>CAVRJN010000007.1:0-1507389 GCA_963721585.1 uncultured Acidimicrobiaceae bacterium | reverse complement strand
TCAGCTTTCGGCGATCTCCTCGAGCACCTTGGCCGCGTGCCCGTCGGCTCGGACGTGGTACCAGGCTCGCTGGACCTTGCCGTTCGGGCCCACCAAGAACGTCGAGCGGATGGTCCCCACCGTCTTCTTGCCGTACATCGTCTTCTCCCCCCAGGCCCCGTACTTCTCCATCACCTTCTTGTCGGCGTCGGTGAGGAGCGGAAACTTGAGCTTGTACTTCGTCCGGAACTTCACGTGCTTCTCGGCCTTGTCCGGTGAGATCCCGAGCACCGCCACACCGGCCTTCTCGAAGGTCTTGAGGTTGTCGTTGAATTGGCACGCCTCTTTGGTGCAGCCCGGCGTGTCGTCGGCCGGGTAGAAGTAGACGATCACCCGCTGGCCTTTGAAGTCCGAAAGCTTGACCGGTTTGCCGTCCTGGTCAGGCAGGGTGAATGCGGGGGCGGTTGCTCCCGCCTCGAGTTTGGCCATGGCGGCTCTCCTTGGATCGTCGATCGTCGTGCAGGACGGTTCACTTTGGCACAGGGTCGCGCCGCTGACCGGCCCTGGGCTGGTACAATAGGCGTGCGACCACCGGCGGGGGCCGGTGCGTCGGGGCTGACTTTCACTCCTCTGGATGGCGCACAGCCCCGCCGTACAACAGAGAGAGCGGGTCCATGACCGTTGATGCCCTGGCCGGCGCGCACGCCGGCGTCACCTCGAGGGACAGTGATGTCTCCGGCGACGATACATACGAGACAGCCCGGACTTTCGAGTCCCTCGGCGTCTCACCCGAACTGACTCACGCGCTGGCCGATGAAGGCATCGTCAGCGCGTTTCCGATTCAAGCCCTGACGATCGCCGACGCCTTGGCCGGGCGCGACGTGTGCGGCAAGGCCAAGACCGGCTCGGGCAAGACCCTCGCCTTCGGCGTCCCGCTTCTGCAGCGGGCCAAGGCGACGCGGGATGCGCAGGGACCAGCGCCGGCCACACGCCCCGCCAGGCCGCTGGCACTCGTCCTGCTCCCGACACGCGAGCTCGCCGTGCAGGTGCATGACGTCCTGGCTCCGCTGGCGAAGAGGCTGGGGCTGCATGCCGTTGCCGTCTACGGCGGCGCCGACATCGACCGTCAGGTGACCAAGCTCCGCAAGGGCGTCGACCTGATCATCGCCACGCCCGGTCGCCTCATCGACCTCGGCGACCGGGGCGAGCTGGCGGTGGACGAACTCGAGACGTTGGTGCTCGACGAGGCCGACCGCATGGCGGACATGGGCTTCATGCCCCAGGTCGAGTGGGTGCTCCGCCGCCTGGACCAGTCGCACCAGACGCTGCTGTTCTCCGCCACGCTCGACGGTGCGGTCGACCGCCTGGTCAAGCGCTACCTGACCGACCCGGTCTTCCACGAGGTCGCCTCGACCACGCAGACCGTCACCCTCATGGAGCACCGCTTCCTGCAGGTGCACCAGATGGACAAGGTCAAGGTGGCGGCGGCCATCTGCCGGAGCCAGGAGAAGTCGCTGCTCTTCGTGCGCACCAAGCGGGGCGCCGACCGCCTCGTCGAGAACCTCGTCAAGGAAGGGATCAAGGCCCAGGCCATCCACGGCGACCTGCGGCAGGCCAACCGCGAGCGCGCACTGGCCGACTTCTCCAACGGCAAGCTCTCCGTCCTCGTCGCCACCGACGTGGCGGCCCGGGGCCTGCACATCGAAGGGGTCGACGGGGTCATCCACTACGACCCGCCCGAGGACCACAAGGCCTACCTGCACCGGTCGGGACGCACGGCCCGGGCCGGCAAGGCCGGTGTCGTGGTGAGCCTGTCGCTATGGAACCAGCTGGTCGAGATGGAGGTCATCCAGCGCCGCCTCGGCCTGCGCATCCCGATCGTCGAGATGTTCTCCAACGATCCGCGCCTGGCCGACCTGGCCGCCTGGACGCCGCTGCCAGAGGAGAGCGTCCTCTGAGCGAAGACGGGCCGATACCGGTCTGGTCGTCGGGGGACTCGGTCCGCCGCGTCCTCGTGGTCACGGCCCATCCCGATGACGTCGACTTCGGGTCGGCGGGCACCGTTGCCGCGTTCACCGCGGCCGGTCTCGATGTCACCTACTGCATCGCCACCTCCGGCGAGGCCGGAGGCTCTGACCGGACCATGACACGGGCCGAGATGGCGGCGATCCGCCAGGACGAGCAACGCGCCGCGGCGGCGGTCGTCGGCGTCAGCGACGTGCGGTTCCTCGGGCACCCCGACGGCATGGTCGTGGCGAACCGCGAGCTGCGCCGTGACATCAGCCGCGTCATCCGCCAGGTCAGGCCGGAGCGGGTGGTGAGCCAGTCGCCGGAGCGGAACCTGGAGTTCGTCTTTGCCAGCCATCCCGACCACCTGGCGACCGGCGAGGCGGCGCTGAACTCGGTGTACCCCGACGCGCGCAATCCCTTCGCTCATCCCGAGCTCCTCGACGACGAGGGCCTCGAGCCCTGGAACGTCCCCGAGCTGTGGATCATGGGTCCCGGTGGGGAGCACGCCGGCGTGGCCGTGGACACCACCGCCACGGTGGAGCGCAAGGTGGCCGCGCTGATGTGCCACAAGAGCCAGCTGCCGGACCCCGATGCCGTGGCCCAGCGGGTCCAGGACTGGTCCCGGGCCAATGCCGAGCTGGCGGGGCTGCCCGAGGGCCGCTCCGCCGAGCTCTTCCGGGTCATCCGCATCCCCTGAGTCGACGATGAGTGTGGGCGATCCCTGGCTGCTGGTGCAGCACGTGGCCTTCGAGGGCCCGGGTGTCATCGCCTCCGCCATCAGCGAGACCGGCGCCGGCCTGACTGTCGTGCGCACTGACCGCGGTGACGCCGTTCCACCGCCCGCCGCGGTGGCGGACGTGGCGGGCCTCGTCGTCATGGGTGGGCCGATGAGCGTGCACGACGATCTCGGCTGGCTGGTGGACGAGCGCGCCCTCCTGCGGGAGGCGGTCGAGTCCGGCCGGCCCGTCCTCGGCGTCTGCCTGGGTGCCCAGCAGCTCGCTCTGGCGCTTGGCGCGCCGGTGACCGAGGGACCTGCGCCCGAGTACGGCATCGGAGAGGTCCACCTGACGACGGCCGCGTTGGACGATCCCGTGTTCGGACCGGCCCCCTCCCCGCTGCCGTGTGTGCACTGGCACGGCGACACCTTCGGCCTGCCCGGCGGCGCGGTGCGGCTGGCGGGCAATGCCGCCTACGAGAACCAGGCCTTCCGTGTCGGTGACCGCGCCTATGGCCTGCAGTTCCACGTGGAGGTCACGGCCAGCCTGGTGGGCCACTGGGGCCCGCACCTCCCTCCCGGCGTCTTCCTCCGGGAGTCCGACGTCGCGCATGTCAGCCGGGCCGGCGAAGACGTCGTGCGCCGCTTCGTCGGCCTCGCCACGGCGGCCGCACCCGGCTGATGGGCGTGTCCGCGGCCACGGTGCGCCGCCTGGCGCTCTCGTTGCCCGAGACTGCGGAGGCGCCACACCACGACATGACTTCGTTCCGGGTGGCCGGGAAGATCTTCGCCACCATGCCGCCCGAAGGCGGCCGGGTCCACGTCTTTGTCGGTGTCGACGAGGTCGACGCGTACACGGCCGAGTACCCGGCGGCGGTCGACGGGCTGCTGTGGGGCACGAAACGACGCGGCTGTCGCGTGCTGCTCGCGCAGGCGACGGCTCCGCTGGTGCGCGAGCTGCTCACCGAGTCGTGGCGCGGCAAGGCCCCCAAGAAGGTGCTCGTCGACTTCGACGGTCGAGCCGAGCGCCGAGCCAGCTGTGGTTAGCCCGCCATCTGCCGCAGCACGAACTGCAGAATGCCGCCGTGGCGGTAGTACTCGGCCTCCATCGGCGTGTCGATGCGCACGATCACCCGGAACTCGGTGACCGAGTCGTCGTCGGTGGCAGCCGTCACCGTCAGCTCCTTCGGCAGCTCGCCCTTGTTCACCACTTCGAGGCCGCTGATGGAGAAGCGCTCGTGGCCGGTCAGGCCCAGGCCCGCGGCCGAGTCGCCCTTGTAGAACTGCAGCGGGACGACGCCCATGCCGATGAGGTTGGAGCGGTGGATGCGCTCGAAGCTCTGCGCGATGACGGCGCGCACGCCGAGCAGGGCCGTGCCCTTGGCCGCCCAGTCGCGACTGCTGCCCGTCCCGTACTCGCGTCCTGCCAGCACCACGAGCGGCACCCCCTCGTCGGCGTACTGCATGGCCGCGTCGAAGACGGATGTCTCGGTGCCGTCGGGCAGGTGGAGTGTCACCCCGCCCTCGGTGCCGGGCGCCAGCAGGTTGCGAAGCCGCACGTTGGCGAACGTGCCGCGCATCATCACCTCGTGGTTGCCCCTGCGCGCCCCGTAGGAGTTGAAGTCCTCACGCGCCACGCCGTGGTCGGTCAGGTAGAGGCCGGCCGGCGTGGCCGGTCCGATGGAGCCGGCGGGCGAGATGTGGTCGGTGGTGACGCTGTCACCCACCATGGCCAGCACGCGCGCGTCGGCGATGTCGGTCACCGGTGCAGGGGTCATCGTCATGCCCTCGAAGAAGGGAGGGTTCTGCACATACGTCGAGTCGTCCTGCCACGCGTACGTCTCGCCGGCGGCAGTGGACACCTCCTGCCAGTACTCGTCGCCGTCGAAGACCGCGCGGTAGCGGGTGCGGAACATGTCGGAGGTGAGTGACGCCCGGATGGTCTCGCTCACCTCTTCCATGGAGGGCCACAAGTCGGACAGCAGGACCGGGCTGCCGTCAGCGTCGTTCCCGATGGGCGTGGTGGTGAGGTCGATGTCGATCGTCCCCGCCAGCGCGTAGGCCACCACGAGCGGTGGCGACGCGAGGTAGTTCAACCGCACATCGGGATGGATGCGTCCCTCGAAGTTCCGGTTGCCCGAGAGCACCGAGGCGACCGAGAGGTCCCCTTCCTTGACGGCGTCGGTCACGCCGTCGAGCAGCGGTCCGGAGTTACCGATGCAGGTGGTGCAGCCGTAGCCGACGAGGTAGAAGCCCAGCTTCTGCAGCGGCTCGGTCAGGCCGGCCCGCTCGAGGTAGTCGGTCACGACGCGCGAGCCGGGTGCCAGCGAGGTCTTGACCCAGGGCTTCGAGCGCAGGCCCCGCTCGACGGCCTTCTTGGCCAACAGCCCGGCAGCGACCATGACCTGCGGGTTGGAGGTGTTCGTGCAGCTGGTGATGGCCGCGATGACCACGTCGCCGTCCGACATCTGGTGGTGGGGCGCCGCCGCGGGCTCGGTGGCGGCGGTACGCGGCGGGCGGCCGAGCGCGACACGGTAGGCGTCACCGGCCGCCGAGAGCGCGACGCGGTCCTGCGGTCGCGCCGGCCCGGCCAGCGAGGGCTCCACGGTCCCCAGGTCGAGGCTGACGTGCTCGGAGTAGAGCGGCTCGGGGGCGCCGGGATCGTGCCACAGCCCCTGGGCCTTGGCATAGGCCTCGACCAGCGCGAGATGCTCGTCGTCGCGGCCCGTGAAGCGCAGGTAGTCGATGGTCACCTCGTCGATGGGGAACATGGTGCAGGTGGCGCCGTACTCGGGGCTCATGTTGCCGATGGTCGCCCGCGTCTCGAGCGGGAGGGCGCCGACACCGGGCCCGTAGCACTCGACGAACGCGCCCACCACCCCGTGGTCGCGCAGCAGCTCGGTTACGGTCAGCACGACGTCGGTCGCCGTGATGCCCGGCTTGGTCTCACCCGAGATCCGCAGCCCCACCACCGGTGGCAGCAACATGGAGAGCGGCTGGCCGAGCATGGCCGCCTCGGCCTCGATCCCGCCGACGCCCCATCCGAGCACACCCAGGCCGTTGACCATGACCGTGTGCGAGTCCGTGCCGACCAACGTGTCACAGAAGGCACGCCCGTCCTCGGTCGCGAACACGAGGCGCGACAGGTACTCGAGGTTGACCTGGTGGCAGATCCCCATGCCGGGTGGCACGGCCCGGAAGTCGCGAAACGCCCCCTGGGCCCAGCGGATGAGCTGATAGCGCTCCATGTTGCGCCCGTACTCAATGGAGACGTTGGTGTCGTAGGCCGACGCGTCGCCCGACCGCTCGGCGATGACGGAATGGTCGATCACCAGTTCGACCGGGACGAGCGGATTGACCTGGGAGGCGTTGCCGCCCAGCCCGGCGAGCGCGTCGCGCATTGCGGCGAGGTCGACGACGGCGGGCACGCCGGTGAAGTCCTGCATGAGCACCCGCTCAGGGGTGAAGGCGATTTCGTGGGCGGCGTCGCCGGCCCCCTGGCCGTGTCCCTCGGGATTGGCACCCCAGTTCGCCACGGCGACGATGTCGTCGGCCGAGACGTGCGGACCGTCCTCGTGACGCAGGAGGTTCTCCAGGAGGACCTTGATGGAGTACGGGAGGCGCGCGATGTCGTACCGCTCGCTGAGCGCCGGCGCCGTGATGTTGAAGATCTCATAGGAGCGGTCACCGACCGTGAGGTCCGCCCTGGCGTTGAAGGTGTCGGGATGCTCTGCGTACGTGGAGTCCGTGCTCATGGACCCATTCTGCCGTGAGCCCGCTCCGACCGCCCAAACGGGTCGCCGGGCCGACTTCGCTGCGTCGCGGCCGGCGGAGTCGAGGCGGCGCCCGCGCCCACACTGGGGTTGAACTGCGACTTCGTAACGACTTCGTAACCGCTCCGGCCTTCGGGCACGCGGCAGAGCGTGCAGAATCGTGGCCGTGTGCAGACGCGGAGGCACCATGGGTGTCGGGCGGTCCGGCCGGCGACACCTTCGCCTGGCCGCGCTGGTCCCCTCGCTGGTGACGATGGCGGTGTCCACCGTCCTCGTTCCGGGCGCACTGGTCGCCGGCCTGGCGGTCAGTGCCGCAAGCGCCGCGCCTGCCGGCGCGGCCGAGACGGCCCACACCTACAACGACGCGGGGATGATCGGCTTCGGAGCCGTCGACCAGAGCGCGCCCGCCCTGCCCCAGCCGCTGAACTCGCCCGTCTTCTCCGGCGTGGCCACCCCCGACGGGGGCGGGTACCTGCTGGCCAGCGCGGACGGCGGCGTCTTCGCGTTCGGGGACGCCAACTTCGAGGGCTCCGCCGGCAGCCTGCCCCTGCAGGGCCCGATCGTGGCCATGGCCACGACGCCGGACGCCAAGGGCTATTGGCTGGGCGCGCTCGACGGGGGAGTGTTCGCCTACGGCAACGCCTCGTTCTACGGCTCCATGGGCGCGACGCACCTCAACGAGCCCATCGTCGGCATGACGGCCACCCCCGACGCCAAGGGCTACTGGCTCGTCGCTGCCGACGGCGGCATCTTCTCCTACGGCGACGCCGGCTTCTATGGGAGTACCGGGGGCATCAGGCTCAACGAGCCCATCGTCGGCATGGCTTCGACGCATGACGGCAAGGGGTACTGGCTCATCGCCGCCGACGGCGGGATCTTCACCTTCGGCGACGCCGGCTTCTACGGATCGGCGGGCGGTTCGAACCTGCCGGACGCGGCGGTCGGCATGGTGGCCTCACCCGACGGTGGGGGCTACCTCATCGCAACGGAGAACGGCGTCGTGCTGCCCTACGGCGACGCCCAGGCCTTCGGCGGCCTCTCGCTGGACCCGACGGCGACGCAGATCTCGGCCATCATCGGGAACAACCAGGGGACCGGGTACTGGCTGCTCGATCCGCAGGCATGGCAGTACAGCTTCTCCACCGCCACAGCCGAACCGATGTTCCCCGGCTCCTCGACGATCGCCTCCGCGGTGGCCTCCCAGATCGAGCCCGACCCCGATACGCAGGGCCTGTACTGCAATCCCTACGGACCCTGCGAGGAATGGTGCGCCCTGTTCGCCACTTGGGCCTGGGAGCAGGCCGGCATCCCCATTCCGCGCTACGCCTTCACCGGGGACATCTGGGACTGGGCCGCGACCTACGGTGTCGACCTTCCGCCGACCGCCACGCCCGCCGTCGGCGACGCCGTTCTGTACGGGACGGGGCCGGGGAGCACCTCCACCTCCCGCCACGTCGGGATCGTGACCGAGGTCTGGCCCGACGGCTCCATCATGTCGGTTGGAGGCGATTCGGGGCCCGGCCGCGACGGCTACCTCTCGGTCGCGCTGGACGGGCCGTTCCTGCCCGCCGACTCCGCCTGGTACAACGGCGTGCCGATCTACGGCTTCTCCCAGCCCTAAGCGTTCGGCCGGGAACGGTCTTCCCGACGGGCCAGATGTCGCAGATTTCTAAGGAAATAACGGCAATTTCGCCGGTTTCGTCTGGGCCTCGGGTGTCACAGCCGTGTGTTTCCATCAGGAGATGGAGTTGGAGAACTTCGGCGAGGCACTCGATGCATTGGTCGAATCGGGGGCGGCCAACTACGGCGACAGCGCCTCGATGGAGCGCCTCTACGGGATGCAGGCGCGCCTGGACTCTTTTGTGACCGAGGCCACGGCGGCCTTCGAGGTGGCCGAGGAGTGGGCGGCCGATGGTGCCAAGACGCCAGCTGAGCCTCCCCCGCTCCAGCGGACAGTTGCTGTTGATTGTTGATCATGCCGCGTGGGCGGCTTCGTAGTCCACGGGACTGAGCATCTGGCAGTAGCTGTGTCGCCGCCGTGGGTTGTACCAGGCTTCGATCCACTCGAAGATGGCCTGGGCGAGTTGCTGGCGGCTCTCCCAGTGGTGCTCGTCGAGCAGTTCGAGCTGGAGCGTGCCGAAGAAGCTCTCGGCCACCGAGTTGTCGAAACAATCACCGATCGATCCCATGGAGCCGAGCAGGCCGTTCCCGCGCAGTCGGCGACCGAAGGCCCACGACGTGTAGGTCGACCCGTGATCCGAATGGGCGATGGTCTGCCCAGCGGGTGGCCGGCGGCGCCAGATGGCCATCTGGAGAGCATCGACCACGAGCTCAGAACGCATGTGGTCGGCGATCGACCAGCCCACCACTCTGCGGCTGAAGGCGTCGAGGACCACGGCCAAGTAGGCCTTGCCGGTCTCGGTCGGATGCTCGGTGACATCCATCACCCACAGGCGGTCCGGTTCTTTGGGATCGAAGGCCCGCTGGACCAGGTCGTCGGAAGGCTGGGCATCGAGATCACGCCTCGTGCAGCCACCGCGACGGCGCCGGTGGATGCCGGCCACTCCGGCCTGGCGCATCAGGCGCTCGACGCGTTTGCGCGAGCAGCGGATGTCTTGACCGAGCCTGAGCTCGGCGTGGACCCGGGGGGACCCATAGGAACGGCGGCTCATGGTCCAGATGTCGACGATGGTGTCGCTCAGATACGCGTCGTCGAGGTCTTTCGGTCGCACCGGGTTGGCCCGCCAGGCATAAAAGCCCGAGGTCGACACCCTCATGACCCGACAGCAGGCCGACACGGGCAGGTCCGTGCAGGCCCGGGCGATGAAGGTGTAGATCATTTTGGGCCCGGCAGCGTCTCCTTGGCGAAATAGGCGGCCGCCCGCCGGAGGATCTCGTTCTCCATCTGGGCCGTGCGCAGCTCCCGGCGCAGGCGCACCAACTCGGCCCGCTCGTCGGTGTCGAGGCCGTCGCTGCGACCCCTGTCGATGGCGTCTTGTTTCATCCACCGCCGCAGGCACGAGGGGGCGATACCGAGGTCAGCCGCGAGGCGGGCTATCGGCTTGTCACCCGTTCGGGCCAGCTCGATCGCCCGCTGGCGGAACTCGTCTGGATAGCGCACTGGCATAGGGACATCCTTCCAAGAGACGCCTCTCGACGCCTCACGTTCGGTGTCCGCCAAGGCGGGGGAAGCTCAAGCCTCGTGGATCTCGAGCCGGTGTCGGGTGCCGCGTCGGGTCGCCAAGCGCAGGGTGCGCCTGGGGCGCAGCCTGCGTCACCTGCCAGAGGTGGCGGGGGCCTGGCGTGAGGGTGCCATCGGGGAGGACGTCGCCTGTGCCATCGCCTCGGCCCGTCGTCATCGCACCGAGGCCTCCATGGCCCGTGACGAGGCCATGTTGGTGGCCCAGGCCAAAGAGATGGGTTTCGAGGACTTCTCCCGGGTCCTCGAGTACTGGACCCAGCTGGCCGACCCCGACGGGGCCGACGCCTCCGAGGAGGAGCGCAAGGCCGCCCGCAACGTCTTTTTGGAGTCGAGCCTGCGCGGCATGTGGCTGGGCCAGATGACCCTCGACCCGGTCTCGGGTGCCATCGTGGCGAACGAGCTCAACCGCTTGGAGCACCAGCTCTTCGAGGACGACTGTGCCCAGGCCAAAGAGCTGCTCGGGCGCACCGCGCGGATCGACGAGCTGGCCCGCACCTCGGCCCAGCGCCGGGCCGACGCCCTGGTGGAAATGGCGACGCGCAGCGCCAGCGCCCCGGCCGAAGGCATCCGCCCCGCCCCGCTGTTTTCGGTCTTCGTCGGCTACGAGACGCTGCACGGACGCATCTGTGAGCTCGAAAATGGCACCGTGCTCGCACCGTCGGCGCTCGAGCCCTGGATGGACTCGGCCTACTTCGAGCGGGCCCTTTTCACACTGGGCAACCGGGTCGACGTCAGCGTGCGGTCCCGCCTCTTCACCGGGGGGACCAGGAGGGCCATCGAACTGCGCGACCGCATGTGCACCCACCCGCACTGTTATGAACCCGCCGAGAGCTGCCAGGTCGACCACGTTCAGACCTACGCCTCGGGCGGCCTGACCACCCAGGACAACGGCCGCCTGCTCTGCGGGTTCCACAACCGGCTGCGCAACCAAACAGAACCCAACCCCGCGACCCACTCCGACAACCGCCAGCGCCCGCCCCCGACCGCGCCTTGAGGGGGCGGCCCCCGCCTGGCCCAGCCCGCCCCTGCAGCACCCCGGCCGATGCATGGCCGGCACCTCGAAAAGTCAAGCGTCCCGGCGCTTTGGCGCGCCCGGGCTTCGGTGAGCACGGGCGTCTGGGTGCGCATACGAGTCCGGAGTGCGGCGACGAACTCATCGCATCCTGCGTGTTCGCGTAGGCTGCCGCACCGGAGGTCCACCACGTGCCTGTTTACGAATTCCACTGTTCGACCTGTCACGCCGTCTTCGACGAGCGCCGTCCCATGGCCGATGCCGACGCTCCGGCGAGTTGCCCCGACGGCCACGTCGGTGC
Organism: uncultured Acidimicrobiaceae bacterium; assembly: GCA_963721585.1. Classification (GTDB taxonomy): domain Bacteria; phylum Actinomycetota; class Acidimicrobiia; order Acidimicrobiales; family RAAP-2; genus Bog-473. The sequence continues at coordinate 1,496,397 of CAVRJN010000007.1, read as the reverse complement.
CAGGCGGCTGTTCCCCGTCTTCGCCACGACCGGTCTGGCGGCCGAGCCAGCCGGTGGCATGTGCGGCGCACCGGTGGCGGGTGGCTGCGGCAGCGGCTGCGCGTGCTGTTGAGCGCGCCGGCATGAGCCTCTCCTCCTGGGACGACTATCCCGTCCACCAAGCTGCGGAGTTCATCGCCCACCCTGCGACGAGCGACCGCAACTTCTACGACCGCTACTACTTCAACATGCACCCCGGCTCGGGCGACTGGTTCGCCATCTTCGGCTACGGCCAGTACCCGAACCTCGGTGTGGTCGACGCGTTCATCGACGTGCGCCACGGCGGCTCGCAACACATCGTGCGCGCCTCGGCGCCCCTGGCCGACCGCGGCGACCTTTCCGTCGGGCCCTTCCGCATTGAGGTTCTCGAGCCGCTGCGCCGGCTCCGGATGGTCGTCGAGCCGAGCGAGCACAGCGTCGCCATGGACGTCACCTGGGAGGGTCACATCCCCGCCATCGAGGAGCCGCGCCAGTACATGCGGAGCATGGGCAAGGTTGTCTTCGACACGCAGCGCCTGGCCCAGACCGGATGCTGGTCGGGCACCCTCTCTGTGGGCGGGGTCGACCTCCCAGTGACGCCTGACCACTGCTGGGGGACCCGTGACCGCTCCTGGGGTGTGCGACCCGTGGGCGAGCCGGAGAGCGACGGGATCCGCCAGGGCGAGCTGGTGCTGGGCGGCATGTGGAACTACTTCCCGATGCAGTTCGAGGACCACGCGATCATGTATATCTGCCACGAGCGCGACGACGGCGAGCGGCCGCTGGTGCAGAGCGAGCGCGTCTGGGTCGATCCCGACCGGCCCGTCGAGGACCTGGGCCGGTCCGAGCACGAGCACCATCTCGTTCCGGGCACCCGCGTCATCGACCACTCGGTTGTGCGGTTTCCCGAGGCCGGGCTCGAAATCACCTGCACGCCGCTGCTCGCCAATTTCGTCTCCATCGGCACCGGCTACGGCATCGATGCCGACTGGCGCCACGGCATGTACCACGGCCCCGACCCGGTGACCCAGGGTCTCGTCCTCGCCGTCGACGATGTGCAGGGGATCGCCCAGTACGGCATCGTGGACCACGTGGCCGAGTTCTCCTACGACGGCCGTGTCGGCTACGGGCTGCTCGAGCACGGCTTCTTCGGCCCCTATCGCCGCTACGGCTTGCTCGACGGTGGCATGGGGGCGCCGGCGGACTGAGGGGTGGCGTCCGGGTTCGGCCTGCAGCCCGGTTCGGCCCGCAGCCCGGTTCGGCCTGCAGCCCGGTTCGGCCCGCAGCCCGGTTCGGCCCGCAGCCCGGTTCGGCCTGCAGCCCGGTTCGGCCCGCAGCCCGGTTCGACGGCGCCCCGCGCATGCGAGAATGAGGGATGCCCGACGCCGCCAGCGTCCTCCTCCAGCGGCTGCAGGCCGCCTTCGACACGGTTGTGCCCGGCGCCGATCCGGTGTTGCGGCCCTCAGACCGTGCCGATTTCCAGGCGAACGGCGCCCTGCCCCTGGCCAAGGCGGTCGGCCGGACGCCCCGTCAGGTGGCCGACGAGGTCGTGGCGGCGGCCTCCCTCGACGATATTTGCGCTGAGGTCGAGGTCAGCGGTCCCGGCTTCATCAATCTGACACTGTCGCACGGGTTCGTGGCCGGGCAGGTGGCGGGACTGTCCGCCGATGAGCGACTCGGCGTCGACCTGGTCGCACGCCCCGGGGCCGTGATCATCGACTACTCGTCGCCCAACGTGGCCAAGGAGATGCACGTCGGGCACCTCCGCAGCACGCTCATCGGGGACGCCCTGGCCCGCGTGCTCGGATTCCTCGGTCACGACGTGAGGCGCGAGAACCACATCGGCGACTGGGGCACGCCGTTCGGCATGCTCATCGAGTACCTGGTCGACGTGGACGGAGCGGCCAAGGCCGAGTCGTTCAGCGTGCGGGACCTCAACGAGTTCTACGCGGCGGCCCGCCGGCAGTTCGACAGCGATCCCGCCTTCGCGGAGCGGTGCCGGAACCGCGTCGTGCTGTTGCAGGGCGGGGACGACGAGACGCTGCACCTCTGGCGCGTCTTCGTCGCCGAGTCCATGCGCCACGCCGGGGAGGTCTACGAGCTGCTCGGCGTCCTTCTGACTCCCGACGACGTGCTCGGGGAGAGCTTCTACAACCCGCTGCTGCCCGTCGTCGTCTCCGAGCTCGACGAGAAGGGCCTGCTGGTGGAGAACGACGGGGCCCTCTGCGTCTTCCCCGACGGTTTCGAGAACCGCAACGGTGAGCCGCTCCCGCTGATCGTGCGCAAGTCCGACGGCGGGTACGGCTACCCGGCGACCGACCTGGCCAGCGTGCGCGACCGCACCGGCCGTCTCGGCGCCACCCGGCTCGTCTACGTCGTCGGGGCCGAGCAGTCCCTGCACCTGCGCCTCGTCTTCGCGGTCTCCACACTCGCCGGCTACCTGCGCGACGAGGACGAGGCCGTCCATGTCGGATTCGGCCTCGTCCTCGGCACCGACGGCAAGCAGCTGGCCAGCCGAGCGGGTGGCTCGTCACGCCTCATCGACCTGCTGACCGAGGGGATCGACCGGGCCGCCGCTGCCATGAAGGAGCGCTCGAACGACCTCACGCCCGAAGACCAGGCCGCCGTCGCCCATGCGCTGGGCATCGGGGCGGTCAAGTACGCCGACCTGTCGACCGAGCGCGCCCGGGGCTACGTCTTCGACTGGGACCGGATGCTCGCCTTCGAGGGGGACACTGGGCCGTATCTCCAGTACGCGCACGCCCGCATCCGCTCCATCTTCCGGCGCGCCGGCGTGGCCCCGCCGGCACCGGGCGCGGTGCCGCTGCTCGGCGAGCCCCAGGAGCGTGCGCTGGCATTGCACCTGTTGGGTTTCGCGGCGGCCGTGGAGGCGACGGCGGAGACCTACAGCCCTTCAAAGCTGTGCACCTACCTGTTCGAGCTGGCCACCTCGTTCACCGCGTTCTACGAGGCCTGCCGGGTCCTGGTGGACGACGAGTCGGTGCGGGACTCCAGGCTGGGGTTGTGCGATCTCACAGCACGGGTGCTGGAGCTCGGGCTCTCCCTGCTGGGCATCGAGGCGCCCGAGCAGATGTGACCGCCGCCGGGCCGGCCCCTATCCTCTGCCCGGCACGGCATGTGCGGGCCCGCGCGGCGGGCCCCACGATGGAGAGACCACGAGGAGTCGCAGCGAAATGGATCTGAACGGCACGTCGGCGATCGTCACCGGAGGGGCGTCCGGGCTCGGCCTGGCCACCTCACGCTTACTGGCCGAACGGGGTGTGCGCGTTGTGGTCGCCGACCTCCAAGAGGACAAGGGCGTGCCGCTGGCCAAGGAGATCGGTGGCCTGTTCGTGCAGACAGACGTCACCAACCCCGAGCAGGTGATCACCGCCGTGGACGCGGCCGTCGAGATGGCGCCCCTCAAGTCGCTGGTGAACTGCGCAGGGATCGGTTGGGCCACCCGCACCATCGGCCGCGACGGCGACTACGCGTCGGCGCACGACCTCGACCTGTATCGCCGCGTCGTCGAGATCAACCTCATCGGGACGTTTAATTGCGTCCGCCTGGCGGCCACCAAAATGAGCCTCAACGAGCCCGACGTGGACGGCGCCCGGGGCGCCATTGTGAACACCTCGTCGGTTGCGGCCGAGGACGGGCAGATCGGCCAGGCCGCTTACTCGTCGTCCAAGGGAGGCGTGGTCGGCATGACGCTGCCGGTGGCGCGCGACCTCGCCGTGGTGGGCATCCGGGTCAACACCATTTTGCCGGGGCTGATCGACACGCCGATCTACGGAGAGGGCGAAGGGTCCGAGTCGTTCAAGGGCAAGCTCGCGCAGGACGTGTTGTTCCCGCATCGCCTCGGCTACTCGACGGAGTTCGCGTCGCTGGCGCTCGAGCTGCTGTCCAATTCCTACATCAACGCCGAGTCGATCCGCATCGACGCCGGCATCCGGATGCAGCCGAAATAGCACGCACGGCGTTGCGGAGGACGGGGGAGGAGCGCTCATGATCGACCCGGAGCTGGCGGCCATCGTCGACCTTTTGCCCAAGATCGACCTGGTGGACCCGGTGGCGGCGCGCCAGGCCTTCGAGGAGTTGCTCGCCGGCATCACCTTCGAGATTCCCGGGATCGAGACGCTCGACATCGAGGACACGACGGTGCCGGGCCACGAGGGCGACCCGGAGGTGCCGGTGCGCGTCTACCGGCCGCAGGGGCTCGCGGCGGGGACGCGGGTGCCGGGCGTCGTGATGATCCACGGTGGCGGCTTCGTCATCGGCAGCGTCGAGGTCGAGCACGGCGGCGCGGCCCAGATGGCCCTCGACACGGGGGGCGTCGTGGTGTCGGTCGACTACCGACTGGCGCCCGAGCACCCCTACCCGGCCGCCCTGCACGACTGTTATGCCGCGCTGTCCTCACTGCACGCCGGGGCCGACGCGCTGGGTGTCGACCCCGATCGGGTGGCGCTGGCCGGTACGAGTGCCGGGGGCGGGCTGGCGGCGGCGACGGCCCTGCTGGCCCGCGATCGGGGCGGCCCGCCGGTGTGCTTCCAACTGCTGCACATCCCCGAGCTCGACGACCGGCTGCAGACCGGTTCCATGCAGAGTTTCGTGGACTCGCCGATGTGGAACCGGCCCCTCGCCGTGCAGAGCTGGCAGGCGTATCTCGGCGCGCTCTACGGCACGGAGGACGTGCCGGCCTATGCGGCGCCCGCCCGGGCGGCCGATCTCTCGGGGTTGCCACCGGCCTACATCTCGACGGCAGAGAACGATCCGCTGCGCGACGAGGGGATCACCTATGCCCAGCGCCTGTTGCAGGCGGGGGTCTCGGTGGAGCTGCACCAGTTCCCCGGCACCTTCCACGGGTCGGCGGTGGTGACGACGGCAGCCGTATCGAGACGCGCCCAGCGCGAATCGGTCTTGGTTCTGCGGCAGGCCCTCGGCGTCGAGGACGACTGAGTCCGGGCCGGCCGGGAGGGCATCACCAGCCCGTTCCGTGGGGCCCGGCGACCCTTTACTCTGACGGATGTCCCCTGCACCCCGCGTGGGCACCGAACACGAGAAGGGAGCCTCCATGGCCGACGTCCTGTCCGAGAAAGCCCGCGCGCTCATCACCCGGCCCGTGCTGGCCTCGCTGGCCACCCTGAACCCCGACGGATCACCCCAGATCACGCCGCTGTGGGTCGATCTCGACGGAGACGACGTCGTGTTCAACACGGCACAGGGCCGCAAGAAGGCGCGCAACCTCGAGCGCGACAGCCGGGTCGCCGTCACCGTCATCGACCCCGACGACCAGTACAACGTGGTCGCCTTCCGGGGCACCGTCACCGACGTAACGACCGACGGTGCCGATGCGCACATCGACGCCCTGGCCAAGAAGTACCTGGGGGTCGACACCTACCCCATGCGCCGGGAGGGCGAGGTCCGCATCCGCGTCACGGTGCGCACCGACCACATCGCCATGCAGGGCTGAGAGCAGATCGGCGTCGCATCAGCTCGCTCCGCTGAGCACCAGCAGGCCGACCGCAGCCGCGACGGCGAGCGGCACGCTGGCCAGACCCAGCAGACTGGCCCGCCGGACGTCGGGTCGCCCGCCGGCAGCCTTGGCGGCCCGTAACCACAGGATCCAGGCCAGCGAGCCGGTCACGAACAGGTTCGGTCCCACGTTGAGGCCGATGAGGAGTGCGAAGGGGTGGGGCGGTTGGCGTGCCGCCAGGAGCGAGGCCGCGGGAAGGTTGTTCACCAGCACGCTGGTCAGAGCGGCGACGGCCGCGGTACCCCAGACGTCGAGATGGGAGAGCAGCGTGGCGGGACCCGACCAGGACCGCCCGAGCGTGCCGAGCGCCACCGCCAGGCCGAAGAGCCCGACCAGGACGGGGACACCGAGGACCTGCAGGGCGCCCCGGGCGGAAGGGCCCCGCTCGCTGCTCCGTCCGGTGCGAACGAGAACAGCCACGACGCCGACCGCCGCCACCGGAAGCGCCGGCGCGCGCAGGGCCACGACGAGCGCCGTCACGACGGCAATCGCCACCAGGCCGATCCCGAGTACGGGCCGCTCCGGTTCGGTGGTGAGGACGACGGTGGTGCGCAGCGCGCGGTGGTGGACGGCGCCGACCACGAGTGCCGTGACCGCGGCGGCCGCCAGCGCCGGCAGCGCCATGGTGGCGGCGAAGGAACGCCCGGAGAGGTGCAGATGGCCGAGGACGATGAGGTTGGTGAGGTTCGAGCCGGGCAACAGCAGTGACCCGGCGTTGGAGAGGAGCAGACAGGCGTAGAGGAGCGGCGCCTCTTCCCGCCCGCCGCGACCGCGGGCGGCGTAGACGAGGACGGGGGTGAGGAACGTGACTGAGGTATCGAGATTCAGGAGTGTGGTCACGGTGACGACGAGCACGGCTGTCCCGGCGTAGAGCAGCACCCCGTTGGGGGCCAGGCGGGCCAGCACGTGGCCGCCCGCGGCAAACAGGCCGTCGCCGTCAGCGACGAGACCGACCAGGAGGAGGCCGGCGACCAGGACGAAGGGTGGCCAGTCCTGGGCGGCTGCGGCGCGCGCCTCGTTTGGGGCGAGCAGTGCTGCGGCAAGGAGGAGCCCGCAGCCGGCAGCAGCCGGTCCCCAGCGCAGCGCAGTGCCAGAGACGGTCGGGTGTTTCGCCGTCCCGATGGTCCGCACCGACGGTCTGTGCCCTTTGGTCACGCTCTGGAAACGGCCGGCTGATCATCGGGCACCATCGTCCAGGAGCGTACGGGGCGGGACGGACACCGAGGTGGTGGTAGCCCCCGCCGGGTGCCCGTGCTACCCCCCTTCTCCTCGGCATGCGGGAGCTTCAGAATTTCGTGTGGGAAGCGTGCCACCGGTGTCGTAAAGGCTGCGACCGGCGGTGAACGCTCAGAGGACCAGAGGACCAGAGGACCAGAGGACCCGCGAGCAGGAACAAGAGGGAGGGAGCGACAATGAAGGACACGGGCGTGAGCCGTTGTATGGGATTCATCGGGATAGGAGCGGTCGTGGCGCTCTTCGTGGGCTTCGGTCCGCTCGGCGGTGGCGCGCCGGGTGAGAACGCATCGGGCGTCAGTGTGGCCCACTGGTACAACACGCACAGCGCGCAGAGCCGGGGCTCCATTTACGCGGTCGCGCTCGGTCTGGTCCTGGTCCTGGTCCTGGTCCTGGTGTTCGTCGCCCATCTGCGCACGGTCCTGCGCGCTGCGGGCGGCCAGCAGTTGTGGCCCAACGTCGCGTTCGCCTCTGGGATCATCCTGACCGCGGGCATCGTGGTCGCCGGGAGCTTTCAGACCGTGCTCATCGTGGCTTCGCACAACGACGAGTACGGCATCGTCAAGATCGAGGACTTCGTCGCGCAGAACAACGAGATCCTCTTCCTCTTCGGTGTGGGCCTGTTGGCCTTGTCGACGGGGCTGGCGATACTCCTCAACCGCGCCGTCAGGCCGTTGCCCAAGACGCTCGGGTGGTACTCGGTGCTGGTGGGCGTCGTCAGCGCCGCCGGCCCGCTGAGCTTGTTCGCCTTCTTGTTCGGCTTCCCGATCCGGCTCATCGCCACGGGATTCGTGGTCGCAAACAAGCAGCGGCGGGGGACGCTCGGCACCACCGGATCGGGCCCGGCGGCCGCGGCGGTCTCGCCCGCTTCACGGCTGGTGACGACCTGAGTACGCGAGCGTGGCCCGCGGAATCGAGCTGCTCCGAGCCGGCGACGTGATGCCCGGAGCGTGAGCCTCAGGCGGTGGCCGTGACCTCGGTCGTCTCGTCGGCGCTCGACAGCGCCTTCCAGAGTGCCCAGTAGCTCTTGTAGGTGATGGCGTCGGTGATGTAGCCGGCCCGCTCCAACTCGGCGTGGAAGGCCGGGAGGTTGCGCCAGGGGACCCCCATGTCGACATGATGCGCCAGGTGCCAGCCCGTGTTGTACGGGACGATCCAGAAACGCGCCGGCCACGACTGGCGCACGTTGTGCGTCGTCGCCCGGCGATCGGAGTTGCGTTCCATGCCCCCGTGTTCGGCGATGGAGCGCAGCCGGTTGATGACGCGCCATTCGGTCATCCAGGGCAGGAACCAAAGAAGCGGATAGATCCACCACCGTCCGGTGGCGGCCCACATGGCGGCCCAGAGCAGGGCCTGCACGCCGAAGATGGACAAACCGATGGGACGGAACGGCTTGCGACGCGTGTTCTTGACCAAAGGCACGAGGTTCTTCCATCCGCTGATACCGACGGCATCACGGAACAACCGCCGTCGGAGCGCCCGCCGCGTGCAGGGGTATGGCGAGTAGAACGCGATGTCGGGCTCGTCCGGCCCGAACTCGTCCTTGTGGTGGGCGAAGTGCACCCGGCGGTAGAGCTGCACCGGCGTGAAGACGGGGTAGGCCACGACCCACTTGCCGATCCAGTCGTTCCACCGCTTGTTCGTGAAGAGGAGCTTGTGCGCCGCCTCGTGCATGAGGATGGCGAAGCGGGCGTAGAGGGGCCCCATGAGGACGAACGCGATCAGGTAGCTCCACCACTGGTCGATCCACACTGCACCGCCGATGACCACCGCCACCCAGAACCAGACCGTCGCCACCGAGAGCGCATTGTGCACGTTGTCGATCCGGCGCAAGTCGGCCCGCAGTGCCGGGATGGCCATCCCGTTGGCCAGCAGGCGCTCGCTCGGCAGGACGGCGGGCCGGTCGGCGGCTTCGGGCACGATGGTGCTGGCCATGGGGATATATTACGATAATCAGTCAAGTGACGCAACCGTGTAATGCCGCTTCGGAGACAGGGGACGCCGCGCCGGCGCCGCCGCTGACGGCCCGGTCGGTGCTGGCCAGCGCGCTGCTCGGCATGGACCCGCCCGAGCTGCCGGTGGCCCAGCTCGTGCGCCTGACCGGCCTCTTCGGCATCAGCGAGAACCGGGCCCGTGTGGCGCTGAGTCGCATGGTCGCCGGAGGTGAGGCCACCTCGGACGGTACCGGGAGGTACCGGCTGGCCGGGCACCTCGCGGCGCGCCAGTCGCGGCAGTCGGCGAGCAGAGCCGGTACGACCGCTTGCTACGACGGGGAGTGGTGGCTGGCCGTGGTCACGACGACCGGCAGCTCGGCCGACGTGCGGGGTACCCGGCGCCGGACCCTGACCTACGCACGGCTGGCCGAGCTGCGCGAGGGCGTCTGGATGCGCCCGGCCAACCTGAGGGTGCAGCTGCCCGACCCTCTGGACGGGGACATGGAGCTCATGACGGCGCGGCCGCCGGATCCCGGGGCGCTGGTGGCTCGTCTGTGGGACCTGCACACGTGGTCGGCTCGTGCTCTCGGCTTGTTACGCGACCTGCAGGCGTTGGACCCGGACGGACCGGAGGCGCTCGCACCGGGCTTCGAGCTCTCGGCGGCCGTGCTGCGGCACCTGCAGGGCGATCCGCTGTTGCCCCCCGAACTCCTGCCCGCCGACTGGCCCGGTACGCCTCTGCGGGCCACGTACGACGGGTGGGACGCCCGTTACCGGACGACGTTGCGCGACTGGAGCCGGGCCGGCTGAGCGGCCGGAGCCCCGGGGCGGTCCGCAGCACCGCCCCGGGGCTCCTCGACCGGCTCACCCGGCCGGCTCACCCGGCCGGTTCAGTGCAGCAGGTCAAGCGTGTTGGCGTCTCCGTTGTCGTCGACGCAGAGGAGCCCGCGGCCGCCCGGGGCCACGGCCAAGCCGAAGAGGTCGCCCGCGGAGGCGATGGGGTCAATGGTGCGCGTGTCGATCTGCATTCCGGTCGGTGTGACCTCGACGGCGTTCCCATCGTTCCCGTTGACGGCGATCCGGTAGTAGCCAGACGGCCGCTGCTCTCCACGCGCACTGGTGGCGCGAATGAAACCTCCCACTGCGCGTACGTCGCCTTCGAAGGGGAAATCCGACGCCCACGAATCGTCGGGGCCTTGAGTTCGGGCGACGATGCGGTCTCCCTCCGCGACATCGACTGCGTGGAGTTGCAGGCGCGCCGTCCGAACGTCGGCCACTGGGCCGTCGAAGCAGCCCTCGTCTCCGGGCGCCACCTGCTTACCGGCTCTCGGTGTGCGTCTGAGAAGGAGTTGGTCTTCTGGCTGAACCGAGCCGCTCCGCGACCAGGTCTTCGGCCGCCGCCAGCGGAGTGACGCCCCGCGCTTCGGCGCGCCCGAGCACCGTTCTCGTCGTCTCGCGGATCCGACCGACCGCCCGCAACGCACGCGCGTGGTCGTAGCCGTTCGCTTCTTCGGCGATGTTGATGATGCCGCCGGCGTTGGCCAGGAAGTCGGGGATGTACAGAGTGCCCGCGGCCGCAAGCGTCCCGGCCACTTCGGGCGTGGCCAGCTGATTGTTCGCCCCGCCTACAATGATCTCGAAGTTGAGATCGGCCACGGCATCCTGGGTCAGGATCCCACCCAACCCACACGGGCAGAGGATGTCAGCGGGTGTCCCGAGCGCATCGGAGGGATCCACCGTGCGGGCGGCGCCGGCTCGTACGGCATCCTCGACCTTGTCGCGGTTGAGGTCCGAGGCAATGACGACGGCGCGCCGCTGGACGAGAAGGCGAATGACGTGTCCGCCCACCTTGCCCGCGCCCAGCACGAGCACCGTCTTTCCTTCGAGGCCGGTTCCCCATCGGCGGAACGCCGCAGCCTCCATCGCGGCCACCACGCCAACGGCAGTCGCTGGGCTGGGATCGCCAGATCCGCCGCGCGACGCCGACGTGCCCGCCACGAACGGTGTCGTCTCGTGAATCAGATCCATGTCCTGTTGCGTCGTCCCGACATCCTCTGCGGTGATGTAGCGCCCGTTCAGCCCGTTGACGGTGGCGGCAAAGTCACGCATGAGGGAACGTGTCTTCACGACGCTCGGGTCCCCGATGATGACCGCTTTCCCACCCCCATGGTCCAGTCCGGCCAGAGCCGCCTTTGCCGTCATGGCTCTCGACAGGCGGAGAACGTCATGGAGCGCGAGCGTCTCGTCGCCGTACGGGTAGAACCGCGCACCGCCGAGAGACGGGCCGAGGAGGGTGGAATGGATGGCGATGATGGCGCGAAGACCGCTCGTCGCCCGGCGAGTGATCACGATGTCCTCATGCTCGGACCCTGAGACGTCTTCGAACACTCCATCGGGATCCGTCACGTCATGGCTGATCACGGCCGAATTCTACGGCGCATAGCGATCACCCGAACGGGAGGTGCCGTCGCTGCACGTTCCGTCGTCACGGAGTGTGCCCATGCAGGGCTCAAGGGCGAGGTGCCAGCACAGCGAAGGCGATCGTCGACACGGCGCCCAGCTTGTTGTCGCGACCGACGTCCGTCACTTCCACCTGCAGCACGAAACCGGATCGCCCCTGCCGCACAATGTGGGCGTCGGCACGGGCCGGGCCGACGACGACCGGAGACAGGAAATGAATGGTGAGGTCGGACGTCGCCGTACTGAACCCATTCTCGTGATCGCAGGACTCATAGGCGAGACGTCCGGCACAGAGATCGATGAGGACGGCAATCAGTCCGCCTTGTAATGCCCCACGAACATTGGAGTATTGGGGCAGGACGTCCATTTCGATCACCAAGTGACCCTCGGCCGACGGTATGTCGCGCGTCCCGAGTTGTTGGAACAGGTGTCCGCCGCGTTCGAGAACCTCGCGGTGCAGCTCGCTCAATTCGCTGTTGGGGAGTCGCGCCATTGCGCAATAGGTATAGCAAGTCCGAAGAGACCGCTCATCGGTGTCGCCCGATCACGAGGGGGGCCCACCCTCATGAAGCCGGAGGCCAGCGCGTCCTACGCCGCGTGCGACTGGCTGATCCAGGTCTCGTACATTTCGGCGTAGTGGCCGCCGAGCGCGACCAGCTCGGCGTGGGAGCCCACCTCGAGCAGGCGGCCGTCGCCCACGACCACAATGCGGTCGGCCCGCATGGCCGTCGACAGGCGGTGGGCGATCAGGACCGCCGTGCGTCCCTGCAGCAGGACGTCGAGCGCTGCCTCCACCATGGTCTCGGACTTGAGATCGAGGTTCGAGGTCGCCTCGTCGAGGACGAGAACCCGCGGCTCGGCCATGAAGGCCCGCCCCAGGGCGATGAGCTGGCGCTCGCCCGATGAGAGTGACTGACCCCGCTCGTGGACCGGGGTGTCGAGGCCGTAGGGCAGTCGCTGCACGAGCTCACCCAGGCCGACCTGGTGCACGGCATTCCAGACCTCGTCGTCGGGAGCGCCGGGCCGGGCGAAGGCGATGTTGTCCCGAATGGTCCCGGCGAACAGGAACGGCTCCTGCGGCACGACCCCGAGCTGCCGGCGCAGCGATGCGAGCGTCACCTGCTTCAGGTCGAAGCCGTCAATGAGCACCCGGCCTGCCGTGGGGTCGTAGAACCGTGTGACCAGCTTGGCCATGGTCGACTTGCCTGCCCCGGTGGCGCCGACGAAGGCGACCGTCTCTCCAGGTTCAATCGTGAGGTCGACGTCGTGCAGGACCGAGACGGCCGGGTCGTAGCCGAAGGAGACGTGGTCGAAGTGGATCTGGCCCTTGATCTGGGGGAGCTCCACCGCGTCGGGCGCCTCCAGCACCGAGGGCTCCGTCTCGAGCAGCCCCTGCAGCTTGAAGACCGAGGCCCGGCCCTGCTGGAAGGTGTTGTACTGCTGCACCAGCAACTGAATCGGGGAGAAGAACCGGTTCACGTAGAGGAAGAAGGCGGTCAGCTGGCCCAGGTTGATCTCCTGGGGGTGGTGCAGGTACATGGAGCCGCCGATGCCCAGAATGAGCAGCTGGCCGAAGACGCTGATGACCTGTGACCCCGGTCCGTAGATCCCGTTGATACGCCCCGTGTAGTTGTTGGCATCTCGATACGACCCGACGATGTCGCGGTGCGTCTCGACGTTGTAGCGCTGACGGTTGTGGGCGGTGACGATGCGCACGCCCTGCAGGCTCTCCGAGAGGTCGGCCAGCACGAGCGCGATGCCGTCGCGCACCTTGTCGTACCCGCGCTCTGAGGCCCGCTTGAACCAGATCGACATGATGACGAGGGGAGGCAGCACGCAGAAGACGGTGATGGCGGCCAGCTTTGCGTTCGTGGCGAAGAGGAAGACGGTGATGACCGCCATTGTCAGGCCCTGAATGGCGAACTGGGCCAGCCCGTCCTGGAGCAGCTGCTGGAGGTTCTCGATGTCGCTCGTCATGCGGCTCATGACGACGCCCGCCTTCTCCTCGGTGAAGAAGTCGAGCGAGAGCCGCTGCAGGTGGCGGAACACCTTGATGCGCAGGTCGTTCATGACCCACGAGGCGAGGCGTCCCGTCACCCGGGCCTGGCCCCACTGGGCGCCGCCCGAGACGACGATCGAGACCAGGTAGAGCAGCGCCATGAGGACGACGACGCCGTAGTCGTAGTGGGGCGGCGTCAGGCCGTGGTTGATGGCGTAGGACACCAGGCTCGGACCGAGCTGGGTGAAGATGGCGATCAGCCCGACCAGCACGCCGGCGAGCGCGCACATGCCGGGGTACTCCATGAGGAGCGTGGTGAGCGTCAGCTTCTTCGACTCGTGCTGCGACGGGAGCTGGGTGAAGACGGCATCGGGCTCGCCGCGCTCGGGCTCCTCGGCCAGGAGCAGGTCGACACCGGCCTGCAGCTCGTGGGGGATTCCGCCGAAGGGGAGGCCGGCTTGAGCCGCGCCCGGGGGACCGCCGCCACCGATGGGCGGACCGACTCCTGCTCCGCCGAACATCAGACCTCGCCCCTCTCGGGCTCGAGGACCTCGTCATCGGTCTGGAGGAGCCCGTCCTCCGGCCCGCTGGCCACACCCACCGGCTCCAGCACGTCGGTGTCCAGTCCGAGGTCCTCGGCGCCGGCGGCCCCTTCCTCGGCCTGCTCCTCTTCGCTGGCGGCCTGCGCCAGCACCTCGGAGTAGAGCGGGGTCGAGGCCAGCAATTCGGCGTGGGTCCCGTCGGCCACGATGCGCCCGCCGTCGAGCAGCACCACCCGGTCGGCCAGGCTGATGGTCGACAGGCGGTGGGCGATGATGAGCGTGGTCCGCCCCTCCATGAGGACGCGGAGCGAGGAGTGGATGCGCTGCTCCACCTTCACATCGATGGCGCTGGTGGCGTCGTCGAGGATCAGGATGGGCGGGTTGACCAGGAGGGCGCGGGCGATGGCGATGCGCTGGCGCTGGCCACCCGAGAGCGTGTAGCCGCGCTCGCCGACCACGGTGTCGTACCCGTCGGCCAGCCGGTTGATGAAGCCGGTGGCGCCGGCCGCCTCGGCAGCGGCCATGACCTCCTCCAAGGAGGCGTCCGGGCGCCCGTAGGCGATGTTGTCCCGGATCGACACGGAGAAGAGGAAGGGTTCGTCGAGGACGACGCCGATGTTGGCGCGCAGGCTCGTGAGCGTGAGGTCGCGCACGTCGTGCCCGTCGACCCGCACCGTGCCGCCCGTGGCGTCGTAGAAGCGGGCCAGCACGCGGGCCACGGTGGACTTGCCGCTGCCCGTCCGCCCGACCAAGGCGATGGTCTCGCCCGGGTGCAGGTGCAGATTCAGGTTGCGCAGGATCTCCCGCGGTCCATCGTCGCTCGTCTTGGAGAGCAGGCTGTCGTCGGCGTAGGCGAAGCTGACGTCGTCGAACTCGACGTCACCCTGGCAATCGACGAGGTCGATGGCGTCGGGTCGGTCGACGATGGTGGGCTTCTCGTCGATGATCTCGTAAATCCGGTCGGCCGAGGCCGAGGCGCGCTGGCCCATCATGATCAGCATCCCCAGCATCATGAAGGGGGCCTGCATCATGACCAGGTAGAGGTTGAACGAGACGATGGAGGCGACCGGCAGGTGGTCGTGGATGACGAACCACCCGCCCACCAGCAGGACGAGGACCAGTCCGACCTGGGAGAGGTTCTGTACGAGCGGGGCGTAGCGGGCGCGCAGGTCGGCGTCCTTTATGTAGCCCCACTGGACCCGGTCCGCCGCCTTGGCCAGCTGGCCCAGCTGCTGCTGCTCGGCGGCGAAGCTGCGCACGACGCGTACGCCATTGACGTTCTCGTCCACGACGGTCGCCACCTCGGCGAGCCGGGACTGGATGAGCCATGACACGGGGAAGAGGGACTTCCGCATCTTGATGCCGACGAGGTAGATGAATGGCATGGACGCCATGGCGACGAAGGCCAGCGGGACGCTGATGGAGAGCATGAAGGCGAAGGCGACCAGCGCGATGGAGCACTGCACCAGGATCATCGGGGCGAACGTCAGGTACATCTGCACGGAGCGGATGTCCGAGTTGGCCCGTGAGATCAGCTGCCCGGACTGGACCCGGTCGTAGAAGGGGAAGGACATCCGGGTGAAGTGCTCGTAGAGGATGTTGCGCAGGTCGAACTCGATCGCGTAGGCGACCTTGAAGAGGTTGTTGCGCGAGATGTAGCCGAAGAGCCCCGTGAAAAACGCCAGGACGGCGATCAACTCCACGTAGTTGTGCAACGGCTGCGTCTTGTTGATCAGCGCATTGGTGATGCCCTCCTGGAGGATCTTGGGGATCCACACCTGGATGATCAGGCCGAGGAAGGAGAAGATGAGCGCGCTGAACCACTCCACCTTGTGCGCCATGACGATGGGCGTCGCCCGCTTGATCCACGACTTGGTGCGGTCCGGGTCGACGGTGGCCTTGGGCTTGGTGTAGCGGCTCGTCGCCCCCATCGGGACGTAGGCCGCCAGCGGCAGCCGGGCCTCGTCGGCCAGGGTCTGCTGCTTCCCGGACGCCGACGGGGGCGGACGTCCCCTCGAGCCTGTCCTCGGTCTTGCTCATCGCTGCGTCCGCCGTGGAGCGGGCGCCGCGGCAGCGGGCGTCTCGCCCATCTCCGGGCGGGGGCCCTGGCGCGACTCGACCATCGCCCGTGCCCACAGCTCGAGCGAGCGCAGGGCCATGGCCTCGTCCTTGTCGGGCAGGTGGCCGGCGATGGCGATCAGGTACTCGTCGACGGCAACGTCGGCCCGGGCCAGGGTGCTGATTCCCTCCGGTGTCAGGCGCAGCTCCACCCGCCGCCGATCCGTGTCCTCCTGGCGACGGTCGACAAACCCGCGGGCCACGAGCCCGTCGATGAGGGCCGTGATGGAGGGCCGGCGCACGGCCAGCCGGTCGGCCAGGCCCGAGGCGGCAGCCGACCCTTCGGCCAGAATGCCCAGGACCCGGTACTGCGGGAGGGTCAGCTCGACCTGGCCCAATGCGACCTCCACCCGCTTGGACAGCCAGGCGGCAACCCTGCCGTACGTTCCCAGGACGGGGGGTGCAGCAGTTGCCTTCGACCCGGCGCGGCCGCCGGCTTTTCCAGGAGATGCCGCGTCAGCGGTGAGGCGGGAGGTCACAGACACTTCGAGCATCATACAGTTAGATGCTCTAACTACGTGCAGCCGAGGCCCACGCGGAGCCGTGTCAGGAGTCCCGGCTGCCCCATTCGGGGTCGAGTTGGCGCAGGAACAGGTCGCAGCGCATCTCCTCGTCGACCTCGCCGATGGCCCCCGCCGCCAGCTGCAGCATGTGGAGTGAACGGAGGAAGCCCCGGTTGGGCTCGTCGCGCCAGCGTACGTAGCCCGAGCCGCGCCAGCCGGCGGCCCGCAGCGCATCGAGCCCACGGTGGTAGCCCACCCGGGCGAAGGCGTAGCGATCGATCGGGTCGTCCGCGAGCTCGGCCAGGTCCGCCCAGGCCTGCAGACAATGCGGGTCCCGGGCCGCCACGGCCGCCACCGCCTCCCGGCGGTGCTGCGCAGGGAGGGATCGGGCCGCCTCGAGAGCGGCGGCCAACTCGGGATCGAGCGGATTCAGCACGGTCTCGGGGCTCCCGGAGGTGAAGTGGACTGCGTGCTCGGGGGTCACCCGCCCATGTTACGAGCGCAGATCGGGCCCCGAACAAACGCCAGCGGCCGTGGGGACGGCGGCCCTCGAGGAATGTCGTCGTCCTGAGAGCCGGCAGTACTCTTCGCGCCGTGCTGACGCCCGACCCCAGGCCCACGTCGTTCCAGAACCATCCCGGGCTCCGCGACCGCGAGCCCGAAGCCCGCGAGCTGGCCGACGTTCTGCGCCGCCTCATCCGGTTGTCGGTCAGCGCCGCCCCGCCCGCGGCCGAAACCGCCCGCCTGACTGCCAGCCTGGCGGCGCTCGCCGACGAGCTCGAGACCCACCTGCCCGCCGAACCGTTGCCCCGGTTCATTCCGCCCGACGAGGACGGTCCGCCGAAGGACGTACCGCTCGGTGGCGCCATGCCCTATGACGTGGTGGTCGGGCCGTTCAACCCGGTGGCGTTGCCCCTCGTCCTCGACTTCGCTCCTCCGAAGGCGCTCGGCCGGGGGGTCTTCGATGTCACCTACGAAGGAGCACCCGGCTGCGTGCACGGAGCGGTGCTGGCCGCCGCCTTCGACATCATCCTCACGGCGGCCAATGCGATCGTGGGGTCAGTCGGACCGACCGTCTCGTTGGCCTTGCGCTACGTGCGTCCCACGCTCACCGGCGAGGAAGCCGTGTTCGAGGGCTGGGTGACCGAGGTCACCGCGCGCCGCATCTTCAGCAAGGGCCGCATCGTGCAGGGAGGGGTGGTCACGGTCGAGGCCGAGGGCGAGTTCGCCATCTTCAACCAGGACCGGGTCAACCGGCTGGCCTCGAGCCGCCGCCGGTCCTCCGACCCCGGCACCGGTTCCGCGGATTCGGTCGGAACGGCGGGGGAGTAGCCGTCGCATGTCCCGCCAGTCACTGGAGCCGACGCGCGACCCGGCGGACTACTCGTTCACACACCGACTGCGCACCCGTTTCGCCGAGACCGACGCGATGGGCATCATCCACCATGCGGCGTACCTGCCATATCTCGAGGAGGCCAGGGTCGAGTATCTCCGGGCCATCGGGCACCCGTACGACGTCGTGCGCGGCGGAGAGGTGGGCGATTCCCGGGAATTCCCCGTGCTCGAGGCCTCGGTGCGCTACCGCCAGCCGCTGCACTTCGACGACGAGGTGGACGTGTCGTTGCGGATCGGTGCGGTCCGAGGCGCCACCTTCCAGATCGCGTACCTCTTGGCGGTGGGCACCGACGCGCGGGCGACCGCGGTGACGGTGCACGGATGCGTCGACAGAATCGGGCGCCCGGCCCGCCTGCCGGCGTGGGTGGCAGAGACCGTCGCCGTCCACGCCGATTGAACGGCCGGCGCCATCGTCCAACCGATGCACCGGGCCGGGTACCGTGCACGGTGGTGAGTGGCAACGACCGGATGGTGCATCTCCGCCGCGCCCGGGACCTGATGGACCTGCATTTCTCCGACCCGCTGGACCTGGACCAGTTGGCAGCGCAGGCGGGCTTCTCGAAGTTCCAATTCTCCCGCTCCTTCAAGGACGCGTACGGCGAGACGCCGGCCAACTACCTCAGCCGGCGACGAGTCGAGCGCGCCAAGGATCTGCTGCGTTCGGCCAACCTGACCGTGACGGAGGTCTGCATGCTGGTGGGGTGTTCCAGCCTGGGGTCGTTCAGCTCCCGTTTTTCCGAAATGGTCGGGATGTCGCCGAGCGCCTTCCAGAAGGCCTCGGCGGCCCGGGGCGGGCGGTCCTCCGCCGATTCCGGGGTGTTTTCTCATGGATTGGGGACGTCCCCGCCCAGCGGGCTCAGCGCCGGGGCGCAGCACCGGATCCCCGACGACGAAAGCGCAATCTCGGAGAAGCGTGTGCGAGGTCTGCCCTCTACCCTGCCGACAATGATCACTCGCATCGTCGCACACGAGCGTCTTCGTGCTGGACCAAGACTCCGCCAAGGCCTTCTACACCGACAAGCTCGGATTCGATGAGCGCTTCGTCACGTTCCTCTCCGAGCCCGCGGATCGTCCCTACGGGATCGAGGCGACGTTGCGCGACGACTCGGGCAAACATGGTGAGCCTGGTGCAGCCGGCTGCCTTCGAGTGATGGACTGACCAGTCTCGCGACACGAAGCAGCGGTTCGTCGTGCTCAGGCGGGATGGCCGGGCGCCAGCGGTGGTGCGCTCCTCAACGTGAGCAACCCAGGGTGTGCTCCCGCAACCGAGCGCACCCCCCGCATGAGGAACGCCTCGTGGTCGCCGACGGAGAAATGCCCGAGGATCTGGCCCTCCATGCTGACGGCGGCATCCACCAACAACGGCGCCCCGGTGGACCCGAGGCGCCAGTCGACCGAGGCGAACTTGTCGACCAGGTCACCGGTCTCTTCGCCGAAGAGACGGGCCAGGTCGACCTGGTCCTCGCCGAGGAGATGAATGCCCATTCCGGATGCTCGCTCGGCGACGCCAAAGGTGTGGTTCACCTTCGAGATGCACACGAGGAAGTTCGGAGGTTCGATGCTGCACTGGGTCACGAATCCGGCGAGGCAGCCACTCATGTCGGCGCCGGGCGCCCTGACCGTGACCACGAAGTACGGGTAATCGATCAGGTCGAAATACGGGTCCAGAGCATCCGACGAGTCACTCATGGGATGGGTGCTTGATCCCCAGTAACGAAACCCACCGCCGGTCCTCCAAGCCTCACCGAGTCCACGGGCACGTCCGAGGGGTGCCACGCTGGAGCGCAGACAGTCCGTACCCTCTCGCGGCGACAACCCCTGGGATTCCACTACCCGGCTCGTGGGTACGCAAAACTCGTGCACATGAACCCCAAGGCCGGTCCGGCCGCGTTCCGGATGCTCGACGGAAGCCGTCCTTGCTGACCCAGGGGACAGAAGGCTCCCCCGGGGGCGAGGGCGCACCGCCCGGATTCACCGTCAAGCAGGGTGGGCTTGGATCAGCCGCCCAGGCCCTTGCGCTCGCCACCCTGTGCGGGGTCCTCTTTCTCACTTTCCTGGACAACACCGTCGTCAGCGTCGGTCTGGCCAACGTCCAGAGCGACCTGCACGCGGGGGTCACGTCGTTGCAATGGGTGGTCAACGGCTATGCACTGACGTTTGCCAGCTTCATGTTGGCGGCCGGCATGCTCGGTGACATCTTCGGGCGCAAGCGCATCATGCTCGTAGGGGTTGCCATCTTCTGTGCCGGTTCCGTCGTTGCCGCGACGGCGAGCAACGTCGATTGGCTCATCGCCGGCCGCGTCATCATGGGGATCGGCGCCGCCGCCAGTGAACCCGGCACGTTGTCCATCATCCGGCACGTCTATCCCGATCGAAGGACACGCGCGGATGCTCTGGGCATATGGGCCGCCGTATCGGGCCTCGCTCTCGCCCTGGGCCCCGTCATCGGCGGTTTCCTCGTTGGCTTCTCGAGCTGGCGTGCCATATTCTGGTTCAACCTCGGTTTCGGTGTCGTTGCGTTCGTCCTGGCGGCCGTTGCCGTCCCCGAAACGTCAGACCGTCAAGGGCGCCGCATCGACGTTCTGGGGTTCATATTCGGTGCCGCCTTCCTGGCCTGTATCTCGTTCGCCGTGATCCAGGGGGAGACGTCGGGGTACACCACTCCGTGGATCGTGGCGCTCTTCGTCGCATGTGGTGTCTCGGGCATCGCGTTCGTCATCACAGAAACGAAGGTCAAGAGCCCGATGCTCGATCTGTCGATGTTTCGCCTCCCACCCTTTGCCGGCTCCAATTTCGTCGCATTCGTCGCCTACTTCGGCACCTTCTCGATCTTCTTCTTCACCGCGCTGTATCTCCAGGTCGTCGCGGACGCGTCGGCGTATCAGACGGCGGTGGACTTCCTCCCGATGGCCGCCGGGCTCATCATCGTGTCAGCGCTCACCGGCCCGTTGGTGGCGCGGGTCGGGCCTCGCTGGCCAATGGCCTTCGGGTGTCTCCTGGCCGGCGGCGGCATTCTCGTGGCCAATGCCGTGCTCTCCCCGACCGTCAACTTTGCGACTCTGGGCTGGGTCCTCCCACTGGCCGGCGTCGGCATCGGCATGCTGTTGGTGCCTGTGACGTCCGTCCCGCTGACCGTGGTTCCACCCGAACGCTCGGGCATGGCGGCCTCGGCAACCAACACGAGCCGGGAAATGGGCGCTGTATTCGGGGTGGCCATCCTCGGATCGATCGTCAACGCCAAGCTCACCGGCGACCTCGCGGCCAGATTGAAGGCGATCGGGATCCCGCCGAACTTCCAGAGCCTGGTGGAGCACGCGATTCAGACCGGTGGCGCCTCGCAGGGTGGAGCAGCGAGCAGTGCCGAACACAACAAGAATGCGGCTGTCGCGAAAATTGCGACGAAGGTGGTGAACGCCGCCTACAACGCTTTCGGGTCCGGGCTGCACGAGGCCTTGCTCCTGTCCGGTTGCCTGATCCTGGCCGGCGCAGTCGTGGCGGCGCTCACGATTCACCGCAAGCCTGGCGAGACCTTCGAGCTTTAGTGGCGAGTGGCGCGCCGCTGTCGTCGGATGGTCACGCGCCCGTCCTCGAGGCGCGAGGACCGGAACCGGCTTCGCCTCGACGGCGTCGATAGGGCCCTCGCGCCAGCGGGCATGCTGGACGCCGACTGGAGGATCTCATGAAGTTCGACACCATGCTGGCCGGGCTCAGCGATGCGGCCGCCCACGCCCGGCGCTTGGAGCATCTCGGAGTGGACGGCGCCTTCACGTTCGAGGGCCCGCACGATGTGTTCACCCCGCTGATCCTGGCCGCCGAGGGAACGACAACTCTTGACCTCGCGACCAACGTCGCGATCGCGTTCCCGCGCAATCCGGTGCAGCTCGCCCACCAGGCCTACGACCTCCAGTTGCTTTCTGGAGGGCGGTTCACGCTCGGTCTGGGTTCCCAGATCAGAGCGCAGGTTGAGAAGCGCTATGGCGCCTCGTTTGACAGACCCATCGCTCGTATGCGAGAAGTCGTCGGGGCGTTACGTGCCATTTTCGCCACGTGGGAGACCGGCGAGCCACTGGACTTCCGGGGCGAGTTCTGGTCGCACACCCTCATGCCCCCGCTCTTCAACCCCGGGCCGAACCCCTATGGACCGCCACCGATCGCCCTCGGTGGACTCGGACCGCAAATGCTTCGACTGGCGGCTGAGGTGGGTGACGCGGCGTATGTCATGCCGTTCAACACCGCGGCGCACTTCGTCGGGCACAGCCTTCCCGCCATTGAGGAAGGACTCGACCGCGGAAGCCGAGATCGCTCGTCGCTCTCGGTGACCGGTGAGGTCATTGTCTGCTGCGGGCGGAACGAGGAGGAGAGGGAGGCTGCCCGGACCGCCGGTCGGTGGCTCCTCTCCTTCTATGCTTCGACGCCGGCGTACCGTCCGGTACTCGAGTGCGAGGGCTGGGAGGCACTCCAACCCGAACTCAACGCGCTTTCCAAGTCGGGCCGATGGGAGGAGATGCCGGGATTGATCGACGATGGCATGCTCGCCGCTCTCGCCGCGGTGGGATCGCCCAAGGAGGTGGCTTCCGACATCGCCACCCGATTCGGAGACCACGTCGATCGGGTCGGCTTCTATACCCCGTACCTCATCAGCGAGGAGACTCTCGGGGAATTGGCCGCCGAGATGGCCTCGGTCGCGCAGCATCTGCCCTGAGCAGCTCGGACGATCCGGAGCGCCACAAGGGCCCCTCTATTCGTCCGCCGCGACTCGACCGGCCAGAAGATCAAGGACCTCCCCGATCGCCCGCTCACGGGCCGTGGGTTCGGGGATCGGGAGGTGCGACTGGATGTCGTAGCGGTTCCGCCTGCCGTCCTTCTTCTTGATGAGGTAGCCCGCTTCGGTGAGGTCGGTCACGATCCCGTGGGCTCGGCGCTCGGTGATGCCGAGGCTCGCCGCGATGTCGCGAATTCGCACATCGGGGTTGTGGGCGATGCACAGCAGGGCCCGCCCGTGGTTGGTCAGGAAATTCCAGGTATTCACAATCTATGCAAAATTTCTATGGAAATAGATTACATGTATTGGAATTCGGGACGATTGTTTCTGATATTAGCAAGGGTCGCCTCCGGGTGGCTGGTGAGGATGTGGGGCTGTGTACAAGTCTGGCTGCCGGGGTACCGCGACGAAGGTCCGCGCCGTTGTTCGGTTTCGAGCGATTCATTCTGACCGATCCACGGGGGAACCTTCGCATGGTGCCGTTGCCAGCGGGGGGAGCACCCGGCGCTGGTCGACGGCACTCGTGGCCGTGGTCATCGCTGCAGTTGGATCCATCTCGCTGCTCACCGTGGGTGGTCTCACCGCGACGCCGGCGTCTGCGGCATCAGGGGCACCCTCCGTCACACAGTGCAACCCACCGGACTTTCCCACCGGAATCGGGTACCAGGTCACGTGCAACGTCTCTGTGGACAACTACACGAACTCGTCCGGTGGAACGCTCTCGGTCGTGACCACCAGCGCATGCCTGGCCGCGGCCGGGGTTGTCTATCCGTCATGCCCCCTGAACCTGGGGCCGGTCGGCAGCACCACCGCCTCGGGTCAGCTCGTCACATCGGTGAACCAGTGCAATGGCATTGTGAATGGTTCTGGAAGCAATGTGTACTGCAACGTCACGGTGACCAACCACGTGCCGCCCGGAACGTCCGAATCGGGCGTCACAGTGAATCAGTGCATCGGATCGGCCGGTGGCGGTGGCAGCACACAGGCGTGCACCCCTCTTGGCAGCACCACCAATGCGACTGTCACGCAGTGCAACGGTTCGGCGAACGGCGGGGGCACCTATGCCGGACAGCCGGCCGTGGGTTGCACGGTGACGGGCGCTGATTCGGCCCTGCCTGTGACCATCAACCAGTGCAATGGCACCTCGAACGGCGGCGGCAGTGCCGCCACCTGTACCGCCACGGTCGCCGACGTCTTCACTTCGGCTTCGACCGCCTCGACGCCGACCGCGACCGGTGGACCAACCTCGACGGGTGGGGCAGGCGGCGGGAGCGGGGGCGCAGTCGGAGCCGGCGGTTCGACCGGCACCGCGAGCGGAGGCGCCGGTGCGACCGGCACAGCGAGTGGAGTCGGCGGTACGACCGGCACCGTTGCGGCAGTCATTCCGACGGGTGCCCCGCAAACTGGCTTCGGGGGCGCATCTCTCTCGTCGAGCCCGGCCCTCGTGTACGTGGGCGGCGCCGCGTTGACGGCAGCTGGGCTGACGATGGTCCTGGCCATTCGTCGGCGGCGCGCATCGAACGCCGTGTCACGCCGGAACACCATCTCGTAGTCCCTGGGGCGAAGGATGGGGCGAACCCTCCATTGGGTCAACGAGCACGTCGCGAGATCGGTGTTGCTGGTACTGACCGCATTGCTCGTTCTCGCGGGGGTGGCGTGCCTGGTTGCCGGGCTCCAGCAGCACCGCCACCCCCTGGCCGGACCGGTCCCTCAACGGCCCGTGTCCTCCTCTCGGGCCGCGGCGTCGCACGCTCACGTCGTGACGACGCCGAC
Source organism: uncultured Acidimicrobiaceae bacterium (assembly GCA_963721585.1). Lineage (GTDB taxonomy): Bacteria > Actinomycetota > Acidimicrobiia > Acidimicrobiales > RAAP-2 > Bog-473. The sequence continues at coordinate 1,472,124 of CAVRJN010000007.1, read as the reverse complement.
CGTCCCCCCGCCCGCAGTCGTCGCGCGCAGCGTGCCGATCGCAGTTCGGATCCCCGCCATCGGTCTCTCCGTATGGCTCTCCCAACTGGGGCTGAACGCCGACGGGACCGTCGAGGTGCCGACGAATGTGAAGGTGCCGGGATGGTTCTCGCCGGGTCCTTCTCCCGGGCAGGTGGGTTCGGCCGTCATTTTGGGGCACGTGGACTCCTATCAAGGTCCCGGAGTGTTCTTCCAACTGCGGACCCTGCAGCCCGGCAATCAGATCAACGTGAATCTGGCGGACGGTGTCGTCGCCACCTTCAAAGTGACTTCTGTGGTGATGTACCAGAAATCACAGTTCCCGGATCAGCAGGTGTTCGGCTCCAACGGTTCGAGCGAGCTCCAGTTGGTCACCTGCGGAGGGACGTTCGACTCTCAAACCGGCCATTACCTGTCGAACATCGTCGTCTACTCGTCCTTCGTCAGTGCCACATAGACGAGGATTTGGTCCAAGCCGCGCCTGCCGCTCATGAAAAGAGTGCCGCGAGCACGCGATCATGTCGAAGAGGTTCAGGTCCCGTCGTGGATGTTCGCGGCGACCTCGGCACCCAATGTCGCCGAGCACTGCCAGGTTCCGGCCGCGTCGTCCTGGAACCCCATGAAGTTCTCGACCAGGCAGGACGCCACGGCGTCAGTGGGAGACCACGAAGTCCCGTCCTCGGCGGTCGCCACCGCGTTCATCAAGGTTGGCACAGCATCGTTCTGGGTCTCTGCATTCGCGACCTCGTGGGCAACCAGAGCGAGGTTGGGGGAACCAGCGAAGACGGTGAACTCCTGTCCCGCTGTCCCGTACGTGCATCCGGTGCCTGCGCCGGACATGGCGGCGCAGTGTGTCGCTGTGTCGCCCATGCTCCAGCTCCAGTTCGATCCGGGGTCGATCCCCGACGCCTCCACCTGAGCCACCAGCGTTGCGAGAGCTGGTTCCGCAACGGGGATCACGGCGGGAGGAGCGGGGGCCGGCACAGCCACCTGGACCGTCGGCATGGTGGTCGGAGTAGGAACAGTGCGTCGGCTCGGCGTCGGCGTCGGCGTCGGCGTCGGCGTCGGCGGCGTGCTGGTGGGAGTGGCGGGACTGAGCGCAGCCGCGGCGACGGAAGCTGAGTCCTTCTTGGCGGTCCCGGTCGCAGCCTTGTTCATCGTGTTGGCGTGCACGCTCCCCGCTGCCTCCACAGCGTCGGCGGCTGCCGTCGCAGTGGACCGGGGTGCCGAAGCTCCTTCGGACCGAGCACCGCCAGACGTGCCGAGGTCGACTGCGACGGAGGTCAGCGCGATCGCCAGCACCCCGACGACTGCTCCGCCGCGTGTAATGCGTCCGCATCGACCGCGTGCTCGCTGCGGCTCGGTTCCGCAGTGTTGTGCGACCGGCACCCCGGGATGGCGTCGAATCGGGCCGGTTCGCGCAGGTGTCAACCATGTGTTGAAGCTAGATCATCAACGGATGGTTGTCAACACATGGTTGAGTCTCACTCTCCCCCCCGGGTACGCTGGCCCCATGCCGACCGACATGACGGGCTTGGAGGAATTGGCCGCCGCGCTGCTCGAGAATGGCCAAGAGAAGGCCGTCATCGGAGTTCCGGGCGAGCCCGATGGATCACTCGCGATGCTGCGCTTCGCCAACATCCTGCGACGCTCCGCTGACCGCCTCTGTCACGAGGCTGCCGAAGCGGCGCGAGCGCACGGAGCCAGCTGGCGGCAGATCGGAGAGTCGGTCGGGGGCATCACGCCCCAGGGTGCCGAGCACCGGTTCAGCCGAGCGGCCAAAGAGCGCAGATCCAGGGCGTCAAAGGTCGTATGGGCCGGAAAAGAACGCAGGGCGCCCGCCGCAAAGTGAGCCGCGGCTTCCGCGTCTAGCGAACCCAATCGTCGGGATCAGCGTCCCCGCGTTTGTACTGCTCCACCAGGAGGGCCTGGATCTCACGCACTCGCTTCTCGACCAGCTCGCGACGCTCGGAAACCATGGATACCTGGACCTCGATCTCGCGGAGCGTCTCCCGCACCGCATTCGGGCGAGCGAGGGTCGAGCCGGGCCAGTTCGGCGTGCGCCGGCATCAGCCCGTCGGCCGCGCCCGCCAACGCTTGTCGCGCCGATGCGGTGGTGGCGGGCGCGTCGGGGGACAACGACCATCCCCCGCCGATCGAGGCTGCTTCGAGCACACGCGGCATGTCGTCGACAAGATCCTGCAGGTCCCCGGCCGCTGCCCCAGCGATCGCCTCCAGGGCCCCGATGTCGACCGAGAGGACATGACGGGCGTACGACAGCAGGACGGCGACATGCACCAGATCGTCCCGTCCACCTCGGAGCCGGGCGCGCAGGCGTCGACGCGTCGAGCGTCGCGGTGTTGTCCAGCAGTTGATCGACGTCCATCAGGGTCAGCAGCATCGACACGACAACGTTCGACCGCCCCTGTTACTACGCCTATTGCCCACGCCTATTGCTCGCCCCTCACCCACGCCCCTCAATTCCGTTGCTCTCTGGGACGTTGTACCCGCTATGCGCCAGGTGCAACCGATGGCGGACGCCTCCAACGCTACCCCCATTGCCGCCGGTCGGGGGCCGCCCGTCCGGCCGCCACCATCGTGATCCCGGCCTGGAACGCCTGGGAGCACACCGAACGGTGCCTGGAGTCGCTCCGTCCGACCCTGGGGCCGAACAGACCAGGTCGTGGTCGTGGACAACGGCTCGACCGACGGGACCCGAGAGTCGCTGGCGACCTACGGCTGGCTGGAGGTCGTCGCCAACGACGAAAACCAGGGATTCGCCCGAGGTTGCAACCAGGGGGCGGCCGAGGCCCGAGGAGGTGTCGCTGGTGTTCCTGAACAGCGACACCGTCGTTCCCTCCGGCTGGCTCGACGAACTCCTCGCCCCGTTCGAAATGGGCGACGTCGGCGCGGTAGGCCCGCGCTCGGACAACGTTTCGGGGAGGCAGCAGACGATGGCCGTTCCCGATCCTCAGAGAGGATCCCCGTGCCTTCATTGAGTTCGCCGAGTCATGGCGGGCAAGCCACAGGGGGCAGACGTCAGAGGCACGGCGGCTCATCGGATTCTGTCTCGCGGTGCGTACCTCGTCGTTCCGGGCTCTCGGAGGTTTCGACGAGCGGTTCGAGATCGGCGGATTCGAGGACGACGACCTGTGCCGACGATTGCACCAGAGCAAGCTTCCGGCTGCTCATTGCGCACGGTTCGTTCGTCCACCACCACGGTCATGCCTCGTTCGATGCCAACGACATCGACTGGCAGGTCACCCAGGTCGAGAACCGTGTTCGATTCGAGGCAAAGTGGGGTGCCGACGCGTTGCGTAAACCCGTCCTGGTGACGGCCTGCCTGATCGTGAAGAACGAGGAGCAGATGCTGGGCGCCTGCTTGGAATCGGTCCGGGACGCCGTCGACGAGATTGTGGTCTACGACACCGGCTCGAACGACCGCACGGTGCAGATCGCCCGCGAGGCCGGCGCCACGGTCGTGGAAGGGGAATGGGAGGATTCCTTTGCAGCGGCCCGGAACGCCGCACTGCTGCACGCCACAGGGGAGTGGGTGCTGTCCATTGACGCCGACGAGCGACTGCAGACCCATCCTGATGTCCTGCGGGCCCAGCTCGCCGACCCTCCTTCGGATGTCGAGGCCTACCTCGTCGCGATCGAGAACCTGCACGGGCCGGGCAATCCGCGCTCCGTCCACACCGCGATCCGGATGTTCCGGCGGCGTTCGACGACATGGCGCCATCGGCTGCACGAGCAGGTCGTGGCCGCCGACGATCCCGCCCGGCCCCTGCGGACCGCCTACCTGTCGGGCGCGCGGTTGATCCATCACGGCTACATCGCCGAGGTCTTCGACAACCGCAACAAGGCGGACCGCAACCTCGAGCTTGCCCGCGCTGCACTCGACGACAGGGAGGTGGATCGTTCCTACGCCCTGATGAACCTCGGCCGGGCGCTCGAATCCGCCGGACAGAGCGAGGAGGCGGTGGTGCGTCTCTCCGAGGCTGCCGACTCTGCGGCCGACAAGATCACACGGCGCTTGGCGGTGAGCAACCTGGTGTACATCCTCGGGCCGGATGGGGCGCTTCGAGGAGGCGCTCGTCCGGCTGCAGGAGCTCCGGCAGCTGTCACGGAGCCAGGTAGCGGCCGACATCGCCGAGGGAAGAACACGGCTTGCCATGGGGGAGACGGGAGAAGGGCTGGCCATGCTGGCCCGCATTCCGAGCCGAGGGCGAGACGACGACGGCATGGAGTACGGGCCGCACGTGGTGGCCGCCATCCGCGGAGAGGCCCTGGCATCGCTCGGCCGCTTTGGCGAGGCCGCGGACGTCGTGCTCCATGCCATCAGATCCGACGGCGTGCTCGAGGCCGATGTCGGGGAACTGGTGCACTGGCTGCTGCACGCCGAACGCTCCCCGGCGGAGATCACGGCAGCCCTGTGCGCCGAGGACCTCGTGCCGATGCTCGGTCGGGTCCTCCGTCAGCCGCCCCCGCTGGCCGACGTTCTGTTGGACGGGGCGTGGGCCAGATTCCCCGACCGCCTCGAACCCCTTGCCGCGGCGGCCACTGTCGCGCCCCGACTCCCCCTGGCCCGGGCGCTTGGTCTGGTCCGCCCGACTGCGGCAGCGCGGTCTCGCCGCCTCATGCCCGCTGCTGGCGATCGGTCTCGATGCCGGGATCGATCCCGTCGTGCAGGGTACGGGCGGCGGCGGCGCTCCACGGATCGTTCCACGATGCGAGCGCCATCGACATCGCCCGGGCCGCGCTGGACGAACTGGACCCGACCACCAGGCTCGCGTCCGAAGAGGAGATCGGCCGGCTCGCTCCGACCCTGCTGTCGGCAGCTGGTCGGATGCGGCCCGACCGACGGTGCATGCCGCCACGGGTCCTGGGAGGGGCACGTCCACGAGGTCTCCTGCTGCAGTTCCCTCACCGCCGGCCACATGGAGCACGCCCTCCCGGCAGCCGACCCGCAAGGACTCGACCCGGATGCTCCGTGCAGCACCGACGACCACCCGAGGGGGACTGAACATCGTCGGCCCGTTCGAGGGGACCAGCGTCGAGGCCGATGTGGCCCGCCGACTGGCGGCCGCGCTCCGTGCCGGAGGACGTTCCGATGTCGACGACCTCCTACCACCGGGACGACAGAGACCTCGGGTCGGCCTGGTCACATCGCGGACCCTCGGACTTCCCTTTCGACGTGAACCTGCTGGTGCTGCACCCGGACCAGATGACCGACTTCGTCCTCGACTCCGGTACCGGACTTGTTCCACGATCGCTACACCATCGGGCTTTGGGTGTGGGACCTGCAGGTGCCGTCGTCGTCGATGGCCGACGCGGCGCGCATGGTGCACGAGGTCTGGACCCCCACCTCGTGGGGGCGCGGGAGCGCCTCCTCGGTGTTCGGCGGCCCTGTCCATTGCGTCCCCATCCCGGTCGGAGGGGAGCCCTCCGGGCGGGATCGGGACGCACTCGGCCTGCCGGACGGCTTCGTCTTCGCGTGCAGCGTCGACTACGAGAACGGGTTCGCCCGGCAGAATCCAGCTGGGCGCCTTGCGAGGCGTACACCGCAGCGTTCTCGCCGAAGGACGGCCATCACCTTGTCATCGACGCCAGCCATGCCGACCGGTACCCGCAGGAGCACGCTCTGCTCGTCAGCCTGGCCGACGGGCGCCCCGACGTGGCGATACGTGACCGCTTGTCCGCCACGGCTCGGGACCGCCTCGTGGCGTGCGCCGACTGCTACCTCTCGCTCCACCGGGCCGACGGGGGCCTCGGGTCCGTGGCCAAAGCGATGTCGTGGGGAACGTTCACGGTTGTCACTGCGACTCCGGAGTCCCTGGAGTTCCAGACTGATCAGGACAGTGGTCTGGTCCGGTCCGAAACCGTGGCGGTTCCCGCCGACGAGTACCGCTACCCGTCCGGCTCGTCGTGGGCCGATCCGGATCTGGAGCACGCCAGTTCCATACTGCAGGCCGTGGTCGGTGATCCGGACGGCACCGCCGCCAAGGTCCGGCGCGCCCGGCGGCTCGCCAGTCGCCGCTTCTCTCCATCAGTGGCCCGCGCTGCCGTCCACGCCCGGTTGGTGGACATCGACGCTCGTCTCCATGCCGGACACCGCAGCGACCGGGTCTCTGCCGCCAGAGTGCGTCATCACGCAGGAGGACGACGCTGACCAGCGCGCGGAGCGACTCTTGGATCACCGCCGCGATGGGTCGGGCAAGAGCTCTTCGATGTCCGACGGCTGGTCGACTCCGAGTTCGATGCGGAGATTGTGCAGGCCCTGCTGCACCAGCTGGGTGACCCGTGGCCGGCCCACGCCGAGGATGTCCGCGACCTCGCTCTTGGCCAGTCCTTCCAAGAAATACAGCACCAACGCCATTCGCTGGCGCTCGGTGAGGCGTCGCAGTGCGGCCTTGACCGAATCGTTCATCGCCGCCAGCTCGGCTCCCTCGGTCGGCGAGAGATCCGAGGTCGCAGAAGCGAGGATCCTGCCCTCGGACTGCCGCGTTCCCTTCGGTCAATGGAGCCAGGTGCGTCAGCGCGGTGGCCTCGTCGCGAAGATCGATGGCCTCGGCGACCTCGACGCCCAGTTCGGCGGCGATCTCTCGGATGGTCGGCGTCCGTTTGAGCGTGGACTCCAGGTCGTCACGCGTGGCGTGGTACACCTGGACCCTGGCGCGGAGACGCTTGGGCAGGAAGTCCTCGTGCCGAAGCTCGTCGATGATGGCGCCCTGGATCCGCCGCGTCGCGTACGTGGCGAACTGAAAGCCGGCCGAGGCGTCCCAGCGCTCAATGGCGTCGATCAATCCGAAGGTCCCGAAGGAACAGAGCTCCTCCACCCCGTCCGCCGAGCGCGAGCGACGGGCGAAGCGCTTGGCCACAATGGTGACCAGCGGCGCATAGAAGAGGACCAGGTGGTTCCGGTGCTCCCGAGAGCGGTCCTGCCAGTACTGGGCCCACAGAGCGTCTGCAGCGCTTCGAAGGTCGCTCGGGCCGCCGTCTGATTCTTGGCTACCCACGAGCACCTCGCGGATTAACGACATGGAAGTGCCTTTTCCCCCTATCCCGCCCGATGCGGCGGGCGTGACACTGATCGTTATCGACAGCGGGGCGCGCGCGTATAGCCAAATAATGCAAAACCCGTTGTCGGGTGCACGCCGAGTCTTCTTGATCGGATCGTGGGGGCGGACCTTCTCCGCTCTGCCTGTCGATCTGTGTACAGCACCCCGCTCGGTGGAGGGGATGGGCCGGGCGACTCGTGGCACCGCGGCATCTGAACTCGCCGCCCTGGACGGGACGTAGAAGGAAACGGAGCAAGGACGCTCCCCCTCCCGGAACCGGGAGGGCAACAGTCATCAGGAGGACGAAACAATGTCGGGCATTCTCATCAACGACAACTCAACGGCGGTCGAGGCCTACAACAACCTCGACGCCACCAGCGACATGCTGTCTTCGGCGGTCAACAAGCTCTCATCGGGCTTGCAGATCCAGACCGCCGCTGACGACCCGGCCGGGTACCTGGTCGGTCAGTACCTGCAGGAGGAATCCAACGGGTACGGGCAATCGATCAGCAACGCCCAGGACGCCGTGTCGGTGCTCCAGACGGCGCAGGGCGCCCTCAACCAAGAGGCGTCGGTGCTCCAGACCATGAACACCCTGGCCACGGAAGCGGCCAACGGCGGTGTGCAGGACGCCAGCACCAGTGCTGCGGCGCAGTCCGAGTTCGCCTCGTTGCAGGCCGAGCTGGACCAGATCGCCACCAGCACGACCTACGGCACCACGCCGCTGCTCGGTGGCACCTACTCGGGAGAGACCTTCCAGGTCGGACCCTACGACAGCGCCAACGACCAGGTGGTCGTCACCATCGCCGCCGCAACGTCGACGGCGCTCGCCGTCAACACGGCGGCGGTCAGCATCGGAACGGTTTCGGCCGCCGAGGCAGCCATGACCGCGGTGCAGACCGCCATCTCCACGGTGGCCAGTCAGGCGGCCGGCGTCGGTGCCACGCAGAACCAGATCCAGGCTCTCGCCTCCAACCTGACCACGGCGCAGCAGAACATCGAGTCGGCTCACGCCAACCTGGTGGACGTCAACGTGGCGCAGGAGACGGCGGCCTTCACCTCCGACCAGATCCTCGAGCAGTCGGGCGTGGCGATCCTCGCCCAGGCCGAGCAGCTGCCGAGCCTGGCCCTGAAGCTGCTGCAGTAACCACCAGCCGAGAGGTACCCGAAGAAGGAGACACGGGAGGGGAACCCCTGGGCGGCAGTCGCCGTCCGGGGGTTCCACCCGTGACGCCGAGACAAGACTCGACACCACGAGGGAGCGGGGGCAGACAGATGGTCAATGGGCCCGTCAGTTTCTCAGGCCTGGTTTCCGGGCTGAACACACAATCGATCATCAATGCGGAGATGGCCGTCTACGAGCAGCCGCTCACCAACCTGCAGACCGAGCAATCGACCATCAACACCAAGATCGCCGACTATCAGGCAATCAACACCCAGCTGCTGTCGCTCCAGCAGGCAGCCGACGCCCTGGCCGATCCCTCGGCGTTCAACGAGGCTTATGCCGCCTCATCCTCGAACTCCTCGGTCGCCACCGCGAACGTGACCTCGGGCACCCAGACCGGCTCGCTGACGTTCGCCGTCGACCAGCTAGCCGTCGGGTCGACCCAGATCTCCGCCGGGACGGTGGCATCCCCGAACGACATCGTCACCTCCGGGGCGCTCCTCGTCGGTTCGGGAGGCGCTGCGCTCGGCATCACGTCGATTGCCGCCGGCACCGGACTCGCCACCGGCGACCACGACATCGCCGTCACCCAGTCATCCTCTGGGGCGACGGTGTCCGGCACTTCGTCCCTCGCCGCCAGCACCACCATCGACGCGTCCAACGACCAGCTCGACGTCGTGGTCAACGGATCCGCCCAAACCTTCACCCTGGCATCGGGCACCTACACGCCCAGCCAGTTGGCCCAGGCGGTCGAGCAGGCCTCCGGGGGCAGCCTCAGCGCCTCGGCCGCCGCGTCCGGGCAGCTCTCGATTGCGACGGCCCAGCAGGGATCTGCGGCATCCCTGCAGGTCACCGGCGGATCGGCCCTCTCGGCGCTGGGCCTGTCGGCCGGGTCGACGGTCGCTCGGCACCGACGGCGTCGTCAGCGTGGACGGCACGTCGACCACCGTGTCCGACATCGCCGGATCGGGGACGACGTCGGTCGTACTCAACTCGGGTACGGGCGGGACCGTGACCGTCGGGATCTCCGGGGGGCTCAGCGCCGGCTCCATGACGGCGGACAACGTCTCGGTCGGTGACGGCTCTCTGCAGTCGGTGGTCTCGGCCATCAACAGCGCCGGGGTCGGCGTCACCGCCAACGCGCTCCAGGTCGGGACGAACAGCTACGCCCTGGAGCTCACGTCCAACGGCACGGGGACGGCTCGTCGACCACCATCGACTCCCAGGCGTTCGCCGGCTCGGGGCTCGGGGCCCTCCTCACCACGACGGCCGCCCAGAACGCCGTGGTGTCGGTGGGCGGCACGGGGGGCTATCAGGTGACCTCCCAGACCAACGCCCTCTCGGGCCTCCTTCCCGGCATCACCATCAACCTTGCGTCGGTGAGCTCGACGCCGGTGACCGTCACCGTGTCCCCCGACGGTTCCAGTCGTCGCCGGGCAACGTCCAGTCCCTCGTGAGTGCGGCCAACCAGCTGCTCTCGACCATCTCCACCGACACGGCCTACAACACCCAGACGAAGACGGCGGGCCCGCTCAACGGGGACCCGTCGCTGACGAGCCTGGCCCAGCAGGTGCTCGCCGCCGTCGGTGAGGCGGTGGGGACGTCGGGCGCGGGGTCGGACGGGACGGCGGGAGAGTCGGCCGGGCTTGGCCATCACCAGCCAGGGGACGATCACCTTCAACCAGACCGCGTTCGAGGCCGCCTACGCGAAGAACCCGACCGGCGTCCAGTCGATGTTCACCGAGGGCGGGACCTTCGCCGCCGCGCTGCCGGCCTATGCCGGTCAGGTCTCCGTGGCCGGGGCCACCGACGGCACGTCTCCCGGCAGCTATGCCGTCTCCATCACCCAGTCGGCGCAGCAGGCGGTCGACACCGGCTCGCTCGACGTGGCCCTCGTCGGCCTCCGCACTGTCCCAGGCCGAGACCTACACGGTGACCGGGGGATCGGCCACCGCCACCTACGCCGCCACGGCGGGGGAGACCGTCGCCGATGTCGTGAACGGCATGAATGCGGCGCTGGCCGCCGCCGGCATCGACGCCTCGGCAGCCCTCGTCGGCTCTGCTGGCGCGTACCAGGTCCAGCTGGCGTCGGCGGCGTACGGGTCCGCGGCCACGTTCCAAGTGACCGCGTCGGGCTCCGACCAGCTCGGACTGACGTCCGGCGGCTCCACCTACACGGGGACGGACGTGGCCGGCACCATCAACGGCCTGGCGGCGGTGGGCTCGGGCCAGTACCTGAGCTCGTACAACAGCGGCGACAACGCCGAACGGACTCGTCGTGCAGGTCACGACGCCCGGGATCACCTCCGCCACCGCGCTGGGCACGGTCACGTACGCACCGGGTTTCGGCCAGGGCCTGGCCCACATCGCCACGACGGCCTCACTGGCGCCGAACGGCATCATCCCGGTCACGATCGCCGGACTCCAGGGGACCCTCGCCCAGGTGGGGAGTGAGATCTCCATGCAGCAGCAGCTGGTGGCCACCCAGCAGGCCGCCCTCACGGCGGAGTTCACCAACATGGAGACGACGTTGTCCCAGCTGCAGTCCGAGAGCTCCTTCCTCAACCAGGCCTTCGGCGGCAGCTCGTCGCCGTCCGTTTCCTCGGCCTCGTCGCTGTCCTCGGGGTCGAGCAGTAGCACCGCGATCGACGAGCGGGGGCTGAACGCATGGCCCCCCCGACCAACCTGGCGGACAAGTACCGCAGCCAGGCGATCCAGACCGCCCCCGGCCCGCAGCTCCTGGTCATGCTCTACGACCGTCTGGCTGCCGACGTCGATATCGCGGGTCGGTCCTTGGCCGCCGGGGACTACCTCGTGACCAACGAACGGTTGCAGCATGCCCAGCGCATCGTTCGCATGCTGCGGCACAGCCTCGAGCCGGAAGGGTTCACCGGGGGCCGCGACCTCCTGGCCCTGTACGACTTCCTGCTCTCCCACCTGGTGGAAGCGAATCTGCGGAAGGATCCCGAATTGGTCCTCGAGTGCGGGAGGATCATTGCGCCCCTGCGAGAGGCCTGGCAACGAGCCGTCAACAATCCCGACAGAGCCGATGGCCCCCGACCAGTGGGCTGACTACCTGGAGGCGGCGTGCGAGCACCTCCGCCAGACGCGTCTCGCCGTCGAAGCGGGCGGCGCCGCCCCGCCGGGACCGCCCCGTCCCAGTGCCCTCCTTCCCGACGAGCTGCGCGGCCGCGTCCAGCTCCTCGCGGCAGGGTACGACCAGCTGGCGCTCGAGGTGTCGACCCGCCTGTCCGAGATGCAGCGGTACCGACGGAGTCACGTGCCGCCGCCGCCCCCTGCATCGCACTTCGTGGACCAGCGGGTGTGAAGGAGTTCCCCATCGCCCCGCAACTCTCGGGGGAGCGGGGACGTAGTACGCGGTGAGCATGGACTGCTCGGCTTGTGGCCAGGACGGCCGACGCTCCGATCGGAGCCGAGGAGAACGCCATGACAGACGCCACCCAGTCGATAGGCATCCTGCAGTTCGCGCTTGACGGCATCGTCGAGCAGCAGCAGACCATCGCCAACAACATCGCCAACGAGGACACCCCGGGGTACCAGGCGGACCAGGTCACCTTCGAATCGTCGTTGTCCAAGCGCATTGGCCAACGGCGGGGAGGCGACCGCGCAGTCGGTCCCCGAGGGCCTCAGTTCGGGAGCCAACGGCAACAATGTGTCGCTTCCCACTGAGATGACGCTCATGCAGGAGAACGACCTGCAGAACCAGACGGTTGTCAACGCCCTCGACGACCAGTTCGCCCTCCTCTCAGACGCAATCACCGGATAGGAGCCGCCATGTGGGAAGCAATTGACATCGCAGGATCGGGCGCATCAGTCGACCAGACCTGGATCGACACCATCGGAGGCAACGTCGCCAACATGAACGACGGCGTTACTCCGGGGCAGCCCGTGTACCAAGCCCAGTACGTCGACGCGGCAGCTCAGGCCGAACCGGGCGACCCACAGTCCACCGGCGACGGATACGGAGTCCGAGTGCAGTCGATCGTGGAGGGTCCTGCTCAAGGCCAGATCGAGAACGATCCCAGCGACCCGGTGGCGAACGCCCAAGGAAACGTGGAGTTCCCGGTGGTCGACCTCGGCACGGAAATGACGGACCTCGTCCAGTCGCAGACGTCGTACCAGGCGAATTCAGCCGTGATGTCGCACGCCACAAGCGCGTACCAGTCCATTCTCAGCATCAAGGCCTGACGTGATCCCGGCCATTCCTTCCATCAGTTCGGCGATCGCGGCCGGGCTCCTCGCAGGCGGCGTCCGCCGCGTCGAGTGCCGCATCCGGAGCGACGGCGGCTGGGACGGCAGCATCGCAACCGACGACGGGCACGTCATCGTCCTCGTTCTCCGACGTGCTCGGCAATGCCATCGATTCGCTCGATTCGTCTCAGCAGGCCGCCACCAACCTGTCGCTGCAGGCGGCGACTGGCAATGCCAGCATCGCTGACGTCACGGTGGCCTCCACCGAACGCTGATCTCGAGACGCAATTGGTGACGGCGGTTCGCGACAAGGCGGTGGCCGCCTTCAACTCCATCATGGACATGTCCGCCTGACCATGGCGCTGGTCCCGATCTCCCGCGACTCCCTGAGCACGGCGCGTGGGCGCGCCGCCTCCGTCCTGGCCGGTTTCACGACAGGTCAGAAGGTGATGACCGTCTTGGCGTTCTTCGGCGTCATCGTTGCCGCGGTGGTGTTCATGGGCGCCGAGTCCAAGCCGAGTTACCAGCCGCTGTTCACCAACCTCCAGGCGTCAGACGCCGGCGCCATCACGCAGCAGCTGGCGAGCCAGAAGATTCCCTACCAGCTCGCAGACGGGGGGTCGACGGTCCTCGTTCCCGCGGCCGATGTCGACCAGGAACGGATCGCCCTTGCGCAACAGGGCCTGCCCCAGGCCGGCAATGTCGGGTTCTCCAATCTCGAGAAGAGCGGGATCACGACGTCGGATTTCGTCCAGCAGGTGGAGTACCAGCAGGCGCTCGAAGGCCAACTCGAACAGACCATCTCGTCCATCCAGGGGGTGCAGTCGGCCCAGGTCAACCTCGTGGTCCCGCAGCAGAGCGACTTCGCCGTGGGGACGCAGCAGGCAACGACCGCGTCCATCCTCGTCAACCTCTCGCCGGGGACGGCCCTCTCCTCGGGCCAGGTCAGTGCGATTGTCCACCTCGCGGCGTCATCGGTCCCCGGGTTGTCGTCGTCCAACGTGACCGTGGTCGACAACCACGGCGACGTGCTCACCGCCCCGGGCGATGCCGGAGGGACATCGGGAGCGTCCAACACCCAGCAGACGGATGCGTACGACAGCCAGCTTGCAGCGTCCCTCACGGCCCTTCTCACGCGCGTGGTCGGTGAGGGGAACGCCGCAGTCCAGGTCAACGCACTCCTCAACTTCAACCAGAGCCAGACCACCACCAACGGGCTCCAGCTGAACGCGCAGGGTCAGCCGGTGACGGCACCGACCGGGCAGACCACGTCGAACAGCACCTACAGCGGAACCGGAACACCGCCTTCGGGCGTGCTGGGTTCGAGTCAGCCGTCGACGACCGGCGGGAACGGCACGTACACGACCACCAGCTCCCAGATCACCAACGCCGTGGGCCAGGTGAGCCAGACGGTGAAGCAGGCACCGGGCCAGGTGGAACGGACGTCGGTCGCCGTGCTGCTCAATTCTTCCCAGGCCAAGAAGGTCAACCAGGCACAGGTCGAGTCGTTGGTGACCGCTGCGGCCGGGTTGAACAAGGCCAACGGGGACCAACTCGTCGTGACGTCCATGCCCTTCGCGTCTGCGGGGAACCCCCAGAGCGCCGCGGCTGCGGCCGGCTCTGCCTCTGCACACCGCCAGCAGCTGCTCGAGCACGCCGGCGAGATCGGCGGCCTCCTGCTCCTGATCGCCGGGATGGTGGCCGTCACCCTGGTGGCCTCCAAGCGCCGCCGCCCGCTTTACCAGGAGATAGCCCTGAACGAACTCGGTCCGATGGCTTCGATGATCCCCGTCGAGGAAGAACGGAACCCGACCGGAGAGATGCCCGCCATCCGCGCGGCCCCGGTGCTGCAACTCGGGTCCGACGCCGTACTGGCGCAGGTGAACCAGTTCGTCGAGCAGCGACCCGCGGAAGCGGCCCATCTGCTCAAGAGCTGGGCGGACGAGCGCGAAGAAGTCGACGGCGGAAGGGCGCTCCCGGTATGACGACCACCGCTCCGAACGCCCCCGGAACGGATCGGGAAGCCGACCAGTCGATCCCCGTCACGGTCGCCGCTCCCGCCGGGGACCGGGTGGCGCCTTCCGTTCGCCTGACGAACCGCCAGAAGGTGGCGGTCGTGCTGGCCCAGCTGGGTCCCAAGAAGGCGAACCCCATCCTGAAGGAGATGTCGGACCCCGATGCCATCGCCTTCACCACTGAAGTCGCCAACCTGCCTGCGCTCGACACGGACACCGTGGTCGAAATCCTTGCTGAGCTCGTGGACAGGATCCATGAGTCCAACCTGGTGAGCCAAGGCGGCATCACCCTGGCCCGCCAGTTCCTTCAGGAACGGCTGGGACAGGCCCGTGCCGACGAGGTGCTCGAAGAGCTCGAGAACAAGAACACCAGCGGCCCGTTGGCCGTGCTGGCCCACGCGGATCCCCGCCAGGTGGTCGCCATTCTCGCCGAGCAGCAACCGCAGACGGTAGCCGTCCTGCTCGCGCACATGCGGCCCGAGGACGCGGCGCGCATCATGGCGGAGCTTCCGGGCGAATTCCGGATCAAAGTGGCACGACGGATCGCACAACTCGAGCGTGTCGATCCGGCGGCGGTGCGCCAGACGACGGCTCTCATCGAGGCCAAACTGCGCAGCCTCCACACGGTCGGGGCCCTGACGGTGGCCGGTGGTGCATCGGCGATCGCGGAGATCCTGAACCATTCTGATCGCCAGACAGAGCGCCAGATACTGGGAGAGCTCGAGGTGCAGGACAGTGAGCTCGTCGAGCAGATCAGGGCAAGCCTGTTCACGTTCGACGACGTGATCGCGCTCGACGCCCGCTCGTTGCAGCAGATCCTGCGACGGGTACCCACCTCGACGCTGGCCACTGCGCTCAAGGGGGCTCAGCTCGATACCGATGCGATGGCCCACATTCGAGGCAATCTGACCGAACGGGGCGCACAGACGCTCGACGAAGAGCTCGAGGTGCTCGGAGCCATCCGCACGTCACAGGTCGACGCGGCCCAGGCGGAGATCGTGCGCACCGCGCGGGAGCTCGATGCCGAAGGAGTCATCGTCATCGCCCGCAACGACGAGGTCGTGCAGTGACGAGGCGGGGAGGCTCCGGTTCCGGTGTCGCAGCGCCTGTCGGGCCGCGGATACTCGAGGGGCAGGGTCTCTCGGTCCGTCGCCGGCCGCTCGACCCGGGAAGGCCGATCGACTACGCCAGCCTGTCAACGTGCGCACTGGTGGAGGGTGTGTCTGCGGATCGCGGCTACGAGGCAGGTTACGCCGACGGGCGGCGAGATGCTGAGGCGGCAGCCAGGGACGCCGAGCGCGAGAGCGCCGCTCGGGTCGACAACGCCGTCACCTCCCTGTGCCGTTCGGTGGATGCGGCACGCTCCGCCTACGAAGAGCGGTCCGCCCAGCTGGAGAGCGCGGTGCCGCGATTCGCCTTCGAGCTGCTGGAGGCCTTGTTCGGTCGGGAGTCGATGCTTGCCGTCGATCCGGGTCGCGAGGCCGTGGCCCGGGCGCTCGCCCTGGACGAAAGCTCCCTTCCGGCGGTCGCCCGGCTCTCTCCCGACGATGCCGACACCATCGGGGAACTCGCTGACCTCGCGCCGTCTCGCTCATTGACGGTGGTGGCCGATCCGACGGTCGAACCGGGCGGCGCCATGGTGGAGGTCGGGTTCGACCACTATCGACAGCCAGCTGTCACGAGCCCTCGAAAGAGTGCGCGCTGTCATCGTCGGGCACCCCGATGGGGGTCAACGATGACCACCGTGCTCGACGACCTGTACGAACCGGCCCGGGCCGCGGCCAGGCCGCGGACCTACGGACGGGTGGACCAGGTGGTGGGCATGTCCATCGAGATCAGTGGAGTACCGGCCGCGGTCGGTGACGGACTGTTGCTCCTCACCGACGACGGGCCCCTGCAGGCAGAGGTGGTTGCGCTGCGGGACGGCAAGTCGGTCTGCGTGGCGCTCGGGGAGACCGCCGGGCTGCGTGCCGGAACGCCGGCGACACCCGTCGGCCGGCCACTCTCGATCCTCGTCGGCGAGGGCCTCCTGGGGCGGGTGCTGGACGGCCTGGGCCGCCCGATGGACGGCGGGCCGCCTCTCCGCGGGCTCGAGGTCAGCGTCGATGGACGACCACCGCACCCCTTGCGGAGGGGGCTGGTCGATGAGCAACTTCCACTCGGGGTCCGAGTGCTCGACGGCCTGATCCCGTGCGGCAAGGGCCAGAGGTTGGGCATTTTCGCCGGGTCGGGAGTGGGCAAGTCGTCGCTCCTGTCGATGATCGCCCGCGGCTCCGAGGCGAAAGTCTCGGTGGTCGCGCTGATCGGGGAGCGAGGCCGTGAGGTGGCCGAGTTCATTGAGCGGGACCTCGGCCCCGACGGCATGGCCCGCTCGGTCGTCGTGGTGGCCACCTCGGACGCGCCGGCCATGGTCCGGATCAGGGCGGCGTTCACCGCCACCCGGATCGCCGAGTGGTTCCGCGACCGGGGTGACGATGTGGTGCTCATGATGGACTCGGTCACCCGGTTCGCCATGGCGCAGCGCGAGGTCGGCCTGGCGGCGGGCGAACCACCGGCAACACGCGGATACCCCCCGAGCGTGTTCGGCCTGTTGCCGCGGCTCCTCGAACGCGGCGGCCGGGGTGAGCGTGGATCGATCACCGGTCTGTACACCGTTCTCGTCGAGGGGGACGACATCAACGAGCCCATCGCCGACACAACGCGGTCGATCCTCGACGGACACATCCGGCTCTCGAGGTCGCTCGCCGAGGGAAACCACTATCCGGCCGTCGACGTGCTCGAGTCAATTTCGCGGGTGGCTCCTGCGATCACTCCACCGGCGCTGCTGCGGGCGGGGGCGCAGGTACGCGAGCTGCTCGCGGCGTGGCGCGACGCCCGTGACCTCATTGAGATCGACGCCTACGTTCCCGGCACGAACCCGCTGGTCGACCGCGCCGTCGAACTCCGGCCGGCCATCGACGCGTTCCTCCGCCAGCCGGTCGGCGACATCAGCTCACTGCCGTCGACGACCGAGGCGCTGCTGGATCTCGTGCCAGGGGACGGTGGCGTGTCGTGAAGGCCTACCACTTCCGTCTCGACTCGGTTCTCCGGGTCCGCCAGCTGCAGGAGCGGGTTGCGGCCCAACAACTGGCCGTGGCCATGCGGGACCTCCACAGTGCACGGGCGCAACTGGCGCGCGCTCGGCGAGCCCTTGCCGGTCTGGATGCCCCCGCGGGCCGGCTCACGGCCGGGATGGTGCAGTGGACCCACGCGCAGTCCGATCGGATGTCCGACACGGTGCTTCAGAGTGCCGATGAGGCGGAGACCGCTGGAGAAGCGGCACGCCAGGCCACACAGGCGTGGGGGGGCGCCAGGCAGCGAACGGCGATGCTCGAGCGACTGGACGAGCGCCATCTGACGCTGTGGCGGGCCGAGCTCGATCGGACCGAAGCCGTCGCGCTCGACGACCTCACCACTGGACGGAAGACCCGGGAGGGTCGCACGCGATGACCATCAGCCCGGTCTCGTTGGCCGACATTGAGCAGACAATGACCGAACTGCAGCAGTCACCGGGCGTCGCCACAGGTCGGTTCGGCGTCCGCGTCCACGGTTGCCGGCGCGAGCGGGTCCGGGGACGACTTTGCCACCAGCCTGGCTCAGGCGACCGGGCCGGGGACGACCGGTGACCTCTTCGCCGATGCCGTCGCCGCCGGTGCCGATCCTTCGACAGATGACCTCTCCTCCCCGCTCACTTCCGCCGACCCGTCCTCCGATCCGCTGGACGCGACCACTTCGGGCGTCGGGAGCTCGGGAAGCGAGTCCGATCTCCTCGCACTGCTCGTGGCCGCGCTCGGCGATCTGACCGGATCCCCCGCGGACACCTCCGGACTGGGCCAGAGCGTCGGCGTCACGGGGAGCGCTCCGGCGCCCACCGCAGCGGGCGGTGTGACCGGGTCGGATGTGGTGTCAGAGGCCGAGCAGTACGAGGGGACCCCCTACGTGTGGGGCGGCACCAGCCCCTCGGGATTCGACTGTTCCGGCCTGGTCCAGTATGTGTACGGCCAGCTGGGGGTCTCCTTGCCCAGGACCAGCGAGGAGCAGGCCGAGGTGGGCACGCCGGTCGCCAGCCTGTCCGCGGCGCAACCCGGCGATCTGCTCTTCTTCGCAGGTTCGGACGGCACGGCCAGTTCGCCTGGCCACGTCGGGATCTACGCCGGCAACGGCCAGATGATCGACGCGCCCCACACGGGCACGACGGTGCAGGTCCAAGCGGTTCCGGCCGACCAGGTCGTCGCCATCCGGCACGTGTTGCCGGACGCAAGCACCAGCGACACCGCCGCTGTGACCAGCCAGAGCGCGGGCGGACCGACCGAGATGGGGAACGTGGCCGTCCCGGCGGCCTACGCCGGGACGATCGAGCAGGCGGCGGCGTCCAACGGGATTCCCGCCTCCCTGCTCGCGGCGCTCCTCTACCACGAGAGCAGGTTCGAACCGAGCGCGGTCAGCTCGGCCGGCGCCGAAGGTATCGCCCAATTCATGCCGGCGACGGCTGCGGGCATGGGCGTCGACCCGACCAATCCGACCCAGTCGATCGAAGGGGCGGCTCAGCTGCTCGGCAGCTACACGCGCCAGTTCGGCTCCTATGCGGACGCTCTGGCGGCGTACGACGCCGGCTCGTCGGCGGTCCAGCACTACGGCGGAATCCCGCCGTATGCCGAGACCCAGGCCTACGTGCCCGCAGTGCTCTCCCTCGCCGGTCTCTCCGGGCAGTCCGGCACGGTGGCCACGTGAGTGCCGCCACAGTGGTCGTCAGCTCGGCCGACGGCGCCGGGGACATGCCGTCGTCGGTCCCGGTCGCGGGCGGGGACCCGTCCCAGGACGGTGACCAGCCGTTCTCCGAGGTGCTGTCGCTCTCGACTCCTGATCAGCCCGGTCCTTCCGGCTCCGCGCCTCAGCCCCTGCCGCCACGGAGCCGCGACGAACCACACGACGAGAGCGGTACCGCCGCGACGACGGTCCCGGATGTACCGGTGCCGGGCGCGGCAGGCCCATCCGGGGGGCGGGCGCAACGGCGGGCTGGTCCTCCCGACCGAGGTGACGGGCTCGCTCGGCGGGCTGTCGCTCCGCCTCCGCTCTCGCGTGCAGGGTCGACGGACCAGATCCCCCTACCGGGCTCCGCCCGAACACAGTCCGAGGACGCTGCTCTCGACCGGGACCAGAATCCGAATGCCGCTCAATCCGCGCGCGTCCTCCGCGACACCTGCTGCTCCGGGCTTGCCGGTGCTGTCGACCACGGTGGCGACGCCGGCGACTTCCGGCGAGCCGGCGGGAGCGACAGCCCGCACCGACGCCGCCGGTGGTGACTCCGTGTTGTCGACGCTCGCCCCTGCTCGGAATGGCTCCGGTCCATCGACGGTCGCGAACGTGGCTCAGCTTCCCCACACTTTCGGCGCCAGGTCAATCAGCGACGACGCCAGCCATGGCCAGCCCCCCACCGACGTACCGGGGGGAGGCGACGCCGAGGCGCGCGGTCTGGCGGATCGCGGGCCTGCGCCCGATTCCGCCGTGTTCCGCTCCGGACCGGTGCGCCTCCAGGTGAACGGGGCGACGCCGGACGCCGCATCGTCGGCACTCTCCGGAGCGACGACAGGAACCGCTGTAACCTCTGCCGTCCCGGGCGAAGGGGTCCTCGAACTGGCCGAGTTTCCCGTTGGGGGAGGAGGGACCACAGGGGTCGACATTGGCGACCTGGCCGCTTCCATCTCGCGCCCCTTGGCCGGGGGGAACGGCGACTACAGCGTGCAGGTCATGTCTGCATCCCCCCGAGCTCGGTGAAGTGCGGGCGGTCCTTTCGCTCCAAGGTGACGTGTTGCACGTCACCTTGACCCCGGAACACGCCGGCGGATTCGACGCACTCTCCGATGCCCTGCCGTCGCTGCACGAACAGCTGGGCGGAGGAGGCGTCGAAGTCCATGTCACCTTGGGCCAGCCAGGCGACTCCGAGGGCGGGGATGGCCGAGGAGGAGCCGCCGCGGCCGGACCCGCCGGAAAGGCACCGTCCGAAGACGCGACAGCGATCGTCTCCGTAGAGGCCGTGCCATTGAGTGCCGGTGGCCGCGGCCGCATCCATCTCGTCCTGTGAACGCATTGCCGGAAGCAAGGGGGTAGCCATGACCAGTCCGATCTCACCAGTAACGAATCAGAGCCAGGGGAGCGCGGCGAACACGAGCAGTCTCGGAACCGCCGGCCTGCTCGATCCGTCGACGTTCCTCAGCTTGCTCGTCGATGAGTTGAAGTATCAGAACCCGCTCGACCCGACTTCGTCGTCCGACTTCATGAGTCAGATCGCTCAACTGTCCCAGGTGGAACAGCTTCAGTCGGTGTCGTCCGCCTCACAGATGGACGAGGCGGCGGGGCTCATCGGCAAGACCGTGACCGCCAACGACGGGTCCGGAGGCACGATCTCCGGCGTCGTGAGCGGTGTGACCAATGGCACCTCGGGGCCGCTGCTCAACGTGGGCAGCGCCACGGTCTCTCTCTCGGACGTTCAACAGATCGCCGAAGGCGCATCCTCGAGCTGACATGGCCCTGTACCACGTCCTGACCAAGGACCTGCCCCGACTCCATCGACCACGACCACCGTTATCCCGACTGATCACCATGAAAAGGAGCAACCCATGAGCGTCCGATCACTTGGTGCCGCAGCATCCGGCATCGACACTATGCAGACCGATCTCGACACGATCGGCAACGACATCGCCAACTCGGAAACCGACGGATTCAAATCGGGGACCGCCGAATTCCAGGATCTGCTCACCGAGCAACTCCAGCCCGCCGGCGCTGCGTCCGGCTCCTCACTGGCCAGCACCAACCCCTCGGCGGTCGGTGCAGGTGCCGAGGTGTCGGCGATCGCGACAGACTTTTCGGAGGGCCCGGTCTCCCAGACGGGAGTCAGCTCGGATGTGGCCATCGAAGGCAACGGGTTCCTCGTGGTCAGCCAGAACGGGCAGACCTTCTACACTCGCGACGGCGATTTGCAGATCGACGCCAACGGGAACCTTGCCACCCAGGGGGGTGGGCTGGTGCTCGGCTGGTCGGCCGGTCAGCCGACCACGTCACCCCCGGGGCCGCTCAGCATCATCGTGGGATCAGCCGAGGCGCCTGCGGAAACGCGGAATGTCGACCTCGGCGGCAACCTTCCCGCCGGCTCCACCACGCCGGTCAACGTCACGACGACCATGTACGACGCGCTGGGCAACGCCGTTCCGGTGGACCTGACCTTCACCCCGACCGGCGCGGCCAACACCTGGAGCCTGCAGGGGACCGTCCCCGGCGCAGCCACCACCCTGTGGACCGCCCCGCAGACCGTGGCCTTCGGGGCGAACGGGCAGCTGTCGTCGATCAACGGCGCAGCGGTTGGCACTGGTACGACCTCAGCTGGCGATCAACAACCCGCCCAGCAACTACACCTGGACCGGTACGGCCCCCAACATCGACTTCCCAGCCGCGGGCTCCGAAAACGCCGTCACCCAGTTCGCAGCGGACCAGACCATCGCCGTCACCTCCCAAGACGGGTATGCAGCCGGCACGCTCGACTCGTATTCGATCGGCGCCAACGGAGCGATCACGGGGACGTACTCCAACGGTGAGAGCCAGACCCTCGGGACCATCGCGCTGGCACAGTTCGCCAACCCGCAGGGGTTGGACGACGTGGGGAACGGCGAGTACACCCCGACCGCGGCTTCGGGCAGCGCCCAGCTGGGTGAGCCGGGAACGAACGGCCTCGGATCCCTCCAAGGCGGTGCCGTGGAGGGATCGAACGTGGACCTGGCCACCCAGCTCACCGATCTCATCGAAGCGCAGACCGCGTACCAGGCGAACACCAAGGTCGTGGACTCGACGTCGACCGCCCTCCAGTCGCTCGTTCAGATGTCGTGATGCCGGACCGGTCGGGGTAACCCCCGCAACTCTGCGCTGCGACGGGCCGTAACTCAAGGTAGGAAGCACGGTCTGGGAAGGGGGAGCCAGAGTTGATCGCCTTGTCGAAGCTCGACGGCACCACCATGTACCTCAACGAGGATCACGTGGAGCGCGTGGAACAAGGCGCCAATTCTGCCGTCTACCTCACCAACGGGACCTACCTGATCGTCCGCGACCACGTCGACACCATCAACGACAGCATCAGGTCGGAGAAGACGGCGCTCCTTTCGGCCGCCCTGGGGCCAGGTTCTCCGGATGCACTCACGGCGCTGAGTGCGGTGCCGGACGAGAGCCCACGCTTGCAAAGCCGACCATGACTCCGATCGGGATCCTGGTCGCGCTGATGGCAGTCGTCGTCTCCATGACGTTGGACCACGGCCAGGTGACGGACCTCATCAAGATCCCCGCCATCATCCTCGTGCTGGGCGGCAGCCTGGGCGCGACCATCGCGGGCTTCGACAAGCGCCGGCTGCGCGCCGTGCCCAAGGCGACCAAGCTCGTGATGCTGCCGGGCAGCCCGCCCGACATGAAGGGCACCATCGATACGTTGCTCACCATGGCCAGAGAGGTGCGGCAGAACCCTTTGGCGCTCGAGCAGCTCGAGACGGATGACGCGTTCCTCAAAATGGGGATCCAGGTGATCACCTCCACCTCGGATCCCGAGCGGGTGCACGAGCTGCTCGGTGCGGAGGTGGTCGGGCTCCGGACCCGTCACACCACCTCGATCAAGTTCTTTTCCGACATGGCCGGTTTCTCGCCCACCTTTGGGATCCTCGGGACGGTGATCGGCCTCATCGGCGTGCTGGGCCAGCTCACCGAACCGGGCAAGCTCGGACCCGCGATCGCTTCGGCCTTCGCAGCGACGCTGTGGGGCGTCCTTCTGGCCAATGCGGTCTGGTTGCCGATTTCGAACAGGCTCCGACGGCTCTCCGATGACGAGATCACCTACCGCGAGATGGTCATCGAGGGGTTGCTGACCATGCAGCTGAACGTGTCGAGCATGGACCTGAAGGACCGGCTTTACGCCTTTCTTCCCCCCTCCGAGCGGGACGAAGAGGCCGTCGCCCCCGTGACACCGCTGATTGACGCGGAGGCCGCTGCATGAGCCAGCCCCAGAGCACATTGCTGGGATCAGCGCCGCGGCGGACGAGTCGCGTCGGAAGGGAGGCTGCCTCGGAGCAGCACGACATGAGCCAGGAGCGGTGGCTCTTGACGTACGCCGACATGATCACGCTGCTCCTGGTCCTCTTCATTGTCCTGTTCGCCCTCTCGAAGATCAACCAAGCCAAATACCGGCAGTTCCAGCAGTCGGTGAGCCACGTGAAGCTCGTCGGGTCCTCGGTGGCACACGGATCGACCGCCGTGCCCAGCCGAGGACCGGCCCCGTTGTCGCCGTCCTCGGACCATCTCCGTCAGATCGAACAGGTCCTCTCCCATGCGCTTGCGCTGAAGGGCCTCTTGGGCGATGTCACGCTCACCATCGACGCGTCCGGATTGGTCGAGGGACTGGTCGCCGACTCCACATTCTTCTTGACCGACTCGGCACAGCTGTCCTCGCTCGGCGACGAGATCGTCGACACGTCCGGCCATGTCCTCGACTCATATCCGAACAACGTCGACGTGGCCGGGTACACCGACGACCAGGTCATCACCGGCGGGCCCTACGCTGACAACTGGGCGCTGTCGGCGGCGCGGTCCTCGACGGTGGTCGAGCGCCTCACCACGATCGATGGCGTCAACCCGGAACGCGTCGTGGCCATCGGGTACGGGCAGTACCACCCGGTCGTGCCCAACACCTCTGCGGCGGCGGAGGCCCAGAATCGGCGCGTCAACATCGTCGTCAGCCGACAGTCGACCCCGGGCTCGAGCGCAGCGCAATGAGCACGACCCAGACTGAAGCGCGCCTCCATGACTTCAGGCGGACCGAGACACTCGAGCGCGTTCATCTCCATGCGATGAGCGTGATGCTCGACAGCTTCGCCCGGCACGCCAGTGCACGACTCTCGACCGTGCTCCGGCAGCCCAGTGTCCTGGCATTGCAATCGCTGGACCAGTTGACCTGGGGCGAGATCTCCACCAGCCTCGGAAATAGATTGCACTTCCTGACGTTCTCGCTCCCGCCGTTGGCCGGCCAGGGCGTCCTGGCCATCCCGACCGAAGAAGCGCTGGCCGTGGTGGATCTCCGCCTCGCCGGTACTGGGGAGGAGGAGTACACCGAGCGGGTCCTGACCGAAATCGAACAGGAACTGCTGGCGCCCGTGGCCGAAGGCATCCTCGACGAGCTTGCCAAGACGCTGGCGCGGCTCCAACCGACGACACCGGCCCTCGAGATGCAGGAGGCGAACATCCAGTTCGTCTCCGTGGCATCGCCGAGCGAGACGTGCCTGGCCGCCCATCTGGCGTTCAGCCTCGGCAACCGTCCCGAATGTGAGATCGTGCTGTGCCTGCCGTTCATGATGCTGCGCCAACTGGCTGAGCTGATGCGGAGCCGGCCGGGTCACCTGGGGGAGGGCGTTGTCGCTTCCCAGGCCATCGATGTCCGGCACCGGCTGCATGATGTTCCCGTCGATCTGGTTCTCCAATTCCCCACCTTCGATTCGACCCCCGACGCACTCATGAGCCTGGCTGTGGGGGACGAACTGCATCTCGGGCTGCCGACGGACCGACCGCTCGAGGTTCGGGTCGACGGAGTACTCGTGGCCCGGGCAACCATCGGCCGCTCGGGTCTGCGCAAGGCCTGTGCCATCACAGAGGAGGTATTTCCATGACCCTCGCCGAGACCAGCACGCCGGAAGGCGATCCGGCTGGCGTCGCCCGACCGCCAGAGCACGAGGCGGTCCAGGTCCCGGGAGCCGTCGCGCCCACGTTGCCGGAGGGCATCGACGACCAGATCGACATCGGCCGACGGATGGCCGTGCGCGAGGCTCAGTTTCGCAGCGTCACCGTCGAGGTGTCCGTCTGGATCGGCAAGACCAGGCGCACCTTTGGAGACCTGGCCAAGCTCCGGCCCGGTGACGTCATTGAACTTGATCGTGCCGTCGGTGCACCGGTGGACATCGTGCTCAACCGTGAAGTGGTGATCGCACGCGGCGAGGTGGTGGACGTCGGCGACGAGTACGGCGTCCGCATCACCGAGATCGTCTCGGACGAGGACGGCTAGGGCGAACGATGCTCGTTCTCGAATTCGGACGGATGCTCCTGGCGCTGGGACTGGTGCTCGGGCTGCTGTGGCTGTTCTCGAAGTTCGGCCGCAGTCGCCAGGTCAAGAGCCGCGGGCGATGGATGCAGGGCGGCGTCGACGCGGGCAGGATCGAAGTGATGGATCGGCGGTCCCTCGGGCGCCACAGTTCGATCGCGGTGGTCCGGGCGGCAGGGAGGATCGTGGTTGTCGGTCAGACCCCCCAGCAGATCAGTGTGCTCCTCGACGCCAATCCGGACGCCGACGCTATCGGCGGCGAGGCCGCAGGCGGCGAAGCATCGGTGATCGACGACCCCTCGAAACCCGATGAGGAGATGTCGCTGCCAGGGCTGGCAGCAACGACCGGGGTGGACGCCCCCAAGGCATGGGATGCCTTTCTCGAACGCCTACGGGAGATGACAGTTCGTCACTGAGCTGTACCACCGGGCCTCAGCCCGGATACTTCCTTGAGCTTCTGAGGTCCTCATGACCGTTTCGTTGCTCGCCGCATCGTCGAACGTCAATGTGAACGTGAGCGGCTTGAAGAGCCCGTCGTCAGCGGTGCTCATCATCATCGTGATCACGGTGCTCGCCATCGCGCCGGCGATTCTCGTCCTGACCACCGGGTTTACGAGGGTCTTCATCGTGCTTTCATTGACGCGCAACGCCCTCGGGACGCAGACGGTCCCGCCCAATCAGGTCATCGCCGGGTTGGCGCTCATCCTTTCCCTGTTCATCATGGGACCCGTCATCACTCAGATCAACCACGTCGCCATTCAGCCCTACGACAAGGGCACGATCACCGCCTCTCAGGCGATCGACCGTGGCGAGGTCCCGCTGAAGCACTGGATGCTTGCGCAGACAAGGGACAATGACCTCGAACTCTTCACCTCGACCGCCAAAGAGAACGCCAAGAAGCCTCAGTCGCTTCCCCTGACGACGATCATTCCGGCCTTCGTGCTCTCGGAGATCGAAACGGCGTTTCTCATGGGGTTCATGATCTTCATCCCCTTCATGGTCATCGACCTCGTGGTGTCGGCGATCATGATGTCGATGGGCATGTACATGCTCCCGCCCACGCTCATCTCCCTTCCCTTCAAGATCCTGTTGTTCGTTCTCGTTGACGGGTGGACCCTGGTCGTCAGTTCCCTTCTCCAGTCCTTCCACCCATGACCGGGCCACTCGTGATCGGGACCGAAGGCATCGCGAACCACGGGGGCGACCCGTGGACGGTGGAGGGGTCGTGAACGACACCACCGTGCTGCATATGGCGTCTCAGGCCCTGATCCTGATCGCCGAGCTCGCCGGACCGGTTCTCGTGGTGAGCCTGGTCGTCGGACTGGTGGTGTCGCTCTTCCAGGCGGTGACCTCCATACAGGAGTTCACCCTCACCTTTCTACCCAAGGTGGTCGCGATCGGCCTCGTCCTCTTGTTCTGCGGCCACTGGATGCTCAACGACGCCGTCACCTACACCGAGCAGCTGTACAGATCCATCCCCACCATGGTGAATGCGCCGGGATGACCCTTCCGTTTTCACCCGCCTTCGCCGTCGCCTTCGTCCTGGCGCTGGTCCGTGCCTCGGCATGGGTGGTGATCTGCCCGCCGTTTGCCAACAAGTCGATCCCGGCCATGGCGAAGATAGGCATTTCGCTCGGCATCGCCGTCGAGGCCGCCGTCACGTTGCAGCACGAGACCCTCCCGTCGAGCGACAGCCAGATCCTGGCGCAGGTCCTGGTACAGGCGTCGATCGGTTTCGTGCTCGGATTCGTCGTCTCGCTGTTCGTCACGGCGGTCGTGGCCGCCGGCAGCCTGATCGATCTCTTTTCCGGCCTCAACCTCCCGCAGGCTCTCGACCCCCTCTCCATGCAGCAGACACCCATCATCGGCCAGTTCTACAACCTGGTGGCGACGGCACTGCTCTTCACGACTGGTTCCGTCCTGGTCATCGTGGACGGCTTTCTCCGCTCCTTCAAGGCGGTCGGGACGACCCTTCCGCACATCACCATGGGCACCGTGGCCAACGTGATCACCGGTGACGTCACCACGTTCTTCGCGGCCGCGGTGGAGATCGCCGCTCCGGTGATCGTGGTCCTGTTCGCGACCCAGATCCTGCTCGCGCTGCTGGCCAAGTCGGCTCCGCAGATAAATGTGTTCGTGTTCGGGATGCCTCTCCAGATCCTGGTCGCGCTGTTGGCTGTGGGCTTGGCTCTCGTCGCCCTCCCCGGCGACGTGACCAATCTGGTGGGCCGGGCCATGACCCAGGTCTTTGGGGGCTGAGGATGGCGGACAAGTCTCAGCGCACCGAACAGCCCACCGCCAAGCACCGCAAGGAGGTTCGCGAGAAGGGCAAGGTGGCCCGTTCACCCGAACTCGGCTCATGGGCCAGCCTGCTCGCCGTCGCCGTGCTGCTTCCCCGGCTGGGCGGCCTGGCCGCCAACCGGGTCGACGCATTCCTCCGGGTCGTTCTCAACGCGGTCGCGCATCCCAGCACCTCTGCGGCCATGGGAGTGCTGGCCGAGGGTCTCGAGACGGCAGCCATGGCGGCCCTCCCTATCGTGCTCGTGTGCACCGGGATCGGCGTCGTCTCCTCCTTCGCACAGGTCGGCCTCCGCTTCACTCCGAAGGCTCTGGCCCCGCAGTTCTCGCGGATCAGCCCCCGAACTGGCTTCACGCGGGTGTTCTCCGCCCAGGGCGCGTGGTCGCTCGGCAAGACCCTGTTGAAGCTCTGCATCTTGGCGGGGATGGGCTACGTGCTCCTCCACCAGTTGATGAGCTCCGTGCTCGGTGGCGCAACGCTGCCGCTCCCGACAACGCTCGGGATCGCCGGCGCCTCCACCTCGGCGGTCCTGCGGAACATCGGTGTGGTGGCGCTCGTGGTCGCCGCAGCGGATTACGCCTTTCAGCGGCGGTCCTATCAGCAGGGCCTGCGCATGACCAAGCAAGAGGTGAAGGACGAGAACCGTCGCAACGACGGCTCCCCAGAGGTCCGCCGTGCGCTGCGGAGCAAGGCACGCCAGCTCTCTCGCATGCGGATGATGGCGGCAGTGGCCACAGCCGACGTGGTGGTGACGAACCCAACCCATTTCGCAGTCGCCATTGCCTACGACCGCAAGAAGGACAGGGCGCCGCGCGTGGTGGCCAAGGGCGCGGACGTCATCGCCGCCCGGATCCGGACCCGGGCAGCGGAGCACCGGGTGCCGATCGTGGAAAATCCGGTGCTGGCCCGGACCCTGCACGCATCGTGCCAGGTGGACGATGTCGTCCCCGCCGCCCTCTACAAGGCCGTCGCCCGGCTGCTGGCCTTCGTCTACTCGCTCTCGCCGACGGCCAAGATGCTCGGAGAGGTCCACCGGATGGCCCCGGCTGCGTTGGGTGCCACCGGTTGAGCAGTGCTCCTCGGGTACGCCCCCTGAACTATGTGCCCGGACCGTGACGTAGTAGCGACAGCAGTGCCAGGCCAGGACGGCCGACGTGTCTCCAGGGACGGAAAGAACGCGGGAGCCGGCAAGGGGTGGCGCACGTGAAGACCGTCCATCGGGATGAGCCCGGGAACGCGCATGGCTGAGCCGATCGCGCTCGGATCGGGGACCGGCCAGGACCAGCGCTGGCGACGCATGGTCTCCATGGCCATACCCCTCTCGGTTGTCGCGGTCGTCGTCGTCTTAGTGGTCCCGCTCCCCACCTTCGTCGTCGACCTCCTCATCACCGCCAACATCACCGGATCGATCCTGATCCTCCTCACGGCCATGCAAGTGAAGCGTCCGCTCGACTTCTCGGTGTTCCCGACGCTCGTCCTGGTGGCCACCATGTTCCGCCTGGCCCTCAATGTCGCCGCCACCCGGCTCATCCTCCTGCACGGGTACGCCGGGGTGGTGATCGAGAGCTTCGGCCACTTCGTGATCGGCGGTTCCATCCTCGTCGGGCTGGTCGTCTTCTTCATCCTCATTGTCATCCAGTTCGTGGTGATCACCTCCGGAGCGGGCAGGGTGGCCGAGGTCGCCGCCCGTTTCACTCTCGACGGCATGCCGGGCAAGCAGATGGCGATCGACGCCGACCTGCACGCAGGTGCGATCGACGAGATAGAGGCCAAGCGCCGGCGCCAAGAAGTGGCCGATGAGGCAGATTTCTACGGAGCGATGGACGGCGCCTCGAAGTTCGTCCGCGGCGATGCCATCGCCGCCATCGTCATCACCGCCATCAACCTGATCGGTGGTCTCGCCATCGGGGTGGCCCAGCATCACCTCTCACTGTCCGACGCCATCTCCACCTATAGCCTGCTGTCGGTCGGCGACGGGTTGGTCTCGCAGATCCCCGCCCTGCTGCTGTCGCTGTCGACCGCCATCATCGTGACCAGGGCCGCCACCGAGCACGATCTCGGCCACGATGTTCTGGCCCAACTGTCTCGCTACCGGCGGATCGTCCGGACGACTGGCTTGGTCATGGCCGGACTGGCCATCATTCCCGGCCTTCCGAAATTACCCTTCCTGCTCGTTGGTGGTTCCGTCTTCCTCTTCGGCACGCGTCTCCCCAAGGACCCCGGCGCGCAGGATGTGGAACCCGTGCAGTCGCCGGCCGCCGTGACTGCGGACACCCCCGAATCGATTGCCGCTGGCATCGCGGTGGAACAGCTGGTCCTGGAGCTCGGGCTCGAGTTGATCGATCTCGTCCAGACCGAGCGGGGCGGCGATCTGCTGGACCGGGTCAAGGCGCTCCGGCGAAACGTGGCCGCGGAACTCGGCATCGTCATGCCGCAGGTCCATACCCGTGACAATCTCGACCTGCCCCCGTCCGTCTATGCGATCCGGGTCCAAGGGGTCGAGGTCGCTCGGGGCGAAGCGCCGAGAGGGAAGCTCCTGGCGGTTGGCCAGAACCTGGAGGAGCTGGCCGGGATCGAGACGCGTGACCCGGCCTTCGGCGGGCGGGCCAAGTGGATCCCCGCCGAACTCAGTCACCAAGCAGTGGTTGCGGGCGTCACGGTCGTGGACCGCTCAGCCGTTGTGACCACCCACCTCGCCGAGGTCGTGCGCGAGTACGCGGGCACCATCGTCTCGCGCCAGGACACCAAGCTGCTGCTCGACGCCCTGAAGGGCGCAAACCCGGTGGTGCTGGAAGAGATGGCGGCTGCCAATGTGACGCTCGGTGATGTCCAGGGAGTCCTCCGGGGCCTGCTCGACGAGGGCATCCCCGTGCGTGACCTCGTCCGCATCGTCGAATCCATGACCGAGCAGGCACGCACCCAACAGAAGGATGCCGACAGCCTCCTGGAGTCGGCCCGGATCGCACTGGGCTCCACCATCGGGTCGTTGTTCGCGGTCAACGGCACCATCCCGATCATCACCATGGCGCCGTCACTCGAGCAGGGCCTGATCGCCTCCGTACGCACCGGCGACCGTGGTCGGACGCTCGGGATCGAGGCGGCCGTCGCCGAATCACTGGTACGCCAGGTGGCCAAGTTGAGCCAGGAGGCCGAGTCCCGGGGAATCACGCCGGTCCTGCTCTGTGCGACTCGCCTGCGCCTGGCCCTGCGGCGCTTGCTCAAGCCGAGCCTTCCCCGTCTGGCCATCGTCGGAGCGGGCGAGATCGGGCCTGCGATGTCCCTCGACACGGTCGGGAGCGTGTCCGATGAAGCCGTGGTCGCGCAATGAACCGATGGAGGTCGACGTGAGCGGGACCGCGCAATTCGAAGGGCGCACGGCCGAAGAGGCGGTGGCCCGCGCCCGGGCGGCGCTCGGGGATTCCGGCGCTCTCCGTTGCTGGAAGACGAGGCGGGGCGGGGTGGGCGGCTTCTTCGCCAAGGAGGTCTTCGTCGCCGGACTCACGCTGCCCCCGGGGTCCGGGACGACGCGGGGCAAGGCGTCGCGGCTGCAGCCCGGCCAGAAGCGAGGGGGGCCCGACAGCGCTCGCGCTGCCGACGCCGCGCCCCAGGCCGGCACCACGTCGGTGTCGGCGGTCGGTCCCGTCCCTCAGGGCATGGAGGACACGTCGGCTGGGCCCGAGGACCACCTGTCCCGGCTGGTCGAATCCACTTCCGATCAGGTGTCCTTGGGGTCGTTGGCGATCCCGGCCGCGGCGTTCGACGAGGTCCTGGCGGAAGCGCAGGCGGCGTTGCTACGCGAACAGGAGGGCAACGGCAGCGCCATTCCACACACCCCGGCG
The DNA here is from genome assembly GCA_963721585.1 of uncultured Acidimicrobiaceae bacterium. Taxonomy (GTDB): domain Bacteria; phylum Actinomycetota; class Acidimicrobiia; order Acidimicrobiales; family RAAP-2; genus Bog-473. Next base: position 1,440,360 of record CAVRJN010000007.1, on the reverse strand, counting down.
CATCCGGCACCGCAGGCTGGCGCCGCGGAGGGGCGGGGTGTCTCCGAGCGTCAGCGCGCACTTCCCGACGACGGCGAAGCCGAGGACCCGCCCAACCGACGCGACGCAATCGCCCCGAGGAGGCCGGCGCCCGACAACGGAGAGCGACCGGCATCGGCACGACCCGTCAAGAAGACGACCCGACCCAAGGTGAAGGCCGAGCGCCGTTCGCCAGCCCCGCGCTCGAGCACGGCAACGACACACGGACAGCGTGGTCGACCGGCTCGTATGCCGGAGCTGAGACCCGGACTTCGTCGATTGGGCGTTCCCGACGAGTACATGCCGCGAGGACAGCGCCCCTCGCTGGACCAGCTGGCCAGTGTCATGGGGACCCTTCCCGTGCCGCGGCCGCTGCCGACCCGCGCCGGCGCCCTGGTGGCGGTCGTGGGGTCCGGCCGGGACCTTGACCGCACCGTCGACCTGGTGACGGCGGAGCTCTTGCTGGGTCAGCGCGAAGTCCTGCGGTGGGGTGGGAGTCCCGGAGCGGCGCTCGTCCGGCCTGCGGACGCCATGAGCGCCGAGGGCCGGCGCCTCAGGCGCCAGATCGCCCGGCGCCAAGCGTCCGGTCGCACAGCACTGCTGGCGGTGGAGGCCGGGCCGGGAATGCCGCACGAGCCAGAGGTGCGCGGGCTCCTCCAGCAGGCGGCTCCCGACTACGTCCTGGCAGCGATCGGTGCCACATGCAAACGGGTGGATGTCCAGCACTGGATCGATGGGCTTCCCGGAGTTGACGCCCTGGCGCTGTGGGATCTCTCGGGCACACGCACACCCGCCGAGCTTCTCGGGGCCCTCCCGATCGCCTTTGTCGACGGTGAGCCGAGCTCGCCGTTGGCCTGGACGCTCGCCCTGGCCGGTCGGGTCATGGAGCGCGGCGGCCGATGAAGCGTCGAGACCTTCAATGGTTCATCGGCGAGGTACTGCGCTACCGGCCCTTGGCCACCGTCGTGCTGGCCGTCGCCCTCGTGCTGCCCTCCCTGTGGGAGTTGGCGACCGGCGACCTGTCCGCTGTCACCCTGCTTGCCCGCCTTGCGCTCGCCCTGGCTGTCTGCGCCGTGCTCGTGTGGGCGCTGACCGCCGTCGTTCTCAGATACGCCCGGATGCAGGCACGACGTCCGGCTGAGCCTGAACGATTCGGCGACGTGTCCACTGAATTGGACGGCTGACCCCGCAACTCGACGAACCAGCGGGTCGTTGTTCAAGGCGATGAGTACCGAAGACCTCCTCGCACAGTTGATCGAGGCGCTCGACGACGAGCTCGAGCAGTTGACCTTGCTGCGATTCCGGCTCGTCGTGCTCGGCTCCCTGGTTGCGGCTGACCAGGCGGCCTGGCTGCCGGTGTCGGTCCGCGAGCTCCAGGCGACGACCGACCAGCTCCGATTGATCGATCTGCGCCGGGCGGCAGCGACCTCTGGCATCACCGAGGCGTTCTTCCTCGACCCGGAGGCGCATCTGCCCCAGATCGCGGCCCAGGTGGACGACGGCTGGGGGGAGATGCTCCACGACCGGCGCCGTCTCCTCCTGGAGCAGGTGGCCAACATCCGAAGCGTCGCCGACCTGACGGTCTCGGCCTTGGGCCGCCGCTCCAGCCTGCTGAAGGAGGCGCTGAGCTTCGTTTCCAGCGGTGGCGGTTCCACCTACGGGCGCCAGAGGCCTGCTCGAGCCCAGATCGTGCAGGGGGCCATGTGAGCGACTTCGGACTTTCCATTGCGGCGAGCGGGCTCAACGCCGACACCGCCGAACTCGACACGGCTTCGAACAATCTGTCGAACATCAACACCCCCGGCTACGCGCAGGAGGTCGTCAATCTCGCGCCCGAGCCCGCGGCCGGGCCGCTCGAAGCCGGTCGCGGGGTGACTGTCGCCTCGGTCTCGGAGCTCACCGACGCCGTCTACGAATCCGCCAACGTCGCCGCCGAGGGGGTGCGGGGCGCGGCGAACGAGACGAACCAGGTGATGACCTCGATTGAGGCCGTCTTCCCCGAACCGAGCAGCGACGGGCTGTCGGCCCAGCTCTCGACGTTCTGGAGCGACCTCTCCACCCTGGCTGCCAACCCAAACCAGGCCGGTGCGCAGCAGACCGTTGCTGCCGATGCCAGCGCTCTGGCCCAGGCGCTCAACACCACCTCGACGCAGCTCTCGGATCTCTCGGCCTCCCTGCAATCGGAGGTCGGGACCGGCTCGGCCGATTCGGGGACCCTCGCCCAGGCCAACGCACTTCTGAACCAGGTGGCCCAACTGAATCAGGGCATCGTTGCCGGCGACTCGGCCGGCCAGAACGTCAACGCCCTTAGCGACGAGCGACGGTCGGCGGTCGACCAGCTGGCCGGCCTCCTCGGCGTCAGCACGTCCACGGCGCCGAACGGTGCGCTGACCGTCAACTCCGGTGGCGTGCAGTTGGTTTCCGGCAACATTGCCCAGACGCTGATGTCGACCGGCTCAGCCGCCACCGGCAATCTCGGCGTCGCCACGTCCTCAGGCGTCGTCCTCCAGCCCAGTGGTTCGATCGGGGCCGATCTCACGGCGGTGAACACGACGCTGCCCGGGTACCAGGCCCAACTCTCCGCGGTCGCGAATGCTCTGGCCGTGAACCTCAACACGCTCCAGGCCAACGGCATGGATGCGAACGGCGACCCCGGTGCGGCCATCGCGGGGGGTTACACCGGGACAGTTCTTCCGAACATCTTCGTCGACCAGGGTTCGGCATCCTCGTTCACGCCCAGCACCACGTCGGCCGCCACCATCGCCGTCTCGTCCGCCTATCTCTCAGACCCTTCGCTCATCGCCACGGCGGCCGCGCCCGGGCCGAGCAACTCCAACGTCATCGGCACGGCCACGCTCGACAGCACCAATGCGCAGGCGATGGCGGCGCTGGCTGGTTCGACGACAGGCCCCGACTCGCTCTACCGGTCGCTCATCGGCACTCTCGGCACCGAGGCATCCAACGCATCGGGGACCTCGACTGCCGCATCGAACCTGGCTACCACGGCGTCCAGCAACCTGGCTTCGATCTCCGGTGTGAACCAGAACCAGCAGGAGGTCGACATTCTCAGCGCGCAGAACGCATTTCAGGCGGCCTCCCAGGCCATCAACGCCATCAACCAGTCCTTCCAGTCACTCCTGCAGGCGGTGTGACGTGGGAGTTGCCGATATCACGCTGTCGCAGGCCATAACCCAGCAGCTCAATCAGCAAGAGCTGAGCATCGCCAATCTGGAGGAGCAGGTCTCCTCGGGCCGTTCGCTCAACAAGCCCTCCGACAATCCGGCCGCCGTGACGCAGGTGCTTCAACTTTCCTCACAGGCCAGCCAGCTGTCGAACTGGCAGGCGAACGCCCAGACGGCCACGTCCTGGCTGGGTATGGGAAACGACGCCGTGAACAGCGTGCTCGACGACATGCAGAGTGCGCGGACGTTGGTCCTGCAAACCCTCAATCAGGGGACCCAGAACGCAACGACGTATCAGGCCGCGGCCCAACAGCTGCAGGGGATCAACGCCGACCTGCTCTCCACCGCCAACACCCAGTACGAGGGCCGACCCATTTTCGCGGGCACGTCGGCATCGAGCCAGGCGTACGACGCCTCCGGCAACTATCTGGGGAACACCGACACTCCTAACGTGGTCATCGGCTCGGGCCCCGGATCGGGTCAGACGGCCGCCCTCTCCGTTCCCGGGCCATCGGTCTTCGGCACCGGCGCTGCCAGCGTGTTCAATACGCTCAGCACCGTCGTCGGCCAGTTGGGGTCCGGCACTCCCACTGCCACGCAGCTGAACGCCGCCTTGACTGCGCTCGACGCCAACATCAGCACGGCGGAGCAGGCGAGCGCTGTACTCGGGAACGGGTCGGACCAGGTGACCGCGGTTTCCGCCTCGTTGACGACACAGCTCACGACCGTGCAGAACACCCAGGCCGGGTTGGAGGACGTGAATGTCGCGACCGTCACCACGCAGCTCGATTCGGAGATGACCAACTACCAGGCCGCCATGTGGGCAGCCTCACAGGCCATCCCCGAGACACTGGTGCATTTCCTATGACACAGAGGAACGCCACGTCAGCGGGAGGACTCCGATCTTGAGGATCGGGACCCCCCATCAATTGGAGCGCCGTTCGACCTGCAGTCGTCGGCCTTCCCCATCGCCAAGGAGAAAGCAGTTGCAGACGACGGTCACTCTTCCGGTCACCCTGTCGTGCATGGAGATCACGTTCCGCCGCGAGATGCTCGGGTGGATCGGGGCGACCCACTTTCTGCTCGAGCCCATCGAGGGCGACGTCCCGGGCATGTTCGCCGAGTTGCGATGCTTGAACGAGGACGTGTGCCTGCGCAGCGGGGCGGCGGTCCCGAGCCCGCGGTTCCTCATGTTGACGCCCTGGTATGTGTGGCCGAGTTACCAGGTGGCGCTGGACGACGAATTCGCCGATGCCCTGGACATCAGGGTGGAGGAGGACGCGACACTGCTGACGATCGTCACGCAGCGCGTGCCCCTCGAACGATCAACCGTCAATCTATTCTCCCCGATCGTGGTCAACCGCCACAACGGTCTTGCCGATCAATTCGTACCGGCTGCGAGTGAGATCGAAGTGGGCTGGCGGGTCCGCACCCCTTTGCTCCCGCCGCGCCCCGAGGACGAGACGGGAGAAGGAGGGATCGCGTGCTGACATTGACTCGGGAGATCGGGGAGAAGATCGTCATCGGTGACGATGTCGTGGTGACCGTGATCTCGGTATCCGAGAACGGCCGCGTGCGCCTCGGGATCGAGGCGCCTCGCCAGATCCGCATCGACCGCGCCGAGGTACTGGAGCGTATCCGCCGGGAGAACCTCGAAGCCGGGGAGCCATCCGACCGCCATGCCTTTGCCGCCTACGCGGCTCGCCAGGCGAACGAAAGGTCGGGATCCAAGAAAGAGGTCGCTGCCGGACGCTGACCAGTTTGCGGGGCCGCAGCCCCAGGCACCCCCATGGGCGGGAAGGAGGTTCGCCATGACTTATAGCCGTCGAGTCAAGCGCCTCCGCGCCGGCTGGGACGGAGTCTGCAACATTGAGGGCGAGTCCGGCGAACGCCGATGCCGGATCGACGACATCTCGATGCTCGGTCTCGGGGTCACGTTCACCCACCCCTCGCCATCCGAACTCGCGGGCCGACGCATCGCCGTTGATGTTCCTGCGATGGCCCGGCTCGAAGGCCGGATCACGCACGCTGAAGTGATCCTCGGAGGCGCCATTCGGGTTGGAGTCGTGTTCAACGACCCCTCGAGCGCGAGACAGGACGTCACGACGTCCCAGAGCACAAAGGGTGACAGCGGCGGCCGCTAATCTTCGAGTGCCGGAAACGCGGGGCGGAGTCCAGGTCGGCGCTGCGATCTCGACGGTCTCATTCGCAGACGACCGACCGTCGCACCGGTGCGTACTTGGCTCCAGCCGTGACTCGTCTGGATCAAAGGTGTTGTCGGGAAGTTGTGGCGCTCAGCGTCCACAGAGCGACACCTTGCCCGGCTCCTCGCCCGGCCTCAGGCGGACGACACGGGCTCACCACGGTACGGGCCCTTCGTCGTTGAAGAATCCGCCGGTCGGACCGTCGGGCGCAGCTTGTGCCATCTCGACGATGATCTCGGCTCCCTGCGCGACGGTCTTCTGTCCGCTGTGACCATTGAGGTCGGTGGCCGTGTAGCCGGGGTCGACCGCGTTCACCCGATAACGCGGCAAGGCCTTGGCATATTGAGTGGTCACCATATTCAGAGCGGCCTTCGAGGCCGGGTAGACGAGCGACTGAATCGTCGATTCGTGCCGCCGTGGGTCCGAGGTGATTGAGATGGAGCCCATGCCACTCGACACCATCACGATGCATGGCTGCTCGGACCGCTCAAGGAGCGGCAGCATCGCATGCGTGACGCGTACCGGTCCGAGCAGGTTGACTCCAAAGCAGGCCAGAAAGTCGCGTGGTTCGGTCTCCAGGGGAGTGCGTCTTCCGGCGCCGATGATCCCCGCGTTGTTCACCAGCACGTCGAGCGGGCCAAGAGGCTCCAAGAAGTCGAACGCTCCGGTGACGGAATCATCTGCGGTGACGTCGAGCTGGACGAACCGGACATCGCCACCGCCCTCAGACAACCGGGCTGCGGCCTGTTCGCCCCGTTCGGGGTCGCGGGCCCCGAGGTGAACGGTCCATCCCAGCCCCGCCAACCGGCGGGCGGTCTCGAAGCCGAGGCCCTTGTTTGCTCCGGTGATCAGTGCAGTCGTCATGGTCACAGGTTGCACCTGGAAGGATGCCTTCACCAGGTCCGGTGGAACCTGGGACTGGCAGTACCAGGTTCCACCGAGGGGCTGGGTACATCATGGGGGCATGGAACCCGAAAACCTCTCAGGTTTTCTGCGCCAAGCGCGGATGCGCGTCTCGCCCGGCGATGTCGGGCTCCCTGCGGGCACCCGACGCCGAGTTGTGGGTCTTCGTCGGGAGGAAGTCGCTCAGCTGGCGAATATCTCGGTCGACTATCTGGTCCGGCTCGAACAGGGGAGGAGCGCGGGTGTGTCCGACGCCGTGCTCGCTGCCTTGGCCCGGGCACTACAACTGAGTGACGATGAACGTGCCCACCTGTTTTACCTCGCCGGCTCGGCTCCACCGCGCCCCGGGCAGATCGACGGCGTCGTACGCGCCAGTACGCTCCGGGTCCTCGAGCGCCTCGGGGACCTCCCTGCAATGGTCCTTGACGCGAAGAGCGATGTGCTCGCGTGGAACCCACTGGCGGCGGCCCTGCTCGGCGACTTCTCGGCGTGGCCGCCTCCGACGCGCAACATTGTCTGGCAGCGATTCTTCGGAGATGAGCTTCGTGTGTCCAGTTCGCCCGAAGAGGGTGGACGCACCGCTGCCGAGTCCGTGGCCAGTCTGCGGGCGGTCGCGGCCCGCTATCCCGACGACGTAGGCCTTCGCCGGTTGATCGACCAGCTCCGGTCTGAATCCCGGCCGTTCGTCGAGCTGTGGGAGCGATCCCGGCCGCGGGAACGTCGGAGCAGTACGAAGACCATCCGTCATCCCGAGCTCGGAATGATCGAGCTCGACTGCGACGCCCTGCACATGCCCGAGAGCGACCAGCGCATGATCGTGTACTCGGCCCAGCCGAACAGCCCGGCCGCGGACGCGCTGGCTCTGCTGCGCGTCATCGGCCTCCAGCAGCTCGATCGAGCCGGACGACTCGAATCGGGTTCGCGGGGCACCAGCCCAGCTCCCACGGGTCACAACAGGGCACCCTCAGGACTTGACGAACTCCAATAAGTCGGCGTTAATCGTCTCGGCGTGGGTGGTCGGCATGCCGTGTGGGAAGCCGGCGTACGTCTTCAACGTACCGTTCCGAACCAGTTCCACTGCTCGCGGACCCGAGGTCGCACACGGGACGATTTGGTCGGCTTCACCGTTCATCAAGAGGGCCGGGACGCTGATCTTCCTCAGGTCCGCCGAGTAGTCCTCCTGAATGAACCCCGTGATGCACTCGTAATGGCCCTTGGCGCCGCCCATCATGCCCTGGCGCCACCAGTTCGCAATGACCGCCTCGGATGCGTCGACGCTAAAGACGATGGGCGTTCCCGCACCCCAGTCCTTGTAGAAGATCTCCGTGCCGTCCGATGTCGTCATTGTTCCCATCGGGCAAGGTCCTCCTTCTTGGTGGCGATCCTGAGATCCGGCTTGCCTCGGAGACGTCGCAGTTGCTCGGAGGTGGCTCGGCAGTCCGGCCGGCCGAGATTGCCACTGTGCAGTCCCGAATGCACGAAGCTTGGAGCCTCCTGAGTGTCCCGACGTCACCGGCTCGACGCCCTGCAGGGTGAACCGATATGCGCTGAACTTGTCGCTCGTGGATGCCGTTCAACTAGCCCATGAACTGGCCCGACGAATGCGGGATGTCGTTCCGCCCGGGATAGGCATCACCGTCGAGGGCGACATGCTGCGGTTCACCAGCGTGTGGCGTTCGGGAACATCGGGTACGTACGCCTGCCAATGGCTCTATCAAGGAAAGGGAGAAGCAGAGCGCTTGGACGCTGAAGCGTGTCGGCGCGCGCTCGACGATCTCCAAGACTTCGTCGATGAGGAAACGACTGAGCCGTGGCCCGGCTCCCGGACCGTTCCGGCTGCGGACACCCGCATCGAGGATCGCGAGGTCCGGATGTGGTGCGGGGACGGCGATGAATCCGTACTCCTGCTCGAACCCCTGCCACTGGACCCACGCACCTCTTGATCGAGGTGCGTGGACACAATCGATCGAATCCCCCGAACATCCCGCTGGGTGAGTACCGTGCTCGCTGACCCTGCTTCGCCGGTTGTGTGCCCGCACCGACCGCGATGTCGGTCAGGACGGGCGCTCGATCATGTACGGCACGAGCCCGGCGATGAACCGGCGTGCTGGGGTGTCGTCGCGTCCGGCGAAGGCCGCATCCATGGACGTCGTGGCGGATCGAGCGACACCGGTGGCGAACTCGCTGGCGAAGGCGATGCTCCCGTAGTTCACCATGAGCTCGAGAACCCGATTGGCATCTTCGAGTTGTCGCTTCGTGGCGGGGCGGGCCAGGTAGTCGATCAGCCAGGAGCGGTCGCCGGGATCGGCGCTGGCGAGGAGATGGATCAGCATGAGAGTTCGCTTCCCCTCCATCAGGTCCCCGAGTGTCTCTTTGCCGTAGACGTCCGGGTCGCCGAGGAGGTTCAGGATGTCGTCGCGGATCTGGAAGGCTGCACCGAGGTGGAAGCCGAACTCGATCATCGGATCGAGCGCCGCGGTACCGCGCGACCCGATGAGGGCGCCGATCCGGAGGGGGAGCACCGTCGTGTACCAGCACGTCTTCTTCATGATGAGCTCGAGGTAGTCGTCCGGCTCCAAGTCAATCCGGTTGTCCCGGCACCATCCGAGCTCGAGGGCCTGTCCTGCGACTGTCTGCTGGCTCATGAAGTCGAACTCCACCATGATTCGATCGGCCAGTTGCGGACCCAGCAGATCGATGTTCTCACGCAGCGTCCCGATCGCCTGCAGTGCAAGGCCGTCTCCTGCGTTCAATGCGAGCGGTGTCCCGTAACGCAGATGAAGCGTGGGCTCGCCCCTCCTGAGGAGGCTCGCATCCTCGATGTCGTCGTGGATCAGGAATGCATTGTGGAGAAGCTCGATCGCCACGGCCGACGTGAGCGCGTCGCCGAGCAGGCCGCCGAAGGCCTCGCAGGTAGCCAGGCAGATGCTCGGGCGTAACGCCTTCCCTCCGCGGGTGGGGTAGTCGCGCATCGGCCCGTCCAGGTACGGCCCTAGGTCCACTGTGGCAAAGCGGCGCCGCAGATCGTCGGCCACGATGGAGCCGTAGCGTGCCAGGCCGGAAGCCGGATCCGCCAACGCCGTCATGAACTGCTGGTTGTCGGCAGCACCTTGACGCGGAGCGGGAACACGACGTCGGCCAGGCCGTCGACCAGGAGCTGCCCGTGATACGCGCCCGCAGCGGTGTCCTCCCCGACGGCCACGGTCACCAGGAGCTCACGACTGGCGCCCGGCTCGAGGCGATCGATCCGTTCGGGTGCGCACGACACTGCAGAGGCAGCCAGGGCCGCGCCACCGTGACTGGCCAACCCGGGACACCACGGCCGGAGGTCGGTCTCCGCCGAGGCCGTCGTGTTGTGAAGCCACACCTTTGCGCTCACGCGTCCGCCCGGTGCGACGTCCGGCAGACGGAGATCGCCCTGGTCCGCGCCGGGAGACGGTGACCACTGGGATGCCTCGAGGAAGCGGAGCCCCGCTTCGTTCAGCTGCCCCATGAGGGCCACGTACGAATCGGCCGCTCGTTGCACGTTTGATTGCACGTCTGCATCGACGGGGTGGATCCCCAGAATCCGAACGACGGCGCGGCGCCCTGCGGCGGCGTTCCCGCCGCGCCGTTGGCCGCGGCGAATTGGGTGAAGAGCTCGACAGAAGCGCTCGACAATGGTCCGGGCGGCCTGGAACCCGAGCTCCTGTACCTCCTGGACCAGGCGCGCCGCCTCGGCTGCTCCGGCCTTGACGGATTCGTCGTTCGTACTGCTCATGTGTCAGCCTCCCGCTTGGTTGTTTCAAGTTGCGCGACACACCGCCTCGGCGGCCAGCTGCCCGGAACGGACGGCGCCCTCCACGCATCCTGCGTTCAGGCCACTGTCCGTCCAGTCGCCGGCCAGCACCAGGTTGGTGAAGCCGGTGCGCCCCGGATGGAGGCGGTACTGGTCGGTGCCGGGCAGCGACTGCACGTAGCGGTCGGAAGGATCGATGTTGGCCCGCCAGTATTGGGTGTCGAGCCGTTCGGAGCCATTGGTGGCCACCGACTGCGTTCCGTCGCACAGCAGCGGCCACCGGAATCCACCGTCAGTCGACGGCGGCCGGCCACAGAGTCGCGACGTCGCGGTCCAAGAATGTCTGGGCCCGCTCTCGCACGGCGCGGTTCTCGCGCACAGCGTCCGGCATGCCGTCCAGAGCGTTCGGTGTGTCCAGTACACTGCAGAAGTAGGCGATCGTCTGCGGCTGCTCCGCCTCCGGCCAGTCCTCGAACGGCAGGAGGTGCGACATGGACGCCCAGGTGTCGAACGGCTTGACGAACCCGCTCACCGTCACCCCGGCGGGGCCGGACCACCCGAGCGCCGCGCTCGTCCTCGGACAGCCAGAGCTGAAGCGCCTGCGTCGCAACCGTCCCCACGTTGTCGACCATCGACCGCCAGGCCGGTGAAGCGTCCACGAGCTCGCCGCAGACGTACGGCACCATGCCGAGTGAGATGGCGAACACCACGGTGTCGAAGTCCTTGCCGGCTTCGAGGGTGCGGCGACCGACGTCACGTCGCGGTGACCAGAGCGACTCGAGATCGACCCCGTCGAGCGGCTCGGTGGTCCGCAGCTGCGCGCCGAGTGGCGCGTCGGGCCAGCACGGAAGCCCCTTTACCCGGGTGAGGGGATCGTAGGCGCGGACGCCCCTCGGCCAGGTCGGCCTGCACCCCCAGGTCGATGGCGGCGATCGAGCGCCCGTCCTCGCTCGAGCCGGAGCGCGTCGACTCGGTGGAAGAAGCAGAACTCCACACCCCGCTCGCGCAGAACCTCGTAGAGCGGAGCGAAGATCACCTCGCCCATGCCCGCCCGCATCTTCCAGAACAGTGCACCGGAATACTCGAGGAGCATCTTTGTGGCCAGATCCAGGCCGAGACCGGCGCTGAAGCGTGGGCGGGCAGGATCTCCGCCCTCGTAGCCGAAGACGAGGTCGTACATGCCCCGGAGGATCGGTGACTCCAGCGCCGCGGGATCGATCCCGTGCCCGCAGCAGCCACTCGCGATAGTCGAGGTGGTTGATGGCACCGAAGACCGTCGGCGTTGCGTGAGGAGACCGTCGACCATGACGCCGAACAGGTTGGCGGTGACCAGCTCAACCAGCTCGTAGCTGCGCCGCGCCGCGGGCTGGGTGCGTACGCTGGCGCGGAGGCTGTGCCGGACCGGCTCGACGAGTGAGGGCAGGGCGCGCTGGAGGTCAATGATGCCTGTCCACAGCGTGGCCTGCCGCACGATCCGTTCGGCCCAGTTGAGCGGGAGGGTCAGGCCGATCAGTGCGGCGCCCTGGACGACGGCCGCAACGGACGCGGTGGGATTCCCGGCGCGTGCCACCTGGCGGCGTCGGCGAGGTGCTGAACGCAATGGAGCCGACCGCACCGGGTGCGGCGGTCGGCAGCGATGACAGGAAGTCGATCAGCAGGCGCAGCGAGCGGACAACGAGGTCGGCCATCGCGCTGGGCGACGCCCGGGAGGCGCGTGTCCGAGCGCCTGCCGGGACGGCCGGTCACCGGGCTGAACCTGGCGACCCACGGCTCCCACGCGCCGTCGTGCGTATCCACCACGCCGACGAGGTTCGAGGGCGCGACCGCCTCGTCCCACGTCCGGATCGGGCAGATCGGATCCGAATGCGCCCGGTCGAGGGCCTCGTAGCAGCGGCCCATCATGTCGAACGTGTGGTCGTAGTAGCCGAGCAGGACATGCAGGCCGTGTTCCTCGATGCGACCGTTGGCGCCCACGGCTACTGGCCCCCTTGCCACCGAGGCGCCATCCCCGCTGGTAGACGGTGATGCGCTCGAACCGGTCTGTCCAGTTGCCCTCGCTGAGCTCGAACGCGGTGGTCAGTGCGCCGATACCGCCACCGAGAATGGCCACCGAACCCCGGGACCCTGCCACGTCAAACCTCGATGAGGTCGAGCGCCTGGGCGAACTCGGGGCTCGAGGAGTTGGGTGGGAACCGGTCGAGCACACGCCGGACCCGGTCGCCCCAGTCCGCCGGGCGCTCGTGCGGCAGCCGGGCCAGGTCGTTGGCGGCGCGGAGCGCCAGGACGAGCGATCCCTGGGCCAGGCCGATGTCGACAGCGGCGACCAGGTCCCTGGCCGCCTCGTCGATCCGGTCGGGATAGGCCGCGGTCACGATCTCGGCGCGCAGGCGCAGCAGGTCGGGTTGATGCACCAGCTCGCCCGACGATGCCGACCGTTCCATGGCCTCATCGAGCGCGCGCAGCGCCGGGTCGGCGTTGCCGAGGTAGTGGTGGTTCTGGGCGACGATGCCGAGGTGCGTCGGGCGGAACGCCCCGTGGCCGACGAGGTCCATGCCCAGCGCGTACTGCTCGAGTTCGGCCACCTCGCAGGGCTGGTCAGGCTCGGGCATCAGAAGGTACTGCGTCCCGAGTAGTTGGAAGTAGTCGAAGCGGCACCGCTCGGCGATCTCCATCGTGCGTCGCCCGAACTCGCGCGCCTCTTCCCGGTTGCCCGTGATCATCCGGATCCAGGCGAGGTACACCGAGACGAACGCCGCGCTGAAGGGACCGGAAGGGAATTCCAGCTCCTCCGCCGTGGCGAGAGCTCGCCGCTCCCACAGTGCGCTCTCCTCTGTCGAGCCCTGCAGGCCCGACGACGCAAGCCAGCGCCACCGCGGTGACCGGCACGGCGTCGTGCGGGAGGGGCCAGAACGGTGAGGAGGCCGCCTCGGCCGAGCGGGCGCCGTAGCCCTCCCACGCCTCGACGAGCCAGCGGTGCGCCTCCTCCAGCCTGCCCTGGTAGAAGGCGCCGTAGCCCATGCACGACTTGATCTCGGGCGCGAACCAGGCGGTGGCAGGATCGTCGAGCACGTCGGTCAAGGGCTCGAGCACCGTGCTGGCGGAGTCGACCGATCCTCGTACCAGGAGATAGCTCCAGATGCCGACCTGCACCGGCATGATCTCGGGGCGGTTCGAGAGCTTCCGGCAGATCTCCTCGGCGACCCTGTAGTCCTCGAACACGTCGGGGTACCCGTAGCCATAGAGGGAGCTCGTGCTGATGGTGCGTTGCGCCCGGATCATGAGCTCGGTCAGGTCGCGGTCGTCACCCTCGGGCAGGGTCGACGTCAGTTCCTGGGCGCGATCGAGGAGTTGGCGGGCCTCGGTGTGGCTGGCCGTCGACTGCGCCGCCTGCGCCGCCGCCATGTAGGCGGGCACGGACTGAACGACGTCGCCGGCCAGGTCCCAGTGTTTGGCGACCACGGCCAGATCGCCGGGTGCCGTCGCACCGGCGGCCAGCAGCTCAGCCACGCTGCGATGCGTCTTCTGCCGTATCGGTAGGACTTGCGTCTCGTAGGCGGTGTCTCGCATCAGATCGTGCCGGAAGCGGTACCGGCCCAGCCGGAACTCGGAGACCCTCTCAATGAGACGCGGCGTCCTCGAGGCGGGACAGCGCGGCGTCGACGTCACGGCCGGCGAGTTGGCGCAGCGGCTCTTCGTCGAACTCCCCTCCAAGGGTGGCCGCCAACTGTGCCACGCGAAGATCGATGCCCGGGCGCCCGTAGCCGCGCCGTCAGGATCTCGTGGATGCGGGGCGGGAGCACTTCGCCGGGATGTGCGGTGCCGGCGCTGCGGGTCAGCTCCTGGAGGAACAGGGGGAGACCGGCTCCCCGCTCGACGATCAGGCGACGCTGCGTCGCGTCCAGCCCGCCCTCCGTCAGCGCCGCCACCAGCCCCGCCGCCTCCTTCTCCCCGAGCGGCTCCAACGCGATGTCGACCACCGCGGAGGCCCAGGGCGCCTCGACCTGGTCCCGGCTGGTGATCAGGATCATGGTGCCGGGGATGCGCTGCGGTGGCCAGGAGACCAAGCAGCTCGACCGTCGTCGGGTCGGCCCAATGCAGGTCCTCGGCCACGACGAGGCTCGGCGTCGTCTCCGCCGTGTGGGCCAGCCAGGTGACGAGTGCCTCCAGCGTCCGCTGGCGCAGCGCGAGAGCGTCCACCTCCGGGCGCGCCCACCGCTCGTCTGCGGTCAGGCCGAGCAGTGGAGTCAGCAGGGGCACGGTGTCACTGGCGAGACCGGCATCGTCCAGCCGTTGCTCCAGTTCGGTGAGCCGATCCTCTGCCGGCTGGTCCGGGTAGAAGCCGAGCAACTGCTCGAGCATGCGCCCAACGGGCCACAACGCGACATTGCCGTGATACGGCGAGCAGTTGGCCTCGAGCACGACGCCGCCCTCGAGGTGCACGTGCGCCGCCAGCTCTGCCGCCAGTGCCGACTTCCCGATTCCGGCCACGCCCCGCACGACGACCACGGTCTCCTCCGGCCTCGTCGCGTTGTCGCGATCGTGGACAAGCCGGTTCCAGGTGAAGCGGAGCAGGCGGCTCTGGTTCTCGCGGCCGACCAGCGCCACCGACTCGGGCAGACCGCGGCTGGAGGATGAAGCGGTCAGGTTCGACCGCACCACCTGGTGCAGTTCCATGGGGCGGGCGATGCCTTTGAGCGGGTGGCTCCCGAGCGAGCGCAGCTCGAAGTGTGGAGCGACCAGCCTCTCGGTCGTCTCGCTGATGCACCACCGTGCCGGGCTCGGCCTCACCTTGCACGCGCGCCGCCACATTCGGGACGGACCCTGCGAGCGCAGAGCCGTCGATGACCCCCGAGGCGAGCCCGGCGATCACGACGGTCCCCGAATGCACGCCGACCCGGATGGCCGGCTCAATGTCGTGGCGGCGCTTCAGCTCAATGCCGGCGTGTTCCATCCGCTCGATCAGGCGCAGCGCCGCCAGGACCGCCCGTCGCGCGTCGTCCTCGTGCGCCACGGGGTAGCCGAAGCAGGCGACGACGCCGTCGCCCTGGAACTGGAGTACGCGGCCGCCCAACTCCTCGATGGTCTCGGCCGCCACTCGGCGGTAGAGGACGAAGACGTCCTGAATGACCTCGGGCTCGGACACCTCGGCCATGTCGGTCGACTGCACGATGTCGGCGAAGACCAGGCTGACGAAGGCACGCTGGCCGCCAGGAAGGGAACGTTCGAGTATGGCCCGTTCGAGCATTGAGGCGGCGCGCTGGTTCGATGGATCGACGGCCAGGACGTCGTCCGCCTGCTCGACCAGGCGATCCCAGGCGCCGATGGACGCGGAAGCGTCCATGGAGGCCAAGAGGCGGTCGATCAGCAGCGCCAGGCGGTCTTCCGCCGACGCCGACCGTTCCTCGTACGTTCCCATCTGTTCGGCTCCTCAGTCGCCTGCGAGCTGGGCGTGGCTGACGTAGAAGAGGGCGGGGGCCTGCTTGCCGCCGGTGCCCGCAACGAGCGACCCTTCGTAGAGGCCGGCGGGGAACTTGCTGGTCTCCGCCTTGATGGTGACGTAGGCCCGGCCGGCCTTCTCGATGACCGACGGGGTGATGGTGAATTCGGACGAGGGGATGGTCGCCGCCTTCTCTCCGACCCGAGTGAGGTCGGTGATGCTCACCCGCGCGTTGTCCGACCGCGCCTTCACCATCAGCGTCGTGTGCTCGCTCGTGCGCGCGCTCCGACCCGGGTCCGCACCGGCGGTCGGCCGCACGGTCACTTCGGCCCAGTTCGATATGCCGTCCATCCCCACCTGCCAGGCGACGCGACCAGTCCCGGGCCAGGCGCTGGAAGAGGCGGCTGGCGTCGTTCGCCATGTCGGTCTGCCCGTAGCGGCCCGACCAGACCCGTTCGCTGACATCGGTGGCGAAGGGGCCGTAGAAGTCCATCATGTCGGTCACGGTCTCGATCAATTGCTCGGCCACCCCGCCGGTGAAGGCGGCCGCGCCTTCCGTGGACCACGACACCCGCGGGTCTGAGTCGCCGATCGAGCCCGGCGTCGGGATTGAGCCTCCGGCCGCCTGGACCGCGCTGACCGTCGTCGCGCGCTGCACCCAGATAGCCCACTCCGGGCAAACCTCGGTTGCGACGGTGTTGAGCAGAGTGTTGGTGAAGCCGACCACCTTCAGGGCCTTGACGTGCCTCCGGCCGCCTACATCCGCCACCATCAGGTAGCCGCGGTCGACTTGGAGCATGTCCCCGATGCTGCGGTTGAGGTCGTAAGCTCGTGGCCGACCACTTCTCGGCGGACTTGAACTCGCAGCGCAGTTCGGTCTCCAGCCGGTGACCGCCGATCTCGACGACCTCGAGGTAGTTGGAGTGGGTCTGCTTGGTCCCGCTCCGGCTCGGGCGCAGGGCGAGCGAGCCGAGCGGCCGCATCTCCTTGAACATCTCGCCGCCCCATCTCGGCCAGTGGTCCGGGATCAGCCAGTCCCGCAGCGTCTTGAGCGACTCGCGGGTCTCGAACTCCGTGAAGATCCAGACCGCCTGCTTGCCCTCGACGTCCACCGGCACGGCAGCACACGTCGCCTCGGAGCCGCTGAGCGTCTCGCCGTCGGCATCAGTTGTCATGCCGCCTCCAGTGTGTCGTGCGGCGCTTCCTCAAATATGGCCGCTGACCTGGGGAGAATAGCCCACATATCGCTGCAATCCCAGTTGAGACTTACCGCTCACGACGGCCGCAGTCCTCCCGGATCTGGAATTGCTGATCATTCAGGCCGCGTGAGTCCGACGCGAAGCCCAAATCCCCGGGTTCCGCTGGGTCCGGGTGCTGGAGTATCCGGGCGAAGTGATGCGGGCCAGGGCCAGAGGGGTGCGTGCTGCCCACGATGGCTCCAGGCCGGCCGATGTGATCCGCGAGTGCACTCCGGGTGTCCGCGGCTCGCCCGATTCTCGAGCAGCACCGGCGAGAAGTCCGCTCAGACTGACAACTCCTGCGCTTTGAGCGTATCGACGTGCTGCTGCATGGAGATGACCTTGCCATCACGAAACGTCCAGACGTGCGCCATCTGCACCACTGCGGGTTTGCCTGTCGAGCGATGCGTCCACGAGTAGGTGCCGGTCGCCACCACGGTGTCGTCTTCGGCAATGAATCGGGTCGGCGTAACCGTGAAATCGTCGCCGATCTCACCGAGCCGCATGAATACGCCATCGACAACCGCTTGCGGTCCTACGTACGTGCCGTGGAGCGGAAAGCCTTCTGCCTCAGTCCACTCGATCTTGTCATCCATCAATGCCAGTACCTTCGGTACGTCGCCCTCGGCGAAGGCTTGGTATGCGCCCTGAATGATCTGCTTGTTGGTCGGCATCGCAATCTCCCCTCGAAGTTCGGTTCCTTTGATGCCATTCTGCGAATCCGCTGTTACAGATGCGCGTCACCTCGGCAATTCGGGTTGTTCCGTGGTCTGCTCCCAGGGTCGGGGAGCCGGCGCTCGCCAGCCTTTCTCGGTTGAGCGGGAGGCGATCCCGTCGTACCGAACAGGGTCTCCAGGCCAGATCACCTGCCGGCGTCTTCTCGGCGGCACTCACACAGCCGATCGCCGAGCCCTTGGAACGCCCAATTGGGGACCTTTGTCCCTGGCCGGCCGGTGCGTCCGAAGCTGAACTGAACGAGTGACCCTGCCGACACGACTCGACGAGTCGATGCTCGGTCGGCGGATCCGACACAGACAGCTGGCACTGGCGACCGTGTGCCTTGCGGCGCTCATCATCAACGTCGACAACACCATCCTGAACGTGGCACTTCCCACGCTCGTCCGGGACCTGCAAGCCACCTCCAGCCAGCTGCAGTGGATTGTCGACTCTTACGCCATTGTGTTTGCCGGCTTGCTGCTCGTCGGAGGAACGCTGGCCGACCGGTTCGGTCGTAAGCGGTTCTTCTTGATCGGGCTCACCGTTTTTGCTCTGGGATCGATCGGCGCGGCGCTGTCGGGCTCGGTGACGACGCTCATCGCGTTTCGGGCCCTCATGGGGGCGGGCGCCGCGCTGACGATCCCGACGTCGTTGGCGATCATCAACGACATGTTCCGTGATCCGGGCGAGCGCGCCAGGGCCATTGGTGTCTGGGCTGGAACAATCGGGCTCGGGATCGCTATCGGTCCCATTGCCGGTGGGCTCCTGTTGTCGAGGTTCTGGTGGGGGTCGATATTCTTCGTCAACGTCCCGATCGCGTGCGTCGGCTTCTTCGGGGCGGTGCTGGTGGTTCCCGACTCGAAGAATCCAGAGGTGCAGCGCCCGGATCCTTCCGGAGCCGCATTGTCGATCGCCGGCCTCGGACTTCTGCTCTGGGCGATCATCGAGGGCCCGACCCGGGGGTGGACCTCGGGGACCGTGTTGGGGGCGGGTGCGGTCAGCTTCGTTGTGCTGGGAGGCTTCGCGGTCTGGGAGTCCCGCAGCACCCATCCGATGCTCAAGCTCGAGTTCTTCCGCGAGCGCCGGTTCTCGGTCGCGCTCGCCGCGGAGTGCCTGGCGGTGTTCGGGCTGATGGGAGCGCTGTTCCTCTCGACCCAGTTCCTCCAGTTCGACCTTGGGTATTCACCTCTTCAGGCTGGCGTCCGGATCCTTCCGATCGCCGGCATGCTCGTCGTCGGCGCCGCCGTGTCCCCGTTGGGCGCCCGGCTGGTGGGGATCAAGCTCACAGTGTCGGCCGGCCTTGTGTCGATCGCGGCCGGTCTCTGGCAGGTCTCCGCGTCATCGCGATTCGACACCACGTACGGCGACGTGGTCTTGGGTTTGCTCCTGATCGGTTTCGGTGCCGGACTGATGCTCCCGACCGCCACCAATTCGGTCATCGGATCAGTTCCCCAGGGAGACGCCGGCATGGGGTCCGCCAGCAACACCGTGGCGCTCCAGGTCGGAGGTGCCTTAGGCGTCGCGGTTCTCGGCAGTGTGATGCTGACCCGCTACCAGGCCCACATGACGGCGGTATTGGTCGACCGCCACGTGCCTCCGTCCGTCGCACAAACCATCCTTGGGTCCTTGGGTGGCGCCTTGGCGGTGGCGGCACGCGCCGGAGGCTCTACCGGCCTCGAATTGGCCGGCGCGGCGCGCACCGCCTTCATGAACGGCAACGGGGTGGCACTCGCCGTGGGCGCCATCGTTTCCCTGGCCGCTGCGCTTCTCGTGTTGGTGGCACTGCCCTCGAAGGCTCCTCCTCCGACGCGCTCCGACGAACCGGATCAGCGAACCCAGAGCGGGGTCACCCCCGTGCTGCGCTCCCGCCGCCGACAACGGCGGCGGCCGAACGACGGTTCCTCGTCGGGGAAGATACCGCCGAGGCGGCCTCCAGGGGAGTCGCGAAGGGATCGCCTCGCTGATTCACGCGAGCGCAAGGACGACGCCGGATCCACGCACCTCACGTGACTGCAGGGGTCTCTACTTCGGCAAGCCGACTTCCTCCGGAGCCTGCGCGGCCATCGGACACTTCTGGTCCTGTCGGAAATGCTGAAAAGGAGACCCACACTGCAAACCCGCTTGCCGGCCGTGCAGTGGTATCGGAGGATCGATGGGGAAGGGCGGGATCGGCCCATGCCCGAGATCCTCATTGAGCCGCGCCTCCGGACCATAGGCGGCCGTTGGAAGAACCAGCGCCCAACTAATGTCTCCATCACGAAACGCCACCGAGCGATCATCCGGATTACAGCCGTTGCGATCATCTCGGGAGCCGGGTTGCTCTTCGTAGCCATCCACCACGGGCGAGTCACCACGAACTCACCGAACTCGACGATTGGGACGACGACCAATGTCTACCCGACGGGTACCGAGGACGAGCGGGACCCATCCGGACTCGCCCCTCCGAGAGCAGACGCTCTGGCCGGTTTCACCCAGAAGTACGTGACCCACTTCCCGGGCAGTGCACTTCCGGTGGGATGGGATGCATTCTCCGGGGTTCCCTCGGGTGTTTCGGACGGGCAGTTCGGGAGTGCTCACTCCGTGGTCAGCGGCGGGCTCCTGCGACTGACGACCTCGCGCGACCTCTCCGACCACGACCGATGGGTCACGGGCGGAGTCTGCCAGTGTGGTTTCCCGCAGACCTATGGCGCCTACTTCGTGCGTTCCCGGTTGACCGGCCCCGGCCCCAACGAAGTGGAACTGTTGTGGCCCGCCGCGAATGTCTGGCCCCCCGAGATCGACTTCAACGAGAGCGGGAGAGGCGTCACAGACTCCGTCGCGACTGTGCATTTCGGCACGGCAGACAACATCGACCAGCGCAAGCTCACCGTCGACCTGGGTCGGTGGCACACCTGGGGAGTCGTGTGGACCCGGAATTCCATCACCTACACGGTCGACGGCCATGCCTGGGGCGCTGTCACGTTGCCCGACGAGATCCCCGATCAGCCGATGACGCTCCACCTGCAGCAGGTGGCCTCGTGCACGATCGGGCTCCAGTACGCCTGCCCCCATGCTCCCGTCTCCATGGAGATCGACTGGGTGGCGGAGTACGCCCAGATCTCCGGGAGACCTTCGGCAACCGGAGGCGCGCGGCCGCACACGAGGCGGACCCACCGATGACGGCAGCCGCGAGGCGACGGTGGGCGGTCTGGCGCCGTCGGCCTCGTGGAACTCCCAGCGTCCTGTTCGTCGATGATTCTCACTGGGCCGCATTCACTCAGCTGTCACCGCTGCTTCGACGCAAGGGCGTGCGCACAATCCGGATCACCACCGAGGTTCGCGTCGCCTCGCGCCTCGTCTCCTCCCTTCTCTTCGACCGGCATGCCGTCGTGGGCACCGGCCGCCTGGTCCAGACGCTCGAGGAGGTTCTCCGCTCCGAGAACGTCGTGGACGTCCAGTTCGTCGAGGCGCTCAGCGGCCGGGTCTCCGACGCGCTCGGTTTCATGGCATCCGGAATCGTGGACGAGGTGGAACGCCGCCTGGCGTCGATGGACAAGATCTCGCTCTCCCGACGCCTGGATGCCTCGGGGATCCGCGTCCCAGCGATCGCGCCGATGGCCGATGTGTCGCCCGAGACCGCCGCCCGCACATTGGGGTTCCCCGTGGTGCTGAAGGGGAGGGTGGGAAGCAGCGGCGACCAGATCTGGATCGTCCACGACCTCCGAGCTCTCCACCGGGTGGCCGCGATCGCGGGGGAGCACCCGGAGCGCTACTTCTACGAGCAGTACGTCGGCGGTGACAAGTACAACTACGCAGCGGCCGTCGGACAGGCAGGCATCGAGCAGGAACTGAGCTATCGGGTGTCCGCATGGAGACAACCAACGGGCTCCGCCAGCCAGGTCGAGACGGTGAGCGACGGGCAGCTCGCGGCGCTCGGGCGAAGGGCTCTCGAGGTTGTGGGATGCACCGGGCTCGTCAACATGGACGTCATCCGTGACCCGCAAGGAGTCGACTGGCTCATCGATGTCAACGCCCGTGCTTTCGGCGGGGCCGCGAGCTTCCTCTGTGCCGGGCTCGATGTCAGCGAGGGGTATCTCAGGGCCATCGACCAGAGTCAGTCGCCGCCGGCTCGTAGGAGCCCACCCGCAGGTGTCTCCGTGCGGATCTTCCCGACCTGCCTGGGGGACGTCATCGCCAGCGGGAACATGTTGGGCGCAGCCGCGGCTTACCTGGCCGAGTCGAAGCGCTACCTCAGATGGCTCGGCCTGCGCTACTGGCTCGTCGAAGCACTCGTCACGGCATACGCGGTGGCCGGCGCGGCGCGGGAGAACCGCTCGTCCTGACCTCAGCGTGGACGACATGATCGTCATTGAGTGCTTGTCGCCCGGAGGACGGTTGCGGTCGGCCACATGGCGTCGACTCGGTATCCGCCTCGCTGGAGTTGGCCGTCCAAGGTGTGCTCCCACCCTTTGGGGTAGCCCTCGACGATCTCCCCCCAGGCCTCTTGGGACTGACTGAGAATGATCAGTGCCGGCCGTGTGCGCTGCAATTCGGAGCGGATCGTCCGCTGGGTGACGGGCCCGGCCTGGTCCGCCGCGACGTAGACGGCGATGGAGCCGACGGCGTCCTGACCGATGGGGAGATAGGGGGCCGCTGCGCCGATGAGCTCTCCGGGGCGGACGTGCTGGTAGGCATAATTGACGGCGGAAAGCTCACCGGCCGAGTATGCCTCGAAGGCGTCGTTGCCACCGCGTACCACCGTGGTGAGGAGGCAGAAGGCCAGGACGACGATGGCCACGGTCACTCGCAGTGCCGTGCGCCCCTGGCGCCTGAGGCGAACTTGGGGAACGAAGGAGTGGATTGTTCCGACACGATTCGGGAGGACGGCGGCCGCGGCAAGGAGCGCCGTGAACGGCAATCCGAAGAGCACCACCCGGAGCAGACCCTCCCCGCCGTAGCTTTGGAATCCCAAGAGGACGAATGGCGCAACGGCGAGCAGCTCCAGCGAGCGCGAATCGGGCGAGCGCCGAAGCGCGCCGATCCCGGCCAGTCCGAAGAGCCCGACCGTGCTCACGATGCGGAGATCGATTACCCACCGATGGCTGCTGCTCCCGGTGACCCGGCTTGTGACATTCGATCCGAACGTGGTGCTCACATGCCCGACCGAACCGAAAATGTCGGTGAGATGGCCGATCCAGTAGTTGCTCGCTCCCAGGCTGAGCCATCCGACCGCCAAGAGCATGGCGATGAGGACCAGCTCGGGCCGACCGAGGCGGCGCGTCAGCAAGCACGCGGCGAGGGCGAGGATCAGGGCGTAAGGCGTCAGCTGGTGGCTGATCGCCATGGCCAGAATCAGGAGGGTCAGGAGTCCGAGCGCTGCGAGGACCCGGCTACTGCTCCAGGTGGAGATCGCGTCGCGCCCGCCCAGTCGCCGGCGGGTGAATGCACCACGTGCCGCGGCCAGGCGATCCCGCACAGCGCTGCCGTACGGTGCCGTGGCCGCCATCCGTGAAGGCCTCCAGCACGCCAGCACCGTCGCGAGTACCACGAGATAGAACACATAGTTGATCGCCTGGGGAGAGAAGTAGTCTTGGTCGATCCAGTTCGTGGCGTAGAAGAGAAGCACGCCGAGCCAGCCGGCGCGCACACCGACGCCACTGAAGCGGGCGATGACCAGCAGCGGTGGCAGGTAGAGCAGCTCGAAGACCGGCGGCGCCCAGCGCAGGAAGCCGACGGCGTCCGGCAAACCGGTTGACCCCACGAGAACGCCACCAAGAGAGAAGGCGCCTGGCCAGGAGAACCGTGCGTCGTAGTTCTGGAGCACCCGTCCGTGCTGAAAGACGTACTGAACGAAGCCGGCGTGGACCCACGAATCGGTGAGACGGGCGGTGGGTTCGACCGCGGAGGCCGTACCGAAGAGCACGATGATGATGCCCACGACGAGAAGCAGGACTCTCCCCGAACGGAGCGGGACACGCAGTAGCTCGATCGCGAAGCCGGCGACAAGGACGGCGAGCCCGACGAAATACGACCAGCCCAGCACGGTCACCAACCCGAACGGCCCCATTCGGGAGAAGTCCGCCTGCACGACGCTGACGCACCAAAGCACCAGACCAGCTGAGCCGAGCCAGAGCGACAAGCCGGCAGGCCGCTCGGACAAGTCGCTGAACCGCCGCGCCGTTGTCATGGTTCGCGCAGGCGTTCACGCAAGGGTGGCGAACCTCACGATGACGAGCACCCCGAAGACACCCACGAACAGGACGATCAGCCCGTTCAGCACGAGGGCGGATCTGTGGTCCACGGTGGCGCCCATCACTCCGAGCCAGGTTCTCAGTGACACGAGCGCGATGGCTCCGATCAAGACCGCGAGGCCCAGTGGCGCGGCAGCGATCGGATCGGCAGCCACCATCAGGACGGGTACTCCCGGGGTGATGAAAACTCCGAGGTCTGCCAGACCAGCGAGGGAAGGCAGATCAGGCACAACACCTCCTGTAGGGCGACCAGGTGCCAGGCATGGAGCGCTATCAGGACCTGGGCGCTCACCATGCAGACGGCCAGGCTCACCGCCACGGTCAATCCGATCTCGAGAGCGGGGTCTCCGAGTCGCACCAGTCCCACAATCGACCAGCCCGGGATGACCCCGACGAGAGCGAACCCGAGCAGGACGCGCGCCGGACCGTGCACATACGCCACCGACGCGTAGAGCATCAAGATGTCGGCCAGGAGTACCACGATGGAGACCGCGGATCTTGTGAGGACGCTCCGCCGACGACCCGCCAGGCCCCCTCTGCCCGGGCGGCAGTGGGATCGGGCGCCACGCGGGCGCGGTCCTTCGGGTGGGCTCACGGTGCACCTCCCTCGTTCTCCTCGGTGTGCCGGCCGGATCCCTCTGGCGGGTGCTGCCGGCGCCCACCCAACTCCGTGTCCCTGACCACGAGCGCCCCCTCGGGAGCGAAGCCCGGCGCCATGTCGGCGCGCCGGTACTGGCGGATCACCGACGGGAGGACGATACATGCCATCAACGACTGACCGGCGAAAAAGGCAATGCCCGCACCAGTGATCCCCAGCGAGCCGATCAGGATCTCGGTCAGGGAGAGGATGGTGAGCGACAGCCCCACCTGCACCGCCACGATTCGTCGGACCCGGCGTCCCATGCGGGCAAAGGTCAGATAGAGGACATTCACTCCCATGAACGGCAGGGCCAGGGCCAACCACCGCAACAGAGCGGCACCGTGTTGCGCGTACCCGGCTCCCAGCACCGAGAGGATCAGCGACGCGCCGACAAAGAGGAGGATGCATCCGGGGATCAGGATGAGGCATGCCAGGCGGATTGCTCTCGAGACCAGCTCGGAAGCGCTCTGGGGACGCGCGCTGGCTTCGACGATGAGCGATGTCGCGATACCGAAGAGCAAGAAGTCGAATGATGTTCCGATGAGCCAGGGAGTTTGGAAGTAGGCCGTCTGCACTGCACCCAGCACCGCCACGATAAGGAGCGCCGGTAGGGCATTCAGTGCGACGGATGACAAGCCTCCGATGTACTCGCCGCCCAGAACCTTTCCGATCACCTGCCGCGGCGGGAGGGAGCCACGACCGGCGGACGAGGCGACGTGGGAGGGGAGAACTTTCCGGAAGAGGTAGACGTTGACCGGGATGACGCATGCAATCACGGGCACCGTCCAAGAAAGGAACACCCCCGACATCGGGACGAAGAGCGCAAAGACCGGGAGGAGCAGGATCTTCATGACGGAAAACGACGTGTTCTCGACCGGAACCCAGAACGTGGCCCGCAGGCCGATGAGAGCGGCATCCTCGATGGTGAACACCACCCAGAGGACGACGGCGGCGAGGAAGAAGAGGATCGCAAATGCGCCTCGGGCGATGTACTCGTGGTGGCCGGTCAGAGTCAGGAAGGCGACACCGACCGCCGCCGCCAGGATCGCGCAGGCGCCGTACCCCGACACCAGGACCCTGGTAGCACGTGCCCCGGCTGCATAGAGGTAGCGGGGAAAGATCACGCTGAGGTTCAGCTGCGCCACGCTGGCCAGTCCCGTCATGGCGGCAATGGCGGCCGCGCCGTAGCCAACGTACTGGGCCTTGTAGAGGTGGGCAGCCACCGCCCAGAACACCAATCCGAGCATGGCTCCGGTGGTGCTGGAGGTCAGGAGCGCAAAGATGCTCTTGACGAGGCGATCCCCCTTCGCATCCGCCATCGGCGGTACCCCGGTCATTCGAACCACCGAGCCATTGCAGCGCTACGGGCGTATGCCACCGGTCCTATCGCCATGCCGAGCACCTGGTAGGCCAACGCCCGTCGCGGATAGCTCGGCCGCCGACTCGGCGAGCGACCTGCCCGCGGCCGGACGAGGAGGTGCAGTCCCGCCGGAAGCCGGTGGAGCAGGGCCACCAGGTGTCTCGGGTTGCGGACGATCAGGGCGGTGAACATGGCGGTGAGGCCTGTTCCGTAGTCCCGGACCTGGCGCAGGAACTCGCGTCGGGTACGACGATGGGAGTGTCGCACGAGCGCCGCGGGCTCGAAGGCGACGGTCGAACCGGCGGTCACCAGCTCTATGAACATGGCCAGGTCCTCGCCGCCCCTCGCCGGTGTTCCCGTACCGAGAGACGTGATGAACCCCCCCGTCCGCTCGAGTGTTGACCGACGGAACGCCATGTTGCACCCGGCCCCGAACCTGGCCGGGGCATAGGGGAACATGCCGCCCTGCTCACGGCGCTGACTGAGGGTCTCAGCCCGGTAGGACCGAGTGAAGCCGCCGTAGAATTCCTCGAACCACAGCTGAGGTTCCGTCTGGAGCTCGCTCGGCAGGACCGCCCCGCCGATCGCCTCGACCTCGCGGTCGAGGGCGAACCTCGAACCGAGCATTCGGAGCCAGTCGCCCTCTGCCACGGCGTCGTCGTCGGTGAAGGCGACGATGTCACCCGTGGCCGTCGCCACCCCCCGGTTGCGCGCCGCCGAAATGCCCCGTCTCGGCTCCTTCACCGCACGCACCCGCGGGTCGACCGGGAGCGCAATCGGAGGTCCAGCCCGCGCGTCGTAGCGGTTGTCCACCACGATCACCTCGAAGTCCGGGTAGTCCTGGGCCAGCAGTGCGTCGATGGTCTGGAGCAGGGAGGGAGGGTTTCGGCACAGAGTGGGGACGACAACCGAGGCGCGGGGTAGAAGCCGGTCGGGGACGACCGGGTCCTCTGGGGGCGGCCTGCCGGGGAATCGGCGGGCGAGCTCAGAGCGTGCAGAGGCCGGTACACCGCCACATTCGGTCCGGGTCTCCATCACCCCGACCACGTGACCTCTCCTCAGGGCCTCCATCCAGATACGCCGGCCCGGACCGACATCGACGGGAATCGGCTTCGGCGGCGCGTCGATCTCGACCCGGATCAAGGGAATCGGTTGCCAAGTGTGCGGAGATGAGGACATGTCCTGCTTCCCGTCTCCGGCGCTGAACCGGCGACTCGGCATACCAAGAATTACTGGACCGCGCTCGCGGGAGTATCGGTGACGCCTGTGGCTTCGACGGCCCCGCTTCCCTGCAGATGATCCAGATCGACGAGGTCCAGATCATTCCCCAGGGCGTCGATTGGGTTCACCCCGAGGGCGACCTTGCCCCAGAGCAGACCTGCGGCGGCGCACAGTGTGCCCGCCACCATGAGGGCGGCCCGTGTCGACGCGGAACGAGGGTGGCGTGGCAACGATCGGAGACTCTGCATGAACGCGCGAGGCAGTGACCGTGTCAGGTAGTTTCGCTCGGCGGCGAGACCCGAGACCGGCCCCACCAGCGCGGAGACGGCCGCCTTCGAGATCCCCTCCGCCCAGCACCTCCTCCAGAAGTAGCGCCAGGTGAGCCGCCAGGCGGGTACGCGGTGATGGACGATTGCCTTGTGCGCCAGGACGAACTCCTGGTCGGGGAAGTGTTCGGTGTAGCGGATGCAGAGCTCGGTTTCCTCGCAGCCGAGAGGGACCTTGCCGATTCTTCCGAGACCAGAGGCGAAACCGCCGACGGTACGAAAGACGCGGCGCCGAATGGCCATGTTCGCTCCGATCGGATTCCGCAATCGCCCATCCGTCGCCGGGAGCCCGGCGTAACTGCACCCGAGCACCCAGTAGAAGGCCTCGGGAAACCATGCCGGTCTTGCCATTTCCCAGTGGGGAATGACCCACCCGCCTACGCCAGCGACCGACGGTTCAGCCATGGGCGCGACGAGGCTGGCGAGCCATCGAGCATCGGCGTAGGCGTCGTCGTCGAGGAAGGCAACGACGTCGCTGACCGAAATTGCGACACCGGTGTTGCGGGCGCCCGACAGTCCTCGGGAGAAACGATTGGCCACGACGACGGAACCGTCCAGCTCGACCATGGCACGCCGGAGCAGCGGTTCGTTGTGGTCAATGACGACGACGACTTGGTCCGGCGGGGGGGTTTGCTCCGCACAGGACCGCACGGCGGCCTTGAGCTGGGGCCAACGGTCCGAGTTGTAGGAGCAGATGACGACGGAGACAGTCAATCCGGGCGGGTTTTCCGTATCCGCGCCGGGGGACGACCGCGGACGCCCGTCCTCGACGTGTGCAACCGAGTTCACCACCGGTGCCGTCGTCATGGGCTCGGGCTGTACTCAGCCACCCAGTCCACCTGCATGGACTGGGGCGCCGTCGGGCAGGCCCAACCCGAGGCGCACCAAGTCTGCTGCTGGAGGTCCAGGGTCATGGGCTGATCGGGGATCTCGGAAGCCTTCGTCACAATGTCCCACGCGTGTCCGTCGACGGTGTATTCAATGGAGTTCGGTGACCAGATGACGCCCCATGTGTGCCATTGCGTCATGTCAATGCCGAGCGTGCGCTGGTCCTCGCCGTTCGTCGCGCCGAAGTGGACGGTCGCGCTGGTTCCAGCGATCGTGCCCGAGGTCTCGTTGAAGTCGACCTCCGGGGGCCAGACGTTGGCGACCGGCCAGAGCAACTCGACCTGTGTGGGTCCAGGGCCGGTCACCCTCGAGCGCACGAAATAGGCGCCGAAGGTCTGTCCCTGCCCGCACTGGCAGACTCCGCCCGTGACCCACTCATCGTCATAGGCGGGGTCTCTCCAGGTATTGAGCTGGAGCATGCCACCGGCGACCACGGCATGGGCCGTCCCGAATTGCGCGCCGGGGTCGCTACCCGGCACTCCGCTGTACGCATCCCACCCGGCCGGCAATGCTGTGCCGGTGAAGTCGTTCACGTAGGTCTGGGTATAACCGGGGAGCGCGTTCACCCCCATGGGCCCGTAACCAGATGGTTCGGAGCTCACGACGGTGCCGATCGCGTACGACGCGGGAGGAAAGCTGACGGCGGTCCCCGAGGCCTCCACCTCGGAGTAATTCCGGGCCAGAGGGTCGACGACCATCCCGAGGACCCTGTTCCCGCTTCCGGCAAGCGAGCCGAAGAACCCGGCGTCCCCGTAGCTGAAGATGCCACCGTCGGAGGCGACCATCCAGTAGCCACCCCCGTCGGGGGTCGACGCCATCCCGACGATCGGCTGGTTCAGGTGGATGGACCCGGTGGAGCCGAAGAACCCGGCGTCCCCGTAGCTGAAGATGCCACCGTCGGAGGCCACCATCCAGTAGCCACCCCCGTCGGGGGTCGACGCCATCCCGACGATCGGCTGGTTCAGGTGGATGGACCCGGTGGAGCCGAAGAACCCGGCGTCCCCGTAGCTGAAGATGCCACCGTCGGAGGCGACCATCCAGTAGCCACCCCCGTCGGGGGTCGACGCCATCCCGACGATCGGCTGGTTCAGGTGGATGGACCCGGTGGAGCCGAAGAACCCGGCGTCCCCGTAGCTGAAGATGCCACCGTCGGAGGCGACCATCCAGTAGCCACCCCCGTCGGAGGTCGACGCCATCCCGACGATCGGCTGGTTCAGCCGGGCGCCGGCCAGCGCGGGGGATCCGAATACCGGCGCACCGCCGTATCCGGTGGCGCCTCCGTCCTGTGTCGTCGTCCAGTACCCGCCGTTCGGGTCGGCGGCTACGCCAGCGCCGCCGCCGTATTCGCTGAGGATGGCACCCGAGGTGTCGAGAAGGCGGGATGCATCGGTCGAGGCTCGGGCCGGGCCGCTCATCGCGACGGTGCACCACGCGGCCAGGAGCGTGAGCCCTCCCAGGAGCGACATCCGCCGGCGGGCTCGCGCCCGTCTCGGCTCACGGTCCAACACGTTCCTCACATCTTCGTCTTGGGCGAGGTACTGGTCCGATATGTGTCTCTCGGCATCTCGAACGTTCCGCTAGAGGCCCTTCCCGACAATGAGGTGGCTCTCAGCTGGCGGGTCGTCCGAGCGGACCTCCCGCAACCTCACCGCAACCGGTTTGCACCACCCGGTTGTTCACAGGGGCGCGCAGGGCCCGGCGGCCCAGACGGCCCTCTCAGCCCGACGACGGGCTGTGGAGCGTGCCCGAAGAGCGGTGTTCCTTGAGAATCGTCCGCAGGATGCGGGCTCCGTCGCTCCCCGCCCGGAGCCCAGAGGCACCGGTGCGTCGAGGCATCTCCACGCTGGGGACCTCCGCAATGCGGAGGCCCATGACGTGTGCTCGCAGGATTATCTCGGTCTCAATCTCGAACCCGGTCGATTGCAGGTCGAGAGATTGGAGGAAGATCCGACGGAGGGCGAAGTATCCGTAACAGAGGTCCGTGTAGTGGACCTTGAAGAGGAGATTTACCGTCTCGACGAGCGCCCGGTTGCCCAGGCGCCGGATAGGGGTGATGTCGAGGGACCCGCCACCGGCCATGAACCGTGATCCCTTTGTGAAGTCGAATCCATGCTGGAGGGGGAGCACGAAGCGGGGTATCTCCTCGGGCGACATGCTCCCGTCCGCATCCATGGCCACGAGCACGTCCCCCGTAGCTGCAGACAGACCGGTCCGGAGGGCATAGCCCTTTCCGGGGCGGGGCTCTTCAATCGTGCGCACGTCGGGCCGCACTGAGCTGGCCATGAGTCTTGTCACGTCGAAAGAGCGCGTGTCAACGAGGATGACCTCGGTCACCAGGTCCGGAAGATGCTCCAGAACGTCCGCCACGTTGCGCGCTTCGTTCCTGGTCGGGATGATCAGGCTGACGGTGGGAAGCGGTTCGGCGTGCTGCGGCAGGGTCTCGACGAGCCGCCGCGCGTTGTATCGCCGGTCACCCCGACGACGTTCGACGAATCGAACCAAGGTTCCCGTCGAAGGATCGCGGTGCTCGAACCAGTCCTCGGAGCGCTGACCGTGTTCGTTCCCCTCGCCCATGGTCACGCACCCACGCGTTCTTTCGTTCGGTCTCCAATTGCCCAAACTCGCGGGACCAGGCGCTCGAAATGCGGGACGTCCGACGAATCCACTGGAGAAGGTCTATCGACCCACCAACAGGGTACCGGGGTTCGCCGCGCGTAACCTCTGGGGTGGGTCTGCAGTGTCACACAGCGGTGGCGCCCGCGCCGTCCGAGGGTCGCGCTCTTTCGTTCGTCGAACGTGGTCGCTCGAGCGCCCCAGGCTGGTTTGTCTCACGATATGCGACGTCCCGTTGCCGTCGTCACAACTCGCATCGGCACCCCCGGCTCAAGCGATTCCGGCGTTGTGTGTGCGCAGAAATACGGCCCCGCTCGCGCATGGAGCACGCGACAGAGCCGTGTTCTCGCCAGGTTGCTCGGAAGAGTTGTTTCGGAGACTGCGATCTTTGATTTCGACAGGACTCGCTGGGCATCCGCTTCCGCACCCACTTCCTGAGTGATCGATACCGGGACTGCGCCCAAGAAGTCCTCGCATTCGTTCCCAGAGAGCGGCCTGGAGGGGAGGTCGCCGGACTCAGTGGTGAGGGGTGCGCGGGCGAGTTATTAAGTTGCTACTTACGTAAGAGATAACTTACACTATGGGCGATGGAGGCCGCTCTCAAGGCACTTGCGGAACCGCGCCGCCGCGAGATCTTGCGGCTCGTCTGGTCAGAGGAACTCCCGGCAACGGCAATCGCCGCATCGTTCAGTGAGGTCACTCGATCGGCGATCTCTCAGCACCTAGGTGTTCTGCGGGAAGCCGGGCTCGTTGACGAGCGTCGAGAGGGAACCCGGCGTCTGTATCGATCGAACCATCACCAAATGGCCAGACTCCGTACCTTCCTCGACGACTACTGGACCACCGGTCTCGAGCGGCTCCGTGACGTTGCCGAAGCTGCTGAGGCAAGAAAAGGAGAGTCATGATGGCCGAGCTCATCCGCGAAATCGTGATCGACGCCAGCCCGGCAACCATCTTCGAGTTCCTGACCGTTCCGGACAAACATGTGGAGTGGAACGGCACGAGCGCGGAACTGGATCCTCGACCTGGCGGCGTCTATCGGGTGCTGGCCGGTGGCGTGCATCAAGCGGCCGGAAAGTACGTAGAAGTAATCACGAACGAGAGGGTGGTGTTCACCTTCGGGTGGGATCAACCGGACCACCCGATTCCTGCGGGGTCGACACGCGTCGAGATCCAACTCATCCCCGAGGGAGACAAGACCCGCGTGCGTCTCACCCACAGCGGGCTCCCTGCCGACGCAGTCTCGGACCACACCAATGGTTGGGACCACTATCTCGGACGGCTCGCCGTCGTCGCTGCCGGTGGCGCAGTCGAGGCGGATCACGTACCCGGTGCGTAGTGCCCGCGAGTTCGCTGCGCTCTTCCCGCTCGGTATCCCTCGGTGAGGACTGATCCTTTATGAAAGCCAAGCAGACATGGACATACATCCATGCAGAACGGGCCGCGATGGCAGAGACGTGGGCCGGGCTTTCCGACGACCAGTGGGGATCCCCTTCGTGGTGCGAAGGCTGGTCCGTGCAGGACACGGCGGGGCACATCCTCGCTGCGGCGGAGCAGACCCCGTTGAATTTCTACAAGGAGATGGCGCGAGCCGGCTTTCGGTTCAATGTGTTTGCGGACCGAGCGGCCAGGCGTCTCGGGAGTTTGAGTTCAAAAGAGCTCATCGAGCGCCTCCGCGCCCGGACCGTCACAACGAACCACCCTCCGGCTCCGGTGATCGCCATGCTGGGCGAGATAGTGGTCCACGGCGAGGACATTCGTCGCCCGTTGGACCTCCGCCATCAGTACGCCGAAGGAGCTCTTGTCGCCGTGGCCGACAACTACAAGAGGACCAACCTCCTCATCGGGTCCAAGCGCAGGATTGCCGGTCTCCGTCTTCGGGCCACCGACTGCGACTGGGTTCATGGCGAAGGTCCCGACGTCTGCGGCCCCCTCTCCTCGTTGATCCTGGCGATGGCAGGGCGCAAAGGTGCGTACGGTGATCTCGTCGGCGAGGGTGTCCCTCTTTTGGACGCGTGGACCTGAAGCGATTCGCTCCGAGACGATCGGACCTCGACGATGGGTACGTCGGGGCCACATTCGAAGAAGCACCTCCACCGACCACGGGAAATAGCCCCAGAGCGGTTTACGATGCCTCGCATGCGCCTCTCCCATGTCTCGCGACATCACACGGGAGAGGAGCTCAGGGGTCTCGGACCTCCCCTCCCTGGCGTCAGTGGCTCGTACGCGACGCTCTTCAGCCCGGCAGCCCAATTCAGGCAGTTCGGCTCGCCGGACCGACCATTCGACCGACGTCCGCGCTGCGCTTCGTGGCGGCTGGGAGTGGTGCAGGCAGCACCTGTGATCCGGACCTCCAAGCGGCTGGACCCACATGGTTCCGGAGCACCTCCAGCGCCATGACCCTGCTGGACACTGGCAGCCCGATGCCGATGGGCACTGGCTCGTCCGAGCGAGCCCGACAATCTCTGCACTCGACTTCATAGCGCCCGTCGCGGCGCGTGACGAGGTCAGGACGATGCATCAACTTGGGCCTGGGGCGGCCGGTCATGGCGCAAACCCTAGTTTCTCAGTCGGATTTGTACAATTGCAGGATATCCTGAGATACTGGAGCCAACGCCCCCAGAAACGATGGGCAATCTTGAGAGGTGATGCTCATCGCCCGGTTTCATGGTGATCACCGGTTCTGACGGCGACGAAGGGCGGCCCCGTCCGGTCATCCACTGGGCGGGGCCGCTTCGCATCCCCGTTCACCGCCGCCGGGATGAAGTGCCACGTACCGCCCGATCCGGACACCCTCGCTGGAGCCGTGAATTTTGCCGGGGACTCAGCTGTCGGGCGTGGCCGCATCCAATCGGCTCTGAACCTCTGACGCAGTGACGCCGAGAGCGCCCAGCAGCACCGCCGCAGGATCCGGTGGTTGGAGAGTGAGGATCTGGGCCAGCAGCTGCTGGGCGGTGACCTGAATCTTCCGGCGATTGGGCCTGACCGCTTCCTCGAGCACTTTCTTCGCCGCGGGCGTGATGCGAAGGCGATCTTTTCGCGCGAGGTCTCTGATTCTCGGCTTCTTCGGCACGGCGCGCATCGGCAGTTCGGGAGCGCCGGTGCCCGACCCCAAGCCCAGGGCGCCCAGGGCTTCGTGATCCAGCGAGTCAAGGGCCTGGCGAGCT
The DNA here is from genome assembly GCA_963721585.1 of uncultured Acidimicrobiaceae bacterium. GTDB lineage: Bacteria > Actinomycetota > Acidimicrobiia > Acidimicrobiales > RAAP-2 > Bog-473. Next base: position 1,406,438 of record CAVRJN010000007.1, on the reverse strand, counting down.
TGCTGCAGGCTCACGCCCAACACGGCTTCGATCGAGGGATTCTCCAACAAGGCGAGCAGGATGTGATCGGTGCCATATCGGCGATCACCTCGGCGACGAGCCTCCTCACCGGCCTGCATACAGATGGCCCAGGCGTGAAGCGTCTCTGGCGCAACGGATTCGGTGGTCATGATGACTCCTTGTTGTATTTGGTGTGCACGGATTGGCGGGTGACGCCCAATGCGTCTCCGATCTGCTGCCACGACCAGCCCATTTCTCGGGCCGACGCGACGTGGTTCGCTTCGACCCTCTCAGCCAGGCGATGCAGCGCCAACGAGGCGCGAAGCCCCACCGCCGGGTCATCCGACGAGAGATTCAGGCTGAGTTTCTCCATGTCCATGCCTGTCAGTATAAACTGACAACTGGGGTTTGTCAACCTAAACTGACACAGCCGGTCGCCACACCGACGTGCCCAGCTCGCCGGGTTATGGGATATAGATCAAATTGGATCGGGCCTCTCGCTGAGACCTGTTTGTGGTGATCTGGCCCGAGCCCCGGGGAACCACCCGCATGCCGACCAATCCATTCACCGAACTGATGGATCACTCAGCGAACGACAACGAGACCGTTGGCGGATGGTCGACGACGATCGTCGTAGATCCTCGATCGACGGTCTGCTCCCAGCGGCGCCGGGCCACAGGGCGCCGCAAACCGCCACGATCCGGCGCGAAGAGCGTCGGGATCGTCGATGCTGCCGTCGCGTGGTTCTGATGCCAGCGGCCGCCCGAGCAGCGGAACTACAGCGCTGGACATCCCACTGGCTCGGCAAGTTGGATCGCCAACCAGGGAGACCCACTGGTGCGAGGACAGGCTGGCCATGCGACGGTGGACCGGAAGGAAGACAGAGCTGCGGACCGTGAGCCATCGGTGCGACTACAAATCTAAGGAGGCACAGATGGTTTCTGCGACTTCGACCGCTTCTGCTGTACGGGCGGACGACGGTACTTCCGCAGTCCGGCCGTTTCGCGTCGGCTTTCCGCAATCGGAGCTGGCGGAGTTGCGTCCCCGCGTGCTCGCGACACGTTGACCGGAGAAGGAGACAGTCACAAATGACTCCCAGGGCGTGTCCCTAGCGCTGATACAGGACGTCGCACGCTATTGGGCGACGGACTACGACTGGAGCACATGCGAGGCAAAGCTGAACTCCCTGCCGAACTTCATTGCCGAGATCGAAGGGCTCGATGTCCATTTCATCCACGTCCGCTCCAAGCACGAGGATGCCTTGCCCTTGATCATCATGCACGGGTGGCCAGGCTCGGTCATCGAGCAGTTGAAGATCATCGAGCCCCTCACCAATCCGACCACACACGGCGCCGGCGCGCAGGACGCCTTCCATCTGGTGATCCCTTCGCTGCCCGGCCACGGCTTCGCTGCAAAGCCGACCACGACCGGCTGGGATCCGACCCGCATCGCGCGCGCCTGGGTCGTGCTGATGAAGCGGCTGGGCTACTCGCGCTTGGTGGCACAGGGCGGCGTCAGGGGTGCGGCAGTTACGCAGGAGATGGGTCACCAGGCCGCTCCGGAGCTGCTCGGGATTCACTCCAACATGCCCGGCACGAGCCCGCCGGAGGTGACCGGCTATCTCATTGGTGAGCCAGCACCCCCCGGTCCGTCGGACGAGGAGCAGCGTGCGTACGATCAGCTGAGCGTTTTCTACGCGAAGCACGTGGCCTATGCCCAGATCATGTCCACTCGTCCCCAGACGCTCTACGGCCTTGCCGACTCGCCCATTCACCTCGCCTCGTTCGCCATCGACCACGGCGACGGCACCGGTCAGCCCGGGCTCATCGGTCAGGTCCTGCGAGGGGGCTTCGACGGCGATCTCACACGAGACGACATCCTCGACAACCTCACGCTGTATTGGTTGACGAACACGGGCGTCTCGGCGGCCCGTCTCTACTGGGAGAACCAGGCGGCCTTTTTCGACGCCAAGGACATCACCATCCCGTTCGCTATCAGCGTGTTCCCCGACGAGCTCTATCAAGCACCCGAGAGCTGGGCAGAGCGCGCCTACCCCAACAACCTCATTTACTACAACAGGCTCGACAGAGGCGGTCACTTCGCCGCCTGGGAACAGGCGCAGCTCTTCTCGGAGGAGATGCGAGCTAGCTTCAGATCGCTCCGATAGAGGTACGCGGCGACATCACTGGCATCGCCTGATCAGGGAATCGTGGATCGCCTGGCAGGACTCGATCCTGCGCCACCGGCTCGGCCGGCTGTTCGGGTTGTCCAACGGCTCCAGGCTGTCCCGTGCAGTTCGTGAGCGTCTCCTCGGTCCACCTGTTCGATTGCCTAAAGGATTGCCCATTGACCGCGACGGCAGAGCGGATACGCGAGCCCGATGCACCGTGACCCCACAGTGGCACCATTGGCAACCAGGCTTCTCTGGTCGCCGAACGTATCGGGGCGCGCCATTGTTGATGAGGCGGGCGAAAGTTTGGGCCAGGCCAGACTCCGGGCTGGACGCGAACGGCCCCACTGGCGCGGATCGACTTGCGGGCAACGGAGATCTGCCCGGAAAGCGTCGGCCGTCAGAGCTTGCAGTCCCGTCCGCGTTCGCACGTGTTGACAGATCGCAGATACTGTGCGTGCTCCGTACCTCGGTCACTGTCATTCACCCCGATGATCCGCTGGCCCTCGACCATCTTGTGAAGTGACGATTGCACTCGACCGTACCGTGGGGGCTACCGGGAGTGATCCACATGGAACGAATCGACACCGATCTGCTCATTCCGGGACGAGGCGATCCGATGCCGGACGCGGCTGTCGTCATCGACGGATCTTCGATCGTCTACGTCGGACCTCGCCAGACAGCACCCGAAGTTCGACTTCCGATTCGCGTCCCTTGTCTCATGCCGGGGTTGTGGGATTGCCACGCGCACTTCCTCGGATTGCGGTCGCTGAACCTCAACGAACTGGCGGCGGTTCCAAGCGCCGTGTTGGTCGCCCGTGCCGCAAAGGACGCAGAGATTGTGCTTCAGGCCGGATTTACGACCGTCCGCGACGCTGGAGGGTTTGGCGTTCACCTGGCCCGAGTCGTCGAGGAAGGGCTGCTGGCCGGACCTTCGATTTATGGGGCGGGAGCGATCCTGAGCCAAACTGGCGGTCACGGAGATCTCCATTCCCTTCCACTCACCTGGATGCATGACCTGTGTGGGAACGGGGGCCCGTTGGCACTGTGCGACGGCGTCCCTGAGTGCCTGAAGGCAGTGCGCTCCCAACTTCGACTCGGCGCGAAAGTCATCAAAATTTGTGCATCAGGTGGCGTACTGACCCAGGTCGATGACCCTGTTCATCAACAGTTCAGCGATGACGAGATGCGGGCCATTGTCGAGGAGGCTGGGAGAGCGGAACGGGTGGTCATGGCCCACTGCCACGGCAAACCGGGCATCATGGCGGCCCTCCGGGCCGGTGTACGAACGATCGAACACGGGAGCTATCTGGACGAAGAGGCCGCATCCGCGATGCGCGATATGGGAGCGGTGCTCGTACCCACCCGGTTCATTGTGGAACGCGGGCTTCAGGCGAAAGACAGTATGCCCGACTATGCATTTGAAAAGCTGGTGGCTGTTGCCGATTCCCACCTCGAGGCAATCAATATTGCCCATCAAGCCGGCGTCACCCTGGCACTCGGTACCGACATCTCGACAAGTGGCCGAGACACAGCCGTTCCATGGGGTATGAACGCACAAGAGCTTGTTCATCTTGTCGACGCGGGACTGAGTCCGCTGGAGGCGATCCAGGCCGGGACGGCCGATGGACACCTCACGCTGGGGCCGCAAGCCCCCAAGGCGGGTGTGATCGAGCCTGGGTGGGACGCCGACTTGATCGCCGTCGATGGCGACCCGATCACCAACATCGCGCTGCTCACCGATCCGGTCAACGTCACACACGTGTGGAAAAGGGGCCGGCCCGTCAAGGAACCGGCTGCTTCCGGCTCTTGAATGGTGATTTACCACACGGGTTCGAAACCCCTCGACGTCGTTTCGCGAAACGGCCAGGCAGGTGAGACGCTTCTGGGACATAAGACGAAGGACCGGTAATTTTCGGGCATCAACTGTCGTATACCGGCTGTGACGAGGGAAAAGCGGTGAGCGACCGGGAACGATTTTCCCTCATGTTCGAGGCGCATCATGGCGCCCTCGAGGCGTACGTACGCCGGCGGGTCCTCCCGTCCTCGGTATCAGACATCGTGTCGGAGATCTTCCTGGCGGCGTGGCACAAACTGGACCAGATTGATGGTCAGCCGCTGCCCTGGCTCTATCGGGCCGCCGCTATTTCCGCATTCGTCGCCCTGTCGCGGCAAGCCGTGCAGCCCGCGCTTCCTGCTTCGTCAGGTCCATGATCGGTCGAGCTGATCGACGAGGGACGGTTTCCGTCGCTGCCAGCTCCATGCGAGCACGGGCAGCGACGTCCGAGATCCGAGTGCGTGTTCTCGGGCTCACGGGTCGATGGTCGCTAGGTGAGGGCGCATCCGGGGTGTCGAAGACGACAAGAAGCCGTTTTCCCGTCCAGGAAGACCGCCGTCGGAAAAGATCCGGTCAGCTCTTGCAGGCTTCTGGGGCGACAGTCACTACTACGTTGGCGGCGGAGGGATCATCGGTTACTACCAGCCGCTCCGCTCCCGCCGCCGAGGCCACCTTTCCGCCGGTCACCTTGGGGCAATAGCCGTCCGGGTAGTGCCTCGACACCGGCACGAAGATCACCGTCGGCGCCGAGATCGCATGGTCGACGCGGTAGCTGAGACGAAAGTCCGTCGTCGACGAGTCGAACTTCATAGAAGTCGGTATGCCGGCTATCGCCTGCGCGTACGGCTCCGAGAGGACATCGAGTTGGGCCGAAGTGTCGGGCCCCGCCGGCCAGAGGCCCGAGCTGTGCGATCCCGTGGGGTCCTCGTAGGAGAGCCATTGCCAGTACATCCAGCCAACGAGGTCGGCGTCGGCGTCGGCCACCATCCGAGCCAGGTCGGAGGCGTCTGTCGTGGCCCCGAACTCAGTGAGAAACCAGCCGGGACCGTCCGGCTGCGCCGGTGAGGCGTCGTGCGCGCGATCCCGCGCGCTGTCAGCGAATACCTGCTCCTCTGGTGACGGGCACATCTGGGAGTAATCAGGCGCCTCAGGTCCGTTCGGCACGTGCAGGGGGCAGTAGTCGTGGAAGTTGTAGACAAGGCGGGGGAAGTCCATCGAGCCGATGTGGTTCGGGACCGGGCCGCTGGTAGTGGTGTCGGGTTCGTAGAAGACTGCGTGGCGAGGATCGGCGTGCTCTATGGCAGGGATCACACCGGTCTCGGGGTCGTCGGGCGGGCAATCGGTGATCCGCCGCCCGGACTGGGTCTTGCCGGGATGAGCTCGGCCGGCGTAGAAGCACTGCACCTGCGCGTCGAACGCCTCGTTTTGACCTGTGTGCAGGACGATGCCGGGGGAAAAGGGCTCATTGATGGGGTCGTAGCCGATCACCCAAGGGTTGCCGGCGAGCCGGGATGCCACCCTGGCCCAAATCTGGTCGTACGCACCCTGCAGGTTGCCCACAACGTCGTTGGCCCAGAAATGCTCCTGGGCCTGGGCCATACCGGGGTCGATCTGGTTCACGCCCCATGCAGCCACGTTGCGATAGGCCACCGGAGTAATTCCGTCGGTGCAGACGGCCCAGTCAGGGAATCCCTCACCGGCGAACACTTCGTTCATTGCGTCCTGATGCATGTCGACGAGGGAGTAAATGCCGTGCCGGGCCAGGAGCGAGATCGTCTGCTCCAGCTGGGTCATGTACGTGTTGAAGATCTTGGCATTGAACTGGGCGGGGCCTGCCGCCTTCGGTTTGCCCGGTGTGCAGATGGCCGGATCGTTCATGGGCGCGGTGCCGGGCTCGAGACCCTTCCAGAAGATGCCAAGACGCACCACGTCGAACCCGTTGGAGGCAATCGACGCCGCTTCCGCGTTCGAGAGCACATTGACGCCCGCGCCGCTCGTAACAATCTCGTACGGCGGGAGCTTGTACATGAGGTCTACTCCGTGCATGAGGACGACGCGGCCGTCAGCATCGCGAAGAAAGGGTCCACCGGGGGTGCTGATGGGGGCCCTTAGCCCAGGAGCCTCCGGCGACGTGGTCGTCGCTCTGGCGGAGCCAGAGGCCGCCCAGACGACGATCGCAACCAGTGCCGCCGACACCCCCACTGCCATCGCGTGGCGAGCCGTCGGTGCTCCAACCCCGAGGCGCACCACGGGGTTGGAAGGTAGCACCCTCGGACGAATCCGTTGGGTGTGCTCGATCCGTCGAATCACTGCCACCCTGCACACCCGGCCTGTAGTTTCCCTATCAGCGAACGGCAGTACCGGACGAGACGGCTGGACTCTGGTGCCGCACCCCTGTCTCTTCCCGCGAAAGCATGCCATCGCCAGGTCGATTTGTCCCTCGCTGCCGAAAGTGTCCCGGCACGGTCGCCTCGTGCGGGCCCGGGAGGAGACTCGCCACGGAGTCAGGTTCACGGACTCTGCCAGGAGGCAGCCATGCGCAAGATCATCACTGCGATGAAGATCTCGATCGACGGGAAGACCGAGGGCCCGGAAGGCTACGCAGACTGGGTGGACGCGTGGTCGGATGATTTCGGGCTCACGCCTCAGATTGACGCCTGCGTCCTCGGCGGTGGCATGTACCCCACCTACGAGCGGTACTGGACTGCCATTCAGGGCGCGCGGGACGAGCCGAATCCAATGGGCGTGGGAATTCCCACCCAAGCCGAAGTCGAGTGGGCGCGCGCTTCGCGGCAGTGACCCCGCACTACGTCCTGTCGCGCAGTCTGACGACTGCCAAGTGGTCCCAGACGACTGGGCTCGCTATCGGCATTGCCGGACTCGCCCTGACGGTCGCTGGAGTCTCGCTGGGGTTGACCATCTATCAACTGCGGAGTCAGCGAGACCGAGACAATCGGGACTTGTGAATGCTGGAGGTTCAGCCAGGCGGCAGATCTCGCCTGGGAAGATACAGGGTCTTCGGATTCTGGCGGGGTCTGCGACCTCACCGGACGACGATCGAGCCCAGGACGCGCCAGTTCGGCTTGCCGGCGTAGAGCAGCGCTCGGATCCGGTAGTTCTCGAAGTTGCGGAATCCGAAGCCGATCCGCTTGATCCGCTTGATCAGGTTGTTGAGCGCTTCGGTGGGGCCGTTGGACACCCGGGCCAGGTGGAAGTTGGCGATCTTTTCGAACCAGGCGTGCAGGGTCCGTCCGAGCCTCTGGATTTCGGGAGGCATGGTGCGTCGGCGGCAGTGCTGCTCAAGCTCTCTGAGCATCGCCTCTGCTGTCTTGGGGTGGCGCGTTCGATAGAACTCGCGAAGGCGCTCCTTGACCCGATAGGCGACGGCCACTTCGGCCCCGGGATCGCCCAGGGCGAGCAGTGACCACAGGCGTTCGGTGGCAGCGGTGTCGAGGTGCTCTTCGCCGCGCAAAAGGACCCGGCGGGCCCGATAGAGCGGATCGTCGCGTCGCCCCCGATGGCCGGTCTGTTCGGTCTGGACGCGCCGGCGGACGGCATCGAGGCTGCGATTGGCCAGCGAGATGACGTGGAAGGGGTCGACCACCTGGGCCGCCCTGGGCAACATGACCGTGTAGACCGCCGCATAGGTGGCCGACATGTCGAGGGCCCCGAAGCGGATGCGCTCCTTCCAGGGCTTGGGTTGTTTGTCGATCCAGCCCGCCACATCGGTGTATTTGCGGGTGGGGAGGATCTCGATGATCTGGTGGTTCTCCACGTCGGCCACCGTGGTGGCGTAGTCGGTCGTCACCCGCGAAGAGAGCTTGACGAAGGACGTCTCGTCGAGGCCGATGGCCGTGGTGCGGTTCAGGCGCTTGCGATCCGCGGCCAGCAGGGCCTCGCCATAGGTGCACACGGCGTCGTTGACCGTGTGCCAGTCACAGGAGAGCTCGGCCGCCACTTCTGAGACGGTCCGGCCGCCTCCCACCTGGACCGTCGCCCACTTGGCCGCCCTGGTCGTCAACAAGCAACTCTTGGCCGCGATCCGGTGATCCTCGAGCACCCAGGACCTCTTGGGGCAGCTCGGGTCTAGACAGCGCAGCCGGTGCTTCTTCCAGGCCAACGACATGGGGGTGCCGTAGACGGGCAGGTCCACGTAGTGCACGACCGGGCGCTCTTTGATCTGGGCTCGCTGCCCGCACGTCGGACACGACAGCTCCCCGGTCACCTGCTCGATCATGAGCTCGACGCCGGGACCCCGGCGCACATACGCGAGGACGCGGACGTCTTTGAGACCCACCATGGCCCTCACGATCTCGCTAGGGTCAGTAACGACGAAGGTGCTGCTGGGAAGTTGGCTCACACCACAACCCTGGAGCACCTTCGCCTAATTCAGGGGGACCTCCGGACGCGGTGGCTCCCCGCTGAAATCCGAAGAGCCAAGATACAGTGCGCCCCCGGCAGGACTCGAACCTGCGCCACCGGCTCCGGAGGCCGGTGCTCTATCCGCTGAGCTACGGGGGCGGGAGTTACAGAGCAGGGGACAATCGTACTCGTCACACGGCGAGGGCCCTTTGCGCCCTGACCCGACCGGCGAATGCTGTCGTATCCTGCATCTCCATGCCGACCGACCACGACGTCGCGACCGCACCCCTGGAGCGGCATCTCCTCCCGCGCTCGGGAACGATCGACGAGAAGGGACGCCTCCACGTCGGCGGCATCGACTTGGTCGAGCTGGCGGAGCAATTCGGCACACCGCTCTTCGTGTACGACGAGGATCATTTGCGCCACGCCTGCCGTGAGGCGGTCGCGGCATGGGGAGACGGAGTCGCCTACGCCACCAAGGCCTTTCTGTGCCGCGCTATGGCCCGCCTGGCCTACGAGGAGGGCATGCACCTCGACGTCGCGTCCGGTGGTGAGCTCCATGTCGCTCTCTCCGCCGGCGTCCCGGCAGACCGCCTCATCCTTCACGGCAACAACAAGTCCGTCGACGAGTTGGCGACAGCCCTGCGACAGAACGTCGGCCGGATCGTCGTCGACTCGTTCGACGAGATCGCCCGCCTCGGCGCTCTGCTGGAGTCCGCACCGGCTCGACCCGAGAGACCGAAGGTACTGGTGCGGGTCACGCCGGGGGTGGAGGCGCACACGCACGAGTTCGTGCGAACCGGACAGGAGGACTCGAAGTTCGGCTTTTCCGTCTCCTCCGGGGCCGCAGCCGATGCTGTTGCTGCACTCGAGCTCATGCCAGCCGTCGAATTGGCCGGCGTCCATGCGCACATCGGCAGCCAGGTCTTCGATGCGTCTTCCTTCGAGCAGGCGGCCGAGGTGCTGGGGGCGTTCTTCGCCCCGCTCGAGCTGCCCGAACTGGTCGTGGGGGGCGGACTCGGTGTCCCTTACGTCAACGGGGAGTCGGCGCCGAGCCAGGCCGCCTGGGCCGAGGTGACGCTGAGGGCATGTACCAGGGCGGGAGTCGATCCGGCCACGAGGATCTCGGCCGAGCCCGGGCGTTCCATCGTGGCCACGGCGGGCATGACGCTGTATCGGGTCGGGACGGTGAAGCACCTCCCGGGCATCCGGACCTACGTCAGCGTCGATGGCGGCATGAGCGACAACCCCCGGCCCGTCCTCTACGGGAGCGGGTACGAGGCCTTCCTGCCTCGAGCAGTCGGGGCGCCTCGCCGACAGCCGGTGCGCGTGGTGGGCAAGCACTGTGAGAGCGGGGACCTGGTGGTGCCCGAAGCATTCGTTCCCGACGACCTCGAAGTGGGCGATGTGCTCGCCACACCGGTCACCGGGGCCTACGGGTACGTCATGGCCTCCAACTACAACAAGGTCCCCCGCCCCGCTGTCGTCTTCGTGGCCGATGCCACCGCACGGGTGGTGGTCCGCCGGGAGACCTTCGACGACCTGACTCGCCTCGATGCGTGACGCCACCGCCCAGACCTTCAGAGCGAGGTCGGCGGGGCGGCGACGCCGCTGAGCGGTCAAAAAGAGCCAACTCGCACCGAGGCAAGGTGCTCGCGCCGCTCGTATTGAGCGACCCTGCACGCGGGCAACGCGGGCACGACGTCAGACGCTGGGCGGGAGGAAGCGCAGGTCACAGTGCGCGCACCTTGTACCGTTTGGAGGTGACCGCCGACAAGGCCAGCTCCTTCCCCCACGCTCACCAGGCTCCGACCGTGCGCGTCGGGCTGCTCGGCTGCGGCAATGTCGGCGGGGCACTGGCCGAGATACTCCTCACCCGTTCCGAGGACGTCGCCGCCCGTACCGGGATCCACCTGGAGCTCGTCGGTATCGCCGTGGCCCACCCGGAGCGGTCCCGGCCCCCGGCCATCCCAGCTGGACTCATCAGCGCGGACGCTGCGGCGCTCGTCACCCGGGACGATGTCGACGTGGTGGTCGAGGTCATCGGAGGTCTCCATCCCGCCCACGAGCTGATCGAGGCGGCCCTGCGCAACGGGAAGCCGGTGGTGACCGCCAACAAGGCGCTGCTGGCCGTGGCCGGTGCCGAGCTCGCCGAGGTCGCCGCTTCGGCGGGCGTCGACCTCCTCTACGAGGCGGCTGTTGCGGGAGCCATTCCCGTCATCCGGCCCTTGCGTGAGTCATTGGCCGGGGAGCAGATCGTGCGCGTCATGGGCATCGTCAACGGCACGACGAATTACATCCTTACCCGCATGGAGGAGGAGGGGGCCAGCTACGACGTCGTCCTGCGCGAGGCCCAGGAGCTCGGCATGGCAGAACGCGACCCGACGGCCGACGTCGAAGGCGACGATGCCGCGGCTAAAGCGGCCATCCTCGCCGCGCTCGCCTTCGGCAGTGATGTCGTCGACGCCGACGTGCACCGTGAGGGCATCAGTGCGATCAGTGCGGCCGACGTGGCCTATGCCAGCCGGCTGGGCTACTCGGTCAAGCTCCTGGCCATCGCCGAGTTGATCGACGGTGGCCCTGAGATCTCCGTGCGGGTGCACCCGACCATGATTCCAAAGACGCATCCCCTGGCCTCCGTGCGGGGCGCGTTCAACGCCGTGTTCGTGGAAGGCGCCGTGAGCGGGGAGCTCATGCTCTACGGTCGTGGCGCCGGAGGCGGCCCGACTGCGAGCGCCATGCTCGGCGACCTCGTCGACGCTTCACGCAACCTCCTCGCCGGCGCGCCCGCTCCGGCGCCGAAGCGGACGAGCACGACGGTGTTCGCCCAGAACGACCTGCGTTCGGCCTTCTACCTCAGTATGGACGTGGCCGACCGCCCCGGCGTTCTGGCGGCCGTGGCCAAGATCTTCGGGGACCACGACGTCTCCATCCGGGCCATGGAGCAGGTCGGGCTGGCCGCCGAGGCCCGACTGATCTTTCTCACCCATGTCGCCCGTGAGGGGGATCTGCTCGCCACCATCGACGAGCTGCGGCGCCACCAGGCCGTGGACCGGGTGAGCGGAGTGCTCCGGGTCATCGCCGGGCGGGCCGACGACGCGACGGGCGACCTGTCGTGACGGCGGGCTGGCGTGGGGTGATGGAGGAATACCGGGACTTCCTCCCGATCACCGAGAAGACGCCGGTGGTCACCCTGCTGGAGGGCGGCACGCCGCTGCTGCCGGCGCCCCGGCTGTCCGAGCGGGTCGGCGCGGAGGTGTGGCTCAAGGTCGAAGGAGCCAACCCGACCGGCAGCTTCAAGGACCGTGGCATGACGATGGCGATCTCCATGGCAGTGGACGAGGGAGCCAAGGCGGTCGTGTGCGCGTCCACCGGGAACACCTCTGCGTCCGCGGCGGCGTATGCGTCACGGGCCGGGTTGGCCTGCGTCGTGCTCATCCCCGACGGCCACATCGCGCTGGGCAAGCTGGCGCAGGCGCTGATGCACGGCGCGCGCGTGCTGCAGGTGCGCGGGAACTTCGACCAGCTCCTGACCATTGTGCGCGACCTGCCCAACCACGCGCCGATCACGGTCGTGAACTCGGTGAACCCTCATCGGATCGAGGGACAGATGACCGGCGCTTTCGAGATCGTCGACGTCCTGGGCGACGCGCCCGACGTCCATTGCATTCCCGTGGGCAACGCCGGGAATATCTCGGCCTACTGGCGGGGTTACCTCAAGTACAAGGATGTCGGGCGAGCCACCAAGTTGCCACACATGCTCGGCTTCCAGGCGGCCGGTGCCGCGCCGATCGTGCTCGGCCATCCCGTGGAGAACCCCGAGACGATCGCCACCGCGATCCGCATAGGGAACCCGGCCAGCTGGTACTCGGCCACGGCCGCCGCGTCCGAGTCCGGCGGTTCCATCACGGCGGTCACCGACGAAGAGATCATGGACGCCTACACATTTCTCGCCCAACAGGAGTCCGTCTTCTGCGAAGCGGCGTCCTCCGCGTCGGTGGCCGGGCTGATCAAGCACGGCGTACCCGAGGGCTCCACCGTGGTGTGTGTGTTGACGGGGCACGGGCTCAAGGATCCCGACCTCGCCATCAAGGCGATCTCGGTTCCCTCGGTGATCGACCTCAAGCTGGAGTCGGTCCTGGCCGAGATATCCCTCTAGGGCGGTGATGCCGGGCTGGGCCCGGACCCACTGACCTGCTGGAAAGTGGGGGTGTTGGCATGACCCGCCGCCTCCCGCTAGAGTGGACACATCCTCACTGCGCTTTGTTGCGCTCTCCGCGGGTACAAGCGGTCCCGGGAGAGCATCACGCAGAGGTGATCCGGGGGAGGGCATGCACACGCGAAGCCCTTCTCCTCCCTGAAATTCCCTCGCCACGCGCGGAACCACTCCGGGCCGGCGACAACCCTCTTGGAAGAGGAGCCGATGACTGCGGAACAGCAGCTCGAACGATCAGTTCTCGAAGGCAAGGAGCGCGACGAGCTCAGTGCCATCGCCCAGGCCATGTCGCTCAAGACGACGACCCGGACGAAAAAGGCCGACATCATCGATCAGATACTCGATGCCACCGGCGTGACCTCCGGGCCCGCGCCAGGCGGATCGAGCAACGGCGATGTCGGCACGAACGGAACCAAGCCGGCCCGGCGTTCCCGGGCGTCGGCCGCAGCCAGGGGTGCCACGGATGCGGCATCCTTCGTCTCGGGTGACGATGACGCCGGTGGCCCTGCTACGGCAGATGCAGGGGACGCCCCTGCGGCCGAGGCCGCCCCGGAGCGTGCCACCACGGCCGAGGCAGCGAGCAACGGAGACGCCGGCCCGGCCGTCTTCGTCGAGCCGCCCGAGCTGGCTGGCGGCGCTGATCCCTCGCCCCGGCAGAACGGGCAGCACCAGAGTCATGGCAACCAGAACAACGGGGGCGGCGGCCAGCAGGGCAACCGCAACCAGAACCGGAACCAGGGCAACCAGAACCGGAACCAGAACAACCAGAACAACCAGAACAACCAGGGCAACCAGTCCGACGGTGACGTCGGCAACCGCCGCAGCCGCCGGCGCCGCGGTCGTGAACGTCCGGGCCAGGGCGGCGAACTCCAGGGCGGTGGCCAGGAGCAGCCCTATTCGGGCGAGCTGGTCGAGGTCAACGGGATGCTCGACCTTCGTGACGAGGGCTACGGCTTCCTGCGCTGCGACGGCTACCTGCCTTCGTCCAAGGACGTCTACGTCTCCATCAGCCAGGCGCGGAAGTTCGCCCTGCGCCGCGGCGACTACGTCGAAGGCGCCTGCCGCCCGGCGTCGAACAACGAGAAGTACCCGGCGCTGCTGCGCATCGACAGGGTGTCGACGATGGATCCCGACGAGGCGCGCAACCGGCCCCGCTTCGAGGACCTGACCCCGCTCTTCCCCGACTCGCGGCTGAACCTCGAGATGTCGGGCGACGCAGGCGACAAGGACAACCTCACGGCCCGGATCGTGGACCTGATCTCGCCCATCGGCAAGGGACAGCGCGGCATGATCGTGTCACCACCCAAGGCGGGCAAGACGACAGTCATGAAGCAGATCGCTCACTCCATTGAGGCCAACAACCCTGACGTGCACCTCATGGTCCTCCTCGTCGACGAGCGGCCCGAAGAGGTCACCGACATGCGCCGCTCGGTGAAGGGCGAAGTGATCGCTTCGACGTTCGACCGTCCTTCGGACGAGCACACGCAGGTGGCCGAACTGGCGATCGAGCGGGCCAAGAGGCTGGTCGAAATGGGCCGGGATGTCGTCATCATCCTCGACGGCATCACCCGCCTCGCCCGGGCCTACAACCTCGCTGCTCCCGCCACCGGCCGCATCATGTCGGGTGGTGTCGACTCGGGAGCGCTCTACCCGCCCAAGAAGTTCTTCGGGGCGGCGCGCAACGTGGAGGAGGGCGGTTCCTTGACGATCCTGGCCTCCGCCCTCGTGGAGACCGGTTCCAAAATGGACGAGGTCATCTTCGAGGAGTTCAAGGGCACCGGCAACATGGAGCTCCGGCTCGACCGGCGGCTCTCGGAGCGCCGGCTCTACCCGGCCATCGACGTCAACGCCAGCTCCACCCGGCACGAGGAACTCCTCTTCGAGCGGGGCCAGCTGCAGCAGGTCTGGAAGCTGCGACGGGTGCTCAACGCCCTGGCTAGTGACGGCAAGGACGCCGCGGGCCTGGAGCTGCTCATGGACAAGATCCGCACGACGGCGAGCAACGACGAGTTCCTTGCCGAGATCGCCAAGGGACCCGGCACCTGACCCGGCCTGACCTGAGGCTGCCCTTTGGGCCCCTACACTGGACCGACTCTTACCCCACACTGGAGACACCATGAAGACCGACATCCACCCTGACTACGTCGACGCCACGGTCAAGTGCTCGTGCGGGAACACGTTCGTCACCCACTCCACCAAGGCCGATCTCCACGTCGAGTTGTGCAACGAGTGCCACCCCTTCTTCACCGGCAAGCAGAAGCTGGTCGACTCCGGTGGCCGCGTGGAGCGCTTCCAGCGCCGCTACGGGGAGCGCAAGGGCAAGGCCAAGGCCAGGCCCGCTCCGGCGGCGCAGGACTGATCCGGCTGGGACCGGCGCCACCCGCCGCGTCCCCGCCCTGACGAGGAGCCCCGGAACCGCATGTTCGACGACCGGATGGCCGCGCTCGAGACCGAGTACGAGGCCGTCGAGACGGAGCTGGCCGATCCGGCCACCCTCTCGGACCAGGATCGTCTGCGCGATCTGTCGCGGCGTCACAAGGAGCTCGGTGAGATCGTCCGGGCCTGGCACGAGCTGAGCGCCGCCCGCGAGGACGTCACGACAGGTCGCGAAATGCTGACCGAGACGTCCGGCGACGAGCGCGAGCTCATGCGCCAGGAGGTCGACGAGTCGGAGGCGCTGGTGACGACGCTCGAGGACCGGATCCAGACACTCCTGCTGCCCAAGGACCCCAACGAGGGTCGCAATGTCATCATGGAGATCCGCGGCGCGGTCGGTGGCGACGAGGCGAACCTGTTCGCTCGCGTGCTCTACGACATGTACCTGCGCTACGGCGCCGCCAAGAAGTGGAAGGTCGAGATCCTCTCGGAGGACGCGTCCGACAAGGACGGCATCAACGAGGCGGTCTTCCTCGTGAAGGGTCCGGACGCCTACATCCGCCTGGAGCACGAGGCGGGGACGCACCGGGTTCAGCGCGTGCCCGTCACCGAGGCCAAAGGAAGGATCCACACCTCGACCGCGACGGTGACCGTGCTGCCGGAGGCGGCAGAGGTCGAGATCGACATCGACCCCAACGACCTCAAGATCGACGTCTACCGCTCCACGGGCCCGGGTGGGCAGTCGGTGAACACGACCGATTCCGCCGTCCGCATCACCCACCTCCCCACGGGGACCGTCGTCGCCATGCAGGACGAGAAGAGCCAGATTCAGAACAGGGCCAAGGCGATGGTGGTGCTGCGGGCCCGCCTGCTCAAGGCTGAGCAGGACCGCCAGGCCGCCGCGATTTCGGCGCAACGGCGCGGTCAGGTGGGGGCGGGGAACCGCACCGACAAAATCCGCACCTACAACTTCAAGGAGAACCGGGTCACCGACCACAGGATCAACCTGACCCTCTACAAGCTCGACCAGGTGTTGGCGGGCGATCTCGACGAGCTGACCGACGCGCTGATGGCCGACAAGCGGGGACGTCAGCTCGGGGGCGAGGAGGACGGCGGGCGGTGACACCCTGTGCGCTGGCAGTGGGATCGACCGGCCCGTACGAACGGAGGACGTCGAACGCGCCGGCGGGCTTGGAGCCCGGAGGTGTCGACAGGAGTGCGCTGCAGGCCGAGCTGACCGCGGTGGTGGGCGGGGCGCGTCATGAGGCCCGCTTCATCGTCGACGAGGCCCTCGCACGTGGCCCGGGGTGACGCGGCTCGGCGTCGTGCCGGCCGGCGCGGTCGTGGTGGCGCGGGCCCTGGCGGCCCGGCGGGCGACCGGGGTGCCGCTGCAGTACGTGTTCGGCCACTGGCCTTTCCGCGCCCTCGACCTGCAGGTCGACCCCCGTGTCCTCATTCCACGGCCCGAGACCGAGCAGGTGGTCGAGGTCGCCCTTGGTGAAGCGCGGCGCGTGTTCGGGTTGCGGCCGGGGATGGGCATGGTGGCCGTGGACGCCGGAACGGGGAGCGGCGCCATTGCGTTGGCGCTGGCGACCGAGCTCGGTCCCGGCGTGGTCGACGAGATCTGGGCCACCGACACCAGTGCGGACGCGCTCGACGTGGCGGCCGCCAACCTGGAGGCGACGCGCAGCGACGGGACGCGTCGCCTGCCGCGGGTGGAGCTGGTCGAGGGAAGCTGGCTGGAGCCCCTGCCCGAAGGGCTGCGCGGCCGCGTTGACCTGGTGGTGTCCAACCCGCCGTACGTGGCGGCGCGGGAGTGGGCCGGGTTGGATCCTGGGGTGAAGTCCGAGCCGCGGCGGGCCTTGGTCGCTCGGCCCGGTCGGGACGGGGTCGACGGACTGGCCGACGTGGAAGCAGTCCTGGAGCAGGCCCGGCTCTGGCTCGGCAGGCCCGGAGCTGTCGTCCTCGAGCTGGCGCCCCGCCAGAGCGCTCGGGCGCAGGAGCGGGCATGGCAACTCGGCTACGACGAGGTGCGGATCGAACCGGACCTGGCGGGCCGTGACCGTGCGCTGGTGGCGCGCCTCGGTGGCACACAATAGGGAGATGGACGTCGCGGGGATTTCGGACAACGAGGCCCATCCTCCGCTGGTCGGGGCGAGGTCGGCAGCGGCCGCAGAGGCGCTGGGCGCCGGCGCCATCGTGGGTGTGCCGGGCGTGGGCGGCTACAGCCTGGCCGTGCGGACGGGGTTACCCGGAGGCGAGGCACGCCTGGCCGAGCTGGCGGCCGATCCCGACGGGCCTCACTACGCGGTGGGACGGATCGAGGACGTGCGGACGCTGACATCGGTGTGGACCGACGAGATGCAGACTCTGCTGGAGCGCTGCTGGCCCGGGCCCGTCGAGGTGTTCGTGCCGAGGGCGGCCTCCGGATCCGGTTCCGAAGTCGAAGGCGATGGGTCCTCGACGCCGGGCGCGCGCTACGACGCCTCCGACAATGACGCTCCCCAGCGTGGCGCGTGGGCCGTCGTGGTGGGCATGCCCGACGGGCGGGCCTTGCGGCAGCTGTGCCGCGAGCACGGCCCGTGGCGGACGGTGCCCCTCCGTTTCACCGAGGCGGAGGAAGTGGCCCGGGCGTTTCGAGCCGAGGACGTGGCGGTCGTGGTCGACGGCGGCTCTTGCCAGGGACTTCCTCCCACGGTCGTCGACGCGACCGCGAAGCCCATACGCTTCATGCGCGAGGGCCTGCTGCCGGCCCCCTTCATCCAGGGGACGATGATGATGAGCGCGCGGCGGAAGCTCTTCTCGAGGAAGAAGCGGGCGTGAGCGGGTGAGCCCGCGCTCATGACCCGGCGTCGACCCGTTCGACCGGCGGCAGCGAGCTCACCGAGCGCCGGTCCTCCCAGTGGCTGCGCCGGCCCAGTGCTGCGAAATGGGACGGCCGCTCGGTCAACGCATGGGCGGCCAACCACAGACGCTTGAGGTGGCGCTTGTAGCCGTGTGCCACGTCGTCCTCGTAGGCGGTGCGCCCGTGGAGCACATGGTAGTTGTTGATCAGCTGCATCTCGCCCGGTTGCAGGTCCATGTAGACGTTGAAGTCCGGGTCGTTGGCCAGCGCGGACGCGGCGGCAATGGCCTCCCGTGCGGTCGCGGTGAGCGGGGGCGCATCGTGATGGCGTTGCGAGGCGAGGATGTACTGGGGGATGAACCGGACGAAGAGGCGGCCGCCATATTCGGTGAACGCCGGGACCGAATAATAGGCGCGCGCACCGTCGGCGTGTTCGCCTCGCGTGTCGTAGGGCAGCGGCTCGTACAACGCCGCCGCCAGGTCCGGCCGCTCGCGCACCAGGTGGTTGTGGATCGCCACTGCGTTGGCCACGCAGGAGAGACCTCCGGAGCGGGCCGTGCGCAGGCAGAGCAGGCCGACCAGGTCGGACCCGTCCGTGTGGTAGTCGAGCGCAACGCCGCCGAGTTCGTTGCCGCGCACGGTTGGATCGTCGATCGTCTTGCCCTGATCCGTGACATCACCGAGGACGTGGCCGTGCTTGTTCTGGGCCCACGGCTCGCCGAGGTGCAGGCCGATCCCCCAGTAGAGGAGCGTGAGGTCGTCATCGCTGTAGCGGGTGCTGTCGAGCGCGGCGATGCGGGCGAAGCCCCGGCCGTTCAGAAGGGTGTCCGCGACCTCGCTGAGCTTGGACGCGAGCCGGTCGAGTGGAAAGTCGTCGCGCCCGAGCGCCAACGGGTCGGAACTCTTGTCCTTGGCCACGGCGAGCGCAGCATGGAGCTCCGCGTGGTCGGCGGCACTGAGGCGCAGCGTCCAGGTCTCAGGATCGGCGATGTCGGCTGCGCGCCACTCGGCCGCCGGTTCCAACTCGTGCAGCGCACTGACCTCCATGTCGGCTCCTCTCGGTGTCAGGTGCCCGATCCCGGGCTGTCGTGAGCCACCGGCGAGGGGGCGCTCCCACGTCCGCCCCGCACCAGGCGCCCCGGGAGGGCTCCGGTGGGTTCGCCGTCCCGGTACGTGATCGTCCCGGCCACCATGGTGGCGCGGTAGCCGCGCGCGCCCTGCAACAGCCGCTTGCCCCCTGCGGGCAGGTCGTAGGCCATGAAGGGGCGTGCACATGCCAGCTCCTCGAAGTCGATGACGTTCATGTCCGCCCGCATCCCGGCTGCGAGGACGCCTCGGTCGAGGAGGC
Source organism: uncultured Acidimicrobiaceae bacterium (assembly GCA_963721585.1). Taxonomy (GTDB): domain Bacteria; phylum Actinomycetota; class Acidimicrobiia; order Acidimicrobiales; family RAAP-2; genus Bog-473. The sequence continues at coordinate 1,387,284 of CAVRJN010000007.1, read as the reverse complement.
CCACGGCCCGCGCGGTGGCGCTGGTCAGCTGCTCCACGACCCGGCCCACCTCCATGCGGCCGCGGGTGCGATCGCGAGCCCAGTGCGCGAGTGCGTAGGTCGGGAAGCTGGCGTCGGAAATGAGGCCCACGTGGGCCCCCCCGTCGCCCAGACCCAAAACGGTGCGGGGGTGGGCGAGCATTTCGCCGCAGGCGTCCAGGTTCCCGTCGGCGAAGTTGGAGAACGGGGTGTAGAGGAAGTCGCGGCCGTCGTTCTCCGACAGCAGGTCCAGCAGCAACGCGGCCGGATCGACGCCCCGCGACGCGGCCAGCCGCAGCACGCTCGTTTCGGGGGCGGGCTCATAGTCGGGTACGTCGCCCAGCGGGTACAGCCGTCCGTAGTCGATCGGGCGTTGCCGTCTCCGCTGGCTGCCGCCCGTGCCGGTGTCGTCCGGCGCCACCATGTCGGCGAGCAGCCGGCTACGGAGCCCCGGATCCCGCAGCGCGCGCGCCTGCTCGGCGACGGGCCTCGCCGCGGTGTCCGCGTACGCCGGGAAGGCGAGCAAGGGGTGGTAGGAGGACTGCAGCCCGATGAGCAGGCCCACCGGGCGGGGCGCCACCTGGGCCCGGATGGGCAGGCCCTCGGCAACCGCGGCATCGATCCGGCCGAGGAGATCACGCCATGCCTCGGGATGGCGATGGCTCTGCGCCAATGAGAGGGAAAGGGGGACACCGGTGCGCGCCACCATGGTGCGCACCAACTCGAACTCGCCGTCGGTGTCGGGCCAGAAGTCGGAGATCAACTCCACGACGCCATGCCCGGCCTCCGCCACACCGTGGGCGATGGCCTCGAGCTCGTCCGTGCTTGCGTGGAGGGAAGGCGTCGGGTCCCCGCTCGCCGTGCGGTGGTTCAGGGTACGCGACGTCGAGAACCCGATCGCCCCGTCGCGCAGGGCCTCGGTGGCCAGTTGGCGCATGGCCGCGGTGTCCTCGGGTGTCGCCTCCTCGAGCAGAGCGGCCCGCTCGCGCATGACGTAGAGGCGCAGCGCGCCGTGCGGGAGCTGCGCGCACAGGTCGATGTCGTGTGGGCGCCGTTCGACCGCGGTGAGGTAGTCGCCGAAGCTCTCCCAGGACCAGTCGATCCCCTCGTCGAGCACGGCGCCGGGGATGTCCTCGACCCCTTCCATCAACGAGATGAGGCGGGGGTGCGCATCCGGTCGCACCGGAGCAAAACCCACGCCGCAGTTGCCCATGACCGCCGTTGTCACCCCGTGCCAGCTCGACGGCGTCATGCGTTGGTCCCACGTCGCCTGCCCGTCGTAGTGCGTGTGGATGTCGACGAAACCCGGAGTGACCAGCAGGGCGTCGGCATCGAACTCCTCGGCGCCACGGCCGAGGACCCTTCCCACCTTGGCAATGGTCCCGCCGTCCACCGCCACGTCGGCGACGCGCGGTTCGCCGCCGCGCCCGTCGGCCACGAGCCCGCCCCGGACCACGAGGTCGTGCACTCTCTGCGCCATGTCCTGCCCCTCACCCTCCCCGGCGGCCCGGGGAGACGGTCATGCCCTCAGACTGTACGCCCGGATGGGGGCAACCGCCCTTCGTGATGTCAGCGACTACCCGGTCAGCATGAGCGTGCCGTCGGTGGCGAGGTCGCCGGCGCGGCCGATGCCCTCCTCGGCGCAGAGCAGCGTCAGCGCCTCGGCGTCGGACACGTTGCCCCAGGCCCGGCGGCCGTCGGCCGTGCGGCACGCCAGGATGCCGCGTTCGGGCGCTCCCTCGCGGTCGAAGGTGACCGTGTAGGTCTCGACCCGGACGGCGCCGCTGGCATCGGGATCGACCACGCAACGCGGCAGCGCGTCGACGGCGGGCTGCACGTTCCTCCAGGCAAAGGACGTCCCGCCGCCGTGCGACGGTGGGCGGGACGCGTACACGCCGAGGGAGTGCTTGGTGGCGTACCACCCCAGCCCGCTGACCAGCGCCGCGCTGTCGGGTGCGCTCCGCAGCGCGCCGATGGCGCGCGCAATGCCGTGCGACGTGTAGTTGTTGCCCGGCCCGCCGGCGAAGGTGAGCCCCCCGGTCAGTGTCAACGGGCGCTCGGGGTCGTCGACGGCGAGCCCGAGCTCGTGTGCCGCCATCTGCACCACGACCGGGAAGCAGGAGTAGAGGTCGACAAAGGCGATGTCGTCGATACCCAGCCCGGCCTGCGCGAGAGCGGCTGCCCCGGCGAGGCGGATGGCGGGGGAGCGGTGCAGCTCGGGGCGCTCGGAGATGAACCAGTGGTCGTTGGCGTCGGCGCCGGCGAGGGGGAAGACCCAGCGCTCCTCGGGCACCCCGGCGGCCCGGGCGGCTGCCACCGAGCACACGATGAAGGCCGCACCCTGGTCGACCTGCATGTTGGCCGTGCACAGCTTGGGGTACGGGAACGACACCATCCGGTTGCCGGGCCCGGGCATGACGATGTCGTCGGGCGTGCGTGCGGTGCGGATCCACGCAGTCGGGTTGCCGGCGGCCACCGCGCTGAACCGGGACCACAGAGCGCCGATGTGGGCGCGGTGCTCCTGCAGCGACCAGCCGTTAGCCGCGCGCAGCGCGTTCTCGAACAGCGGGTAGGCGTGCACCGGCAGGATGACGCCGCGCTGCATCTCGAGCTCGGTGGCTCCGGGTTTCTCGACCCCGAAGAGGGCGGCGGCGGGCGTGCCCTCCGGCTCCCTCGCCCACTCAAGCCAGGGCCGAGCCGGGTCCCGGCGCGCCATGGCGCGGGCGTACATTGCCTCGCCGCCGGTGACGAGCACCACGTCGTGCTCGCCCCGGCTGATGCCGCGGCAGGCGTCGTGCATCAGGGCCTGGGGATTGTTGCCGCCGATCGACGAGACCATGAGCTCGGCGGGCTCGTCGCCCTCGGCGAAACCGAGGCGGGCCGCCACCAAGCGGGCCGGGTTCGAGACCTGCCAGCCCAGCGATGCCACAACCCTGATGCTGTCGGCGGTCCTGATCAGCGTGTGCCCGGCCGGGGCCTCCCCGCCCGCCGCGGCGCCATCGCAGTCCTCCGCGGCAGCGCGCAGCGCCGCCGTCATCAGCGCCAGCGGCTCGGGCCTGGCCGCGGGGTCGAGCCCGACGTCGGGTGGCGTGGCCACCTGGCCCACGCCGACCACCACGGGGGTGCGAGGGTCGAGCGTCATGGACCGAGGAGCGTACCGGTCCACGCCCAGGTGGCTTCCCGATACGCCGGTAGACTCGATTCTCATGCGTGGCGCCGTCGGCTCGGATCACGCCCGGCTCGGTCTCTCGGTGCACCCGAGGTCCGGAGCCGTCCCCTGCAGCTCTTTCGAAGGGACACCATGAGCAGCTACGAGACCGCGTTGGCCGCCGACCCCGAGGTGGCGCACCTCCTCGCCGAAGAGCTCAACCGGCAGCAGACGACTCTGCAGCTGATCGCCTCGGAGAACTTCACCTCGCCGGCCGTGCTCGCCGCATCGGGCTCGGTGCTCACGAACAAGTACTCCGAGGGCTATCCGGGCCGCCGCTACTACGGAGGCAACCGGGTCGTCGACGAGGTGGAAGACCTAGCCCGCGACCGGGCCGCCGCCTTGTTCGGGGCCGACCACGCCAACGTGCAGCCGCACGCCGGGGCGAACGCCAACCTGGCGGTCTACAACGCGTTGCTCGAACCGGGAGCGACCATCCTCGCCATGCGCCTCGATCACGGCGGCCACCTGACGCACGGGTCGCCCGCCTCCATCGTCTCCAAGTTCTGGCGGTTCGTGTTCTACGGCGTCACACCGCAGTCGGCGGACGAGTCGAGCCCGGGCGAGGTCATCGACTTCGACCAGGTCGCCCACCTGGCCAAGACCGAGAAGCCGGCGCTCATTGTGGCCGGCTCGACGGCCTACGCCCGGGTCATCGATCCCCGGCCCTTCCGCGAGATCGCCGACTCGGTGGGCGCGCGGTTCATGTTCGATGCCGCCCACCCGGCGGGCCTCATCGCCGGTGGCGCCCACCCGAGCCCCGTGGGCGTTGCCGACGTGGTCACACTCACCACCCACAAGACGCTGCGTGGCCCGCGTGGAGGGGCCATCCTCTGCGGGGAGGACCTGGCCAAGAAGATCGACAGCGCCGTCTTCCCGGGTCTCCAGGGCGGCCCGCTCGAGCACGTGATCGCGGCCAAGGCGGTGGCCTTCGCCGAGGCGGCGCAGCCGGGGTTCCGCCGGTACGCCGCGCAGGTCGTGGCCAATGCGGCGGCCCTGGCCGAGGCGCTGGCGGGGCACGGGTTCCGGCTCGTCTCGGGCGGCACCGACAACCACATGCTGCTCGTCGACCTGCGGCCTTTCGATCAGGAGCTGACGGGGAAGGAAGCTCAGGAGGTCCTGGACCGGGCCGGCATCACCTGCAACCGGAACACAATTCCCGACGACCCGCGCTCGGCGTTCGTGACCTCCGGCCTCCGCCTGGGATCGGCCGCCGAGACGACCGCGGGCATGGGGACGGGCGAGATGCGCCTGGTGGCCGACCTCATTGTGCGCACGCTCAAGGCCCGGACCGACGAGGGGGAGATCGACGCGGTGCGCTCGGAGGTAGCCGAGCTCTGCGCCGCCTTCCCTCCGTACCCCGATCTCCTGGCCTAACGCGTGCCCGACATCGGCTGGTACGGCCTGGTCCTGGTGATTGCGGCGGGTGCCACGGCCGCACTGACGGTCCCGGCCAAGCGCATCGCCCTGCGGGTGGGCTACGTCGCCCACCCCGGCGAGCGCACGGTGCACACCAAGGCGATCCCCTACGGCGGTGGCGCCTCGATGTTCTTGGGCTTCTTGGTCGCGGTGCTGGGCGCGGCGGCCGTGCCGCAACTCCGCCCGATCTTCGAGGACTCGCCCGAAATGACGGGCGTCGTGCTGGCCGCCGGTGCCATGTTCGCCGTCGGATTGATCGACGACGTCCGCGACATGTCGGCTCCGGCGAAGATGGCAGGGCAGGTCCTGGCCGCCAGCATCCTGTACTTCAGCGGCGTGACGATGTACGAGCTGAAGATCCCGCTGGCGGGGTTCTTCGTTCTCACGCCGGGCATCGTCCCGCTCATCACCGCGGCCTGGGTGATCGCGCTGACCAACGCCGTCAACCTGATCGACGGCCTCGACGGCTTGGCAGCCGGCGTAGTCGCGATCGGCGGTGGCGCCCTCGCCATCTACGGGATCCGACTGCAAGGGCTCGGTCTCCTGCCGAACGACAACATCGGACCCCTGGTGGCCGTGGCGGCGTGCGGCATCTGCCTCGGTTTCCTGCCCTTCAACTTCAACCCGGCGCGCATCTTCATGGGCGATGCCGGCGCGCACTTCCTCGGTCTGCTGATGGCGGCCTCGACGATGGTGATCGGTGGCCGCGTGCCGACAGCCGTGCCCATCAGCGGCGTGACCTATTTCTTCTTCGCCCCGCTCTTCATCCCGATCCTCATCCTGGGGGTCCCGCTGGTCGACATGGCATTCGCCTTCGTGCGGCGCACCGCCAGGGGAACGGGTTTCGACACTCCGGACAAGGAGCACATCCACCACCGGCTGCTCCGTCTGGGCCACGGCCCCCGGCGCAGCGTCATCATCCTGTGGGCCTGGACGGCGGTGCTGTCCAGCTTCCTTCTCTTCCCCTTGTTCGTGCACCAGGTCAACGCCTTCATCCCGATCGGGGCCGCCGCCCTCGGGGTCGGCCTCTACACCTTCTTCCACCCGGGGCTGCGCCGGGGGAACGGGGAGGACGAGGAAGATGGGCGTCAGCTGGGAATTCCGCCCAGTCCTGGGAAGGAGGAGCGGGTCAGCGAGGTCGTCCGGTTCCCGTCCTGACCGTTTGGACGCCATCTGGGCGCAGATGCGATGATGACGCCTGTGTACCCCGTCCACCTCGCCTCGCCCGCTCCTGCCGCCCCGGCAGGTTCCCGGACGACGGACTCCGGCGCGCCACGCACCGCATAAGGGTTCAGCAGTCGGATGCGTGGTCAAGTGAGCATCGACGTGCGCGCCCGTCCGGGTGAGCGAGGACGTCCCGCACCCCGAGTCCCCGAGGCCCGCGGAGTCATCCGCGGAGCCGGGAGACCCGGCCGAGCGGCCGACCATCGCCGCCTCGCTGGGCGACTTCTTCTGGCTGGGGACGGCATGCGCGCTGAGCGTGGTCATTGCCGGCGCCGCCGGGTATTTCCTCGATGCATGGTTGGGCACGACGCCGTGGCTCACCTTCGTGGGGCTGGCCTTCGGGATCGTCTCCGCAGTGATGATCGGGTACAAGGCGCTGCGCCGGTACACCTGACGCCGCAGCCGGGGCGGCGCCTCCGTCCATCGGACAGGAACGAGGGCTGACCATGTCGATCTTCGCCAACTTCGCGCTTCCGGACCTCGCCCGCGTGTCGCGCCGCACCATGTTGAGCGCGCTCGTGATCGGCGTCGTGGGGCTGGTGGCGAGCCTCGCGCTCAATGCTGCGTTGACCGGCCTCGGTCTCTGCATCGGCCTCGGGCTGGGCATCTTCAATTTCCGTCTCATTCAGCGCTCGGTGGTCAAGGTCGGGTTGAGCGAGAACGAGAACCACCGTCGCCCGCTTGCCACCAACACGGTCATCCGCCTCGGCATCATCTCTGTGATCGCGCTCGGGCTGCTCTTCCTGTCGTTCGACCTCGGTCTGGGCGTCATGGCCGGCCTCGCCCTTTTCCAGCTCGTTCTGCTGGGCAACGTGGCGCGGTCGATGTTCAAGATGGGCCACGGCGGGGTCGGCGGCATGCTCGACGCCGCCTCCGTCTCGTTCACGCTGCAGGACGAGGACGAAGGGGCGGCATGAGCGCATTCGGCGTCAGCCCGCACACCTTCGTCCTGGCTTCCACCAACATCACCGTGGGCGACCACGTCACGGAGAAGATTGGTCCCTTCACCCTGAACATGGACACGGTCTGGGCGACCGGCGCCGCGGTCGTCGTATGCTGCGTTATCGGGATCATGCTGCGCCGGCAGATCACCAGCGGGGTGCCGAAGCGTCTGCAGGCGGCGTGGGAGATGGGCATCGGGGCCCTCACCAGGCAGGTCGAGGGCACCATTGGTCCGCGCGGCGCCTCGGTAATTCCGTTGGCCGCGACACTCTTCCTCTTCATCTTCGTCTGCAACACCTTCACCGCCCTGGGCCTGGGCGCGCACTTCGACTGGCTGGCGCCGCCCAACGCGGATATCAACCTCCCGCTCGCCATGGCGCTCTTCGTGATCGTGCTGGTGCACATCTCATCGGTGCGTGCCCGCGGCATCGGCGGCTACTTGAAGCACTACGCCATGCAGCCGTTCCCGATCTACCTCATACCTTTCAACATCTTCATCAATCTGGTTGAGGAGATCGCCAAGCCGATCACCCTGGCCCTCCGACTGTTCGGCAACCTCCTCTCGGGGACGTTGATGCTGTCGCTGATTGCGTACCTCGGGGTCTGGAAGATCGGCGCCATCCCGGTCGGCAACGTCCTCGTGCTGTTCCTCAATCCGGCGTGGAAGCTCTTCGACCTGGGCATCGGCGCCATTCAGGCGTTCATCTTCGCCCTGTTGACGATCCTCTACTTCGACGTGGCCATGAGCACCGAACACGACGAAGGAAAAGAGCACGAAAGGATCCACGGGATGGACGTCTCCCAGGAGATCCCATCGATCACCCTGGCCATTCAAGATCACTAGTCACTTCAACAAAGGAGAGCAATCACATGGCAGATTCAACCCAGCAGGCCATTCAGCTGGCCGGAGCCATGGTCGGCGGTGGCCTGGCCCTCGGCGGAGGCGCCATCGGCGCTGCCGTCGGTGACGGCTTGGCCGGAAGCGCCACCATCAACGGCGTGGCACGCCAGCCCGAGGCACAGGGACGCCTGTTCACCATCATGTTCCTGACGGTCGGCCTGGTCGAAGCCATGTACTTCATCAACCTGGCCTTCACCGCGCTCTTCATCTTCTCGCTCTACAAGAAGTAGGCCGGCGGATGGCGCCCCGTACCGCCCTCCTGCGGCCGGGAGCAACACCGAACTCACGCACAGACTGAGACCAATATGCCCCTTGCAGACAGCAACTTTCTCATCCCCAACTCGACCCTCTTCGTCGAGTTGCTCGCGTTCCTGATCGTCCTTTTCGTCATCGGCAAGTACGTGCTGCCGCCGCTCAAGAAGGCCCTGGACGTCCGGGCCGAGCTGATCAGGAGCGAGCTCGAGGCGGCGGACGAGGCGAAAGCGGACGCCAACGCTGCCGACGAGGAGCGCCGCGGGGCGCTCGAAGCGGCGCGCCAGCAGGCGCGCGAGATCGTGGCCCAGGCCAACCGCACGGCCGAGACGGTGCGGTCCGATTCCCAGGCCAACGCCCAAGCCGAGCACGACCGGATCGTGAACAACGCCGCCACGGAGGTGGCCCTGGCCCGTCAGCGCGCCGTGGAGGAAGCGGCCGAGCGGATGGGCGAGATCGTCCTGGACGTCGTCGAGCGCATCATCGGGCGGGAGGTCGACGCCGAGGCCCACCGCGACCTGATCGACGAGGCCGTCGCCGCGCTGCGGGCCGACGCAGAGGGAACCGCGGCCAGCGGAGCCGGGGCGCGCCAGTGAACCCGTCCCTCCAGGGCTACGCCGCCGCGGTCTTCGATGCGGTGGCGCCCGAGGAGCGGGCCGGATTGGCGGACGAGCTTCGTTCCATCGAGCGGTTCGTCGTCGCCACGCCTGCCTTGCGCGCCGTCCTCACCGATACCGCGGTGGCTGGTGCCGCCCGCCAGGCGATCATGCGCGAGATCCTCGAGGGAAAGGTCTCCGAGCCGGCCCGGCAGGCGTCCGCCTACGCTGTCTCGGCCGTGGCCGCCCCCGACGTGGTCGGCGCGCTCGACTGGCTGGCTCTGCGGGCCCACCGGCTCGCCGAGGGCATTGTGGAGCCGGAGCTTCCGCTGAGCCTGATCAGGGCACGGCAGCGCGTCGGGGGCTACGCCCAAGCCCTCTACGAGCCGATGTCGACGGGCGAGCTGGAGAACATGGAGGACGAACTGTTCCGGTTCGCCCGGATCGTCGCCTCCACCCCTGCCCTGCGCCGGGCACTGACCGACCGGGACATCAGCGTGGAGGCCCGTCAGGGCCTGGTCTCCCAGCTGCTGCAGGGCAAGGTGCAGGACCGCACTCTCTCGCTGGTTCGCTTCGTGATCGCGGGTGGGCGGGCGCGTGACGTCGTGGGGACGTTGAGCTGGCTGGTCGATCAGACGGCCGCGGCGCGGGGCTGGCGGATCGCCCGGGTGCGGGCGGCCGCCCCCGTGGAGGACGCGCAGCGGAACGGCCTCACCGAGACACTCGCCACGCTGACGGGCTCGCCCGTCGAGCTGCAGGTCATCATCGACGCCTCGCTGCTGAGTGGCGCGGTCATCGAGATCGGCGATCTGCAGGTGGATGCCACTGCACGAGGGCGACTGAACGCGCTGCGCGAGCACCTGGTGCCGGGTGGTTGGGACGAAGAGCTGTCCGGCGGCGCTGACCGGACCCGGGGAACGACGACAGAGGGAGCAGGCTGATGGCAGAGCTGACGATCGACGCCGGTGAGATCACCGCGGCGCTGGAGCGCCACGTCGAGGAGTACGACCCGGAGATCGCGACCGAGCAGATCGGCCGGATCGTCGAGGTCGGCGACGGGATCGCCCGGGTCTCGGGCTTGCCCGGAGCCGCGGTGAACGAGTTGTTGGAGTTCCAGGACGGGACACTGGGGCTCGCCCTCAACCTCGACGAGGACACCATCGGCGCTGTCGTGCTCGGTGAGGTCGACACCCTCGAGGAGGAACAGACTGTCAAGGCGACCGGCCGTATTCAGACGGTGCCCGTGGGCGACGCGCTGCTGGGCCGTGTGGTCAACGCCCTCGGTGAGCCGATCGACGGCAAGGGTCCCATCAACACCTCGGAGACGCGCCGCATGGAGGTGCAGGCGCCGGGCATCGTGGGTCGCCAACCGGTCAGCGAGCCGTTGCAGACCGGCATCAAGGCCATTGACGCCATGACCCCGATCGGCCGGGGCCAGCGCGAGCTGATCATCGGTGACCGCAAGACGGGGAAGACGACCGTCGCGGTCGACACCATCATCAACCAGGCCGGCCTGGGCGTGAAGTGCATCTACGTCGCCATCGGGCAGAAGAACTCATCGGTGGCCCAGACGGTCGCCACACTCGAGGAGCACCAGGCCCTGGAGTACACGGTGGTCGTGGTGGCCTCGGCGGGCGATCCGGCCCCGTTCAAGTACCTCGCCCCCTACGCGGGGTGCGCCATGGGGCAGCACTGGATGGAGAGCGGCGAGCACGCGCTGATCGTCTACGACGACCTGTCCAAGCAGGCCGAGGCCTACCGCTCGGTGTCGCTGCTGCTCCGGCGCCCACCAGGGCGCGAGGCCTACCCGGGCGACGTCTTCTACCTCCACTCCCGCCTGCTCGAGCGCGCCGCCAAGCTTTCCGACGCCCTGGGAGCCGGGTCCCTGACCGCCCTGCCCGTGATCGAGACCAAGGCCGGCGACATCTCGGCCTACATCCCCACCAACGTCATCTCCATCACCGACGGCCAGGTCTTTCTCGAGACCGACCTGTTCAACTCGGGCATCCGGCCGGCCATCAACGTCGGGAACTCGGTGAGCCGGGTGGGGAGCGCGGCGCAGGTCAAGGCGATGAAGCAGGTCTCGGGGACGCTCAAGCTCGACCTGGCCCAGTTCCGCGAGCTCGAGGCGTTCGCCACCTTCGGTTCCGAGCTCGACAAGGTGTCCCAGGCCCAGCTCGACCGGGGCTACCGGCTGACCGAGCTGCTCAAGCAGCCCCAGAACCAGCCCCTGCCGGTCGAGGACCAGGTGCTCGTGATTTATGCCGGGACCAAGGGCTGGACCGACACGGTTCCGGTCAGCGAGGTGCAGCGCTTCGGCAACGAGCTCATCGAGTACTTCAAGGGAAACCAACCCGAGGTACTCGAGCACATCCGCACCACGGGCACGATGCCCGACGGCGACGCGCTGGACAAGGGGCTCACCTCGTTCCTCGATGGCTTCGATACGGGGAAGGTCGACTGACCCATGGCCGGAGGCCAAGAGCGCGTCCTGCGCCGGCGTATTCGCTCGGTGCAGTCGACGAGGAAGATCACAAAGGCCATGGAGCTGATCGCGGCGTCGCGCATCGTGCGCGCCACAAACCGCATCGCCGCCAACCGTCCGTACCGCGAGGGGATGCAGCGGATCCTCCGCCAGGCGGTGCGCGAGGACCCGAACGCAGCGAAGAAGATGCTCGGTACCCCCGAGTCGCCTGCCCGGGTCGGGATCCTGGCCATCGTGGGTGATCGTGGCCTGGCCGGCTCCTACAACTCGGGCGTCCTACGGACGACCGAGCGACTGGTGGCCGAGTACCAGCGCAACGACGTCGAGGTCACGTTGTGGAGCGTCGGCAAGAAGGCTCCGGGCTACTTCCGCTACCGCGGCATCGCGCTGCAGCGCTCGTTCTCCGGCATCGCCGACCGTCCGGAGTTCGTGGGCGCGCGGGACGTCGCCGCCGTCGTCACGGCGCCGTTCCTCGACGGCCAGCTCGATCTCCTGCAGCTCGTCTCGACCCGGTACGTCTCGGCGGGGATCCAGCGCGTCGAGACCCAACAGCTCCTGCCCCTCCCGCTCCCGACCGAGGAGGAGCAACAGGAGGGTGGGATCGACGACCTGCCGACCGCCGGGTCCGGCGGCTATACCGAGTTCGAGCCCGACGTCGAGACGCTGTTAGCGGAGTTGGCGCCGCGGGCCACCGAATCCGAGATCTTCGCCGCGCTCCTCGAGGGCACGGCGTCGTTCTTCACCGCGCAGCAGAGGGCCATGGCGTCGGCGACCGAGAACGCCGACGAGTTGGTTCGCACGCTCACCAGGGTGATGAATCGTGCCCGCCAGGACGCCATCACCACAGAGATCATGGAAATCGTCGGTGGTGCCGAGGCGCTCCGCCAGTCGAAGGGAGCTTGACCAGAATGACAACTACCAGCGCAACACAGGACACCGCTCCGGCGGGTTCGCTCGAAGACGGCCGCGTCGTGGCCATCGCCGGCCCGGTCATCGATGTCGAGTTCCCGCCCCACGCCCTGCCCGAGATCAACCATGAGGTCGAGTTCAGCATTGATCTCGACGGTGAGTCCCACGTGGTGGCGGCGGAGGTGGCGCAGCAGATCGGGGATGGACGGGTCCGCTGCATCTGCATGCAGCAGACCGACGGGCTGGTCCGGGGCGCGCCGGTGCGGAACCTGGGCCGTGGCATCACGGTCCCTGTCGGGAACGCAGTGCTCGGGCACGTGTTCAACGTGCTCGGCCAGCCGCTCGACACCGATTCGATCGAAGGCGTCGACGACTACTGGGAGATCCACCGCAGCGCGCCGGCATTCGACCAGCTGGAGCCGAGGGCCCAGATGTTCGAGACCGGGATCAAGGTGATCGACCTGCTTGAACCCTACGTGCAGGGCGGCAAGATCGGCCTCTTCGGGGGAGCCGGCGTCGGCAAGACCGTCATCATCCAGGAGATGATCCACCGCGTGGCCCAGCAGTACAGCGGGGTCTCGGTCTTCGCCGGCGTGGGCGAGCGCACGCGCGAGGGCACCGACATGTGGCTCGAGATGCAGGAGTCCGGCGTCATCGACAAGGCCGCCCTGGTCTACGGCCAGATGGACGAGCCTCCGGGCGTCCGCCTCCGCGTCGCCCTGGCCGCGCTCACCATGGCGGAGTACTTCCGGGACGTGCAGAACCAGGACGTCCTGTTGTTCATCGACAACATCTTCCGTTTCGTCCAGGCCGGCTCGGAGGTTTCCACTCTGCTCGGCCGGATGCCCTCGGCGGTGGGCTACCAGCCCACGCTGGCCGACGAGATGGGCGAGCTGCAAGAGCGCATCACCTCGACCAAGGGGAAGTCGATCACCTCGCTGCAGGCCGTGTACGTCCCGGCCGACGACTACACCGACCCGGCCCCGTTCACCACGTTCACCCACCTGGACGCGACGACGGAGCTCTCCCGGCAGATCGCCGCGCTCGGGATCTACCCTGCGGTGGACCCGCTGGCATCCACGTCGAACATCCTGGCCCCCGAGATCGTCGGTGACCGCCAGTACGCCGTGGCCCGGCGCGTGCAAGAGGTGCTGCAGCGCTACAAGGAGCTGCAGGACATCATCGCCATCCTCGGCATGGACGAGCTGTCCGAGGAGGACCGCGTGACCGTGACCCGGGCCCGCAAGATCCAGCGCTTCCTGTCGCAACCGTTCTTCGTGGCAGAGGTGTTCACCGGCGTGCCGGGCATCTACGTACCCATCGACGAGACGGTCGAGTCCTTCGAGGCACTCGTGAACGGCGACCTCGATGCAATCCCGGAACAGGCGTTCCTCAACGTCGGCGGCGTCGAGTCCGTCCTGGCCAAAGCCAAGACGCTCGAGGAGGGCGCCAGCTAGTGGCCGACGGGGTCTTCGGAGTCGAAGTGGTGACACCCGAGGAGGCGCTGCTGGCCGGCGGCGCGTCAGCGGTCGTCCTCACGACGTCGGGGGGCGACATGACGGTGCTCGACGGCCACACCTCGTTGATCGCCGACGTCGTCCCGTGCCTGATCAAGGTGGCACAGCCGGATGGCACCGAGGCCCGGCTCGCCGTGCACGGCGGTTTCCTGCAGGTCGACACCAGCCCTGGTGCCGCGGAGGGTCTGGCCGAGGGCGACGGGCCCCTGCCCGGGATGTCCACCCGGGTCACCGTGCTGGCCGGCGTGGCCGAGATGGCCGAGGAGATCGACGTGCCGCGGGCGGAGCTTGCCAAAGAGGCGGCGACGCAACTCGTGGCCGATCTGCGTGCCGGTCGGGCGCCCGCCGGCCACGATGAGAACGGCGCCGACGATCCCGAGCTGGCGCTGCAAGAGGCCGAGAAGGCGTTGGCCCGGGCCGAGCTGCGCCTGGCCGTCGCCGCCGAGGCCGGCTGAGGCCCGACTCGGTCAGCGCGGTCAGCGCGGTCAGTCGAAGGAGATCGAGGAGAACTCCGCCAGCTTGCCCAACGCGTGGCTGGCGTCGATTTTGCGCAGCGTCCCGGACTTGGAGCGCATGACCAGCGACTGCGTCGTGGCGCCGAATTCGTGGTACTGCACCCCCTGCAGGAGCTCGCCATCGGTGATGCCGGTGGCGGCGAAGAAGCAGTTGTTCCCCTGCACCAGATCGTCGGTCGTCAGTACGGAGTCGAGTGCGTACCCCGCCTCGGCGGCAGCGGCACGCTCCTGCTCGTTGCGCGGGTAGAGCCGGCCCTGGATTTCGGCGCCCATGCACTTGAGCGCGGCCGCAGCCAGCACCCCCTCGGGGGTGCCGCCGATACCGAAGAGGATGTCGGTGCCCGCGCCGGGCCACCCGGTGGCGATGGCACCGGCCACGTCACCGTCGGAGATGAGGCGAATCCGCGCCCCGGTGGAGCGCACCTCGGCGACCAGGGCGTCGTGGCGGGGGCGGTCCAGAATGACGGCGGTCAGGTCGCGGACGGGGCGTCCGAGGGCCTCTGCGAGGGCATGCAGGTTCTCGGTGGGCGTGCGCCGGATATCACAGGCGCCCTTGGCGCGTGGACCCACGGCGAGCTTTTCCATGTAGACGCAGGGTCCGGGGTCGAACATGGCACCGCGCTCGGCCACCGCGATGACAGCCAGGGCGCCGCCCCGGCCCTGGGCGGTCAGCGTCGTCCCGTCGATGGGGTCCACCGCGATGTCGGTCAGCGGAGGAGTCCCGTCGCCGATTCTCTCCCCGTTGAAGAGCATCGGTGCGTTGTCCTTCTCGCCCTCGCCGATGACCACGATCCCGTCCATCGGCACGCTCGAGAGGACGGTCCGCATCGCCTCGACGGCCGCACCGTCGGCACCGAGCTTGTCTCCCCGGCCCATCCACCGGCTCGCCGCCAGCGCTGCGGCCTCGGTCACGCGTACGAGGTCCATGGCGAGGTTCCGGTCGGGGGCTTGGCGGGACGTCACCACGGGCCCTGACCATAGTTGGTCGCGGATCACCGCTTGCTGCTCGGGCCCCCCTCCAGCGGCGATACTTGGGTTCGTGGATGAGATCGTGGTCCAGCCCAATGGCCCGCTTCGGGGCACCGTCAGTGCAGGTGGTGCGAAGAATTCGGCTCTCAAGTTGATGGCGGCGTGCCTGCTCGCCGAGGGCTGCACCGTGCTCTCCAACGTGCCCCGCATCTCCGACGTGGACACCATGTCAGAGGTGCTGCGGGGCATCGGCGCGCAGGTGGAGCGTCTCGACAACGGAGATGTGAGCGTGACCACCCCGCCGGACGGCGACCTTGCGCCCTCGGGCCCCTACGAGCTATTCGAGCGGATGCGGGCCTCGGTCGTCGTTCTGGGACTGCTCCTGGCCCGTTGCGGCTCGGTGCGGGTGCCGCTGCCCGGCGGGGACGACTTCGGGGACCGCCCGATCGACTTCCACCTCACCGGCCTCACCGCCATGGGCGCCCGGTTCGAGTCGTCCCACGGCGAGGTGCGGGGGACGGTACCGGGGGGCCGTTTGGTCGGCACCCGCGTCGTGTTGGAGTACCCCAGTCACACGGCGACGGACAACCTGCTCATGGCGGCGGTCCTGGCCAAGGGCACGACGGTGATAGAGAACGCGGCCAAGGAGCCCGAGGTGGCGGACCTGGCCTCCATGCTGCGTGACATGGGGGCGGTGGTGCGCGGCGCCGGGACCTCGCGCATCGAGATCGAGGGTGTTGAGTCGCTGCGGCCCGCCCGTCATGCGGTCGTTCCCGACCGGGTGGTCGCAGCGACGTACCTGGCCGCGGTGGGGATGGCGGGCGGCGAGGTCACCATCGCCGACGCCCGGCCCGAGCACATGGAGATGCTCCTGCGCAAGGTCAATCAGATGGGCGTGGCGACGGACATGGGACCGTTGGGCCTGCGGGCCAGCGCGCAGGAGCGGCTGCTGGCGGCCGACGTGGCGACGCTCCCGTACCCTGGTGTGGCGACCGATTACAGCCCGTTGCTCGTGGCGATGCTGACGGTGTCCGACGGCGTCGGGATCCTCACCGAGAACCTGTTCTCCGGGCGTTTCCGTTACGTCGAGGAGCTGCGGCGAATGGGCGCGGACATCCGGACCGAGGGCCACCATGCCGTCGTGCGCGGTGTCCTCCGGCTCTCGGGTGCCCCTGTTCGCGCCCCCGACATCCGGGCCGGGGTGGCACTCGTGCTGGCGGGACTGGTGGCCGAGGGCGAGACGGTTGTGAGCGGTGCCCATCACATCAACCGCGGCTACGAGGACCTGGCGGGCGCTCTGTGCTCCCTCGGAGCCAAGGTGACACGCCGGTGAGCCCGCTCCCGAGCGATCCCGAAGCACTGCTCGACCGGGCCCGGGCCGGCGACGGGGCGGCGCTGGCCCGTCTGCTCTCCTACGTGGACCGGGGTGGCGCGACGGGCATGGAAGTGGCCCGCCTCGCCTACCGCTCCGACGACCCGTACTCCGTCGGGCTCACCGGTGCCCCAGGCGCGGGCAAGTCCACTCTGACCGATGGCCTCATCACCGCGGTCCGCAGCGGGTGGCCCGAGGGACCGGCGATCGCGCAGGTCGCCGTCCTGGCGGTGGACCCGACGTCGCCGTTCAGCGGCGGGGCCATCCTCGGCGACCGCGTGCGCATGAACCAGCACGCGCTCGACCCCACGGTGTTCATCAGGTCCATGGCCACGCACGGGCACCTCGGGGGACTCTCCTTGGCCGTCCCCGACGCCATCCGCCTCTTCGGCGCCGCCGGATGGGGCGTGGTCATCGTCGAGACGGTCGGGGTCGGCCAGATGGAGGTCGACATCGCCTCTGAGGCAGACACGACGGTGGTTGTGGTGACGCCCGGGTGGGGCGACTCCATGCAGGCGAGCAAGGCCGGCCTGCTCGAAGTCGCCGACGTCTTCGTCATCAACAAGGCGGACCGGCCGGGCGTGCGCGAGGCCCGGCGCGATCTCGAGCAGATGCTCGACCTGGCGCGGCCCGGGGCCTGGCGTCCGGAAATCGTCGAAACGACAGCGACGGCCGCCGAGGGTGTGGCCGAGCTTTGGCGCGCCGTGGCGCGGCACCGCGACCATCTGGTGGATTCAGGCCAGTTGGCGGTCCGCCGCGCGGATCGGTTGGCCCAGGAGTTGCGCCGTGTGCTGTTGGCCCGGACCGAGGTGACAGTGGACGGCCTGGTGGCGGGGGAGGAGTTCGCGACGGCAGTGAAGGCCCTGGCCGCCGGGGAGCTCGATCCCTACGAAGCGGCAGAGGGTCTCCTGGCCGGATGAGCCATCGCAGGTGGGTTCCGGTACGGTGCGGCGATGCGTGAGACCTTCGTCACCGTGGAGAGACGCCCCGACGACGTCGCGCTCATCCGGTTGGACCGGCCCAAGGCCAACGCACTCTCCGCCGCCGTGCTGGCGCAGCTGCACGCCGTGGCGACGACGCTCCATGACGATCCGCCCGGAGCGGTCGTGCTCTGGGGCGGACGACGGATCTTCGCGGCCGGAGCCGACATCGTCGAGCTCGGTGACAGCGGCGCCGGAGCGGTAGGTGCGAGCTTCACCGACGCGTTGGGTGCCCTCGCCTCGGTGCCCCGGGCCACCATTGCCGCTGTCAACGGGTACGCCCTCGGCGGTGGGCTCGAGCTGGCGCTGGCCTGCGACTTTCGCGTCTGCGCCGAGGATTCCCGCTTCGGACTCCCCGAGGTCCTTCTCGGGGTGATCCCCGGCGGCGGCGGCACGCAACGCCTGCCGCGGTTGATCGGGTCGTCCCGGGCCAAAGAGCTGATCTTCTCCGGTCGGCAGGTGCGGGCCGAGGAGGCCGAGTCGATCGGCCTGGTCAACCGGGTCGTCGCGCCCGACGACGTCCTGGCGGCCGCGCTGACCTGGGCGGCGGAACTCGCGGCCGGCGCGGTGGTGGCGCACGGCCTGGCCAAGGCGGCGGTGGACGGGGGCCTGGAGACCACCCTGGCGCAGGGTCTGGCCATCGAGCAGAAGGCATTCGTCGCCGTGGCCGGGACGGAGGATGCGGCACGGGGTCTCGCATCGTTCCGCGAGAACGGTCCGGGCAAGGCGACCTTCGTCGGGCGGTGACGCAATGAGTTCACCACCCATTCCCGTCAGCGGCAACGAGGGCGCCTTCGACCCTTCGGTCCGCTGGTTCCAGCACGCCGTCTTCTACGAGGTGCTCATCCGGGGCTATCACGACGCCAACAACGATGGCACCGGCGATCTACGGGGACTTCGCGAGAAGCTCGACTACATGGAATGGCTCGGGATCGACTGCATCTGGATGCTGCCGTTCTATCCTTCGCCCTTCCGCGACGGCGGGTACGACATCAGCGATTTCTTCAACGTGCACCCCGACTACGGGAGCATCAGTGATCTGGTGGCGTTCCTGGAGGACGCGCACCGTCGGGGCATCCGGGTGATCGCCGACCTCGTCATGAACCATACGAGTGACGAACACCCCTGGTTCATTGAGTCGCGATCCTCGAGGGACAATGCCAAGGCCGATTGGTATGTCTGGAACGACGACGACCAGAAATGGCCGGACGCCCGGGTCGTGTTCACCGATGTCGAGCGATCCAACTGGACATGGGACGACACGCGCCAGCAGTACTACTGGCACCGCTTCTACCACCATCAGCCCGACCTGAACTACGACAACCCCGAAGTCGCCGACACCATGATCGATCTGGTCCGCTTCTGGCTCGACCTCGGGTTCGACGGGTTCCGGCTCGACGCCGTGCCCTACCTGTACCAGCGCGACGGGACGTCGGGGGAGCACCTGCCCGAGACGCACGCGTTCATCAGGCGGATCCGCAAGCAGATCGACGCCGACTACCCGGGCCGCATCCTCTTGGCTGAGGCCAACGGCTGGCCGAGTGACGTCGCTGACTACTTCGGCGACGGTGACGAGTGCCACCTGTGTTTCCACTTCCCCCTCATGCCGCGCCTCTTCATGGCCGTCCGGCGGGAGCAGCGCTACCCGATCACCGAAATTCTGGCGCAGACGCCGGTCATCGACGACGCCTGCCAGTGGGCCATCTTCCTGCGCAACCACGACGAGCTGACGCTCGAGCAGGTGAGCGACGAGGAGCGCGACTACCTCATTGCGGAATACGCCAAGGACCCGAGGATGAAGCGCCACATGGGGATCGGGCGCCGCCTGGCGCCGCTCCTCGACAACGATCGACGCACGGCCGAGCTGCTGTATGCCCTGATCCTGTCGCTGCCCGGCAGTCCGGTGATCTACTACGGCGACGAACTCCTGATGGGTGACAACATCTACCTCGGTGACCGGGACTCAGTCCGCACGCCCATGCAGTGGTCGCCGGACCGCAATGGCGGCTTCTCCAAAGCGGACTTCGCCCAGCTCTACCTGCCGCCGCTCATGGACCCCGTCTACGGCTTCAGCGCGCTCAACGTGGAAGCACAGCTGCGCAACCAGGGGTCGTTCCTGCACTGGCTGCGCCGCATGCTGACAGAGCGGCGAGCGCTGCCGGTGATGGGTGTCGGTGCCATGGAGGTGCTGCCGTGCGCCAACCCGTCCGTCCTGGCGTACATGCGGTCGGGCGAGGTGGTCGACATCCTGACCGGCACCACCTCCACGGGACCTTCGGTGAGCCCGGCGATCGGCGGCGCGCTGGACTGGGGTCATTCCACGGTGCTGGCGCGCACCGTCCCGGCCGGGAACGAGAGCGAGGACGACGAGGCGGTGCACCGGCACCAGGCCGTGCTGTGCGTGCACAATCTGAGCCGCTTCGCCCAACCCGCCGAGCTGGCGCTGGCCAAGTGGGCCGGCTCGACACCCTATGAGGTGCTGGGGCGGGTGCCGTTCCCCGTGATCACCGAGGAGCCCTACGCCGTCACGCTGCCACCTTATGGGTTCCTGTGGTTCGACCTGGTGCAGGAGGAGCGCCCGGAATGACGGCCGAGCGCGAGCAGGCCCTGCGCAGGCTGGCCGAGGCGTGGCTCGGGTTGCACGGGATCGCGCCGGAGGGCGACATCGTCATTGAGCGCGACGAGGTGCTCCTGGCCGGCCGGCCCGGCCTGGTCGACGTCGTGGCCCGCGTCGGTGACCGGCGTGCCCACATGGTGGTGGGATTGCGGGGAGTCGCCGACGAGCCCCACTTCCTCCGCTCCGGCGAGGAGGCGGCGCTGGGCCTGCTCGATGACGAGGACGGACTCGCGGTCTGCACCGACGCCTTGCGCGATGCGCAACATGCCGCACTGCTGCTGGCCACGGTGCGCGGCGTCGAGTCCCGTCCTGGCCCGGTAGCGGTCCTGCGCGACGATGACGACGCCACGGTGCTCGACTGCGGCGACCGCGGCGACCTCCTCGTGTTCCCTTGGCTCGCGGCGGCGCCGCGGCCCGACGTGGACCTCATGGTTGCGCTGGACGAATCCGGCTTCAACCACGTCGCCGCTCCACTGGTGCGATGGGTTTGGGAGGGCCTCGACCTCGGGGTGGTGCAAGAGCCGCTGGCCGATCGTTCATCGGGGTGGGCATTGGCCCTCACCTCACTGCGCGACTTCTACGCGTCCGACGGTTCGCCCGAGAGTGCGGGCGCCGACTTCGGTGCCGAGGCCAGGGCTCTCGGGACCATGACCGCACGCATGCACCTCGCCCTCGACGGCGCCTTCCAGCGGGAGCGCGAGCCCGTCGTCGAGTGGGTCGACCAGGCCGAGGCGGCGATCATCGCGTCCGACGCATCGTTGCTCGAGGCGCCGGGCGTCGCCGACCTGGTGAAATGGCTCCGCGAGTCCGAGGCGCGACTCCCGGTGATCCGCACCCATGGGGATTTCCACCTGGGCCGCACGGCCCGGACCGACCAGGGATGGGTGGTGAGCGACTGCGCGCCGGGTGGCGTCGTGGCCCCGGGGTCCACGGTGCGCCGCCGGACACCCCTGGGGGACGTGGCGGACCTGCTGTGGTCGATGCACCGCGCCAGCACGGTCGCGGCGGCCGAACGCGACCCGGCCGGCAGGCTCGGCCTCGCGGCCCTCGGCCACGACTGGGAGATGCGCAACCGTCGGGCCTTCGTGACGGGCTATCTCGGGACGGCGGGCATCAGCGGCCTGGTCGGGCCCGATCGCGACCTGGTGCGCCGGCTCTTGTCGTTCCTCGAACTGGCCCGCTCGGTGCGGGCGCTCCCGGCCTGATGGCTAGGAACACACCTAGACGGCGAGGGCCGAGACCCTGAGGGTCTCGGCGGCCTCCTCGGGGGAGATGACGTTGATGGCGACGCCGGTGCCGAGCTCGAAGCCGGCGGTCGTGGTCGCCTTGGGCCAGATGTGGGCGTGCCAGTGGTAGGGCTCGCCCACCCGGTACGGGGCCGAGTGAAAGACGATGTTGTAGGCGATGTCTCCGACTGATTCTGCGAGGTGTTGCAGCGACCGGCGGATGGCCTCGCCGACGGCAACGAGGTCCTCGGTCGGACTCCGATGGAGATGCGGGTTGTGCTCCCGGGGCATGACGAGCATTTCGTAGGGGACGGCGCTCCAGAACGGGCAGACCACCACGACGCGGTCGTTGGCGTAGATCACCCGTTCTGTCGAATCCTCCTCTGCGTCGATCGTCGTGCACAGGAGGCACGAGCCGACGAACCGCGCGAAGCGCGCTTGTTCCTCGGCGAGCTCCCGGGGGATGAACGACATGCCCAGCAGTTGCCCGTGGGGGTGCTCGAGGGAGGCACCCGCCTCCCGTCCGGAATTCACGATGGCCTGGGTGTAGCGGAGGTTGGGCTGCGAGGCGTGCTCCTCGAGGCGGTCGCGGAGAGCCGCCATCACCAGCTCGACCTGTTCCTGGCTGAGTTGGCCCAGGGTGGTGTCGTGCTCGGGGGAGAAGATGAGGATCTCGTGGATGCCGCCGGCGGAGGCCTGCGTGAAGACCGGGCCTCGGTTGGCGACGACGAACGGCTCATCGCCCTCGAAGGCCGGGTAGAGGTTGGGCACGACCCGGACCAGCCAGCCGCCGGTGGGGCCGTAGGTCTCCAGGGCGGGCGGCGTGTCCTCTTCGTTGCCGGGGCAGAACGGGCAGGGTCGTTCGAGAGCCTCGGGCGTCTCGGGGGTGCGGGTCACGAACGAGTAGGGCCGCTCGGAGCGGCCCGGGCTCACGACCACCCAGCGACCCGACAAGGGATCGAGGCGCAACTGATTCATCGGTCCACTCTCTTGGGCGCTACCCGGCCAACCGACCTCGAAAAGAACCTCATCGTCATGCCTCCACCTCTACGGTACAGGTTCTGCTCCCCGCGAAAACGCCATCATCGCGGAGCGTTCACCTGGAGCCACGGACAGAGGAGGGCATGTCGGCCATGCATCACCAGCCGGACGGGCCGGCATTCGACATCGTGCTCCTGCTCCATGTCGGCTGCGTGGTGGTGGGGCTGGTGACGACGGCCACCGCCGCCGCCACGGCCACCAGGCTCCGCCGGCTGCTTGGGTCTCCTCTCCCACTGCCCGAGCCCCTGCGGCGCTATTTCCGGCCCGGGGTGAATTGGGCCGGCCGTACCGTCTACGGCATCCCGGTCTTCGGATTCGCCCTCATTGCAATGAGCCAGGGCGCCTATGCGCTCGGGGATGGGTGGGTGCTGGGAGGCCTGACCATCTTCGCCGCGCTCGCCCTGGTGGAGGAAGGGGTGCTGTGGCCGTCCGAGCATCGGCTGCAGGTGGCCCTGGCGGCGGACGATGCCGAAGCCCCGGAGTCGCGAGTGTTCCTGCGCCACGACGCGACATCCATGTCGCGGGCGGCGGGAGTGGCGGTGGTGCTGCTGGTGGCCGGGACCGTGCTCATGGTGGCGCAACCGTGAGCACGGCGCATCCCCCCAGGGCCCCCTCGTCGGAGAGGTCAGCCCGAGTGCGTGGTCACATGCCCGGGCAGGGGCCGCCCCTGCCACCGACGGGCGGCGGCTCGCTGGAGCCGCCTCCACCGCCCCCGCCACCGGGATACCCGCCTCCGCCGCCCCCGGTCCCGCCGCCACCGCCGCTGCTGTTGGAGATCTTGACGGTGCTCGACGTGCTGGCCGACTGGAAGTTACCGTTGCCCGCGTAGCTCACGGTGATCGAGACCGATCCGGCGACCTGATTGACCGACGAGATGCTGCACGAAGCGGCGCCGGAGGAGGTCGTCGTGGCGGTGCAGCTCTGCGCCGTCTTCCCCGTGCCCAAGCTCATGATCACGCTCTGTCCGCTCAACGGTGTGCCGTTGCTCGTCAAGGTCGACGACAGCGTCACGGAAGAGCCGTTGGTGGCCGCTGTCGCACCGGTGTAGGTCACGCTGGTGGCCGCCGCGGTGACGACGAAATTGTTGCGCCCGGTGCTGGGTAACAGATGGGTCGACGTCGTGTTGCCGGCGAACGAACCCGTGATCGGATAGGTGCCCGACGATTCGTCGGGCGTCACGGAGCACGAGGCCTTACCGGTGGAGCCGGTCGTCGCCGTGCAGGACTGGGCCGCGTTGAGTGTCAGGGTCACCGTCTGCCCGCTGATTCCCTGACCGGTGACCTGGTTGGTCAGGGTGCCGGTGACGGTGGTGGGTTGACCGGTGGTCCCGGTGACGGCGCTCACCGAAAGTGAAGTCGGCGTGTTCACCGTGACCGACACCGATGTGCTCGAGGTCGAGTAGTCGCCGTTGCCGCCGTAGCTGACGGTGACCGGCAGCGGGCTGGCATTCTGGTTGAACATGCAGATGCCGCAGCTCACGTTGCCGGCGGAGTTCGTGGTCCCGCTGCACCGCTGGGCCGAACTGCCCGTGCCGACCGTGAAGGTCACCGTCTGACCGCTCACCGGGGCCCCGTTACTGGTCAGCGTGGCGGAAAGCACCGGGGTGTTGCCGCTCGTGATGGAGGTGCTCCCGGTGTAGGTCACCGTGGTCGGCGCCTTGGTCACCACGAAGCTACCCGAACCAGTACTCGGCAACAGGGTCGGCACCGTCGTGGTGTCACCGCCGAACGACCCGCTCAACGTGTAGTTCCCTCCCGGCTCGGTCGGCGTGACGGTGCACGTCGCCACCCCGGACGTGCTGGTCGTCGCCGTGCAGGACTGCGTCCCGTTCAGCTTGAGCGTCACGGTCTCCCCCGGAACGAGTGTGTTCGTGTAGTTGTTGATCAGCGTGCCCGTCACCGTGGTCGGGCTGCCGTAGGCCCCGGTGCTGGAGGTCACCGTCAGGGTGGTGGACACCGAGGTGGGGCCCACCTGGACGGTGCTCGTCGCACTGGCGGGCTGGTAGTTGGTGGACCCCGGGTAGGTGGCGCCGACCGGGTTCGGGCCCACGGGCTGGTTCACCGAGGCAATGGTGCAGCTGGCGGCGCCCGTGGCAGTCGTCGTCGCCGGACACGTCTGGGCTGAGGTGCCCGACCCCAGCGTCAAGGTGACCGGCTGGTTGGCCAGTGGCGTGCTCCCGGTCGTGAGGACCCCGGAGACCACAACCGACTGGCCGTTGGTGGTGGCATTGGCACCGGTGTACGTCAGCGTCGTCACGGCGGGCGTCACCACGAACGCAGCCGAGCTGGTGCTGGTCGTCAGCGGGACGGGCTGCGCCGTGTCGCCGGGAAACGTCCCGCTGACCGTGTAATTCCCGGTGGACTCTCCCGGGGTGATGGTGCACGAGGCAAGGCCACTGGAGTCCGTCGTGCCCGTGCATGTCTCCGTGTTGTTCACGGTGAAGGTCACCGGTTCATTGGACACGGGTTGATTGAGGTTGGAATCGGTCAAGGTGCCCGACACCGTGGTCGAGCCCCCGTAGGTCACGGTCGCCGGGTTGACCGTCAGTACCGTCGGCTCGGTCACCGAAAGGCTGCTGGTGGCGGTGGCCGGGGTGTCGTAGCTGTCTCCCCCGAAGGTCGCGTTGATCGGCTCGGTTCCGCTGGGCTGGTCGACGGTGGCGACGGTGCAGCTGACATTTCCGCTGGCATCCGTCGTCCCGCTGCACGATTGCGCTGTCGAGCCGGAGCCGATCGTCAACGTGACCACCTTGGTGGGCAGGGGTGTGCCCGACGTGGGGTTGTCCGTGGTGAGCGTGCCCGACAGGGTGGTCGGCTGACCGTTGACCGCGGTAGTCGAACCCGTATACATCAGGCCGCTGGTGTCGGGATTGACCGTGAAGCTCGTCGTCGAGGTGTCGGAACCGATGGGCGTCGACGTCGTCGTATCACCGGGGAACGAAGCGGTCAGCGTATAGCTGCTCGACGGTTCGCTGGCGGTGATGTCGCAGGTGGCGGTGCCGGTGGAGTCGGTGTCTGCAGTGCACGTCTCGGATCCGTTCAGCGTGAAGGTGATCGGCTCGTTCACGATCGGCGCGTCGGTGTTCGGATTGGTCAACACGGCCGAAACAGGGGTCGGCGTCGAGAAGTCACCGGTCACCGGCGCAACGGCGAGGGTCGACGGCGCCGCGGTCGTCGTTTGCGACGGCGTCGCAACCTCCTTCTGGTCCAAGACCGAGAGTCCATACAGGGTTCCAGATTGACTGTTGATCGTCTGCATCAGTGCGCCCGTCGCGATGTTGATCTGATAGATGTACCCCGACGAGGAATCTCCGGTCCAGAACGACGTCCCGCTTGGGTCGACACTGATCGCGAAGAGCTGGCCTCCGCAGTTGGGCAGGGATGAGCATGGATACGTCTGCATGACGTTCCCATTCGAATCCAAAAGAAGGACGGCGTTCGAGTCGGCGACGAGTACGTCGCCGTTCGCAAGGATCTTGAGCTGAAAGGCGTTGACGGGCAGGCCCGTCGAGGAATCGACGGAAGGAAACGGGACCTTGTTGAAATTGGGCCCCTGCGTGTTGGTGCACTTGTTGTAGGTGAGGATGTCCGTTCCCTCGGTCGTGTAATAGAACGTGCACTCGTCGCTGGCCAGGTCGATCCAGTCGTCTCCGTAGAGCTCGGTCTGGAGCGGGCCGATGTCGGGCAGGCGGGTCCCATCCGACGCGAACTCTGCGATGTAAGGCGTTGACTGCTGGCCCACGTACATGTTTCCCGAGTTGTCGAAGACGATCGAGAGAGGGTTCGACAGACCTGTCGCGAACGTCGGCAACGGAGCCCCGGCGGAATTGAATTCGCTGATATCGCCGTTGATATCGTCGGCGACGTAGAAGTTCCCGTTGGCGTCGAACGCGCTTCCGGCGGTGTAGGGCTCGTCGGTGGTGTCCTGGAGCGTGGCCACTTGGTCGCCGGATGCCGGGTCGAACGCGTACACCGTCGAGTTGCCGACTGAGGCGAACACCCCGCCGGATTGGAAGACGGTGGGGGTGTCGGCACCCGCGGACCCCGGGGTTGCGAAGAGGATCCCGACGCAACCGAAGACCAGGGCGGCTGCCAGTGCCACGGCCATCCGCCGCCAGGTGGCGCCACGGACGTAAGACCCGATGTCGTCTCGGTTCACGGTCGCGCCTGGGGTGTGGCCATCCGCCGCTGACACTCGAGCAATCGACAGTCTCATCTACGCCCCTTCATAGGTGCACCGTTGTCCGGGTGCAGCGATCAATCACGCATGCGCCTGCGGGTTTCATCCCACAGGGCTCCAGGCGAATATGAGGCGTCATTGGCAGCAGCGACAGGGACAAAAGGACTAGTTGGCGCGGCCCGGGGGACAATTGAGTCGTCGTTGTCGGCGCCGTGGTGCGGCGTTGTCGTGTCCGGCCTCTGACCGCAACGGGTCCGCCTCCGTGCCGCCGAAAAGAAGCGCGGCGTGCGCCGCGAGGTCGACCGCGGACGTCAGCGGGTGTGAGCGGAGACCATGGGCGCGAGCACCGCCTACAGTCCGGTCGCGGCCAGCACCGTCGCCCGGGCATTGTCGATTTCGCCCGTGCGTACCAGTTCCAGGAGAGGTCCCTCGAGAAGGCGGACCCAGTCCACCGAATCGCTGGGCAGCCCCGCCCGCTGCAGGTTCGCCCGGGCCTCGCCGAGCAGCTGCGCCAGGACCCCGATTCCGTCGCCGCACTCCGCCGCGACGCGGGTCCGGAGCCAGGAGGCCAACGCAGGGCTCAGGCCGCCCGTCGACACCGACACGGAGACTGCGCCGTCCCGATGGACGGCCGGAAGGATGAAGGAGCAGTGCGCCATGTCGTCGGCACTGTTCGTCCAGACGCCGGCGGCCTCGGCGTCCGCGTACACCGCCCCGTCGACCTCCGGGATCCCGGTGGCCGTGATCACCAGTCGAAAGGTCGACGCGTCACCCTCGCCGTACTCCCGCCGTTCGACCGCGTGCAGCGAGGGGACCAGCGCCTCCATATCGTCGCAGAGCGAGGGTGCGATCACGGTCACGACGGCGCCGCAGTCGAGAAGCGCGCTGGCCTTGCGGGCGGCCACCCACCCGCCGCCGACGACCAGACAGGAACGGCCCGAGACGTCGAGCGAGACCGGGTAGAAGAGGGGAGGATGCGGGGCTTGGGGCTCAGTCATGGAGCCGCGGCGGACCGACCATGCCCGCTGCAATGGTGGCAAACGTGAGGTCGTCGATCAGCACGAAGCTTCCGGTGATCCGGTCTGCCTCGTAGGGGTCGACGGCCAGCGGTGTGGCCGTGCGGAGCTTCACGACGCCGATATCGTTCTCGTGCAACTCCTTCGCGTCGACCATCCGCAGCTCGTTCACGTCGAAGATCCCGGTGACGTCCTCGACGACCACGGGCGTGACCCGTGTCGTGTGCTTGAGCCGGAGGCGGTCCCCGACGGCGAGCGGGCGTTCCTGGAACCAGCAGACGGTCGCTTCGAACGTGTCGGTGACCTCGGGGGCTCCCTCGGCCGCGGCAATGAGGTCGCCCCGGGACACGTCGAGGTGGTCGCCGAGCCGCAGCGACACCGAGAGGCCGACCTCGGCACGTTGGAGCGGGCCGTCAGCCGTCTCTATGGAGCGGATGGTGGTCTCGGCGCCCTGCGGCAGCACGACCACGGTGTCACCAACCCGGAAGGGTCCACCGTTGACCATCCCGGCGTAGGTCCGGCCGCCACCAGGCTGCCGCAGCACCCACTGCACCGGAAGTCGGGCTCCACTGCCCCGACCCGCGCCGTGCTGGGCGGCCCACCCGCCGGCCCGGGCCGATTCCAGGGCGTCCAGAACCGTTGGGCCGTCGTACCAGGGTGCGGCGTCGGAGCGCGTCACGACGTTGTCACCGTGCAGCGCGGCGATCGGGATCACCGTGCACGAAGGGATACCGAGCCGGCGGGCCAGCGCCTCCATCTCGTCGGCGATTCGCTGGTAGGCGGAGCGGTCCCACCCGACGAGGTCCATCTTGTTGGCGCAGACCACGAGCTGGTCCACTCCGAGCAGCGCGGCGATGCAGATGTGCCGGCGTGACTGTTCACGCAGCCCGGATGTGGCGTCGACGAGCACGAGGGCCAGGTCGGCGGTCGACGCGCCGGTGGCCATGTTCCGCGTGTACTGAATATGGCCCGGACAGTCGGCGATGACGAATTTCCGATGCGGGGTCGCCGCGTAGCGGTAGGCGACGTCGATCGTGATGCCCTGTTCGCGCTCGGCGCGCAGACCATCGGTCACGAAGGACAGGTCGACCTCGCCCAATCCCCGCCGCTCCGACGCGGTCTCAATCGCGGTGAGTTGGTCGTCGAAGAGTTGGCGCGTGTCGAAAAGGAGCCGGCCGATGAGGGTGCTCTTCCCGTCGTCCACCGATCCGATGGTGGCGAACCGGAGCAGGTCCATGGTGTCCACGCCGAGCTCGGGGCCGCCGGCCGGCGGCGAGCCGGGCAACGTGGTCATGGGTCTAGAAATACCCCTCGCGCTTGCGGTCTTCCATCGCGGTCTCCGAGAAGCGGTCGTCAGCCCGGGTCGCCCCGCGCTCGGAGACCCTCGACGCAGAGACCTCGCGAATGATCTCCTCCACCGAATCGGCGGAGGAACGCACCGCGCCCGTGCAGGTGGCGTCCCCGACGGTGCGGAAGCGCACCGTTTCCTTGCGGACATCCTCGCCTGCTTCCGGACCCACCCACTCGGTGACGGCCAGGAGCATGCCGTCGCGCTCGAGCACCTCCCGCTCGTGCGCGTAGTAGATGGAAGGCAGTTCGATGCGCTCGCGCCAGATGTACTGCCAGATGTCGAGCTCGGTCCAGTCCGAAAGCGGGAAAGCGCGCAGGTGCTCGCCCGGCCGCACACTGCCCTGGTAGAGCTGCCAAAGTTCAGGTCGCTGCGCTTTGGGATCCCACTGCCCGAACGAGTCGCGGAAGGAGAGGACCCGCTCCTTGGCTCGGGCCTTGTCCTCGTCCCGGCGAGCGCCACCGAAGGCGGCGTCGAACCCGTGGGCATTGATCGCATCGAGCAGCGTGGTCGTCTGCAGGCGATTGCGCGACGCAATGGGCCCCGGGTCGGCGACCCGACCTTGGTCGATGGAGTCCTGCACGCGTGCCACGATCAGGCGGGCACCCTCGGCCTCGACTTGCGCGTCCCGGTACTCGAGCACCTCGGGGAAGTTGTGTCCGGTGTCCACGTGGAGCACCGGGAAGGGGATCTTCCCGGGTTTGAACGCCTTGGAGGCCAGATGCAGAAGGACCGCCGAATCCTTGCCCCCGCTGAAGAGCAGGACGGGGCGCTCCGACTCGGCGGCCACCTCACGGATGATGAAGATGGCCAGCGACTCCAGGAGGTCGAGGTGCCCGAGGGGGTGTTCCACCGGCCTGACCAGGGCGGTCACCGATCCACCGGTCCGGACCGCGGCAGAGCCCGTTGCGGTGGGGTCCTGGGGGGAGCGGAAGGCGGCAGCTGGGTCCATGGAGCCTCTCAAATCATGACCATTTTGGTCATGTATACTAAAGCCTGCATTCGGACGGGCGTCAAGCGCCGGTGACCGGCCCCCGGAACGGCCCGTTCGCCCTGTGGAGAAGGTGAGGGATGTGTGGTCGAGACCAACGTGAGCGATCTGGGGTTGACCACTGAGGGCCTTGCCGCGGTCAATGACGGATTCGAATCCGCTCCTGCCAGTGCCGTCATCAGGTGGGCGATCGAATCCTTCGGGGACTCCCTTGTGCTGGCCGCGTCGTTCGAGGACGTTGTCCTGATCGACCTCGTCACCAAGGTTGCGCCGACAGTCGAAGTCGTCTTCTTGGACACAGAGGCACACTTTCCCGAGACATTGTCTTTCGTCGACGATATGCGGGAGCGCTACGGGCTCAATCTCACGGTCACAAAGCCCGGGCCCGAGGCTGCCGCATACCCCTGCGGTTCCGATCAGTGCTGCCAGTTTCGCAAGGTGGCGCCGTTGCGCCGCGCCCTGGCCGGAAAGCGCGCCTGGTTAACGTCGCTCAAGCGTTCGGACGGCCCGACCCGCGCCGATGCGCCGATCGTCAGCTGGGACACCGGGTTCGGGCTGGTGAAGGTCAATCCGCTCGCGACCTGGACCGAGGACGACATCTCGTCCTACCTCTCCGACCACGAACTTCCGGTTCACCCGCTCACTCTGCGCGGGTACCGCTCCATCGGCTGTGCGCCGACGACGCGTCCGGTGGCCGAAGGCGAAGATGCCCGCGCCGGTCGCTGGGCCGGGGCCGACAAGTCCGAGTGCGGCCTCCACGTCTAGTGCCTCGTGACCTCGACAATCCCTACGGGATGGAGTTTCGTGGTCGTCGTGACCGCGGGCTCAAGTTCGTCAAGCCCTACCGCAACATCGGCGAGCTCAACCCCGTCGAACAGCTGAAGCTGTCGCGGCACCCCTTCGAAGTCGCCCAGGCGATCATCGACACGTATTCGAAGGAGGGCGTCGACTCCATCAACAAGGTGCCCGGAGAGCTCGAGCGCTTCAAATGGGTCGGGATGTACCCCCAGCGCCAGGGCGGTGACGCATTCATGATGCGGATCAAGGTCCCGGGCGGCGTCATGAGCGCGGCCCAGGTCCGCGAGATCGGCGTGGCCGCGGACGCGTTCGCCGAGGGACCCGATGACAGCCCCGTCTTCGGGAACCGCTATGCGGACCTCACGACGAGGCAGGACATTCAGCTCCACTGGATCCGCATCGCCGACGTCCCCCGCATATGGCAGCGCTTCTGGGACGTCGGCCTGACCACGGTGCAGGCGTGCGGCGACTCCGCACGCAACGTGTGCTCGTGCCCCGTCTCGGGCATCGACGAGAAGGAAGTCGTCGCCGCATTGCCCGTTGCCGAGGCCATTTCGGCGTTCTTCACGGGGAACCGCGAGTACGCCAACCTCCCACGCAAGTTCAAGATCGCCGTCACGGGCTGCACGGAGGACTGCGCCCGGGTCGAGATCAACGACATTGGCCTGTGGCCGTCCGCACAGGCAGACGGCAGCGTCGGCTTCAACGTGCTGATCGGTGGGGGTCTCTCCGACGGGGAGCGCATGGCGTCGGACATCGACGTCTTCGTACGGCCCGATCAGGCCGTCGAGCTGTGCCGGGGCGTGGCGCAGCTCTTCGGGGAGCTCGGCAACCGGGAGAACCGTGGCCTGGCCCGGATGCGCTACCTGGCCCAGGAGCTCGGTCCCGAAGGTTTCCGGGCTGCCCTCGATGAGCGCACCAAGTTTGCACTCGAGCCGGCCGGGCGTGAACTGACAACGGCATTCCGCGGCGACCATGTCGGTGTGCACCCCCAGAAGCAACCCGGCCTTGTGTACGTCGGCTGCTCGGTTCCAGTGGGTCGGATGCACGGGATCGAGCTGATTGAGCTGGCTCGTCTGGCCGAGACGTACGGTGACGGGGGCGTGCGGATCGGCACCGACCAGAACTTCATTGTGTCCGGCGTTCCCGAGGAGCGACTCGACGACCTCTTGTCCGAGCCCCTGATGCAGACGTACTCGCCGTTCCCCGGCCCATTCGAGCGCGGTGTCGTCGCCTGCACGGGGTCCGAATTCTGTCGCTTCGCCGTGGTGGAGACGAAGGAACGGGCCGTGAAGTGGGCGCGGACATTGGACGCGCAGTTGTCTTCGGGCGACGGGGGAGGGAGCGAGCGCGGCGACGCCGGCGTCATCCGGATGCACTTTTCGGGCTGCTCGGCCTCCTGTGCCCAGCCACAGATCGCGGACATCGGCTTCCGGGGCGATATCGCGCATATCGGCGAGCACATCGAGGAGGCCGTCGACATCGGCCTGGGTGGGTCGCTCGGACCCGACGCGGCGTTCATCGACTGGGTCGAGGGCGCCATGCCCGTCGATCGGGTGCCGGACGCGCTGCTCCGGGTGGTCACGCGCTACCGCGGGGAGCGTCGTCCCGGCGAGCCGTTCCACCTCTGGGCGCGCCGGACCAGCGCCGACCAGCTGCGGTCGACACTGGTCGGCGCCCCCGTGTCGGTGACATCGTGAAGCGCTACCGCATCAGGGAGCAGATGAACGGGATTGCAGAGCCCCCGGGCAAGGTCTGGTTCTGGGAGCTCGAGGCGGGCGTGATCCACGCCGACCGCTGCATCCAGTGCGGCACCTGTGTCGCCGTCTGCCCTTCGAACTCCATCGGAGTGAATGAGGACACGGATCTGCCGGAGTTGGTCAAGATGTGCACCGGCTGCTCGCTGTGCTGGGACTTCTGCCCGCGCGGGGGGCTTCGCTATGAGGCATTGTGGCCGCCCTCGGCCGAAGTGAGCGGGGAAGAGGCCGAGGTGCAGCCCGCCCAGGTCCGTTCCGACTCGTCGGACACGTATTGGAAGATCAGCGGCGGCCCTCCCGCGGAGGGCCTCGGCGCCGTCGTCGATTCCTATGCGGTCAGAGCGGGTGCGGAAATCGACGACGCGCAGGACGGCGGCGCGGTCAGCGCGCTGCTGATCGGCCTGTTGGCTGCCGGTGAGATCGACGGCGCGCTCGTGTCCAAGCCGAGTGCTGATCCCGACGAGCAGTGGAAGGGCGTCGCGACCATCGCGACCACCCCGGCCGAGATCAAGGCGGCCTCGGGCAGCTTCTACAACCAGACGATGGCATTGGCCGAGCTTGACCTGTCGCGGTACGCACTGCCGTCCAAGCCCCGCATCGCCGTCGTCGGCACCCCGTGCGAGGTGCAGGGGCTGCGCGCCATGCAGGCCAGGCGCTGGCCCACCGGCGCGCACCGGGTCGACGCGGTGGTGCTGACCATCGCCCTGATGTGTACGAAGAATTTCGACTACGAGGCCCTCACGCTGCGGGAGCTCCGCGACAAGCGAGGGGTCGACCTGGACCGGGTGTCGAAAATGGACGTCATCCGTGGTCGCATGATCGTCGAGTACCGCGATGGGGAGTTGGCGGTCGACGAGCCCGTCAAGGATTTCCATGGCGCCGCGCTCAAGGGCTGTGACGAGTGCGCCGACTTCCTCGGCCGCTCGGCTGACATCTCGGTCGGCAGCGTCGGCTCCATGAACGGATGGACGAGCGTGATCATCCGGAGCGAGCGGGGTCGCCTCGCCTTCCAGGCAGCCCGGGCCAAGCTGGACGTGCGCGGACTGGACGACCCGGCCGCTCTCCTGCGGCTGGACGCGCTCGACAAGAAGATCGCCGGCCGTACGCTGCAGCGCAAGCTCGACCCGGACGCCCCGCTCTTCATCGATTTCGACGAGCACGTGCGCACCTACGAGGGCTCCGACCGCCAACCCGTCTACATCAGGCATTGACCGTTTTCGCTGTGCCGGTGCTGCATGTTCCTGACGAGCCCACGGTCCGCGCCGAGGGCTGGTTGGCGGCCGTCCTCAACGGCGAGGAGTTCGGCAGCGTTCTCACCGACGAGAGGGACGGGGTCACGGCCTGGTTCTGGAGCCGCTGGCGCTCGCTCGCCTCGAGCGGCCTGAACGAGGAAGGCCTCGGGCTGATCGTGCTGGGGTACCGGCGCGAGCTCTGGCTCTGGCTGGCCGGCGAGCGGACATGGGCGCAGTGCTGTTCGGGTCTCATCGGTCGCATCAACCGGCGTCTCGCGGGCGGTGGCGACGGCACAGCGGTGTGAGTCCACCGGGGCCACCTGCTGCCGTCGAGCTGCGTGGCGTCACGGTGCAACGCGAAGGATTGCCCGTGTTGCGGGGAGTCGACTGGCGCGTCGGCGTCGGTGACCGTTGGGTGATCCTCGGCCCGAACGGCTCGGGCAAGACGACGTTGCTGCAGGTGGCCGGCGCCAGGTTGTGGCCGACGGCGGGAACGGTCGAAGTTCTCGGTGCCCGTCTCGGAGCAGTCGATGTCCGGACCTTGCGACCGCGTGTTGCACTGGTCAGTGGAGCGGTGACCCGGCAGCTCCGGGCCGACCTGGCAGCGCGCGACGTCGTCGCCAGCGGACGCAATGGGGCGCTCGAGACGTGGTGGAACCGCTACACCGAGGACGACTGGGAGAGGGCGGAGGCGCTTCTGGCCCTCGGTGGCGTCGGCGAGATCGGTCATCGGCCGTTCGGGGTGATCTCGGAAGGCGAGCGACAGCTGGTGCTCTTGGCCAGGGCGCTCATGAGCGACCCGGAGCTGCTCCTACTGGACGAGCCGTTTGCCGGTCTGGACCTGGGAGCACGCGAGCGGCTGCTGGTCCGACTCACGGCTCTCGCCGCCGACTCTGGCAGCCCACCGATCGTGCTCGTGACGCACCACTGTGAAGAGATCCCTCCCGGTTTCACCCACAGCGGTCTGGTCTCCGACGGTCGACTGGTGGCGTCGGGTCCGCTGCCCGAGGTCGTGACCTCGGCGCGCGTCTCCGCCTGCTTCGGAGTGACGGTCACTGTCGGCTGCACCGATGGGCGCTGGTGGAGCCGCGCCGTCTGACTGGTGCGACGCCCCTGGACAGCGCGCCGAAAAGGGGCCTTGATTCAGCGGGTCGCTGAGCGTACAAACGAAGACACAGGAGAAGTGCCGACGAGGTCGGCGCTGTGGCATTTCCCCACCATCCACCACTTGTAAACGCTTGTTCATTAGGGTTTTTGCCTAGCGCGAAGGTAGGTCGTCGGGGAGTGACGATTGTGATCCTGCTGGTTGTTGTAGTGCTTCTCTGGGTGGCGGTGCTTGCCCCGAGCGCTTGGCGGCGGTTTGGTGAGCGTCAAGGGGTCGGGTCCATTGACCACTTCCATCACCAATTGCAGCTCCTCGAGCATGCTGGGCCCAAAATCGTCGCACCGGCCTACCGGTTGCACACGGCGTTGCCGGGTGGTTCGTCGTCCGAAACCCCTGCGGATCTCGCTGTCGATTCGTCGCGACCGAAGTTGGTGCTCCTGCGACCGACGGAGGACGCGTCGGCGGCTGACGTCGACGGTGTCGACGGCGCGCACTACGAGAGAGTCGGAGTGCTCGACCGTCCCGAGGCGGCGTGCCTGCCCGAAGTCAGCGTGGCATTGCCATCGATTCGCCGCGATCAGGCCCGACGGCGCTGCACCATGTTGCTGCGGTGCCTGGGCGGAGTGGCGATCTCGACGGCGCTGATCGGAGTGTTCCCGGGCATGCACCTGGCCTGGGTGTTCACCGGCATCTCCGGTCTGGCCGCGCTGGGCCTGGTCGGTCTGATGGCGTACGCCAAGGAGCTCGAGGCCGAGCAGGCCCGCCGCCGTTCCCGTCGGGAGCGGATCGACACCACACCGCGTGCCGGCGATCCCGCCACCGCCGGCTACCCGGGCGCCTGGGACGACGACGACTTCGACCTACCCCGGGTCGCAGCCCGCTGACCACGCGAACAGGCCTGGGCCGAACTTGCTGGTGATGTCCCTCCAGGAGGCTCCCGGAGCCCGACTATTCTTGGGTCCGCCGGGGGTGTAGCTCAGCTGGCAGAGCGCTACGTTCGCAATGTAGAGGCCGTGGGTTCGAATCCCATCACCTCCACCAAAAGCCCAGTTCACAGGGCTGAAGTGGATCCCCCCCAAAGATGAGATTCTCTGACGTGTCTTTACGTGTCTTTACGGGGCAGTGAGGAATGCGCTGATGAGCGCTATGTGAGTCGTTTTTGAGATCGAAGATGCGCGTCGGCCGCACTCCGTCGAGAGGGATAGCAGCCCGCCGTGCTGGCGAACGGGGACACTCTGGGACGTGACCCTTGTCCTCCGGCGCTGTTCGCCTCAGGCGGTTTCACCCCGAAAGAACCAATGAACTCCGAACCTGTCGGCGAGGTGCCCGTAAATCCCGAACGGTAGCTCGTGCAACTCATCGAGGAGGTCGGGATCTGCACCCGACGACAACTTATGAAAGACATCGTGCAGGCCGCCGACCGCCTGGCTCGTAACGTACATGGCGACCGTGTTGCCCTGGATCGGCTCACGCGTCGCGTGCATCCAGTCAGTTGCCGAAAACTCCATGTCGTTCGATTTGAGGTGGGCGTAGACCACTTTGTGGTGATGCTCTGGAGGGATGTCAGCCTTCATCGGAGTGTCGCCCAGCCGCGTGAGACTCAACTCGCCACCCAGGCAAGACTGATAAAAGGTCATGGCATCGGCGCAGTTCCCATTGAAGAGTAGGAAGGGCGTGAGGTTCAGCAAAGCTCCTCCGAGGCGCCTTCGGGATGGGATTCAAGATCTGATGGTCAAAGACTCTCAGGCTCCTACCCCAAGATCATCGCATCGCTAGCGCCATGCTGCCACCGAGCGAATGTTGCTTGAATGCCGGAGCAGCGTCCGAGCGTCCCACCCTTCAGGCGAAGTGGGTCGGTCCCAGCATGGATTCGTCCGGCTCGACCGATGTCCGGTGTGTTTTCAGGAATCCCAGGCGGCCTGGATTGCTGCGGTATCGGCGACCGCTTGGCGCTTGCCGATCATGAGAGCCTGAATGACGAGGTCCGAGTCCATCATGTTCGCCGGAGTCCCGATCTCGCTGAAATCGGGTTCGAACGCCACCAACAGTCGGGTTTCGTGCAATGGTGCCAATTCCGCATCTGGGGTGACGGAGGCGGCCAGCGCACCACCCCCGCCGGTGCCCTTGGATCCAAGGGCGTGGCATGAAAGGACCACTAAGACGTCGGTCGCCGCCGCCGCCGCCGCATTCAGATGACTGAGGAGACCTCCGTCCATATAGCGGTGGCCTTCGATGGTGACGCTGGGGAACAGCACCGGTACGGCGCAACTAGAGGCGACCGCCTGCAGCAGCGGCACGCCGGATCCTTGGCCCCACACGACCAACTCACCGGTGTCGATGTCGATCGCGGTGCATCGAAAGCCTGCAGGCCAGGGGGTGCCGTCGAGTGTGCTGAACAGGCCCAGGTAGACGTCTTCGGCGAGTGTGCTCGCCTCCTTGGCTGAGCGGCCGATCGCTCGTAGCGCTCGCCGTGGATCGGACTCGAGGTTCGCCTGGCGTATTGCCCTCAGGAAGGCTTCATCGCCTGCTGCCAGGCTTCCGGGGTCGATGCTCTGCCCAAGTGATGCCAGGCTGATGAGTGCATCGGTGACCTCATGGCCGCTGGCTAGAAGCGCTCCCACGAGGGCGCCTGCGGAGGTTCCCACGATTTCCTCGGCTCCTGCCAGGTCGACACCGGCCTCGTGCAGCCCCGTGAGCAGACCGATCTGCCAGCCGACGCCGACAGCGCCGCCGCCTCCAAGGACGAGTGCACGCGTTGGTGCGCCGCTTTGCGGAAAAGTCATTTGCAGTTCCTTTCACGAATCACCTCGCAACGGAGTTGCCTTGGTGGTCCCTTTCGTGAGACGACTCGCTCACCGAGTGTTGAGTCAACTGTAGTCCACTCGAAGACTTCGCTCAACACACGTAGAGTGAGGTCATGGACGAAGGCACCGCGGTCTCCCAGCCCACGCCGACCCGGGCGGCTCGGCGCGCAGCCACTCAGGCCCGGATCCTCGATGCGGCGCGACAGGAGTTCGGCGACCGAGGGTTCGAGGCGACAACGGTGCGGGGCGTTGCCAGCCGGGCCGGGGTCGACCCTTCCCTGGTCCTGCAGCATTACGGATCCAAGTCGGCGCTGTTCACCGCTGCAATCCAACTCCCGCCCGGCGAGCCGGAAGAAGCCGCGGATCATCTGGCTGACGTCCTCAAGGTGCGCGCCGCCGCATTGCCCCCCGAGATGCGAACGCTGGTCCGGTCCATGTTGACCGTGCCGGAGGCTTCCGAAGCCGTCCGGCTCCATCTCGACGAGCGAATCGGCAATCTGGCTGCAGGTACCGGCGGGCCGGACGCCGAGCTGCGAGCCGCCATCGTCGTGAGCAGCATTCTTGGCCTCACGGTGGCTCGCCACTTCCTCCAACTGCGCGCTGTGTCGAGCACTTCTGACGACGACCTCGTCCGGGTGGCCAGCCAAGTCCTCACCGCAGCCGTGCAACCGCAGCGTTCCGACTAACACGCATCGCATCTGGGGCGCGGTACGTCATCAGGTGGTCGCAGCTGAACGAGGGCAATCAGGCTATCGATCGGACAGCCAACGCAAATCCAAAGTGGCCGGCTCGTCCGCTGGAAGGGCTGTCACCATGGTGCGGTATGGGGCAGGGTCGCGTCGTTGGCGAGGTAGCCAGATCGGGCCGATCCCTGGCAAGGGCAACCTGAGCAAGCAGCTCACGGGTTCAAGCGGTCGTTGGGCCGGCCGGTTGAGGCAGTCCGGGATCGGCACACCCAGCGGGCAAACCGGTGGGATCGGTGATCCCTGTCACATGTGACTGTCCAGCGGGGTCATATTCGTTAGAAGGCCCAACATCTAAGGAGACCCAAATGGACGCTCGACTCGACTTCTACCGCAACGAGGTAGCCGGACGGTTCACCAAGCACATCAACGAGGCAGGCGCCGTGACCACCGGCTCCACCTTGCCGACCGCGACACAAGAACTGGTCAAAATCCGAGCCAGCCAGATCAACGGCTGTGGCGTCTGCCTGGACATGCACACCAAGGACGCCGAGCATGCCGGCGAGAGCTCGGTGCGAATCAACCTGATCGCGGCCTGGCGAGAGGCGACGGTCTTCACTGAAGCTGAGCGGGCTGCGCTCGCGCTCACTGAGCAGGGAACCCGAGTCGCCGATGAAGGCGGAGTCTCCGACGATGCCTGGGCAAACGCGGCCAAGCACTTCGACGATGACCAGCTCGGTGCACTGGTATGCCTCATCGCCCTCATCAACCTCTACAACCGCCTCAATGTCATTACCCGTCAGCCCGCAGGGGATTACACACCCGGCCAGTGGGGCTGAAGGTAAATGGCTCACCATTCGTTGTCGCATCGGTGATGGCGGTGGGGTCAAAGTGGTGACCCTTTCAGCGAGGATGTGCGTGATGGACGAGAACGACTGGCTGGCAGAGCGCTTCGAACAGCAGAGGACACAACTTCGAGCCGTCGCCTATCGGATGCTGGGCTCGCTCGCCGAGGCCGATGACGCTGTCCAGGATGCCTGGCTTCGAGTCTGCCGGGCCGAGACCGACGACATCGAGAACTTTGGTGGATGGTTGACGACGATCGTCGCCCGCGTCTGTCTGAATATGCTCCGAACACGCAACAACCGACGCGAGGAGCGCCTGGAGTTGCATCTCCCGGATCCGGTCATCAGCCCCATGGGAGACCTTGGACCCGAGGACGAGGCCCTGCTTGCCGACTCGGTCGGTCTAGCTCTCCTCGTCGTTCTGGACGCGCTCACTCCCGCTGAGCGCCTGGCCTTCGTTCTCCATGACATGTTCGACCTGCCATTCGAGGAGATCGCTCCTATGGTCGATCGATCCCCGACGGCGGCCAGGCAACTCGCGAGC
The DNA here is from genome assembly GCA_963721585.1 of uncultured Acidimicrobiaceae bacterium. GTDB lineage: Bacteria > Actinomycetota > Acidimicrobiia > Acidimicrobiales > RAAP-2 > Bog-473. The sequence continues at coordinate 1,347,791 of CAVRJN010000007.1, read as the reverse complement.
AGGGCGCGACGTCGGGTAAGGGGCGCCGAAATACCGGATTCCGACCTCGCTCGTCAACGCACAGTTGTCGATGCCTTCTTCTTGGCAGCTCGCGGTGGTGACTTCGACGCGCTGGTCGCAGTGCTCCACCCTGACGTCGTGTTGCGGGCCGACTTCGGGCCGAGCCGCGCTGCTGCGTCCGTCATCGTCCGCGGTGCAGCGGCTGTCGCTCGTCAAGCGCGCCTCGGCGCCAATCCGGCGGCGGTGCTCATTCCAGCGCTGATCAACGGTGCCGCCGGTGTCGTCATCACGCTCGATGGGCAGCCACACGGCGTCATGGCGTTCACTGTCGTCAATGACCAGGTCGTCGAGCTTGACATAATCGGCGATCCCGAACGCATCCGCAGAGTGGCTTCGGCTGTCCTTGGTGTCGAGTAGCACGACGCGGGTGCCTTGGTGGGCGTGATCCGACTGGTCGTTGTCGACTGCTGGTGGCGAACAGAACATCGGCGTTCCGTCGTCCGCCAGAAGCCAGCACCCGCCGTATCAGAGCCGGTGATGTCGGCTCGCTCACCGAGGAATGTGATCGTCGCCAAGAGGACACGAGCGCCACCCGCTGCGCATGGAGAGAGCCTGTCGATCGGACCTGGGTACTAGTCCGTCGACGGGCCTCACGTGGCCTGTCCGAGCGTGTCTTTACGTGTCTTTATCGAGAGGGAAGGAGAGGGTTCGTGAGGGAACCTGAGGCGGTCGAAACGCCACCACCAGGAAAGTACTCGGAAAGGCCCAGGTCAAAACACCGAGAACCAGACATTCGCAATGTAGAGGCCGTGGGTTCGAATCCCATCACCTCCACCAAAGAAAGTCCAGTTCAATGGACTGACGGTGGAAGCCCCGTAAATGATCATGAGGCTCCGAAAGGGGTAGGCGTGACCTCATCGGTCCATTAGCGGTCCATCAGTGGCCTTCCGAAACCCTCCATCCCCCACTAGTCCGCCTCACTGTCGAGGTCGGGAATACGCCGGCGCGCAGGACATTGGCTGGTACCGCGTGCTGCGATAGGGGCACTATCGCAGTGCCTAGCATCCGAAAACGAGCAGAGCGCTCCTCTCGAACTGAGGCCCGTCGTCGAGTGAGGGGAGCGCCGCTTCGATCCGGGCAAAACCTGTCTCGATCTCCTCCTCACTCATATGTTCGAAAAGCGATGTGGGACGCAGCCTCAGCCTTTCGAGATCCTCGGCCAGGCTCGGCGAGCGAAGCCAGGTGATCTCATCACGAGAGCCGAGCGTCCAGCCGGCGCCGGCGAAGTCAGTGATCACGTCTTCTTCAGACTGGTAGAGCGCTTGGTGAATGTTCATCCATTCGGGCACGGCGTGCAACCACCAGGCATCAGGTCTCCTGTCGGAGAAGTTCGCCTGGACGAAGATCTTGCCGCCCTGCTTCATCACGCGATGCAACTCCCGGGCTGCGCCTTCGCGATCGACGACATGGTGCCAGACGAAGAACAGCACGGCTGCGTCACATGAGGAATCTCGCAATGGGATGTGTTCGGCAGACCCAGCGGAATAGGTGACGGCGGGATGGCCGGCGTGGGCGATGGCCTGAGCTCGCATCTTGTCTGCTGGCTCGACACCGTACACTGGGCCGCCGAAGTTGCTCGCCAAGGACGGGGTCATGCGCCCGATACCCGAGCCCAGGTCAAGCCATACCAGGGGCCGTATCTCGGGCAGGTGGTGGGCGAATGCTTCCATCCAGGTCTGCAACGCATCGGGCGACATCTGCCTGCCGGCGGCGTAGACGGTGTGCTGGCGCTCGTCGTAGTCGACCTTTCCCATGCCACCTCCAAGTCCGCTCCGACGAGCCAGTGTAAACGTCCTCAAAGGTGCGCCCAGTCCCGGCAGCGAACTGGGGCAGTCCCGTTCAGGCATCGCCTCTCGGCTGCGGGATTCGTCTCTTCGTCTCCTCAATGGCACGCCTCAAAGCATCCGATGGTGTCGGAACTGTCAAGAAGAACTCGGTATCCATAATGTCGGCCTCGACGCGGACTGACCATGCGTCAGCACCCTCAGTGACGCCGCTCCAGAAGCCGAGCTGAAACTCACCTCGAAACGCGCCCGGCATCGACTGCATCAACTCGACCATCTCCGCCAGAGCCTCATCCGGCACAGAGTCCATGACACACATACTGCCGCAGGTCCGGTACGTGGGCACCTTGGTTTGAAGCCCGGCGACGGTGCTCCGGTCGTCCTTCTGTGGTCTGGTCAGCGACGAATGTGTGGACTTGATAGATACGCATACAGCTCCCATCACGCATTCACGAGCGACCTACGACGCTCTATCCCGCCGCCAAGTACGTCGAAGAAGTCCAGCGTCGTATCCCAGTCGACGCACCCATCCGTGATGCTCTTGCCGTAGACGAGTTCCGAGGCGCGTCCAAGAACCAGATCCTGGCGACCCTCGACAAGAAAACTCTCGATCATCACTCCCACGATGCTTCGATCGCCCTCACTGACGAGTGATGCGACCTCTCTCGTGACCAACGATTGCCGGTGGTGGTTCTTCCCGCTGTTGCCGTGGCTGGCGTCGATCACGACTCGGCTCTTCAATCCGGATCGCGCGAGTCGGCCGTAGAGGTCCGCCACACTCTTCTCGTCGTAGTTCGGGCCGCTGCCTGCCCCGCGCAGCACGACGTGGCAGTCCGGATTTCCGTTTGTCGAGAAGATGGCGGCTTGGCCGTCGTCGGTGATTCCTGGGAACACCTGCGCACTTCCAGCGACCGCAACCGCGTCGACAGCACCCTGGACGTCTCCCTCGGTCGAGTTCTTGAAGCCGATCGGCATCGATAGGCCGCTCGCGAGTTGTCGGTGGATCTGACTTCGGGAGGTGCGTGCACCGATCGCCCCCCAGCTCACAGCATCTGCGATGTACTGCGGCGTGATCGGGTCGAGGAACTCGCAGCCGACGGGGAGACCTAGCGAAAGAATTTCACAAGGAGGCCGCGGGCCGCGAGGAGTCCCGCGTTCACGCGGTAGCTGCCATCGAGTCCCGGATCATTGATGAGACCCTTCCAACCGAAGGTCGTTCGGGGCTTCTCGAAGTAGACCCGCATGACAACGAAGAGCCGATCCCTCAGGCGTTCACCGGCAGCCTGCAGGCGTCTCGCGTAATCGAGGGCAGCGCCGGGATCGTGGACTGAGCATGGACCGACGATAACGAGCAGTCGATCATCTCGACCGTCGAGGATCGCGGCCACGGTATCCCGGCTGCCTCGAACCAGCTCTTCGTGCGCTTCAGCCAGCGGCAAGCGCTCGCGTACCTCCTGTGGTGAAAGGAGCGCGCTGACGCTGGTGATGCGTCTATTGCGAATCGGGTCGCTCGGGTTCACGGTGTCTTCCTCTCCGCAAGCCGTTCGATCCGAAGGTGACCGGCTCGCCTTGTCGGGGCAAAGCAAAAGGGCAGAGGCGAATGCCTCTGCCCTTTCAGCCGGTCCTGGTTGGATAGCGTTCAGTGCGTGGTAGCGCTCCGAAGCCCATCCAGGGCCGGCTCGTCAAACCACTGATAGCACCTCACGCTGCTCAGGATAACAGCCTGCTCTGCAAGTAATCCACCCCGGGTGCATGCCAGAGGAGAGGTGCCGGTTCAGGATTTTGCAGCGTTTCTGCTCAGTCAGGTCCCGCCTGCAATCAGTGGCGGCGGTCATCTCTTCGCTCGGCCTGTCGCGTCGCCTGGCTCACGGGAACCCCGCTCGGCTCGCGGTCACCGTGTGCCCGGACTCGGCCGGATGATCTGGGCCGGCTCCAGGGGTTTGCAGAGTCGCAGCCTCACACCTTGTGGTTGGCGCACTCGTGGCTCGGGTTGCCCACTACCGCTGCGGCCACTGCAGAACCCGAGCCTCGGAGGTCGCAGATTTCCAGCCTCCGCCGGAGAGGATGAGCCCCAGCCGCGTTCCGGAGCCAGGCCTGTAGCCTCGTGCAGTGGACGTCGGGGATGACGTGGTGATCGATCGGTACGGCTTCGACGTTCTGATCGAAGTCCTGCGGGCGCGCGGACTGCGGACCATGGGGCCGGTTGTGCGTGACGGGGCGATTGTGCACGGGGAGATCGGTACCACCTCCGACCTGCCCGAGGGCTGGCACGACCATGCCGAGCCCGGAAAGTACCGGATCACCCACGACGGAAGCTCCGAGTTGTTCGGGTGGGCCGTGGGCCCCGCGTCGTGGAAGTCCGAGTTCTTCGTCCCTGCCGAGACGGTGTGGCGAGCCGAGGTCGCCGAGGGCGAGGTGGCCCTGTCCGAGCCCAGGGATGAACCGGTCCCCGTGGCCGTCGTCGGGGCCCGGCCCTGCGAGGTGGCCGCGCTCGGGATCCTCGATCGAGTGCTCCGTGACGGAGCGGTGCCCGATGACCGGTACGCGGCGCGGCGTGACGGAGCGTTCATTGTGGCGGTCGAGTGCGGAACTCCGTCGAGCACCTGCTTCTGTACTTCCATGGGTACGGGTCCCGGCGCGCTTGGCGGTTACGACCTGGCCCTCACCGAGCTGGCCGGCCCGGTCGACGGTGAACGCACGTACTACGTCCGGGTCGGCTCAGCCGCCGGGGCCGAGGCGTTGGCCCAGGTTCCCCACAGGGGCGCCGACGACACCGAGCGTTCTGGTCGGCGGGCGGTCATCGACGGCGCAGCCGAGCGGATGGGACGGTCTCTCGACACCGAGGACCTGCCCGGGCTCCTGGCCCGGAATCTCGAACACCCGCGCTGGGGCGAGGTGGCCGAACGCTGCCTCTCGTGCGGCAATTGCACCCTGGTCTGCCCGACGTGCTTCTGCAGCGACGTCAAGGACGTCACCGACGTGAACGGTGCTGTCGAGCGTCAGCGACGCTGGGCTTCCTGCTTCGACCTCGACCACTCGTACCTGCACGGGGGCTCGGTGCGACCAACGATCTCCTCGCGTTATCGGCAGTGGATGACCCACAAGCTGTCGACGTGGTGGGATCAGTTCGACGAGTCGGGTTGTGTGGGTTGTGGCCGGTGCATCGCGTGGTGCCCGGTCGGCATCGACATCACCGAGGAGGCCGCCGCCATTCGGGCATCCGATGGGTCGATCGTCGACACGATCGACCAGATGCTGAGGGAATCGTGACGAGCGGGGGGAGCACGACGGACGAGGCCCTGCGACGGCACGGATTTCTGGCCGGGATTTCAAGGGGGACGCTTGCGCTCTTGTCGCAGAGGGCGAGGATCGTGCATTTCGACCCGGGTGCCCTGCTCCTCCGGGAGGGCGAGGACGCCAGCACCCTCTTCCTCATCACCCGGGGAAGGGTGGCCATAGAGATCCATGCCCCGCCTCGGGGACCCATCGTCATCGACACGGTTGAGCCGGGTCACGTCGTTGGGCTCAGCTGGATCGCCGCCCCCTCCCGCTGGCAGTTCGACGCGCGGGCGCTGGAGACCGTCGAAGCGGTCGCCATCGACACGCAACACCTGAAGGAGGATCTGGCGGTGCACCTGGAGGCGGCTGCCGAGCTCCACCAACGACTCTCCGTTGTGCTGCTGACGCGGCTGCAGGCAACTCGGATCCGCCTTCTCGACCTCTACGCCAATGCCGGACACTGATCTGGCGGTCGGGTCGCCGGCCATGCATAGCCCGCTGACCCCGGTCCCGTACCGGATCGTGAAGCGAAAGGTGGAGCTGGACGATGTCGTGACCATGTCCGTCATGCCGATGTCGACAGGGGTGGGCCAAACCTTCCACTTCGCCCACGGGCAGTTCAACATGTTGACCTCGTTCGGTGTGGGGGAGGCGGCCATCTCGATCTCGAGCGCACCTACAGAAGAAGGTCCCATTGAGCACACCGTGCGCGATGTGGGCGCAGTGACCCGCGCGTTGTGCGCCGCTCCGGTCGGTTCGGTGATCGGCGTGCGGGGACCTTTCGGGCACGACTGGGGACTCGACGCCATTGACGATGCAGCCGACGTCGTGGTGGTGGCGGGCGGGATCGGCCTGGCTCCGCTGCGCGGGGCGATACGAGACTTGACGGAACGTCGCATGCGGCGCGCGGGTCGGGTCTTCGTGCTGGTCGGGATGCGCTCGCCTGCGCAGATCCTCTTCGGCGATGAGCTCGATGCATGGCGAAAGGCCGGGATCCACGTGGGCGTCGCCGTCGATGTCGGCGCACCCGGTTGGGATGGTTCGGTGGGTGTGGTGACGGTGCTCCTTCCCCGGGCTCCATTCGAACCGGCGGGGGCGGTGGCCCTGCTCTGTGGTCCCGAGATCATGATGCGTTTCGCAGGGCGTCAACTCGTCGACCAGGGAATCGACCCCTCCCTCATCAGAGTTTCGTTGGAGCGCAATATGCAATGTGGGATTGGGCTGTGCGGCCATTGTCAGCTGGGCCCGCTCCTGTTGTGCCGCGATGGACCGGTGGTGCCGTACGGGGGCCTGGCCGACGGGTTGTTCATGGAGCGCGACCGATGACTCCGGCACGCTCGGGCGGCTCCCAAGGTACCGATAACGCCCGTCCCACGTTGGCCGTGTGGAAGTTCGCCTCCTGCGACGGCTGCCAGCTCAGCCTGCTCGACTGCGAGGACGAACTGTTGACCCTGGCCGGCGCCGTGCGGATTGCGCACTTCACCGAGATGTCGCGGGCGACAGTCGAGGGACCCTACGACGTGTCATTGGTGGAGGGTTCGATCACGACGGCAGCAGATGCCGAACGGATCCGGGAGATCAGGCAGAACTCGCACCGGCTCATCACCATCGGGGCCTGCGCGTCGGCCGGAGGTATTCAAGCCCTCCGCAACTTCGCCGCCGAGGGCGCCTATGTCGGTGCCGTCTACGCCCACCCTGAATACATCTCCTCGCTGTCCACCTCGACGCCCATTGCTGCACACGTTCCCGTCGATCTCGAAGTCCAGGGATGCCCGATCGACCGGCTCCAGCTTCTCGAGGTGATCACCGCCGCGCTTGTCGGCCGCAAGCCGGTCATCCCCTCACACACGGTCTGCCAGGAATGCAAGGGGAGGGGTACCGTGTGCCTGCTGGTAGCCCACGGTACGGCGTGCCTCGGTCCGGTCACGCGCGCTGGGTGCGGAGCCCTGTGCCCGTCAATCGGTCGGGGCTGCTTCGGCTGCTTCGGACCCTCGGACGGGGCGAACACCGACGCCCTGGCTCAGCGTCTGCTCGAGAGCGGCATGGCCCCGATCGACGCGTCACGCCTGTTCGCCACCTTCTACGCAGGCAACCCGGTGTTCGGTCAGCAATCACGGGTGCTGTCGGGTGACACAGAGACCGTGGGGGCCGAAGAGGGCGCGGAAGGGCGATGACGCACGGGTCGGGCGCGCAACGCACGGTGTCGATAGAGGGGCTCTCCCGCGTGGAGGGCGAGGGCTCGCTCCGCGTAGAGGTGCGTGACGGTGTCGTCGGAGAGGTGGCGCTCAATATCTTCGAGCCGCCCCGATTCTTCGAGGCGCTCCTCCGGGGACGCCGGGCTACCGAGGCCCCCGACATTACGGCACGCATCTGCGGCATCTGTCCCGTGGCGTACCAGATGAGCGCCTGCGCTGCGGTGGAGAACGCCCTCGGCGTGGAGGTGAGTCGAGAGGTAGCCCACCTGCGCCGACTTCTCTATTGCGGAGAGTGGATACAGAGCCACGCCCTGCACATCTACCTGCTCCATGCTCCCGACTTCTTGGGTTGCGCCGACGCCGTGCAGCTTGCCGAGCGCGATCGAGCTGCCGTCGAACGCGGCCTCGCCATCAAGAAGACCGGCAACCTGCTCATGTCGACCGTGGGCGGCCGGGCCATCCATCCCGTGAATGTCCGGGTGGGGGGCTTCTACTCCGCACCGGCTCGCGCCGACGTGACGGCCCTGGCCGAGCCGCTGCGCCGTGCTCGCGACCAGGCCCTGGCCACGGTTTCATGGGTATCGGGCTTCGATTTTCCCGACGTGGAGGGGGACTACCGCTTCGTCTCCTTGCGCACGCCGGGCCGCTATCCCATTGAGTCCGGCCGGGTCGCGTCGAGCGACGGGCTGGACCTCACCGCCTCGGGCTTCGACAAGCTGGTTGTCGAAGAGCATGTGGCGCGTTCCACCGCGCTGCACGCGCGCCTGGGGGGTGAGCTCGACTACTTGACCGGCCCGCTGGCCCGCTACGCGCTCGAATTCCTCCGTCCTGCCCGAGGTGGCGTCTCAGGCGGCGGCCGGGGCCGGGCTGGGGCCGATCGTCACCAACCCCTTCCAGAGCATTGTCGTGCGCGCCGTCGAGCTCGTGTTCGCGTGCGATGAGGCGCTGCGATTGGTGGAGTCGTACGAGCCCCCGAGCCCACCGGCAGTGGACATTCCGATCCGGGCGGGTGTGGGCGCCGGGGTCACTGAGGCGCCGCGGGGTCTGCTGCTGCACACCTATGCACTCAATGCCGACGGCGACATCACCACCGCGCGCATCGTGCCACCGACCTCACAGAACCAGATCAGTATTGAGGCCGACCTCAGGCGCGTCGTGCAAGGCGGACTGGACCTTTCGGATGCCGACCTGTCCTGGCGCTGCGAGCAGGCGGTGCGCAACCATGACCCGTGCATCTCGTGCGCCGCCCACTTCCTCGACGTCACGGTGATCCGGGAGTGAGCGACACCGCGAGCACCGCGGAGGCAGGCCGGATCGATGCCCGCAGGCCCGTGGTGGCCGCCCTAGGTAGCGAGTACCGCCGCGACGACGGTGCCGGTCCTGCCGCGGTCTCCTTGGTGCTGCAGCACTGCCCTGGAGTGATGGTGGTCGGGCCGCTCGACGACCCGCTTGACCTTCTCGGCCTGTGGGACGAGGCCGGCCTGGTCGTGGTCGTCGATGCCGTCTCGTCGGGTGCCCCGCCCGGAACAGTCCAGGTGGTGGAGCTCGATCCGACCGTGACGAGGCCGACTCGCGAGCGAACGGGGTCGGGAACGAACAGCACCCACGGCATCGGGCTGGCCGGGGTCTACCGCCTGGCCCGGGCAATCGAGCGCGCTCCGTCGAGGGTTGTGGTGGTCGGCATTGAAGGATCCGATTTCGGGCAGGGCGTGGGCCTGAGCCAAGGAGTCGAAGAAGGCGTCGAACATGCGGCGCGCCATGTAGTGGAGATGATCCGGGAGGTCAGCCGATGTGTCTGAGCAGGTTGCATCAGGTCCGGTCCGTGTCCGCTCCGGGCAAGGTACTGGTCGAGGACATGGACGGGCGCCGGCACGAAGTGTCGCTGTTGGCCCTCGAACCCGCCGAACCCGAACCGGGGCCGGGAGATTGGCTGGTCGTGCACAGCGGCTACGCCATCGACCGGGCGGATGCACGAGAGGCGGAGACAGTCCTCTCCGAGATCGCTGGCGGCAGCGCCCGTCTTGGGGAAGGGAAAGGGTCGGCAAGGTGATCGAAGGGACGACGACGCGTCGGACCGGGCGGCAGGACGGGATGAACGGGGTGCTCGTAGCCGGCATTACCGCCGTCATCAGCGGGATCTCGGTCTTCGCCAACAGCTACGGGGTGCATCACGTGCCGTCGCCTTCCGTGTACACCACAGGGAAGAACCTGGTTGCCTTCGTGGCACTTGGCGCCGCAACGCTGGCGGCCTCGGCCTGGAGGCGGCGCTCGACGGCAAGGGGCGAGATGGCTGCGCGTTGGGTGGCGGCCCCGGTACGAATTGTCCCGGGCACCCCCAGCACCCTCACGTGGGTGGGGCTGGCCTACGTGGGCGTCATCGGCGGTGGCCTGGCCTTCGTGCTCTTCTTCAACGGGCTCGCCCGCACCACGGCGACGCCCGCCGCCTTCCTGCACGACACCCTGGTGATCTGGGTGGTGCTTCTGGCTGCCCCCTTTCTCCACGAGCGAGCGGCCAGGTGGAACATCGCCGCCATAGCTCTTCTCGTCGGGGGCGAAGTGGCGCTGTCGAAGGGGATCGGCCATCTGGCTTGGGGGAGCGGTACCTCCCTCGTCCTGGCGGCCACTTTGTTGTGGGCGGTCGAGGTGGTGGTGGCCAAGAGGCTGCTCTCCGGTATCGCTCCGGCCACGGTTTCGCTGGTCCGCATGGGAGTGGGATCCGCGGCCCTGCTCGCCTACCTGGCGGTCGAGGGCGGTCTCGCTCCGCTGTTCGCCCTCAATCGCGGCCAGCTGGGTTGGGTCCTGTTCACCGGGCTGCTGCTCGCCGGTTACGTCGGCACATGGATGACAGCCCTCAGTCGAGCCCGTGCCATCGACGTCACGTCGATCCTGGTGGCGAGTGCGCTGATCACCGCTGCGCTGCAGGCGTTGGCAGGGACTCAACCGCTGGCGCCGCAGTGGCTCGGACTGGTGCTGATCACGGCCGGCACCGCGTTGGTGGCGTGGCGGATGCCGCGGCAAGTGCCGGCGACATGAGCGATCCGGCCGCCGACTCGGTGCAGGCCGGGCAGCGATCGGCGCCACCCGGGCCGCTGCTGTTCGCCCGCTACGCCTACCCCCCAACGAGCTGGGCTACTGCGGGCCTACCGATCCGGGCGCACTTCTCGAGTCGGCTTCTGACGGCTTCGACCTGGCGGAGCTGGCGCACCTGGCCACGGGGTTCGCTGGTGCGTGGCCGTACCTCGAGCTCATCGCGGGGTGCAACGGCATCGCCGATCCGCTCGACGCCCGCGTGGTCGAGGCCTATTGGGTGGGCAACCCGTTGCTCGAAAAGGTGCCGGACTCCGCGCTCTTGTCATCGCTGAGCGACCGTTTCGAGGTCCGAGCCGGCCGGCGGTTCGGGCACGTGGCTTCCGCGGTGCCCCTGGGTGGGGTGTGTCAGCACAGCTTTCATGTCTTTGCGGTGTACCCGTGGCTTGGGTTGTTGCGGGCGGGGATGGAGGGCGCACCGCTGACCGTGCTCGACCGTTGCCGGATCCGCTGGGGCTACGTGGAAGCCGTCACCGGCGACCTCGTCACCGTGCGGAACCGCCTCCTGGGCTTTGACGGGTCACGGCTGGTGCTTGGCCCTGAAGAGGTGGAGGTGGCGCGACGTAGCCTTCACGGCGTGGGTTTGGCCCCCTCGGTGACCGTGGGCGACACCGTGTCGCTCCACTGGGACTGGGTGTGCGATCGGCTCACGCCGGTCGGGCTCGCGAACCTGGTGCGGTGCACGGCGGCCAATCTGGCCGCCGTCAACGCCCTTCCGACCCCGGGCCCAGCCGCCGCCTGCGACGCCTGATCCCTGCGGTAGGTCCGTGCACGTGTGCCGAAGGTGGGATCATTGAGAAGCAATGCTTCCCCCCCGCATGGACGTGCTGTTGGTGGTCGAGCCGAGCACCGTGCCACACATCCTTGAGGCGCGGGCGAGGCGGGTGGTGCACGTCCCCCCGCGGCCCACCTCCCTGGCGCTCATCGGGGAGCTGCGCAGCATCATTCCCGGCCTGGTCGGCGTCGTGGGCGACACCTTGCTGGCGACCGAGATCGCCCGCCAGGTCCACCAAGCCGGATTTCCGGCAATCCTGTTCACGGACGAGCCGGTTGGACCGCCAGAGGGCGTCGAGGTGCACCCGATCGCCGATCCCGGCCCTCCGATGGAGGTGGCTGAGACCGCGCTGGATCTCATCGGCAACACGCCGCTTGTCCGGCTCGACCGGATCGGGCGGGACCTCCCGTGTCACCTGTTGGCCAAGCTCGAATACCTCAATCCCGGTGGCAGCGTCAAGGACCGGCCGGCCCTCGCAATGCTCGATGCCGCCGAGGCGGAGGGGTTGCTCGGTCTCGGCGGCACAATCGTCGAACCGACGTCGGGCAACACGGGCATCGGACTGGCCATGGTGGCCGCACAACGCGGCTACAAGTGCATCTTCACCATGCCCGACAAGATCGCGGAGGAGAAGCGCCAGCTCTTGCGGGCATTCGGGGCGGAAGTCGTGATTTGTCCGACTGCGGTCGCACCAGAGCACCCCGACTCGTACTACTCGGCGGCCAACCGGATCACGGCGGCGACGCCGGGAGCATTCCAACCGAACCAGTACGCCAATCCCGGCAATCCGAGCGCCCACGAGGCCTCCACCGGTCCCGAGATCTGGCGACAGACGGCGGGACGCATCACCCACTTCGTCGCAGGCGTGGGCACCGGTGGCACGATCAGCGGCGTCGGGCGGTTTCTGAAGGCGGAGAAGCCCTCGGTGCAGGTGATCGCCGCCGATCCGCAGGGCTCCATCTACTCGGGCGGTGGCGGCCGGCCTTACCTGGTGGAGGGGATCGGTGAGGATTTCTGGCCCCGCACCTACGACCCTGGGGTCGTCGACCGGGTGATCGCGGTGTCCGATCGCGACTCCTTCCTGACCGCACGCCGGGTCACGCGTGAGGAGGGAATCCTGGTCGGTGGTTCGACCGGTACCGCGGTGTGGGCCGCGCTCGAACTCGGCAAGAGACTCGGCCCCGACGACGTCGTCGTGGTCGTCATCCCCGACTCGGGCCGCGGGTATCTCTCAAAGCTCTACGACGACGGTTGGATGGCCGACCACGGGTTCGTGCGGGCCCAAGGGGCAACCGTCGAGGACGTACTCGAGGCGAAGGGCATCCGGCTCCCCTCCTTGGTCCACGTCCATCCCGAAGAGAGTGTCCGCACCGCCATCTCCATCCTCGACGAGTTTGGCGTCTCGCAGCTCCCGGTCGTGAAGGCCGAACCCCCGGTCGCTCTCGCAGAGATGGTGGGGTCCGTGACCGACCGCCTCCTCCTGGAACGAACCCTGCATCGCCCCGAGGCCTTCGACCAACCGGTTTCGTCGGTCATGGAGCCGCCGATGGCGACGGTCGGCCAAGGCGAGACGGTGGATCAGGTTGCCGAACGCCTGCAAGCCTTTCCGGCGGTGGTCGTGCTCGACGGCGGCCGTCCGGTGGGGATCGTGACCCGGTCGGATCTCTTGACCTTCCTGGAGCGGACCTAGCGGTGGCGGAGCAGCGGAGCGACGAGGGCAGCCAATCCGAAGGGCGGAGCCTGGGCTTCGAGACCCTCGCCGTCCACGCCGGGCAACCGCCCGACCCGGCGACAGGCGCTGTTGTGCCCCCGATCTACCAGACGTCGACCTTCGCCCAGTCCGAAGTCGGCGTGCATCAGGGCTATGAGTACAGCCGGTCAGGTAATCCGACCCGAACTGCCCTGGAGTCGTGCCTGGCGGCGCTCGAGGGCGCGGCGCACGGGAGTGCCTTCTCGAGCGGGCTCGCCGCCGAGGATGCAATTCTGCGGACCCTCGCACACGGAGATCATGTGCTCATTGGCGACGACGTCTACGGCGGGACGCACCGCCTCCTTGCCCAGGTGCATGCGCCGGCAGGTATCCGGTTCACCTCGGTCGCGCTGGGGGACCCGGCCTCGGTGCTGGCCGCCTGGCGGCCTTCCACTCGGATGCTGTGGGTCGAAACCCCTTCCAACCCACTGCTGCGGATCGCCGACATCGCTGTGCTTGCCGAGTTGGCGCACGCCCGCGGCGCCAAGGTGATCGTCGACAACACGTTTGCCACCCCCTACCTCCAGCAGCCCCTCGCACTGGGCGCGGACGTGGTCGTCCACTCGACAACCAAGTACCTCGGGGGGCACAGCGACGTGGTTGGTGGTTTTGTCGCCACGTCGGACGCCGAGGTCGCGGACCGGATCGGCTACTTGCAAAACGCCGTCGGGGCGGTGCCCGGGCCCTTCGACTGCTTCCTGGTACTGCGGGGGGTGAAGACGTTGGCCGTTCGCATGGAGCGCCATTGCACGAATGCGCAGCAGGTGGCGGAGGCGCTCATCGCTCATGCGGCCGTGGACCGGGTCTACTTCCCCGGCCTGCCCACACACGCGGGCCACCAGATTGCCGCGGGTCAGATGCGAGGGTTCGGTGGGATGGTCTCGTTCACGGTACGGGGTGGGGAGTCCGACGCACTGACGGTCGCCGCATCGACCTCCCTCTTTACCCTGGCGGAGTCGCTCGGCGCAGTGGAGTCCCTGATTGAGCATCCCCACCGCATGACTCACGCATCGGTGGCCGATTCGGCCCTTGCGGTCGATCCGGCATTGCTGCGGCTGTCGGTGGGACTGGAGAATGCCGACGACCTCGTGAGCGACCTGCATTCCGCCCTCGCCGCTGTCGACTCTGGCTGATTCGGCAGGACCGAGAAGGCTGCCGGACGGCGCTCATTGCTCCGCGCCCTGAGTTCAGGGATTCAGGTCATCGTTGTGCCCAGGCGCGGAAATCGAGCGGACGTCCCGGGCGGGCGTTCCCGAGCGCCGTTCTGACGCCGTCGGCATCGAGGTCGGCTCCGTAGACCGGGGTGCCCGGCTGCTGGCGCCACGAGTTGTCCAGCCCCCCGGCGTCGACACCGTCGAAGCCCAGTTGGTCCAGCAAACCGATGACGAGTGCATTGGCCGCCCGATCGTCACCGGCCACCGGCAGGGCGATGCGGCCCGGTGTGCCGGCTGGCTTGCCGTGGGTCAAGAGATGCGAGGCGTAGATGCCGTTGAACGCCTTCACGACCGGATGGCCGAGACGGTTCGCCACCCACCGACTTTCGGTGGTCCCGTTCTCGATGTCTTCGATCGTGCTGTCGCGCTGCTTCGGTAGTAGTTGCCGGTGTCGATGACGACAGCGCCAGACGCGAGACCGTCAAGTACGCCCCCGGGCAAACCGGGATGTCCTTCTCGGGAATGGTCACGACGAGGACCTCGGCACCTTTGGCAGCCTCGTTGGCCCACGCGGTCTCGGCCCCGGTTTCGTTTGCCAATTCCCAGAGGTCTTCGGATCACGCGAGTTGGCCACGGAGACTTCGTGGCCGAGGTCCGCGGACCGTCGAGTCAGATTCCCGCCGATGTTGCCGCCCCGATGATGCCGATCTTCACGGTTGCTCCTTTTCCGATGGTAGGCGTTCCGCGTCTCCACCTCTGAGCGATATCACTGCGCCCAAGGTGCAACGCCGCCGCGGTCTCTTCCCCGCCGGCGACGAAGGAGGGTGTCTCGGGCGACGGCGGACCGGCCGTCCACGCGGAGGGCGCGCACACGCGCGGCTATGCACAGGGTTTGACGCGGCAGCCGCGACGGGAGCACCGACCTCTTCGCTGGATCGGGCCCACCAACGCGGCGCCTAGGCCTCCGGCTCCAATGCGATGTTGACCGTGACCTGACCCCGAGCGTCTCGCACGGCGGTGGCCCTTCCACGACGTTCCACACCATGAAGCCGAACGGAGATCGGGCCGTCGTGATCGGCGAAATTGCGCCACCATTTCTTGTGGTCCGACAAGGCAACCTTGATCGCCATGTCGTCGCCGTGCCTCTTGTAGGCGACGGGCGTGGTGAATGTCCGGCCCGAGCGTCGCCCCGTGTACGTGATCACCGTCATCCGATTTTCCACCAGCCGCCCCCAACGACGGCGAAAGAACCAGGGGCTGGACCACCGAGTTCGCTGCGGCTGCGATGCGTCGGAAGGCGCTCATGACCACCATCCTCCCATGAGCCGGGCCAAAGCAATGTGGATCAAACTGGCTCAGTACGCATCTTGAGCCCTCAGCGGGCAAAGAGGTGATAGCCGGCGAAGCCCCACGCTGCGATCAGCGCGCCGTTCGCAACACGCGAAGTGGAGATGAACCGTATGAATTCCTCGGCGCTCGCTCTGCGGCCCTCCGAGTGGCGGGCGGCCCAGTCGATGAGAACGGCGGCAAGCGGGATGGCGACCCAGAAGACGACGCCCACGGGCGGACTCTGCGGCAACAGCAGTGCCGTCCCTCCATGATGGGCCCCCAGTGATCCGATCGACATGGTGAACGCGGCCCCCTCCTCGGGAGGATGGAGTCGTGTCCCGTCAGGCCGTTCCGGGCCGCCGTCGATCGGCGCTCGGACGCGAGCGGCTTCGTAGCCGATCCCGACGAGTAGCCACGCGAGGAGGAGGCCTGCGTTCATGGGACGGTACGCCTGGGCCAGAGCGCTGACCGTGAGGTGGTACTGGTGCGGCCCCGTGTCGATGCCGAGGATCTCCCAGGCCCCCACCACAACGATCAGCACGAGCCAAGGTGCCACGCCGCGGAGCGCCGGGCCGCCGCCGCCGCTGTCCTTCCGGGGCCACGGTTCGGTGACGGGCTGGAGACGCCATCCCGGTCGTCGACCCGCCCTCCCGCGCCAGAGCGCCACGTCGACGAGGATCACCGCGGCCAGGGTCACGAGCCACGTGATCTCCGCGCCCACCGTCGTCCGGTGGAAGCTGCTGGCCCAACCACACCAGGCGCACGCCGCAAGAACGGCAAAGCCTATGACCATGCGGTCGACGCGCACCATGCTGCCCTCTCCCAATGGGGCCGCGCTGTTCGGCCCGCACCCCATGACGCGAGCGCCGCTACCGGTGGTGCTCGGTGACCCCGATGGCCGGCAGCGCCTCGATCTCGTGCTTGGTCAGCTTGACCGTGATGCCCTGACCGATCTTCTCCACCGCATTGATCGGGATGGCGACTTGCTTGCGTCCCCAAAGGTGGCCTTCTTGGAGGAGCACGTGCGTGACGTGTCCCTGGGTCGAGTCGATGACGAAGCCCTCCACCTTGCCGATCTCACCATCGCTCGCGTGCACGGCCTCGCCGCGCCGAACACCGACCTCTCCCGAGGGGAGCACGTCGCGGGTCTCGACCGCACTGGCCAAGGCCAGGTTGGGGTCCGCCTCACCCTCCAGGCCGAAGTAGGGCCAGTAGTACGCCTCGTGCGCCGCGTAGGCGTGATAGCCACTCCCGCCCGGGAGGAAGTCCATCTCCTCGGCGGAGGGGAGTTTTTCGAATTCGCCCAGTGTGTAGCGGAGCCGGACTTCGCCTTCACCGGCCTCCACCATGTCGAGTGGGACGAGGCGGCCCAGGCCACTCCGGTGCTCGGGCTCGATCACGAGGTGGGTCAGCTCGCGGGCCACCGGGTCGACGACCACCCTGCTCACCGCGCCGCAGGGCCCGTCGCTGCACAGGGCGGCGGCTCCGATCGTGAACGTGGTGTCTGCCATACCGGCCTCCTTTATCGGCCCAGACCCTACCGGGGTGCCCGACCCGCTCCGGGTCTCTCCTTGCCGGCGTGTCACCAGCCCCGCAGGTCGACATCCCAGAGCTCCACCACTTCGTCGCCGTCGACCAGGTGCAGCGACTCGTGGTACGCCACCGTCGGGTCGACGTGCGCGGGGAGCACCCCAATGCGGTCCCCGACCCGCAGCGGAGAATCCGGCGCAAAGATCACGTGCTCGTCGGAGCAGAACCACACCTCGGCTCCCTCGATGGAAGGGTTGCCGTGGTCCATGCCCAGCGCCTTGAGGCCGCAGTCGGCCACGGCCCAACCGGGCGAGACGGAGATCACCGTGGACAGGATCGTCAACGCCTGGGTGAACGGCAGGCCGAGCTTGCCGTAGGCCGTGTCCATGAGAGCGTAGGAGCCGGCCTGAATCTCGGTGGCCCAGGAATTGAGGTCGTAGGTCCCGGTGCCGCCCGCCGAGATCACCCCGCCACCCACGTCACCGGCGGCGAGGGTCAGCTGGCCCATGGACTCTTCGAGCATGTCGGCGCGCGTGGTGCGGTCCTCGAGGCCGACGATGTGGCCTTCGTACCCCATGACCCCGCGCACGGCGAGGCCGGCGGACCGGGCGCGGTCGGCGAACCGGCCCGCCTCCGCGGGTGGGCAGCCGCAACGGGGGAGGCCGACGTTGACGTCGATCACCACCTCGGGCACGCCGGCACGCGCCGCCGCGTCGATCGTGGCGTCGGAATCGACGGCAACCGTGATGCGAGCACCCATTCGGGAGAGAGCGCCGAGGCGCGTGGCGTCCACGACCTCGTTGGCCAAGAGGAGATCCTCGCCCAAGCCCGCCCGTACCATCCCCTCCATCTCCCGCACAGTGGCGCAGGTGAACGCGGCATGGCCCGCCGCCGCCTGGCGCGTTGCCAGGGCGGTGCACTTGTGGGCCTTCACGTGCGGCCGCAGCCGAGTTCCCGGCAGGGCGTCGGTCATGGTGCGAAGATTGCCCTCGAGCCGGCCGGCGTCGACCAGAAGCGCGGGTGTCGTGAGCTCCGAGGTTCTCATGCGTTTCGCCAGGGGCTCATGTCGAGGCCCGGGTAACGAGCCTGCACGCCCGCCAGCGTCGCCTCGTTCCAGTAGGGATGGCCGGGCTCGGGCACACCCATGAGTGTCAGCTGACGCGGCGTCGCCTGCTGGACGTACTTCGAGAGCTCGGGGGAGAAACCGCGGAAAGGCCACGCCTGATAGCCGCCCCAGCCGGCCTCGCGGTGACGGAAGGACACATGGAGCATCACGCGGTAGCGGGTGGGGTCGGTGAAGTCCGCCGACCGGTGGTAGACGTCGGGACGGTAGGCCACGACCGATCCGGCCGCCGCCGCCGCAACCGACGGGTCGCTGTACAGCTCTGCGTAGTCGACGTAATTGAGCGTGTGCCTCTCGACGGGGATGCCCTTCGTCTTCTGCCATGAGACGAACCGCGTGGCCCCGTCCTCGGCTGTGACGTCGGTGAGGTAGACGAAGAACTCCACCTGCTGGTAGCCGGGTGCATGTCGCGGTACCACGAGCATGTGGTTCGGATAATCGGCGTGCAGGAGCTGGTTATAGCCCGAGCCCTGGTGCGCGTACTTTGCCGTCACGATGCCCATGTAGAGGGCGAGGTCCTTCGTGCCGAGCAGCCCTTCCGCGAGGTCGACCACGCGGGCATGGAGGACGAGCGCATTGAGGCGTGAGCTGTGGAAGGGGAACTCGGGCCAGGGCGCGTCCCAGGTGTGCCACTCGCCGGACCCGCTGCCGCCCTGGTCCGCCGTTTCGGCAGGGGTGGGGAAGTGGTGGTGCATGGCGTCCTGCGCAGCAGCCAGCTCGTCCGGCGGGATCACTTCGGGCACAATGCACCAGCCATCGGTGTCCCAACGTTGCTTCAGCTCGGGTGTCAGCACCGGCATGACGGCAGGCTAACCCCGGGAACTGCTACAATGATTGTGCCTCGGGCGTTCGCCCGGCGGGGCCCGTTCGAGATTCCGGATCGAGTAGGCCACATTTCCTCGATTGGAGTCTTGTCATCTCTTCCTTCTCAGACCTTGGCGTCCCCGCGGCGTACACCGACCGGCTCACGCGCCAGGGCATCACCGAACCACTCACCATTCAGTCCGAGACGATCCCCCCTGCGCTCGCGGGCCGGGACATCTGCGGGAAGGCGCCTACCGGATCGGGCAAGACGCTCGCCTTCGGGATCCCCCTCGTTGTCAGCTCCGTGCAATCGCGCCCGCGCCGCCCGAGGGCACTGGTCCTCGTGCCGACACGCGAGTTGGCCACCCAGGTGCACGATGTCATCGGAGACCTGCTCGGGCACGATCGCAAGCGGGTCGTCTCCATTTTCGGCGGCACGGGATACCGCGATCAGGTGCGTGCCCTTCACAAGGGCGTCAACATCGTGGTGGCCTGTCCGGGCCGCCTCGAGGACCTCATCGATCGGGGCGACGTGGTCCTCGACGAGGTCACGACCGTGGTGCTCGACGAGGCGGACCGCATGGCCGACATGGGCTTCCTCCCCGCGGTGCGCCGCCTCTTGGACCAGACAGCGTCAAACCGCCAGGTCCTCCTCTTCTCGGCCACCATCGGCCGCGAGGTGGAGTCGATCATCCGCAACTACCAGCACGACCCGGTCAGGGTTGCCATCGAGGCGACCGAGGAGGCGAAGGGTGACGTCGCCCACCACTTCTGGAAGGTTGATCGATCCGAGCGGGTCGCCATCACGGCAAAATTGATCGAGCACCACGGACAGGCGTTCGTGTTCTGTCGGACCAAGCGGGGGGCCGACCGCGTCGTCAAGCAGCTTCAGGCGCATGGTGTGCGTGCGGTTCCCATGCACGGCGACCGCACCCAGGGACAGCGCGAGCGGGCACTCGATTCGTTCGCCAAGGGGAAGACTGACGCCCTGGTGGCGACCGACGTCGTCGCGCGGGGCATCCACGTCGACGCCCTGCCGTGCGTGGTCCATTTCGACCCGCCGACGGACCACGTGGATTACGTCCACCGGTCGGGCCGGACGGGCCGCGCCGGTCACACCGGGACTGTCGTGTCGCTGGTCACTCCCGAACAGCACAAGGACGTGCGCGGCGTGCAGAAAGCGCTCGGGCTGGAGCCCGGACTCCTGGCGCCGTTCTCAGTGCCGACCCCCGCCCCCTCTGCGGCCAGTGGCGGGGCACAGAAGCCCCGGAAGCTGACCGGGACAGTGAAGTTCTTCAACACCGCCCGTGGCTACGGGTTCGTAGAGCACCGCGGTGGTGAAGATCTGTTCGTGCACCACTCGCAGGTCGAGGGAGTCGCCCGCCAGGGCATCGCGCCCGGCGCAACGGTGGAGTTCACTATCGGTGCCGGCCGCAGGGGTGACGAGGCGCAGAACGTGAAGGTCATCTGAGTCGGCCGAGACCCTGATCCGGCTCGGGCTCAGGTGATCAGGACCAGTGCGGCGCCGAGCCCCATGAAGAGGCCGAAGGGCAGCGAGGATCTGCGGTCGGCGCGCCTGCTCGCGATGAGTACGAGTCCGGTGATGAGAGCCAACAGATTGGCAAAGAGAAATGCTTCGAAGAGGTCTATCGGGCTGACCCAGGCCAGCCCGAAGCCGAAGACGAGAGACAGGCGGACATCGCCGAAGGCCATCCACCGCGGATTCATCAGGTTGACGCTGAAGAACAGCGCGAAGGAGATGGCTCCACCCAACGTCGCCTGTACCAGTCGCTCCCCCTCGCCGGTCCACAGTGCGATGACCGCTGCGCTTCCGAGAACAGCGACACTGAGCGCGTAGACGAGCGTCTTGGGCAGGAGTCGGCGTTTCAGGTCGCAATAGGCGAGCTGGACCAGGCCGACAAGCAAGAGCAAGGGCGGCAGGGCATTGAGCGACCAGCCGACTCGGTGCAACACATAGGCGGGAAGCAGGCCGGAGGCCAGGGCCAGGGTGATCCAGTGGCCCCGGCTGATGCGAGGTGTCGTCGGGGTGTCCGGCGCGTCGGTGGCGTCTCGAGCGAAGGAAGCTGACCGTGACACGGCAGCCGCCAATTCGCGGCGCGTAATCGGCACCAGGAGTGATCCGACGGCAAGGCCCAGCAGGGCCCCGGCCACGAGCGTCGTCGTCGTGTTCATTGGACCACGGACACCGCGTCACAGTTGGTGCCGAGGTCGGCGATCGAAGCGCCACCCACCGAGACCCCGGCCGCTTGGAGAACGGGGTCGAGGAGGCCGGCCACGGTCGACAGCGCCGCGGAGACGACAGGGTTGGTGGACCCGCTGAGTCCGGAGTACGTGGGCATGGGGCTGGCCGGGGTCACCTGGTAGGGGTTGGTTCCCGCCGTGGCGGTACTCGCCGTGGGAGGGACCACTCCGCCTGCGAACGTGGAGCTTGGGCCGCTGTACCCGGCGATCGACACTGTGGCGATGTTGGTGCCTGCAAGCGTCACGCTTCCCGATGCCGCATTTGTGGCACCCGCGATCGTCGTCGACGACATGGAATTGCTCTGACACTTCAGGGTCTTCAACGTGGCGGTTCCGCTTGCCGCCGACAGCGGGATGTCCAGCTGGCCGAAGACCGGCAGGGTGAGCTGCAGGCTCGCCTGGACCTGGGCTGTCGATGCGGTGGTATTGACCGTGCCGTACGCCACCTGAGGCGGTTGCACGAGGGTGAGGTACAGCTGAGCCGTGGTCACTCCGGTGATACCCAGCGCCGATGTCACGTTCAGAGCGCTCGATCCGTTCGCGAACTCCGCCTCGGTCGTGAGGAGCTGAAGCACATTGAGGTTCGCGGCCAGCGCCGGTGTCGACAGGGTGGTGGTCGTCAGCGTGGAATTCGTGCAGCCCGATGCGATGGCTCCCATGTTGATGGACACGAGCTGGCACAACTGAGCCGGAGCACCGCCGAAGTCGAGCCCGGTGAGGGCTTGACCGGCGTTGCACGGACTCGGTACCGGCGAGGCACCACAGTTGAGCTGTGCCGTCTGGTTTGCCACCGCGTCGTTCAGGATGAGCAGCCACTGCCCGGCACTCAATGCAGTCGTCATGACGTTCGACGAGGTCAGGAGACCTCCCGACGCGGTCACCAACTGGCTTATGGTCACGTTCGTGTTGGCCAGCCCTTGATAACCGGCTGCAGTGAGAGTGACCGATGTCCCAAGAGTGCCCAGGAGGGTATCGAGGACGGGCAGCTGTTGCCCCGGGTCGGTGAGGCTGGCCAAGTAGGTTCCGATCGAGAAGGATGCTTCGGGCGTCACGGCAGCAATCGTCGACCGATCGGAGGTTGCCGTTGCACCTGCGTGCCCGCTCAGCACCCGGAAGCCACCGAAGAAGATCTGTGGCACGGATTGGTTGGCCGTGACGTCAACGGCGTTGCAGGTGTACGTGAGCGGAGGAGACGCCGGCGTGCACTTGCTCTCGGGCGTGAAGCTTCCGCCCTGCCAGAGCCCGAGTGTCATCGTCAATCCGGCGTTCGATGCGTTGTCCGTCACAACGTTGGCGAGCTTGGCATTCAGGTAATTGGCGGCCGCGGTGTTGTTCGCCTGGTTGTCGGCGATGTTGATGTAGCGGGCAAGGTCGAGTGCCGCCGTATCGGCCATGGCCTGGGCCTGCCGGCTGCCGTAGACGGAAAACCCGAGATCCACTCCCATCGCGCCACCCCACAGGAGCAGGATCATGCAAATGCCTGTAAGAACGAGCGTCGCGCCGCGTGCTCGTCTCGGCGTCGCTGACCCCACAGGTGCACCCTCACGCGCCGGAACGTCGACATGCTTCGTGCCTACGAGCTCGGCGTTGACATTTGGAGGACGTTCGTCGAGGAGATGGTCGAAGGCATAATGATGCCGAGACCGGGGAGCTCGGGGAAGAGCGGTGACGAGGCGTAGTCGTACTTGACCGTCACTGTGAGACAGGTGTTGTTCGCGTTCGACGGGCAGTTCCCCGTCGCCGCCTTGCAGGTGATCGGTGCACTGGCAGAACCAAGAACATCCGGTTCGAAGCACCCCTTGCCCATCCAGCCGACGTCGGTCGCGGCCTGGCCCTCTGCCGTGGCGACCGCGGTCGAGGGGGACACGATGCCCGACCGGGCCGCGTCGGCAGCGGCCTGGGTGAGCGTCGACTGCGCAGCGAGGACCATGCCGTAGCTGATGATGCCGTAGAGCAAGGCGATGAGGAGCAGGACCACGAAGGCGAACTCGACCATCTCGGCTCCGCGTTCGTCGCGTTGTCGCCCGAGTCGATTCGGCAGCCTCCACGTGCGCGGTCCCAAGGCGAGTTCCTTTCTCGGTATCTCGGGCGGCCGCACCAATTCCTCGACCGTTTTCGATTGGTACGTCGCTGCGATACTTGCGAGTTGATTCTGGGCCGGCTCATGGCGACGGTACATAGGTCATATGGACCATTCGCTGCCCTCACCTGCGGCGCCGTTTCGGAGAATGGTCAAAAGGGCCTATGTACGTCCCCCCACTCCCGTCGTACCCTCAACGCAGCCAACGGCTCGCACGGCTCATTCTGGCTTCTGACTGTTGTGCACCGGTTGAGAGGGGGAAGGTGAAACGGCAGACGCTCATACTGGTCGTCATCGGAGTGATCTTGTTCATTGCCGGGAGCGCGCTCGCGTACGCCAGCGTGCAGGGCGCGAACAAGCGCGCATCCGGGACGAACGTTGTGCCACCGGTAAGCACTTCCGCCGTTGTGGCGAAGGCGGACATTCCCGCTGGGACCACGGGCCAAGCCATGATCTCGAGCGGGGTCGTCGCCATCGAGCTGATTCCGACCAAGTCGTACTCACCGCTCGATCTCGGGTCTCTCACCGGACTGACCGATGAGGTCCTGACCCAGTCGATCGCCAAGGGTCACGCCCTGAATTCGACGGAGCTCAAGGCAAGTACCTCCTCCATCTCGGTGCCGACGGGCTTGGATGCGGTGACGGTCACGATATCGGGGGCAAACAGCCTCGCCGGCTATCTGGAGCCCGGTGCCCACGTCGACGTGTACGCCAACATCACGAAGGTGTCCACGGCGAGCGGAGTCAGTTCAACCCTTCCGTTGCCCTGCACGGAACTGGCGATGGCGGACATCGACGTTCTCGACGTGCAGAGCGCCGTCCCCTCCTACGCCGGCCATGAGACCTCGGCCGGCCGGACTATTCCAGCCACCGAGACTCTGCTCCTGGCCGTCAACCCGTCGAATGCCAGGAATATCGAGTTTCTCTCACAGAACGAGTCCCTCTCGGTCGTACAGACACAGCAAGATGCGAACCCGCCACCCTTGGAGCAGTGCATAGGCACGGACCAGACGACGGCGATACCGTGATCAGCCGCCGGATTCTCGTCATCAGCCGTTCGCCCGCCCTCAGCAGGGCCATCCAGGCCTCGCTCGGTCCTGGCTACGAGGTGGTCACCAGCCCCAACGTGAGTGAGGTCGTCGACGATCTCGCGCAGCAGGGCCCGTTCGACGTGCTCGTTGCCGGACCCGCCTTCGATAGCCACGCCGGCATGGCCCGTCTGGCCACCCTCCGGGCGGCGGGAGCGGTTCCCGCCGTCGTGCTGGCCCTCGGCCCAAAACCCAAGGCGACGCTGAGCGACATCGTCCGCACCGGTGCGGTTGAACTGGTCGAGTACCCGACCAGCAAGCGCCAGCTCGCCCTCGCCCTGCAGCGGGCCTTCGACATCGCCGATGTCTCGGCCTCGAGGAGCGACTCGACGCTCCCCGTCGCCGCGCACGGCGTCGTCGTCGAGCGCCATCAGTTCGCCGAGGTCTTTACCGTGGCGTCGTCCAGCGGTGGTTGTGGCAAGACCTTCTACGCCACGAACCTGGCTTGCTATCTGGCAGCACAGACGGGCCAACGCGTCTGTCTGGTCGATCTCGATCTGCAGTTCGGTGAGGTTTCAACGGCGTTGCACCTGCGACCACGATTCACGATTTCGGACCTCCTTTCTCGGGAACCGGTGGATGAAGACGATCTGGACGAGCATGTCGAGGAGTACCTCGAGGAGCATGAGCTCGGGTTCTCGGTCCTGGCCGCACCCTTCAGCCCGGCCGACGCCGACATGATCGCCCCGAAGGACGTGTACAAGGTGATGGGCGCCCTACGCCGACATTTCGACTACATCGTCGTCGACACTCCAGCGCAGTTGTCTGAGATCGTGCTGGCGGCTTTCGACCACTCGACCAGGGTTCTTTGCATGGTGACGTTGGACCTGCCGAGCATTCGCAACATGCGGGTATTCCTCACCACGCTCGAGAAGCTGCGCATCAACAGCCAGACCATCGGGGTCGTCCTCAACAAGGTCGAAGACGATATTGGGATCGACATCAGCGATGTACAGGAGGTGCTGGACAACAAGATCGTGTCGATCCTCCCCTATTCACGAGAGGTCATGAGGTCGATCAATAAGGGAAAGCCGGCCCTCGTCTCGGCGGCCAATTCCGAAATCGGGAAGAAGCTGGCAAGCGGCATGCAGCAGTTCCTGTCTGACGAGATCACACCGACCCTCGGTTCGGGTTCGAACACCGCAGAGATCGGAGAGGCGCGCGGGTTCTGGCGGAGGAGGAAGAGTCGCACCAACAAGGCGCCAGAGCTCGAGAGGGTCTGATCGAGATGAACCTGTCCGAGAAGCTGGCTGCTGCTGACGGGACCGTCCCGTCGAGAGAGTCCCCGCCATCCGAGGACACCTTGCAGCCATGGAATCGTCGCGAAGGCGACGCCGAACCTCCTCCGGACGGCGTGGAGAGACGGGCGGGGGGCAGTGCCCCGGCATCGGGAGCGAAGGGACACCCCTTGCGACGGGCTTCCGACCGCACCGCCTTGGACACCGCGTGGAAGCAGTCCAAGCAGAAGGTCCAGGCCAAGGTGCTGGCCGAGATCGCCCCGAAGGCGGCCGACCTCTCTCCCGACGAGCTGCGGGAAAAGGTGCGCTCGACCGTCAATGACATCCTCGACCACGAGGACATCGGGATCTCACCGATCGAACGCCAGCGCTTCGTGGAAGAAATGCTCGAAGACGCCCTCGGCTATGGGCCGCTCGAGGCGCTGTTGGCCGACGGCTCCATCACCGAGGTCATGTGCAACAAGTTCGACGAGATCTGGATTGAGCGCAAGGGAAAGCTCCAACGCAGCGGCATCGTCTTCAATTCACCACATCAGTACCGCCGGATCATCGACCGGATGGTGCATGGGGTAGGGCGTCGCGTCGACGAGTCGTCGCCGATGGTGGACGCCCGGCTTGCTGACGGGTCTCGAATCAATGCCATTGTGCCGCCGCTCGCGTTGCATGGACCGGTGCTCACGATCCGGAAATTCCCGGAGAGGGCTCTGGTCATGCAAGACCTGATCGGCCTCGGCTCACTCTCCATGGACGCCGCCGTGTTCCTGGAGGCACTGGTGCGGGGCAAGATCAGCCTGATCGTGGTCGGCGGCACCGGCACGGGGAAGACGACGATGCTGAACGTCCTCTCCAACTTCATCCCTGACGGGGAGCGCCTGATCACCATTGAGGAGTCTGCAGAACTGCAGATCCAGGGAGAGCACGTTGTCACGCTGGAGACCCGCCCGGCCAACGCCGAGGGGTCCGGAGAAGTCCGTATCAGAGACCTCGTGCGCAACTCACTGCGGATGCGACCAGACCGGATCATCGTCGGAGAGTGTCGTGGTTCGGAGACGCTCGACATGCTCCAGGCCATGAACACGGGTCACGCAGGATCGATGACGACAGTGCACGCCAACACGCCGCGCGAGTTGCTGGGTCGTCTCGAGACCATGGTCATGATGGGAGGTGTCGAGCTCCCGCAACGCGCCATTCGAGAACAGATCGTCATGGCTGTGGGCTGCCTCATTCAACTGCAACGGACTCCGGCTGGACCCCGCGTGGTGCACTCCATCACCGAGATCCAGGGTATGGAGGGCGAGACGGTCCTCCTACAGGACATCTTCCATCGCGTCGACATGCACGAGGGTCTTGGGCGCCTGGTCTCGACCGGCCTACGGCCCAAGATTCTGGACGAGCTGGCGTTGAACGGCGTCGAAGTGCCTGCTCATCTGTTCCGAAATGACGACGAGGCACTCTCGAACGCAGGTGTTCGGTCCTCCGGACGCCACCGCCCGGCGCGCCCGAGTCGGGTGATGGAGCCACCTTCGGAGGAGATGTACGAAATGCTGGCGCGCCGGCGCGAGGGGAAGCAGGGCTGATGCTGCTTGCAACCCAGCTGAGCAGCCAGGACACGGCGCTGGCGGCGGCGGTCCTCGTCGGCGGCGGTCTGGCTCTGACCGTCATGGCGATGATCATGCGGGTGCGCACGAAACAGCGGACCTTGGCCCAGATCCTCGACGACACCATGGGGACCGCTGAGATACCCGTGGAGGTGGTGACGGAGTCCCCCGAACGTGGCGAGCTCTCCGCACTCACAGTCCGTATCGCCGGGATCTTCGGACGAATCGACACCCATGGCGCCCTGGAGCGACGGCTGGAGCGTGCCGCCATCCCGCTGCGGGCGGGCGAGTATCTCGTCATCAACTCGAGCATCGCGTTCGGGCTGGCCGTCATCGTCGGCGTCCTCGTCGGCTCGGCGATCGCCTCGGTCGTTGCGGTCGCCGTGGTTGCGGGTGTCGCGTGGTATCTGCCAACACGGCAGGCCGCCAAGCGGATCAAGCAGATTCAGGAACAACTCCCCGACGCGCTGGCACTGATGTCGGCGTCGGTCGAGGGTGGTCAGACCTTTCAGCGAGCCATCGACATGTACCGGCGTGACGCCAAACCGCCCCTCTCGGCTGAGCTTGATCGTGTGATGGCCGAGGTGGCGGTCGGCTCGGACCTGGTCGTGGCCCTCGAGAACATGGCGGATCGCTCGGGGGTGGAGGATCTCAAGTGGGCGGTCGAGGCTGTGCGCATTCAGCAGTCCACCGGTGGCCGACTCGCCCCGATTCTCCACACATTGGCCGACTTCATGCGAACCAGGCAGGAGGTGCGACGTGAGGTTCAGACCCTGTCGGCGGAAGGGCGCATGTCCGGCTACGTGCTCTTCGCCATCCCGATCTTCCTCGTGTGTGCACTCGAGCTGAAGGACCCGTCCTACCTCAAGCCCATGGAGAGCGGCGTTGGCCTGATCGTTCTCATCGGAACGGCCGGACTCATGGCCCTGGGGTTCTGGATCGTACGGCGCATGGTCAACATCGAGGTGTGAGGCAAAGGGGAGGGGTCTCGTGAGCGCATCATTCTTCGTTCCGTTGGTCGGCATTACCTTGATGGCGATGGGCCTCGCCGGCGTGGCGGCTGCGGCCTGGCGATCACACAAGACCGCAAGCCGGATCGATTTCATGCGATCCCTCGGCTCGGAGGCCGAGTTGTACGCGGAGGCGGCACCGACCGTCGAACGCGTGCAGGAACCCCTGGTCAACCGCATCTTCGGTCCCGCCGCTCGCGGTTTTCGGAACGCCCTGTCTCGCCTCTATCCGTCGAGTGAGGTGGACCGCGTCCACGCCGACCTCCTGAAAGCGGGCCTGACCGGATCGGTGCGGGCGGAGGAGTTCGTGGCCATCCAGATGGGTTCAACTCTTCTCGGTATCAGCCTTGGAGTCGTGTGTCTCGTGAGCGGGATCGTCAGCGTCAAGATCGGCGTGGCGATGCTCTTCTTCTTGCCGATAGTCGGTGGCCTGGCGCCCAGCTGGTGGCTACGACGCCGGATCAAGGAGCGGCGCGCGCGGGTCACCAATGACCTTCCCGACCTGCTCGACCTCATGACGATCTCAGTGGCGGCCGGACTTGGCTTGGAGCAGGCGATGCAGGTGTCGTGCGCGCGCTTCGAATCACCGGTCTGCGACGAATTGCGCTTGACGCTTCGAGAGATGGAACTCGGACTCTCGCGACATGACGCGCTCGAACAACTTGAAGTTGCGGACCGACATCGACGACTTGATCACGTTTTCGGTCGTGCTGTCTCAGGCAGACGCGCTCGGTCTGCCGATCGGCCGAGTCCTGGAGGCTCAGGCCGATGAGATGCGCGACAAGCGACGTCAGCGCGCGCGGGAGAAGGCGGCCAAAGTGCCGGTGAAGATTCTGTTTCCGCTCGCACTGTGTTTCTTGCCGGCGATCATGATCATCGTCCTCGGTCCCATCGTCGGTCCCATCAAGCACGCCTTCCACGGAGCTTGAGCCGTCGCTGTCGCAGGGGAGAGAATTGTTCTTCGTCTGCAGTCCGCACCCCGGCGGCAACGGAGATGCGACTGTCGCTTGATTCCCAAAAGCATACAATGACCTGGGAGTTTCCGCCGTCCTGCGGTGGAAATGGAGTCACGCCACAGCGCAAGGCACAGCGCAGGTCGGTGTGGAATGAGGGGGAGGAATGGCAAACACAGCCTCGATCCTGTGGCCGGCCGCACAGCCGTCAGCTGCCGTTGAGATCGCAAGCGGAATCGGATGGGGTTCCTACACGCGCATCTCTGTCTCCGGGCCCTCGGTGTGCACCACGGTGCACCGTGGTGAGAGCCTGCCCGGGGCGCGGGCGACGCTCACGCGCCACGACATTGAGGTCGAGGTCGAGGCGGACCAGGACTATCGCGATCCCGATGTCTCGACCCAGTCGCGACAAGAGGATCGACAGTGGGGGCCGTGGTCTCTGACGCAGCGGGAACTCGAGGTGCTGCAGCTACTCGCCGAGGGCGCCACGAACGGCGAGATCTCGCAGCGCCTGTACATCAGCCCCAAGACCACAAAGAATCATTTGGCTGCAATCTTCCAGAAGCTCGACGTGACGAACCGTACGCACGCGCTCGTGCGCGCCGTTGTCATGGGGTTGGTGACCATCGAGTAGAAGCCCCGCTGCGAGGTCGCGACGGCCGGCGCAATTGGTCCATAAAGCCTATGGAGTGCGCCGGAGCGATCACGGAAAATGTCTGTGGGACTCCACTTGGTTCGGGTAACCGCTCGGCACTGATGGGGCGAGAGAGGGGAATGGAAGAATGGTTGAGCTGTTTCTGAACGCATTCGTCGCGGTACGTGGTGCCCACAGCACCATGCTCGAGCGTGCTCGGACCGAGCGCGGCGCATCCATGGTGGAGTACGCACTGCTGGTGGGACTGATCGCCGTGGTCGCTGTCGTCGCAGTGGGCCTGCTGGGTGGCGGTATCGCCAACCTGTTCGGCCACGCAAGCAACTGCGTCAACACTCTGGCCAGTTCGGACTGCAACGCAACTCCCTAAGGGAATATTCCCCCTTCCCTAACGGGATGACCGGGCTGGGCCGGCATTCGCCGGCCCAGCCCGCTGTCGTTTGAGCGGACCGCAGGGAAGTCTGTGACGGCACCCGCCGTCGTCGGGCGGCCGCTTCGTGTCGGTGTGACCCCGGAGGGCCGGAATCACGAGATCCGGCCCTCCGTCGCGCTCTGCCGACCACTGGTGTCCGGGTTCCGGACTCGTGCTCTCGCCCTCTCTCCACCGGAACCATCAGCCGGGTCGGACCCGAACGGGAGCGATCGACCCAGGGTCCGGGTCGCGTCGGGGACCCAGGGGAACGGGAACGGGAACGGGAGGCACCGTGTCCAGGACCCGGACAGGCAGGCTTCCCGGCGCCAGGCTCGTCGCCGGCGAGGCCCTCGACGCGGACCCTTGTAGAATGGGGATTGAGGATGCGCCGAGACCCCGTTGGTCGTCCCCGATATCCGTTCGACCCACCGACGGACCCGAGCCTCCCCAGCAGGATTTCATCTTCGGTTCACATAACGGATACGGCGGCGAAATAGGGTCCGAAGAGACTGACAACCGCAACGCGGGTGCGGCAGGTCGGGTCCGCAAGGGCCGGGATTCCCCGCCCCAGTACCTAGACCACGGAGAAGAAGGGGAACACGGGAGAACTCATGAGCTACCAGGCCGAGTACATCTGGATCGACGGGACGGAGCCGACCCCGCTCCTCCGGAGCAAGACAAGGATCGTCGAGGAGGGCAAGGAACCGGGGATCTGGGGCTTCGACGGCTCCAGCACGAACCAGGCCGAAGGCAACGACTCCGACTGCGTTCTCCAACCCGTCTTCGTGTGCCCCGACCCCCTGCGGGCCGATGGCGACAAGCTCGTCATGTGCGAGGTCCTGCACCCCGACATGACGCCGCACAGCACGAACACCCGGCGGAAGTCCGCCGAGCTGGCGGAGAAGTACGCCGATCAGGAGCCCTGGTTCGGGATCGAGCAGGAGTACACCTTCTTCCAGTACGGGCGTCCATTGGGCTGGCCCGAAGCAGGCTTCCCCGCGCCTCAGGGCCCGTATTACTGCGGTGTCGGCGGCGACAAGATGCCCGGTCGTGAGATCGTCGAGCGCCACACGGCCGCCTGTCTGAAGGCCGGCCTCGGGATCGAGGGCACCAACGCCGAGGTGATGATGGGCCAGTGGGAGTTTCAGATCGGGGTCCTTCCGCCGCCGCTCATCGGCGACCAGCTGTGGACGGCGCGGTGGCTGCTGTTCCGTATCGCCGAGGACTTCGACGTTTTCGCAACTCTGGAGCCCAAGCCCGTGCTCGGGGACTGGAACGGCGCCGGAGCGCACACGAACTTCTCCACCAAGGCCATGCGGGAGGACGGCGGCTGGGACGCCATCATCGCCGGCTGTGAGGCCCTCGGGAAGCGGGTCGAGGAGCACGTGACCAACTACGGCATCGGCATCGAGAGCCGCCTGACGGGCGCGCACGAGACGGCGCACTTCTCGCAGTTCAGCTACGGCACCTCCGACCGTGGGGCCTCCATCCGGATCCCGTGGGCGGTGGCGAAGAACAAGAAGGGCTGGCTGGAAGACCGTCGGCCGAACGCCAACATGGACCCCTACGTGGTGAGCGGTCTGATGGTCGAGACAGTCTGCGGGGCCGCCGCCGGCGACTGAGCTGCACCTGATCGGGAACGCCGCTGGTTCCGGGAGCGCACCACCCCGGAGCCGGCGGCGTTTCTCGTTGCGCGTCAATCAGGCCGCCATATCACCCTCGATGTAACGGATGGCGTCCCCGACCGCGTGCGCCGTCCCTTTCCATGCCGATGGGACGGCGGGCGGGGCGGCCGGTTCCGGGGCCCGGGCATGCGCCAAGGTCGGGGAAAGGTGCTCCAGCTACCCTCCGAGCAGGCCGCCCACGGTCTTGGTCGTTCCACCGAGAACGCCTTGCACCGGGTTCGTCGTCGTTGTTGTGGTGGTGGCCGTGGAAGGAGCTGAGCCAGGCGATCCCGAGCCCGCCGTCCCCGAGAGGACGGTCCCCAACCCGATGGCCTGCGTCAGCCCGTTGACACCGCTCGCGACGCTCCCGGGCGTGCCGCTCAGCCCGCCCACCACGCTTCCTACCGTGCCCGTCACGCCGCTCGCCGTCTTGCCGACGCCGCCCGTCACGCCACTCACCGTCTTGCCGACGCCGGCCGTGACGCCACAGATGGTCTGTCCGAGCCCAGCGGTCGCTCCACTCACGGCGGTGTTCAAGCGGCCAGCAGCCGCATCGAGCCCGCCCGTGACACCGTTGCTGCCTGACGACGACCCACGTGCAAGGGCGCCGCCCGGGAGCGAAGTAGACCCGCTTCCGGCGTTTGCGGAACCCTTGTTCTGCGAGGGCGACCCGCTGTTCCCGGACGCCGCACCGCCGGGAGTCGACCCACCGTCCTGTCCGCCAGTCGTGCCGCCGAGGGCCGGCGCGGCCGTTGAGCTGCCGACGCGCGCCGCATTGAACTGAGTGGAGCCCAGGGCGAACGGCGGAGCGGCCAGGGCCGGCCCGGGCACCGATGCATCGCCGCCCGGGGCGCGCGAGAGAGCGTGCGGCGCAATGAAGGCGGCGGTGACGGCGACACCCGTGACGGCGACACCCGCGACGGCGCTGCGCACCGCTCCCGACCCGCCACCGCTGCTGTGGTGCACGGTCGCACCGCGATGCGCCGCTCGCAAGACGGTGCGGCGGATGAGTGCACCGGTGGCAACGAGGAAACCAGCCAGCGCTTCTCCTGAATCGGAGACGACGGCAAACTCGCGCTTGAGGGCCTGGCGGGCCCGCCAGAGGAGCGTTTCGATGGTCCCGATCTCGACGCCCTCGTGATCGGCGATCTGCTGGTACGTCCAACCCGATCCCTCGCGCATCGCAAGTACATGGCGGTGGCGCGTCGACAGGCGGCCGAGCGCGCGGTTGACCAGCTCACCGTCGACTGCTGCCAGGACGAGCTCTTCGGAGGTGTCCTCGCCGACGACGCCTACTGGACGCTGGACAGCGAGCTCTATGTCGTCGGTGGGCATGCTGCGCGAGCGACGGCGCAGCATGTCGGTGCAGATGTTTCCGGCGATCACGGTGAGCCAGGGATAGAAGCGCCGCTCGCCGGCGAAGCGCGGCAGCGCCTTCCACGCGCGGGCAAATGCCTCCTGCACCGCGTCCTCGGCCTCGTGTCGGTCGTTCAGCCGGCGGAGGCAGAAGCGGAGGAGCCGCTCGTAATAGCGCGCGTAGAGGTTTCCAAACGCCGCGGAATCACCGGCCTGGCACCGCTCGACGAGCGCGCGGTCGCGGTCGAGATCGACATCGTCGCAGAGGCCGGTCAGCTCTTGTTCGCGGAGCGCCAACTGATCTCGTCCCTCCCCCCTCCGTCTGTTCCCCTCACACCCAGGAGGCAGTTCACATTCTGTCCGCCTGTCAGGACCTATCCATGTCTCTCCAATCGATATATCCAGAACAGGGGTTGAGAAAACATCACACGGGAGGTGAAGGAGAGCGGCACTCCACGTTGCACAACAAAAGTTGAGAAACGCGACTGCGGTCAGAGAGACCATCGTGACGCCATGCGGGTTGGGTGCTTCCCGTCCGGGGCTCCGTTCCACGCGTAGATCCTCTGCAGAACCTCTCGACGCGACTCCCCACGCGCAGCGGCCGCAAGGTCCGACGGTGCTCGCCGCTTCTCTCCCCGAGCCGCGATGGGATTGCTCGACGGCTGGGGACCCCGAGCGGACTCTCGGACGCAACCGCGGTCCTTCAGCGGCTGACCCCGCCGATCACCGATGACGGGATGATCGCCACAGCGGTACGTGAGACCGGCGACTTGTTCCCACTGCGTTCGAGGCCCTCCGGCAAGGGCGGGGGGTGGATGATCTCCGACGTGACCGTGTTCGAGGGCGCCACACCCGCCAGCACCGGGAGTGCCCGGGATCGGCCGCTCCGACGTCGCCGGGCAGTAGTCGCACCGCCCGGGCGTAGGATGCGGCAGGGCTGCGTGCGGGTCTGTGGTTGAAAGTCGAGGCCAGTCGCAGGCAAAACGACCCACGTAAGGCGACTTGTGGTCGCTGAGCATGGTGCGGCTTAGAGGTAAGCCCTGCCCGCTGCGTCCCCGGCTGTCGGAGGCGGGCGGAGACGAGGCGATGCGCGCCGACAAGGTGCCGTTGGGTGTGGCGGCTCGCCGCCGCGCCGCCGGTGCCGGCGCGTCACCCTCGCGGCAGGCGAGTGTGGGGTCAAAGACCAGGTCAGCCGCACGCAGCCCTCTTTCAATCCGAATGCCCGGCGGCGGCTCCGTACCCGTCGCGGCCGGTAGGATCGTCTCCTCATGAGCGTGTTCACGAAGGTCCTGCGCGCCGGCGAAGGCAAGAAGGTCAGGAGGCTGGCCGAGCTCGTCCCTCTGATCGGTGCCCTCGAACCCGAAATGCAGGGCCTGAGCGACGACGCCCTCGCCCACAAGACGGTGGAGTTCAAGGAGCGCCTCGACCAGGGCGAGACCCTCGACGACCTGCTCATCGAGTCCTACGCGGTCGTGCGCGAGGCGGCCTGGCGGGTGCTCGGCCAACGCCACTTCGACGTGCAGCTCATGGGTGGCATGGCTTTGCACTTCGGCTGGATCGCAGAAATGAAGACGGGGGAGGGCAAGACACTCGTCTCGACGCTTCCGGCCTACCTCAACGCCCTCAACGGGCGCGGGGTGCACATGGTGACGGTGAACGAGTACCTGGCGACCCGTGACTCCGAATGGATGGGGCGGGTCCACCGCTGGCTCGGCCTGACCGTGGGGCGGATCGGCTCCGATATCGACGACGCCACCATCAAGCGAGCCGCCTACGCGGCGGACATCACCTACGGGACGAACAGCGAGTTCGGGTTCGATTACCTGCGCGACAACATGACGCGTAGCCGCGACCTCATGGCGCAGCGCGAGCATGTCTTCGCCATCGTCGACGAGGTCGACTCCATTCTCATCGACGAGGCACGCACGCCGCTGATCATCTCGGGGCCGGCCGACGAAGCGGCGCAGCTGTACTACCAGTTCGCCGCCATCGCCCGCAGCCTGACCAGGGACGTCGACTACGAAGTGGACGAGGAGAAAAAGACGGTCATCCCCCTGGAGGCCGGGATCGAGAAGGTGGAGCAGGCGGTCGGGGTCGAGAACATCTACGACGCCGTGTCGGTCAACTACGTCCACCAGCTCACCAAGGCCCTCACGGCCAAGGATCTCTACAAGCGGGACAAGGACTACCTCGTGCAGAACGGCGAGGTGAAGATCGTCGACGAGTTCACCGGCCGCACGCTCGAAGGGCGGCGGTGGTCCGACGGTCTCCACCAGGCGGTCGAAGCCAAGGAGCGCGTGGCCATCAAGGAGGAGAACCACACCTGGGCCACGGTGACCCTGCAGAACTATTTCCGCCTCTACGACAAGTTGTCCGGCATGACGGGTACCGCCGAGACCGAGGCCGGTGAGTTCGCCGGCACCTACGGCTTGCCTGTTGTGCCTATCCCGACCAACAAGGAGATGGTACGGCTCGACGAGCCCGATCTCGTGTTCAAGTCCGAGGAGGCCAAGTTCAACGCGGTGGTCGACGACATCGTCGAGCGCCACGACCTCGGCCAGCCCATGCTGATCGGCACCGCCTCGGTGGCCAAGTCCGAGCTGCTGGCGCGCCTGCTGGAGAAGCGGGGGGTGCCGCACAACGTGCTGAACGCCAAGCAGCACTTCCGTGAGGCCGAGATCGTGGCGCAGGCGGGTCGGCGCGGTGCGATCACGGTGGCCACCAACATGGCCGGCCGTGGCGTCGACATCATCCTCGGGGGCAATGCCGAGCTGCTCGCCCAGCACGAGCTGGCGGCCGAGGGTGTCGACATCGACAGCGACGAGGGAGTGGCGGAGCTGGAGCGCCGCAAGGCCGCCATGGAGGCGCGCTGCCGGGCCGAGGGTGAAGAGGTGCGCAAGCTCGGCGGACTCTACGTGCTGGGCAGCGAGCGCCACGAGAGCCGGCGGATCGACAACCAGCTCCGGGGCCGGTCGGGCCGCCAGGGAGACCCGGGGGAGAGCCGCTTCTACCTCAGCCTCGATGACGAGCTGCTGCGGCTCTTCGCGACCGGCGCCATGAGCTGGGTGATGGGGCGGACCCTGCCCGAGGACGTGCCGATCGAGTCGAAGACGGTGGCCAAGGCGATCGAGCGGGCGCAGAACACCGTCGAGGCCCGGAACGCCGAAATGCGCAAGGACGCGCTCAAGTACGACGAGGTCATGGACCAGCAGCGCAAGGTCATTTACGAGCGCCGGCTGCAGATCATCGACGGCGACGACCTCGAGGAGCACACCGAGGACCTCTTGGCCGGTGCGGCGGAGAAGCTCGTCGCGGAGCATTGTCCCACCGAGTTCGAGGAGGACTGGGACCTCAAGGGCCTGGTCGACTCGCTGGCCCAGTACTACGCGACCAAGTTCAGTGTGGCCGACCTCGAGCAGGCCGCCACGACGGAGGACCTGGTCGAGTCCATCGTCGAAGAGGCGCTCGACTTCTACGAGAAGCACGGCGAGGCCATGCCGGGTGGCGCGGAGACCATGCGCCAGATCGAGCGCGACGTCTACCTGCAGATCATGGATGCCCGCTGGCGCGACCACCTGGCCGAGATGGACAACCTCAAGGACGGCATCCACTTGCGCTGGACCGTCCAGGCTGATCCCCTCAACGCGTGGCAGCAGGAGGGCTACTCCATGTTCGGCCAGCTCATGGAGGTGATCGATAACGACTATCTCCGCTACATCCTCCACGTCGAAGCGGTTCAGCAGCCGGCGGCAGAGCCCGATCTCGACAGGGCCGTCTATGCCGCCGCCGAGGACCCCGTCGCCGAGACCGGGGCGTTGGCTCCTGCCTTGCTGGCCGACCAGGGGGCCAGCGTGCCGGGGCAGACAACCGTGCTGGCTCGGCCCGAGGATGCGACCGGGAACGGCAACGGGCGGGGAGGTGGTGCCAAGGCCCAGATCAAGCGGCCCAATGCACCCGACCCTGATGCCCTGGTGCCCATTGTGAAGGAGCAACACGAGAAGGTCGGTCGCAACGATCCCTGCTGGTGCGGGAGCGGCAAGAAGTTCAAGTTCTGCCATGGCGCCGCCTGACGGGCCGCCGGCCGACCTCCCCCGCGACTTCACATCTGAGCTCGGAGCGCTGAGGGAGCGGCTGGCAGAAGCCGAGCGGTATCTCGGGCGCGACAAGCTCGAGGTCCGACGAGTCGAGCTCGAGGCCGAAGTGGCCCGACCCGACCTCTGGGACGACGCCGACAACGCGCGAGCGGTGACCAAGGAGCTTGGGCGGGTCTCCGCCGACCTGGAACAACTCGAGGGATTGCGCAGCGCGCTCGAGGATGCAGAGGCGCTGCTCGAGCTCAGCGAGGAATCCTCCACCGAGGGAACTGGTGACGCCGCGCTCGACGCCGAGCTGGTCGATATGGTCGATGCCCTCGGGGCGCGACTCGGGGCGTTGGAGCTGCAGTCGCTGTTCTCCGGTGAATACGACGAGTTCGACGCCGTGTGCGAAGTGCACGCCGGCGCGGGCGGCACGGACGCGCAGGACTGGACCGAGGTGCTGCTCCGGATGTACCAGCGCTGGGCCGAGCGGCGCGGCTTTACGGTCGAGGTCGACGAGGCGACCGAGGGGCAGGAGGCCGGGTTGCTCTCGGCCACGTTCATCGTCCACGGGCGCTTCGCCTACGGGCTGCTGGCCACCGAGCGTGGCGTGCACCGCCTGGTCCGGATGTCACCCTTCGACTCCCAGCATCGGCGCCAGACCAGCTTCGCCTCAATGGACGTCGCGCCCTTCCTCGAAGACGTGTCCTCCGAGGTGGAGATCGACGAGAAAGACCTGCGTATCGACACATATCGCTCCTCCGGGGCCGGCGGTCAGCACGTCAACAAGACAGATTCGGCGGTGCGCCTGACCCACCTGCCGACCGGGATCGTGGTCTCCTGCCAGAACGAGCGCAGCCAGCACCAGAACAAGGCCAAGGCGATGCAGATCCTCGGGGCCAAGCTGGCCGAGCGGGCCCGCATGGAACGCCGCGCCGAGCTGGACGCGCTGAGCGGCGACCGCGTCGACAACGCGTGGGGCAACCAGATCCGCTCCTATGTCATGGCGCCGTATCAACTCGTCAAGGATCTCCGCACCAACTACGAGACCGGCAACGTCGAGGCGGTCCTCGACGGCAATCTCGATGCATTCATGGAGGCCGAGTTGCGTCGCCAGCGCGAGGGCAGCTCGTAACGACATCGCCTCGTCAACGCGATCTCGTTGGCGCGACTCGACGAGGCAGCGCGAGCCGCATCGGCCCGGGTGCCACGTGCCGGGCATCGGTTGGTCGTGTCGCTGCAGTGACGTGGAGTCCGACGCAGAGCAGAGATCGCGCGCTCGCGGTCGCCACCGACCGCAGGCGAACGCGCTGCGCCGACGGATGACGCTGGATCGACGTGTCACCCGTGCCGGCGGTGGTGACGAACCCCCCACTCCGTTGACGCCATTGTTGGCTCGCGGCATGGATCGGAATGTCGACCGGGGACGCGTGCGCCGCTCTCCGCCATCGGTCCGCCGGCTGAGGGCGCACAACCGCCCCGGAAGGCAACGGGTTGCGGGCGGGTCCCCGGTGCACCTCTCGACCAGGGCATCTGTTGCCCGGCTGTCGGTGGCCGGCACCTCGTGCGCCGACCTCGGTCCGGGCCCGGGCCCGGGCCCGGGCTCGCCACGCCCAGAGTAGGGCTCAGGGTCGGGGACCCGGGACGCCCACCTCGTACGGCAAGATGCGGCTTGTCGTCGGCCGGCGCGGGGCTGGCACCGCGTGGGTGGCCGGGCCGGGAGCAGCGAGCGGCCGAGCCGACGGAGCGGAGCCGCCGACTCCGCGAGTGAGCGCCACCGGGACGTGCGTGCGCCGACGGAGCGGAGGGCCTGCTCCTCTTCGGCCGGGGTGCCGCGGGCGGTCCATCGTCTGCGACCGCCACCGCGGGCGGCCGGGCGATCGGGACGGCCGGGCGTCTGTGACCTGCGCCGGAGGTGATGACCCGAAACGGCAATGCAGAGTCGGTAGGCTAAGTACGTGCCCTGCTTGCGCCGCCTGGGGCGACACCTCTTCTACCGATGATCCGTTTCGAAAACGTCACCAAGACCTATAAGGGATCGACGGTCGCGCTCGCGCGACATCAACGTTGAGATCGAGAAGGGTGAATTCGTTTTTCTCGTGGGCGCGTCCGGATCCGGGAAGACCACCTTCATCCGGCTCCTCTTCCGCGAGGAACTCCCCGACACGGGTCAGATCCTCGAGGCCGGTCGCAACATTGTGGAGCTGCCGAAATGGCGGGTGCCGTACCTGCGCCGCAACATTGGCTGTGTCTTCCAGGACTTCCGCCTCCTGCCGAACAAGACCGTGTTCGAGAACGTGGCCTTTGCCCTCGAGGTCATCGGCCGCCCCCGCCACGTCGTGGCGAACCAGGTGCCCCAGGTCCTGGACCTCGTCGGCCTGGCCAACAAGAGGGACAACCTGCCCGGCGAGCTCTCGGGTGGCGAGCAGCAGCGTGTCGCCGTTGCCCGCGCCTTCGTCAACCGTCCCCTGATTCTGCTGGCGGACGAGCCCACGGGAAACCTCGACCCGCAGACGAGCCAAGGCATCATGCAGCTGCTCGACCGGATCAACCGGACGGGCACGACCGTCGTGGTGGCCACGCACGACGAGGTGCTGGTGGACAAGATGCGCCGACGCGTCATTGAGTTGAGCAACGGGAGAATGGTGCGCGACCAGGCCCGCGGCGTGTACGGCTTCGACGGCTCAGGGCAAGAGGCGGTCTGACGTGGCCGTCTCCGTTGACTACGTCGTCCGCGAGACGGCGTCGAACCTGTGGCGGAATCGCCTGATGACCATCGCTGCCGTCCTGACCGTTGCCGTCTCGCTGTCGCTGGTGGGCGCGGCCCTGCTCCTGCGCCAAGGTTCGGCCAACGCCACCGGAACCCTGGAACGGGGCACCCAGGTCACGGTCTGGATGGAGCCGAACGCCAACGCCCAGGAGATTGCCGCGGTCAAGACCGAGCTGTCCCAGCTGAATTACGTCACCCAGCCGTGCGCCTACTGGAACAAGGCGCGGAACTTCTCCGAGGCCCGCCGGTTGCTCCCCTCGGACGTCTTTCAGGCCACCACCGAGGCCGAGATGCCCACCTCCTACTGGTGCACCCCCGTTGCGCTGACCGACGCGGCCCAGGTGGTGCACACCTTTACCGGCACTGCGGGCGTCCTGTCGGTGACCGAACCGCAGCAGACCATCCACAACGAGGAGACGGTGATCAACGTCTCGAAATGGGTCTGTCTGGCCATCGCCATCGTCTTGATCATTTCCGCCGCCGTGCTGATCCTGAACACCATCCGCATGGCCATCTTCGCCCGACGCCGTGAAGTCTCGGTGATGAAGCTGGTCGGTGCCACCAACTGGTTCATCCGCGTCCCCTTCATGTCCGAGGGCCTGTTGCAGGGCCTGATCGGGTCGTTGCTTGCCGCGGTGGTCGTCTATTTCGTCTACCTCTTCATCAACCACGAGGGAAGCGGTCGGACGACCAGCAACATCTTCACCGCGATGCACATGTCGGGGTCCGAGGTGTTGCTCACCAATGCTGTCGTCGTCATTGTCGGGATGGCGATCGGGTCCATCGGCTCCGCCATCGCGATCCGACGCTTCCTCGACGTCTGAGCGCGCACCTCGTCGGCCGTCCGGCCTGCGCCGCCCGTGACGTGGACTCGCGTGCCCGCCTTCGGATCGGATCGCGTGCGGTACGTTGCACGCCCATGCGGGAGGACTCCGAGGGCGGCGAGGGCGCCGCATGCCTGGAGGCAGCAGCATGAGGCGCAGGGGGGATGCAGCCGCCAACGGCTCGAAACCCGACCTGTCGCAATCGCGCTTCTTCTGCAACAACGCGCGGAAGGGTTCGCTGGTCTGCGGCATCCTGGCCTTCGTCGCACTCGTGATCGGAGGTGGTTTCGCCGAGATCAGCTCGAACGGGGCGCCGACGTCGCTCGAGACAGCCGCTGTGCGCTGGGTCATCGTGGGGTCTCTCGTCCTCGGCGTGATCCTCTATGTCATCGGCGGTCGCATGCTCCGGAGTGGACCGCCAGGAAGGTGACGTGCGGCCTGGTCCCGCACGCCGGCACGGCCGGAGTGCGGCGTTACCCGGCGGCGTCGGCATCTGGGCCAGACTGATGCCATGGGGAGTGTCGGTGACAAGCCCAGGAAGCAACGACGGCGGTTGTCCAAGGTGCCGAAGTACGAGGAGCCCAACACCCTCCCGGCACCGGGTCTGACCGGGAGTTCAGGGGCCGTCTTCGGATCGCGCTACGGGCACTCGGCCGACCATCATCGGCAAAAGGAGCCGGGGCGCTTCGGCGCGTTCATCCTCCGTTGCCTGGGGATGAAGCCGAAGTCCTGAGGGGTGGACACCCGAGCCGGCGAAATCCC
Organism: uncultured Acidimicrobiaceae bacterium; assembly: GCA_963721585.1. Taxonomy (GTDB): domain Bacteria; phylum Actinomycetota; class Acidimicrobiia; order Acidimicrobiales; family RAAP-2; genus Bog-473. Next base: position 1,306,176 of record CAVRJN010000007.1, on the reverse strand, counting down.
GGCCCGGTGAGGTTCCCGGCAAGGTTCGCGTCAAGGATCGGCCGCCACGCTGTGCCACGCCCTCGGACAGAGGGCACGGACGAAAGCGAGGATGCAGATGGCCAACACCACGACAATCACCGGGAACCTGACCCGTGAGCCCGAAATCCGCTACACGCGCGAGGGGCAGGCGACCGCCCAGCTCGGCGTTGCCGTCACCCGGAGGTGGCAGGACCGTACGACCCAGGAGTGGACGGAGTCGACGTCCTTTTTCGATGTCATCTGTTGGCGTGACCTGGCGGAGAACGTCGCGCTGAGCCTGACCAAGGGCATGCGGGTCGTGGTCACCGGTCGGCTGGAGCACAGGACCTGGGAGACCGAGGAGGGGGAGCACCGCTCCAAGGTGGAGATCACGGCGGACGAGGTGGGCGCCAGCCTACGGTTCGCCACGGCCGAGGTCCACAAGATGGAGCGGCGGAACTCGGCCTCGCCGGAGAACGCGGAGGCCGACGCGATGGCGGTGGAGGTCTGAGTGGCGTTCTGGCTGATCACCACCACCGGATGGCCGGTCCTGGCGGCACATTTCGCCGGGGCGACGCCACGCGTCATGTTCGATCCGGTCGTCGTGGGCGCTGCCGTTGCGGGAGCGCTGGCCCTGGCCGGTGGGATCGTGTTCGTGCTCCTGCGCGGTCGGACCGGACGGCCGCACCCCCATGAATGATCGGTCGACATGACCGACTCGAGGCGCTGTTCGCCGCGGTCGAGCGTCGTCTGGCTGAGCCTCAGGCCCCGTTCGTGGCTCCGTCGGCCCCGGCGTCGTCACCCGCGGGCTCGTAGGTGAGCGAGAGCGAGTTGACGCAGTAGCGCTGCCCGGTGTCGGTGGGCCCATCGGGGAAGACATGCCCCAGATGGCCACCGCACCGGGCGCACAGGACTTCGGTGCGCGCCATGCCGAAGCTTCGTTCCCTGCGTTCCAGGACGGTTCCCGCCGCCAGGGCCCGGTCGAAACTGGGCCACCCGGTGCCCGATTCGAACTTGGCGTCGGTGCCGAAGAGGGGGGCGCCGCAACCGGCGCAACAGAAGACGCCCTCGCCGTCGACGTGCAGCAGATCGCCCGACCAGGGGGCCTCGGTACCGGCCCGGCGCAGCACGGCGTAGCGGTCGGCGGGGAGGTGGACCTTCCACTCCTCCTCGCTCTTGGTGACCTCGAACGCGGCCTCGGCGTCGCGTGATTTGCGGGTGAACATCTTGCCCCTCTCTGCAACGGAAGTGCTCCGGCGCCTGGTCAGAAGCATTGTTCCTGCCCACGAGCCCAAGTTGGTGTCGCCCTTGACAACGATCGCACAACGAATGGAAGATGGTCGCTGCTCGGCGTCCGCAGGCCGCCTCGAGGGGGGGATGCGCTGGTGCGGAGGTGCAGGGTTGAGCACGCGCAAGAGGGTCACGCTGTTTCTCGTCGGCGTGCTCCTCGGGATGAGCATGTTCTTCATCGGTGGCGTCGGCGTGGTGCCGGCGCACAGCACGCTGGAGCCGACAGCCCAGCTGGAACCGTGGCTTGACAAGACGGTGTGTGACTACCCGACGGTGAACGACTGCACGTCAGAAGGATCCGTGGTGACGTCGCCCTCATCGGTTCATGTTCCGAACTGACGGAGCGGGCACCGGTCACGCTGCCAGTGCCGTGGCGGCGCTGCCCATGAGGAACAGAAAGTTGTCGGCGTAGAACTGGCGCCGCACATCGGCACCGGCGTCGCCGAGCGAGGCCTCGAAGCGCTCGAGCGGCTTGCGCCCGCCCTCCACGTGCGGGTAGTCGGACGAGAACAGCACTAGATCCGCGCCGGCCTGCTCCACGATCCAGCCCAGGTCCTCGGTCGGGTACGGCGTGAATCGGCACTGGCGGTGTACATAGTCACTGGGCCGGAGTGACAGCGCCTGCAGGCGTTCCTCGTGGCGGTGGAAGGCCTCGAAGGCGGACTCCATCTGGCGCAGCCACGACGGCACCCAGATGGCGCCCTGCTCAATGACACCGATGCGCAGGCCGGGAAACGCCTCGAGCACGCCGTCGAAGATCAACGTGGCCAGTGTCTGGGCCGGCGGGACCGGGATGCCCATGTAGTCCACCGAACGGAAGTTCTCCTCGCCGCCGTGGAAGTCGGGCGGGACAGGCTTGCCGTTGACGAAGTAGTCGGGGTCGATGAGGGTCCCCGTGCCCCCGACGTGGAACACGACCGGGATGCCGGCCTCCTCGGCCCGGGCCCACACGCCGTACAAGTCGGTGTGGCTGGGCGAGTGTCCGGGCGGGCAGCCCGACGCGATCAAGAGGGCCGCTGCGCCCTGCGCCAGTGCGACCTCGGTGGCGTCGATGGCGCGGGCCGGGTCGGCCAGCGGGATGTACAGCGACGGCAGCAGGCGCGGGTCGGCCGAGCAGAATTCGAGCATGCCCCTGTTGTGGGCGCGTGCCGCGGCGTAGGCCAAGTCGGCGTCGGCGTGCTCCATGTCGTGCAGGCGCGTGTTGTGGAACGTGTTGAAGACGAGCTGGCTCGAGAAGCCCAGGAGATCGAGGGCCCGGCCGCGGTCCTCGGCAATGAACGAACCGGTGGCGGCGAAGTTCTTGCGCGCCATGATCTCGGCCTCCTCGTTGGCCCGGTACTCGGGCGAGGCGTGCCGGGCGCGCAGTGCCTCGAAGGAGGCGACGAGGTCACGTCGCTGGTCGGCCGGATCGCCTGTCTGGCGCAGTTCGTTCCCGCCGGGATAGCGCAGGACGGGCATCCGGTCCCGGTAGGCGGCGTCAGCGTGGTCGCGCAGCCAGGTGGGCGTCTCCATGATATGGGCGTCGGCGTCGTGGACGATCCGGCCCTGGGAGTAGGCCATGTCTTCCTCCCTCCCTCTGGCACTCCGCTCGTGCCGTGATCCTTCTGCTCCGGCCAGTATTCCAGGCCGGGCCCCGGCATGGCCCGGCGCCTCGCCCCGCGGCGCCGCGCCCTACCATGCCGACGTGGGTGCGGAACTGGTCACGGGGCTTCTGGGCGAGGTGGGCCTCCCGGCGGCGCTGGCGGATCGGGTGGAACTGGAGGGTGACGGACAGCCCTACGACACGCCGTTCCCGGTGGTGGAGTGCGCCGCCTCGGTCCTGGGTTCCGTCGGCGCGGCGGCGTCACTGTTGTGGGAGGAGCGCACCGGGGAGGCGCAAGCGGTGACCGTGGCGCGCGGGCACGCCGGCGCGTCGCTGGTCGGGTTCGCCCTCCAGCGGCTGGAGGGCGGTGACCTCCCCGCCGCACCGGGCAGCCGGGAGCGCCCGCTGGTGAAGCTGTACCGCTGCCGGGACGGGCGGTGGATCCATCTGCAGGGTCAATTCGTCCACCTCGCCGCGCGCACCTGCAAGGTCCTCGGCTGCGACGTGGACAGCGCGGTCGACGTGGTGGCGGAACGGGTCGCTCGCTGGGACGGACAGACCCTGGAGGACGCGCTGGCGGAGGTGGGGACGTGTGGTGCCATGGCGCGCACCGCGCCGGAGTGGTCGGCCCATCCCCAGGCGACGGCCATCGCCCCACTGGGCCGCGTCAACGTCGAGAAGATCGGGGAGAGTGCACCCGAGGCACCCCGCGGCAGGCGACGGCCGCTCGAGGGGATACGCGTGCTCGATCTCAGCCGTCTGCTGGCCGGACCGATCAACGCGCGCACGCTGGCCGAACACGGAGCGGAGGTGCTGTTGGTCAACTCGGCCCGCCTGGAGAACATCCCTCTCTTCGTGATGGACACCGGCCACGGCAAGCGGTCGACCTGCCTGGAACTCGACGAACCCGACGCCGCCGCCACACTGCGCGATCTTGCCGCGCAGGCCGATGTGTTCACCCAGGGGTACCGCGCCGGTTCCCTGACGCGTCGCGGCTTCGGGCCCGAGGAGCTGGCGGAGAGACGACCCGGCATTGTGGTGGTGACGATCAACTGCTACGGCGACAGTGGGCCCTGGCGCCACCGTCCGGGGTGGGAGCAGATGGCCCAGACCGCTTCGGGCATGGCCATCGGCCAGGGCGGTCCGGATCGCCCCGAGCTGGTCCCCGCCGCAGCATGCGACTACACCACGGGGTATCTCGCCGCGCTGGGCACGATGGCCGCTCTGTGGCGGCGCGCCCAGGAGGGTGGCAGCTATCACGTGCGCGCCTCGCTGTGCCAGACCGCCCGCTGGTTCACCGAGGCTCCGATCGCGGCCGGCGAGCCCACCGGGTTCGGCGACATCAGCCCCTACCTCACGAGCAGCGACACGCCCTACGGTCGGCTGCATCACCTCGGCCCCGTCGCCCGTCTGGAGCTGACCCCTGGCCGTTGGGATGTGCCCACGTCCCCCATCGGCACCTATGCCCCGGCGTGGCAGGAGGCCACGGCCCGTATCTGACGCCCCGTCAGATACGGCTCCCGGGCTTGGCTACGCTCCCCGGCGATGGATCTGCGCGATCGCCCCGAGGACGTGGCGTTCCGCCAGGAGGTCAGGGACTTCCTCCACGAGCACCTGGTCGGCGAGTTCGCCGAGCTCGGGGGCCGCGGCGGGTCGGGTGACGAGACCTTCGGCTTCGAGATACGCCGACGCTGGGAGAAGGTGCTGGCCGAAGGTGGCTGGACCTGCCTGGGCTGGCCGGTCGAGCACGGCGGGCGGGGTGCCACCATGACCGAGCAGGTCATCTTCAACGAGGAATACGCCCGCGCCGCGGCACCGGGGCGGGTCAATGTCATGGGCGAAGGGCTGCTCGGCCCGACGTTGATCCACTACGGCACTCCTGAACAGCAGGCCCGCTTCCTGCCGCCCATCCGCGAAGGCGCCGAGCTGTGGTGTCAGGGCTACTCCGAGCCCGATGCGGGCAGTGACCTGGCCAACGTCAAGACCAGAGCCGAACGCGACGGCGACCAGTGGGTGGTGACCGGGCAGAAGGTGTGGACCTCGCTGGCCCACCTGGCGGACTGGTGCTTCGTGGTGTGCCGGACCGACCCCGGGTCGGCGCGCCACAAGGGGCTGTCCTACCTCCTGGTGCCCATGGACCAACCGGGCGTCGAGGTGCGGCCGATCACACAGCTCACCCGCACCAGCGAGTTCAACGAGGTGTTCTTCGACGGTGCCCGCACCCATGTCGAGAACGTGGTGGGCGGCGTCGGTGAAGGGTGGCGGGTCGCCCTGGCCACGCTGGCCTTCGAGCGGGGCGTGGCGCTGCTCGGCTTCCAGCTCGGCTTCCGGCGCGAGCTCGACCGCGTGGTGGCGCTGGCCGAGGAGAACGGCAGGGCGCGTGACCCGTTGGTGCGTCAACAGCTGGCCCAGGCCCACATTGAGCTGACGATCATGCGGTACAACACGCTGCGCAGCCTCGCTGGCATCGACGGCCCTGTGGCCCCGCCCGGAGCTTCCATCGCCAAGCTCTACTGGGGGAGCTGGCATCGCCGGCTCGGCGAGCTCGCCATGGGGATTATGGGACCGGCGGCGACCGTGCTGGACGGCGAGCCGCTGCCGGAGAACGGCGGGTACGGGCTGGGGGAGCTCCAGCGCTCCTTTCTCTTCGCCCGTTCGGAGACCATTTACGGTGGGTCCAACCAGATTCAGCGCAACATCATCGGTGAGCGGGTACTGGGCCTGCCGCCCGAGCCAAAAGGGGTGGCGTGAGCACCAGCCTTGATACGTCCTTCGATCCGCCTCCCCCCCACCGCCGCCGGGAGGCCATGGGCTGTTGGAGGGCAAGGTCGTCTTGGTGACCGCGGCCGCCGGCACCGGCATCGGATCGGCGACGGCCCGGCGATGCCTGGAAGAGGGTGCGTCGGTCCTCGTGTCGGATGCGCATGCCCGTCGCCTGGCCGAGACGGCCGAGGAGTTGACGGGCGCGGTGGGGGCCGGCGGATCCGCCCGCGTGCACGCACTGGCCTGCGACGTACGGGACGAGGTGCAGGTGGGCGCGCTCTACGAGGGCGCTCTCGAGCGGTTCGGCCGCATCGACGTGGCGGTGCACAACGCCGGGCTCGGTGGCACGGTGCCGCTGGTGGAGATGACGGACGAGCAGTGGTCCACGGTCCTCGACATCACGCTGACGGGCACCTTTCGCTGCACCCGCGCCGCGCTGACCCGGATGCAGCCGCAGAAGTCAGGGGTCATCGTCAACAACGCGTCGGTGCTCGGCTGGCGGGCCCAAGCGGGCCAGGCGCACTACGCGGCAGCCAAGGCCGGGGTGATGGCGCTCACCCGCTGCGCAGCGGCCGAAGCGGCCCCGTCGGGAGTGCGGGTCAATGCGGTGTCGCCGAGTCTGGCCGAGCATCCGTTCCTGAACCGGGCCATCCCGGACGAGGACCTCGCCGTGCTGCGCCGTCGCGAGCTGTTCGGGCGCGGCGCCGAGACGTGGGAGGTGGCCAACGTGATTGTGTTCCTGGCCAGCGACTACTCGTCCTACCTCTCTGGAGAGGTCATCTCCGTGAGCAGCCAGCATCCATGAGCGGCGGCAGCGGCGGCAGCGGCGGCATCGGCGGCGCTCCAGCCGACCAGGAAGACCCGCGGGCGGACCTCATCTGGGGCACGGTGCCCCGCCTGGTCGACGACGCCGCGTTGCGCCACGGCAGCGCGGAGGCGCTGGTCGACGGACCGGTGCGCCTCACCTATGCACAGTTGGCCGAGGAGGTCGACCGTTACGCCCGCGGCTTTGTGGCTCTCGGACTCGGCGCCGGTGACCGGGTGGCCGTGTGGGCGCCCAATTGTGCTGAATGGATGCTCGCGGCACTCGGGCTGTTACGGGCCGGCGGGGTGCTCGTGCCGTTGAACACACGGTTCAAGGGTGGTGAGGCGGCATACATCATCCGCGACGCCGGGGCCTCGATGCTCGTGACCGTCCGCGGCTTCCTGGGTTTCGACTACCCGGCCATGCTGGCCGGCCAGGACACCGCCGGCCTGGCCCGTACCGTCCTTTTGCGCGACGGGGACGGGGCCGTCGCCACCGACGACTCCGCCGCGGTGCCGATCACGGAATTGGGCGTGTTCCTCCGGGCCGGCGAGCGCGTCCATCCGGCCGAGTCGGCGGCGCGAGCAGCCGCAGTGCAACCGGACGACGTGTCTGATCTGATCTTCACGTCGGGTACCACCGGACACCCCAAGGGTGCCTCGGCGACGCACGCGCAGTCACTGCGGACGTTCGGGACGTGGTCGTCCATCGTCGGGCTCACTGCGGGCGACCGCTATCTCGTCGTCAACCCCTTCTTCCATACGTTCGGGTACAAGGCGGGCATCCTGGCCTGTCTCATGGCCGGAGCCACCGTGGTGCCTGAGCCGGTGTTCGACCCGTCCGCGGTGATGGCGCGCATCGGCGAGGAGCACATCAGTGTGCTGCCGGGGCCCCCGACGCTCTACCAGACGCTGCTGTCGGATCCCCGGCGAGCCGAACATGACCTCTCGTCGCTCCGGCTCGGGGTCACCGGCGCCGCCGTGGTGCCGGTCGAGCTGGTCCAGGCGATGCGCGACGAGCTCGGCTTCGACACCGTCCTGACGGCGTACGGGCTCACCGAATCGTGCGGGACGGTGACCATGTGCCGCCGGAGCGACCCTCCAGAGATCGTGGCCGCCACCTCGGGCCGGGCCATTCCCGGCATTGAGGTCCGGGCCGTGGCCGGCGGCATCGACGTGGCGCCGGGTGAGCCCGGTGAGATCGTGGTGCGGGGCTACACGGTGATGCCCGGCTACTGGGGCAACGAGGCGGCGACGGCCGAGGCGATCGATGCCGAGGGATGGCTGCACACCGGCGACATCGGCGTCCTCGATCCGGCCGGCAACGTCACCATCACCGACCGCGTCAAGGACATGTTCGTCGTAGGCGGGTTCAACGCCTACCCGGCGGAGATCGAGGCGATCCTGCGTGGTCACGAGGCGGTCGGCCAGGTGGCTGTGGTCGGCGTGCCGGACGGCCGGATGGGAGAGGTCGGTTGCGCCTATATCGTGCCCACGGAGGCCGCTGCCGCCGGCACCGACCCGGTGGAGCTCGGAAGGGCGATTCTCAGCTGGTCCCGGGGGGCCATGGCCAACTACAAAGTCCCCCGCAGCGTCGTCCTCGTCGACGTGCTGCCGGTGAACGCCAGTGGAAAGGTGCTCAAGCGGGAACTCCGTCAGCGCCACGCCCACGGAGCGGACAACGTGGTCACGAACGAGTCGTAGAAACGAGAGGAGCACACAATGCGAGGCATCGTCTACACCGGAGAGGGAGTGGAAGTCACCGACGCGCTCGAGGTCCGAGGCCCCGGGCCGAACGAAGTGCAGGTGCGCATACAGGCGGCAGGAGTGTGCCACTCCGATCTGTCTGTGATCGACGGGACGATTCCCTTCCCGGCACCGGCCGTGCTCGGCCACGAGGGTGCCGGCATCGTGGAAGCCGTCGGCGATGCCGTGCGGTCCGTGAAGCCCGGTGACCACGTGGTGATCGCCACCCTGGCCAGCTGTGGTGCCTGTCGGGCCTGCAGCACCGGTCACCCGACGTGGTGCAAGAGCTCGCTCGGCAACATCTCGACGCCCTTCACCTTCAAGGGGGAGCCGGCATCGAACTTCGCCGCCGCGTCGGTCTTCTCTGAGGTGACGATCGTCAGCGAAGTGCAGGCCGTGCGCATTCCCAAGGACGTGCCGCTGGCGTCGGCCTGTCTCATCGGCTGCGGCGTCCTGACGGGCGTCGGTGCCGTGCTGAACCGGGCCAAGGTCAAGCCGGGCGACACCGCCGCGGTCTTCGGCGTGGGTGGCGTGGGCCTGAACGTGATTCAAGGATTGCGCATCGCGGGAGCGACGAGGATCGTGGCGGTCGACACCGTGGCGGCCAAGGAGACGCTCGGCCGGCAGTTCGGGGCCACCCACTTCGTCGACGCAAGTGCCGGTGACGCGGCGGCGGCGGTGCGCGAACTCGCGCCCGCCAACCGGGAGTCGGCTGCCGGAGCGCTCTTCCCGCTCGGTGGCGTGACGTGGGCCTTCGATTGCGTCGGTCACCCCGCCGTGCTGCGCAGCGCCCTCGACTGTCTCGACTGGGCCGGCAATGCAGTGGCGATCGGGATCCCACCCCGTGGCACCGAGGTGGCGGTCGACGTCAACGCGCTGGCCTATGTGGACCGCGGGCTGCTCGGTTGCCGTTATGGCTCGTCTCGGCCGCACCACGACATCCCGCTGATGGTCGACTTCTACAAGTCCGGGCAGCTCATGCTGGACGAATTGGTGTCCCTCACCCGCCCGCTCGACCGCTTTGCAGAGGTTGTCGACGAAATGCACGCCGGCCGCGTCGCGTGCGGCGTGCTGACCTTCGACTAGAAACAGGCCATGCCAACGCAGCCTGCAGTGCGAGCGCGGTCGTGAAGGGCGTCATCCTGGCCGGGGGGACGGGCTCGCGCCTGCACCCCCTGACCCGGATCACGAACAAACACCTGCTGCCGATTTACGACCGCCCGATGATCGCCTGGTCGATCGAGGCCGTGGTGTCGAGCGGCATCGACGAGATCATGCTCGTCACCGGGGGGACCCATGCCGGCGAGTTCCTCCGCCTGCTCGGCAACGGGCGCGAGTACGGCATCAACCAATTGTCCTACGCGTACCAGGAGAAGGCGGGCGGCATCGCCGAGGCGCTCGGTCTGGCCGAGCACTTCGCCGGCGGTGGGCCGGTGCTCGTCATGCTGGCCGACAACATCGTCGAACGGTCCATCCGGCCCATGGTCGAGGCATTCCGCGCCGACCCGGTCGGCGCGCGGATCTTGCTGTCCGAGGTGACCGAGCGGGAGCACCTGCGCCACCTCGGCGTGCCCGCCTTCGGGGACGACGGCCGGGTGACGCACATAGAGGAGAAGCCCGAGCATCCCGCCTCGGACTACTGCGTGACCGGCATCTACTGCTACGAGGCTGGCGTGTTCGACATCATCGGCGACCTCGTGCCTTCCGGCCGCGGCGAGTTGGAGATCACCGACGTGAACAACCACTTCGTCGGAAACCACCAGATGGCCCACGACGTGCAAGAAGGCTTCTGGGGCGATGCGGGGGAGTCGATCGAGGCGTACTACGCGGTCAACGACTTCGTGCGCCAGAACGGTGCCAATCTGCCGTAGCGCATGCGGCCGCGGGTGCTGTTCAATCGGGGCGGGGCTCGGCGGGGACGCCGAGCCTGACCCGGCGGATGCTCTCGGCGATGCCGGCCCCGTCGAGACCGAGGCTGGCCAGGATGTCGTCGGCTCTGCCCTGGGCGAGGTACTCGCGTGGGACGCCCAGCACCCGGATGGCCGGCGCCGGCAGTCCCGCCGCATCCACCTGGGTCGCCATGGCGTCGAGGAGGAAAGCGCCGGCACCCCCGTGGCGGACCCCGTCCTCCGCCGTCACCACGAGACGGTGGTGCGCCGCGTCATTGAGCATCGCGGCATCGGGCGGGGAGATGACCCGTGCGTCCCACACGGTGGCAGCGATCCCCTCGGCGGCCAACTCGTCGGCTGCGCTCAGGCAGGCCTCGACCGTCTTGCCCACGCCGAGGAGGCAGACAGACCCGTCGCCGGCACGCAGCTGGCGCGCCTGGAGCCCGCTCCCCACATCGTCGGGGTCCACATGCCGCGGCGCGGTCTTGGGCACACGGATGGTGGAGGGACCCGGTAGCTCGAGGGCGGTGCGCAACATCGGCCCAACCTCCTCGGCCGACGACGGCGCGAACACCGTCATGCCGGGAATGGACAGCGCGAGCGCCAGGTCGAGGATCCCGTGGTGGCTGGGGCCGTCGTCGCCGGTGATGCCGGCCCGGTCGAGCACGAACACCACCGGACAACCGTGCAGTCCCACGTCGAGGTTGGCCTGGTCGAAAGCGCGCGACCAGAAGGTCGAGTACACCGCCACGACGGGTCTCAACCCGGCCATGGCCATGCCGGCCGCCGATGTGGCCCCGTGCTGCTCGGCGATGCCGACGTCGAAGAAGCGATCCGGGAACCGGGTCTGGAACGCCAGCAGGCCTGTCGGGCCCGGCATGGCGGCCGTGAGCGCGACGACGCGCGGGTCCTCTTCCGCCGCGGCCAGCAGTGCGCGCGAGAAGGCATCGGTATAGGTGGCAGCGTGCTGGGGAGACTCGGCGATCGCAGTCTCGGCCGCCGAGCCCAGCGAGGCGATGCCGCCGCCGTCGGAAGTGGCCGAGCCACCGACCGCACGGCCGGCCGAATTTCCTACCGTGTTGTCGAGCGTGACCGGGCTGGTGGCCTTGACGTCATGGAGGCGCTGGATGTCGTCTTGTTCGGCGGGGGCGTAGCCGCGACCCTTCTGGGTCAGTACGTGGACGACGATCGGGCCGTCCCACTCTGCAGCGTGGCTGAATGCCTGTTCCATGTGCTCGATGTCGTGGCCGTCAATGGGGCCGGCATAGCGCACCCCCAGTGCCTCGAAGAAGGTGTGCGGCGCCACCATGTCCCGCAGCGCGCTGGTCACCGAGTGCACGCCCGAGTACGCCAGCTCACCCAGAGCGGGCAGCTCGCGCAGGCGCAGGCGCAGGCGTTCGCGAGCCGCGGTGTAGGTGGGATTGAGTCGTAGGGTCGTGAGGCTCTGTGACAGCTGGGAGACAGTGGGCGCGTACGAGCGGCCGTTGTCGTTGAGCACGATCACGACCCGGCGCTTCGAATGGCCGAGATTGTTCAGGGCCTCGTAGGCCATCCCCCCGGTGAGTGCCCCGTCGCCGACCACCGCAACCACCTTGCGCTCACCGTCGATGCCCCGGAGTTCGAACCCGCTGGCGATCCCGTGGGCGTACGAGAGGCCGGTCGAAGCGTGGCTGTTCTCGATCCAGTCGTGCTCGGACTCGGCCCGGTTGGGGTAGCCCGACATCCCGCCCGCCTGCTTCAAGGTCTTGAATCCGTAGCGGCGTCCGGTCAGCAGCTTGTGCACGTATGCCTGATGGCCGGTGTCCCACAGAATGACGTCACGGGGGGAGTCGAAGACCCGGTGCAGGGCTACCGTCAGCTCGACGGCGCCGAGGTTGGAGCCGAGATGACCTCCGGTCGTCGTCACGGTGTCGACGATGAAGGTTCTGATCTCCTCGCACAGTTCGGCGAGTTCCTCCTCGTTCAGGCCCTTGACATCCGCTGGCGTCTCGATGCTTGGCAGGATCATGGCGATCGCTCCAGGCTACCCCGTGGCCTGGCCGCCTTCCCTGCGCCAGGGTCCCAGCAGGGTGCAGGCGGCAACGCCGAAGGCGGCCAGGGCCAGGACCTGCAGGCCGCGGGCGGGCCCGAGGTTCTGCGAGATCCAGCCCACAATGGGGGCCCCGGCGACCCAGCCGACGTACCCCGCCGCGGTAAAGGCGCCGACCGCGCTGACTACCTGGGATGCCATCCGGCTGACCGTGGCCATGACGAGGGGCCAGAACAGTGAGGCACCGCCGGCGCCGAGTGCCAGCCCCAGCGCGGCGACGCCCGAGACGGGCGAGAGCGACTCGAGAAGGATGCCGGCGCCGGCCACGCAACCACCGGCGATGAGGGCCCGCCGGGTGGAGAGCCGGCCGACCAGGTGACCGCCGGCGCCACGAGTGGTGGCGGCTACCAGCTGGCCGACGATATAGGCCCCCGCCCCGAGCAACACCCCCGTGGCCAGGTGGTTGCGCAGGTAGAGCACGCCCCAGGTGTCGACGCCGCCCTCTGTGATCTCCGCCAGGGCGAACACCGCCAGGAGGGCGAGCAGGCCGTCCCGGCGCAGGCGCCGCAACGGGTGCCGGGACGGGTGGTGCGGGGTCCCCGCGGTGCCGGCCGGAACGAGGGAGGTACCCGGATCGGTCACGAGGGCCCAGACGCCGACCCCCAGCGCCACAACGGCGATCCCGGGCCAGATCCAGCGCCAGGACACACCGGCGTGGATGACCAGCGCGGCGATGGCGGCACCGGTGAGCGCGCCGGCGTTGAACAGGGCGTGCAGGCGCACCAGTGACTTCGGGCTGGTCATCAGACGGTGTGACGCCTCTGCGTTCATGGCCGTGTCGATGGAGCCGCCCGCCACCTCCACCAGGACCAGCACCACACCGAAGGACCACGTGTCGTGGGTCAGTGCCAGCACGCAGAGAAGCACCGACCACGCGAGGAGGGCGATCCAGAGCAGTCGACGCGCCCCGACTCGGTCACAGAAGTGCGCCATCACCGCGCTGGAAGCACCTGCCATCGCGATCGCCACCGCGAGCAGCACGCCGAGCTGTGCGTCGTTGAGCGCGAAGGTGCGCTGAATATCGAACAGCATCACCGCCCAGCTGCCCCAGAAGAGGCCGAAGGTCGCGAACGACGCCACCACCGGCCCCGCTCCCGAGAGCAGCCCCTGCCCTTCGGTGGTGGGCGGGCTCGCGCTCAGGACGGGCCCGCGGCGCCCGCCTTGGCCAGGAAGGTGGACCGGTCGACGACGACGCGGGTCACCCGGCCCGCGCCGACGAGACCGCCGCCGTCGCCCTCGAGCCGGGCGGCGGACACCGTGAAGATCAGCCGCCGGCCTTCCAACTTGACCAACGTGGCCTCCGCCAGCACGATCGAGCCCACGGCGACGGGCGCCAGGTGGTCGAACTGCACCCGGGTGGCGACGCTCGACTGCGCTTCGTTGAGGTGGCCGTCGGTGGCCCGGCAGGTGGCCTCCTCGCACAGCGCGATGAGACGCGGGGTGGCGAGAACGGGCACGTCGCCCGACCGGAAGTGCTCGGCGGTGTCCTCGGGACCGACGGTCAGCTCGAGTTGCGCGCTCAGCCCGGCGTGCGGGCCGTGTCCGGCCGCGGTCGCGGGCTGGGTTGGTTCGACGGACACGACGATTACGATACCGCCGTGACCGACACCGCCCTCATCGATCCTGACGTGCTCGAACGCGTGCTGTCCACCGCCCTGGTCGGCGGCGGCGACATGGCCGAAGTGTTCGCCGAGGACGCCGTCTCGTCGAGTGCCCTGCTCGACGACCACCGGGTCGAGCAGCTCTCCTCGGGCCGGTCGCGGGGCGCGGGGATCCGGGTCGTCGACGGGGACACGACCGGGTTCGCCCACACGGCCGACCTGAGCGAGGCTGGGCTCGTCGCGGCAGCCCGGGCTGCGGCGGCGGTGGCCCTCCAGGGTGGCAACGGGGTGCGCACCGTGGCCCTCGACCCCTTGACGTCCCACGGGCGGGGCGGGCGCACACCCCCCGACTCGGTGGAAAAGGAGCGCAAGCTCGAGCTGCTCACCCGGGCCGACGAGACCGCTCGCGCCGCCGGCGACGCCATCACCCAGGTGCAGGTCGGATGCGGCGACAGCCGGCGCCGCATCCTCATCGCCAACTCGGACGGATTGCTCGCCCAGGACGAGCAGATCAGGACGCGCTTCAGCGTCTCGTGCGTCGCCAACGGTGACACCGGGATGCAGACGGGCTTCGAGTCTCTGGCCCGCACCGAGGGGTACGAGATCTTCGAGCGCCACCGGGTCGAGGACATCGCCGAGGCGGCGGCGGTGCGGGCGTTGGCCAAGCTCTCGGCCCGCCCGGCACCCTCGGGCGAGGTGCCCATTGTCCTGGCCGGAGGGAGCGGGGGCATTCTCTTTCATGAGGCCTGCGGTCACGGCCTCGAGGCGGACCACATCCTCAAGGACGCGTCGGTCTACGCGGGCCAGGTCGGTGAGCTGGTGGCCAGCCCGCTGGTGACCCTGGTCGACGACGGCACGGTGTTGGGGGAGTGGGGCAACTTCGCGGTCGACGACGAGGGGTGCCTGCCCGCTCGCAATGTGCTGATCGAGAACGGAGTCCTGACGGACTACATGTGGGACTGGCTGCGCGGCGCGCAAGGAGGGCCGGAAGTCCTCGGGCAACGGGCGCCGCCAGAGTTACGCCCATCTGCCGATGGTGCGGATGACGAACACCTACCTGCTCGCCGGGACCGAGGATCCCGAGGAGATCGTGGCGCAGACCGCTTCGGGGGTCTACGTGAAGAAGCTCGGCGGCGGGCAGGTCAATACGGCCACGGGCGACTTCGTCTTCGGGACGACGGAGGCGTACCTGATCGAGGGCGGCCGCATCACAGAACCGCTGCGAGACGCCAACCTCATCGGGAACGGGCCGGACGTGCTCCGTCGCATCGACGCGGTGGCCACCGACTTCGACATGACGCCGGGAACCTGTGGCAAGGACGGGCAGAGTGTCCCGGTCGGCTGCGGGCAGGCGACGCTGCGCATCACCGGCGTCACCCTCGGGGGCACGGCGTGACCGACGAGCTTCTCCATCTGGCGCAATCCGTCGTCGCCGAGGCCGCCCCCGGCGAGGGCATGGAGGTCTACGTGACACGGGGCACCGATACCGAGGTGCGCGCCTACGAGGGCGAGGTGGAGTCGCTCACCTCCGCCGACTCGTCGGGCGTCGGTATCCGCGTGGTGCTGGGGGACGCCGACGCCGGCGGCAGCCAGGTCGGTTTCGCCTGGGCCGGCTCGCTCGCCCCCGACGTCATCGCCGCCACCCTCGCCGATGCCCGCGACAACGCGCGCTTCGCCACTCCGGACCCCGACGTCGTACTGGCCGCGCCCGACGGCGTCGAGGCCGTAGACCTCGATCTGTGGGATGACGGCGTCGGTGCGACACCGATGGAGAAGAAAGTCGCATTGGCGATCGAGCTGGAACGGGCCACCCGTGCCGCCGACCCGAGGATCCGGCAGGTCTCGTCGGCCGACTACTCGGACAGCCGCGTGGAGGTGGCGTTGGCCTCCACCACGGGCATCGTCTCATCGCGGCGGCGCACCAACGCATTCCTGTCGGTCGACGCCATCGCCGGTGAGGGCGCCGAGACGCAGACCGGCACGGGGTTCAGCATCGGGCGCGGGCCGGGCGAGCTGGTGCCCGACGAGGCGATGGACGACGCCGTCCTCCGGGCCACCCGCATGGTCGGGGCGCAGAAGGTGCGCTCGGCTCACTGCACGGTGGTCTTCGACCCGCGTGTGGTCTCCACGCTGTTGGGCGTCATCGCCTCGGCCCTGTCCGGTGAAGCGGTTGTCAAGGGCCGCTCCTTCTTCGCGGGTCGAATCGGCGAGACGATCGCCACCGGGGGGATCACGCTGGTGGACGACCCCACGGATGCCAGGGCGTATCGGCGCGTCGTCGCATGACGGCGAGGGATTGGCCTGCCGGCGCAACGTGCTCATCTCCGAGGGCGTGCTGCGCATGTTCGTGTACGACACCGTCTCGGCGCGCCGGGCCGGGGTGGTCTCGACCGGATCGGCGACACGGGGTGGTTTCGCCGGCACCCCCGGAGCGGGGTGCCGAGCGCTCGTGCTGTCCCCGGGAATCAAGAGTCAGGACGAGATCCTGGCCGCCGTCGGCGACGGGCTCTACGTCCAGTCGGTGTCCGGCATCCACTCAGGGGTCAACACCGTGAGCGGCGACTTCTCGGTCGGAGCGGAGGGCCTCATGATCGAGGGAGGCGTCCTGACCCGGCCGGTGCGTGAGGTCACCGTCGCGTCCACGCTGCAGCGGATGCTGCAGTCGGTGGTGGAGATCGGCGGCGACCTGCGCTGGCTGCCCGGAGTTGCCGCCGGTCAGACCCTGGCCATCGCCGACATGGCTCTCAGCGGCGACTGACCGTCAGCTGGCCGTGCTCGTGGCGGGCGCGCTGTCCTTGCCCGAGCCGCTCTGGCCGGAGCCGCCCTTGTCGGAGCCGCCCTTGTCAGAGCCGCCCTTGTCAGAGGTGCCCTTGTCGGACGCGGACGAGTCCTTCTTCGACGACGAATCGCCCGCTGAGCGGTCGCCGCCCGGGGCGTCGGCACCCTTCTTTCCGGAGCCGTTGCCACCAGAGGCCGCCCGCGAGTCCGTCTTGTAGAAGCCGCTGCCCTTCAGGACGATGCCGACGGCCCCGTACACCTTGCGTAGCGCTGCGCCGCACTCGGGGCATTCGGTCAACGGGTCGTCCGTGAACTTCTGGACCGCTTCGAGGCGGTGCCCGCACGCCGTGCACGCGTATTCATAAGTCGGCAAGGGGATCCTCCGGGGCCGCTGGTTGGCACTCACTGCCTGAGACTGCCAAGTCTACCCGCCGGAAAGGAGCGGCAGCGTCGGACCGCGGTCATCGCAGGTCGTAGACTTCACCCTCGTGTCCGACCGCATGCTGGCCAATCTCGACCCGCTGGGCGGCGCCCGCATGGTCGACGTCACACCCCGTGAACCCACGCATCGCCGGGCCCTGGCCCGTTGCCGGGTCTCGATGCTGCCCGAGACGACGACAAAGGTGGCCAACAACGCCATCACCAAGGGCGACGTGCTGGCAGCGGCCCGGATCGCCGGGATTCAGGCCGCCAAGCGCACGGCCGAGCTGATCCCCATGTGCCACCCCGTCCTGGTCGGCTCCATCGGCGTCAATTTCTCCATCGGCGACGACTACGTCGAGGTCGAGGCCCAGGTCGAGACCGTCGACCGTACCGGGGTCGAGATGGAGGCGATGACGGCCTGCACCGTCGCCGCGCTCACGGTCTACGACATGTGCAAGTCGGCGGACCGCACCATGACCGTGGAGAACCTTGCGCTGTGGGAGAAGTCGGGCGGCCGCTCCGGGCCCTGGCGCCGCCCCGAGGCGAACCACCTCTAATTCGCCTCGCCCTTTTCCTGCCGCACGCCATCCTCACCAGACGACCGGCGCCCCTGAGGGTCTACATTCGGTCGTAGTGACCCAAGTGGAGGAGGCGCCCGTCGTCGGCAAGGGCATCGTCGGCTCCATCACGTCGGAAGTCGGGCGGATCGGCGGGCGCAACGCAGTTATTGCGCGGTCACTCGGGACCTTGCGACGCGGCGCCATCACGTACGCGGACGGCGTGCGGCTGGCCGAAGCGGCCGACCAGGCCCGTGCGCTCGGCATCCCCTTCGTCTTCTTCGTGGCGTCGAGCGGGGCGGACGTGCTCGACGGCGTGGGCGCCCTGCACGGGTGGGGACGCGCCGCCGCCGCCATCTCGCGCTGCAGCGGCCAGGTGCCCGTTATCGCCGCTGCGACGGGCCCGGTGGTCTCGGGGCCCGCGCTCCTGCTTGGGCTCTCCGACCTGGTCGTCATGAGCTCTGAGGCGGTGGCCTTCGTCTCAGGACCGCAGATGGTGGCCGAATTCACCGGGATGGAGGTCGGGATCAGCCAGCTGGGTGGCGCCGGGGTCCATGCCACTGCGAGCGGGTTGTGCGCCGTGTTGTCAGAGGACGTGGACGGCGCCGTGGCCGAGCTTCTCGAGTACCTCCCGTCGAACACCGACGAGATCCCTCCGCCCGCACCCGTGAGCGACTCGGTGCTGCGACCCACGCCCGAGCTGCGCACCGTCATTCCCGACCGCAAGGCGGCCACCTATGACGCACGGGACGTGGTCCGGTCGTTGTGCGACGACGGCGAGTTCCGCGAACTGTGGCCGGGGTGGGCCGGACAACTCGTCACTGCCTTCGGCCGTCTGGGCGGGACGCCGGTGGGGTTCATCGCCAACCAGCCCCGCATACTTGCCGGGACCCTCGACATAGCGGCATCGCAGAAGGGCGCCCGTTTCGTCCGGCTTTGCGATGCCTTCAACCTGCCCATCGTGAGCCTGGTCGATACGCCGGGCTTCCTGCCCGGGAAGGACCTGGAGTGGCGGGGCATGATCCGGCACGGGGCCGAGCTGGCCTTCGCCTACGCGCAGGCGACCGTCCCGCGGTTGTGCCTCATCCTGCGCAAGGCCTTCGGCGGCGCCTACATCGTCATGGACTCCCGGGGCATCGGGAACGACATCTGTTTGGCCTGGCCAGGGGCCGAGGTGGCTGTCATGGGAGCGTCCGGTGCCGTCCAGATCCTCAACCGCGGTCTGGACCAGGGGGAACGGGCGGACCGGGAGCTGGCGTACGAGGATGCCTATCTGAATCCGTGGCGGGCAGCGGAACGGGGGTTGGTCGACCAGGTCGTCGACCCGGCGGAGAGCCGTATCGTCCTCTGCGCCGTGCTGCGCCAGCTCTCGACGAAACGGGAGCTGATGGTAGGCCGGAAGCATGACGCCGGTCCTCAATAGGGGTTCAGCTGGGAAAACGCGGATTGTCACAATTCCGTAACGAGGCTGAGCCGCATTCGACGCCGAAATCGGTAATGGATCGGGCATGATCAGCGATGTGGTCCCCCCCACAGACGAAGCGTTGTTCGTCCTCGAGTCCTGCCACAGCACTTGGATCTTCGACACCGACAGGATGCGTTTTCGGCGCGTCCTGAAGGGCCTCGCCCTCGACGCCCACGCTGCCACCACGGCCTGGCGTGCCTACTACGGCCTCGAGGTCGATCCGATTTCGGAGTCGTTCGTGGTGCTGCTCAATCCCGAGGGCACGCGCCTGCTCCGCTCGTGGCGCCACGTGGAGCACTGCCCGCAGTGCGGCGGGAATCAGACCGCCGAGCTCTCGCTCGACGAGCTCAGGGGCGCCTCACTCGCGTAGGGCGCGGCCAGCGCCTAGAAGTGGATGACGTGCGCGGCGGAGAGCAGGAGAGCGGTGATGGTCGCCAGCGCAGCCACCGCGACGCAGACCATGAGCAGGCGCGACACCGCTGGCCGCGCCGATCTGGTCCGAAGTCCATGGGCGGCGGCGCGGGTTCTGACTGCGGCCTCCATGCCGACCGGGTCGTCGGTTGCCAACACGAAGCGGTGGCGACCCTCTCGACCGCGTTCGAGCACGACGACGACCACGCCGTCACGGCCGTCGGGAAGCACGGATCGCTCCACGGGCGAGACCTCTTCGAGTTCGGCCCAGCCGCTGTCCCAGACCCGTTCGCCATCGGCCTTGTCCAATGCGAGGCCGGAGTGGAGGAAGCTCAGGGTCAGGTGCGGGACGGCCACCTCGCCCTCGGGTCCTGCCGTCAGAAGGTAGACATCGGCAACGGACCACGCCTCCTCCATACGAGCAGGAGACCCTACTGCCTGGGCGTTGCGCGACCCCGTCCCGACTCGCCGCGCTGCGCCGTGTTCGGTGCCGGGGTCAGGAGGGTGGCGCTCCGGGCCACCACGGCTGCCGCCGGTCGCGGCGATCGGCGCGCTCGATCTCGCGTTCGACGTCGGACCAGACGAGCGGATCGGTGTCCCGGCCGGGGAATTCCGCCGTCCGGTCCCGCGTCATGATCACGAACGCCACGGTCCACAGCACGGCGATGGTGCTCAGCTTCGCGAGAAAACCGGCCAGCTCCTGGTCGAGGAGCGGCGTCATGTCCGCGACCCTGCCCGGGTAGTTGAAGGGTGGGTACAGCGAGTGGCGGGCGAAGATCCAGACGATGGAAAGAAAGCTGGGCACGATCGACTGCACGATGAGATATCCCCCGCGTCCTAGCGACGAGAGGCGTTGCACCCCCGGAAGCTCTGTCAGGACCGGTGCCCACAGTACGAAGCCCGAGCCGAGGACCACCAGCTGTATGACGGTCCGGGCGACGACAGAATGGGCGGCGAGGCTCACCGCGCCGACGGTCAGGGTGCCGACGGCGACCACGGTGACGATGGCCACCGCGGGCACCGGCCGGACCGCCACCCGGAGCACGGCGTCGACGGCCGCGGGCCGGGTCAGGCGATCGATGATGGCGCGGGGTGTGCCGAGGACCAGCAGCGGTGGCACGGCGAGGGTGAGCAGCAGCCGCTGGAGCACGAGCGCCAGTAGCAGCCAGTGGCTGGCCAGGTCGCCCAGCGGCCAGGTCAGGGCGCCGGCGAGAAGGACGACGCCACCGAGGAAGAGGAGCTTCTGGCGGCCCGTCGCCGCGCCGTCGCCATGTCGGGTCGCCCAGAGGTAGCCGGCGGCGAGGGCCAGCAACGCGAGCAGCCACACGAAATGGAGATGCCAGTCGAGGGGATGGGAGGCGGCGATCACGGGTCCGCGGTCGCCGTAGGCTCTTGGCGATGGACGCCCCTGCGAAGCTCGATCGGCTGGAGCGCGTCACCGATCTCGTGCTGGTGCTGCTCGACACGCGCCAGCCGCTGACCCTCGACGCCATCGCGCACCAGGTCCCTGGCTACCCAGCCGAGCATTCCGCTCGCCGCCAGGCCTTCGAGCGGGACAAGCGCCTGTTGCGCGACGAGGGCATCCCGGTCCTCACGCAACGCCTGCCGGGTCAAGAGCAGTACGGGTACCAGATCGACCGCGAGTCGTTCTACCTGCCCGATCTCGACCTCGAGCCGGACGAGCAGGTTGCGCTCCACCTCGCCGTCGCCGGCGTCCACCTGGGCGATCCTAGTGGCCGGGATGCGTTGCTGAAGTTGGGGGCTGCCGGGTTGGGCGACGTGCGTCCCATCGCCTCTCTGGTGCCGTCGGCCGCGCTCATTGAGCTGTTCGAGGCCGTGCGCACGCACGCCACGGCGGTGTTCGCCTACCGCTCGGAGGAGCGGCGCGTGGCTCCTGTGGGGCTCTGGTTCCGTTTCGGCCATTGGTACCTGGTGGCATGGGACCTGGATCGAACGGCGGTGCGGACGTTCCGTGTGGACCGCATCGAAGGCGAGGTGACACGCGGTGAGGCCGGCGAGGCGGTGGTGCCCGACGACGTCAGTGTGGACGTGAAGGCGGCGTTGCCTGAAGAGCCGTGGGAGGTGGAAGGCGAGGACCGGGTCGAGATGCGGGTCCGGGTCGACGCGCTCGAGGCGCGTCGGGTCGTCGACGAGGTCGGCGAGGACAAGGTGGTGCAGCGGCTCGGGGACGGGTCGGTCGACCTGGTGCTCGGCGTGTCGTCCTTCGCGTCCATCCGCTCCTGGGTCCTCGGGCTGTCCGATCACGTCACCGTCCTTGCCCCGGACGCCTTCCGGGACGAGTTGACCGCCTGGCTCGACGTGGTGCGTGACGCCACGCCGCCCTTCCCGGCCGATACCCGAGCGCCCGAGGTCGAGGCCCCGCCGGCCGAGGAGGAGCCCGCGGCGGCGCGTCAGCTGCCGGGACGAGAGACGAGTCGGCGCCTCCGGCGCCTGTTGGCGCTGGTCGGCTGGTTGGCGCAGGTTGGGGAGGCCCCCATCGCCGACGCT
Source organism: uncultured Acidimicrobiaceae bacterium (assembly GCA_963721585.1). Taxonomy (GTDB): domain Bacteria; phylum Actinomycetota; class Acidimicrobiia; order Acidimicrobiales; family RAAP-2; genus Bog-473. The sequence goes on along the minus strand of CAVRJN010000007.1, from coordinate 1,284,270 downwards.
GCGCAGCGTTTCGGGATGAGCGAGAAGGAACTGGCGGCCGAGTTGGAGCTCGCGGCCTGCTGCGGCATCCCGCCCTACACACCGGACACGCTCATGGAGATTGAGGTCTCCGAGCACTCCGTCCGCGCCTTCCTCCCGGCGGAGTACGCCCGGCCTCGTCGCCTGACTCCCGCCGAGGGGTTCGCGGTTGCGGCGTCGGCACGCCTGTTGCTCGCGGTGCCGGGTTCCGAGGATGGCGCCCTGCGTCGCGCCCTGGCCAAGCTCGACGCCGCCCTCGGGTCCCGCGAGGCGGTCGGGCTCGACGTCGACGCGCCGGCCGCGCTCGCCGCGGTGCGGGAAGCGGCGGACGCGGGCCACGCCCTCGAGATCGAATACCTCTCGGGCTCCCGGGACGAGTTGACGACACGGACGGTGGAGCCGCTGCAGGTTGCCACCATCGACGGGCACTGGTATCTCGACGCCTACTGCCACCGGGCCGGTGACATGCGGCGATTCCGGGTTGACCGGATAGGCAGTGTGCGGCCGTTGGAACACAGCCCCGGTCCGGCCGTGACGCGGTCGCGGCCCCTGGAGGAGATGTTCGTGCCGGGGCCCGGTGCCGTCGAGGTCCACCTGCAGGTCGGCCCGGGCGCGCAGTGGGTGCCCGAGTCCGTTCCGGTTCGGTCCGTGCGACGCGACGCGGATGGGACCGTGACCGACGTGATCCTCGACGTCTCCGGTATGGCCTGGTTCGAACGGCTCTTGTTGCAACTCGGTCCGGCGGTCCGGGTCGTGAGCCCTCCGGAGCTGACGGGGCTTGCCGCAGAGGCGGCCCGCAGGGTGCTGGCCCGCTACGGAGGCGGTAGCGTCGGAGCATGAGCGACATGAACGATTTCAACCGTGGTGTCATCGCAGAGTTCCGTGCCAACCACGGCAAGGTCGGCGGCGGCTTCGCAGGTGCCCCCGTGGTGCTGCTGACGACCACCGGCGCCAAGTCGGGGGAGAAGCGGCTGAACCCGCTCGTCGCGCTGGTCGAGGGCGACACCCTCTACGTGTTCGCCTCCAAGGCAGGAGCGCCCACCAGCCCGGACTGGTACCACAACCTGGTGGCCAACCCCGAGGTCGAGGTCGAGTTCGGCGACGACCGTTTCACGGCCACCGCCGTTCCGATCACCGCGGGACCGGAGCGGGACCGCCTCTATGCCGCCCAGGTGGCAGTGCAGCCCGGCTTCGGCGACTACGAGAAGGCGACGACGCGGGTGATCCCGGTCGTGGAGCTCCGGCGGAACTAGTCGCCGGCCGACCGTTCACCCCCGCGAGTGCGTCGGGTGACGGGAGGCCACCATGCTCGGGGTCCACGGGATCGGGCGGGATCGGGCCGACTATTACCTGTCCGATCTCGCCCGCGAGCTGCCCGTCAGCAGACCGGGCCACTGGGCCGGGAGCGGAGCGGAGGGGCTCGGCCTCACCGGGCCTGTCCGGGCCGACGAGTTCCGCCGACTGCTCGCGAGCCGCCATCCGCGCACCGGGGTCGTGCTCGGATCGGGACGCGTGTCCGTCCCTGCGTTCGACCTGACCTTCAGCGCGCCGAAATCGGCCAGCGTGCTCTTCGCACTGGGCGGCGCCGAGGCGGCGCGCACGGTCGTTGCGGTGCACAACGAGGCCGTCGCGGGTTCGCTCTCGTATCTGGAGCGGCACGCCATCACCGCCACCCGGCACTCGGGTCCATCCCGCGTGGTCGTGTCCACGAGTGGAGCGGTCGCGGCCGTGTTCACGCACGGCGTCAGCCGGAACGGCGACCCGCACGTCCACAGCCATGTCGTGGTGGCAAACCTCGTCCACGGTGCGGACGGGCGCTGGGGGGCCTGTGACCGGCGGGGACTCGCTGCGCATCGCCTGGCCGCCGCAGCAGTCTACGAGGCGCACCTGCGCGCCGGGTTGGCTACCGCGCTCGGAGTTCGGTGGACCGGCGGTCCGGGCCGCACCGCAGAAGTGGTGGGCGTCGGGCCCGAGTTGCTCGGTGCATTCTCGACCCGGGCGGCCGACATCCGCCGCCACATGTACGAAACCGCTGTGCACTCTGGCCGCGGCGCCCGCATCGCCTGGGCCGCGACCCGTCCGGCGAAGACGCCTAGCGCCCCGTTTGCCGACGTCGAGGCCCAATGGCGGCAGCGGGCGGGCGACGTGGGCGGCCGCCTGGAGTTCGAACAGGGCCGCGAACCCGGAGCGCGCGCCGTGCTCGACGAACACTGCTTCGCCGGGGTGATCTCCCTTCCTGCCCACGGTGGCGCCCACCGCCGCGATGTCGTGGCGGCCTTCGGCGCGGCAGCTCGCCAAGGCGCCAGCGCCTCGGCCGTCGAACGCCTCGTTGCGCAATGGGTCCCACCCGGGCCTGTCGGAGTGGCAGAGCCGCTCCAGCAGCGCCGGACGGTGGTGCCAGCGAACCATCACCTGCGCGCCCTCGGTCCCCGTCCGGTCGACCCCGACGACCACGCGGTGTGGCTGGGCGCCAGCCGTGCCATGGACGCCTACCGGGAAAGGTGGGGCCACGCGCACGCGCCGGCGCCGGCGGGCGAGTCGACGAACCTGGCCGCCCTACCGGCGCATCGCCTCGCTGATCACATCGGTACCGAGCGTGTGATCGCGGCGGCGAGGGCACGGCTCGGATGGAGCGAGCCCGCGACCGTGGATCGGGGGCGCGGACGCTGACTCAGCGTCCGCGCGCGGAGGGTGACGGCGCGGCGAGTCGGCGCACCGGCGGCAGGAGGTCACGCCAGGGGGCGCACTCGTGTGCAGGCGTGAGTGCGACCTCGGACACCTCCTTGTCCGGGCCGAGGACGAGTGCGCGACCGGGTGAGCCGTGCGCCACCGCGTCCACCGGGAGGCGGGCCTGGCGTGTGCTCCCCACCGACGTCGAGGGGCGGAGTCGGCCCCAGCGGTCAACCGAGCGACTGATCGTCGTGGCGGCCACGTCCCGGTCTCCCGCCAGTGCGCTGAGGTCGCGCAGGGTGGCCGTGTCGGCGATGCCGCGCAGGACCACGGTGGTGCCGAAGAGCGAGAGGAACCCGTCGGCCGCCTGTCCCCACCGGACGCGGGCCTGGGAAAGGTCCTGCAGGCAGGCCAGGACCAAGAGCCCCTGGCCCGCGCCCTCGCTGACCATGGCCGGGAGGTCTGGGATGGGAGCGATATTGGCGACCTCGTCGAGTGCGAGCAGCGTGGGCGGTCCGGTTTGCCCGTCACGCGACCGGACGTAGGCCGCGTCACGCACGTCGCCGACGATGGCGACCACGAGCGGCGCGAATTGACGCTGCCGCCGACCGGCTGCGCAGACGTAGAGGGTGTTGGACCCGCCGCAGAATTCCTCGAGATCCAAAGGTGCGGCGCGCGTTGATGCGAGTGCTCCCTCCGTGCGGTACGCGGCCAGGACGCCCGAGGCCGTGGACCAGATACCTGACTGCTCACGGGAATCCGTGGCGACGATCCCGGCGAGAAGATCCGTGGCCGGAGCGTCCCCTCCGGCGTTCGAAGCGAGGATTTCGAGGGCCGGTGCCCCATTGTGGCGATCGATCCACTGCAGGACGTCGCGCATGGAGAGCTCCGCCGTGGCGGCGGCATGGAGCAGCGTGGAGAGGAGCGCGCCAGACCGCTCGGTCCAGTGATTCTCGCCGGAGCGCTGCCCGCTCAACCTGCTGGCGCCGACCATTGCATCAGCGGTCACGACTGCTGCGTCCCAATTGGAAGCGGTGGTGAGGGGAGACCAGCCGACTCGTTCGACGCCCGGTGGGCACTCCACTTCACCGCTCGGGTCGTAGAGAAACGACCACCCTTCGCTACAACGCGCAGGTGCGGTCGCCCGCATGACATCTGGCTTTGTCGAGGTCGAGACGACCGGGCCGTCGGACAGCAAAATATTGGGGATGACCAGGGAGGATGTCTTTCCCGACCGTGGCGGTCCGAGCACGAGCGTCGAACACTGTGGGCCAGCCCACATCCAGCCATGGGCGCCGCCACCAACATAGATGCCACGGCGCGTCAAACGGTGGACCCGGTGCAGCGCGGCAGTCGAAATCAGGCACGAATCGGCGGTGTTGACATGCGTATGACCATCGCGTTCCACACGCGCGATGTTTGCGTTGGCGAACACAAAAATCCATGGGACATATCGCGCAATGCGGCGACAACAACATGCTGAGTACGACGCGCCGGTGCAGGATGTACCTCGTTTGCGCGTCAAAAACAGAGTCAAACAACGGTCGTCATCGCGCGCAAAATGACGCCGCGATTAATGAATGCTTGACCTGGGCATGCAAACAACAGAAGAATGTGTGTACCCGAAGTGTGAGGGAGGGTATGACATGTGCTGCGACACAACGGTGTGTGGCGCGCAAAACGAAAACAGTCGGCTTCGTTTTCGCGCGCCGGGTACCGCGCTGCACGGCGTCAACGTGACGTCGCAACTCGGGGACTCAAGTCGGTTTGGCGTGATGTGGCGGCGTTCATGACGTTGGCGCACCTGCGGCAGCCGGCGCAGTTGCAAGTGAAACCGGTGCGGCAGTGCGCACGGCGAGGGGCAGTCGATCTCGACGTGGCGCAGGCTTCACCTCTATTCAGTGACCATGCTCCTAGGGAGGTGCACCTGTGGCAGTAGCCGCAAAAAGAAGGGCCCCGGCCAAGAAGGCCGCGAAAAAGCGGGCCCCCGCAAAGAAGGCAGCAAAGCGCACGACGGCCAAGAAGGCCGTCAAGCGAGCTCCGGCACGGAAGTCCGTGAAGCGGGCTCCGGCACGGAAGGCTGCGAAGAAGCGGGCTCCGGCGAAGAAGGCGGCCAAGCGGGCTCCGGCTCGCAAGGCCACCAAGAAGCGGGCTCCTGCAAAGAAGGCGGCGAAGCGTACGACAGTGCGCAAGGCCACCAAGAAGCGGGCTCCAGCCAAGAAGGCGGCCAAGCGCACTGTGCGCAAGGCTGTCAAGAAGCGGGCTCCGGCGAAGAGGGCGGCCAAGCGGGCTCCGGCACGCAAGGTCACCAAGAGGCGGGCACCGGCCCGCAAGGCGGCCAAGCGCCGCTAAGCGCTGCGTTCCCTTCGGGAACACGCGGGACCGGGGGCCTTCGGGCCCCCGGCTCCGCGTCCGCCGTCGAGTTAGGGCGTCCGACCGAGCTCGACGACGTCGGCGGGCCAGTCGACGTCGTAGGCCAAGTCCGGGTCCCGCAGGACGCGCACCGGGAGCCCGAGCCTCGTGGCCTCCGCCCGGTGGGCGCGAAATGAACCGGCACCGTAGGCGAAGCGAAAGTCGGACCCTGCCGGGAGTCGCAGCACGTTGGTGCCGTCATCCCGGCGGTCGGGGACGAGCGTGATGCCGTCGAACGGTGCGAGCACGCCCAGCCTGTGTGCTCGGGGCAGGTCGCCGTGGGCGACGGTCACCCAGCGTGTCCCTGCCCGGGCCAGCCGGTCGACACCTGCCCGCACCGCACCGTTGAGTCCCTGGCCGGGCTCCCACATGACGGTGGCACCGACGCGTGCCGCCCACTGGGCCACGTCGCGATCGTCGCAGACCACGGCGACGGGCAGCGGCACGCAGGCGGCCACCACCTGTGTGGCCATGGCGCGCACGAGCGCGATGCGATCGGGATCGGACAGGGCGGACCCGAGCCTCCGCTTGGCCTGGTGGAAGGCCTTGACGGGGATCAGGATGACCTCGGGGCCCAGGTGGGGATCGGCCGCTTCCGCCGCGTGGTCCGCTGGCGGCACGCTGGCCCTCGACACCCGGACAGTGTACGGGTCGACGCGAGCGTCACCGCGGGTCCGCCGTAGGCTCTGGTGCCATGAGCGACCGGGTGGCGGTGATCGGAGCCGGATCTTGGGGCACCGCGGTCGGGACGATCGTCGGTGCCTCGCAGCCCGCCTCTCTCTGGGCCCGCTCGCCCGAGCTCGCCGCGTCCATGGCGCGGACGCGCCGCAACGAGAGGTACCTCCCGGATGTGCAGCTTCCCGACGGGCTTTTGGTGACGTCGTCGCTGGCCGAGGCGCTGCAGGGTGTCAGCATCGTCTTCATGGCGGTGCCGTCGCACGGGTTCCGCGCCGTGCTCGGCGACATGCAGCCGCTGGCAGGTGACATCGAAGCCGTCGTGAGCCTGGCCAAGGGGATCGAGACGGGGACCAACCTGCGCATGTCCCAGGTGGTTGACGAGGTCCTCCCTGGGGTTCCCGCCGGCGTCCTCACCGGGCCGAACTTGGCCCGCGAGGTGGCACAGGGGCATCCGGCCGCCTGCGTCGTCGCACTGTCGGACGAGGCGTTGGCGAGTCGCGTGCAGGCGTTGGTGCACACGCGCACGTTCCGTACCTATATGGGCACCGATGTCGTCGGGTGTGAGATCGCCGGCGCCACCAAGAACGTGATGGCCATCGCCGCCGGCATCGGCGACGGGCTGGGCCTCGGCGACAACACGCGGGCTGTGCTCATCACTCGCGGGTTGGCCGAGTTGGGGCGGCTGGGTGTCGCCCTGGGCGGGAAGGTGCTCACGTTCGGCGGCCTGGCCGGTGTCGGCGACCTCGTGGCCACCTGTGCCAGTCCGCAGAGCCGGAACCGCACGGTGGGGTTCGCACTGGGCGAGGGACGGTCGCTCGAGGAGATCGTGGGCGGCATGCGCATGGTGGCGGAAGGCATAAAGAGCGCCGGGCCGTTGGTCGGGTTGGCGCAGGCCCACGGGGTCGAGATGCCCATTGCTGAGCAGGTCCAGGCCATTGTGGAGGGACGCTGTGCGCCCGCCGAGGCGCTCCTCAACCTGATGCGGCGACCCTCCCGGCCCGAATGGGACGAGACGTTGCTGCGGGGACTCCCGACATGAGCGGGATCTTCCACAGCTACGACATGCTGCCCGGAACCGATGACGAGGCGCGCCGGGAGGCAGCCCTGGACCATGTCAAGGAGATCCTCCTGATGCACGGCGCCACCGAGGAGGAGATCGACCGCGCCGTCGCCGACGGTGTGATCGATCTCTTCGTCGCGGACCGCCTGCTGGTCCCGTCGCGCCGGCGCTATACCCGGGTGGAGGTCGCCGAGCTCACCGGTGTCGGCATCGACATGCTGGAGCGCTTCTGGCGCGCCCTCGGCTTTCCCGGGGTCGACGACGACGACCGGGCCTTCACCGACCTCGATCTCGAGGCGGTCCAGATCTTCCAGGGCCTGCAGGCGCTCGGCGCCGCCGACGCGGAGACGGCGGTCCAGATGGCGCGCGTCATCGGCTCCTCCATGGCGCGTATCGCCGAGGCGGAGCTCGTGCCGGGGGACATGGTGAGCGCCGAGGTCGACCCCGTCCTCTCCGCCGAGGCATTCGCCGGCGTCGCCGACGTGACGATTCCCGCCATGGCCAAGTTGCTCGAATTCGTGTGGCGGCGCCAGGTTGCGGCCGGCATTCAGCGCAGCATGATGCTCCGCAGCCACGGGCTGGCGCCGGGGCAGAGCCCGGTGCTCGCGGTGGGGTTTGCCGATATGGTCGGCTTCACGCTCCTGAGCCAGCATCTGAGCGACGAGGAGCTCGCCGCCGTCGTGCGACGTTTCGAGGAGATCTCCCACGACATCGTGACCAGTGCGGGGGGGCGCGTGGTCAAAATGATCGGCGACGAGGTCATGTTCGTGGTCGACAGCGTGGCCGCGGCGGCGCGGATCGGGCTCAGCCTGGCCGATGCCTACGCCGACGACGACCTCTTGTCGGATGTGCGTGTGGGCCTGGCTTGTGGGCCGGTCCTGTTGCGGGACGGCGACTACTTCGGGCCGACCGTGAACCTGGCCCATCGGATCGTGAACATCGGCAACCCCGGGACCGTGCTGATGTCGGACGAATTCCACACGGCCCTCGAGCAGGAGGCGCCCGAACAATTCACGGCGCAGGCCCTTCGGCCCCGGCTGTTGAAGGATCTGGGCCGCGTGCAGTTGTGGTGGTGCGGCCGCGTCGGGCATGAGGCCGACGGCACCGGAGCCGCCGCCGACCGCCGGCGCAACGTGCGCTGGGAGCGTCTCTCGGAGGTCCTGCGTGATCTGGAAGAGCTGCGGGGTGTCGGCGAGCGGCTGCTCAGCGCGAACCGGGGGACCGGCTCAGGCGTCGCGGAACCTGGCGGTGGCGATGCCGAAGGGCCGTAGCTCGAACGTGCCTTCGAAGGACGCCTCGGGGTAGCCGCGCAAGTCGACGAGCCACCCGGTGCGGCCGGGGAACGACACCACCGCCGGGCTGGGAGTCGGGTTGAAGACGCGCACCTCGAGCACGCCGGCGACGCGGTGGAGCGCGCTGACCTCGGCGCCGTGGACCACCATCTCGTTCCCCGTGGCCGGCCGGGGGCCACCGCCCAGGCTCAGGACGGGCTCCAGCGGGAGCAAGACGTCGTCGGCCAGCCGGTACGGGTCGTGGCAGTCGAGCGCCAGCGCGTAACGCAACTCCACATGCTTGCCGCGCATCTGAAGGCCCTCCACCGCCGTGATCGGGCCGGCAGGGAAGGGGCGGTAGGCCATGCCGAGCCGGGAAAGCATTCCGGTCGAGCGGAGGACGGTCAGCGCCATGGTGCGGGCCGCGTCGCCCTCTATGTCGATCAGCTCGTACTCGCAGACACCCTCGTGGACCACCGTGAGGCGTCCTGCACTGACGAACCGGTTGGAGGGTGCGGTGGGCAGCCCGAACTCGTCGGGTCGGCCTTCGGCCGTCAGTCCGCGCGTGACTACGGTGAAGGCGCTCTCGGCCTGGGAGTGCTGGGCCGGCTCGGCGAGGGGCAGGTGGACGCGGAGGCGGTGGTCGCCGCTCGGGTTGACGAACGAGGTCACGACGCGCACGGTGGCCTCGTCCGCCCGCACCTCCACATCGGTGTGGACGTCGACCTGGTGCCCGCCAACGCGCGCCTGGGCGGTGCCATCCACGTGATCGGGCCAGTCGTACGTGCTCGTGATGCGCACGCGTGCCCGGACCGGCCCGCTCTCGTCGAGCCGGACCGTGACGGCGAGCGGCGCGTCGACAAAGGAGTCCTGCCGCGGCGGGGAGTAGTTGTACGAGTCGCCGAGGTCGCCACCGTCCACCAGCCGGCCGTAGCCGGGAATGCCGTCCAGCGCGAAGGTTCCCGTCGCGGGGTCCACGTCCACGCGCACGAGCCCATTGGTGACCGAGACCGAGCCGTCGCTCTCGCTGATCTCGACCGGGTGGTCCAGCGGGGCCGGCTCGAAGGCGGCCCAGCCGTAGCCCGGCACCTCGCCGGTGCGGGCGAGGATCTTGCGCGTCGCCGGCTGCTCCATGCCCACGCGGACCACGGCGTCGGGCCGGGCCCCGAGCCTCGTGTAGACGTCCTGCTTCGCCTCCGCGATGGGGACGTCGGGCTTCTCCTCGGTTCCGACGGCGATGGTGATGTCGAACCCCTCGTCGGTGTCCGTGATCACGACGTCGTGGATCCATGCCTCGTCGTCGATCCGCGGCCCCTGCATCATCCCCAGCACCGTGCGTACCGTGTCGGCATCGAGCACCATCGATCCGGGCAGCCCGGAGCGCTCGGACACCACCTGCACGTCGGCGGCCGCCGGGCCGTCGGCGGGCACGATCAGCTCCACCACACCGGATCGGGCCCGTTGCGTCACGTTGAGCAGCGTGGGGCCGGCGTGGGACAGCGAGCGGGCGAAGGTCTTGACGGCGCGGTCGGCCAGGCCAGCAGCGATGGCACGCGCCTCGGCGTAGCGATGCAGGACGGCGTCGACGACGTCGTCGACCGAGCAGGCGCAGATGGAGTCGTGCGCCGAGTTGCGCACCATCTCGAGCCAGGCCAGCTCGAGCAGGCGGTCCGGGTAGTCGGCCGGCGGCTGGAACAGGGAGGCAAGTGGCTCGGCGCGGCGCTCCAGTTCCCGCTCGGCGAGCGCACCGCGGCGCTTCACGTCGACCCGGTTCGAGGTGACGCCCATGAGCATGTTGGCCCGGGCGCCGGAGCGGAGCTCGCCCTCCACCCGGGTCAGTCCCTCGCTGGGGGCGTTGGCCAGGTAGCGCGGGAACGACGTCACCTCGAAGTCGAACTCGTCCTGCAGGTCGTTGGCCTCGGCCACGACCCGCCCGAGCCAGGGCTGGGGCACGAGGTGGTCGGACCCGTTCATGCAGAGGAGGTCGCCCATCAGGAACTCGGCCACCTCGGCCACGTTGTCTCGCGTGCGGCGGATCAGCGCCTTGGCGTCATCGGGGAGCGCCGCCCCGTTGCCGTAGCCGACGGGCAGGTACTCGGTCCGGACGGAGGAGCCGTCGGGGGACTCCCAGATGAAGGCGTTCTTCGTCACCTGCGAGGGAACGCCCCGCCAGACCACGGCGTCGTGGAATCCGGCCAGCTGCAGGATCTGGGGCATCTGCGCAATGTGGCCGAACATGTCGGGCAGGTAGCCCAGCTCCATGACGCCACCGAAGGCGGCCCCGCGGCGGAGACCCATCTGCAGGTTGCGCACGATCGTCTCGCCCGAGGCGAGGAACTCGTCCATGAGGATGTACCAGGGCCCCACGCTCAACCGGCCGGCGGCGGCCAGGGCCCGGATCCGGCCCTCGGCCTCCGGGCGGACCTCGAGGTAGTCGTCCACCGCGGCCATCTGCCCGTCCAGCATGAAGTGCGGATAGCTGGCGTCGCGCTCGAGAAGCGGGAGCAGGGTGTCGATCAGGTCGACGAGAGCGAGGCGGAAGTCCTGATAGGACTTGTACCATTCCCGGTCCCAGTGCGTGTGCGGAACGATGGCAATCCGGCGGGCGGTCATGACCGCCAGACTATGACCTGCGCCCACCGGCGGTGAGGGCGCTCGTCCCGGCCGCCCGCTGGCCCGACCGCCGGCCTCCTCCACCTGGTCGGACGCTCCCGGAAGTGTGGGCCGCGCATTGGGCCGCCCGGCCGGACGCCCCGGTGCTGACCGACGGCTGGGACGGCGGGCGCGCGGTCGACGCGGCGACCCTCGACGCGCGCACCGCTGCAGCGGCAGCGGCCCTGGCCGAACGGGGCGTCGCCCCGGGCGACCGTGTGCTGTGGTGCGCCCGTGCCACGCTCCCCTCCATTGAGGCCCTGCTCGGCGTGCTGCGCGCCGGTGCCGTCCTCGTCCCGATCAGCCCATCGGCAACCGACGCCGAGATCGACCATGTGGTCGCCGACGCCCGCCCGGTGTTGGCCCTGAGCGATCGCGCCCGACCGGATGCGCTCGGTGGCGGCACGGTCCCCCTCGGGATCGAGGAGCTGGCCCGTGCCGCCGGGCGCACCGCGCCGGTTCCCGGCCCCGTGCGGCAGCCCGGCGACGACGCGTTGATCGTCTACACATCCGGGACCACGGGCAGGCCGAAGGGGGCCGTGCACACCCATGCCTCCCTGCTGGCCGGTGCCTCGGCGCTGCTGGCAGCCTGGGAGTGGACGCCCGAGGACCGCCTGATGCTCTGCCTGCCCCTGTTCCACGTGCACGGCCTGTGCGCGGGGCTGTTCGGCACTCTCGCCGCGGGTGCCTCCGCTGCAGTGTTCGACCGCTTCGACGAGAAGGCGATCCTGCGCGCCGCTGGTGCGAGCACCATGTTCTTCGGCGTTCCCACCATGTACCACCGCCTGGCCGCGACGGGGGAGGCGTCCGCGCTCGGCGTGCTGCGCCTGTGCGTATCGGGTTCGGCGCCGCTGGCACCGGACCTGTGGCACCGGCTGTCCGGTGAGGGCGTCGACGTGCTGGAGCGCTACGGCATGACCGAGACGCTGCTGACCCTGTCGAACCCGCTGGTGGGGGAGCGGCGCCCCGGCTCGGTCGGGGTGCCGCTGCCCGGGGTGGAGGCCGCGCTCGACGGTGCCGACGAGAACGGCATCGGTGAGCTGTTCGTGCGCGGTGCTCCGTTGTGCCGCGGGTATTGGGGCCGGGACGATTTCCTCACCGCAGGCTGGTTCGCCACGGGCGACCTCGTGTCGGTCGCGGGCGACGGCTACGTGACCGTCCGCGGGCGCCGCACCGACCTCATCATCACCGGCGGCCACAACGTCTACCCCGCCGAGGTCGAGGCGGTGCTGTCCCGCCATCCCGGCGTGGTCGAGGTGGCCGTCGTCGGGCTGCCCTCGGCCGAGTGGGGCGAGACCGTGGTCGCCTACGTCGTGGGCGATCCCGACCTGTCCTCGCTCAGGGACCTGGCGGCCACCGAGCTGGCACCGTTCAAGTGCCCGCGGGAGCTCCGCCTCGTCGACGCCCTGCCACGCAACGCGTTGGGCAAGGTGGTCCGGGTCGATCTGCGCTGACCGGGGTGCGGCCCGGCGCCTGCGGTAGCGTGCATGCCATGGCAACCTTCCTCATGCTCTCGACGGTGGGGCCGGACGGGGCCGCAACCCTGACCGAGAACCCCGACCGCCTGAAGGCGGTGAATGCCGAGGTGGAGGCCATGGGTGTGCGGGTGGTTGCGCAATGGGCGCTGCTCGGGCAATACGACTTCTGCACGGTGCTGGACGCCCCTGACGAGACCACCATGGCTCGGGTGTCGTTGGTCCTGGGGTCACGGGGGACACTCAAGACGCTCACACTCTCGGCGATTCCGATCGACGACTACATCGAGAGCGTGCTCAAAGCCCAGAAGGGCTGAGGCCTCAGTGCCACCAGAAGCCCTGACGCGACCGCTCCCGGCGTACGTCGTCACGTGAGAACAGTTCGCCCAGGACGCTCCCGTCCGACATGCGGCGGATGCGGTACCCGTCGTCGGTGACCTCGGCGATCTCGAAGCCGCGCACCCACGTGCCCTGGAAGCGGTTACGCACGTCCACCTTCGTTCCCGGCGCCAGCGGGGACCGCGTCTGGGCATCCGCCGTCTCCCCCCCGTCCATGCTCACACCCACATCGTACGAGGCGGGCGTGAGCCTGCCTCGTACCCGATGAGATGACCGTCAGCTCGCCGGACCTCAAGGAGGAGCGCCGTCTGCGTTCCCAGGGGTACGACTCGGTCGCCGGTCTCGACGAGGTGGGTCGCGGCGCCTGGGCCGGGCCGCTCACCGTCGGCGTTGCCGTCGTGCGCCCACGCGTCCAGCACCGCACCATGCCACCGTGGCTGCGGGACTCCAAAATGCTCAGCGAGGCCCGGCGCGAGGAGATCTTCGGCGCGGTCGGCGCGTGGTGCCAGGACTGGTCCGTCGGGCACGCGTCGCCCGCCGAGTGCGACGAGTGGGGCATGACCGAAGCGCTCCGGGTGGCAGCCCGACGCGCGCTGGCCGGCCTCACCCGATCCCCCGAGGCCGTCCTGGTCGACGGGCCGGTCGACCTCTTGCGCCATCCGCAGGACCGCTTCGAGGGTGCGGTGCGACCCATCGTCGACGGCGACGCCAAGTGCGCGTCGGTGGCCGCCGCCTCGGTCCTGGCCAAGGTCGTGCGGGACCGGCTCATGCGCCAGGAGGCCGACCACTTTCCGGCCTACGCCTTCGAGCGGAACAAGGGCTACCCCTCGCCCGTCCACCAGACCGCGCTCCGCGGGTACGGGCCCACGGCGATCCACCGCCACAGCTGGGCTTTCGTGCGGGACCTCCCGTGGTGCGGCGAGCTGCGGGAAAGTCGCCAGGGGCAGCTTCTCGGAGCCGGTTGACCCGGGTGGGGGGTGGTTTCCGGTTAGCGTTGCCAGCCGTGGAGAGGATGGCGTGGCGACGGCGGGGCGCGCCGTGCACCCGCGCATCGGCCCGATGACCCCGGTCCTCGAAGTCGAGGGACTGAAGACCGAGTTCCGCCTCAAGAACTCCAGCGTCCTCGCCGTCGACGACGTGTCGTTTCACGTCGACGCGGGTGAGTGCGTCGGCGTGGTCGGCGAATCGGGCTGCGGCAAGACCACCATCGGACTTTCGATCATGAAGCTCCTCCCCAACGTCGGGCACGTGGTCGGCGGCTCCATCAAGCTCCTCGGTCAGGACCTGGCACCGCTCGGCGAGAAGGAGATGTGCAAGGTCCGGGGCAACCAGGTGGGGATGGTGTTCCAGGACCCCCTGACCTCGCTCAACCCCACCATGAAGATCGGCGACCAGATCGCCGAGAGCGCCCGGCTCCACCAGGGAGCTTCGAAGAAGGATGCCCGTGAACGGGCGCTCGAGGTCCTGAAGATGGTGGAGATGCCGAATCCGTCAGGGAGGCTCGATGCCTACGCCCACGAGCTCTCCGGAGGCCTCCGCCAGCGGGTGATGATCGCCATGGCCCTCGTCTGCACCCCGAAGCTCCTGATTGCGGACGAGCCCACCACCGCGCTCGATGTCACCATCCAGGCCCAGATCCTCGACCTCCTCGACCGCCTGCGCCGGGACCTGGACATGTCGATCATCCTCATCACGCACGACATGGGGGTGATCGCGGAGCGGGCCGACCGCGTGCTCGTGATGTACGCCGGGCGGATTGCCGAAGGCGCCACGACCACCGAGGTCTTCACCCGCATGCGCCACCCCTATTCCGAGGCGCTCCTGGCCTCCGTCGCCAAGCTGGACCAGGACCCGTCGGTCCGCCTGGTCAGCATTCCCGGGTTGCCGCCGGATCTGTCCCAGCCGATGACCCACTGTCGCTTCGCGGCCCGCTGCCGCTACGTGCAGCCCGATTGCCGCGCCAATGAACCCGACCTCTTGCAGGTTGCGGACAGCGCACCCGGCCACGTGGCCCGCTGCTTTCATCAGGTTGGTGTCGACCCGGCGACCATCGCCAACCGTCCCGAAGCGGTGGCGAAGGCGGCGGACCTGCACGTCAAGGTGGACGAGGTGGCCCTGGCCCGCGAGCAGATCCGCGCCGGGTCGCTGAACGAGGCTCCGGTGCTGGTCGCGCTCGACCACGTCGTCAAGGAGTTCGAGGTCACCTCGGGGGCACTGGTGCAGCGCAAGATCGGCACCGTAAAGGCCGTGTCGGATGTGTCCCTGACGATCCGTCGTGGCGAGACCTTCGGCCTGGTCGGCGAGTCCGGCTGCGGCAAGACCACCATGGGCCGAATGGTGGTGGCGCTGGAGGACCCGACGTCGGGCGCCGTGCAGTTCGAAGACGAGAACATCGTCGGGCTCTCCGGGCGGACGCTGCGACGGCGCCGGCGCGACATGCAGATGATGTTCCAGGATCCGTATGCCTCGCTCGATCCCCGTATGCGAGTGGGGTCCATCCTCCGCGAACCCCTCACGGTCCAGGGCATCGGGACGCGCGACGAGCGGCAGCAGCAGGTCCTGCGGATGCTCGACGAGGTCGGTCTGCCGCCACGCTCGGCCGAGCTCTACCCCCATGAGTTCTCCGGAGGCCAGCGCCAGCGGATCGGGCTGGCAAGGGCCTTGGCCCTCGAGCCCAAATTGATCGTGGCCGACGAGCCCGTCTCGGCCCTCGACGTCTCCATTCAGGCGCAGATCCTCAACTTGTTGAAGGAGCTCCAGGAGCGGCACGACCTGACCTATCTCTTCATTTCGCACGACCTGGCCATCGTCAAGTACATGGCGGATCGCATTGGCGTCATGTACCTCGGCAAGCTCGTCGAGATCGGTCCCGCCCGCGACATTTACGCGCGCACTGCGCACCCGTACACGCAGGCGTTGATCGGCACCATCCCCGTGGCCGACCCCACCCAGCGGGAGCACCGAGGGGAACACATCCGCGGCGAGCTGCCCTCGCCGCTCGACCCTCCGTCGGGTTGCCGGTTCCGGACGCGGTGCCCCTTTGCCCAGGATGTCTGCGCCGCCGAGGAGCCTCCGTTGCGCCCATTCGGCGAGAGCCACCTCGCTGCCTGCCACTTCCCGCTGCAGACGCCCACCGGGCCGGCCGCGGCGCAACTCGTGCCGACGGGCGCCGGCACGAGTTGACGAAGCGCTGACCCAGCGATGACTCAGCGCTGTTGCAGGCGCACCTCCAGCGCGTCACGGAGCGCGTCCCCGATGAAGTTGAAGGCGACGACCACGAGCACGATGCAGAGGCCGGCCGGGTAGATCTCCCACCAGTAGCCGTCCAGGGCGTAATTGACCCCGTCGGACAACATGGAGCCCCAGTCGGTCTGCGGTGACGGCACGCCCAGGCCGATGAACCCGAGGGCGGCGAGCAACAAGATGGCGTCGGCGATGTTGAAGGTGGCGTTGACGATGATGGTCCCGATGCTGTTGGGGATGATGTGGCGCAGGACGATGCGAGTGCGGCTCCCGCCCATGACCTTCACGGCCTGCACGTATTCGCGCTGGCGCAGGGACAGGGCCTGGCCGCGGATGAGCCGGGCCGGGATCAGCCAGGAGACGAAGGCGATGACGAAGATGAACACGGTGAGCGAGGGACGGAAGACGGTGGCGAGGACGATGGCCAGGAAGAGGACCGGGATGGACAAGAAGGCGTCGACGATCCTCATCAAGATGGGATCGAGCCACGATCCGAAGAACCCCGAAATGGCGCCGTAGAGGGCACCGAAGACGCTGGCGATGGCGGCCGCGGCGAACCCGACCAGAAGGGAGATCTGCCCGCCGTACATCAGGCGCCCCAAGATGTCGAAGCCGCTGCTGTCGGTGCCGAGCGGGTGCCCGTTGCCGGGCGGGGCGTTGTCGGGGGCGAAGAGCGCGAGCGAGGCGCTGGTCTGGTTGGTGTGGTAGAAGAACGGCCCGACGTAGCAGAACAGCAAGAACGCGATGATCACGATCACGCCCACCACCGCGAGCTTGTTCTCAAGGAAGACCGAGAAGATGCGGCGCCCGAGTCCGCCGTGACTGACGACGTTTCCGCCGCTCGGTCCACCGGGCCTGCCGCCGAGCTCCTGGCTCACGGCATCGAGATCCTCCCGCGGCCCGATGTCACCGACGATCTCCCGGCCGGCCTGCTCCTCCTCTGTGACGCGGACGAGGTCGTCAGGATTTTGCATACCGGATCCTCGGATCAACGACTGCGTAGAGAATGTCCGCCAGGAGGTTGCCGGCGATGGTGGCGAGGGTCACGACGAAGGTGACGCCGAGCAGGGTCGGGAGGTCCTCCCGGAAGGCCGAATTGACGGCGAGGAGGCCCATCCCGGGGTAGTTGAAGACGCTCTCGGTGATCACGGCGCCGCTGACGATGGTTCCGAGGGAGAGCCCCAGCAGGGTGACGATGGGGATGATGGCGTTGCGCAGCGCATGGACGTAGAGGACCCGCTGCGGCCCTGCGCCCTTGGCGCGCGCGGTCCGCACGAAGTCCTCGGTCATGGTCTCCATCATGGAGGACCGCATGTAACGGCTGAACGACGCGATGGTGATGGCGGAAAGGGTGAGCACCGGTAGGACGAGCGCGCGCGGGTCGGAGAGGATGCCGAGGACGGTTGTGCTCTGGGGGGCCTCGGTCGGGAAGATTTTGATATAGATGCCGAACCACAGGATCAGCAGGGTGCCCAGGAGGAACGCCGGCATGGCGTAGAGGACGAAGGTCAGACCGGTGATGATGTAGTCCTCCGGCTTGTTGCGCCGCACGACCTGGTACACGCCCAGTGGGATGGCCACCACCACGGCGAACAGAGTGGACAACCCCACCAGGATGAGGGTCTTCGGCAGCGCCTGGCCGATGAGTGTCGCCACGTTCTGGTTCAGGTAGTAGGAACGGCCAAGCTGGAAATGTGCCAGGTTCCACAGGTAGCGGACGAACTGGTCCCACACGGGGAGGTCGAGCCCGTTCTCCTTGTTGAACGCCGCGATGGCCGGCGGTTGGGCCCGGGGCCCGAGCACCGCCCGTGCCTCTCCACCCGGGATCAGGTGGATGAGGATGAACATGAAAGCCATCACGCCGATGATGACGACGACGGCCTGCAGGAGCCGCCGGACGAGGAAACCGGTCACGGAGTGATGCTAGAGACGAGGAAGCCGGTCACGGAGTGATGCTAGGCACGCCGCGCGCGCTCAGGCTCATCCGTGACCGGCTCGTATCCTCGTGGGAAGGCTCGACTAGCTCTTCGTGGGAAGGCTCGACTAGCTCTTCACGTAGTACCAGTACTCGGGGAACAGGTTGCCGAAGGGGTTCTGGGGTGCGATGCCCCGGATCGTGTTCCTTACCTCGCTGAGCTCGTAGTCGGCGTTGGGCTCCCAGATCGCCGGCAGCTCCTTGGCGATGTAGTTCTGGTAGTTGTCCAGGCTGGTCTCCGTGGTGTTGGTGGCCGCGATGAGGGTGTCGGCCTTGGCGTCGCTGTAGTTGCCGGAGTTGCTGCCCGCGTTCGTCTGGAAGAGCGTCTCGCCAGAGGGGTAGTAGTCCGGGCTGTACTCCCAGCCGCCGCCCCACCAGCCCTCTTCGACCGTGCAGGGGGATCCGGTCTGGCAGGGAGCGGCGTAATCCTGAATCACGGTCGGGAAGGTGGCGCTGACGAGCGCGGTCTTGATGCCGATGGAGTTCCAGGCCGACTGCTCGACCGTCATCATCTGCTGCTGCCATTGCGTCCCGCTGGCGTAGGTCATGGTGAAGTTCAACTGCGCACCCTTGGGGATGTTGGCGCCGCACTCGCTGGGACTGGTCCCGGGCTTTTGGCAGGTGTCGATGCCGTTGGCCACGACCTTCCACCCGTGTGAGGTCAGGAGGCTCTTGGCGTGCGACGGGTTGTAGGGGTACGGGTTCGACTGCTCGTACGAGTCGACCAGGTTGTTCTGCGGAAGTACCGGTACCGGCCCGTAGGTCGGGACGCCGTAGCCCTTGAGGAACTTGGAGATCATGGCGGGCTGGTCGACCATGCTCTGCAGGGCCTGCCGGAAGTAGAGCTGCTTGTAGATGGCGCCGGCATTCCCACCGTCGCCCGTCGAATCGAACTTGTCGACGGCGTAGTTGTAGCCGTAGAGGACCCAAGGCGAGAGGTAGAAGTTCGACAGCCGCGGGTTGTTCGGACCGGGGTTGGTGGCGTTCGAGGTGTTCTGCGTGATGTCCTGCTGGGGGACGTAGCCGACGTCGATGCTCCCGCCGACCAGGGCGTTGAACTCGGCGTTGTCGGTCGTGAAGGGCAACTCCTGTACCTTGACTGTGGCCTTCTGAGTCCCGCTGTAGCTGGTGTTCGGCACCAACGTGACCGCTCCCGAGCTGCTGAACGAACCGCCCTTGGAGGCAGCGATGGTGTACGGGCCGTCGACGACCGACCAGATGGGGCTCGACGAGAACCCCGAGATGTTGCCCGCCTGGGCGCTGAGGAAGTTGTAGACGCCGGTGCACGCCGCATCGGTCGATGACGCGCCGTACGCGCCGGACGAGCAGCCGCCCGAGCCGGCCGCGGCAGTGGCGGACGTGACGTCCCACGCGGTCGGGAACGGCGTGATCTGCCCGAACTCGTTGTAGGTCATCCACGTCGGCTCGTACGACTTGTTGAACGTGAACGTGACCTCGCTGGGGCTGGTTGCCACCACGCTCTTTATGTTGTCGGGGAAGAGGCCGGGCACGTAGTCGTACCAGTTGGCCGTCTCCGCGTGCAGCATGTTCATGAAGAACACGACGTCGCTCGCGGTAACGGACTCACCGTCGGACCACTTGTAGCTCTTGAGCGCGACGGTGGCGGTCGTGTCGTTGTTCCCGTAGGTCGGGATGCTCGCCAGCGAGAGCGTGGGGTTCAGCGTGGTGCTGTTCTTGCCGGGGAACCCGAACATGTACAGCGGGCGGTACAGCATGTACTGGAACTGGCTGGAGTTGCTGACGCTTTCCACCGAGGAACTCATGAAGGGGAAGATGTACGTCGGCGCGGAGCCCGGAGGTTCCGCCCATCGCACCGTGCCGCCGCTGGTCTTGGTCCCCCCGGTGGGGATGGAACTGGCTCCTGCGCTGCCCGCGGTGCCGACCAGCATCAGGGACATGGCCGCGAGGGTGATCGCACCCAGAGCCAGTGTCCTGACGAGCCGCATCGGCTTCCCGGTGAGTATCCCCTTCAATCCCATTGCACTCCCTTTGCTTGTCGGCCGCCCCGGTGACGGCCGATCTCTCTTCCTGCACCTGCGAGTCCCACTCCCGGTGTCGGAAGAATCTCGCAAATGTAACCCAATTGCCACATTCGTTTCGGGCATGACCTCAAGAATTAATGCGGAAACGCGCTGGGGAGCGTCGTGATCCGGTGTGCAGCGCCCGTTTGCACAAGAATCGTGCGCGACAGCGGGTCCTCACGCGCCAGATGAGACCTGGGTGCCACCTGGGAGCCTCCTGCGTGACGCGTGACAATGACCGTTAAATTGACGACGAGGCGATGGTCTATGTCCTTGCCGTAGCAGCGGCTCTCTCGAACGCGTTGTGCAGCGTGTTCCAACGCATGGGCGTCGAAGACGCCCCTGAGGAGTCGACCATGCGCCTGAGCCTGTTGGCCCACGCCATCCGTCGCGGCGTGTGGTTGCTGGGTTTCGGTTTCATGATCTGCGCATTCCTGTTGCAGGCCTTCGCGTTGCACATCGGGCGCCTCTCGGTGGTCCAGCCGATCCTGACCATGGAGCTGCTGTTCCTCGTCTTCATTCTGGGGACCTACTTCCGGTTCTCCATCTCCGTCCGTGAGTGGGTCGGCGCTGGGGCGATCGCCCTCGGGCTCTCCGGCTTCCTCTTCTTCGCCGACCCGGGTGGCGGGGAACAGGTGCCGACGAATCTGGGCTGGGTCGTGGTGGGGGGCGCCGCCTGCATGCTGATCGTCCTCACGGTGGTGGCCACCCGCTACGGCCCGCGTTGGTGGAAGGCGGCCATGTTCGGCACCGCGGCTGCCATCTCCTATGCCTTCACTGCAGCCCTGATCAAGGTCGTGAGCGACTACGCGGCGACCAATTGGGTGACCCTGTTCGTGCACTGGCAGACCTACGGCGTCATCGTCTTCGGCCTGCTCGGCCTCTTTCTCACGCAGAACGCCTTCCACGCCGGGCCGCTGGCCGCCTCGCAGTCCACCCTGGTGCTTGTCGATCCGCTTGTCAGCATCTGCCTGGGCATCGCCCTCTTCGGCGATTCCCTGCGCACCTCGGGCCCCTACGGCCCGCTCGAAGCGGTGTCGCTCCTCGTGATGTTCATGGGTGCGGTGTTCCTCTCCAACTCGCCGTTGATCACGGGCATGAAGAGCGAGGGCAAGGGGGTCGAATACGACGAGATGCTGTCGCGCCGGTTGAAGCACCCGCATCACGCCGCGCAGGACGCGGTGAGTGACAGCGGGCTGCCGCCCTTCTCGTCGGCCTGATCAGGCGGTCCGCCCGCCGGCCCTCTCCACCACGAGGCGCGTCATGGCGGCGAAATGGTCAGGATGCGACAGGTGCGCGCCGTGTTGCGCGTTCACGATGTCGTAGACGACGGCGCCCGGGACGTTGACGCCCAGCCACTCGACCGTGCGCCGGTGGTGGGGGGTAGACGATGGGCCGCCCCGGCCGAACACCGAGGGCACCTCCAGCGCGGTGACGTCGAAGGGAGGGCCTTCGACCCGCATGCCGCGCAGATCTGCCACCAGCGCGGGGCCGTCGGCCCGCCGCTCGGCCCGGCCCTTCTCGGTCAGGCGGCCCCAGGCGCTGTCGCCCACCATCCGGTTGAAGAAGCGCTCCGCCTCCTCGCCGGGATCGTCGGACAGGGGAGGCCACGGCGCCCCGCCCTGGCGGCGGAACCCCAGCCACGGCATGGGCGGCTCGAAGGCCGCGATGGCGTCGAAGGCCCGCGGGCAAGCCAGCGCGGCCCCGATCACGACGATGCCCCCCAGGCTGTGTCCGATCGCCACCAGCGGAGCGCCGTCCTGCGAACGCACCTCGCCCGCGATGGAGAGCAGATCCTCCACGTGGCCCCCGAGGTCCACGACCCCGCCGCCCCGGGAGCCCTGGTAGCCCCGCCGGTCGTACGCCAGGGTGGTGAACTCGGGCAGCCGGCGCATCGCCAGCCGGAAGCTGTCACCCCGGTCGAGCGATCCGTGGACGAACACCACGGTGGCAGCGCCGGGTGCGAGAGCCGCCCGCGTGGTGAAGTGGAGGGCGGCGGGATAGCTCATGGGCAGGGCAGACGCTACCCGGACTGCCCATGAGACCCGATCGCCGCCGGTAGGGTTGACCCCATGACACAGTTCGGCGGCGCGGGAGGCTCATTCGGCCCCAACGCCTGGTTGGTCGACGATATGTACGACCGCTTCCTGGCCGATCCCGGCTCGGTCAGCGACAGCTGGCGGGAGTTCTTCGCCGACTACCGGCCCGCCCCGGTCCCCGCGCCACAACCCCAGACACCCACACCGGCCGTCACGAAGGAATCCCAGCCCGGGTCCACCGTTCCGGCGGCCGCCGCCAAGGATCCGCTCCCCATCGTGGCGGCGGGGAGCGAGGAGGCCACCCCGCTGCGCGGTGCGGCGTCGCGCATTGTGGCCAACATGGAAGCCAGCCTCACCGTTCCCACGGCGACCAGCGTGCGGACGGTGCCGGCCCGCCTCCTCGAGGTCAACCGCCTGATCCTCAACAACCAGCTGGCCCGGACCACGGGAGCAAAGGTCAGCTTCACCCACATCATCGGGTACGCGGTCGTCCGTGCACTGCTCGACGTGCCCGCGCTCAACGCGGCCTTCGTGGCCGACGGCGGCGGCAAGGGAAAGCCCGGCGTCGTCCACCACAAGCACGTGGGGCTGGGCCTCGCCGTCGACCAGGAGAAGAGCGACGGGAGCCGCACGCTGCTCGTGCCGTGCATCAAGGACGCCGACACGCTCGACTTCCGCTCCTTCGTCCTGGCCTACGAAGAGCTCATCCGCAAGATCCATACCAGCAAGATCGGCCCTGACGACTTCGCCGGCACCACCGTGTCCCTGACCAACCCCGGAACGCTCGGCACCGTGCAGTCCGTGCCCCGCCTGATGCCCGGCCAGGGCGCCATCATCGGGGTCGGGGCGCTCGGTTATCCGGCCGGTTTCGAGGCGGCCGACCCTCGCGTGCTGGCCCAGCTGGGCCTCGGCAAGGTCGTCACGATCACCTCCACCTACGACCACCGCATCATTCAGGGGGCCGAATCGGGCCTGTTCCTGGGCCGGGTCGCCGCTCTCCTCACCGGCGCCGACGGGTTCTACGACGCGCTGTTCGAGTCGATGGGCGTGCCTTACGAGCCCGTTCGCTGGCAGGTCGACAGCAATGCCGGCGCCGGGAGCGAAGAGGGAGAGCACCAACGCCTCGTGAAGCAGGTGCATGTGCAGACGCTGATCAACATGTACCGGGTGCGGGGCCACCTCATAGCCCACCTCGACCCGCTCGACGCGGAGCCGCCGCACATCCACCCCGAGCTCGACCCGATGACGTACGGCCTCACCATCTGGGACCTGCCGCGCCAGTTCGTGGCCGACGGCCTGGCCGGCCACGACATCGCCACACTCGACGAGATCCTCCACGTGCTGCGCGACGCCTACTGCCGGACGCTCGCCATCGAGTACATGCACATTCAGGATCCCGAGCAGAAGCGCTGGATCCAGCAGCACGTCGAGGGCCAGCCGGCGACCCTCAACATTGAGGAGCAGCGGCACATCCTCGGCCGGCTCAACGCCGCCGAGGTTTTCGAGCGCTTCCTCCACACCCGCTACGTGGGGCAGAAGCGGTTCGGTCTGGAGGGAGCGGAGTCGACCATCGTCCTGCTGGACGCGCTGCTCGATGCTGCTGCGGGCTCGGGGGTGGCCGAGGTCGTGATGGGCATGGCCCACCGGGGCCGGCTCAACGTGCTGGCCAACATCGTGGGGAAGTCCTACCGCGAGATCTTCGAGGAGTTCGAGGGAAACCTCGACCCCGAGTCGGTGCAGGGGTCCGGTGACGTGAAGTACCACAAGGGCGCCCGGGGCGTGTTCCACGCCAGCGCGGGGGAGGAGCTCCCCATCACCCTCGCGTCCAACCCGTCGCACCTCGAGGCGGTCGACCCCGTCGTCGAGGGCATGACGCGGGCGAAGCAGGACAGGATCTCCCCGCCCACCGACGGCACGCCCGCTGCCGCCGCCGACGGTCTCGACGGGTTCCCGTGCATGTCCGTCCTCGTCCACGGCGATGCCGCCTTCGCCGGTCAGGGCGTGGTGGCCGAGACCCTCAACCTGTCCGGACTCTCCGGTTACCGCACCGGCGGCACCGTGCACGTGGTGATCAACAACCAACTCGGATTCACCACCGCGCCCGCCTCGGCCCGCACCTCGGTGTATCCGACGGACGTGGCGAAGATGGTGCAGGCCCCGATCTTCCACGTGAACGGCGACGACCCCGAGGCTTGCGTCCGTGCCGCCAGGCTGGCCTTCGTCTTCCGGCAGACCTTCCACAAGGACGTCGTCATCGACCTCGTGTGCTACCGCAAGCACGGGCACAACGAGGGTGACGACCCCAGCTACACCCAGCCGCTCATGTACCAGCGGATCGAGGCCAAGCGCTCGGTGCGCAAGCTCTACACCGAGACGTTGGTACGCCGGGGCGACATCACCCTGGAAGAGGCCGAGTCCGCGTTGGACGACTTCAACGCGAGCCTGCAGGTCGTTCTCGACGAGGTGCGGGGCGAGCCGTCGCTGGCCCCGACCGAGCTGCCCGTGCCCGAGCCACTGCCGGCCGACGCACCCTCTGCGCAGACCGGGGTGTCGGCCGACGTGTTGCACGCCTTGTCCGCCGTGGTGCGCTCGGTGCCCGACGGCTTCATGATCCACCCCAAGCTCGAGCGCCAGTTCGTCCAGCGCGACCAGCTCGTGGCCGGCGGGCAGGTCGACTGGGCCCTGGCCGAGGCGCTGGCCATCGGCTCTCTCATGTACGAGGGCGTCAACGTCCGCTTGACCGGTCAGGACACCCGCCGCGGCACCTTCAGCCACCGCCACGCCGTGCTGGTCGACTATTCGAACGGCGAGGAGTTCGTCCCCCTGGCCCACATCCGCGACGGCTTGCACCGCATCGGCGCGGACACGCTGGAGCCGTCGGAGCCGATGGGGAACTTCACCGTGCGCGACTCCCTCCTCTCCGAGTACGCCGCCGTGGGCTTCGAGTACGGCTACTCCGTCGAGGCGCCCGAGGCACTGGTGGCCTGGGAGGCGCAGTTCGGCGACTTCGCCAACGGCGCCCAGATCATCATCGACAACTTCATGGTGGCGGCGGAGGTCAAGTGGGGACAGTTCGCCGGCCTCACCCTGCTGCTGCCCCATGGCTACGAGGGACAGGGCCCAGAGCACTCGTCGGCGCGCTTCGAGCGCTTCCTGTCGCTCTCGGCGCGCGGCAACCTGCGTGTGACCATTCCTTCGACGTCGGCGCAGTACTTCCATCTGTTGCGCTCGCAGGCGCTGTCCGACCCGAAGCGGCCGCTCGTCGTGGTCACCCCCAAGTCGATGCTGCGGGCCCACGCGTCGCGTTCGACCTTTGCCGAGCTCGAGACGGGCTCCTTCCAGCACGTGATCGACGACGTGTCGATCGAGGACCCTTCGACGGTCCAGCGCATTGTGCTGTGCAGCGGGAAGATCGCCCACGAGGCCTGGCAGCGTCGTGGCGAGCTCGAGCCCGACGAGGCGTCCGGCGTGGCGATCGTTCGGGTGGACCAGCTCTACCCCTGGCCGGTCTCGCTCCTGACCGCCGCCTTCGAACGCTACGGCAACGCATCCGAGGTGGTGTGGTTGCAGGAGGAGCCCGAGAACATGGGAGCCTGGTCCTTCGTGCATGCCCGCCTCCATGCCTGCCTGCCCGAGCGCCTGCAGCTCCGCCACGTCAGCCGGCCCGAATCGTCGAGCCCCGCCATCGGGAGCGCCGCCCTGCACCAGCTGGAGCAGGCCGACCTGTTGCGACGTGCCATTGGCTGAATCGCACCACGTCGTGGTGGACGGGTCCAACCTGGCCACCGAAGGACGAACGTTCCCAAGCCTCGAGCAACTCGACGAGGCCGTGCGCGCGTACGCCTCTGAGGACCCTGACGCCAGCATCATCGTCGTGGTCGACGCGACCTTCGAGCACAGGGTGGGGGACGCCGAGCGGGACGAGGTGCGCGAGGCCATGCTCAACGGCGAGGTCATTTCGCCGCCGGCGGGGGCCATCGGCCGCGGGGACGCGTTCGTGTTGCGGATCGCCGAACGCACCGGCGCCACCGTCCTGTCCAACGACTCCTTCCAGGAGTTCCACGGGGAGCATCCCTGGCTCTTCGACGATGGACGGCTGATCGGCGGCAAGCCGGTGCCCGGCGTGGGGTGGATCTTCACGCCCCGGCTACCCATACGTGGGCCCAAGAGCCGGGCCGCGACCGCCGAGGCCAGGGCGAAAAAGGACCCCGAATCGGCGCCGGCCAAGGCGGCCGAGCTGGCCAAGGCCGCCAAGAAGGCCGCCAAGAAGGGCTCCAAGGCTCGAAAGAGCGCACCCAGGCAGTCGACCCCCGTCGACACGTCCTGGCCGATCACCCCTGCCGCACCGCCTCCCGGCCGGGCCAAGCTGAACCCGGTCTTTTCGAGCGCGGTCGACGAGGCGGTCGAGGAAGCCCTGCACCCGCCCGAGCCCGAGAAGCCACGGGGCGCCACCAAGAAGAACGCGACGGCCAAGAAGGCGGCGCCCGAGAAGAGGGCCAGAGCCGAGAAGGACGACCTGCCCGGAGGGGCCGCTCGTGGCAGGGAGTCCCAGAACAAGGGTGGCACGGCGACGGGCCACGATGGCAGGCGAGAACAGAAGCAGCGGCCGGCGCCGCCCCCCGCCGTCAACGAGCCACTGACCTTCATCAATTTCGTCGCCGCCTTCCCCGTTGGGAGCACCGTCCAGGGCGAGGTGGTCTCGTTCACCTCGCATGGGGCGATGGTGGATGTCCCGATGCCGGCGGGGGGGGAGTTGCACTGCTACATCCCGCTGACCGCTATGGGCACGCCGCCCCCGACCAAGGCACGCCAGGTCTTGAAGAAGGGCGAGGTGCGTTCGTTCGTTCTGGCCGGGCTGGACCCGCCGCGCCGGGTCGCCGAATTGGCGATCCGCCCGACCGTGACAGTTGATCAGGAGCAGCCGCAGGGGCCGACCCCGGCCAAGAAGGCCGCACCGGCGGCGAAGAGGGCCAGCTCCGCGAAGAAGGCGCCGTCGACCAAGAAGGCCGCAGGGAAGAAGGAGGCCGCGCCGGCAATGAAGGCGACAAAGAAGGCCGCGAAGAAGGCGGTGGCCGCGGCTGGGGCGAAGAAGGCGCCCAAGAAGAAAGTCGCAGCCAAGAAGGTCGCCAAGGCCAAGAAGGCGCCCGCCAAGAAGTCACCGGCGAAGAAAGCCGCCAAGACACGGGCACAATGAGGGCCGGATCGCTCCCGTGACGCAACTTCCCCGACCTGCAGATGTCCTGCCCCACCGGCCACCCTTTCTCTTCGTCACCGAGCTGACCGCGGTCGACCCGGGCGTCTCCGCCACCGGGACCTGGGAGCTCACGGATGACGAGGGATTCTTCCGCGGCCACTTCCCGGGTCGCCCGACGCTCCCCGGGGTGCTGATGGTCGAGTCGATGGCGCAGCTGGGAGGCATCGCCGTGCTGCTCGACCCGCGCTATGCCGGCAAGCTGCCTCTCTTCGGCGGGATCGAGCGGGCTCGCTTCCGGCGTCAGGTCGTCCCCGGTGAAACGCTCGAGCTCCAGGTCACCATGGATCGCCTGTCCGCCCGGGCCGGCAAGGGACACGGGAGGGCATCGGTGGGCGGGCAGACCGCCTGCGAGGCCGATCTCCTGTTCGTCATCGTCGATGGGGGGGCGAACTGATGCGGTTGGCGACGTGGAACGTCAATTCCTTGACGGCGCGGCTGGGGCGGGTGACCGAGTGGATCGAGTCGCAGCACCCCGATGTGCTCTGCATGCAGGAGACCAAGCAGGCCGACGACAAGTTCCCGGAGGAGGCGTTCGCCGAGCTGGGCTACGAGTCCCTCCACTACGGCGACGGGCGGTGGAACGGCGTGGCCATCGTCAGCCGGGTCGGTCTCGAGGGGGTCACCCGCGGATTTGGCACGTCGGATGACGACGCCGGCAGGCGGATCGTGTCAGCGGAGTGCGCGGGGACGCGCGTGTTCTCGGTCTACGTCCCGAACGGGCGTGCGCTGGACAACGAGATGTACGGGGTCAAACTCGCATGGCTCGCCCGCCTCCGCTCCACGCTCGACCAGACCTGCCCGCCGGGGTCCTCGGTCGCAGTGTGCGGCGACTTCAACGTGGCGCCGGACGACGGTGACGTGTGGGACCCGGCCGCCTTTGTGGGTGCCACGCACGTGAGCGAGCCCGAGCGGGCCGCGCTCAGTTCGGTCGAAGGCTGGGGTCTCGACGACGTGTTCCGCCGCTTCAACGACCCCGGAACGTTCACGTGGTGGGACTACCGGGCCGGGGACTTTCATCAGGGGCGTGGACTGCGCATCGACCTCGTCCTCGTGAGCGACGATCTCGTTCAGCGCGCCACCGGCGCCTTCCGGGACCGTGACGCCCGCAAGGGACAGAAGCCGTCCGATCACGCGCCCGTCGTGGTGGACTTCGCCGACTCCTGATCCGAGGAACCGGATGACCCGAGGTGCATGGCCGTCGCCAAGAGCGACCGCCGTCGCTCAGTCATGCACATGATCATCCGGTTCTCCGCACCGCTTGGCCGTCGCCAAGAGCAGCCGTCGCTGCTCGGCCAAGCGCGGGTTGTTCTCGCCTTTCGAACGGTCCCTACCGGAGGTCGAGCAGCAGGTCTCGCAACGGGACGCCGTCGCAGATGACCGTGATCTTCTCGAAGTCCTCCGGGGTGATCGCCTGCTGTACCTGGGACCAGCTCCGAGCACCTTCCCGCATGTAGGCCATGAAGATCTCCCAGACGGCCAGACGCTTGCGCATCCGCTCCACTTCGAACTCCACGGAGGCGTAATCGATGACGTCGGGCTCGTCGGCTTGGTCTGTCATGTCATCAGGCTCGGGGGCCACCGGGAGGGTGTCGAAGAGGTCTCGCCGCAGCCTGTGGAGGGCCCCGTCCACATCGCGGGGTCCGAGGAGGGATGGCTGTCCGTCTCCATCTGCATCTGCGCCTCCTCGGTAAAGACCGTCCCCAGGTGCTCGTCGAGCACGTCCTCTTCGAATGGCATGGTGACAGGCCCTTTTGGGGCGCTATAGAGCCGTTGGAACCTATTGGGGAGACGAGGAGCGTTTGTTGTCTGCGCATTGCGACCGTTGTCCGGTCGTTGGCCGCACCGGACGCGATCGCCTCAGAGCAACACCTCAACGAGGGTCGGGCCCGGCTCGGCGAACCCCGTGGCGAGCGCCCCCGCCAGGTCTTCGGCGTTCTCGACCCGCCGCGCGGGCACACCCACGCCCCGGGCCAGGTCGCAGAAGTCGAGGTCGGGATCCGTGAGGTCGAGCAAGCGGCGCGCAAGCGGCCCACCGGCGTCGGCGCCGACCCGGTGCAACTCCATGTTCAAAATGGCGTAGCTCCTGTTGGACAGCACCAGCGTCGTCACGTTCAGACCCTCGCGGGCCTGGGTCCACAGCGCTTGGAGCGTGTACATGGCGCTTCCGTCCGCCTGCAGGCAGAGGACCGGCCGCTCCGGAGCCGCCACCGCCGCGCCGGTGGCCATCGGCAGTCCGATGCCGATAGCCCCGCCCGTGAGCGTCAACCAGTCGTGGCGCGGCGCCCCCGCCGTCGCCGCCGGGACGAAGAGGCCCGAGGTGTTCCCCTCGTCGACGACGATGGTGCCTTCGGGCAGCGTGGCGCCCACAGCGGCAGCCAGCGTCTCCGCCGTGATGGCGCCGGCGGGCCGGCCGGGCCGGCCAGACGGTGCCGGCGTGCCGGCGTCGCCCGGAGCGCCCAGCGACTCGGCGAGCGCCTCCAAGGCCCCGGCGGCGTCCTCGCCGGGCCGGACCAGCGTGTGCACGGTGCATCCGGGCGGCACCAGGTCGCTCGCCTTGCCGGGGTAGGCGAAGAACGAGACCGGCGACGCGGCGTCCACCAGCACGAGATGCCGGACCCCGTCGAGTTGGGCCTGCGCCATCTCGGCCAGGTAGGCAAGCCGGTCCACGGCCGGGATGCCCGCGCCGCGCTCGAGATTCGCCGGGAACGTCTCTCCGAGGAGGAGCGCGCCGGTCGTCACGGCCACCCGGCTTGCCGCCTGCAGACCCTCGGCCCGCAGCGCCCCCCCTCCCAACAGGAGCGCACAGCGCTCGCCGCCTCGCAGCGCCTTCGCCACCTCCGCGATGACGTCGGCCGGGACCACGGTGGCCCGCCCCCGCGGCCGTGGCGGGCATGGTCCGGTCGACGATTCCGACCAGGACGCGTCCGCCGGCAAGACCAGGGTGGCCACGCAGCCCGGGGGCCCGAACGCTGCGGCCACGGCATCGGCACCGTCGGCGGCCACGTCGTCGGCGCGCGCCGTCGAGCGGTACCACCCCGA
Organism: uncultured Acidimicrobiaceae bacterium; assembly: GCA_963721585.1. Classification (GTDB taxonomy): domain Bacteria; phylum Actinomycetota; class Acidimicrobiia; order Acidimicrobiales; family RAAP-2; genus Bog-473. Next base: position 1,254,103 of record CAVRJN010000007.1, on the reverse strand, counting down.
CACAGCGCCGGCGATGGATGCGATGTCCGACTGCAACGGTGCGTCGTAGCGGGCGTGGTACGTCGCATGGTCGCCCACGATGTTGACGATCGGCGTCCGGGCTCGGCGCGCGTTGTGGAGGTTGGCCAATCCGTTCCCCAGGCCCGGCCCGAGGTGCAGCAACGTGGCAGCCGGACGCCCCGTCACGCGCCCGTACCCGTCGGCGGCGCCGGTGACGACCCCCTCGAAGAGGCACAGGATGCCCCGCATGGCCGGCACATCGTCGAGCGCGGCGACGAAATGCATCTCCGAGGTGCCCGGATTGGCGAAGCAGACGTCGACGCCGGCGTCGACGAGCGTCGAGAGGAGCGCGCGGGCGCCGTTCACGACGGTGCTCCGGTCATCGCCACGCCGAGCAGCCGGTCCGGGTTGAGGATCCCGGCGGGGTCGAAGGCCCGCTTGATGGACCGCATCAGTTCCAACGACACCGGATCCTGCAAGGCGAGGAAGTAGGGCAGCTTCGCCGTTCCGATGCCGTGCTCACCCGAAATGGCACCCCCGGCGCGCAGCGCAAGCTCGAAGCTCGCCTGCATGAGGGCGTGCCGCTCCTCCTCGTCGGGCTGGAAGACGGTGATGTGGACGTTGCCGTCGCCGATGTGGCCACAGCCCGAGACGAGGGCCCGGTGCTCCTGGGCCAGCACCGCCACCTGGGCCAGGTAGTCGGGGATCGACGCTCGCGGGATCACGGCATCGATGAGGTCGTCGCACCCGGCCGCCTTGCCGACGAAGAACGCCCGCTCACGGGCGGCGATGAGCTGTGCTCCCGACGTCGGCGGCAGCACGTAGACATCGAGCGATCCGAGCTCTTCGAGCAGCGGGGCGAGCCGTTCGACGTCCTCTTCCACCCGGTCCGCGTGCATGCCCTCCAGGACGACCACGAGGTAGGCCAGGGTGCGCGCCTTGATGTCTTCGGGAACACCGAGATCGAGCCCGGCAGCCTGGGTGATGCCACTCATCACCAGCATGTCGACGTACTCGAGGATGGACGGATTGATGCCGCTCTGCACAATGTGCGGTACCGCACGAGCCACCTCCGACAGGGTGGCGAACGGGGCCAGGACCGTAGACGTAGCGGTGAACCGGGGCTGGAGCCTCACGGTGACCTCCGTGGTGATGGCCAGGGTTCCCTCCGATCCGATGAGCAGCTGAGTAAGGTCGTAGCCGCTCGACACCTTGACGAATTTCCCGCCTGTGCGCAGGACGGTGCCGTCGGCCAGCACCACCTCGAGCCCGAGCACGTTGTGGCGTGTCACCCCGTAGCGGACGGCGCGCATGCCACCGGCATTGGTCGCCACGTTCCCGCCGAGGGAGCCGCTCTGCTCACCGGGCGACACCGGGTAGGTGAGGCCCAAGGGAGCGAGCTCACCGTTCAGTTGCTCCAGCGTGACGCCCGGCTCCACCACGGCGACCTGGTTCTCGGTGTCGATCTCCACGATCCGCTTCATCCGGTCGAAGGCGAGCAGGATGCCGTCGGCCACCGGCACGGCGGCACCCGAGAGGCCGGTGCCACTGCCTCGGGCCACCACGGGGAGGCCGTGTTCGCTCGCCACCCGCAGGATCTCGGACACCTCGTCCGTCGAACCCGGCAGGACGACAGCCAGCGGAACGACCGGCACCGACGTGAGCGCCTCGTCGTGCGTGTAGTCAGGCTGGACCGATTCGGCCGCGAGGACGTTGCTCTCGCCGACGGCCTTGCGCAGCTCTTCCAGGAGTTCCGACATCCCCCACCTCGGATCGATCGGGCGGACCGACCTTACCGGGCCTTATCGGTCGTCGCCTCCGGTCTCGGCCCCCTCGGCCAGTGCGCGTCGCAGCTCCGCGACGCGTCGCGAGACTTCCTCGGCTGCCGTCGGTGCCGCTTCCTTCTCGAGCTCGGTGATGGACCGCTGTATCGCCTCCAACCATGGGCTGGGTCCGCGGTTGGCCGTCCCGCCCGAGCCGGGGGTGTCGCGGTACCAGCTGCACCAGAGCTCCTCTTCGGATCTGGTCAGCGCCACGTAGAGAAGGCGCCGCTCCTCGTCGATGGCGGCGGGAGTCTGCGCCGACGCGATGGGCATCAGACCGGCCCCGAGACCCAGGACGATCACTGTCGGCCACTGGAGGCCCTTGGCGCGGTGGAAGGTGGTGAGCACGACACGATCCCGGTCATGTGGGTTGTCCTCGCGGCGCAGCTCCCCGCCGTCCGAGTCGGCGACGCTCTTGTCGGCTTCGCCGCGCAGGTCCGACGCCGGTCCGAGGTCGGCTCCGGCGATGACGTTCGGCACCCGTGCCTTGTCCAGGGCCGCTTGGACCACGGCGAGCTGGGCGTTGGTCCGGGTCAGCACCGCGATACTGGACCATTGCCGTCCCGGTGTGCGCGACATTTTCGCCCGGTCGGCCACCCACGCCGCCTCGTCCTCGTTGGTGGCGTGCGACACGATTTTGGGGACGGGCCCGTCCACCCGCGTGGTACGCGGCAGGACCACCTCGCCCGCGGTGCCGAACGCGCCGCCGTCGCGCAGGACGGCGGTCGCCACCGCGACCACCTGGGGCGTGCAGCGATGGTTCTCGTCGAGCCGGATGACCGCGGTGCCGCGCAGAATGTCGGGCAGCCGATCAAGCAGGGTGGGGTCGGCGCCGTTGAACCCGTAGACCGACTGGTTGGGGTCGCCCACCACGAACAGGTCCGGCTCGTCGGCCAGCATTGCGGTCAACAACCGGAATTGGGCCGGGTTGACGTCCTGCATCTCGTCGACGAACAAATGCCGGGTGCGCCAGCGGATGGAGTCCGCGAACTCGGTGTCGCCCGCCAGCGCGTCGGCACAGGACACGATGAGGTCGTCGAAGTCGAGGAGACGCCGCCGAGAGCGTTCCGCCTCGTAGCGGGCGAATGCATCCGCCACCTGCTGGTTGCTGAGGCCGCTGCGGCGCCGGTGCCGGCGCGCCTCGGCTTCGTAGTTCTCGGGCGGGACGAGACGCGCCTTGGCCCAGCCGATCTCGCCGTCGAGAGCCCTGGTGCGGCGGGCATCGCCGTTCGTCACCTCGGCCAGCAGCCGACGCCGGTCCGGAAGGAGCTGGGGGAGGGGCCGGCCCCGCAACTCCCGGTGTTCGCGCAGCAGTCCGAGCGCGGTGCGGTGGAAGGTGCCGGCCTTCACCCCGGAGACGCCGAGCGAGTACAGGCGGGTACGCAACTCGTCCGCCGCCTTGCGGCTGAAGGTGGTGACCAGGGTGCGATCGGGCTCGATGGACCCTTCACGCACCCGTCGGGCCACCCGCAGGGTCAGCACCCTGGTCTTGCCGGCGCCGGCTCCCGCCACGACGCAGAGAAGGGGCTTGTCGGACTCGATGGCTTCGCGTTGCATCACGGTCAGGCGGTTGGCGCCCGGGAGGGTGTCCCAGGTGTCGGTGTCACTCTCCAAGCCCTCGAACGTCATGACCACACTCCGCACGGTACAGAAGGGGTGCTCGCAGCACCCGCCGGACCTGCGCCTATCGTGGCCGAACGGGGTGCTCCATGCCCCATCGGAGGGAATGGGCAATGGCCGAGCGTGACCGCGAGTGCGAGGTGGTGGTCGTCGGGGCGGGCTACTCGGGCCTGGCCGCCGGCCGTCACCTGGCCCGCGCCGGGGTCGATGTCCTGGTGCTCGATGCCCGACACCGCGTCGGAGGACGCTCCTTCACCGGGGTCACCGAGGCCGGATACACGGTGGACCGGGGTGGCCAGTGGATGGGCCCGACGCAGGACCATCTGGCTGCCCTGGCCGCCGAGCTGGGCGTCGCCACGTTTCCCACCTATACGGAGGGGCACGGGGTCGAGATGCGCAAAGGGAGGCGGGATCTCTACGTCGGCCTGATCCCGACCTCGGACCCCGCCGGCGCCGCCGACGGCATCGCCTGCATGCTCCATCTGGATCTGGCCGCCTTCGACGTCCCCCTCGACGCGCCATGGGAGGCCGCCGGTGCCGCGGCCCTGGACGAGCAGACGCTCGCCACCTATCTCACCACCCACCTGACCTCCGCGTCGGCCCGCGCCATCCTGGAGGTCGCGGTCAAGGCGATCTTCGGCACGGGCTCGGGCGAGCTCTCGCTGCTCTTCGCCCTCTTCTACCTTCACGCCGGCGGCGGCCTCACCAACCTGGCCCGCACGACGGGTGGCGCGCAGGAACGCCGCTTCGGAGGTGGCTCCCAGCAGCTGGCCGAAGGCATGGCAGAAGAGCTGGGAGAGCGGGTCGTGCTCGGCGCCCCGGTCGAGTCGGTGGTCTACGGCCCCGACCACGTGACCATCGGGGCCCGGTTCGTCCCGCCCCACGCCGACCCGGCGGACGAAACCGCCGCGCATGACACGCTCCGCGTGCGGGCCCGCCGCGCCGTCTTCGCCATGGCGCCGGCGCTGTGCGGGCGCCTCCGGTACTCGCCGCCGCTTCCGGGGAACAGGGACCAGCTCTGCCAGCGCATGCCCATGGGCGCCGTCACCAAGGTCCACGTGCTCTACGAGGAACCGTTCTGGCGCACCGACGGACTGAACGGCCAGATTGTCGCTCCAGGTTCGGTCCTGGAGAGCACATTCGACAACTCGCCCGACGACGCCTCGCACGGGGCCATCGTGGGCTTCGTCGCGGGCGACGATTGCCGCCGCATGGAGGCGGCCGGACCCGAAGCACGCCAGGAGGCCGTGCTGGCGGAGCTCGAAGGGGCCTTCGGACCCAGGGCGCGCAAACCGATCGAGATCGTGGAGCAGCACTGGCCCGCCGAGCCCTTCACCCGCGGCGGACCGGTCGCCGTGAGCGCGCCCGGCGCGTTCGACCGCGCTCGGCCCGGCGTTACGCGAGCCGGTCGGGCCACTGCACTGGGCCGGGACGGAGACGGCGACGCGGTGGTGCGGCTACCTCGACGGCGCGCTCTCGGCGGGTATCCGCGCCGCTGACGAGGTGCTGCGGTCGCTGCAAGGAGGGCCCGATGGCGTCGGCTGACGAGATCCTCGAGGCCTACGCCGAATGGCGCACGCGCAGCAACGAGAACCCGCGCCTGACCAACATGGTGCGCGGCTGGGACCGGGTCATCCACTTCACGATGACCGATACCGAGCAGGGTTTCACAATGCGCGTAGAGGCCCAGCAGCTCTCCGACCTCTCGTTCGGCCACGAGGGCCAGCCCGATGTTGTCGTCTCCGGGAGCAGCGAGGACTTCTGCGACATGTTCTGGGGCGATCTGAACCCGTCCGAGAAATACATGTCGGGCGAGATCACGCTGCTGGGCTCGCAGCAGGACGTCATGCGGATCGACGCCATCTCCATGGTGGCCTTCCTCGATTCCTGACGAGCCCCGACCGATGACCGACGCGGCACCTGTCTCGTCGCGGGCCTCGCTGCGCCGGGCGCTGGGGCTGCGCACCGTCGTCACCACCTCGACCGGCTTGGCCTTCGCCGCGCTGGAGTACCTGGCTGCGGCGGGTCTCGTGGTGTACGTGGCAGGCGATTCCGCCTGGATTCCCATCGTCGTCGCCGCAGCACTCGCGCTCGTGGCCTACGGCTTCTTCGGCGAGTTGAACGGGATGTTCCCGACGGCGGCGGCCATCCGCCTGTACATGAAGCAGGCGATGGACGACCGCGTGGCGCTGACCATCACCTTCACCTACCTGACGACGATCGTCCTTGTCATCGCGTCCGACGCCTTCATCGTCGGCAGCGCGCTGGCGCACGCGTTCGGCGAGCCGGCCTGGGTCGCATCCATCTGGATCCTGGGGCTGCTCGGCATTGCCGTGACCATGAACCTGCGAGGCATCACCGTGGCGGGGGCCCTGCAGGACGTGGCCACCACCGTCGTCGTCGTGGCAACGCTCGTCGTGGGCGTGCTCGCCCTTCTCCGCAGCGGACACCCCCTGCACACCCCCCTCCAGCCGCTGCACGGGCACAACCCGGGCGACCTCGTCGAAGCGGTCGCACTCGGCGTGTTCCTCTACAGCGCCTTCGAATGGGTGACGACGAGCGCCGAGGAGGTGCGCAAGCCCGCATCGATCAACCGCGGCATGCTCATCGCCCTCGGCATCCTCTGTGTCGTGTGCGCGGTGGCGACCGTTGCCATGAGCCACACGCTGTCCCGCCACGAATTGACCTCGGCCTACCCGCAGCTGTATCTCGGCGTTGCCGCACTCGGACATTCGGGACTGTGGGTGATGGCGGGGGTCACCGCAGTGACGGCCCTCAACACCTTCAACGGAGGCTTCATCACCGCATCACGGTTCATGTACGGCACGGCTCGCGAGGGGTCGTTACCCCGCCAGGTGGCCCAACTCAACGATCGGGCCGTTCCCTGGGTGCCCATCGTGGCTCTCGGGGTCGTGTCGACCGTGGTTGCACTGGTGGTCGCGCTCACGCACGCCTGGCAGGTGTTGGTGGCGGTGGGCGCCTCGCTGGAGGCGATGATCTATGGCGTGGCGGGGTTCTGCACCGTGCGTCTGCGCACCCGCCAGCCTGATCTGCCTCGTCCGTTCCGCATGCGCGGCCTTGTCGTTCTGGGACCGCTGGGCATGGTGGTGTTCGGTGTGCTCGCCGTGCTGGCGTCGGTCTCCGTGCAGGACACGTTCAACCCGGTCCCGCTCGTGATCATCCTTGCCGCCGGCGCGCTCAGTGCGTTCTACGTCCTGCGTGTGCTCCCTGGCATACGGCGGCGCGAAGCGGCGCGCCGGTCCGCCCGGCCGCGGCGCCGCCCGGTCCGCTAAGCGCCCGGTCCCGGCTCAGAGCACCCGGTGCGTTCGCAGCGCACGCCGGCGGACGTCGCGGGCCCGTGCCAGCCGCACCAGCTCCTCGACGACGGCGCCGAAGGGAAGCCCCTCGGCCTCCCACAGCATCGGAAACATGGAGATCGGAGTGAAGCCGGGCATGGTGTTCACTTCGTTGATCACGATCTCGTCGTCCTGGCGGAGGAAGACGTCTATGCGAGCCAGACCCTCGACGCGCAGGGCGCGGTACGCCGCCGTCACCAGGCGCTGCGCCTGTTCGAGCTGGGTGTCCTTCAGGTCGGTGGGTGCCACCGTCTCGGCGAGCCCGAGCACGTACTTGTCGTCGAAGTCGTAGAACTCCCGGCTGGCGATGATCTCGCCCGCTTGTGTCACGCGCACGTCTTCGTTGCCGAGCAATGCCAGTTCCAACTCGCGTCCGGGGACGAACTCCTCCAGGATCACGTGGTCATCGAACTCGAAGGCGGACAGGACGGCATCTCCCAGCGCCGCGGCATCGGACGCCTTGGCGACCCCGATGGAGGATCCGAGGTTGGCGGGCTTCACGAAGAGGGGCAACCCCAGCGCCTCGAGTGCTTCTTCCAGGACCTCGGTGGACCACGAGGTTCGATCCACCAGCCGCCAGGCCGCCACCGGGAGACCGTGGTCCCGCAGCACCGATTTTGCGATGCTCTTGTCCATGCAGATGGCGGACGCGAGCACGCCGGCGCCGACGTACGGCACTCCCATTGTTTCGAGGTGCCCCTGGAGGACGCCATCTTCACCGAAGGGTCCGTGGAGAGCGGGGAAGACGACGGTGCCCGGCGGCAGGCCGGCACCGAAATGGGCGAGCGCCAAACCCCGGTCCTGGCCGAAGAGGTCGTCCGGGGAGGGCAGCGCCTCGACATCGGCCACGTCGCTCAGGACCCGGTTGGCGTCCACCCACTGCTTGTCGTGCGTCAGTCCGATCACCTTGACGGTGAATCCGCTTTGGAGTGCGGTGGCGACGATGCGACGCGCCGAGATGCACGACACCTCGTGCTCAGCGGACGGGCCTCCGTAGACGACGGCCAGCACTCCGGGATCAGGCATCGAGAGAGGCTATACAATCGGCCGCGAGCGTGATGCGTGCGATTCTCCATTACTGAACTCGCGACCCGGCTCGGTGGGGAACAGGTCGGACCCGACGTCACCGTGACGGGAGCGAGCATCGACACCAGGACCGTGCTGCCGGGACAACTCTACGTTCCCATCGTCGCCGAACGCGACGGACACGAGTTCATCAGCGCTGCCCTCGAGAGCGGAGCCCCCGCCTACCTCACCGCGCGGGAGCCCATCGGGGGGACGGCCGTTGTCGTCGAGGACACTGCCGTGTCACTCCTTCGGCTCGGCCTGCTCGCACGCGAGCGCCTCCAGGCCGGCGTGATCGGCATCACGGGGTCCGTCGGCAAGACGACGACCAAGGATCTGCTCCGTCATTGCCTGGCATCGGCCTTCGTGGTGGCGGCCAGCGAGCGGTCTTTCAACAACGAGCTCGGTCTGCCTCTGACCCTCCTCAATGCACCGGACGACGTCGAGTGGGTCGTCCTGGAGATGGGAGCGCGGGGAGCGGGTCACATCACGCGCTTGACCGATATCGGCCGACCCGATGTGGGCATCGTGACGAGTGTGGCCATGGCGCACGTGGAGTTCTTCGGCGATCTCGAAGGGGTGGCGCGGGCGAAGAGCGAGCTCGTGGCCGCATTGCCTCCCACCGGCGTGGCCGTCCTGAATTTCGACGATCCGCTTGTGGCGCGCATGGCCTCGGTCAGCCCGTGCCCGGTCCTCAGTTACGCGCTGGGCGACGCCGAGGTGCGCGCCGACAGCGTGACGGTGGACGACGATCTCCGGCCGCGATTCCGTCTGTCGACGCCATGGGGCGCCGCCGAGGTCCGGCTCGCGCTGCACGGGATACAGCAGGTCCCGAATGCGCTGGCCGCCGCCGCCGCAGCCCTGTGGAGCGGCGTCCCGTTCGACAGCGTGGTTCCCGCGCTCGCCGCTGCGACAGGGTCACCATTGCGCATGGAGCTGCGGCGGGTGCCCGGCGGTCCGGTGCTGGTGGTCGACTGCTACAACGCCAACCCGGCCTCGACGGAGGCGGCGCTGCGGTCGATCGCGGCATTGCCGGCCGAAAGGAAGCTGGCTCTTCTCGGCCGGATGGCCGAGTTGGGGTCCGAGACCGAGCCCGAACACCGACGGGCGGCCCAGTTGGCTCACGAGCTTGGCATCGAAGTGATCGGTTACCAAACCGCGCTCTACGGGCCGGCACAGGTGACCAGCGCCGACGACGCCGTTGCGCTGCTGCGCACGCTGGGTCCCGGCGACGCCGCCCTCGTCAAGGGCAGCCGGGTGGCCCGTCTCGAGGACGTCGTGCAGCGCTACGGCGAAGCGGCGGACGTGTAGTCGTCAGTCGCTGCTGCCCGGCGCACTGTGGGAGGGCGCGCTGTCGGGTAGTGCGGCGCCGACCAGGACCCGCCGCGACAGCTCTCCGTAGAGAGACTCCGTGCGCGCCGAGGGAGAGCCGCCCGGGTCGAGCGTGTCAACGCGGCGTTGACACTCCCGCCACTCTTGGCGGAGGCGGTCCGCGTCTCCCTCTGCTGCGGCCACCTGCATGGCGGACCGGGAGAGCGCCTCGCTGTAGGGATCGAGGATCCGTGCCTGCTCGAGTCCCCACCGGGCCAGATCGAAGAGCCCGGCATCGCAAGCCAGCGCGGCCATGCCACAGGCGGCGTCGACCAGCACGGCGGCGATGCGCCCGCCGTGGCCTTCCGCCTCCCACCAGGCGTAGCCGGACAGCGCATTGGCCAGCGGCTCGCCCTCCACCAGCGACAACGCGGCGCGGGAGTAGGCGATGGCCGCGGCCGGGTCCGTCTGCGCCTTGGCCTCGGCGGCGAGCACGACTGCTCGCTGAACGTCGATGGTGACCCGGGGTGAGAGGCGGTAGAGGCCGTGACGCGTCCCGGCGGGGAAGAGGGGATGGCCGTCATGGTCGACCCCCATGGCGCGGCGGGCCGCGTACGCCGTGTTGAACAGGGTCTTCGACGCCGCGTCGGCGTCGGAGGACCCGAGCACCCGGGTGCGGAGGCGGTCGCTCGTAATGACATCGGGCTGGTGCAGCGCCAGGTAGGCAACGAGCTCGACCGCCCGGCGGGCCCGATTGGGCGGGAGGTCGTCTCGGAGCCCGTCCAGGCGCGGCGTCATGGTCAGCAGGCGGACGTCGACCGTTCCGGGCGTCAGAGCTGCTGTCGCGTCCGGCGCGCCGCCCGGTTCCTGGCCCAGCCCGGAGTTCACCGGTGCGCGCGGGCTCCTTTCCGGTGGTGCCAGCAGCTCAGCAATCTGCTCGGCCGTCTCCGCCGATTGGAGGTGCGGACGGACGACGTGGCCCATCGGGTGGATGGTGGCGTCCCTGCGGTCGACCAGGATCGTGAGGTCGCTCGCGGCAACCGGTTCCATCGTGACCACTGCGCAGCGCGCGGCCACCGCCGGCGGGAGCGAGGCCGGGTCTCCGCAGAACAGAACATGCCGGGCCAGGAACGGATCGGCGGCCGCCTCGGTGCTGAGCGCTGCGTCGTCCGGATCCTCGCTCACGAGGATCGTCTCGGACCAGGCCCAGGATCCGACTGCGGCGCGTGCGGCGCGCCACAGCGCCGGAGCCGCCTCTCCGAGTAGTGGCAGCACATCGCCCGGTTGCAGGGGGACGAGCCAGGTTCCGTCGGCGTCGTCGCCGATGGGAAGCACGACGGGAAGGTATGGGAAGGAAAGATCGCGACCCTCGAGAGCAGCGTGACCCACATGCCACCCGGTGTCGCCCTGCACGCGCGTGAAGCCGGAGGGAGGTTCGTCTGCGTGCGCACCCACGAAATGGAAGGTGACGCCGGAGTCCGAGACGCAGATGGCCCGTACCGTGGGGCCGGAGGTTTGCCCGTCCAGGGACACGCCCAGCAGGCAGTTGGCGGCCTCGAACGAATGCAGCGCCGGAACACCATTGAAGCGGTGCAGCAAGGTGCCCGTGTCCAGGGCGCCTTCCGAGGGCAGGGGTCCCAGGACGGGATCGTCGCTGAACCGCATGCCTGTTCGGCGGCGCAACCCGGCGCGCCGGGCCAAGGCGGCGCAGGCCAGAGACCCGAGCCCGAGGACGATCAATTCGGGCAGATGTCCATCCGGTCCGGGCCGCGACACCCGGCCGCCGCCGACCCTCGCGGCGCCGTGGCCGGTTGCGCGGCGGGCATCCGCGGGGAGGCGGAGGCGCCATCCCTCACGGAGTCGATCGGGATCCACGAAGCGCGCCCCGCCACCGACGTCGCGGCCGAGATTCAGCGAGGCGAGCGACGTCCAGTCCGCCCCGTCGCCCAGGAGATCGTCCGCGATGCGCCACAGCGTGTCGCCCGGCTGCACGGAATAGGTCCGGGCGGAGACAGGCGGCGGCGACGTGGCGGCGCCAGCCGGGAGTGCCGCGGTGAGCGAGGAACTCGGCCCGCCTGCGACCGGCGTGCTTGCTCCCGCGCCGGCCGGCAACGAGAAGGGTGCGCCGAAGGTCGTGAGGGCGAGCACGCCGAACGCGATGCGTGCGGCGACGCGATCGAGAACCGACGAGCCGTGACGCGCGCCGACCTCCCCCCGCCGCACGTCCGCCACCACCGCCCGGAGCAGTTGGGCGCAGCAGGCGGCCCAGGCCACCCAGGCCGCCAGGACGAGGAAACACAGGGCATCGCGTGGCAGTGGCCCCCAGGCGTGCCCGAGCCCGCCAGCCAGCGGGTTGCCGACGATGACGACGAGCACGGCAGGCACGGCCGTAAAGGCGAGAAGGGCGGCGACGGCGGCGCCCGCGATGTCGAGGACGCGCTGCGGGTGCGCGCGCCGGGCGGCACTAACCACCGGCCAAGCCGATGGTGATGGCATACGTCAACGCCGTCGATTCGGAGGTGGGCTCGCTCACGGTGGCCAGGCAGTTCCCGCTGGCGTCAGGCAGCGACGCGGCCATGGCCGACGTCCCGCCCACGCTCTGGTTCCCGCTCGGGCAACTGACCTCCATGGTGAGGTACGTGTTCCCCGACCAGACGACCGAGATCTCCATCGCACCGACCCCGGTGAACCCGAACTGGTTCGATGACTGGAGCGGCGGATTGAGATAGCCCTGGGTTTGCGTGCGGTCGGCCGCCACCGCTGGGCTCGGTTCGATTGTCGTGGTCGTGGTCGTGGTGGGCGGCGGAGCCAAGGTCGTCGCGGTGACGCTCGGTGCAGGGGTCTGTGGCGCGCTCGCCGTGCCCGAAGTCACCGTCGTCCGTTCCGAAGTCGTCACGTCGGCCGTGCCCGACGGAGGCACCGACGTGGTGGTCGTGGTTGTCGTCGGGGCCGGCGGGGTCGCTCCTGCTCCGGTGGCGTGGGGCGCGGCCGGTCGAGTGGAGACGCGGGCGGCCGCCCGGGCTCCGTCGCCACTCCGGTCCGGTGCCGGTGCCCTGGTCCCCGCCGTCGCCACGAGCAACGCCATGAGGCCGAGCGACACCGCGAGAATCACCCACCAGTTGGGACGGCCACGCGCGACTCGCGGGCGCGACCTTTCAGGAGCTTCGGGCCCTCCGCCAAAAACGGGCACGGGCACACCATACGCACGCGTCACTCCGTCCGCACTTGCCGGTCAGGCGCACAGACGGCGCCGACCGCGATCACGTCGGGCGTAGAGGGCACGGCGGTCGCGTCCGGTCAGGGCGCTCAGCTCCGCGATGGAATACCCCAAGACGTGGTGGGCGTACAGGACCTGCACCTCGTCCCGTCGCATCCCCTCGCGGTGCTCTTCGACGAGCAGGCGGGCCAGCTCTTCCAGGTCGGTTTCCCAGCGGGACGAACCCGAGATGGACTCCGCGTCGGCCAGGTCGGGACCCAGAGGGGCCGATCGGCCGTCGAGATCCTTGGATCGGAAGAGCTGGCGCCGCAAGCGGCACCGGATGGCCGAGAGCAGATCGAGCACGGCGTAGGGGCGGTCCTGCCCGGACCATTCCTGCAGTACGAGCCAGGTGGTGGCGAGGAGCTCGCCGAAGAACTCCTCGCCGTCCTGCCATTCGCCACCGCGTCCCCATTGCAGCTTGCCGGCCACCGTGACCAGGCCCGGGACCAGGGCCTGCACCAGCATCCGGCAGACGAATGGGTCGGCGTCGGCCTCGCGGAGGAGGACCCGGACGAGCCTGGCGGCCTCCTCGCGCTCGGAGCGCCCCCTGGCGCGCCGCAGGTGCTCAATGAGGTCGCAGGGCGTGGGACACGACGGCGGGCCGGCTCCCGGTCCTGGTCCGAGGACGAGGAGGGACAGGCCCGGATCGTGGCGTGCCACGTCCTGCAGCGACTTCACGGCGGTGGGGGACCGGCCGATCGACTTCCATTCGGCCGCCATCTGGTCGATGAGGGCGACACGCGGCTTTGCGGTGGGATTGGGCATGGCGGCAGCGTCCTCCTCCCCCCTCCCCCGATCCCTCCCACCGCAGGGCTGGCCGGCAGAATGCTCCTCGGCAGCTGCAATGATCCTGGTCGGCGATAGTGTGCCGCCGATGGACATCGACGAGTTCTACGAAGCGGACCCCCGCCGGCGTGCCTCCGCCGAGCTCGAACTGGGCTCGGAATGGCTCGGGAAGGACGGGGTCCAGCACGAGCTGAACTACGTGGAGGACACGGGCGAGCTCTACGTGCTGCGCGAGCCGCAGCCCCACGTGCGCGAGGACCCCTTCGGCGGGATCCACGTCACGGACCCTCCCGGGTACGAGAACAAGATCACCGTGCACGTCATCGCCAAGATCCCCACGGTGAACGACCTGCACAGGATCCTCGACGGATGGCAGGCGGCCATGCGGGAGGAGGGCAACCAGGGCACGCACTGGCTCGGTCAGCGTCTGCTGGCCGCCGGCGTGGCCGTGGGGCCGACGGGCGACCCTATTTCCGACAACTAGGACAATTAGGACAAGACAATTAGGTCGGTGGCTCCAGGTCGAGCATCTTGGCCAGGAGCTGGGTGGCGATGTTGTCGGTGGCCATTGCGGCATCCATGAGGTTGTTCCCAAAGATGAGTTTCGAGAGCCGGTACATGACCACGGCGAAGCGAAAGCCCGAGAAGATCTCGTAGTAGAAGATGTCCCGCATGGGACGGCCCATCAGCTCGGAGTAGCGCTCGATGGTCTCCTCGTGCGAGCCGAAGCCCGCCGGGCGCGGCACGCCGAGTCCCTCGGAGAATTGGCGGTCGAAGTACAGCCACCAGCCCAGGTCGAGCTCGGGCTGGGCCAGCGAGGCCATCTCCCAGTCCACCACGGCCGCGGCCTGGAAGTCGTCCCAGATGATGTTCCCGATGCGGCTGTCGCCCCAGCTGATCACCACGTCGCCGTCCTCGGAGGGCTTGTGCTCCACCAGCCATTGCCAGGTCGACTCGATCACGGAAACCTTCTCGCCCCCGGTGGCCCAGTCGAGGAAGTCGCGATAATACGACAGCTGCTGCTCGAGCCCCGGCTTCCCGCGGGCCGGCATGTCGAGCCACTCGAGCCCGGTGGCCCGCCAGTCGGTGCGGTGCACCGCGGCGAGCGCGTCGATGCCGCTCCACCACATGCGCTCCTGCTGTTCGGGCGTGGCCTCGATGACCCAGCCCTCCATCGTGTACGGGATGTTGTCCGAGGGCACGAGGCCCTCGACGTGGTCCATGGAGAAGAAGGGCACCCCGAAGTACTGGGGGTCTTCCTCGTACCACCCGAGGCGGGGGAGCGGGACCGCAGAGGCCCCATCGGCCAGGGCGCGCATGGCGCGGTACTGCGTGGAGAACTCGGCGTCGAGGAAGAGCAGGTGCTTGGTCGGCGCCACCCGGACGACGAGGCGCCGTTCTTCGCCGTCGGCGGCGCGGGTTCGGCACAGGATCGTCTCGTTGGAGAACCCATTGGAGCCGGGAGCCTTCACGTCGAAGACCTCGGGCCTCCCGCCGTCGGCTGACTTCGTGGTCAGCCAGCGCGAGAGGGTGGCGGCCACCTGGTCGGGGTCACGTTCGCTGATGTCGGGCACGGAGCGGCACTCTACCGACGACTCGGCTCTTCCGTGAGAGGGGGCCAGGGTTCTGGCCACGAGACGGGCCGACGCAGGCGGGTAGCGTCGCACGCCGTGCTCATCGTCATCGACCTTTCCGAGGCCACCGTCACCCTGCGCCAACCCGACGAGTTCACGCGCTTCTCGGTGGCTCTCGACGGTGAAGGCGAACTGGCCCAGGTGGTGCAGCGGTCCGGTCTGGGCCGCCTCCACGCCGACGGCGAGCACGTCGTGGTCGATCCGGTGGCCCTGCGGGTTCTGGCGGGGCCCGAGGCCGACGACGGCTGGGACGAGGGATTCGCCGGCATGTGCGCGTACGCCGCCGGAAAGGGCTGGGTCGAGCCCGACGGCGGCATCCTCGCCCACATCGAAGCAAGCCCCGAGGTGGGCTGAGACCACCCGTCGGCCGGAGGCGGTGACGGAGGGACTGTCGCGGACCTACGAGGCGCCGCTACCCTTGGGGCGCTGGCCGGCCCGTCCGGCGGCGGGGGCCGGGCCCCCTGAGATCCCTGGGAGGGATGCATGGCGATTCGGGACTACGACCGCTTGTTCATCGGCGGCGATTGGGTGGCCCCCGAAGGGACCGACACGATCTCGGTGATCTCGCCGGCGACCGAGGAGGTCATCGCCCGCGTGCCCGACGGCACCGAGGGCGACATCGACAAGGCCGTCGCGGCGGCCCGGACGGCGTTCGACCACGGACCCTGGCCGCGCATGACGCCGGCAGAGCGGGCAGGGATCCTGGCCAAGGTGGCGGCGCAGATCATGGCCGAGATGGACGACATGGCGGCGATCATCACGCAGGAGATGGGCTCGCCGATCTCCTTCGCAGGACTGGGTCAGGTCATGGCACCCTCCATGATCTTCAGCTACTACGCCGACCTTGCCACCACGTTCGCCTTCGACGAGGTGCGCACCGGCATACTGAACCCGCAGGTGCTGGTGACCAAGGAGCCCGTCGGCGTCGTCGGCGCCATCGCTCCGTGGAACGTGCCGCTCTTCATCGCGGCCGCCAAGCTGGCGCCGTCGCTGGCAGCGGGCTGCAGCGTCGTCTACAAGCCGGCACCCGAGACGCCGTTCGACGCGTTCCGACTGGCCGACATCTTCGCTGACGCGGGCCTGCCCAAGGGTGTCCTCTCCGTCATCCCGGCCGGCCGTGAGGTCAGCGAGCACCTCGTCAAGCACCCCGGGGTGGACAAGATCTCCTTCACGGGGTCCGGTGTGGGCGGCAAGCGCATCGGCGGTCTCTGCGGCGAGCGACTGAAGCGCTGCACGCTCGAACTGGGCGGCAAGTCGGCGGCCATCATCCTCGACGACGCGGACCTGGCCACGACGATCCCCACCCTGCTTCCCAACGCCATCATGAACAACGGGCAGGCCTGTATCGCCCAGACCCGCATTCTGGCGCCACGCGAGCGCTACGCCGAAGTGGTCGACGCCGTGGTCTCGGGGGTCGCTGCCATGAAGGTGGGCGACCCCATGGACCCGGCTACCGAGGTCGGCCCCGTGGTGGCCGAGCGGCAGCGGAGCCGGATCGAGGGGTATCTCGACAGCGGGCGCGAAGAAGGCGCAACGGTTGCGCTGGGCGGTGGCCGGCCCTCCGGGTCCGACTACGCCAAGGGCTGGTACGTCGAGCCCACGGTGTTCTCCGACGTCGACAACAAAATGAAGATCGCCCAGGAGGAGATCTTCGGGCCGGTGCTGGTCGTCATCCCCTACGACGGTGACGACAACGCGGTCGAGATCGCCAACGACTCCAACTACGGGCTTTGCGGGTCGGTCTGGACGGGCGACAACGATCGTGGCCTGGGTGTGGCGCGCCAGGTGCGCACCGGCACCTACATGCTGAACGCGCCGGTTCCCATCGACTTCTCCACGCCCTTCGGGGGTTACAAGGAATCGGGCCTCGGCCGCGAGTTCGGCCCGGAGGGTCTCGAAGGCTTTCTCGAGGTGAAGTCGATCGCCCTGCCGGCCGGCTACACGCCGAGGTCCTAGACCGGGATCGGAGCACGGACGACGCACGGAGCGGCGGGCTCCGGCGAACGACCGGCGGCACCCGCCCGTGAGCACTGCCCGGCCCGTGAGCACCGCCATCGCCGCCCAATTCGGGGACAATTATCGAACGGCCCCCCTTGTCATTCCGCCGGTCGCGTTCTTGGGTGCGGGCTGCCCGTTGCCGGTGTCGGATCACGAAGAGGGGGCGGCGGCGGTGGGGGACACGTAGCCGGACAGGGCGGCTCCCTTCTGCTTCGCGTCGGCGAACGCCTGGTTGTCCCCGACCTCCACCACGCTGTAGCCCGTGCGGTCGCCGTCGCCGTTGATCACGTCGGGGGCGGCGTCGTTCCCCGTGGCCGCGATGACGATCGCCACGTGCACGGCGGTGACGGCGGACGTGTCCAGGCCATAGACGGCGACGTCACCAGGCAGGGGCGAATAGCCCGACCCGACGGGATGCCAGGTCCCGTCGTCCGTCCCCCACACGTAGAAGCTGGCCGAGTCGGCGTTGAGGTACCCCGGCGCCAGCTGGTACCTCACCTCGGCGCCGGCCTGCTTCCAGACCCAGGCGGCGAAGTCGGCACACCACTCCTCGTCGAGGTTGTCGTTGCCGCAGTCGTCGACGCCGGCATACCAGAAGGCGCTGAACTTGTTGCAGTAGGTGTCAGGGGGATCCGTCTGATAACCCACCTGGCCCTGGGCGATGGAGACGATGCGGGCGCGCAGTGGGCTCAGAGGCGGTCGGCCACGGATCTGCCGCACGACGAGCACAGCGACGCCGAAAGCCACGACGACCAGGACGCACGCGATGAAACGGCGATGGCGCACCCGGGGACGGCGGGGTGGAGGGGACGGGGCCAACGTTCGGGTCGGACTCAGGGGGGCACAGGGTAGCGAGCGCAGGCTGCCCCTGGGTCGCGGGCCCTGTTCTGCGAGAATGCTGACCCCGGTCACCCAGCATGCGGTGCCGCCCGAGCCGACTGAGGAGGAAGAGGCCCCATGCAGGACGACGAGAGCGCGGTTTCGCACACGCGTCTCGCCTACCTCCCCGCGCTCGACGGAATGCGCGCCTGCGCCGTCCTGGCCGTGATGATGTTCCACGGCGGGATCCCCCACATGGACGGGGGCTTCATGGGGGTCGATGCCTTCTTCGTGCTCTCGGGATTCCTCATCACCTCGCTCCTCCTTGGCGAATGGCGTCAGGCACTGACGATCAAGCTGGGCGCCTTCTGGGCCCGCCGCGCCCGCCGCCTGCTCCCCGCACTCCTCCTGATGCTGTTGTTCGTGGCCTTCTTCGCGTCGGTGATCGTTCCCAAAGGCACGTACGGGGCCCTGCGCCTCGACGCACTGGCCACCCTCCTCTACGTGAGCAACTGGCACTTCATTCTCGTCAACTCCAACTACTTCAACGAGACGTCCGCTTCCTCGCCGCTGCTGCACACCTGGTCACTCGCGGTGGAGGAGCAGTTCTACGTGATCTGGCCGCTCGTCGTGCTCGCGGTCATGCGTTTCACCCGCAGCCTGCGGGCCCTGTTCGCCCTCTGCTGCGCAGCCGCCATCGCGTCGGCCCTCTGGATGCACCACGTGTACGGCGGCGGCGTCGACACCAACCGGGCCTATCTCGGGACCGATACGCGCCGCGCAGTGCCTCTTCATCGGCTGTGCGCTGGCCGTCGGGCTCGTCATCGTCACCGAGCGCCGCCACGAAGTGGGCCGGCTGGCCAGGGGGGAGCTGTGGCGGCCGGAGAGCTCGACTGGGAAGATGCTCTGCGGGGTCCTCGGTGCCCTCGGCGCTGCCGGCGCCGTCACCCTGTGGGTGCTGACCACCTCCACGTCGACGTTCCCCTACTCGGGCGGGTTCTTCCTCATCGGGTTGTCGGTGGCCAGCGTCATCCTGGCGGCGATCGGCGCGCCGCGCAGCATCGTCCCTCGGATGCTCTCGTGGTCCCCGGTGCGCTACGTCGGCCGCATTTCGTACGGGCTCTACATCTGGCACTGGCCCATTTTCATATGGCTCGACCACGCCCGGACGGGCCTCTACGGGTACGAGCTCTTCGCAGTGCGCGTGGCCGTCACCTTCGCCGTGTCGGTCGTCTCCTTTCACCTCGTCGAGCGCCCGATTCGGATGGGGACTTTCGTCACCCAGTGGCGGGCCTGGCTGGTCGTGCCCGCCGGTGTGGGCGCCGTCCTCGTCGCCGTGATCGCGGCGACGACCGGAACAACGGCTGTCGCCAGCACCGCGCTGCCGGGCGGCGCCGGCAACACGGGGTCCTCGTCCACCACGACCAGCACGACCGGCACGACGGGGACCTCGGTGCCGGCCGTCACGACAAACGGACCTCCGGTCAAGGTGTTGCTCGTGGGCGACTCGATCGCCGAAACCCTCGGAGAGGGCCTCGGCGAGATCCCGGTCCAGGACAAGTACGACTACGTCCTCTACGACCGCGCCATCCTCGGCTGCGGGGTGGCTGACGGAACCGAGGTCGAGGACATGGGCGCGGTGGACAGCGTCGTTCCGGCCTGCGGCGGGCCACCGGCGCCCAATGACGCCCCGAGTTTGATCATTCCCTGGGCCACCCAATGGACCGAAGAGATCGCCCAGCTCCATCCGAACGTGGTCGTCGAGGGGGCGGGACGTTGGGAGTTGGTCGACCGCCTTTACCAGGGGAAATGGGAGAACATTCTGCAGCCGCAGCTCGCCGCCTACATCAAGTCACAACTCGAGAAGGCGGCCGACCTGGTGAACGCGGCCGGACTCCCCATGGTGTTCCTCACAGCTCCGTGTACCGACGAGCCTGAACAGCCCGACGGCGCTGCCTGGCCGGAAGACAATCCGGCGCGCCGAAACGCCTACAACCGGATGATCCGCGAGATTGCCGCCGCCCACCCTCGGACCGTCTCGGTGGACGATCTGGACAAGGCGGCGTGTCCGATGGGCCGCTACGCCAGCACCGTGCAAGGCGTGGTGATCCGGACCGTCAACGATGGCGTGCACTTCACTCCACAGGGAGGCGTCTTCCTCGCTCCGGCGATCGTGCCGCCGATGGTGGCGGCCGGGCGGGCCCAGATGGCGGGCGGCACCACGTCGAGCACTGCGGTCTCAGCCGGCGGGTGAGGCCGGTGCGGGGTTCACGTTCTGGGGCGTGGTGCTGTTGGTGGTGCCGCTGTTCCCGCTGCTCCCACCGGGCGATTGGGGGTTGACATTCGGATTGGAGTTGGCGACGACGCACTGGGCACGCAGGGCGTCGACGAGGTGTCCCTCGTCGACAGTGGCGCCCTCGGAGATGGTCGTCATCAGCGAGTTCCAGGAACCGTCGTCGGAGTTGGCGGCGGCAGCCAGCGGGAGGGCAACCCGGAGTTCCTGATCGGCCTCCTTCTGCAACCGCGCGGCCGCCGCCGGCGGCGTGCTCGGGTTCACGGCCCGCTGGTAGTCAGCCACGGACAAGTGGACGTGGACGCAGGCCTGCTGCGCCAGACCCTGCCCACCCTGGTTGCCGCAGGCGCTCAACCCCAAGGCGGCGCCGAACGCCAACGTCACCACCGCCACGACCCGGAGTGCACCGGGACGCCCGGCGCGACGCACCTCAGCCCAGCCAGCGTTCAGCGGACTCGAGCAGGAAGCGGCTCACGGCGAGGGCCCGGTCGAAGACATCGCAGAGGAGCTCCTCGCCGCTCAGCACGCGGGCCAAGGAGACCGGATGCCTGGCCACGATGTTCAACCGGCGCTCAGAGCCCTCGGTGGCGTCGGCGAACGAGTCGATGGCCGAGACCTCGAGCGGCAGCTCAATGCCGCCGACCCCGGCCAGGTCGATGGCGAGGCGAAGGAGGTCGGGCCCATGGGGAAGCGGCGGGAGGGCCCAGGTGAAGGTCAGCGGGAAATGGAACTCGTCGGGAGGCTCCTCGTCCTCGGAGAGGAGGACGACGGCGTCCTCGAAGGAGAGGAGGACGCGGGGGTCCACGTCGAGGGCGAGGTGCAGGTCGAGCGGTCCGCCGCACCCCTCCTCAGGGTGCAGGTCCACTTCCCAGACCTGCCGCAACGAATAGGTCTCCACGAAGTGCCGCTCGTCGTGCACGTGGAATCCGTGGTCGACGGAATGATCCTTCAGGTCGGCGACGTACCCCGCGACGTCAATGGCAGCCACAGCTGGGAAAGCCTAATGGCCGTGGGCGGGCATGCGGCCAGGCGATCGGGTGGGCTGGGGCGATGCCGGCCGGTAGGGTTCGTGACCCGTGGACGACATTCGCCTCCTCGAAGTGCTCGACGAAGCGACTGGCGCCGTGCGTGGCGCGCTCGATGTGCTCGAGGACTGGGGGCCGAGCGGGGGAAAGCCGGGGCAGTACCGGCTGGACCTGGCCGCGGACGGGGCGGCGCTCCCCGTGCTGCACGGAGCGGGCTTGGCCGTGTTCTCCGAGGAGTCCGGGGCGACCGGCGACGGTGCCTCAGGGCTGCTCGCCGTGATCGACCCGATCGACGGCTCCACCAACGCCCACCGTGGCGTGCCGTTCTACTCCACGAGCATCTGCGTGCTCGACGCCGAGGGTCCGCGGGTCGGTGTCGTCACCAACCAGGCGAGCGGCGTGCGTTATGCCGCCGTGCGGGGCGACGGGGCGGAGAAGGACGGCCAGGCCATCGCGCCTTCGGGTTGCAAAGACCTCGGAGCCGCCATTGTCGGGATCTCGGGGTTTCCCGGCTCGCACCCGGGCTGGGGGCAGTACCGGGCACTCGGGGCGGCCTCCCTCGAGTGTTGTGCGGTCGCCGAGGGCGCGCTGGACGCCTATTTGGTGGTCGGGGGCAGCACCCTCTACGGCTGGGACTACCTTGCGGGCCTGCTCGTCTGCCGCGAGGTCGGTGCGGCAGAAGGCGAGCGCGAGGGCAGGGACCTGGTGGTGCGGGAGGCTTCGAGCCGACGTCCGGTCGTGGCGGCCACGCAACGGCTGGCTGACCGGCTGCTCGGGGAATGGGTCCTGTGAGCGAGGGCGACGGGGTGGAAGGCGCGGAGCCAGCCGCGGCGCTGTTGGCGCGCAAGACGTGGCGGACGCTGGAGCCGTTGCACGGGATGGTTTATTTCGTGCCCGAGGCCGTGGAGGCGTACGCCCGGCTGGGCATCAAGGGACGGGCGGGCTACTTCGCCTCGAGGGCTGCGCCCATGGGGGCGGTGACGGCCGGTGTGGTCGTCTCCACCTTCTTCAACTTCAACCCTGAGCTCGTGCACGCGGCGATCCCGGCGGTCTGGGAGGTGGCGACGCCGGTGGCGCTCGTAGCGGCCCGCTTCACCGCCGTCGATGCGGCGTTCCGGCGACTGTTGGGAGATGAGGTCCTGTCGTCGGACGAGATGCGCCGTGCCGCCGAGTTGGCGCGCCACGCCGCCGAGGAGGCCGGCCGCCGGGTGGAGGGACGGCCATTGGCCGCCGCCCACGCCGATGTCCCCTGGCCTCATGCTCCCCACCTGGTGCTGTGGCACGCCCAGTCGATCCTGCGCGAGTACCGCGGCGACGGCCACATCGCGCAGCTCGTCGTGCGGGGGTTGAGCGGTCTCGAGGCTCTGGTGACGCACGCGGCGGCGGGCGATGTGCCGGAGCACCTCCTGCGCTCCACGCGGGGCTGGTCCGAGGAGGCCTGGGACGGCGCGGTCGACGTATTGCGGGTGCGAGGCTGGTTGGAGCAAGGTGACGAGCTTCGCTTCACGGAACTGGGAGCAAGCCAACGCCGGACTCTCGAGGAAAGGACCGACACGCTGGCCGCGGCGCCCTATGCCGTGCTGGGTGAAGAGCGCTGTGCGGAACTGCGTGCCCTGACCCGCCCGTGGAGCACGACGTTCGCCCAGCAGCTGCCGTGACTGTTGTTGAGCGTCCTGACGGGCGAGCGCCCGCAGGTGAGCCAGAATGGCGCGAGTACTCGGGCGCTTAGCTCAGTTGGTTAGAGCAGCTGCCTTACAAGCAGCAGGTCGGGGGTTCGAGTCCCTCAGCGCCCACCAATAGACCCATGTTCGAACCCTCGACCTCATGGGTCTTGGCGTTCGGGTCGAATTTCAGACTCATGGGTCTTGGCGTTCGGGTCGAATTTCAGATCGTCGACGACATTCTCCTGGTAGAAGACTTGTCTAAGGTGACGTCGAGCGAGGATGTCGAGCGGACTACTGACCTATCAGATCCATGTTGGACTTGAACATCAGGCGTACGACGCTCTCCTTGGACGATGGGACGTCGTAGAAAGGAACATTAAGCAGAGAGATCGGCTAGTGGGTTTCGCTCACAGCATGCAGGCTGGATTCAACGAGGGAGCCGGAAGCCGATGAGGAACCCGAATGATGTCGGCCTACTGCTGGAATCGCGACCACCCTTGGCTGGGGTCACCAAGATCATCGGTATCGACGGTCACGGAGGTGCAGGTAAAACGACCCTCGCGGAACTACTTGCCCCTCAATTTAATGCTGAAATAGTTCATACGGATGACTTTGCCAGCTGGGACAATCCCAAGAACTGGTGGCCCATCTTGATCGATCGGGTTCTTGAACCGATAGCCGGTGGAGCGGAGACTGTCAGCTATCCGCGGTCGCAGTGGTGGCCCGATCACCATCCAGAGCCGGTTTTCGAACAGCCGGTCACCGACGTCATGGTCCTTGAAGGCGTGGGCTCCCTGCGGAAGGAGTTTCGTAGTTACCTCGCTCTCGGCGTCTTTCTTGTGGCATCGCGGGAAGTCTGTCTTGAGCGTGGCTTGCATCGCGACGCTGGCACGGGTGAGCGGGTCGACGTCCTGAAGTTATGGGAGCGCTACTACGAGGATGAGGAAGGGTACTTTGGCCGAGATAATCCTGAGGATTTTGCAGGTATCGTGTTGGATGGCACCAGGCGGTTCGATGAACAGCTCATCCCGATAGGTAGCTAGCCTTCCAACCGTCGCGATCCATATCCATCCATGCTTGGCAATTTCAAATCAACATGAGAAAATCGATTTGGACCGGGCAGTTGATGTTTCGTCTGAAGTACCTCGATAGCAGCCGAGCACCAAAGGAGAAGCGAATGCGCCAAGCGTCAGAGTCCACCAAGAAAGGAGAAATCACCTATCGAGAGGACCTGACGCGTTATGGAATCGCTAAACCTTGGGATCTTGGCTCATGTTGATGGCGGCAAGACCAGCCTGACCGAACGCCTGCTCTACGACGCAGGCGTAGTAGAGCATTTGGGCAGCGTCGACAAGGGCGACACTCAAACCGACACGCTTTCCATTGAACGACAGCGTGGGATTACGGTTCGATCTGCTGTCGTGTCTTTCGAAATCGATGAGGTATCAGTCAATCTGATCGACACGCCTGGTCACCCCGACTTCATCGCGGAGGTAGAGCGGGTACTAAGCGTCCTCGACGGTGCAGTCCTCGTTGTCTCCGCGGTTGAGGGAGTCCAAGCTCAGACGGGGATCCTGATGCGAGCGCTACGACGGCTCAGCATCCCCACGGTGTTGTTTGTCAACAAAATCGATCGACTCGGTGCGGACGGGCATCGAGTCTTGGGAGAGATCAGCGAACGCCTGACACCCGACCTAGTTCCGATGGGTAGTCCGTCTAACGAGGGAACTAAAGACGCCGGTTGTCGACCCTTCGGCGAGTCGGACGCCCAATGGCTTGAGAGTACCGCTGAATTCCTGTTTCACAGGGTCGATGATCATTCGCAACGTCTCCTACTGGATGGAGAAGTCTCATATTCAACTCTCCGTTCTGTGCTGGAGGATCAGTCGAGGCAGTCAGTCGTCTATCCCGTCTACTTCGGCTCTGCAGTGACAGGGGCGGGTGTGGATGCTTTCACACATGACCTTACGGATTTTCTCCCTACAGTCCCGTCAGACACGGCAGGACCAACCAGAGGAACGGTGTTCAAGATTGAGAGGGACGCATCCAATCGGCGGGTCGCCTATGTCCGGATGTTCTCGGGCGAGATTGCCCTGCGACAAGAGCTGTCCTACGGCGGCACGGGTGAGTCGGCCAAGGTGACTGCGATCGAGGTCTTCGAGCAGGGGTGCACTCAGTCCAGGGCGTCAGTATCAGCTGGTCAGATTGCAAAGCTGCGGGGGCTTTCCGACATCGCCATCGGTGACATGGTCGGACAGGGCGCCTCGCAGCGAACACTGCAGCAATTCCCTTCACCGACTCTTGAGACATCCGTTGTGCCGCATCGCACATCTGACAAGCTCGATCTCTTGCGGGCCCTAGATGAACTCGCTGAACAGGATCCCTTGATCAGCGTTCGGCAGGACGAGTTGGGACACATAGCGGTCTCGCTCTATGGAGAAGTCCAAAAGCAGGTCCTGCACGACACCCTCGTCGGCGACTACGGGGTAGACGTCGAGTTTCGATCGACGCGCACGATCAACGTGGAGCGACCAGGCTGTCCGTGGCCATGAAAAAGTCCCCGGTTATGGCCAGCTGATGTCCCCGCTGGTGGCCACGAGAAGTCCCCGTTTTTGGCCACGAGAAGTCCCCACCCCTCACTGAGACATCCACCAACGAGGCCCCCTGGCCGGTGACGGTGGCGGTGCTAACCAAACCGCCGCACCGACCAAGGGACGTCTCAATGAAATCAGTGAGGGAGCACATGGACATGCATGCCGCCTATCGAGAGGTGGGCAGCTATCGGGCCGCCGCAGAGATCTGCGGGACGACCCCCAAGACGGTGAAACGATCCGTACTGGCCGCCCAGGCAGTTGAAAACGGCGAGATCCCCGTCGTCGAGCACAACTACGACGCCGTCAGAGACGTCGTGATCGAGCGCGTGGAGCGGACCAAGGGAAAGATGTCGGCCAAACGGCTCCTGCCGGTGGCCACAGCGGCCGGCTACACCGGGTCGGCACGAAACTTCCGTCGCCTCGTCGCCGAGGTCAAGGCCCAGTGGCGGGCGAATCACCACCGGGGAAGGCGACCGGGCGTCTGGTCGCCGGGCGACATGTTGGTGTTCGACTGGGGCGAGATCGGCCCGCTGTTCGTCTTCTGCGCCGTGATGGCCTGGAGCAGGGACCGCTTCGTCTGCTTTGCCGACAACCTCGGGGCCGAGGCGACCATGACCGCACTGGCGCGCTGCTTCGAGTATCTCGGCGGGGTTCCCAAGACGGCGTTGACGGACCGCATGGGCTGCCTGAAGGGCGACACGGTGGCCGGGCTAGTGATTCCCACCCCGGCCTACGTGCGCTTCGCCACCCACTACGGCTTCCGGCCCGACTTCTGCCAAGGAGCCGATCCGGAATCGAAGGGTCTGGTCGAGAACCTCGTCGGCTACGTGAAGTCCGACCTCATGATCCCCGAAGACCTCAGCGTCGCCGACCTGGCTGGGGCGAACGACAAAGGGCTGGGCTGGTGCGACGAGGTGAACGCCGTGGTGCATTCGGAGATCTGTGCCATTCCCGCCGAGCGGCTGAGCAAGGAGCTCGAAGTGATGGGGACGCTACCCAATCTGCGAGCCACCATCGGCAAGCTGGTGGTGCGCAAGGTCGACCGGCTCAGCTGCGTCCGCTTCGGCTCGGCCCGCTACTCGGTGCCGACCATCCACATCGGCCGCCAGGTCGAGCTCGTGGCCCAAGACGGGAAGGTCTTGATCATCTTCTTGGGCGAGATCATCGCCACCCATGACCTCGTCGCTCCTGGTGAGACCTCGGTTCTCGACCAGCACTATGGCGGACCAAGGCCGATGCCCACGCGCGCGGTGCGGCCCAAGACGGCGGCCGAGAAGGCCTTCTGCGCCCTCGGCCCGGCCGCGGAGGCCTTCATCAAGGGCGCTGCCGCCCGAGGCATCACCTCACTCAAGGGGGATCTCGCCGAGCTGGCCCAGATGGAAGCCGCCCACGGCACAGAGGTACTCCGGGCCGCGCTCGAGCGCGCCACCTCGTTCGGACGGTTCCGGGCCCACGACGTGCGCTCGATCATCGCGGCGGGGACGGGGGTGCCGCGTCCGGCCGTTCCGGGCGAGGCGCTCATCGTCGAACTACCTCTCGTGCCGACGCGCTCTCTGTCGGACTACGCCATCGGCGAACAGTCGTGAACACCGCCCCTCCCGCCCTGCCGGCTGACATCGAGGCCGGGCTGCGACGCCTCCGGCTCCGGGCCATGCGCTCGCTGTCGCCCGAGTTGTTGGTGACCGCCAAGACGCAACGCTGGAGGCCCGAGGAGTTCTTGCGCACCCTGATCGAAGCCGAGATCGCGTCGCGTGATGCCTCCAACGCGGCGAACCGACTCAAGGCAGCGTCGTTCCCGGTCACCAAGACGCTGGACGAGTTCGACGTGCGGGCCTCCTCGGTCAAACAGACGACCTTCGACTATCTCTCGAGCCTCGAATGGGTGCGGGCAAAGGAGAACCTCTGTCTGGTGGGTCCGGCCGGCACCGGCAAGAGCCACCTGCTCGTCGCCCTCGGCCACGCCGCCATCGAAGCCGGGTTCAAGGTCCGCTACTTCAGCGCCGTGGAGCTGGTCGAGACTCTCTATCGGGGGCTGGCCGACAACTCGGTCGGCCGCGTCCTCGAGGGGATCCTCAAGGCCGACCTGATCCTGATCGACGAGATCGGCTTCGCTCCGATGGATCACACCGGTGCCCAGCTCTTCTTCCGCCTCGTCTCGGCTGCCTACGAGCGCCGCTCCCTCGGGGTCGCCTCGCACTGGCCCTTCGAGGACTGGGGACGCTTCCTGCCCGAGCAGTCAACGGCCGTCAGCCTGCTCGACCGGCTGCTCCATCACAACGTGCTCGTCGTCACCGAGGGCGAGTCGTTCCGGATGAAAGAGGCGCGCGAGGGGAGGAAAACCTAGGCTCAGGAAACTGAAAACTCACCCCGAGGGGTGGGGACTTCTGGTGGCCAAAAGCGGGGACTGAAAACTGGCCACGGACACAGGCGCCATTGGCGAGGCTAGGGAGGTGTTGGGAAAGAGCGGAAATCCCTTTTTGGCGACTATCGGGCTCAGAGTGGAACCCGGACCGCGGGGCTCAGGGATACGCGTTGATCTGGCCATCAAGGTGGAGTCGATACCTCTCTACGTCTTCAGGTCGGTGGAGTCGTTTCATGACTCACTGAGAAGTACGGTTCACGATTCGTTGAGACAGGGCCTCTACGGCTGGCAGGTTGTCGATTGCGTCGTGACCCTTGTCGAGTGTGGTTACACCGCACCAGGCACTAAGGCCAGCGACATCCGCTATCTGACGCCGTTGGTTCTGTTTGCGAATCCTCTTTGTGTCAAGACCCCTGTTCTGAGGTAAATCGGGCGCGGCCATTCGAGCCGCCACGGAATGGCGTAGCGGCGTAGGATTTCTCTGGGTTCGGGAGTGACTTCGCCGAAGAGCCGGCCGTGCAGGGTGAAGAGCCGGTCACGCAGGCTGCGAGTCGTTCCCTGATGTCCTCCCGGACCCCTTATTGAGCGTCGAGGACCAGTTGGCGATAGATAGCGTTCGAGACGTGGCGCTTGAGCGAACGAAGCGCCTCTCGCTTTGTCTTTCTTTCGCCAACTCGGCGCTCGAAGTAGATCCGACCCTGAGTGGTGGGTTGACGAATCTGGGTGATAGCCGTCATGTGGACGGCGTGATTGAGCATCCGGTTGCCTCGCTGGGAGACCCGGTGCACCACCCGACCCCCTGACGAGAACTCAACTGGCGCCGTTCCGTTGTAAGAGGCGTAAGCATCGCGGTTCGCGAAGCGCCGGACGTCACCGCTGTAGCCGATCAGCTGTGCGGCGAGAACGGGCCCGACCCCATAGATCTGTGTGACCGAGGTCCCCGACGCCTTGACGGCTTCTTTAATGCGCTTCTCCGATGCCTTGTGTTGGGTCTCGATGCGGCACAACTCCTCGTAGAGCTCAGTGGCGAGCTCGTAGCGAATCCGCTCCGTCGGGGTCGTGGGCTCGAGCCTCGCCAAGAAGGCCTCGGCGTCAGAAGCGTTCATTTTCTTGGCAATTCCGCCCGGAGCGAGCTCTTGGAAAAGGGCGTGGAGCCGGCAGACGACCCGGATGCGGTGACTCACGATGTCGCTGTTGCGCTTGGACAAAAGACGGAGCACCTCGGCGTGGTTGGCCGGCTCGACGACCCGCAGCCTCGGAGTGCGCAAGGCGGCCAAGGCGACCGAGAGGGCGTCGTTCGGATCATTCTTGTTGGACCTTTTCGTCGCCAACACCCGAACCCGAGAGGCCAGCGTCGGTGGCACGTCGAGCACCGACTCGCCTCGCGCCACGAGCTGTTGTGCCAACAGGTAGCCGAGGCCGCCGGCCGACTCGATGGCCCAGGTGCGCTTCTCGAATGGCTCGGCCCAGCTCAACAACTGGTCCAACTGACGACGGGTGGCGCGCACCTTTACGCTCGAGAGCGGTTCTTCGCCACCGTCTATGGCCACCGCGGTGTGCGAAGCCTTGTGGGGGTCAATGCCGATCACCACTTGCATAACTTCCTCCTTGGTCGTGTGGGAACCACGGAGGGCACTCCTGCTTGCAGATGGCTTGTGCTCGATCCTCTTATGAGCCACTCCGTAGCGAAGCCCGGTAGAGACGCCTTTCGCATGGAAGCCAACCAGCAGACGCTGGTGGCAGGCACTTCGAGAGCGATCTCACCCGGACTTCTCAACGCTACGGATCACCCGCAGGGTCTGCAGGAAGTCTCAAGCAGGCACTTCAGCGGGCGGGGACAACGGTGTGTGAGCCGATCAGTTCCGTCCGGCTGGAGGTCCCGTCCGACTCCGTGACATCAACGGGTGCCGCCGTAGCCAGGTTGGGAGGAGTCACGATCGATTCGGAGTTAACCGGAAGCCTCGCGGTCCTGTCAGTCGAGATTCCGGCTTCCGATGTGCATCGATTGCATCGGCTCCTACCAGGACTCTCGCACGGGGAGGGCTCCTTGGAGTCTTCACTATCGCGATATGAGCCCGTGCGAGGCGCTCCACCATCTCGGACAAGGACCGATGACAACCCGTTGCACCGTCAGGAGTATCTCGGTCGAGTGACTCGCCGGGGTCGGGCTGCCCACAAGGAGGGAGGGGCGCGATGACGGACTTCGATCGAAGGAAGATGCTCGTCGACGAGATCGAAGTGAAGGACTCGACAGTTCGTCGACTGCTTCAAAGGCAGTTTCCCGAATGGTCGACTCTGTACCTCGACCGCTTGCCCGACTCTGGCACCGACAGTGCCATCTACCGACTTGGTGAAGACTTGGGCATTCGGCTGCCTCGTATTCACTGGGCGTTGCAGCAGGTCGACAAAGAGTTCGACTGGTTGGGAAGACTTGCTCCGCAATTGCCAGCTGCGTTGCCCGTACCAATTGCCAAAGGTGAACCGGGAAGCGGCTATCCGTATCCATGGCTTGTGTACCCATGGCTCGATGGAGTGAGCCTCGACCGCGCCAACGTTCAGGACTGGTCGACGTTGATTCGCCAGATTGGGGATTTTGTGCTCGATCTGGAACAAGTTCCGGCCGAAGGAGGTCCCGAGCCTCGAATGAAAGGCGGACCTTTGGCCGCGTGCGATGAATCCGCCAGGGTCGCAAGATAGGAATCTGATCGGAGCGATCGACACCGCCCGAGCCCTTCGAGTATGGCATGCAGTACGACGTGCGAGCCCTGGCCACGTCACACCAACGCCGAGATCTCCGGGGCACACCGGCTGGGTGGCCCGCACGAACGACACTTCGACACGTCCCACGAGGCGACCGTCAAGACTCACCGTTGCGGAGCCGGTCGCCGAATCCTAGGCCCGGAGTACGGCCGCAGATTGTCCGAATGTTCCTAGCTCCTCGAATCTTGTTCCGTTCATATCGACCGGCTTTGAGAGGGGAATATATGGTTCATCGCCCGCCCAAACATTCTCGACCTCGAATCCCAGATGATCGGCCCAGGCTTCGATGCCGTCGCGACTGATGAACTGATTCAAAGGGTGTGGTTCGCCCCTCGCCTGGAGATCCGCTTCGAACACGGTCCAGTGTGTGTTGACAGCGAACTCTAGGAAGGAGAACACAACCCGCCCTCCGGGCCGCAAGACCCGATGGGCCTCCTGCAGGTAGTGGTATGTGTCCTCGTGCGGAAGGTGCGTGAAGACTGAGAAGAAGCAAACGATGTCGGCTGTGCCGGTCTGTGCTGGGATCGTGAGATCTGAAGACAGTTCGAAACGCCACTCGGGTCGTTGGACCAGTCCGCGTGCATGGTCGAGCAGCGTCGGCACCACGTCGGTCCCGAGGTAATCGCCTCGCAGGTAATTCGCCAATGGAGCGGCAAGGCGCCCGGATCCACACCCCACGTCAATCACAGAACCGTCGGCGGGAAGGCCGACCGATATGAGGAGATCGAGTTCCATCTGGCCAATGGCGTCGAACTCTCCGCCCACGGCCTGCTGCATGGCCACTTCGTAGCTGTCGTTCCGGTCCACCAGCTCATGTACGTGATCCATGTACCGTCGCCGCAGATCTGGTTGCGTTTCGCCCATGCCGAAAGGTACATCTCGCGGCATATGGTGGAGTGGGACCGGTTCTCCTGCTGAAGCCCCCACGAATTCTCCCTGCGGCCTAAATCCCCTCCGTAGGCCCCTTCCTCACCGTCCCGCCGTCCCGTTGCTCGCCGGCTCTCGCCGGCTCCGCCCGGCTCGCCGGCTGGTCCCGAGTTTCGGCCCGGCCGCCCGTCCTGCACTTTGTCGCGCTCGTTCCGGTCGCGTGGCCCGCGGTGCGTCGTGGCCCCTCTCTCCCCACGATGATGAGCGGAGAAGGCAAGGGACCGGGCAGGAACGGGGCAGGGAACCCCCGGCGCGGCTGGGTGGGGCGGACGGGCCCACCGGTGCCGGCGGGGCCGGCGGGGCCGGTGGGGCGGACTGTGTTGCTCGTTGCCGCGTCGAAACCTCGAAGCGAGGGGATGCCCACTCCCGACACGACGCAGCACCACCGTGATGGTCCGCGAACTTCTTTGGATGCTCCCCGAACCGGAGTTTGCCTGCCGTTCTTCGGTGTGAGCGACTACCCGTCCGCCACCTCAGAGTTTGAAAATGTCGGGCGCTCGGGATGCAGGCGGGGTCGATGTTGGCGGAGTCTCGCTCGGAGCCCATTCGGATGCTCTCCACTGCGTCGGCGCTCGAGGTTCCGGCTCGGCCCGAACCGGTCGGCGCAATGGTCCGAGCAGAAGTAGTACCGCTCCCCGCCGTGTCGGAGCGACGCCGGGGCGTGGACGATCTCGACCTGCATCCCGCACACAGGGTCCTGGGCGTACCCAGTCCCCGCCCCCAGGCGCTCTCGGTTCCGATAGGTCCAGTACAGGACCCCGAACGCGACGAGGAAGACGATGTTCAGATAGGTCGTGTAGTTCCACGAGAAGTGGGCCGGCGCGATCGTGGTCGGTCGAACGGTGGGAATCAGCCCAGCGGCTCCGAAGATCCCCTCGGTGATGAGGCCTGCCGTCGACATCAGGGCCCAGAAGACCGCCAGCATGCGCAGCATGAGGCGAGTGCCGTAGTAGCGGCGGTAGATCATGAGCAGCGGGAAGGCGATGAGGTCGGCGAAGATGAACGAGATCACCCCACCGAAGGAGATGCCGCCGCTCCAGAGCGCGGCCGCCAGGGGGACATTGCCGATGGAGCAGACGAAGCTGATGATGGCGATGAAGGGCCCGACGATGGCGTTCTCGAGGCTCGTCCAGAAGCCATGACCGCTGATGAACACCGCCCGCCAGACCGAGTCGGGTACGAGCACGCTCAGGAACCCGGCCACCGTGTAGCCGATGAGAAGCTCCCGTCGAAGCATGGTGAGGTCCGACATGGTGTAGGTGGCACTGTCCGCCCACCCCGCCTTGGAGTGCAGCCGCACCGACCAGGGCTGGCGTTGTAGTGCAGCGTCCCCGGCCGGCCCGTGCTGGTGCTCTCCGCGGTCGCTCTCGCTGGTGAGCCGCTCGCGGGCTTCGACGACACTGCGCCCCCGCAGCCACAGGGCGCCGAGCGTGGCGAGCAAGGAGATCATGATGATGCCGCCGACGAATTCGCTGACGGCGAACTGCCAGCCCATGAGCACGACGAGCACGATGCCGAGCTCGAGGACGAGGTTGGTCGAGGCGAACATGAACACCATGGCGGCGATGTAGTCGGCGCCTTTGACGAAGAGGGACTTGGCCATGGCCGACGCCGCATAGGAGCACGAAGAGGACACCATGCCGTAGGCCGACGCCCGGACCACGGCGAGCGGCCGGTGATCGCCCAGCTTCTTTTGCAGCGAGTCGCGGCTGACGAAGGCCTGCACCGCGCCCGAGAGCCCGAATCCCAAGATGAGGGGCCACAGGGTCTCCCAGAACATGAAGAACCCCTCGCGCAGCGAGCGCCCGATGTCCACCACGAAGGTGGCGGTGGCCAGCACGGTCGTCAGGAACGGACGAGCCGGCCGATGGCGGCGGAAGCCTCGTTGAGTTTCTCTGTCGCCTCGTCACCGCCCTTGCGCACGGCGTCGGACACGCAGTGGGCCAGGTGGTCGTCGAGCAGCTCGAGGGCGACGGCCTGCAGCGCCCTCGTCGCGGCCGAGACCTGCCCGAGGATCTCGATGCAGTAGCGGTCTTCGTCGACCATCCGTTGGAGACCCCGGACTTGGCCCTCCACCTTGCGCAGGCGGCGTTGGATCACTTCCTTGTCGTCGATGTAGCCAGGTCGCACGATTCCCCTCCTACCTAATACCCCTAGAGGGTATAGACCTCCTGGGTTGCGAGTCAAGAGCCCTGAACGGCACCCTGCTCCCGGCGATCCGATGAGCAGGTGGCCCCACCCCGGAGGTCGGCGAGCCGGAGCGGGGCAGCCCGTAGCCTCTCCCTGTGACCTCGGACCGGGTCGACGGACTTGCCGTGGGGCCGCCGCGGCTGGTGTTGATCTGTGGGCTTCCGGCCTCGGGCAAGTCGACACTCGCTCGGCGGCTTGCTCCCAGAATCCACGCCGTCCGGTTGGATAAGGACGGGTGGGCGACTGCATTGGGGGCCGATGTGTGGGACGAGGAATTCCGAGTGCGTCTCGAACGGCAGTTATGGGTTCTTTCCCAGGATCTCCTCGCCAGGGGTCAGAGCGTGGTTTTGGAGTGGGGCCACTGGGCACGGGTTGAACGGGACGAGAAGCGCCTTGCGGCGCGCGCATTGGGGGTGGGAGTCGAGCTGCATTACCTCGCCGCACCCCTCGGTGAGTTGATCGAGCGAGCTGAACGTCGCAACGCGTCGGGCGAGTGGACGGCTTCGCCGATCACACGGGCTCACTTCGAGGGGTGGGCCACGATCTTTCAGCCTCCCGACGAGGAAGAGGCACTGTTGTTCGACAGACCTCTCACCGGGGGTTGATCTCGCAGTCTTCGGCTCTCCCGCCGCCACGCGCCCGGTGGTCACATCCACGCTCGGTCCGGCCTGGGGCCTCCACTTGGGTGACTACCCCCTGCCGACCTTGCTCGGCTCCTGGGACTTCGACCAGGGGATCCACTGCGCATGATCGAGACGGCGACTGACCCGCTCCGAGACCGGGGAGACCACCAGGAAGAGCAGCCACACGAACTTCGCCAACTGGGGATCCGTCCAGGCCAAGATCATGGACAACGCGACGATGCCGATGACGAACACAACCCGCACCCTGGCCGTGCGCTCGTCGCGCTTCGACCTGGCCACGTCCATGACGAGGCCATGGTGGGCGGCATAGAGGAAGATCCACTGGGTGCTGAGGCTGATGGCCACCAGGTTGATCCCGAAGAGGGTGATGGCAACCGGGTTGGTGCCGTAGCGGCCGATCAGGTCCGACGTGAACGGCATGAGGGTGAGGGCGAGCAGGAAGCTGAAGTTGCGCCAGGCCAACCCCTCGCTGTGGCCGCGCATGCCGCGCAGGACGCGGTGGTGGACCATCCAGAATTGGGCGATGACGAGGAAGGAGACCAGATAGCTGGTCAACTCCGAGCCGTCGGGACTCAGCGCGTGCCACAGGGCCTCCGCCGAATCGGGATGCTTCTTCAGCGCGTCGGTCACGGGTACCTGCAGCTGCAGCACCAGCAGCGTCAGTGCAATGGCAACGACACCGTCGGTCAGCGCCAGCAGGCGCTCGATACCCGGGATGTCCTCGTCGTCGCCCTCGGTTGCCACCCGAAAGAGCTTGGCAGATGGCGGACCACAGATCGGTAATGGGGGCAGGACGCCACTGGCTGGTCGGTCCGAACGGCGAGGTCGACAGCTACGGCGACGCCGCCTTTCTCGGAGCCCCGAGCGGGCTGCGGATCGTCGAGCATCTCTCGGGTGTCTGCTCGTCCTGACGCGGCCTCACACGAAGTCCGACCCGCCGTCGGCGTTGACGCACGCCCCGGTCACGTAGCCGTTCCGCCGTGAGACGAGGTAGGCGGTGAGGGACGCAACCTCGTCGGGGAGGCCCGCCCTCCCGAGGTCGGCGGGCTGATGGAACGTCTGGCCGATCCATTGCATGACATCGTATGGATCTGACGGGTCCAGGCCCTCGGCGGCGAAGATCTGCCGGAGGTTTTCGGTGAAGCTGGCCGTCACGATGGAGCCGGGGCACACCACGTTGACGAGGATGCCGTCGGGAGCCAGGGACTTGGCGAGGTTCTTGGCCAGGCTCGTCACGGCGGCTTTCGACGCGGTGTAGGCCACGAGCATTGGGCTCTGACGCTGAATGGAGTGGGCCGAGAAGATGGCGACCCGTGCCCATTCCGCGGCGCGGAGCAGCGGTACGGCCTCGCGCACGCACCGCACGGCCGACATGGTGCCCAGCGCGAAGGCCTCCTCCCAGTCGGTGTCGTCGAGATCGTCGAACCGGCCCGCACCCGGTCCGATGGTGTGCACCAGGACGTTCAGCGATCCCCAGCGGTCACCTACTTCGGCAAAGCCCGCCGCGATGGATGCGGGATCCGTCATGTCGACGCTGATGCCGACCGCGTCGGGACTGCCCAGGGCCCGCAGGGCAGCGACGGTCTCGTCGAGGGCGGGACGTCCGCGCGCCATGACGGCGACCCGGGCCCCGTCCGAGGCGAGGACCTCAGCCACGGCCCGTCCCATCCCCTTGCTCCCCCCGGTCACCACGGCCGTGGCGTCAGCGAAGCCCAGATCCATTTCGGCCCACCCCCTTCTTCCCATTCGCGCCGAACCTGGCGCCCGTTGTCATCGGCAGAACCGTTTGCTCACCGCGCGGCGGCGTGCGGCCAGAGCGACCCGCCGTTCCCCGGGCGTCACCCGCCGCACCCCTGCCGGCAGTGACGAGCCGACGTCGGAGAACTGCACCAGCCGCGTCGCGGGGACGGGCGCCGTCTCCGTGCGTACGCAGCGCAAAATGATCGGGCCCGCGCTGTGGCCGGCCGTGTCGAGCCAGTTGGCGACCCCGGGATCCTCGTGGGCGATGACGACGCGCAGGATGCCGTCGTCGTCGACCGCCGCCTGGTGCCCGTTGAGGCTGCTCTGATGGGCGCCGTAGTCGATCGTCTCCCACCATGGATTCCCGAGTGAGTAGCTCCAGTAGAGACCTTGCGGTGGCGCGACCTCCACCACGAGCGCCTCGTCGGGCGCCAGCTCCCACGACCCGATCACCGGCCGGTTCTCCGCCGCCGCGCCCATGGCCGTGCCGTCGAGGGGAGGGAGGAACGTGTTCGGCATCTCAGGGCGCGAGAACTGGAGGAAGAACTCGAGGTTGGCCACGACGAAGTCGCCCAGGGCGATGAGCTGCCGTGCCACCGCCGCCCTCGGGTCCTCTGGGGCGCGCGCCGCTCTCTCGGCAGCGTCGCCGATCCGCTCAATGGAGAGCGATGACGCGACCTCGGTGTCCCAGTCGTAGAAGAAGTGCCGGACGACCAGTGCGGTCGCGTTCTCGGCGATCGGCAGCCAGTTCCCCTCGTGGGGATCGGTGGAGAGGATCAGGTCCACCTCCCCGTCCGGACCGAGGTCGAGCTCGTCCAAGAGGACGTTCGCCGAGGAGGCCATGCCGGCCATGGCCTGCAGGCCCACATAGCGCGCCGTGCCGCGGTTGCCCCAGAGGCGATACGTCTCGCCACCCCGCAGGCCCGCACCCGTGTAGATACAGTCGGGGCAGTCCATGCCCCACTTGTAGATCGCGTCGACGCTGGACGGCTTCACGGCGAGCACCGAACCGGACTCCTCCCGCAGGGCATTGTCCAGGCCGATACCGAGCAGCACGAGCAGATGCCGGAAGCCGGCAGCCATGTCGGCGGCGTTGCGGGGGACGTCGTCGGCGAGCACGATCTCGGAGGCGCGGCGCAGGCCGTCGAGCAGGTGGGCCCACGCACGTCCCGACAAGAGGTCGTCCGAAGTGGCGTCCCCGGCCCGGGCCGCCTCGCCCACGGAATGAGGCATCCAGGACGGGTTGACGAATGCGGACGTCACGAAGTTCCCGTCGGACGCGTCAGAACCACAGACAGAAACCTCATGTGCAGACCCCCAGCGCGAGTAGGTCGGACCATGTTTCCGCACCCCCCGAAGCGCGTCAAACCTGCTGAATCACCCGGTTCCACGCACCTGGCGCGTAGCGTGTGCTCCGGAGGTGGCGCGGCGTGCCACAGCGGGTGGTCCGAGGGCGAACACACGACAGATGATCGAAGGTGCTATCCCCACTCTGGTCCTCATCGGGCTGGCGGCCGTCCTGGCGCCGATCGTCGCCGAATGGTCGCGCCGTTTCGTCGCCGTCCCCGAGGTCGTGATCCAGATCGTCTTCGGCATCCTGTTGGGGCCCTTCGTGTTCGACCTGGCGCATCCCAACAGCATCGTGACGGCGCTCTCTGATTTCGGACTGACCTATCTGATGTTCCTGGCGGGAACCGAGCTCGACCTCTCGACCATGCGGCAGGGCCACCTCGGCAGGGCGGCGGGCTCCTGGGGGACCTCGCTCGTGCTCGCGCTGGCGGTGGGTGTCGTCCTCCGAGCCACGGGCCTCGTGCTCGACCACGTTGTCGTCGCCCTCTGCCTCACCACGACGGCACTCGGCACGCTCCTCCCCATCCTCCACGACGCGGGGGTCCTGCAGACACCGGTCGGACCCTCCATGCTGTCGGTGGGCGCCATCGGCGAGTTCGGCCCGATCGTGGCGGTGGCGGTGCTGCTCACGAACCGTGACCCCCGGCTGACCTTCCTGCTCCTGACCCTCTTCGTCGCCGTCGCCGTGATCGCGGCTCTCCTCGCCACGCAGCTGCATCCGCCCCGATTCATCGCACTCATGCGTAAGCACCTCCACTCGACGGCGCAGCTGCCTGTGCGGATCTCCGTCCTGCTGGTCGTCCTGCTCGTGTACCTCGCCGAGAAGCTCAGCCTCGACGTCTTGCTCGGCGCGTTCGCGGCCGGCGTCGTCGTGCGTCTCTTCATCCAAGGCGAGGACAGCAAACCGATCACGAGCAAACTGGAGGCGATCGGCTTCGGCTTTCTCATCCCGATCTTCTTCATCGACAGCGGCATCAAGTTCGACCTCCACGCACTCGTCCACATGCCCAAGGTCCTGCTGCTGGTCCCGGTGTTCACCGTGATCTTCCTGTTCACCCGGGGCCTGCCCACGTGGGTGTTCTTCCGCGGTGTCGTGACAAAGGTGGAGGCTCGCACCCTGGCCGTCCTTTCCGCCACTGGCCTGCCGATCATTGTGGTCATCACCACACTGGGCGTCAGCGAGCACCGGATGAAACCACAGAACGCAGCGGCACTGGTGGCCGCCGGCATGCTCTCGGTCCTGATCTATCCCCTCGTGGGGCTGCGCTGGCTCGACAAGGGCCCCAAAGCAACGGGGGCGCCCGCTGTTCCCGAAGCGTCAGACGGCCAGTGACGGAATTGCGGGGTCGGGCGCGGGCCGTTCAGTCGTAGCCGCCCGTGAAGATGCTCGGGATCGGACGAGCCGGCGGTATGCGGAAGAAGGGGCGCACCTGGGTCTCCATGAGCTCCTCGACGACCGGCCCTGCCGTCGGATCGGGCAGGAGATCGTGGTCCTCCGCGGCATCCTCGAACAGGTCGAAGAGCTGGCACGGCGCCACGGCGTCCTCGTCGACGACCAGCTTGTAACGCTCGGTCTCGAAGGCCGCGAAGCCCCAGTTCTCGCTGACCGTGAGTGAACGTGACGGTGGCGTGGCGGGGTCGAGGACGCTCGTCAGGAGCGAGCGTCCCTCCGAGAGCGCGACATCGGGTGCACCGGCGATCTCCCGCATCGTGGCCGGCACGTCGAGATGCTCCACCAGGGAGTCCACCACGGCCGGGGGGCGACCGCCGGGGGGGCGGATGATCAGCGGGACGCGCACGGCCGGCTCGTACAGCACGCATTTGGACATCATTCCGTGATTGCCGCCCATTTCACCGTGGTCGCTGGTGTAGATGATCCAGGTGTCGTCCAGGAACCCCTTGCGCTCCAGTGCGTCGACCATGTCACCGACCGCGTGGTCGATGACCGAGATGTCGGCGGCGTACGACCGCCGCATGCCGCGGATGGCATCGTCGGTCATCGTCTCGGAGTCGGAAACCCACAGGAACGAGTGCAAGAGGGCGCCGTAGCGTCCCGTCCCCTCAATCGTGGGTCGCCGAGTCGAGCTGGGCATGGAGATGTCGACGCCGCGGTAGCGCTGCAGCGCCTCCGCCGGCGCGTCCCAGGGGTCATGCGGACCAGGGAAGCCGACGAAGAGGAAGAACGGCTCTCGGCGTTCGTAGCGCTCGATCCACTCCACGGCCCGCTGACCGTGCCAGGCGTCGACGTAGGACTCCAGTGGGATTGGTGTCGGTGTGGAGTCCCACATGGGCACGCACTTGGTGGCGTTCTGTCCGTCCTCGTTCTCGCCCTGGTAGCTGCGGTCGGCGATGTGCTTCTTGTAGGCATCGAGCAGGCCCCGCCCGGCGAGGTAATCCGTGTAGCGGGTCGGGATCTTCCCCACGAACTTGTCGCCCGTCTCGAAGACCTCGGCGAAGCCCAGCGCCTCGAGCCGGCCGGCCATTTCGTCCATGTGTGAGACGGTCAGTTGCTCGTCGAGGTAGAGGTGTGCCTTGCCGAGGAGCGCGGTGTGGTAGCCGGCTTCTCGGAGGGCCCAGGCGTAGGTCGGGCTGTCCGGCGCGATCTCGGACGAGTTCGTGTAGACGCCGTGGTCGCGCACGTAACGTTCCGTCATGAACGACGCCCGCGCCGGCATGCACAGCGGGCCCTGGCACGAGACCCGCGAAAAGCGGACGCCCGCGGCGGCCAACCCGTCGAGCGATGGCGTGAGGGCACTTGCGTCCCCCGCGCAGCCCATCATGTCGGCCCTGTGCTGATCCGACATCACGAGCAGGATATTGGGAGCTCCGGTCGTCATCCTCTCGCCCTCTTCTGTCCGATCGAATGTTGGTGTGGGAGGAACGAACGTGATCATCGCATGAAACCGCAGCGGGGACGGATCAAGACCGTCCTGACCAGCGTGGCGCACCACTAACCTGTCGCCACCCGCCGGAACGACCCTGGAGCCACTGCATGCCCTTTGATCTGAAGAAGGTGTTGGAAGAGCGCCGGGGAGAAAATTTCACGCTCCACTCCAAGTACATCAACCCCCAGCTCCCAAAGATCCTCGGCCAGATCGAGTTCGACCGGTTCTATGAGAAGGGGGAGGGCTGCTACCTCGTTGACGACAAGGGGGACCGGTATCTGGACTTCCTTTCCGGTTTCGGTGTGTTCGCCCTGGGGCGGAGTCATCCAGCAATCGTTCGGGCGTTGCACGACGCCCTCGACGCCGACCTGCCCAACCTCGTACAGATGGATTGCTCCCTCCTCTCGGGCGTCCTGGCCGAGGAGCTGGTCGCCCGCTCGCACTCGGGCATCGAGCGCGTGTTCTTCACCAACTCCGGAGCGGAGGCGGTGGAGAGCGCGATCAAGTTCGCCCGGGCCGCCACCAAGCGCACGCGCATCCTCTACTGCGACCACGCCTTCCACGGGCTCACCACCGGGGCGCTGGCCCTCAACGGCGGGAAGGAATTCCGTAGCGGCTTCGGTCCGCTGCTCCCGGGTGCCGACGTCATCCCGTTTGGTGACGCCGCCGCCCTGGCCCTGGAGCTCCGGCGGGGTGACGTGGCGGCCTTCATCGCGGAGCCGATCCAGGGCAAGGGGGTCAACCTGGCGCCCGAGGAGTTCTGGCAGGAGGCGCAGTCGCTCTGCCGCCGCCACAAGGCGCTCATGATCCTCGACGAAGTCCAGGCCGGCATGGGCCGTTCTGGGACCTTCTTCTGCCACGAGCAATTCGGCATCACCCCGGACATCATCACGGTGTCGAAGGCGCTGTCCGGCGGCTACGTGCCGGTCGGGGCCATGCTGTCGACGGCCGCCGTGTCCGATGCCGTGTACAGCTCCATGGAGCGGGCGGTGGTGCATTCCTCGACGTTCAGCACCAACCAACTGGCGATGGTGGCCGGACTCGCCACCCTGGCCGCGTTCGACGACGAGGACATCCTCGATCGCGTGCAGCGCACGGGGAAAGCGTTCGCCAAGGCCCTCCAACCGCTGGTCGAAGAGTACGAATTCCTCCACGAGGTGCGGGGCATGGGGCTGATGATCGGGTTGGTCTTCGGCGAACCCACGACCCCGGGCCTGCGCCGGCGTTTCAAAATGGTCGAGGCGATTCGACCCGCCCTGTTCTCCCAAATGGTGGTGACCCCGCTCTTTCACCGGCATCGCATCCTGACGCAGGTGGCAGCCGACAACCTGAACGTCGTCAAACTCCTGCCACCCCTGATCGCGGGGGACGACGAGGTCGAGCTCTTCGCGGACGCGCTCGAGGACGTGCTGACCAGCGCCGAGCGGGGGTCGAGCCTGATCTTCGAGTTCGGCAAGACGATGGCCAAGGGGACGTTGCACCGGGCGCGGTTGTGAAACTCGACTCCGGAGACCGGGTCCTCGTCACGGGAGCCAGCGGGTTCATCGGTTCGGCGGTGACGCGCCAGCTGGTGGCGCGGGAGCAGGAGGTCGTCGCGCTGGTGGAGCCGGGGGCCGACACCACGAACCTCGAGGGGCTCGACGTCAAGCAGGTGGTCGGCGACCTGCGTCGCGGCGAGGACGTGCGGAGCGCGGTGAGCGGATGCAGGGCCGTCTTCCATGTGGCGGCGTTGTACCGCTTCTGGGCCCGGGACCCCGAGACCTTCTACGCCATCAACGTCGACGGCACCAGGAACGTCCTCGACGCGGCTCGCGAGGCGGGCGTCGAGCGACTCGTGTACACCAGCACGGTCGGCACGCTCGGTCTCGAGCACGTCTCGGGTTCCCACTCGGCCGACGAGCGCTCGTTCCCCGATGTCCGGCATCTCTACGGGTCCTACAAGCGCTCGAAGTATGTGGCCGAGCACGAGGTGCTGCGTGCCGTCGCCGAGGGTCTGCCGGCCTCGCTCGTGTTGCCGACCTTCCCGGTCGGGCCCGGGGACCGCGTTCCCACGCCGACTGGCAAGCTCGTACTCGACTTCCTGAACGGGCGCATGCCGGCCTATGTCGACACTGTGTTGAACGTGGCGCACGTCGATGATCTCGCGGCCGGGCATGTGCTGGCGCTCGAGAACGGCCGCATGGGGCGGAGCTACATCCTCGGCGGGGAGAACCTCACTCTGCAGCAGGTGCTCGCCGGGCTCGCCGCGCTCACGGGCCTCCCTGCCCCCTACGGCAGGGTGCCCAAATCGCTGGCCCTGGCCGTGGCGGCCGTCTCCGAACTGGTGGAGGGCCGAATTCTGCGCCGGCACCCGTCCGTGCCGCTGGAGGCCGCCCGCATGGCGACCTCCCAGATGTCCTTCGACACCGGCCGGGCCCGTGCGGAACTCGGGTATGCGCCACGGCCCGCCGTCGAGGCGCTCGAGGCGTCCGCCCGCTGGTTTGCCGCGTCAGGCATGGTCGGCAGGGGCAGGCTGAGCCGGATTCACTGGTCCTCGGACCGCTGACGCGTCCGCCGGCGCGGCGGCACCGTTCCCATCGGGCACACTGGTCGCCGTGGCTCCCCAGTTCATCTACACCATCCGCGGTCTCACGCGCTTCTATCCGCCCGATCGCGAGGTGCTCAAGGGCATCAATCTCTCCTTCTATCCGGGTGCGAAGATCGGCGTCATCGGGTCCAACGGTTCGGGCAAGTCGTCGTTGCTGCGGATCATGGCGGGCGAGGACGACGGGTTCTCGGGTGAAGCCCGCCTGACCCCGGGGTTCACCGTCGGGTATCTGCCGCAGGAGCCGAAACTCGACGAATCCAAGGACGTCGCCGGGAACGTGGCCGAAGGTGTGGGCGAAGCGAAGCAGCTGGTCGACCGGTACAACGCGGTGTGCGCCGCTTTCGGTGACCCCGATGCCGACATTGACGCA
The DNA here is from genome assembly GCA_963721585.1 of uncultured Acidimicrobiaceae bacterium. Lineage (GTDB taxonomy): Bacteria > Actinomycetota > Acidimicrobiia > Acidimicrobiales > RAAP-2 > Bog-473. Next base: position 1,211,041 of record CAVRJN010000007.1, on the reverse strand, counting down.
CTGCTGGCCGAGCAGGCCGACCTGCAGACCAAGATCGATGCTGCCGGAGCGTGGGAGCTCGACCGCACCTTCGAGATCGCCATGGATGCGCTGCGCCTCCCGCCGGGCGACGCCGACGTTTCCACCCTCTCGGGTGGCGAACGACGCCGGGTCGCGCTCTGCCGCCTGCTCCTCTCGAAACCCGACCTGCTCCTCTTGGACGAGCCGACCAACCATCTCGACGCCGAGTCGGTGGCCTGGCTGGAACGGACGCTGCAGGTGTACCCCGGCACGGTCGTCGCGGTGACGCACGATCGCTACTTCCTCGACAACGTTGCCGGCTGGATCCTCGAGCTCGACCGAGGTGCGGGAATTCCCTGGGAGGGCAACTACTCCTCGTGGCTCGAACAGAAACAGGCGCGCCTCGCGGCCGAGGAGAAGGCCGACCGCTCCCGGCAGGCCTCGCTCGAGCGCGAGCTCGAATGGATCCGGATGTCGCCCCGAGCCCGGCAGAGCAAGGGGAAGGCGCGCATCACGGCCTACAACGAGCTCGTGTCAGAGGCCGAATCGAGCGAGCGGCGCGCCGAGAAGGTCGAGTTGTCGATCCCGCCCGGTCCGCGCCTGGGGGACCAGGTCGTGGACGCGGCCGGCGTCGTGAAAGCGTTCGGCGACCACCTGCTCATGGACGGCCTGTCGTTCACCCTTCCTCCCGGTGGCATCGTCGGCGTCATCGGGCCCAACGGAGCCGGCAAGACGACCCTGTTCAGGATGATCGTCGGTGAGGAAAAGCCCGATGCGGGCAGTCTGACGATCGGCGCATCGGTCCAGCTCGCCTACGTGGACCAGTCGCGCGAGTCGCTGACACCCGACGCCACGGTCTACGAGGAGATCACGGGAGGTGTGGATCGGCTCGTCGTCGGCGGACGCGAGCTGCACGGGCGCGCCTATGTGGCGGGCTTCGGGTTCAAGGGGAGCGACCAGCAGAAGAAGGTCGGCCAGCTCTCGGGGGGCGAGCGCAACCGGGTGCTGCTGGCCAAGGTGCTGAGCAGTGGCGGCAACGTCTTGCTTCTCGACGAGCCGACCAACGATCTGGACGTGGACACGCTGCGGGCGCTCGAGGATGCGCTGCTGGCCTTCCCCGGTTGTGCGGTCGTGATCAGCCACGACCGGTGGTTCCTCGATCGCATCGCAACCCACGTGCTCGCCTTCGAAGGGGAGTCCGAAGCGAGGTGGTGGGAAGGGAATTTCACCGACTACGAGGCGGACAGGCACAAGCGGCTCGGCGTCGACGCCGACCAGCCGCACCGCCTGCGGTACAAGCCGCTTGTCCGGGACTGATCCGGCGACCTCAGGGGGGCGGGACTCCCCAGATGTCCGCGTCCTCGTAGGCGGTGGTGCAGGGAGGGCCGTCGGCCACCCACAGGCGCGGCGGAGCGGTCCCCGGTTGCACGCGCACAATGCACGACGACCGTGTTCCGAACGTCTCGAGGTGGACGCAGTTGGCCGCGTTCGGCCGCTCCTCTCCCTCAGGATTCCGGTGGTCGGCCAGGATGCGACGGAAGGCGTCCACCACCTGGTCTCCGTCCGGCGCCGGCATAGTGTCGAGCTCCTCCCGCACCAGATCGACCTTCGGCGAGGCCTCGCCGAGCGCGCGGTTTTCGAGAACGTGGAAACCCGGGGGCAGTTCGACCGCCAGGCCGTCGCCCGAGCCGGTGAAGTCGACGAAGAACAGTGCAGTGCGGTCGCCGACGAGGAGCCACGATCCGTTGAAGTCGGCCGGGCGAAACGCAGCGAGGAGGGCGGCGACCGCGCCGGCCGCCGTGGTGTGGCGGGCCAGCGCAAGGGGGAGCTCGCCCCGTGATCGCTTGGTCGGGTCCTTGGCGTCGCCCAGCGGCTGGTTGGTGAGCCCGGCGCACACGCCGTGCTCGTTCACGGCGAGCCAGGTACCCCCGGAGAGTTCGTCCCGCCCGCCCACCACGCGGGGCGGCCCTTCCTCCAACACCGTCACGGCGGTGGAGGGTCGGTCCAGGACCTCATCGCGGTTCGCGCCGACGATCAGCGGCTCGCCCCGCACGACCCGCGAGGCGACCACGAGGAGACACACGGGGATCACCCTACCGACCGCTTCCCGGGGCAGGCGGCGGGCTACCGTGCGGACCATGCGAATGTGCACCACGGCGGCCGCTGTCATCACGACCACGTCGGCCGGGAGCGCGTCCCTCCGCTGAGTGTCGGGTCCCTGGGAGAACAGCGATGTCCCACGAGGGCGGGCGTACGACCGCCGCTTCGAGGACCTGGCGGCCGCCGGCATGGATATGCACGGTGAGGCGGCCCTCGTCGCCTCCATCGCGCCCGAACCGGCATCGGTGCTCGATGCGGGGTGCGGTACCGGAAGGGTGGCGATCGAGCTCAATCGGCGTGGCCACGCGGTCGTCGGCGTCGATGTCGACGCGGCGATGCTCGAGGCGGCCCGCGCCAAGGCGCCCGATCTCGTGTGGGTGCAGGGCGACCTGACGGACCCCGGGCTGGACCTCGGCCAGACCTTCGACGTCGTCGTCATGGCCGGCAACGTGTTGATCTTCGTCCCGCCGGGCACCGAAGGCCGGGTCATACGAAATGCGGCACGCTGGCTACGCCCCGGTGGCCTCCTCGTGACGGGCTACTCCCTGCGGCGCGACGGCTTCGGTCCCCGCCGGCACGACACACTGGCCGCCCGTTCGGGCCTCGCGCTGCAGGACCGCTGGTCGACGTGGGACAAGCACCCCTCCGCACCGGGCGACCGCTATGCCGTGGCCGTGCACCGGCGGGAAATCTGACCCCTCGCTCGGGACCCACGCAACGGAGCAGCAACTCTGGGCTCCTCTGGTGCACTGAACGTGCGAGACAACCCTGTGTCGTTAGGCTTCGGGGCCATGGGAACTGAGGACCTCGACCCGATCGATCACCACATCATCGAATTGCTGTCGCACAACGCCCGCCGGACGATGGCCGACATCGGTGAGCAGGTCTCCTTGTCCGCGTCCGCGGTGACCCGGCGTATCGAGCGCCTCGAGCGCACCGGGGTGATCGCGGGCTACACCGTCGTCGTCGACCACCGGAAGGCCGGGCGTCCGATTCAAGCCTTCACCGAAGTACGCTTTGCCGGAACCGCCGACCTGCAGGAGATCAAGGACACGGCGATGCAGCTCTCCGAGGTGCAGGCGGTTTTCACCACGGCCGGCGATCCGGACGCGCTCGTGTGGCTCCAGGTGCCCGACGTGGAGCGCCTCGGCCAGGTGATCGAGCAGCTCAGGCGGCGCGGACGCGTCACCGGCACCAAGACCCTCATCGTGCTCGATACGTGGTCGCGCCACCGCGCCCTCGAGGCAAACGGCCTCCCGGCCCAGCAGTAGTGCCGAGACGGTTGAGGCAGAGGCCATTCTGGGCGGCGCTCGCCGCGGTGGCGCTGTCGTTCCTCGCGGCGGGGTGCAGTCAGACTCCCGGGTCGTCGAGCGCTCCCACCACGAAGACGACGACCACCCGCGCCACCACGAGCACCACCGCGGGTCCGGCCGGCACGTGGTCCAAGGCGATCCGGGTCGCCGCCGGCACGGACCTCTCTGTCGTGTCGTGCCCCGCACCCTCCTCCTGCGTCATGGGATCGACCACCGGGCAGACCTATCGGCTGTACCTGGAGAAGGTCAGTGTCCTCGGCGCGCCCGTGCCGTCCCCTTCTCCCCAGGGCGCGGCCTACCTCTCGTGCGCCGGCAGCGGCTTCTGCGCCGCCGCACCAAATTTGAACCAGGTGGCGCTCCTCAGCGGGTCGGCATGGCAGCCGCCCGCCACCATTTCGGCCGCGCAGGGCATCACGGCGATCGACTGCACCGGGCCCACGTTCTGCATCACCATCGACGGCGAGGGGAACTCGTTCGCCTACGACGGCAATGGGTGGTCCGGCAATCTGGGCGCCTGGGGGGCCGCCAACCAGATCTCGTGCGTGTCCCCGAGCTTCTGCATCGCGGCCGAGGGCGGGCCCTCGGTGTTCAACGGGCGGACCTGGACCCAGCCGGGCGACATCGACAGCCAGGGCCAGCTCAACTCCGTGTCCTGCGCCTCGACGACCTTCTGCGTCATCGTCGACAGCGACGGCGACGTCCTGACCTGGAACGGAGTCAGCTTCTCCGCCCCGGTCTCGATCGCCACCGAGCCGCCCCTCACGGGCACCGACGCCTCGGGCCTGACCTCCGTCTCGTGTCCGACGACCACGTTCTGCCGGGCCGTCGACTCCCTCGGGCGCGTCTTCGGGTGGAACGGCTCGACCTGGAGTGCCGGCACCTTGATCGACGGCGGCCACGCACTGGCGAGCATCTCGTGCCCGGCGGTCTCCTCCTGCGTCGCCGTGGACCGGTCGGGCAACGCGTTCGTCTCCACCTGATCACCAGGGGGTGAGGACAGGCGGGTCACCGCGCCCGATGACCCAGGCGAGCAGCTGGGCGGGGTCGCTCCGTTCCGCCAACCTTGGAAGCTCGCGTGGCAGCCAGCGAGCGATCAACGCGGGCGGGTACGGGACCGGTCCTAGGCCCAGATCACCGTGATGCACCACCACCTCGCGCCAGCGCGACAACACCGCGCCGCGTGAGTCCTCCACCACACCCTTCGACGTGCGCGAGACCGCGTCCCATCCGGCCGTGGGGAGTTCGGTCATCGCACGCTCGACGGCGCCTGCGCTCAGCCGCACGTCGGCGACCAGTTCGTCCGCTGGACGGTCCGCGCCGGCGTCGATGTCACCCCTGCGCTGGTCCAGACCCCCTGGATACTGGTCACGCAACTCGCCCAGCGCGGCGCCCTCCAGCCGCCACACCACGCTGTCGGCATTGCGGGCGAGGTGGGTCAGTACGTGGCCCACGCTCCAGCCGGGGAGGCGGCTCGGTCCGCGGGCGACGTCGTCGGTCAGGTCGGCGATGGCGGCCAGCAACGTGGCGTGGGCGGCCACGCACCCCTCGACCAAGACCGTCGGAACCCCCGTCTCGGCCTGCGCCCTCACGAAGGTGGAATGGTGGACTGCCCGTCGAGCATGTCGGCCATGACGGCGCGGATGAACTCGTCCGCCTCCTCGGTCATGCCGCCGGCCACTCCGCCGTAGATGGCCCCCGAGCGCGGTGCCTCATCCGCGTGCTCCTTGGCGTAGTCCACCGCGTCGGCCAGGTCCGCCGTGAACTCGGGCACCACCTCGGGCTGGGTCTGGGGCCTCGTGACCGCCATGTGCAGCGCGTTGGGGTATTGCTGCCCATTGAAGCGCCACCCCCTCGTCCGCATGAAATCGTTCACGTGGTAGATGTCGAAAGCATCGGAGGTGAAGGAGAAGAGGAAGGTCGGCCGGCCGACCAGGCGCAGCTCGGGATGCGACAGCACCGCCTCCTGCATGGCGAACGACGTCTCGAAGATCTCCCGCGCGTAGCCCAGGTAGCCCGCGTGCCCGTACTGCACCATGGCGGCCCAGGTGGCCGCGATCAGGCCACCCGAACGCGAGCCCTCCATCCCGGGTGAGGTGTACTTCCCGCCGCTCCAGTCCGTCAGGTAGAAGTACTGCGCGTTGCGCAGGGCCTTGGAGCGGAAGCTGAGCACCGACGAGCCCTTGAAGGCGTATCCGTACTTGTGCGTGTCGGCCGACATGGAGGTCACGCCCGGCACCGAGTAGTCGAAGGGCGGAATGTCGTACCCGAGCTCGCGGCCGAAGGGAAGGATGAACCCTCCGAGGCAGGAGTCGACGTGGAGCCCGACCCCGCGCTCGAGGGCGACGTCGGAGAGGTCGGCGATCGGGTCGACGGTGCCGTACCCGTAGTTGCACGCCGACCCGATGAGGGCGACCGTCTGGTCGTCCATGTGGTCTCGCACCCAGTCCACGTCGACCTGGGTCGTCCGCGGGTCGATCGGCGCCCGCCGCAGCTCGACGCCGAAGAGATGGCATGCCTTGTCGAAAGCCGGATGGGCCGTCTCGGGCTTGATCACGTTCGGCCGCGTCACGCCCCGCGTCTGTGCCGCGTGCTCGCGGTAGGCGAGGATGGCGTGCAGAATGCTGCCCGTCCCGCCCGTGGTGACCAGGCCAACGGGGTCGTCACCGGCGGCGACCGCCGCCTCGCCGTGGTGCAGGTCGAGCGTCATGGCGATGATCTCCGCCTCGAACTTTGTCGCACTGGGGCACATATCCCGTTGCAGGACGTTCACGTGGGCGAACAGGCCGAAGGCCTCGTTCATGAAGTGGTAGTGGTCGTGGTCGCCGCAGTACATGGTGCCCGAGCACTTGCCGGTCTCCCAGAAGGCGTCCTCCTCGGTTGCCATCGTGCGGAGCTCGGCGAGAACCTCTTCCCGGTTCATGCCCTCTTCCGGGAGCACGCGGTTGATCGCGAAGCGGTCGGCATAGGGGTAGTCGCTCATCGGGGTAGTGGCCTCCTTGGGTGGCGGGTGCGGGATCCGACGATGGGATCCTCGGCCGTCTCGTCCGAGACTATTCAATTAGGTCAATCTGGCGGACACTCCGGTGGGCGATGATGTCGCCATGCGTCGACCCGCGGCCCACGTCTTTGCGTCGCTGCAGGGTTACCAGCGTTCCTGGGCCAGCGGGGACCTGGTGGCGGGGCTCATGCTCCTGGTCATCGCCGTACCGGAGCAGCTGGCGACCTCCCGTTTGGCCGGCATGCCCCCCATCACCGGTTTCTACGCCTTCGTGGCGGGAACGGTTGTGTTCGGCCTCCTCGGCTCCAATCCCCAGATGTCGGTCGGGGCCGACTCGACCATCGCCCCGCTCTTCGCCACCGGGGTGTCCGCTCTCGCGTTGACGGGTTCCTCGCGTTACGTCGAGCTGGTGGCGATCCTGGCGGTGATGGTCGGCCTCATGGTGATGCTCGTCAGCATCCTGCGGCTGGGGTGGATCGCCGAATTCCTGTCGACGCCCATCGTGACCGGCTTCCTGTCCGGTGTCGCCGTCATCATCGTGATCCACCAACTGCCCGACCTCCTGGGGCTGCCATCGACCGGGGGCTCGAACACCTACCGCGTTGCGTCCGTCTTCACTCACCTCGGCCAGGTGAATGGATGGACCGTCGCCATCGGGCTTGGCGTGTTGACCGTGATGTTCGTGAGCGCGCACCTTGACCGTCGCATTCCCGGAGCGCTGATCGGCCTGATCGGATCGACGGCCCTCGTGGCGGCATTGGGGCTGCAGGCCAAGGGCGTCGCTGTGCTCGGCACCATTCACAGCGGGGCCCCGAAGTTCGGGCTGACCGGGTTGTCGTGGTCCACGCTCGGGAGTCTGGCGCCGCTTGCCGCCGTGGTCGCGCTGGTCGTGGTGACCCAGACAGCGGCCACGACGCGGGGATTCGCCGAGCAAGGTGGCTACGACGTGGACACGGGCCGTGACTTCCTCGCCGTCGGAGCCGGCAGCGTGCTCGCGGGCGTGGTGGGATCGTTCCCGGTCGACGCCAGTCCGCCCCGCACCGGGGCTGTTGCCACGGCAGGCGGCCGCACCCAGGCCGGCCCGCTCGGAGCGGCGTTGGTCGTCGTCGTGCTCATCCCGGTGGCGGATGTCCTGAAAGACGTGCCCCTGGCGACGCTCGCGGCCGTCCTCATCTACGTCGCGCTACGGCTCTTCAAGCCGGGCGAGCTGCGGGCCATCGCCCGTTTCGACCTCTTCGAGTTCGGGCTCACTGCGGTGACGCTGCTGGCGGTGGTCCTCATCGGGGTGGAACAAGGCATCGCCGTCGCGGTCGGACTGGCCATCTTGGACCGCGTCCGGCTGAGCGCCCGCCCCCAGCTCCATGTGCTCGGGCGCATTCCGGGGACGACCAGTTGGGCACCGCTCTCGGCGGATGTGCGGGCGGCCGAGGTCCCGGGCATCCTCGTGGTCTTGTTCGCGACTCCGCTCTGGTATGCCAATGCGGTGCACTTCCGCGATGAGGTCATCGGTGCACTCACCCGTACCCCGGGCACGCGGACCCTGGTCCTCGACGCGCTCGGGATGTCCGACGTGGACTTCACCGGATCGCGCGCCCTGGGCCGCATTCTCGACGACTGCGATCGCCGACACATCAACTTCGGAGTGGCCCGGGCGGGCGGCCACGCCCACGAAATGTTCCGACGCAGCGGCCTGGCGCAGCGCATTGGCGAGGGCCATTTCTACTCGAGCGTCAATCAGGCGGTCACCGGCTTGACGGCAGGGCCGGCGTCACCCACCTGAGCCGGAGCCCTATCCGACCTCCAGCTCCGCCCGAATCGGCCGGTGGTCCGAACCGGAGTGGGGGAAGACGACGCCGGCAACGGGCCGCACGGCGCCGCGCACGAGGATGTGGTCGATCTGGCTGTGGGGGCGCCAGGTGGGCCAGGTGCGGCCGATCACGGCGCGCCGCCAGCCGCGCATGAACAACCGGACCAGTGGCCCCCACGAGTTCATGTCCCCGGCCAACACGGCGTCGGGCCGTGCCTCGGTGCGCAGCCGCCGGCGGAGTTCGGCGAAGTGGCGCGGCGAGCCGTAGAGCAGGTGCGACATGTGGATCCCGCCGACGGAGATGGGCCGGCCGTCCACCGTCAGGTCGAGCACAATGGCGGCCCGTCGCATCCGGTCGGCCTTCAAGAGGCGCAGCTCCAGGACGCGACTGGCCTCGATCGGGAGCTCGGGTCGCACCAGGACGGCGATCCCCATGCGGCCGGGCTCGGCCTCCTGCCAACGCGTCAGGGAGTGGACGCCCCGATTCACCGGCCGGACGCCGTCGATGTAGAGCGCCCGGTTGCGGTCTCGCATGCTGGGTTGGGCGATCCACCTGTCGTCGGCGTCGGGCTGGGGCCCGATGCGGCGTCCCTCACCGACGGTGTGCGTCACCACCTGGTAGCCGAGCTGGTGCGCTGCCTGCTCCGCCTGCCCGCCGGGGCCGTCACCTTCGGCCGTCCAGGCCTCCTCGAGCACGACGATGTCGGCATGCAGCGCGGCGATGGCGGCGACATAGTCGTAGCGCCTGCCCCATCCGTCCATCCCGCAGTGCATGTTGAAGTTGGCGATGCTCAGCACGGTCGCCAGACGATAGGCCAGTGAGAAAGCCGTTGGTACTATCGTCACAGTGGCACCGAGGGACGTACATCTGACCCGGCGGCTGCAACCCTTCACAACCACGATCTTCGCCACCATGTCCGAGCTGGCGCTGGCGACGGACTCGGTCAACCTGGGTCAGGGCTTCCCCGACACCGATGGGCCCGCGGAGCTGAGCGAGGTGGCGGTGGCCGCCATCCGGGAAGGCCGCAACCAGTACCCGCCCAGCAACGGCATTCCGGAGTTGCGCCGAGCCGTGGCGGCCCACCAGCGGGCCTGGTACGGCATGGAGCTCGACCCCGAGCAAGAGGTGCTGGTGACCGTGGGGGCCACCGAGGCCATCGCCGCCTGCATGCTGGCATTGTGCGAACCGGGCGACGAGGTCGTCATGTTCGAACCGACCTACGACTCCTACGCCGCCACCGCCTCCATGGCGGGAGCAACTCCCCGCCTCGTCCGGCTGCATCCACCGGACTGGCACTTCGATCCCGACGAGCTGGCTGCCGTCGTTGGGCCACGCACCAAAATGGTGCTGCTCAATTCGCCGCACAACCCCACGGGCAAGGTGTTCTCGCCGGAGGAGCTGGCACAGGTCGCCGCCCTGTGTAGGGCCCACGACCTCCTGGCGGTGACCGACGAGGTCTACGAGCACCTGGTCTTCGACGGGTCGCACGTCCCGCTGGCCACCCTCCCCGGCATGGGAGAGCGCACGCTCACCATCTCCTCGGGCGGCAAGACGTTCTCCTTCACCGGGTGGAAGGTGGGGTGGGTGAGCGGCCCGGCGCCGCTGGTGGCCGCCCTGCGGGCGGCGAAGCAGTTTCTCACCTACACCAGCCCGGCTCCCTTCCAGCTGGCCATCGCGCGGGGTCTGGCGTTCCAACCCGGCCCCATGGGTCGCCTCGCCACCGAGCTCGAAGCCAGGCGCGATCAGCTCTGTGAGGGGCTCGACGCCCTGGGGCACGAGGTGTTCCGGCCCGCCGCCACCTACTTCGCCACCACCGACATCGCCGCGGTCGCCCCGGGCCTCAGCGCCCAGGAGTTCTGCCTGGAGCTTCCGGGCCGGTGCGGGGTAGTGGCCATCCCGAGCTCGGTCTTCTACGACGCCACGGATCCCGACGCCGGGAGGACGCTGGTGCGCTGGGCCTTCTGCAAGCGCGCTGACGTCCTGGAAGACGCGCTGACCCGTTTAGCATCGTGGTCATCATGACGATCCCGATCACCTGGGTCGATGCTTTCAGCGATCTCCCGTTCGGCGGCAACCCGGCGGCAGTCTGCCTGCTGCACGAGCCGCTGGACGACGGGCGCATGCAGTCCATCGCCTTCGAGCTCGGCATCTCGGAGACGGCCTACGTCACGGCCTCGGACGACCCGACCGCCTTCGGCCTGCGTTGGTTCTCGCCCGCGGTCGAGATCGACCTGTGCGGTCACGCCACGCTGGCCTCGGCGCACGCGCTGCGAGAGCGAGGCGTCATCGACGGTACGGCAGCGCTGACCTTTCACACGCGCAGCGGTCCGTTGCGCGCGGCGTTTGCCGGCGACACCATCGAGCTCGATTTCCCGGCCGATCCCGTGATTCCCGGCCCGGTTCCCGCCTCCCTGCGGGGGCAGTGGCCGGGCGCCGTCGTGGCCAGCGGGCACACCGGCTTCTTCACCTTCGTGGTGCTCTCCTCCGCCGAGGCCGTGCGCGTGTACGAGCCCGATCTGGCTGCCATCGCCGCCACGGGGGCCAGGGCGTTGCTGCTGACAGCCGCTGCAGAGCCGGGTTCGGGCGCCGATTACGTCCTGCGTGTGTTCGGACCCACTGTCGGCATCGACGAAGACCCCGCCACGGGTTCGGCGCAGTGCTCCGCGGGCCCTTACTGGGCAGCCGAGCTGGGGCGCGACGACCTGGTCGCCCGGCAGCTCTCCCGGCGCGGTGCGACGCTGTACGTGCGCCCGGGCACGGAGAGGGTCCGCATCGCGGGGCGCGCCACCACGGTGCTGACCGGCGAGCTGTGCTAGGGATTCTGTCGATGGCGCGTCCCGCGATGGGCACCTCTACGGAGGACCTGCGAGCCCTCGTGGAGGGTCACGAGCCGACGTCGCCCCGTGAAGTGGTGGCCAAGGAGCGCTTCCTCTCCGAGCTCGGCGGACTCACTGCGCCGACCAACGAGCACGCCGGTCCCGTCCACGTGACCGCGTCGGGCATCGTGGTCGGGCGCCCTGGCACGGTGCTGCACCGGCACAAGAAGCTCGGCATCTGGATGCAGCCCGGGGGTCACATCGACGCCGGAGAGCGTCCCGAAGACGCCGCGTTGCGCGAGGCGACCGAAGAGCTTGGACTCGCGGTCGAGCATCCCTCGTCGGGTCCGTTGTTCCTCCATCTCGATGTGCACGAGGCCGCGCACGCGCACACGCACCTCGACCTGCGCTACCTGCTCCTCGGCGCGGACACCGATCCCATGCCCCCGCCGGACGAGAGCCCCGACGCACGCTGGTGCGGCTGGGACGAGGCGTTGCAGATGGCCGATCCCGCGCTGATCGACGCACTACCCCTCGCGCGTTCCGCCTACGAGGCGTTGGGATGAGTGACGACCTGGCACACCTGCTCGCCCTCCAGGACCTCGATACGACCATCACGCAGCTCCAGCACCGGCGTGCCGCACTCGTCGAGTCGTCGGGACTGGCCGCCCTGGAGCGTCAGCTGGCCTCGCTCGAGGTCGAGCGGGACGATGCCGCCGCGCGGCGTGCCGTGCTCGCCGCCACGCAGAAGGAACTCGAGGAGCAGATCGCCGCCCTCAGCGAGCGCGGGGGTGTCATAGAGAAGCGGATGTACGCCGCCACCAGCTCCTCGGGCCGCGACCTGCAGGCCATGAACGAGGAGGTGCGGCACCTGACCGAGCGTCGGGCCGAGCTCGAAGAGCTCGAACTGGTGGCCATGCTGGAGCAGGATCCCATCGACGCCGAGCTGGCCGCGCTGCGTGAGCGGACGGAACCACTCGAGGCGCAGGCGGCAGATCTCCGGCGCCAGGTGGCAGAGGCGCAGGTGGAGATCGACGGCGCGCTGAGCGAGGCGATCGGCTCCCGGGCGGCCGAGGCCGCGTTGCTGCCGACCGCACTCTCGGATCGCTACGAGACCCTGCGGGCCCGCCTCAAGGGCACGGGTGCGGCGCGCCTGGTCGGGAGTCACTGCGACGGCTGCCATCTGGAGCTGTCCTCGGTGGAGGTCGAGAAGATCCGCGCCCTGCCGCCGGGCGATGTGGCCACCTGCGAGCAATGCGGCCGCATCCTCGTGCCGGCCTGAGCGTGTTGATCCTGGTGCGTCATGGTGAGTCGGTGGCCAACGCGCAGGGCCTGCTGCTCGGCCGGACGGATGCGGAGCTGACCGACTCGGGCCGGGTCCAGGCCGAGAGCGCTCGCGCCCTGCTGCAGGGACCGGTGACCGAGGTGCGTTCGAGTCCGCTCCGCCGCGCGCTGGACACGGCCGAATTGCTGGCCCTGGGCCCGCCCATCGTCGTGGACGAGCGCTGGGTCGAGGTCGACTACGGCGAGTTCGAGGGCCAGGCACTGGGCGGCATCCCGGCGGAGGTCTGGCAGCGCTGGCAACGCGACCGTGACTTTCGCCCCGAGGGCGGAGAGACCTTGGCGGAGGTGGATCGACGCATCGCTGGGGCCTGCGAGGACTTGTTCTCCGTCGACGGGGCCGGAGCACGGCGACCCGACGGCGACGTGGTCGTGGTGAGCCACGTCAGCCCGATCAAGGCCGCGGTGGCCTGGGCGCTGGGGACCGCCGACCTGTACTGGCGCCTGCACCTGCGCACGGCCTCGGTGACGCGCATCGGATGGAACCGGGGCGCGCCGATCCTGCACGGCTTCAATGAGGTTGCAGTGGCGCCCCGACGGCACGAGGCGCCCGGAGCAGCCGGTGCCTGACGACCCGCCCACGCTCGCCTCGCTGCGCCCGCCACCTGGGTCCGAGGAGGATCCAGTCCACCGCCGGACCATCACCATGGAGGTGTACCAGCGGGACGAGTACTTCGCGGTGGTGGGGACCCTGCACGACGAGCGGCCCTGGGCCGGCGGTGACTATTCGCCGCGCCATCTCCACTTCATGGAGCTCGGACTGGTCGTGCGCCGCGCCGACATGACGATCGTCGACGCGGCGGCGGACATGCAGACGTTCCCCCACGCCGAATGCACTGATATTGAGCCGACCTTTCGCGACCTGATCGGCCTGTCGGTGGCGCGGGGCTACTCCGGCAAAGTGCAGGAGCGTTTCGGCCGCCAGCGCGGCTGTAGCCATCTGGAATTCCTGGCCCGCGCCATCGGGCCAGTCGTGGTGCAGGGCATCACCTCGTCGGCCGCCTGGCAGGTCGAACGAGGGGATGGGGAACACCCGATGCGCGAGGGCGGCTTCGGCTTCTTGACGAACACCTGCCACGTCTGGACCGAGGACGGACCGGGTGCGCAGAAGATCGCCCTCGGCTGGCGGCCGGGCCTCCTCGGCTACCCGGCACCTCGCGTCGACGACGTCCGCCGGCGGATGACCGAGGAACCCGACGGCTGACTACGAAGCCCTCGGCGTCGAGCCGACGGCTGCGCCGGGGCGCCCACCGGCGTCGGTGCCGGCGAACAGAGCCTCCAGAACCAGAGACACCACGCGTCGGGCACCGCGTACCGGGAAACCCGAGGTCGAACGCAATCGATCCCAGACGTCCCACGACGCGGCGGCGTCCATCGCCCCGAGATACTCGCCCCGGACGGTCGCCGGCAGTCGCGACAACTCGGGGGCGAAGGTGGCCTTCAGGTCCTCGAGGAACGGGTTGGCGGAGGCGGCCACGGCCTGACCCACGCCGGGACTCGTCGGTGCCCGACAGATCAGGGCGCGCCGGATCGTTCAGGCTTGCACTGGGACGACCCGCCCGGCCTCCAAGGTCACCACGACGTCACACAGCGTGGCTTCAGCTGCCCGGTGGGTGATCACCAACACGCTCCGTTCGCCGGCGGCGGCGAGGACGCCGACCATCAGCTCGTCGGCCAGGGCGGGGTCGAGGCCGCTGGTGGGCTCGTCGAGTACGAGGATCGGCCCGGGTGCCAGCAGCGCGCGGGCCACCGCGAGGCGCCGGCGTTCGCCTCCGGACACAGCGACGCCGTCCTCGCCGACAGGCGTGTCGAGCCGGTGGGGCAGGGCGGTCACCCAGGCCTCGAGGCAGGCCGAGCGCAATGCGTCGGTGATCTCCGCCTCGGTGGCATCCGGCCGGCCGAGTACCAGGTTGGACCGCACCGTCCCGGCAAACAACTGCGCCCGCTGGTCGGCCAGCGCGCAGGCAGCTCGCGCGTCCGCCTGGCGCAGGACTTCCACGTCGGTGTCGCCGAGGGACAGCGTGCCGTCCTCGAGTGGCCAAAAACGAAGCAACGCGGTGACAAGGCTCGACTTGCCGGCGCCGCTCGAGCCGGTGACGGCGACCCGCCCGCCCGCCGGCAGCCGCATGTGCACCCCGTCGAGTGCGCGGGGGAGGCCGGGGTCGTAGCGCAGTGAGGCGTCGGTGAAGACCACCTCGGGCACACCCGCGGGCGGCGGGGCCGGAGTGGCCGGGTCGTGCACCGGAACTGGCACATCTTCGAGCGCGAAGAGCCGTTGGGCCGAGGCCCGCACCTCGAGCGAATGAGCCACCGCCAGGGGGATGGCCGGAACGGTCTCGAACGTGGCCAACGCGGCCAGCGGGAGCACAGCCACCATGACCTGACCGATGTGATGAGCGTGGACGGCGGCCACGCCGGTCGCCAGCACGGCCGTCACCGCCACGGCGAGGCAGACCTGAATGAGCAGCGTCGCCCCGGTCCCGAGGCGCGCATGACGGCGCTGCAGCGCGTCGGTGCGGAGGCCGAGGTCTTCTACCGCGTCCAATACGCGCGCCTGGGCTCCGAAGGCGAGCAGCTCTGGCGCCCCGGCCAGCGCATCGACGACGTGAGCGGAGAGGGAGCCGGCAATTGCGGCCACCTCCTCGTCGCCGCCGCGGCGCCAGGTGAACAGCGCCGGGACGGTCAGCGCGACGAGGAGTGGGACGCCGAGGGCCACGGCGGCCCACGGCAGAATGAGGCCGACGGTCACCGTGCCGATGGCGGCCGCCCCGGTGGCGATGGCGACCGGGAGCAGCGTGCGGAGGTAGAGATCCTGCAGGGCATCGACATCGTCGATGGCGCGGGCGAGCAGGTCGCCGCTTCGCCACCCGGCCAGAGCGGCGGGCACCCGGGGCGAGAGGCAGTCGTAGAGCCAGAGGCGCCAGCGGGTCAGCGCACGCAGGGCCGCGCCGTGACCGACGAGCCGTTCGGCGTAGCGCAGGGGGCCCCGGAGGAAGGCCAGTACCTCGACCGCGGCCAGGATGCCGACGAGGGCGGACAGGCCCGGCCGGAGCGCAGCGCGGCCGACGACGTAGCCGGACCCGGCCAGCAGGCCGATGGTCGCCGCCGCGGCGGCGAGGCCCAGCAGGCCCGCCAACGCCAGCCGCCCGTAGGGTGTCCCCGGCTCGGCCAGGACGCGCCGTAGCGGCCCTCGGGTCCGTGTCGCGCTCACGGCGAGACCACCAGTGGGAAGCCGGCCGTCGCCGGCAACGTCAGCACGGTGTCGAAGTGGGGGAGGAGGAGCGGTTCGTGTGCCGCCACCACGACGATGCGTCCGGCGAGCCAGGGTTCGATCGCCGGTGCGAGCCGCGCCACGGTCGGCGGATCGAGCGCCGCCGTGGGCTCGTCGAGCAGCAACACGGGCGCCGGACGGAGCAGGGCGCGGGCCAAGGCGACTCGCTGACGTTCGCCCGAGCTGAGGGTGAGGCCGTCGTGACCGACGGGGGTCATGATCCCGGCGGGCAGGTTGTCCAAAAGGCCGGAGAGCCCCACGGCCTCGAGCACCCGATGCAGATCCTCGTCGCACGCGTCGGGAGCGCCCAACCGCAGGTTTTCGGCCAAGCTGGTGTTGAACAGATGGGGCCGTTGCGGCAGCCACGAGAAGTGACCACGCCACGTGGCGACGTCCTGATCGCTGCTGGGGCGCCGGTCGAATGCCATGGTGCCCGCGCTCGGCTCGACGAAGCGCAACAGCGCCGCCAGCACCGTCGATTTGCCGGCTCCCGATGGCCCGGTCAGGGCCAGGCGCGTCCCGGGCCGGGCCTGGAAGGAGACACCCACGAGCGCAGCGCGGTCGCGGTGCTCGTACAGCACACCGAGACGGTCGATCGTCAGGCCCTCGCGACCGGCACCGGCGGCAACGGCGACGTCGCGGCCGGGATCCACCGCGACCGGCTGGTCGGACGTCGGCGTGGACGGGACGGGCGTCGAGAGCACGTCGACGACCCGCGTCGCCGCGGCCTGCCCTTCGGTGCTGGCGTGGAACTCGGCTCCGGCGCGTCGCATGGGGATGAAGATCTCGGGCGCGACGAGGAGGACAGCCATGGCGGTCTGGAGGTCGAGCTCGCCCCACAGCAGCCGAAGCCCGAGGACCATGGCCACGAACCCGACGCCGAAGCCGGCGATCATGTCCATTGCGAGAGCGGACAGGAAGGCGACACGGAGCGTGCGCATTGTGGCGGACCGGACACCTTCGGTCGCCGCCTCGACCTCGCGGCGCCCCTGCGACGCGCGACCGAAGGCGCGCAGTGTGGGGAGACCTTCGACGAGCTGCAGGACCCGACCGGCGAGCGAGCTCAGCCGGCGCCACTGACGCTCGGACCGCCTGGTCGCCTCCCGGCCGAACGCGATCATCGTCACGGGCACCGCCAGTACCAGGGCGATGACCACTGCGAAGGCCAGCCAGTCCTGCGTGGCCACCCAGACCAGCAGGATCAGCGGGATGACGGCGGCTGCTGCCGCCTGGGGCAGGTAGCGCGCGTAGTAGGTGTGGAGCGAGCGCAGCCCTCTGGT
The DNA here is from genome assembly GCA_963721585.1 of uncultured Acidimicrobiaceae bacterium. GTDB lineage: Bacteria > Actinomycetota > Acidimicrobiia > Acidimicrobiales > RAAP-2 > Bog-473. The sequence goes on along the minus strand of CAVRJN010000007.1, from coordinate 1,194,114 downwards.
GGCGGTCAGCGAAAGCTCACCCGGGCGTTCGCCACCCAGCCAAGCCGGTCCCAATGCCAGGGCGTGTTCGAGCAGCTGACGCCTGAGCGTCGCCACGACGCGGTCGGCGGCGCGTAACGCCGAGAGGTCGCCTGCGCCGTGGAGCGCGGCCCGAGCGAGGATCGCCAGCCCGAGCACAATGAGAGCCGGTGTCACCGCGCCCAGCGTGGCGTGGTGCAGCAGCGAGCGGTCGACAACGGAAGCCAGTGCCACCGCCTGCACAATGATGGCTGCCGCACTCAGCACCGCGAGTGCCACCGCGGTGGCAGCGACAGGCGTGAGCCCGGGCACCCGGGCTGCGAGATCCGGGTCGACCAGGCGGGGCCGGCTCCGCCGGGGATGTGCGCTCACAGGCTGAATGTCGTGTCCTTCACCGAGACCGCTCGCCCGATGAGGCCCTCGGTGACGGCGAGGCGGGCGGTCCCCGCATCTTCGCAGGTGGCCGCGGTGCGGACCCCATCAGGGAGGTCGGCCACGATCGCCGTGCGCACGGGGTCGAACCCCTGCTCGCCCCCGTAGGTCACCGTGAAGGACGCCACCTTCGCAGCGGTGGTGATGGCGGGTGGGACGTCGACGACCGGCACGACCTCGGTGGCCGCGAGCACCTCGGCCGCCATGTCGGCAAGGAGCGCATCGACGCCGCCGGCCGGCGGCCGGGCCGACCAGACGGCGAGGCCTGGCTTGGAGAGCATGCCGGACACGGTCGTGAGCAGGCCGAGCTCGGCCGGTTCGGCGCGCAGCCTTGCGCCGAGCACGCCGAGCGCTTGCAGGACGAAGTGGTTGAACGGCCCACCCGCGAAAGCCATGCCCCCGGTGAGCGTGGGGGCGACGTCGGGGTCGAGCCCGAGGGCGCGCTGCTGTACCCGGACCGCGGCGGGAAAGCACGAGTAGACCTCGGCGAGGCGCAGCTCGCGCAGCGGCCGACCGAGGTGGCGTGCCGCGGCGCGGCCGAGCACCTCCATGGCCGGCCACTCCTCCAGGCGCCGGCGGGCGGTCAGGGTGACGGCCTGCGACGAGTGCAGCGCAACGTGAGGGAAGAGCCAGCGTTCGGTCGGCACGCCGGCCTCGCGCGCCCGTGCGGCCGAGCAGATCACCAGCGCCGACGACTGGTCGACTGTCCACTGGCTGGAGTGCCACCGGTTGTAGGGAAAGGAAAGCGGGCGGTTGTGCGGCCCCGGTGTGGCGATGTCCGCCGCGTCGCGCTGCTGGGGAAAGGCTGCCTGCGGGTTGTGCACGGCCACCGCGTTGAAGCGGGCCCACAGCGCGGCGATCTCCTCGCGCTGGCGATCCGGGGGGAGGTCGAGGGCGGCGGCGAGGGAGTTCTCAATGAGCGCGTACTGCTGCACCGGCGGCCAGACGATGCCCGCCGCGACCTCCACCGGGGCCACGAAGTCGGGCGGCCTGGTGAGAACCTGGTCGGCCGGGCGGTCCTCTCCGTCGATGTCGACGCCGCCGTCACGGGCCCAGGCCCGCGCCTCGGACCCGGCGACCACGACGGTGCCGGCGCGGCCTGACGCCACCAGCGCCAGCGCGTGATTGATGACCTCCTGTTGCGAGACGCCGACTTCGCAGAGGAGTGTGCGCGCGCCGGGCGATCCGACGCGCCGGGCCACGGTACGGGCCGGGTCGGTGAGCGCCCACGTGCCCTGGGGCACGGCGATGCAGTCGATGCGGCGGAGCAGACCGGGCGCGCCGGCGTCGGCCGCGGCCGCGGTCACGGCATTGGTCATCAGGTCCACGACGGGCGACGCGTCGTCGGCGGCGCCGAGCCCGACCAGTACGGGGAGGTGCGGGTCGAGGGAGCGCAAGGGTCCGGCCACGACACCCGATGCTACGGTCCCGCCATGGCACACGGCGAAGCGGGCAGGTGGGAGGCCGAGCTCGAGGATTTCACCAAGGAATCCTTCGAGGCCGACGGCAAACGGCGCGCCGTGTACCGGATCGGGACCGGTCCGGCGGTGATCGTCATCAGCGAGATCCCGGGCATCACCCCGCTGGTCGCGCAGTTCGGCCGTCGGGTCGCCGCGGCGGGCTGCACGGCGGTCCTGCCGGTGCTGTTCGGCGATCCGGGGCGACCACCCGGAGCCGCCTACATGTTCCAGTCGATCGGGCCGGCCTGCGTCTCGCGGGAGTTCTCCGCCTTCGCACTCAAGAGGACGAGTCCGGTCACGGTGTGGTTGCGCAAGCTCGCCGCCGCGGAGCGCGAGCGCTGCGGCGGCCCCGGTGTCGGGGTGGTCGGCATGTGTTTCACCGGAGGGTTCGCGCTGGCCATGATGGTCGACGACATCGTGCTGGCACCGGTACTGAGCCAGCCGTCACTGCCCTTCCCGCTCTCCAAGAAGTTCAAGGCTGACATCGGCATCTCCGACGGGGATCTCGCCCGGGTGAAGGAACGCACCGCGACGGGCACCTGCCTGCTCGGCCTCCGCTTCACAAACGATCCCTTCTGCTTCGAGGAGCGCTTCGAGACCCTGCGCCGCGAGCTCGGTGACGCGTTCGTCGCGGTGGAGATCGATTCGGCGCCGGGCAATCCCCACGGGCACCCCAAGAAGGCGCACTCGGTGCTGACCGAACACCTGAAGGACGAGGAGGGCACACCGACCCGGGCCGCGCTCGACCAGACCCTGACGTTCTTCCGGGAGAAGCTCGGGGTGGGTCCGGGCCCCGGTCCTGGGCCCGACGGCCCGGGGTCGTAGCGCGTCGCCCGGCGAGACGCAGGTGGTCCGCTCCGCCCGCACCCGGGGTGCACGCCCCAGGACAGGGCGGGAGCTCTTTGTCGACAACAAATTCGCCCCCACCGGACGCGAGGAGATCGCCGAGGGGCCGGCGTGACCTACGGCGCGCGCTCCCGTCACGGCGCCTTGAAGTCCGAGCCCACCATGGCCCGGATCCTGGCCGATGCCCCGGCCGTGTCCGGGATCGAGGCCTGTCGTCCAGGCGATCCGGAGGTGTCCGCCGCCTCGCTGGTGGGCTTCCTCAACGAGGCACCAGGACGCACGACCGGCGCACCGGCGGACCATGGCCTGCGGCGCCGAGTCGGCGACACGGCGGACGCGTTCACGCGGCTCTTTGCGTGACTCGTTGAGCGCGGCCGGCGCAGGTGGGAGGATCGTGGCGGACCGACGTCCGGTCAGCGGTGGGGGTTGCCCCGCGCCAGCGCAGTCGAGGAGTGCCATGTCCGAATTCGTCATGACCATTGCCGGAGAAGCCGTTCCGACGGAAGACACGTTCGGGGTGCGCAACCCCGCCAGCGGCGAAGTCTTCGCCCAGGCACCCGAGTGCACGCGTCAGCAGCTCGATACCGCTTTTGACGCCGCCGCCAAGGCGGCGCGCGACTGGAAGGCGGACGAGGCGGCCCGGCGCGCCACCCTCCTGCGGGTGGCCGACGTGCTGATGGCCGCCACGGCTGACCTTGCGCCGGTGTTGACCGCCGAGCAGGGCAAGCCGCTGAGTGACGCCGGCGTCGAGGTCTTCGCCTCGGCCATCTGGTGCCAGTACTTCGCCAACCTCGACATGCCGACCCAGGTGATCCAGGACGACGACACGGCCCATGTGGAGCTGGCGCGGCGTCCGCTCGGTGTCGTGGCTGCCATCACGCCGTGGAACTTCCCACTGACCCTGGCCTTCTGGAAGATCGCACCCGCGCTCCTGGCCGGCAATACGCTCGTGCTCAAGCCCTCGCCGTACACACCGCTGTCCACGCTGAAGGTCGGCGAAATCCTGAAGGACGTCTTCCCCCCGGGCGTGGTCAACATCGTCAGCGGCGGTGACGACCTCGGCGCCTTCATGACGACGCACCCCGTGCCGCGCAAGATCAGCTTCACCGGCTCGGTCGAGACCGGCAAGAAGGTCGCAATGTCGGCGGCCCCGGACCTCAAGCGCGTCACCCTCGAGCTCGGCGGCAACGATCCGGCCATCGTGCTGGACGACGCTGACCCAGGAGAGGTGGCAACGGCGATCTTCGCCGGCGCGTTCAACAACAACGGGCAGGTCTGCTCCGCCATCAAGCGCGTCTACGTTCCCGAGGCCCTCTACGACGACGTGGTCGAGGGCCTGGCGGCGCACGCCCGCACCATCAAGGTCGGCGAGGGCACCGAGGACGGCGTGAAGCTGGGACCGATCAACAACGAGCCGCAGTACGAGCGGGTCAAGGAACTCGTGGCAGACGCGCTGTCCCACGGCGCCACGGCGGTGACAGGCGGCAAGGCGATTGACCGGCCCGGGTACTTCTTCGAGCCGACCATCCTCACCGGCCTCTCCGACGGGACGCGCATTGTCGACGAGGAGCAGTTCGGTCCGGCGCTGCCGGTCGTGCCCTACCGGGACCTGGGCGACGCCATTGACCGCGCCAACGCCACCCATTTCGGGCTCTCCGGGTCGGTTTGGGGTGCCGACACCGACCGCGCCTCGGAGGTTGCCGCTCAGCTGGAGTGCGGTACGGCATGGGTCAACACGCACCTTGCGCTGGCTCCGCAGCAGCCCTTCGGTGGCTTCAAGTGGAGCGGCATCGGCGTGGAGAACGGGCCGTGGGGACTGGCCGAGTTCTCTGAGTTCCAGGTCGTGCACCGCTCGAAGGCGGCCAACGGGCTGAACGCCAACACCGCGATGCTGTTGTCGTAATGCTGGCGACCATCGGGCGCCGGGATCCCGGTGGGGACGACCGTCCTTGTAATCAGGTCGTTGTCGTGGTCGACGTTGCGGCCGCGTGATCGACCTTTAGGTCCTGCACAATCTGCTTGACGTCGGCTCGTCCTTTTTCGAGCGCGCCGGTGGTCGTCTGATCCGAGGACGCAGGCGCGGTCAGCAGCGCGTTGTTGGCGTTCCACTGCGCCGGCGTGAAGGCGAGCACCGTGGCGGCGAGGCCGTTGGTCGCGTTGGTCGCTGTGCTGATCTGGCCGTTCAGGTCGTCGATGAGGGGCTGCAACGTGGCCTGGTTGGCCGGACTCACCTTGGCCTGCGCCTTGGACGCGTCCGCCGTGAGGTTCGGGATGGCGGTGGTCGTGGCGTGGTCGGCGTCGGCGGCGACGTGAACGCTGGGCAGCACCAGCCGGTAGACGCGGTAGCCGCTGAAGATCGTGCCGAAGTCGTGGGCCGCCTGTTCCAACGTGGCGTCCCCCTGGATCGTCCGGTTCAGCTGCTGCAGCGGTGCGATGTCGGTGCCGAGGTACGAGACCAGGGTGGCCTGGCTGGCGCCGAGCCCCTTGGCCGCGTTGACCTTGGCGATGGCCGCGTTGAGGTCGTTGACCCGATCGGTGATGTCGGCGGCCGCCTTGGCCTTGATCCCCGCCAGGGTTGCGACGGCGCTGGCGCCGTTGTTGCCGGAGGATCCCGGGGTGGCGGCGCCGGCCGTGCCCGCCACGGCGCCCAGCGTGGCCCCTGAGGCCAGGGCGACGGCGCCGAGCCGAGTGAGTCGGGTGCGTGCGTGCGACATGAGTGCTCCTTTCCTCCGTGCCTGCGTTGTGTCGGGTGCCGGTGCAGGCAATCGTGCGCAGTGCCCGTGAACGTGGTGTTCTGCAATCGTCATGGTTCTGTAAGGGGATTCCGTATTCCGGCAAATCGGGGTGCGGGAGATGGAAGGCTAGGAATGTGGGCGTAGAAGGCGGGACGGTGGTCGTGGTGGAGGACGATCCGCACATTGCGGACCTGGTGGACCTCTATCTGCGTCGGGAGGGCTTCCGCGTGCTCCTGGCGGGCAACGGGGAAAAGGGCCTGGAGATCTTCCGGCAAGAGGACCCCTGCATCGTCATCCTCGACGTCGGCCTCCCGGGTGCCCGCGACGGGTTCGACGTGTGCCGTGCCATCCGCGCCGGGAGCTCGGTGCCCGTCCTCTTCCTCACGGCACGTGACGACGAGGTGGACCGCATCCTCGGATTGGAGTTGGGGGCTGACGACTATCTGGTCAAGCCGTTCTCACCCCGCGAGCTGGTGGCGCGGGTGCGCGCCATTCTGCGGCGGACAAGGGAAGGCCCGGCACCTCAGGACGTGATCGCACTCGGCGATCTCGAGGTCGACCAGCGCCGCCGCGAGGCACGACGGGGCGGGGAGGTCGTCGCGCTCACCACGCGCGAGTTCGATCTGCTCGCCTTCCTGGCCGGCAACGTGGGCCTGGCGCTCTCGCGCCAGCAACTCCTCGACGGCGTCTGGGGCACCGATTGGTTCGGCGACGAGCGGACGGTCGACGTCCACGTGGCCCAGCTCCGCAAGAAGCTCGGATCCGATCTCCCCCTGGCCACCGTCTGGGGCATCGGCTACCGGTTCGGCTGACCCATGCGGCGCCGCCTCATGCTGGTCATGGTCGGCCTTGTCGCGGTGGTGCTGGTCATCGCCGGCGGGGGCAGCCTGATCCTGACCCGCAACGCGGCGCACAACCAGGCCCAACAACAGCTGGTTTCAGAGGCCGAGTCACTGACGTCGTCCAAGGCCGCCACGCAGCATCTCGACGTCCTGGCCGCCATCCGCAAGACGCTCAAGCTCGAAGACGCCGACCTCATCACGATCACGGCCCTCGGCAATGTCCTCACGGCCCTCCCCGAGGGTCTCACCGCACAGGACATCGACGTGGTGGGACTCCAATCGGGGCAGGCCAGCTCGGGCCGCAAGGGCAACCTCGTCTACGCCGTGGCGCCGGTCACGCTCACGGAGGCGGAACGGGTGAACCTCGCCAAGGCGGCGCATCGCCCCCGCCTCGTCTTCCGTGGCACCCTGGCGGTTCTCCTGACGCGCGACGTCGGTGACCTCGGGCCGAGCTGGGGGTACTTCATCGTCGCCGGGGGAGCGGCGTTGCTGGTGGCCGCGCTGGTGGCCGCGCAGATGTCTCGCCGGATGGCGCGCCCTCTCGTCGAGGCCATGGAGGCCACGGGCCGCATCGCGGCGGGTGACCTCGACAGCCGCATCCCCGTCCGGCCGGGCGACTACCCCGAGTTCGCCTCGCTGGCCGGTTCCATCAACGGCATGGCCCAGAGCCTGCAGGACGGCCGCGCCCGGGAGCGTCATCTCCTCTTGTCGGTGTCACACGACCTGCGCACCCCGCTTACGTCCATCCGTGGTTTCGCCGAGGCCATTCAGGACGGGGCGATCGAGGACAACGCCCAAGCGGCTGAGGTGATCATCGCCGAGTCGCGACGGCTCGAGCGCCTCGTCGGTGACCTACTCGACCTCACGAAGCTCGAGGCGCGCCAGATGTCGATCGCCATCCGCCCGACCGACATCGCAGAGGTGGTCACCACCACAGCGGAGGGGTTCCTCCCTGCCGCGACGAAGAGCGGGCTCGCCCTTGTGCTGCAGGTTCCCGGCCACGACGGGATGCCCGCGTCGGCACCTCTGCGTCCGGTGGCGGCCGACCCCGACCGGCTGGCCCAGATGCTGGCGAACCTGCTGGAGAACTCCATGACGTTCGCCCGCACGACCGTGACCGTGACCGTGGCCGAGGACGATGCGTCCGGGGAGGGTGTCATCACCGTCGACGACGACGGGCCCGGCATCGCGCCCGGCGATCTGGAGCGGGTCTTCGAACGCTTCTACAGGGCTGATCGTGGGCCGAACCGCCAGATGGGGTCGGGGCTCGGCCTGGCTATCGTGGCCGAACTGGCACTGGCCATGGGCGGCACCGTGCGAGCCGATTCGCCTGTCAACGCCGACGGTGGATCCCGTTTCGTGGTGTCCCTGCGTCAGTGGCAGGCCGCGGCACCCCTCCCGTCAACGGGCTGACCCCGTGCTGCGTTCAGCGGAGCGGATGGGCCGAGGTGACCGTTGACGGGACGGTCGCGGTGTGCGCACTCCCAGAGGTGCCCGACACGACGGATCCCGTATCCGTTCCCGGCACGGACATGAGGATGAGGGCGTGGTAAGTGGCGGCGTACGACGCGATGCCGACCAAGCCGGCCAGGGCCAGCGCCCCGACAAGCTTGGTGCGCCGAAGGCGCCTGGGGGTCCGGCGCCCCGGGCGCGACGCGACCGATCGGTCCGAGATGCCCACCACAAAGGTGTCCACAAGGCAGTCTCGGAAGAACCGAGCCGCGCCTTGAGGGGCGCCTGCCTGCCCGTATGCGCCGACCAGGCCTGATTGCGTGCCGGGGCCACCGTGCCCGGGCGGATCCACGGTTCTTCCAGATCCCCCGCAACGGCCCCCGGGGGCCGAGCATCGCCAGGGGCACCGAGGCGTTGAGCTCGACCGTCTGCGACCCCTGCCCGGTTGCCGGCCCCGGTGTCGGCTTCTTCGGGCCGGGATCGATATGGCAAGCTTCCGACCCGTTGCCGACCCGGAGGGAGGGCCGCACCCATCATGACGAACGCACCGAGGACGACATGCCGGACCATGCCGGTGGCCGCATGATTGGCGTACTCAGCGGCGCCGAGCAGGCGCAGTGGGAAGAGGACGGGTGGTGCCTCGTTCACGGCCTGTTGCCCCCCGAGACCATCGCCGCCGCCCAGGCGGTGCTGCCCTCGCTGGTCCCGACCGCGGAGGAGTTCGCTGACGACGTGGATCCCGCACGCAACGGGCCGTTCCGCGTCGATTCACACCGAGTGATGCCGCGGTTTCCGTTCGAGGACGGCGTACTCAACGACATCGTCGTGCACCATCGGATCATCGATCTCGCCGAGCAATTGCTCGGCCTCGCGGACACTGACCTCCGGCTCTACCAGGCCATGCTGAGCGCCAAGTACGGCGGGGGCGCGCTGAGCGACGAGCAGCTCCTGCACGTCGACTTCGCGAACCACACCCTCGTGGTGCCCCGTCACGAGCCCGGCTACCAGCAGCTGGAGATGTTCGTCTACCTGAGCGACGTGACACCCGACACGGGAGCCACCAGGGTGGTGTCGCGCCGCCTCACTCCCGACATCCAGGTGGAGCGGACCTACCTCAGCCAGACGGACTACGCCGCGCTGTACGCGGCGGAGGTCCCTGCCTCGGGGCCGGCCGGATCGATCCTGGCCTATCGCCCCGACGTCTACCACCGTGGGGTCCGGATGACGAAGCCCCGGTCGGCGCGGTTCATGGTGCACGTGTCGTACAAACCGGCGGCCACGGACTGGCTGGGGTCGCACGGATTGCCCGGCGCCGCCGAGGATATGTCGTGGTACCGGTTCGTGCAGCACGCCGATGAACGTCAGCTCACCGTGCTCGGGTTCCCGCCACCCGGTCATCCCTACTGGACCGCGCAGACGCTGACCGGGGTCGCCGCCCGGTACCCCATGCTCGATCTGTCCCCGTGGCGGCACGCCGCCGTGGGGAACGTGGACACGGAGGCATGACTCCGGCCGACGGGCCATGGTGGAAGACGGCGTTGCTGTACCAGATCTATCCACGGTCCTTCGCCGACAGCAACGCAGACGGCGTCGGCGACATCCCAGGCATCATCGATCACCTCGACTATCTGGCATGGCTCGGTGTGGACGGCATCTGGCTCTCGCCGGTCACCGTTTCCCCCAATGCCGATTGGGGCTATGACGTCTCTGACTTCTGTGCCATCGCGCCCGAATTCGGAACGATGGACGATTTCGACCGACTGGTCGCCGAGGCAGGCACGCGTGGCATTCGCGTCCTCATGGATATTGTGCCGAACCACACCAGCGAACAGCATCCGTGGTTCGTCGACGCTCGCTCGTCGCGCACGTCGGCCCACCGGGGCTGGTACGTCTGGGCGGACGGCAAGGAAGATGGCGCGCTGCCGAACAACTGGGTCAGCAGCTTCGGCGGTCCGGGTTGGACCCTCGACGACACGACCGGCCAGTACTACTTCCACAATCACCTGCAGGAACAGCCCGACCTCAACTGGTGGAACGAGGACGTGCGTGCCACGTTCGACGACATCTTCCGGTTCTGGTCCGACCGGGGCGTCGCCGGGTTTCGCATTGACGTCGCCAACGTCATCATCAAGGACGCCGAGCTGCGCGACAATCCACCGGCTACCGAGGACGACGATTTCGAGACGCAGATGTTCGGGCAACGCAGCGTGTACAACGCCAACCGGCCCGAGGTGCACGAAGTGATCCGGCGCTGGCGCCGCCTGGCCGATGACTACGATGAGCCCAGGCTCCTGATCGGTGAAACGCCGGTCCCGCTGGACAAGCTCGTGGAATTCTACGGCAACGGGTCCGACGAGCTGGGGCTGGCCTTCAATTTCAATTTCATCAGCGCGCCCTTCCGCGCTCCCGAGATGCGGGCCATCGTCGAGGAGACCGAGGCGGCACTCCCACCGGGGGCCTGGCCCGCGTGGACGGGGTCCAACCACGACATGTTCCGCTTCCCCACCCGCTGGGCCGAGGACGATCCGGCCAGGGTCCGTCTGGCGCTCCTCATGCTGTTGACCCTGCGCGGCACCCCCGTGCTCTACGAGGGCGACGAGATCGGCATGGCGAACGTCACGCTGGCCCAGGAAGACCTGCGCGACCCGCTCGGGGTGCGCTTCTACCCGTACTACGAGGGTCGCGACGCCGGCCGCACGCCCATGCAGTGGAGCGATCGCCCGGGGGGCGGCTTCACCGACGCCGACCGGCCGTGGCTGCCGCTGGGCGACGTTGCTGCTGCCAACGTGCTGGCGCAACGGCACGACCCTGGCTCTCTCCTCACCCTGTGCCGCGACCTGATCGCCTTCCGGCGAAGCCATCCCGCGTTCAGCGCCGGGGACACCACGTCACTCGTGACGCCCGAGGACGCTTGGGCGTGGACGCGTGGCGACCGCCACGTGGTCGTGCTCAACATATCCGCGGAGGAACTGGTCGTTGCCGCCCCGCCCGGCACCATTCAGATCTGCACCGACAGAGGCCGCGACCTCGAGATCGTTCCCGGTGACCTCCGCCTGGCACCTTTCGAAGGGTTGATCCTCGAGCACCCGTAGCGTGGCTCGGGCGTCTGCACCACAACGAAGGAGGACTGCATGGAGCGTCTCATCGACAAGGTCGCGATCGTCACCGGTGGCGGCGGGGGCATCGGCGGGGCGACGGCGCGCGCCCTGTCCAGGGAGGGCGCCTCGGTCCTGGTCGTGGACATCGATCGGGCGGCAGCCGAGCGCGTGTGCGAGGGGATCGCTGACAACGGCGGGAGCGCGCTGGCCTTTCAAGCCGATCTTTCCGACGAAGCCCAGGTCGTCGCTGCCATAGGAGCGGCAACTTCGCACTTCGGTCGCCTCGATGTGCTGCACAACAACGCGGCGTTGACCGACTCGGCCTTCCTCAGCCGGGACACTGCGGTGACTGACCTTGCACTCGACGTCTGGGATCGCACCATGGAGGTCAACCTCCGGAGCCAGATGCTCACCTGCAAGCACGCTGTCCCGGAGATGGTGCGCAGCGGGGGCGGTTCCATCATCAACATGTCGTCGGGCGCGTCGCTCAAAGGCGACCGCACCCGCACGGCCTACGGGGTGTCCAAGGCGGGAGTCAACGCTCTCACCATGTACGTGGCGACGAGTCATGGGAAGAAGGGCATCCGGGTCAACACGATTCTCCCCGGCCTCATCATCACGGACGCCGTACGTGCGCACCTGGACGACAACATGGTGGCCGGCCTCGGGAAGGCCGTGCTGACGCCATCGGTGGGCCAGCCCGACGACATCGCGGACGTCGTCGTTTTCTTGGCCTCCGACGAGTCGCGTTACATCACGGGGCAGATGATTGCGGTGGATGGCGGCATGTCAGCCCACGTCGGGCTCGGGGGAGACGGCTGAACGGGAAGGGCTGAAACCGGGCAGCGCACGCGGTTCGGGGTCGCATCATGTGAAAGCGACCCCTTCACCGGCGCGACCATCGGCTTCGACGCGGCGGGTTCATCACCTGCGGACGCTGGTACACCTCGGAGCCGTCGCTCTCCGGGTTTCGTCTGGGCCGGTCGGCGTGGTTCGACCGGCCCAGAATGCAGATGGCGGCGCGGACCAGACCAGGGCGTCGGCGGAGCGGTGAGTCGATCAGCGAGACGGTAGGCGATGGACTCGTAGTTGACCCGCCACCCACGGAAATCGGGCCATGCCTGTTCGGCTGTGCGCTCGGCGTGAAATCCCACTCGTTCCAGCATCTCGACAGCGCTCGCGAACTCTTCATAGGTCAGATGAATGGGGCCCTCGGGGCTCGGGTCGGGGTCGACCGTCCACCCCAGGGTCAGTGCGATGCGCTGCGGCAGGGTGAACCCCATGCGCAGGCAGAGCCGGGCGTTTGACGAAGCAGTGCTGGGGGCGAGGGCAAGGTGCATCGCTGCCCCGTCGAGCACGGCGAGCAACCCGAGCAGCCAGGAGAACCAGGGTTCGGGTGAGCGGAAGAGAGGGAGGATGGGATAGGTCGTATGGCTTTCGGCCACGTCGGCGGCCCACTCCTCCCAGGACGCATAGAGATCAGGCCAACGTATCGGTGCTGCCGACGAGCTGATGACGTGCGAGGAGCTCGGGCCCCTAGGCCGGAGTACCGGCTCGGCTCTCAAGTAGTGAGACGAGGCCCTCCGGCGACTGAAGGCTCCGTACAGCGCAGGGAGATAGGCAATCTGCAGGGCGACGATCACAACCCAGATCGCGCCAACCGCTATATCGATTCCAGTGTCGGCAGATCCGCCAATATGGACCGCGCCGACCGTGAACATCGCGGTGAGGGACTGCAGCAGGCTGTCCGAAAGCGAATGGACCGTGGGCATCAGCATCAGCCCGAAGCCCACGACGAGACTGGCTCCCCAGAAGAGGAGTTGCGCTATGAGGGCGACCGGAGCGGTCGGCGCCAGGATCGCATCCTTGCCTTCATAGGTTCTGGCCAGACGAGAGAACCCGACGAAGACCAACCGTACGGAGCGATTGACCAACACGGTCAGACGTTCGACGCCGGCGGGTCGCCGGGGGAGGACCATTGTGAAGAGGACCTCGGCCAGGGTGACGCAGACGACAACGAGGCCGATCGCGAAGGGAAGCTGGCTCACGAGTGTCCGCTCCAGGGAGCGTCGATCTGGTCCAGGCGATCACTCCAATCCGGGCTCACCGAGATGCATCGGTCCACGCCGCGGAAGGAAGTCCAGGGTCGATCCGTTACGACGACGGGCCCAGGACGTAGTCGCCCGTCTCTGCGTCGTGGTACCAGCCGCTGGCCGCATTCGTCCCGCCATCGACGTGGATGGTCTGGCCGGTGACGTAGCTCGACAGCTCGCTGGCCAGGAAGATCGCAGCGCCCGCCATCTCGTCGACTTGCCCCGCCCGTCCCATCGGCACGGTGAGACCGAACCGCCCCCCGGTGTCCGGCGCGATGGCGGCGATCCCCTCGGTCATGGTGATGTCCGGAGCCAATGCGTTGACCCGGATGCCGAGGGGCGCCAGCTCCAGCGCGGCGGTCTTGGTGTAGTTGATCACGCCGGCCTTGGCTGCCGCGTACGCCGCGTAGCCCGGCGCGGCGCGGACGCCCTCTATGGACGTCACGTTCATGATGCTGCCACCGATCCCGTACTCGACCATGATGAGCGCCACACGCTGCGTGCAAAGAAGGACGTGCTTGAGGTTGGCCCGGTAGAGGGCGTCCCAACCGTTCTCCGAAGTCTCGAGCAGAGGCGACGAAAACACGCCGCCCGCGTTGTTGACGAGGATGCTCACCGGGCCGAGCTCGGCCACGGTGCGCTCGAGTGCGCGGTCGACTTCGGCTGACTCGCGGACATCGGTCGGCAGGGAAAGGCCGCCGACCTCCTCGGCTGCCGCCGCACATGTGTCGGGATTCTTCTCCCAAATCGCCACTTTCGCGCCGAAGGCGGCGAATCCGTTGGCGATGCCACGACCGATGCCGGAGCCGGCCCCGGTAACGACGGCGACGCGGTCTGTCAAGAGCACTGCGGATGGGTCAAGAGGCACGAAGCGACGTTACAGTAGGCACGTCACCATACGAGCGAGGTCTCCGCGGTCAATTCGGAGACGGATGGGGGTTGCTGTGCCAAGGATCGAACCGATTCCGCTGGAGGAGATGACGCCGGAGGTTCGCGGCATCATCGAGGAAGGGGTGGCCTCGGGGACCTACGCCACGCCGGTACCGCTGCAGATCTTCGCGTACAAGACATCGCAGATCATGATGGTCAACATGGCGCGGCAGGCCTTCGGGAAGAACGCCCTGCTCGGGGGGCGCATCACTGAGCTGTTGCGGATCCGCAGCGCCCAGCTGGGCGAGTGCCAGCCCTGTAGCCAGTCGAGGAAGCACGACTCGATCTCCGATGAGGATGTCGCCTGCCTGATCGCTCCGGGTCACGGCGGCGACCTGACCGAGCAGGAACGTCTGGCCGTGGAATTCCTCGACCTGCTCTCCGCTGACCACCACGCCATCGACGACGAGACCTATCGGCGGCTCGGCGAGGTCTTCACGTCGGCACAGATCGTGGAGCTGGGTTTCGCCTGTGCCAACGCCATGGGTCTGCACCGCTTCCTGCACACGCTGGATCTGTACGGCACGGGCGCGCCCGTCATCCCCTACAGTGCCGACCAGGTCGACGCGGCCAAGCCGGACCAGCCGGCTGTCAAGGCGACCGCATGACCCAGACGGTTCTGGTGACCGGCGCCACCGGCCTGGCCGGCGCCAACATCTGCAAGCAGCTGGCCGAGCGTGGCGACCACGTGCGTGCACTCGCCCGGGAGACCGCGGACACCGAGCCGCTCGCCGCGCTGGGCGTCGAGGTCGTCACCGGCGATGTGACCGATGCCGACGCTGTGGTCCGGGCGGCACGCGGGGCGGACGCGGCCATCCATTGCGCCGCGCTGCTCGGCGGAGCGAGCCAGAACCTGGCCGACTTCGAGGCGGTGAACGTCGGTGGAACCAAGAACGTGCTCGATGCGGCGGAGGCCGTCGATCTGGGCCGGGTGGTGGCCGTGAGCACCGGCACGTTCTTCGACACCACCGGAGGCCTCGATCGCGAGGACGCGCCCGTCACCAAGGAGCCGAGCTCGGATCCCTACACCATCACCAAGATGGCCGCCTTCCTCGACGCCATGTCGCGGGCCGAGAAGGGCAGGGACGTCGTGAGTACGCACCCCGGCGCCATCTTCGGGCCGTCACCCGTCGTGAGCAACGCTCTCGGTATGACCAGCTTCAACCGGGTCCTGTTGTCCGCAGCGCGGGGCCGCATTGAGCGCTACCTGAAGTTCCCGGTGAGTTGGGTCTACGGCGAGGACATCGCCCGCGGGTGCATCCTGGCCCTCGACAAGGGCGTATCCGGCGAGCGCTACATGCTCGACGGCCGGCCGGAGGACGTCGTCAGCATCGCCAATGCCTGTAACCGGATGGGACGGCTGGCCGGACTCGACCACGAGGTCGTCGACGTCGAGCCGTCCGACGACCCCGAGCTGGCCAAGGTCTTCGGACCGACTCTGGTGGCGATCGCCGAGAAAGCAGCGCGGGCGCGCCCGGACCGGCGCAAGCTCGAGGACTCGAAGACGTACAAGCGGCTCGGCTACAGCCCCATCAGTCTCGATGAGGGACTGGCCACCACGCTCGGCTGGTTCCGTGAGCTCGGCAAGCTCGACAACCGGTAGAGAGACGAGCCCGGCGCGCTGAACCTCCGCGCCGGGACCACGCTTTTCAGTCGGGCCACCATTCCAGTGGAGCAACGAGGCCATCGCCGACCTTCATCCAGAGCTCGGTCCGATGGGCCTTGCAGGTCCACAACGTTCCCACCCGTCCCTCGGCGTCGATACCGGTCGCGCCGTGCACGGGGGTGAGCTCCCGGTCGCACCCGTCTTTCGAGCAGATCGCGCTCTGATCGGTCATGTCATCTGTGTACCCAAAACGTTCCGGCGACTCAAGTGCCCGGAACGAGATCGGATCCTAGCGACAACGGTGAGCGCGGACCCGTGGGAGACGACACGACCCCGCCTCCCGGGGGGTCGGGGGGAAGCGGGGTCACGCGGCAGACAACGGTCTACTCACCCGCCATGACGGCTGTGTTGCGATGAGTGGGCGATTTCGAGGCGGTCGTTGAACGTTTACCGTCGGGTCACGGTGCGCCGGCCGATTCGGGAAGAATGCACCTATCGTCACCGTGAGGGCCGAGGAAGGCGTGAAGGCGTCGTCCGGACCATCTCGTGCGCGGTCCATGTGGACGAAGCAGGATGTCCTCGGGGCCACCCCCAACGAGGCCTCCAGCCTCTGGCCTGGTGGCAGGCCCTCCAAAGGAGTGGAACGTGTTCAGACTGCGAATGGTGTCGTCGAGAGGGCTGCTTGCGGGAACGGCCGCACTCTCCCTGGTTGCCGTCTGCGGTCCGGCGTCGCTCGCGTCCGCCAGTTCGAGAGGGGCGACTGCGGCTCCTCTCGCTGTGACGTGGATGCCGAGCTACGCAGCCCCCGACACGCCGCCGCAGTACGACAAGGTCGGCGTCCTCAAGGTCGGCCCGAGCTCGGCCAAGAACGTCCTCGTCCTCGAACCGGGGACCTCGGCCGGCAGCGCCTACTTCGTGCCGCTGGCCAAGTGGATCGTTTCCAAGACGACGGGATGGCAGGTGTGGTCGGTCGAGCGGCGTGAGAACCTGCTCGAGGACCAGTCGGAGCTGAACCTCTTCAAGGCGGGGAAAGCCACGGCGCCTCAGCTCTTCGACTACTACCTCGGTTACCTGAAGGATCCGACGATCACGCACCACTTCCAGCCCATCCCCGACTCGACCGTTGCGTTCGCCAAGAACTGGGGGATGAACGTGGCCGTGCAGGACCTGCACACCGTGATCGGGGCCGCCAAGAAGCTCGGCGGCAAGGTCGTCCTCGGCGGGCACTCCCTCGGCGGCTCGGTCGTCACCGCCTATGCCACCTGGGACTTCAAAGGGAGGCCGGGAGCCGATCAATTGTCGGGCCTTGTGTACATCGACGGAGCCAGCAGCCCGACACCCCAGGCATTCAGCCCCGGGGGAGCGCCAGTGGGCATGACCGCTGCGCTGGCGACCCAGGAGCTCCAGGCCCTCGACGCGCCGTCGGCGTCTCCCTGGCTGAGCTTCGGCGGAATCACGGCACCGTTCGCCGGCCTGTTCGAGGCCACGGGCTCCTCGGCCGCGCTGCTCGATCCCAACGCGCCCTCTCTGGGTCAGGCCTCAGGTCTCCTGCCCGCCGACATCGTGCCGTCGGTGCGGGTCTCCAACATCGGTCAGTACGGCTACGCGCTGAACGTCGCCACCTCACCGCCGGATCTCGAGGCGGCCCAGGCGCACCTCGGCGAGGGCCTGTCGTCCAAGGGCCCGATCCACGGGTGGAACGGGTCGGCAGCGTTGACGCCGATCAAGCGCTTTGCCGCCATGTTCTCCGGCCTGGGGGTCGACGACGCGGACGGAACCGAGTGGTATTTCCCGCAACGCCTGACCGACGACACCGCTGCGGTCGCGGACGGCAACGCCAACCCCGCACAGGGCGTTCTCGACGTGCAATCCACCATGGGGCACCATCTGCCGCACAGCCTGCTGATCTACGCCTTCGCGGCCCACCTGGGCGGACCCGGAGTGCTCACCGCCACGAAGATCCTGGCGCAACAGTCGGGCATCCCGATGGGCCACCTGACCCTGGTCGACGAACACAACACCTACGCCCACAACGACCCGGCCGGTGCGTACCCGGACAACGTTTTCTTCAACCATCTCGTCCCGTTTCTGAAAAAGGTGGAAGGCTGACGTCTGGTCCACGACCCACGGACCGACTGTCGTGGTCGCTCCCCTCCTGGTCCTCAGGGATCGGCCGTGGTCACGCGAAACGGCCCCGCGCTCACCCCGTGGCGGGCAGGATGGCAAGCGGGGCCGTGACGCAGGAACCGGTTTGCACCGGAACCATGGCCCCAGTTTTGCAAACAGGGGGTGGGTGGTTGTGGGACCGTTGTCAACAAATGAGCTGAACGGCCCCTATCTGCTTTTCAGCGATGATTGCTAGACATGCTGGTTGGCGGGGTACAGGGCGGGATCGGGGGCGGGAATTCACTGGCCTTCTCCCGATCTCGCCTCGCCGCGAAACGGCCCCCGGCCAGAGCCGAGGGCCGTTCGCTGCGATCCGCCTCACTTAAGGTAACGCTCGCGCCGGGCGATCTTGCGGACCGTTGGCCGATCGCCTGAATTGCACCCGAACGGGTGATTCTCCTTCGGGTTGGCCGGGCTCATCTTCCGAGGTCGCTTCAACCCGGCGAGGGGCCGGCTTCATGCCGACGTGTCCTGGTAAGGCGTCGAGCCGCTGACGGTCCGGGCACGTTGTATTCGCCCGCAGGTGAAGGCCCAGGCAGGTTGTGTGGCCTGATTGGGCGCACCGGCCGGCCGACGCGGCGCCTCAGCAGGACCGAGGTGATCAGCACTGCCACGCCGAGCCCTGGCTCGTGGGACGAGCAGTCACGCCTTAGTCTGAGCGGCATATCACGCCGAACCGGCTCTCAGGCGATCGGGGAGACGAAATGAGGGCAAGACGCTGGCGAGCCATTGCTCTGGGGGCCTTGACGGTCGGATGTGCGGGGTCTGTCGCACCGCCCGCCGGCGCGACGACGAAATCGCAGTTGCAATCCGAGACCCTGTCCCTGGCCGACATGCAGGCCGGATGGTCCGTGAAAACATGGCCACCGGTACGGGGATAGACCGTGCGGGTTGTCTGAAGGGCCTCCGTGCGCTCGGCCTTCCCGCCAGAGGCATCGCCAGGGCCAACGTGACCTATCACCACCAAACGGTGCCCGCGTTCGAGAGACGCTCGAAAGCGGGAAGGGCGCGCTGCGGTAACAGCAGTATCTCGAGATTCTCGAAAGCTGCAAGCAGGTGTCGGTCACGACGTCGAAGGGAACCCAGATCTCGGGGTCGGTGAAGGCGCTGTCCCTCCCGACGGTGGGGTACTCCTCGAACGCCTTCGCTCTCGACTGGAGCGCCAAAGGGGTCGACGTCGGGACCGACGTCGTCATGTTCCGCGCCGGTCAGGTCGATGGGCGCATCGTCCACGGCGACTCTTCGCCGAACGCGGCCAACGCGGAGGCGCTCGCCGCGGCCGCCGTCGACAAGGTGGAGGGAAAGCCGGTCCCCGCGATCCGACTTCAGGCCCTCCTTCACATTGGTCTTCGTGACCAATGACCTGCCCGAGATTGAAGGGCCCACACCGGGCCGGGCACGCCGGTTCAAGACAGTGCCCTTCGTCCACGCCGTACCTCCAGGGAGGATCGAGCCCGCCCTTCGATGCATTCGTGACCGACCCGACCTCGCATGGAAAGATGTGCCGGACGCCGTGGGCCGATTCATCGAGGACTGCTGCGTGGTGGGACCCGGAGAGTGGGAATCAAGCAAGAACCTAGGTCAGGCCTATCGAGACTCGGCCGCTGACAACGGTGAATTGCCAATCCCGAAAAGATGAAGGTCTGGGTGTTCTTTGTCCCGGACGTACGGCACACGCACTCCCGTCAGCCCGAGCTCAGAGATCAATACCTCGCGTGGAGTTCGTGTAGCCCTGGAATTGACGGGTCCGATCGAACCTGAAGTGTCCAGTAGGTGACGGGACGGCGAATTACCTGGATCGCTCGTCCCGGGACATGTCAGAGTGTCAACGGATCCACAACACACGTCGGGGTGGCGACGCTGCATCTCGCCGTCGCTGCTCCCCTCGACACGTAACGGGGACCACACGTTGCCTCTCTGTAAAAGGCTTCATCAACGCAACGCGGTGACGTTGGTCGGCGCGGCGCTTGTTTGGATTGCGCTGGGCGTCGCGACCGGGATCTCGCCGGCCGCCGCCTCCACGGGGGTGTCAGCCGATGTCGAGCTCGTTCCCGATTGCGTGTCCGCTTTCTCAAGTGAGTCGACGGCTCCGGCCGTCGTGGGAGAGTCTTTCAGCTTCGAGGTGGCAACGTGCGAGACGTCAGCGTCTCCCGCGCTCCGCCTTCGGGCTTCGAACCTGCCGGGCGGCCTCAGGCTCCACAACCACCATGATGGAACAGCAACCATTACCGGGAGACCGCTGGGCGGAGACGTCGGTCAACACGTGGTGCTGTTGAGCGCCAGCCTAGGAGGCGTCGTCCAGGCCCAACAGAGCCTCGTCATTGCTGTCGACAACTCAACCGACGCAGCCACGCCGACCACTCCTGACCCACCGGCAACCGGTCAGCCGGTCATCGGGATCAGCCTCCCCGCCTTGCTCGGGGAGCCGGCGGCCACTCAGGAGGCATGGCTGGCCAACCTCGAGTCGATTGGTGTCACGTCCATCCGCACGGGAGCCGACTGGGCCGATATCTCCTATGCCGGGCCAGGGACCTACGACTGGAGCCAGCTCGACGAGGAGGTGTCCCTCATTCGCGCCGCTGGCATGACCGTCGACATGGTGATCACAGGCACTCCGTCGTGGGAGGCGGTGCCCGGCGTTTCGGGGACCGATATAGGGCAACCGGCCGACCCGGCCGCGTTCGGAGAATTCGCTGCCGCGGTCGCGCAGCGCTACGCCCCCGAAGGGGTGCAGGACTATGAAATCTGGAACGAGCCCAACAACACGGTGTTCTGGCAGCCTGCGCCGAATCCTGCTGCGTACGTGCAGGTGCTCCAGGCGTCCTACACCGATATAAAGGCCGTCGACCCGAGCGCCTTGGTCATCACGGGCGGGCTGGCACCTGAGAGCAACGCCAACGGCGACATCAACGAGGTCACCTTCCTCCAAGACATGTATGCAGACGGTGCTGAGGGCTATTTCGATGCACTGGGCGATCACCCCTACAGCTATCCGGCACTCCCCGACATCGACGAGCCGTGGTCGGGCTGGTCGCAGATGGACTCTACCCCGACGTCACTGGAGAGCGTGATGGCCGCCAACGGCGACGCCGACAAGCCGATTTGGATCACCGAAGTCGGCGCGCCAACCGGGGGGCCCGACTCGGTGGGGACCGCTGGCCAGGCCGAAGATCTGACCCAGGCGATCGAGAACGCCAAGGAATCACCGTGGATCGGTGCGGTGTACCTCTACACCTACGAGGACAGTGGCGGAAACCCCGCCACCGACGAGGACTGGTTCGGCCTCCTCAACGCAGACGGCAGCCAGAAGCCGGCTTGGGCGGCGGTGGCCGCGGCCATCGCCGGCTGAAGGCCGTTTCAATCCTCGGACGGAGGTGTCGCCACTGGCGAGACTCCCGATGAACCGGCGTGGTATCGGGGCGGTGCATCGGGGACGGTCTTTCGCGGAATGGACAGCCAGACTCGATCGCAACGGCTCTTTGAGAGGAGGGCACGGCACTCCAAAAGGCAGCGCCCACAGAGCGATTGATTCGACAAGTTTACCTGGATGTCGCGGGCCACCTGGGCTTTTGTGCCAATAGGCAATGGGCATTGGGTCCTGGTTAGGTTCCTGGCGACGCAAGTCGAACACCCAGATCGGAGAAAGAGCATGCAGACCCCACCTGCGACGAGTTATACAGCGGAGGGCTTCTTCCGTTCGCTGTTCGACACAAGCTTCTCGTCGCTCATCGTGACGCGCGTGATCAAGGTTGCATACGTCATTGCCATCGTGGTCTTCAGCTTGGTGGCCCTTGGCGCCCTCATAGGTGCCCTTGCGTCGAAGAAACCCGGAGAGATCGTGGTTGCGATCATCCTGATACCGATTGTCTGGCTTGTGTATCTGATTTGGACCCGGATTCTTCTAGAACTGGTGATCATCATCTTTCGCATCGGAGAGGACGTACGGCGGATCTCCCTTTCATCGGCGTTGATCGGCGAGAGCCAAGGGGTGTCTACCACCTCGATTGAACCGCTCTCCGGTAGCGGCGCCACGCCGACCGGGACGGGTACAAGCATCACGTCGCACACAGAGCCTCTGAGGCAAGACACCTTGAGCCAACGTGCCACTGAGTCCGGGACGGCGCAGTCGCCCAGCGCTTCGCAAGAAGATTCCCCAAAGGAGGAACGGCCCGCTGCTGGCTGGTACCAAGATCCAGAGTACGAGGGCTACGCGCGATTCTGGAGCGGGGAGTCATGGAGCGACCAGCGGCGTCAGATGAACCCCTGACGCCGCAACCAGTTCGCGTATTCGTCGCGAACGACCTGGGCTTGCGGGCGACCGCTCAGCGCGTATCTGCCGGTGGATATGGTCGCTTGCACGCCGGGTGTCGGAGAAGGAGCGAGAACGAGTTGTTACGCAAGGATCACCACCCAAGGATTGTTGAGCAGGCAGATGGTCGATGGTTGGTCGTCTGCCAAGATTGCATGCGGGACCAAGACTCAACGCCGATTGGCATAAACACCCCGGTCGGGTCACGGGAGATGGCCCAGCGTCTCTGGGAGAATCACACCTGGGGTCGTGGCGCAACCCCCAGTCGTCGCCAGTTCGCCGAAAGGAAGTGGCCATGAACGAGGAGGGCTGGTTCAAGGACCCCTACCAGCGACATGAGGCCCGCTGGATGTCGGATGGCGCCCCCACCGCTCTTGTTCGCGACGCGGGAGTGGAATCGCAAGATGCGCCACCGGACGAGCCGATCACGGTCGAGATGGAGCGGGTCGCGGACGACGCGATTCCTGGTGACGGTTCGGATCTAAAGCGGGCAGACGACGCCGAGGAGCAAGCATTCGACCCCGGAGCATCTACGGACGCGGCCGAGGAGGGCTTCGGCGGCAGTCTGTGAGGCGTCGCGCTAGGCAGACTCCGACCTGCAGCGAAGCAGTCCCACTGTTCTGCGGCAGTATCGACACCTGACGCGGGAGTGCGCCGGAGGAAGTTCTATGGCGAATTTTTCGTCATGGTATCCGGGGCTTCGGAATTCGAAGCGCATCCGGGGCGAGGACGCTTCAACGCGGCCTTCTTTCGCGTCATGGACGGGTACATCGATTGGCAACTGCGAAAGCGGGGGCGTTAGGAGACACTCACTGCATCCTCTAAACGTCACAGAGAGTTCACGCTGGCTTCGCGGACGGAAAACTCGGATCGTCGTGGTGACGGACATACTTCGGCCATGCGCCACTTCAGAAATTTCGTGACCGGACCGTCTCGGTCCTGGGTGCCGTTTTCCTCGTGGCCAGTGGCATTCTTCTTTTTGTCACCCAGCCAGCGGGGGCCACGACGCTTACGAGCGGCGACGGGTATACCTCTCTCGGCACCATCGGCACCATCGGCACCATCGGCACCATCGGCACCATCGGCACCATCGGCACCGTGACTCCGGGTTCGCCGTACACCAGCGGTCGATCTCAGTCACCGTTGCGCCCAACTCGGTGCTGGACAACGCCAACCTGGTGGCGAATGGAGTGCCCGGCCAGACGACTGGCAACCCCACCGGCACCTTCTACGTCTACGAGTGCACCGACCCGGGTGGTCTCTCCGCCAACCTGCCGACCCAGCCGTACGACTGTGAAGCGCAGACGCTCGATCTCTCGGACGGCAAGTCCGATAATGGCGCGTTCATCTTCTCGGGGGGAGCGCGTTCACTGTCTTCGACCTTCTTGACCCGAACACGCTTGGCCCGGCCACCATGATCGGCATCTGCGGCGTTGCCCCGAACCAGTGCGTTCTGGGCATCTTCACCTCCAACATTTACACCTCGGATGCCTTCAGCTACCCCCACCTATTCTCGGCGCCGTTCCAAGTCACGGTGGGCGACGGGCAAGACAATGGGGATAACCCTGGCGACGGCACACCGGAGACTCCCTGTGCTCTGGCCCTACCGATCTTGGCGGTCGGACTTCTCGGTAGCGGGGTCTGGGTTCGACGGCGTCGATCTGCGCGCGTGTGACGTGGAGGGTCGCCTGAGGGCCGACCTACGCAATCGAACGACGGATGCCGGTTGGGTATCTGAGTCGTGCCGCAGGGTGGCGCCCCGTCTCGGCGTTCGGAACTCACCCCTGGGCGATGTGCTGCTCGCTGATCGGAGAGAGTTCCTGTCCCGGTTGAGGTTACTAGTGCGGTAACGCCCTCTTGATTCGAGAAACTCACTGCATTGTCCGTACTCTCCGAGCAAGTCATTTACAGCTCGATGTCCGCATAGAGGTGGTGGCGGTCGAGCAAACTGAAACACCGGTCTTTGCAGACTTGGGCGATGTGGGGATCGATCTCGTACTTCGCTTTGGCTGTGGATGTCGCCGGTGTCGTGGCTCTCAAGGCAGTGACTATGACGTCGGCGACTTCGTCGATCTCGTCTGGCCTGAATCCCAGCGTGGTCAGCGCCGGTGTTCCAAGTCGAATTCCCGAGGTGTACCAGGCGCCGTTGGCGTCACCTGGCAATAAGTTGCGATTGGTGACCACGCCTGCGTCAATCAGGGCAGCCTCAGCTTGACGGCCGGTGAGTCCGAAGCTGGAAGCCACGTCCAAGAGCACAAGGTGGTTGTCAGTCCCCCCAGTGATGAGCCGTGCACCCCGCCGTATCAAACCTTCCGCCAGAGCACGTGCATTCTCTACGATGTGGACGGCATAGGCAGCGAACGAGGGCTGGCGAGCCTCAGACAAAGCAACGGCCTTGGCAGCCATCATGTGGGGCAGCGGGCCACCGAGGACCATCGGGCATCCTTTGTCTACACAGGGGGCATATTCCTCGGTGCAGAGGACTAGTCCACCCCGAGGTCCGCGCAGTGACTTGTGGGTGGTGGAGGTCACGACATCGGCGTGGGGCACCGGATCGAGATCGCCAACCAGCACTTTCCCGGCCACCAGACCAGCGAAGTGGGCCATGTCGACCATGAAAGTAGCCCCGACGTCGTGGGCGATCTCGGCCAAGATGGCGAAATTGGGGTTCCGGGGGTAGGCCGAGTACCCCGCCACGAGCACCAGCGGACGGAACTCTCTCACCTGGGCCGCTATGGCGGCATAGTCGAGGAGTCCGGAAGCGGAATCGACCCCGTAACTAGCCTGGTCAAAGAGCTTCCCGGAAATATTGGGTCGGAACCCATGGGTGAGGTGCCCCCCAGCGTCGAGAGCCATGCCCATCATGCGCTGGGAGTGCAGTTCGCTGCGCAGTTGATCCCAGCTCATGGTGTCAAGGTCGTTCACGTGAGCCGTCCCAGCCTCGTTGAGGAATGGTTGCTCGACTCGGTGGGCAAGGATGGCCCAATAAGCGACCAGGTTGGCGTCGATCCCCGAATGAGGCTGGACATAGGCGTGATCGGCGCCGAACAGTGCTTTGGCGTGGGCGGTAGCCAATGTCTCGATTCGGTCAACCATCTCGCATCCGGCATAAAACCGATGGCCCGGTATGCCCTCCGCATACTTGTCCGACAGCCAGTTGCCCATGGCCAGCAGCACGGCCGGCGAGGCGTAGTTCTCTGAAGCGATGAGCTTTAGTTGACGCCGTTGGGACTCCAGCTCACCGACGATGGCCGTTGCCACATCTGGTTCGGCGGCAGAGATCACCTCCAACGCCGATCGATAGGCAATCGCTACGACTGGTTCGGGCACCACGCGCTCCTTCGGACGACATCGAGTCTTCGCCCAGGCGCACGGCTATATCCGGCAGGCTGCCGGCGGGTCGGTTCCCGGTGGTACTCCACCCAGACGCCAGTAACGACCCGCTCCAACGATAGACCCGACAAGCCGACGGATGCATCGTGCACTGCTGCATAGGCAGAGCGACTGCTCGTCAACGGTTCATCGACCGCGCCACAACGGATCCGTTGCGCCTTCGGGCACATCCCGATTGGGACAAGTACGAACCTATGAATCTGGGGATCCCGATCCCGAGAGTGGACACCACAGCGGGCCATGCCCCACCTTTCGACGAGCTGGAGGTCTTCAGCCGAGGCAGGTGAGGGCGGCACGAGCTGTCATCCCCCCGGCGAAGTGGGGCCTTTGGTGTCCAGTACCGGCAGTTCCTCGGGCAAGATGGAATCGTGTCCGTGGTTCGTCTCCGTACTTCGTCTGATATGGACGAGCTCGTGGACTTGGCAAGCCGCGTACGGGCAGTGGATGGTTATCCCGTGTATCTCCCTGAGGGGGGACTTCGCCGATTTCTGATTGATCCAGATCCTCTTGTCGCATGGGTTGCTGAGGACGGCGGCCGAATCGTCGGGCACGTCGCGACGAACTCGCACTCCCATCGCTCAGTAATGGATCTGGTTCGTACCGCCGGGATCGACCGCCAAGTGGGGGTCATTGCCCGATTATTGGTGGATCCTGGTGTACGCAGACACGGAATAGGTGCGAAGCTCTTGGACACGGCGAGAAGTCACATCGTGTCCATGGGCCTCGCCCCTGTGCTTGATGTTGTTGCGGGGTTCTCACCCGCGGTTTCGCTCTACAGGAGCTCTGGGTGGATGGAGATTGGCGAAGTCACCTTTGAGGTACCGGGACAGAAGATCAGCGAACTGGTCTTTCTGGCACCAAGTTGACGGCGCCCAGGGCCGGCGGACTGGGACGCCCAGTGCGATCCCTGGAAACTCCCTCCGCGGCTGGTAACAGGCTGTTTAGACGCCGAGCCGGGTAAGAATCCCGGCGACCGGCCGTGTGAGTACAACTGGGATCGCCAACCGCACGGCTCTGCGAAGCAGTGCCGGGTGAACCTGAGTGGTGACGATGACATCCGTAACCAGCGCGAGCGCGGCGGCAACCAGCACGGCCCGCTTGCTTGGATCGTCGGAATAGCCGATTGCGATCTCATCCACGGTGTCGAGGTTACCGGGGCCCGTCGATGCTCGGACGCACGGCTGAGGCGCCCATTCCTGCAGGAGACAGGTCGATACCAGCGTCAAAGGTACGATCCCTTGGCGCCAACGGCGCGAAACCCTGATGGGAGTGCCCTGCCCGCAGGATATGCATCTCTCTGTGCTTAGCGGACGGAGTCGGCGCAGTGCTGTGGGGCATGGGCGCTTCGAAGACGTCCGGGATCGTCAGCGCCCTACTTGTGGTCGTGCCAGTTGGGCGTTTTCCTGCTCGTGGAATGGGCCAAACGCAGATCTGGCGAGACCCACAAACAGGTCCAAAGAGCGTCCCCTGGTGCCGCAGGGTGGTACCCAGGTCCGGCGTATGGAGACGGGCCGGACTCGTGGCAGAATTAGCCATGCCAGTCCCAGCGGCGTCCGATGGTGGAACCGCAACGAGCTCTTTTGTCGCCCTCTTCCATCAGGTTCATGATCAGCTGCGCCAGGAGATCAACGGGCTGGATGCCAATGCCCTCAATTGGGTTCCCGTGGCGGGTGCGAACTCGATTTCGACGATCGTTACCCACCTTGTCGGCTCCGAGGCTGAGACCCTTCTCAGCGTGGCAGGCCTGCCCTACGAACGCGATCGAGGTGCAGAGTTCGTTGGTAGGGACCTCACGATACGCGAGGTGGCCGAACTGCTTGACGAAGCCGACAGGCTCATCGCCACCGTGAAATCGCAGCTCGGTCCAGACCGCCTCACGACGGCGATCGCCCTGCCAACGCTGCCCGCCGAGGAGGTGCGATCAGGACTGACGTGGATCGTCGGAAACTACGGTCACGCTCGAGAACACCTCGGGCACATCCAGCTGACGAAACAGCTCTATGAAGATGAGCAAACGTCAGTCGCCCGCTGAAGACGACCCACCGCTAGTCGGGATACGCCCGTAGCCAGCAGCGAGAACATGAGATGGATGAGCTATCCGAGCGGTGCCGAGAAGTTGTACGCGTTCCCGTTGGCAGTGATTTCACGGTAACCGTCCGTCGAGTTCGCAGGGATTAGCGCTATCACGGGTGCATCGTTGCCCAACATTCCACCCATTGATCCTCTGAATGCTGCCGAACCGAACGAAAAGACGCCGCCGTCTGCTGCAGCTAGCCAGTAGCCACCGCTCGGCGCGGTTGCCATCGAAGTGACCGGTGCGCTGAGCGGCTTACCCCCCATGGATCCCTGAAATACAGCGTCGCCGAAGCCGAAGATTCCGCCATCTGAACTGACGAGCCAATAGCCACCACCATCGGAGGTTGCGGCCATCCCAACGACGGGTCTGTTGAGCTGCATACCCCCAGTGGATCCAAAGAAGGAAGCATCGAAGCTGAAGATTCCGCCGTCGGATGCCACCTCCCAATAGCCGCCAGTGGCGACATCTGCCGCAATGCCCACGATGGGTGCGTTCATAGATTTCCCGCCCATCGAGCCGCGGAACGACGCATCACCGAAGGCGAAGATCCCGCCGTCCGAAGCGACCTCCCAATATCCGTCGCCGTCGGAAGTGGATGCCATGCCAATGACGGGTTCATTCAGGGGCCTGCTTCCCATGGAGCCGTAGTACCGCGCGTCACCACGCGTGATAATCCCGCCAGTGGATTCAGCGAACCAAAACCCTTGCCCACTGGCAGTTGACGCGGCGCCCGTCGCTGGCCCTGGTAGAAGGACAATCACGTTGGCTTGAGGATCACTTGGCGCTGCACCCGCCGGACCGACGGCGGATGCCCAGATAATTCCCAGAGCGACCGCCAAGACACCTTTGGACCGCAGCGATCGGGCGCCGCAAATCGACATCGCTATGCCCCTCTGTTCAGATGAAGCCGTTACCGCTAGCTCTGGAGCGATGCCGACCTCGCCACATCGAAGTATGGCACACCCGGCATGAAGAGATATGGGGCACCCCCCACCGAGATCTGGGACATTCGGAGTTGTTCGCCGTCCCTGGTAGCTGGCATCCCACTGCGCCGAGCTCGATAAAGCGGGCAAACTGCGGAAGTGAGCTTCGATCAGTCTGCGCCTTACGGGTCTGTCGTTGAGTCGAGTCTGCGAGTCGTGACTTGGAACGTATGGGGCCGATACGGGCAATGGGCGGAGCGACAAACTGGAATCGAGGAATCCTTGGCCGCGGCGAATCCTGACGTCGTCTGCCTGATCGAGTCCTGGTCGAACGCAGAGACGACACAGGCCAAGCAAATTGCCGCACGTCTGGGCTTTGAACATCACGCGTTCGCCGGCGACTGGGACCAGGGCGATTGGGTCTCGGGCACCGCTCTAGTCTCCCGGTGGCCGCTCGAGATAGTCGAATGCCGCAAGCTACGCGCAGAAGATGATTCTGGAATGGGAGAGGCGCTGGCTGTCACCATCGAAGGCGACCGGGGGCCCGTGCAGTTCTTCGCCGTGATGCTGGACTACCCACTTGGCGCCAGCGCCGTGCGCCAGGCGCAAGTCCGACAGCTCGCCCAATTCATTTCTTCGACTACCCGCCGTCGTCACCCCATCGTGGTGTGCGGAGACTTCAATGCCGGACCCGACTCTGATGAGATCCGCATGCTCACCGGACAGAGTGCCACCGCAGAACCGGGACTGGTGTTCTACGACGCCTGGGAGGTTGCCGGAGATGGAACTCCAGGAATTACCTGGTCCAACCGCAATCCTTTGGCGGCAGTCGCACTGTATCCAGATCGACGATTCGACTACGTCTTGTCGGCGTGGCCGCGACTTGGAGGGGTGGGGCACCCCACCCATTGCGAGCTGCTCGGCGTCGTACCGGACGACCAGCTCCAACTCTCAGACCACTATGGAGTCCTCGCCGACCTCCGGTACTGAGTCGACCCCAAAAGGGAGAGTCTGCCGCGACAGTGCCGGCGAACAGGGATAGTCCAGGTGTCACGCACCAGAACTGGCGCTCAGCCGCGGTTAGCGTGACGAGTCGTCATACGAGTCGAGGAGGTCAGCCGTGCATGCCAGAGTGATCCACGCCAACATTTCGGACCTGGCTGAGGCCAAGCGGGGCCTCGACAAGGACGTCATTCGAGGGATAAAGGGGAGCCGGGGTTTCCTGGGCGCCTACTTCGTAGCGATCGACGAGTCGCAGGGGATCTCGATCGAGGTGTTCGAATCTGAAGAGCTAGCCCGCGCCACCTCTCCTCCCGAAGGTGCCGAGGCACCCGGCGTGACGGTGCGCACCATCCAGTTCGGTGAGGTCATCGGTTCAGCCTGATCCCTGCGAGGAAAAAGGCGCCGCAGCCCACAACCAAGCACGCACTCTCATGTTCGCACCGTTTCGGCGTGAGGGGCAGGTAGATGTGATGCACGCCTCTTCATTTAGCCTTTACGCGTTTCGTTGGGCCGATCGTCAAAGAACGAAATTCCACCTTCGGGAAGCTCAATCCACTCCACGGGCGGGTTGCAAGACATTTCCCCCGATCCCCAGATCGTGAGGGTCGCCGTGCCGCCGTCCGGAGTGGTGACCTCGAATTTGCAGGTGCCGTGAGGGTGGTACCCATGGGGCAGGTTCCAGACGAAACCGCTGGTTTGGTCAACGCTCCAACGCTGAGTGTTGATGGTGATCCGGTGCCCATCTTTTTCATAGGGTTTTGAATCCATCGCAATGATTCCCTTCAAGGACGACGGTGAAGCGAGCTCAGGTGAATCGTCCGACGGCGAGGTGAGCGTCGGCCCGATGCCTCGGCCATCGTGCCACGGGAGCCCTGCCGGCAACTCCACCGGAGGGTGGCGCCTTCCCGGCAAAATGGGCGGAGGCCACTGCGGTGTTCAGAAAGAAACGGTTCCGAGCGCTGCTCGGGGATCAGTCGTCGGCACGATTTCTTTGCCTAGGGGGGCTATGGCCACAGCTGCCAACTTGAAGTTTCCGAGCCCAAGCGGGATACCAATGATAGTCAGGCACAGCAGAAGGCCGAGAACCAGGTGAGCGATCGCCATCCAGATCCCCACGAGGATGAACCAGATGATGTTGCCGATTGTGGATGCGGCACCAGCGTCCGTCCGGCGAACCACGGTTCTTCCAAAGGGCCACAGCACATAGGCAGCCAGTCGAAATGACGCGATCCCAAATGGAATAGTGATGATCAAGACGAACATGACGAGGCCAGCCAATGCGTAACCCAGTGCCAGCCACAACCCAGACAGTAGGAGCCAAATAATGTTCAAGACCATCCGCACTTTGTGAGTATCCCATAGCACTCAACGACTTAGAGATGCTGCGTCAGGCGGGGGGGTCGGCATGGGCGTTCGTGGCGGGCGCGACGAAGTTATCGATATGGTCGAAATCTTGATCGGGCCTCCGGAGCGACGAGGGTGGCACAAGCTCGTTGGAATCATTGAAAGCCTGAGATAGTTGCTCCCGCTCCCGGCGACGGGGGGCAGGTCGCCTAAAGCGTCACCGTCTCTCCGCCCCACTCCTCGGGAGCCATGTCGGAGAGTGTCTCAGAGAAGGTCCACTGGTGACCCGCAAGGTCCTCGGCGGTGTACTGGCGTTCGCCGAAGGGCATGTCTGTCGGCTCCATGAGGATTCGGGCTCCAACCGCGCAGGCCCGATCGCGATGCGCTTGGGCGTCCTCCACCCTGACCAGGACCGAGTGAGTTACCTCCCCCGAGCGTGGCGGTGTGCGATCAGCCCGCACGTCAGCGACTATGACTGCACCATCGCCGAACCGAAGCTGAGATCGATGGTCGTCACCGATCCGGACGCGCTCCTCAAACCCAAATGTGTTCGTTAGCCAAACCACTGCCGCTCGAACATCTGGATAGATCAGAACCGGAATCACGGTTGCATCAGGTACTGAGCGATTCTTCTTCAAGGGTCGACCCCTTCTCTTATCTGTCTGTTCCCAAGTTTCCCATTTAAGCTTCGCCGATCCGCACGTAGGATTCCGTTGTCACTGTTCGGGGACAACGGCATTGGTCGGGATGAGGTCCCGGTCTGGGACGTGACGGCGAACGTAGTGTTTGTCCGTGGGACCAGCGATCGTTCTCATTCTGGGCTATCCCGGTACCGGGAAGTTTACCGTTGCCAAAGAGCTCGTATTGGCGCTGTCCAGCAAAGGAACGCCTGTCAGGTTGATCGACAACCATGCGGCGGCGAACATCCTGTTCGACTTGATCGCAGAGGCAGATGGTCAGTCGGTGCTGCCCCCGGGAGTCTTGGACAACGTTCGTGAAATGAATGGCATCATCGCTCGAACCATCGACGAGCTGTCTCCACCGGATTGGTCGTTCGTATTGACGCACCATCTGCGAGACAACGAGCGGGATAACGCCTACGTCCATCAATTGCAGACCATCGCCGAGCGCCGAGGATCTGTCTTTCTTCCCGTCAACCTCACTTGCGATAGACAGGTCCTGGCTGAGCGAGTTTCCCAGGCGGAGCGACGTTCTCGGAACAAGCTGATCGACCCTTCGATTGCCCTCAGCATTATTGACGGGGGCATGTTGACCCCGAACGGGTCGATAACGATTGATATCACCTGTCGAGACCCTGCCGATGCGGTTACCATTATCCGCAATGAACTCGCACAACGATGGATGAACGAAGACCTATAGCAGCCGGAACCTCTTCTTGGCCCGCTACGACCGTCGGCCGTTCACGCTCCCGGCGAACTGGGGCAGTACGGACCTCTACGGCGCGGGCGGGATCGTCAGAGCAAGCAGCTGTGCCGGCGATCCGACGGGCAGATAGATCCGCCCACCGGCGATGGACATCCATCCGTTGACCTTGCCCGGACCGCGGTAGGTCCACACCACTGCGCCGGTCGTTCGGTTGAGGGCGAGCACCTCTCCCTGATAGGTCGCCGTGAGGACGAGGTTGTTGACGATCGTCACCCCCCCGGTGGGATCACCGGGGACCTTGGTATCCCATGCGATTTTGCCGGTGCGAGCAGACATGGCCACGATGTCGCCATCCATCGTGCCGATCTTGCCGCCGAAGTAAGCAGTCTGATTAGGCTCCAGCGTGTCGGGGGCATTCAACGCCGCTGCATAGACGACGCCGCCAGCCGAGGCGGGCGGCGTGAGCACGCCGCCATACGTTCCCGGCAGGACCGTGGTCGGTCCGGTGAGCTTGGGCAGGTCCCCGTTTCGGTGGATCCCCACTGCCGTCTTCCACAAGAGGCGTCCTGTTACGGGGTTGAGCCCGAGCACGAAGCCTCCTTTCCCCGCGCTGACCGCCACCAAGCGGGACCTGTCGACCGAACGCCCCACAGGCACGAGCATGGCCTGCACTTCATCACGATCGTAGAGGTCGTGGGAGAAAGCTTGGTGGTACCACAAAAGCTTTCCGGTCCTCGCAGACAGTGCCACCATGGAGTCCGTGTAGAGATTGGCGCCGGGTCGGCTCGTTCCGTTCGGGTATTGGGTGGTGCCGACAAACGGTGCGGGATTGGCCACCCCCCAGTACACAACTCCTGAGCGCACATCAATGGCTGGCGGGTACCACGCGCCTCCGCCCGAGTTCACCGCCGGGTTGCCCCAAAGATTCTTCGAGTCCACGGTGTCGAAGCGCCAGTCGATCCTCCCCGTGTTCGCATCCAGCGCTTCGAGGTAGCCGATGGAACCGCCGGTGTATATACCCCCGACTAGGGACACCGGCACGCTGGCCACGTAGACCATCCCCCCGTAGGGTTCCGTTTGGATGTCGACACCCTGACCGGGCGCAGTCGTGATCTGACGGCTCCACACCGGGGCACCGTTCGACAGTGAGAAGGCGGCCACGCCGCTGGGAGTGGACGCGAACAGCTTTCCCCACCCGACTGAGACACCATAGGGGCCGACGCTGAAGCCCAGCGCCTTCGCCTTCCACTTCACCTGGCCTGACGATACGTCGATCGCGTACACCGTCCCAGCCTGGTCCTGCACGTAGGCGATTCCAGCGACGACGATCGGCGATGTCGATGCGCCGGCCGCCATGGGGACACTCCACGCCGGCACCAAGCGGGACACCGTCGAACCGCGGATCGGCGACACTCCAGCATCCCTTGAGTTCAAATAATCATGATCGGGAAGGGTCCATGCGTTTGCTGCCGCCTTACCGCGAACCTCTGGGGGAGCACCAGGCTGCGAGGACGAATGAAGCGGTCGGTCGGTCGCACCAGCGCCACTGTCGAAATCCAGAACCGCGGCGGTCAACAGCAGGGTGAAAGCAACGCAGCCACTCCCAAACATAAACGCCCGCCGGTCGATAGTTCGCATGAGGCCCTTCTGTCGTGGGGAACGACAGTGAGTTGCTTCCACCGGGGCAAGATACTCGCCTGAGCCTCCTGTCGACTGAACAAATTATCCACACGCCCATATGTGCCTGATTGAGACTTTGAGCAGACCCTGCGGCTGATCCGTAGCGTTTAGAGGTCCCGACGGGCTGGCTCTCTTAAGTGCCTGCCGCCGGTCCATCCGGCTGGCTTTCTAACGAGATGCCACTCGTCTGGATCTCGCCGCGAGTGGCTCAAAAGAGGAGTGTGTGCACCAGATCCAAATCAGGAGTGCCCTCGCGGTTGCCCATCAACCTAAGAGGAGGTGCTCATGTCGGTGATCATCGGGGTCGACCCCCACAAAGCGAGCCACACAGCGGTGGCTATCGGTGGTGACGAACGCGAGATGGCCAAGGTCACGGTCCGAGCGACATGCCAGCAAACGCCCAAGTTGCTGGCATGGGCCGAGCCCTTCGCCGAGCGCACCTGGGCCATCGAGTCCGCCGGTGGTCTCGGTTATCTGCTGGCCCAAACAGCTCGTCGATGCCGGCGAAGTGGTGCTCGACGTCCCACCGACATTGGCCTCGAGGATCAGGGTGCTCGGCACAGGGCGTTCGGAGAAGAACGATCCCAACGATGCCTTCTCAGTCGCCATCGCCGCCTTGCGCTCAAGTGGTCTTCACACGGTCGAGCGGGCCGATCACACCGAGATCATGCGGCTGTTGGCCAAGCGCAACCACGACCTGGGCCGATTGCGGGCCAAACTCGTCTGCCGCCTGCACAACGCCCTGGCCGAGCTCTCACCGGGCGGAATTGCCAAGGAACTCTACGTTTCTGACGCCAATGCGCTCC
Source organism: uncultured Acidimicrobiaceae bacterium (assembly GCA_963721585.1). Classification (GTDB taxonomy): domain Bacteria; phylum Actinomycetota; class Acidimicrobiia; order Acidimicrobiales; family RAAP-2; genus Bog-473. The sequence continues at coordinate 1,159,516 of CAVRJN010000007.1, read as the reverse complement.
TCGACTCCTTCGAGCCGGCCACACCCATCGAGCACATGCGCCACCAGCTCGCCCTCGAACTCGTCGATGACGTGGCCCGCCTCGACGAGCAGATCAAAGAGTCACACCGCCGGATCCGCACTGCCGTGCGAGCATCGAAGACCACGCTCACTGATCTGTTCGGTGTGGGCCCGGTCCTGGCCTGCTCGCTGATCGGTTACACCGGCGACGTTGATCGCTTCGCCAACCGGGACAGCTTCGCCGCCTATGCGGGCATCGCTCCGATCGAGCACTCCTCGGGCGGTCGGGTGTTCCACCGGCTCTCGCTGCGCGGTCATCGTCGGCTCAACAACGCAATCCACATGGTGGCCATATGCCAGATCCGCCAGCCCCACTCTGCCGGTCGGGCCTACTTCGATCGCAAGGTCGTCGAGGGCAAGACCAAACGAGAAGCCCTGCGCTCCCTCAAGCGCCACGTCTCCAACGCCGTCTATCGCCAGCTGGTCATCGACGCCGAAAGGGGCCCGGGAGGACAGTAGGAAACGACTCGTTGCCTGCGTGGTCGGCTCTACATCCTGAAGGCCGGCTCTTCGGCGAAGTCACTCCCGGACCACTCCGAAGCCTATGCATCCGCGCCGTCTCGTGACGGGTCCATTCGTCGCGCCCAAACCGCCCTGAAATTGGGGCCTTGACTCAAAGAGGATTCGTACTGGGCAGCCGCGCTTAGTTAGCGGCCAACTCAATCGCCTCGGAACATTCAGGGCACCGCTCCTCGGCGGGCACGTCCAAGAACAGGCGGTCGGTGGGTCGGGCAAGGGCGCGGCCGCAGACCGTACCGAATTGCTCTAGATCGCCCACGAAGGCGACAGCATGGACCTTGCCGAAATCTGTGTTCCCCGGCACGGCCGTCAGATCTTCCACCTGTGGCTCGGTCGCCCGGTACTCAGTTGTCATGCGCGGAATCGTAGACGCCGACCGCCATGAAATCGACTGGCCGAGATACGAGCTAAGGCGTGTTCCGCGTTGAACCCATTGAACCCGTTGCGGGGACACCACACCCGCAACCCCCTGCCTGTGTCGCTCCATACGTGGCCTGAGCGACTCTGTCTTGTCCATCATCTGGCGAGTCCCGCTGGGCGATGAGGGTGTCGCATGAGAAGGCCTCAAGTTTGAGCTAGGTCTTGGCCGACTGCACGGCCTCTGCGATTCCAGTTCTTGTTGAGGCTGTCAACGGTGACTGTCGCATCGTTGACCGAACATTGACCACCATCGGGCGAGTCCAGTTGGGCAAGAAGACCCTGCCGCAAAAACCATCTGGGCCGAGGTACTGCTTGGCTGACGCATCGTCACGCCCCCGCCCCCGCCCCCGCCCACGCCGACACGGCGGCCTGCCGCGGACTTCGATGTCGGGAAACCGCTTCCGACCTGCAGATTGACGGTGAGCCGGCCTGTAGGCGGGATTCTGTCCAGCTCCCGGAGGAGCTTGGGTGGCCATCCATCTGAGCGGCCTACCTGGGGAACCCTCCCTCTCGGGAGGCGAGCGAGCAGCCCATTTCCCACGCTTGGCCTTGCTCCGGGTGGGGTTTACCGAGCCGGCGGGGTCACCCCCGTCGCTGGTGCGCTCTTACCGCACCGTTTCACCCTTACCTGTGCGGACCCGGAGGCCCGTCATCGGCGGTTTCCTTTCTGTGGCACTGTCCTGCGGGTCGCCCCGACTGGCCGTTAGCCAGCACCCTGCCCTGTGGAGTCCCGACCTTCCTCGACACGGTCCCGCAGAGCGGCCCGTGCCGCGGCCACCTGGCCGACTCACCGTCACCCGCAATAGTGCCACCGCTGGGCGGGTGACGGTGACCGGACAGCGCATCGGTAGGGTGTCGTCGATGTCCGGCGGCCCCCGTCAGCTCTTCGATCCCGAGGCTCCGCCTGAGGACGCCTCGGCGACCCGCTCCGCGTCCGGCGACGCAGCGCGGGAGGACCGGCGCGCGGTCCACTCCATCGGCGGTGTCTACGAACAGGTCGAGGGTGCGCTCAACCAGGCCTTTCCCCGGAATCGCCACCTCTGGGTCCGAGGTGAGATCCAGCACGTCTCGGATCACCGGTCAGGACACCTCTACATGAGTCTGATCGACCCCGACGACGACAGTCCCCGGCGGGACCGGAGCCGGGGCGGCGTGCCCACCCTCAACGTGAAGTGCTGGCGCAGTTCGTGGGCGCCCCTCCGGCACGGCCTGGCGAAACAGGGCATCGAGCTCGCCGAGGGGATGGTGGTGGTCCTGCGGGGCTCCCTCGACCTGTACCGGGCCAAGGGGGAGATCAGCCTCGTCCTCGCAGAGGTGGACGTCACCGCATTGTTGGGACGCCTGGCGGCGCAACGGGCGCACCTCCTCCACACACTTGACTCCGAAGGCCTGCTTCGACGCAATGCTGCGCTGCCCCTGCCCGCGGTGGCGCTCCACATCGGGCTGGTCGCGAGCCCGGGCACCGAGGGCTGCCGGGACTTCCTCGGGCAGCTCACAGGATCGGGGTTCGGCTTCCGCATCTCGCACGTGCCGGTCAGCGTGCAGGGCCCCGGTGCACCGGCATCCATCGCCCGGGCCCTCACGGCACTGAGCCGGAGCGACTGCGACGTCATCGCCATGGTCCGGGGCGGGGGAGCACGGGCGGACCTGGCCGCCTTCGAGAGCGAGGCCGTCGCGCGCGCCGTGGCGGGTGCGGCCAAGCCGGTCTTCACGGGCATCGGGCACACCGGGGACGAGACCGTCGCCGACATCGTCGCGGCGCGGGTGTGCATCACGCCGACCGAGTGCGGGCAGGAGATCGTGCGGGACACCCGACTCTGGTGGTCGGCGCACGTCGCACAGCCGGCCGCGCTGCTGGCCCGCCGCGTCCCGACGTACCTCGACGACGCGCAGTCGCGCGACACCCGGGCGCGTGGCCGTCTGACCGCAGCAGCGCGCCAGCAGCTCCGGGTACATCGGGAGCGCCTGGCTAGGAAGGGGACATCCCTCGGACGGGCGGCGCCGGAGCGGCTGGCGTCCGGCGTCGCGCGGCTGAGTGCCCACGCGGCGCGGCTCGGGCCGCTGAGCCTGGGTCATCTCGGGCGCCAGGACGAGCGCGTGCAGTCGTGGCGTAGGTTGCTGGCTGCCTACGACGTCGAACGGCAACTGGAGCGCGGCTACAGCCTGACGCTGACCGCCGACGGTCACCTGGTGCGCAGCGCGGCAGGGCTGGCCGAACGCCAGGAGATCGTGACCCGTTTCGCCGACGGCACGGTGCGGAGCCGGGTGCAGGCGGTGCAGGAGAACGATGCAGGAGGAAACGCATGATGAAGCCGGACGAAGCCGTCCCGGTAGAGCAGTTGAGCTTCACGGAGGCGAGCCGAGAGCTCGATGCCATCGTGAACTTCTTCGAACAACGCGAAGTGGACGTCGATGTGCTCGTCGGTCAACTGGAACGGGCGACCGCCTTGATCGACGAGCTTGATCAGCGCCTGCGCCGGACCCAGGCCCAGGTCGAGGAGCTCGTACCCCGACTCGACGCGTTGGCCGGCAACGTGGCCGGCCCCGACGCCGGAGAGAGTGACCATGGCTGACAGCACCGACGCGCCGACAGAAAGCAACGCGGACGACCGCCTGTACTTCCGCCAGCTGCTCTCGGGCCGGGACTTCGCGCAGGGTGACGTCATGGCCCGCCAGATGGTCAACTTCGTGTACCTCATCGGCGACCGCGAGACGGGCGAGGCGGTGGCCGTGGACCCGGCGTACGCGGTGCAGGACCTCCTGGACATCCTGGCGGCCGACGGCATGCGCCTGACCGGTGTGTTGGGGACCCACTTCCACCCGGATCACCTCGGCGGCCAGATGGGCGGATGGTCCCTCGAGGGCATCAGCACACTGCTCGAGAAGGTGCAGGTGCCGATTCACGTCCAGGCCGACGAGGTGCCGTGGGTGGAGCGCACGACCGGCGTCGGCGCGGCCGACTTGGTGGCGCATCACAGTGGCGACGCGCTGCGGGTCGGGCAGGTGCACGTGGAGATGATCCACACGCCCGGCCACACGCCGGGAAGCCAGTGCTTCCTGGTCGACGGGCGGCTCGTTGCCGGTGACACGCTCTTCCTCGAGGGTTGCGGTCGGACCGACTTCCCGGGCTCCGATCCGCTCGCCATGTACGAGTCCATCCACACCCGTCTGGCCCGCGTCCCCGACGATGCGATTCTCTTCCCGGGCCACCTCTACTCGCAGGACCCCTCACAGAGCATGGGGGAGACACGGCGTTGGAACTACGTCTTCCGGCCACGCTCCGCAGAGGAGTGGATGGCGATGTTCGGGTCATGAGTCCGGAGAGCGAACTGACAGCGGACAGCACCGTCCTCGTCGTCGGGGCCTCGCTCGCCGGATGGCGAGCCGTCGAGACCTTGCGATCACAGGGTTTCGAGGGGAAGATCTCGCTGATCGGCGAGGAGCAGCACCTTCCCTACGACCGGCCGCCGCTCTCCAAGCAGGTGCTGGCCGGGACGTGGCCTCCAGAGAAGGCGGTGCTGGCGGACAAGCGGCGGTCGAGCGAGCACCGCGTCCACGAGGTTCTCGGTCGCCGCGCCGTTCGACTCGACGCCGAGTCGCGCAAGGTGGAGCTCGACGACGGCACCATCCTGGAAGGCGATGGCATCGTCATCACGACCGGCGCGCGTCCTCGCCCTTTGCCCGGATCCGAAGACCTCGGCCAACGCGACGGACTGTTCACGCTGCGCACGCTCGACGACTCGCTCGCGCTGCGCGCCGCTGTGACGGCGGTCGACGGGGCCAGAGTCGTCGTGATCGGCGCCGGCTTCATCGGGGCCGAAGTGGCCTCCACGTGCGCAGAGCTCGGATGCCGCGTCACCGTCGTCGAGGCGCTGGACGTCCCGCTCCGCAACATTCTCGGTCCCGTGATCGGATCCCATTTCGCGTCGCTGCACGAATCGCATGGCGTGCATCTGCGTACCGGCATGGGGGTACAGAGTGTCAGCCGCGTCGCTGCCGGCGATGGAGGAGCCGCGCCCGGGAATACCGGTCCGGGCCGCCTGGTGGTGGAGCTGAGTGGCGGCGAGAAGGTCCCCGCCGACGTGGTCGTCGTCGGCATCGGCGTGGTGCCGGTGACGGACTGGCTGGCCGATTCCGGACTCACTGTCGACAACGGCGTGGTTTGTGACGACCGGCTCTTCGCGGCGGACGGCATCGTGGCGGCGGGGGACGTCGCGCGCTGGCGTTGGCGTCGCGATGGCGGCGAGGAGCTGATCCGGATAGAGCATTGGCAGGTCGCGGCCGAGGCCGGCGTGGCCGCGGCCCGCAGCCTGGCGGCCGGGCCCGCGTACGCACCGGCTTTCGCACCGGTCCCGTACTTCTGGTCCGATCAGTACGGCATCCGCTTGCAGGTGTTGGGAACCCCGCGGGGAAGCGATGAGGTGCACATCACCGAAGGATCGCCCGAGGAAGGAAAATTCGTCGCTCTCTTCGGGAGGGCAGACCGCTTCCGTGGGGTAATGGCCATCGGCAAGCCACGGCAACTGATGGGGTACCGACCGCTCTTGGTGGAAGGCAGCAGTTGGGATGATGCACTGGCACACGGGGCGGGATAGCTCCGGGCCCTGCCGATCAGCGCTGCGATCCGTGCCACCGCATGGTTGCCGCCGGTCGGCGAAATGAATGCGAATTGAGGCCACTCGGCCCTAGTGAATTTCTTCACCCCGGCGTAGCTTGCTGGTGGGCGAGAGCGAATTGGCGGTGCATTCGCCCGTTGGCATCAGGCGGTGGATCGGCAGCAGAACGAATTCGCAGGGAAGGGGGTCACTCGGGCGGCGAGATCTCCTTCTGAGGTGGGTGGTGACCCCTCAGAAGGAGATGCCCGAGAGTTCCGGGATGGTGCCTTCGGCCTTGTGGCGGGCCGCCAGCCAACGATCGCGCGCAGCGACGCGGTCGGCCTCGCTGCGTTGCGGCTCCACCGTTCTGCGGGGCGAGAAGGTCTCGGCGAGCTCGGACGTCGTGGCGTAGGTGCCGACGGCCAACCCGGCCAGGAGGCCGGCTCCCAGCGTGGTGGCCTCCTGGACGGGGGAGATTTCCACCGGGCGTCCGATCGCATCGGCCAGAGCCTGGACGAACACGTCGTTGTCGGACATGCCGCCGTCGGTGCGAAGCGCCGCGATGGGAAAGCCGCTGTCAGACTCGCTGGCCTCGACCAGATCCGCGCCGCGGTGCGCGACGCCTTCGAGCACGGCGCGCACGATTTCGGGGCGGCCCGAGCCGCGGGTGAGGCCGACGAGAGTCCCACGCGCACCGAAGTCCCACAGCGGCGTCCCGAGTCCGAGGAGTGCCGGCACGAACCAGACATCGCCCGGGGTCGTGCACTGGGCCGCCACCGTCGCGGACTCCTCCGATGTCGCGATGATCGCGAGGTCATCGCGGAGCCATTCGATGGAGGTGCCCGCGGAGAGCATGACGGCTTCGGTGCCCCAGGTCGCCCGGCCACCGACGCGGAAGGCGACAATCGGAAACGTGCCCGCGCCGCCGCGGCTCATCTTTACCGGCGCCCCAGCGGGGCCGGCACACTGGTCGAGCATGGCGCCCGTCCCGAAGGTGGCCTTGGCGAGGCCGGGCAGGGTGCAGCCCTGGCCGACGAGGGATGCCTGCTGGTCACCGGCGATCCCGCAGATGGGCGGTGCACCGGGAAGCGCGGCGGCGCTCCCGAGCGCTCCCGAAGAGTCGACGACCGCCGGCATCAGCTGCAACGGGATCCGCAGTTTCTGCAGCAGCGGCTCGTCCCATCCGATGGTCGCGTCGACCAGGGCCGTCACGGCCGCATTGGTGGCGTCGGTCACGTGCAGCGCGCCACCGAGTGCCGCGGCACCCCCTGAGAGCGTCCATGCCACCCAGCTGTCGACTGTCCCGAAGCACAGCTCCCCCTGCTCGGCTCGCGACCGGTCCGGGTCGACCTCGTCGAGGATGGCCATCACCTTTGTGGCAGACGCGTTCGGAGCGAGACGGATGCCTTCGGACTGGAGGACGAGACAGGTCCCGACCGTGCGCAGGTCCTGCCAGCCGATGCCAGGCGCGACGGGCTTGCCGGTGGCGCGCTCCCAGACGATGCTCGAGGCTCGCTGGTTGGCGATCCCGACTCCGGCGACCGGCCCTCCGTCCCCGAGCGACGCGCGGGCGACCTCGAGTACGGCGTCGGCCATGCGCGCCGCATCGAACTCGACAAGGCCGGGGGCCGGCGAGTCGGGCAAGAGGGGGACGCGGTGTTCGTGCTCGACTGTGGCGTCAGGTCGGACGATGGCCGCCCGTACCCCCGAGGTCCCGACGTCGACGACCAGAATGCTCCCGCCGTGCTGGCTCATGTCCAGGGCGCCGGTCCAAAGGGCGAGTCGAGACCGAATTTACCGGGGTTGAGGATGCCCTTGGGATCGAAGGTCGCCTTGAGGCCTCGGAGCACCTCGAAGCCGGTGCCCAGCGCCCGGGGCAGGAAACGGGAACGGTTGAGGCCGATGCCGTGGTGGTGGCTGATCGCGGCACCATGCGCCAGGGTGGCGTCGGTCACGGTGTCCCATGCCTGCCGGTAGTAGCGCTCACGCCATTCGTCGTCGCCATCGGGCCCGCGTCCGCCAAACGTGAAATAGAGGCAGGCGCCGTCCGGATACGCGTGGGACTGGTGGGCAGACGCAGCCAAGGTCCCGTCGATGTTCTTGAGCGCGCCGACCACCTCATCGAAGAGGCCCGAGAGCGCTGACCACGGACCGGATATCTCAGCCGTATCGACCACAATGCCGCTGCGCCACAGGGGTGCCAGCGCGGAGACGTCGTTGCGGTGACCCAACCACCGGTCCACCTGGCCGTGATCCAACGGCTGCGCTCCGGCCTCGGTCGAGCACTCCGCGTCGACGATCTTCATCGTGCCGGCGAGGATGTCGAGGTCGGCCTCGTCGAGAACGATGAGGACGTTGGTGTCGCCCTCGTCGAAGTTCCGCTCCGACTCCGTCTGGTCGTAGAGACGCAGCACCGCCGGGGTCGCGCCTCGGCGGAGGATCCTGCGGCAGGCCTCCAGACCTTCGGCGAAAGTCGAGAACCCGAAGGCTCTGCGTTCTTGCGCCGGCGGCAAGGGGTGGATGCGGAGACGGGCCTCGGTGATGACGCCGAGCGTCCCCTCGCTGCCGACAAAGAGCTGGGTCAGGTTCGGACCCGTGGCGGCGCGGGGTCCCTTTCCCTCGGTGTGCACGACGCGGCCGTCGGCGAGGACGACTTCGAGGCCGATGACCATGTCCTCGATCTTCCCGTAACGGGTCGAGTACTGACCGGCTCCGCGGCAGGCCAGCCAGCCGCCGACCGTGGAGAGATCGATGGACTGCGGCCAGTGGCCGAGCGTGTAGCCCGCTCCGACCTCGCCGAGCGCTGTCTCCAGATCCGGTCCGAAGGTGCCGGCCCGGACGTCCGCCCTGAGGGAGGTCTCATCCACCTCACGGAGACCGTGGAGCGCGGTCATGTCGAGAGCCACGCCGCCATGGACGGGAATCGAACCGCCGCAGACGCCGCTCCGACCCGCGGCCGCCGTGACGGGCACCCCCGCCTCGTTGCAGGCAGCGAGCACGGCCGACACCTCCTCTGTCGAGCTGGGGCGGACAACCACCGCGGGGCGCTGCGGGACGGCGCCCTCGGCAGCCCAGCCGATGGCCAGTGGCCACCAGTCCCGTCCCGCCTCGGCTCGGGCCTCGTCGTCGAGCAGGACGTCGGCCCCGCTGGCGACGAGCCGGTCGAGGAGCGCCGGGGGAATGTCCACGACGCGGACGCCTAGGCGATCAGCAACGCCGGTGTCGGTCGCATCGATAGGGGTGACCGGGGTGGGCTGGGTCATGGGAGGTCGAGCCCGGCCGTGAGCAGTTCCTTCTGGCACGCCTCGGTGAACCGGGCCACCTGTTCGCGCGTCTCCTCGTCGTCCCACCCCATGTCGGGAGCGATGAGCCCGGCGACGGCGGTGGCGGCGTCCATGGTTGGCTGGGCGCGTTGGATCGTGGCTCGCGTGCGCCGCGACAGGACGTCATCGAGCGTGCCCGCCATCTCCTCTCGTGCCGCGTAGAGGACCTCGGCGCCCGTGTAGGGCAATCCGGCCACCACCGGGTCGAGCAACTCAGGGCGCCCGTCCGCCAGGGCAAGGACATCGGGCGAGGCGGTTCCGTAGCGGGCGAGGAGGCGAGCGTTGGGCTGGGCCAGGGTGACCGGATCGCGGGTCTTGGTGGTGGCACCCATGAGCGGAAGGGACTTGGTCACGCAGCGCCGTCGACGCGGCGACTCGCCCAGGCGGCTCACGACGACATCGACGGTGTCCTGTGCCATTTTGCGGTACGTGGTGAGCTTGCCGCCTGTCACCGTCACCACGCCGTGGCCGGACGTACTGACCGTGTGCCGGCGCGAGAGGTCGGCCGTGCGCTCCGAGACATGGCCTCCCTTGGCAGGTGGGGCCAGGAGGGGGCGCAGTCCGGCCCAGACGCCGGTGACGTCGGCCCGGGTGAGGTGCGAGGTGGTGATGGCGTTGGCGGCATCGAGCAGGTAGTCGACGTCCTCGGGGGTGCAGGCGGGATCGTCCAGCGGTCCGGTGTAGTCCGTATCGGTGGTGCCGAGATAGACGAGATCCGTCTCGGGCCACGACACGACGAAGATGGACCGCTTGTCCTGGGGGACGGGGATGACCGCGGCGATGTCGCACGGCAGCCGGTTCGCCGGCACTGTGACGTGGACGCCCTTGGCCGGCCGGATCGCATGGGGATCGTGGCCCTCGTCGAGGGTGCGCACGTGGTCAGCCCAGACCCCCGTGGCGTTGACCACGATCCGGGCCCGGATCGGGAACTCCGAGGTCTCGTCCTCGGGCACCGCTCGCACAATGGCGCCGTCGGCGGTCCCGTCCGCGCCCGTCGTCAGGCGCACGACCGGGGTGTAGTTGGCCACGGCCGCGCCGAACTCGTAGGCCGCCGTTCGCGCCACCGTGAGGGTCAGCCGGGCGTCGTCGGCCCGGGCGTCGAAGTAGAGGAACCCCGCCACGAGGTGCTTGGTGCTGAGGGTCGGCAGGTGCGCCAGCGCCTCCTCCTTCGTGACCTCTCTGTGTCGTTTCCCGATACGCCAGCCGCCGGTGAGGTCGTACAGCCACAACGCGGTGGCGTACGAGCGGGCAACGGTTTTGGATACGACGCCGTCACGGCCGAAGAGGGGAATGAGAAACGGGAGCGGGCTGACCAGATGGGGCGCATTGTCCAGGAGGTGCTGTCGTTCGGCCAGATTCTCGTAGACGAGACGGAACTCGCGTTGCTGGAGGTAGCGGATACCGCCATGGATCATCTTCGACGACTTCGAGGATGTCCCCGACGCGAAGTCGCCCTTCTCGACCAGGGCGGTTTTCAGACCGCGGCTGGCGGCGTCGAGGGCGACGCCCGCTCCAGTGATCCCGCCACCGACGACCAGCACGTCGAACGTCTCGTCGGCGAGGCGTCGCAACGCATCGGCGCGGCGAAAGGGGTGCACTGATCAAGACTGCCACATCCTTCTCACCGTTCGACCGGGGCCACCTCAGCTGCCATCGGGGTAGCCCCCGCGGTGCAGCACCATCGGATGGTGCGGGAGGGTCTCGGGGCGACGCACCCGAGCTCGCCAGTTGTCGGGGTGCGGGACGAGGCCAGGCGCCAGCGGGGAGGCCTCGAACGTCCCGTCACCCACGACGTCTTCGAGAGCGCTTCGGAGCTCGTCGATGGCGGCCGCGCCGAACCTGGTGCGCCAGGACTCCTCGGTGGCGCGCAGGACCCGACGGTATTTCTGCTGCGCCTTCTCTCCCTTCGGGGTGAGGTGGATCACCTTGCCCCGGCGCGCCGACCTGTCCGGCCCGGGCACGGTACAGCCGTGGCGTTCCAGCCACCCGGCGCACATGGCGTTGCCTTCTCGAGACACACCGGTCAGCCGAGGAAGATCGCCGGGGCGTGTCCCCGAGACGTCGAGGACGCGCAGGGTGTTGGCGCTGATCGCCAACGAGATCCGTGTGTCCGCTTCGAAGTCGGCCGTGAAGGCCAACAGGACCCCGCTCAGGAGCGGCGAAAGGCACCCGCTCGCCGGGAGCGGGGAGTGTGCACCAACCGTGTCCTGACGCGGGTGGGGGTCTTCGACGTTGCCTCCCTGGGTGGGATGGATCACCGGGAGGTAGGCCGGCGGGTCGATGGAAAGTGCTTCGAAGACCACCTTGAGGGCCCGGTCCAGCCGGTCGAACGCAGGCGCACCCAGGCGCCGCCGCCAGCGGTCGTCGATGATGGCCGGAAGGGGCGACCAGACCTCCCGTACCCGAAGACCGGCCCGCCTGAGGCGCACTCTGGCGTCGTCCTGGGGTGGCTTCCGCAACGGCTCGCCCTCCGGCGGTGTGAGCGTGATGTACCCCCACCGGAGAAGGCCGTTGAGGAGGAGTCGATTCGTCCGCGCCCGTGCGCGGAGCACCGCCACGGTGACGTCGTCGGTATCGAGATACTGCAGCACATTGGCCCATAACGCGAACGACACCAACCAAGGTCCGCCACCACGCCCGGCGTCAGGATCCTGCTGGCGGGTGGTTCGGTGCGGCAGGCGGTGCTCCGCCTCGTTGTCGAGCTCGATCGTGTGCGCGACGAGGGCCTGCGACAGCAGTGTGGGGAGCGGGAACGACGCAGACACCAGGCCCATCTTCGCCTTCGGCGTAGGGTCGTCTGGTGGCGCCGGCGCCTGAGGACCCCTGGGCTTCCTACGAGCGGACCGTGGTCGAGATCCTGCATCGGAGTGGGGGCAGTCTCCGGGTCCGATCGGCACCGGACGCAGACGAAGCCCGCTGGCCCTGGCCCGACGGGCGGCCGGTGTACCTCCTGACTGCGTGGGATCCGGGCCTCGAGCGGCTGGGCCGAGACGTCAATCGATCGCGGCAGGCGGACCTCGAAGCTGACCTCGTGCGGCTGTCCGTCCCGCTGCTGGCCGCAGTCGGAGTCGACCCTGCCACGGGAAGGCGCGAGGAGGGAGTGGCTGTTCGCGGCCTCGAGGAAGCCGAGGTCCTGGCCCTGGGAGTGCGCTACGGCCAGGATGCCCTGTTCGCCTGGACACCGGCGGAGTGGGCCATCGTGGCCTGCCGGGGTCGCCGCCGCCTGGCGTCGGGATGGTCACTGCTCACGTCCGAGCCCCGGATTTCGCTTCAGCCGGTCATCTGACCCGCCGATTCGATGAAGGGAGGCGACGTGCGGTCGGCACGGGAGCGCCCTGTAGGGGGAACGATGGAGCATTTCGACGAGCGATGGGAAGAGGTCGCACCGGAGGCCGAGCTGGAGGTCGATTCTGATCCCGAGGCGCTGTGGCGCAGCCTGATCGCGGACGAGGAGCACGCCCGGTACTGGTCAGAGAGCGTGTGGTCCCACGACTCCGAAGACGTGTCCAGGTCCGGTGCACAGCTCTTCGTGGACCGCGACGCCGAGGCCGAGCTGTGCGACGAGCTCCGTCTCTCCGAGCTGTGGGGCCTCTGCGAGAGCGGACGCCTGGCGATGGAGGAGTTCTTCGAACTCTCGGCCCTGCTCGCGCGGGTGCAGGGCCTCCCGGGGTCACTCTGCGTCGACTGCGAGATGTTGCAGCGCCCCAACGTCAGCCCGAACTGGGCTCTCTCCACGACGACCCTCTGCCGGGCGCACCTCCGCTTCCGGTTGGATCACACGCGCATCGACGGGGGCACCAGCAGGCGGTAGGGAATCACCCCGGCGGCACAGGGCGCGGTGCACAATGTCGGCGTGACGTTGGCCGCCCGCGTCTTCGCAGCATCCCACCTGACCGGCACGTTCGTCCTGCGCTCCGGCCGTACGGCCGACCATTACTTCGACAAGTACCGTTTCGAGTCCGACCCGGCGCTGCTCGCCGAGATCGTTTCGGCCCTGGTGCCGCTCGTGCCCGCCGGGACCGATGGTCTCGCCGGCCTGGAGCTCGGGGGCGTCCCGTTGGCGACCATGCTGTCCTCGGTGACGGGGCTGCCGGCGTATTTCGTACGCAAGGAGCCGAAGAAATACGGCACCGAGAAGGTCTGCGAGGGCGGAGAAGTGGCGGGCCGCCACCTCCTCATCGTCGAGGACGTGGTGACCACGGGCGGGCAGATCGTGTTGTCGGCTCAGGACCTCCGTTCGGAGGGGGCCGTGGTCGAGCACGCCGTGTGTGTGATCGACCGGGAAGGCGGCGGAGCGGGCGTTGCGGCGGCGGAGCGGATCGCACTCCGCGCCCTCTTCACCATGCGCGATCTCGAGGCCTCCGATCCAGAGTCGACGTGAGGGCGACGCAGGCACGGACGAGTGTCCGCACGGCTGCTCGAGGTCCGTGGGGGACCGTTTCGCCGGCGTGATGGAGCGCTGCGGCGGACCGCGGCTCGATTCTGACAACGATTGTCAAGACCCATGTGACGCCCGCTAGGGTGGCGACGCTATGTCCGACTACACGATTCCCGAGCCAGAGCCGAAGGAGATCGACGAGCGACTCTCCGTCGAGCTCAGCCACCTGGTGGACAACCAGGTCCTCCGTGGGCATCCCTCGGGCGACGAACGGTGCGACAACTGCCGTTACTACCTCGAGCCGTATAAGGATCTTTCGTACTGCTGGCACCCGAAGCTCCGCATCCTGGTCGGGGGTAACTGGTGGTGCCAATGGTGGGAGGCAATTCCAGAGGGCGAAGCGACCGGTACCTAGGCATTGGTCTTCGGGACTCTGCACTTTGCGCGAGGACACAGACCAGGCCGGACGGCTGATTTCGACAATCGTTGTCAAAATGGGTTGCGCGCACGATATGGTGGCCGACGTATGCGGTCACCCGACTCGCTGAGCGACCTCTTCCGAGCCAACGGGCGCAAGATCACGGCCCAACGCCAGTGCATTTTTCGCGCCCTGGGGGGCGACGTCACTCACCCGTCGGCCGAGCGGGTCCACCAGAGGGTTCTCCGCGAGATGCCCAACGTCTCGCTTAAGACTGTGTACCAGACCCTCAACGACCTGGCCGAGCTCGGCGCCATCTCCGTGCTCGACGTCGGCACCGGCTCAGCGCGCTTTGACCCGAACGTCGAGAACACACACCACCACCTGGTCTGCCGCTCGTGTGGCAAGGTACGCGACCTGGCGGCCGACTTCCCGGGCCTCACGGTGTCCGCGCTGGGCGCGCAAGGCTTCGTCGTCGACAGCGCCGAGGTCGTTTTCCGGGGACTGTGCGACGAGTGCCGGGGCTCACAGGTTTCGCAAGCACCGCAACCGACCAAATAGAGAAAGGTACGTACCAGCCATGGCAGCACTGAAGGGCAGTAAGACCGAGGCCAACCTCAAAGAAGCGTTCGCCGGCGAGAGCCAGGCCAACCGCCGCTACCTGTACTTCGCCCAGAAGGCGGACGTCGAGGGCTACCCCGACGTGTCGGCCCTCTTCCGCTCGGTCGCGGAGGGTGAGACCGGGCACGCCTTCGGACACTTCGACTTCCTGCGCGAGGCCGGCGACCCTGTCACCGGCGTGCCCGTCGGCGCCACCGAGGACAACCTCAAGTCGGCCATCGAGGGCGAGACCTACGAGTACACCGAGATGTATCCCGGCTTCGCCAAGACGGCGCGCGACGAGGGCTTCGTGGAGATTGCGGAGTGGCTCGAGACGCTGGCCCGGGCCGAGAAGTCTCACGCGGGGCGCTTCACGAAGGGTCTCGAGTCGCTGGGCGAGTGACGGCGACCTGGCGCAGGTCGCCGGGCGGCGCGAGTGACCGCAGACTGAGCGGGATACGGATACAGATACGGGTTCGGGTGATGGCGTGCCTGCGCTGACGCTGGCCGACGTGCTCGACCTCCGCGCCTACGAGCGGGTGCGGGAGGACTACCGGGCGAAGGTTATTGCGCGCAAGGTCGACCGGCGGGTGGCGCTGGGCCCGGTCATGACCTTGGTCTTCGAGTGCTTCGACACGGTCCGCTTTCAGGTCCAGGAGATGGCCCGGGCCGAGAAGATCATCAGCGACGAGGCGATCCAGGTCGAGCTCGACATCTACAACCGGCTGCTCCCGGACACGGGGGAGCTGTCGGCCACCGTGTTCATTGAGCTGACGTCGGACGAAGCGCTGCGGGAGTGGCTGCCCCGGCTGGTGGGGATCGAGCGCCAGCTCGGTTTCTCGATCGACGGGGAGGTGGTGGCCAGCGTCCCCGAAGCCGCCCATGCGGCGGCTCTCACCCGTGAGGCGGTCACACCGGCGGTGCACTACGTGCGCTTCGGATTCACCGAGGCCCAGGTGGGCGCGTTCGCGGTCGCCGAGGAGGTCGCCCTCGTGGCGACGCATCCTGCCTACGAAGCCAGGGCGGGGTTGTCGCCGGGGGTGCGACGCGAACTGCTCGGGGATCTGCTCGGCACAACAAAGCCCCTCTCAATCGGCTGACCAGGGACAATTCCGTGCGCAAGTCTTTACAGGCGCACAAGGCGTGCGCCATACTCTTCGTTCGCCGAATTCAGGGCCGTCCCCGCTGGTCGACGGACCAAGAGGGCCTCTGAGCAGGGCGAATCAAGTATCCGCCTTTTCATCCGTTATTGAGGAAGTGTCTCCCATGATCGCCACCACGTGGCGCAAGCAAGCCGCCTGCCGGGGTCTCGACGTCGAGGCGTTCTACCCCGTCACAGAGGACGACGCCGACGCGGCCGAAGCCAAGGCTGTGTGCGCCGTCTGCCCGGTCCGCCAAGCGTGCTTGGAGCACGCCCTGGCCCACCGCGAGCGTGAGGGCATCTGGGGCGGCACGACCGAGCGCGAGCGTCGGCGCATTGTGCGCCAGCGCCGCAAGTCCGCCTGAACAGGCTCACCCGACCTCCTACTTCTTGATGGCCTTGGTGGCCGTCGTGGTGGGCGTCGCCGGGGTCGGCTCTCCCAGGGTGCAGGGCGAGGGGTTCCAGGGCTCCGGCTGCGTGTTCGTGTAGACGTCCCCGGGGATGGTCGTGGTCGTGGTGGTGGTGGGCCCTGGCGGTGCCGTGGTCGTCGTCGTTCCGCCGGCCGATGACCCGGTCACCGTCAACTGCGAGCCGGCGATCAACAGCGAGACCGTTTCGCCGGTGAGGCTCGGGTCGGGGACGAGGGTGACCGGGCCCTGGAGCACCGAGGCGAGTGTGTGGGCGGCTTCCGCACCAGAGGGCCCGTAGAGGATCTCCGAAGCAGCGCCAGAGCTCAGCGATGTCGAGGCGTTCCCGATTTGGTCGACGTGGAATCCCTGCGTCGTGAGCGCGGCCGCGGTGGCGTGTGCGATGCCGTTCACGGTCGATGCGTTCAGGACGTTGACACCGACCAGGCCGTGGGCTTCGGTCGGGGCCGTCGTCGTGGTCGTGGCCTTGGCGCCCTTGGCGACGGTGGTCGTGGTTGTCGTCGTCGGGGTCGAACCGATCGCGTCGAACGCGTTGATCATGTTCTGGGCGAAGGGCTGGGCCTCCTGCAACACGTCGGCCCCGCCGTCGGTGACGAAGGACGTGGTCGGCAGCGTCTCGGTGACGAGGTGCGAGGACGAGAGGCCCTTGAAGTCCTGAGCCAGGTTGAACAGGTCGCTCTTGGTCAAAGTGTCGTCGATGGTCAGGTTGGTCACAGCGGCGCCGAGGAAGGCGTTGATGGTCAAGGGGTCGAGGCCGGTCGCGTTCAGCTTGGCCAGCACGGCGCGGAAGAAGGCGTCCTGGCGCTGAATGCGGCTGAAGTCCGACTCGCCGTCGTATTCCCACTCGCCGGCTGAGTTCTTGTAGTAGAGGTGGCGGCTCCGTACCAGCTCCAGGGCCGTCGTCCCGCTGACCACCTGGCAGCCGGTCGTCGTGACGTCGAGGCCGCTGTACTGGTCCTTGACCGCGGTGGGGAAGTCCATTGTCACCCCGCCCAGCGCATCCACCATGCCCGAGAACCCGGGGAAGTCCACCGAGGCGTAGTGGTTGATCGGGATGCCGAGGTCCTGCTCAATGGTCTGGATCAGCAGATCGGGGCCCGAGTTGAACGCAGCGTTGATGCGGTTCATGCCCGAAATGTCCGCGACATCGCCGGGGATGTCGACCCACAGGTCGCGGGGTATCGACAGGATCGTCACGGTCTTGGTGGCGGGATCGATGCGGACGGCCATGGTGACGTCGCTGCGCTGTCCGCCTTGTGCGGCGCCCGAGCCGAACGCTTTTTCCTGGGTGGCATTGTCGACGAAGGCCCGAGTGTCCGAGCCGACGAGCAATAGCGTCAAGGGCTTCTGCTGGCCGACAGGTGCCGAGCGGATGAGGTGCTTGGCGTGCACTTTCTTGATCTGGTCGAAGCGGTAGTTGGCGTAGAGGTAGGCGCCCCCGGCTCCGACCGCGGCCAAGACGATGATGAAAGACAGCGCGTAGAGGGTGCGTCGCCGCCAGCGGTGCTTGCGCCTTTGCTCCTTTTTCCGCGACTTCCGTAGATCACCCTGCAGCTCGGCACGAGACCTGGCGTGGTCCTCCCCGTGGTCGGGCGTCCCGGGCGTCCCGGGCGATCCGGGTTGGTCGGAGGTCAAGGATCAGAAAGTACCTGGCCCAGAGGTCCGGTACCCTTCACCGGTGCAATTTGAACTTCCCGACGAGCTTGTTGAGCTCCGAGATTCGGTCCGCCGGCTCGCACAGGACAAGGTCAAACCACGGGCGCGGCCCATCGACAAAGAAGGGACCTACCCGACCGACATCTTCGAGGCGTTCCGCGACGCCGGCCTGCTGGGATTGTGCATCCCGGTCGAGTGCGGGGGGGCGGGGGCGGGGATCCTCGGCCTGGCGGTGGCCATTGAGGAAGTGGCCAAGTACTCCAACGCGGCGGCGCTGATGCTCCTGTTGACCCGGCTGCCGACCGGACCGGTCATGATCGCCGGCACCGACGAGCAGAAGCAACGGTACCTCCCCGGTATCTGCGACGGGACCCTGCGGGCCGGCTTCGGGTTGTCCGAACCCCAGGCCGGCAGCGACGTCATGGGGATGCGGACTCGCGGGGTGCCCGATCCGGGTGCAGGAGGAGGCTGGGTGCTGAACGGCACCAAATGCTGGATGTCGGGCGTGCGCGAGGCGAACTGGTACACGGTGTTCGCCAAGACCAGCGACCCCACCAGCCGGGCGCACGACTCCATCACGGCATTCATCGTCGAGCGAGCCTGGGACGGGGTGGAGGTAGGCCGTACCGACCACAAGATGGGCGTGCGCGGGGTCGACACGGGTGAGCTCCTCCTGACGGACGTGCACGTGCCGGCGGAGAACGTCATCGGTGAGGTGGGCGGGTTCCGCCTGGCGATGCTGGGCCTCAATGCCATGCGCCCGATCGTGGCGGCGCGGGGCATCGGGTTGGCCGAGGGTGCGCTCATGTACGCCACGGAGTACGTGCAGCAGCGGGCCGCCTTCGGCAAGACGATCGCGGACTTCCAGGGGATCCAGTGGGAGATCGCCAAGTGCGCCGTCGACATAGAGGCGGCCCGGTTGCTGACGTACCGGGCGGCCGTGCTCGCCGACGAAGGCAAATTCACCAAGGAGTTCGTCCCGTACCTGTCCATGGCCAAATACCACGCCACCGAACTGGCCGTGCGGGCCTCGTCGCTCGCGGTCCAGCTGCTCGGGGCGGCCGGCTACATGGAGGATCATCCGACAGAGCAGTGGTACCGCGACGCCAAGCAACTCACAATCGTGGAGGGCACCTCGCAGGTGCAGCTCGGCCTCATCGCCCGGGGCGTGCTCGACCGGGACCTGTGGTGGGACTGACCTGGCCCGAGGTCCTGGGTCGCCTGACCCGGCGGGAGCCTCTCAGCGCCGCCGAGGCCGAGGAGACGCTGCAGATCGTTCTCGCGGGCGAGGCCACGCCAGCCCAGGTGGGAGCCTTTCTGACCCTGTTGCACGCCAAGGGCGAGACAGCGGAGGAAGTGACCGGGCTGGCCCGCGCCATGGTCGACGCCGCCGTTCCCTGCCCGCTGGCGGACCGCGATGCCGAAGCGGCGGTCGACCTGGTCGGCACGGGCGGTGACCGTCTGTCCAGCATCAACGTGACGACGCTGGCGGCCTTCATCACCGCTGGGTGTGGCGTGCCGGTGTGCAAGCACGGCAACCGGGCCGCATCATCGTCGGTCGGGACGGCAGACGTGCTCGAAGCGCTCGGCGTGGCGATAGAGCTCGGTCCCGAAGGCGTGGCGCGTTGCGTCGCAGAGGCCGGCATGGGGTTCTGCTTCGCCCAGCGCTTCCACCCGGCGATGCGCTTCGTCGGGCCGGTCCGCAAAGAGCTGGGCGTGCCCACCGTGTTCAACTTCCTCGGACCGCTCATCAACCCGGCGCGCACCAGGCGCCAGCTGGTCGGCGTGAGCGACCCGGCCATGGCGCCGATCATGGCGGGCGTCTTCGGGGCGACGGGGAGCCGGCATGCGCTGATCGTCCATGCCGACGACGGGCTCGACGAGCTGAGCGTGACGTCGCCCGCAGACGTCCTGGAGGTGCGCGGTGACGGCGCCGGCGCCTTCGAAGTACGCCGGTGGCGCGTGGATCCGCAGACGCTGGGCTTTCCCCCTGCGACCCTGGCGGAGCTGCGGGGTGGCGACGCCGCTTTCAACGCCGGCGTGATCCGATCCGTGCTCGAAGGAGAGCACGGGGCCCGGCGTGACATCGGGATCCTCAACGCGGCAGCGGCCCTCGTGGTGGCGGGACGCGTCGAGGACCTGGAGAGCGGGCTCGGGCTGGCCGCCCGGTCCATCGACGACGGACGGGCCATCGCTGTGCTCAACGCCCTGATCGCTACGTCCCGAGACGAGCTGCACCGGCAGCCGGGCTGACCCGCCAGCTCCGCCGCGGCGCGTGCGTCTCAGGGTGGAGCGCCGGCGAGTCGGGCCGGCAGAGCGCGATCACGCACCCGCCGAAACCGCCGCCGCTCATGCGGGCGCCGAGGACACCGGGCAGGCCGAGCAGGTGCTCGACCAGTTCGTCGACGGCGGGCACCGAAACCCTGAAGTCGCCGGCCAGGCTGCGGTGCCCCGCGGTCATGACCTCGCCGAGCCCGACGAGGTTGCCGCGGGCCAGCAGCCGCTCGGCCTCTCCGACCCGGGCGCTTTCAGTGATCACGTGGCGGGCCCGCCGGCGCAGCACCGGGTCGGTCAGCGCACTCAGGTCGCCGAGCGCGCAGAGCCCGAGTGGCCGGCCAAGGATGTGTGCGGCCCGCTCGCATTCGGCGCGCCGGGCGGCGTACGGGGTGCCGGTGAGGAGCCGCGGTGCCTCACTGTGGACGATGACGAAGGCCGCCTCGTCGGGCACCGGCACCTGGCGGGTCGCCATGGTGTCGAAGTCGATGTGGAGTGCATGGCCGGCGGTGGCGCCGGCGATGGCCAGGGGATCGAGCAGGCCGACGTGGGCGCCCGCACACCGCTCGGCTTCCTGGCAATCCCGGGCCAGCGAGAGGGGATCGGGGTCGTGGCCGAGGGCGAGCAGCAGGGCCACGGAGAAGGCGGCACTCGAGGACAGGCCGGCGCCGACCGGCAGGGTGCTGGTGACCCGGGCGACCCCGCCGTGCGGCAGGACCTGCACACGCAGGAGCCCTGCCACCAGGGCCGCTTCGGCGCGCACCGGGGCGGTATCGCCCAGCACGATCTCAATGGGAGTGTCCGGGAAGACGTCGGAGTGGATCCCGAACAGGAAGCTGCCGATTTTGGGAGTGAACTCGACTTCCGTGGCCAGGTCGATGGCCATCGGGAGCGAGCGGCCCGCGTTGTAGTCGGTGTGGTCGCCGATGATGGTCACTCGTCCAGGGGCGCGGGCGGCAGGCATGTCCCCAGCTTGGCGCAGGTCGGACGGGCTTGACCGTCGTGGGCGCAACGGGTCAGCATCCTGCGATGGCCGACCGGAGTGGACCGCTGAGCGGGATCAAGATCATTGAGCTGGCGGGAATCGGGCCGGCGCCCTACACCTGCATGATGCTGGCAGACGCCGGGGCGCAGGTCCTGCGGCTCGAGCGGGCGGCGCCCGGCGCGGTCGAGCGCGGGAAGGAGATCGAGGCCTCGCGCTCCGGGCCGTACTGGGACCTGCTGAGCCGGTCCCGTCCCTCCGTCGGCATCGATCTCAAGCATCCCGACGCCGTCGAGCTGGTGCTCGGGCTCGTCGAGGAGGCCGACGGGATCATCGAGGGCTTCCGCCCCGGCGTGGCCGAGCGATTGGGCGTCGGGCCCGACGCCTGCTTGGGGCGCAACCCGCGACTGGTCTACGGCCGCATGACGGGGTGGGGTCAGGAGGGTCCGATGGCGCCCATGGCCGGCCACGACATCGACTACATCGCCATCGGCGGCGCGCTCTGGTCGCTGGGCCGGGCCGGTTCGGCCCCCGTGCCGCCGCTGAATCTCGTGGGCGACTTCGGCGGCGGCGGCATGTTGCTGGCCTTCGGCATGGTGGCCGCCCTGCTCGAAGCCGCCCGCTCCGGCCAAGGCCAGGTGGTCGACGCCGCGATGGTCGACGGCGCAGCATCACTCATGACGATGATCCACTCCTTCCACCTCGGTGGCATGTGGAACGAGCAGCGCGGGGCCAACATGCTCGACACGGGTGCGCCCTTCTACGAGGTCTACGAGACGGCGGACGGGAAATGGATGGCGGTGGGTGGCATTGAGAAGCAGTTCTACGCCGCGCTGCTCGACGGCCTGGGCCTCGCCGGTGACGAGTCGTTGCCGCAGCAGCAGTCTCGGGCGGACTGGCCGGCCATGAAGGAGCGCTTCGCCGCCATCTTCAAGACAAAGACGCGTGACGAGTGGTCGGCCGCCTTCGACGGGACCGACGCCTGTGTGGTGCCGGTGCTCTCTCCCTGGGAGGCGCACGAGCACCCGCACAACATTGCGCGCGCGACCTTCATCGAGGTCGACGGTGCCGTGCAGCCGGCACCGGCGCCCCGTTTCTCCAAGACGCCTTCCGCTGTCTCGAAGCCGCCCTCGCCGCCTGGAGCGGACACCGTCTCGGGGCTGGTGGAGTGGGGCGTGGACGAGGGCGTCGTGGCCAAGCTCCGCGAGTCGGGCGCGCTCAGCTGACTCAGGTGCAGGGTCCGCAGGGATCGATGGGGGAGTCCGCAACCCCGGTGATCACGTAGGAGTTCGATGCCTCGTTCATGTAGGCCTGCGGGCAGGGGTCGGCGATGGCGATCACCGCGGAGATGGGGCACACCCCTGTTTCCCGCATGCAGGTCATGGCCTCCCGCCCTTCGGCGTAGCCGGGGCACTCGAGCATGAAGCCCTTGGCCGCGTAGGCCTGCAGGTAGGCCAGGGCGGCGCCGCAGCCCCACGCAGTGGCCCGGCCCTCCGGTGGCACCACGCTCGGATCGGTGGGCGGGGGTGCCGGCGCAGCGGCGACAGCGCTCGGCGTCGCCACCATCGCGGTGGGAGACGCAACAGGCGCAGAGGCGGCTGATGCCGCCGCGGCCGGCGCTCGAACGGGTCCACCGGGGCGGACGTGGCCGTCGGCGCGCCGTGTGGGACGGTCGCCGCCTCGGTCGGTGTCCCCCGTTGGGATTGCGCAGGCGATGCGTTCTGGGCCGTCACCGGCTGGAGCGTCACGATCGCCATAACGGCGAAAAGGACGCTCGAGAAGAGCGCGGCCGGGCGTGTGCGTGCGACTCGGTACGAGGGGTGCGAGAACCATCAGAACACCGAAACCACGGGGGTTGGGGCAGGGGACATCGTGCCCTTTGAGGACCTGCGTGCGTTGCCCGCGTTGCAACCGCAATGTGGGAGTCCTCAGCGTGGCCGGTCCCGCCCGGACACCCGAGGGAACGCGTGTTGCCGGCACGCCGATGCCGGGAACCCTGACGCCGGGAGTTCAGATCGTGACGACGGGGCAGGTGATGGTGCGAGTGATGCCCTCGATCCGCTGCATGTCCCGCACGACCATGCGGCCGAGCTCGTTCATGGAGGATGCTTCGGCCCGGGCGATCACGTCATAGGGTCCCGTGACACCGTCGGCCACGACCACGCCGTCGATGCTGCTCAGCTGTTGGGCGACGTGGGCCGCCTTGCCCACATCCGTCTGGATCAGCACGTACGCGTGGACGGTCACGGCACACCGTACATTGGCCAGGTGGCGATGCCCCCCAAGATCGAGCAGTTCAAGGACATGGCTCGCCAGGCTGGTCAGGACCTGTTCGACCAGTCACATCCCATCGGCAGGCTGTCGCTGGTGCAGTGCGCCATGCTCGGGGGCGGGACCGTCGTCACCATCTCGCTCGCCGGTTCGCTCTTCTTCTCCATCTCGCCGGACGCCGCCGATCACAAGATCCTCCTGTACCTCCTCTTCACCTTGGCCCCGTTCGCCATCGTGTCGCCGCTGCTCGGCCCGCTCATCGATCGCAACCGCGGGGCGCGTCGCCTCATGGTGGTTTCCTCCGCCGTCGGGCAGGTGGTGCTGTGCCCGCTCATGGCCACTCATCTCCACAGCCTGCTTCTCTTCCCGCTCGCCTTTCTCGTGCTCGTGTGCCAGAAGCTCTACCTCGTGACCAAGGGCGCTCTGGTGCCGGAGATGGTCGCGCTCGACGGTTCGGACTCAGAGAGTGAACAGGCCGGGTACGCGACGCTCAACGCGCTGGCTGACGCTCCTCGGCACCCTGGCCGGCTTCGTGGCGTCGATCCCGGCCGTGATCCTCTACAAGGTCGCCGGCTCTCCGGCCGTGCTCGTCTTCGCCACCCTGGTGTTCGTCGGCGCCGCGGTGGCCGGCGCCCGGCTGCCGGTGCTGACGAGCCGCCGGGCGGAGGAAATGTGGCGTGACCAGTCGACGAAGGTGCGCGAGTACGGCCAGGAGGGTGAGGCTCTCACGCGCGAGCAGGACCTGTTGCGGTTGCAACCATTCGCCAATCCCGAGGTGATGCTCGGCCTGAGCGCCATGTGCATTGTGCGCGGCCTTACCGGCTTCATGACCTTCATGCTCGCCTTCGGGCTGCGGCGAATGCACGGCGTGGGCCTCTACTGGTACGGACTGGTACTGGCGGGCAGCGGCGCGGGGGCCATCGTCGGCCTCGTGCTGGTGGGACGCCTGCGGAAGCGTCTGACCGAGCAGCAGCTGCTGCTCTGCTCCCTCTGGCTCATCGCCATCACGGCGGGTGGCTGTGCTGTCTGGGGCACGCTCCTGGCGCAGGTGGTCCTCGCCTTCATGGTCGGCCTGTGCGGTTCGGTCGCCCAACCGTCCTTCGACGCCATGACCCAGCGCTACATTCCCCTGTCCGCACAGGGCCGCGCCTTCGCCCGCTTTGGCATGCGCCAACAGCTGGTCTGGGTCGTCGGCTCGCTCATCCCTTTGATCATCGTCTTCACCCTCCCGCAGGGCGACGCCACCATGGCCGTGCTGGCCGCGCTCGGCGGCCTGTCGTACGTGACAGGGCGCCGCGCCGCCCACGCGCCACGTGCGGCGCGTGGGGATTATCGGGAGATCGGTGAGATGGGGGAGGCCGGCGGATAGCGATGGCCGCGCCGCGCCGCGCCGTCAGCCCAGGCGCTCGGCCAGCGTCTCGGCCTGATCGGCCAGGGCCTGGGGGAGGCGGTCACCGAACTTGGCGTAGTACTCCTTGATGAGGGGCACCTCCGCCCGCCAACCCTCGGTGTCGACCCGCAGGAGCTCTTCCATCTGGTCCCTGCTCACGTCGAGGCCGGTGGTGTCGATGGCCTCGGGTGTCGGGACCGCGCCGATCGGCGTGTCGACCGCCGGCGCCTTGTCCAGCACACGCTTGAAGATCCACTCGAGCACGCGGGAGTTCTCCCCGTAGCCGGGCCAGAGGAACTTCCCGTCGGCGTCCTTGCGGAACCAGTTGACGTAGAAGATCTTCGGCAGGGCGTTGCGGTCGGGCGCCTGCGCGCCGATCTGCAGCCAGTGTGCGAAGTAGTCGGCCATGTTGTACCCGCAGAACGGCAGCATGGCGAAGGGATCGCGGCGGAGGTTGCCGACGGCGCCGGCCTGGGCGGCCGTGGTCTCGGACGCCATGATCGAGCCGAGGAAGACGCCGTGCTCCCAGTCGTGGGACTGGAACACGAGCGGGACGACCGAGGCGCGGCGGCCGCCGAAGAGGATGGCGCTGATCGGCACGCCCCTGGGATCCTCCCACTCCGGAGCGATGGCGGGGTCCTGGCTGGCCGGTGTCGTGAAGCGGGCGTTGGGGTGCGCGGCCGGCGTGCCCTTCTCGGGGGTCCAGTCCTCGCCCTTCCAGTCGGTCAGGTGGGCCGGGGGCTCTTCGGTCATGCCCTCCCACCAGATGTCCCCGTCGTCCGTCAGCGCCGTGTTGGTGAAGATGCAGTTGCCGTCGAGGGTGAGGATGGCGTTGGGGTTCGTGTGGGTGTTGGTCCCCGGCGCGACGCCGAAGAAGCCGGCCTCGGGATTGATGGCGTACAGCTGGCCATCGGCGCCGAACTTCATCCAGCAGATGTCGTCACCCACTGTCTCGACCTTCCAGCCCTCGATGGAGGGGATGAGCATGGCGAGGTTCGTCTTGCCGCAGGCCGAAGGGAAAGCGCCTGTCACGTAGCGGGTGTCGCCCTCGGGTGAGGTGAGCTTGAGGATGAGCATGTGCTCCGCCATCCAGCCCGCGTCGCGTGCCATCACCGATGCGATGCGCAAGGCGAAGCATTTCTTGCCCAGCAGCGCGTTACCGCCGTAGCCCGAGCCGAACGAGGTGATCTCACGGGTCTCGGGGAAATGCACGATGTACTTGTTGTCGGCGTTGCAGGGCCATGCCACGTCCTGCTCGCCCGGCTCGAGCGGGGCGCCGACCGAGTGCAGGCAGGGGACGAACTCACCGTCGCCGAGCACCTCGAGGGCGCCCGTGCCCATGCGGGTCATGATGCGCATGGACACCGCCACGTAGGCGGAGTCGGTCAGCTGCACACCGATGTGGGCGATGTCCGAACCGAGGGGGCCCATGGAGAAGGGGACCACGTACATGGTGCGGCCCTTCATGCAGCCCTTGAAGAGCCCGTTCAGGGTCTGACGCATGTCGTCGGGGTCGCGCCAATTGTTGGTCGGACCGGCGTCGATCTCCTCGGCCGAGCAGATGTAGGTGCGGTCCTCCACCCGGGCCACGTCGCCCGGGTCCGAGTGGGACCAGTAGCTGTTGGGACGCTTGGCGTCCGACAAGCGGGTGAACGTGCCGGCCTCGACGAGACTCTGGCACAGCCGGTCGTACTCGTCGGCCGAACCGTCGCACCACTCGATTCGGTCCGGTGTGGTCAGGGCCGCCACTTCGTCGACCCAGGCGAGAAGTTTCGCGTTCTTTGTTGGCACCATGTCGAGGGGATCTGCTCCTTCGTCCGGCCGGTTTCGGTGGGGTCCAATGCTAGGCATGTGACGTGGGATCCCCCAAACCTCGACACACGACAGGTCCCGTCCAGGAAGACGAGGTTCTACAGCGTATCCGGAGCATGCTGGAAAACGGAATCGAGGCCTTCGGGCTGCGCGACGACGCCGCCGTGCTGCCCTTGCCCGCCGGGGGCCCGCTGGTGGCATCGGTGGACAGCGTCGTCGAGGGCGTGCACTTCGACCTGGCGCTCTGCAGCGCGGCCGACGTCGGCTGGAAGGCCCTGATGGGCGCTCTGAGCGACCTGGCCGCCATGGGTGCGCTGCCGCTGGGGGCGCTGGTGGCGCTGTGCGTGCCGGGAGGATCGGGCGACGGTGAGCTGGCTCTCGGGGTCATGGCCGGCGTGGCCGAGGCGTCGGCCGCCGCCGGGTGCCCGGTCGTGGGCGGCGACGTGTCCGGGTCGGCCGTCCTGATGGTGGCGGTGACGGTGCTGGGGACGGTTTCGGACGCTGGACCGCCCCCCGTCGGCCGCTCCGGGGCGCTGGCCGGGGACGAGTTGCTGGTCACGGGGCCGTGCGGGCGGTCGGCGGCGGGATT
This sequence comes from uncultured Acidimicrobiaceae bacterium, assembly GCA_963721585.1. Classification (GTDB taxonomy): domain Bacteria; phylum Actinomycetota; class Acidimicrobiia; order Acidimicrobiales; family RAAP-2; genus Bog-473. Next base: position 1,132,661 of record CAVRJN010000007.1, on the reverse strand, counting down.
GCGGGCGTTGCGGGCCGGACGGGAGGGAACGGCCGCCGGGACCGCCTACCGGCGGCCCGTGGCGCGGCTGCGGGAGGGGGAGCTGGCCCGATCCGGCGGGGCCCACGCCATGATCGACGTGTCCGACGGGCTGGCGCTGGACCTGCACCGGCTGGCCGACGCCTCGCACGTGGGCTTCGAGCTCGACGCAGTGCCTGTTGCGCCGGGAGCAACGCTTGACGAGGCGCTCGGCGGGGGCGAGGACTACGAGCTGATCGTGGCGGTCGACCCTGGGCTCGTCGATGAGCTGACGTCCGCGTTCGAGATCGAAGGCCTACGGCGTCCCGTGCGTCTGGGTGTTCTGACCCCGGACCGGGCGCCACGGAGGCTGGGAGGTCAGTCACTTGACCCCGCCGGCTGGACGCACCGGCTCGGATAGGGCGCGCGGTGGCCGGCAGCGTGCTGGCGGCCGGTTCACTCAACCCGGGTCGGACAAGGGCTCAGGGGAACGCGACGAACTCTGACTGCGACACGGCGATCCGGCTGATACTGACACCACTGGGCATGGGGACAGGAAGTGGCTTGTTGCTGCAGGCGAGCCCGAGTTCGCCGTACTGGTTAGGCCGGGTACTCGCCTTGGTGGGTCCTGCTGCCCTTGTCGTTGCTGGTTCTCTGGATCATCTCGATCGCGATCACGTTCAGCGGGTTCTCGAACATCGAGACGTATGGGTTCTTCAGTGTGCAGGGGGTGGCGGACGAAGCAGAGATTCTGGGCGTCGTGACGTTGCTCGACGTGATCGCCAACTACGCGCTCCTCTTGACCTTCGCGTTCTCGGATTGGCCGGTCATGCAAGCGGCGCGGGCGCGTTGGACGGGCACGGGCGGGCCCGGGAGCGGACCCCAGCTTCCCCACCGCCCGCGAGGACCCGTGGCCGGGGCGGGCGGTCCCGGGCCAGCACGCACCGTCGACACCCGATCAGGACGGTCAGTCGCCCGGCTGGCACAAGACCGGTCCGGTCGGCGCGGGCGAGCAGAGCTACTGGGACGGCTCGGCATGGACGGCCCGGCGGCGCTGGAGCGGCGGTGCCTGGGTCGACATTCGGTCGAACAGTCGGTTGACGCGAGCTCTGGGGGGGATCGCCCGGAGTCTGATTACTCCCGTGCGGGGGCTGTGCGCGCTCCCGGACGTGCGGCCGTTGCCGCAGCGGGCTTAGCTGGTGGCGCTCGGCTGGTGTGTCCGGCGCGGCGGCTTGGTCACCTTGCCGGCCCGGATGCACGAGGTACACACGTGCAGCCGCTTGGGTGCACCGTCGACGACGGCCCGCACCCGCTGGATGTTGGGATTCCAGCGCCGCTTGGTGCGACGGTGGGAGTGGCTCACGTTCATGCCGAACGAGGGCTTCTTGCCACAGATATCGCACACTGCTGCCATTGGAGAACCTTCCTGGGGGAGGCCGCGGTCAACTGACCAGGCAGGCCTTCACGAACGGCTCAAAGGTTAGCATCCCAAACCATGACCTCCCCGGCGACCTTCGGCGCCGACGATCTCCGCGCCGTGATGGGGAGCTACCGGGACGCGCTGCGGCTGCACCAGGCGGACATCAACCGTCTCAACGTCTATCCGGTGCCCGACGGGGACACGGGCACGAACATGGCCCTCACCCTCGAGGCCGTGGTCAGCGAGCTCGAGGAGGTCGGGGCCGGCGCCGGCCTGCCCGAGGTGTGCAAGGCCATCGGGCACGGCTCCCTCATGGGCGCCCGTGGGAACTCGGGCGTGATCCTCTCCCAGCTGCTGCGGGGCATGAGCGAGAGGATGGCGGTGGCCGGGGAATCTGGCGTCGGTCCCGACATCCTGGTGGACGCCATGGCCCACGCCTCCGAACTGGCACGTCGGGCCGTCGTGCGGCCGGTCGAGGGGACGATCCTGACGGTGGCGGCCGCGGCGGCGGACGGTGCGACGAGCGGTGCGGGCCTGGTCGGCGTGGTGGAGAGCGCCCGCAGCGAGGCCGCCGAGGCCCTGGCCCGCACGCCCGAGCTGCTGCCCGTCCTGGCCCAGGCGGGAGTGGTGGATGCCGGCGGCAGCGGATACCTGCTCCTGCTGGACGCGTTCCTCCTCGTGCTCGACGGCCGGCCGCTGCCCGAGCCCTCGGGCGTCGACGCGCCGGACCTCAGCGGACTCAACGGGTCGTGGACGGATCACGGCGGTGCGGACGGTCACGAGCATGCGGCCGGCGATCTGCAGTACGAGGTCATGTACTTCCTGCACGCCCCCGACGACTCCATCGAGGCGTTCAAGGAGGTGTGGGCGGGCATCGGCGACTCCATCGTCGTGGTCGGGGGCGACGGCCTGTGGAACTGCCACATCCACACGAACGACATCGGCGCCGCCATCGAGGCCGGCGTGGACACGGGGCGCCCCTATCGCATCAGGGTGACCGACCTCGACGAGCAGGTCGAAGAGGAGCGCTGGGTGCGCGAGAGCGTGGGCGCTCCCGGGGCGGGCCCCAGCACCGAGGACGCAGGACCAGCGCACGAGACAAGCGTGGTCGCCGTCGTCTCGGGCGACGGCATCGGGCGCATCTTCCGCTCCCTCGGCGTCCACCACCTCGTCGTCGGCGGCCAGACCATGAACCCTGCGACGGCCGACCTGGTCAAGGCGGTCGAGTCCGTGGGCTCCGGCCAGGTGGTGATCCTGCCCAACAACAAGAACATCCGGCCTGTGGCCGAACAGGTCGACGCGCTGGCCGGCAAGACCGTTCGTGTCGTGGCCACCGGTTCCATTGTCGAGGGCTTCGCCGCCCTGCTGGCCTACGACCCGGCGGCCGACGCCGACACCAACGTGGCCTCCATGTCCGAGTCGGCCGCCCGGGTCGTGCCGGCCGAGGTCACGCGGGCGGTCCGGGACACGGTGACCGACGCCGGCGAGGTGCACGAGGGCGATTTCATCGGCATCTCGCGCGACGGCGTCGTGGCCGTGTCGGACAACATCGTCGTGTGCACCCGCCTGCTGCTGAGCCGCCTGCTCGAGCCGACCCACGAGCTCGTGACACTCATTGAGGGCGAGGGCGCCCGCGTGGCCGACACGAGACGCATAGAGGAATGGCTCTCCGAGGAGTACCCCGAGGTCGCGGTCGAGGTGCACCAGGGCGGCCAGCCTCTCTACCCGTACCTGCTGGGGATTGAGTAGCGGCCGCACACTCAGCGACCTGAGCCTGCGGGAGGTATCCGTGCTCGCGTCGGTGTCCGAGCGCAAGGCCGGACGGCTGGCCGAGCTCGGCGTCGAGACGGTCCTCGACCTCATCACGACCTACCCCCGCCGCTACATCGACCGCACCCGACAGGCCGACGTCTCCGGGCTGCAGGTCGGCGAGGAGGCGGCCGTGCTGGCCGAGGTGCAGTCGGCCCGGGCGCGGCGCTCCCGTCAGGGCAGGGCCATCGTGGACGTCACCGTGCGCGACGACACGGGGCGCCTCAAGATCGTCTTCTTCAACCAGCCCTGGCGGGCCAAGCAGCTCGAGGCCGGCACCGAGGCGATCTTCTTCGGGAAGGTGACCGAATACCAGGGCAGCCGCCAGATGACCAACCCCGTCGTCGACGTGGTGGCCGGCGTGACGCCGGGGCGCCGGACGCTGCGCATCCTGCCCGTGTACCCGGCCTCGGCCAAGGTCGGGCTGACCTCGTGGGAGATCGGTGAGTTCGTCGCCGAGGCACTCGGGCGCGCCGGGGAGTTCGCCGACCCGCTCCCCGTCGAGTGGCGGGACTCCGTCGACCTCTGGGACCGCACGGACGCCTTCCGGGCCATTCACGGTCCGGAGTCGCTCCATGTGGTCGAGCCGGCACGCCGCCGGCTGGTCTTCGACGAGCTCCTCCGGTTGCAACTGGCGCTGGTGCTGCGCCGGCGGGCCTTCGAGGACAACGCCCGCGCCCTGCACCACGCCGTGTCGCCGCGGGAGGTCACCGGTGGGGTGAACGACACCTTGGTGGCGCGGTTCCTGGCTGGGCTGCCCTACGAGCTCACGAAGGCGCAGCGGCGGGCCCTGGCCGTCATCGTGGCGGACATGGCGGGGCCGTTCCCGATGCACCGCCTCCTGCAGGGCGACGTCGGCTCGGGCAAGACCGTTGTCGCGCTGGCCGCCCTGCTGGCCGCCGTGCAGGGCGGGCACCAGGGCGCACTGATGGTGCCGACGGAGGTGCTGGCGGAACAGCACTTCTCGGCCGTGCGTGCCCTCCTCGGAGCGCTCGAAGGCCCCGGCGGGATGGCGGGCGGCGAGGTGCGGGTGGAGCTGCTCACGAGCCGGGTCAAGGGCAGGGCGCGCGCCGCCGTGCTGGGGGGATTGGCGTCGGGCGAAGTGAGCATGGTGGTGGGGACCCACGCCCTGTTGACCGAAGAGGTCGCGTTCGCATCCCTCGGCGCGGTGGTGATCGACGAGCAACACCGGTTCGGCGTCGAGCAGCGGGCCACGCTGCGCGCCAAGGGGACCGACGGCGACCCGGACCTGCTGGTCATGACGGCGACGCCGATCCCGCGCACGGCCGCCATGGTGATCTTCGGCGATCTCGACCTGACCACGCTCGACGAGTTGCCGCCTGGCCGCCTGCCGGTCACGACCGCGTGGCTGCCCGGCGATGCGCCCGGCGGGGACGCGCCCGCCTGGGCGCGCGTGCGCGAGGAGGTGGCGGCCGGTCACCGGGCCTTCGTCGTGTGCCCACTGGTCAGCGATTCGCTCCGTGTCGAGGCCAAGTCCGCCACAGAGGAGTACGAGCGGTTGGCGGCGGGGGAGCTGGCGGGTTTGCGCGTCGGGCTCATGCACGGCCAGATGGCGGCCGCCGCCCGCGAGGAGGTGATGGACCGCTTCCGGTCGGGGGAGCTCCACGTGCTGGTGGCTACGACGGTCATTGAGGTCGGTGTCGACGTCCCCGAGGCCACCGTCATGGTCGTGGAGAGCGCCGACCGCTTCGGGATCGCCCAGCTGCACCAGCTGCGGGGCCGGGTCGGGCGCGGCGGCACGGCGAGCTGGTGTTATCTCCTCGGCGGCGAGGAGGGCAACGAGCGGCTGACCGCGGTGGCCGGCTCGACCGACGGGTTCGCCCTGGCCGAGGCCGACCTGCGGGTACGGGGGGAGGGCACCCTGCTGGGCGCCCGTCAGAAGGGGCAGAGCGACCTGCGACTGGCCTCGCTCACCGACGCCGGCGACATGGCGCTGCTGGCCGAGGCGCGCCGGGTGGCCGAAGCACTGGTCGACGAGGATCCGCACCTGGGGGCGCACGCCGATCTGGCCGACGAGGTCAGGCTGCTGTTGAGCGAGGACGAGGGGGAGTACCTCTTCAAGAGCTGAGCCGGCACGAGGAGAGCCGAGCCGCCACGAGCAGAGCCGAGCCGGTACGAGCAGAGCCGATCAGCCGTGCAGGAACGGGCGCGCTGACACGGCGGTGTGAGGCCGCGTGGAACCGGTCCGCCGTAGGGTTGGCGCGATGCGCGTCATCGGAGGCCGGAGCCGCGGGCGCCGGCTGCCGGCGAAGCTGCCGGCGTCGGTGCGGCCGACGTCGGACCGGGTGCGCGAGGCCATCTTCGACATCCTCGGCTCACAGGGCGGCGTCGAGGGTCTGGCGGTGGTCGATCTGTTCTGCGGCAGCGGCGCGCTCGGGGTCGAGGCGTTGTCCAGGGGGGCGGCGTCGTCGACCTTCGTCGACCTGGATCCCGACGCGCTGGGCGCCGTTCGCCTGAACCTCGCGGCGGTGGGGCTCGACGGGGAGCCGGCGACGCTGGTGCGGGCCGCGCTGCCCGGCTGGCTCGAATCCGCGGCCGCCGGGTCGTTCGACCTCGCGCTGTGCGACCCGCCCTACGCCTTCGAGGCGTGGCCGGCGCTCCTCTGCGCCCTGCGGGCTGACACCGTCGTGATGGAATCGGCGGCAACGATCGTGCTTCCCTCGCCCTGGGTGGTCGCGAGAGAGCGCCGGTACGGCGGTACGCTCGTGACCGTGGCTCATCGCAGCGGTGACGACTCGTGAAAGTCGGCCTCTTCCCCGGATCGTTCGATCCCTTTCACAACGGGCACCTCGAGATCGTCGAACGGGCCAGCCGGCTCTTCGACGAGGTGGTGGTGGCCGCGTTGCGCAATCCCCAGAAGAGCACGGCGCTCTTCGACCTCGAAGAGCGCCAGGAGATGTTGGTAGAGGTGGTGTCGCATCTCCCGACCGTGCGGATCATCTCGATGTCGACGCTGCTGGTCAACGTCGCGCGTGACGTCGGCGCCTCGGCGATCGTGCGGGGGTTGCGGGCGGTGTCGGACTTCGAGGCCGAGATGCAGATGGCCCAGATGAACAACCACCTCTCGGGCGTCGAGACGATCTTCATCCCCACCAGCCCCGAGTGGTCCTTCGTCGCCTCCAAGCTCGTCCGGGAGGTGGCCCGTTTCGGCGGCGACGTGTCCGCCTTCGTCCCCAAGGTCGTGGCGAAGCACATCGAGGCCAAATACGCCAACGGGCACGCCGGGGGTGACGAGGAATGAGCGACCAGTTCCTCGACGTCGACGACGAGCCACCGGTGGAGGAGGTCGGGGTCGAGTCCATTCTCAACCAGGTGCTCGACCTCATGGCCACGGCGAAGTCGATGCCGCTGTCCTCTTCGGTCATGGTCTCGCGCGAGGAGGTGAGCTCGCTGGTGCACTCCGCCCTCGAGTGCCTGCCCGACGAGCTCCGCCAGGCGCGTTGGTTGTTGCGCGAGCGGGAGGAGTTCATGGCCGAGCGCAATCGCGAGGCCGAGGCGCTCATGGACGACGTGCGCGCGCAGGCGGAGCACATGGTGCAGCGAACCGAGATTGTGCGCCAGGCCAACTCTGTGGCACAACGCATCCTCGACGACGCCAACGAGGAAGCCCGGGCTCTGCGCCACCAGGCCGAGGACTTCGTCGACACGAAGCTGGCCGGCATGGAGATCGTGCTGGACCGCCTCACCCGGACGGTCCAGGCCGGCAGGGCCAGGCTGGCAGCACCCCCCCTGGAGACCATGCCGGTCGCCGAGGCAGCAGGGACGGAGGAGGACGGCTTCTTCGATCAGGACCGGTCGTAGTCGTGGGCGCCGACCCCTTCGTCGTCCACGTGGCGCGGGTGCGCCGCTCACCTGGGGTGGCCGTGCACGAGGTGCGCCGGGGCGAGGTGCCCCAGGCCGGCCCGATCGACGAGGCCGGGATCGACCCGGGACGCAGCGTGGTGCCGGCCGGTGCCGACATAGAGGTCGACGTCACGCTGACCCCCTTCGAGGGGGGGATCGACGTGTCCGGGACAGTGACCGCCCCATGGTCGGGAACCTGCCGGCGCTGTGCCGAGCCGGTGGTGGGGGAGCTGCGCATCCCCGTCCACGAGCGCTTCGCCGATGCCCCCCTGGCGGGTGTGTCCGACGAGGAGCTCTATCCGATCGTCGACGAGACCATCGACCTCGGGCTGCTCGCCCGCGACGCCGTGGTCCTCGAGCTGCCCATGGCGCCGCTGTGCCGCGACGACTGTGCCGGGCTGTGCGTCCACTGCGGGGCCAACCGCAATGAGGGCGAATGCGGCTGCGTTGCCCCACGCGATCCCCGTTGGGCTAATCTCGACGTGCTCCGGTAGCCGGCCTCCCCCGGTCCGGCACCGTCCGAGAGCGCGCCTGCGCCCGAATCGATCGTTGGAGTTCCGCCATGGCCGTCCCCAAGAAGAAGAAGTCCAAGGCCAAGGGCCGCAGCCACCTGGCTGGGGCGTGGCGTCTGGACCTGCCCGCCCGCAGCGTGTGCCCGCACTGCCAGGCGTCCAAGACGCCGCACGTGGTCTGCCCCAGCTGCGGCTGGTACAAGGGTCGCCAAGCAGTCGAGGTCGACTGACTTGAGCCGTCGGGGCGAGCGTCCCAGCCCCGAGACGCTGGCCACGCTGCCCGTGGCCGTCGACGCCATGGGCGGTGACCTGGCTCCCGGCGAAATCGTCGAGGGCGCCCGCCGGGCCTGTGATCAACACGGCGTCGGCGTCATCCTCGTGGGGCCGCCCGAGCTGGTCGGCGACACCCAGGGACTGGAGCTGGCGCCCTGCACCGAGGTCATCGGCATGGACGAGGACCCGGCCGGCGGCGTGCGCCGCAAGAAGGACTCCTCCCTGGTCCGAGCCGCCGAGCTCGTGCGCGACGGGAAAGCCTCCGCCATGGTCTCGGCGGGCAACACGGGGGCGACCATGGCGTCGGCACTGCTCCGCATGGGCCGGCTCCCGGGGGTGGTGCGGCCCTGTATCGCCACGCCGCTGCCGCGCCTGGGCCGGACCCCCGCCGTGCTGGTCGACGCCGGCGCCAACGCCGAGTGCACGCCCGCCATGCTGGTGCAGTTCGCCCAGATGGGCGCTGCCTACGTGTCCTCTCGCTTCGGGACCGCGGCACCGTCGGTCGGGCTCCTGTCCATCGGTGAGGAGCCGACCAAGGGCACGCCGCTGGTCAAGGAGACCCACGGTCTCCTGCTCAAAGCGGCTCATGGGGGCCGCGGCCAAGGGGGTGGCGGCGGCTTCGAGTTCGTCGGGAACCTCGAGGGACGGGACCTCCTCCCCTCACCGGCCGACGTCATTGTGACCGACGGGTTCACCGGGAACGTGGCGCTCAAGGCGCTCGAGGGCTCGTTGCGATTCCTCTTCGACACCATGCTGGGTGTCTTCGGAACTGACGAAGCGACCACCCAGGCGGCGGAAGTCCTGCTGCCATACCTGTTGCCCGTCGCTGCCGAGTTCGAGCCCGAGAACACGGGCGGCGCCATGCTGCTCGGGACCGACGGGGTGTGCGTGATCAGCCACGGGTCCTCGACTGCAACGGCCATGATGAACGCGGTTCTGGTGGCGCACGAATGTGCGACCCGGGGCCTGGCCGACCACGTTGCGGCAGCCGTGCGCAACGTGGAATTGACGTAAAAGACCAGTTCAAGAGACACAAACGGGCGGGAAAGGCCCCGCGAGACGTACACTGGTCGCCGTGCCAGCCGAAACCCACACCAATCAGGGCCCTCTGGACCGCAACGGGGTCTTCGAGCTGATCAGGGACCAGCTGGCCGACATCCTCGAGACGGACCCGTCGTCGATAACCGAGGGCGCTTCCTTCGCGGAAGATCTCGATGCCGATTCGCTGGCCCTGATTGAGCTGGTCGAAGCCCTGGAAGAGGAGCTGGGCGAACGAACGGTGGGCTTCCGCATCAATGACGAGGACCTCGAGGACCTGCGCACGGTCCGGGACGCAGTTGACTACGTCTACGCCAAGCTCGAGGCGGGTTGACGCCGGCGCTGAGGGGGCGGCCGCACTGGCCGAGCGACTTGGCCATTCCTTCGCCGACTTGAGCCTCCTTCAGCACGCCCTCGCCCACCGCAGCTGGTGCGGCGAGCAGGAAGGGGGCGCCCCCTCCAACGAGCGCCTCGAGTTCCTGGGCGATGCCGTTCTGGGGCTCGTCGTGGCCGGCTACACGTTCGAGCGCTTCCCCGATTTCGCCGAGGGCAAGCTGGCCAAGGTCCGCTCCGCCGTGGTGAACGCCCGCGTGCTGGCGCAGGTGGCGGCGCGGCTCGGAGTGGGCGAGGTCCTCCTGCTGGGCCGGGGCGAAGAAGGATCGGGTGGCCGGGCCAAGGCCTCCATCCTGGCCGACGCTTTCGAGGCCATCCTCGGATCGATCTACCTCGACGCCGGCTGGGAGGCGTCACGGGACCTGGTCCTGCGCGAGCTCGGCGAGGCGATCGAGCGGGCCGGCCAGGAGCCCGACGACTTCGACCACAAGAGCCGACTCCAGGAAAAGGCCGTGCGCGACGGTGAGGGGACGCCCCGCTACGTGGTGGTGGGGTCGGGGCCCGACCACGACCGGGTCTACATGGCGGAGGTCTTCTTGGGCGGGACCCGGTGGGGTGCCGGCGAGGGACGATCCAAGAAGGATGCCGAACAGGAGGCCGCACGAGCGGCCTGGGAAGGCCTTACCCGTGCCTGAGCTGCCCGAAGTCGAGACGCTACGCCAAGACCTGTCCCGAGAGGTGGTGGGCCGCAAGATCAAGGCGGTCGCGGTGTCCAACGGCCGCTCCGTGCGCCGCCACGCCTCGGCCAAGCACTTCCGCGCCCTCCTGGAGGGCCACACCATCAAGTCCGTGGGACGACTCGGCAAGTACCTGCTCCTCACGCTCGACAGCGGGGACACGCTGGTCGTGCACCTCGGCATGAGCGGACAGTTGCTGCGGGTCAAGTCCCCCAAGGACCCCAAGCCCAAGCACACCCACGTCATCATCACGTTCACCCAGGGCGGGGAGCTGCGCTACGTCGACCCCCGCACCTTCGGGGAGATGTTCGTCTCCACACCGCCGCTCAAGGCTGACGGGACGCCGCTGAGTCCGGTCTCTGGGACGGCGGGCGGCGACGGCGCCGCCATCCGCAAGGCGGTCCCCGAGCTGGCCCACCTCGGCTTCGATCCCATCGAGGACCTCATGAGCTGGGACCGCTTCGGCGCGCTCCTGCACCAGCACCACGGGGGCGTCAAGGCGCTCCTGATGGACCAGAACTTCACCGCTGGCATCGGGAACCTCTACTCCGACGAGATGCTCTACCAGGCCGGCCTGCGGTACGACCGGGCGGCCGACTCGTTGACGGCCACCGAGGTGCGCCGGCTCTACCGGGCGATTGTCGAGACGTTGGCCGACGCCATCAAGCACCGGGGTTCCTCCCTGGCCGACGAGCAGTACCGCGATCTCTTCGGCGAGCTCGGGGACTTCCAGGGCTCACACCAGGTCTACGACCGCGAGGGCGAACCCTGCCGGCGCTGTCGCAACACCATTGTGCGGGTGAAGGCGGGCGGCCGTTCGACCTTCTTCTGCGAGCACTGCCAGGTGTGAGCCACACGCAACGCGTAGGGCTCCGGTAGGGTCGCCCCGATGTTCCTGAAGTCGCTCAGCATGAAGGGTTTCAAGTCCTTCGCCGACCCGACGGTCCTCGAATTCGAACCCGGCGTCACCGTGGTGGTCGGCCCCAACGGGAGCGGCAAGTCCAACGTCGTCGACGCTGTGACCTGGGTGCTCGGCGCCCAAGGGCCGCGCTCGCTGCGCTCGGCGAAAATGGAGGACGTCATTTTTGCCGGGACCTCCTCGCGGCCCCAGCTGGGCCGGGCCGAGGTGTCGCTCACCATCGACAACGCGGCCGGCAAGCTCCCGATCGACCTGGCCGAGGTCACCATCACCCGGACCCTCTTCCGCTCGGGCGACAGCGAGTACGCCATCAACGGGGCGCCGTGCCGGTTGCTCGACATTCAAGAGCTGCTCAGCGACTCCGGTGTCGGCCGCCAGCAGCACATGATCATCGGCCAGGGCCAGCTGGACACCGTTCTGAACGCGAGGCCCGAGGACCGCCGGGCCATCATTGAGGAGGCGGCAGGCGTGCTGAAGCACCGGCGCCGACGCGAGCGGGCCGAGCGCCGGCTGGCGGGGACGGCCGAGAACCTCGAACGCCTGGGCGACCTCGTGCGCGAGGTGCGGCGCCAGATCAGGCCCCTGGAGCGGCAGGCGGCCGCGGCGCGCTCGCACGACAGCGTGGCGACCGAGCTGCTGGCGCTGCGCCGGTATCTCGCAGGCTCCGAGCAGGCGGACCTGAGCGCCCGCCGGCTGGCGGCCTCGCAGCACCTGGCCGTTTGCCGGGACGAGGAAGAGGAGCTGCACGAGGCGCTGGAACAGCTCGACGCCGAGGCCACCTCCACGACGGCCGAGCTGTCGTCGCGCCGCGAGGAGGACCTGGCCAACGCCCTGGGTCGCGTGCAGGGACTGGTGGAGCGTGCCCGCGGGCTCACCGGCGTGCTGCGCGAGCGCGGGCAGGGGCGTGGTGGCCGCCCTCGACGCGGCCGCCGACGTCGACGTGGTCTCGACGCTCGAGGCCGAGGCGGCCCGGCTGGCCAGCGAGCTGGTGTCGGCCGAGTCCGAGGAGGAGGCCGGCGGGGCACCGGAGCGGGACGAGCTGCAAGCGGCGCTGGCCACCCTCGATCGGGACGCAGCTTCGCTGCGGGAACGCTGGGCCACGGTGCTCGGGGATGACGCTCCTGATCAGGCCATCGCCCGGGTCCGGTCCCGCATCGACTCGGTGGCCCTCGCCGCCGCGCGCGAGCAGGAGAACATGGACACGCTCGGGGCGCGCGTCGGCACCCTCGAGGAGCGGACGGCGGGCGCGGCCGTGCGGGCCGACCTCCTGGCCAACCAGGCGGACGAGCTCGAACAGGCGACCGCCGCGCTCGAGGCCGAGTTGGCGGCGCGCAGTGTGGCGCTCGAAGATGCGGTGCGCACGGCCGAGACGGCGCAGGTGTCGGTGGACGAGGCCGAAGAGGCGCGCCATCGCACGGCGGCGCGGGCCGAGGCACTCGAGCGCGCGCTGGCGGACCTGCAGGGCGCGGGCGGGCGCGAACTGCTCCGCGACGTCGACGGCGTGGTCGGTTCACTGGTCGACCTGGTGGAGATCGACGAGGGTTGGGACGCCGCCTTCGAGGCAGCCATCGGGGCCGGGGTCGCCGCCGTCGTGGTCGACGGACGGCGCTCGGCCCAGGCCGCGCTGGCCGCCCTGCGCGAGGGCGGCGTGACCGGGGCCATCCTGACGCCCCGGCAGTCGTCGACCTCGGTCGGGACCGGTGAGCTCCCGCCGGGCAGCAGTGCCGAGCCTGTCCGGGGCCACGTGCGGGTGCGTCACGGCGGGTCGGTCGCCGAGTCGGTGCTCGACACCCTCGTGGGTCGTGCCGTCCGGGTCGACGGCTGGGAGGAGGCCATCGACCTCTCGCTGGCCCGCGACGCCCTCGTGGTGGTCACCCCCGAGGGCGACCGTTTCGCCGCCACGGGGTGGCGGGTGCGTTCGGCGACGAGCGTGGTGACGGCCGCCTCGGTCGAGGAGGCGCGGCGCCGGGCCGAGGAGGCGGCCGCCACCGCCGAGCTGGCCCGGGCCCGGCTCACCGAGAGCCGCATTGTCCTGGGCCGGTGCCGCGACGCCCGCACGACGGCCGAACGGGCCAACGACCGGCACGCGTCGGCCTGCGAGACGGGTCGGGCCGACCGCGACCGTTCCGCCGAGGAGCAGCGCCGCGTGGCCGCCGAGCTCGATGAAGCCCGGGCCGCGGTGGTCGCGGCTCAGCGGCGGCTGGCCGATGTCGTCGCCGAGCAGGCGCAGCTGGCCGGGTCGCTGCCTGGGCTGCAGGAAGCGCTCGAGGCCTGGGATGCGCTCGAGGAGCGCAGGGTCGGCCTGCAGGCGAGGCGCCAGGAGCTCGAGGTGCGCGTGGCCGGGGTGGCCGAGCGCCGCCGCGTCCTGGCCGAGCGCCAGGCCGAGGTGGAGCGGCGCCTCCAGGGCCACGCCGAGGAGAGGGCCACGGCGGCGTCGCGCCGGCGCCGGCTGGAGGCAGAAGGCGCCGCGCTGGCCAGGCTGGAGGAGCTGGTACAAGGGGAGCACGAGCGGCTCGACGGTGTCTTCGGGTCCCTGCGGCATGACTACCAGGACCAGGTCGATGCCGTGCGCGCCGGGGGCGAGAAGCTCGAACAGTTGCGCCAGGACCGCCACACGACCGAGCAACGCCTGGAGGCCGTGCGTTCCCGTACGCGCACCCTCGACCTCGAGTCCAACGAGGTCGCTCTGCGCATGGAGGCTCTGCACGAGCACATCGCCCGAGACCTCGGGGTGTCACCCGAGGAGCTGGTGGGCCTGCCCGAGCCCGAGGCGCCCCAGGGCACGGCACTCCCGCAGCATGCCGAGGAGCTCGAACGCAAGCTGGCGGCGTTGGGACCGGTGAACCCGCTGGCTCTCGAAGAGCTCTCGAACCTCGAGGAGCGGCACAAGGAACTCGAGGCGCAGGTCGACGACGTCCGCGGAGCCCGCCGGGAGCTCCACGAAGTGGTGCGCACCCTCGACCACGAGATCATGACGTCGTTTGCCGCCGCCGCGGCCGACGTCAACGAGCACTTCTCGGTGTTGATCGCCATGCTGTTCCCGGGCGGGACGGGGCGCCTCATGCTGGTGGATCCCGACGACCTGCTCAACACCGGTGTCGAGATCGAGGTCCGCCCGGCCGGCCGCAATGTCCGCCGGGTCTCGCTCTTGTCGGGAGGCGAGCGCTCCATGGCGGCGCTGGCGTTCCTGTTCGCGGTCTTCCGGAGCCGGCCGTCGCCCTTCTACATGATGGACGAGGTCGAGGCCGCGCTCGACGACGTCAACCTCAGCCGCTTTCTGGCGCTGGTGCACGAGTTCCGCGACGAGGCGCAGCTGCTCATCGTGAGCCACCAGAAGCGCACCATGGAGACGGGCGACGCGTTGTACGGGGTGACGATGGCGCCGGGCGGCTCGTCCCAGGTGGTCAGCCAGAAAGTGGAGAAGGAGAAAGAGCCGGCGTGACCGGCACGCTGACCTTGGTCTTCATTGTGGTGGCTCTCGTGTGCGTGGTCGCCGGTGTCACCGCGGTGGCCCGCACCCGGCGCACGACGAGGGCCGACGAGGACGGGTACGGCGAATCGACCTATGCGGAAGAGGCAGCCGCCGTGGCAGCGGCGCAGGCGGCCGGTGAGGCCGCGGCGGCCGGCGACGAAGACGACCCCGGGGCCGAGGCCGAGGCCGAGGTGCCGCCGGCGTGATCGCCATCCTGATCGTCATCATCGTGGTGGCCGTCCTGGCACTCGCGCTCGGCGGGATCGCGCTCACCCGGTCGCGCCGGCGGTCGGGCGGGACGACGACGGCCCCACCGCTCGCGCCGCCGACGCCGCCTCCACAGGCGCCTCCCGCGACGCCGGCCGAGCCCGAGGCACCTCCCCGCGCCGCGCCGGCGGGGACTCCGCCCGCGGCCGAGCCGGAGGCGCCGGGAGCGCCCCCGTCGTACCGGAGCCGCCTCGGCGGCGTGCGCGGCCTTTTCAGTGGAGCGGTGGCCGCGCTGCGTTCGGGCCGCATCGACGAGGCCACCTGGGACTCGCTGGAGGAGGCACTGATCCGGGCCGACGTCGGCGTCGTCACGACGAACGTACTGCTCGACGACCTGCGGTCCAAGGTGCAGACCAGGGAGATCAGCGGCGGGGACGACCTGCTCGAGGCCCTCGGCACGTCGATCCACCAGCTCCTCGATTCCGTCGGATCGCGGGCGCTGCGTTTCGACGGCCGGGAGGACCACCCCGACGTCTGGCTGTTCGTGGGCGTGAACGGCGTCGGCAAGACGACGACCATCGGCAAGCTGGCCCGGCGCGAGGCCGCGGCCGGACACTCCGTGCTCCTCGCGGCCGGCGACACCTTCCGCGCCGCAGCGGCCGACCAGCTCGCCATGTGGGCAGAGCGGAGCGGCGCGGAGATCGTGCGAGGCGCCGAGGGCGCGGACCCGAGCGCCATCGTCTTCGACGCCGTGCAACGCGCCGGCGGCGAGGAAGAACGACCTCGTGCTGGCCGACACGGCCGGACGCCTGCACACGAAGGTGAATCTTGTCGAGGAGTTGAAGAAGATCCGTCGCATCGCCGACCGCGACCCGGGCAACGTGACGGAGGTCCTTCTCGTCCTCGACGCAACCACGGGCCAGAACGGATTGGTTCAGGCGCGCCAATTCGCCGACGCGGTGGATGTGACCGGGATCGTGCTCACGAAGCTCGACGGCACGGCAAAGGGTGGCATTGTGGTCGCGGTCGAGCGCGAACTGTCCGTGCCGGTCAAGCTGGTGGGTCTCGGCGAGGGCCCCGACGACCTCGTCGATTTCGATCCGGAGGCGTTCGTCGACGCCCTCCTCGCATCCGACTGAGCCTGGAGGCCGAGCACGACATGACCGACCAGCGCAACGAGACCGCCAACGGCGTCGTCGAGGACCTGCGGCCCGAACCGCCCGCCGATGTAGGTGGCCGGCGCGGCGGTCCCTTTGACTTGAATGGTCAGCAGAAGCTGATCCTCCTCGTGATCCTGGTCGTCCACGTGATCCTCGCCCGGTTCACGCTGCGAGACCTCCGCCGCCGCCCCGCCTCCGCAGTGCGGGGACCCAAGCGGTTGTGGCGCGTCTGGGCGACGATGAACACGACGGGATCGCTGGCCTACTGGCTGGTCGGGCGCCGGCGGGAGCCCACGGAGTGATTCCCGAGGCGGCCCGGCTGATCCGTCCACAATCGGACTAGCGGATCCGCACCGCCCCGGAGAACTGGTCCAGCACGGAGCGGTCGCCCTCGAAGGCCAGGTCGCCCGCATCCGTACGGTTCCACAAGGCCACGTAGAGATCGTGGGCCTTCCCGCTGACGGTGCATGCGGCCCCGTGGCCGGCGCCACTGGGGCTGGCCGTGGTGGTCACCCCGTCAGCGTCCATGCGCAACAGCCACCAGGCGTCGGCGTCGGTGCAGCGCACGGCCAGTGAGGCCGGCGGGTCGGCGCGGAGCTTGGAGCTGCGGCGGGGGACGAACAACGCCAGGAGTTCGTCGATGCCGTCGGCGGCGAACACCGGGGCGCACGGGGTGACGGGGATTCCGCTTGCGAGCTGCGCATCGACGCGGTGCACGGCGGTCTCGTGGGCCTGCCGGCGCGCCCACATGGCCCGCGGCGACGGGGCGGGGAGGAACGTCCAGCACTCCAAGTCGTCGGACGCGGTGGCCAGCGCAGCCTCCAGGTCGGTGCAGCCCTGCGCAAGCCAGCCTGCGAGGTCATCGTCGTCCGGCCATGTCCCCACCACCTCGTCGAGCCCGGAGCGGGAAGGCTCGGTGCGCCCACCCGCGACGAAGCCGGTCGCCCAGCGATGCACGGCGCCCGTGTGACGGATCAGGTCGCGCACCGTCCAGTCCGGGCAGGTGGGCACCGCGGTGTCGGGGTCCGCGGCGGCGACGGCGGCCACCATCCGCTCACCCTCGGTCCGCAGGGCGTCGATGTGGGCGGGGATCTCCACCGGCTCCTCGTCAGGCGATTTTGACGAGGTCGATCACGAAGACGAGCGTGTCGTTCGCGGCGATGCCCTGCGCCCCCGCGGGAGGGGTGGCGCCGTAGCCGAGGCTCGGCGGGATGATCAGCTCCCGGCGGCCGCCGACGTGCATGCCGACGACACCCTTGTCCCAGCCGGGGATGACCTGGCCTGCACCGAGGGTGAACGAGAAGGGCTGGCTCGTCCACGACGACTGGATCACCTTCTTGGCCGAGTAGGTCCCCAGCACGTACTGCACGGTCACCTGGTCGCCCGGCGCCGCCTCCTGGCCGGTGCCCACGATCAGATCCGCGCTCTCCAGGCCGCTGGGCGGGGGCCCCGTGGGGATCGTCACGGTGGGCGCCTGTCCCGCCGTGCCGGCGGGCGACAGGTCGGCGGCGGGGATGGGACCGATGGCGGTTAGCGCGCTGCCGCCCGGTACGGGCGTCGTCGTCGTGGAGTCGGGGCTGCTGTCCGTGGTGTGCGACGTGCTCGCCGCGCTCGACGATGGTGCCGGCGGCGAGGAGCTGCAGGCGCCCAGGACGAGCGCGCCGGCAGCGGCGAGAGCGACCAGGACGCCGGCCCGGCGATGCGGAACGGGGAGGGACATGAGCAGCGACGGTAGCCGTTGGCCGCCGTGGGGTACGTGCACGGGGGAGCGGCCGGCTGCGCCTGGTGGGGGCGGCCACCGAGTGTGCCACCCCCCTCCCGTTCCTGCGGACGCCGCGCACGCGGGCGGCGCCACTAACGTGAGAGACCATGTTCGACGCCCTTTCCGACCGCCTGGAGCGGATCTCCACGCGCCTGCGCGGCAAGGGGCGCATCAGCGACGAGGATCTCGACGAGGCCCTCAAAGAGATCCGCACCGCTCTACTGGAGGCCGACGTCGAGCTGGGCGTCGCCCGCCGCTTCTGCGACGGCATCCGGCTCAGAGTCAGCACCGAGGCGCTCTCCAAGAGCCTGACGCCGGGCCAGCAGGTCGTCCGCGCCGTGCACGAGGAGCTCATCGGCGTTCTCGGCGGGGAGTCGCTCAAGCTCACCTACGCCTCGCGGCCGCCCACAGTCGTGCTCATGGCCGGGCTGCAGGGCTCGGGGAAGACGACCAACTCGGCCAAGCTCGCCCTGTGGTGGAAGCAGCAGGGGCGCAACCCGCTCCTGGTCGGCGCTGACCTGCAGCGTCCCGCCGCCGTGGAGCAGCTGCGCGTCCTCGGCCAACAGGCCGGCGTGACGGTCTTCAGCGAGAACACCGATCCGGTGTCGTGCGCCAAGGCCGGTCTGGAAGAGGCGCGCCGCCTCGGCCGTGACATCTGCATCATCGACACGGCGGGTCGCCTGACCATCGACGCCGAGCTGATGGAGCAGATCCGGGACATCTCGGACGCCACCCGGCCCCACTACACGTTCCTGGTCATCGACGCCATGATCGGGCAGGACGCGGTGGCGACGGCGAAGGCCTTCCACGACACGCTCGAACTCAGTGGCGTCATCTTGACCAAACTCGACGGCGACGCCCGCGGCGGAGCCGCCCTGTCGGTCAAGGGTGTCGTGGGAAAACCGATCGCCTTCGCCAGCACCGGTGAGCGACTGGCCGACTTCGACCTGTTCCACCCGGACCGCATGGCCGACCGCATCCTCGGGATGGGGGATGTGCTCAGCCTGATCGAGCAGGCCGAGCGCACCATGGACACCGACGAGGTGACCAAGAGCGCCAACAGGCTCATGCAGGGCCAGTTCACCCTCGACGATTTCCTGTCCCAGCTGCGCCAGGTCAAGAAGATGGGTTCGCTGGGCGGGCTGATGCGCCTCATGCCGGGCATGTCCAAGGAGATGCGCCAGGCCGCCGGGCAGATCGACGACGGGGAGGTGGCGAAGGTCGAGGCGATCGTGTGCTCCATGACGCCCGCCGAGCGCAACGACACCGCCCTGCTCGACGGCTCCCGTCGCAGCCGGGTTGCCCGGGGATCGGGCACCTCCATTCAGGACGTCAACTCCCTCCTCAAGCAGTTCAAGGAGATGCAGAAGATGATGAAGGGGATGGCCTCGGGCAACATGCCCAACATCCCCGGCATGCCGAACATGGCCGGAATGAGCGGCCGCGCCGCCCGCAAGCTGGCGCAGCAGGGGGCTGCCGGCCTGCCCGCCGCCCCTCCCGGCGCCGACTTCGACATGCTCTCCCAGCTCATGGAAGAGGGCGGTGAGCTGCCCTCGGGCTTTCCCGGACTGCCCGCCCCCGCACCGCCCCGGGCTGCGGTGAGCGGCAACAAGGGCTCCAAGAAGAAGAAGAAGGGTGGCCGGGTCACCCCTCCGAAAGGCCGGTAGCCCCGCCATCTGCCAGAATGGACGGCCAAGACGTCCAGATCAGTGGAGGAATTAGTCCGTGGCAGTGAAACTCCGCCTTGTGCGGATGGGTAAGAAGAAGCAGCCGACCTACCGGGTCGTGGCCGCAGACAGCCGATCACCGCGTGACGGCCGGTTCCTCGAGATCGTGGGCACGTACGCGCCCCGGGGCTCGTCGACGGCCGAACCGGACGCTGTGATCAACATCGACAACGCCAAGGCGGTCAAATGGCTCGTCAACGGCGCCCAGCCGACCGAGCGGGTGGAACGCCTCCTCAAGACCTCCGGGGCCTGGGACGAGTTCGCCGCAGCGAGGGCCAAGTGACCGACCTCTACGAAGCGGGCGACATCAACCAGTCAGAGAACGCCGACGACGACTTCGACGACGTCGATGACGAGGCGGGGGCCGGCAACGAGCTCGGCGACCAGGACGGCGGGACCGCGCTGGCCGTCCTGACCTACCTGGCTCGTTCGCTCTCCAACGACCCTGACTCGGTGTCCATTGAGACAGAGGAACGCCGCGGCGGACTGCGCCTCAATCTCCACGTGGCCCCCGACGACATGGGTCGGGTGATCGGGCGGCGCGGACGCACCGCCCAGGCCATCCGGACGCTGGTCAACGTGGCGGGCGCCAAGGACGGCGTCCAGGCCAGCGTGGACATCGTCGACGACTGATCTGCTCAAGGTCGGCCGGGTCACAAAGGCCCATGGTCTGCGCGGTGAAGTCGTCGTCCAGCTCTGGACCGATCAGACGCAGCGTCTCGATCCCGGAACGGAGCTGACCTCCGTTCGAGGGACGCTGAGGGTGGTGTCGTCGAAGGCATTCGGCCCGGACGACCGCTACATCGTGCAGTTCGAGGGCGTGTTCGGCCGCAGTGCAGCAGACAGCCTGCGGGGCCTGGAGCTAGAGGCCGAACCGCTCGGTGACGTGGCGGACGTGCTGTGGGTGCACGAACTCGTCGGTGCCACCGTGCGGGACGCCGCAGGGACGACGCTCGGCGTCATCGCGTCGGTCGAGGCCAATCCGGCCAGCGATCTGATGGTGCTCGAGTCCGGCGGCCTGATCCCGGTCCGCTTCGTCACGGCCCACGACCCTGCGGCGCGCATCGTCGACGTCGACATCCCCGAGGGGCTGCTCGACCTGTGAGGCGCTCCCCGTGAGGCGCTCCCCGTGAGGATCGACGTCTTCACGATCTTTCCCGGCGTGGTGGAGACCTACTGCGGGATCTCCGTCCTCGGTCGGGCCACGCAGTCCGGTGCGCTCGATGTGCGCGTGCACGACCTGCGGGAGGGCGCTGGCGATGCCCGGCGCTCCGTGGACGACAGCCCGTTCGGCGGAGGAGCAGGCATGGTGCTGACCCCGGAGCCCATCTTCCGCTGCGTGGAGTCGGTGCCGGACCTGCCGCGGCCGCTCTTCCTTCTCGCCCCCGGCGGCCGGACGTTCGACCAGGCGGTGGCGACCGAGCTGGCGGAGCACCGCACCGGTGGGTTCTCGCTGCTGTGCGGCCGTTACGAGGGGGTGGACCAGCGGGTCGCCGACCATCTGGTGGACGGTGAGCTGTCCGTGGGCGATTTCGTGCTGGCCGGCGGGGAGCTGGCCGCCCTGGCCGTGGTCGAGGCCGTCGCCCGGCTCCTGCCCGACGTGCTCGGGAACGAGGAATCCGCCCGGGACGAGAGCTTCAGCGAGGGGCTGCTCGAGTACCCCCAGTACACCCGGCCGGCGGAGTTCAGAGGGTGGCCGGTCCCTGAGGTGCTCCGATCGGGGGATCACGGGGCCGTGGCCGCCTGGCGTCGCTCGCAGTCGCTGTTGCGGACGGCCGATCGGCGCCCGGATCTGATTGCGCGCCTGGTCAAAGCCTCGGCACTCAGTGCCAGCGACGTGCAGGCCCTGGCTGCGCACGGCTACGATGTCCAGTCCGGCACTGAGCCGGTGTGACCGAAGGACGCCTCATCATGCACCCCACCGAAACGATCGATCGCGACAGCCTGCGCGACGACATCCCCGAGTTCCGCCCCGGCGACACCGTCAAGGTGCATGTCCGGGTCGTCGAAGGGAACCGCGAGCGTGTGCAGGTCTTCCAGGGTGCCGTGATGCGGCGCCAGGGTGGCGGGGTCCAAGAGACGTTCACCGTCCGCAAGGTGAGCTTCGGCGTCGGCGTCGAGCGGACCTTCCCGGTGCACTCGCCGACGATCGCCAAGATCGAGGTCACCACGCTGGGCGATGTCCGCCGGGCGAAGCTCTACTACCTGCGCGATCGTCACGGCAAGGCCGCCAAAATCAAGGAGCGCCGGATTCCGCGGGGCAAGGCCGCGGTGGCCGTGGTCGAGGACGACCTGGAGAACGAGGACGTCGAGGAGCTCGACGAGGTCGATACGGTCGATGATGTGGACGTCGTCGACGAGGTGGAGTCGAGCGATGCGGAGAACGACGAGGATGTCGAGGAGGACTCGGACGAGTAGGGCGGTCGCGGCGTGAGCGAGGAAGACCTCGAGCGCTACGAATCCGAGATCGAGCTCGGGCTCGTCCAGGAGTACCGGGCCGTCCTTCCGGTCTTCACGTACGTGATCGAGACCGAACGCCGCTTCTACCTGGCGAACGACGTGTCGCTGACCGTGCGTTCCGATACGACGCCGGCGTGCATAGAGCTCGAGCTCCGTGATGCGTGGGTCTGGGACATGTACCGCCCGGCCCGGTTCGTGCCCGAGGTGCGTGTCGTCACCTTCCGCGACGTGAACATCGAACGGTTGCCCGAACAAGAGCTCTGATGCGACCGTTCCACCCTCGGTGGACAACGGCGACCGGCGCAGCGCCGCACTCGGTGGCTTCGGCGAGAAGCTGGCTGCAACGCACTACCGGGCACACGGGTATGCCGTGCTCGAACGGAACTGGCGCTGCTCGGCCGGCGAAATCGACCTGATCTGCGCCAGGGGCACCACCCTCGTCGTCTGTGAGGTGAAGGCCCGGACCGGCTCGGAGCACGGCCATCCGCTCGAGGCCGTGACGGCGCCCAAGCAGCGCCGGCTCCGCCGCCTCGCGTCTGCGTACCTGCGGCAACAGGGGAGACGCTGGTCCGAGGTCCGCTTCGACGTGGTCAGCGTGCTGGACGGGACGCTCGAGGTCGTCGAAGGTGCGTTCTGAGGCAGCGGGGCATAGGGTCCGTGCCCATGGAGACACTGATCGTCGAGCGCAAGGACGGGGTCGTGACCGTCACGATGAACCGGCCCGAGCGAAAGAACGCTGCCAACGGCAAGATGCTGACCGAGCTGCGCACCACCTTCGAGGAGGTGGAGGACAACCCGGACGACAGGGTGATGATCCTGACCGGAGCGGGAGGCGCCTTCTGCTCGGGGGCCGACCTGTCCGACCCCAGCGGCCCGGCCACCGACCCCACGCGATCGGGCCTGGCGCGGCATGCGGCGACTCGGTGACGTGGCCCTCGCCCTGCACCATGTTTCCAAGCCGACCGTCGCCAAGGTGGACGGCTTCGCGGTCGGTGCCGGTTTGTCGCTGGCGCTCGGCTGCGATCTGGTCGTCTGCAGCGATCGGGCCAAGCTCTCCATGATCTTCGCCAAGCGCGGCCTCGCGCTCGACAACGGTGCGTCCTGGCTCCTGCCACGGCTCGTCGGCTTGGCCAGGGCGAAGGAGATCGCGCTCTTCGGCGGCATGTGGAGCGGCGAGGAGGCCGCGGCCATCGGCCTGGTGAACCGGGCGCTGCCGCTCGACGAGCTCGACGCCTTCGTCGACAATTGGGCCACCACGCTGGCCGGGGGCCCACCTCTCGCGCTGTCCATGACCAAGACCCTGCTCCATGCCTCCTCCATGGCCTCCATGGAGCAGGCGGTGGAGGACGAGGCTCGCTGCCAGGCCCTCAACTTCTCGACCCAGGACACACAAGAGGCCATGGCCGCCTTCGCTGAGAAGCGGGAGCCCCTCTTCATCGGCCGCTAATAGACTGCCAATTGTGCTGAATGGCGTTCAAGGCATGGTCGGCGACACAGCGTTGGTGACCAAGGCAATTGAGGGCGCACATCATCCTGGAAGGATCCGGGCCAGGGGTGAGGAGTGGATGGCAATCCCACTCGACCCCGAAGCCAGTATCGCCATCGGGACCGATGTCGTCGTCGCCGACGTCGAGCGGGGTTTGCTCGTCGTCTACGCCATCGACAGTTAGAAGAGAGGTACCGCAATGTTCGCATCGGCCGGAGAAGTGGTCGGGATCGTCGTCGTCGTGGCATTGGCGGCTGTCGGGGTCGTCACCGTGTTCCTGTCCCGCTTCGTCAAGATCGTGCAGCAGGGGAGTGTCGGCGTCGTCAAGCGCCTGGGGGAGTTCAAGTCGGTCGATCAGCCGGGCATGCGGATTCTGGTCCCGTTCATCGACAAGATGGAGAAGGTCGACGTGCGCGAGTTTCCGATGACCGGGGACCAGCAGGCCGTGATCACGAAGGACAACGTGTCCCTGCAGGTGAGTGCGACCATCTTCTGCCAGGTGATCGACGTCAAGTCAGCGCTGTTCGAGATCAACGACTACCAGCTCGCCGTCGATCAACTCTCGCGCACGGCTCTGCGGGCAGTCTTCGGGGAGCTCTCGCTGGACCAGGCACTCTCCGAGAGGGAGACGATCAACAGCCGAATGCAGGATCACATGGCCGACGCCACGGCGAAGTGGGGGGTGCGGCTGAACCGCATTGAGATCCTCGACATCACCCCGCCGCTCAACGTGGTGCAGGCGATGTCCGAGCAGAAGGAAGCCGAGCAGCACAAGCGCGCCGCCATTTTGAAGTCGGAGGGTGAGCAGCAGGCCGCCGTCAACTCGGCCGGCGGGCGCAAGCAGGCCGCCGTCCTCGAGGCCGAGGGCGCCAAGCAGTCCGCCATTCTGCGAGCCGAGGCGCAGATGAAGGTGCTGGAGCTGCAGGCCGAGGGGGAGAAGAAGGCGCTCGAGCTGCGCGGCGAGGGCGAGGCGTCCCGCCTCACGTCCATCGACACCGCCACCATCAATCCCCATACCCTCGCCGTCCTGCAGCTGAAGGCACTGCAGGACATCGCGTCGTCCGAGAACGCCAAGATCGTGGTGCCCTACGAGGCGACGAGCCTCATGGGCGCCGCCGAGGTGCTGCTCTCGACGTTGCGCAACGAGAACCTGGGTGACGCCTCCAAGACCAACGGCTCGGCGCCCCCGGTTGCCACGCCGGCCCGGCCGAACAAGGAGCTCCCGCCCCAGGGCACTTAAGCCCAGCCGAGTTCGCGCAGACGCGCCTCGCCCAGACCGAAGTGATGCCCGACCTCGTGGAGCAAGGTGACGCGCACCCGGCTGGCTAGCTCGTCGGGCGTGCGGGCGGACCTGCAGATGGTGGCCAGGAAGAGCGTGATCCGATCGGGACGCGCCCCGCGTAGGTGCCGCGCTGAGTCAGGGGGACGCCCTCGTAGAGCCCATAGAGCCGACCGGGCGGGCTCTCGTCGTCGACGATGATCGCCACGTTCTCCATCTCGGCACGCAACTGCTCGGGGATCTCTTCGAGCGCATCCGCCACCAGCGCTTCGAAGGCGTTGAGGTCGATCGACTCCATCCCCGCCACCTTGCCAGCAATCGGACCCCGGTGCCCGCCGGCACGCGTTGTGCAAACGGCAACTGGTGGCGACCGGGAAGGTGCCGGTAGCGTCCCGAGCCGTGTCTGACCCCGGAACGCCGATGACCGACTTCCTCGATGAGAGCTTTTCCATTCCTGCCCGACTGGGGGTGGTGGCCGAGGTCCGCGACGGGGAATTCCGTCTTTCGTTGCACCCCGTGCCGCAGCTACTGCGCCACGGCGCGCTGCGGGCCAGCGTCATCGCCTTCATGATCGATGTTGTCGCAGGCATCGTCCTCGACGACGACCCCGACGCCTGGATGCTGACCTCGGACATGTCGGTGCGGATGCGCCCGGTGCCCGCACCCACCTTCCTCAGCACCCGGAGCACGATTTTGCGGCGGGGGCGCCGCTCGGCGACCGCCAAGGTGGATCTCGTCACCGAGGCGGGAGAGCCGGTCGCGACCGGTGCGATCGGGTTCGCCCGGGTGCAGCGCCGCCCGACCGATCCCGTGAAGCCGCCGGCTTCACAAGAGCGCATCTCCATGATGTTCGACGGGTCGAGGACCCTGGACGGTCCTCTCCGGGAGGAAGCGGGCATCGTCGTCCTCGACCCGGCGGCAGGATCGCTCGAGATGCAGGTGACGCCGGAGCTACGGAACCCGGCAGGAACACTGCAGGGCGCCATGGTGGCGCTCTTCGCGGAGGCGGCCGCCGAGGAGCTGGTGTCGGCGCGCTTCGACAGGAATGCCGTGGTGACCGAGCTCGATCTGCGCTACATCGCCCAGACCGCGGAAGGGCCGGTCCAGTCGGAGTGCGTGCTGCTCGGAGACGGGCCAGACGCGCCGATGCAGGTGGAGCTGTCCGATCGTTCGAGCGGTCGCCTGACGACGCTCGTCTACGCCCGCACCGCCACTGTCCCGACGTAGGTCATTTGTCGGGGACGACCCTCGGCAAGACGCCCGGGCGCGTCGACCTCAGTCGCCGAACGGCTGGTCGATCGGCACGGCCCGCACATGAAATCCGCCGGTGCGAGGCTCAGGAGCATCGGCCGTCTGCGCATCTGGTTGCGGCGGCTCGAGATCCTTCGGCTCCAACGCGGGCCGATCCTCTATCACTCTGACGTGCGCCGCAGCCGGTGGTCGTGGCGTTCCTTCCCGCTCGGTCCTCACCGCCAGATGTTCGAGCTGCCGCTTCTCCTTGCGCCGACGCAGGGGACCGCCTCGTGAAGTCGGTACGTCACCCTGCCCCATGCGTTCAGCCTAGGGGCTGGTACCGCGCCAACGGTGGTTTTGTGATGGTCACTCCAGCAGGCGTTTCATCAATAGACGTCACGTCGGGACGAAGTCCAGCCACTCGTCCCGGCTGTAGCGCCACGCCCAGTCGAGTCGCGAGTCGCCACTGGTCCGGTGCCCCGAATTCCGCCTGCCGCCCCGTAGCCCTTCGGTCGTTTTCGTGAGGATCGGGGAGAACGCCTCGAGTCGGTACCTGCTGGGGTGAACGACCAAGAAGCAGGTACGGCTTCGGAGCACATGCACGGCTCGAGGTGGCAGGATCCTCGCAGTGATCTGCTCCTCGGAGCTGATTCGCCGGCCCTACGTTGCGGTGAATGTTGCAACGCACGATGCCGACCCTACTGCGACCGCGATCGTGGAAGGTGCACCGATCGGCGCTCCTCCAATGCCGACCATGAGCGCGGCCTGGCCGTTGAGTCGCCGGTGGCTGGACGGCAGAACCCCAGAAGGGCAAACCGTAAGAAAATATTCCGCCGTCGGAAGCGACGAAGCGGTAACCCGACCCGTTCGACGCTGCATCCATGGCAGTGATCGGACCGTTGAGCGCGATGCTCCCCGTGGACCCCGAGAATGGTGCTCCGTAGGCGAAGATGCCGCCGTCGGAAGCGACGAGCCAGTATCCGCCGGTGCTCTGGTCGACTGCCATGCCCACGACGGGTTTGTTCAGATGCAGGGAGCCCGTCGAGCCCGTGGGACTGTGCGTGTTGGCCGCCCTCGAGCGCAGTGTTCCCTTTGGCGTCTTCGCCGTGGGCTTCCTCGGACTGGCATTGTTGTCCTGCCTTTACGACGAGGTGAACATCTTCCAGCGCCTAGGCATGGCTGGGCTCTTCCAAGGCGGTGCCAATGCTCTGCCGAATCTCCTCATTCCCGGTCTCTACCTTCTAGTCGGAGGGTTCGGTTTTTGGGTGGCGAGCCGACGAGTTGTCGCTTCCCGCTGACGCCGCATGGTTTCGGACCCCGTCGATGATTCCGAGTCTCATCCAACGGAGGGTCTTGACGAAATCGTTCATCAAAGGGCCCGCCTTGGCATCTTTAGCCTCGTTCACGAGGCACGCCGCGTGGAGTTCGGATACCTGTTCAAGACATTGGGCCTGACCGCTGGGAACCTTTCTCAGCATCTCCGAGTCCTTGAAGAGGCATCGCTCATTAGGGTTGACAAGGGCATCCAAGGACGCCGACCACGAACCTGGGTATCGATCACGCCCGCAGGACGACGCGCCCTCCTGCGAGAGATCAAGTCACTGAGGGCGCTCGTTGACCGAGTTGATCGGTCGAGCGACCTGAAGGAGTGAGCCTCCGCCGACAGGATCCTCAACCCGGTGCCCACGTTCCGTGGTTGAACCTATGCTCCGGGAACTGAGACAGGCTCTTGCTGTTCGCGGAACCAAATGGGAATCAGCGCCAGTGGCTACTGAGGAACCTGGGGAAACAGCAGTGCTTTTGAGGATTCCCGGTGCATCAGTATCTCCGGTCCACCGTTCACCAGGACCGTAGGCTGTCTAGGTGGGAACCCTCCTGACCACGGTGTTGCCACTGGCTCTGGGCGCCGCGGTCAGCCCGACCCTCTTCGCTCTAGAGGTTCTCGTGCTCTCTGGTCGTCGCCGTCCGATCGGGAGGGGTTGGGCCGTGGCGGGGGGTGCAGGCGCCATGTTGATCATCTTCACACTGCTTGGCTTGACCGTGCTCGCGCACGTTGTTCACCGCCGAGGCCACTCGGTGACTGATGCCGCGATTGACCTAGGGGCAGCCCTGCTGCTGGCCCTTCTGGCGGCTCGGGCTCTCCGCAAGCGACCCACGGTGGCTGAGAGTCACAACGACATGGCTTCGCGAATGGCCGATGCACCGACGGTTTCCTTCTGGGGTCTCGGGGCGCTCGCGATGCTGGTCAACTTCTCAACCCTGGTCCTCTTTCTTGCGGCCCTTCACCAGGTCTCTCATTCGTCCGTCGACCTAACGGAGAAGTCGGTGATCGTCGGCATCCTGATACTCATCACCCTGCTTCCGGTCCTCCTTCC
Organism: uncultured Acidimicrobiaceae bacterium; assembly: GCA_963721585.1. GTDB lineage: Bacteria > Actinomycetota > Acidimicrobiia > Acidimicrobiales > RAAP-2 > Bog-473. The sequence goes on along the minus strand of CAVRJN010000007.1, from coordinate 1,104,598 downwards.
TCTTCTGCTGGTTGTCGTTCTTGGCCATAAAGCTGACTCGGTTTTGTCTGGACTGAACAACTTCGTAAGTGGTCATGCTCGCCAGATCACGGCCGCGGTTGAAGTTCTCTTTTGCATACTGCTCCTCTTCAAAGCAATCGGGGAGCTGCCTTAGTTACTTGCCCCTGAAAAAGTCGGCTGGAAATACTCGCGATCCGGCCGCCGATCGATGAAGATGGCCTCGACCCGTAGGACTAGTACGGATCGAGGCCACCATGTTGAGAACGGTAAACGCGCAACCCACCCTGTGGGAAGCGACTCCTTCCCGAGATGTGTCTGGGAATGCCTGCCGAGCTCGAGGCCGTCGACCGGTCTGCTCGACGATCCCGCGTTCTTCGAGCCGTTCCGAGTCCACTTCCACGCCGTGCTCGGGCGTCCCTCGGTGCCGATCGAGACCTACCTGCGGCTCATGTTCTTGAAGTACCGCTATCGGCTCGGCTTCGAGCCGCTGTGCCGCGAGGTGGCCGATTCCATCTCCTGGCAGCGCTTTTGCCGGATCCCCCTCGGGGTGGCGGTCCCGCACCCGACGACGCTGATGAAGATCACGACCCGCTGTGGCTCGGTCGGCCGTCGATGGCTTGAACGAGGCGCTGCTGGCCAAGGCCGAGGCGGCCAAGGTGCTCGAAGACCAACCGGGTGCGCGCCGACACCACCGTCGTTCCCGCCGACGTCGCCTATCCGACGGACTCGGGCCTCTTGGCCAAGGGCGTGGCCAAGATGGCCAAGGCCGTCGAGCGTCTCAAGGCAGGCGGCCTGGCCCCGCGCATCGAGCGCCCGTGACCGCACCCTGCTCGTGCGCCGCCACGCCCGCTCCATCGGGGCCAACCTGCGGCGACGCACCGACGAGGCAAAAGACGAGGTCATGGCCATCAACGCCCAGATGGTCCGCATCGCGCACGACGCCGTGCGTGAGGCCCGACGGGTGGCCGTCAATGCCGAGCGGACGTTGCGCCACCTCGGAGTCGCGGCCCCACCCAAGCTGGCGAGCCGTCGCACGACGACCTCGAGGTCACCGCCGAGCGGGTGGCCCAGATCGCCCGTCAGACCGCGTCAACGCCTCGGTGGCGTCGTCCCCGATGGCTCCACCCGCCTCGTCTCGCTCCATGATCCCGATGCTCGTCCGATCCGCAAGGGCCGCCTCGGCAAGCCCGTCGAGTTCGGCTACAAGGCCCAGGTCGCTCGACAACGAGGACGGAGTGGTCCTCGACCACAACGTCGAGATCGGCAACCCGCCCGATGCCCCGATGCTCGTCCCGGCCGTCCGACGCATCACCCGACGTGCCGGGCGCGTGCCCGAAGCGGTGACGGCCGACCGCGGCTATGGAGAAGCCGCAGTCGAAGACGAGCTCAAGCGAGCTGGGCGTGCGCGACGTCGTTCTCCCGACCAAAGGCAAACCGAACGCCGCCCGGCGGATCGTCGAGAACCAAACCGACTTCCAAGACCTCGTCCGGTGGCGGACCGGAAGCGAAGGACGGATCAGCTGCCTCAAACGTGACTTCGGTTGGAGCCGGACGCGGATCGACGGGCTCGAAGGGGCCCGGACCTGGTGCGGCCACGGGGTGTTCAACCACAACCTGGTCAAGATCGCCGCACTGATGGGCACCAACCCGTGATCGGGATCAGAGAATCGGTCATCGCCGGTGGTTCGATCCTAAATCCGATCGTCCGATGAAGACGGCCGGGCCTCGTTCCCGCTCAAGTCGGGTTTTTCAGGGGCAAGTAGTTAAAGGCGTCAAGTGGAGCCAAACGGGAACGAGCAAGGAGCCGAAGAATCCGCATCGACATGATCGCCCTTTTGCCTTGGCCCCCGCTAGTGATCGCAGGTCGGGCGGGGGTCGTCCCACTGCCGGCGAGCTCCTATCACTTGTCAACCCCTCTTATGGGGTTCGGGAGTGAAAACAGCGGACACGACATTGATGAGTCACTCGTGGTGAGGACAAGCTCCTATTAGGTCACGCGTTTTCGAGATCGTGGGCTCGAGCTGAGGGTCGGCGAGTCGCTGGCAAGTCAGCTCCGAGGAGCGACAGTTCGGGGGAAAGCCAGACCCCCAGCCCGAGGATCTCAGCCGCGAGGCAGGTAGCGATAGACCTCGCGGGCGACGTAGCGCTTCAAGATGCGGACGACCTCGTGCTTGGTCTTGCCATCCTTGACTCGCCGCTCGAAGTAAACGCGAGTGTCGGGGTCGTGGGCCATGCGGACCATCACGATGCGCCAGAGCGCACTGTTGGCCTGGCGATCGCCGCCGTCGTGGGCCTTAACCCGGCCGCTGGTCTTGCCCGAGCCGTCGGGAACCGGCGCCACGCCGCACAGGTGCGCCCAGGCCGCTTCTGATCGGAGCCGCTCGGGGTTGTCTCCGGCTGCCATCACGAGTGCGGCCGCAGTGTCGGGACCGACGCCGAAGAGGTCCAGCAGATCGGGGACGGTCGCCACGAGCAGCGCCTCGATCCGTTCGTCGAGCTCGGCGAGCTCGCGGTCGAGAGCCTCGATGCGATGGGCCAACGACGACAACGACGCCTTCGTCGCAGCGGTGACCGGATCGGGAGATCGCGTTGGCCGCAGCTTGGCTCCTTCGGCAACGAGCGCGGGCACCGAAAGACCCTTCAATCGGCAACGGAGCTGTTCAGGAGCGCTGTAGCCGAGGTGGCGCATCTGGATCAGAGCCTTGACTCGGGCCTGGCGGGCCGAGCGCTTCGCCACGACGAGCACCCGGATGGCCTCGACGGCGCCGTCTCTGGACTTGGGCTTGCCGCTCGCCCGACCACCCAGGGCGGCCCGCGCTGCTTCGACGGCGTCAAGAGGATCGGACTTGCCACTGCTGCGACGCTTCTGGCGATTCGGTCGGTCGACCTCTATGACGTCTATGCCCACCCGCTTGAGGTGGCGGGCCAGGCCCGCTCCGTAGGAGCCGGTTCCTTCGACGCCGATCTTGGTGACGCTGCCAAAGTCCTCGAGCCACGACACCAGGGCCTTGTAGCCGGCGGAATCGGTGGAGAAACTCTCGGTGCCGAGCAGCCCACCAAGCGGATCCAACGCGGCAGCAACATGGACGTCGCGGTGCGTATCGACGCCACCGGTAATTCCACGCGCAGCTTCTACGATGGTCATGGTCATCCCTTTCTCTCAAAGTTGGAGGGATGGCACGGCCGTCCCGGATCGGAGCGACGGGCGGTCTGGGTTGTTCTAGCAACCCGGACCAATCACCCCAACTCTGAGACGGGACGTGCCGTTTTCAATGTGCGGCCAGAAGGTCTCGGTCGACGACGTTTTGCAACGTCACGGGACTCCAAGTCAGACCGAACCTGCCAGCACTCCCGAAGCTATTCAGGACCAGCAATCAAGCGGTGGACCCTTAGAGAAGTATCAATGTTCGGGGACAGGTGGGTCGCCCCTCCGCCTTATGGGGTTCAGGTTGAGTCGTCGAGCACCGCAGGAAGCCAAACTACGGCATCTCGGGCGGCGGCGATTGCCTCCGTCTCGTTGGCGAACTCCTTACCTGAGTAGTACGCGATCGGGGTCCAGCTAGCCATATCTTCCGGGTCGCGTCGGAACTCCTCGAATCCGAATGTTCCATCAGGCCGTCTAAAGATGTCGACGCAAACGATCAACAACGGGAGTCGAAGGGCTCGCCACTACCGACCAAGATGGGTCCAATCGTGCCGACATCGCTTCATGATATGGGATCGATGAGAATCCTCCGACCCCGATGCGTTTTGGGGCGGAACCAACCTCAATCCACAACTTCGAAGGTTCGCCGAATTGTGTTCAACGTGCGAACGCGTTCAGCGCACCGCGTAGCGGTGCATTGTCACGCCGTGGTCGAATGAACAATGTTCCAGGAGGTCGAGTTCGAGGGGTTGGTCGAGCGCGTGGAAGAGCGGGCGTCCGGCGCCGAGGACGACCGGGTGTGTGAATAGCAGTAGTTCGTCCAGCAGGTGCGCCCGTAGCACCTGTGTGGCGAGATTCGCGCCGCCTATGCCTATGTCTCCGTCCGTCTCCCGCCGCAACGCGGCGAGCTGTTCGATAGCGTCGTTGTCGCCGCCAATGATGCGCGTGTTGTGGTCCGCCGTCGTGCGCGTGCGCGAGACGAGCACCTTGGGAATGTCCGTCCAGATCTCGCCGTACTCGCGCAGGAAGTCGGGAAGCGACTCGTCCGTGCGAGCGTTCGGCCAGAAGGGATCCATCATCTCGTAGACGGTGCGGCCCTCGACCAACATCGACATCGCGCGCGCTCGAGCGTTGAACTCGCGATGTAAGGGCTCACCCAGACGGATCCAGCTGGGGCCCTCGATGGCGCCGTGTTCACCCGCTTCGCGCTCGATGAAGAGATCGAGCGAGACATTCATCCAGTACACGAACCGCCCAGCCATGAGCTCTCCTTCGCGATCGCGTTGTCGCTCTTGAGCGTAGGCGCGTTCGGTGACGCTGTTATGTGGCGAAAGCATCGAGCAGTCGCTCCGGTGCTATAGCACTGAATCCTCTTTCGTGTGTGCGCCAAATACCCACGAAGTCCGGCGCCTTCACGGTGCACGGGGTTCGACGTCCAACGGAGGTATCCCCGGCTGGCGGCACGTGAACATCAGGAAGCTGGGAGATCTTCCGGGTGACCTCAGCCACGCGTTATGGGGCAGTGTGTCTTGGTGTCAGCGTTCGTGAGACAGCACTGTGGCTACAAGTGGTTTGGCCAGCGGTTCTTTAGGTCTGGTCACAGGTTGTCGATGCTATCTAGGTGGTGTCACTTGTTGGCCATATGGAGATGGCGCATTCGGACTGGATCCCAGCGCTCGTCAAGCACTCACCGAATCTCGTTGTCGTAGTCGATGGAGGAGGCGCCGTTATCTTTGCGAACCCCACCGCCTTGGCGATGTTCGGGGTTTCGACAGAAGGAGCCATTGGAAGGAGCGCGTTTCGCTTCATTCATCCCAAAGATCTGGATCGGTTGCTGGCACGCTTCGCTGAGCTTCTCCGACAACCGGGAACGTCCACCACAGACAAGATTCGGTTCGTGTCTCCCACCGGCGACACCCGAGTGCTGGAAATAGTCGCCACCAACCTCCTCAAGGACGAGGTCGTTTCCGGCATCGTGATCAACGGCCATGACGTCACCGAGCGGGACAACTACCTTGCGAGCCTGGAAGCCACTCTCGATGCCGTCACCGAGTCGGTAGCAAACATGGTCGAACTTCGAGACCCCTATACCGCCGGGCACCAGCGGCAGGTGGCGAAAATCGCCGCCGCCGTTGCTCGCGACCTTGTCCTTCCAGACGAAGAGGTGCAGGGGATCGAGGTGGCAGCGACCCTCCACGACATCGGGAAGATCGCCATTCCGGCCGAAATACTTGGTCGTCCCGGACGACTCAGTCCTGCCGAGTTCGAGATCGTGAAGACACACTGCCGAGCCGGGCACGACATCTTGGCGAAAGTTCCGTTTCCCCAGCCAGTCGCCGAGATGATCCTCCAGCATCATGAGCGTCTTGATGGAAGCGGCTACCCGCAGGGCCTGACGGGAGGAGACATCCTCATGGGGTCGCGAATCGTGTCCGTCGCTGATGTCCTCTCGGCGATGGCATCACATCGTCCCTACCGGCCTGCGCTCGGGAAATCGGCCGCGCTCGATGAACTGAGGGCCAACAGCGGGCGACTCTATGACAAGGACGCCGTCGATTCCGTCATGCGAGTCGTTGGCCGTCAGGACTTCCAACTCGGTGGTCAGCTGGCCCCCATGGCTGGGTCACCTGGGACATAGGAGAGTCGGCGATGTCGAAGGAACACGCTGACTTAATTGGCCGCTATTGAGGGCAATAGCCCATGGGCCTCCGGGGATTATCCCTATGGCTCACCGTCCTCGTGCCCCCACAGGCCTGCCTCCGAGGTGCCGTACGGAGACACTCTCGTATCAGTCCTTCCATCTCGGAAACATGTCAGGTATCGGGGACCCAACCGATAGGACCGTTCATCTGCGTGCTCGCCTCGGTCGCCTCCGCCACGCTGAGCGGCGCCGTCGGACGCCCAGTGTCGGTCGAGGTCCACGTCTCCAACGGACTGCCCGGCTTCACCGTCGTGGGACTTCCAGACGCCGCGGTGCGCGAGGCGCGCGACCGGGTGCGCGCGGCCGTGCTGTCCAGCGGCCTGGCCTGGCCCTTGCGCCGGGTGACGGTGAACCTCGCGCCGTCTGGCGTGCGCAAGGGCGGCGCGGGCCTCGATCTCCCGATCGCCATCGGCCTCCTCGTCGCCGCCGGTGAGCTGAGCCCGGCTTGCACCGAAGGCTTCGCCTTCTGCGGCGAGCTCGGGCTGAACGGCTCGCTCCGCCACGTCCCGGGCATGATCGCCCTGGCCGACGCCACTGCCGAACCGCTTGGCCTCATCGTGCCGCTGTGCGACGTGCGGGAGGCGGCACTGGTGCGCGGTGAGGACTCCCACGGCGCGGCCACGCTGGCCGATCTGGTGCGCGTGCTTCGCGGCGAGGCCCGCTGGCCCAGCACCCCGCCACCGACCGGAGACAACAGCGCCCCCGACCCACCCGACCTCTCCGACGTGCGGGGCCAGGCCCTCGGCCGGCGGGCCATCGAGGTCGCCGCGGCGGGTCGTCACCACCTCCTCATGATCGGACCGCCCGGGTCGGGCAAGACGATGCTGGCCGAGCGCCTGGCCGGGCTCCTCCCGCCTCTCACGGCGGCCGAGGCCCTCACGGTGACCCGTATCCACTCGTCGGCCGGCTGCGCCCTGCCCGATGGCGTGCTGCTGGAGCGGCCACCGTTCCGCGCCCCGCACCACCAGGCCTCCATCGTCTCCCTCGTCGGTGGAGGCAGTTGGTCGCTCCGGCCCGGTGAGGTCAGCATGGCCACCAACGGCGATCCTGTTCCTCGACGAACTCGGTGAGTTCCCCGTGGCCGCATTGGAGGCACTGCGCCAGCCGCTCGAGGAGGGGGTCATCCGGGTGAGCCGTGCCGGCGGCACCGTGACCTTCCCCGCTTCGTTCCTCCTGGTTGCCGCCATGAACCCCTGCCCGTGCGGGGAGGGCGTCTACGAGGGTGCCTGCACCTGCAGCGCCGTCGCCCGCGCCCGGTACCGGCGTCGCATCTCGGCCCCGCTGCTCGACCGCTTCGATCTGGTCGTGCCGCTCAGTCGCCCGGACCCCGACGAGCTCCTCGCGGGAACGCCGGGGGAGCCCTCTGCCAGCGTGGCCAGGCGTGTGGCCGGCGTTCGTGCCGCGGAGCTCGAACGCGTCGGCGAGCTCGAGCTGGCCCCGGACGCGACCTCACTTCTCGCGTCGAAGCTGCGCGCGCGGCGGCTTGAGCGCCCGCGGACTGCACAAGGTCACGCGCGTCGCCCGCACTGTGGCCGCACTCGCCGGCGCCGACGTCGTGTCCTTCGCGCACACCTCCGAAGCCCTCTCGCTGCGGGCCGGGCGGGCCGTGGTGGTCGGGTGAACACCGGAGATGCGTCGGACCTCCCTGCGGAGGCGTACGCCGTGGCGCTGGCGTCCATGCCGTCGATGGGACCCGCCCGCCTGCGCGCGCTGCTGGCGGAGGAACCGCCGGCCAATGCTTGGGAGCGGGCGAATCGCGGCGGCAGAGCGTCCGAGAGCGACGTCGCCCGCGCCTGGCAACGGCATACCTCACTCGGCATACAGGTGCTCCTCGCCGGGCAGCCGTCGTACCCGGAGCGGTTGGCCGACGACCCGCAGGCTCCCGCGCTCCTGTTCTGTCTCGGGGACCCCGCGGTGCTCGGCGACGCCCCGACGCGTGGCGCTCGTCGGGACGCGCGCACCCACCCGCTACGGGATCGGCGTGGCCGCGCAGTTCGGGGCCGACCTTGCCGCCGCGGGGATCAGCGTGGTGTCGGGTCTGGCGCTGGGCATCGACGGGGCTGCGCACGAGGGCGCCTGTGGCGCAGGCGCGCCACCTATCGGCGTCGTTGCCGGCGGCCTCGACCACCCTTATCCGCGGCGGCACGAGCGGCTGTGGGAGCGGGTGGCGTCGTCGGGCGTCATCGTGTCCGAGTCCCCGGCCGGGGTGCCGACCGAGAAGTGGCGCTTCCCGGTCCGCAACCGCCTCCTGGCCGCGTTGAGCGACGTCGTGATCGTCGTCGAGAGCCGCCACCATGGAGGCTCGCGGCACACGGTCGACGCGGCGATCGACCGGGGCATTCCGGTCGGAGCCGTGCCGGGCTCCATCCGCAGCGCCACGTCCGAGGGCACCAACGCGCTCCTTGCCGACGGCGCGTTCCCGGTGTGCTCTGCCGGCGACATCCTCGTCGCCCTCGCGCTGACCGGCGCGTCCGCGGCCATCCCACAGAAGGCCGCCGGCCGCCGGCCGCCTTCGCCAGGGCCGGCAGAGGACGCCGACCGCCTGGTCTACGACGCCCTGACCGCCGACCCTTCTCCCCTGGACGAGCTGGTCCGGGTGATCGGGCTCGACCTGGCCGAGTTGTGCGGCAGCCTGGAGCGCCTGGCCCAGGCCGGTCTGGCCCGCGACGCCGGAGGATGGTGGGAACGGGTGTGAACGCCCGACGCCGTCGGTGACCCCGAGGCGCCCTAACCTGCCTCGCCGTGGAAGGACGGTTCCTCCGGGCTCACGATACAGCCGGGCTGCGGGTGGAGGCGATCCGGGCCGGCGCAGAAGGTGCGGCTGCCGTGTTCCTCCGCGCGGGTGCCGCGGGTGACCCGATTGTCCTGGCCGCCGGGCTTGCTCCGGTGGTCCCACGGGTGTTGCTGGGCGCCCGGGTCGAGTTGGGCCGGCAGGAACGTCACCCGGCCATGCTCGCCCGTGACATCACCTGCCTCGACCTCGTCTGCGGGGGCCGGAGCGTCCTGTGCTTCGCTCCACCGTTCCCCGAGCCGCTGGCGGAGGCGATCTCCCTCTGCCGGGCTCTGTGGCTCTCGGCTGAGGCGGTCCACGGAGGTCCGCACTTCCCGGTGCAGGCGGCGGCCAACCGAGCCAGGCCGCCAGCGGAGCAGAGCCCGCTGGTCGCCCTCGACCTCTCGGCCGGCGACGAACTGCCGGACTCCCTGGTCGGCACCGCCGACCTGCTGCTCCGGCCCGTTGCCGGGAGCCACGCCGCCTGCCGCCTGGAGCGCGTGTGACGGACACGACGCTGGTCCACGAGCGGGCAGACGCAGCGTCGGCCACCATGGCAGTCACCGGCCGCCATCTCCCCGCCCTCAACGGCCTGCGTGGCTTGGCGGTCATCGGCGTGGTGGCGTACCACCTCCAGATCGGGTGGGCCAAGGGCGGCTACCTCGGGGTCGACCTGTTCTTCGTCCTATCGGGCTTCCTCATCACCACCCTCTTGCTGGAGGAGTGGGTGGGCACCGGCCGGATCAACCTGGTCGCCTTCTGGGGGCGCCGGGCCCGGCGCCTGCTGCCGGCGCTGTTCCTCGTCGTGGTGGCGCTCGCGCTGTACCTCATCTGCAATGCAGTCTGGGGCGGCCCTGGCGCCAACGGCCTCATCGACCTCTCGGGCCTTCGGGGCGACGCCATCGCCACCCTGCTCTACGTGAACAACTGGCACCTCATTTTCGCCCACCAGTCCTACTTCGCCCAGTTCTCCACGCCCTCGCCGCTCCAGCACACGTGGTCGCTGGCGATCGAGGAGCAGTTCTACCTCGTCTGGCCGCTGGTGCTCCTGGTGGTGCTCAAGTACGGGCGGCGCGGCTGGCGAGGAGTCGGCGTGACGGTGAGCGTCGTTCTCGGAGTGAGCTCCTCGTTGCTGATGGCGGCGCTGTTCCATCCCGGGGTGGATCCCTCGCGCGTCTATTACGGGACCGACACGCGCCTGTTCGACCTCATGGCCGGTGCGACCGTCGCCTTCCTGGCGGCAGCGCGACGCCAACCGGACGCGCCGGCTCGTCGGACCCTCCATTGGGTCGGCCCCGCGGCCGCCGTCGTCCTCGGAGTGTTCTGGGTGCGCGCGGGCACGCCGGGCGGCCTGCCGACCAACTTCATGTTCGAAGGCGGGTTCCTCCTCTGCGCCGCCCTCGCCGCGCTGGTCGTGGCGGACGCCCGCCTCACTGAGCCCGGGTTGTTCGCACGCGGCCTGGCCTGGAGGCCGCTGCACTTCGTCGGTACCATCTCCTATGGGATCTATCTGTGGCACTGGCCGGTGATCGTCTATCTGAACGGCGCCCGGACGGGCCTGTCGACCTGGCCACTGAACTTCCTCCGGATCGTCGTGACACTGGCCGTGTCGACGGCGAGCTACTACCTGGTCGAGCGGCCGATCCGGCTGGCGAACCTGCGTGGCGGCATGCGCCTGTGGGCGCCGGTGGCGGGCGTCGTCACGGCAGCGGTGATCATCGTCGCCACCTTCCCCGCCGTCGCCGATCCCTCCACCGTCGTCGGGACGACGCACCTCGCCCCGACCGGCTCGGCGCAGGGCGTGCCGGGCGCGGGCGGGTACCCGGGTCAGCAGCCGATCCGGCTGACCACCACGCCCTCCGCCGCCGACCCCCTGCGCGTGATGATCATCGGTGACTCGGTCATGCACGACGCCTCCTACGGCATCACCGCCGCGCTCCAGGCCACCGGCGAGGCCACCGTCGCCACCAGGACCATCGACGGGTTCGGCCTCACGACGGCGACCGACTGGCCGAACTCCATCCCCGACCTCATCCGCCAGACCGGGGCGCAGCTCATCGTCGCCTCCTGGAGCTGGGACCAGTACGGGCCGACGACACCCAACGCGCTCCACCAGCCGGTGCAGTACACGAGCCTGCTCCGCCGGGCCGTGTCCACCATGCTGACGCCGGGCAACGGCGTCGAGGGCGTCGTCTTCACCCAGTTCCCCCAATCGGGCGACCTCGCCGCCGACAACCCGGCCGACACGGCGAGCTACAACAAGGAACGCCATGCCGGCGTCGTTGCGTGGAATGACATCGCCCAGAAGATGACCTCGGAGTTCCCGGGCCGGGTCATGTACTTCCCGCTGGCCGATTCCATCATGTTGCACGGAAAGTACTCAGCCTGGTTCCCTCCCGAAGGTGACCCGCACGCTCCGAGCATCCAGTGGATACGGGTACGCAAGCTCGACAACGTCCATCTCTGTCCGGAAGGCAGCGCCCGGTATGCCGACGCCCTGCTGGCGGACATGACCGCCGTCTTCCGGCTCGCCCCCGCAGCGACCAACTGGTCACAAGGCTCCTGGACGACGGACCCGGACTTCAACGATCCACCCGGGGCCTGCCCGGACGACCACCCACCCGGCTAGTGGTCTACGAGCAGGCCGAGCTGCTGATGGTTCGCTGCACGGTCGCCGCCGACTTGGCGCTGGCCCAGTTGGTGCCGATGTTGGCCACCACCTCGTACCAATAGCTGCCTGTCGCCGAGCGCGGCGGTGGTCCATGTCGTGGTGGTCACGGTCGCCTGGAGCGTGTAGGTCCCGGTCGCCGTCGTGCTGGATTGGTAGATCGCGTAGCCGGTTGCGTGGGTGATGGCGGTCCAGGACACGGTGACCTTTTTGCCACTCGTCGGGGCGGCACAGGCGGATGTGGCTGTCGGGGCTACCGGCAGGGCCTGTGCGTGGGCTTCCCCCGATCCCCCACTCTTCAACCCGATCGTCCAGTTGGCCGTCGCCCATGCCGTCCCCGATGAGACGAAGAGCCCCAGGGCGGCGAGAACTCCGACAGCGGCGAGAAGAGCGCCGCGCCGCATGCACGGGCTCTCCTCGCCGCTGTCGTTGGGTCCTCGGCAGCGCAACAGGGACTAGCTGGTCCAGCCGCTGGTTGCCGGGCTCGTCGTCGAGGTTGCTGCGCCACCGGTCGCCGTCACGCCGGTCAAGGCGGGCATGGAGAAGTAGGTGTTGGCGCACGCCGCCGGCGAGGTCGACGACATGAGGGCGTCATTGGTCAGCGTGACCACTAGCGGGTTGTTTGCCGAGCCGCTCGCGCCCACCGTGACTCCGCCGCCCGGCAGAGTGTGGGAACTCCCGCTAGTCGTCGTGGCGAAGTTCCAAGTGACGCCGCTCGTGCTGGTGCTGCAACCGGTCTGGGCCGTGCTCAGAGCGCTCGTCGTGAAACCGCCGGCCTGCGTGGTACTGGTCGGGAGGTTCACCGCCGTGATGGTCACCGGATACGGGTTCGTGTTGGCGATGGTCACCACGACGTCGCCCGTCCCGCCCGGGAACAGCACGTTGCCCGGGGCGGGCGAGGCCACCGCTGTGATGCTCAGATTGGCGATGGTGGCGGACTGCCCCTCTCCGGAGGAGCCGGCGTTCAGTCCCACGACCCAGTTGGTGGCGGCATAGGCGCTGGCGCCCACCAGCAGGCAGCCGCACACGGCAGACACGATCTTCATCCGGGCCGACCAGCTGCCTATCTTTCCTCTCATGCCCCGCACTATTCCGTCCTCTCTCTCCGCCTCGACGACGGGTCCGTATTCGTGATCCATTCGGAGGTCGGTGGGGCCCCGGGGCGTCTTGAGGAACGATGAGCCATTTGGACGCGGAGTACGGTCCGCCACCGGACGGTCCGCCAGAGGTCCCGCGCGGAGCCGCCACGCCGCTGGCGCGCCCGAGGCTCAGTGCAACGTGTGCACGGCGAAAAGGCGCTCAGCCCGGGGCGGAGTTACGCCGATACCGTGAGAAATGCCCCATCCCGACCTGCATGAGCGTCTTGCCAGCTACCTCCCCTTCGCGGTCGTCGCCGTGGTGGGGCAACTGAGCGCAGCCTGGCCACCCGGCTCAGCCCACACCGGTCTCTATGTCGCCAGCAGCTCGTTGCTGATTGTGATCCTGGCGCTCATCGTCGTCCGCCGCGGCATGCCGCCGCGGACCTTCGTCGTCGGGACGGCCCTCTACATGTCGTCGGTGTCGCTCCTCATGCTGGCGTCGGGCGGCATGGGCAGCGGAACCGGACTCCTGTTGTTCATGCCGGTCGTGGGTGTCGCCCTCTACGGCAAGCGGTGGGAGTCGGTGGTCAGCGTCGTCTTCATGCTGGCCGCCATCTTGGCCGTGACGCTCGCCTCCACGCCGGAACTCGGGGCCATGACGCTGCGCCGGCTGTTCCTCACTGCGGCCATCGCCGCCATGTTGTCGGTCGCCATTCATGTCATACGCGGCCGCCTCGAAGAGTCGAGAGCGCGCACCGAACGGATGCTCCGGCACGAGGAGGCCCTCAACGCCGCAGCACGCCAGCTCGTCCAGTCTGTCGGAGCCGCCGCAGATCACGGCGCTCGGCGCGCAGCTCGCCCTGGGCATCGCGTCACCTCCCGGGTCGGAGATCCTGAGCGCGTCGTACCTGCGGATCGAGGACGACATGGTGGTCATCGACGCCCAGTTCGACCGGCTCGGAGCCATCGTCGAGGAGAGCTTCGCGTTGCACGAGCACCCCGTCCTTCAGCAGGCGGTGGAGTCGCTCCAGCCCGTCGCGGCCCAACTCGACAGCGACAGCGACGGCGTCGGGCCCACGGTGCGGGCGCTGCTCGAGGCGTCGGGCGTCACGCACGGCGCCTGGGTCCCGGTCTGCCCCGACGGGGAACTGCACGGGGTGCTCACGATCGCCAGCCGGGGTGCCGCCATTCCGGACGAGTGCGTGGAGCGGTGCGTCGCTTTGGGTCATTTCCTCGAACTCGCCCTCTCCAACTGGGCCGCACACCGCAAGTTGAAGGAACAGGCGAAGACGGAGGAACGTCGCCGTATCGCCCGCGAGCTGCACGACGGACTGGCGCACGAGCTGGCCTTCATCGCCAGCAAGACCCGTGGCGCCCTTGCAGGCGCGGCGACATCCCGCGAAGCCCGCGACCTGGCGGGTGCCGCCGACCGGGCCCTGGACGAAGCCCGCCGGGCCATCACGGTCCTCTCGGTCAGAGAGCCGCAGTCACTCGACGACGCCATTTCGCAGACGGTGGAGGACCTTGGATCCCGCCTCGGTGTGGCGTGGGACCTCCAGTTGGCCGACGACATCCACGTGCCCGGCGAGGTCACCGAGAACCTGCTCCGCATCGTCAGGGAGGCCATCACCAACGCGGCCAATCACGGCGCCTCGGAGCACGTGCGCGTCAGCCTCGAGCGGAGCGGGAAGCTCCGGCTCGTCATTGAGGACGACGGCTGCGGATTCGACCCGGACCGGCAACCCGCGGCGGGCGGGTTCGGGCTTCTGAGCATGCAGGAGAGGGCGGCCAGGGTGGGTGCCGTGCTGAGCGTCGACTCCGTACCCGAACAGGGAACGCGGGTGGCGGTGGCCTTCCGATGAACTCGCCCGTCACTGTCCTGCTGGCCGATGACCACGCACGGACCCGTGCCCTGGTGCGCGACGCCCTCGAGCGGACCGGTGACTTCCACGTCTGTGTCGAGGCGGCCGATGCAGCGTCCGCTGTCGAGGGGGCCAAGCGCGAGCGTCCCGATGTCTGCCTGCTCGACATCAACATGCCCGGCAACGGCATCTCCGCCGCCACCCAGATCACCGGGGCTCTCCCGGACACCTCGGTGGTCATGCTCACCGTCTCGCGCCAGGACGAGGACCTCTTCGACGCGCTGCGGGCCGGCGCGTCGGGGTATCTGCTCAAGGGGTTGGACGAGGCCACCATCGGCGGCGAGCTGCAGCGCGTGCTGGCCGGCGAGGCCACGCTTCCCGGCACCCTCGTCGCCCGCCTGGTCGACGAATTCCGTGATCGCGAGCACCGGAGGGTCGCCGTGCCCGACGGCCAGGCGGCCCGGCTCACCGGGCGTGAGTGGGACGTGCTGGAGCTCATGCGCAAGGGAGCCGGCACGGCGGAGATCTCCGAGCGCCTGTTCGTCTCGCCGACCACGGTGCGCAGCCACGTGTCGTCCATTCTGCGCAAGCTGGGCGTGCCGACCCGGGAGGCCGCCATCCGGCTGCTCGACGGCCGGGCCGGTACGGAGCGACGCCTCCGGCCCCTCAACGCCGAGCCCCCTCGCTGACCGGTCCCTGGGCCGGCGGCCCGGCCGACGCCAGGACGACCGGACGTCGGGAACGCTGCGTCGAGCGGGCCACCGTGCCGCTCGAGGTCGGCCTGCGGCACCCGTCCTAAGCTGGCGGTTGTGACGAACACTCGGATTGAAAGCGACAGCATGGGGGAGATCGATGTCCCTGCCGACCGCTACTGGGGTGCCCAGACGCAGCGGTCGCTGCATCACTTCGACATCGGGATCGAGACGATGCCCAAGCCGCTCATCAGGGCTTTCGGGATACTGAAGGCCGCGTCGGCCGCGGTCAACCGTGACCTCGGCAAGCTGGACGAGACGCTGGCCGGGCTCATTGAGCAGGCGGCGGGTGAAGTGGCCAAGGGCTCTCTCGACGACCAGTTCCCGCTGCGCATCTGGCAGACCGGGAGCGGCACCCAGACCAACATGAACGCCAACGAGGTCATCTCCAACCGGGCCATCGAGCTGAGCGGCGGGGTCATGGGTTCCAAGAAGCCCATCCACCCCAACGACCACGTCAACATGTCGCAGTCGTCGAACGACACGTTCCCCACCGCCATGCACATCGCGGCGGCCGAGGAGATCGTGTTCCGCCTGCTCCGCTCGGTGGCCGCGCTGCGCGATGCGTTGCAGGCGCGGGCGGTGGAATTCGCGGACATCACCAAAATCGGGCGGACCCACCTCATGGATGCCGTGCCGCTCACCCTCGGGCAGGAGTTCTCCGGTTACGTGGCTCAGCTCACCGCCGACATCGAGCGAATTGAGCAGACGCTCCCGGGCCTCTACGAGCTGGCCGCCGGGGGTACTGCCGTCGGCACCGGGCTGAACACACATCCCGAGTTCGGCGAGAGGGTGGCCGGCGTGATCGCCGATGCCACCGGACTGCCGTTCGTCACCGCGCCCAACAAGTTCGCCGCGTTGGCCGCGCACGACGCGCTCGTCTTCACCCATGGTGCGCTCCGCACCCTGGCCGTCTCGCTCATGAAGATCGCCGACGACATCCGCTGGCTTGGCTCGGGCCCGCGCAGCGGGCTCGGCGAGCTGGCGCTGCCCGAGAACGAGCCTGGCTCGTCCATCATGCCGGGCAAGGTCAATCCGACGCAGAGCGAGGCGATGATCATGGTCGGCATTCAGGTGATCGGGAACGATATGGCGGTGGCGACCGCCGGCAGCCGGGGCAACCTCGAGCTCAACGTGTGCAAGCCGGTCATCGCCTACAACGTGCTGCAGTCGATCACGCTGATGGCCGACGCCTGCCGGGGATTTCGCGAGTTCTGCATCGAGGGGCTGCAGCCCGACTACGAGCAGATCGACCAGCACCTCCGGAACTCGCTGATGTTGGTGACAGCCCTGAATCCGATCATCGGCTACGACAACGCGGCGAAGGTGGCCAAGAAGGCGCACAAGGAGCGCAAGACGCTGCGGGAGGCGGCGCTCGAGCTCGGGCTGCTGACGGGGGAGGAGTTCGATGCCGCGGTGCGCCCGGAGGAGATGACTCGTCCGTGAGGGAGCCGCTGCTCAGCGCAGCCGACGTCGACGCCCAGCTCGAGGAGCAGCAGCTGCGATGGACCCGCGAGGGCGACGTCCTGGTGACGACGGTCAAGCTGCACGACTTCGCTGGCGCCCTTGCGTTCGTGAATGTCGTCGCTGCCGCCGCCGAGGCGGCGAACCATCACCCCGACATCGACATCCGATGGAACACCGTGCGCCTCGCCCTCACGACGCACGACTCGGGCGGCCTCACGCTCCTCGACCTGGCGCTGGCCGGTGTCGTCGACCGGTTGCGCCCGGACATCCGGGACGACGACGCCGGCGGCGGGGCCTAACCCACCGGCTCCAGCAGGGCCCTGCGCAGGCGCTCGACGAGATCGGCCGAGGCCCCCAGGCCCTCGACGTAGGCGCCGACCGACCCGTACTGCTCCTGGACGTGGTCGAGAAGTTGCTCCATCTGCGCCGGGTCGGCCGAGAAGACCTCATCGATGTTCTCGAGGGTCTCCCGGCCCTCGGGGTACTTCTCAATGAGCTTGGCCCGCAGCCGCAGCATGGCTGCGCCGCTCAGCGCGTAGTCGGCCACCACGGTCGGTTCGTCGACCCCGAGCAGCGAGAGGACGATGGCGGAGAGGACCCCGGTGCGGTCCTTGCCGGCCGTGCAGTGGAACACGGCGGGTAGGGCGTCGGGAGAGGCGAGGACCTCCAAGGCGGCGAGGATCTGCCCTCCGGCATCGCTGCACGATCTCCTGGTACTGCGAACCGAGGAGGCCGGGCCGGCGGTCGAAGTCCTGTGCGTCGGGGAGCTCCTCAATGAAGGGGAAGTGATGGAAGGCGACGGGGTGGGCCTCCACGTCGAACCGGCCACGCTCCAGCTCGGATCCCGAGCGCAGGTCGATCACCGTCCGGATGCCGAACCCGCGCAGCACCGAGAGGTCGGTCCCGGTCAGCTCGCCCAGGCCATCGGCGCGGAAGAGCGTGCGCCAACGGGTCTGGCTGCCGTCTCGGGCCTCGTAGCCGCCGAGATCGCGAAAGTTCACCGCACCCTCTAGCGCGATCATCCGCTCACCGGTCTCTACCACGTCAGTACGCCTCCTCGGATCTTGGAGCTTCCCCATGCTGCAGTCTGCCCGTCCGACCACCAGCCCCGAGCACGTCCGCGAACTCCAGGTGACAATTCGTCAGGCGACCGGCATGTCCCACAGGGGGAACCAGCGGGAGAGGTCGGGTTCCACCGGCAGGTCCGCTCCCACCATGGTCCGTATGCGCAGCTCGAGTTCGGTGTCCCGTCGCTCTTTCCCCGCGTCGACGGGAGCGAACGGGTAGAAGGTGCCCCGCTTGAAGAGGTAGACGAGCCGGAAGGCCCGGGCGTCACCCGGCGCATCCGGTCCGGGGACGAAGCCGAATGCCGAGCACAGCAGCTGGGGGCCCCAACCGTTGTCCTGCAGCGTGGAGTTGGCCATGTGGATCTTGGTCACCAGCTCCTCGATATCGCTGTCGTCCAGCAGGAGCCAGCCGTAGTCGAACTTGTCCAGCGCGTCGTGGAAGGCGTCGTCGCCCACCAGCTCGGCGATCTCCTTCTGGGCGTCGGCCGCCGCCTTGCCCGGCGGCGGCTTCCAGCACACCCCGGCGTGCCCCGAGCTCACCAGCCCGCCGGCGCTCTGCAGTGTCAGCGCGGCCGTCGGAAGTGCGAACAGGGCATCC
Source organism: uncultured Acidimicrobiaceae bacterium (assembly GCA_963721585.1). Taxonomy (GTDB): domain Bacteria; phylum Actinomycetota; class Acidimicrobiia; order Acidimicrobiales; family RAAP-2; genus Bog-473. The sequence goes on along the minus strand of CAVRJN010000007.1, from coordinate 1,086,489 downwards.
AGATTGGCCCGGACCGGCTTGCTGCGGCCGAGGATGGTGTCGAAGAGACCCACCTGTGGGCTCGGCCGATCAGCCGGCGGTCGGGCCGGTCTGGCCGAGCTGACGCTCCAGCGAGTCCAGCTGGGCCAGACGCTTCTCGAGCGTCGGGTGCGTCCGGAAGAGATTGCCGAAGCTGGAGCCCCCGCCCTGGCCCTGAGCGGCTCCGTTGGCCACGGCCGGGGCGAAGAAGAAGGCATTGAACGGCTCGGCGGATCGCAGGTCGTTGGTCGGGATGCGCCCCATCTCTCCGGTGATCTTGACCAGCGCGGAGGCGAGCAACGACGGCCGGCCGATCAGCAGCGCGCCCGAACGGTCGGCGGCCAACTCGCGGTAGCGCGACAGCGCCATGGTGAGCATGAAGCTCACGAAGTAGACGACGACCGACACCAACAACACGAGCATCTCAATGAGCGCCGCCTGGCTCTGCTGGTTGTTGCCGCCGCCCCGGCCGCCGCCGAAGATCTCCGAGTAGAACATGACGCGGGTCAGCAGGCCGGCGATCATGCCGAGCCCGCTGGCGATGGTCATGACGGCGACGTCGCGGTGGGCCACGTGGGAGATCTCGTGCGAGAGCACCGCCTCCACCTCGGGCTCGTCGAGGCGCCGCAGCAATCCGGACGTGACGCAGACCACCGCCGCCTTGGGGCTCCGCCCCGTGGCAAAGGCGTTGGGGATGTCGGTCTGAGCGATGGCCACCTTGGGCTTGGGCATGTCCGCCAGCGCGCACAACCGATCCACCACGCCATGGAGCTCGGGCGCCTGCTCCGGCGTGACCTCCTTGGCGTGCATGGCGTACATGGCGATCTTGGCGCTGAACCAGTACTGGGCGAACAGGACCCCGACGGCGATGATCAGGATCAGCACCAGGCTGTGGAGCAGTGCGAAGAGCACGCCGATAAACACGGCGTAGAGAATGACGAACAGCAAGCCCGTCAAGAGCATGCGGTAGGTCAGGCCCCTGTCGGCCGGGATGTTGCGTGAAATTGCCATCAGGCTCCTTCGCCTCCTGGGGCCCCGTCGGCCGACGGCAGTGCAGCCGTCGCGTCGGCACCACCGCCGGCGCCCAACTCGGCCTTCAACGCCGCCAGCTCGTTGTCCACCTGCGACGTGGACGACACTTTGTCGAGCTCCTTTTGAATGTCGTCGACCGGGTGGGACAGGTCGTCGAGCGCACCCGACGCCAACAGCTCGTCGATGGCGCCTGCCCGCGCCTGCATGCCGGCGATCTTGTCCTGGGCCCGCTGCATGGTTGCGCCCGCGCTGCGCGTCGAGTCAGAGATGCCAGAGACCGCCTCGCCGACCTTGGTCTGGGCTTCGGCCGCGGTGTAGGAGGCCTTCATCGTCTCCTTCTGGGTGCGGAAGCGCTCGACGCGTATCTGAAGCTCCTGCGACGTCTGGACGAGCTTCTGCTCCTGCTCGCTGATCTGGTCGTGCTGCGTCTTGAGCTCGGCCAGCTGCTCGCCGAGTGCGGCGCGCCGCGACAGCGCCTCGCGGGCGAGGTCCTCGTTCCCCTGCGCCAGCGCCGCCTTGGCCTGGCCCTGCAGCTTGTCGGCCTGTTTCTGCAATCCCTGGGCCTGCAGCTCAATCCGCTTGCGGGCCGTTGCGACGTCCGCCACGCCCCGGCGCACCTTCTGGAGCTGTTCGAGCTGCTTCTCGTAGGAGAGGTCAAGCGTGTCGCGCGGGTCCTCCATCTTGTCCAGGGCCTTGTTGGCCTTGGACCGGAAGATGTCGCGTATCCGACTGAACGTGCCTGCCATGACCTACGAGCATAAGGCCAAGTGGGGGAGGGTGGGGCACCGGGCTGCCCTGGCCAGGCACGCCGCTAGTGTCGATCTGTGCCCGATCCCCTCTGCCTGCTCAGCGTCCACGCGCACCCCGACGACGAGGCCTCCAAGGGTGCACCCACGGTGGCCCGCTACCACGCCGAGGGGGTGCGGACGGTGCTGGTGTGCTGCACCGGGGGGGAGGAGGGCGACATCCTCAACCCGGCCATGGACACCCCGGAGGTGCGGGCGGACATCGGCCGGATCCGGATGGCCGAGCTCAAGGCCTCCACCGAGATCATCGGCTACGACGACACGGTGCTGCTCGGCTACAGGGACTCGGGGATGCCCGACACGGAGGCCAACGCCCGCCCCGACGCCTTCGCCCAGGCCCCGCTCGACGAGGCGGTGGAGCGTCTCGTGGCTGTCATCCGCCGCGAACGGCCCCAGGTCGTGATCACCTACGGCGACGACCAGAGCGAGTATCCGCATCCGGACCACCTGCGAGTGCACGAGATCTCCGTCCTGGCCTTCGACTCCGCCGGTGATCCGGACTGCTTCCCTGATGCCGGACCTCCGTTCACCCCGGCCAAGCTCTACTACTCGGTGTGGTCGGGTGAACGGTTTCGCCAGATCCACGAGAAGTTCGAGGAGTTGGGTCTCGAGTCGCCCTTCGACGACAAGTGGCTGACCCGCATGACCCGGACAGAGCCGTTCACCACGACCATCGACGTCACGGGATTCGCCCATGTACGCGGTGAGGCCCTCAAAGCGCACGCCACGCAGGTCGATCCGACCTCGCGCTTCTGGTTCGGCCTGCCGCCCGAGGTGATGCGTGACATCCACCCCGTCGACGAGTTCCGCCTGGCGCAAAGCCGCGTGGGCCCGACCGACGTGACGGAGGACGATCTCTTTGCGGAGGTGAGATGATCAGGCGACGGGGCCGAGAAAGCTCCAGCTGATCACGCCTGCGCTCTGCAGCAGCACGACGGTGACAGCCGTGGCCAGGGCGCCCAGCAGCACGATGGTCACGAGCACCTTCCAGGCCCGGCGCGGCGGGCGGCGGGCGGCCAGACGGCGAGCGACACGGGGCTGGACATGGGAGGTGGCCGGCGCCTTGTCCTCTACCCGTTCGGAACCCGGGGCGGTGTCGTCGGCAACCGCTGGTGAGGCGACGGCGCGACCAGAGGTGCTCGCCGCCGCCGCCTCGCGCATGACGGTCTCGAGGTCTTCGGGGGTCCATCCCTTCACCATCAGAGGGGTCACCGAGCCTCCACCTCGCAGGGTCAAGACGACGCAGCCCGGCCTCTCCTCGATCTCCCATTGCGAGACCCGCTCCCAGGTCATGTGCTGGTCGTTCCGACCGGGGCGCTGAATGACGATCCCTTTCGAGGAGAGGGCGATGTCGAAGACGTCGGCCTTGCCCTTGCCCTTGCGCTGCCTCGAGAGGATCGAGACGCCCCTGATCGTCGTCGTGGTCGAGGCGGTCACCGGGCCGGACTCAGCCTCCGGACCTGGCCAGATCGCGTAGCGGCCGGTACCCGATAAGGGTCGCTCCCGCCTCGTCGAGCGAACGGCGCACCCAGTCCTCCGCGCAAATGATGTGGTAGTCGTCGACCCGGGCGGCCCAGTCGTCGGTCGCCAACGAGCGCAGCTCGGCGCTGTCCACCGCCGGGTGGAGGTGCAGCTCGGTCACCCCCGGACGCAGCGTGGCGAGATCCCGCTCGAAGATCTCGCGGGATCCAACGCCGGGCACCAGGCGGAAATGGTCCGTGAACACGGCGCCTTCCGCGGCGGCCACGGCTCGGGCCGGGAAGCCCACGTAGCGTTCCGTGGCGGAGCTGACCATCCGCAGGGGTAACCGGAACTCCAGCGCCAGCTCCAGGTACACATCGAAGAATTCGGGCCTGAGCTGCAGTGTCGCCATGTGCGCATCGAGATGGCTGACGTCGAAGCCCCATAAAATGGCCCGCTCGATCTGGGCCCGGCATTCGCGGCGGACCTCGTCGAGGTCGGCGTGATCCCAGACATCCTGGACCGTGCGGGGGAACCCGCCGTCCCCACCCAGGAGCGACGGCGCGTAGGTGATGGGGCCCCACCGGTAGAGCTCGTACTCGGCGTTGAGGGTGAGGTGGACCCCGATGTCCTGGCCCCGGTAGCGGCTGCTCGCCTCCCGAGCCCACGGGCAGGGCACCATCAGCGTGGCACTGGTGACCGTTCCCGTGGCCAGGCACTCGAAGACCCCGACGTTGGCCGAGTGGCAGGAGCCGAGATCGTCGGCGTTGATGATCACGAGCTTGTCCTGCGCGCCGTAGCCGAGGCGCTGGGCCAGGTTCGGCTCAGCCATTGCGCCTCGCACCTTCCGACGCCGCCCCCCGGGAGACGTCCGCGTCCTGGAGGCGAGCATCGGAAGCGAGCTGCTCCTGAAACGCCTCCATGCCGGCGGTGAGGTCGGGGTCGGACTGGGCCAGGATGCGCACCGCCAGGAGACCGGCGTTGCGGGCGCCGTTGACCGCCATGGTGGCGACGGGGACGCCTTTGGGCATCTGGACGATGGAGAGCAGGCTGTCGAGGCCATCGAGCTGGGAGAGCGCCACCGGGACGCCGATGACCGGGAGGGTCGTGACCGAGGCCAGCATGCCGGGCAGGTGGGCCGCCCCTCCGGCCCCGGCGATCAGCACCTTGAGCCCCCGGCCGGCGGCCTCCTGCCCGAAGGCCAGCATGTCGCGCGGCGTGCGGTGGGCGGAGACCACGCGTACCTCGTGGTCCACGCCGAACTCCTCCAGCACGTCGACCGCTCCCTGCATGACGGGCAGGTCGGACGAGCTCCCCATGACAACGGCGACCAGCTGTGTCGAACCGGTCACGGGAGCACCCCCCGACAGGTCGATGCCCTCCGGCACCGGCGTCCCGAGGGCAATGGCGGACGACCACGCCCGCGCCCGCACCACCTCCGCTTCGTCCCCGCACACCGTCACGTGCCCCAGTTTGCGTCCCGGCCGGGCGCTCTTGCCATAGAGGTGCACGTGCGCACCCTCGACCGCCAGGCCGCGGGGGAGCAGCTGGGCCGGATCCTCGCCGTCCGGACCGCCGAAGACGTTGACGCTGGCCACATGGGGGTGCTGGGCCGCGGCGGACCCGAGTGGCAGGTCCAGCACGGCTCGCACGTGGTTCTCGAACTGCGATGTCACTGCGCCCTCCATGGTCCAGTGGCCCGAGTTGTGGGGACGCGTGGCCACCTCGTTGACCAGTAGCCGGCCGCCGGACCAGAAGAGCTCGACAGCCATGACGCCGACGCCGCCGGCGATCTCGGCCACCTTTTGGCCGAGGGCGGATGCCGCCTCCAGCACATCGGCGTCGAGCCGTCCCGGCACGAGCACCTCCCGGCAGACCCCGCCCACCTGGGCGGTCTCGACGGCGGGCCAGGCCGCTGACGCGCCCGAGGGACGGCGCGCCACCATGACGGCCAGCTCGGCGTCGAGTGGGAGCAACTCCTCGACGACGACCTGCCCCGCCGCGCCCCTCAGAACCTCGGCAGCCTCCGCACCGTCGGCGACCGGCCACACGCCCTTGCCGTCATAGCCCCCGCGGGCGGCCTTGACCATGACGGGCCAGCCATGCGTGGCGGCGAAGGACGCAACGGCTTCGAGTGCGTCCCGCCCGTCGTCGACCACCAGGTAGGCCGGAACGGGCACCCCTGCCTCGTCCAGCACGGTCCGCATGCGGGCCTTGTCGACAGCGAGCTCCAGCGTGTCCGCGCCGGGCCGGACGACCGCACCGTGGGCTGCCACCTCGGCCACCAAACCGAGGTCGACCTGCTCGTGATCGAAGGTCAAGACGTCGCAACGGGCCGCGATGGCACGGAGGTCGGCCGCGACGAACGGCGATCCGAGGACCACTTCGGCCGCCACCTCGCAGGCGGCATCGTCGGGGTGTTCGGCCAGGACGGCGATGGACAGGCCCAGCGCGCTGGCCGCCTCACCGGCCATTCGTGCCAGCTGACCAGCGCCGACGAACCCGATCGGGTGCGTGCTCAGGTCACTCGCCCCCGTTCGGGGAATCGCCTAGACAGTGGAACGAACACAACCGGCAGACTACGCGAGGAGCACCAGGGACATGGCCAAGCCGCTGCGCATCGGGAGCATGATCGAGACCGACAAGCCACTGGCCGACATCGTGGCTGTGTTGGAGCGGTACCGGGAGGCTGGGCTCGACCACGCCTTCGCGTCCCAGATCTTCGGACCCGATGCACTGACGCTCCTGGCGGTGGCCGGCTCCCAGGTGCCCGGCATCGGCCTGGGCACGGGGGTGGTGCCGGTGTATCCGCGGCATCCCATGATGCTCGCCCAGCAGGCCCTCACCGTGCAGATGGCGACGGACAACCGGCTCCTGCTCGGCATAGGCCTCTCCCACCAGGTGGTGGTCGAGAGCATGTGGGGCATGAGCTTCGAACGGCCGGCCGCCTACATGCGGGAGTACCTGACGGCGCTCATGCCGCTCCTGCACGGCGAGGCTGTCCACTCTGACGGGGAGCGCGTGACCACCCACGCCTTCACCCCCCTCGATATCGCCAACGTCGAGGCGCCTCCGGTGCTCGTCGCCGCCTTGGCCAGCACCATGCTGAAGCTGGCAGGGCGGGTTGCTGACGGCACCGTGACATGGATGACCGGCACCGCGACCATCGGAGGCCACATTGTCCCCACCATCACCGCGGCAGCGGAGGCGGCGGGGCGTCCGGCACCGCGGGTCGTGGTGTCGCTGCCGATCGCAGTCACCAACGACCTCGACGGGGCGAAGGAGCGGATCAACGAGGTGTTCTCCATCTACCCGAACCTGCCCTCCTACAAGGCGATGCTGGACAAGGAAGGGGCCGAGGCGGCCGCGGACATCGCCTACATCGGTGACGAGGGGGCGGTTGCCGCGTCCATCTCGAAGCTGGCCGACGCGGGTGCGACGGACTTCGTCGCCGCCATCGTCGGAGACGCCGAAGAGCGCGCCCGCGGCTTGGCGCTGCTCAGCGAGCTCGCCCGCTCCTGACCCGGGCCCGGCCCACCTCGCCTCGGAGGATCAGAACGACAACTTGGTGTACTTGAACTCGTTGAGGTCGGGCATGGTCTCGAAGAGGTCGAGCACGCCTTCCATCGTCCGCAGGGCCAGGGCGGCGTCCCCTGCCGGGCGGCTCATCAGCCGTACGAAGACGGCGCGGTCGTCCACAATGAACGTAGGGACCCCGAACACGTCCAGCTGGCCGGCGGCGTGCTCGTGGGCCCGCCGTATCTCCTGCACCGGTTCCCCTGATGCGACTTCCGCCAGCACCTTGTCGCCGGGCACGCCGACGCGTTCGAGCACGGAAGCGACCACCTCGGGCAGTCGCAGGTCGAGGCCCTCATCGTGCCGGGCGGAGAACAGTGCGACGTGCGCGTCGAGGAACTGGCCCCGGTACTGATCGCGAACGACCACGCCGGCGGCCAGCGCCAGGAGGTCGCCGGCCTTCTCGGGGTCGTCCCAGACGGGCGCTCCGCCCTCGGGCACGTGGGCTTGGCTCAATGAGAAGGGCAGGAAGGTCACGTCCCAGTCGGCGCCCTTTTCCAAGGCCAGGGCGAGATGCTCATGGGCGTTGCGTGCGAAGGGGCAGCGGTAGTCCCAGGTCACTGCGAAAGGCTTCATAATCCCTTCAACACGACCTCGGCCGGCCTCATTCCCCGGTTGCCGCGGCGCCGCCGGGGACGCCGCCCCCCGCTGCCGGGCGTGACGACATCGACGATTGGGCGCAGCCCCAGGCCCAGCACCGAGCCGATGACCGCCCCGCCGATGACGTCGGTGGGGTGGTGGGCCCGCAGGTGGACCCGGCTCGCAGCGACTGCGGCGGCGAATCCGACGTTGGCGGCAGTCCCGGCTTCGGAGTCCCCCAGGACGAACGCGGTGCAGAAGGCGGCGAGCGTGTGGCCACTCGGGAAGCTGCTGCTCGAGGGGGTACGCACGCTGGCGTCGAGATGATCCTCGGGCCGCTGCCGCTCGACCGCCGCCTTGACCACCCGGCTGACGAGAAGCGAGGAGAACCCGGCCGTCGCCAACGCCACGATCGCACGCCGGCGGTCGGGTCCGCGTCGGCGCGCCTTCAGGCCGGCCAGGAGCACCCAGATGAACCCGTAGTCGGCCAGGTTGGAGACGACCGCAGCGGCGCGGTCGATCTCCGGGCGACCGCGAAGCGGTTCGAAGGCGGCGTCGACCACCTCGTCGACGGTGCTCACTGCGGGCTCGTCACGCGGCGAAGGCGGGGCAGGAGGTCTTGAAGTGGCAGTGGTTGCACAGGGGCCCGACGTGGGGCCGGAAGTCTTCGGCGTCGCAGGCCCGCTCGATGGCGGACCAGACGGCCACGGCGCGCCGGCGCTGGCCGCGGATGGTCTGTTCGGACGGCACCGACGAAATGGCGAGGGGTTGGCGCAGGTAGAGCAGCCGGACCTCGGCCGGGGCACGTCCGAGCAGGCTCTCGCACAAAAGCGCATAGGTCTGGACGCCGCCCATACTGCCGCGCTCGAAACGCTCGGAAGGAGCCCGCCCGGTCTTGTAGTCGACGACGATCAGACCGCCATCGGCGGTGACGTCGAGGCGGTCGATGATGCCGCGCAGGCGCATGCCGTCCACCACCGTCTCGACCCCCAGCTCGATTCCCACCGCCCGCACCTCGTTGGGGTCTTCCAGTCGGAAGTAGTTGTCGACGAGCGTCCGTGCATCGGCCAGGAATGCGGCGGCGGCCTCCCGATCGAGGGCGAGATCCATGTACTCCTCGTCCTCTTGGATCTCGTCCCAGCAGCGACCGAGCTCGCCCTGTGCCGCAACCGGCGTCCGCTCTCCGGGGGAGTGGTGCCAGAAAAGACCCTCCAGCGCGGCGTGCACCAGCGTGCCCTTGACCGCATGGGGGGACGGTGGCTCGGGCCTGTGCTCAATCTGGGAGAAACGGAAGGCCAGCGGGCAGTTGGTGAAGGCGACGACTTTCGACGGGCTCAACGTGCGTGGGAGGTCGAGCGCCATGGCGCCAGGATACGACGGGGCAGCGACGCGCCTGCACATCCTCCCGAGAAGGTAGAAAGGGAGAGATGTTCCTCGGTGCCTTCGACCGCAGACATGGCTGACCTGCGCCGCAGCACCCGTTGGGCCGGGTTGCGCCCGGGGGACCCCGTGCATGTCGACGGCACTCGTCTGCGCGGCGCGTCCTGGGAGTTCGTCGCACACGTCACCAACGGAGAGACCGGCGAGGTCTGGGTCGAGGTCGTCGGAGGTCGAGCCGGAGACCGTGCCGTGCGATCGTTCCGCCCGGACCAGCTCTACGCCGCGACCGCCCGACCGGGTCGCGATGCCTCGTTGGCCGACGCGCCAGGGCTCCCGCTCGGCTGATCAGCAATGTCCGTCGATTCCCCGGGTATCCCGACGCTGACGACGCCGCGCTTGGTGCTGCGTCCATTCGACTTCAGTGACCTGAATGAGCTCGTGGCTCTCCACGCGGAGGAGTCGTTCTGGTGGTACCCGCTCCGCTCGGCCATGTCGAAGGACGAGACGATCGGATTCCTCGAACGCGTCCTGGCACGCTACGAGAGCGACGGCTTCGGGATCGAGGCGCTTCTCGACCGGGCCAGCGGGACCATGATCGGGTGGGCCGGCCTGGCCGTGCCGCACTTCCTGCCCGAGATCCTTCCGGCCGTCGAGGCCGGCTGGCGCCTGGCGGGTGCTTGGCGCGGACGCGGTCTGGCGACCGAGGTGGGATCCGCCGCGCTGGAGTTCGGGTTCACGACGGGCGGCCTCGAACGCATTGTCAGCATCTACGAGCCGGAGAACGTCGCATCCCGACGGGTGATGGACCATCTGGGTTTCGCCCACTGGCGCACGACGACCGGACCCCGCGGTGAAGAGGTCGTCGTGACAGAGCTCACGCGGGCACGCTGGGAGGATCGCCGTGGGTGACATCGAACGACAGACGGCGGTCGAGCACAAAGGGGACGGCCGCTTCGTCGCGATGGTGCACGCCGACTGGGAGATCTGGGGCCCATGTGGTGGCTACGTGGCTGCGCTGGCCCTGAGGGCCGCCGGCGCGGCGAGCCACCTCGCCCGCCCGGCCAGCTTCTTCTGCCACTACCTCTCCGTCGCGTCGTTCGCACCGGTCGATCTGGTCGTCTCCCCGCTCAGGGCGGGACGTACCGTGCTCGCCCAGCGGGTCGCCATGAGTCAGGAGGGCCGACCGGTGCTCGACGCCATGATCTGGTCCGTCGGCGACGTCGAGGGACTCGAGCACGAGGACGTCGACCCGCCAGATGTGCCCGACCCCGACTCGTTGCCCACGTGGGCCGATCTGCGGCTTGGCGACGATCGGCCGGCCATGCCCTTCTGGGCCAACTTCGACCAACGGCCTCTGCAATGGTCAGAAGAGTGGCCACCCCCAGGGCCGCAGCCACCGACCTGGCGCACGTGGGTGCGGCCGCGGCCCACGGCGGCTTTCGAGGATCCATGGGTGGATGCGGCGCGCTCGCTCATTGTGCTCGACGTGGGGAGCTGGCCGGCGGGCTCGCGCCCGCACATGTATCTCGAGCCTCCCTACATCGCGCCGAGCCTCGATCTCTACGCGTCGTTTCAGTACCCCGGCACGTCATCGGACTGGCTTCTCCTCGATGCACATTCGCCGGTGGCCCACGGAGGGTTGCTGTCATGGACCGGGAGGGTCTGGTCGCGGGAGCGCCGTCTCATTGCGAGCGGGGGCGGCCAGGCGGTGTTCCGCCACACGTAGGCCGCCGGCTCGGACTCAGTCCGCCGTGTAGCCGTCCATGCGGGCCAGGATGCGCAACATGACCTCGTCGGCACCGGCGCCGATGGAATCGAGCCGCGTGTCGCGGAAGTAGCGGGAGGTCCAGTTCTCGTCCATGTAACCGAGTCCGCCGTGGAACTGCACCGCGGTGTCGGCCACCTCGCGCTGCAGCCGGGACCCGAGGAGCTTGCCGATTGTGGCGTAGCGGGTGGCGTCCTCCCCCCGCAGCACGGCATCAGCCGTAGTGCGGGCGTACTGCTTCAGCACGTCGTGCCGGGCCGACAGCTCGGCGAGAACGAATTGCAGGTGCTGATTGGCCAGCAGCGGCGCGCCGAAGGCATGGCGTTGGCGCAGGTAGTCCTTCGTCCGATTGAGGGCAAGCTCAATGGAGCCGACCTGCTTGTAGAAGGTCATGAGGCGCTCGGCTTGGAACTGCACCATCTGCTGTTGAAAACCCCGCCCGATTTCGCCGATGGTATTGGCTACGGGCACACGTACGTCGTTGAACGACAGCTCTGCGGTGTCGCTCGACCACATACCCAGCTTCTCGAGCTTGCGCGAGACCACCACGCCCGAGGTGGACGTCGGCACCACAATGAGCGACATCCCGCGAGAGCCGGGATCGTCCGAGGTGCGGGCCAGCAGGCAGAGCCAGTCGGCTTGCGTGCCGTTCGTGATGTAGAGCTTGGCGCCGTTGATCACCCATTCGTCCCCGTCGCGCACGGCGCGGGTTCGGATGCCTGCGACATCGCTGCCTGCGTCCGGCTCGGTCACCGCGATGGAAGTCACCATCTCGCCCCGGATGGCCGGCGCAAGATACCGCTCCTTCAGCTCGGTGGAGCCGTAGCGGGCCAGCGCCGGCGTCGCCATCGACATCTGGACGGCCATCGCCATAGGGACACCCCCGCAGCTGATCCGGCCCATCTCCTCGCCGGCGATCAGGGTGTAGGTGTGGTCCGCCCCCATGCCCCCGTCGGCCTCGTCGTATTCGAGCCCGAACAGACCGACAGCCGCCAGTTTGGGAAAGAGCTTGTGGGCGGGGAAAATGCGTGCGGCCTCCCATTCGTCGACGTGGGGCTCGATCTCCCGCTCGAAGGCGGCCCGCAGGGTCTTGCGGAAGAGCTGGTGCTCGTCGGTCTCGATCACCGGCGCACGATACCACCGGCCTTTTCGCCCACCGTCGGACGCGCCCCTACACTGCCCAACCGTGACGGACGTGTTGGTCGGCGTGCAGCATCGCGACGGCGTGCGGACCCTGACGCTCGACTCCCCAGCCAACCGCAACGCTCTTTCCTCCCGCTTGTTGGCGCAGTTGGAAGAGGCGTTGCGTGACGCAACCAGCGACGCCGACGTGCGCGCTGTCGTGCTGACGGGAGTGGGCACGGTGTTCTGTTCGGGCGCCGATCTGTCCGAGCGCGGTGCGGCGGCGCCCAGTCGCATGCCGGCCATCCTCACGGCCATGGTCGAGAGCGCGGTGCCGATCATCGTCCGCGTCAATGGGCACGCGCGGGCGGGCGGTATCGGCCTCATCGCCGCGGCCGACATGGCGGTAGCGATGGAGGCAAGCACCTTCGCCTTCACCGAGGTCCGGGTCGGCGTGGCGCCGGCCATGATTTTGGTGCCGGCGCTGCGCGTGGTCGATCGCCGTTTCCTTACCCGCGCCGCGCTCACCGGCACGCGCTTCGGCGCATCAGAAGCCGCTGCAGTCGGGCTTCTCTCCGCTGTCGCCGCTGACGAGACGGCGCTCGACGCCTGGGTCGCGGACCAGACAACTGCCGTCCTTCAGGCAGCACCGGGCGCAGTGAGGGCGACGAAGGAGTTGCTGCGGTCCTTGCCCGCGTCGGAGTGGGCCGACGGGTTGGCCAGGGCCGCGGCGACATCGGCCGAGCTGTTCGCCGGTGCGGAGGCCGCAGAGGGGATGGACGCGTTCCTGGAGAAGCGCAGGCCCACATGGGACACAACCGCATGAGCGCACCGCTTCGGTCTCGCCTCGCCGTTGCCGGTGACGAATTCCGCGACGGCGCCGCCGCCATGCGCGCGCTGGTCGAAGAGGTGCGCGCGCTGCACGAGGAGGTCCTCGCTGGTGGAGGCGCCCGGTATGTCGAGCGCCACCGGTCCCGCGGCAAAATGCTGGTACGCGAGCGCCTCGAGGCTCTGGTGGACCCCGGCACGCCGGTGCTCGAGTTGTGCCCGCTCGCCGGCCTGCACACCGGCGATCCGGTTGGCGGCGGTGTCGCCGTGGCTCTGGTCGAGGTGGCGCACACCCAATGCCTTGTGATCGCCAACGACCCCACGGTACGCGGCGGCACGACGAGCCCGACAACGATCCGCAAGCTCCTGCGCGCCATGGACGTGGCCGAGGAAAATCGGCTCCCGCTGGTGCTCCTGGTCGAATCCGGAGGGGCGGACCTGCCCCGCCAGGCCGACCTTTTCGTGCCCGGCGGCGAGCAGTTCCGCCGCCTGACTCGGCTCTCCGCGCTGGGCATCCCCACCGTCTGCGTCGTCTTCGGGTCGTCCACCGCCGGCGGCGCCTATCTCCCGGGCATGAGCGACTACACGGTCATGGTCGAGGGCCAGGCCCGCGTCTTCCTCGGCGGGCCGCCACTGGTCAAGATGGCCATCGGCGAGGAGGCCGACGAAGAGGAGCTCGGTGGGGCCCGCATGCACGCCGAGACGTCGGGCCTGTGCGACTACCTGGCCCGGGACGAGCCCGAGGCGATCCGCATGGCACGGGGAATCGTGGCCCACCTGCACTGGCCGCGTCTCGGTGGCGGACCCACCGATGACGCCGATGAGCCGCTCTATCCGGCCGAGGAGTTGCTCGGCATCGCGTCGGTTGACGTGCGCGTGCCCTTCGACGTGCGCGAGATCATCGCCCGCGTCGTCGACGGTTCGCGATTCGAGGAGTTCAAGGAGCTGTACGGCGCGCAGCTCGTGTGCGGGTGGGCGTCCATCGGCGGATACCCGATAGGCGTGGTGGCCAACAACGGCATTCTCTTCTCGCCCGAGGCGCAGAAGGGGGCGCAGTTCATTGCCCTCTGCAACCGCACCGACACTCCGATCCTCTTCGTGCAGAACATCACGGGCTTCATGGTCGGCACGCGCTACGAGCAGGGTGGAATCATCAAGGACGGCGCCAAGCTGATCAACGCGGTATCGAACTCGACCGTTCCCCATCTCACGCTCATGGTGGGTGCGAGCTACGGGGCGGGAAATTATGCCATGGCCGGACGGGCTTACGACCCGCGGTTCGTCTTCACGTGGCCCAACCACCGGATCGCTGTCATGGGTCCCAGGCAGCTCGCCGGCGTGCTCTCCATTGTGCGCCGCAACGCGGCCGCCGCAGCGGGGCGCCCCTTCGACGAAACCGCCGACGAGGAGCTGCGCCAGGCCACCGAGAGCCAGATTGAGGAGGAGTCGACAGCGCAGTACGCCACGGGACGCCTCTGGGACGACGGGATCATCGATCCTCGGGACACGCGCACCGTGCTCGCCATCGCACTGACCGCAGTCCACTCGGCGGAAGTGCGGGGGACTGCGGTCTTCGGCGTGGTGCGGCACTGATGATCCGGCGTCTGCTCGTGGCCAACCGGGGCGAGATCGCCCGCCGTCTCATACGTGGCGCGCACGATGCCGGCTGCGAGGCTGTCGCCGTGTACGCGGCGAACGACGCGGCCAGTCCCCATGTCGGAGAGGCTGATGTCGCGGTGCCGCTTCCGGGTGCGTCGCTGCGCGAGACCTATCTGTCCACGGCGGCCCTGGTCGGGGCGGCCACGCTGGCCGGCGCGGACGCGTTGCATCCTGGCTACGGCTTCCTGTCCGAGAACCCTGCGCTCCCCGAGGCCTGTGCGGCGGCGGACATCGTCTGGGTCGGGCCGTCGCCCGACGCCCTGCGCGTCATGGGGCACAAGGCGCGGGCCAAGGAATTGGTTTCCCGGGCCGGCGTGCCCGTCCTGCCGAGCGCAGTCGTGGAGAGCGGGGCTGATGACGCAGCGCTGGAGAGCGCCGCGTCCGGTGTCGGGTACCCCCTTCTCGTCAAGGCGTCAGCCGGTGGGGGCGGCCGCGGCATGCGCCTCGTGCGCGCACCGGGCGACCTCGCCGATGCCGTGGCGGCGGCCCAGCGGGAAGCGGGAAGCGCCTTCGGTTCAAACGAGGTGTTCCTGGAGCGGTATCTCGAGGCCCCCCGTCATGTCGAGGTCCAGGTCATGGGGGACAGCCATGGCTCCGTCCTGCATCTGCTCGACCGGGAGTGCTCCGTGCAGCGACGGCACCAGAAGGTGGTGGAGGAGGCGCCGGCGGTCCTGGTGCCCGCGACGACCCGCCGCCAGATGTGGGACGCCGCCGTGGCGGTGGCGCAGGCGGTCGGCTACACGGGGGCCGGCACCGTGGAGTATCTCGTCGATGCCAGTGGTTTCTACTTCCTCGAGATGAACACGCGCCTCCAGGTGGAGCACGGTGTGACCGAACTGGTGACGGGACTCGATCTCGTGGGCCTGCAGCTCGCGGTCGCCGCGGGACGCCCGCTTCCCCTGAGCCAGGCCGACGTGCAGGCGAACGGCCACGCCGTGGAGGTCCGCCTCTGCGCCGAGCGGCCGCGGGAGGACTACCGGCCGACACCCGGTACAGCGACCCACGTGCGGTGGGCGCGCGGACCCGGGCTGCGGACCGACAGCGCCATTGAGTCCGGCAGCGTGGTGAGCCCTGCCTACGATTCGCTGGTGGCGAAGCTCATGGCCCATGGGCAGGACCGGGCCTCCGCAGTCGCCCGCCTGAACCACGCCCTGCGGGCCCTCGAGCTCGACGGCCTCGAGACCAATCGACAACTGCTCAGCGCCGTGCTCGACGATGCCACCTTCCGGGAGGGCGAGGCAGATGTCCACTATCTGGACAGCCGACCCGACCTGCGCGACGCGGCCTTCCCCGACGAGACGCGGTATCGCCACGCCGCCGCAGCGGCCTTCTGCCTGACCGACGAACGGGCTGGAAGGAGTCTCGTCCCGGTCCCCGCCGCCGGCTGGCGCAACATCGGCCGGGCTCTGCACGCCGACGCGCTCACGGACATCGTCGGGACGGTCGAGGTGCGGGCCGCGGTGCCGGGGGAGCCGGCCTCCGTCCTGGTCGACGGCGAGTGGTGCGCGACGGCAACCGCGCAGACCCACGACGGAATCGTCGATCTCGTGACGGAGGGCGATCTGCGGCGCCGCCATCGGGTACGGCTCACCGCGCACCGAGCGGACGTCAACGGGCCCGAGGGTCAGTCCAGCTTCGCCCTGCGTGCTGAGGACGACCCCGACGAACGTGGCGGCGTGGCGGGGGAGTGCCGCGCGCCGCTGCCCGGCGCGGTGACCAAGGTCCTGGTCGAAGAGGGTGACGTGGTGGCCGAGGGCGAGGGGCTGGTGGTACTCGAGGCCATGAAGATGGAGCACACCCTGCGAGCCAACGGCGCCGGGACGGTGGCGATGATCACCTGTGCGGTCGGCAAGCAGGTCGACGTGCACGACCTGCTCGTCACCGTGGAGCCGGCGTGAACGCGCCAGATACGTTGCGGATCGGGAATTGCAGCGGGTTCTTCGGGGACCGCATCCACGCCGCCCGCGAGATGGTCGACGGCGGCCCGATCGACGTGCTCACCGGCGACTGGCTGGCCGAGTTGACCATGTACATCCTGCACAAGACGCGCGAGCGCAGCGGCGGCTACGCCCGCACGTTCCTGCGTGAGCTCGAGGAGGTGCTGCCGACCTGCATTGAGCGGGGTA
Organism: uncultured Acidimicrobiaceae bacterium; assembly: GCA_963721585.1. GTDB lineage: Bacteria > Actinomycetota > Acidimicrobiia > Acidimicrobiales > RAAP-2 > Bog-473. Next base: position 1,070,137 of record CAVRJN010000007.1, on the reverse strand, counting down.
TTTCGGTGGTCTCCAATGCGGGGGGGCTGCAGCCCGAGGGCCTGGCGGCTGCGGTGACGGAACTGGCCCGCCGCCAGGGACTCGACGTGCACGTGGCCTCGGTTGCGGGGGACGACATCACGGCGCACCTGCATCAGCTGCGGGAGCAGGGGGAGAAGTTCGTCAACCTCGACACCGGCGAGGTCCTTCCCGCCGACGTGCCCGTCGTGACGGCGAATGCCTACCTGCGGGCTCGCCCGATCGCCGACGCGCTGGCGGCCGGTGCCCAGGTGGTGGTGACGGGCCGGGTCACCGATGCTGCCCTGGTGGTCGGGCCGGCGTTGCATGCGTTCGGCTGGTCCGACCGCGACCTTGACGCCATTGCCGGGGCAGTGGTGGCCGGGCACGTCATTGAGTGCGGCGCGCAATGTTGTGGCGGGAACTATGCCTTCTTCGAGGAGGTGCCGAACCGGGAGCACATCGGCTTCCCGGTCGCCGAGTTGCACCCGGACGGCTCGTCGGTGATCACCAAGCACCCGGGGACCGGCGGCATGGTGACGGTCGGAACGGTGACGGCGCAGCTGCTCTATGAAGTCAGCGGGCCGCGCTATCTCAGTCCCGACGCCGTGGCACGGTTCGACACCATCGCGCTCTCGCAGGAAGGCGCGGACCGGGTGCGCATCGCTCCGGTGCGGGGCGAGGCGCCGCCCGACACGCTGAAGGTCACGGCCAACCTCGACGCTGGCTGGCGCAATGCCATGACGCTGGCGTTGACCGGGGCCCAGGTGGTAGAGAAGGCCCGCTTCGCCGCGGCCGCCGTGTGGGCGGGCATTCCGGGCGGGCGGGACGGGTTTGCCGAAACGGCAGAGGACCTCTCAGGCGACCTGACCGGCGGCGGCATGGCGTATCTGCGGCTGGCCGTCCGCGATGACGACGACGAGGCCGTGGGCCGGGCGTTCTCGGGTGCCGTCGTCGAGACGAGCCTGTCGAGCTACCCCGGTACGTTCTTCACCTCCTCGCCGTCCGGTGCACAGGGCGTCGCCCGCTACTGGCCGACAACTGTCAGTGCCGCCGCCGTGACCCCGCGCATTGCGTGCGATGGCCAACCGGTGGCGGCCACGCCGCTCGTTTCCTTCGACCGCGGTGCCGATGGCGGACCGCGCGCCACCGAAGTCAGCGCGACCGCCAGTCGGCTCGGCCAGGACCCAGCGGGCACGGTCGTGGTCCCACTGCGGGTGCTCGTCGGCGCGCGCTCGGGGGACAAGGGCGGGGACGCCAACGTGGGACTCTGGGCCGACGACGATGCGGTCGCGGCCTGGCTCCAGGACGAATTCTCCGTGGCGACGCTCAAGGCCCTGCTGCCAGAGGTGGAGCCTTACCCGGTCAGCCGCTATCCGTTGCCGAACCTGCGGGCGTTGAACTTCGTCGTCCACGGCCTCCTGGGCTGGGGGGTGGCCTCGAATCTGCGCCTGGACACGCAGGCGAAGGGGCTGGGGGAGCTGTTGCGCTCGCGTCCGGTCGAGGTGCCGGCAGCGCTGGTGGCGAGCGGGCCGGCTGCGGCGAGGCTCACCTCGAGCTGACGCCGCGCCCCGGGTCTGCCAGCCTGGGCATCTGGCAGGATGACGCTGTGGAGTCGGTCGCCCGCATGGTCGCGCTCATCGCGGGTATCGCCATCGTCCTTCTCACCGCGTGGAGCGTGTTCACTGCGCTCGTCGTGCCGAGGGTGACGTCCTCGCCCGCCATGCGCATGCTGGCGCGAGTCCTGGGCGGCTCGGCCCGGGCGATCGCCCCGAAGCTCCCTGACTACGAGACGCGCGACCGCGTCCTCTCCTTCGTCGGCCCCTCGGCGATGGTGATCCTGTTCGTGATCTGGCTGGGGTTCATCATCCTGGGTGTCGCGTTGATCGAGTGGTATGCCGCGGGCATCGACTTCGCCACCGCGCTCGGCATCGCGGGCTCGTCCGTCTTCACGCTCGGCATCGTCTCGTCGGCCAACGCCGGACCGAGAGTCATCGAGGTCATTGCCGCAGGGATCGGCCTGCTCGTGGTTGCACTCGAGATCGCCTACCTGCCGACGCTCTACAACCAGTTCTCAACCCGCGAGACGGAGGTCACGTTGCTCGAGGCTCGGGCCGGCAACCCGGCCTGGGGCCCCGAGGTCCTGGCCCGCCACCACTGGCTGGACACCATGGACGAGCTCCCGCCGCTGTACTCGGACTGGGAGCGCTGGGCCTCCGCGGTGTCGGAGAGCCACGCCAATTATCCCGGCCTGATCTGGTTCCGTTCACCGGTATCGACCAGGAGCTGGCTGATCGGCTTGGTGGCGATGATGGACTCGGCGGCGCTCTATCACGCCGTGAGCCCTTCGCAGACGCCCCGGCAGGCCCGCCTCTGCCTGTCCATGGGGATCAATTGTCTGCGCTCCATGGCCCGAGCGCTCCGCATCCCCTACGACGACGACCCCCTCCCCACGACGCCCATCCGGCTGTCTCGCGAGGAGTTCGACGAAGGTTTTCGCCGGCTCGAGTCGGTGCATTTTCCCGCCGAGCGGTCGGCGGACGACGCCTGGCGCAACTTCCAGGGCTGGCGGATCAACTACGAGCCGATCGTCGATGCGTTGACGGCGATCATCGTGCCCCCGCCGGCACCATGGTTCATCGCCCGGCCCAAGCTGGGCGCTTCCAAGTTCCCCCTGGTGCTCAACCGCACCCCGGACGAACCCGAGGGCGCTCAGGGGTTCGGGGTCAACAAGACCTTCAAAACCCCGTCGACCCGCGAATCGAACAAGTCATAGGCCTCGGGGGCCTGGCTCAGGTCCATCCGATGGGTGAATGTCTCGCCCAGACCCGTGAGCCGGCCCGACTGCAGGAGCGGGACGAGGAACGGCCACGTCCCAGGGATGGGCGCGAACACGGCACGCAGGGTAAGACTCTTCAAGAGGACGAGCGCCATCGGGAACGGGAGATCCATGGTGAGATTCACCCCGACCACCGAGACGGTGCCGCCCGGAGCGGCGCAGGACACGGCGTCGACGATGGTGGCATTTGCCCCGACCGCCTCGATCACGCTCTCGGCACCCCGCCCGCCGGTTGCCTCGGCGACCTGCGCCGAGCCGGGCGCGATGCGGGCGTCGATCGGCTCGGCCCCGTAGCGTTCGGCGCGGGCCAGTCGCTCGGGCACGACATCGACGGCAAAGATGCGCGCCGGGCCGAAGAGCGATGCGCACTGCAGGGCCATGATCCCGACGGGGCCGAGCCCCACGACGACCACATTGGCGCCGGGCAGGATGGACGCCCGCAATGCTCCGAGGTAGCCCGTGGGGAGGATGTCGGTGAGAAGGACGGCCTCTTCGTCGGGGATGCCTTCGGGGATGGGAAGGGCGAAGAGGTCGGCGAACGGGACGGCCATGGCCTCGGCCTGGCCGCCCGGCAGATCGGGCATCGTCCCGAATGCCGCGTTCTTGTCGGCCAGGCAGACGTTGGGCTGGCCGGCGAGGCAGGCCGTGCAGATACCGCACCCGATCACGCCTGAGACGAGGACGCGGTCACCCTGCTTCAGGCTCCGCACGTGCGGACCGACTTCTGCCACCGTCCCGATGGCCTCGTGGCCGAGTTGAATGCCGGCCCCCGTGGGAGCGTCGTGATACAAGTGCAGATCGGACCCGCAGATGGCGGTGCGCTCGACCGTCACGATGACTCCCTCGGGCCCCGGCAGGACGGGATCGGGCACGTTCTCGACCGTGACACTGCGCGGCCCCTGGAGGACGGTGGCTCGCATCTCCGCACGCTACCGCGCGGCACTACACTCTGATCGGCGTAGATCCCACCCGGACGCGCGCCCGTTTCATTCCCGGAGATCCATGCCTCGGACACTCGAACCCGCTCCCACCGTCGTCGGCGACGAGGACATCGACGCCTTCTTCGAGTTCGAGGACCTGTGGGCCATCATCGTCTGGAACGACGACGTGACGACCTTCCAGACCGTGATCCAGGCCTTCGTCGAGATCTTCGGCCACACGGTCGAGCGAGCAGACAAACTCGCCTGGCAGATTCACCGAACGGGCAAAGCGGTGGCCGCCGTGCGGCCCAAGGACGAAGCCGAGGCCGCAGTGCACGCGCTGCACCGGCGCAAAATCTCAGCTTCGCTCAGCCGGGCCTGACCTCGAACGAGCTCGAACCGGACACTGGGCGGTGGGCGTCGTCCACGGTCCGGAAGTGCTGGCCGGTTCTGTGTCTGCCGCCGCAGCCCTCACTTCTCGGCCCGGTCGACCATGCCCGACATGGTCGACTTGTCGAGTCCAGGGGAGGTGGCCAGATCGCGCCAGATCGATCATGGGGCCTTGGCGGTCGCGCAGGATGCCAGCTCCCGCAGCTTGGTCGGGAGAGATGGTGTTCGGCAGCGATCGTGCCCTGGTCCGGCCTCTTCGTGAGCGGATTGCCCGGCAGATGCCATCGCTGGCGGGGTTTTGTGTGTATGCTTTGAGCGTTCACTCAAAGTGAGGTCACCGATGGCAAAGTCCGGAACTTCGAGCAGCGTGGTGGGTCGGGCCTCGTCCCGGTCGGTCGGCACCCGGGCCAAGCTCATTGAGGCCGCGATCGAAACCTTGAAGGCCGATGGTTTCGCAGGGTCGAGCGCTCGAGCGATCGCAGAGCGCGCCGGTGTGAATCAGGGTTTGATCTTCTACCACTTCGATTCGGTGGCCAACCTTTTGCTGGCCGCACTCGATTCGGTGAGCGACCGGCGCATGGAGCACTACGGAGCAGCGATCGATCGCGTCGTTTCACCCACCGAACTCGTCGACGTGGCAACGGCCATCTTTCGGGAGGATCTTGACGCAGGCTACGTCGCAGTCCTCGTCGAGATGATCGCCGGTGCATCGTCGACGCCGGGTCTGGGCCCCGAGGTGTCCGCTCGCCTCGGCCCGTGGTTCGCCTTCGCGGAGCGGGCGGTGTCCACCGCACTCGGGCCGTTGGATTCGGTCCTGCCACCCGGCGATGTGGCCTACGGGGTCGTGGCTCTCTATCTCGGGCTCGAGATGCTGACCCACCTCGACGGCGATCGGGGCAGAGCCCTCGGCCTCTTCGCCCACGCCAAGAACCTGGGCGCCCTCTTGGAGGCTTTCGCCCCGCCGGCGACGACGAGACAACCATGACCGGGATCTTCTCCTCAGAAGCCCCCGTCGCACGCGGTTCGGCCGACACGGGGCTCGACGTGGTCACCGGGGCCTTCAGCTACTCCGGCGCCTCCGTGGCCCGCGCCCTGCTTCGGGCCGGCCGCCAGGTGCGCACCCTCACCGGGCACCCCGGACGGGCGCCCGAGGCGACTGCGATCGACGTGCGGTCGCTCGACTTCGATGATCACCCTGGCCTGGTGGCGTCGCTCTCGGGGGCGACGACGCTGTACAACACCTACTGGGTGCGCTTCGGCCGGCGCACCGTCGATCACGATCTGGCCGTCGCCAACTCGAAAGCACTCTTCCGGGCCGCCAGGCGGGCGGGGGTCCAGCGGATCGTGCACGTGAGCATCACGCACCCCAACAGCAGCTCGCCGTTGCCGTATTTCCGGGGCAAGGCACTCGTGGAGCGGGCCCTTGCCGAGAGCGAGGTCCCGTACGCGATCGTTCGCCCGGCCATCCTCTTCGGTGGTGACGGGGTCCTGCTCAACAACATCGCCTGGCTCCTCCGTCGGCTCCCCGTCTTTGCCATCGGAGGACGAGGGGATTACCGGATCCGGGGTATCCATGTCGATGACCTGGCGCACCTCTGTCTGACCAAGGCAAGGGAGACGCACGACAGTGTCACCGATGCCGTCGGTCCGGAACGGCCGACCTTCACCGAACTCGTACGCGAGATCAGGAGCGCGGTCGGCAGCCATGCCCGCGTGATCCACGTGCCGGGTGCCACCGTGCCCCTCTGCGCCCGCATCCTCGGTCTCGCCCTCCACGACGTGCTCCTCACCGTCGACGAGTATCGGGCCATGGCGGCCGGCCTGGCCGACACGGATGGTCCCGCCACCGGACCCACGGCCTTGTCGTCCTGGCTGGCCGAGCACGGGCAGACCCTGGGTCTCCGCTACGCCAACGAACTCGCGCGCCACTTCGAGACCACACCGTGAAGGTGAACCTGTTCCATCCTCCAGGTGCTGCACACGCCGCAGCGCTGCTCACCTTGACCGTGGCCGCGCTGGTGATCGCGTTCGGCGTCATCGCGACCTCGGGCGTCTACGGATCGAGGATGGCGTGGCTCCTGGGCGTCGCGTTGCCGCTGCTGGCGACGAGCATGCTGCTCTCCCGCGCCGCGGTGCGTGCTCCCGCGCGAGCCCGGCCAGACGGGCCAAGGAGGCCACCGGACGACGGCCGTCGGGTCGGTCGGGTGGTGTTCGTGAGCGCCGCCCTGCTCTTCGGGATCCCGTTCGCGCTGGCGCTCGTCCTGCTCGCCGTCGACGCGCTGCTCTTCGCTCTCCACGGCGTGTCCCTTCTGTTCTGAAGGAGCGGGCGGCGTCCTAGTTCTGTGCGAGACGCGCCGTCAGGCGTTCCTTCACCTCGGGCCACTCGGCGGCCACGATGGAGAACCGGGCGGAGGTGCGCACCGTGTCGTCGGACCCCGGCCGGTCCGCCCGCATGATGCCGTCGAGCTGGCCGCCTACGCGCGCAATGGCAGCCCGCGACCGCGTGTTGCGCACGTCGGTCTGGAGCGCCACCCGGTGGACCTCCCAGACCTCGAAGGCATGGGTCATCATGAGCAGCTTGGCTTCGGTGTTGACGTGGGTCCGCTGCGCCGGCCCCGCCAGCCAGGTGTAGCCGATGTCCACCACGTCGGGCACCCCATGGCGCTGGTGGCTCGCTCCCGGTGGCCACTGCCAGAAGGCCAGTTCGCAAAAGCGGGTGGCGCCGACCACCAGGTCGGACCCATCGGGACCGGCCCCCCGCCGCACCGTGGCGAAGGCGACGTGGGCCTGCGACGCGACCTTGACCTGTGCGTCGCGCACGTAGTCGGTCATCTGCTCCACCCCATCGGGCGTGTAGGTCCACTGGTAGGTGCTGCGGTCCAGTGCGGCCGCCTCCACCAGGGCCGGAATGTGTGCCTCGGTCAGCGGCTCCAGCCGGACGAACCTCCCCTCCAGGGTGAGGGGCTCACGCATGCACGGCGGGGACGGCATCGTCGGGCGCACCCGCCCCGTCCGGCTGGCCCTGACCACCCCGTGCGGGCGGTCCGCTGGGAGCCCCGGTCGGGATCACGAAGTCGCGCTGGCGCACGAGGGCGAATCCGCACACCGCACCCACGAGGGCGACCACCGCCCCGATGTACATCAGGTGGTTGAGGGTGCTGGAGAATCCGACTTTGTAGGCGCCGAGAAGTGCCTGGCGGGCCGCCGTCAGGGGAATGGACGGGAGTGCCGCGCGCACCCCGCCGGCCGCCATCGCCCCTTGGAGCTGCGCGCCGCCACGACGGAGAATCGCGGGGCCGTAGGGCGACTTGTTCAGGGCGGTTGTGGTGTGCGCCAGGATCTGGCTCTGGAAGACCGCGCCCAGCACGGCGATCCCGGTCGCTATGCCGACCTGGCGGAACGTGTTGTTGGCGCCCGATGCCATGCCGCTTCGCTGCGGCTGGACCACCGACACGGCGCCCGAGGCCAACACCGGGTTGACGATCCCGACCCCGAAGCCCGAGACCAGGAAACCGGGCAGGAGCACCGTCCAGGTCGAGTTCGGGTGGGTCGTCCCCATGAGGAGCAGCCCACCGGTCACGAAGAGCATGCCGATGCCCAACAGGAGACGCGAGTGGATGCGCACTGTGAGGCGCCCGGCAAAGAAGGACGTGAAGAAGATGAGTAGCGTCATCGGGAGGAACCGCACCCCTGCAGCCAGCGGGCCGTAGCCCAGGTCGTCCTGGATGTAGAGCGTGAGGTACAAGAACATTGCGAAGATCGACGCCGCCAGGCAAAAGGCCACCGTCGAGAGCCCCACGAAGGCCGGGATCTTGAACAGGCCGAGGTCCAACATCGGGTCTGCGGTGAAGCGTTCGTTGACGAAGAAGCCCACCATGAGGACGGCTGCGCCCACGAGCAGGCTGATGGTGGTGGCGCTGCCCCAGCCGAAGTCGTTGCCCCGCACGAGCGCGAACACGAGGAGGAAGAGGCTCACCGAGAAGGTGATGAATCCCACCCAGTCGATCTGACGCGAGCGGAGGTCCTCCGACTTGGCGATCTGGGTGAACGTGATGAGCACGGCGATGGCGCCGATGGGCACGTTCACGAAGAAGATCCAGCGCCAGCCGATGCCACTCGTGATGGCGCCGCCGATGAGCGGTCCGATGGCGACCGCGCCGCCGATGACGGCGCCGTAGATGCCGAAGGCAGTTCCACGGTCACGTCCGGTGAAGGCTGCCGCAATGAGCGCGAGCGAGGTGGCGAACATGATGGCGCCGCCGACGCCTTGCACGGCACGGGCCAGGTTGAGCATCAGAGGCGTGGTCGAGAGCCCGCAGACCAGCGAGGCCAATGAGAACACGACGAGGCCGATGGCGAAGATCTTCCGTCGCCCGTAGATGTCGCCTGCCACTCCGGCCGTGAGCAGGAAGGCGGCCAGCGTCAGCGAATAGGCGTCCACCACCCATTGCAGGTCCGAGAAGCTGGCGTGCAGCGACGACTGGATGTCCGGCAGCGCCACGTTCACGACCGTGATGTCGAGAAGGAGCATGAAGGTCGCCGTGCAGACGGCGATGAGGGTCCACCATTTGCGGTCGAGAGCGGGCATTCGCGGAGTGTACCGACCCGGAGTTCCCGCCCGTACAATGAGATGTGATCGTCGGATCAGCCCTCACCATCGAAATCGGGGACCGCACCCTGCTGACCGACGCCTCCTTCGTGGTCGGTGCCGGCGAGAAGGTGGGCTTGGTGGGCCGGAACGGGACCGGGAAGTCCTCTTTCATCTCCGTGCTGGTGGGGGAGACCTCCCCGCAACTGCGCCACCGGGGCAACGTCCGCCTCCTGGGCTCGTTCGGGTACCTCCCGCAGGCGCCCGTGCCGGGCGGCCTGGGGCTCGAGCCGACCGGCTTCTCCCACATCCTGTCGGCCCGCGGCCTCGACGTTCTCGACGATGCGCTGGGCAAGGCCCGCAGCGCCATGGCCGACGGTCCCACGGAGGAGAACATCGAGCTGTTCACGGATCTCCAGGAGCAGTTCCAGTCGAACGGCGGCTACGAGGCCGAATCGGTCATGGCCCGCTTGGCCGACGGGCTGGGCCTGCGTCAGGAACTGCTGCTCGAGGACATTGACGCACTGTCCGGCGGCCAGCGGCGCCGGGTCGACCTCATGCGTGTTCTCTTCCAAGAGCCTGAGTTGATGATCCTCGACGAGCCGACGAACCACCTCGACCGTTCCGCCAAGCGTTGGTTGCTCGACGAGCTCGCTCGCTTCGCCGGTGCCATCCTCGTCGTGAGCCACGACCTGCGGTTGCTCGACCAGTCGATCACCAAGGTGCTCAACATCGCCAACCAGCGTCTGACCGAGTGGAAGGGGAACTACTCCAAGTTCGAGGCGATGCGAGAGGCCGACCAGTCCCAACGCGAGCGCGCATCGGAGTTGGAGGCGCGGGAGATCAAGCGTCTCTCGACGCTGGCCGACTCCATGCGGGCGAGCACCGAGAAGCGGGCGCGCAAGGCCAAGCAGCTGGACCGGCGGGTCGAGCGGATGGAGTCGGGCCGGACCCAGGTCGAGAAACGCGATCGAGCCAGCAAGTTCTCGCTGCCGGCGCCACCCCGCTCCGGCGCCACCCCGCTCGACGTCGCCAAGCTGGGCATCCGCTACGGCAGCAACGAGGTGCTCTCGGAGGTGACGTTCCACGCGGGACGGGGCGACCACATTGTGATCATCGGCCGCAACGGCGCCGGCAAGTCATCGCTCCTACGCTGCCTCGCCGGCGCCCAGGAGCCTTCCAACGGCGTGGTCGAGTTCGGGGCGAATGTCGAGCTCGGCTACTTTGCCCAGGAACACGAGCAGATCGATCCCGACCGCAGCGCACTCGACAACGTGAGTGACGCCGTGCTCAAGGCCGAGCGGGACCGACGGGCCCTCCTCGGGTCGTTCGGGCTGCCCTCCAAGGCGGCCGACCAGTTGCCCGGGACCCTCTCGGGTGGCGAGCGGGCCAAGCTCGGGCTGGCCATGCTGTCGGCGGGCGAGACGAACCTCCTCCTGCTCGACGAGCCCACCAACAACCTCGATCCCTCGTCCATCGCCGCCGTCGGCGCCATGCTCGGGGCCTGGCCGGGCACCATTGTGGCGGTCAGCCACGAACGTGGATTTGTCGAAGCCCTCCGCCCGACCTACTGCCTGCGCCTGCCCGAAGAGCGCTTCACCCACTGGCGCGAGGAGTACCTCGACGACGTGGAGATGCGCTAACTGGACATCCAGATCTGGGTCGGCCAGAGGACGCCCTCGTCGAAGGCGATCGCCTTCGAGCCTTGCAGCGTGGTCGGGTTGGCGAAGTTCTGCACGTTCGGGTTGGCCGTGACGGCCCAGGTGTCGCGGGCGAGCCAGAGGTAGGGCAGGTCCTGCGCCAGATACTGGTTTATCTGCTGGTAGGCCTTGATGCGGTCCGCCTTCTCGGTCGTGCCCCTTCCCGCCGTCAGCGCCGTCTGAATGCGGGGGTCGTTGTTGCGGGCCATGTTCAAGGGCAGGGGCGGCCCGACTGTCGTCGTGCTCCACCACACGTAGTTGAGGTCGGGGTCGACGGCGCCGAACTGGCGCCACAGAGTGGCCTGGTAGGTGCCGGCCAACGCGTCGTTGATGATCGACGCCTGGGCCAGGATGCTGATGTTGACCTTCATGCCCGCCGTCTGCCAGGCCTGTTGCAGGAACTGGGCGGCCGCGAGGGTTTCGGGGTCGCTCGTGGAATTGAGTGAAAAGGTCGGCTGCTTGCCGGTTTCTTGCTGCACCTGCTTGACGAGCTTGGCGGCCTGCGTCGGGTTGTACTTGGGGTAGGCGGTCTTGGAGTAGTACTCGCTCCCCGGCAGGAAGAGGCCGTTCATGGGGGTGTCGATGCCCTTGTCGATGACCTTGGCGTACTGGGCCTGGTTGATGCACATCGCCATGGCCTGGCGCAGCGTCTTGTTGTTGAACGGGGCGGTGGAGGTGTTCAACATGATGCACTGCACCGTGGGTTGTCCTAGAACCTCTCCGCTGTTGTCGTAGTAGGAGTACTTCTTGTTGCCTTTGAACTGCAGGAGGTTGTCCGGGGAGTTGGAGTGCATGATGTCGACTTCGCCCGTCTCGAGCGCGTCGGCGCGGGAGGCGTCGTTGATAATCGGCTTGTAGGTGATGGAGTTCAGGTAGGGGTAGCCCTTCCGCCAGTAGTGGGGGTTCCGGGTGGCGGTGAAGTGGCTGTTGGGGACCCAGTCCTGGAAGACGAAGGGACCGGTGCCGATCGGGTTGGATGTGCCGCCGTCGGCGCTGTTGAGCATGGACGGCGCTGCGATGTAGCCCGTCTGCGCCTGGGCCAGGTAGTAGGGGAACGGAGCCCACGGCGCCTTCAAGTTGATGGTGACCGCCAACGGCCCGGAGACCGTCGCGCTGGCGAAATCGGCGAAGGCGGGCCCCGTCAAGACGCCGCTCGCCGTGTTCTCGATGTTTTGGTGGAGCGCAGCCGCATCGAGCGGCGTGCCGTCGTGGAAGACGATGCCCGGGCGCAGCGTGATGGTGAAGGCCGTGAAATCCTCGTTCGACGTGATCGACTCGGCCAGGTACGGCTCGACGCCGCCGGCGGCATTCACGATGGCGATGGGGTCGAAGACGGTGCGGCCGTAGAGGAACCCACCTTCGTCCCAGCGCGCCGTCGCCGGATTGAAGCCGGTCTCCTCGGTGTCGATGCCGAAGGTGAGCGAACCGCCCCGCACCGGTCTGGCGGTGGAGGTCCCGTTCCGCCCCGGCCCGTTGGTCTGGGCGGCGCCGGCGGCGCCTTCGAGCCCACCCATCATGGCGGCCCCGGCGCCCAGTGCGAGTCCACCGGCGATAAACGACCGGCGATCAAATGGCTGCGTCATCGTGAACCCCCCAGGGTCTCGATCCCCACTGCTACGTCTTTGTCGCGCCGCAGGTTACAACTTCGTGACCGTTCGAGGGTGGCGGACGATTGTGGGGTCGCCCGCGGCATATGGCAACCTGGGACACCCTCAATGACCTCGAGAAGGAGACGGCAATGACGATCGCAATCGGTGACCAGATTCCCGAGGTGAAGGTCTTCACGTTGGGCGACAAGGGACCCGAGGCGACCACGTCGACCGATGTTCTGGGTCAGGGCAAGGTGGTCCTCTTCGGGGTTCCGGGTGCATTCACTCCGACCTGTTCGGACCACCACCTCCCCGGGTTCGTCCTGCGCGCGGAAGAGCTGCGGTCCAAAGGTGCCGACAAGGTGGTCTGCGTCTCGGTCAACGACCCTTTCGTCATGGGCGCATGGGGAGCGGACCAGAACGTCGGTGACTCGGTCGTGATGTTGGCCGACGGCAACGGCGAGCTCGCCGAGGCTCTGGGGCTCACCATGGACGGGAGCGGCTTCGGCCTCGGGTCACGAGTGCAGCGTTTCGCCGCCATCATCGATGACGGCGTGGTCAGCTGGCTCGCCGTCGAGCCCGGTCCCGGGCTCAACGTCAGCTCAGCCGAGGAAGTGCTCGCCGCCCTGTAGCGACACACCCGGACCGGAGCGTTTCGGCCGCCTCGCCCAGGCGCTCTGCGCACGCACGGACGCATCCACGCCGAATGCGACGCAGCCGCGGCCCTGAGCGAGATCGCCCATGGCTTCACACGTCGGGGAGGCCACCCCGCCGAGTCCCGCCACCCGGCGGCGGGGCGGTCTCTGAGACGCCCTTGACATGCAACCATTTGGCTGCTTAAGTACGTGATGCAGCCGATTGGTTGCATGATCACAACGGACCACGCGATGCGAGATGCGGATGCAGTCTTCCGGGCACTGAGCGACCCCGCCCGGCGTCGGCTGCTCGACAGGCTCAACGAGCGCAACGGGCTCAGCCTCACCGAGCTCTGCACGGACATGGGCATGACCCGGCAGTCGGTCTCCAAGCACCTCGGCGTGTTGGAGGAGGCAGACCTGGTGACGACCCTCCGGCGGGGGAGGGAGAAGCTGCACTACCTGAACGCCGCCCCCATCAACGACATCGCCGACCGCTTCATCCACCACTACGACCGGGCGCGGGCCGAGGCTCTCGCCGATCTCAAGACGGCACTGGAGGCCACCCCCATGGACCAGAAGAGCAGCGAGGCGAGCTTCGTCTACACGACCTACATCCAGGCCACGCCAGAGCGTGTGTGGCAGGGCCTGACCGATCCCGCCTTCACGAAACGTTACTGGCGGCACCCGAAATCGGGCGGGGTCTCGTTCCGCACGGACTGGCAGAAGAGCTCCGCCTACGACGTGGCCTACGACGAGGTCGATCTCGTCATCAGCAATCCCGAGCAGGTGATCCTCGAGTCCGACTACCCCCGGCGTCTCGCCTACACCTGGCATACCTTCAGCCCTGGGTGGGCGGCCGCGCATCAATTCGACGAGGCCACGATTGCGGCCTGGCGGGCCGAGCCGCGCTCGAAGGTCGCCTTCGACATCGAAGAGGCGGGTGAGGGTGTGGTGAAGCTGACCGTCGTGCACGACGGGTTCGCACCGGGGAGTGCCGTGCTCGAGGGAGTGCGCGGCGGGTGGCCCGCCGTCATCGCGAGCCTGAAGACGTTGCTCGAGACCGGGACGGCCCTCCCGTAGCGTTGCTTGGACCGGCCAGAGCGGGAGGGGACCATCTGCAGCGCAACGGGCTTGTCCTCTCGAGCCTGCAGACGCCCTCGAGACGGTTCTCCTCGTCCTCGACGAAGGTCCGGGCCGGCCCGCTGGAGCTGGCCCCTTGGAAAAGACTGGGGTCAACCCCCTTGTTCCGGCGGGTGCCTTCCGAATAGAATACTCAGTATGCTACTTCGAAATGTCTTCCCGTGAGTATCCGCCACGCACTGCTGGCCCTCCTGAGCGAAGGGCCGAAATATGGGCTCCAGCTGCGCCAGGAGTTCGAGTCCCGGACTGGCGAGATCTGGCCACTCAACGTCGGGCAGGTCTATACGACCCTGCAGCGACTGGAGCGTGACGGCCTGGTGGAGTCCGACGACACGGCCGAGGAGGGCCCGCAGAAGGGCTTCCACATCACGCAGGAGGGGGCGGACGAGCTGTCCCAGTGGCTGCGCACCCCGCCGGACTTCTCGTCGCCGCCCCGCGACGAGCTGGTGATCAAGGTGCTCGTCGCTCTGGGGCTCCCCGGTGTGGACGTGCACGAGGTCGTCCAGGTGCACCGGCGCTACCTCGTCCAGTTGATGCAGCAGTGGACGCGTCTCAAGGAGGACGGGTCGCGGCTCGACCTCAACTTCGCGCTGGTGGTCGACGCCGAGTTGTTCCGGCTCGACTCGCTGATCCGGTGGCTGGACACCGCCGACGGACGTCTCAAGAGGGCGGCGGCGGACGAAACTGTGCCGGCTCCCCGGCCGTTCCCCCTCCCCAAGGCCCGGCGCAGGGTGGGAGCACCCGAATGAGCTACCTCGAGTTACGCGACATCTCCAAGGTCTACGGAGAAGGGGCCGCTGAGGTCCACGCGCTCGCACGCGTCGACCTGTCCGTCGACGCCGGGTCGCTGGTCGCGATCATGGGCGCCAGCGGCTCGGGCAAGAGCACGCTGTTGACCATTGCCGGCAGCCTGGAAGACCCCAGCAGCGGCGAGGTCTACATCGGCGGTCGTGCGCTTTCCTCGCTGTCGCGCAACGGCAAGGCGCAGCTTCGACGGCAGTCCATCGGGTACGTCTTCCAGGACTACAACCTGCTCGCCGGGCTGAGCGCGCTGGAGAACGTGTCCCTTCCATTGGAGTTGGACGGCGTGGCGGCGCGCACGGCCCAAGCGTCAGCCCTCCAGACACTCGATGACTTCGGACTTGCGGACCGAGCCTCGCGCTACCCCGACCAGCTCTCCGGTGGCGAGCGCCAACGGGTCGCCATCGCCCGAGCCGTCGTCGGTGGACGCCAGCTTCTGCTGGCCGACGAGCCCTCCGGAGCGCTCGACTCGACCAACGCCGAGAGCGTGATGCGCCTGATACTCGCCGCCTGTCACAGCGGCTTGGCGGCCGTTGTGGTGACCCATGACGCGCAGCTCGCATCGTGGGCCGACCGCGTGGTCTTCTTGCGCGACGGCCGCGTCGTCGACCAGACGCTGCCGCTCGAGGGCCCCGAAGCATTGCTCGCCGACGTCCCGCACCAGTGAGCGTCGACGTCCTCGAGCGGCCGGTCACCGGCTCGGCTCGCACACCTCGCAGCGGCGGTGTGCCGGCCCGTCGAGCCATGCTCCGTTGGGCCTGGCGGCTCTTCAGGCGGGAGTGGCGCCAACAGCTACTCATCCTGCTGCTCATCGTCGTAGCAGTGGCGGCCGTCGTGGTCGGGTCCGCGGTCGCGGTGAACACACCGCCGCCCGCCAACGCCGGATTCGGCACGGCGAAGGATCTTGCGACGTTCAACCTGACGCAGACGAGCAAGTCGGCGACGGACAGCCCTTCGTACGTGGAAGCACAGACCGCCCTGCTGGCGCGCCGCTTCGGCACGGTGCAGGTCGTTGCCAACGAGACCTTCAACGTCCCGGGCTCGACGCAGACGTATCAACTCCGCTCCCAGGATCCGCACGGCCCCTTCGGCGGGCCGATGCTGCAGCTGCTCTCCGGGCACTACCCCTCCGGAGCCGGTGAGATCGCGCTCACCCCGGGGCTGGCCTCAGAGCTCAACCTGAGGATCGGCGACACCTGGCCCCTCGGCGGCAAGACGGTCGTCGGCATTGTGCAGAATCCCCAGAGTCTCCTCGACGAGTTCGCGCTCGTCCCGCCGGGCCAGGTCACGCACCCGACCCAGGTCAGCGTCCTCTTCGACGCCTCCCCGTCGGCAGCCAAAGCGCTTCCGACTTACGTCACCACGCCCGGAGCGAACAACAACAACGTCATCAATCCGTCGACCGTCGTCCTGGCGTTGGCCACCGTGGGCATGCTCCTGATCGCTCTGGTGTCGATCGGCGGGTTCACAGTCCTGGCGCAGCGGCGGATGCGGTCTCTCGGGATGCTCGAGTCCATGGGGGCGACCGACCGCAACGTCCGGCTCGTCTTAGAGGCCAACGGCGTCATTGTGGGCGTGGTGGGCGCCGTCGTGGGGTTCGCGCTCGGTCTGTTGCTGTGGTTGGCCTACCGGCCGCACAACGAGCAGAGCGCCCACCACGTCATCGGTATGTTCGCGCTGCCGTGGAACGTGATCGCCCCGGCGCTGGTGCTCGCGGTGATCGCCACGTTCTTCGCCGCCGGCTACCCCGCCCGCGCCATCACCCGCGTCCCGGTGGTCAGCGCGCTCGCCGGGCGGCCCGCCCCGCCCCGCCAGATTCACCGCTCGCTGGTCCCCGGCGTGATCGCGCTGGTCATCGGGTTCGTCCTGTTCTCCGTCTCGGGCGCGTCGGGAAACGGCGGCGGCGTGATCTGGCTGGTCCCGGGGCTCGTCGCGTTGATCGTGGGGATCATCCTCGTCTCGCCGTTCTTTCTGGCGCTGCTAGCTCGGGTCGGAGGCAGAACGCCCGTGGCCATCCGCTTGCCACTGCGGGACATGGCGCGTTACCGCGCCCGGTCCGGCTCGGCGCTCTCGGCCATCAGCCTCGGCATCATGATCGCAGTCATCATCTGCGCCGTCGCGGTGGCCCGTTACGCCAACGTCTTCGATTACGTCGGGCCGAACATGGCGGCGAACACGCTCAACGTATACAGCCCGCCCACTGGTCCGACCTTCGGGCCGAACGGTCAGAACGGCCCGGCGCAGCCGGTGCCGAGCGAGCAGTCGCAGGTCTCAACCGCGCACGCCATCGCGTCCGCCGTCGGCGCCGCGGACGTGGTGGAGCTCGACAGCCCGGCCGTGGGCCTGCAGAACCCCAGCGGAGCCGGCCGGCAATGGGACGGCCCGATCTACGTGGCGACACCGGCTCTCCTGCGGGCCTATGGCATCAACCCCTCGTCCATCCCGTCCAGCGTCGACATCCTGAGCTCGCGGCCCGGACTGGCCGGCTCGGGTGTGCAACTCACCTTCGGCGGCGGGGGCAAAGGGGGTAGCCGCTTCCAGGGTCCGGGCGCCGGCGGGAACAACTCCAACCAGTGCACGCCCAACCAATGCCTCGCCCACCCGGCGGTGCAGGAGGAGGGCGAGCTGCCGATCGGCACCTCGGCACCGAACACGGTGATCACCGAGAGCGCGCTGGACCGGCTGCACCTCGCGAGTCAGAACAGCATCGACGGCTGGATGATCCTGGCCCACGGTCCGATCACGCAGTCCCAGCTGACGAGCGCCAACTCGCTCGCGGCCTCCGGTGATCTGAGCATCGAATCGAAGAACGACGAGCCGACGTCGGCCGAGATCGTGAACTGGGCCACCGTTTTCGGCGTCGCCCTCGCGCTCGGGGTCCTCGCCATGAGCGTGGGGCTCATCCGCAGCGAGACGGCGAGCGAGTTGCGCACGCTCACCGCCGCCGGTGCCAGCTCGCGCACCCGACGCAGCCTCACGGCCGTCACCGCAGGAGGTCTCGCCTTGCTGGGTGCTCTGCTCGGTACGGTGGCGGCGTACGTCGGGCTCTTCGGATGGTTCCGGGCGAACGCCCTGGAGGGCGGCGTGTCGGACATCATCAATCACGTCCCATGGGACAACCTGTTCTTCATTTTGATCGCCATGCCGGTCGCCGCCGTCCTCATCGGCTGGGTGCTCGCCGGGCGGGAGCCGACGGGGATCGGTACCCGGCCGATGGAGTAGCCGATCGTGATAATTCGCAGCGCCGCCGGCGCGGTGACCGACGAGGTCCCCTCGCCGTCCTCGAACGGTGCGGTGGTCCAACGCCGCCGGACGCGCGCCCGCTTCGCCGTGCACCTCTGTCTAATGGCGACCTTCGCCGCCTCGCTGGCCACCGTGACGTTGATCACAGAAGGGTGGCCCCACCTGGTCGTGGGATCGGCGTTCGTAACCCTGGCCGCTGTGCACGTGGCACAACGCCGCCATACCGTGGCGCGCCTGCTCGGGATCCTGGGACGGGCTCACACGTGGTTCCGCCGTCGGGGGCGGCTGGCGTGGTCGGACGTGGTGCTGACCCTCTTGACCTTGAACGTCCTTGTTTCGGGGACCTACGACTTGCTCTCGGGCACCCAGGTCATCCTCCACCCACGCGCCGTCGGGATCCCGTTCCGCGACATCGGTTGGCATGTGGCCTCCGCGCTCGTGCTGCTCGTCTATCTGTGCGTGCACGTGGCCCGCCGCTGGAGTCGCATCCGTCGTTCCGCCATCCGCTGATTCGCCTCGAGCGAACGGGTGGCACTACGGCTCGGTCGTCACCCCGAATCGCTGGGTATAGAAGGCCAGGGCCCGGCGCCGCTCACGCGCGTCGAGGCCGAACTCGCACGGGTCGTACGTGACGGCGCCATAGCGGCCGCGAGGGTGTGCAGCCATGAAAGAGGCCATGGAGTCCAGGGCGCGTCGGTCCAGGGGCTGGCCCGCCACGTCGTAGACCCGCGCCACCATGGCCAAATCGTCGGCCATGAACTCGTCGAAATGCACGTCGATCGTGCGCTTCGCCGGCAGGACGTCACGCTCCTCCGCGCAGCGCCGGAGCATCCGTTCGAGTCGGTCCGCCCAGTAGCTACCCACGCCTTCGACGTCGACCCGGTCCCGGGTGAGGCGGGCCGTGTAGGCGATCATCGTCACCATCGAAGCCGTGACCGACACCGGGTCCCGGTGCGTCACGACGAAAGTGGCGTCCGGGAAGGTTTCGACAAGGGCCGGGAACTGCTCCAGGTGTTGCGGCGTCTTGAGAACCCACCGGGTCCCGCCCCGGAGCCACTGCAGCACCTTGAGCACCTTGTAGAGGTACGCGTAGGTGGGCCGCTGATCGCGGGACAGGTAGGCATCGCGCCATGCGGCCATCGGGGCAGTCGTCTCGAAGAGCATGGTGGAGAAATCGATGGCCAGCAGCTGAATCTCCTCGTGGGTGTGCCCGACGGTCATTTCGTGCATCCGTTTGAAGTAGGGCAACGCGGTATTGAGGAACGAGAGCGCGACCTCGGTGCGTTCCAGGCGGGGGTCGGGCGCGCCTGCCTCCGGGCATTCGCTATCGGCGAGGACCGGCTCCAGGCTCTCCCAATAGGGGAGCGAGCGAAGTGAAGGGTCGGCGGACATGAGGTTGTGCAGATGCGTGGTGCCCGTCCGGGGTAGCCCGCAGATGATGATCGGTGCGACGATTTCTTCGTCCAGGATCTCGGGGTGCCGCCCGACGAGGTCCTCAATGAGGAGCCGGTTCTTCAACAGCCCGAGGATGAAGACGTGCTGCTGCATGACGCCGGCGCCGTTGAAGCCGCCTTCTTCACGCATGGCGCGGCAAAGCGTCTCGAGTCGTTCGACGAAATCCGCGGCGCCGAAGTCCTCCAGCCCGGTCTCCGCTCGCGCCGTCGCCATGAGCTCCGCCGGTTCGAGGTTCAGCTGTGAGCCCGCCTCCTCCATGAAGTCGAGGATGGCGCGGACCTCGTCGCTGAAGTTGGGGACGGCGAGGTCGTCGATGCGGACGGCGCCGGGGCGGGAGCTCATATCGCGTCGATCGGGAGGACTTCGACCTGGGGCTGTTCGGGTGTGGCGGCCGGCAGGAACCATCGGAACCAGATGCGACCCGACCGGTGCCCGGCCGTTGAGACCCAGTTGGGGTGAGAGGGACGGCGGGCGGACACCACAATGATCCACGAGCCATCGGACTCGTACCGGACCTCGGACCCGTTGATGGTCACCCGTTCATAGTCGTAGTTGTAGGTGTGCAGCAGCCGGTTCCACAGGCACATGTTCCAGAAGACGCATTCGGGAGAGCGCCCGCGGATGACGAGAGCCTCCTCGTCGGCCAGGTCGAAGGCGCCCATGGCGTACGCGGCGTCGCCAGCCGCCCAGCCGAAGGTGGTGGTCGGCACCGGGTAGGGCGGGCCGATCGCGTTAGGTGTGCCGAGCGGGATCGGCACGATGCTGGCCTGCTCGCGGACCCAGGTCGTGGCGGCGCGGATGCGCCGGGCCAGGTCGGCGTCATCCTGGCGGTAGGTCTCCGGTGGGGCGTCGGCCTCAATGTGCCAGGCGGCCCGCAGCCCGACCTGCGGGTCGTCGAGATAGTCCCGGGTGACGGCGGCCACGGCGTCGGGTTCCAGGCGGATCCAGGCGACGCCGGGCTCCGCCGGGTCGGTCGGCGACATGACGATATGGATGGCCCCGCTGGCGTCCCGCTCCGCTTCGTGGCTGTTGGCCGACCCCACGATCCGCGTGGAATAGCGGCCGTCGTCGGGACCGCCGTAGACGGTCAACGACATGTAGACGGCGTCGCCCGGTTCGAGCCTCACCCGGTAGGTGCGGGTCGCATCGATCGGTGCGTAGTAGTAGAACGCGTCGGAGTTGTCGCCGCCCCACTTCTTGTACGGACCCACGATCTCGGTGAAGCGGGGCCGAGCCTTGTCGGCCCAAAGGTTCACCTCGGCTGCCACCTGCAGGATGGAGAGGACCCATTTGTGGGCTTCGAGCAGCGTGGTCTCGTCGTCGGCCAGCTGCTCCACCATGCGGGCGTGCGTTGTATGCACCTCCGCGAGGAGCTCGTTGAATGCCGTTTCCGTCTCTGTTGTCATCTGCCCCCCGAAGTCGGCGTGTCGACGATCATAGGGAGACCGCAAGCGCATGGGCATCCGACCACCTCTGATGCCATCGACTCTCACCGAGATCCGAGAACCGAGAAGGTCCATGCGGAGGTGCCGTGAGGAGGCGAGAGAACTGCAGCTTTCGCCGGCGGGAGCCATCCGGCTGTACGGGATGGTGAGGCGGCACCCACGACCAGCGGTCGAACAACCGACTGATGCAGTGGAGACGATCCGGCGAGATCTCGCTACGCCCTTTCGCGAAAACGAAGGCCGTGTCGAACACGAGGGCAAAGACCCGCCCCGAGGGGGTTGATACAGGTCCGGACATAGCGCCGTCCGTCCACGGACGGACTTCGCCGCAACGGTGAACACGCCAGGATGGTCAGACTGGGACTAGGGGTACCTTTCGGTTTCAGCTCTCCGCGTCAGTAGTCGTCTGGACTTGTTTCAAGGTCATGCCCCGTTGTCGAGGATCGATGGGGAAGTATCAGGCGTAGCCGGGCCATTGATCCCCAACGTAGGTATGATGAGCATGACGTTCAGGACAAGAACGTTGTCTATGCGGTTTTGCCCATGGACCGATGAGTAGCTTGGGCTTACACTCATTGTGGCAACCTGCGACATGGTTCAGGTTTGAGATGGAGGTATCTCCGTGATCGTCCACACGTCCCTTGCACTCCAGTGTTAGCTTCCGCTGGAGCGGCTTTCGGCGGCCTCTTCGGCTTCATTGTCTGGATCTTGATCATGATCTGGATTTACAACATCGCCAAGCGAAAGGGGCGACACGCCCTCGGTTGGCTTATCCTCGGATTCTTCTTTTCGATCATTACCCTGATCGTCTTACTGCTGATGCCTTCAAAGCGCACCACTGAGGCGCGCTGAGGTCAACTGTTCGACTCTGGCAGAGGGTTGCAGTTGAGCGAGGTGGCAACGAAGACGGCGGGCCACTCCCGACACTGACCTCGTGGCAGATGGCTTGCTCATGCGGCGTTGTTCGGCGAAGTCCAGACGAAAGACTGGTGCCCGCCAACGGCATAGGCGGTCACCGTGGCTGGGTCATGGGGAGTCCAAAGGACGCTGAGCCAGCCGGGACCTGTGCTGACATCAGCGATTCTGGAGCCGTGCCGCCGGTGAACCTCGACGGAACCGACTGACGGTCCACACAAGAAGGCCGCAAAGGAAAACTCGCGTCGGGCGTCGAATGGCGAAGTTCCGGACCGTCCCCCCATCCGGTAGTGAAGGGCTTCTCGTGCGTCTTCAAGGTCCCAACGTTGCTTGAGCGACCAACCGCTCCCGCCGCCCCTCAGGTGTTCCCATTTTCCTGTGTGATCCTGTTGAAACTCATCTGAACCCAGTACTTCGCGTCCCTTGCGATTGCGGCCATGACCGATGACGACCGCAAGACCGTCGTACTTGTCGACATCAAGGGGCACAAAGAGGCCATTGAATGCCGGTGATCGAGACGGCCAGGGCCCCTCACTGTCCATGACTTCGCTCACCGTGTCGTCGCTCAGCCACCAATTCATAGGCATCGCATTCACCTCCGAGTCAGGCATACATTTTGGCTGGCGCACCAGTACGTGGCCCGTGACACGACATCTCCGGGTCGGCGTTCTGAACCGGCTACTGGGATCTCGCTCGCGTTCGAGTGGAAAGGCGCTGCACCGTGGACGACGCGCAATGCGAGGCCACCTCACGCAACTGGTCGAGGAGTTGGTCGCCAGGCACATGCCATGAGGCCAGAGCCGCTCAGGCGAACCTCCTTCCGGTGCCGCGGCATCTCTTCATTCCCGAGACCACCTTGGGTGAGGCGTAGATGGCTGAGCGGGCCCTCCCTACACTTTTCGACGAGCCTTGTGTACCGATCTCCTCCTCGAGTACACCCAGCGTCATGGCGATCATTTTGAAACTACTGGGCGTCGCATGCACGTGACCAGAATGGACCGTGACGGTGGAGACGGAAGTACTTGGGTGCAATGGTCGCAGCGTCCTCAGACCATGGTTGCCGCACTGATCTGGAGTTCTTGAACGGTACCTCTGGCGTATAAATTCTGACAATGCTGCAGCCTGGATCATGGGTGAACGAGCTGCTACGTCCCGGTGACCGCATGTTCGTGCAATGCGTGGGTGGACCGTGCCTGAGCCGATTGGAATACTTTCCAGCTCAGATCGAGGTGGCAGAGCGAGGTGGCATGTACATACTCATTGACGAGGGCCAGCCGTCAGACTGGCGATACTTGTCTGTGCCTAATGCGTACTGAGCGCTCGGCCCGCGCTCGTGGCGACCCCCGGATCGGGTGTGCCCTCGAGCGGCGAACGCAACAGCCTCACCGAACGCCTGAGATGGTCTGTCCGGCCGAGGGGCTGCGGCTGGCTACAAGGTGGCCAGATACGCATCCATCTTGACGAAGCTGGTCTCGAGGCCGGCCCGGGCCTCGGGGCTCATCAGCATCGGCGGCACGTTGGTCTGATGGGTGACCGTTTCCGTGCGGCCATCGCCAAGGTCGTTGAAGACGATCGAGGTCGTCATGCCGCCGGCAACTCCAGCTTCGGTGAACGAGAACGTGCGCGGCGGATCGAACTCCACGAAGACACCACGCATCGGGTATTCCTCTCCCGTTTCATCGTTGACCATCAACGTCTCGAAGCGTCCGCCGGGTCGGGGCTCGACCGTGATCCCCTCGAGCGGCGTACTGACGCCGATCGGCCCCCAGAAGTGGGTGAGGTGGGAGGGCGTCGTCATGCACTCGAAGACGACCTCGGGCCGGGCCTCGAAGATCCGAGTGATGGTCAGTTCACCCAGTTCGGTCGATACGTCGCTCATGTCCTCTTCTCCTTCTTGTTGTCGTGTGATATGCGCTTCAGATGCTGCTCGAGCTGGTCGAATCGCTCCGTCCAGATCTGTCGGTTTCGCACGATCCAGTCAGTGGCGGCTTCCAGAGGTGCCGGTTCGAAATGACAGGGCCGGAACTGAGCATCCCGTCCCCGCGAGATCAGACCTGCCGCTTCGAGCACCTTGAGATGCTTGGACACCGCCTGCAGGCTCATGTCGAATGGCTCGGCAAGCTCATTCACGGTCGCTGCACCCTCGGCCAGGCGGACCAGGATGGTTCGTCGGGTCGGATCGGCGAGTGCGGCGAAAGTGAGACTCAGAGGATCGTTAGCCATAAGTGTTCAATTGATGAGTTGATCAACTGATTGGTTGATTATGTGCCGGCGCAAGCCTCGTGTCAAGGTCGGAAGTTCTGAAAACTGGACCCGAAGGGTTCTATTCGGCGCGGCGGCCCTTCATCATGCTCGTCCTGGATGGACAAGGAGAGAGCCATGCAAGATGGACACGCGCATCGTGTTTGTCCGAGCTGCGGGGTGGTGGAGCCGACCGAACGTTTGACGTGCGATTACTGCGGGAGTCTCACTGTCCCAAGGGTCACTCGGGCAATCAAGAGCGAGGGGCGGCAGCGGTAGGGCCTTCGTACCTCTTGCTGGCAGCGGCAGGAGTCAACACAACCCGCAGGACCTGCACAAGCCTGCGCCACTCGCGGATCGCATTCACAGTTGAGATCTCAGCACGGCAAACTCGCAACCTGGCGAGGACGGGTCGAAGCCGTGCTCGATAAGCCATCGGCCCGCCACCAGACATCGCAACGACCACCACGCACGGATCACATCGAGGTCGACGTCGGTGCCGTACCCCGCGACGACGTCGCCAAGGTGCTCTTGGTGTCCGAGCGTCAGGATCGCAAGGTCGAACAGGGCGTCGCCCTGGCCCGCATCGGACCAGTCGATCACGCCGGTGATCTCGTCACCATCGACGAACACATGGTCGGCTTGCAGGTCGCCGTGTGTGAACACCGGTGTCCATGGCCTGAGCGCAGCCTCGGCAATCCGGTGGTTGCGCGTCACCACGTCGGCCGGCAGGACGCCCTTCGTGACAAGCCACTCGCACTCGCCGTCGAGGCGCGAGGCCACCTCGTCCAGACTCTTGCCGGGCCATGGCGGCAACGGCGCGTCGTGCAACGTCCGGACGGCGGCGCCCGCCGCAACCCACGCCGCCGACGAGGCGGTCGAAGTCTCGCCGAGGTGGCCCAGAGCCTTCCCTGAGAGGGCGGCGAGCGCGAGCACGGGCGGCTTCCGCCACAACACCTCCGGAGTCGGAATCGGAGCCATTGCCATCGCCTCGACCTCCACCTGAGTGCGTGTGTGATCGGCGTCGATCTTGAGGAACACGTCGCCGACGCGCAGGGTTGCGCGTTCGTCATGGGCGACGACGACTTCAACCTTCTCTTCCACGCCGGCCATTATCGCGTGATGACCACCGATGCGGCGTGATCTGGTCGCATTCATAGAGTCAATTGGAGCGATTTTCGTCAATTGTCATGCGAATGGCGTAGAAGGCAAGGTACCCACTCATCCGGCGTTCCTCTGGACGTAGGCAAACAATCCTGTCTGCTTCATGACGGCTTCGACATGGTTCTCATCGTCGCGAGTTCCGTGCATCGTTACCGTGAAGAGCCATACAGGTGGGTTCTGATTGGAAAAAGCGGGAAGTGGGGAGCCTGGGAACTGACGAAGCTCTCTCGCGAGAGAGACCAGTTGTGCCGCCGTCACTCCGGAATGTGTCTCAGCCTGAATGAGCCCAGTCGGAGTCGAAGGTGGTGGCAGCTGTCGTTGGACGGAGTTCGGTAGCGAATCGACCACGCTCGGGCTGGTTATCGGGTCGAGCCAGGCAACGACGTTCTTGGACGATCCGCCTTCGGATGCGATGCCATTGGGATCAGCATGGTTGGCAAACGCCAATCCGGATCCCTGAAGAGCCGGATCCTGGAAATTCCTCGCTTCGAGCAGGCTTCCCGTCGAAGGGGAGAGGACAATGGTCATCTGGGTGGGTCCAGCTCCCGCCGTGAAGCCGACGCCGGCACTTCCCGAGTGCGTCGTGACGCTACCGAGATCCGACACGCCCGTCATTGTTGCCATCGCGTTGAGGAGCGCCGACCAGAATGAAGGCGAGGCGCCGACCGTCGGACCTACCAGCAGGGCCACGGCCCGAGCGAAGCCCAAGCTCGATCCGGTTTCGCTTGGGGGGAGCCGGTCGAGATCGGCGATCCCCGTGGTTCCCGTTTCAAGCTCTTGAGCAAGCGTTGCTGGGTCCGTCGGCAGGGACGAGATATCGAAGACACCTGTACCGCCGCCCACGGCGCTGCTCTGTGGTTCATTGACGGTCGTGCACGAGACCGACGGGGTGGTCGGATTGACCAGAAGACCTGTGGCCACCCATGCCCGCTGGTTGGCTGGGCTGGCGAACTGGGCAGCGCCGATGGTGCTCTCGGCGCATGTGGTGCTCTTGGTATTCGACCATTCGTCGATATCGGCGTGTATCGTCGCCGACGCATTCGGAGTGGCTGTCGTTCCAACACTCAGGATCGAGGCATTGAAGGAAGCTTGCACCTTCTGCTCGAGCCACTGGCCGTTGCCGAGCGCGATAGTCGACTGTGCGTTGGCGACTCGGGCGAGGGAACGAAGGGTTGCTGCCGCCGAAGGAGCGGGGCGGAAGCTTGTCGTCGGCCACAGTTGTGAGATGAGCAAGAGTATCGCAGCGAGGCCGAAAGCGAGAGCGGGGAGAACGATGCGACGAGTCTGCCGGCGGCGTCGTGTTGCCGGTTCGGGCCTGCCCTTGTTGATCGTTGTCCAGATCTGTTCGAACTCGAGCGACCCGGTGGAGGGTATGGCCATGTCGTGCATAGGGTCCGACTCCAAAAGGAGGGTGTCGAGGTCGGCGTTCATTTCGGTGTCTCCAAGTCAAGGTCGATCGGAAATGTGTTGGTGGAGGCGGCGCCAACGATTCCGAGGCGTTGAGTTAGCCGCTTCTTGGCTCGGTGTAAGCGGATCCGGAGTGCATTGGACGAGCAACCAATTGCGGTCGCGGCCTCATCTTGTGAAAGGCCATCCCAATAGATGAGCTGAATAACCTCACGCTCTCGTTTGGGAAGACGCGCTACGGCGTCGATGACCTCGGGATGGCTTGAACGCGATTCGATGGTCGGTGCATCGGCGCCGAGCTGTGAGGAGAGCCTGGAGAAAAGCCGGCTTCGACGTCGACTCGATCGCTCAAACCGGGCGAGAGTGTTGCGGGCGACTCCGTACATCCACAAGCGGTCACCGGGTGGCGCAGGAACGTCTCTGATTCGCCGCCAGGCAGCGAGGTATATCTCTGCAATGACATCGTCGACATCCCCTCCGGCTCCACGGCTCCGGGCCACGAACGCATATATTTGATCGAAGGTCGATTCGTAGAGGGAACGAAATCGGGTGCGGGAACCTTGATTGCCTGCCGTGGGATCTCCGTCATCGTCTAACTCCACGTACATACATCTCCGCCAAGGCTCTGAGTGTTTCAGATTTCTTCCTTGGTCCGAAGACCAGCCACGCTCCAAGCGTACTGGGGTACTTTCGAAGGGTCGGATTCGGTGGCATCTTGACCGACGACAGCGGGTCGTAGGAGGCGCGCTCGGGAGAGCTGGCTGAACCGTGCCAGTTGCGGGATGACCCACGAGGGCGGTCGAACCGATCGAGGCGTGGGGATCTTGGGGGACCCTCTGATGTCAGTGACGTCCAGGTCGCCGCCGGCACCCCCACCATCTATGGATGGCTGGCGGCGTCGAACACCACCACCGAGCCCGACGGCACCTACACCATGCAGAGCGTCGCCTCCTGCGCATCAGCGTCACGATCGCCAACTAGACCCCGGGTGAGTTCAGTACACCGGGTCAGCGGCGTATCGACAATACGAACTGATGGGAAGCGTGCCCCATTGGATCGGCGACCCGTTTGCTCCACTGAGGACTAAAGCCGCCTATCGTGCAAAAGAACCCGATGGATCTCGCTGAGTAGGGCCTCATGCTCTGCCCGCGGCACATGGATGATCGCGTAGTACGAGACAACTGCGTCGAACTATCCGTTCGAGAACGGCAAGTTGGTCAAATCCCCTTGGACCAGATGGCATTCGGTGAGGTTCGATCGAGCCACGGACAACTGCACCGCCCGGCCGCTCCCCTCGATCTTCGGCTATCTGACCGATCCGGTGGACTGGCCGGGCCGCGAAGCCGAGACCCTGCCGCGGAAGCCCAGATAGACCCGCCGCGGGCTTGTTCCCCGAGGCGACGCCGGAGGCGTCTACATTGACCGGTTGGTGGGATCAGACGGCTCCGAGGAGATCGTGAAGTCGGTTGGCCCGAGTCGCTCGGATTCGTCCCAACCGTGGATGGAGCTCGCGCCCGACTACGAGCGGGCCCGTAGCAGGGACGACTCGCTGGACCGGCTGGTGGAATGGCCCGCGCAGCGCGAGTGCCTTGGGGACATCACTGGTCGGTCTGTGCTCGACCTCGGCTGTGGGAACGGCGGCAAACTTGCCGAGCTCGTTCGAGCTGGCGCCGGCGCCTCTGTCGGCGTCGACATCAGCGGCAGATTCATCACCAACCGCCCGAGCGGTCTGGAACTCGTGCAGGGGAACTTGTCCGAACTGGATTCCGTCGCTGCACTAGCGGGTCGACGGTTCGACCGGATCATGTTCCTGCAGTCCTTTGGCTATGCGTCTGATCCGGTTGGCACGCTGCGGGCGGCTCGGTCGATGCTGACTGACGGCGGCTTCATTTTGCTGACCAGGACCCAACCGATCCGATACGCCCTCGAGCGCGCCGAACGGAACGGGACCTCGCTCGGCGAGGAGTACTTCAGCAGGGGCGTGTACTCCTACCGCAGCAGCTGGAACGATCAGATCACGCTTTCCAAACTCCCCTACACGATGTCGGACTTGTTGAACGTCTTCAGCGCTGCAGGGCTGTGGATCGCAACCACGGTCGAGCCGCAACTGTCCGAGGACGCCAGACGCCGCCACCCGCACAAGCAGGCGTGGATGGACGAGTACCTCGGCATCCTCATCTTCGTCCTTCGCCCGCTGCCGAACCACTTGGCCACAAGACCGAATGGGGGCACTCTCGACAGTTCTTAGACCGGGTGGCTGACGGGAACAATTTCACCATCCTGGCTTCGCCTCATCTTGAAGAGTGGCGGTCTCGCTGCTCGGCGACAGGTCTCACACTCCAAGAGCACCAGAACTCCACCGTCTTCTTTTCGACCAGCTTCGAGGTCGTGTGACGGCTTGATATGCGAACCGTCAATGGGGCAGAAATAGCTCACGTAAGGAGAAGCCTGCTGCCGCCAACAGACGACAGACATGGCCACTCTTCCATTTATGGGCGCCGCTGACCGCTCTTTGCCGGCGAACGGGGCGCCCCGGCTAGGGGTGACACGGGTTCACGAAACGAGAGCGGCAAACGGCCCGGGTCCGATGTTGAAGAATTCAGCATCGAGAACCTCCTCTACGTGTTTCGAAACGACCTTGGGGCCGCTTGAATACGGGGTCGCCGCCAAGCAAGCAACAATCTTCGAGACGGCTCCGTCCCGATCGACAAGAACGTCGGCAGGTACCGGTCGTCCCTCGAGTGGGTGGGCGATGCTCGCCCCTCTTACAGCCGTTCGAATCTCAACTGATTCTGTTCGAACTCCCAGATGCCCACGCACCACTGGTAGACGATGTTGTCTGAGGTCGCGCAGGCAGAGTCTGCATTCGGATTGGATCTCCAAGGCGGAGTTGCAGTTCGGCTCGCCTCGCCAGAAGTAAGCACAGATTCCAAATCGACCAGGCGTCCTTGGAGATCAAGGTGTCATTCCGGCCGGCATAGAGGGGAACGACATAGCTCACTCCAATCCCCGATTGAAGGGATCGGCAAATGGCAGTCGATGCCGGGCAGCCTTAAGGGACAGGAATATCGATACCATCCGATCTGGATAGGCACCCCTCGTGTAGAGGCCGGCATTGATGATCCCACCTGATGGAATCGACGGAATACCCGGTCGATCGACGGTCCCTTTCCCCCTGACGTACGAGCCCAGGTGCCATTACTTTCCTGTTTCGACCCACGGGAGAGCTACGTCGTATCCGGCCTTCTCAACGTGGACCGCATCCACTGACAAATGTCCGTGGCCATGAAAAAGTCCCCGGTTATGGCCAGCTGATGTCCCCGCTGGTGGCCACGAGAAGTCCCCGTTTTTGGCCACGAGAAGTCCCCACCCCTCACTGAGACATCCACCAACGAGGCCCCCTGGCCGGTGACGGTGGCGGTGCTAACCAAACCGCCGCACCGACCAAGGGACGTCTCAATGAAATCAGTGAGGGAGCACATGGACATGCATGCCGCCTATCGAGAGGTGGGCAGCTATCGGGCCGCCGCAGAGATCTGCGGGACGACCCCCAAGACGGTGAAACGATCCGTACTGGCCGCCCAGGCAGTTGAAAACGGCGAGATCCCCGTCGTCGAGCACAACTACGACGCCGTCAGAGACGTCGTGATCGAGCGCGTGGAGCGGACCAAGGGAAAGATGTCGGCCAAACGGCTCCTGCCGGTGGCCACAGCGGCCGGCTACACCGGGTCGGCACGAAACTTCCGTCGCCTCGTCGCCGAGGTCAAGGCCCAGTGGCGGGCGAATCACCACCGGGGAAGGCGACCGGGCGTCTGGTCGCCGGGCGACATGTTGGTGTTCGACTGGGGCGAGATCGGCCCGCTGTTCGTCTTCTGCGCCGTGATGGCCTGGAGCAGGGACCGCTTCGTCTGCTTTGCCGACAACCTCGGGGCCGAGGCGACCATGACCGCACTGGCGCGCTGCTTCGAGTATCTCGGCGGGGTTCCCAAGACGGCGTTGACGGACCGCATGGGCTGCCTGAAGGGCGACACGGTGGCCGGGCTAGTGATTCCCACCCCGGCCTACGTGCGCTTCGCCACCCACTACGGCTTCCGGCCCGACTTCTGCCAAGGAGCCGATCCGGAATCGAAGGGTCTGGTCGAGAACCTCGTCGGCTACGTGAAGTCCGACCTCATGATCCCCGAAGACCTCAGCGTCGCCGACCTGGCTGGGGCGAACGACAAAGGGCTGGGCTGGTGCGACGAGGTGAACGCCGTGGTGCATTCGGAGATCTGTGCCATTCCCGCCGAGCGGCTGAGCAAGGAGCTCGAAGTGATGGGGACGCTACCCAATCTGCGAGCCACCATCGGCAAGCTGGTGGTGCGCAAGGTCGACCGGCTCAGCTGCGTCCGCTTCGGCTCGGCCCGCTACTCGGTGCCGACCATCCACATCGGCCGCCAGGTCGAGCTCGTGGCCCAAGACGGGAAGGTCTTGATCATCTTCTTGGGCGAGATCATCGCCACCCATGACCTCGTCGCTCCTGGTGAGACCTCGGTTCTCGACCAGCACTATGGCGGACCAAGGCCGATGCCCACGCGCGCGGTGCGGCCCAAGACGGCGGCCGAGAAGGCCTTCTGCGCCCTCGGCCCGGCCGCGGAGGCCTTCATCAAGGGCGCTGCCGCCCGAGGCATCACCTCACTCAAGGGGGATCTCGCCGAGCTGGCCCAGATGGAAGCCGCCCACGGCACAGAGGTACTCCGGGCCGCGCTCGAGCGCGCCACCTCGTTCGGACGGTTCCGGGCCCACGACGTGCGCTCGATCATCGCGGCGGGGACGGGGGTGCCGCGTCCGGCCGTTCCGGGCGAGGCGCTCATCGTCGAACTACCTCTCGTGCCGACGCGCTCTCTGTCGGACTACGCCATCGGCGAACAGTCGTGAACACCGCCCCTCCCGCCCTGCCGGCTGACATCGAGGCCGGGCTGCGACGCCTCCGGCTCCGGGCCATGCGCTCGCTGTCGCCCGAGTTGTTGGTGACCGCCAAGACGCAACGCTGGAGGCCCGAGGAGTTCTTGCGCACCCTGATCGAAGCCGAGATCGCGTCGCGTGATGCCTCCAACGCGGCGAACCGACTCAAGGCAGCGTCGTTCCCGGTCACCAAGACGCTGGACGAGTTCGACGTGCGGGCCTCCTCGGTCAAACAGACGACCTTCGACTATCTCTCGAGCCTCGAATGGGTGCGGGCAAAGGAGAACCTCTGTCTGGTGGGTCCGGCCGGCACCGGCAAGAGCCACCTGCTCGTCGCCCTCGGCCACGCCGCCATCGAAGCCGGGTTCAAGGTCCGCTACTTCAGCGCCGTGGAGCTGGTCGAGACTCTCTATCGGGGGCTGGCCGACAACTCGGTCGGCCGCGTCCTCGAGGGGATCCTCAAGGCCGACCTGATCCTGATCGACGAGATCGGCTTCGCTCCGATGGATCACACCGGTGCCCAGCTCTTCTTCCGCCTCGTCTCGGCTGCCTACGAGCGCCGCTCCCTCGGGGTCGCCTCGCACTGGCCCTTCGAGGACTGGGGACGCTTCCTGCCCGAGCAGTCAACGGCCGTCAGCCTGCTCGACCGGCTGCTCCATCACAACGTGCTCGTCGTCACCGAGGGCGAGTCGTTCCGGATGAAAGAGGCGCGCGAGGGGAGGAAAACCTAGGCTCAGGAAACTGAAAACTCACCCCGAGGGGTGGGGACTTCTGGTGGCCAAAAGCGGGGACTGAAAACTGGCCACGGACACACAAACGTAATCCGCCGCGTACCGCTGTGGAATGCCCGGGATGACGAGGCCCTTTTCGGACGGTGGGTTCAAGGGGTGAGCGCAAGTAGCTCGCTGAGCTTCTCCGATGGTTTCATATATCCAAGGGTCTTGCGGGGGCGGTCATTCAGGCTCTTTGCGATACGTCGGAGGTCTGCGCGGGTGAGAAGCGAGAGGTCGGTTCCCTTCGGCATGTATTGGCGCAACAACCCATTGGTGTTCTCGTTCGAACCTCGTTGCCAGGGGCTGTGGGGGTCGCAGAAGTAGATCGGGATGCCGGTGTCGATCGTGAAGTTGACATGGCGGTTCATCTCTTTGCCTTGGTCCCAGGTGATGGTGCGCATCAGATCCTTGGGCAGCTTGCGGATCGTGGTGCGCATGGCCGCGTCCACCTGATCTGCCTTCCAGCCGTCGGGTAGGTGCAACAACATCACGTAGCGGGTGGAACGCTCGACGAGGGTGCCCACCGCTGATCGGTTGCCCTTGCCGATGATGAGATCGCCCTCCCAGTGGCCGGGAATGGCCCGGTCTTGGACCTCGGCCGGGCGCTCGCTGATCATGACCATTCCTGGGATGCGCCCGCGAGTGTCGCTGCGCCCTCGTGGGCGTCGTTGAGTCCGTCCGGATCGCAAGCAACGGGTCAGCTCGCGGCGTAACTCACCTCTGCCCTGGACAAAGAGGGATTTATAGATCGTCTCGTGGCTCACCCACATCATCGGATCGTGGGGAAACTCGAGGCGCAAGCGCATCGAGATCTCTTGGGGTGACCACCACTTCTTCAGCCACCGGCTGACCTCGGTGGCCAGCTCGGGTCTGGCCAGCTTGAGCGCCTTGGGCCGGCGCGACCGCTGGGCAGCTCGCCGGTGCGCCCGCCAGGCTCGATAGTCACCACGCCCGCCGTTGGCGGCCACCTCTCGAGACACCGTGCTCAACGAACGACCCAGAGCGGCGGCAATGGAGGTCAAGCTGGCGCCTCGGTGCAGCCCCAGGCTGATCTCCTCACGCTCCTCCAGCACCAGCCGACCCGGGCCCGGCGTCCACGAGAGTGGCTTGGCCGTTCGTATCGTCAACCCGATCACGGCGTTGTGGGCGCTGCTCTTCGAGACGTCGATCTGTTCGGCGATCTCTTTGAACTCGAACCCCTTGGCCCGAAGGCGCAAGGCCATCGCTCGCTGTTCGGGCGTCAGGCCTGGTCTCTGTCTCACTTGCAGCCTCCTCGGTCGCTTAGAGCCTCATTGGCTCACCGAGAAGTTGCGGGGACCCCTTGAATCCGCTGACCCATACGCAGAATCAAGCCACAAGATCCGCCGAACCTCCTTGGTCAGGTACCACGGTGTTTCCTGAGGTCACACCTATCCCGTGGTGCCGCATGGTGCGCCCAGGTCCGGCCTCGGTGGGCAGTCAGACGGACATGAAAGCTGCGTTGCAATGAAGTAACGGCTTGTGCCCCCTTGGTGATCTCGGATTCGGAAATGCTGGTGTTGACCCGCTTACACGCGCACCCGATAGTGGACGCCAGTCCACGGAAAGGGGTGCCCGTTGGGTCGCCTGTCGCAGTATCCAGAGGAGTTCCGGCGTGAAGCCGTCCGTCTGGTCCTTACCACGGATAAATCGATGGCCGAGGTCGCTCGAGATCTCGGCGTCAACTACAAGACGCTCGGAAACTGGGTCCGGTCGGACAAGTACCGCCAGGAGCGAGACGCAGCCCCTGGGGCGATCAGCGAGAGTGAGCGCCACGAGCTGACCCGGCTGCGCAAGGAGAACGCCGAGCTCAAGACCGAGCGCGAGATCCTGCGCAAGGCGTCCGCGTATTTTGCCAAGGAGACGATGCGGTGAGCCGCTTTCGCTTCGTCTCCGAGTTCGCCCCCGACTACGGGGTCAAGCGGCTGTGCCGGGTGCTCAAGGTCTCGCGTTCTGGCTACTACACCTGGTGCCGGCGGCCACCATCGGCGCACAGCGTCCGTGACGCCGAGCTGGCCGAGCTCATCGGCGACATCCACCGACGCTCGCGGCGGACCTATGGGGCGCCACGGGTCCACGCCGAACTGTGCCGCCTCGACCAGCACTGCGGTCGCAAGCGAGTGGCCCGTCTGATGGCTGCTCACGGCCTGGTGGGCGCCCATGCCCGCCGGCGCTGGCGCACTGGCAAGCCCGACACCGCTCCGGCGCCCGATCTGGTGAACCGCGACTTCGATCCGGCCCGGGCCGACCAGGTCTGGGCGGCCGACGTCACCCAGTTCTGGACCGGGGAGGGCTGGCTCTACTTCGCCGGGGTGATCGACCTGTTCTCCCGGCGGGTCGTCGGCTGGGCCATGTCGAGCTCACCCGACGCCGATCTGGTCATCGACGCCCTCGTCATGGCCTTCGAGCGACGGCGTCCCGACGAAAAGCCGATCCATCATTCGGACCGCGGCGGGATTTACACGTCCCTGGCCTTCGGCAAGCGGGCCTCAGAGCTCGGCATCACCCGCTCGTTCGGCTCCACCGGGGATTGTTATGACAACTCCGCCGTCGAGGCAGTGTGGGCCACCCTCAAGCGCGAGCTGCGATGGATCTACGGCCGAAAGACCTGGCCGACCAGGGATCTGCTGCGCTCAGTGCTCTTCGACTACATCGAGGGCTTCTACAACTCCCAGAGGACCCAGATGCGGCTGGGCTACCGTTCCCCGGCCGAGTTCGAATCAGCCGCAGTGGCTTAATCAAATGTGCGCGCTGGAGCGGGTCAACACCAAGCCACGAGTTTCTGTTCGGCGAGCGTCTCATCCCCAAGAAGACTCCAAAACCTCGTAGCGCCCATAGTGGCGCAGCCCCTTCGAATAGAGAGGGTGACCTGGGAGTGCTTCATTGTCCGGGTAGCCAACCTTCATTAACTGGCACTGATGGAATCGAAGAACTGCAAACTCATGAACCGTAGCTGGGGCGGCTTGATACGCCACCGTGGTGACGCGAGGGTCTCGGGTCCAGATATGAGCGTCTGCTTCCCCTCCGGCCGGTAGCCACGGGGCATCGACTTCGACTTTTCATCCATTGAGACTGTCTTGCCTCGACACAGAGCAAACTCCGAAATACCAACCTGTCAGTCCCGGCGGACGGTGAAATTTGCCGAACGGCAGCCCCCACACGATCCTGAACGATGGATGTCAGATCGTCGGGGGACATGCGAGGACCTTGGTCTCTATTCGGGGCGTCTCGGTGAGACCACGATGAATATGTGGGCCTCTCGGACGCGCGAATTTCAATTGAAACGACGCCCAGATCGGTCGAGGCCGAGCGCCCCGTCCGGCATCACCGGGTCCGCACGGCGCTCTTGGTGATTCTGTCGTTGGCCGTCCTCTTCATCCTTGTTTCAGTGGTACTCACTTTTGAAGGTCGGGCCCGACCGGTGAGCATGAGTCAAGCCATCGGCCGTTACCACTCGGACCGCGCGGCCGATCCGGGCACGCACCCGCTTCCGGGTGTGTACTCGTATCAGGGCTCGGGCACTGACAGCCTGAGCCTCCCGCCCCTCTCCCAGGCCGAGGGGCCGACATTGCCAGGAACCGTCGAAGTCCAAAGCGACGGGTGCTGGAGCTTCCGCATCGACTACTCCACAAACCACTGGCAGAGCTGGACCTACTGCGGACACCCCACCGGCCTCGTTGAGACCGGAGGACAGGTTTGGCAGCGCTGGATGGTCGGGCCCGTGGCCGAGACCAACTTGTCGACGCTGCGCTGCTCGCCGGGCTTGGTGAGCATCCCCTCTTCGAGTGCAGTGGGCAAATCCTGGCCCGCTCTTTGCACGGGCACGTCGACGCAAATACATGGCGCCTTGGTCAGCGCCGGGGCCACCCGCTTCGTCGGCCAGCCGAACCTAATCATCACCGGACACAAGATCGCTGCTGTCCATGTCGAAGTGCAATGGAAGTTGAGTGGGCCACAAGTCGGCACAGAACGCGACGACCTCTGGTTCGATGCCCAATCTGGTCTCCCACTCCAGAACCGCCGGAGCATTCAGGTCCGCACAACAACGCCGTTCGGTCCTTCCACTTATACCGAGAACGGGGAGTTCGTCCTTAGGAGCCTGACACCGAAGACCTGAAGGCAGCCCATGGCGTATCCATCCGGCAGCGCCGTACGGAACTCACCTGCTGCTGTACTCTCTGACACCGTGGCGGGCGTAACTGAGGCTGGCGGACCGGGCCCCAAATGACCGAGTCGGCAAAATGAGTGCGCGGTGTATCTATGCGGTTTGCCGGAGGGTCAATGGCCCAGGTGCTCGAGACATTCTCAGAGTGGCGCGAATGCTGGCAACCCTGGGCGAGCCGAATAATGGGAAGATCGCCAACCAACCTTGGGGAGACGGGTATTGAAGCGGCGACTAAAGAAGGCCGTTGAGACCGTCGCGGCCGCATGTCCGACCATAATGGCGATGCCTGCACGCTGGTACGTGCGGAACACGCCGTGGTACGAAGGCACGCGGAGACTCTCCGTAGCTCTCGATGTCAATCAGCGGCTCAGACCACACCGATTCCGGACCGAAACTCGATTCGGATTCGAAATATCCGGAACTACTGAAGACCTCGTACAGCGCTACATCTACGTATTCGGCGTTTGGGAACCGCACTTAACGTACTGGATCCAAGATCGGCTTAAGCCCGGCGACACCTTCGTCGATGTGGGCGCAAACATCGGCTACTTCACGTTGTTGGCCGCCAGATGCGTCTGCCAACACGGCTCGTGTGTTGCCATAGAGGCTTCGCCATCAATCTTTGATCTGCTGAACGAAAACTTGGAACTCAATCATATTGGCTCAAAAGTTCGGACCGTCAATCTGGCCGCATCGGATCGGAATGGCACACTGACTGTCTACGGCGGACCGAGTGGCAACCTGGGATTGACGACGATGGTTCCGAATCATGACTTGCAAATCGAGACAACGATCCGCGCCATGCCGCTGGGAGATATCTTGACCGAAGGGGAAATAGCGGGCGCGCGTCTCATAAAGATCGACGTTGAGGGGTTGGAGGGTCCGGTGGTACGCGGGTTGCTGCCGATACTTGGAGCATGCCGTGAGGACTTAGAAATAGTATTGGAGGTAAATGGACAGGCCACCCCAAAGGGTGAACGGACGTCGGATATCGTGCGCGAACTCGTGGACCACGGTTTCCATACCTACGAGTTTGTAAACGACGATGAAAAAGATACGTACCTCAAGGCGATCAAAGCTCCTCAACGCCCGCGTCGGATCGACGAAGATGCAGAATTCGACCATGAGGCAAATCTGATCTTTTCCAGAGTTGACGCCCCCAGCATTTAGCGGACATTACAAGCAGAGCACCGACAGCTTCGGGGGCCAGGAATGACTCGACAAGTCCCCCACGAGGCCAAACACCGTCGCTTTCGGATACCGACAAGAAGGCATGACCCTGCCCAGGTGGGGCACGAATGGCGGCAGACTATGAAGCTGCGGCGGGACGGTTGGTCAGTAGAACCGGGGGAAGATGGAAGTTGCGCAGACCACCCAACGCGAGGCAGGT
Organism: uncultured Acidimicrobiaceae bacterium; assembly: GCA_963721585.1. GTDB lineage: Bacteria > Actinomycetota > Acidimicrobiia > Acidimicrobiales > RAAP-2 > Bog-473. The sequence goes on along the minus strand of CAVRJN010000007.1, from coordinate 1,032,375 downwards.
GGATGAAACTGGGCATTGGAGTGTTTGGATGTTGGTGATGCACCCAGACGGTGAACACGAGTCGTTGATGGGGTCTTGTTGCCAAGTTTGTCCTCCGTCAGCGGTTGCGGCGATGACCGGTTGGGGCGAACCCTGGGTTTGGTGCAGAAGGATGGGTACCCAACACTGCGTGTGGGTAGGACAGCTCGGACTGGACCCGAGGGCGTCCGTGGAGATGTTCGGCGGCAGGTCGTAAGACTTCCAGCTCTGGCCGCCATCTACTGACGACAGAGCCACCAGCATCCCTGGAACGGACGGGTTGGGTGTTGGGGTGGTTTGGATTATTGCAACGCAGTGGTTCGGATCAGAACATGAGGGGGCGTCAAATGCCACCCCTTGCACACCGACCGCCACTGACTGCCAGGTGTATCCAGCGTCCGAGGTGTGAAACGACTCGATCGTTGGCGCCTGTGCTGGTTCAACATGGGTGAGGCCGATGCACGTGGTGACGGTCGGGCAGCTCAGAGATAGGACCAATCCGCTCGGAACAGAAAGCGCGCTTCGCCAGCTACTTCCTCCATCGGTGGACCAGTACACGTCTTCTTGTGGAACGGTGTTTGGTCCGTAATTGAGACCGCTGACCGTTGCCACACACGTCGTGGCGGACGGACAGGTGAGCGAGTCAAACACCGGCTCAGGTCCGAATGGCTTGGTTTGCCAGGCGGCCCCTCCATCGGAAGTCGCCACCAAGACGCTGTGAACGACATCCCCATCCAGGAGAATCCCGCCGGCAAAACAGGTCTGAGCGGTTGGACAGGTGAAGCGAGTTGAGAGACTCACGTCCGGAATGGTCAACCTCGCCCAGCTGAGACCGCCATCGACCGACTTGTATCCGGTGATACCGCCCTTCCCATCCGCTTCGAGATAACAAGTCGATGCCGTCGGGCAGGTCATGGCCTCAGACATGTTGGGCGAAGCTGCAGCCTCTCTCACAAATGAGGTCGGAAAGGCCGCATCGACGGCTCGCCAAGCACTGAGTTGGGTCGTTTGTGACCTTGTCGAGTTGGATCCGATCCAGACTCCGATGGATACGGCGGCGAGAACGACAACGACAGCGAGAACGCCCACTTTCGCACCCGTACGCCGCGAGCCGGAGTCGTGGCTGGGGATCCTGCTCTCGGAACCCCCTTCTGATCGGGGCACCGATGTTGCAGACTCCACCAGGTGTTCCAGGTAGTCGGGACCGAGAACCTCCTCTGGAAGAAGCGCTTCTTCCGGTCGCAGCATGGCGATTGAGTGCATCGAGGCATCGTTTGTTGGTCTGCCCATAGCTAGTTCTCCTGCGTTTCACTTGTTACTTGATTGGGTGAGGATTCTGTGATCTCTGGGTCTCGTGGCGCCGAAGGATCCGTATCTCTCAGCGCTGATGTTGCGAGATGGTCATTCAGGCGAGATCTCGCTCGGAACAGACGCACGGCGAATGTGCCACGGCTACAACCGATGACTGTTGCTGCTTGGCGAGTCGTCAAGCCATCCCAGGCCACCAAGAGGAGAGCTTCCCGATCAGTCTCGGATAATGCAGCCAATGCGTCGATCGCAACCAAGCGTTCAATAGCAGTGTCCGCATCGGTCTCGCCATTGCGACCAGATGAACGTTGCCGGACTGCTTCGCTGTCGGCAAGGCGAGTGATGAGTGCCTGTTGACGTCCTTGGGTCCGCCACTCATCTGCGAGCACCCTCCGTGCAACGCCAAGCAACCAAGGCAGCGGCTCGGATGGGACATCGTCGAGACGACGCCATGCGACTTCCAGGACCTTGGCTAGGGCCTCTCCGGCGGACTCGGCGTCGGTCCGAGACAAGAGGTAGCCCGCCACTCGGCCAAAATGCTCGTGGACCAGTAGCTCCAACTTCATCTCTGGCTCCATACGGGCTACACGGCTCCTCACAACTCAGTAGTGGCCGGCACCTAGCCGAGTATTACTTCGTTGCAACGCTGAAATCTGCGGTGCCCCGTACGCTGCGGGGAGTGGTTCGTGAAGGCGGTCACTGTCATCGTCGGAGGATCTCTACGTCCAGGACGCAACAAGTAACGTGCGTCAGCCTCCGTGCGTTGCCGGATGAAGCGCCCCACTCCGCCATTTTTCGGGCTAGGGGTGCGTCCGGGGCAGACGGCTTCGTCCGCCGTTCGGGAGTCTCCCGTCGGGACGGCAACAGTGGGAATAAGGCTGGCCATGCTCGCGGCGTACACCGTCTCATAACATTTTGGTGACACGATTGCCGCCATGAAAGCGTCACATCGCTGGACTCCGGGTGGGGGCGCCGTCGAAAGGTCGGCCAGAACGAAAACCAAAGGAAGGAGAATCGCCGCCGCTGGCGCCGCCTTGCTCTGCGTCGGTCTAGCAACGCTCCCGGTCGCAGAGGCAACCGCGGCGCCCGCTGGGTCCCCTTCTCAGGTCACGGTGCCGGTCACGGTGCTCGGGGGCCAGGGTGAGCCAGGAGGCGCGTCTCCCACGGTGCAGATCACCGTCGGCGGATGGGGGCCCATACCCGTCGTCCTCGATACCGGGTCTTCGGGCCTCCACATCTTCGCCGGCGCGGTGAATCCCGGATCCGGGGTGACCGTGACCGATCAGACGTCCAACATCACCTATTCGGGCGGCTATCGGTTCAATGGGGTGGTCGCCTCCGCCGTCATGCGACTCGGAGGAGCGACGACAACCGGACCCGTCTCCTTCGCGCTCGTACAGAGTGCCTCGTGCATCGCCTCGAAACCGGATTGTCCAGGCGCGGGCGGGATCCAAGGATTCGAGTCGGACAAGGGCGTCGATGGCATCCTCGGCATCGGAATGCAGAGCAGCGAGGGAGGGGTGACGAGTCCCATCCTCGGCATGGCCGGTCGGCTGGGCAAGAAGTGGAGCCTGCATCTCGACGGCAGCTCGGGACAGTTCGTCCTGGGTGGCCGGGTCATCGGGAGCGGGGAGCCTGTCGCTCGGTTCCAGCTTCAGCCCGATGGAACGTCCGACGGCCATCCGCTGTGGGCGGACAGCCAAATCCCGCTGTGCGTGTCGGCTGGGTCGATTGATGCCTGCGTCCCGGCACTCTTCGACTCGGGAACGCCCTCAACCGAGATCTCCGGCACACCGCTCGATCAAGTCCCAACCGTGCCGGGCACCACCCAGGTTGCTTCTGGAACGCCAATCACTGTGGCCTCGACGAGCGGCGGAGCGTCCTTCTGGTCCTTCACAGCTGGGAGCGCCAAATCAGCCGACCTCGTGCGCGTCATCAGTGGTCAGGGCCCGTTCTTCAACAGTGGCGTGCAGGCGTTCTATGACTTCACCATTACCTACAACGCGCCGAAGGGACATGTGACGTTGACGATCTGATCTCGGCAGGGCAGACGCCCGACACAGCGTTATCTGCGTGCGCCACATGGTTATTACTCGGACGTAAAAGTTGGTCGAGGCGCCGGCGAACTGCCTCCGAACGCAGGGACGGTGAGACACCTAGGCACTTGGGGCTGCGGAGCGAGCCAGCTCGATAAAGAGTCGAAGCTTCTGGGGATCCTTCCTTCGACGGTCGTCGTCTCGGCTGGTCCTCGTCTCAGAGTCAACACCAAAGGGCCGGACGGCCTCGATGCCTTCTCGAACGTTGGCTGGTCCAAGCCCACCGGCGAGGACGACTGGGGCCGCGGATGACTGAGCGATCCGACGACTCAGCGCCCAATCATGGACAAGGCCTGTAGCACCGACCTGCCCGCTCTGCGGATGAGCGGTATCAAGGAGGAGGAAATCAGTCGCCCCGGAGAGGCTCTGCGCCAGAGTGACGGATGCCTCATTCAGGACAGGCACGGTGAGCATCACCCTGATGGGGTCCAGTTCGTCCCTAAGCAACGCGGGCAGCTCGGGTGGCATCTCCTCAGCGGCTCGTACCAGGTGCAACACGCTCGGGGAAACAACTTCCACGGTCCGAAGGATTCGCTCACGCTCGACTGCGAGTGAAAGAGCCACGACGGTCACATCGGTTAGTTCGGAGACGATCAGCCGTGCGGTCGTGTCATCGACGCCATCCCACGTCTGGAATCCCTCATCCACGACGACACCGACGTTGTCGGGGGCCAGGGCGTTCACCATTTCGGCATCCTCTGGGGTGGTGATGCCGTATATCTGGACCAGCACGCTAGGAGTATCGCAGGTGAGTTCCTAACGCCAATGAGGATGCGTCTGAGCAGGCCGATGTCCGGCAATATGCGCCATTTGTGGAATCGAATGAAGTCCGGCGGACAACGGCACCCTGTTACAAATGGGGGCGCGCACCCTGCTGCTCTAGAAAGGCGTCAATCGCAGACCAGTCGTTTTCCCTACCAGTGGCGGCGCACTCGAACAGGACTATCTGCGCACGCTCGTGCTCGACGACGGCCAGACCCAAAGCGGACTCCTCCTCAGGCAGAGCGTCCGCAAGGTTCGTGAACATCCTCAAAGTGTCGGGCGAGTATGCCAAGGCGCTCTCCAAGACTTCCCCCCAGTCGTTGCCCGACTGAGCCGCTTCAATGCCGATGCGTTCGGCCTCGCCCTGGTCGATCGAAACCCCGTATCTTCGAGCAACAGCCTCGATGAGGTCTCTTGTCGTCTTCTCCACCAATGCGAGCACATCGAATTCCTGACGGTGATCGGGGAACCGTTCGCCAAGAGCCTCGTAGTAACTGACACCCGAGACTTCCCCCGCCCAACACTCGCTTAGAACACGTTCAAGGACATTCACATCGACCGTGCCGGTGCTCCCTTCCCCTGGCAACCCCCATACTGTACGGCCCAACACCAGGCCATCCTCTTCACGGCCGAGAGCTACGATCCCCACCACGCCGCCCTGGCGGCTTTGCTGGGGCTCAACGGTCTGCGAGTGAGCGAGGCCTGTGCCACCGATGCCGAGGACCTCGGCTTCGACCGGGGGCACCGCACCCTGCGCATCATCGGGAAGGGCAACAATCCGGCCGTGATTCCCCTGGTCCCAAGAGTGGCCCGGACGATTGACCTAGCCCTCGGCGAGCGATGCGAAGGACCGATCCTGCATCGCCACGACGGCCAGCGACTCGACCGACGCACCGCACATCGCTGGGTCCGCTCCATCGGCAAGCGCGCCGGGCTCGGATCGTCCATCCTCATATGCTCCGTGCCGCGTTCATCATCGCGGCACTCGATGCAGGGGTCCCGCTGCGCGACGTCCAGATCGCAGCGCGCCACGCCGATCCGAGGACGACGACCATCTATGATCGCCGGCGCGAGAACTTCGACCGCCATGCCGCATATGTCGTGGTGGCCTTCGTGGCAGGAGGGTAGGGCGAGACTCCGAAGTCAGTTGACCGAGTCCGGCTCAAGCCCTCGACGGCTAGCCAGAACCCTGGCCACGTCGTCCACCGATCGCTCCGTGCGCTCAGCGGCGACGCGCACGTAGATGGCCAGTGCGTAGAAGGCATAGACCCACAGGTCGTCGTCGTGCCACCAGCTCACCTCACCGAAGAGATCCGGATACACCCCGGCCCGGATCATGGCGGCTGCACAAAGGGCATTGAATCGGCCTGGGTTTGCCGGAGGCTCGTTTGTTTGGTTCCTCATGCCACAGCGGGCTGAGATCTGAGACGGTACTCGGCTTCGACTTCGGCCGGCGTGCGATCGTCGAGTTCTCCGTGGAGCCGCTCCTCGTTGAACCAGGACACCCAGGCACAGGTGGCGATCTCGAGGTCGTCGAGGCCCTTCCAGGGCCCGCCGTTGGCAGCGAGGGCGGCCGGGTTGCGGTGCAGCTCGGTCTTGAAGAGGCCCATGACCGATTCGGCCATGGCGTTGTCGAAGCTGTCGCCGATCGTCCCGATCGACGGTGCGGCCCCGATGTCGTCGAGGCGCTCGGTGTAGGCGATCGACGTGTATTGACCAGGTTCAATCAGTCGATGCAACACCAGCCTGTTGGAGCGATAGTAGGTGATCGTTGAATACCTCGGCCGGTGTCTTCCAGCCGAGGGTCTTGCGAGGTCGGGTGTTGAGTGCGTGAGCGACCGCCTCGAGCTCGTCGGCGGACCACCGGGACAAGTCGGTGCCCTTCGGGAAGTATTGGCGCAGCAACCCGTTGGTGTTCTCGTTCGTTCCCCGCTGCCACGGGCTGTTCGGGTCGGCGAAGAACACCGGGATGCCGGTCTCGACTCTGAACTGTGCGTGGGCGGACATCTCCTTGCCGCGATCCCAAGTCAGCGACCGGGCCAGCTGCTCTGGCAAGCTCGACATTGTGCCTGCCAGAGCATTCTTCATCGTGTTCGCGCCGTAGCCAGCGAGCGCAGGCCCGTTCTTCGGGGTTTCCTTGTGCCGGTAGCCCGTCTCGCGGGGAAGGTGCACCAGCATCGTGAACCGACTGGCCCGCTCGACGACGGTGCCGACGGCGGAGCGCTCCAGACCGATCAGCAGATCACCCTCCCAGTGTCCCGGAACAGCCCGATCCTCGGCTTCGGCGGGCCGCTCACTGATCAGGGTCTCGGGCGTGACATGCGCCCAGGTCTTCCGACGTGAACGCTCCCGTGGCGCGCGCAGTGCCCGACCGGTGCGAAGGCACCAGACCAGCTCGCGCTTGAGCGCCCCCCGCCCTTCGATGTAGAGCGACTGGTAGATCGCCTCGTGGCTGATCCGCATGGACTCATCATGGGGGAAATCGAGCTTGATCCGGTTCGCAATCTGCTCCGGACTCCAGGCCCACGACCACGGGCGATCCTTTCGATGAGGCTTATTGCGGCCGGTGAATCGAGGCGGCTTCGGCCCAGCGATCGGCGTGCCGTCCGGCTGGCTGATCTGCCCCGACAGCCGATTCTCGACGTAGGCGTGCAGCTGCTGGTTGGCGGCCAGTTTCGCCGTCTTTGGCCGCCGTGCAGCCATGTCAGCTTTCCACTGGGCGACCGACGCCCTGTACTCGACCTTTCCGCAGCGCGTCGCTGCGTTTCGTCGCAGCTCGCGAGAGATCGTCCCAGGGTCACGGCCGATTGCCCGAGCTATGGGGCGCACGCCCTTGCCCTGGGCTCTGAGCAGCGCGATCTCCTCGCGTTCAGCAAAAGACAAGTAGCGGCCCGACGGTTTGTGCTTTAGATCGAATGGCGGCATCCCGCCAGCGTTGTGGAACCACCGTGCCCCGACTGCCTGCGCGACCCCCGCCACACCCGCTGCTTCCTCGGGCAAAAGGCCCTTGGCAATCTCGGCCCAGAATGTGGTCTCGACCTCGCGCTGGAACTTCGGATGCCCGGGGGATCTCAGCCTCGGACGGATCGCACGGTCTGCTGCTTGCTGTCGACGAACCATCGAACACCTCCACCATCACGAGGTGTTGCGACGACCAGTTGAATCCGCCTTGCGACCCCGCATCTGAGTGACACGTGACGCCGGCAAGATCGGAGTGGCGACGTGACCACGCCGCCATGTTGAGCGCGTCGAGGACGAGCGTCGTGGTCATCGAACGGGCCGCCTTCCAGCCGACGAGGCGCCGGGAGAAGACGTCGATGACGAAGGCGACGTAGACGATGCCCGACCACGTCGAGCAGTACGTGAAGTCGCACACCCACAGCTCGTCGGGACGGCTGGCACTGAAGTTGCGATTGACGAGGTCCGGGGCGCGGACGTGGTCGGGGTCGGACTTGGTGGTGAAGCGCTTCTTCGACCGGCTGACCCCTCGAATGCCCTGGCAGCGCATCAGGCGGGCCACCTGATCGCGCCCGACATCGTGGCCAGCCCGGCGCGCCGCCTTGGTCAGCTTGCGCCGCCCGTAGACGGAGTAATTGCGCTTCCAGAGCGCTTCGAGGGTGGGGCCGAGTTCGGCGTCGCGGACGGCCCGGGCCGACGGCGGCCGGGACTTGGCGTCGTAATAGGTGGAGGGGGCGACCGCGAGCTGTTCGCAGATCGGCTCGACCCCCCATCGATGCCCACCGGTCGTGCGGTCCCGATGGGCATCGATGAAGGTGACTACTTCTTGTGTCGGCGGTCGAGCTCCGCCCCGAAGAAACTGGCCGCTGCCTGCAAGATGTCATTGGCCCGGCGCAGCTCGAAGTTCTCCTTGCGCAGGCGTTTCAGCTCGGCCTGCTCCTCGCTCGTCATCCCCGGCCGCTTGCCATCATCGACGTCGGCACGCTTGACCCAGGCCCGCAGCGACTCGTCGCCGACGCCCAGCTGACGGGCCACCCTCGAGATCACCGTCTTGTCGTGGGGGTCCTGCTCGCGCAGCTCGTGCACCATGCGCACGGCCCGCTCCTTCATCTCAGGCGGGTACCGCTTCGTGGTGGGCTTGTTCTCCATGACTCCATCCTCGCTTCCAAGGTATGGAGCCTCCAGGATTTCCAGGCCGATTCAACGAGCACAAATGGCGCGGGGTCGCGAACCGGTTGACGTCACCCCGACCCGTCGTCCCGTCTGACCGGTGTCAAGGGCGGGAGGCTCGGCCGGCATCCCTGAACGCAGCCTGGCGGGCGGCCCGTCGGACCTGGGCCGCCCGGAGATCTATTTCCCCGACTTGAGGGTCGCCGGCCTCACGCGGGCGGCCACGCAAGGTGCCACGACACGCGAGCTCATGGCGCGTGGCGGACATGCCAGTCCCGCCGCCGCACTCCGCTACGAGCATGTGGTCGAAGACCGAGACGTCGGCCATCGCAGAGGCACTGTCGGGATTGGCCGAACCGTCCCGGAAATTGCCCAACTGCGATCCGTCCGCGGGATATTCGCGGGACGGAGCCGAGGGCGCAGCAAACCGGCTCCGCAGCGCAACCCGCCATAGGCTGCGATTCTGAAAAGAGCGGCCGACCAGGATCGAACTGGCATCATCAGCTTGGAAGGCTGAGGTTCTACCATTGAACTACGGCCGCGAATCGGGGAGCAGTTTAAGCCTCTACTCTCCACCCCGTGGACACACTGTACGAGCGGGTAGGCGGGGAGCCGTTCTTCGTCGATCTGGTCGACCGTTTCTATCTCGGCGTGGCCGGCGACCCGCTGTTGCGCCCGCTGTACCCCGACGACCTGGCTGAGTCCTCACGCCACCTCGCACTCTTCCTGATGCAGTACTGGGGCGGCCCCGGGACCTACGGCGAGGAGCGCGGGCATCCCCGCCTGCGCATGCGCCATGTCCCCTTCGTCATCGGCCCGGCGGAGCGTGACGCCTGGCTGCGCCACATGCTCGGTGCGTTGCTCGAGCTGGAGTCGGCCTCGCGGATCACGGCCGCCGACGCGCGCGAACTCCGCGAGTATCTCGACATGGCGGCCAACTCGCTCGTCAACTCGCCCTGATCACCGCGGGCGAGTCAGTCCTTGAAGTCGGGCGTTCGGCCCTCCTTGCGGGCCGCCACCGACTCCTCGAAGTTGCGCGTCGTGATGCGGACGAAGAGCTGCGAGGTGCCCTCGGCGTCCATGTGGGACTGCAGGCTGCTGGCGTCGAGACTGTTCCACAGCTGGCGCTTGGTCAGCTCGACACCGGCCCGGCCCCAGCCGTTGATGCGGTCGGCGAGCTCGAAGCAGGCCGGCAGCAGCTCGGCCTGTGGCACGACCCGCGACACCAACCCGATGCGGTCCGCCTCTGTCGCGTCGACGTCGCGGCCGGTGAGCATGATCTCGGCGGCCCTCGAATGCCCGACAGATCGTGGCAGGAGGAAGCTCAGTCCGAGCTCGGCGGCCGTCAGGCCGTTGTTGATGCCCGCAGCCCGGAAGTAGGCCTCGTCCGAGGCGATGCGGATGTCGGCCGCCAGGGCGAGGCAGAAGCCGCCGCCGATGGCGGCCCCGTTGACGGCGGCGATGACCGGCTGGTGCAGCCGGCGGATGGTGGAGATGACGTCGTCCAGCAGCTCCATGGAGCGCAGCGCGATGGTCGGCAGCGTCAATCCGTCCATGTTGGGCATGGTGCCGGGGTTCTCGTGGTCCGCCCCCGAGCAGAACCCGCGTCCTGCGCCGGTGATGACGACGACCCGTACGTCGTTGTCGTTGCCGATCTCGCGCAGCGCGTCGCGGAAGGGGATCATGACGTCGAAGGCCATGGCGTTCATGCGCTCCGGCCGGTTGAGCGTGACGACGGCGACCTGGGGGTGGGGCCGGCTGATTTCGGTGAAGGACATGCGCGGCATCGTAGAGTGCGGCGACCTTGGTGCCGGGTCCGACGACTCACGGTGCCTGCTCGGCCGGACGCCCGACCTCGAAACCCGCTAGACGATGTGCTCCTGGGGCGCGGCGTGCGGGGCCCTCCTTGCGGGCGATCCAGCGGAGACGGGCGGCGCGGGCGTCCCAGTCGTAGACGACGGCCGTGCCCGCGATGTAGTCGTTGAGGGCGCGCCGGTTGCGCTGGTACACAATGCCGAGAAATCCGATGCCCACGGTGAGGAACAGGGTGATCCCGAGGCCGACCGTCCGGAAGACGGCCTGGCGCCCGCTGATGGGGGCGCCCTCGTGCGTCACCACCTGCAGCCCGAGGATGGCCATGCCGAGCGTCTTCCCGCTCACGGCCCACTGGTACGTGAAGTAGAGGAATTCCCAGAGCGTCAGCACAATGAAGGCCGGCAGCTGGTGGTTGCTCAGCGTGAACGAGTGCCCGGTCACCAGCTTGAGCGCGGCGTTGAGCAGCGCGACGCCCAGGGTGTAGAGGCCCCACGAGGCCCCGACGTCGGCGGCGAACGCGGCCAGACGGCTGACCGCGCCGGCGTAGTTTCCCTGGCGGCCGACGGTGAGCGCGGGCGAGGGCACGGGGACGGTGGTCATGTCGGCGCGATCGCCTTGGGTCTCACGAGGAGCGGCGGGCCCTGCGGGCCAGTCCCTGACCTTCTTGCCCCGGCCGATGAGTCGGTTGCCCCAGCGCAGAATGAAGTCGTCCAACCCCACCCCCTGCGCCCGGACGACATCGAGGACCTCGGTGAGGATCCCCGTGGTGGAGCGGGCGATGATGGAGCCCAGCTCCGTCTGCTCCACCAGGGAGTCGATGTCGATCTTGTTGACGATGGCGTTGATGTCGACCCGCTCGATGATCTGCTGCACGTCGACCCGGTCGATGATCTTCTGCACGTCCACCCGCTCGACGATCTTGTCGACGTCGACCCGCTCGATGATCTTCTCCACGTCGACCTTGTCGATGATGGAGTCGATGTCGATCGCGTCGACGATCAGCGGCACGATGTGCTCGGCCAGGGACTGGGCCAGCTGCTCCACCCTGTTGCCGATCGGGTTGGGGCTCATGTGGACCGCGGGCTCCGTGACATTTCAGTGATCTTCTCACCCCGGGCCGGTGCGGGTGCGACATCGATCGGGTACCGTCGAGTCTGCCGGGGCATGCAGGCGAGGAGGAGGCACGGTGGAGTTCGAGCGCTATGAAGACGGGGTCCCCTCCTGGGTGGACCTGGGCAGCACCGACCTGGAGAAGTCGAGGGAGTTCTACGGCGGCGCTCTTCGGCTGGAACTGCCCCGCGGGACCGCCGGAGGCCGGTGGCTATTCGGTCTGCGACCTGGGCGGGAAGACGGTGGCGGGTCTCGGCCCGGTCGATGAATCCCGGCATGCCGCCGGTGTGGATGACCTACGTCAACGTCGACAGTGCCGACGCCACGGCGGCCAAGGTGGCCGGCCAACGGCGGCACGGTGTTCGCGGGCCCGATGGACGTCATGGACGCCGGCCGGATGGCGGTGTTCGCCGACCCGATCGGCGCCGTCATCGGGCTCTGGCAGCCCAACCAGCACACCGGGGCCCAGGTGGCCAACGAGCCCGGCACCTACTGCTGGAGCGAGCTGATCACGACGGACCTCGACGCGTCCAAGGCCTTCTACGGCGCCGTGTTCGGATGGGATGCCGTGGACCAGGGCCCCCCGGGAGGCCCGCCCGCCTACACCGAGTGGCAGCGAAGCGGGAAGTCGATCGGCGGCATGATGCAGAAGTCACCCGACATGCCGGCGGAGATGCCACCGGTCTGGGGCGTCTACTTCGCGGTGGCCGACACCGACGCCACGGTGGCGAAGGCGCAGGAGCTCGGCGCCAGCGTGTTCATGGGGCCGACCGACATCGAGCCGGGGCGGTTCGCCGTCCTCGCCGACAACGTCGGCGCCGTCTTCAACGTCCTGCAGCTCAAGGGATAGCGGGAGCGGACCGTGGAGCGCCGACGCCTCGGACGGACCGGTCACGAGAGCAGCGTGGCCGTGCTGGGCGGCGCCGCCTGCTGGGCCGCCACCGTCGACGAGGCGGGGGAGTGGCTGCAGCTGGCCCTCGACCACGGGGTGAACCACCTCGACATCGCGCCGCAGTACGGCGCGGCCGAGTCGGTCGTCGGTCCGCACCTGGCGGCGCACCGCGAGGAGCTGTTCATCGCGGGCAAGACGCTGCGGGCCAACCCCGACGGCGTCACGGACCAGTTCGACACGACCCGCCGCCTGCTCAACGCCGAGGTGCTGGACCTCTACCAGGCCCATGCCGTGACCTCTCTCGAGGAGCTCGACCGGCGCTCGCCGGCGCTGGAACGGATCCTGGCCCTGCGTGACGCCGGCCACACCCGCTTCGCCGGGATCACCGGGCACGACATGGAGGTGCCGCGGGCGCATCTCGAGGCACTGCGCCGTTTCGACCTCGACACGGTGATGTTCCCGGTCTATCCCGCGCTGTGGTCCCGGGCCGAGTACCGCGAGCCGGCCGAAGAGCTCCTCGCCCTCTGCGCCGAGCGCGACGTGGGCGTGATGGTGATCAAGGCGGCGGCGCGGCGGCCGTGGGCCGACGGCCGCCCGCTGGCCGACGCGGTCGCCGGAGAGCGACGCCACCTCGGCTCGCTGGGCCGACTCGTGGTACGAGCCGCAGGCCAGCGACGACGAGCTCGATCGCGGCATCCACTTCGCCCTCTCCACGCCGGGCGTGCACGCCTTCTGCACCCCCGGCGACATCGCGCTCCTGCCCCGCGTGCTGGCGTCGGCCGAGCGCTACGCGCCGCTGAGCGAGGAGGAGCGACGCGCCGCCGTCGAGTCCATGGCGGCCGAGGAGCTCATCTTCCCGATGCCGCGCTGAGGCGCTGCGCCGGGTCAGGCCGCCTGCAGCGCCGCCACGACCGGGCGGAAGGCCTCGTCGTCGTGGCCATCGGGCGGCGGCGACACCACGATGCCCTGGCCCAACCCGGTGAAGCGGTCGCGCAGCAGGCCGGGGAGCTCGTCGAAGGTGCCGCAGGGGACGAGGGTGTCGAGCACCTCGTCGGAGAGGACGGCCGCCAGGTCGTCCCAGCGGTCGTGCCGGATCAGGTCCCGGAGCCGGGGCCCGACCTCGGTCCAGCCGTAGAGCTCGAGCGTCGGGGCGTAGGCGGGCGTCGAGTACAAGAAGGCCAGCAGGCGGCGCTGGCGCTCCCGCTCGACCACCACGTCGTCGAGCGTCGCCCCGGTGATGACCGAGGTGCCGATGACCGTCTCGAATCCGGCGTCGGCCAGGTCCCGCCCCGCGGCACGTGCACCCTCGGCCAGGGCGGGCAGGCAGGTCTCGCGCAGGTAGCGCGGATTCGAGTTGGTCGGGTGGCTGACGAAGCCGTCCGCCACGGCCCCCGCCAGCGCGCAGGCCCGCCGCTGCACCCCGCCGAGGTAGATCGGCGGTGCCTGCGTCGCCGCGTCGGGCCCCGGGTTGAAGTACGGCTGCATCCGGGTGACGCGGTAGTGCGGGCTCTCGTAGGCGGGTGCCGCCCCCGAGGCGAACGAGGCGAAGGCCGCGCGCACCGCGCCGACGTAGTCGCCCAGCCGGCCGATGGGGTCCTCGCCGAAGGGGACGGCGTAGCGGTCCTCGATGTTCTGGCGGACCTGTGTCCCGAGGCCGAGCTCGAAGCGACCGCCGCTGAGCTGCGCGATGTCCCACGCCGCGTAGGCGAGGAGCGTCGGGCTGCGGGTGAAGGCGAGCGTCACGCTGGTGCGGACGGTGATCCGCTCGGTGTGCTCGGCGGCGAGGAGCGCCACCGCCATGGAGTCGTGCACCGTCTCGGCCACGTGCAGCCCGTCGTAGCCGAGCCGCTCGACCCGCTGGGCGTGGGCGATGGCCTCGGGCAGGCTGAGGCGCGGGTCCATGCCCGCGTAGACCCTCACGCCGGGGTGCCGTCGAGCCCCGTGGTCTGCGCCCGGCCCCGGGCGACGATCTTCTCGCGCTCGGTGGTCAGGCGCGACTGGTCGAAGCGCTCCGCCATCCACTGGCGCGACCACGTGGCCTCGGCCACGAACGCTTCGCGGCCGCTGAGCGCACCGATCCTGTCGTAGCCGCGCCGGAGCTCGGTGAGGTATTCGGCGGGGATGGACGCGATGGTGGCGGCGATCTCGCGGGCCCGGGCCAGCAGCGACTCGTGGGGGACCACCTCGACGACGAGGCCCCAGTCGCGTGCCGTCTCCGCATCGATGTAGTCGCCGGTCAAGCTCATGCGGCGGGCGCGGTCGAGGCCGACGAGCTGGGGCAGCCGGATCGTCATGCCGCCTCCCGGCATGACGCCGACCCGGGCGTGGGTGTCGGCGAAGCGGGCCCGCTCCGACGCGATGAGGAAGTCGCAGCACAGGGCCAGTTCGAGGCCGCCTGTCACGGTCGGACCGTTGATGGCGCCGATGACCGGGGTGTCGTGGGGCGGCATCATGCCGGAGCGCTGGGCCGGTCCTCGTTGCCGTTCCTTCTGCACCGCGCGCAGCTCGGTGGCGAGCGACTTGAGGTCCATGCCGGCGCAGAAGGCCGGGTCGGCGCCGGTGAGCACAATGCAGCCGACGTCGTCCCGGGCGTCGAGTCCGGTGACGGCATCGTCGAGCTGCGCGTGCAGCTCGGCCGAAATCGCGTTGCGCGCCTCCGGGCGGTTCAAGGTGACCGTGGCCACCCGGTCGTCGACCTCGACGAGCACCAGCATCAGCATTCCCTCCCCATGTCTCGGATCCCTCATGATCGGCCGTGGGCCCCCTGGACACCAATTCCTCGAACAACTCGATGCGGCAGAAGCCCCTCGGGTCGTCCGGCGAGGTCCCCGTGCTCGTGGCCGCGCCCGACACCCGGGCAGTCTCGCAGAGGGCGTGGATCGCTGCGGCGTCAACTCCAGGGTGTCGGTGCCGATGTCCACTGGGAGTGCAGGAGGGCGAAGCAGTCGGCGTCGCGCTGCTCGCCGTCGATGCGCTCCCACCCCCGCAGCGTCGCCTCGCGACGGAACCCGGCAGCCTCGGCCGTGCGGGCCGATGCCACGTTCCAGGGCTCCACGAAGAGGTGCAGGCGCGGGATGGACAGCGTACCGAACGCGAACGATGACCACGGCCCGCAGGGCGTTCGCGGCGAGGCCCTGCCCGCGTGCGCCGGCGACGAGCCAGTAGCCGATGGAGGCGCGCCCGCTCTCGATCTCCTGGAGCCACAGCCCGATCGACCCGATGCCCGCTTTCGGGTCGGCCTCGGGCGCGATGACGAAGGAGTAGCCGTCGCCCTCGGCGCCGCGTGCGTGCTGGCGCTCAATGAAGGCCCGGCCCGCGTCGTCCGTGTAGGTCCGCGGCACCGACGAGATGGAGGGGATGAACGGGTCGGCCGCCGCCTGGCGCACCATGGCGAGGTCCGAGACGGCGTAGGGCCGGAGCACGAGCGGCGGGGAGGCGAGCTGCGGGACTCGCAACGGGGGCGTGAAGGCCGCAGGGTCGAACTCGAACGTGGTCATCGCAAGGTGACATACCCGGGAACGAGGTGGTGTGGCGTATCGAGGTAGCCCTTGGCCTCGGGCAGGCCACCGAAACGGCCGTGGCTCCAGCGCACCTCGATGTGTCCCAGCACAGAGTGGACCTCGTGGGAGGACCGGTCGCGGACCATGGCCTCCCAGCCCACCCGGGGCTGGCCTCCCGCTTGCCCTTCCATCGTGATGGCGATGAGCTGGAACTGCTGGCGCCAGTCCCATGAGGTGGCGATGCGGAGCCGGAGCGAGCGCTCGGCCGAGGAGCCGAGCACGAAGTAGGGCGCGCTCCCGATGCGGAGGAGGCGCCACAGCATGGCTTCACCCGTGCCGCCCCGATCGTCCATGGCCGCCTCCCAGCGACGGGCCGACGCCCGGGCCACGGCGCCGGACAGCGCGGCATAGAGATCCTTGGCACCGCGGGGCCAGCCCGGTCGGAGCCAGTGTCCCAAGGCCTCGCGTTGCGACACCGTGAGGTCGACGGCACGGGGCGGCAGATCGTGCAACGCCGGTGGCACCGCGCTGGCGCGAGCCCCGATCGGTTGCGGGGACAGCGACCTCACGCGCCGCCCAGGCCGGGCAGCGCCACCGCGGCCGGCGGAGGACCCGGTTTCTCCTGTCGGGACGTAGGAATGGGCGAGAACGGCGGTGCCCCATCCCCGGCGTGACGAGCGGCCAGGCGGACGCACTCGTAGAGCGCCTGGTACTCGGCCGGGGCCACCTCGGCGTACCAGTCCCCGCCACCGGGCAGAGCGTCCCGGCCCGCCCGGGCGACCCCGGCCCGGGCCGCCGAACAGCAGCGAGTCGAAGATGCTGGCCGGGGACACGTTGAAGAGGATCTTCGAGAGGTACTTGCAGCTGATCAGGTAGACGTGATCGACGCGCAGGTCGATGGGCGCCACCTCGTCGCCCGGGGCGCGGCCCGTACCCTTCCACTCGACGACCTGGGGCAGGCGCCCCCGCAAGCCGTCGCCTGCGGTCAGGAAGGCCTGCCCGTTCGCCCAGGCGGCGTGGAACTCGGCGTCGTAGGCGCCCCCGGCGCGCAGGCGTTCCAGGCGTTCCCACATCTCGGGCGACAGGCTGTGCATCACGGGGGTGCGCGACCGCACGGACTCGTCGATGCCCGCCAGCCCCAACATGCCGAGGCCGGTGCCGAGCTCGGTCACCGTGGTCCGGTCGCTCGGCATGCAGGCATCCTCCCACTCGCGGCGTGGCCGCTCGCCGCCCTCCGCCGCCGGCCGGCTGCCCCCGGCTATTCGGCGAAGAGCGGGGTGAGCTGCAGCTCCAGGGGCCCGACGGCGGCCTCCGCGGCGTCGTGCAACTCGGTGCTCTCGTACACGTCGACGGCGGTCCCCGTGCGGGCGATGAAGGCGAACACGGCGTCACCCCAGCGCTCCTCGCGCAGGGCCTGGCGCAGCGCGGCGCGCTCGCCGGGCGGCAGGTCCTGCCCGGGCGTCTTGGCCACCAACTGGCAGGCCAGCACCCAGTTGAGTGTGTCGAGGTCTTCGGCGACGAACAGGCGCGGGGGATCGTCGCGCACGACCGCGCAAGCGACGACGGTACCCACGATTACACGGTACCCACGACTAAACGGCGCCCGGCGCCACGTCGGCGGTCGACCAGAACCCGACCTGGGGGGCGCCGCAGCGTCCGCCGGCGTACGCCGCGAGGCGCTTCCGGGCCTCAGCGGACAGGAGGTCCACCGCGTCGAAGATCCCTCCCGGTCCCGGTGCCCGCAGGGCGCGGTCCGCCTCGGTGCCAGACCGGGGTAATTGCGTCGTGAGCACGACGAAGGGCGCATGGCCGCCGGCCGCCATCACGTGGGCCCGCCCGAGCGCCCGCCACACCGTCTCGGAGCGGGCCATGCCGCCCCGGTAGGCCGAGTTCGGCCCCGCGACGTCGAAGTACCACGTCCGGCCCTTGGCATCGGTACCGGTGAAGTCGACGGCCAGGCCCAACCCGCGTAACCGCCGGTTCGGCCGCACGTCGGCGAACCCCGCTGCTTCGAGCGCGGCCCGGGCCATGGTGGTGGCCGACGCGCCGTCGTTCGCCGCGCCGCCGACACGTGCGCCGGCGAGAACGTCGGCCTCGTCGACCAGGCGGGCACGGGACAGCTCGACGTACGCGGGGTCGAGGTCGTAACCGATGGCGTCTCGCCCGCACCGCAGCGCCGCCACGAGCGTGGACCCGGATCCGGCAAACGGGTCGACCACGAGATCGCCTCGATACGTGTAGAGCTCCATCAGCCGCTGCGGGCAGCTCCACAGGAAAGGGTGCGGGGTGCCGCACGCGCACCGCGCTCTCGGGCGGGATGTCCCACACGTCGAGCGTCAGCGCCATGAAGTCGTCGGCCCCGACGCTGCTCTCGTGCGGCAGGCCTTCGCGGCGGCGCTCCTTGGGGCTACGCGCCCGCCCGAAGCGCCCTTTGCTGGCGACGATGACGCGCTCGGTCACGTCGCGCAACACCGGGTTGGCGGCCGAGCGGAAGGAGCCCCAGGCGCACGAGCCGCTGGCGCCCTCGCCCTTCTGCCACACGATCTCGCCCCGTGGCAGGAGGTGCAGGTCGTCCTGCAGGATGGCCATGACGTCGGCCGCCAGGCTGCGATACGGCTTGCGACCGAGGTTGGCCACGTTGACCGCAATGCGGCCGCCTGGCTCGAGGACCCGCTTGCACTCGGTGAAGACGTCGCGCAGCAGCGCCAGGTACTCGATGTAGGACCCCGGCACGCCCTCGCGGCCGAGCTCCTCCTCGTACTGCTTGCCGGCGAAGTACGGGGGTGAGGTGACGACGAGGGCCACCGAGTCGTCCGCCACGGCCTCCATCCGGCGGGCATCGCCGTTCACGCACGACACGCCCGGCTCGTGCGGGTTGACGTGCTCATCGGCGCTCAGCTCCGGCGCTTCGAAGCGCGGCGTAGAAGGCGTCCGCCACGTGCGACTCGCGGCGCCCGACACCGAAATTGGAGGTCGCGGTGCGACGGCGTGGCGGCATGGGCTCGATCGAACCCTACCGGCCGGCCGGCGTCGGGGTCGAGGGAGAGCGGAGCGTGGTGCGCATCACCCGAAACCTAGGGATCAGTTGTGACATCTGACGTTCAGGCACCATGGATCTCGAGCGTCGTGTGGCGCGCCAGGGCGTCGAAGTCGGTGTCGTGGTGCAACAGTTGCCATGACTTCCGGATCGCGACAGCGGCAATCAGGCAGTCCAGGAGGCGGCGAACAGTCTCGCCTCGGGTGCGGCAGGTCCGGTACAACAGCGCAGCCTCGGCGAAGTCCGCCTGGATGCAGCGCTCGATCCGCGCTCGGCCCAGCAGCCCTCGGAGCTGGTGGAGGTGCGCTTCGTCGCGCGCCCCGGCCAGGATTTCCATCATCACGGGGTCCGTGATGGCGATCTCTTCGCCTAACAGGCGTTCGACCTCCTCGCACGTCGGGGACCCGGTATCGCGGAGGAATTCGATCCAGGCCGACGTGTCGACGAGGATCACGAACGGGAATGATCGGCCCGGCTCTCCCGCATGGTCTCGAGATCGCCCGACCACCCGGAACCTCGCAACGCCCTGGCCTGGTCGAGATCGAGCTCGCCGGCCAGCTCCCGGAGGGCGAAGTTGACGGCGTCGCGCTTCGTGCCGAACCCGTAGCGCTTCATGACCTTGGAACAGGCCACGTCGTCGATGTCCACGTTTGTGCGTGCCATACACCAAGCATACACCTGCAACGGGAGGCCGGTTAATTCGAGCCGCGCCTCTTGCGGCCCGGGCGCCTCCGGCCGTCGAACTTCTCGCGGACCTGGGCCCGCCGGGCCTGGATCTCGCGGTGGGTGAGGCCCTCTGTCGACGCATCGACACCGAAGCCCGATTTGATCCCCGTCATGTCCGGGGCCCAGTCCTCGGCCTGCTCGAGGCCCAGTTGGGCCATGATCCGCTCCCCGTGCTTGGCGGCGAAGAGCAGGGCGATGGCCTCGACCTCGGCGAACAGGTCCAGGTCGGGTGCGAGCGTTGCGATGGCGCCATCGAGGAACATCAGGTTCTTCACGAAGAGCATGAGCTCCTTCGGCAGTCGGGCGCCGATGCCCAGCAGCGTCTTGATCGAATGCTGCATTTCGGCGACGAGCTCGTCGGCCGTCAGCGCCGTCGGATCCACGGGGGGCCGGTCCAGTCCCAGTACGTCGATGACGTGCTGGACGTCGAGCTCGCCGGGGAAGGCGCCGAGGTCGCGCAGGGCCGCCACCTGCGCAGGGATGTCCGCGTTGGAAGCCCCGACCACCAGGGCCAGCAGGGCCAGCCGCTTGGCCTCGGTCAGCCGGCCCGTGATGCCGAAGTCAAGCAGTGCCGTCTTGCCCGACGGCAGCACGAAGAGGTTCCCGCCGTGCAGATCCCCGTGGAAGATGCCGTAGAACAGCGCGCCTTCCAGGAAGCCGATCATTCCGGCCCGGACGACCGCCTCGGTATCGATGCCGGCGGCCCGCATGCCCTCCACGTCACCGAAGTGGAAGCCGTCGAGCCGTTCCATCACGAGCATGCGGCGCGTGACGAGTGCCGGGTGGGGGCGGGGCACGACGAAGGCGCGCTGGTCGAGAGCGGCGAAGGTCGTGGCGACATCGAGCATGTTCTCGGCCTCGAGCCGGAAGTCGAGCTCCTCGACGATGGTCTCGGCGAAGAGCTCGACCAGAGCGGGCGGGTTGGCCAGCGCGGCGACGGGAATCCGCCCGACCAGGTGCGGCGCCAGCCACGCCATGACGGCGAGGTCCTGGTGCACCCGCGCCGACACCGACGGCCGCTGGACCTTGACCACGACCGGCGTTCCGTCGCGCAGGGTGGCGGCATGCACCTGGGCGATGGAGGCGGCGGCGAGCGGGGCGTGCTCGACCGAGGCGAAGACCGAGGCGAGGGGCCCACCGAGCTCCTCGGTCAGGACCTGCTCGACGACCGGCCACGGCTCGGGGGTGACCTGGTCGCGGCACCATTTGAACTCGGCGACGAGCTCCGGGGGGAAGACGCCGTCACCCGAAGCGATGATCTGGCCCAACTTGATGTAGGTCGGGCCGAGCCGCTCGGCCACCACCCGCAGCCGGCGCGAGATGCCGGCGATCGATTCGGAGCCCCCACGCCGGCGCTCGCGCAGGTACCAGAGCGCCGAGGGCTGGGCCGGCGTGCCGCACTGTGGTCCCCAGCCGGCGGAGGGGCGGCAGGGTGCGCGGTTGGGTGAGCTGCGGGAGCGAGGCGGCGAGGCGGCGCCGTACCCCGGCCAGCCCGCGGCGCCAGCCCAGCCCGTCGGGATCGATGATTCCAGGGTCCCGCATCGCTGAAGGTCCCGAATTCGGTGTCCGGGGAAGGCATCACCATCGGGTCAGTCGCCACAGGGCGAGCCTATGGGCGGGCGGGCCGGGTTCAGGGACGTACGAGGCCTGTCTGGAAGGCGAAGACCACCGCCTGCACGCGGTCGCGCAGCCCGAGCTTGGCCAGCAGCCGCCCGATATGCGACTTGACGGTGGCCTCCGAGACGTAGAGGCGCTCGGCGATTTCCGCGTTGGACAGGCCGTCGGCCACCGCGAGCAGGACCTCCCGCTCGCGCTCGGTCAGGCTGGCCAGCGCCGGGTTCTCCTCGACGTCGTCGCCTCCCGTGCCGCCCTCGGCCGCGGCGAGGTCGGGCAGCGTGTGGGCGTACTCCTCGAGCAGGCGCCGGGTGATGCGGGGCGACACCACGGCGTCGCCCCGGGCCACGGTCCGGATGGCCGCGACGAGCTCAGCGGGCGGGACGTCCTTGAGGAGGAAGCCGCTGGCGCCCGCCCGCAGCGCGCTGAAGGCGTACTCGTCGAGATCGAAGGTCGTGAGGATGAGCACGCGGGTCCCGTCGCCCGCCGCCGAAGCACGTGATGGCCCGGGTGGCCTCGATGCCGTCGAGGACGGGCATGCGCACATCCATGAGGACCACGTCGGGCCGGTAGAGCTCGACGAGGCGGACGGCGTCGGCTCCGTCGGGCGCCTCGCCGACGATCTCCATGCCGTCCTCGGCCTCGAGGATCATGCGGAACCCCTTGCGCAGAAGCGCCTGGTCGTCCGCCAGCACGACACGAATGGTCATGCCGGTGCGGGGCCTGCAGTCGTGCAGCATCGCCTCGACCTCCCAGCCCCCGTCGGGCCGCGGCCCCGCCTGCAGGGTGCCCCCGAAGGCCGTGGCGCGTTCGGCCATGCCCGCCAGGCCGTGGCCGCCGCCCGACGGCGAGGGAGCTGCCGACGGCACCGTGACCTTGGCCCGGCCGTTGTCGGTGATCCGCACGGCCACGTCGGGATCGGCGAAGGAGAGCCGCACCTCCACCGATGTGGGCTCGTCGGCGTGCTTCAGCGCGTTTGTCAGGGCCTCCTGCACCACGCGGTAGACGGTCAGCCCGGCCGCATTGGAGACCTCGAAGGGCGCACCGACACGCCGGACCGAGACGTCGAGTCCGGTGGCCCGCACCCGATCGACGAGTGCGGGGAGCTCACCCAGGCCCGGCTGGGGTGCGAATGGGGATGGACCGCTCCCGTTCGCACCGTCGTCAGCGCCCGTGCCGCCAGGGCCCGACTCCTCGCGCAGGACGCCGAGCATCCGGCGCATGTCGGTCAACGCCTGGCGCCCCGTGCTCGAGATCTCGCGGATGGCTTCGCCCGCCCGGACCGGATCCGATGCCTGCGCCAGCGAGGCGGCGTCGGCCAGGGTGACCATCACCTGAATGTTGTGCGAGACCACATCGTGCATCTCCCGCGCAATGCGGGCCCGTTCCGTCACCGCGGCAAGCGTCGCCTGCTGGTCTCGCTCGCGCTCCAGCCGCTCGGCCCGCTCGGCCAGCCAGTCGAGCTGGCTGCGCAGGGCCCGCACCACCACCCCGGCCAGGAGCGCGGTGAAGACCAGGCCGGTAAGGAACACGAAGGACTGGACGTGGTTGGACGCCGGGTTCCAGCGCACCATGGCCATCACGACGCCCGCCTCGAGAATGACGCCTGCGGCGGTGACGAGGCACCACTCGGACTCGAGTGCCACCGTGTAGAGCGCGACGAGGAGCGCGACATCGGCCAGAGCCGGCCCGGCCACCAGCCACTGGACGAAGGCCACCGCGGCAATGACCAGGAAGACCGTCATGGGCGCCCGGCGCCGGAAGACCAGCGGGAAGATCAGGGCCGCCACGAACCAGATGCTCAGGTGCCCCGTTCGCTCGACGACCCAGCCCGAGCACAGGACGAACAGCGCCGCGGCCAGGACGAGGTCGACGAGTGTGGCGTAGCGCCGGTCCAGCGCGCGCAGCCACTGCCACATACGCCAGGCCCCGTCGTCGTGACGATCGTGCGGCCCGCCGGCGGGCGTGCCGCCCAGTGCGTTCCGGGACCGGAGCCACTCGGGGTAGGGGTGACGTGAGCTGGGGGCCATCGAATCCTTCGTTCCCGGGCGGGCTGGACCATCGTAGTGCCGCCTGAGCTGGGCCCGGTTGGCAGGATCCACCCCGGTCTCACCTGTGCAGCCTTCCCGGTGGGGGGCCGCATCGGCCTCATCCCCAAGGATGAAACGCGGGTGGGCGGATCATTCACCGGGACGATTCGGTCGGGCGGGTTCTGGCCTTACCTTCGAAAGGGCAAGCCTTCGGGCGGCGCGAGGTAGCGGGTGTGGTCCGCCCCGAGCACACAGCGCACCTCACGTCGCCCGTGGACCGGGGCCGACGAGGCGCGGTTCAGCCGCTGACGCGTGCGGCAGCCTCCCGGCAGAGCCTCGAGATCCTCGAAGGCACGAGCGACGTCCTCCGGGGTGAACGCGAAGAAGAGGGCGGCGACCGCGTCGGCACCGGCCTCCGCGTACCCCTCGACCCATTCGGGCGTCAGCTGGTTGAAGTAGGGGCAGACCGTGATGCGCACCTCTGGGCGGTTGCGCCCGACCGTCTCCAGCTCCTTGTCGAGCTCGGCCAGCCCCGCGGCCAGCTCTTCGGGCGACCGGTTGAACGTGTGCCAGCCCTGCCCGTGACGCGCCACCCTGCGCAAGGCGGCCGGCGTCTCGCCGCCGATGTGGACCGGAGGCGGCTGCTGGACCGGCTTGGGGTACATGTCGCAGGCGGGCAGGTCGTAGACCTCGCCGTGGAAGGAGGACGTGTCGTCGAGCCACAACGTGCGCAACACCTCGAGGTACTCGTCGGTGCGGCGGCCCCGGCGCTCCCAGGGCACGTTGAGCACGTCGAACTCCTCTTTGAGCCAGCCCACGCCGATGCCGAGATCGACCCGCCCGTCCGAGAGCCAGTCGAGGGTGCTGACCTCCTTGGCGGTGTACACGGGGTTGCGCTGGGGGAGGAGCAGCATGGCCGTGCCGAGCCGGACCGTGGTCGTCCGCGCAGCCAGGTAGGTCAGCGTCACCATCGGTTCCAGCAGCCCGCTGCCCTGGTGGGGCGGGGATGCGCCCGTCGTCGGCGTAGGGGTACCGGCTTTCGTACTCGTCGAAGAGGACGACGTGCTCGCCGACCCAGATGGTGCCGATGCCGCGTTCCTCGGCCCCAGTGGCCACGGCGTCGAGCAGCGCAGCGGTCGTCATGGGGCTGGCGGTCGGCATCCACAGGTCGAACTTCACGTCACACTCCCAGTCCTCGGCACACGAAGGAACACATTTCGTCGGCGGCCCGGCCGGCCGGGATCGGATCGGGCTCACCCGCCCGCACCGACAGCGCGCCGTAGATCTGCTGGCCGACGAGCACGACCGCCCGCTCGGGGTCGAGGTCGGCGCGGAAGTCGCCGGACGCCATGCCCGCCACGACGAGATCCTCGAGCACACGGATCATGTCCAGCCCGATCATCATGAGCGCCCCGCCCACGGCCTCCGAACCGGCGGCCGTCGTCGTGGACTGCGTGGCCATGGCGAGGCGGAAGAAGGCGGGGCTCTCGTCGATGCGCTCGAGCACACCGAGGATGAGCCCGCGCAACCGCTGCCACGGGCGTGGCGTCTTCATCGACCACGAGGGCGATGGTGTCCTGCAGGCGGTCGTACATGGACTGCACGCAGGCGCGCAGGAGCTCGTCCCGATTGGCGAAATAGACGTAGACGGTCGAGCGCGCCACGCCGGCCTCGGCGGCAATCTCCTCGATGGAGACGTCGGTGGTACCGCGCTCGCCGAAGAGGCGGCGTGCCGTGTCGATCAGCTGGTCGCGCCGGAAGTCACGGATGACGTCCTTCAGCGCATCGGGGGCGCGCCGGGCCATCGTTACCCCTCCCGCCTCAACAGGGCCGCCGGCTCAGGAGCCGACGCGTGCGGACGGGGTGAAGGCGACGGGGATGTGCTTGACGCCATTGATGAACTGGGACTGCAGGCGTTGCACGTCGCCGTTCTGGCGAATGTCGGGCATCCGATCGAGCAGGTGTTCGTACATCACGCGGATCTCCATTCGGGCGAGGTTGGTCCCGAGACAGAAATGCGGCCCTCCGCCGCCGAATGCGATGTGGGGGTTGGGGTCGCGTTCGACGTCGAAGGTGTCGGGGTCGGTGAAGATGTCCTCGTCCCGGTTCGCCGAGGCGTGGAAGAAAACCACCTTGTCCCCGGCGGCGATCTTGGTCCCGCTGAGCTCGGTGTCCACCATGGCGGTACGGCGGAAGTTCATGACGGGCGTGACGAAACGGAGCATCTCGTCCACGGCCGATGGCAGCATGCTGCGGTCGTCCAGCAATCGCTGCCACTGCTGCGGGTTATTGAAGAAGGCATGCATTGCGCCGGACATGAGGTTGCGGGTCGTCTCGTTGCCGGCCACGGTGAGCAGCAGGAAGAAGAGCTCGAGCTCCATGTCGCTCAGGCGCTCCCCATCGATCTCCACGGTCGTCAGCGCGCTCATGAGGTCTGCGTGGGGGTCGATCCGCTTCTTGGCGAAGAGCTCGGAGGCGTAGGCGTAGAGCTCCAGGGCGGAGGTCAGGGCGAGTTCCGTCTGGTCCTGGTACTCGGGGTCCTCGTTGCCGACCATGCGGTTGGACCACTCGAACATGCGGTGACGGTCCTCCTGGGGCACGCCGAGGAGCTCGGCGATGACCTGGAGCGGGAGCTCGGCCGAGATCTCGGTGACGAAGTCGGCCTCGCCCTTCTCGATGACCTCGTCGATGATGGAGTCGGCGGCGAGGTGGATGCTCTGCTCGAGGTCCCGCACCATGCGGGGGGTAAAGCCCTTGTTGACGAGGCGCCGGTAGCGCGTGTGGAGCGGGGGGTCCATGTTGAGCATCATCAGGCCCTGCTGGGCGATCTCGTCCGGCTCCATCTCGAAGGGCATGGTCCCCTGGGCGGCCGAGCTGAAGCGCTCGTAGTCCCGGTTCACGGTGACGCAGTCCTCGTAACGGGTGATGGCCCAGAACCCGGGGCCGCCGGGCTCGTCCTGCCAGTGCACGGGGTCGTGGCGGCGCAGGTAGGCCAGATAGGCGTGAGGTACGCCGGCCACGTAGGACCGAGAATCCGAGAGGTCGACGGGTGCGACATCTGCCAGGGTGCTCATGAATCGACAGCTCCTCTGATCGATCGGACAGACTGTCCGATCATCCAGATGGTATGTCCGTTGCGCCCGGGTGTCAACGAGACTCCCGGTCAGGGCTCTGACCTCGACAGAAGGACCGGAACTCAACCTCAGGTAGAGAGTTGGCAGCGCACCGCCCGACCTTGCCCGAGGGCCTATTCCGACGGGGGATCGGTCGGATTCACCGGCATGACGGCGATCGACTTCGCGGGGTCGTCGGGGTCGAGGATCACCCGAAGTCGGGTGTCGGCATCGGGGGGTTCACCGGGTACCGCGGCCACGACGACAACCTCGTCGGCCGGTGGGGCGAAGACGGCTTGAAGGCCTCTGGCGATTCCCGTGCCGATGCCGCCGATGGCGGACTCCTTCCGCCAGCGGTCGAAGCCGTCGGACGTTCCTACGTTCGGTTCTTGCTCCGGGGCTACCTCTTCGGTTGGGGTGACGTCGTCCCGGCCTTCGTCGTGCGAGCCCATTGGTGCATTGTCGCAGGGATCTGGGGCGCTCGACGATGAGGCAGGAGGCGGACAACGGCGCGTCGCCAACAACACGGATGCCG
Source organism: uncultured Acidimicrobiaceae bacterium (assembly GCA_963721585.1). Taxonomy (GTDB): domain Bacteria; phylum Actinomycetota; class Acidimicrobiia; order Acidimicrobiales; family RAAP-2; genus Bog-473. The sequence continues at coordinate 1,005,691 of CAVRJN010000007.1, read as the reverse complement.
GCGGATACTTCGAAGGGGGGGGCGGGTCCGAATGCGGCCGGCGGCGCCGGCGGAGTGAAGGGCACGGCTGGATCGGTGTCCTTCAGCGGCGTGGCGCTGACGATCTCCTGACGCCTGCGTTGCGAATGCGTTGTCAGACAGTTGTCCGCCGAAGCAGGGACGTCACCGGCAGCCGTTCGAACTTAGAAAAGGGGTCGAAAGAGACTGGTCCGGGTCCGGTTGATTCACGATAATTCGAGTTCAGATGCCTCGACCACGGCCTATCGGGGGTCGGGACCACATCTCGAGGCCGGTAGGGATGGGTACAAGTCAGCAACTGGGCGCGCAGAGTCGACCGTCGTCACTCTCCGCGTGGCTCGAGCAACCGCTGCCAGGTTGGGCTTGCTTTCTCGGATGGTGCAGCGCCACGGTTCTCTTCCTCGTCGTGGTGCACCTGCTCGGTGGGGCGAGCACGGTTGATTCCGTGGAGTCGGTGTACTCGACATGGGCCATCGCCCACGGCCACGTCGCGTGTGCATTCGTCAAGCCCGCGGGCGTGGTCTCGTCGTACGCCCCGTTCACCTACATCGCGCCGGCTTATCCGCTCCTGGCAGGCGGAGTCGCGGCGTTGACACACATCGGATCGGCCGTTCCGTTCCCGTCGGCCGCTCTCGGGCCGCATTGCGCGACGGCGCTTCCCGCCATAGACCGATGGTCACTGCAGTCCGGCGCCCTTGGTCAGACCGTTGTCATCGGCGACATGGGATGGATCTTCATGATGATCGGTGCGGTCGCCTTCGTGCGCGCCACAGGGCGCGGACGCTGCGGCTGGGAGATCCTCTCGGTTCTCGGCCTCGCATGCCTTCCGCCGGTGTGGGCAGCCGTGCAGACGGACTTCCACCCCGAAGACCTGATGGCCATGGGCCTCTCTCTGGCTGGTTTGGCGTGCGCTCTACGGAGCCGGTGGGGTTGGGCAGGAGTCCTGTTGGCGCTGGCCGTTCTCACGCAGCAGTACGCGCTCCTGATTGCCGCGCCGCTCTTGGTCGTGGCGCCGAGGAAGTCGAGGCCGTCCTTCGTTCTGGCGGCGGTCGTGACGGCAGTCGTCGTGGTCGTCCCGCTCCTGAAGGCGGCGGCCGACGTGCCAAACGAGGTGCTGCACGCCATCGCTTTCGGGTCGGGGGATTCCAGTGGCACCGGAGGCACCCTGCTGCGGGAGCTCCACCTCCAAGGCGGGTTTCTCACCGGCGCCTCTCGCGCGGCTCCGATCATCCTGGCCATGCTCTTGGCGTGGTGGTTGGCGCGCCGCGTCGGTGCAGCCGTGCTGTCTCCGGTCCCCTTGACCGCGCTGATCGCCCTGTCGCTCAGTTTCCGACTCGTGCTCGAGGAGAACCTCCGCCATACCTACTACTTCTTGGCTCTCGCGGTGGCTCTGGTTCTCCTCGATGTGGTGCAAGGCCATATCCGGGGTGCCGTTCTGGCTTGGGTCGTCCTCGTCACACTCGCCTACGACACCGGGACGTTCTTGGTGGGCAGTGCCGATATCCCCGGCGTCGGGTTACGCCACCACCTCCCCGTGATTCTGGCGATTGTCGGTCTGCTGGTCATCATCGTCGACGTAACGAGGGGGAGGTTCCGTTGGTATCTGATGGCGTCGATCGCTCTCGTCATGTACGGCTTCGTCAACTTGCCCTTCATCAACGAGCCGTTTTGGTCACAGTTCCCGATCTTGTTTTGGCAACTCGTTCTCGTGTCGACCGGCGTCAGTCTGGCCGCAGCGCCACTTGTCTCGTACGTGCAGCAACACTTCCAGAGCGGAGCGCGCCGGCCCGCGGTGGCGCCGGCGCTGGTCGCTGGTTGGAGCGTGTGATCTAGGGATGGGAGAAGGAGACCCGAGCGCGGAACGAATCCGGTTCCTGCAGCTGCCTCCGCCGAGCGGTCGCAGCGTCCTGGAGGTGCTGTAGAGTCAGGATCCGATCGACCCGGTGTCCGCGCCGCGGAAGGGTGAGCACGTCAGTTGCACAGTCAGGCGACCGTGGCAATCTTCTTCTGGAGGGCCTGGTGCAACTCCTCCTTGTGGAAGCGAATGTCGGCTAGAAGGGGTCTGGCGGCCAGGATCAACCCCGGGACAACGAGGAGCAGTTGCCAGAGCCAGCGGACGTGCTGAGGGTCGAAGGGGCCGTTGTGGCCGGGCCACGTGAGAAGTGCACAGATGCACACCCCGATCCAGGGCAAGAGGCTCCGAGTGAACTGCCCGCGTAGCAGGCGGACGAGGATCACGACCAAAGCCGGAACGAGAACGATGAGCGGCGCGAGGCTCTGGAGGCGACCTCCCCAGCGGACGCTCTCCTCGAATGCGTTGCCCGGCCTGAAGCAGAACACGAGGGCCACCGCTACCAGCCAGGCCACGAGCGAGCTGCGGACGTGTCCGCGGACGACATCGAGCAGGACCAGACACACGGCGAGTGCCATGAAATAGTAGGCAAACAGATTCTGTTCGAAGACGAGGCGAAGACCGAGTGAGAACGCGACGACGGACATCAACGTCGTCGGCTGGAGAGCCGCTTGCCCGAGTCGTCGTACCACGAACCATGCCAGCCCAGTCGAGGCCACGATCGGGAGAATCCGGGAGACGATCACGACACCTGCGCCCGTGAGATGAAGCTGCCACAGCACCGTGCCCCCAGACGAAGGATTCTCCCCGGTGCCGATCGTGACGGCGCGCAGAGCGGCGTCTCCCGACACTACGAGAAATGGAAGGAGCACGAGTGCTCCCGTGGCTATGGCCGCCGCCGCGTAGGGAACGCGGCGGTTGGCCGGCGCGAGCACGAGCAGAGGCGCCGCCACGAGGAGGGCGAACTGCTGGGAGGCGATCGCGACGGCGACGAGGATCCCGGCGCCGACCCAGTGACCGCGGCGAGCACACGCCATTGCGGCGAGGGACAACCCCAATGCCAGAAGGTCTTGGGGGTGGAAGTAACTCTGTACGCACATCCAGACAGGTGGGAGTGACGCCAATACCAGCAGAGTCGCTGGCTCCCACCCGCGCCGGCGACGCCCCGAGGCCCGTAGCCACAGGACTACTCCGATCATGAGGGCGAGCCATCCGATGCAGCCGATCCACTCGGTCGCGGTCGACGCATCGGCCTGGACCGACCAGAGATTCATGGCGGAGAAGACCCTGTCGCAGTGCGGGCCGAGGGCGGCAGCGGAAGGAAATGCGACAGAATGTCCGGCCGGGAAAACCGCGGCGATCCCGCCGGAGAGTAGAAGGTAGAGGGGCGCAATAGGCGGGAAATGCGGGAGGCTCACCGGGGGGTAAGTACAGGCCAGCTGACCGTGGGAAACCGCCCACGTTCCGTAGAGCGACTCTGACGTATCAATGATGGAGGGTCCACCGAATATCGCGACGAATCCCACGAACAGGGTGGTCGCCGCGCACCATCCCAGGACGCACCACCACACTGAGAGAGGGGCATCGAGCCACGACTTGAGCCTCGAGGCGGAGGAAACGGCTCTCCTGGTCAGCGCGTCGTCCATTTGATCTAACGTTGTCGGGTCACGTGGGCGGCGCCTCCATTTCGAGTCGCCAAGGGGTGTCCCTGGAAGATTACTAATCCTGTGACGGTTGGATCGGCATACTCGACCTTGTCCACGCTCCGGGTGCGACCGATCTGGCAAGGGCGCCCATGGCCCGGCGAGATGCCATCCGAAACCACCATCAACAAGAACGGCATGCCGGGCGCCGTGCGCTATTGGGTGTTCCCCGGGCGATCGGTCGGATTCCCTGAGCAACCGTCGGGACGGCTCGTCGCATGTGCGCGACGCTCAAGCGGTGGGTTTACGAGACCCTTAGGCCTCGATTGAGGTATGGGTCCCCGGACCGCCCGGAAGAGCTCCTTGTAGGACCCGCGAAGTGTTCTCGCTCATCGTCATGACCAGCTGGTCGTACGCCTGGTCGAACTCGGATTCATTGCTCGCGGTGCAGATGGCTTCGAACATGGCGCGCAGTCCGTAGTCGACACCTGCGAAGTCGGCCGCCTCGGCGACGATGGCCACGACTTCTGCGACGCGCTCCTCGAACGGACGTGTGTCCTGGTCGTCGAACATGTCGCCAAGCGTCGTCATCGCGTATCCCTTCGTCCAATCGGTGTTCATCAGGGACGATCTATTTCAAGCCCACTCGTAAAGTCGACCGGCCGGACGAATCGATGAGAGAAATGCCATCCCGCCGAGTCGAATTGTCTGCCAGTTGTGTAGCAGTCGCCCAGATCCGGGAGGGGGTCGAAGTCGTGCCATCGCGCACTCAGGACGACCTCTGGGAGTACCCAGGTCGGCGTCAGGCGAGGAAGCAAGGTTCAGACGTGCGCAGGCCCTGGTGGTGGGGGGGAGCTTGAGGGGATACTCGCGGCGAAGTCACGCCCAGATGTTGGAGGTGGGCAATCTTCGACCGGAGGCGTTTTCCGATCTCGCACGAATTGCACCAACGGTCCGGCCGCCAGCCAGATCCCGATCGACACGAGTACCGCCTGCCAGAACAAGAAGGGCAATTGCCCGCGGAGGGAATCTTTGGTGAAGGGCCAACTCGCAAAGGCACCCACCATGATCACGATCCATCCCGCGAGGTACCAGCGCACTCGACCGCGGGCAAGGTCAGCGAGGACGAGGACGAGTCCGAGGACTATGAGGGCTTCCGGGACGTGTTCGCTGGCGCCTAGGCGCCAGGACACCCTGTTGAAGAGGCCGCTAAAGCCGGCATTGTAAGCGAATGTGCACAGAAGCACCCAGGCGATGAACATGCCGCGGATGTGGCCCCCCACCACGTCGAGAAGGAGGATCGCCACCGTGAGCGCCATGAAATAGTAGGTGTGGTGGAGATTCTCCTCGAACACAAGCCGCAAGCTGAGTGAGAGCGCGAGAAGAGCGGTCATTGGCACCGGAGTGCGGACGGTTGCGCCGAGTCGACGTAGAAGCCACCAAGCCAGTAGCACCGCCAGAGCGATGGGAAGCACGCGGGACACGCCCGTGAGAACAAAGCCATGGACCCGCAGGAGGCGTACCGCCGTGCCCCCGACGCCGCTCGAGTCGCCCGATCCGAGTGTGACTGAGCGCAGGACCTTGCCCGAGTGGAGCAGGAGAAGCGGCACGACGACACACGCGGCGGTACCGGCACCGGCAACGACGAATCTCAGCCTCCGGGTCGGTGGTGCCACGACGAGAAGTGGCGCAGCGACCAGGAGGGCGAACTGCTGTGAGAGAACGGCCAGCCCAAGCAGAATGCCGGCCCATGCCCAACGTTTTCTGAACGCACTTGCGACTCCGCCCAAGACGAGGCCCATGGCGACGAGATCCTCCGGATGGAAGACGTTACCGACCGCACTCCATACGGGTGGAAGGCACGCCAAGACGAGCAGTGTCACGGGTTCCCAACCCCGGCGACCGCGACTGACGCTCCGCAGGAAAGCGATGGCGCCGGCCATCAAGAAAAGCCAGCTCACGTAAGCGATGTCGTAGGTCGCGCGGAAAGCATGGGAGTTCAGGGCCCACTGGTACATGGCTTGAGGACCCTCGGCGCAGCGTGGGCCAAGCGCCGCGGTCGAAGGGAAGGGAACATGCGATCCGATCTGGGTCAGCGCAGCGATTCCGCCGGACACCAACGGATAGACGGGGGCGATGCTGGTGTACGGCTGTTCATACGACGAGCCATTGTGTGCAACGACGATCGGAAAAGCGCAAGACAGATGGCCGTGGGCGATCGCCCACGTCGAGTACATCGACTCGACCGTGTCGATATTGCTCGGCCCGCCAAGGGCGGCGACGAGCAGAACGAAAAGGGCGGTGGCGGCACACCAACCCAGGACGCATGCCCATTCGGACAGCGGCTGATCCAGCGCCGCCCAGAAGGAGGCTCCGACGTCGTCTTTCCTCAAGGGCAGTGTCTTCATCTCAATCATTCCGCACCCGAACATCCGCCGCGCAGATGCTGCTGGACCGCTTCAGCTTCCGGGTCACGGTCAAATCATCGCAAACGCGTTGCCCGGTAGCCAGCATCCTCCGATCCCACCCATAGTCGGAGAGACCTACTAGCGTCATGTGCCGATGATCCATCCGCTCAGCCCGTAGCTCTCCTCGGCATGCTTGGATTGCTCATAGGACTGTGTGCCCTCCTGGGCTTGGCCGTTGGATCATTTCTGAACGTCGTGATCTATCGCGTGCCGCGCAATGAGTCCATCGTGACCCCACGATCGGCCTGCCCCGCCTGCGGTGCACCGGTACGTGAACGGGACAACATTCCGGTCATTTCCTGGCTGCTGCTGCGCGGGCGATGTCGCGACTGCAAGGTGCGCATTTCGCCCCGCTACCCCCTTGTGGAACTCGCGTGTGCCGCTCTCTTCGTCGGTGTCGCGGCCAGATTCGGATATCAGTGGGATCTGCCGGCGTATCTCGCGCTCTTCGCAGGCCTCTTGGCGCTTTCGTGCATCGACATGGAGCGCCTGCTCCTACCGAAAAAAATCGTCTATCCGCTGACGATTCTCGTTTTGGTGCTCTTGTTAATGGCTGCAGTTGCGACAGGGCACTGGCATGACCTCGCGATAGCCGGCGCCAGCGCGGTTGGCTGGTTTGTCGTCTTTTTCATGATGAACCTGATCAGCCCTCGCCTCCTTGGATTTGGCGACGTCCGGCTGTCACTGGTGCTGGGATTGGCGTTGGGGTGGTTGGGTGTCGGCTACGTCTTGTTGGGCTTCTTTGCCGCCAACGTCGTTGGCGCGGCGATCGGACTCACGCTGATCGCGACGAACCACATGGCGCGGAGCGACCGCATTCCTTATGGCGTCTTCCTTGCACTGGGGTGCGCCGTGGCCGTATTTGCGGGACCGGAGCTCCTTCGCCCCTTCACGAACCATACGCTGTAGGTGGTGCGCTGAGGCCGACGACGGTCTGCAGTAGAGTTCTAGCGGAAGATCTCCATCCTCAAGCCCTGCTCATCCCATTCTGGGTCGGCGGGAATGCGGATGGCGGCGTGGGTAAAGATCCGCCGAGCGGTCCACATGAACGCTGCGGCATCGAGCAGGTGAGAGAGCGTCGCCCCAGGAACCTCGGCGTCGATGATTCTGAGTACGCCCGGGACCTTCTCCTCGAGAAGGGCCCGGCGCTCTTGGCGGCCCTTCTCAGAGTGCTTTGACCATCGCAGCGGTGCATCTCCGTTCAGCTGGTAGAAGCTCAGATCGGAGTGCACCTCGAAGATGGTTCGCTGGCGGTAAGGCGCCATCTCTGCGGCAACCTCTTGAAATCGCGGAAGGAGGGTCCGGCTGATGGCATCGAGGTGATCCGGGACTAACTCGTTGTCTAGAGATTCATCAGTTCGGATGGGAGCGCTTTTGACGGATGCCCCGCGGCGGCCGAGAAGCGCGCGTGCCTCGCGGTCACACGTCCGTCCCCCTGAGATCGCTTGATTGAGATTGCCGATCGGAGCGTTCAGGGCAATCGTTGCATAGGCCGGGCGCTGATCGACGACGTCGGCGAAAGAATCCAGACGGGTCGGGTCTTCAGGGGCGAAGACCGTGCCGTGCAGCTTGGCCGACGCCACCAGCCAGCCTCCCCGGCACGTGGTAACCCCTGCGACGACCGAGTACGGCAGGTCGGGACCGCGACGCGAAGTGAGATCTGCCCTCACACCGTCGAGAGCATGGCACCCCGATGGCTCAGCATGCGGTCGAGTTCCTTGGGGTGAGCGGAAATAGCCAGAGCATCATCATAGGTGATCACTTCTGCCTGAATGAGGTTAACCAGTGAGGACTCCATGGTGCACATGCCTTCCTGTGCATTGGTCGTGATGACGTTCAGCAACTGGTTGGTCTTGCCTTCCCGGATCAAGTTCCGGACAGGGTTGTTCGCGACGAGGATCTCGAAACAGGCGACCATGCCACCGCCTATCTTCGGTACGAGTCGTTGCGCCACGACCGCACCGAGACAGGCTGCGAGCTGCACCCGGATCTGCTCCTGGCGGTCGGCGGGGAACACGTCGATGATTCGGTCGATGGCCTGGGCGGCGTCGTTGGTGTGCAGGGTGGAGAAGACGAGGTGGCCTGTTTCGGCCAATGTCAGGGCGAGCTGAATGGACTCCAGGTCGCGCATCTCGCCGACCAGCAGGACGTCGGGGTCTTCTCGGAGCGCCGACCGCAAGGCCCGTTCGAATGAAGGGCTGTCGACCCCGACCTCGCGCTGGGTGACCGCCGACAAGTTGTGAGTGTGGACGTACTCGACAGGATCCTCGATGGTGAGGATATGGAGCGAACGCGTCTCGTTGATGCGAGCGATGATGGAGGCGAGCGTGGTCGACTTCCCCGAGCCGGTTGGCCCCGTCATCAGGACCAGCCCGCGAGGGAGTCGGGCCATCCACTCAGCCACCGGAGGTAGACCGAGCTCCTCGAAATTCGGAATCTCGGACGGAATCATCCGAAGGGCGAGTGCCATCTCGCCCCGCTGGTTGAAGGCACTTCCACGAAGGCGAGCTCGATCGAGCCAGGTGAGAGAGAAGTCCACGTCCTGCTGCTCGGCAAGCACACGCGCTTGTTCCTCGGTGAGCATGCTCCGGACGATCTCGTCGATTTCGCCTCCGGACAACTCCGCGGCGCCGTCGACACAGTGCAAACCACCGTCGACCCTGACCCGAGGGGGCGAGCCGGCAATCAGGAGCAGGTCGGATCCGTGTCGCTCCCAGAGGATCTGCAACCAGGGATCGATTCGTTTGTCGGGTGTCCTGTTCATCTTTCGACCTTCCGCCCTTTAGTGGTGGAACCTGTAGTGGTGGTGAAGGCCGAAGCGCCCGGCCACGGTGGCCGGGCGCTTCGGATCTACATTTGTGCGACTTCGACTACAGGGCCGAGCAGGCCGTCTGCCCGGTCGAGGTGTCGAATGACTGGTTCGTGTACGCCTTCGTGGTGATGGTCACGGTGCCCGTTGCGGCGGTGTAGCCAATGGAGTACCCGTTCGCCGTGGTCGTGGCGGTGGGAACCGCACGGAGGTACGGCCCGTGCCCCGAAGCGTCGGTCTGCGTCAGCGCGGTCAGGCTCGCCGGGAAGCCGTTGTTCTCCAAGCCGTTGTTCTCCGCCTGGTATGCGGAGACGGCGGTCTCGACCGTCTTTGCGTCCGAAGCGCACGCGGCCGCCTGGCTTTGACCGGTCACTCCGGTGAGGGAGAAGATCACGATCGCGGCGAGAATGCCGAGCACGATGATGACGATGAGCAGTTCGATAAGGGTGAATCCGCTTTCGGAAACGTCCCCATCCTCCCTGCGCTGTTGAATCTCTTGATAACGCTCAAACACGCGCTATACCGCCTTTCGTTGTCGAACATACCGCCGATCGGCACGTCCAGTTTGGATTAAAAAGGGTTCCCGGTTGAGTTCCCTTACCCCGCGATGCCCTTCGCAAAGGTCCCTGCATTGTAGCTATTGTTGACCCGGATACAACCGGGATTGCGGGATGTTGTTGCCCCATTGAGCAATGCAGCCTTCTCTTTATCGGCTTCTCCTCAGCCCGTCTTTAGCATCTACGGAGAATTTTGCACACCCTGTGAGCTGGGCGGACCTAGAGGAAGCCTCGCTCACCTTCGACACGCTGCTTCGCCATCAATGGCTGAACCAGCGAGCCGGAGTCGGCCCGCACGCCCGAAAAGGACTGCAAGAAATATGGATGAATGAGTTCTAATTAAATAGATGAAGCATCGGACCCAAGAAGGTGAATATTGCGGCGACCTTGACCTGGGTGTAGATGCCGTACATCGCGGACACGAGCGCTACGGCAACGAATCCGACGACGACACCCATGAAGATGATGACCATCGGCTCGAACAAGCTGGTGAAGTGCTTGACCTTGAGCTCGAGCTCGCGGTGATAGAACGCCGCCGCAGTCTCAAGCTGCTTGTCGAGTGTCCCGGTCTCTTCTCCGACTCGAAACATCTGCCGGGCGGCAGCAGGGAAAAGGCCCGTTTCCGCGAGAGGGTCGGCCAAGCCAGCTCCCTCCATCATCTGCTCCCGGATGTGGTTGATGCCAACGTTGTAGACGGCATTATTGGACGACTCAGCCGTGACCGCGAGAGCCCGCGGGAGATCGACCCCCGCGGTGACGAGGGACGCCAACACTCGGCACACACGCTCGACAATGGCTGCCTGAACAAGCGAACCAGCGACAGGAAGCTTCAGGAGAATCGCATCCAATTTCGCCCGTCCACGAGTTGATCGCCGCATCGCAACGAATCCGATCACCAGAGCAAGAATCCCCACCAAGATTGCCCACCACCACGTGCTGATGAAGCCGGAGACGGCGAGCAACATGCGTGTGGGGAGAGGAAGCTTGGCATTGAGGGAGGCAAAGAACGTCTTGAACCTCGGGAGAACAAAGGTGGCCAAGACAATGACGGTCACGACCGCCATGCAGGCCACAACGCCTGGGTATATCAACGCTCCGGTCACCTGGGACCGGGCATCGACGTCTCTTTGAAGGTATTCCGCAAGCTCCTGGAGGACCTGGTCGAGCGTCCCGGTGAGTTCAGCCGACTCCAGAACGGCGACGTAGTAGCGAGGAAATGCCTCAGGGTGGGTCGCTGCTGCCGATGCAAATGTCTCGCCTGCTTGAACCTGATCGATGATATCGAGGAGGACCTTCTTGAGGAGCTTGTCTGTGGTCTCTTCCGAGATGACCTGCAGTGCTTCCATGATGGGGATGCCGGCTTCAATGAACACGCTGAGCTGACGGGAGAAATGCATCACCTCCTTGCGAGCGACCTTCTTCTTGGTAATCTCAAACTTCAAGACGCTCTGGTGTTCCTTGACTTCGGTGGGCTGCAGGCCGCGTTGAAGCAACGCAAGGTGCGCCCCGCTCGCTGACGTCGCGGCTTGGGTCCCGGTGACCTTGCGGCCGTTTTCATCGACTGCGCTATAGCGATACTTTTCCATCGTGGTGGTCATTGCGTTCCCCTCATCTCATGAGCTGTAGATGCTTCGGATGACTTCCGAAACGGTCGTCACGTCCCGCGCGACCAGGTCGATCGCCTCCGTTCGCAACGAGCGCATACCTTGTCGTTCTGCCAGCCTCCGCAATTCGTCCTGGGTGGCCCAGCCGACGACCAGTCGCTTGATCTCCGGCGTGACCCGTAGGATTTCGTACACCCCGATGCGCCCCTGAAAGCCTGTGCCACTGCAGAAGTTGCAGCCAGTACCCCGCACGAAGTCATTCTTTTCGGGACCGCCGCTTTCTTCATAGAAGGCACGCTCAGCATCGGAGAGCGTGTAGGGCGCGGTGCACGACGGGCAGATCCGTCGAACGAGCCGCTGCCCGACGATCCCGATCACAGAGGACGCGACAAGAAACGATTCGATCCCCATGTCGAGGAATCGGTGCAAGGCCGACACCGAATCCGTTGCGTGCAGCGATGAGAGAACGAGGTGACCCGTCAGAGCGGACTGGGTGGCGATACGTGCGGTCTCGACATCGCGAATCTCTCCGATGAGTATGACGTCGGGGTCCAGGCGCAGAATCGAACGAAGGCCCGTCGCAAAGGTCAGGCCGGCCTGGTCGTTCGTCTGAATCTGATTGATCGCGGGAAAGATGTACTCGACTGGATCCTCGATCGTCATGACGTTGCGGGCCGGATCACTGATTTCGGTCAGCGTGGCGTAGAGCGTCGTGGTTTTCCCGCTCCCGGTCGGGCCGGCACACAGGACCATGCCGAACGGAGCGCGGACGAAGTTGGAGTAGGTCTCTGCCGAGTCGGCCGGCATTCCAAGTTCGGCGAGGTGAAGGACGGAGCGTGTCCGGTCCAGCAGTCGCATCACGCACTTCTCACCCCAGATGGTTGCTGCCGTAGCCACTCGGACGTCGACTTCCCGTCCATCGATCTCAGTCCTCAGCTGTCCGTCCTGAGGCCGACGGCGCTCGACGATGTTCATGCCCGCCATGATCTTGATCCGACTGATCAACCCGACACCCATGGACGAGGGGAGTGTCAGTACCTCCTTGAGCGCGCCGTCGATCCTGTAGCGAACACGGATCCCTCCCTCGGTCGGCTCGATGTGCACGTCGGAGGCTCGGTCGCGCATGGCCTGGGTGAGGATCCGACCAACCACTTGGACGACCGGCGCGTTCTCGTCAACGACTTCTTGGGTTACTGACGATTCGCCGGTTCGCCTGCGGGTGGTCTCGACCGCCTCGAACACCTGTACGAGGTGATCGAGACCCCCGATTGCCCTGTAGTTGTTGTCGATCGCACGCCGGATCTCGACGAGTGGCGACAGCATCGGTCGAATCGGGCTCCCGCTGGCCCGCGCCAGGACTGTGAGCAGCTCGGGCGACGGCTGGTCCGCCATCGCGACGTGGAGCCCCGCCTCGTCGAGCGTCACCGGGATCACGAAGTGCTCGCGAGCCATTGATTCCGGAATGAGGGCCAGTGCTTGAGGTTCGGGAGTACTTCGCCCGAGATCGGCGGTCGGCATGCCGTAGAGCTCCGCCCGCACATCCATGAGTCGACGCTCATCGATCATTCCCATGCCGATCAGCACCGCTCCGAGGTCGGAGTGGCCGTGTGTCGGAGCAGTGAATGCCTGATCGATCTGGTCCTGGGTGACGAGGTTGTGGTGGAGCAGGATCCTCTGCAGTGGAAGGGTCGCTTCGCGATCCAGCACGGGCGCTGGGCTTGCAGTCGCCGCAGCGTTCCGGGAAGGCAACTCGGCTGTCTCCGAGCGTCCGCGGTCTTTACGCGCATGGCGGCCTCCGCTCTTCACCATCACGCCATCACCTCAGTGCGGCGAAAGCCGATGTGGCTTGCCCTCCATCCAGCGGATCCAAAAGATATTTCGCGACGCGCGCCATGACGATCGGGCACCCCAAGGGAGAGGAAGTTTTCGATTCGCCGTTTCGCCATGGTCTGCTCCTGGTGGACCGCCTCCACCTCTGCTGCGATTTCAGCCAAGCTCCCAAACGGGGGCTGGACTTCTATCGGCATCTTGCCGTTATTCGGTAAGTGGTTCCCGGCTCCGCACAGTGCTTTTCGCAAAGATTGAACGCTTTTCGCAAAGATTGAACAACTTCGGACAACTTCGGACAACTTCGGACAACTTCGGGCTTCCGACGCCCTGGCTGCCGGAGAGGCCGTCCTGTCGGGCCACATCCATCACGTCATCTCAGGTCGACCTAGGTGTAGGTGAACTCGTCCGCGGACTCGAGGTAGGGCTGTGACTCCAGGCCGCCGTACCCAGCGGTGGGATCGATCACCACCGGTATGTATGTGGCTTTGGTCAGCGTCGGAACGGTGACCGTGATCTGGGTTTGGGTGATTGTGCTGGGAGTTGTCGGGTTGGTGGGATTGGCGCCCGAGTCGCTGGCGAGGACCCAGCCCACCGTTGATCCCGGGACGAAGTTGTAGCCGTTGATCGTGAGCAGTGTGCCGGCCGGCCCACTTGTAGGACTGAGCGAGAAGATGATGGGAACTTGCACGCTGTAGACGAAACCATCAGGCCCCGGGCTGTTCGGGTTGCAGGTGGACCCGCCGCTGGACCCACCGACGGTGTTCACCTCGACGTAGTAGCAGCCCGAGAGGTTCACGGAAGGTGAGAGCGCGGTGATCTCGCTCGATGACGCAACGTTGACGTCAGACGCCAGGAATCCGGTCGGATTGGCGCCGGTGATGGTGCAGGGAGGGGCACTGGGATCGCAGAACACGACTTGCGCGGCAAAGTTGGCGACGCTGTAGAACCCAGTGCCACTTATCGTGATCAAGGTCCCACCGGTAATGGCGCCAGCTGTCGTGCCGCTGATGCCCGACACCGTTGGCGACACCGGTGTGTAAGAGAAGCTGACATAGGTGCCGCCGGTGGGTGTCGTCTGGTACGCGCTCGTCCCTCCCGGTGTGGTCACGGTGACGAAGTAGTACGGACCGGAGGTCACCGAAGGGACCGTCGCAGTCAGAGTGCAATTCGTGTTGTTCGGTCCGCTGCAGCTCACGGAACCGGCGGTGACCGGCGCGGGAACGATCACCCCTTGCTCTTGTCCCGAAGGGGTGACGGGGGAGTTCGCGGTTGTCGGGACAACACCTGGCCCCGGGCTGGCGCCGGTCTCCTGTACGAAGTTGACCGTGGCCCCGGGGACGAACCCGTTGCCGCTGATGGTGATCGGAATCGGGCTTCCGTTATTCAGCGCGGTGATGGGTGCTGTGGTGACGGAGATTCCGCTGACCGAGGGCACGTCTGGATTCCACTGCCAGCTTTCCTGGGTCATGCTCTCGCCGCAATAGCCGTTGGGCGGAGAGGTGCACGGCACCGGGTGGTCCGCGGGAATGACGGCGGATCCAACCGGGAGGTCATCGAACGCAACCACGGACTGCAGGAGGGGAGTGAGCGCGCACTGCGCCGCCGTCGAAGGGTCGGGACACGCTGAATAGGTGACAGTCCTGACCTGCGCGCTCTGGCTGAACGGTGTCCAGACCATGGAGCACCACACGTCCATCGTCTTGCCGTCGACCGACAGGGAGGATGCGGGAGCCGACGCGGCGGTGCTGCCCCAGCATTGAACGGGCGGACTCGCGTTGACCATGGCGGAGGTGAAGGTGTCCCGAGTGTTCTGAACCGCCAGGTTGACGGCGCTTGTTGCCGCCATCTCCGTCGTTCGCTCATCGCTGAACTGTGCACTCGCGGTCAAGCTCGTACCGACCCATCCGAGGAGCGCTATGACAATTAGGCTGACTGCCACCAGGAAGACCAGGGCGAGGATGATGACGGCCCCGGATTCGTCGCTGCAGCGTGCAACCAAACGGGTCGTGTTTTCGCAAGCGGCTCGCCGGGCACGCGCGTCTTGCACAACGTGCCACGCCCGACCGACGCGGACTGATGTCGAGGTTCTGGGAGATCCGGGCATCTCGGTTCCCTCTTTGAGAGAGTTCGTCATGTGATCGTCACGTTGTTCGAGGTGGCCGAGGTAAGGCCGCCGCTGGTGGCTCTGAATGTGTACGTTCCTGCGTTTCCTCCGGTGATCTTGCAACCGGCGAAGTTCGCCACCCCATTTGTCAGCGTGGTCACCGGATTGGCCGTGCAGCTCAATGTGCCCGAGCCGCCACTCCTCACGGCCAGGGTTACTGACGTCGCATATCCCGTGACCGTGTTGCCGTTGCTGTCCTCGGCCGCGAGTTTGGGCTGCGTGGGGAAGGCGGTGCCACGGGCAGCTGGGCCTGCGGGCTGGGTGCTGAAGACCAGTTGCGTGGCTGTCGTGCCGGCCGTGATGGAGACCGAGTTCGAATTGGCCGAGGTGGCGCCGCCGCTGGTGGCGTTGAAGGTGTAGGTCCCCGCGGCGGCCGTTCCCTCGATGTCACAGCCGGTGAAGGCGGCGACGCCGGTCGCCGAGGTGGCCACCGTGTTGTTGGTGCAGTTGAGGGTGCCCTGGGTGCTGCCGCCACTCGAGCCGGCCGCGTAGGTGGAGATGGCCAGCGTGACCGAGGCCCCGCTGACGGTGTTCCCGTTGGCGTCCTTGGCCGTCACGGACGGCTGGGTGGTCAGGTTGACTGTCTCTCCGACCGGGCCGGCCGGCTGGGTCGAGAAGGTGAGTGTCGAGACGACGGTTCCGGCGATGATGCCCACGCTGCCGGAGTTCGCGGACGTGAGGCCACCGCTGGTGGCGTCGAAGGTGTAGGCGCCTGCGGCGGCCGTTCCGGAGATGTCGCAGCCCGAGAAGGTCGCGACCCCGTTGGACGGGGTCACCGTATTGTTGTTGCAGCCCAGAGTGCCCCTGGTGCTGCCGCCACTCGAGCCGGCGGCGTAGCTGGCGATGTTGAGGGTGACACCGGTCCCGTAGCCCGTCACGGTGTTGCCGTTGGTGTCCTGGGCGGTGACTACCGGCTGGACGGTGAAGTTGACGCCCTCGCCGACGGTGCCCTGAGGCTGGGTGCTGAAGACCAATTGCGTGGCTGTCGTCCCGGCCGTGATGGAGACCGAGCTCGAATTGGACGACGTCACGCCGCCGCTGGTGGCCTTCAAGGTGTAGGTCCCCGCGGCGGCCGTTCCCTCGATGTCGCAGCCGGTGAAGGCGGCGACGCCGGTCGCCGAGGTGGCCACCGTGTTGTTGGTGCAGTTGAGGGTGCCTTGGGTGCTGCCGCCACTCGAGCCGGCCGCGTAGGTGGAGATGGCCAGCGTGACCGAGGCCCCGCTGACGGTGTTCCCGTTGGCGTCGGTGGCCGTGACCGCAGGCTGGGTGCTGAAGTTGGCGAACTCGTTGACCGGCCCGGTCGGCTGGGTCGAGAAGGAGAGGGCTGTGACGCCTCCGGCCGTGATGGAGACCGAGCTCGAATTGGACGAGGTGGCGCCGCCGCTGGTGGCGTTGAAGGTGTAGGTCCCCGCGGCGGCCGTTCCCTCGATGTCGCAGCCGGTGAAGGCGGCGACGCCGGTCGCCGAGGTGGCCACCGTGTTGTTGGTGCAGTTGAGGGTGCCCTTGGTGGTGCCGCCGTTGCCCGCCGCGTAGGTGGAGATGGCCAGCGTGACCGAGGCCCCGCTGACGGTGTTCCCGTTGGCGTCGGTGGCCGTGACCGCAGGCTGGGTGCTGAAGTTGGCGAACTCGTTGACCGGCCCGGTCGGCTGGGTCGAGAAGGAGAGGGCTGTGACGCCTCCGGCCGTGATGGAGACCGAGCTCGAATTGGACGACGTCACGCCGCCGCTGGTGGCCTTCAAGGTGTAGGTCCCCGCGGCGGCCGTTCCCTCGATGTCGCAGCCGGTGAAGGCGGCGACGCCGGTCGCCGAGGTGGCCACCGTGTTGTTGGTGCAGTTGAGGGTGCCTTGGGTGCTGCCGCCACTCGAGCCGGCCGCGTAGGTGGAGATGGCCAGCGTGACCGAGGCCCCGCTGACGGTGTTCCCGTTGGCGTCGGTGGCCGTGACCGCAGGCTGGGTGCTGAAGTTGGCGAACTCGTTGACCGGCCCGGTCGGCTGGGTCGAGAAGGAGAGGGCTGTGACGCCTCCGGCCGTGATGGAGACCGAGCTCGAATTGGACGAGGTGGCGCCGCCGCTGGTGGCGTTGAAGGTGTAGGTCCCCGCGGCGGCCGTTCCCTCGATGTCGCAGCCGGTGAAGGCGGCGACGCCGGTCGCCGAGGTGGCCACCGTGTTGTTGGTGCAGTTGAGGGTGCCCTTGGTGGTGCCGCCGTTGCCCGCCGCGTAGGTGGAGATGGCCAGCGTGACCGAGGCCCCGCTGACGGTGTTCCCGTTGGCGTCGGTGGCCGTGACCGCAGGCTGGGTGCTGAAGTTGGCGAACTCGTTGACCGGCCCGGTCGGCTGGGTCGAGAAGGTGAGAGTCGAGACGTTTCCGCCGGTCACCGTGACCGTGCTCGTCGAGTTGGCCGAGGTCAGTCCCCCGCCCGCCGCCCTGAGCGTGTAGGTGCCTGCGCCAGCCGTGCCAGTGATGTCACAACCCGAGAATGTGGCGACGCCGCTTGCTGCTGTGACGGGGTTGGTGCAGGCGCCGATTGAACCCTGCGTGCTGCCGCCGTTGCCGGCCGTGTAGCCGGCGACCGTCAGGGTGACCGCGCTGTTGAAGCCCGTCACCGTGTTGCCGTTGGAATCCTCGGCGGTGAGCACCGGCTGAGTGAAGGCGCTGCCTTCGGCCACGCTGCCACCCGGCTGGGTGGTGAAGACGAGCTGGGTGGCGGTCGTGCCCGCGCTGATGGTGACGCTGCCCGTGGCCGTCGTGCTCAGGCCTCCGCCGGTGGCCTTGAAGGTGTAGGTGCCGGCGGCCGCCGGGCCTGTGATGGCGCAACCCGCAAAGGTGGCGATGCCCGACGAAGAGGTGCTCACCGGGTTGGTGGTGCAGGTCAGGCTCCCCTGAGTGTGTCCACCACCGCCCGCGGTGTAGCTGTTGACGGCAAGGGTCACCGCCGTGCCGCTCACGTTGTTGCCGTTGGCGTCCTGGGCGAGGACTACCGGCTGGGTGAAGGCGACGCCCTCACCGACGGTGCCCGCCGGCGGGTTCGTGAACGTCAACTGGCTGGCAGATCCCGCCGTGATCGTGATCGTGCCCGTGGCCGTCACACTCAGTCCCCCGACGGCGGTTGCCTTCAAGGTATAGGTGCCGGCGGCGGTCGGACCGGTGATGGCGCAGCCGGCGAAGGTGGCAGCGCCCGAGGCAGAGGTGGTCACGGGGTTGGTGGTGCAGCTGAGGTTCCCTTGGGTGTTCCCACCATTGCCGGCGGTGTAGCCGGCGATGGCCAAGGTGACGGCAACACCGCTGACGGAGTTGCCGTTGGTGTCCTTGGCTGTGACGACGGGCTGGGTGAAGGCGGTGCCTTCGGCCACGCTGCCGCCCGGCTGCGTGCTGAAGACGAGCTGGGTGGGGGTTGCTCCACCCGTGATGGTGACCGTGCCGGTCGAGGTCGCAGAGGTCAGCCCGCCACCGGTCCCCTTGAAGGTGTAGGTGCCCGCGCCTGCCGTCCCGGTGATAGCACAGCCCGAGAACGTGGCCACGCCGTTCACGGGGGTGACCGGGTTGGTGCAGCCGGCGATGGAGCCCTGGGTGTTGCCACCGTTGCCTGCGGTATAGCCGGCGACCTGGAGCATGACCGGGCTAGCGAAGCCGGTCGCCACGTTGCTGTAGGGGTCGTCGGCGGTCAGAACCGGCTGGGTGAAGGCGACACCCTCTGTGACCGAGCCGCCCGGCTGGGTCGTGAAGAGCAGCTGGTTTGCCCCCGCGGCGTTGACTGAGAACGCGGGTGAGGTCGCCGAACCGGCGCCGGTCGTCGTTGCTGTCAGCTGGATGTTGCCCTGGGCGTCGTAGAGCGTGATGGACGGCGACCCTGAACCGTTCGAGAAGGTGACCGAAGCCGGGTACGCGGGAGCTCTGCTGGCGGGAGTGGGCGAATTCGATGCGCCACTGAAGGTCACAGCCAGCGTTCCGGCGTATGGGTTGCCGTAGACGTCACTCGCGCTCATGGTCAGACCGAAAGAGGTGCCCGCGGTCTGGGTTCCCGGCGTCGTCGGGATGGCTATCGATGTCGCCGCGCCGGAGTTGACGGTGAAGGGGCCGCTCGAGCCCGTGACCGAGGCCTGGGTGGCGGTCAAGATGGCACTGGCTTGCGCTGCAAAGAGTTTGATCGACGCCGTGCTGACACCGTTCGTGAAGGTGAGGGACGATCCCGATGTACAGCCGGTGCCGAGCGGGTAGATGGGTGTGGTGCCGTTGGGGCTCTGTCCGGGACCACTGAAGGTGATGCACTGCAGCTGCGTACCGGTGTAGCTGGTCACCGTATTGCCCCAGTTGTCGCTTGCGGTGACGGTCTCGTTGAACGCCACGCCCGCAGTTTGAGTACCTGGTGTGGACAACGCGAACCTGTTCAGCGAGCCACTGCTCACTGCGAAGTTGCCCGTGCTGGTGGTCACGCCATCCTTCACCGTCAATGACGTGGTCTGAGCGTCATACAGAGTGACCGGTACGAGGGCTTGACCTGTGGTGAACGTCACGGAGGACGGGTAGGAGGGCGCGGTTCCGTTGGGCGAGGCGCTCGGGCCGGTGAAGGTCACGTTCTGAGTTCCGCTCACGGGGTTGCTGTAGCTGTCCGTGCCGGTGAGCGTCACGTTGAACGGTGTCCCGGCGGTCTGCGCGCCAGGATTGGCCGCCGTAAGGGTTGCGGGGGCCGCGCTCGGCGACGATGAAGGGGCCGGTCGACCCCGTGATGGTGCCCACGGTCGCTGTCAATGTGGTCGTCTGGGCGTCGTAGAGCGTGATCGACGCCGTGGCCAAGCCGTTGGTGAAGGTGACGGACGATCCGGATGAACAGCCGTTCGCGGCTGGATACGCCGGCGCCTTCTTGGTGGGGCTGGGGCTCGTGCCGGGTCCCGCGAAGGCGACGCACTTCGCCCCCGTGTAGGGGACTGTGGGCGAGTTCGCCACGTTGCCGAAGGCGTCGGTGGCCGTGATGGATTCGCTGAACGCGGTGCCCGCGACAGGAGACGGGGTGGACAACGAGAACTTGGTCGCTGCGCCGGCGTTGATGGTCTCTACCTGGGTCGCCGGCGCGATGCCATTCGAAGACGCCGTGATCATCGGGTTCCCGGCCACGGTGTCCCCGTAGTAGAAGGTGGCGCTCGAGGAGCCCGACGGGATGGTCACTGTGAGAGTCTGCGACGTGGTGCCACCCGAAGTAGTAGCGAAGGAGGCCCCCGTAGAAGTGGATGTCAGGCTGACCGACATCGCAGCGGTGGTCGGATTGCCGAATGCATCCTGCTCAGACACGGTGAGGGCGTTTGTGGCACTGGAGGATGCAGTGCCCCCCGAGATGGCCGGCGAGAAGACGAGCTCCGCCGGGGGCGCGGGGCTCACGACGAAGCTCGAGGGAGCCGGGAAAGGTGTCGGATTGCCATTTGTGGTGAGGTTCGGGTCGAACGCTTCCAAGGTGTAGGAGCCTTGTGAGCTCAGACTGCAGTCCCCGAAGGGGACGACGCCATAGGAGATGACGCCCGAGCACGAGTTCGAAAGCGTTCCCGTTCCCGTTCCCCCTCCCGGTTCGACCTGCAGGGTGACGGAAGAGAAGTTGTTGGTCAAGATGTCGCCGCTGGAATCCTCGACCGCGATCTCAGGCTGGGGGCTCACCGGGCTGTTCACGACGCCGGCGTTGGGAGTCTGCAGCCACACGAGCTTCGAGGGATTCCCGACCGGGTTGTTGTTCGCCGGTACCGAGGGGTCATCGATGACCGTGGTGGTTTGGGCGGAGTAGTGATACGTCCCGGTTGCGCTGTTGGCGACGGTCAACGTCCAGAGCTGAGGTCCGTACGTGGTGCAGGGGTTGGAGGTCGAGAACCCCGATGTCGTGGTGCTCCAGTACTGCACCGAGGCGGCAGTGATCGTGAACGAGTTACCCAGAGGTTGCGCTTGCTGAAGGAACGTCGTGGACGCATAGTTGTTGGGGCATGACCCGAACGCGTTCGCCTCACCTGCTTGGACCTGCGCGATAGCGGCATCCGTCGCCGCTCTGATCGACGAATCGAGCGTGGTCAGCTGGCGGTGATTGGCCGACGATGTGATCGCAACCGCAAAGCCCGTCAGAAGTGCCACAGAAGCGATGCCCAGGATGACAAGGGCGAGGAGCACCTCAATGAGCGTGTCGCCCTTCTCAGAGAACCTCGTGGAATCCTCGTTCCTTCCGAACTTCCACCGGTCTGCAGCGCGCTTGGCGAAGGCGGCCAGCCGGCTCACAGCAGCACTCCCAGGAAAATCGCCTGGTAACCCGTGCCGCCCTCGCCCTGCAGTGTCACCGTCACGCTCTGCGCGGCGTTGGAGTTCGCGGGTTCGGGCGCTGCGACCATGAGAGCACCGGTCTTGTTGAGCTGTGCGTTGCCCTCGCAGAGGATTCCCGATGCGCCGGTGGCGTACGGTGCCGAGAAGGCTGCCATTGGGAGCGCGGCCGCATATTGGGTGGCAGGTGGTCCGTTCGAAGGAGTCCCCACCAGAGCGTCCGTCGCCGTCGCCGCGGTCCAGGCGTACACGCCGCTGCCACCGCCGGGCAAGAAGGGCGTCGTGTTCTTGGTGTCCGCTCCGTCGTAGCACGAGTTGCCCCAAAGGGACGTGCTGGAGTTCGGAAGAATCGACCAGGTGATGCCCGGTGTGTTGTTCTGGAACTCCAGCCAGCCGTTCGTGTCAGTCGACTCCGCGTCCCCGGTGACCAGCGTCCATCCTGATTGCTTGTCACCGACCGCGTTCGTCACCTCGACGTTCGTGAACGTGATCACGGTATAGGCCGGTGAAGGTGCGCCCGGGAAGTTGATCGTCGACGGTGGATCGGTTTGTGGCCTCTGAGAGAGCGCCGGCGCGCCCGGGATTCCCGTGTAGAAGCCGTTGTTACCCAGATACGCCTCACTGTCGTCGGTTCCACCGGGGTTGTAGTAGGTGGGGATGCTCTGACCCCGCACCGTGTTCTGCGGCGTGGCGATGACGCAGAACTGCAAGAAGTCTGAAGAATCCTCGATGGGCAATGTCATCTGTTGGCATCCAGCGGTGCTGCTCGGATCTGTGAAATTGGTGAAGTCGGCGAAGCACAGTTGACGTGCATACGTGCCGGTTCCCGCGTTGGCGAAGCTGCAGCCCGCTGGCTGGGTCGGCTGGAGTTGCGTGAGCGGGTTGGTGGACGTGCTCGCGCCGGGGAGTCCCGTGAGCGTGTAGGAATACCCGCTCCCAGGTTCCGTGATGTAGAAGGTGATGTTTGTGACGCCTTGGGCGGAAGCCCAGCCGGCTTGGGACGCAGTTTGAACGGAGGCCGGCGTCATCGAAAGGCAATTGCTCGGGGTTCCCACTGGACACTGCTCTTGAAATGGGGTTGAGCTCGTCGGGTCAGGAAAGTCACGCGAGATCACCATCGTGGAGGTAGGGGTGGTCGAGGGTCCCGCCGTGCACTCCTGACGAACCAGGTCGTATTCAGTGGGCTCATTCGTCACGGGCACCGCCACAAGAACCCAGGAGACGACCGTGTCGAATCCCCCCGAGTTTCCTGTACCCGGCGGCACTGCGCTGTTGGCGGCCCACTCGAGACCCAGCAGCTGGGTCTGCTGCGACCCACCGCCGCAGCCCGGCGCGCTCGTGAACGAGGCCGTCGTCAGATACTCGGCGCTCTGTACGTCCTTGTTGAAGTTGGCCGAGCCGACCTGAGCGTCATTGGAATCGCCGATCCTGTTCTGGGTCTGATTCTGCAGACCGAACACGGCGAGGAGCGCGGTGGCGATTCCGCCGATGACGAGCGGGAGAATGACGACGGTCACCAAGAGCTCAATGAGGGTGAAGCCGGCCTCGTCGGTCCCTTCGACTCGACGACGAGTGGCGCGCCGTACAACGGCGACGGGGTGATTGGAATGCCGGCGTGCCGTCATGGTCGGCGCTGTTCGTCGGCGGCGAGGTGGCAGCGGGTCATCCTCTCGTGCCGGCGCGGGCGCGCGCCACCCCGGACACACAGTGCAGCTCTCGATTTCGAGATACTCGCCAAGTCGCCAAGATTCACCCCAATGAGCGGAACCGCCTCCGCCTCATCCACCTGTTGAAACCCTACTTGCCCCCCGAGGAAAGCAGAACAGCGCTTCACGAATGGTTGATGAGTCGTAGTCACTTTGTCGGTGGTTCGTACGTCCAACCGCACCGGGAAAAGAATGGACGTCGACAATTGTGTTTGCGTTGTGGTTCGGTTGTCTGTTGGTTGCGAAGACCTCTCTGTTGTGCAGCGCCACTGGTGACGCCACAACAGCAACCCCGCGTCGGAGAGGTCGAGGCGACGGCGGCCGGTCAGCCGTCCAAGGCGCGACGAACAAACCCAAAGGTGATCGCAGACCTCATGCGCGTCGCGCTACAACGTGGAAGGCGCCGGTGGCGCCAGCTTTCCGGTGCGGTGTCGTGACGTCATGCGGTGCTTCGAGGGTGCCGTGCGCCACGCCTCAGCGTCGATGCGCGCGGTCGCCGACGATCGGCGACAGCGCGTGGTGAGAGCAGACCCCGGCGCAGACGTTCTCGTCCAGTCCGGAACTCCGAACGAGGGGTCCCCACTGATCGTCCACGAGCAGTTCCGTTCCGGATCACAGGACGTCCACTGGGTGCCCCACGAAGGGGCTGGCCGACCAGAGGCCTGGTTCGACGGTCTCCGCCGGATCGATGCGCGTGGGCATGGCACAGGGCACGGTACTCATTGGTGCACCCAGCAGGTCGTACCCGTCCTCGTCCTCGTCGAAGCCACGCTCGGCGCACGGAGCTTCGGCGCGGACTTAGCCTCCGGGCGGCGCCGAGGACTGCCCGCTCATTTCCGACCTCCCGCGGGGGACTCCCGCCGCGGGTTGCCCATGTGCCACGCCGCGCACACGTCGCAGCAATAGACGTTCAGCGCTACCCCTGACTCCTGGCGCCTCACGAGTGCCGCGGTCAGCGCGTCGCTTTGGTTCCGGTAGGCCGTCTTCGGCTGGCCATCCGCCCGCCAATGCGAGCCGAGGCCTGCGATTCGGTCGGCGCTCTCGGTCTGTCGGCCGAGATCCCTCCGTGCGTTGTTTCGACGCGGCATCCGAACAGTCTGATGGCTAGGTGACGAGAACAGTATTCCTTGCGAATCGTGGACGAAACTGAGCCCCGACGCGCCCTGGATTCGACAGAGGGGGAAGGGGGTCAAATCCGGCGCGCCGGGACCATAACGATCCTACCTGCGGCCCTTGCCGATAACCACGTCATTTCACCGGACCCGTTTGCAGCGTCGACCGGGAAATCGGTGCCTGTTTGGGCTTCCTTGCCGGCATCACCCTCGAGGAAGTCTGGGCAGGCATGCGTGCCCCGGTCGTTTGGCGGGCGGCGGTCTTTGTGGCAGGCCCAGGGCTCTGCCACCATTTGTCCATGGCAAAGACCGTGATAGTGAAGCTGACCGACGACATCGACGGTGGGGACGCCGACGAGACCATCCAGTTTGCCCTGGACGGAAGGTCCTACGAGGTGGATCTGAGCACTGCGAACGCATCCAAACTTCGTGACGCGCTCAAGCCCTACATCGAAAACGGGAGGGCTGGGAATGGGATCCGTTCCCGCTCGCCGCGGGTCAGCGGCCCGCCGGCAGTGGACACGCTCTACTCCCAGCTGAGCGACGCCGAGAAGACTCGCTTCCGGACATGGGCCAACATGCCGACGGCTCGACGGATCAGTGACGCCCGGGTCACGAGCTGGATCGCGGCGGGGAAGCCCTGACATCCCACCTCTACTTGAGGTCGATGGTTTCCGCATCGCCCCTGGAAAAAGGCCCGATCGCCACGTGTCGCGGTCGGGCTACGCCCAGCTGAGGACTCCGTAGGTATTGCAGAGGCCCATGAGGTCGATCAGCAGGAAAGCCGACACGATGGCGATCACGAAGGGGGCCTTCCAGCGACGGCCACCCTGGCGCACCGCTGGTGGCATGTACCACAGGGGCAACGCCGAACCCAGCTGAGCCAGGTGGATGCCGATCGGCACCGCCCCATGGGCGATGGGTGCATCCGGATCGGCGGCCAGCGCCAGCGCTGTGAGCTCCTCGTCGGTGGGAGATTCGTCGGGATCCACATCCTCCTGCGCCATACAGGCCAAGCTACCGGTCAGATCCTGGATTGCTACGACAGGGACTGGCCGGAGGTGACGAAGATGGCCGACGAAGAGGCCGGGAACGAGCAGCTTGTTGGGGTCGAGCCCAATTGGCTCGAAGGGTCCGAGGCGACTCCGAAGACGCCCGGCTGGTACCCGAGCCGGACAAATCCGAGCGATCAGACCTACTGGGACGGCCATGACTGGACGGGCAGACGGCGGTGGACCGCCGGGAAGGGATGGCTGGTGGTGGGCAACGCCCCGCAGGAGGCCCTGAACGACGCGAGTCCGCCGACCCCGCGGTCGCGGCTCTCGGCCAATCCCTACGTTGGGACGTTGCCGTCCCGATCGAAGGCGACCGGATTCACCTTCAACTTGGGCGTCCTCTTGCTCCTGGCCTGCGGTGTCGCGCTGATGTACGGATCGGTCGGGGCGTGGGTGCACGTGGGTGGGAACGTCGGCATCGCTGACCTGCGTATCTCCGTCAATGGCATCGACCCCGCGGTTTCCACGCTGATCAGTGTCAACGGCTGGGTGACGTTCATCGGCGGCATCCTGATCGTCGTCTTCGCCTGCTTCGAGATGACTTCAGAGGAGCTGCAGCTGGGGATCCTCACTACGGTTATCGCCGCATCGACCGCTGTGTTCGCGATCTACGACATGTTCCGTATTGTGCAGAAGATCTCGCAGGTCCCGGCCAGCCTGAGCGCTGAAGTGAGCGTGGGGTGGGGCCTCATCTGCGTGCTGAGTGCAGCGGTCCTCGCTACGTTGATCGCACTCGTGAGGTTGCTCCAGCACTGAGTCTTGGCCGGCGACCGGCTTGGCGGAACCGGTCGCCGGCCTCAGACCTATTGCGGGGGCCCTGAGGAGAGCTGCACCGTGGCGGTGTGGGTCTGTCCGGAGCCGTCGGTCCACGCGATGCTCACTTTGTCGCCCGGGTGGTACTGGCTGATGGCATTCGTGAGGTCGTTGGGCGTGGTGATCGTCGTGCCTCCCAGCGAGGTGATGACATCTCCCTCGGCGAGGCCGGCTTCCTGGGCGGGGCCATTGGTGACGGTACTGGCCACCGAGGCCCCCGATGCAGAGGACCCGGTGTTGCCGGTGCTGCCGGAGTTCCCTCCGAAGAAGCCCCCGAAGCCGCCACCATCGCCCCCGCTGGCTCCGGAGGAGCTGCTGCCCTGGGCGTTGATCTCGACGCCAAGGAAGGCCGTTTCACCGATGTGGACGGTGGACGATCCGGACCCGGCCTCGATCGCCCGGGCGATGGAGAGCGCGGTGTCGATGGGAATGGCGAAGCCCTGGTTCCCCGCCGACTGACCGTTGTATTCGAACGAGGTCCCGGCGGAGGCCGCGGTGTCCATCCCGATCACATCGCCCGAAGTGTTGACCAGGGAACCGCCCGAGTCGCCGGGCTGGATGTCGGCGTTGGTCTCGATGAGACCACTCAATTGCTCCGACGTGCCGTCACCATCGTCACTGGCGGTGATTGACTGGTTCAGTGCCGTGACGGTCCCACCCACAGCGCTCGGGGTCCCGCCGGTGCCGCCGGCGTTTCCGATGCCCACGACGTCCTCACCGACAGAAGCGTTGGACGAGTTGCCGAGCGTCGCCGTCTGCAGACCCGACGCGTTGTGCAGCTGCAGGACGGCGATGTCCTTGGTCCGGTCGTAGCCCACGACGCTTGCGGTGTAGGTCTTGTCGTTGCCGACATCGGTCACGCTGATGCTCGTCGCTCCGTCGATCACGTGGTTGTTGGTCAGTATCACGCCGTTGGACGAAAGCACGATGCCCGTGCCCGCAGCCTGCTCCTGCTGGTAGCCGAGCGTCGTGTTGATGTCGACGAGGCCCGGGTCGACCTTGGACGCGATGGCGTTGACGTCGCTCGGACCCGAGGTGCCCGAGCTGCCGCTGCCTGAGTTGCCGGAGGCGCCGAATGAGCCGCCGTTGCCGAAGCCGCCGCCGTTGCCGAACGGGCTCCCCGAGGAGTTCGAGCCGCCCGAGGAGCCAGAGCTCGAGGGCAGGCGAGAACTGCCCGACGCCGGGCTGAAGGCCTGCGTGCTGCCACCGGTGTTCGTCGTTGCATGGCCGATGCCGAAGCCGGCGCCCAGGACAGCCAGCGCCGCAGCGCCGGCCAGCAGGCCGTTGCGGACGCGGTGGTTGCTGCTGCCACTCGCTGTGCCGGGCGCCGGGGGCGCCGACCACATGGGGGCCCCGGGGTTGGTGGGCGGAGGAGTGCCGAACGCGGACGCCGGCGGGGCACCGAGCATCGGGTTGCCAGCGAGGGCGCCCATGGCATAGGTGCCCTGTGGCGGGGTCGTACCTGCCTCTGCCGTCGGGTCGTGCGAGACGCCCATCGGGGGGGTATCGGGCTGCAGGGGGAGCGGAAGGGGCTGCTCGGACGGCGAGGGAGTCACGGCCGGCAACGGAATCGCCGCCTGACTCGTCGTCTCGGGCGCTCCGGCCGAAGTCGTCTCGGGGTTGGGGTCACCCGTCGGCCCCTCGTTCGCCTGGTCGTTCTGGTCCTCGGTCATGTCTGCGGTCCTCCGTCTGAGCTCGGGCGGCCCGGGCTCTCCACGGAGTCAATTGGACACGGGAGGTCTGTACGCCAGGTGGGAGAAAGTTATGACCCGGATAAATGTTGTCTGTGCAGACGGGATGCCGCAGGAACGCGGCGTCGGCCTCGAAGAAGGCGCATGAGTCGGTGACCTGAATGGCCGGGCTCGAACGACCCGGACGTTCAGAACGTGCGTGGCCTGCCGGAGAAGGATGGACTGAGACCCCAATGGCAACGACGGCCAATTGTCCGCGGCGGCGCCTTTTCGAGGTGTGTGGGCTCGGCAGCGAGCTCGCGGTGCAATGCCACGCCGAGGTCGCCAGGCCGCGACTGAATGCCGCGGACCTCGACACGCCATTCATAGGCTGCTGAGGTCTGTGCTCCATCGGTGCTCATGATGACTGCGTCCGGGCAAGCACGGTGGGCAGTCGTCAGCAGCTCGAACTGGGCGTCGGTGGCGTCGCGGCCAACGTGATGGAGCGGCAGCGCTCCGGTGACGCGGGGAGATTCGATAACGACCACCCATCGCGGACCTTGGCGGCAGAGGTAGAGCGTTGCGCAGTCGATGACTCCATTGTGCGCCGGAATGTTGGATCCGCTCCTCGGCTGCATCATCACCGGAACGCCCCGTCCCGGCGGGGCTCACCAGGCCCAAAGTGCCAGTGTGCGCTCTGCCGATGAGAACCGCCGCGTGACTCGGGACGACGGTCGTTGTCCGTCCCTTGTTGCTGCTTCGCCTGGTGTCCCGCCACTTCCATCTCCCGTTTCCCGCCCACCCGCCGGCGCCCTGGTCTCGTCGGGGTCACACCGCCCGGAAGCGCGGCCGGCCGTCACCATGCTCGCAGGATCACCCACTTCGCTGCCAGAGCCGAAGTGCACTTCTCTGGAGATTCTCGTTCGGGTCTCGCCTGCTCGCACCCTGGCACTCGGTCGGCGCGGAGCAAGGGCCGCACCGGATGGGTCGGCCGTCGCTCTCGGACGGTGCCCGGGCGTCAGTGGAGGAGCGACAGGGCCGATGGGTGCATGGCGGAGTCGAGCACGCCGACGAGCAGCGCGCCCTGCAGGCACGCCAGCACACCCACGACAGCGCTCTCCATCGAACGCGGCAACTTCCAGGCGAACGCGACCAAGAGCGGGAAGGCGGCCATGGTGTAGCGCGGGATGCTGTTGGTGAAGTACGCGCTGTAGGCGATCAGGAGCGCGCCGATGGTGTACACCCACCAGCTGGCGGGCAGGGCGGCAATGGCTCCTCCGACGGTCCGCGGTGTGCGGGACATGCGATCGAGGAGCCAGATGCCGACGAAGCCCAGGATCAGCGCCAACCCGGCCATGGCATCGGTCAGGAACGTCGCCCCGCCGGGGCCCGCGTGCAGCGCAGCGAAGAGGGCACCAAAAGGAGTGAGGAACCAGACGAAGTGCTGGCCCTGCCAGAACCGCTCCGCAGACAGGAAGGCCACCGGTGTGCCCACCGCCGCCCAGCCGTAGGCCAT
Organism: uncultured Acidimicrobiaceae bacterium; assembly: GCA_963721585.1. GTDB lineage: Bacteria > Actinomycetota > Acidimicrobiia > Acidimicrobiales > RAAP-2 > Bog-473. The sequence continues at coordinate 976,592 of CAVRJN010000007.1, read as the reverse complement.
GAAGGCAACAAGACTCAGTGGAGCGATCACGGCCGCGACGGCCGGCCTCCAGGCCCGCCCCCGCCACGCGGCCGGCAGCGCCATGACGAGGACCGCCAGGATGACGGCGATGCCGGTGTTCCGGGTCAACCCGGCTGCGCAGGCACAGAGTGCCGCCGTGATCCAGTAGCGCCGAGACAACGCGAAGAGGCAGCCCGCGGCCGCTGTCAGGAAGAGCCCTTCGGTGTAGGCGAGGGACAGGACGTAGGCGGTCGGGCAAAAAACGTAGAGCAGGACGGATCGGTCGGCCAGCCGGGCGCCACAGACCTCTCGCACGGCCAGCCAGATGGCGAGTGCGGAGGTCAGCCCGAAGACGAATGCAGCCAGGACCGCCGCGTCCGGGAGGCTGAGCCGGGTCACCTCGGAGAGGGCGCGTACCACGGCGGGAAAGCCAGGAAAGAAGGCCCAGCGACTCCCCTGGCCCTCCTGGTAGAGACGGTCGGGGTAGCCGTGCTTTGCGATCTCGAGGTACCAGCGGCCGTCAAAAGCCGTGCCCAGGGTCTGGACGATGCGCAGCTTGGGAATGAAGGGGGCGCCGACGAGCGCCGCTGCGAACATGGCAGCCCGCGACAGCAGGTAGAAGGCCGCTGGACGGAGGAGGGGTCTGCCGCGTCGTGCAAGGTCGATCAGGCCATGTTGCGGCGACGTCGGCGGCGTGGCCGCTGGTCGTTCCGGTTCGAGGTCTCGTGTCGTCGCCGACGGTGGTGACGCCGGGACGTCGATCAGCCCGGTCACAGTCGTGGTGCAGCGCCGCGTAACGCCGGCGCAGCTCGGAAGGCCCAGCCGCGCAGAAGGGAAAAGCGGACCAGAGCCGCCACGCAGCAGGCGAGAGAGGCGGCGAGGGCATCGCCGACCAAGGACGGTCCGGCCAGGGCGTTGGCGATGGCGATGGCGCCCGTCGTGGCCAGCAGGCTGACGCCGTAGAGCACGGCGACGACGGTGACAAACGACGGTTGCTCGGCAACGCCGGTCGCGTCGGCGGGGGAGCGATGAGCCAGTGAGCGGTGCAGGGCGGTGTTGACCAGTGTGCACAGAGCCAGTGCCACGGCGTTCGCTAGCCACGCCCCGAGCAGGGACCATGTGGCGGCGAAGAGGAGGAGATAACCGAGGGTGCTCAGCACACCCACCCCCGCGAAGGAAAGCAGCTCATCGGCGGAGGCCTGACCCGGCGCATTGGAACTCGTGGGGATGAGTGCGCGCGAGTGTCCGGGTCGGCGACGTCGCGCCATCCGCCAGATCCCGTGCAGGTCGTCCAGGGCCGTGCGGACGATGTCCACCGATGAGGTGGGGTCTTCGGTCCACTCGACCGGGGTCTCCGTGATGCGCATGCCGAGCCGTTCGGCCGTCACGACCAGCTCCGTGTCGAAGAACCATTGGTCGTCGTCGACCAGGGGCAGGATTTGGAGCGCGCGCTCGCGCCTGATCGCCTTGAAGCCACATTGGAAGTCGGAGACACGGCTGCGCAGCGAGAGGCGCACCATGTGGCTGTAACCGCGTGAGATGAGCTCGCGCCTCGGCCCACGCACGACTCGAGATCCTCGGGCCAAGCGGGTGCCCACCGCCAGATCGCTGTGGCCGGAGAGCACGGATCCGACCAGAGGGAGAAGAGCGGACAGGGACGTGGAGAGGTCGACGTCCATGTAGGCCACCACGTCGGCGTCGCTGGCCGACCAGGCCGTACGGAGCGCGTAGCCGCGGCCTTTGCGCTCCAGGATGAGCGCCTGGACGCCGTCGATCGTCGAGGCCAAACGCTGCGTCAACAGAGCTGTGCCGTCGGTGCTGCCGTTGTCGACGATCGTGACCACGGTGCGGAAAGGGAAGGACTCGTCCAGGTACCGACGGAGGTGGGTGACGCTGGCCTCGAGATCGGGGGCCTCGTTGTACACCGGGATCACGACCTCTACCTGGATCGCCCTGTCCGACCGGCCGGGATCCGACCTCCGACCGGAATCACGTCGCGGTGCAAGCCTCGCCGGGCGGCTGTCCCGGACGCCAGCCGCAGGATCCATCCGATTCCTCCCCCAGGAACAGGAGCGGCGCGGCAATCGGTGTCACGCCGGTGTGCAGGTCTTCCCTTGTCAGGCTGACCGATGGCCACCCGATCGCGCATGAGCCAAAAGGACCAGATTCACGAAGGTGACCGCGCCTGGCGGCTCCACCTCGCTCTTATCGGGACAGGGCGGCGTGCTCAGGAGGGAGACGGCGGCGGCCGCGCAGCCCCGGAGCAGGTGGCTCCGGGGCTCAGTGGACCTGGCGTCCCGACGCACCGCCACTTCTTTACCGGACGGCTTCGTCGCCCCACCGGCCTTCAGGGCCGGAAGACGACCTTGATGGCGTGGGACGTGTTCCGGTCGATGGCCGTCCCGATGGCCTCCCGGTAGTCCTCGAGCCCGAATTCGTGTGTCACGACCACAGCATGTGGCAGCAGACCCGCAGCGAGCACGTCGAGCGCCCGGTCAACGGAGTGCCGGTCGGGCGCGCCCGCCAGCCCCGGAGCCGAGTGCGCATCGACGGTGTGGTCGATGGAGCCGATCAATGCGGCCTCCTTGTACCAGATCGGCGTGAGATCGACCTCGCTGATCCCGGCCGCGCCCAGAAGGAGGACGCTGCCCCGATGGGCGACCGCGCGGAGCGCCTCTGTGACGGAAACCGGCGATCCCGACCGCCTCAATGACGTAGGGGAACCCGCCCATCAGCATCTGGTGGCGCTTGCGACCGACGACGCGTGCGCCGCTCAAGGACGCCAGTTCCTCCCAGTGGCCGTTGTCCGGATCGGAGTACACGATGTGGTCCGCCCCGCAAGCGAGGGCCGCCTCACCTTGGTGCCGATGGCGGGCCAGGACCGTGACCGGACAGAGCGGAAAGAGCCCGCGTAGCGCGGCGAGGGAGGCCAAGGCCGATGATGCCGGCGCCGACGATCAACACAGGCTCGCCGTCGATGGGCGTGGCTCGCATGAGGCCGTGACAGGCGATGGAGAGGGGCTCATAGAGGCTGGCGCCGCGATCCTCGATGGCCTCGGGCACCGGGTGGAGCATGGAGTCGTGCGCCAGCACGCTGTCGGCCCACCCCCCGCCGAGATCCATGGTGTACCCGAGTGACCGACCCGAGCTGACGATGCGGCTGTCGAGGTTGAGGCAGGACGAGGTCCAGCCGCGGGCGCAGTTGGCACAGGGCGGGTCGATGCCACGGGGGAGACACGGGATGCAGGGGTCGATGACCACTCTCGTCCCGACCGCAACGGAGCTGTTGGGTCCGGCCTCGACGACCCGCCCGGCCGTCTCGTGACCGAGCACGAAGGGGAACGTCCCGATGGAGGCCAGGGTGGGCGAGGGACCGGTGTTGTGTGCGAACAGGTGCAGGTCACTCCCGCAGATTCCGCCGGTCGTGACCGCGACCCGGGCCCACGACGGCCCGGGAAGTCGGGGCTCGGGGATCTCGGCCAAAGAGGCCGGGAACTCGGGATCGGCCATGTCGAACACCACCGCGCGCATTGGCTGGAGCGTAGGCGCGTGGAGGGGCGCCTGACCGGGGCCGGCTGACCTAAGGTCCCATGCTGATGCGGGTCTCCGACGCCACCCTCGCCGAGGTGCGCGAGCGCGGGTTCTCGCTCATGGAGGGGTTCCTGAGCGACGCCGAACTGAGCCGCTGCCCGAGAGGCGCTCTGGCTGCACTTCCCGCGTCCACAGGACTACTTCGCGGATCCCGATGCCTATGCCCGCTACGCGGCGAGCCAGTTTGCCGGAGTGGAGGAGTTTCCGTACCGCTCCTGGGATCTCAACCGGTTGGCCGTGCATCCCGACCTGGTGGACGTGGCCGAGCGCTACCTGGAGACGACAGAGCTGCACCTCTACAAGGTGGAGCTCTGGGCGAAGTACGCCGGAGCGGTCAACTACGACCAACCGTTGCACCGGGACTACGGGAGCCACAGCCTGGTGGTGCCGCGTCCGGGGTCCCGATACCAGCAGTTGACGACCTTCGTCTTCTTGTCCGACGTCACAGAGGAAGACGGGCCCACGCTGATCGTTCCTTACGAGGACGGGAAGGACGTGCCCTACACGCCGTTGTACATGCCGTTCGGATCGCTGCGCCGATGCCGAGGTGGCATGCACGGGGCCGGCCGGAAGCCTCCTCCTCTACCGGACCGACATTTTGCATCGTGGCTCGGAAATGACCGGCTCCGGCCGATCCCGCTTCTCCGTCCTCGCCGATTTTCAGGTTCGGGGTACGACCTGGGGCGGCAAGATGGCATGGCCCAAGCAATCGCCCGAGCGCTGGGCCAGGTTCATTCCGCAGTGCAGTGTGCGAGAGCGCGACCTGTTCGGCTTCCCTCGGCCCGGGGACCCCTATTGGTGCGACGAGACGCTCGCGGGTGTCGCCGCTCGCTACCCCGGGATCGATCTGGCTCCCTACCGGGACGCGGTGGAGTGACCGATCGCCGTATCCCCCGGGTCAAGGTGGTGGCGCCGAGCACCGAGCTCCGGCGCTGGTACGGGCACGATCCTGTGAAGTTCGATGAGTTCGCCCGCCGCTACCGAGCGGAGTTGGCGCAGCCGTTGGCGCAGGAGAGTGTGGCGCGTCTCCGGCTGCTGGCCGAGAAGAACGGGGTGGTGCTCGTCACCGCGACCTGCGATGTCGAGCACTCCGCGGCCGAGGTGCTCCTCGGCGTCCTGGTCGGAAAGGCCTGACTGGGGCCGGGCATGAGCGCCCAGGGCGACAGGGACCGCCGCGTCACACCCTGGGGAGCCGACGGCCAGGAGTCGATCCCACGCAGGTGCCGCCGCCACGGAGGTGGCATCATTCCCGACGTCTCCGATCCAGCGAGCAAAGGACGGTGCCAGTGGGCTTTCGCGTGATCCAGTGGGCTACCGGCGGCGTGGGCCGCGCCGCCATGGAGGGGGTCCTGGCCCACCCCGATCTCGAGCTGGCGGGAGCGTGGGTCCACAGTCCGGACAAGGAAGGTACGGACCTCGGGGCGCTGCTGGGCCGGGAGGACCTCGGCGTGACAGCGACCGGTCGATGTCGACGCGCTCCTCGCCACCGAGGCCGACTGCGTCCTCTACAGCCCGATCTTCGCCGATCCGGCGGTGGTGACCGCCATCCTGGAGTCCGGTAAGAACGTCGTCTCGCCGCTGGGCTGGTTCTACCCGCCGCCCGAGGAGCGTCAGAAGTTCGATGCCATCGCCAAGAAGGCGGGCGTCACGCTGCACGGTACCGGTATCAACCCCGGAGGGATCACGGAGCGCTTTCCCCTTATGATCTCTGCGCTGTCAGGCTCGGTGACCCACGTGCGGGCGGAGGAGTACTCCGATATCCGCACCTACGGCGCCCCCGACGTCGTGCGCGACTGGATGCTGTTCGGCAAGACCCCCGAGGAAGCCCGGGCCAGCGTCATGATCGATGCGCTCGGTGGCGGGTTCCGCCAGTCGATATTCATGGTCGCAGACGAGATGGGCTTTGACGTCGAGGCACAGCTCAAGACCACTCACGAGATGGCGGTGGCCACGGCCCCCATCGACTCACCGATCGGCCCCATCGAACCCGGCACGGTGGCGGCGCAGCGGTTCACCTGGGAAGCCACCGTCGACGGTACTCCTGTGGTGACCGCCACGGTCAACTGGCTGATGGGGGAGGAGCACCTCGACCCCGCATGGAACTTCGGGCCCGAAGGGGAACGCTTCGAGGTCGAGATCACGGGCGATCCCAGCTGCCTCACCACCTTCAAGAAGTTGCACCCCGAGACGGTGGAAGCCGGCCTCATCCGCAATCCCGGCGTCGTCGCCACGGCCATGCACTGCGTCAACGCCATCCCCTACGTCTGCCGAGCCGAGCCGGGCCTGCTCACCTACCTGGAGATGCCCTTGGTGGCCGGCCGGGCTGCTCCGGCCTTGCATCGGGACAGGCGGGCATGATCCTCGACCGCTTCTCCGTCGCCGGGAAGGTGGCAATCGTCACTGGCGCCGGACTCGGCATCGGTCGGGGGATCGCCATCGGGTTGGCCGAGGCCGGCGCAGACGTCGCAGTGGCGGCCCGGACGGAGTCCGATCTCCAGGAGGTGGCGGCGCGGATCCGATCCCTTGGGCGCCAGGCCCTCGTCGTTCCCACCGACGTCCTAGACGCCACCGCGTGCGAACACCTGGTGGCCCGGACGGTCGAGGAGTTCGGCCGGCTCGATATCTTGGTCAACAACGCCGGTGGGGCCATGCCCCGGGCCGCCATGGAGACGAGCGAGGGCTTCATGGCCCGGAGCTTCGCCTTCAACGTGACGGCGCCGTTGACGCTCACCAAGTTGGCGGCGCGGCAGATGGTCGACACCGTGGGCGGAGGCGCAGTGGTCAACATCTCGTCGCGTTCGGCCAGCATGACCCAGACGATGTTCGTGGGCTACGGCGCCGCCAAGGCAGCGCTCGATCGCATGACGCGCAACATCGCGCCGGAGTTGGCCCCGCGGGTGCGGGTCAACGCCATCGACGTCGGCGGCGTCGCGACGCGCTCGCTCGACATTGTCCTCACGGACGACACCCTGCGCCGGCAGTTTCTCGACGGCACCCCGATGGGCCGGCCGGGGGAGCCCGAGGACATCGCCTGTGCCGTCCTCTATCTCGTCTCCGAGGCCTCGTCCTGGGTCACGGGGAAGGTGTTCGATGTCGACGGCGGGACCGAAGCGCCGGCGATGCGTGTCCCGGCACCTGTCCTCGCTCCGACGCCGGGCAGCCCGGCGGACTCCTGAGGCCGGATCGGACGATCAGCGCCGCCAGCGACTCAGCTGACCCAAGTCTGCGCCACCGCAGCCGGCTGCTCCTGCTGCGAGTTGACGTCGAGGTTCAACTTCGTGATGGCGGCCGTGGTGAGCTTGGCGTCGATGTTGTTGAGCACAGTCGCCACTCCAGAGGTGTTAAACCGGTTCAACCGTCGTAGAAGCTCGGCTGGTGGCGGCCCGCGAGTGTCTGCTCTCGTGGCGTCTTTGCGCGGGCCAGCGCCTCCTCGCTGAGATGATTCACCGAGGATGTCGGGCGGATGCGCTGGGCAATGTCACGGCGCCCGTAGTGGCATTGGATGAACACCCGTCCGGGATCATTGTCGCCGGGCGGCAACCGCGAGTGCCAGATGTCGGAGACAAAGAGCGCAACGTCACCTGCTTGCGCCACGAGTGGGTGTGCACGGTGGCCTCCCCATTGCAGGTCGCAGTCAGCCAACCGGTCGAACGGTGGGGGCCGTCCGGACGTGTGGCTTCGAGGTATAACGGCTGTAGGGCCCGCTTCGAGCGGGCAGTCTTCTAGAAAGATATGCGCGGCGATGACGAAGATCGGGTAGGGGATGCGCGGGTCCCACGGGATCTCGGGGTCTCGGGGGACGTGAGGCCCGGAGTCGATGTGCCAGAAGCGCCCTAAGTGCTCGTTGTTTCCCGGTGGTTGCCACCACGCCGTGTTGGAGATGACGTGGCAATCTTCCCCAAGGAGAGGCTCGATGGTCCGGAGGATGCGCGGATGGCCGATAGCGCTTTGGACGGGAGCACTGCGGTTGAGCATCTCGTAGCGGAACGGGGCCATCTGCTCGACGTCGTCGGCGGGATCTCGCACGTCAGGCGGGAACTCGGCAAAAACTCGTTGAACGTCCGCACGGAGGGGTCCCAATTCGAGAGGTGCAAAGACGTCCTTGAGCACCGTGTACCCATCATGTTCGAGGTCCTTTGAAGCGGATGGGACGTCGTCAGCGCGGGGTACGAGATATCCGGACGAGCGGGTGAGCACATGCCAAGTCTGCCGCGGAAGGCACTCGCCGACAACGGGCAGTTTGATCGGGCGCACATCCGGGCCTGACCCGACCTTTTGTGTGTCGATCGACAGTCCAGACGCCGGTCGATGGGTCGCGTGCGAGGACCGCATCGGGCGGGTGGATCCGGCTCGGCCTAGCCCGTAATGCTGAGTCTCCGGCCGGCTCCCTTCACGACGAGACGGACTCCAGTGCAGGTTTCGGATACCTGGATTGCGAGCGTCAGCTGGACACGAACTCGAGGCCGGCGCCAATCACCGCGACGTGGCGACAGAGCGGGTATGTCGAAAATCGATATCGCGAACCGATATTGGGTAGCTTAGAGCTATGCGGGAGTTCCTGCGCGGAGCGGTACGGCTGCATATCCTCCATCACGGGTCCCAAGGTGAGGTGCACGGAGCGTGGATGGCGATGGAACTGGCCAAGCATGGCTACCGGATCAGTTCGGGGTCCCTCTATCCCACCCTCCACAAGATGGAAGCCGAAGGTCTCCTTCGGTCGAGCCAGGTTGTAGTCGACGGCCGAACTCGTCGTTCCTACGTGGCAACAGCCAAGGGGCTTAGGGTCTTGGAGTCGACCAAGCGCCAGCTCGGGGAGTTGGCGCGTGAGTTGCTCGGCGACGAGACCCTGTGAGCGGCGAGGAGGAAGTCGAGCAGGACCGCCCGGAGCGTGTTGCGCTCGCAACGATCGGCACGGAATGGCTGCGTTTGGGTTGCATCGGATTCGGTGGACCTCCGACCCACATCGCGTTGCTGCGTCGTCTGTGCGTCGAGCAGCGCCAGTGGATCGAGCCGAAGGAATTCGAGGACGCCATCGCGACGACGAACCTGCTGCCGGGGCCGGCGTCGACACAGCTGGCCATCTATTGCGCATGGCGTCTCAGGGGGCGGGCCGGGGCCGTCTTGGGCGGGCTGTGTTTCATCGTGCCGGGTTTGATCCTCATCCTCGCCTTGTCGGCGGTCTTTCTGGCCAGTCATCCCCCCGATTGGATCCTGGGCGCCGCGGCAGGGGCGGGCGCCGCGGTGCCGGCGGTGGCGCTGAACGCGGCGTGGAGTCTTGTTCCAGCCAGCTGGAAACGGATCGGCACGGGCCGCGCTCAGAGAACTCGTTGGGTCGTCTATGGGGTGCTCGGCGGTGCCGCCGCCGCGACTGTGGGCCCTTACCTGGTGCTCATCCTGCTGGCTTGTGGTGTGACCGAACTTGTGGTTCGCCGAGCCGGCCCACGTGCGTCACCAGGTTCGTTTCGAATGCTCTTCCCAGCCATCGTCACCCACGGCGCTGCGGTGGGCGGACTTGGGGCATTGGCCTGGGTGGCCTTCAAGGTCGGCGCCCTCTCCTACGGCGGTGGCTTTGTCATCGTGCCTCTCATGCAGCACGACGCTGTTACCACCTACCACTGGATGACCGGCGCCCAATTCCTGAACGCCGTCGCACTGGGCCAGGTCACGCCCGGGCCGGTGGTCCAGACGGTGGCGGTGGTGGGCTATGCGGCCGGGGGAATGAGCGGAGGCCTGTTGGCGGCGTTGATCGCTTTTGCCCCTTCGTTTGCGTTCGTCCTGGTCGGCGGCCGGCACTTCGACCAGATCCGAGCCAACCGCGATGTTGAGTCGTTCCTGACCGGGGCAGGACCGGCGGTCATAGGCGCCATCGCCGGATCTGCCATCCCGCTCGGCCTCTCCTTCGGCCATTTGTGGCAGATCCCCGTGCTCGCCGGGGCGTTACTCTGGCTTTTCGTGCTCCGGCGCAGCGTCGTGAGCTCGCTCCTCATCGCCGGAGCGATCGGCGTGGTCGTCGCTCTGGCCGGGATCTCCGCTTGAGTTGTGTGGTCGGTCGGCTCACCGAATGCCCCATCTGCGTGGCGAAGCCATTCGACGCCATTGGCCTACCCGAGATGAAGTCGCTGTAGATCGGCGCCTGGTCCCGGCGACTCGGAGGTACGCGCCCTGTCCGTCGCCATAGCCCGCCATCTGAAAGCTCATCCCGGAGGTTCCTGCACCGAGCCATCAGCCAGAGGAATGAGATATCCGAAGAAGGCCACGAGTGCTCCGGCGAACATCAACCCCATGCCTGCCAGCCTCCAGGTGTGCGACACGGACAGCATGCCGCCCCCGGCGCCAAGAACGAGCCCGGTCAAGCCGATCTGCGCCCCGAGGCGCACGAACCTCGACCCCCCGAGGGCGGCAATGAGGATGGCCAGCGCCCACACCCCCAGAAGTCCCCCGAGAAGGGCGTGGGTGATGTACACGCCTTTGCTCTGCGCGGGCAGCCATTGATCGGGTCGTCCCGCCGGGACGAGCACGAAGCACGCCGCACCGAGTCCGAACTCGATGGCGATACCGATCATCATGACGATCCAAACCCAGCGCGCAGTCGTGGTTGTGCTCTATTTCACTCAGGCATAAAGAGAAAACAGTCTTCTTCATCCGCCTCGCGGTCACCGCACAATCCGGCTACGTCGATGAAGTGCTCCACATCGCCCCGCAATGAACTCCAAAGGTTCCTCATCGGTGAGCGGTCATTGGCTCAGCGACAGCGCCCAAACCTAGACCCAAACCGGTGTGTCCCAGTACTTCGACGTCGGGCGTGGCACCACGGACCGGTTGCGGACGTCGTCAACTGATCTCGGAGTCGCTTGAATGTCCCGAGACGGGGATCCCACTGCGGGAAGTCGCCTCCGCTATGCGACCGCGGTGTTCGGCGCGTGACATCAGGATGAGCGGCAAGACGGCCAACGCGACCGCCAAGACCATGAGGGGAACGCTTGCCATGAAGAGTGTCATTGATGTTGTAGGAACCGTCGAGAGCGGGCTCCTCCTCCTAGAAGTCATGGTGACGAGCGGTGATGGACGGGAGGTCAGGAGAACCTGAGCAATCTCTGGGCATCGCATTGCAAATCCGTGAACAAAGTGAAGTCAAGCAGGTCGATCCTGTGGAGTCTGTGAACTCTCAGGCCTCCGTTCCCGATTAACCTCGTTTCTATCGGATGAACGAACGACCGCACGGTCCTTGGGCCTTTGCGCAACGTCGATTTGGTTGTTCTCTCTAGCAGGACTTCTGTGGAACCCCACACGCGGCACCTCGATCACGCGGCACCCCGTCATTCGCCGGCTCCGCCGTCCTTCTCCGAATCTTGGCGTTTTGTGCGACCGCCGGCGGGGAATCCGTCTGAAATGAAGCCATTTCGAAGCTCTGGCCCGACAGCAAAGTGGTCCCTTGGAATCATCGTGGCGGCAGCGGTGGCAGTCAGTTTCTCGGCCTGCTCGTCCGGGGGCGTGTCCCCCATGGCGCTGGTTGCAAAGCAGCAGCTGCGCCAACAAGACCGTGAGAGCGCTGTCAAGCCTTCGGTATCGGCTACGAATCAGACCTCCGACGGGTTCTCGGTCATCGTCACGGGAGTCAATTACCCCAAGAGCGCAGTCAGCGACACCAGTGCGAACGAGGGTGTCCTCACCGTTGCTCCGCTCGTCAATGGAAACCCCGGTGACGTCGCTGGCTTCACTGTGGTGCGTCAGGGCACCTCAACGGACACGACGGTGCCAATCCAAGTCCAGCTGCGCAGCGGCGCATACCGCGTCGCACTCTACTCAGGAGACAAGTCACCTTCCAACGCGCAACAGCCCCTCGCCGGGACCGATGTGACCGTCACCGTTTCCTGAAGGTTCGAGCTTCACGCTCGGGCGGGTGCACGGCGGAGGGGTTCTAAAGCGCGATGACCGGCGCTCGTGTTGTGTGCCGCCGAGACCTACGATGCGAAGCGAGATGCACCGTTGGTTCTCGCCCCGCGCACTGCTTTTGCACCTGGAGTTCTGGGTCATCGTCGCCGGTTGTGCGGTCGCGACCTGGTGGCAAGCGCATCGAGCGCTTGCGGGCAACGGCCTCAGCTGGTTCTACACGTTCGAGTGGCCGATCTTCGCCGGCATCGCCATCGCCGCGTGGTGGCACCTCATCCACGAGGACCCCGACGAGCGGGCGACCCGCCGGCGGGAGCGGGCGGAAGGCGACCCGGCTCAGCGTCAGGCCGAGTGGTAGCACGAGGTCGGGGATGACGAGTCGCTGTGGCCCGGCGGTGCCCGGCCCGAGAAGCAGGAATCGGGCTGACTAGCCTGAACGTGTGCCTTTGGGGGGAACATCACCAGTCGGGGGCGGGACGGGGCGATGACGCTGCCAGGCGTCGCGGAGCACCCGAAGCGCTCGCAGGACCGTCTCTTCAAGTGGGTGGCGGCTGTCGCCGGCGTATGCCTGATCGGCTTCGTGGTCTTCGTGGTCGTCCGGGGATCCCCGCAGCCCGCCAGCGGTCGGCTCTGCCGCGCTGGAGGCGCCGCCGCCCCCGGTCCTCAAGGCGGGCACGCCGGCCCCAGCCTTCTCGCTCCCAGCGCTCCAGGGAGGTAGTTCCGTCTCGCTGTCGACCTTTCACGGAAAGCCGGTGATCGTCAATTTCTTCGCCTCCTGGTGCCGCGACTGCCGGGCCGAGCTCGAGCGCAGTGGCCCGCGTCGCCCGGGGCGACCGAGGGGAAGTTGACGGTCGTCGGCGTGGACTCCAACGAGACCTCCACCGCGACGGCCAAGCAGCTGCTCGCCGCCGCCGGTGCCACCTATCCCGTTGCCGTGGACGCGCAGGCCAAGGTGGCGTCCCAGTACCTCGTACAGGCGCTGCCGGTGACCTATTTCCTCAATGGATCGGGCCAGGTGGTGGGGGCCGCACTCGGCCCGCAGAGCGTCTCCTCGCTGGAGCACTGGGTGGCCCGCCTCGGGGTGGCGCGGGTGAGCGACCACGAGCGAAGCCGAGGCGGGCGGCACCCCCGCGCCGCCCGACGGATGTTCGGAAGCGACCCCTGCAGTTGCGCCGCTCGACCGGTCGGCGGCGCTGGCCGAGGGTGCGCCCGGAATCCCGCTCAAGTTCGTCTATTGGGCGCTCGGGGTGGTCCTCGTCTTGAGCCTGGGTGGCCTCATCGGCGAGCACCTGTTCTCGGCGGCCGGGCTCAACCCGGTCCCGACGACGACGCCTCAGCCGCCCACGACGACGCTACCCGTAACGACACCCACCGTTCCGACGCCGGCCGGTTCCATACAGGCGTCGCTGGGCTCGTTCATGGGCCTGAGCGCGGTCGCGCCGCGTCCGGCCCCTGCGTTCACCCTGACCGATCAGAACGATCAGCCGACCTCCGTGCCGGCTCAGCCTCCAAGCACGTGGTGGTCCTCACGTTCTTCGACGCGCCCTGCAACGACATCTGTCCCGTCCTGGCGGCCGAGATCGAACAGGCGGATGCGGACCTGGGCGCCGAGGCGGCGGACGTGGAGTTCGTCACGGTCAACACCGACCCGAGCGCCCTGGCCCAGTCGGCCGAGACGCCGGTGCTGAGCACGACCCGGCTCGGCGCGCTGCCCAACTGGCACATGGTCACGGGCCCGCTGGCCACGCTCAACGCGCTCTGGAAGGCCTACGGAGTGTCGATCTCCGTGCAGAAGAAGACCGGGGTGGAGGCGCACAACGACGTCATGGATTTCATCGACGCGCGGGGTGATCTGCGTGACCGGGCCACACCCTTCGCAGACGAGAGCACGACCGGGTCCTACAGTCTCCCTGCGGCCAGCATCGCCCGCTGGGGACAGGGCATCGCGACGTATGCCGGGCGGCTGGTGACACCGTGAGCGACCCGAGCCCGCCTTCGAAGAAGGCCCCCGATCTGGGAGCGCCGACGCGGTCTGGTGATCGGCCTGGCGGTCGCTGCGATCGTCCTGATCACAGTGCTGAGCGATCTGCCGGTGAGCACCTCGAGGGCGAGCGACATCAGCGCCGAGCGCAGCGTGATGAGCGAGGTGAACACCGACCTTGCGCCGTGCGCCTACGCCATCCACCAGGCGATCGGGATCTGGAACCTGCAGGCCGCGCAGCCAGCTGACGCCGGCCGATCGTGCCCCCACGCCGGGCCTGCTCGGTGACGACCAGTCGGCCTGCTCGTTCACCAACGAGGACATCTTCGACCTGTCCAACGTGCAGGTGCCCCAGACGACGGCGGGCAAGCAGCTGGGTCAGATGGTGGCCACGGCCACGCTCTGGACGACCTCGGACGCACTGCGGGCGATCGAGGACGTGCAGACGCTCATGAACGATCCCAGCAACCCCGCCGCGCTCCACGGCCTTTCCGACAGCAGAGTCCCAGTTGGCGGCGGATCGAGGCACCGCGGTGGCCCAGGAGCAGGCGGCCGACCGGGCGCTCGAGCACCCGCCTCCCCCCGGTCGACCTTCCCGTGGTCGCCAAGAGCTCCTCCAGCTGAGGTCCGCCTCTCAGGGACTCGAGGTGCCGCTCGTCCTACCTTCCCGTCGGCGGCGGCGTGCCCCGCCGACGCTCGGCACGCTCCAGCGCCAGGAGCTCGGCATCGGGGTCCTCGTCGGTCCGGAGCCACAGCAGGGCGTTCCAGAAGATGACCGGAGCGAAGGACGCTGCGGCCACGAACCACAGGATGGCGGAGGCGACCTGCTGGTCGGCAGCCGCGCTGAGACCACCCGGGACGTGGGCGAAGTTCGGGTAGAAGGCGTGGTTGGACAGACCGAGGACGTAGGCGAGGATCCAGAACGCCCACATGGCGAAGGCGGCCAGGACCGCCCTGCGCAGGTAGCCCGAGCGCGGCGCCAGAGGCGGCGAGGCCACCAGCTCGAGCCAGAGGCCCAGGCCGAAGACAAGCAGCGTCACGCCCTCGAGCGGCACGAGCCAACCGTGCTCGCGCCACCTCTGCCACAGCCCCCGGGGCGTGCCAGGCGACGACCACGCCCAGGTCGGCGGCGATGAAGGCGAGGGACCAGGGGAGCTCCCGGTGCCGGAGCCGCCGGTCGGCGATGCGGTCGACGAGGCGCGGCGCCTCGACGTCACTGGCCCTGGCCAGCCCGAGGTGCCGCCACGGGGCGCCGATGGCGACCAGAAGAGGGAGCGCGATGGCGAAGACGGAGAATTGGAGCGCCTCGCCGTACTCGTAGCGGCGGGCTGTGCCCGACAGCGGTGGGAGCAGGCACGCGATGGCCACGAGAGCTGCGCCGACCAGGCACCAGTCTCGCCACCGTGCGGTCAACTCGTAGGGCCGCTCGCCGGCAGCCCCTTCGGTCATCGCGTCGGTCGGCGCTGGAAGAAGCCCCAGAGGATCACGACGCACAGCACTCCGATGGGGATGGCGAACGTCAGTGCCTGGGTTGCTGCCACATCGGCTGTGATCATGCGGTCACCTCTTCAGGCTCAGATCACGTAGAACAGTAGCCAAAAGAACAGGGACACGAGGGCGATGAAGCCCCAGAAGTAGGTGCAGCCGTTGAGATTGGCCCGGAACAGGCGCGCCACCGGCAGGGTCGACCCTGGAGCCCCACCGTCCTGGGCGATGGCCCGCCGGAGGCGGATCTCCCTGGCCAGGATCGTCTCGAGCCAGTAGGTCCCGCAGAGCACGAGGGCGACGTTCATAGCCGCCCAGCCGATGAAGCAGGAGGCGTAGCCGCTGGATCCCGGGAAGAACGGCAGCGTCGTCAGCTGCCAGATCTGCAGCCCCATGACGAGCAACCCGCCCGAGGACGGACGTCCAGCCGGCCACCTGCCAGTCCAGGGTCTCGTCCTCGCGGAAACGCCGCTCGCCGAACTGGACGAGGAGTGCGGCGGCCACGGTGATGGCGAAGATGGCGGCCCCGGTCGCCGTGGGCGCGGTGATCCCGTTGGGGCGCCACAGGCTCTCGTCGTTGGCCGAGCGCAGGTAGAAGTACGCGAAGGCCAGCGCAGCGAAGGCAAAGGCCCAGATGCCGATGAGCAGCCGGCCCGCCCGTCCACAGGGCCCCTTCCTGGGCTCGCACCTCGAAGGCGATCTCCTCCGGCGTCTCCCGGAGCTGGCCGAAGCTCTCGAACTGCTGGTTGTCGACGGCGTTGTGTTCCATGTCTCTCTCTGACCTCACAGGATCGGGGGACGGGGGTCGCCGTCGCCGTCCACTCCGGTGCCGAGCTCGTCGTGGCCCACCGAACCCTCCGGGGCGACCACCGACATCGCCATCCCCAGGTCCGCGACCGGCGCCGCGTCCGGCTCACCGTAGTGGTAGGGGTCGTTGGTGATGACAGGGATGTGCTCGAAGTTGTACCAGGGGACCGGGGTCGGCGTCTGCCATTCCAGGCCGAGCGAGTCCCAGGGGTTGGGCGGCGCCTCGTGCGGCGTCAGGTAGACGGACCAGACGAAGTTGATGATGAAGAAGATGAAGGACGCACCGAGGAAGTAGGCACTGATGCTCGAGATGTCGTTCAGGGTCTGCAGATTGCTGGCGTACTCGAACACCCGGCGGGGCTGGCCCAGGATCCCAACCAGGAACAAAGGGAAGAACGTGCAGTTGAAGAAGATGAAGAAGGTCCAGAAGTGCCATCTGCTCAGCGTGCGGTTCATCGTCTTGCCCGTGATCTTCGGGAACCAGAAGTAGAAGCCCGCCGAAAAGGGCGAAGATCATTCCGCCCATGATCGTGTAATGGAAATGCGCCATCACGAAGAAGCTGCCGTGGACGGTGACGTTGACCGGGACATCGGAGAGGAAGACGCCGGTGACCCCGCCGATGAGGAAGTTGAAGAGCATCCCGAGACAGAACAGCATCGGGGTCTCGAAGCGTATTTTCGCCTTCCACAAGGTGCCGAGCGTCACCAGGTACAGGAACCCCGTCGGGATGGAGATGAGTTCGGTGGTGAGCATGAAGAGCGGCCGCATGTCCGGGTTGATCCCGCTCTGGAAGAGATGGTGTTGCCACACGAAGAAGGACAGGAGCGCCACCCCGATCATGCCTGCCGCCGCCACCTTGTAGGCGAAGAGGGGCTTGCGGGTGAAGACCGGCATGATCTCCATGACGATCCCGAAACCGGGGAGCGCCATGATGTAGACCTCGGGATGGCCGAAGAACCAGAAGAGGTTCTCCCACAAGAAGCTGCTGCCCCCGTGCTCGTTCACGAAGAAGGCGGTCTGTGCGGTCCGGTCCAATATCCCGAACAGCCCTGCCACCACGAGGGTCGGCGTCGCCAGGGTGAGCAGTGCCGTCGTCGCCAGGACGCCCCAGACGAAGATGGGCACCCGGCTCCATGTCATGCCCGGCGCGCGGTAGTTGATGATGGTGCACGCAATGTTGAAGCCGGCCAGGATCATGCCTATCCCGATGACCGCGAAGCCGACCAGATAGGAGTCCATCCCGCCGGAGGCCTGCGTCTGCAATGGGGCGTACCCGGTCCAGCCGGTCGGGAAGCCGCCGAAGAACAGCGCGCTCGAGGATGACGAGGTAACCGGCCATGAAGATCCAGAACGAGAAGGCCTCGACGCGGGGGAAGGCCATGCGCCGCGACCCGATCATGAGGGGAACGAGCCAGTTGCCGAGGGGCCCCACTACGGCCGAGGAAGCCATCATCATCATGATCGTGCCGTGTTCCCCGACGAGGGCGATATAGACCCCGGGACCGAAAACGTGGTTCGTCGGACTCAGCAACTCGGTCCGGACGAGCATGGCCAGCAGGCCGCCCGTGAAAAGGAACAGAAGGACCCCGACGGTGTACTGCATCCCGACGACCTTGTGGTCGTCGGTCATGCGGAAGTAGCGCACCCAGCTCTGTTGCGGGGGAGCCGGCGAGAGCTCGTAGCCGAGCACCTTGGCCAGCGGGTAATTGAGAGCACCGATGCCGGCCATCCAGCCCGCCACACCCAGCGACAGGCCGAGCACGATGGCGACGTCGTTCTGTCCCGAGCCCTGCACCTGCTGGTAGCCGCTGGCGATGACGTTGCCCAGCCAGTGCCCAATGAGGTAGCCGACGACGCCGCCCGCCATGGCCCACAGGACATTGGGCCGCAACCAATCCGAACGCCATCCGGACCGCGGCGGCCCGAGCGGCGTGTCGAGATCCTCCTCCTCGCCGGGGTACTCGAACTCGCCAACCGTCGTATCAATGGCCATGGCTGGTTTCCCTCGTGTCGAGAGCGGAACGGGTCTGTCGGGGGTGTGTCACGTCAATCGCCTTTCGACTTCGACGCGCCGTAGGTCTCCACCTTGGAGTAGGGGTCCACGTTGTCGGGGTAGTAGCCGCCGTCTGCACCGTTGGCGTCGGGCGTGTAGGTGAGGGCATAGGGCGGGCAGCAGCTTGGTGTTCTTGCGCAAGCGGAATTCGGTGAGCCTGGCCCACGACTCGAACTGCTGGGGGGTCACCACCGCGCCGCTGTTGTACATGGCACCGTGCCAAAGGCCGCACAGCTCGTCGCAGCGGACGGTGAAGGAGCCGAGCTGTTGCGGTGTCGTGTAGGCCACGTTGTTGTAGTCGGGATTGGCGTCGGCCTTCACTCCGAGCTGGTAGGCCCAGAAGTCATGGATCACATCGAGTGACGTCACGTTGAATTGAATGGTGGTGTCATTGGGGACGACGAGCTGGTCGGTCTCGAACCCGCCGAAGGTCGGGTAGCGGTAGGTGAATTTCCATTGCTGGCCGATGACCTGAATGGGCAAGATGGTCTTCGACGTCGGGGTCCAGATGGGGCTCGACCCCTCGCCGCCGCCCGCACCACCTGGCTGGACGAGTTCGTAGGTACCGAATCCGGCCAGGAACAGGACGATGACGGTCGTGACCAGGATCCAGCCCACCTGGATCCCGAGGTTGCCCCGTGCAGCCGGACCGCCGACCGGCTCGGGTCCCCCCCGCGAGGCGCGCCACATGACGATGGCGTAAATCATGTAGATCCAGACGGCGAGGAGGACGGGCAAGGCGATGACGAACAGCACGTTGAAGTCGAACTGCGCCCCTTGTGCCGTGTTGGTCATGGTGCCCGGCGGGATGTGGGGCCCGGCGAGGAAGTAGAAGAGCGGGTCCAAAATGGCAGAGAGGACCACCCAGATTGCGATCAGCCGCCACCAGTCGTGCGTCTGGTCGTTGGAGCCTGCCGGCGGTTCTCCGGGAGGTTCCTCGGCGGCTTCCGATGCGGACGTGCCGCTCATGCGGCGACCTTCATGAACCCGCCCATATAGCCGAGAGTCGACATGGGTCCGCCGTTGCCGTAGAGGTAGCCCAGACCGCAAGGCACGAAGCACTGCCAGCGGTAGTTCCCGGGCCCGGGGCTGGTGAAGGAGAACCTGATCACGTTGTGGGGCGACTTGGTGGTGCAGGGCGCCGCGCCGCACAGGTTCGCCGTGCTGCTGTTGCCGTACAGGGGCACGTTGATGCCGAGTGAGGGCATGGAGAAGGTGTGGGCCACGCCGTTGCCGGCGTTGGAGTTGATGACCCGGAACGGCTTGCCGTTGAGGAGGGCAGCGTTGGCGTACGTGCCGGTCACCTGGCCGAGTTGCTGGTTGCGCAGCGGGCTGCCCGAGTCGTACTGGACGATGGTGACGTTGATGCGGACGTGCTGGGGCACCTGGAAGTTCGTGGTGTGGATCCACTGCCCATCGGGCGACTCGACCAGATACGAGACCCAGGTGGGGTGGCTGCCCGATCCGTAGCTACCCACAGTCTGCAGGGTCACGTTGACCGGCTGGCCCGGCGAGCTCGAGGAGAAGTCGACCGTGGGCGGCGTGCCGAGAAGGTTCACGATGAGCACGACGGCCGCCGTCGCCGCGACAACGAAGAGGATGACCGTCACGGTCACCTTCCACGCCAGACTCATGATCACCCCCGACTCTCGGGTGACCCGCGGCCACCCTCGACGTTCGATCTTGGTGGAACCTTGGCTCAATCTTGGCTCAACCTGTGCCCCGACAGGCGGAGGTTAGGTTTCTGCTTCACATTCGTCAACAGTTTCCGCCGGAGAGACCAGGTCCCAGGAAGAAATGGGGGCTGCCGATGTGATTCGGCCGACGCTCACCTGCGTGGCGCCCGTTCGGCCCCCGACGCGGGCGAGGTGGCCGAGGCCCGCAACGCCTCGAGCGAGGGCCCGGGGTCCCGGTGGAAGAGGCGGTCGACCCCCAGCGAGAAGCCCCCTTCGCTATCGATGGCACGGCGGATGGTCACCGCCAACGCGGGGACGGCCCAGAAGTCGCCACAGATCCAGAGGATGGCGGCTCCGATCTGCTGGTCGGCGACGGGTGAGAGCGTGACGCCGGGCACGTGGGCATAGACCGAGTACCAACTGGTGCTCGTGAACAGTGACATTGACATGGCCAGGACGAACATGACCACGTTGGTCGAGATGATCGCCCCCACCTGCCACAGCGGGCTTGCCTTCATGCGGAAGGGATAGGAGGGGATGATCTGCAACCAGAACAGCACACCGGTCACGAAGAAGCTGGCGTGCATCAGCCAGATGTGGACCGGTTGGTTCACCTCTGCCGCGTTGAACAACACCGGGACGTGCCAGAGGACCATCACGACGTTGAACGAGACGAGTGCGGTCCATGGGTTCACCACGAAGCGACCCACTGCCCGCAGCGGATGCGAGAGGCGACCGAGCAACACTGCCCGCACAAGGCTCCGACGTGGTCCGACCGGCAGGCCGTGCAGGAGGGGCAGCCACGGTGCCCCGGCCACAATGAGGATCGGGGCGAAGAAGGCGATGAGGATGTGCTCAATCATGTGGACGAAGAAGTAATCGCCGGCCCAGTAGTCGATGGGCGACATCACCGCGATCAGGAGTAGCGCCAGACCGCTGTAGAAGAACAGGGAACGCAGCCGCCTGGCGCGGGCTCGTTCGGGACGAGACCGATGACGGAGGTTGGCGAGGCCCGCTTCGTGGAGCACCACGATGGCCGCGACGACTATCGCGAATGGGTCGAAGCTCCAGTTGTCGAGCGAGATAGCTCAAGCCGCCCGTCCGTGTATCGCAGGGATGCTCACGGTCACCGTACTCCGGCGGCGCTCAGCCCGACGAGCCGTAGGCCAGGGGGACCTGGCTCGACTGGAACTTGGCCCAGGTCTCGCCCGAGGGCGTCAGCGAGAAGACATCCGAGCGATTCGCCATCGACCGTGAAGGCGTCAATGTCGGGTTCGCTCGTGGGGAGCAAGCCCGCCGGCAACGCAACACACACCGTCCGCGCGGGAAGGCGGGGTAGCCGGTTCCACGCTCCTGTCGGCGCGATGTCGACGGCGCTACCGGTGCCTCGAGCGCCGCCGAAAAGGATGGCCACGTCGCCGGTCGAGTTCACGGCCGTCGACCGTACGGATGCCCCGGAGCCGATGGCCAGCGGCGTGGCCACCCTCCACGGCGCGCTGCCGCTCTGCCATAGCGCCTCAAGGGAGTGTCGACCGCCGACGCTGGCCAGGGCGAGGACGGTGGTCGTTCCTGCCGTCGACTGCACCCGGAGCACGGTGGTGGCCGCTCCGCGCAGTGCTCCGCCAAGCGTGAGCCCGACGCTCCGCCACCCTGAGGCAGTCCGCGTGAACAGGCCCACTCGCCCGTCTCGCCGGCACCCCGTGGCGATCAGCGGTGCCCCGCTCGGCAGGAGCGTGGCACCGTCGAGCCCGAGCACGCCGCAGTCCCGCGACACCCTGCTCAGTGTCGGCCGCAGTCACGAGAGGAGACCAGGACGAGAGGCCAACCGGCCCGCTCAGTGCCCGGCTCCCGCGTACAAGTGCGATCGCGCCCACCGGAGAGACGCCGTCGCCGTCGGCGAGGGCGTCGGGCAAGGGGGACAGTGCTCCGGGGAGGAACGCTGGGACCCAGGATCTCCCGCCGTTCGCGCTCTGGGCGAGTGGGGAGAAGCGCAGCAACTGGCTGGGGAGGACACCCACCAAGGCGGCGCCGGCGGAGGCTGACTCGATGAGGCCCCCGTTGTCGGCGACCCCCGGCGGCGTCACCAGCGACCAGTGGGGGGAGCCGGGAGCGGTGTGGAACAGCTCCCAAAACGTGTTGTTTGGGTCGGAGAGGTCACCCATGGGGAGAGTGACCCACGAATCGGTCGACGTCGAGAAGGCACTCACCAACGGTGCGTCCCCCGTCGCCTGGGCGGAAGTGGCTGCGAGACCACTCCCGAGCAGCGCCAGCAGAATCACCGGCACCCCTAGGCGCCGGAGTGGGGCCCGCATCGGGCGAACTCGGGACCTCACGAATTGAGGACTTGGTCTATCCGGCTCAGTAGGAGAGAGGAGAAGGACGACGCGAACGTCTGAGTCGGACCCGGGTCGTCGATGAGAGCGTCGCGCTCGAGGCCACGGCCGTCGATGACGAAGGCGAGGTCGCTGTGCGCGATCATCGCCCCGGCGCCGAGCGTGTTCACTACGACCCCGTAGGAGTCCCAGACCCGTTGGAGCTGGGAGAGCGAGCCGGTCAGGTAGTACCAGTTGGGTAGGCGGTTCATCGACTCCTGGCTGTCGAATGCGTTGGTGAAGGTGGTGGACCGGTAGATCGGATTGGCCACGATGGCGACGAAGTCGACGTTGCGCGCTGCAGTGCCCAACTGCAGATCCGTCTGGCGGAACTCCTGGGCGATCAGCGGGCAGTCCGAGGTGCACACCGGATCAAGGAAGGTCAGCGCCACCGTATGGCCCCGCAGCATGGCCAGACTGACGGTCTGGCCATGCTGGTCGGTGAGGGTGAAGTGCGGTGCCGGCAGTTCCAGCGTGTTCGGGCTGCCGTCGAGAGCCTCGGACAGGATGGGGTCGGTGTTGCCGTCGACCGCCACGGCCGCCATCGGAGCTGCGCCGACCAGCACGATGGCCAACGCCGCGACGGCAGCCGCAGTGCGAACCGCGTAGGACAGGGAAGCCCGGTCCCACCATCCCGTTCCTTGCGCTGCGGACCCCTCCGCGGCCGGAGCCGGAACCTGTGACGCAAGCTCGGGTTTTTGGACAGTCACCGGGACTCGCACCATGGCCACGTACCCGGCGACGAAGAGGAGCGCCATGGGCAGCATGGAGTTGGGATCGGTGCCGACACCACCAAGGAAACCCAGATCTTCCACGAGGACCCAGTCGGCTATGCAGAGCGGCACCAGCGCGATCAGGCCGGCGAGAGCAGGCCGGGGACGCCCGCTCAGTAGCAAGCCTCCTATGGTGACCAAGGCGAGCACGGCGAAGAGGTTGACCGCCCACCCGTGAGCGGCGACGAGTTTCTCGAAGGACGAGACCCATGAGGAGAGGAAGCCGGGTTGCGACGTGTGGGCCATTGAGCGGACCATGCCGGCCAGAGTCCCGCCGCGGCCCTGCCAGAACCCTCGTCCCGGCCACGCCTGCAGCACGGCCATGCCGATCAGGAACACCCCGCTCAGTGCCAGGACGCCGCGGCCGAGACGAGCGGTGGCGTAGGCCCGTTCGGGAAGAGCGATGAGGATGCCAGCGGCGCAGTAGAACACAACGGCACCCGGCGTTCCGAAGAGCCACGTCGCCCCGGGCGAAAAGATGCCACCGAAGGCTTCGCCGAAGCACCACACCACGAGACCCCAACCGACAGAGGCCAATCCGCCGAACCGAGACCACCGGCCGCGTGGGGCGACAAGGAGCCACAGGCCGATCCCGACCTGGATCCATACAGTGGCTGATGCGGCCTGGATCGGGTGGTTCGACCAGACACTGACGCCGCTGTTCACAAGGTGCTGCACCCAGCCCGGGGACGTGCTGGCCGCCGGCTGGATCACGCCCGACGGGAGCCCGAGAGGCATGGAGGACTGGATCTGCAGCAGTCCGTCGAAGATCCAGAGTGCGCCGAAGCCGATCCGGAGGATCCGCCGGGCCATCGGCTCGGGCAGGAGTTCGGGCCGTAAGGAGGGAAACGAGCCCTTCCCGTGGGCCTTCAGCCTCCGGTACTGGACGGTGCGGAAGACGTTGAAGCCGACAGCGCAGAGCGCCCCAACCACGAAGACGGCGATGAACTGGTGAAAGAGGGCTGTGTGGAAGCTCGAGACGATCAGCGTGTTGCCCGTCTGGAGCGACCGTCCCATGCCTGGCATGAGCTAGCTACGTCTCTCGGGCGCCCATAGGGCCGGTGATCCGTGCACTGCAGGGGGAGACTACCGCCGCCTCTCGGCCCAAGGGTTTCGGCCACTTCTTGCCCCGTCGCTCGCCCCGATGACGGCGGCACTCGAGGCTCCTCCTTGGACATCGCGATGGCGCGTGTGGTTGTTCGACTCTCCGACGGTGACCGTGGTGGTCAAGGCGCGGAGGGGCGGAAAGCGGGATGTTGGTGGCCATCGCTGTCGATCACCGAGGAACTATTCCCACAGCGCCAAGCTGAGGTGGCTCCACGTCGACAGCGGCAGGTGAAAGGTCTCTCGCTAACCGCTCGCCTTCTTCCGCAACGTGATGGCTCGCTTCGGGCAGTCCCGTGCCGCCCGCTTGGCCAGCGCCACGAGCTCTGGGTGCAATGGCCGGTTATCGACGATCGGGTAGCCCCATTCATCGAGGGAGATGGCCTCAGGGAGCAACTCAGCGCAGTAGCCGTAGGCCTCGCACGCCACGGGGTCGATCGTGATCCTCAGTCCGCTCATTTCACAGCCTGATGGGATATGGAAAGCGCAGGCTGGTGAGTTTGCGCCAGTGCGGACAGGGCTGACCCCGGCCATGGGCGGCAAGGTCGCCGGCAAAGACGGCCAGTGCACTTCGCACGAGGCTCACCGCTCCATCGGGATGGCGGCACGCCCCGCGCCCGTTCACTTGACCCAGACGACGGTGGAGCCGCCTGATGTCATCGTCGCCCCCTTGGCCGCGGGCCAGTCGGGCCATATCGTCAGCGATGGCGGGGAGTCCGTAGACGCACGGACCGCATTGGCCGGCGTTCTGGTCGGCCAGGTAGCGCGCGATCCGGGCCGATTCGGCGAGACCGCAGGATGTCTCCCCGAGTACCACGATCACACCGGCGCCGGCTGCGGCACCGATCGTGCGTAGTGGGATGGAGGCATACGGAGTCCCGAAGTGCTCAGGACCGATCCACGTCCCGCCGTACCCTCCGACCAGAAGTGCCTGCACGGGCTCGACAGGCTGGCTCCGCATGGCAATGTCCCACAGAGGGGTGCCCCGATCGACTTCCACCACTCCTGGGTGCTTCACGTCGCCGCTGATGGTCACCAGGCTGGTGCCAGGTTCTTCGGGCATCCCGCGGGCCCGGAAGGGTCCGGCACCGTGCCGAGCGATGAGGGCGATGTGGGCCAAAGTCTCCGCGTTGTGCACCAGTGCAGGGCGCCGGCCTATGCGAAGCGGTGCGCCCTTGTCCGGCCGGAACACCGGTAACGAACGTGCAGACTCCATCCAGTTGGCCAGGGCCGATTCCTCGCCGGCGATGAAACGGCCGGGTGGCCGGACCATCTCCTCCCTCACGGGCGCGTGATGATTCCTCGAGCGCTCCCTGATGGCCTGGTTCACGGCGGTGGCGACGGAGTCGCGTCCAATAGGGATGCAGACCACGATTCGCACCGCGTGGCACAAGGCGGCCAGATACTGCGCCCCGTCGAGCACCAAATGGGGTGTGCGGGTCAAGAGCAGCGTGTCCTTGTCGCTGGCCGGCTCCCCCTCCATGGCGTTGACCACGACGGTCCCGCCGCGGCCGGCGGTTTGGGCGAGCTCCAGTTTGATCGAGGCGGGGAATGCGCCACCGCCGCGACCGGTCAGGCGCGAATCTTCGAGGCTGGACATCAGGCCCTGCTGCCATGAGCCGTTCCGGCCGAGCGCCACATTGAGCGGGCCGTGGACGTCGAGGTGCCCTTTCAGGTCGCTCGGATGACCGAGGAGCCGATGCACATTGTGCAATGCCTGGGCGGGGTTGGCACTATGCGTCATAGCGGCCCGCCCGAGTCCTGGCTGTCGTCGCATGACGATTCAGCGGAACAACGTGACTGGTGACAGTCGGGACCGCCGCCCGTTGCCTGGCCGTTGCGCGCATTCGCCAAGTCAAGGACAGGCCGACGGAGAGTACGCACACTGCGCCGAGGGCGATCACCCAATGCTCTCTCGAGTCGGTCCCTAGGCCGAAGGTGTGGATCAGGGCGATGGGCCACGACGCGTAGGCCAGCCAGTGGATGGCCCGCCAGGTACCCGGCTTGAGGTGAGACCGCAACAGGCTGGACACGAACACCGCCATCATGAGATCGAGCGCGATCGTGCCGAGGCCTACCCAGAACCGGCTGTAGGGGGAGGTGAAGGGCACGGCTATGGCGAACCATCCGATGTGGACGTAGGTGTCAAGGATGCTCGTCACCACGTGAATAGCCAGGAACACCACTGCGAGGATCGAGATTCGGCGGTGAAGCTCCTGCTGAGCGAACCCAGGCCAGTTGCGCGCCCGAGGGCGGCTCGTGGTCACCAGCCCGAGCACCATGGTCAGCGTCAGCAGAACGAGGGCGACGATGCCGCTCGCCCGCGTGGCGTACCAAAGATAAGTGGAATTCACGATCGTTCCGGCTCGGGCCAGCCGCCGAGGGTGAGTACCTCCCCATCGTGGCGCAACAGCCGAACTGGTTGCTCGAAGGGGCGGAGCATCTCGACGGCCTGATCGCTCCAGACCAGCGCGGCAGTCGTCAGGGCGTTGGCATCGACACAGCTGGCGCCGGCGGCGGACACCAAGCGCCAGTGGGGAGCCGGGGTCATCCCGGTGGCGGGGTCGACGATGTGATGTACCCGCTCAGTCCCCATCTGCCAGGTCCGGACCTCGGTGCTCGAACTGGCCACTCCGCCCTGACGGATGGCGACGACCTGGTCTGCCTCGTCGGCCCCGGCAGAGGAGTCCACGGCGATGCCGATGGCCCATCCCCCAGGCGGTGGGTCTCCGGCAACGGCAATGTCGCCTCCGAGGCTGACGAGTGACCCCGAACCGAGACTGCCCGCGATCCGGGCGGCGGCCCGGTCGGCGAGAAGGGCCTTGGCCGAGGAGCCGAGGTCGAGGCGGACACCCTTCGGAATCCGCGCCGCCCTTCTCTTGCGGTCGAGGTGGAGGTGCCTGAATCCCGGGACCGGACCGAAATCAGCCATCTGAAGCGGTCGAGATTCGATCCGATCGATGTCGCGGTCATAGCCGATCGCCTCCAGTGCTTTGCCGACCGTCGGGTCGACGGCACCGTGGGTCCGTTCGGCCACCGAATAGGAGACGTCGAGAGCTTCGAAGAGCAATGAGGAAACCTCGACGGTGCGCCCCGCGTTGGCATGGAAGTGCGCAAGCTCTGAATCGGGTCGAAAGCGACTGCAGGCCCGATCGATGGCCTCAGTCTCGGCGCGCAGGATCCGCTCCGCTTCGTCTACGCGCGATGGATCTGGCACGACAACGGTGGCCGTGGTGCCCAAGGCACGGAAGGACCGCGTCGCGATGGAGGATTGCGCCGGAGCCTCGGTCGATGTGCTCATCTCAGAGACGTGGCGCCAGAAGTTGCGACAGGACGAGTTGTCGTCGTGGTGGGCGGCAAGGTGGTGGTGGTGGGCGGCAGGGTGGTCGTGGTCGGCGCTGAAAATGACGAAGAGCTACCGGGGTCCGATGAGGCGGGCGAAGTGGTGGGTGGCGACGTCGTCGTGCTCGTCGTGGTCGGCGCGGTCGTAGTCGGGGCCTGCGCGGGGAGGGGGGTGGAAGACGCGCTGGCGCCGGGGTGCTCTTTCGACACCACGACGCCGATGGCGATCGTCGCGCTGGTCGCGACCAAGACAGCGGAACGAGTCAGCAGCCTCAGGAGGGCGTTGGCGCGACGCCTGGTTTCAGGGGAGTCAGACGACGGACGGGCTGTCATCGGTCAGGTTCTTGGATCGGCATCCGTCTCATGGAAGCAGCAGCGCATAGCATCTACCTGTAGAACCCCTGTGGGTTATCTGTGAGCGGCGTCAGGTGCGGGGGTGCATCTGGGAGCCAGGTGCGAGTGGCATTCGAGCCCCGGTCGCAGGGTTGGAGGGTGGACACCTTTTCACCCTACGGAAGAGGACTTACGCGAACATGACAGCCAGCCGGCACGGATCTTAAATTGTGCACCCCCCATTGAACTGTCATGTCCACGTCATGGTCCGCGGTTAATACTCTCGCCGTGAGAGTGCTCGTCGCCGAGGACGATGAGGGCCTCCGTTCGGTGCTCGAACGCGGGTTGCGGGAGAGCGGCTACGCGGTGGACACGGCCCGGGACGGGGAGCTGGCCCTGCAGTACCTCGACACCTACGAGTATGAGGTCGCCATCCTCGACTGGCGGATGCCCAAGGTCGACGGTCTCGAAGTCGTCCAGCGATTGCGTCGTCGGGGGTCAGCTCTTCCCATCCTGATGCTCACCGCACGCGACACGGCACGCGACCGGGTGACGGGGTTGGACGGGGGCGCAGACGATTACCTGATCAAACCCTTCGACTTTTCCGAGCTTCTGGCCCGAGTACGGGCCCTGCAGCGGCGAGGCGAGGCCATGCAGTCGCTCGTCATCACCGTCGCCGATTTGGCGCTGGACTCGGTGACGCGGGAAGTCAGCATCGGTCCAGTTCGGCCTCGCCTGACCGCCACCGAGCTTGCACTCCTCGAGATCCTGATGCAGCGCTCACCGGCCATCGTGTCCCGCCGATCGATCGCACTGGCCGTGTGGAACGAGGAAGCCGACGCGCTCGGCTCCAACACCCTCGATGTGCACTTGGCCCGGTTGCGGGCCAAGATCGCCACCAGCGGCGCCAAGATCGAAGCCGTCAGGGCACTCGGCTACCGGTTGGTGCCGATGTGAACGCTCTTCAGCCGTGGCGCAAACCGTATGTCGGCCATGCAATCCGTGTCGCAGCGGCGGCGACGGTGATCATCGCGGCAATGTACGTGTGCGTGGTCGCCGGCTTCGACCTTGTCGAGCGGCATCACCTTGTCGGGCAGATCGATACCCGGTTGCAACAGAGGTTGGCCCAAGCCGCCGGGCAGCCCAGCACCGCCGGGTCCATTGGCGACTACGACAACGCGCACGACGTGGATGATGCACCGGTCTTCTTCTGGCGGGTCACACAGACCGGAAGCTCCAATGCCCTCACTACGGGTGCGCCGGCCCTCCCGGCAACCGCGTGGTCGCCTTCGAAACCGTCTGTGGAGGCACAGCTTGGAAATGGCAGCTTCCGGTTGCAGGCCGAACGCGTCGGCGGTGAGTGGGTCGTGGCCGCGCAGAGCTTGGCCAGCGCGGACCGTATCGAGTCTGAGTTATTGTTGTTGGAGGCCATCGCGGGTCCGGTACTCCTCCTGGCCGTATTCTTCGGGACTCTGCTCGTCGGCGTGAAAGCAGCCAGCCCGGTGGAGTTGGCCCGTCAACGACAGCTCGAATTTACGGCTGACGCCTCCCATGAGCTCCGCACTCCACTGAGCGTCATTGAGGCGGAGGTCACTCTCTCCCTCACTGGCTCGAGGAGCGACGACGAGTACCGGGCCACCCTCGGCAGGGTCAGTCAGGAGAGCTTGCGCCTACGTGAGATCGTGGAGGATCTGCTCTGGCTGGCGAGGTTCGATTCAGAGCCGCTGCCACCGGCTGACGAACCGGTGGACGTCGCGGCCATTGCCGCGGCGTGTGGCGACCGCTTCCTCGCTGTGGCGCACAGAAACAGAATTGCTCTGGTGGTTCGGGACGAGGGAAAGACCCGACCGTGGATCAACGCCCCGCCCGAATGGATCGACCGCCTTACAGCCGTCCTGGTGGACAACGCCTGCCGATACGCGGGACCGGGAGGGACTGTACGGATCGGAGTGACAGTTTTCGGCGGCCGAGTCAGCTTGATGGTGGATGACAGCGGCCCTGGCATTGCGCCTGAAGATCGCTCCAAGC
This sequence comes from uncultured Acidimicrobiaceae bacterium, assembly GCA_963721585.1. Taxonomy (GTDB): domain Bacteria; phylum Actinomycetota; class Acidimicrobiia; order Acidimicrobiales; family RAAP-2; genus Bog-473. Next base: position 947,156 of record CAVRJN010000007.1, on the reverse strand, counting down.
TCTTTCACCGCTTTCACCGGGCAACCGACCAGGGCAACGGTGCCGGCCTCGGTCTCGCAATCGCCGACTCCGTCGTTCGGGCAACCGGTGGCGAGTGGAGCGTCGGTCAGTCTGATTTGGGTGGCGCGCACATGGAGGTTTCGTGGCGTCGCTCACCGGGAGCAAGAGGCCCTGACGACCCGAGAGAGTCACCAGAACCCTCTGTGCTCGACCGCTCTCCGGAGACGACATCCATCGTCCTCTGACCCTTGTCAACGAGGTGCACCACTCCACTTGATCCAATACACGCCGATCAGGCACTCTCCGCCTTCATGTTGGTGTAACCGTGCCCGGCATATCTTTAGGATGTCTGGCGACGCCACCGGGTTCAACGGGTACGAGACCAGATTCAGCAGCACATGGGCCTTCAACATTCCCAACCAAAGGGGGTCGAACGAGGCGAAGAAGGAGAACAGTGCCACCCGACACGATTTTCGACCGCACCTTGGATCTCGTGAAGGTCGACTTCGCCCCCACGCATCGCCCTCCCTCGGGTGCCAGAGTCGTGCTGGCCACCGTGGTTTCCTTGGTCGGGTCACTGGCCGCTGACGCCCTCCTGGTGGCAATCGGCGAGGCAGTGTTTCCCTCCACCAAAGGCTATGGACACTTTCAGTTCAGCGACTACGCCAAGTTGACCATCATCGGTGTCGTCATCGCCTGTGTTGCGTGGCCGATCGTGACCCGTATCTCGTCCGCGCCGAGGTGGCTCTTCTTCAGATTGGCGATCGTGGTCACGCTTGTCTTGTTGCTCCCCGACGTGTACATCTTGCAGCAGGGTCAGCCGCCGAAGGCGGTGGCGGTGTTGATGTGCATGCACTTGGCGATCGCTGTGGTGACCTATAACGCACTCGTCCGGCTGGCCCCTGTGAGGCCGCGGCGGACGCTTCGGGGTGCGTCCACCTCCGGGGCGAATCCGGTTCCGCCGACCTGAACTTTGAGGCGAGGCGGCCAGAGGCATGTGACTGTGCGAAGGGACTCGACCTCAGGGATGAAGTTGCTCCGGGCAATTCATCCTGATGGATGCGTCCACGAGGAGCGCTCCGTCCGTAGCCTGGAGAGACCATGCAACGAGAGCATTCGAGGCCGTTCCTTTTCATAGCGTTTGCGGAGCGGGATGGTTTTCAAGCGGGCGGATTCTTCTGCGAGGGCGTTCAGCGATTTGCATGCCACGGCTCACGTGACGAATCACACGGCTGTTCATGTCTAGCAGTGTCATGGATCGACGGCCGGTTGTCTTGATCCCGACTGGCCGTCTCGATGTGGCGCCATACAGCGCCCGTCCGCACCGTCGCATTCGAGATGCTCGTGCATCCGCTCGCACGGCAATTCTGATCGAATTGGGGCTGGGGTCCCTGATGTTGGGAATTGCGGCCCTTGGCGGGCTCGCGTTTGTCCATCGCCCATGGCCCAATCGACTCGACACATGGGGTGACCGTCTGCTGCCGGCCGATTTGAGTTCGCATTGGGCCCACGACTTCGTGACCCTCGGCTCGATGACTGCCCTCATCGCCGGAGTGGTCCTTGTGTTCTTCGTCGGTGTTCTGCGGGACTGGATACGCGCAATTGCATGTACGACAGCACCGGTGATCGCAGTGCTCATCGTTCAGGAAATTGCCAAGCCTCTGGTCGACCGACAAAGCGTTGTGACGGGCGCTCTTTCGTACCCTTCTGGGACTGTTGCGGCGGTGGCGGCATTGGCGACGGCGCTCACCTTGGTCGCTCCGGCGAAAGCCCGCTTCTCAGTAGCGGTGCTCGGTCTTGTCGCCATCGTTGGTACAGGGGCCGCGGTGATCGTGCTGCGGTGGCATTATCCGACCGATGCACTTGGGGGTGCTGCGGTGGGAGTGGGTTCGGTTCTTGTGATCGACGCACTGCTGCACGTCCCTAGGTTCGTCGGTCGAACAGCTGCTTCGGCATCAGCCCGGCGAAGTATTCCCTGACTTTATTTTCGGGGCTGGGCGATTCTGGCTTGCTGCTTCTCGACTCGTTCTGAACTACTGAACGTCTCCGGATCGGCGGCCTTGTCGGAATCGGTTGAGCATCCTGAACAGATCAAAATTCCTCCCTCACGTACGATCCAGTTGCCGAGATCCGCGGTCGTGACGTTTTCGCTCGTACAATCACAAAGGGAGCATCTGCCGTTCGCTGGCTCGTGCTGTGTCACGAGGACCATCGTGCCCAAGTCGGCCCCGGAAATGGGGGATGGTGGGAGGTGGCGTCATAGGCGGTCCATCATGCGAGGACGCAGGCATGCGTGTGTTCGGGCCGATACGCACTAGGTCAGTGCCCTCCAACAGCAGCTCAACTCGGATACCCACTCACCTGTCTGATGAGATGGCCTGCTGCTGTCTTGGAGCCAAGACAAACCCCGAGTTCAGCACGTTCGGTCCGTCGCCCTTCTGCGTCACGTAGAGAATACGCCAATCCAGTCCATGGTCGGGTACGCCTTGGACCGAGGACGCGCGCAGAAGTGTTCCAACCGCCGCTGTCTGCCAACCCGCGGGCGGCATGGAGAACCGGCCAGGTGAGTGAGGCGAGCGCGCCTCCGGTTGACTTGCTCACTGCGTCACCTCCTTTGGTTTGTAGGCCTAGAGGCTGGTCGTGGTCGACTCCTAGCGATTGACGCTTGATCGTCTTGTCGCGGGGTGCTCCAGCGTCGACGGAGATGTGGGACATACCGGTTCCCGGTCTATCTCACGCCCATCTCCGTCTAGTGCCTTCATGCCGTCCTGAACCCGACCCGAGCGTCGAGTCATCAGGAGGTAGGCAAGTCAGAAAACAAAATCATATTCCGTCTGATGGAAAATCCTACTTGACAGATCGGATTTGTACAGTTACCTTGCTATCTAGCCCGTGGCCTCGTCATTCATCGAGTGGCCCTTGCAGTGGAGACCCAGCACATGTCCATCCAAACCACGACCGCGCAGACCATCGACCTCCCTACGGTGACGGCGGCAGAATTGAACGATTCGCTGCAGAGCGGTGACGAGATCGCGCTGGTTGACCTGCGAGAAACTGGACAATACGCGAGCGGCCATCCCGTCTTGGCGGTTTCGATCTCGTTCCGGGATCTCGAGACGCGGGTAGTCCAGCTTGTTCCGCGGCGCAGCACCCCGACTGTGATCTACGACGACGGGTCAGGCTTCGTGGATCGAGCTCTCAACATCCTTACGGAACTCGGCTACAACGACGTCGCTGTGCTTCAAGGTGGGCTGGCGTCGTGGACAGCGGCCGGGTTCGGAGTCGTCGACGGCGTTGGTGTCATCAGCAAGGCGCTCGGCGAGTTCGTCGCCGAGCACGAACAGACACCAAAGATTGGGGTGGATGAACTCGCCGCCCTGCGTGACGCCGGCACAGACCTAGTGCTCGTGGACACCCGACCACGCGACGAATTCGCCCGAGAGAGCATCCCAGGTGGCTTCGACGCGCCAGGTGCGGAGCTCCTCTACCGCATACACGACGCGATTGATTCCGACGAAACCTTGATCGTCGTCAACTGCGCCGGCAGGACACGAGGCATCATTGGTGCCCAGGCGCTCAGGAATGCTGGCGTAGCCAACCCGGTGGTGGCATTAGAGAACGGGACAGCGGCTTGGCAGGTCGCGGGTTACGACATCGCCTCAGGCCGCGATGAACCGCTTTCGCCCCCAAGCCCCGAGGGTCTGGCCTGGGCAAAGACCGCCGCCGCTCGCTTGGGTCATCGTTTCGAACTCACCTCGATCGACCGGGATCAACTGGAGCGGTTGCGCCGCGAGGCCTACCGCCGGACGACCTTCGTCTTCGACGTACGAACGGCTGAGGAGTTCGAGGCCGGCCACCTGCGCGGTGCGCGCTCCGCCCCTGGCGGTCAGCTGGTGCAGGGGCGCGATGAGTTCATTGGCACCCTGCACGGCCGAGTGGTCCTGGTTGACGACCCCGACGGCGTGCGGGCGACCGTTACTGCATCGTGGCTGGTGCAGATCGGTCTCGACGAGGTGTTCGTCTACGCCGAACCACTCGAACCGGACGACCTCGAGGCTGGTCCGGTGGAGGTGCCACTATCGATCGACGACGACCGTACGGTCCTTCTGTCGCCCGAGGAGGTGGCCGAGCGAGGCGGAAACATCGCAGTATTCGATATCGGTACGAGCCGCCGTTACGAGGTGGCGCATGTTCCTGGGGCTCGCTGGGTGGCACGTCAGCACCTTGGGGAAGCCATCGCAGGCTTGAGCTCGGCTATCCAGGTCGTAGTCATTTCGGACGACGGGCGAGCCGCGCACTATGCGGCCGCCGAGCTCAGCCGAACCCTCGCACGTCCGATCGCGGTGCTCGACGGCGGCACCGACGGTTGGGAGTTGGCCGGCCTCGCCCTTGGTGCCGAGAACGGCGAGTGGCTGTCCGCGCCCGAGGACGCCTGGGTGCACTACCGGGATGTCGAAGAACGAAGGGTCTGGCTCGAGGGCTACACAGCCTGGGCCGAGGGGGTAGTCAAGCAACTCGAAGCGGAGGGGTCCCATCACTTCCGAACCTTCCAATCAGAGTGATGAGCAGCTTGCCTGTGCACCATCCGCCCCGTCGTTGACAGACATCGAGAGACATCAGAGAAAGGTCGAACAATGAGCATTTCGGAAATCGCGTCGCGCATAGCCGTCGAGCCTGCGGCCGGGTATCTGGGCGCAGAGATCAAAGGGGTCGACCTGTCCGAGGATCTTGCGCCTGAGGTTGTGCAGGAGATTCTCGACACCCTGTTGAAGTGGAAAGTCCTGTTCTTCAAGAATCAGGACTTCGAGCCCGACCAGCACGCACGCATTGCCTCGCAGTTCGGGGCTGTCAACAAATGCCATCCCACGATCCCTCCGGTCTATCCCGAGTGGCCGGAAGTGTTCGAGACCACCAACAAGCTCAACCGGATAGTGGCCAAGCGGGGGAGCAACGAGTACGACGACAATCGCTTCCATATCGACCAGTCGTTCGTCGTCAACCCGCCCGCGATCACCACGCTCCACGGGGTGGAGATCCCACCCTATGGCGGTGACACCATCTTTACCGACCTGGTTGCGGCATACGAGGAGCTCTCGGAGCCCGTCCAGACACTTATCGATGGGCTCCGGGCCGTGCACGCGAACGTCTCCCACGTCGACCCCGAAGGCCCGAAAGGCAAGAACAAGAGGGTCTTCGAACGGATCGAGTACCAGACCCTCCATCCCGTGGTGCGCGTGCACCCGGTCACTGGCAAGCGAAGCCTCTTCGTCGAACCGGGGCTGACGAGCCACATCGAGGGTCTGACCAAGGCAGAGGCCGACGCCATCATCGACCTCCTCTATGCGCAGCTGGCTCGTCCGGACTTCACGGTCCGGTACAGGTGGTCTCCGGGCGACCTGGTCATGTTCGACAACCGGGCGGTCGCTCATCGGGCACCCGGTGATCTCCGCCACCTCGATTTCCCGCGGGTCCTGCATCGGGTTGTGCTCCGGGGCGATATCCCAGTCGGCCCTGATGGATTTCACTCGGAACTCATCTACGGCGAGCCGTTCGGCGAACCGTTGCCGCCGTATCAGCCGGTGCTGTGACCGACACGGCTCCTCGGACGGGCAAGATGATGGCCAGGGCACCGGGATGACTATTGCGGTTCGGAAAGAGCCGATGGAGCGCGCCGCCGAAGTCGAGCAAAGTCCGACCTCCGCGGTAGCCACCCACGGGCAGCCAGTCGTGGGCCGGATCGCGGATCTGAGTCACACCGCGCCCGAGGAAACACGGCGAGCATGGCATCTGTCCAAGGTCGCCCTGCGGGCTGGCGGGCCGTTGGTGATCCTCGGGATTTGGCAACTCGCCTACAGCCTGGGTCTGCTGAACAAGCTCATCTTCGCCTCACCGGGAACGGTGTTCGCCTCCCTGTGGGATCTCGCGACAACCGACAATCAGCTTGGCATTGCACTCGAGGTGTCGCTCCGCCGAGCCGGGCTCGGACTGCTCTTCGGAATGTCCGTTGGCATCTCACTGGGGCTGATCACGGGGCTCTGGCGGATCGCGGAGCAAGGTATCGATTCCACGCTGCAGATGCTGCGAACTATCCCCTTCATCGCGCTCGGACCACTCTTCATCGTCTGGTTCGGCCTGGGCGAGGAGCCAAAAATTCTGCTTGTCGCGACGGCGTGCGTCTTTCCCAACTACTTGAACACCTACTCGGGTGTCCGCAACGTCGATCCGAAACTGCTCGAAGCTGGCAAGGTTCTTGGGCTGACCCGCAGAGCGTTGATCTTCCGGGTAGTCCTGCCCACCTCTCTGCCGTCCATTTTGACCGGCGTCCGATACTCCATGGGAGTCGCCATCCTGGCGCTGGTGTTTGCTGAACAGATCAACGCCAGCGCTGGTATCGGATACATCCTTAGCAATGCAGCGAACAATACGTTGAATATCAACCTGGTCTTTGCCTGCATCGCCATCTACGCAATCCTTGGGATCCTCATCGACTTGATCGTTCGGGTCCTCGAAAAAGTGCTGTTGCCATGGCGAGCGACCGTGGGGTCGGCCCGATGAGCGTGACGGGGGCAGGTCCAACGGCGGTCGAGGTGGCGCGAGCCTCCAAGAGATTCGGCGAGAGAGTAATTCTCGACAATCTTGGGTTCACAATTGCAGCCGGGGAGACCGTAGCCATTCTTGGTAAGTCCGGGACTGGGAAGACTACTTTGCTTCGTATTCTGGCCGGTCTCGACCGTGTTGATGTCGGTGTGGTCCGGGTGCCCGAAGCCCGGGCGGTGGTGTTCCAAGAGCCACGCCTCGTCCCCTCGCAGCGTGTCTGGCGGAACGTTGTGCTGGGGCTTCCGAGAGATCGAGCCGGCTACCAGCAGGCGGTGGCTGCACTCACCGAAGTCGGCCTCGCAGACCACGCGAGGGCGTGGCCAAAGACGTTGTCCGGCGGAGAGGCGCAACGGGTGGCCCTTGCTCGAGCCCTTGTGCGCCACCCCGGGCTCTTGCTGCTCGACGAGCCTTTCGCTGCCTTGGATGCGCTTACGCGGATGCGAATGCAAGAGCTTGTCAACAACCTCATTGAGCGGCACCGTCCAGCGACCCTCCTGGTGACCCACGATGTTGACGAAGCCATCGTGCTCGCCGACCGAGTGGCCGTACTCCGGGAGGGGAAGTTGAGCCTGGATCTCAAGATCGACCTCCCGGATCGCCACCTCCGGAGCGGCGTTCATTTCCAGATGCTTCGTGATCGGTTCCTGGCTGAGCTCGGGGTCCTGCCCAATTCGACGCCGGGAAAGGACAGAGCGCCGGAGGGACATTGCGTTGGTGATGCAGACCGGCCAGAAGCGAGTGTCGAGGTAGCGGCCGGACAACACGTCCTAGCACCCCAATAGCACTGAGAGAAGTGCTCGCTCGGCGCCCCGGAACATGCCATCACCGCCTCAAGACACAGCAATGAACACACCAGATCAAACAGAACAGAAAGGAACATCAAAGTCGTCGTGAAGACCGTTCGTGAGCAGAGACGTCTTTTCCGGTACCTCGGAGCTGGCCTTGGAGCAGTGGGGCTGGCAGCCCTGCTCGGCACCACCTTGTTTCCTTCTGCGGCCTCAGCGAAGGGTCCCGACCTGAGCGGGGTGACGCTCATCATCGGAGGCCAGAACGGCGGGACGGGCCCGATTGCCCAAGCGTCGGGTGCCTACAAGAACACGCCGTACAAGATCGAGTGGACGAACGAGTCGACTTCGACTGGCGAGATGTCCGCGCTCGAGTCCGGCGCCATCAACTTGGGAGGCGGAGGCGACCTCTCATTGATCTTTCTCCAAGCAAACCAGGTGCCGGCGTGGACCAAGTCCAACATTCCCCTCACTCTGGTCGCGTTTCAACAGGCGCTTCCTCAGGTGGCCAAGAAGTATCCGCCGTTCGAGGTTCTCGTGCGCAAGGGTTCGGGTATCACCAGCCTGGCGGACTTGAAAGGTAAGAAGATCGCATATGCACCCGGGGGCGACCTGAACAAATTTTTCCTCAAGGTTCTCGTGGCCGGAGGTCTGAAGACGACAGACGTCCAGCAGGTGCAGCTGGCTACACCGCTCGGCGCGGCCGCGCTCGAAAACGGTCAGGTCGACGCAGCCCTGGTGAACTATTACTACGCGCCCGGCCCGTTGGCTGCGGGGGCCAAGGTCATCGCCACCAGCAACGACAAGGACATCTACACGGCCCTCGCGGGAACAACATTTGCTCCGACGGCAGATCTCAAGGACCCGGCGATCCTGGCTGCGATCAAGGACTACCTGACCCGAACCGTCAAATACAACGAGTGGACCAGGACCCATACCGCCGCCGTGGCACAGGCGTACGTGCAGTACCTGAACTTGAACCCCGATACGGCCAAGCTCGAGGCCGAGTCGAACGTGTCGCAACTTGTGCCGGTCACCAAACGGTTGATCGCCTCGGAGCAATCAGATGCCGACCTGCTTAACAAGAACGGCGTCCTTGCCCATCCGGTGAATGTCAGCATCGGGTTCACCGAACAGTTCAACGGCATCATCAACCAAGCGCTGGCGGGGCTCAAGAACAATGCAACGGGCTCCTAGCCTGCACGGGTTCGACGAGCAAGGCGAGCGCGCAATGAAGATGAGGAGGACGGCGTCGTGACGACTGCACGTGAGGATGCGGTGACCGAACTCTTCGCCCGGGCGCGAGAGATCCAGGGACGGGCTGGGGTGACCCGCGCGGGAGTGGATGCGATCGCAGAGTGCCTTCGGCGACTTGCGGAGCGGCGGGACCTCTTTCCCCTGGAGGACTTCCCGCTTCCCGGAGCACGACGGTCGGCTCTCTATGTTTTGGGCAAGGACGAGCGGTCGGGCTTCGTGGTCTACGCCGTGCGGAGCACGCCGCCGCCCGAGCGTCCGACTCCGCGGCCGCACAACCACTCGACCTGGGCAGCGGTCGCCACCGTTTATGGGAACGAGCTCCAGGAGATCTATGAGCGGACTGACAACGGCGCGACGCCGGATCGCGGATCCCTGCGCAAGGACCGGGAGTTCCTCGTTGTGCCGGGCACGGTTATCGGGTATCTGCCCGACGAGTTCCACTCGGTGGCTTCGGTAGGCGAAGGCCCCGGCCTGGCTCTGCACTTCTATGGCCGTGATCTCGATACCATCACGGATCGGATCGTTTTCGAGGGCCCCGAGGGCGGAGCGTTTGAGACCTTCCTCATGGGGCCTGAACTTTTCTTGCCCTTACCCGAAGCGGTGGGTCTGTGAGGTCCGACGCCGGCCAGAACCTGCGCGGCCAGTGCGGTCGCGCCCGATGTCCTGAGCCACTGGGCCGACTGGCGCGGCAGTAGGCTCCACCTGTGTCGACTGCTGGCGCAAAGGCCGGGGTGGAAGCTGGCGCCCGGGTCTATGGCTCGGGATCGGTCCAGTCTGTCGCCCGGGCGTCCGCGCTTCTCCGCTGCTTCGCCGCCGCCCCCTCCTCGTACTCGCTGACTGACCTCGCCCGGGAGACCGGGCTCAACGTCAGCACAGCCTTCCGATTGGCAAAGACGCTGTGTGCTGAGTCGCTCCTCAGCTACGACCAACGGACCGAGCGGTACCGGGCAGGTCCGGCGTTGATCGCCCTCGGCACGGAGGCGATGCGGTCGGCGGGTCTCAACACGGCACTACCGGTCATCCAAGAGCTTGCTAACGCTACGGGCACGACTGCGGCCCTCAGCATACGCGAGGGCCGGATGTCGGTGTCGATCCTCTCAGCGAGCTCAATCCACGGGTTGCGCGTCGTAGAGAATGCGGGATCGAGGCTGCCGCTCCACCTCACTGCGGCCGGCAAGGCGCTGCTGGCGTTCGGTTCGGAATCGATCCCTGCGGCAGTCAAAGGAATGGGGCGCCTGGAGAAGCCGACCAGGAGGACGGTGGCCTCGTCGGCGCTACTTAGAAGGGACCTGGAGCGGGCGAGGGTGCTTGGGTACACGGTCTGCGACCAGGAGCGTGACGTGGGTGTACGGGCGGTCGGAGCCCCCGTGCTCGACGACAGCTCCGTAGCTCGTGCCGCTGTCGGCATCCAGGGGCCGGTTGTCCGCATCCCCACCAAGCAGATCCCCGAGCTCGGGGATCTGCTCCAGACCGCAGCCAAGGAGTGCAGCTCTCTCTTGGACCTGCAGCGGTTGGCGTAGATCTTCACGCCAAGAAGTCACCGCATGGTTGTGAGGGGTGTGAGCGTGCATGTGAATAGCCTCGTTGTCTGGAGTGATATGGGGCCCTGCTGGGAATGTGGAAATGACCCGCTCACACACGCACCCTCAGTGGGCCTCGTGCGTAGGTCGAGAGTGCCCGAAAACTCGCTGCCGGAGGCCGGGACAGTTCGCGTCTTTCGGCCGGCGTATTTCCAGGGTCGCGTTGGCGACGACACCCGTGACATAACAGGAAGCCCATGGATCGACCTCGACCGTGGCCTAATGTTGCTTGTTGAGCTTCTTCTTGGCAGCCGACGCTCGGGCATGAGCCTCTTTGGATCGTTGCATCGCCGCTGTTTCGGCCGACTTGAGCCGACTCAGTTCAGCGGCAGTCTTCTTGATCGCTCGCCTCGCTTTCTCCACATCAGCGTCGGCTTCTTCCGCCTCCTGGGTTGCTTTGTCCACGCTGTGCTTTGCGGCGATCCAGTCGGCCTCCGATCGAGAGCTTCGACCGGACCCAGTGCCATCTGACGGGGACGCAGATCGAGTCTGCGCAGTGAATCCAAGACCCGAATAGCGCAGCCCGCGGGTGAGGCGACCTTGACGGAGCCTCGCAGCAGCTTGAGGGTCCCCAAATGCAGCATCGAGGGTGGTTTCGAGCTCCTCGACCGCTGACACCGAAGCCGGATGATCCAATTGCGAGGCCCTCGATTTTGCGTGTCGAATCAGTTTGGAGGCGGCGTCCACCTTCTCCTTCGAGACCTTGCGGATCTCGTGGCCCTCTAGTTTGCTCTTGGGTGCTCGCAGATTGTCGCCCAACTCAATGAGGCTCTCGATCTCCTTGGGTCGTTCGCGCATGAGAAGGTTGGCCAGCCAAGCTCCGGCCGATGGCTTGCGGAGCTCCTTCAATGAAGCGGCGACATCGGACAAACCCGCTTTGCGAGCTTCGGATACCTTTTCGTTTCGAGCTGCTGTGAACTCAGTTGGCGTCAACCCGTAGAGCTCCTGGGTCGCGCTCTCGAGATCCATGCATCCATTTTGTCCTGAATCGATGTTCAATGGGGGACTTGTCGATGGAGTGACCCGACCTGCCTTTTCCCGATACGGGCTTCGGATTCGCAGATGTCGCGTGGGCGATCGCATCTGCGAAGCGTCCAGTTGTTGCTTCGGTCACAACGTGTGCTTTACCATTGTCTCGACGTCACGATCGGCCTGGAGGAGGTGGGAAGATGAAGTCTGAGCCTCATAGTTCCCAGCCTCCATCGCCGTATCTCAGCGTCGTCTTCGCGTCCATCTGACTTTCCGATCCATGTCCGGCGCGTTCCAGTCGGTGTCGCAACGTCGGGGATCCGTAGCTTGAGCGGTTCTTCAAGCGATCGTTAAGGGCTCTCAGCGTCTAACGAGGGGCTCGCTCGTCGTAGATATCCACGCCCACCTGGCGTGGAATAGAAAGGACATGTGCAATGTCCGTGCGGCAGACACTGCCCATTCGAGAGGTACTTCGAGGCCGCCGCATTAGTTGGGTCGACGTCGTCGTTGGGGCTGGGATCATCGCGATCCTCTATGTCGTGGTCAGATTGGGCCAGTCCCTTTCGGTCAATTTCACCCCGGGTCGCACTCCGGTCGTCATTTCGACCGATATCTCAAATGTCCCGTACTACGCGGCTCGGTCGCTTCTGCGGATGTTCATCGCCCTTGCCCTTGCAACGGTCTTCACCCTGGTCTATGGCACGGCCGCAGCGCGCCTTCGCCGCGCCGAGAAAGTGCTCGTGCCCATCCTCGACGTGCTGCAGTCGATTCCAATTCTGGTCTTCCTGCCCATCGCTCTGACCTTCTTCATCAAGGTCTTTCCGAACAATTTGCTCGGACTCGAGCTAGCTTCCATCTTCGTCATCTTCACGTCGCAAGCGTGGAACATGACCTTCAGCTTCTATCACTCTCTGATTTCGCAGCCAACGGAGCTGGACGAGGCGGCCCGGATGTACCGGCTCACGAAGTGGCAGAGATTCTGGAAACTCGACGTGCCGAGCTCCATGATCGGATTGGTCTGGAACATGATGATGTCGATGGGGGGCGGTTGGTTCTTCCTGACCGCGTCAGAGGCGGTCACTGTCTTCATCAAGGGTAAAGGGATCACAGAGAGCCTGCCGGGCATGGGGAGCTACATGGCCGCCGCCGTGGCTCAGGGGTCGTACACGGAGGTGTCGATCGCCATTGTGGTCATGGTGATCCTGGTGGTCGGAACCAACTTCTTCGTGTTCAGGCCGCTTGTCGCATGGTCCGACAAGTTCCGGCTCGAGAGCTCCGAGGGAACAGACAAGCCGAAGAGCTACGTGCTGGGGATCCTGCAGCGGTCGTCGATCCCCAAGCTGGTCGGTCGCCTCACCCGACCCGTCGGCCGGGCCCTGGACCGGCTCACCCGACCGTTCGGGCTCGCTGAATATCCGCTACGGACGGATCCCAGGAAGCGGCAAGTGGGCGACGTCATCTTCTGGTCGGTGATCTTCGCGGCCTCTGCGGTGGTGGCGGTGATCGGAATCATCTATCTCAATTCGCATTTGGGCTTCGCCCACTTTCCGACTCTTATCGGATTCGGCTTGGCGACCTTTGCACGGGTGATCGTGCTGCTGACCATCTCTACGCTGGTCTGGGTGCCCATAGGCGCAAAGATCGGGATGAGCCCGAAACTCTCCCGGTTCGCGCAGCCGCTGGTGCAGGTGCTGGCGAGCTTCCCAGCCATCCTTCTCTTTCCCTTTGCCACGCTCGTCTTCATCGATCTCGACATCCCTCTCGACTACGGCGCCATCGTGCTGATGATGCTCGGCGCGCAGTGGTACATCCTGTTCAACGTCATCGCCGGAGCGAGCGCCATTCCCAATGACCTGCGCGAAATGATGCTGACCATGCGGCTGACTCGAATCCAGCGTTGGCGGCGGGTGATTCTTCCTTCCATCTTCCCTGCCTACGTCACGGGAGGGATCACCGCGGCCGGAGGGGCCTGGAACGCGTCCATCGTGGCCGAACTCGTGAGCTGGCACCACAACACCCTGCACGCCTACGGGCTCGGCAACTACATCGCCACGGCATCGGTCCAGGGGAAGTTCGCGCTCTTGATTGCTGGCGGCATCGTGATGAGCGCATTCGTCGTTCTCGTAAACCGGTTGTTCTGGCGGCGCCTGTATTCCATGGCTGAAAGGCGGTTTACGCTGTGATCACGTTGACGTTGCGCGGGGCCGATCCGATACGAGAAGCTGGCTTCTGATGGTGACGGCGACTCAAGCGAGGACGGGCGGCGGAGGGGTCGACCCCACCACCATCATCGACGTCTCGCACGTCACCAAGACGTTTGTCTCGCCGGATGGCAGCCCTCTCCCGGTGCTCGACGACATCTCGCTGGACCTCCGAGAGGGCGAGATCGTCGCCCTTCTCGGACGTTCCGGGTCGGGGAAGAGCACGCTCCTGCGTTGCATCGCAGGATTGATTGCACCCACCGAAGGGACCGTCAGTTACAGGGGCGAAGCCCTCAATGGCGCAAACCCCGGAGTGGCGATGGTGTTCCAGAGCTTTGCGCTGTTGCCCTGGTTGACCGTGCGCCAGAACGTCGAACTGGGGCTTGAGGCCCTGGGAATCGAACCAACCGAGCGCCGTGTTCGCGCCGAACGTGCGATCGACACCATCGGCCTCGACGGATTCGAGTCCGCGTATCCCAAGGAGCTCTCGGGTGGGATGCGTCAGCGTGTCGGTTTCGCCCGAGCCTTGGTGGTCGAGCCAGATGCTCTGTTGATGGACGAGCCCTTCTCGGCGCTCGACGTGCTCACGGCGCAGAACCTGCGGGCAGAGCTCCTGCGCCTGTGGCAGGAGAAGGACTTCCCGACCAAGGCTATGTTGATCGTGACGCACAACATCGAAGAAGCCGTGATCCTGGCCGATAGGATCTTCGTTCTCGGAGCCAACCCAGGCCGCATCCGGACCGAGATCTCGTGCCAGTTCCCGCAGCCTCGCAACCGCCACGATGAGAATTTCGGAGCCCTGGTCGATCAGATCTACGGCTTGATGACCGGCCGCGACACCCGCCCACCTGCCCACATTTGGACGCAGGCGGCACCCGGCGAGGGCTCTCCGGTTGACACTCCTCTGCCCCAGGCCAGCGTGGGCGGCATGTCGGGACTTCTCGAGATCCTCGTCGCTCATGGCGGACGCGAGGACCTCCCTCAACTTGCACACGAGCTCACCTTCGAGGTCGATGATTTACTTCCACTCGTCGACGCGGCGCAGGTTCTGGGACTGGCCGAGGTTGATGATGCTGACCTCGAGGTCACTGAAGACGGCCGTACGTTCGTGGACGCGGACATCCTCGAATCCAAACGGAACTTTGCACGCCGGGCACGCGAACGAGCTCCGCTCGTGCGGGCGATCTGCAATGCTCTCGAGACAACAAAGGACGGGAACCTCGGAGAAGGCTTCTTCTTGGATCTCCTGAGGCGCGGATTTTCGGAAGACGAGGCTCGACAGCAGCTCAGGATCGCAATCGACTGGGGCCGCTACGGCGAGCTCTTCGACTTCGATGCGAACAGCGGGCAGCTCGCACTCGACCACACATGGGACGACGCTGGCATTTGAACGGATCTTCGACCAGTTCTCGCAGTCTCGGAGGGTCCGATCTTGCCGGGTGACACATTTCGAGGGCCGAAAGTTCACATTCAGTTGCTGTTTCGACATGCAACCGCATCGCTTCACTCCGGAGTAGACGCGAAACGGGACAGTTGCGGTTCACTGGTTGCGTGGGATGACGTGCAGTGCACTTCCACCGCCCTGGCTTCCCCTACGGCATTGGAGACGGCGGCCTCGACAGCTCGCACGATCGACACGGTGGATCCGACAGTCATGGAGGCATCGACTCCGGCCTGAAGGTCGAGACGCAATGAACGGCCCGCCCAGCGGCCCCGGACCCGGGCCGACTCAAACGCCGGGAATGCTCAAGGCTCCTCGTTCAGCGTGCACTAAGAGCGAAGGATCCACCGCATCCATGAGATAGGAGACGATCTCGGTAGTGACCTCGTAGCCGACATGACAGATCATGAGCGTGATGGCGAGCCCGGCGATGGGGTCTCCCAGAGGGAACCCAAGGGCCACGGCCACCAGCCCGACGTGGCGGCACCGAGTGACGAGATCGCATCGAGCCATGAGCGGCGTGCGTCGGCGACGAGTGTTGCCGATTGGATTCGTTTCCCGACCCGACCCTTGTACCAAGCCACCGCCTGGTTTCCCGTCACGCCGCCGGCCGCTGCGGCGATGCCCCAGCCGACGTGCACCGTGGCGCCGTGATGCACGAGTTTCTTCACGCTTTCGATCCCAGCGAACGCCGCCGATGCCCAGATGGCGAGGACGACGCCGATCCCTGCAATGTCCTCTGCCCGTTCGTATCCGTAGGGGTGCCCTGGCGATGCAGAGCGTTTCGATACTCAGAAACCGAGGAACACCAGCAAGGACGTACTCACGTCCGAGAGGTCGTGAAGGGCATCCCGAGGAGTCCGACCGAATAGGTGAATACCGCGAAGAGCAGCTCGATCCCTCCGGCCGCACCCAGGCCGATGGCCGAGTACAGCAATGCCTTGTTGGCCGCCCTGCGGTGTTCCGCCTCGTCATGGCGGAACGACGCTTCGTCTCCGACCGAAGCTGCGTGGCGCCCGGGTTGGGAGTGACCATGATTCGGCACCGTGACAGTCTAGAGCAATCCATGAATAAGTATTCATGCAAACATGTCGCACGACGAACCCGTCTATCCTCAAGGCAATGGGACATGGTGTGGAGGGACGCACTCCTCAGGCTCGCCTGGATGCAGCGACCGCGGAATCTGTAGCCGACACTCTGAGTGCGTTGACTGCCCCCAGCCGTCTGCTGATTCTGAGCCAGCTCCGTGAGCGGCCGGCCAACGTCACCGAGCTGACCGAAACGACCGGTTTGGAGCAGTCCGCGGTCTCCCACCAACTTCGGGTCCTTCGGTCACTCGGCCTTGTCACCCGCCAGCGCTCAGGGCGAAGTACCATCTACTCGCTCTACGACCAGCATGTTGCCAGCCTCCTCGACGAGGCTGTGTTCTACGCAGAACACCTGCGCGTGGGCGCTGGCGACAGGACAGCGAAGAAACCCGCATAGAGAACCATGCCTCATGGCAACCAGCGTCTGCACTTCACGTGCGGTTTCGGCCACCGCATCGCAATATCGGAGCCAAGCAGCGAGAGCCTTGAACCAGCTGGGTCCACTTCGCGGATCGTGTGATTGTCGCTCTACAATTCGTCCATGAACACCGCTGCCATCTTTAGGCCTGAGCAGTGGTCAAATTTTTTTCTTCTAGTCGGAACGGGTGCGGTGACGCTCACCGGCTTGGTTTTTGTGGCGATGTCACTCAACCTCAAAGTCATCGCCAGCGACGCGACGCATCGCAATCGAGCTATCAACACGCTCACCGGCTTGGCCCTGGTCTTTATGCGCTGTGCGCTTGTCCTTATGGGAGGTCAAGGCCATCGGGCCATAGGCGCAGAGCTGTTCGTCGTCTGTGGTATTTCGGCAGCGATTTTTGTCAAGGGGTACGTGAGCGCCATTCGCACAAGCGATGGCCTGAGAATCTCTCGCATCGTGGGCGGAAGCCTCCTGCACCTGGCTGAGTTGATCGGTGCGGCGCTGTTCTTTGTGGGGTTTTTGGCTGGGCTTTACATTGCAGCGACAGCAATCGTAACCAACACCTGCTACATGATTACGGCAGCGTGGCTACTTGTGATGGGCGCGTTCGATCAAGCCTGACTCGCTGCGCACGCCGGTCCTCACATAGTGGCGTTCTCGTGTCTATTGTCACCTTGCGGAGCGTCGGGCACCTCCAGCAGTGTTCCGAACTGCGCGTATGTAGGCGAACCGCTCCTGGAGGTGCTTCTGCCCCTTGACTAGGGAAAACGTATTTCTTTTCCTACCGTTCAGTAAGCGTCAAAGAGCGCAATTTCGTGTTCATTCCGTGTCCTTGTATCTGTTTCGTGTCGCGAGGCACCTGTCGGAGCGTCCCGGGTTGAGCCCGTCCCTCCTGACAGCCGGGCTCTCCGTGGCCCCGAAACTCTGGGCATGGGTGCGCCCAATGTCATCGAACCTTCATCCTCCGTCCCTATGGTCACGGCATATGGGTGTCTCGGTCGTGTGAATGACGACAAAGTGTGTGGGCCCGCTGTGAAGCGGGGGTACTTTGCGTTCGCAATCGCGTGCTCCGCCGTCGCCCTGTTGAGCCAGTCCTCGTACGCTTGGGGTTCGCTGGTCCGGGCGTCTGGGGCGGCGCGCCGTGTGGTTTCCACGAATGCGGTCGATTCGACGTACTTCGAGCCTGGAGCGTGTGTGGAGTACCAGCCGACTTCGGGCCACCGCCATCTGACCGTCTTCCTCGACGCCGGCCACGGCGGCATCGATCCGGGAGCCGTGGGGGAGACGGATACAGGCCAGCCGGTCTATGAAGCTGACGAGACGCTCCCTGTCGAGTTCGACGCCATGACGCTCCTCAGGGCAAAAGGTTTCACGGTGGTGGTCTCTCGCACTGGAGCCGAAACGGTCGTCCGCCCCGGACCCGGAGACGTGTCGGGCGGCCTCTTCACGGTCCAGGGCGTTCACGACGACGTGGCGGCCCGGGATGTGTGCGCCAACAAGGCCCGGGCGAATGTGCTGCTGGGGATCTACTTCGACGCTGGGGGGTCTTCTGAGAAGGCCGGCGCGGTGACCGGCTACGACACTGCTCGGCCCTTTACGGCGCAGAACCTTCGTCTGGCCACGTTGGTCCAGAACGACGTTCTCGGCGCCATGAACGCACAGGGCTGGGGGATCCCCAACCTCGGAGTGGTGGACGACAGTCAACTCGGCGGTCCGGCGCTGAGCACCGCCGCAGCCAACTACGGCCACCTGATGCTGCTGGGCCCCGCTGATCCCGGATGGTTCTCGACGCCGAGCCAGATGCCCGGAGCCCTTATCGAACCTCTCTTCATCACCGACCCCTATGAGAGCACCGAGGCCGCCAGCCGCTCGGGTCAGCAGGTGATCGCAGCAGGCCTGGCCCAAGCGATCGAGCAGTACTTCGCGCCCGTACCGTCGAAGGGGCAGAAAGACGCCGCACCCGAGCACGGTCGCTCTACCCAGGGATCGCGCGCATGACCAGGTCGGCTCTGGGCGCCCGAGATCGGGGCTGGGCGGTTCACAGCGAGCGTTCGGGGAGCCTCAAGGATGTGGCAGTGGGTACACCGCACACGGTCGTCGAAGGAGCCGGCCCTCGGCTCACGTCACCGATAGGAGATGGAGTCTGATGTCCACACACACAGAAGAGGGCGTCGCATTGTTGGCCGACGCCTGTCGTCGTTCGACCGGGTTGACGATTCGGAACAGTGGCCGGCCATTGCAGTACCCGAACTCGGAGGCGAGATGTTCCTGACCGTCCTTGGTCATTTGCAGGGCGTCTATGCCGTCCCGCAGTGTTGCTGGCGGTGACGAGGTTCGTCGTGGTGGGCCGCTGGGAGCCGGATGCTGGCTGACGTGTGTCCGTGAATCCGCAGAGGACCCGCGACGGCATTCTTGGTGTGCGTCCGTCGGATCCTGACTGGGTTCGCGTTCGGTGCGAATGGAGCCGCTTCCGCCATCTCGCCACGCTTCTGGTTGCGCTGGTGGTGTTGTCCACTACAACAGCCGTGGGCGCTGCTCAACCGCACAGGTCCTCGGGTGGCCGATGGAGTCAAGGACAGACCCGTTCGACGTTCCAGGGGCCTGCGGGTGTGCAGGCGCGCTGGGTGATCGCCGAAAACATGAAGCGGGGCACGACCGGGTGGCGGATCCCGAACACGATGCCACCGGGAACGATCGCGGGTTTCGCGAGCACGGACGATGCGGTGCACGGGGAGTCGGTGGCATTCCGCATCACCGCACCGTCTCCGACATTCTCCGTGGTGGCGTACCGAATGGGGTGGTACGGGGGAGCCGGGGCCCGGGCCGTCTGGAGATCCCCGCGGTTCAAGGGCCAAGCGCAACCCACGTGCACCTTCACGGCTGGTGTCAACCTGGTCAGCTGCGCCAACTGGTCGTCGTCATTCCGTCTCCGCATCGGCCGCGCCTTCGTCCAGGGTGACTACCTTTTCAAGTTGACGGCCTCGACGGGTCAGGAGTCGTACATTCCGCTCACGATCTCGGACCGCCGCTCCAAGGCCGCGTATCTCGTCATCAATCGCACCTTCACCGAGGAAGGGTGGAACGCCTGGGGTGGCTACGACTTCTACCAGGGTCAGGGCACCTGTGCACCTACGTATCCGGTTTGCAACCGTGCCCGCATTGTGTCTTACGACCGACCTTTTGATACCGGCAACGGTGCGTCAGACTTCTTCGGGAACGAGTATCCGCTGATCCAACTGATGGAGCGCGAAGGACTCGACGTCGGCTACATCACCGACACGGCCGTCGATGCCGATCCGAACCTGGAGCTCGGGCACAAGGTACTCCTGAGTCTGGGTCACGACGAGACCTGGTCCACCCCAGAACGTCAGGGTACCGATGCCGCGATTACGGCGGGCGCCAACGTCGTGTTCTTCGGCGCAGCTGCGGTACTTCGCCACGTACGGATGGAGTCCTCGTCGCTCGGACCCGAGCGCCTCGAAGTCAACTACCGAGACTCCGCAGAGGACCCGATCAACGGTTCGGGCAATCCACTCGATGTCACGGGGAACACATTCGCCAGCCCACCAACAAACTGGTCGGAGATACCGCTGACCGGCGAGGAGTATGCCGGATACCTGAACGGAACGGCCAGCGTCCCTTTTGTCGTGCAAAACGACAGTGCATTCGTCTTCAAGGGGACAGGGCTCAAGAACGGCGACCAACTCGTGGGGGTGGTGATGTCCGATTTCGACCATATCGCCGTGGGGGCGGGGTCACCACAGAATGTCGAGGTCTTAGGTCACTCACCGATCTTGGCCTCGCTCGCCTACACCAATCAGGGCACCTGGAACGGGCACACCTTCTCCGACATGACCTACTACACGGATTCTGCCGGCGGAGGCGTGATCGACACCGGTACCGTCAACTGGATCTATTCACTCAATACCTGTGCACCCGGTGAGTCGGCCTGCCAGAGCGGGACGGTCAGGCAGATCACTGAGAACATACTCAGCGCCTTCGGGCAAGGACCGGCGGGTCGGCGATTCCCAGCTCAGCCGAATTGGCAGGGTCTTGAGCCTCCGACCGGGTGAGGCCCACTTGCCGTTTGCCGACGTTCGCTGGGCGAGTCATGTCCCTTCATGTAGCCGTAAGGATCGTTTCCTACCCTCCGAGAATGGAAAGACCGAGCGTGCCGTGCGCCGGACGCATAACACGGGCGGCCACGAGTAGGTCCGGCAGGGAGAAAACGCTTCGGGGTGTTGTCGTGAAGCATTTCGCCGTTATCGGAGACCGACGCTGACTGTGACGGCGAGAGTGAGTCTCGCCCAGCTGCGCAGCGGGTTTATGCCTGCTGGTCGGCATCGGCACTTCTCCCGATCCACGGTGTTCCAGTGAGCCCAGAGGGTCCGGCGCAGCGGTCCACCCGTACCAGCGAGCAGCGGCGGGCGCAGATACGACGTCGTCGACTCGCGGCAGTCGGTCTGGTCGTGTTGTTGGTGGTCGTCGTGTTGGTCTCGGCTTTGGTGGTCGGTCGCGTGTCGTCTAGGACACTCCGGTCGGCGTCGTCGTCGCCCCGTACATCGCCCGTCCCGTCGAAAACCTCGGTCACGCACCGGGGGACATCCACTGCGGTCAACCCTTCCAGTCCGCCCTCCATCGAGGCAGGAGTGGAACCTTGGCAGCTCGACGCGCCGCTCTCGCGGGAGTCGGTGGTGGCAGCTGGTACCGGACTGACCCTGCTCGGCGGCATCACCACTGCTGGCACATCGCTGGCCACGGTGTCGACGCTGGACCCTACAACGGGATCCGCCACCGCCGGCACCCCGCTGGCCACCGGGGTCCACGACGCAGCGGCGGTGTCTATCGGCTCTCGGACGTACGTTCTCGGTGGCGGCTCCCCGGACACGGTGGCGACGGTGCAATCCGTCGCCACATCGCCGGGACCGGCGGGTAGGGCCACCGCCCGGTCGGCAGTCTTGGGCCAGCTGCCCCAACCCCGTTCCGACCTCGCCGTGACGACGTTGCCTCCTACGGGAACGGGCCGCCCGCGCATCGCGTACGTGGTCGGTGGCTACAACGGGACCTCCTACCTGTCGCAGGTGCTCGCCACCACCGACGGGACTTCGTACACCTCGGTGGCCAGTTTGAAGGTGCCGGTGCGCTATCCGGCGGTGGCCACCCTCGGTGGTGCCATCTACGCCTTCGGGGGGCAGATCGCGTCTTCGGCGAATGCTGCTGCGGCGACGACCGATGTTCAGCGAATCGATCCCACCACCCACGCCACCACTGTCGTAGGACACCTTCCTCAGCCTCTGTACGGCGCCGCGGCGTTCGACATCGACGGCACCATCTACGTTGCCGGAGGCCAGGAACCGGGCGGCATCACCCTTACCCAGATCTACGCCTTCTCCCCATCGACCGGCAGCCTGTTACCAGCGGGCTGGTTGCCCCAGGCCGATGCATTTGCCGGCTATGTCACCGTGGGCACCGGCGCTAAGGCTGTCGGGTACATGGTTGGCGGCGAAGTCACGTCCCAGGCAGGGAACCTACAGGCCGGAATGGCGTCAGGGAGCCTGCAGTCGGTCATCTCACTGCGGCCCAGCCCGTACGGTGGCCCAGCCGGATCGGCGAGCTCCGGTGCCCCGTATCGGGGGACACTCCTTATTGCTGACCGCGGCAACGACCGCCTTATTGCGGTCGACGCGGCCCGTAACACGACCTGGCAGTACCCCTCGGCCACGATGCCACCACCACCGGGTGGCTTCTACTTTCCCGACGATGCCTTCTTCATCCGTGGTGGGACCGGGATCATCTCCAACCAGGAGGACAACCACACCATCGTGGAAATCGGCTATCCGTCCGGCAAGATCCTCTGGCAGTACGGGCACCCCGGTGCGCCCGGCTCGGCCGCGGGGTACCTCAACCAGCCCGATGATGCCTACTTGCTCAAGTCCGGTGTCGTCACGGTCGCCGATGCTTCGAACAACAGGATCCTGTTCATCTCACCCCAAGGCCAGGTGCTGACACAGATTGGCAACGGCGCCGATGCTCACGCGCCCGGGGTCTCCATCGCCTATCCCAACGGTGACACGCCACTCGCCAACGGGGATGTACTCGTGTCGGAGATCAACGGGTCATGGATCGACGAGTACACCCAATCCGGGAAAATGGTCTGGGACGTGCAGATGACGTCGATCAACTATCCTTCGGACCCTCAAGAGTTGGCTCGCAACCTCTTCCTCATGACCGACTATGACCCTCCTGCCGAGGGCCGAGTAGTCGAATTCACACGACGGGGTCAGATTCCCTGGATCTACGATGTCAAAGCCGGGGACGCAGCCCTCAAGAAGCCGTCGCTGGCCGAGCGCCTACCTAATGGGCTGATCATGGTCAACGACGACTACAGGAACCGGGTGGTCGTCATCGATCCGGCCACCAACTCAATCGTCTGGCAGTACGGCATCACCGACGTACCGGGTACCACCGCCGGGATGCTGTCGATCCCTGACGGCTTCGACAACGTGCTGGAAGACGGCTCCACGCCCACTCATCCCGTCACGGGATGAGCCGAAGCTGAGGCGAGTGCGTCGGTCCACGACGTCGTCTGATCGTTACGTCCCCTTCGATTCAGTTGAGATCGAGGGTCTTCTCGACGCCTATAGGCCAGCGACTGGGACATTGCGTCTATTCGTGTGGCACGGGGTCTAGCTTCTCAACACAACCCTGCGTCTCCGACGCTGTGGATCGCGCGACCAGGATGACGGCGCCTGGTCACCAGCCCGACGCAGCAACGATCGGAGCGTTTAGATGGGAGGCAGCCATACTGCCGTCATTGGGTGCCTCCCCATAAGAGTCGACGGCACCACTCGCCGACGCCAGCCAGTAGCCACCACCGTCAGCAGTGGCATAGATCGCGGCGGCCGGATTGATCCCTCCAAAGCCACTCGCCCCACCGAGGTATTCAGCGTCGCCGTAGTTGTAGACGGTTCCATTCGCCAGGAGGATCCAATAACCCCCTCCGTCCGGAGTCCGAACAGCCGAGGTTACGGGGGAGCCCTGGATGCCAGGCGCACCGAGGTAGGGAGCGTCGCCAAACGAGTAGACGTTACCGTTGTTCGTGACGATCCAATAGCCATCGCCGGAGGCATCGGGTATCACCGCCACCGCTGATCCTTGGCATCCGCCGATCCCCGGACACGACCCTGCGAAGTGCGCATCGCCGAAGGCGAAAACGCCCCCGTCTGAGCTGACCATGAAGTACCCACCCCCGTCGGCGGACGGAACCATTCCGACGATCGGCGCGCTGAGCTTAGGAGCGGATCGGACACTTCCGGCGGGAGCGAAGCCCAACCCCGGGAGGGATCCGTAGAAGCCGGCATCACCGAAGGCGAAGACGCCACCATCGGAGGACTCTAGCCAATAGCCTTGCCGGTCCGAAGTGGGGGTGATCCCGACAACCGGGCGTTGCAAATTCAGTGAGCCGGTTGAGCCGTGGAACTGGGCTGAACCGAAGGAGAAGATCCCTCCGTCGGCTCCTACGAGCCAGTAGCCGTGATCAGTCTGATTGGTGATGACGAGTGAGCGCGCGGCCGAGATGGAGCTCTGAAAATTCCCGTCGCCGGGATAGCTGGCGGTAAGCGAATGCGGGCCGAGGGAGAGCCCCGTGTTGTTGAGGGAGCAGCTTCCGGTGGCCGTATTCGGACCACTGTCTGCGAGATTGATGGTGCAGGCGGTGTTGCCGCCGTTTTGCACGGCGATCGATCCGGTGGGTGATCCTGAAGTCCCTGACGTGACAGTCGCCGAGATGCGAACGGCGCTCTCATTGCCGAATGCCGCCGAGGGCGACGACACCAACAAGGTCGTCGAGCTGGTGGCTGGAAATACTGAGAGAGGGACTGTCTCGGATGCGGCGGTGAAATTTGCGTCACCTGGGTAATTCGCCGTCACTTCGTAGGGCGTCGTGGAGGCAGGGAGCGCCGTGGCCGAGTCGATAAAACAGGGATTCCCCCCACCGTTACCCGCTGAACAGGAGTCGGGGGCGATGAGGTTTACCCCGTCCGCGGTGATGCTGAAGAATCCGGTGGGGTTCCCGCCATTGCCTCCTCCCACGCCGGTAATGAAGAAGTTGCCGGTTTCAGCACCATAGATGGCGTATCCGGGTACGGGGAAGAGCTGCATCTGGCTGGTGACTTGTACGACGGAGAGATCTTGGGGAAGAGAAGAGGATCCGGCGAAGTTGCTGTCACCGCTATACGTTGCGGTCAGTGTGTAGAGACCAGCGCTGATCTGCCCGTTGTTGATGTAACAGTTTCCGCCGGATTGACCGGGTCCGCTTCCACCGAGGTATCCCGTGCACAGATAAGTATTCGGACCCGGGATGCCCTCGTACAGATTGACACTGCCCGAGGGGGAATTGTTGGATACGTTTGGAGCGGACACCGTGAAGTCGAAGGAATTCTGCCCTTCATTGCCATACATGACGGAGGAGCCGGGGGAGGGAGAGGTGATGGTGGTAAGGGTCGGTGCCAGATTGACCGTTTGGCTCAGCGAGCCTGATCCTTGGTCGTAAACGGAATCGCCGGGGAACGAAGCGCTGATGTAGTGAGATCCGATCGACATGTTGGAGGCAGACTCGTCACAAGTGGCGACGTACGTTCCGGCCGTGGCGGTACTCGCCAACGGTTGAAAGCTACATCCGGAGATGTCGCCTCCGTTGTCTTGGAACTCAATCGTGTCGGGCGTGTCGAGATCGCCCGAATCCGACGTAGTCAGCGTGGCCGAGTAGGTGACATCCTGATCGAACGTCGAGGGATTGGCCGTCGAGGACACGACGATCGTGACGGGAGGCCCTCCGGGCATCGCAGAGGCCGAGGCCGACCATCCCAATGTGACCAACGACATTGCTACGGCGGTTGTCAGGACAACCCAGCTTCGAAATCGCCTGCCTCGACCCGTCACTGACGCATCTCGATCCTCATACGCAACGCATCGAAAATTTCCAGGTCTGACTTGAGAAGTGTCTAGGTATCTGGACACTCGGCCGGGGTGACACCCAGGTGGCAGAAGAGTTCTGGCAGTCGGAGTCGCCAACCAACTCGTTAAACGGCGTCCACACCGATACTGGCCTCAGGGTGGGACAGTCCTCCGGAGGCCCCCGTAAGCTCAGCGCAACGCCAAGAAGGCCTGCCGCCGTCCGAGCGACAGCGGGCGGCTAGCCCAGAAACGTCGGCAGGCCGGTCCGCAGTTGCCGCCAAGTTGAGAATGCACCCGTGTGTCGCTGGTGATGCTTCATTTGTCAACGAGGATCTTCGACGGCCTTTAGTCATTGAGATCGGAGGCCGATATGGTCATGTGGTCGGGGATCAGGGGAACGCTCAGCCCGATGGGGGCGTCGAGGTGCTCAATCGACACCAAGGGTTAGCGGACCCTCGATTGGCCCAGCCGGTGTCCAGAGACGGTGAGGCCGCAGATCCCGCCTCACTCGGGGACTCATTCCCGACGACGGCTGCGTCCGATAGCCACGCGGTCGCGATCTCGCGAGCCAGTTGGTTCGGCAGCCGCCCTGTGTTCATGCGCCTGCCTGTCAGGAGCGTCCATTCATCAGTTCCTCCTGGTCTCCGACCACCTTCTCAACGGACCTGGCGGAACTGATGGCTTCGCCGGACTCGGCATCCGCGCGCCCCGAGACGCATGCCCGTTTCGAATTGCAGGGCGGACCGCCCTACTCGTTGGACGCTATTCTCCACGTCTCCCGCTACATTTGGGCGGCACAGCTCTTCGTGCAGCCGGAGCATCACGTCCTCGATTTTGGCTGTGGCACCGGATTCGGCGTGGCGCTCCTATCGCCCCGGTGCGCCGAAGTCGTGGGGATCGATCTCGACCCGAACGTCGTTGGCCTAGGCGAAAGGTTTCAGCTGAACAACGCACGGTTCCTGTGCGCCAACGCGTGCGAACTCAATCTCGGGGACGCACTCGGTATCAGTGGTGTCGATGTAGCGCTCTCCATGGAGACGATCGAGCATTTGGAGGACTACTTCACCTATGTGGAGAATGCGGTGTCCATGTTGAAGCAGACAGGCACGTTCGTGGTGGGCACTCCGAACCGCACAATGACCTACAACCGCTATGAGGACCGACGCCATATGGACCCGTCCCACGTCCAAGAGTTCACCGCCCGGTCGCTTGAACGGACGTTGGAGGCCTACTTCGACCAGGTCGAGATGTACTACCAGTACTTTCCCAACTTCTGGGAGAAGGCTGCCAAAGGGATTTCCCGAACGCTGACGTTCGAAGATGTCGCCTTCCATCGAATCGAAGATGTCCCGGCCGAGGCCACCGATGCCTTCGCACTGGTCGCCGTGGCCACGCAGCCCAAGTAGTGCGCGTGCGCGTCCTTCGTTGCCTCAGCCCGCGAACCCTTATCCGATGCCCTCACAATTTTCGTGTGCACGCGGCATAACTGATTGTCAATAGAGAAGTCGTCCCCCGTTCGCGGGGCTCAGGTGACACTCCGCACGCTCGGTTAGTTCGTGAGAGGTGCAACCGCACAACAGGCAGAACGTTGCATGAGCGCGGAGATAGACGTCATCTACCGAGGCCCACGACGCTGGAAGAGTCCACGAAGGTCTGAGCGCACTGCCCCAACCTTCCCAAGGTCCCGATACCACCTTCCCAAGAAACTGGTCGACCTGGCTGCCGGTTTTTATGCTCGGCTCGACGAGTCGGATCAGGCCGAGGGGATCCGCCGCCTCCGTACGGAGTAGGCCGTCCCTCCACCAATCAGCCCTAGGGCGATGAGGGGCAACGCAATAGTCGACGGTGTCTCAGGTGTGACCGCTGGGAGGTACTCGTAGACGACACACGCGGTCGCCGATGCGTCGAAGGTGGAACCGAGCGTTCCGTTCCCTCCGCCGCCCGTAATAAGTGTGCTGGCGAGACTGACGCCGAGGGCGTCAAGGGTATTTGAGCCTGTCCCGGTCCAACTCGATAGGTCACTCGGATCCACGCTCTGACTGACATTGACTGGGTAGCTCTGCGTGACACTGAACCCGTCGGGTGCCGCATAGTGAGGAACCGGCCCGCCGGGGACAGGGGTGAGTGGGCCCGAAGCCTGAGTGTATTGCTGGACGAGTCCGAGGGCCCCACTCCCAGCCGGAACCGCTGCCGCGGCGGCGGGAGCTGATGTGATGTCTGTGGGCAGTGGGCTCAAACCCGGCCCGCTAACGGCTTCGAGTCCGTTGGAGGTGTCTGTGGCGTAATAGGGCGCACCTGCCGGATTTGCTGTGGTCTGACCGTAGAAGCCGAACGTCAGGGTCCCGGTGAGGGTGACGTCGACGGCCGTGAGCGTCCCCCCAGTCCCATCGAACTGCGGAAGGGTAAACGTGCTCGGAGTGCTCGGATCTTCACTCACGGAACCGACCGTCACGCAACTCTTTGGAGTGCTGGCGGAACCGTCGGCTCCGGCTGGTGAAGCGACAGTTCCGGCGAGACCGAGTGATCCCAGAGTGATGCCAATAACAGGGGCAATTATCCGAAAGTGCAGGCCTGCCCGCACGAAGCCATTGTCCATTTGCTCATACTGTGGGTGCAACTCCAGTGGGTCAAGCGATTGGCGCAATGCCTCGCAACGTTCATTTGGAAATTGCGATCCGTTCACGCTCGGCGAAACATGCCGCAGCAGGGATTAACCCGAAATGTCGAAGGAAGGGCCACACCAGGCCGTACGACAGCACCCGTGAAAACGGCCATTCAGAATTATTTCTCGCCACCTTCCCGGCAGCGAGGATTGTGACTCACCCTGGGTCTGGTCGGCCATGGTGATCGTGATGCCTTGGCTCGTGCCGCTGACCCCACCGGCATAGGAGGCGATGCTCTGCAGGGGTGGGATCTTGTTGACCATAATCGTGATTCCTTAAGGCTGGGACCAAAGTCCCTTTGCAATGTGGGCCGGGAAGCGCATGCTGTCCTTACGAACGAGGCGAGAAGGTTGGCAGAGTCACGATGCAATCTTTTGAGCCTGTGGTGATAGAGGAGCTGAGCAACGCCCTCACAGCGGGATTCGGCACCTGCCCACCACTCCCTGGGACCCCGGGGAGTGGGGGGCCGTTCGTTTTCACAATTCTCGAGACACCCGGTCATCAGCGGTGTCGTTAGATGTGACAAATTCCCCTAACGAATCACACATCGAGCTGACAGGCTTGTCTTGTGCAAGAACTGGTGTTGGAGTCGTGTCACAGCATCTGGGTCTTTGAACTCGACAGGATGCACTTCTCCCGAGTTGTAAAAGGAATACGTGTCCTACATAGTCCTGTTTCGACTCATTCGCGCCCGTATTCGTTTCTCGAGATCGACCCGATGAGCGCGGCGTTCACGGTCTATCTCAATCCTGATCGAACTCGCATGATCCGCTCATGGCGGCACACCGGAGAATGTACGCAGTGCGGGGGCCACAAGACAACGGAGCTATCCATCGACGACCTTCACGATGCCATCCGCGCATGACTTGAGCGACAAGCCTGCGTGTTAGGACGCCCTTCCGTGACCCCCCAGGGACGCATTGACAGCGCGGCCTACCTCCCAGTCCGGTGGGCATCGGGCGTGGGATCCGGGTGCGAAAGGCGTAAGGCGATCGAGAAGTGGGCGAAGACGACGGGAGATCGAAGTCTGATAGCCGATCTGCAAGTACTCCTCTGGGCTTTACGGGAAACTGGCCCCGATGCCTCAGACTATGAAGTTGGTGTTGACCCGCTTACACGCGAACCCGACAGTGGACATGCTCTTCAGAGGAGATGGAGGTCAACTCGGGTGACTCCTTTCAATCGGGGCGACACGCAGGGCGGATTGGGAAAACCACCTGCACCCGGACAGGAGCTCGATGCGCGGAACCAGGCGAACCTAGCTTCAAGGATCATCGGAGTAGCTGCGACTCAGCGTATCCTGCGCCTCACTGGGTATGGCCGGACAGTCCACACGCGTCCGTTTCGCCGGATGGTAAGTCCCAGTCGCGGCGAACCTGAGGCAGTCCAGGGAATCACATCAGCCAACCCGTGACATCGAGCACCTCGGCAGCCACTTCGTGCACTGCCCTTCGATCCGCAGCCACGCGAGGTAGTCCAGGCTTGTCGTGATTCTCGATGTACCGAGCTACCTCATCCGAGGTCTCCATTTCTTGATCAAACCCGCTTCCGACTTCTCGATGGCGCCGTCGCTGGGCCCGCGTACGCTGCTCGGCGGATAGTCGAAAGAATGTGATCAGGGCTCGGGGATGGCATCCTCGATCCATCTCGGCTTTGAGCGGTTGATGCCATTACGCCACACAGCACGAGGTGCCGAATCTCAAGACTCGCGAAGGTGTCCCAGACAGCTCGTAGATTGCGCCGAGAAATTGTTATCAGGCCCTCAGTCGTCTCGGGCTCGGCCAGAACCGGTCGAGTTCGTCAGTATCGATCAGAACACGGGGAACGCCATGAGCGAGAAGAATAGGTCCAACTTCCCAGAGGGTGGCCGTCTTGCCGGTACCCGCCGCCACAGAGAACCAACAGCTCGACGCTCCCATCGGACATCCCGCAACTTTGTCACTATCCCGGCGTTCGTGGCTACCCCCGGGATGGATTCCGCATTGGCACCAATTGCACCTACCCTTGGACCGACGCCGACGTGACACAACTGGGAGGTTGCCGTGTGGAGAACGAGGCGGTTGGCGAGAGGTGTGGGGTGGGTCATCGGGGCCGCAGTCATGTTGGCGGCCTGCTCCTCCAGTCCGCAGCCCGGCGCGACCACGTCGAGCACGACCCATATCCAGACATCGACGACGATCCAACCAACTACTACCTCATCCACCGTGGTCCCATCAACGACCACCACGTTCGTTGCGATGCAGACTCCTACGGGAGGCGAGTTCCAGTCGCCAACCGGTAACATCAGCTGTCAGGTCACGGACACCACGACGGATATAAGTGCGTACTGCGTCACTGACACGCCACCGGAGCACGTCACAATGACAGCGGACGGCTCCATCACCATTTGCTCGGGACCAAATTGCCTCAGTAACGCAGGAGTCGGGACGCCGGTGCTTGGCTATGGGTCCGTTACGGGAGTGGGCCCGTTCCGGTGTCTGTCGGCAATCAGCGGAGTCACCTGTACCGTCACATCGGGTAAGGGGTTCGAGATCAGCAAGGCTGGGATCAAGCCGGTCGGCTAAGGCGCCTCGGGCCGGCGTTCCGGGGCAGGGGCAGCGCGTCGGGTTTGATGTCTACGATCTCTCTGATGGCTCCTCCGAACGTCCTAAACGAAAAGCCCTTTCAAGTGGCCCGCGTCCGAGCGCCTGGTGGACCAGAGGGTGCGGCCGAGGCATTCATGCGGCTCGAAGAACGGATGGATTCCCTCCGGGGCTCCAGGATGTATGGACTCCTCTACCCAGGCGAACCAACGACGTATTACGCCTGCGTCCGGCTCGACGACGACGATTTTGATGACTTGGGTTTCGATCGCGCAGAAGTGCCAGGCGGGCTTTTCGGGCGTAAGTTGGTCCGAGGGTGGGAGGACAAGATTTCTGAGCTCCCTGAGATCTTCGATCACCTTCAAGCAGATCTACTCGAGGCTGGCTTTCTCCGCGATGCCACTCGTCCATCGCTGGAGTTCTACAGACGCTCCAACGAGCTTCTGATCATGATGCCGGTCTTGCCTGGGCCCGGAGTCCGGCCGATCTAAGCAGCCGGTGATTGGCCAGAAGTGGCCTCCTTCCCGGCGAATTGGAGCATTTAGCCACCCAAGTCGCCCAGGGCTACAAGCATTTGGAGAGTCGCTGTCACCCAATAGCCGCTCTGCGGCATCTTATGGGTGTGGAGGAGGCGGATGCTGAGGTCTATCGGAAGCACTCTGACGATCTCATCCGGTTCGCCACGGGCCTCGTCGGACCCAGCGATGCCCCGGACATCGTCTCGGAAGCGCTTCTTGGTTGCCTCAACTCGCCAGGATGGATGACGGTTGCCGAGAAGCGTTCGTACCTGTACCGCAGCGTGTACAACAAAGCTGCTGAATTCCATCGCGCTTCGAGACGCCGCAGATCAAGAGAGACGCTCGCAGCCCGGCCAGAGCTCTTTGAAGCTCCGGAACTTCGTCCCGAAGTGCTCACGGCTGTATTCACGCTCAGCATCCAGCAGCGGGCGGTCATTGTGCTCACCTACTGGGATGACCTGACTCCCTCTTCTATCGCGACGCTTATGGACATCAGCGAAGGCTCCGTGAAGCGTCATCTCGCCCGTGGGCGATCCCGCCTGAAGGAGGCATTGACGACCTATGACTGACCTGTTGGATGCCCAGATTCGGAACCTCGTGACCGAACTGATGAATTCAGCTCCACAAGCACCATCCATCGCGGACATCGAGTTGCTGCAGGCGACGCGTTCGAACGACCTGGAGGGGTCCGTCGTGAATAGAGATGATCCACGCCGACAGCGCAGGCGTACTCGGCGCAGTTCGTGGCCGCCGAGGATTGAGCGTGCCCTCACATCTGGCGGGTGGGCCAAAGATCGGCGCTGGGCGATTGCGGTCCCGATCGTCGTAGTGGTCCTGGCACTCGTCCTGACGCTTGGGTTCGGATCAAGCGCAACTTCGGACGCCATGGTGCTCAAGAGCATCAGGAATAGCCCCAGTGTTGCGGCGATGTTCTCACAGACGGTCCATTCGTCCATACTCGAAGTCGATCGAGCACCACAGGGTTTCATAGACATCGAGTACAACACCCTTGGCGCGGCCGATTCCCGAACCAATGCCTTCGTTGACACAACGAGAACGATCATTCCTGGTGGCGACCCGCATTTCGCTTCCTCCACCACGGTCTCAGATGGCTCGCTCGTATACCTCCCGTGCGACGCCAGTTGGATTCTTATTGGCAAGAAACCGTGCCTCGCGTATCCAGCTCAGAGCGGGACTGCTCCCGGCTCACCCTCCTTGACGTTTCTGCGCTACGCCAGCGGGCCGGTGGCTCGGCTAGGCGAACGCGATATCGACGGAGTCGAGACAAATGGATACAGGGTGAGCGTGCCGGTCAATGCGTTGGCTCAGAATGCCGTTCCTTCGGAGCGCTCACTACTTCAATACGAGAACTCCACGGTCTCCAATGTCCATGTCGAGGTCTGGTCCGACGCGCAAGGCCTGCCACGGCAGTTGGATTTCACATTCCTCGTGCACCAAGCCACTCTGTCAGCGGTGCTGCGTGCCTCGGAGAAAGAACAGCTCAGCTACAGCACTGCCCCCCTGAAGGTGAGCGTTCCAAGTCGGAACACAGTGACCGTTGCCTCCAATCTGAATGCGGCCCTACTCCTCGATGATCAGTACCGGAATGCACTGATCGGATACCTCGATCAGCAGTCTGAACACTGAACCAAGTCGTACTTCCCGCTGCACCGCAGTTGTACCGCACGCTGGCACGCGATTCCGGCGGACGGGGGCACCATCGCGAGTCAGACTCAAGAGTGAGGTTGATGGCCTGGGGGACCGTCACGACGACCGAATCGGGAAAAGGATCTGGCGATGTCCATTTTGCGACCCCTCGCTGCCGGGAGCGGGCGTGTTCATGCTCAGTCACAATGGACCCATGGAGGCGACGATCTGCCAGGCCAGCGTGGATGACGCCCCGGCGTTGGCCGCTCTGCATTTACACACGGCTCTCTTCGCCTATGCATCAATCTTTCCGCCCGAGGCGCCTCGTCCGGAACTCGACCGCCTGACGCTGGACTGGGAGCAGCGGCTGCGTGGACTGCACGCGCCAAAGGTCCGCTGCTTTCTCGCCAAAGTGGGAGACCACGTCGCCGGGGTCGTCGTTGCCGGAGCCGATCCCGACGATCTCGAGATGGGCCACATCACCAGGTTCTATGTGGATCCCCCTCACTGGGGTCAAGGCATCGGGACATTGCTCTACGAGGCGGCAATCTCGCACCTCAGGCAAAGCGGCTTTGGACAGGCCTCACTGTGGGTTCTTGAAGACAACGTACGAACCCGAGCTTGGTACGAACGACTCGGATGGACCTGTAGAGGGGAGCGCAAAGTCGCTGCCGAGACCAACGGAATAGACGATGTCCGCTACACCGCGGCTCTCTAAAGGCGTGGTTGTCGAAGTGCAGGGCTGCACTCATGGGGTGAGTGTCTCCGTTCGCCGGAAAGGTATGCCACCTGGCAGAAACAAGACGAGCCCCAGCGCCTGGTCTGCATCATCCGAGATTTGATCAGAAATGGGCGATACTCAGGCATGAGCATCTTGGTCACGGGTGGCGCCGGTTATATCGGCTCTCACACGGTCAGGCTTCTGCGAGAACGAGACCGGGATGTCGTCGTCGTAGACAGCATGGAGTTCGGGCACGCGGCGGCCTTAGGTGACACTCCACTTGTTCGGGCTGATGTCGCCGACCGGGAGGCGGTTGCGCAGGTGGTCAGGGATTACGACGTCGATGCCGTCATGCATTTCGCCGCCTACAAGGCAGCCAATGAATCCATGGAACGACCTGGCAGGTATTTCCACAACAACGTCGCTGGAAGCGCAGCCCTACTGAGCGGGCCCCGATGAATGGTCCAGTGCTTATGCGGGCACTGGTTGGTGTCTGTCGATCCAGGCCTGGGCGAACTCGCTGGGCGTGAGATCACCGTGGGCCGAGTGTGGCCGGTTCAAGTTGTAGTCGATCCGCCAGTCCTCTATGAGCACCTTGGCCTCGAGCAGGCTGTCGAAGCGCCAAGCGTTGAGCAACTCGTCGCGCAGCCGCCCGTTGAACGACTCGATCCAGGCGTTCTGCCAGGGTGAGCCCGGGTCGATGAAGACGGCGCCGACACCGTTGAAGCGGCACCAGTCGGCCACCGCGTGGGCAATGAACTCGGGACCGTTGTCGAAGCGCACGAAGCTCGGGGCACCGCGTTCGACGACCAGGCGATCCAAGGTGGTCACGACGCGGTCGGCGTCGATGGAGCGCTCGACCACGATTGCCGGGCACTCTCGGGTGAACTCGTCGATGACATTGAGCAGTTTGATGGTGCGGTTGTCCTCGGTGGTGTCGAACTGGAAATCGAGCGCCCACAGGGCGTTGGGGGCGATGAGGCTCATGGCGCCCACGCGAGCCCCGATGCCTCGGAGGGGCTTCTTGCGCTTGCGATAGGGCACGCGTAGGCCTTCTTCGCGCCAAAGACGCTGGATGCGCTTGTTGTTGACGTGGCGGCCCTCGCGGCGCAGCGCCTTGGCCGCCCTCCTCCAGCCCCAGCGGGGCCGTTCCTTGGAGAAAGCGCGCAGGAAGGCTCGCAGCGCTTCCTCGTCATCGGGTGGCGCAGGAATGGCCAGACGCTGAGTGGAACGGTGCTGGCCGACCACCGCACACGCTTTTCGTTCGGAGACCCCGAACCGCTGGCGCAGTGTGTGCACTGCAGCCCGACGACGGTTCGGGGTCAGAAGTTTCCCTCAGCCAGCTCCTTGAGCATCGCCTTGTCGAGCTCGGCTTCGGCCAGGAGCTTCTTCAACCGCACGTTCTCGGCTTCGAGCTCCTTCAATCGTTTGGCGTCGTTCGCCTTCATGCCCCCGTATTGGGCCAGCCAGCGGTGCCAAGTCGACTCGGCGATCCCGAGATGCCGGCAGACCTCATCGAGTTCTGCGCCGCCGGCCAAGAGCTTGTTGCCCTCGGCCAGCTTGCGGATGATCTGGTCGGGAGTGTGTCTCCGACGTGTGGCCATTGGTGGGTCCTCCTTCGCTCCAGTTTGGAGCATCGGACCCGCACAGCAGCTGGACCATTACCGGGGGCTCACCTCACTACTTGAAACGCTGGCGCAACTAGGTGTGTTGAAGATCATCTTCTCATCGAGCTGTGCGGTCTACGGCACCCCTGAACAGCTCCCGGTAAGCGAGGACAGCGCCATTCAACCGGAGAGTCCCTATGGCGAAAGCAAGGCGATCGTCGAGCGGATCATGTCGTGGTACGACAACTGCTTGGGTCTGCGCTCGGTCAGTCTGCGGTACTTCAATGCCGCAGGCGCCTGGCTCGACGGCTCCATCGGGGAGGACTGGGCCGTAACTTTGAACCTCGTGCCGCTGATCATGAAGTCGGCGCTCGGGCGCCGGAGTCCGTTGCAAATCTTCGGAACCGACTATCCCACCCCCGACGGCACGGCTATTCGCGACTATGTGCACGTCATCGATTTGGCCGAAGCCCATCTCAAAGCGCTTGAACTGTTGGAAAACGGCGGTGACACGACGGCTGTCAATCTCGGTACCGGTGTTGGATCGTCCGTCTTCGAAGTTCTGGCGTCAGCGGAGAAGGCGATAGGACATCAAGTGCCTTACGAACTGGCTTCCCGCAGGTCTGGAGATCCCGTGGCCCTGTACTCCGACGGAGGCCGGGCCCGCGGGCTGCTGGACTGGAGTCCGCAGTACGGGTTAGACGAAATCGTCTCGTCGGCGTGGGCGTGGCACTCCAATCACCCCGACGGATTCGGGGCATGATTCAATGAGATCCAGGGTGTTCCCGTACGCCGGAATTGGGTGCCCCCGATCGGCGCAAACGGGGAAACGGCTTTCAGACGAACGGCTCCAGCCTCCGAGACGTCAGCTCGGATCTTTCTGCCCCAGAAGATGAAAGACGCGACTGAGCCCACGGTATGGGTCTCGTCGACTGGCCTCGAGTTCGACGGCCGCCGTCGCTGCAACCTGAGCTACATCGGTCGGGTCTAGCTCAGCTCCGCTGAACTCGAGCCAGTCGACGAACAACCACACCCCATACCAACACACCGGCTCCACGCCATGGCGCTCGATCAACCCGCTGACCTCCTCCACCGTGTCCGCTCGACCGCGTACCCCGAGCACGCCGACCCCTGTGCGCTGGTCGAACGCTGCAAGTGCGTCTGTCCATCGTCGTTCCATGGCCGGTTGTACCGCCGTCGCATTTGCGTTTCCCGTCATGATCGAGACGATGCCACCGGCAGCCGCGCACCGGCACACTTGTTCGATCACGGACTCTGGCTCCTCCAGGTACCCGAGCACGCCATGGCACAAGACACCATCAAAGCGCTGACTGCCCAGCGTCTCATCCGCCTCCTCACCGTTGGCCTGCACGAGAGTCACCCGACGCTGCGCCTCAGTCGAGAGCAGCCCCAGGCGCTCTCGAGCCTTGTCCAACATTGCCGGTGACGGATCGAGCACCGTCACCTCGTAGCCGGCTTGGGCGAGTGGAAACGACTGGTGGCCTGCTCCGCCGCCGAGGTCGAGCACCGTGGCGGGCGGCGAGGCCAGATGCTCCAAAAGGTGTTGGTGCATGACGTAGGTCCGCACGTATCCCTTGACCGTGGCGTACGCCCCATCAACGAAGAGGTTCGCCAAGCTTGAATTGGCCCAGGTGTCATCGCTCACGTCCCCAAGGTACCCGGGCCCCTTCGAGCAAATTTCGGGGAGTGCAACCCACGTCAGTCGATGCCACAGACTGCCCCCGTTCGCCGGACCTGGGCGTGGCAGAACGGCACCATGGGGCTACCTGGTCAGGATTGTGATCCCATAACATTCCGCTCATGTCGAGTGGTTCGCCATCCCAGCCAGTGCCGCGTGAGGCTCATCACGCCAGAGGGATCGCAGAGTCCTTCGGGGCCGAAGCAGAGCGCTACGAGCGGACGCGGCCGTTGTATCCGAAGGCGATGGTCGACGCAATTCTCGCTGCGAGCCCGGGGCTCGATGTCCTCGACGTGGGTATCGGAACTGGGATATCGGCTCGTCCGTTCCAGCGGGCTGGACGCCGGGTCCTTGGAGTTGAGCCCGACGAGCGCATGGCCGAGTTCGCCCGCCGGAGCGGCCTCGAAGTGGAGATCGCGAAGTTCGAGGAGTGGGATTGTGCGGGTCGCTCGTTCGACCTGATCATCGCTGGACAGACGTGGCATTGGGTCGACCCTGTTCTGGGCGCATCCAAAGCAGCGGAGAGTCTCCGCCCTGGTGGTCGTATTGCCCTGTTTTGGAACGTCATGTCGTATTCACCTGAGTTCGCCGAGGGGATTTCTGTCGTCTACCAGCGAGTGCTGCCCGAGTTTCCGTTCTTCCAAAATGCGTCCACCGGCGGCGCGGCGTCCTACGCACCGCTGTCCGACAAGGCCGTCGATGGCATTAGGCAGGCCGGCGCATTCAGTGAACCCGAGCGGTGGGAATTCGACTGGGAGCGCACCTACACGCGCGAAGAATGGCTGGAGACTGTTCCCACGTTCGGAGGTCACAGCCAGCTGCCGCCGGAGAAGCTGAATGAGGTGCTCAGTGGCATCGGACGCGTGATTGACGATGCGGGCGGCAGCATCACCATCAGATACACGGCCTTAGTTACTTGCCCCTGAAAAACCCGACTTGAGCGGGAACGAGGCCCGGCCGTCTTCATCGGACGATCGGATTTAGGATCGAACCACCGGCGATGACCGATTCTCTGATCCCGATCACGGGTTGGTGCCCATCAGTGCGGCGATCTTGACCAGGTTGTGGTTGAACACCCCGTGGCCGCACCAGGTGCGGGCCCCTTCGATCCCGTCGATGCGCGTGCGACCCCAACCGAAGTCACGTTTGAGGCAGCTGATCCGTCCTTCGCTTCCGGTCCGCCACCGGACGAGGTCTTGGAAGTTGGTTTGGTCCTCGACGATCCGCCGGGCGGCGTTCGGTTTGCCTTTGGTCGGGAGAACGACGTCGCGCACGCCCATCTCCTTGAGCTCGTCTTCGACTGCGGCTTCTCCGTAGCCACGGTCGGCCGTCACCGCCTCGGGCACGCGCCCGGCACGTCGGGTGGTGCGTCGGACCGCGGGTGCGAGCATCGGGGCATCGGGCGGATTGCCGATCTCGACGTTGTGGTCGAGGATCACTCCGTCCTCGTTGTCGAGCACCTGGGCCTTGTAGCCGAACTCGACGGGTTTGCCGAGGCGGCCCTTTCGGATCGGACGAGCATCGGGATCGTGGAGCGAGACGAGACGGGAGGAGCCATCGGGGACGACGCCACCGAGGCGCTGGCGCGTCTGACGGGCGATCTGGGCCACCCGATCGGCGGTGACCTCGAGGTCGTGTGCCACGCTCGCCAGCTTGGGTGGGGCCGCAACTCCGAGGCGGCGCAACGTCCGCTCGGCGCAGACGGCGACCCGTCGGGCTTCACGCACGGCGTCGTTCGCGATGCGGACCATCTTGGCGTTGATGGCCATGACCTCGTCCTTTGCCTCGTTGGTGCGTCGCCGCAGGTTGGCCCCGATGGAGCGGGCGTGGCGGCGCACGAGCAGGGTGCGGTCATGGGCGCCCACGCGCGGGGCCAGGCCGGCTTTCTTGAGACGCACGACGGCCTTGGCCATCTTGGCCACGCCCTTGGCCAAGAGTCCCGAGTCCGTCGGATAGGCGACGTCGGCGGGGACGACGGTGGTGTCAGCGCGCACCCGGTTGGTCTTGAGCACCTTGGCCGCCTCGGCCTTGGCCACCAGCGCTTCGTTCAAGCCATCGACGGCCACCGAGCCACAGCGGGTCGTGATCTTCATCAGCGTCGTCGGATGCGGAACCGCCACCCCGAGTGGGATCCGACAAAAGCGCTGCCAGGAGATGGAATCGGCCACCTCGCGGCAGAGAGGCTCGAAGCCCAGCCGATAGCGGTACTTCAAGAACATGAGCCGCAGATAGGTCTCGATCGGCACCGACGGACGCCCGAGCACCTGGTGGAAGTGGACTCTGAACGGCTCGAAGAACTCAGGATCGTCGAGCAGATCGTCGACGGCCTCGAGCTCGGCGGGCATTCCCAGACACATCTCGGGAAGGAGTGCTTCCCACAGGGTGGGTTGCGCGTTTAGCGTTCTCAACACGGTGGCCTCGATCCGTACTAGTCCTACGGGTCGAGGCCATCTTCATCGATCGGCGGCCGGATCGCGAGTATTTCCAGCCGACTTTTTCAGGGGCAAGTAGTTATCACTGCGACTCGGACAAGACCGGAAGATGCGCAGCGGATGAGCTGAGGGTGCCCCATAACGCCGGGACAGTGCGTGGCCATTTCGCCCTACTCGCCTCGTTGAACGACCTTGGCCCCGGCACCGGGCCGCTCGGTACCGGCCACTGAGACAGCAATGCCGTAGACCCGGTCGAACCCGGTCCATCCGTTGATTCCGCCCCGGTTGTTACCGATCTGAACACGTCGCTTGGCGGGTTCAATTGCCTTGACTAGATGGATGTAGACGTTGCCAGCAACCTTCGTAAGGACGATGTCGCCTACCTCGACCCGAGTGGGGTCCACGGGAGAAACGACTACTTCGTCCCGGCTGTGGATCAGCGGCACCATCGAGTTTCCTGTCGGTCGAAAGGTGACCGTCTCCCCGTCAGCGACCCGCTGTGCGATCTGCTTCAGCACCTCTCCGAAGCTATCTGACCCGGTCGCTGACAGACCGCCCCCGTTCGCCGGGACCGAGTCAGACCTTAAAGAAGGAAAGCGGGACCTCGTAGCGAGTACACCACAGGTCCAGGCCAAGCTCGGATAGGTCAGCCTGAAGTCGGAGTGCCACTGCCTGAGCCTCTTCACGGCTGCTCAGAACCCGCAGTCTCCGCTCCTTACCCGCAGCGTTGGTAACAACGACCTCAGACTTCTTCGAGCCCCAGTCCTGCGATTTTGAGGACGTTCCATCGACCGCGGAGAAGAAGATGAATCGAAGCCATGATGGCTTCGGCTTGGCGAAGACCGT
This sequence comes from uncultured Acidimicrobiaceae bacterium, assembly GCA_963721585.1. GTDB lineage: Bacteria > Actinomycetota > Acidimicrobiia > Acidimicrobiales > RAAP-2 > Bog-473. The sequence continues at coordinate 907,147 of CAVRJN010000007.1, read as the reverse complement.
TGCTCCTGCAAGTCCGTCCGACTCCACTTGGCCATTATCGCCCGACTGCCCCTCGCTGCCGGGACTGGGACCAGTACAATTTGCTGGTGCCGTCCAACGAAGTCGGAACATCTGCGGCCAGAGGACGACCAGTGGTCCCAACGGACGAAGCGGAGGCGAAGCTCTCCGACGTGGCTGGAAAGCCGATCACACTGCCCGATGGTGCCACGGTCACTGGTCCGCCGGAGACCTGCCCAGCATGTGGTTCTCGGAACTTGATCTGGGGTTGCGACGAGGCACAGACGAGAAGCAAAGACGAGATCCACCCTGTCGTTTGGGACGGCGAGGCATGGATGGCCGATTCGTACATCTGTCGAGACTGTGACGCAGGCTGGATCGAACCAGATGAGGCAGAATCCATCACTTGGGTCAGGCCCTACTGGGTAGTGGCCTAACCCTGTCCCCGAACGCCGGGAGTGGGTGCCACCCTGCGGCACAAGTGGGGCAGGGTTGACAACGAAGGATCTGAGCGTTTGGGGACAGGTCTGGCATACACTTCTTGTCGTAGCGGAAGCGGGGTGATTGCGTGCGGGGTCAGCAATCGATTGAGATCTCGGCGACGCCGGAGCACGTTTACGGTGTCGTAAGTGACCTGACTCGGATGGGTGAGCTGAGTCCGGAATGCCGAAGAGTGGAATGGCTCGATGGGGCCACCGGGCCAACTCCAGGAGCACGATTTGTCGGCCACAATCGGGGAGGTCCCGTCACCTGGTCCCGGGAGGGTCGAGTCGTCGCGGCCGAGCCGGGGACCGAGTTCTCGTTCAGGACCGAATGGCGCGGCCACGACTCGACCGCGTGGACCTACCGGATGACACCAACCACGAGCGGTACAACTGTGACCGAGTTCTATGAAGCACTTTGGGCCCCGTGGTGGATGCACGTTCTGGACGCGGTGACATTTCGACGCAAGCAGTTGGCGCGTCGCATGTCTCTCACCCTGCATCGACTGAAGAAGATCATTGAGTCGATGCCGGCTAACGAATCGACACCAGGAGATGGCTGAATCCGAGGTCAGCAGTCCTGGGGATCGCTCGACGGATCAGTTCACGGAGATGGCTTGGATCAAGTTCTTGGGTATCGAACCGCTCGACGCGGGCGAGGGGCGGGCGGTCATCCGTCTTGATCCACAGCCGGTCCACCTCAATCACAACGGCACTGTGAATGCGCCGATCCTCTACGCCCTCGCCGAAGTAGCCGGAGCGGGAGCCGTCGTTGCCGGAATGTTGGAACTCGCCGCGAAGTCCTACACAGTGATCAAACGGGCTTCAATCGACTACTTGACTCCAGCTCGGGGAGCGGTGATCGCCACGGGTGAGATTTCGGCCGAAACCTTCATGGCCGCCCGCTCTTCGATAGAAGGTGGCGAGGCCGCCGAAGTCGAGGTGCCGGTCGAAGTGTGCGACTCGACTGGATCAGTGGCAACCCGCTGCGTCCTGGTTGTGTCTGTACGACCTCGGCGAACGTAAATGGATCCAGTGACACGTCTCCGCATCCTCTCATCGGGTGTCCCCGATTCTCTAGCGGCCGCTATCCCCATACGCCGGGCTTGGGTCACACTCCCACTTCCGGGATCAATCTGAATCGTGAGACGAATCGGACGCCGAACCCGCCATTTTCCCACAGCGATCGATACAGTCCCTGAACGCGGCCGCAGTATTACTCCGGTCCGGGTTCTCCATTCTTATGCGCCATGGCCATGCCCCACCTAGCAAGGAATGCTTATGAAGCGCGGTAGCTTTGGTACGACCTGGGCCTAGCGGAGCGAACTCAACGCTGCCGATGCATACCTTTGTCATCTCTTTGCCCTTGGGCGAGATGTACCTCACGACGTCGCCACCGGGCGCGTCGAAATGATCACCCTTTTGTCTTGCCTTCCGGTCCCGTCGAGATGCACTTCATCTCGGTGGCTGTATGACCAACCTCGACGATAAGGGAGCCTTCGGATTTGAGCGGTGTTTGATCGTGGCGAGCAGCGCCCAGTCGGGCATCCCGACGTAGAGCAGTCTGCGGTCGTCGAGAAACCTCAGACTGGTGGACCCCCGCTACGCGCTAGCGGATCGCTCCCGTCCGGCTACACCCCGCTCGATTCGGAAGCGCCTCTAACATGGGCGCGTGAACTCGACTGCCAGGACCGACAAGATTGTGAATCGGGGTGATGTTTGGATGGCAGCGTTCGACCACCTTCGCCCAGTGGTCGTGGTCTCCAGACTCGACAATGACGATCTTCGGTGTGTGGTCGCTGTCGAGCCAGCCAACGAAGACATCTCGGGTGTGGCCGTGGAAGTTGACCTCGGACTCCATGGCCATGTCGTCCGAGTAGCACTGCCCAGACCGGGACAGATCAACTGCACTTGGGTTTTTACCTCGTCGCAAGAAGATCTGATTGAAAAGGTGGGCATATTGAGTTCCGCCAAGCTAAACGAAGTCGAGAATCTGATCCTTATGGGCGATCAGGTATCAATGTGAGCGTTGCAGGCGCGAGTCGATCGCGCTGGGCCGGGGAGTCCACATCTAAGCGCTACGGTCTGGCGTGAGGCCCGGAACCATCGCTCAAGCCCACCCACATGACTGACCGACTCGCCTATCTCAGGGTGCCCCCGTACGCCGGGAGGGTGACACCGTGCGGCACCATGGGAGCAGGCCGTTGATTGCTCCGCTCAGGGCGGTCCGAACGGTCGGGAGCGGGTTGGTGCGCCTTCTCGTAGCCAATGGCAGTATTCCAATCACAAACCGCTGGGAGGTGACGTGATGCCGGGTAGAAGGCTCACCGCCTTGGCACTGGGGATCTTGCTAATACCCCTTGGCTGGGTGACGCAGACGGCTCCGGTCTCTGCCTCATCGCCCCAATCGAATAAGGCATCCGCTCCCCGGTGTGTGCTGCGGAACCTCTCGGTCACGGTGGTGGGCGGTAGCGCCGCATCAAACCAAGAGGCGATACTTCTCAGATTCCGCAACACCGGGCGAACCGGTTGTACCTTGAACGGTTATCCGAAGGTGGTCGCCCTGCGTCCTGGTGCTTCTTCGACCGCAAAGGATCGAATGAACATCTACAACGGCGGCTGGACGGGGGACCAGGTCCCTGTCGTCGTTCTCCAACCTGGTCAATCAGCCTCGGCGGTTGTGGGCGGTGCATCCACGACCCTCGAAGGTCAGAGCACAGCTTGTTATCACCAGTCGTATAGGACCGTGCGTGTCTCTGTCCCCGGCAGTGGGAGCTCAGTTACTTTGTCCGCCCATCTTCCCAAGGAGGGCCCGCTGTACCTACCAAGCTGTGCGGGAGTCTTGACAACGCCGTTCGTTCCCGGCGTGGGTTGGTTTCTTCCTCGATGACAGTGACCCACGCCTGCCCCCCGAACATTGATACTTCTCTAAGGGTCCACCGCTTGATTGCTGGTCCTGAATAGCTTCGGGAGTGCTGGCAGGTTCGGTCTGACTTGGAGTCCCGTGACGTTGCAAAACGTCGTCGACCGAGACCTTCTGGCCGCACATTGAAAACGGCACGTCCCGTCTCAGAGTTGGGGTGATTGGTCCGGGTTGCTAGAACAACCCAGACCGCCCGTCGCTCCGATCCGGGACGGCCGTGCCATCCCTCCAACTTTGAGAGAAAGGGATGACCATGACCATCGTAGAAGCTGCGCGTGGAATTACCGGTGGCGTCGATACGCACCGCGACGTCCATGTTGCTGCCGCGTTGGATCCGCTTGGTGGGCTGCTCGGCACCGAGAGTTTCTCCACCGATTCCGCCGGCTACAAGGCCCTGGTGTCGTGGCTCGAGGACTTTGGCAGCGTCACCAAGATCGGCGTCGAAGGAACCGGCTCCTACGGAGCGGGCCTGGCCCGCCACCTCAAGCGGGTGGGCATAGACGTCATAGAGGTCGACCGACCGAATCGCCAGAAGCGTCGCAGCAGTGGCAAGTCCGATCCTCTTGACGCCGTCGAAGCAGCGCGGGCCGCCCTGGGTGGTCGGGCGAGTGAGGTGAGCCCCCGGTAATGGTCCAGCTGCTGTGCGGGTCCGATGCTCCAAACTGGAGCGAAGGAGGACCCACCAATGGCCACACGTCGGAGACACACTCCCGACCAGATCATCCGCAAGCTGGCCGAGGGCAACAAGCTCTTGGCCGGCGGCGCAGAACTCGATGAGGTCTGCCGGCATCTCGGGATCGCCGAGTCGACCTGGCACCGCTGGCTGGCCCAATACGGGGGCATGAAGGCGAACGACGCCAAACGATTGAAGGAGCTCGAAGCCGAGAACGTGCGGCTGAAGAAACTCCTGGCCGAAGCTTAGCCTCCCCCGCTCCAGCGGACAGTTGCTGTTGGTTGTTGATCATGCCGCGTGGGCGGCTTCGTAGTCCACGGGACTGAGCATCTGGCAGTAGCTGTGTCGTCGCCGTGGGTTGTACCAGGCTTCGATCCACTCGAAGATGGCCTGGGCGAGTTGCTGGCGGCTCTCCCAGTGGTGCTCGTCGAGCAGTTCGAGCTGGAGCGTGCCGAAGAAGCTCTCGGCCACCGAGTTGTCGAAACAATCACCGATCGATCCCATGGAGCCGAGCAGGCCGTTCCCGCGCAGTCGGCGACCGAAGGCCCACGACGTGTAGGTCGACCCGTGATCCGAATGGGCGATGGTCTGCCCAGCGGGTGGCCGGCGGCGCCAGATGGCCATCTGGAGAGCATCGACCACGAGCTCAGAACGCATGTGATCGGCGATCGACCAGCCCACCACTCGGCGGCTGAAGGCGTCGAGGACGACGGCCAGGTAGGCCTTGCCGGTCTCGGTCGGATGCTCGGTGACGTCCATCACCCACAGGCGGTCCGGTTCTTTGGGATCGAAGGCCCGCTGGACCAGGTCGTCGGAGGGCTGGGCATCGAGATCACGCCTCGTGCAGCCGCCGCGACGGCGCCGGTGGATGCCGGCCACTCCGGCCTGGCGCATCAGGCGTTCCACGCGTTTGCGCGAGCAGCGGATGTCTTGGCCGAGCTTGAGCTCGGCGTGGACCCGGGGGGACCCATAGGAACGGCGGCTCATGGTCCAGATGTCGACGATGGTGTCGCTCAGATACGCGTCGTCGAGGTCCTTCGGTCGCACCGGGTTGGCCCGCCAGGCATAAAAGCCCGAGGTCGACACCCTCATGACCCGACAGCAGGCCGACACGGGCAGGTCCGTGCAGGCCCGGGCGATGAAGGTGTAGATCATTTTGGGCCCGGCAGCGTCTCCTTGGCGAAATAGGCGGCCGCCCGCCGGAGGATCTCGTTCTCCATCTGGGCCGTGCGCAGCTCCCGGCGCAGGCGCACCAACTCGGCCCGCTCGTCGGTGTCGAGGCCGTCGCTGCGACCCCTGTCGATGTCGTCTTGTTTCATCCACCGCCGCAGGCACGAGGTGGCGATGCCGAGGTCAGCCGCGATGCGGGCTACCGGCTTGTCACCCGTTCGGGCCAGCTCGATCGCCCGCTGGCGGAACTCGTCTGGATAGCGCACTGGCATAGGGACATCCTTCCAAGAGACGCCTCTCGACGCCTCACGTTCGGTGTCCGCCAAGGCGGGGGAAGCTCATTTTGTTACCGTCATGCCCGTGACGGTTCGGCGGATCTTGGTTGTCGCGATCGCATTGGCCTTCTTGGACATTCTCCTGAGTCGTCAGAGTTATGCGCCTCCGGTTTACCTTGAGCCGCTCCTCTACGTCGTAACCCTCTACTTCGTCCTTGTCTTGCTGGGCCCTCTGACCCGCCGCATGGTTCGGCGCTTGAATCCGCCAACGGTGCGAGGCGGCTCTGGTCTGCTCGTCTCAGCGGTCGAAAGTGGCATTGGTTTGGAGGTGTCAAAAGGTTTTCTTCGATCTATGGCCATTGGAGCTGTTCGCCAGGGCGACCGAGGGTTATATTCAGATTCTCTTGCGATGGGGCCCCCTGAGGGTCTTTCGCCGCACTCGGTACTGGAAGCTGCTTCCGTAACGAAAGGTATTACGGGCCTGCTCCTGGCGGATTTGATCATTCGCGGAACCGTTGCGCTCGAAGATCCGGTGAGCAAGTACTTGCCGCTCGAGGATCTGCAAAATGTAACCCTCGAACATCTTGCGACTCACAGAAGCGGTCAGCCGAGGATGCCTCGAACGTGGGAACTGTTTCTTGGCGGGTCATTCAAAAGCTGGACGATTGAGAGGTTGCTGAAATCAGTCAAGCCCTCAACGCCGACTGAACGACCTCACTATTCCAACCTCGGCTATGCCCTTCTCGGCCACGCGCTGGCCGCCGCGTCTGGTGCTGACTACGAAGATCTAGCACGTGACCGGATCCTGCAGCCGCTTGGCATGGAGGACAGCGGCTTCGAATTGACGACCTCGGTATGTGGCCGTGACTGGATGGGTCTACCAACTCCATCCTGGCAACATTGGGCATTCGCCCCCGCCGGAGGCCTGAAGACGACCGCAGTGGACCTCACACGGCTCGTCACATCACTGCTCGAAGGGCCGCAGGGATCGTTGGGCGAGGCGTGGTTGCTCGCCACCCAACCGCGGGCCGAGCTCTCGGGGAACAAGAACAAAGCATTCCACCAACAACACATTGGGCTTGGCTGGTTAGTGAACTCGTACGGCACGGTCTGGCACAACGGGGCAACGGCAGGATTTGCCTCGTGGGTGGGGGGGAACCGAGAGTTGAACGCTGGGTTAGTGGTACTCGCGCCCTCGAGGTGCCTGACTGGTGGGAGGGTCTACTCGGCGTCCTTGGAAACCATGACTGCCTGGGCCAAAACACAATCGTCGCTTTGGACGCCGGATTCAAACTGACGCTCTGCCGGGATCGACCCACCCAGTACGCCGGGACGGCACCATAGGCGACTGTCGGAAGATTCGTAGGCCCGACCCGCTCTCATTTGCGAGCCAGGCAGACTCATGAATGTGCGTTGGCTCGCCAGATCCACCTTCGTCTCGGTGCTTGCCCTCTGCTTGTCGCTTCTCGGGATAGGTCACATCGGCACGGACGCTGCGGCGCAATCATCTTCGCTCACGCCCCCGGGATGTGATCTGACCAGCGGTGCCGTTCCGCCTGTCAGCCAGCTCGAGTCGCCGCTGACGCAGGTTTCAGGCCAGCCATATGGCCTTGCTCTCTCCACGGATGGTCGAAATGCTTTTGTGTCGACCAATGACCCGGCAACCCTGCGTTCTTACACGCTGACAGAGAAGGGCGCCGTGCCGGAGGGTCAAAATTGGTGGACCACCGCTCTTACCCCGGCATTGGTCCCTCCCCACCCGATGGACTTGCCCTGACGCCTGACGCCTGACGCCTCATCTTGTTGTCGCTGTTGCCAACGGAGCCGCCGTGTTCACCGTGGGCAAGAAGAACAGGTGATCACACTCAGCCGAGCATCTCGCTACCCCCGAAGATGGGCCAGATTGGGTGCTTGAGGTTATGGCCGTCCTCGAACCGTGGACAGAGGAACTTCGAGCCTGGGTCGATGAGAGGCGTGACATCGCACCGGAGAGCCACGAACATTCGGCAGTGAAGCCCGACTTCAACGCGGGGTCGCCCGCTGCCCGGTTGACGAAGCTGAATCGGCCTGGGTTTGCCGGAGGCTCGTTTGTTTGGTTCCTCATGCCACAGCGGGCTGAGATCTGAGACGGTACTCGGCTTCGACTTCGGCCGGCGTGCGATCGTCGAGTTCTCCGTGGAGCCGCTCCTCGTTGAACCAGGACACCCAGGCACAGGTGGCGATCTCGAGGTCGTCGAGGCCCTTCCAGGGCCCGCCGTTGGCAGCGAGGGCGGCCGGGTTGCGGTGCAGCTCGGTCTTGAAGAGGCCCATGACCGATTCGGCCATGGCGTTGTCGAAGCTGTCGCCGATCGTCCCGATCGACGGTGCGGCCCCGATGTCGTCGAGGCGCTCGGTGTAGGCGATCGACGTGTATTGACCAGGTTCAATCAGTCGATGCAACACCAGCCTGTTGGAGCGATAGTAGGTGATCGTTGAATACCTCGGCCGGTGTCTTCCAGCCGAGGGTCTTGCGAGGTCGGGTGTTGAGTGCGTGAGCGACCGCCTCGAGCTCGTCGGCGGACCACCGGGACAAGTCGGTGCCCTTCGGGAAGTATTGGCGCAGCAACCCGTTGGTGTTCTCGTTCGTTCCCCGCTGCCACGGGCTGTTCGGGTCGGCGAAGAACACCGGGATGCCGGTCTCGACTCTGAACTGTGCGTGGGCGGACATCTCCTTGCCGCGATCCCAAGTCAGCGACCGGGCCAGCTGCTCTGGCAAGCTCGACATTGTGCCTGCCAGAGCATTCTTCATCGTGTTCGCGCCGTAGCCAGCGAGCGCAGGCCCGTTCTTCGGGGTTTCCTTGTGCCGGTAGCCCGTCTCGCGGGGAAGGTGCACCAGCATCGTGAACCGACTGGTCCGCTCGACGACGGTGCCGACAGCGGAGCGCTCCAGACCGATCAGCAGATCGCCCTCCCAGTGTCCCGGAACAGCCCGATCCTCAGCTTCGGCGGGCCGCTCGCTGATCAGCGTCTCGGGCGTGACATGCGCCCAGGTCTTCCGACGTGAACGCTCCCGCGGCGCGCGCAGTGCCCGACCGGTGCGAAGGCACCAGACCAGCTCGCGCTTGAGCGCCCCCCGCCCTTCGATGTAGAGCGACTGGTAGATCGCCTCGTGGCTGATCCGCATGGACTCATCATGGGGGAAATCGAGCTTGATCCGGTTCGCAATCTGCTCCGGACTCCAGGCCCACGACCACGGCCGGTCTTTGCGATGAGGCTTGTTCCGGCCGGTGAACCGAGGCGGCTTCGGCCCAGCGATCGGCGTGCCGTCCGGGCGGCTGATCTGCCCAGACAGCCGATTCTCGACGTAGGCGTGCAGCTGCTGGTTGGCGGCCAGTTTCGCCGTCTTTGGCCGCCGTGCAGCCATGTCAGCTTTCCACTGGGCGACCGACGCCCTGTACTCGACCTTTCCGCAGCGCGTCGCTGCGTTTCGTCGCAGCTCGCGAGAGATCGTCCCAGGGTCACGGCCGATTGCCCGAGCTATGGGGCGCACGCCCTTGCCCTGGGCTCTGAGCAGCGCGATTTCCTCGCGTTCAGCAAAAGACAAGTAGCGGCCCGACGGTTTGTGCTTTAGATCGAATGGCGGCATCCCGCCAGCGTTGTGGAACCACCGTGCCCCGACTGCCTGCGCGACCCCCGCCACACCCGCTGCTTCCTCGGGCAAAAGGCCCTTGGCAATCTCGGCCCAGAATGTGGTCTCGACCTCGCGCTGGAACTTCGGATGCCCGGGGGATCTCAGCCTCGGACGGATCGCACGGTCTGCTGCTTGCTGTCGACGAACCATCGAACACCTCCACCATCACGAGGTGTTGCGACGACCAGTTGAATCCGCCCTGGACCCCGCGGTCGCTGTGGTGGACCAGGCCGTCGAGGACCTGGCCATCGCGGGTCCGGTTCCACACCGCCATCTCGAGGGCGTCGATGGCGAGGTCAGATCGCAAGGATTCCGAGATCTGCCAGCCGACGACCATGCGCGAGAACACGTCGAGGATGAAGGCGGCGTAGACCCATCCGGCGTGCGTCTTGACGTAGGTCAGGTCGGCCACCCAGAGACGGTTGGGCTCGTCGGCGCGGAACTGGCGGTCGACCAGGTCGGCCGGCCGGTGCTGGCGTTCGTCGAAGCGAGTGGTCACCTTGTAGGCCCGGCCCCGGCGGGCCCCAGAAAGGCCCAGGTCACGCATCAAGCGCTCGACGGTGCAGCGGGCGACGCGAATGCCCTCTCGGTTGAGCTGGGTCCAGATCTTGTCGGCCCCATAGACCTCGAGGTTCGCACTCCAGACGCGCAGGATCTCACCGCGCAGCTCCTCGTCGCGCACGGCTCGGGCTGATGGTGACCGCTTCTTGGCCATCCAATAGGTGTTCGGGGCGATCTTGCAACCGTGCTCTGAGAGCACCCGGCAGATCGGCTCGACCCCGAACCTGTGACGGTGGCCGTCGATGAAGGCGACTATTTGGGCGGTCGCGGGTCGAGCTCCCGCGCGAAGAAAGCCGAAGCCGCCTTCAAGATCTCGTTGGCTCGGCGAAGCTCTCGCACCTCACGCTCGAGGTCTTTCATCTTGGCCCGCTCGTCGGTGGTCAGCCCCGGACGCGCGCCAGCGTCGGTCTCGGCTTTGCGGACCCATATGCGGAGGCTCTCGTGATTGACCTTGAGCTTCTCGGCGATCGACTGGATCGCCTTGCACTGCGACGGGTACTCGCCCTGGTGTTCAAGCACCATGCGAACGGCCCGTTCCCGGAACTCGGGAGGGTATGGCGGGCGGGGGTTTCGGTTGTGTCCTGACACTGCTCCATCCTCTCAAAGGAAAGAGCAGTCACCATTCCCGGGGCGGTTCAGGCTGCAGTCTTCCTTGTGGTTGCAAAGGTCGTGGAGGACCTGTGACCCGAGGCCTGAGGCGTAGCCCCGCTGCTACAGGCCGCCAGGCTCAGCCCAATTGCGGCCGCACTAGCGGAGACGAGGACCCGAATGCCTGACACAATTTCAGGTTTACACCTGATGCGGCTTTCATGTTCGTCCGCGGCCCCGACCCGGCGTAATGGGACAGCCCTCAAGGTGACGACGATTGAGTGTGAGCGCGTCAGGGGGCACCCTCTGTGGGCCCGAAGGTGAATACCGCGTCAGCGAGACTTACGAGTACTGCCGTCGTAGCAACCAGTAGGTGAGTCCGCAGAGTGCCACCGCAGCAGCGATGAAGATGCCCATTTCGGCCCACTGGAACATCCAGAAGCGGCTACCTGGTTGATAGGTCACCAGGGTGTGCAGGGTTGCAGAGAGCTTGTGGATGCACGCATCGGCCTGCGATAGGACCTGATCCTGATTTCCTCCCGATGAATACTTCCCGCCTGAAGGAGGTGGCTGCGTCACGGGTGTGCCGAGGTAGACGGGACACGTGTGAGCTAGATCGTGACTTGTAGGCACGCTGCCCGACCGGTTCACCACACCAGTCGAATACACCCAGCCGTTCGGCACGCTCGCCGACGCAACCCGGATGGTGACGTCTGTCGGTCCTCCGGGGAAGGCAAGTCCGCTCCCAAGGGCAGAAGCAGGCGGAAATGGAAGGGACTCGTGGGCGGGCGACGCGAAGTGGGGACGAACCCACTCTGCAACCGCGAAGCGGGCAGCCGCGAATCCAGCGAGCGTCACCGCCATCGCAGGTATCGTCCGGCGCAGCAGAACGCCTGCCGTCGCACCCAGTGCGAATGCGAACGCGGCGTACCCGATGGGAGCAACACCGTGGTAGCCGAATTGCGTCGGACTGAAACGGACTTGATTGGCGGCGTCGATCGGACTTGCCCACCAATTTGCCATCCAGGTGAGCAAACCACCGAAGACCATGGCGGCAAGTCCGACCACCCCGAACTTCACGGCGAGCCAGCGTCCACGAGTGACGCTCTGGGTCCAGGCCAGACGAAACGTGCCGACCTCGATCTCACGGGCGATGAGTGGTGCGCCGAAGAAGAGGCCGATGAGCGCCGGTGCAGCTATGCCGATCAACTCCAGTCCATGGACCAGCGGCCCATCGAGACCGACGACCGGGTTCAACGCGGTTGCGCAGTTATGGGAGACCTTGCACGAGCTCTTGAACGCGTTGCTCACAGACACGAGATGGCCGCCGGTAAAGACAAGCACGATCGCGAGTGCGATCAGCACCGCAAAGGTAACGATCGATTCGGTGCGGAATTGACGGAGTGCCAGCCGGATCACGAGTGGAGTGCCAGCTTCGGTGGGCGATCTTGTTCGACCGCTCGGGTCATGTAAGCCAGGACGAGGTCCTCGAGGTCGAGGCTCTGAACCTGCCATGCAGGGTCGAGGATGGCATGGTCGGTACGCACGACGAGTGTGCTCTGTTTGTCGGTGTGGCTCTCGCCAATCACCTGTTGATCGCCCGGCAATGAGTCACGCGCGCGTCGCGGTCCGCTCAGTTGGTGGTGCGACGCGAGGAGTTCGTCGATGTCGCCGGCGACCTGTACGTGCGAATCGACTAGCACCACGAGGTGGTCACAGAAGCGCTCCAGGTCGGCGACAAGGTGCGAAGAGAGAATCACGCTTGTACCGCGCTCGACCACGACCTCCATCAGGCCCTGGAGGAACTCGCGGCGCGCCAGCGGGTCGAGGCTGGCGACCGGCTCGTCGAGGATCAGCAGCTCAGGGCGTTTGGCGACGGCGAGGGTCAGAGCGAGCTGCGCCCGCTGGCCGCCCGAGAGCCTTCCGGCCTTCTGTCGCTTGTCGAGTCCAAGTCGTTCGATTCGCTCTTCGGCGAGCATTGCGTCCCAACCCGGGTTGGTCCACCGCCCGAGTCGAAGGTGGTCGGCGATCGAGAACCCGGCATAAGTCGGTGTGTCCTGGGCGACGAAGCCAACGCGGGCGAGCTGCTCGGACGTTGTCCCCGGACGGTGACCGAGGACCGAAATCGACCCGGCACTCGGTCCGAGAAGTCCGACGGACAACTGAAGCAGCGTGCTCTTGCCGGCGCCATTGGGCCCGACGAGGCCGACGACCTTGCCGGCGGGAATGGCCAGCGTGCAATCAGACAGCGCCCACTTGTGGCCGTAGCGCTTCCCGAGGCCGTTCGCCTCCAAGACGGCGGTCACGCTACGTCTTCGGCGGAGGAGGAACGAACGACGTCGCGAAAGATCGCCTCGATGCTCTGCTCGTCGAGCCCCGCCCGCCGCGCCTTCGTCAGCCACCGTTGCAAGCTCTGACGCAGTGGTCCATGGGTCACGATGGAGTCGTCTCGAAGTGTCTTTGTCACGAAGGTGCCGACACCGGGTCGAGCGACGACGAGGCCCTGGTGCTCCAGTTCCTTGTAGGCCTTCAGCACCGTGTTCGGATTGATGGCGATACTCGCCACCACCTCCTTGACCGTCGGAAGCTGCTCATCGACATCGAGGAGCCCGATTCGCAGAGCGTGACGGACCTGCTGCACGACTTGTTGGTATGGCGCGACGCCCGAGCGCCGGTCGAGCTGGAACTCGATCATCCTTCACTCCGATTATCTAGGTTAACTAGGGACCCTAGATACTTCCAGTCAGTTCGTCAAGGCTTGGCGCTACCGATTGATGTCCACACCACTGGGTGTCATAACGCGCATCGAAAGATGTGCGACTGGGTAGCCCCATGGTGCCTGATTGAGACTTTGAGCAGACCCTGCGGCTGATCCGTAGCGTTTAGAGGTCCCGACGGGCTGGCTCTCTTAAGTGCCTGCCGCCGGTCCATCCGGCTGGCTTTCTAACGAGATGCCACTCGTCTGGATCTCGCCGCGAGTGGCTCAAAAGAGGAGTGTGTGCACCAGATCCAAATCAGGAGTGCCCTCGCGGTTGCCCATCAACCTAAGAGGAGGTGCTCATGTCGGTGATCATCGGGGTCGACCCCCACAAAGCGAGCCACACAGCGGTGGCTATCGGTGGTGACGAACGCGAGATGGCCAAGGTCACGGTCCGAGCGACATGCCAGCAAACGCCCAAGTTGCTGGCATGGGCCGAGCCCTTCGCCGAGCGCACCTGGGCCATCGAGTCCGCCGGTGGTCTCGGTTATCTGCTGGCCCAAACAGCTCGTCGATGCCGGCGAAGTGGTGCTCGACGTCCCACCGACATTGGCCTCGAGGATCAGGGTGCTCGGCACAGGGCGTTCGGAGAAGAACGATCCCAACGATGCCTTCTCGGTTGCCATCGCCGCCTTGCGCTCAAGTGGTCTTCACACGGTCGAGCGGGCCGATCACACCGAGATCATGCGGCTGTTGGCCAAGCGCAACCACGACCTGGGCCGATTGCGGGCCAAACTCGTCTGCCGCCTGCACAACGCCCTGGCCGAGCTCTCACCGGGCGGAATTGCCAAGGAACTCTACGTTTCTGACGCCAATGCGCTCCTCGACTCCTTCGAGCCGGCCACACCCATCGAGCACATGCGCCACCAGCTCGCCCTCGAACTCGTCGATGACGTGGCCCGCCTCGACGAGCAGATCAAAGAGTCACACCGCCGGATCCGCACTGCCGTGCGAGCATCGAAGACCACGCTCACTGATCTGTTCGGTGTGGGCCCGGTCCTGGCCTGCTCGCTGATCGGTTACACCGGCGACGTTGATCGCTTCGCCAACCGGGACAGCTTCGCCGCCTATGCGGGCATCGCTCCGATCGAGCACTCCTCGGGCGGTCGGGTGTTCCACCGGCTCTCGCTGCGCGGTCATCGTCGGCTCAACAACGCAATCCACATGGTGGCCATATGCCAGATCCGCCAGCCCCACTCTGCCGGTCGGGCCTACTTCGATCGCAAGGTCGTCGAGGGCAAGACCAAACGAGAAGCCCTGCGCTCCCTCAAGCGCCACGTCTCCAACGCCGTCTATCGCCAGCTGGTCATCGACGCCGAAAGGGGCCCGGGAGGACAGTAGGAAACGACTCGTTGCCTGCGTGGTCGGCTCTACATCCTGAAGGCCGGCTCTTCGGCGAAGTCACTCCCGGACCACTCCGAAGCCTATGCATCCGCGCCGTCTCGTGACGGGTCCATTCGTCGCGCCCAAACCGCCCTGAAATTGGGGCCTTGACTCAAAGAGGATTCGTACGGGGGCAGGGGGTCAGGGTCCGCTTTCGGCAGCGGTAGCCCAAAGAGTCGCATGTAGGCCGGCCAGGGGCCGGCCTTCTGCATTGTGATTTCGAGGACCGGTTCGGTTTGTCAAGGGTCGCTGCGGGACTTCGCTGCGCTCCGTGTCCTCGCTAAGCCTTCGGCTTCCCCTTGACCAACCTGGTCGGAGAGGAAGGGAGCCGAATTTCGGAGCCACGTACTGGTCTGCGACCGACCCTCTCAAGGAGATCGATGATTTCTTGTGTCACATTCGTGTCACGTGACGCGAAACGGGCCGCTGATCAGAGACAACTCCCTGGTCAGCGGCCTGTATTCCTGGTGGAGGTGGCGGGATTCGAACCCGCGTCCTCCGGAGCCGCAGCAGGCCTTCTCCGAGCGCAGCCGGCATCAGGTTGTCGGGGGTGACACTTCTGCCGGCGGGCAGTGCCACCCCGTAATCAACGAAAATTTCCTCAGTGATCAGTTGATGTGAGGCACTGAGTAAGCCCTACTGAATGACGCCCAAGATCCGATCCGTAGGGCGGGGACCGGCTGGACGTCGCTACTTAAGCAGCGATCGCGAGCTGAGGCTCGGCGTTTGTTTTTGGTTCCGGCTCTTTAACGTGGTTCCGGAGACCACGGCTCGCTTCTCCTACCTTGACGACCGAAGTCGAAACCAATCACCCCCATGTCTGGGACTCCACTGATCAGTGTGATCAGGTCACCTATTCTACGGGGTCAGACGCCCTCCGGTCGACGCTTGTCCCGCCCGGCGCTACTCGCCGCTCCACCTGCTCATCTCCTTGGATGCCCGGGCGGCCTCTCGCTCGGCGTCGCGGGCCATGATGACATTGCGCTTGTCGTAGAGGCGGCGCCCTTTGGCCAGGGCCAGCTCCACCTTCGCTTTGCCGTCGCGGAAGTACAGCTTGGCCGGAATGAGGGTCAGGGATTGCTGCTGGGTCTTGCCCATCAGCTCGTCGATCTGGGACCGGTGGACCAGCAGCTTCCGCTTCCGGTCCGGGTCGTGGGCGCCGAATCCGGTGGCGTACTGCCAGGGCGGGATGTGGAGCTGGAAGAGCCAGAGCTCCCCGTCGTCCACTCGGGCGTAGGCCTCGCTCAGCTGGGCCTTGCCCTCGCGCAGTGACTTGACCTCGGAGCCCTGGAGGACGATGCCGGCCTCGAAGGTCTCGAGGAATTCGTACTCGCGCCGGGCGCGCCGGTTCGTGGCGACCGTGCGGTCGCCACTGCGGTCCTCGCGGGCAGCCGCCCGCTTGGCGATCTGCTTCTTCGCCCTGGCCATGAGGGGTACGAGGGTACCCTTCACAGGTGCTTCGCCTGACCCGGGCCATCTACATGGAGATGGTCGCCCATTGCCTGGCCGGTCTGCCCGACGAGGCGTGCGGCCTCCTGGTCGGGTCCTACGGGGGGGAGGAGGCGACCCACCTCTTCGTCACCGCCAACGCAGCGGCGTCGGCCATGGTCTACGAGATCGCCCCCAAGGAGATGCTGCGGGTCGACCGGGCGGCGAGAGAGGTCGGCGGGGACATCATGGGCGTGTTCCATTCGCACACCCATACCGACGCCTATCCGTCGCCGACCGACGTGGCCCAGGCGACCGATCCTGGCTGGCACTACGTCCTCGTCTCGCTGCGCGACACCCAGCCCGTCGTGCGCAGTTACGAGATCCGGGAGGGCGCCATCACCGAAGAGCCGGTCGAGGTGCCAGGGCTCGAGATTCTCGGCTCGGATGGGCCGGGGTAGGGGCCTGGCCTGGCTCCTTGTAGAATCGTTACCGAATCAGTCAACAATCAACCAGCCGGCCTTCGGGGCCGGCCGGTCCGTCGTCCGAACTGAGCGAGGAGGCCCTGTGGCCGTCGAAGTCCGCCTACCGACCGTGTTGCGCAACCAGGCGGGGGGATCCTCCGTCGTCAGCGTGGACGGGGCCACCATCGGGGAGGTCCTCTCCAAGCTCGTCGCCGAGTACCCCGGCATGTCGGGCCAGGTCCTCACTGACGAGGGCACCCTGCACAAGTTCGTGAACATCTATGTCGACGACGATGACGTGCGGTACCTCAAAGGCCTGGACACCCCCGTCGCGGACGGGTCCGAAGTTTCCATCCTGCCGGCCGTGGCCGGGGGCTGAGGGCCTCGGGAGCTCGCCACCATGACGTTGTACCCCACGGTGCTCGACCTCATCGGCAACACCCCGATGATCGACATCAGCGCTCTCAGCCCCAACCCCGACGCCAGCATCTTCATCAAGCTCGAGGGGCAGAATCCGGGCGGATCGGTGAAGGACCGGGTCGCCCTCTCGCTCATCGAGGAGGCCGAGCGGGCCGGCGTGCTCGTGCCCGGCAAGCCCGACCAGGTCCTGCTGGAGCCGACCTCGGGCAACACGGGCATCGGCCTCGCCATGGTGTGCAAGGTCAAGGGCTACACCCTCAAGGTGGTCATGCCGACCAACGTGTCGGTCGAGCGTCGCCAGCTCCTGGAGGTGTGGGGGGCGGAAATCATGGAGTCGCCGGGCAGCGAGGGGTCGAACGGCGCCGTCCGCATGGCCCGGGTCCTGGCCGAGGAGCACCCGGAATGGGTCTTCCTCTACCAGTACGGCAACCCGGCCAACCCCAAGGCGCACTACGAGGGCACGGGACCGGAGATCCTGCGTGATTGCCCCGGCATCACGCACTTCGTGGCAGGGCTCGGAACGTCGGGGACCCTGCTCGGTGTGGGGCGATTCCTGCGCGAGAAGCTCGGGGAGGCCGTGCAGATCTGGGCCGTCGAGCCGCCGGCAGGGGAGATGGTGGACGGACTCCGCAACCTCGACGACGGGTACATCCCTCCGATCTTCGAGAACCTCGGTGGCGCCGAGCTGTTGGACCGCAAGACCGTGGTGCGGCCGCGGGAATCGATCGAGTGGACGCGCCGCCTGACCGACGTGGGGATCTTCGCCGGTATCTCGACGGGGGCGGCCCTGGCCGGCGCCGTCAAGTGCGCGAACTCGCTGCCCAAAGGTGAGGCCGGGTCCATCGTGGTGGTCTCCGCCGACGGCGGCTGGAAGTATCTCTCCACCGGCGCCTGGACCGACGATCTCGACGAGGTCACCGAGCGGGCGAAGGAGATCATCTACTTCTAAAGGGGTGCACCGGGTCCCGCTCCTCGGATCCTCCGGCTCCCATGGCTGCCGCGCTCAAGCGCGCCGGCCTTTGTGCCGACCACTGCAGCAAAAGGAGCGTGGGGCGGACCGGCGACACGTGCTGTGCCTCGATCCCCGCGAACACCACCATGATCGCTCGACATGACGAGAGCTCCGCAGAGCACAGCGGCAAGGTCGTGACCTTCCAGCGTGAGGAGATCCCGGAAGTGAAGTCCTTCCCGAAGACCGATGGCATCGGCAAGCCCCTGGGTGCCTTCGAGGCGCTCCCCTCGCACGCGGTGGCCCCTGTGACCTGGAGTTCGCACAACTCCTGATCCACCCGGGGACCCCCCGCGCAGCGCTCAAGTGTGGGGCGAATCCCGCCGACAATGGAAACACAAGGAGAGCGGGCGGAGCCAGCGACACCAGCCGCTGAATCGACCGCGGCGCGACCACCATGAAACTACGACGCAAGGACACCCCACCGGAGCCGGTCGGCGACACCCTCACGCTCGAGCGTGAGGACAGTGCTGAGTTAGGCCCGTTCTCGGGGGTCGATGCTCTCGCCGAGCCGGCACCCTTCGCTGCGCCCCCCGTGGACACGACGCCGACCAAGGGACGCCTGGGCCACGTGCTCGTGTCCCGCGGCATCGTGACAGAGACACAGGTGGCCGCCGCGCTCAAGGCACAGGCCGGTTCGGGCAAACGCCTGGGCGAGGTCCTCGTCGACATCGGCGCCCTGGACGAGCGCGGGCTGGCCGAAGCGCTGGCGGATTTCTTCGGCATGCCGGTCACCGACCTGCGGGTCGACACACCCGAACCGTCCGCGCTGGCGCTCGTGCCAGCGGACGTCGCCCGGGAGAATCTCGCCATCCCGCTCCATGTCGACGACGACGGGCTCCACGTGGCGGTGGCCCAGCCGAGCGACGATCTCCGGTTCCTGTTGGCTGACATCAGTGGGCACTCGGTCAGACTGTCGATCGCACCGATGACCGACATCAGGTGGGCCATCGACCGCAGCTACCAGGCCATCGACAGCGTGGGCAAGCTGGTCAAGGCCTTCGAATCGGTGGAGGGCACACGCAAGCGCCCCGCCGCCGAGCCGCAGGGCCCGACGCTTGTCAGCGACAACGCACCTGTCGTCCAGGTGGTCGACAATATCTTGACGCAGGCCGTGCGTGACAGGGCGTCCGACGTGCACATCGAGCCGTCGCAGGACGTGATCTACGTCCGCTTCCGGATCGACGGTGCGCTCAAGGACGTCCTGGAGCTCCCGAGCAACATGGGCGTCGGGCTGATCAGCCGCATCAAGATCATGGCGGAAATCAACATCGTCGAGAAGCGCCGCTCGCAGGACGGTCAGTTCACGACCACCATCGACGGGAAGGACACCGACGTCCGCGTGGCAACGGTGGCGACCATCTGGGGCGAGAAGTGCGTCATGCGAATTCTGGACAAGAACCGCTCCGTGCTCCGTCTCAACGACCTCGGCATGCCGGACGACACCCACGAGACGTACTCCAAGCTCGTGCGGGCGCCCTTCGGCATGGTGCTGTGCGCCGGCCCGACGGGAAGCGGGAAGACGACGACTCTCTACGCGACCCTCTCGGAGGTCAGCGACCGCTCACGTAACGTCATGACGATTGAGGATCCGGTCGAGTTCACCTTCCCCAAGATCAACCAGATCCAGACCAACGAGCAGGCGGGCATGACCTTCGCGACGGGGTTGAAGTCGATCCTGCGCCAGGATCCAGACGTGATCCTGGTCGGCGAGATCCGTGACGTCGAGACCGCCCGCATCGCCGTGCAGTCCGCTCTCACCGGTCACTTCGTCCTCTCCTCGCTCCACGGGAACGACTCGGTGTCGGCCCTGCACCGTTTTCTCGACATGGGGATCGAGTCCTTCCTGATCGCCTCGTCCGTCATTGCGATCGTCGGTCAACGGCTGGTGCGGCGCATCTGCCCGTCGTGCAAGACCTCCTACACGCCGACAAAGGAGGAGCTCGCCTTCTACGAGGAGAGCGGCGGCCCGCCCAAGACGGACTTCGTCATCGGCGCAGGGTGCAACTACTGCGGGCACACCGGCTACCTCGATCGCATCGGCGTGTACGAGCTGCTCCAGATGACGCCGGAGATCAAGCGCCTCATAGTGGGCTGGGCCACCCAGGAGGAGCTGCGCCGGCAGGCACAGAAGCAGGGCATGCGCTCACTGCGCGACGAAGCCCTCAATCTGGTCGTCCACGACACCACGACCATCTCCGAGGTGATCCGCAGCATTTACGCCATGTAGTTCGGCAATGGGGCGCCGGTCCTCGTGCTCTTGTGTCGCGCCGATTCAGCGGTCCGCCAGCTCGCACAGTTTGGACACCGTGTTCCAGTTCCTCGTGGTGCTGACCACGCCGAGCCGGCGCTCCAAGAAGGTGCCCGTGTACTTGGTGTCGGCGTAACCGTCCGGCGTGTGGACGTAGACCTCCTTGCCGTCGACGACGAGCTCGTCGCGGCCGCTCGGCGGGAGGTCCAGCGCGTCCAGTGCGGCCTTCGACGGGACGGTGGCCAAGAACGTGACGTGGTGGCGCGCCTTGTCGGCTCCGGTCTTGGCGTAGGGGCTCGAAGCGCCGACGCGCCGGAGGTCTGCCACGCTGCGCAGGAGCACGGCGGGCGAGTCCCCGAAATCCTCGGCGAGGCGTTGCTCAATGGCGGCGGCGAGTGCCGACTCGCTCTTGGACGCCGCCGTGAAGAGCACGTTGCCGGTCTGAATGTAGGTGGTGACACCGGTGTAGCCCAGGGCATCGAAGGACGCCCTGAGTTCGTCCATCGCGATGCGACCGTGGCCGGCGACATTGACACTGCGGAGCAGGGCGACGTAGCGGGGCACGTGCGCAACCTACCGGGTCGCCCGGAGCGGCCCACCGGCCGGTAGCCCGTTCCGGTGCAGGCTGAAACGGCCCAGGTCGACCGGCGGGTCGGTGCCCTCGGCCAGGTCGGCCAGCAGCTCACCGAGCAGCGGGCCGAACTTGAACGCGTGCCCGCTGGTCCCGCACCCGACGACGATCCGCCCGACCCGGTCGAGAACGAAGTCGGAGTCGGGGGAGTTGTCGTAGACGCAGCGCTCCGTGGCCACGGGCTGCGGATCGAGCAAGGGGAGGAGGCGCGCCACCGCGCCCTCCACGAGCGCGAGGAGCGCCGGGTCGTCGCCGGCCAGCGGGGCCGGGTCCGCCGGATCGAAGGTGGGCAGTGCTGGGCCCGGCGTGTGGTGGGACACCTTGTAGGTGCCGGCGTGCGGGCCGGCGCCGGGTACCGGCAAGCCGTAGAGCATGTCGTCCCCCCACTCAATGAAGACGGGTGGAACGATGTCACCTCCGTGTCGGGCTGCGAAGTAGGCCACCTGGGGGAGGGACGGGGCTGCCCGGGGCGCGGTGGCGGCACCGAGGAGCCCGAGGGCGGCCGGGCCGGCGCAGTCGACGACGACGTCTGCCCCGAGGGCGTCTCCACCGGCGATCCCCACGGTGACGGAATCCGAGGATTGGCTGAGCGACGTCACGCGGCAGCCGGTACGGACTTCGAGGGCAGCGGCCTGGCGAAGCGCACGGAGGCATTCGTCGGCGGCCAGCACGCCAGAGTCGGCTTCGACGAGCACCGACTCCGACGAGACGATCCCGGGAAATCGCCGCGCTGCGGTGCTGCCCGGGATCTGCTCGACGGCTGCACCCGCGGCCACCAGCGCGCCGGCGATGGCGCGCAGCGTCGCCTCGTCGCCGAGCGTGACCTGGCCGGTGACATGGAGCAGGTGCCGACCCGTCGCGGACTCGAGATCGTGCCAGCGCCGGCGGGCCAGGACGGCCATCTCCACGTAGTGTCGTTCGGGGTAGCCCAGGCGGAAGATCCGGGCGTCGCCCTTGGAGCCCGACCGCTCGTGGCCGGGCGTCCCTGCCGCCTCCAGGACGAGCACGCTCCAACCCCGCCGGGTCAGGGCCCATGCGGCGGAGAGGCCGAGGAGTCCCGCGCCCACCACGATGCACTGGCGGTGATCGGGCACGTCCCCGATCATACGAACGCGCCGGGCCAGACCTCGTTGCAGAGGGGCCCGGCGGTACGCTCATCGGCAGTGACGAGTGGGATGGACGTGTCGACGCACCCGCCGCACGACACCAGCCCCGGGGAACGCGGCCGGAGCGACGCCGTTGTGCGGACAGGTGCACCGGCAGGCGAGTCGCGCCTCGCCCTGTACGAAGGTTTCGGGCGAGCCCGGCAGGTGGCGCGGACCGTCGGGTTCCACCTCGTGGCCCTCGCCTGTTTGGCGGTTCCCGCCGTCCTCCTGTGGTGGCACGTCTGGTCCGGCCACCCTTCTTCGATGCTGACCTGCGGGTGCGGCGATCCGGCACAGGAGGTGTGGTTCATGGCCTGGCCGGCGTGGGCCATCACGCACTTGCACAATGTGTTCTTCTCGGGTGCCGTGAACGTCCCGCACGGCGCCAACCTGCTCTCGAACACCTCGGGGCCGCTGGTCGGCGTCGTCCTGGCTCCTGTCACGTGGCTCTTCGGACCCGTCAGCGCCACCAACGTGGCGCTGACGCTCGCGCCGGCTCTGAGCGTGTGGGCTTGCTTTGCGGCAATCCGCCCCCTCGTCCATTGGAAGGCGGGCGCCATCCCGGCGGCGCTGGTGTACGGCTACTCGTCTGCCATCGTCACGTCGATTGCCTTCGGCCACGTGTCGGTGACGGTCCTGGTGATCCCGCCCTTCCTGTTCACCACGCTGCACGAGATCGTGATCCGCCAGGAGCACTCGGTCCTACGGGACGGTCTCGTCCTGGCTGCGCTGTCGGTCGCACAGTTCTTCATTTCGCCCGAAATCCTTGTGATGTGCCTGATTCTTGGCGCTGTCGGGCTTCTGGCGGTCATGGTGGTCGGCTGGCGTCAGCTCCGCCCGCGCGCCGGTCACGCTCTCCCGTCGCTGGCACTCGGCGGCGGGGTGACCGTGGCGCTGCTGGTGTATCCGGCGTGGTACGGGTTGTCCGGGCCCCAGTCGGTGTCCGGCGTGTTGTTCGCGCTGGCACCGATTGCCGGGGTCCCCTTCTCCGGCCTGCTCGCCCCGGGAGCGTACGGAGCGGTCGCCAACGAGTACCAGCGCTTCGGCGGGTACCTGGGCCGGAACGGGCCGCCGCCCGACTACGTCGGCTGGGGCGTGGCTCTCGCCTCCGTGGGTGCTCTGGTCACCGGCCGCCGCCGCCCGCTCACCTGGCTGCTTCTCCTCCTGGCGGCCGCGACCTTCTGGCTCGCGTTGGGGGCCTACCTGCTCAGCGGTCCCACGTGGCTCGGACACCCCTGGCTGCCCTGGTTGGAATTCTCGACGCTGCCGGTCCTCAAGGAGATCCTCCCGGATCAGTTCGTGCCGCTTCTCACGCTGTTCCTGGCGTTTCTGATCGCCGTCGGCCTCGATGCGTTGCACGGTGCGCGCAGACGTCCGGCGTCGTGGCTGACGGGTCACCGATCCCTTCTGACCGCCTTCGCCACGGGCGCGGTCGCCGTGGTGGCTCTGGTACCCGTATTCATGACGTTCGACGCCCCGCTCCGCGTGGTGCCGGTCCGCACGCCCGCGTACCTGCGCGAGGCGGCCCCGGCGTTCCCGCCGAGCCCGGTCCTGCTCACCATCCCCTTTGCCGTCTCGGGATCGGCACAGCCGATGTTGTGGCAGGCCAGCGAAGGCATGCGTTTCCGCCTGGCCGGCGCCGCGCTCAAGACGCCCGACGCCCTGGGAGGCCCGATCGGGTCGGGCCCGCCGGGGTCGGCCAGGCGCATCCTGAGCAACCTGACCCTGTACGGGACGCCCCTGCCCACGGGGACCGCGTCCCAGCTGGCGACCGTGCGGCGCGCCCTGGCCGCCTGGCAGGTTGACGAGGTGGTGGTCACAGGCGCCAGCCGGGACCCGGTCTACGCCTCGGGGTTCTTCACCATGGCGCTCGGTGTCGCACCGGACTTCGTACGCGGCGCCTGGGTGTGGAAGCTGCAACCCGGAGGGGCCGTGACGTCTCCGGCCACCGGGAGCTCGCTGTCGGTGTGCCGGGGGTTCGCCGCCGGGCCCGGCGAGCGGGCCGCGCCGCTCTCCATGGCCGACTGCGTCCTCCTCGGGGCCGGGCGTGCCTGAGCGGCCGGGCACGGGCAGCCGTAGGCTCGTGCCGTGCAGCCCATCCTCCATCTGTCCATCCCCGTACGCGACGTCGAGGAGGCACGCGAGTTCTACGTGCACACGCTCGGCTGCCAGGCGGCCCGCGCCCGCGCCGGATTCACCGACGTCTGGTTCTTCGGTATGCAGGTCACCCTGCAGGACCGTCCGCACGAGGTGGTCTCGGCGACCACGGAGAGCTCGCGCCACTTCGGCGTGACGCTCGGACGCGATGAGTTCGACGCGACCGTCGCCCGCCTGGTCTCCAGCGGCATCGAGTGGCTGGTCCCGGTCTCCACCGACAACGAAGGGCAGCCCACCGAGCAGACTAAGGCCAAGATCGCCGATCCCAGTGGCAATGTGATTGAGCTCAAGACCTACCGCGACGTCGACGCGGCGCTGGAGATCTCGACCTACTCGTATCCGGAGGCCTTCGCCCACGGCAACTGAGTGGCCTACGGTGGGCAGGGGAGACCGGGCCGAGCGGCAGGGGAGAGGAGCGCAGTGGAAGGACAGGACGTGAGTGGGGATCCGCGTACGGCACGCCAGGACGGGCGCGCAGTCGATCAACTGCGCCCGGTGCGCTTCGACCGTGACTACACCGTCATGGCGCCGGGTTCTGTGCTCGTGACGTTCGGACAGACGAAGGTGCTCTGCACGGCGTCGGTGGAGGAGCGGGTGCCGCCCTGGATGCGGGGCACTGGCAAGGGTTGGGTCACGGCGGAGTACTCCATGCTCCCGGGCTCGACCCCCGAGCGGGCCTCCCGGGAGGCCGCCAAGGGCAAGCAATCCGGACGGACCCAGGAGATCCAGAGACTGATCGCGCGGTCGCTGCGTGCTGTGTGTGATCTGGTGGCGCTGGGCGAGGTGCAGATCACCGTCGACTGCGACGCGCTGCAGGCCGACGGCGGCACCCGTACCGCATCCATCTGTGGCGCGTACGTGGCGCTGCACGATGCCTGCACCCGCTTGGTGCAGGCCGGGACGATCCGCACGAACCCGCTCACCGATTCGGTGGCCGCGGTATCGGTGGGCATCATCGACGGTGTGCCGATGCTCGACCTGCCCTACGTCGAGGACTCCCGGGCCGAAGTCGACATGAACGTCGTCATGACGGGCGCCGGGCGTTTCGTGGAGGTGCAGGGGACGGCCGAGGGCATGGCTTTCAGCCGCGGGGAGCTGGACACGCTGCTGGGTCTGGCCGAAGGTGGCATCAAGGAGCTGACCGGCCTGCAGGCGGCCGTGCTGGCCGAGGCGCCACCGCGGCGGTGAGCGGGCCGCAAGGTCCCGGGGCGTTGCGGCTCGTGCTGGCGTCGGCCAACCCGGACAAGGTCAAGGAGATCGTGGCGGTCCTGTCGGCCTCCCTCCCCGTCGAGTTGCTGCCGCGTCCCGAGGGCGTCCCCGACGTCGTGGAGGACGCGGACACGCTCGTCGGCAACGCCCGCCTGAAGGCGCGGGCGCTCGCGGCGGCGACGGGGACGGCGGCGGTGGCCGACGACACGGGGCTGGAGGTCGACGCCCTGGGGGGAGCGCCCGGGGTCTTCTCGGCCCGCTACGCCGGCGAGAACGCCACCTACGCCGACAACGTCGCAAAGCTGCTGCGCGAGCTGGGGACGCTCGAGGACGCCGGTGGTGAGCGACGCGCCCGGTTCAAGACGGTGGCGCTCGTGGCGTTCCAGGACGGGTCGGAGGTGTGGGCCGAGGGCGTGCTGCCCGGGACCATCGCCACGGAGAGCCGGGGGACCAACGGCTTCGGCTACGACCCCGTGTTCGTGCCCGATGGCGCTGACGGGCGGACCTTCGCCGAGATGCAGCCCGAGGAGAAGGACGCCGTGTCCCACCGCGGCCGGGCCTTCCGGGCCCTGGCCGCGGAACTCGCCCGGGGACCGGGGGAGACCTAGCCGAACAGGGCGATGTCACATTCCGGTGCGTTGATGTGTCCTCCATTGCAGCGACACATCAACCACCAAGGAGAACCTGATGACAGCCCACATGACGAACCCCGCCCTGTTGCTCCCGGGCGCGCTCGAGGCCGCGCTCGCCTTGTCGGCATCCACCGCCAAGGGCGACCTCCCCAGCGAGTGACCGAGTTGGTCCTGCTGCGAGCCAGCCAGATCAACGGGTGCAGCGTCTGTGTCGACATGCACACAAGAGGCGCCAGGCGCGGCGGTGAGACGGAGGAGCGACTGCACGCCGTGGCCGCGTGGCGCGATACCGCCCACTTCAGCGACGCCGAGCGCGCCGCACCGGCACTGGCCGAGTCGGTGACCCGTCTCAGCGACCGCCCGGACCCGGTGCCCGACGAGGTCTGGGACGAGGCCGCCCGGCATTCCGACGAGGTGGCGCTGGCGTCGTTGCTCGTGGCGATCGGCCTGATCAATTTCTTCAACCGGATCAACGTGGCGACGCGCCAAGGGGCGGGGTCGGTGCCACTGCCCGCCTGAAGTCGGGTCAGCCGGCGATGAGCGTCGTCGCGAGCTCGCGGTACCCGTCGAGCGGGAAGGCCACCTCGCGGTCGGCGACGACCTGCACGCAGACGTGGTCGGCCCCGGCCTCGTGGTGGGCGGCGACTGCTGCGGCAATGGTCTCGGCGTCGCCCCAGGGGATCACCGCGTCGATTAGGCGGTCGCTCCCGCCTCCGCCGATGTCGTCGTCGCCGAAGCCGAGGGCGCGCAGGTTCTCCGTGTAGTTGGGCAGGTTGAGGTAGGTGTGGGCGTAAGCCCGGGCCACCTCCCTCGCCCGGTCCGGGTCTGTCTCGAGGACGACGGCGACCTCGGGCGCCAGCAACGGGCCCCGACCGAGGATGTCCCGGGCGCGCGCCGTGTGCGCGACAGGGACGAAGTAGGGATGGGCCCCGGCGGACCGGGCCGCGGCGAGCTCGAGCATGCGGGGGCCGAGGGCGGCCAGGACACGACGCCCCGGCGGCACCGGCGTGGCCAGGGTGTCGAGGGCATCGAGGTAGGCCACCATCTTCGAATACGGCCGCGTGTAGTCGGCGACGGCGATGCTGTGGCTGGTGCCGACACCGAGGAGGAAGCGGCCCGGAAAGCGGTCCTCCAGCGCGGCCACGGCGGGGCCGATCTCTTCGGGCGCGCCCGCCCAGATGCTGACGATGCCGCTGGCGACCGGTACGTGGTCGGTCGCGGCCAGCAGCTTCTCGAAGTGGGGTGAGAGGCCGGGGTCGAAGCGCCCCGAGGACCACAACGCCCCGTAGCCGAGCGCTTCGAGCTCGGGGGCGACGCTGCGACCGGGATCGCCGGGGTCCCGCCATGAGCCGCTCCACCAGACGCCGACGCGACCGAGGTCCATGCCTGGCACCGTAGCGGCACGCGTCCGCTGACCGAGCGGCGCGCGAAACCACCGCTCCTCAGGCGAGGTCGAGGAGGCGGGCGGCCGTGCCGCCGAGAAAGGCTTCGGCCGCCGCGTCGGAGAGAGGCAGATCCCGGGCGGCGGCCACCGCCCGCTCCATCGGGAGGAAGGGGTGGTCCGACGCGAAGAGGACCCGGCCCATGCCGCGCGAGGAGTCCATGAAAGAGACCAGCGCGGAGTCCATGTACTTGGCCAGGTAGGCCGAGTTGGACAGGTACAGGTCGGGCCACTTGAGCATGTACTGCATCAGCAGCGCCTCGTAGGGGTGGCCCATGTGGGCGCCGATCACGGTGAGCCCCTTGAAGTCGATCAGCACGTCCTCGAGCAGCGTCGGTTGCTGGCAGGCCGAGCGCACGCGGGGACCGGGGATGCCGACGTTGATCGACACCGGCAGGCCCAGCTCGGCGCAGGCAGTGTAGACGGGGTAGTAGAGCTTGTCGTTGAGCGGGTACTGGTGGACGAGCGGCGTGATCCGCACCAGCGCGACGGCTGGGTGCTCGGCCAGGGCGCGCAGCCGCCGGACCTGTTGCACGGGCCGGTCGGGCCGGTCGGACGTGAGCGCGACGCGCAGGCGGTCGGGGTGGGCGGCCACCTCATTGAGCAGTGGGCCCGTCTCCTCGGCGGCGATGCCGGCCGCGATGACGCCGATGTCGACGCCGCTCTTGTCCATGGTGACGAGCAGGTGCTGCAACGTGGACGAGGCCGAGAGGTCCCCGCCGAGCAGCTCGGGAATGCCTTCGTTTCCCGCCTGGCCCATGAAGGCAGCGGCCGCCTTCCCGGTCAGGGCGTTGACCCAGAGGTCGACGACCGTCACGCCGGGTCGGCTGCGCCGGGGGCGAGAGCGGGGCCCTGGCCGGCTGCTCTTGCCTGTGCCTTTGCCTTGGCGGCTCGCAGGTAGCCCACGCCCTTCGTGAGCGACTCCTTGATGAGCCGGTCGTTGTCCTTGGAGATGAAGGCGTGCACGCGCTTCTCGAGCAGGGCGCGCAGGAACGGGTTGAACGCGTGGTAGGTCTCGGAGAAGTGGAGCCGGGTCGTCCCGTTCCCGAGGTCTTCCAGCCGGGTCCGTCCCTCGGCTTCGGAAAAGAGCGGGCGCCCGACGGCGTTGTACTTCCACGAGACCTGCGGCGTGACCTCGGTCAACCACTCCCAGGACTGGCCTCTGCCGCCCGTCAGCAGGTAGCGGGGCACGCGGAACGTGCAATGGCGCACCAGGCCCTCGCCGACGGCGTCGCCCGGATGGAGGATGTCGATCGTCACGTCCCCCGTCTCGGTGTGGGGGATGCGGGCCCAGAAGAGCTGCCAGAGCTCGTCCGGGCTGGCCTCGATGTCGACGGAGTAGTGATGCTCCTGCACGGGCTCACCCTACCCTCGGACCTGACGCGGACGTCAGGTGCGGCGCTGCCGGGGCAGGGCCCGGTAGGTTCGCTGCCGTGCCCGTCGTCACCCCTTCGGAGCGTGGCGGGCCAACGGTGGCCCGGCGCCCGTGAAGGTGGCGTTCGTGGTCCCTCGCTACGGACCCACCATCCGGGGCGGCGCCGAGACCGGAGCGCGCATGCTGGCCGAGCGTCTCGTGGCGGACAAGGGCTTCGAGGTGGAGGTGCTGACGACCTGCGCGCTCGACGCCATCACGTGGCGCGACGAGCTGCAGGAGGGCACGTCGGTGGTCAACGGCGTGCGCGTGCACCGCATCCGCTCTGAGGCCGGCCGCGACGAGCACTTTCACCCGCTCTGGGCCCGACTGCGCGACGATCCTGCCCACGCCGGCCCTGCCGACATGGAGCGCTGGGT
This sequence comes from uncultured Acidimicrobiaceae bacterium, assembly GCA_963721585.1. Taxonomy (GTDB): domain Bacteria; phylum Actinomycetota; class Acidimicrobiia; order Acidimicrobiales; family RAAP-2; genus Bog-473. The sequence continues at coordinate 878,089 of CAVRJN010000007.1, read as the reverse complement.
CGACCTGCAGGGTCCCCGCTCGCCCGCGCTGCTGGAGGCGGTGGCGGCCAGCGACGCCGACGTCCTCGCGTTCTACCCCTACCTGTACTACCCGACCGTGCGCGGGCTGCCGCTGGTGGCGGCGCGCGCGGTCCTGCACCCCGCTGCCCACGAGGAGCCGGCGCTGCACCTGCCCCTCTTCGACGACCTGTTCGCGCGCTGCCGGGGGTTCGCCTTCCACAGCCGGAGCGAGCGTGCCCTCGTGACGGCGCGCTTCGGCGTGGCGGCCACACCGCAGGTCCTCATCGGCCTGGGCGTGGAGGAGCCCGCCGCATTCGAGGAGGGTGCCGACGCCGCCGCGCGCGCCACCTTCGGCCTCGAGGATGTGCCGTACCTGGTGTGCATCGGGCGGGTGGACGACCAGAAGGGCACCGGCATGCTGTGGCGCTTCTTCCGGGCCTACAAGCAGCGCCATCCGGGCCCGCTCCGGCTCGTCTTCGTCGGCCAGGTGGTCGACGCGCCCGAGCCGTCCGACGACATCGTCCTGACGGGCATGATCGACGACGCCGCCAAGTGGGGGCTGCTGCGCGGCGCGCAGGTGCTCGTGGCGCCCTCGCCCCACGAGTCGTTCTCGCTCACGGTGGTCGAGGCGCTGACCGCAGGCATCCCGGTGCTCGTGAACGCGGTGTGCGGCGCCACGCGTGAGCACTGCGAGCAGTCGGGGGCCGGGCTGTGGTTCGCCGACTTCGCCGAATTCGAAGCCGCCCTCCGCCTGCTCACCACCGACGTCGTCGGCGGGAGACGATGCGGGTCAACGGCCGCCGCTACGTCGAGGCCAACTACACCTGGCCGGTGATCCTGGACCGCTACTGCTCGTTCCTAGAACGCTTCACCGGACCGCTTGTGGATCGGGCCCGTGGTCAGGTGGACGGGAACGGCGCCCCGTAGCGGTCCAGGTGGGCTTTCTCCCGGAGCGGCTGCCGGCGCGGCGGGCCCAGGGGTTCGGGCAGGTGGCCGAGCGGGACCACTGCGACGGGGACCACCTCGGGCGGCAGGCCCAGGAGGCCGGACAGCTCGTCCCCGCCGAGGACGGGCAGCGTGGTGAGCGTCGAGCCGAGGCCCAGAGCGTGGGCGGCCAGCAACAGGTTCTGCACCGCCGGAAAGACCGAGGCACCCAGGGCCTGCGCGTAGGTCAGGCGGGTATCGCCGCACACCACGATGAGTACGGGGGCGCCGGCAACGCCGCCGGTGGCCCCGTGCTCCACGTCACGCAGGAAGGCCGGGGAGAGGCGTTGCTCCTCGAACGCCCTGGCACCCTTCCACAGACGAGCCGTCAGTGCGCCGATGGAGGCGCGCAGGCCGGCCTCGCGAACGACGACGAACACGAAGGGCTGGCTGTTCTCCGCGCTGGGGGCGTGGGTGGCCGCCGTCAGGATCCGTTCTACGGTCACGTCGTCGATGTCGTCGGGAAGGAACGAGCGTGCGGCGCGCTGGCTGAGCACCACCTCGAAGAAGTCAGGCATGACGTCCGGAGGGCCAGGAGGCGTCGGGTGGTGCCATGGGCGCCGATGGTACCGACCCCGACGGGCCAATCCACCGCCCGGCTGCGGAGAGGGCGGTGGATTGGGCGCCGCCGAGGTGGCCCCGCTACCTTTGGCGCTGCACCGGCCCCGGTCCGGTGCCCGCCACGAGGCGGGAGTGGGGGATCGACGGCGGCGCGGGACAGGAGGCAGACGATGGCAGACGGTGCCGCATCGCAGGAAGACGTGCTCAAGGGGATCATCGGGCAGCCGACGGGCAAGTCGAAGGTCGTCGTGGAGCGGGGGCCGGTCGAGCATTTCGCCGACTCCCTGCTCAGTACGAGCCCGATCTACCACGACCCCGAGGCGGCCCGGCAGGCCGGTTTCGACAACATCCCGGCGCCGCCGACCTGGCCCTTCGCCATGGAGTTCTCGGGCAAGTTCGCGGAGATCCAGCCGACGGACGCGCCGACCGGCAACCCGCTCTTCACCGCCATGGGGCCCCTGATGGCCAAGGGCGGACTGATCCTGCACGGCGAGCAGGAGTTCCTCTACCACCGGCCGGTCCAGGTGGGCGACGTGCTTATCGGCGAGGGCTCCATCACCGACGCGTACCAGAAGGAGTCGAAGGGGCGGACGATGACGTTCATCTGCTCGGAGACCAACTGGCGTGACGAGACGACGGGCGAGCCGGTGGTGACGGCCCGCTTCAACCTGATCCACCGGGCCTAGGGAGGTCGAGACAAATGGGTGAGAAGAAGCTGTCCTTCGAGGACGTGCGGGTTGGGGACGAGGCGCCGGTGATCACGCACACGCTGACCCGGACCGACCTCGTGAAGTACGCCGGAGCATCGGGGGACTTCAATCCGATGCACCACGACGAGGTTGCGGCCCAGAAGGCGGGACAGCCGAGCGTGTTCGGGCACGGCATGTTCTCCATGGGCCTGCTCGGCACGGCACTGACGGACTACGTCGGTGTGGGCAACATCACGCGTTACAAGGTCCGCTTCGCCCGCCAGACCTGGCCCGACGAGGTGCTCTCGTCCAAGATCGTCGTCACCGCCAAGCGCGAGGAGGACGGCAAGAAGCTGGTCGATCTGACCGTGACGCTGTCCAACGGCGACGGCGAGGACAAGCTGGTCGGTGAGGCCACCGCCGCCCTCCCGTAGGCACGCGGGGGTTCTCGGTCACCCCTGCCCGGTACCCTGACGAGCGAAGACCCTTTCTCTGGTTGCAGAAGGACCGTGACCTCTCGGACCCGCGGAGGAATGCACCATGCCCGCTGACCACGTCGAACCGCCGTGGGCGATACGTTCCACACTCGTCGCCGTCTCCGACCTCGATCGATCGGTCGCGTTCTACCAGGAGCTCGGCCCCTTCGATGTGATCGCTCGCGAACAGGCCGTGGCGGTGCTCGGCAGGGTCTCTCCCGCCGCCGTGGGTGTCATCCTGCGTCAAACCGAACGCATCGACGAGGGCCGCCAGGGCCAGCAGTCACTGGGTCTCCGGTCGGAGATCTTCAATCTCGGATCGCCCACCGAGCTGAATCGGATCGAGTCCTTCCTGCGGGGTCGTGATCTCTTCACCGCTCGTCGCAACAGCACCGACAACGCGTCGGACTTCGTCATAGGACGGGACCCCGACAACTTGCCTCTGGTGTTCGTCTACTACGCGGAGGACACGCTCGGAGCCGATTACTACCGGAGGATGATCGATCTGGTGTATTCGATCGACGTCTGAGCCGACCCACGTCGACCCCGAACCGGCGACGCGGCGTGGGGCCGGGCCGGTAGGCGGATCCACGGCAGCCCGGCCGGGACGTCCAAGTGCTCTGATCAACAGGGCGACAATTGACGCCTGCAAACGTGGCCGGGATCCCGCAGGGCCAAGCTGAGCCGAAGGCCCGGGCACCGGCGAGGAACCGTGCACCCGTAGTGTGAACCCCCATGGCCCACGGCACGGCGGGAATCCGATGAGCGTCGTCGGCGAGCGCGTGCGCGACCTGGACGACGCCATCGCCCTCGGTCAGGCCCTGGTCCGGAACCTCCGGCAGGTGGTCTTCGGCAGCGAGGGCGCACTGGTGGCCGCCGTCGTGGCCGCCCTCTCGGGCGGCCATCTCCTCATCGAGGACGTGCCCGGGGTGGGCAAGACGGTGCTGGCGCGCACGCTCGCCGCCTCGCTCGGCGCCGACCTCTCGCGGGTCCAGGGCCACCCTGACCTCCTGCCGTCCGACATCACGGGCGTGTCGGTCTTCATGCCCGACACCGGGAGTTGGGATTTCCGGCCCGGCCCGGTCTTCGCGCACGTCGTGCTGGTGGACGAGCTGAACCGCACACCACCGCGCACGCAGTCCGCGCTCCTCGAGACGATGGAGGAGCGCCAGGTCAGCGTGGACGGCCAATCCTGGCCGCTCCCCAACCCCCATCTGGTCATTGCCACGCAGAACCCGTACTCGCAGCGCGGCACCTTCCCTCTGGTCGAGAGCCAGCTCGATCGTTTCGCCATGGCAACGGCCATCGGGTACCCCGACGCGGCAGACGAGGTGCAGCTGGCGCTCCATCAGGGGGGGACCTACGCGCTGGCCGAACTCGGTCCGGTCTGCACACCCCGGGAATGGCGGCGTGCCCAGCGGGTGACGGAGTCCGTGCCCGTGCCGCGATGCGGTGGCGGCCTACGCGGTGGATCTGTGCCGCGCCACCAGGAGCGCGCCCGGCGTGCATTTGGGCGCGAGCCCGCGTGCCGCCATCCGGCTCCTCCGTGCCGCGCAGGCCCACGCGGTCCTCGAGGCCAGGGCCTACGTGGTGCCCGACGACGTGAAGGCGGTCGCCGTCGACTGCCTCGCCCATCGCATCCTCACCGTCGAGGCCGACGGCGATGCCTCCCGGTCGGCCGGGGTGATCCGGGCGCTCCTCGAAACGACCCCTACGCCCAGACCGTGAACCGCTGGGCGCGACCGGCCCGCCCGTGGGCGCCGATGATCGCGTGCGCGCTGATCGTCATTCTGTGGTGGCTGGTTGCCCACAACGCGGGCTCTGGCTGGGTGCAGGTTCTCGGCGACCTCGTCTTCGGTGCCCTGCTCATCGGCATTGTCGGGCCCTCCGTGGTCGCGACGCGGGCGCGTCTCACCGTGCGGAGCGCGCCGGGTGACGGCATCGCCGGCTGGCCGGTGGAGGTGCACGTCGAATGCCGCAGCCGCGTGCGGGCCCGCCCTGTCGACCCTCCGGGTCCGGAGGTGTTCGTCGGCCCGGCCGGCCGGCGGGGCGCGGTCGATGGCGTCATCACCTTGGTGCCGGAGCGGCGCGGTGTACACGACGCGGTGGCCCTCGACATCGCCTCGGCGGCGCCGTTCGGGCTGCAATGGTGGACGAAACGCGTGCAGGTGCCCCTTCCCTCGGCGCTGCACGTGTCGCCCCGTTGCGGCAGCACGCAGCCGGTGCCCCGGCGCCCCGACGAGGGAACGGGCGACATCCTCGATCGCCCCCGGTCCGATGTCGGTCTGCCGCGGGGCGCCCGTCCGTACGCACCCGGCGACGCCCGCCGCCTCGTCCATTGGCGATCGACGGCCCATGCCGGCCACGTGATGGTGCGGGAGCTGGAGCAGCCGGCCGCCGAGCCGGTGACGATCACCGTGGAACTGCCCGAGGACCCCGAGGCGGCCGAGCGCGTAGCGGAGGGCGCCCTGGGATCCGTGGTCGGCCTCCTCGAGGGCGGTGCGCCTGTCCTCCTCGGAACGAGGGAGCCTTCGGGCCCGGTCCTCGGCGCGGTGGCGGACCGGCGCAGCGCCGGCCGGCGCCTCGCCCGTGCCCTCAACGGGCCGGGGGGTGCGAGGGGCCCCGGCAGGGGCGGCGCGCGGCGGTGAACGTCCTCGAATCGGTTCGCCGGGCCAACCAACCGGGCGTGCCCGAGAACTCGGTCCGCTTGCGGCTCGCCTGCCTGGGTGCGGTGCTGGTGGCGATTGCCGCCTGCGCCTCCCTGCAGGAGATCGCCTGGACGACGGCCGTCGGCGCCATGGTGCTGGTGTCGGCCGGCACGGTCTTCTCGCACGCCACCCGGGCCCGACCCCCGGGGTGGGTGAAGGTGACGGTGGCCGTCGGCGCCATTGCCGCCTGCGTCTGGTTCTTCCACGCGGTCAGCTCGCCGGCCGCGGGCATCACGTCCGTCGTCAACCCCCTGACCGTCCTGTTGGTCGCCGTCCTGGTGGTCCACTCCTTCCACGTCCCGTCGCGTCGGGACCTGCTCTTCACGCTCGGCGCGTCGGCCGGCCTGATGGCGGTGGGGGGCGCGCTGGCCATCGATCTCCGGTTCGGCCTCTACGTCGTGGCGTGGAGCTGCTGCAGCCTCTGGGGCCTGACCGAAATGTGGACCTCGGCCAGCGGCGGCGGCCGCATCTCCGCGACGGGTGTGGTCCTGGCGCTGGGGGCGACGTCGACGGCGGCGGCCGCCGTCTTCCTCGTCCTCCCGGCTCCGGTCGTGTCGTCGCGCGTGTCCTTCATCGTCCGCGCCGGCGCCGGCGGCTCGGTCGGGGTCCCCGGGGGCCTCGCCGGCGACTCGGGGGTCGCCGCGCAACTGTCCCGTGCCGGCAGCCCATCCAGCCGGATGCGCGTCGGCGGCTATCTCGGCTTTGCCGCCAGCCTGAACACCGCACTGCGGGGAAACCTGGGCGACACCCTCGTGATGCAGGTCCGGGCCCAGCGCCCTTCGTACTGGGTGGGGGAGACCTTCGACACCTGGCTGGGTCAGAGCTGGACGGAGTCGCAGCCCGTGCCGCGGCGCCCGTTGCGTGAGAGCTCGCCGTTCATCCTTCCGATTCCGACCGGCGACGTGCCGTTCGGGCAGACCGACCTCCAGACGTTCTACGTCTCGAGCGCAACGGCGAACCTCGTCTTCCACGCCGAGAGTGCGAACGAGGTGTGGTTTCCCTCCGGCAAGCTGTATGTCGCCGGCGACGGCACCATCGTGTCGCCGCTCGGCCTGGGCACCGGATCCGTCTACACCGTCGATTCGCAGGTGAGCACCGCCACACCCGCGCAACTCCGGTCCGACGACGACCCGTTCGCCCTCCCTCCCGCCGCGTTGTTGAAGGAGGAGCAGCTGCCGCACCCGTACCCCCGCGTGCGGGCGCTGGCCCGGTCGGTCACCTCCCACGACACGAACACGTACGACAAGGTGCAGTCGCTCATTCGCTGGATCGGCGCGCACACGCACTACTCGGAGAACATCCCGCCACTGCCTCGCGGCGCCGACACGGTCGACGAGTTTCTCTTCGGCAACCGCGTCGGCTTCTGCGAGCAGATCTCGACTTCGCTGGCCGTGATGCTGCGCTCGCTGGGCATCCCCGCCCGGGAGGCGGTGGGCTACGTGCCCGGGGGTTTCAATCCGATCACCGACCTGTACCAGGTGCACGCCAACGACGCGCATGCCTGGGTCCAGGTGTGGTTCCCCGGCTACGGCTGGCAGGACTTCGACCCGACGGCGGTCGTGCCGGCCGCCCCTCCCAGTCCGGGTGCGACCGCGTTGCGCGCCGTCGGCTCGGCTCTCGGCCGCATCCCCCCGGTGCCGGTCGCCGCGGCCGTGGTGGCCGCCGGCCTCGTCGTCGTCTTCGTGCGCCGGCGGCGGGCGCGGCCGGCGACGTGGGCGGAGCGGGTGGCGCGGAGCGCCGAGCGCGCCGGCCGGCGGGCGGGTCGGCCCCGGCGACCGTCGGAGACCCTGGCCGAATACGCCGGCCGGCTCGACGGACGCGGCGCACGCGAGGACGCCACCTGGAGCCGGTTGGCCTCGTCGGTGGAGGCGAGCGCCTACGGGGGGCTCGACCCGTCCCGTGACGCCCAGCGTGCGCTGATCCTGGAGGCCAAACGCGCCCGCGTGCCGCGTCGCGTCACAGCCGGTACGGCCGAAGCGCGCGGCAGTCCGCTCGTGGAGGTCCCCTGACCCCTGGCTCACGTGCCACCGCTGTAGTCCGCCGCAGGTCGTCGCGCCCCCCCGGCCTGAAGTGTCGGGCCACGAAATTCCGCGTTGTACCAGGTCACAGGATTGATCGTCAGCACAAGCGCTCGAGGTCGGGCCGGAGCGCTCGGCACCGTCCAAATTGCTAGACGCCGCCGCTATCGGGTCAAGCACCGTCGCCGGGGCGCCGATTCACCCCTATGGTGCAACGGAGGGAGCAGGGGGGATCTGCGGGTGGTGCCGCCCGTCGGGGCCGGCGTCGTTCCCGGCGAACCCCACCTTCGCCGGTCGTCGGGAGGGCCTCACGGGTGGTGGTCCCGATCCTCGTCTTGGTGGCCTGTCCGGTGATCCTGGCGGTGGGCAGCTTCCGACATGTGAGCACGATCGCCCTTGGGCTCGCCGGGGTCGTCCTCACGGCCGCCGTGGCCCGCCTGGCCCTCTCGTTGCGTCAGGAGAGAGCGCTCAATGACTCACGTCAGCTCGACGCGTCGACCGACGAGCTGACAGGGCTCGGAAACCGTCGACTCCTTCTCAGCGAGCTCGAACAGGCCCTCGCCGCCCTCTCGCTCGGTGAGGGCCCGGTGAGGAGTCTGGCGTTGCTCCTGATCGATCTCGACCATTTCAAGGAGATCAACGACTCGTTCGGGCACCAGACAGGGGATGCCTTGTTGCGCCAGATCGGCCCTCGCATTCGCCAGATCGTTCGTCGGAGCGACCTGGTGGCGCGCCTGGGCGGTGACGAATTCGCCGTCCTCCTGTATGGGGCCGACACGCGCAAGGCCACGACGGTGGCACAGCGCATTGCGTCGCTGCTCACGCAACCGATCGACGTGCACACCGCCAGTTTGCGTGTCGGCGCAAGCATCGGCGTCGCCCTTGCTCCGGACCACGCCCAGAGCGCGGCCGATCTGATCCACTGCGCGGACACCGCCATGTACCGAGCCAAGAACGAGCGGGGCTCGTTCGAGGTCTACGAGGTCACGCTCGACGACGAGGCGGACAGGTTCGCGCTCATCGAGGACCTACGGGTGGCCATGGTGAAGGGCTCGCTGGCGCTGCACTATCAACCCCAGATCGACCTGCGAACGGGACACGTCGTCACGGTCGAGGCGCTTTTGCGCTGGCCCCACCCCACCCTCGGGCTCATTCCCCCCGAGCATCTCCTGGCTCTCGCACAGGAGAGCGGACTCATCCATTCCTTGGCTGCGTGGGTGTTCGAGCAGGCAGTGGCCGACTGCGCGACATGGTGGCACGAGGGAAATGGAGCAGCGGTCGCTGTCAACCTGCTCGCCACCGATCTCTTGGATTCCTCTTTGCCCCAGCGTGTCGGCGAGATCCTCACACGGAACGGACTACCGCCCACCGCACTGGTCCTCGAAATCACCGAGGGAATGGTGATGGCCGACGTGACCCGTTCCAAGCGTGTCATCGAGAGTCTCGCCGACTCGGGGATCTTGGTCTCGATCGACGACTTCGGCACCGGGTTTTCCTCACTCTCGCACCTCAACGAGCTGGCGGTGGGTGAACTCAAGCTGGACCGCACATTCACTTCTCGTCTCCAGGCCGGAGAGACGACAGGCCGAGACGAGGACATCGTCCGCTCCATCATCCACCTCGGTCACGCCTTCGGTCTACGCGTCGTCGCCGAGGGAATCGAGCGGCTCTCTTTCATCGGCAACTTGACAACACTCGGTTGTGACGTCGGCCAGGGCTACGCGATCCAGGCCCCGTGTCCCGCGGCCGAACTCGATTTCGACGTGCTACGGCAGCTGAAAGAAGTCAGCGACACCGCACTCTGACGTGTGGCCCCCTCCCCGACGTGGTCGCCTCAGTCGGCCTGCTCCCGCCGATCCGCCGGCCGGGCCGCTCAGGAGGGATCGGCCGGCGTGAACCTGATCGGCAGCCGCGCCGGGCCCCAGATCCCGAAGGTCGAGGGCTTCCACTCCACCTCGCCATTGCGGACGAGCCCGGGCAGGCGCCGAGCCAGGAGGGGCAGAGCCTCCTGCAGCTCGGCCCGGGCCAGCGCCGCCCCCATGCAGAAGTGGATGCCCGAACCGAAGGTCATCTGAGCCGTGGCGCGCTCTTTGGTGATGTCGAATACGTCGGGATCGTCGAACGCCGCCGGATCTCGGTTGGCGCCGGCCAGCGAGGTGGCGACCAGGGTGCCCTGGGGGAACAGCACGTCGCGGTAGACAACGTCCTCGGCGGCGAAGCGGGCCGTTCCCCGCACGGCGCCCAGGTAGCGCATGGACTCCTCCACGGCCCGGCCGGCCAGGTCCGGCCGTTCGGCCAGCAGGGCCCACTGGTCCGGGTGCTCGGTGAAGAGAGCGACCGAACAGGCGAGCTGGTTGCGGGTGGTGTCCGTGCCCGCCATGAGCACCGCTTGCGCCAGCATCGCCATCTCGTCGGTCGAGAGCCGGTCGCCCTCCTCCTCGACCGCGATGAGGTCGCTCAGCAGATCGTCGCGCGGGTCGGCCCGGCGTGCCGTGATCATGTCGCTCACGTAGGCGGTGAGCTCCTCGCCCGCCCGCACAATGAAGGGAAGGTCTTCGACCAGATTGCCGTTGAAGATCCGGAAGATGTCGGTGGCCCAACCCGAGAACAGCTTCCAGTCCTCCGGCGGCGCGCCGAGGAGCTCGCAGATGATGGGGATGGGGTAGGGCTCGCAGACGTCCGCCACCAGCTCGCACTCGCCCCGCGCCACGACCCGGTCGACCAATTCGCCGACCACGCGCTGCATGGTGGGTCGGAGCCGGTTGGCCGACGCCGGTGTGAAGGCGGGCGCCACCAGCCGGCGAAGGCGGGCGTGGCCAGGACCCTCCATGGTGAGGATGGACTCGACGCGTCGGTCGTCGAAGCCCGCGTCCTGCAGCTCGGGCGAACGCTCGATCATGGAGAGCGCGGAGTGGAAGCGCTGATCGCGCAGGATTGCGGTGACGTCCTGCAGCCGGGTCACCGAGTACCCGAGTTCGGAGCGGGCCAGCCAGTGGACCGAGCGGGCCGCCGTGATGGCGTCGATGGCCTCCCGGCGCTCCAGCCCGATCGTGTCGAGGTAGGGCAGGTTCAGGTCTGAGACCAAATGTGGCATGAGCCCCCGTTTTCCGTGTCCCGGCGTGGTGCGTGCCGCCGACACGCCGAGGTTACCGGAGCCGACGCCGCCGCCCGGGGGTCGTCGCCGGGGACGACCACAGGAGCCAGGTATCGAGGCGTGCCCGCCGTGAGGGGGCGCCTGGCCGAACGGCATCGCCGGCGGGTGCGCGGTCACACCGCCCTCTTTGACCGGGATCAATCGATGGCCCGCCCCGGCACCTACGAGCGGCGCCCGGGCTCCAGCGCGGGGTGGCGCTTGGCCATGAGGGGCAGGAGGAGCGCCTTGGGCACGAGGTGGGCCAACGCGGCCCCCGTACGGTTCGCCTTCCCCGGGATGACCAAAGCGCGACCCGCCGCCAGGCCCTCGACCGCGGCCCGGGCCACGTCGACCGCGGGGATCCACATGAACCTGGGCAGCGTCTCGGCCGCCTCGTCGTCGGTCATACCCGCCACCTCGGCAAAGCCGGTTTCGACCGGCCCTGGACACAGGGTGGTGACGCTGACACCCGTGCCGTGCAGCTCGGCGCCCAGGGCGCGCCCGTAGGACAGCACAAAAGCCTTCGAGGCGCCGTAGGCGGCCTGTCCGGGCAACGGCTGGAAGGCCGCGGTCGACGCGGTGTTCAGCACCGCGCCCCGGTGCCGGGTGACCATGCCGGGCACGAACAAGGTGCACAGGTCGACGACCGCTTCGACGTTGGTGCGCACCAGCGCGAGCTCGGCGGTGCGGTCGGCCCTGTAGACGTGGCCCATCGTCGTGAATCCCGCGTTGTTGACGAGGACGTCGGCGCTCAGTCCGCGCGCCTCGAGCTGCGCCGGGAGCTCGCGCCGCGAGTCCGCGTCGGTGAGGTCGGTCGCAATGACCTCGGCGCGAATGGAGTGCGCCTGAGCCAGCTCGTCGGCCAGTGCCTTCAGCCGATCCCCGCGCCGGGCCACCAAGGTCAGGCCATGGCCGCGTCGTGCCAACTCCCGCGCGATTTCCCTCCCGATGCCCGACGATGCACCGGTCACGATCGCGGTCGTGTTCTGCTTGGGTGTCGGCAGTGCCATGACCAGAGCGTAGGTGAAGGTGTCGGCGCCACCATCGGGGTCGTGCGCCGCCTCAGATCACAGCGATGTGAAGTTTTCGTGTCGGTCGCACTCGTCACCAGGGCCTTCGCGAACGCCCTGTTCGCGTGGGGTTCACACGGTGGGGGGCGAGGTGGATACTGGACTCAGCGAGCGGCAACCGGAGCACCCCCGTTGCCCCGACTGGAAAGGAGCATGCCGATGCAATCGACAGGCTCGACCGAGGAGGCCGATCCGCCGGGTTGAGGCGGCGTCACCGAGACGCTTTCGGTGGCGCACGAGGCAGTAGCTTGGCGCGAGGCCCGGCGTACGATTGAGGCCGCGTTCGCGCCGGTGCGTGTGCCGGCCGGCCGACAAGGTGGCCCCCGCACCCACTGCGCCGCAGGCCGGGAACCAAGGACTGCACAGAGAAACGTAAAGAGAAACACACACAGAGAAACAAGAATCAACGGAAGCACTACAAGAAGCATGAGCACGAAGGAGGACCGGCCGAGCAGGCCGGTCCTTCTCGCGTCAGGAGACCGTGCGTCCCGGTGCGCGGTCGTGCCATGGTGGAGCATGTCCGGGACACGCCTGCCGATGTTCCCCCTCTCGGCCGTCCTGTTCCCGCACGCCTCCATGCCGCTGCACGTGTTCGAGCCGCGCTACCGCGAGCTGATGCGCGACTGCCTGGCAGGTGACGCCCGGTTCGGCATCGTGCTGATCGAGCGGGGCTCCGAAGTCGGGGGTGGCGACCAGCGCAGCGCACTGGGCACCCGGGGCATCATCACAGAGGCAGCCGAGCTCCCCGACGGGCGCTGGGTCCTCGAGATCGAAGGGGAGGCGCTGATCGAGGTGGAGGAGTGGCTCCCCGACGAGCCCTATCCGGTGGCGCTGGTACGCGAGGCCACACCCGCAACGGGAGGGGAGGACGCCGCCCCCCTGGTGGCTGTGGCCGGGCAACGGGTGCGCCGGGCGCGCGCCCTGCTGGCGGAGCAAGGGGGTGCACCGCCCCTCCCGCCCGAGCTCGCGCTCCACGGCGGGGGGGACGTCGATCTGGCGGCCTGGCAGCTGTGCGCGGTCGCCCCGCTCAGCGCCTACGACGCCCAGCGGCTGCTGGCGGCTGACGGCGCCCCGGAGCGCCTGCGGCTCCTCGCCGAGTTGATGGACGAGCTCGAGCTCGACCTGCACCGCATGCTGGACGCACAGTGACCGCGCAGCGCCGGTGTGACCGTCAGGCGGGCACGCCGGGCGTCGCCCGCTCAATGGCCCCCCAGCCGCTCGAACGCTCGCGCCTGGCGTGCTCGGCACGGTGCCCGCCGCGCAGGCCGAAGAGCCGCTTGGCGAGGAGTAGGTAGATGACGACAGCGAGATTGATGGTCAGGGCGACGAGCTTGAACGCGCTCACGCTGTTCGTGAGCTCATAGATCTCGAAGGGCACGAGCGCGGTCGTGGCGATGAAGGTGAGGTACTCGGCCCAGCGCTTGTTGAGCCAGAGACCCACCATCTCGGCCGCCTCCAGCGCCGCGAAGGCGAGAAGCACCAGCGCGAGGACGCGCAGGTGCGTCGGAGAGTACTTGAAGGCCCGGCCGAAGTAGCCGAGCAAGCCACGCGCCTGGGACGCGCCGGGCGTTCCGCCGGCGAGATCGTTCATGATGTTCTGGTAGTCGTGATGGAGGGTCTGATCGTGGGCGGCGAAGGTCAAGAGCGCAACGACCAGTGCGGTGAGAACGATGACGTGGATGGCGCGGTCCACGGCAATGAGGCGCAGGATGTAGCGGTCGCGCAGCGCCGCGCCGCGCAGGGGGAGGCGGATCTCGTCGCGCCGCTCGACCCGCTCGCGTTCCGGCCGCTCCGGCGCCGCCTGCGGCACCCAGCAGTCGCAGCGCAGGCAACGGTGGAACCGCACCGGACCGTCCTGGCGCACCACGAGTGCGTCATCTGGCGTGATGACGGCGGCGCCCGTCCCGACCAGGACGTGGCCGGACCAGGCACACGTGAAGAGCTCGTATCGGTTCGAGGGTCGGCGGTGGCCCGGCACGCCGTCAGGTTACGCATCGCTCCAGAGATTGTTCTGTGACCAGCGAGGGGCTCCTCCTGGCCCGTCGCCCGGGACGAACCGTCTCAGTTCAGCCCGGGCACCACCGCATCCAGGAACCGCTGCGGGGCCTCGACCATGGGGTAGTGGCCCACCCCCTCGAGCCGGATGACCGTCGCGTCCGGCCGGGCGGCCACCAGGGTGTCGACCATGGACGGGACGGCGACAGGGTCGTCCAGGCCCCATACGACATGCAGCGGCGAGGGGTCTGTCTCGATCGCGCCGGTGAAGCGCCGCTCGTCGGCGCGCCGCTCCTCGATGTATCGGATCAGCCTCGGCAGCAGCAGCTGGCCGTCGCTGCGGACTACCTGGGCCGCGGCGTGCGGGACCGGGTCCGCGGTCCAGCCGTCGGGGACGGTCGCGGTCAGCGGGCTGAACGTTTCGCGCAGGCTCTGCGTGATGGATGCTGCATCGATCGGGATCCCCGACGGCAGCACCTCGTCGGGCAGGCTGAGGAGGAATTGCTGGCCGTTGGTCAGGTGGGCCTGGTCGATGTAGATGCTCCCGTTCGTGAGCACGCGCTGCGTCACCTCGACCGACCAGGCCCCCTCGGCGCGCCGGGCCAGGAGCTCGCCGCCGACGGTGTCACCCATGTCGTGGGTGAGCAGGGCCAGGCGTTCGACGCCCAGCGCGGCCACGAATGCGGTGGCGACGTCCGCCTGCAGCGCAATGGAATACGCCTGGTCGGGTTTGGAGGACAACCCGTACCCGACCATGTCGAGCAGTAGGACGCGCCGCCCCTTCCGCAGGCCGTCGAGCACGGCGGCGTAGTCGTACGACGACGTCGGAAAACCGTGCAGAACCAGGAGCGGCGCATGTCGTTCCGGGCCGATGGACGGCGCGTCAATGGTGAAGACCCGTTGGCCGCAGAGGTCGCGCTGCGCACCGATGGCCTCCCACTCCGTGCCGGTGCTGATGGTCATGTGCCCGCCAACTTGGCCACGACCGGGCCGAGCGTTTCCCAGGCATCCGATTCGATCGACCAGTAGGAGATGCCGTACTCGGCCCGCCGCCACTCGAGCTCCTCGGCCATTTCGTCGAGCGTCCCGATGAGGGCCAGGGGCACGTGCAGCGCGTCGGCCGCGTCGATGCCGAAGGCCGGTGCCATCTGGTCGGCCAGGCCCCGGGCGTCTTCGGTGACCATGACGAAGCCGATGAGGGAGTTCAGCTCCAGGTCGGCAAAGCGGTCGCCCGCCGCCTCCTTGACCCAGCCGACCTTGGTGCGGGTCCGTTCGGGTGTCGCGTCCGCCGCCGTCTCCGCCCCACCGATGCCCTCGCGCAGGTTCACGTTGATGCTGACGATGTCGGCGTGGCGGGCGGCAAAGGAGAGCACGCGCTTCCCACCGCCGCCGATGATCAGGGGAGGGCCGGGACGCTGCACCGGCCGCGGCGTGAGCGCGTGACCCAGGACCTCGTAGTGCTCGCCGTGGAAGTTGAACGGCCCGTCGGTGCGTAGCAGTCCCTGCACCACCTTCACCGCCTCCTCGAAGCGCGCCACGCGCACGGCCGGGTGGTCGTAGGCCAGCCCGGCTTCGTCGTAGTCCGTGCGCATCCAGCCGGCGCCCAGGCTCATTTCGAAGCGGCCGTCGCTCAGCACGTCGAGGGTGGCCGCCTCCTTGGCCAGCACGAAGGGGTGGCGGTAGTCGTTGCCGAAGACCAGCGAGCCCATGCGCAACGTCGTGGTCGCGGCCGCCACCGCAGCCAGGGCGGGCACGGGGGCGAGCTGGTCGCCGAAGTGATCGGGCATGAGCAGCGTGCTGTAGCCCAGGTCTTCGACTTTTCGGGCCTGATCGGCCCAGGAGCCGGCGGAGCCGTCGGGCGCCTTGCTCAGCTGCGCGGCGAAACGAAACGTGCGTTCATGGGCCATGCCGCCATGCTGCCGCAGATCGGCGGAGGACGCGTCACGACGCCGCATCGAGTTCGGCCACAGGAACGCCCGCGACCGGGTGCGCCGTCAGCAGGGCGGCGCATTGTGGCGGTCGTGCCCACGTTCCCGGGCGACGTCATGCGGCCGCGGGAGCAGCCCAGCTGGGTCTAAATGAAGCTGAAGTCCGGAACCCCGGAGCTGATGCCCTTGAAGAGCTCGCCCTTGGCGGCGACCAGCTCCTCGGGCGACCACTCGGCGTCGCGGGTGACCTGGCCCACCGCTTTGAAGGCGCTCACTGCGTAGATGTTGCCGCCGAAGACGACGAGGATCTGCCCGGTGATATCGGCCGAGGCCGGTGCGGCCAGGAACGCCGCGACATTGGCGATGTTCTTCGGGTCCCAGGCGTCAAAGCCGCCCTCGCCGGCGCTCATGCCGTCCCCGCCGAAAATGGTCTCGGTCATGCGGGTGCGGGCGCGCGGCGCAATGGCGTTGGACGTGACGCCGTAGCGGCCGAGCTCGCGGGCTTCCACCCAGGTCAGCGCCGCAATGCCCGCCTTGGCCGCCGCGTAGTTCGCCTGTCCCGCGTTGCCGTACAACCCGGCCTCCGACGAGGTGTTGATGATGCGGCCGGTGACGTCCTCGCCCGATTTGGCCCGGTTGCGCCAATAGACCGCAGCGTGATGGGTGGCGGCGAAGTGCCCCTTCAGGTGGACCCGGATGACGTCGTCCCAGTCGGACTCGTCCATGTTGAAGGACATCTTGTCGCGCAGGATCCCCGCGTTGTTCACCAGGATGTCCAGCGAGCCGAACGTGTCGATCGCCTGCTCCACGACGTTCTTCCCGCCTGCCCACGAGCTGATGTCGTCGCCGTTGACGGCAGCGTCGCCGCCCCGCTCCTTGATCAAGGCGACGACTTCCTCTGCGGGGTGCGCGTCCTGCGTGCTTTCGCCGTGCAACCCGGCGCCGACGTCATTGACGACGACCCGGGCGCCTTCCCCGGCGAGTACGAGTGCCTCTTCGCGTCCGATGCCCCGTCCTGCGCCGGTGACAACCGCCACCTTGCCTTCGAGCAGTCCCATGGTGAAGCCTCCCTGTGTCAGTCCACGCGCCAAACGGGCCGTCCCGGAGGGGGGCCCGCCGGGCGGGGTCGAGAACCGCCGCGGCGCGCCAGCAGTGTGGCCGATGGGCTCGTTCAGGGGCAAAAGCGGGACAGCGCCTCGGCGGTGACCAGGCTGATCAGCGCGGTCGTCTCCGCCCTCGCCCGGATGCGCCCGAAGCGAGCGGTCAGGCTGACCACGTCCAGACCTGGGGGCGGTGCGGCGAGGACCGACGCGTCCGCTCCGCCGCAGATACAGACGACGGGCAAGGGCATGCCGTGCGCACCCCGGGCGCGGGCCAGCTCGAGCACGCCGCCGGGCACCTTGCCGTGGAACGAAGGGGGATCGAGGTGACCCTCTCCGGTGACGGCAAGGTCGGCCCGTTCCAGCCGCTCGCGGAGGCCGACCAGCCCGGCCACGAGGTCGAAGCCGGGCTCGATTCGGGCGCCGAGGGCGGCCAGCCCGCCGGCCAGCCCCCCGCGGCGCCTCCGCCGGGGATGGCGGTGACGTCGACTCCCGTCTCGTCCCGGTAGCGGGCGGCGACCTCGACGAGCCGCTGGCCGAGCTCCACGACCTGCGCCGCCGTGGCCCCCTTCTGGGGCCCGAACACGGCGGCGGCGTCGTTGAAGCGCGTGGTGACGTCGCAGGCGACCACGAGCTCGATCCCCCGCAGTGCGGCCGGCGAGCCCACGGCCTCGAAGGCACCGAGCCCGCCGTCCGTCGTCGCCGAGCCGCCGCAGCCGATGACGATGCGGCGCGCCCCCGCATCGCGGGCGGCCAGGAGGAGCTGGCCCACGCCGGTGGTGGTGGCGCGCACCGGGTCGTCGTGCCGGGGTCGCGGGAGGAGGGCACGACCCGCGGCGCGGGACATCTCGACCACCGCCGTCAGCTGGTCGTTGCCGGACTTCGGATCCACCATGCGCCATTCGGCCTCGACCCGGGCGCCCAGAGGTCCGGTCACGAGGGCCGTGTGCGGCACGCCACCCAGCGCCTGGAGCAGGCCCTCTCCTCCGTCGGACATCGGTACCTCGTCAGCGGTCCATCCGGCGGCGCGGGCCGCGCCGGCCATGGCGGCTGCGGCCTGGGCGGCGGATACCGTCCCCCGGAACTTGTCGGGCGCGGCGACGAGGTGGGGCACGCGACGAAGCTACCGGGTGTGCTGTCTCGGAGGACTGGGGTGCGGGCGAGAGGATTTGAACCTCCACCCCCTTTCGGGGACCGGGACCTAAACCCGGCGCGTCTGCCGATTCCGCCACGCCCGCAGCGGGCCCGCCGTGCGGGTTGAACAGGGAGTGTACGGCGGTGTGCCTACAGGTGGCCCCTCCGCCCACTAGCCTCGTCGGCATGGCAAACGCATCTGAAACCCCCCTCGTCACGGCCGCGGGGGCCGATCTGGAGTCCTCCGGCCGGGTCTTCCAGCAACTCCTCAAGGAGCGCATCGTCTTCATCGGCAGCGCGATCGACCAGGTCACGGCCAACCTGGTCTGCGCCCAGCTCGTCCTGCTCGAGGCCGAGGACGCCGACAAGGACATCTCGCTCTACATCAACTCGCCCGGTGGCTCCGTGACCGACGGACTGGCCATCTACGACACCATGCAGTACGTGCAGCCGGACGTCTCGACCATCTGTGTCGGTCTGGCCGCCAGCATGGGGCAGTTCCTGCTCTGTGCGGGCGCCCCGGGGAAGCGCTACGCCCTGCCCCACTCGCGGATCCTCATGCACCAGCCTTCGGGGTCCATGCAGGGACAGGCGGCCGACATCGCCATTCAGGCTGAGCAGATCATCTACCTCAAGCGGATGATGGCGGAGCGCATCGCCTTCCACACCGGCCAGCCGCTCGAGCGAATTGAGACGGACTCGGACCGCGACCGCTGGTTCACGGCGGAGGAGGCCTGCGAGTACGGCTTCATCGACAAGGTCATCGACCGCTCGACGGCCACGGCGACGGCGACGGCAGGGAACAAATAGAGGTGGCCGTCGACGTCCCGGCCTCGTCGCCGGACGCAGGCCGGAGACTCGAACGGGTGACCGAGGTGCGGGTGGCAGATCGCTCGGCCGAGGCAGCCGAGGCTGCCGGCGTGAGCAGGAGCGCCGCGGAGCGGGGATCGGTGACGCGCGTCGTAACGCCCACCATCAGCGTCCGCAAACGGCTGCGAGAGATCTGGCTGTCGCGCGAGCTCCTCGTCTATCTGGTCCGCACCGAAATAAAGGTCAAGTACAAGAATTCGGTCCTGGGCCTCGTGTGGTCCATGGTGTCGCCGGCCATGACACTGGCCATCTACTTCTTCGTATTCTCCATCCTGCTGGACAACAAGATGCCGAACTTCGTCATCTACCTCTTCGCCGGCCTCCTCTTGTGGAACCTCTTCTCGTTGGGTGCCCTGACCGGCACGGGCGTCGTCGTGAACAACGCCGGCATAGTCAAGAAGGTCTCCTTCCCGCGCGAGATCCTCGCCCTGGCGGCCGTCGGCTCCGCCTGCGTCTTCTTCTTCTTTCAGTCCATCGTCATGGTGATCTTCATGGTGATCCTGCGGGCTCCGCCGGACGTGGCCTATTTCCCCCTGCTCATCGTCGCCCTGATCGCCGGGGTCATCTTCGCTTCGGGGTTGGCGGTGCTGCTCTCCTCCATCAACGTGTACCTGCGGGACACACAGCACTTGATCGAGGTGATCCTCACTGCGTGGTTCTGGCTCTGCCCGATCGTGTACCCCTACCAGACCGTCGAAGCCAAGCTGGGCCCGCGGCACCTGACGTGGATCTACTTGGCCAACCCCATGACGCCGCTCGTCCTGGTCTTCCAGCGCTGCCTCTACAACAAGCCGACCGCGATCATCGACGGTGTGCGTACCGCGATCCTGCCTCAGCACGGGTACTTCTGGTACGCCGCCCTCGTCGCCATCGTGCTCGTCCTGGCGCTTTTGCTGTTCGTCGTCGCCCTCGCCGTGTTCGGCCGCCTCGAGGGCAACTTCGCCGAGGAGCTCTGAGCGCGTGAGCGATTTCGCCGTCGACGTACGCGACGTCTCCAAGCGTTTCCGCCTGGCCCACGGCCAGTACAAGACCGTCAAGGAGCGCCTGATCCACGGCGGCAAGCGCAAGTCCACCGAGGACTTCTGGGCCCTGGACGGGGTCTCGCTCACCGTCAAGGAGGGTGAGACGGTCGGCATCCTGGGCCGCAACGGCTCAGGCAAGTCGACGCTGCTCAAGTGCATCTGCGGCGTGCTGCAGCCGACGCGGGGCGAGGTGGCCGTGCGGGGCAAGCTGGCAGGCCTCCTGGAGTTGGGAGCCGGATTCCAACAGGACCTGACCGGCCGGGAGAACATCTACCTCAACGGTTCCCTGATGGGCATGGCCAAGCGCGAGGTGGACAAGGTCTTTGATGCCATCGTGGACTTCTCCGAATTGGAGGAGTTCATCGACGGCCCCGTCAAGTTCTACTCGTCGGGCATGTACGTGCGTCTCGGCTTCGCGGTTGCCGTGAACATGGATCCCGACGTCCTGGTGATCGACGAGGTCCTGGCCGTGGGCGACGAGCGCTTCCAGCGCAAGTGCATCGGCCGGGTCAGGGAATTCCAGAAGGAGGGCCGGACGATCCTTCTCGTCACACACGCGCCCGACACGGTGCGCAGCATCTGCGACCGGGGCGTGGTGCTCAGCCACGGGCACCTGGTGGGGGAGGGCGAGCCCGGCGAGGCGACGCGCATCTTCCGGGAGGGCCTGATGGCCGAGGGTGCGGGCATGGCGGTGGCCGACCCCACGCTGGTCGCCGTGCCGGCGATCCCGACGGCCGTCGGCATGGATTCGGTGCCAGACACTGATCGCCCGGTCCGGTTCCGCTCGGTGCACCGGGTCTATTCGGGCGACAACAGCGTGCCCTACATGAGCACTGGCGACGACCTCACTATCCGGGTCGAGTTCGAAGCGCTGCACCCGACCCCGGACGTGGTCTTCTCGCTCGAGATCCGTGACTTCGTCAACAACATGGTGATGCGGACCGACACGTCCATCATCGGTATGTCGATCGACGCCCCGCGTGGGGTCAGCGTGATGCACTTCGGGATCGTCAAAATGCCCCTACTCGACGGCACATTCACGTTCGCCATGGGCATCCAGAGCCGCGACGGCATTCTCTACGACTGGCGGGAAGAGGCCGGGTCCTTCTCAGTGATGAATCCCGGGAGGACGACCGGCCTGCTGCGCATGGACGTGCACGCAGCCCTCATCTCGAGCGAGAGCGACGTCGATTCGTCCGCCGCGCTGGCCTAGCCGGGCCGCCCGGGACCTGCACCATGACTGACACGGAGGTCACGCTGCCCGAGGACCCACAGGCCTACGTCGAGCAGGTCATGGCGGAAATCGCCGAGGAGGTCAGGTTGCGTCGCGCGTCCGGTGACCTGCCCCCCAGGCTCGAGCGCGAGCTCGACGAGCTCTTCCTGGCTCATTCGCCCGTGGCCGGCAGGGGTGGTGACCTGGGTGACGCGCTGCGGATGGTCGATGCCGCCACCTTCATCGACCCCGTGGTGCCCGTCGAGTCCGAGCGGGCGGCCGGCGCCGTCGTCAAGAAGGGGATGCGGTCGCTGCTCCTCTGGTATGTGGGCTGGCTCACGCACCAGATGAGCCAGTCGGCGTCGGCCGTCAGCCGCGCGCTGCACATCGTCGACGACCGCCTCCGGGAGCTCGAGCGCCAGGTGGAGGGCCAGCGCGTCCCGGCCGCCGGGGTGGTGGATTTTCCCACCCTGCAGCGTGGCGACGCCTGGTGGGTCGAGCCGGCCACCGCTGCGGTGGCCGAGGTGCCGGGGCGCATCCTCCATGCTGCGTGTGGTGACGGTTGGCTCGTGCGGCGCATCATCGCGGCGGGCGGCGATGCCTACGGCGTCGATCCCCGGTCCCGCCTGATCGACACCGCGACGCTCGGCACGCTCGACCTGCGGGGTGAGCCGGTGGGGGAGCACCTCCGTGCGGTGGCCGCGGCCGGTCTGGGCGCCGTCGTCCTGAGCGGCACGGTCGACGGAATGGCCGGCGCGGAGCGCGGTCAGCTGCTCAACGCCATCGGGACCCGTTTGGCGCCGGGCGGGACGCTGGTCGTTCACTCGATGACCCGGCAGGCCTGGGACGCCCCCGACGCCCCGCCCGAGGCGGACCTGGCTGCAGGCCACCCGTTGCGCCCCGAGACCTGGTGCAGCCTTCTGGACCAGAGCGGGTACGAGGCCGTGGCGCTGTCCGGCCCGGACGGCCTTGACTTCCTCGTCATCGCGGTCCGGGCCGCCAGCACCTCACCGTACGCGCCCGCTGAGCGGTGAGCGCTGCCGCCGGGGGGCCGGTGGCCGTGCACCAGTTCATCGCCACCCTCAACCCGCATGACGCCACGGCCACCCATACGCTGAAGCTGCGCGATGCCCTGCGGGCGGCTGGGTGGCGTTCGGAGATCTTCGCCGAGGCGATCCACGACGACCTGGCCACCGAGGCCTTCAAGCACTGGATGTATCCCGAGCATGCGGCGCCGGGCGACGTGGCGATCTACCAGTTCACGACGTCCTCGGCCGTGGCGGGTTACTTGGCCGAGCAGGGGCTGCCGCTGATCCTGGACTTCCACAACTTCACTGGTCCCGAGTACTTCGTCGGGTGGGAGCCGCAGAGCGTGAAGCGGGCGGCCGCGGCGGCGGACGAATTGGCGATGCTGGCGCCTGTGGCGTTGCTCGGGCTGGCCAAAAGCCCCTTCAGCGAGCAGGAACTGGGTCGGGCCGGGTGCCGTCGGACCGCGGTCGCCCCGGTCCTGGCGGACTACCGCCGCGTCATGGAGGCCCCGGACGTCCGGGTGGGGGCCGAGCTCGCCCGCCTGCGGGCGGGCGGCGGTGCCGACATCCTGTTCGTCGGACGCATTGTGCCGTCCAAGGCTCAGCACGAGCTGGTCAAGGCGCTGTGGGCCTATCGCCGGCTCTACGACGGGAAGGCCCGCCTGCACCTCGTGGGCGCCACGTCGAGCTTCGAGTACCTGAAGGCCCTGCAGGACTTCGTGGACGACCTCGGCCTGTCCGCCGCCGTCCGCCTGCCGGGCGAGGTGTCGGACGCGGCGCTAGCCGCCTACTTCGAGGTCGCCGACGTGTACCTGTCGCTGTCCGCTCACGAGGGATTCGGGGTCCCCCTCGTCGAGGCGATGGTGGCCGGCGTGCCCGTCGTGACCCGGGGCGCCGGGGCGGTGTCCGAGACCGTTGCCGACGCCGCACTGGTCCTGGCCGCCGCCGACCCCTCGTACATCGCCGCGGCGCTAGCCCGGGTCTGCGCGGACGAGCAGCTCCGCGCCACGCTGACGGCCGCCGGCGCGCGGCGCGCGGCCGAGCTCTCCAGGGACGCCGCCGCCGGCATCATCGATGCCATTGCCGCGGTGCTGGGCAGGCCATGAGCGGCAAGGTCGTGTTCGTGACGCCTCGCTACGGCACCCAGGTCATGGGTGGAGCGGAGACGGCGGCGCGTCAGCTGGCCGAGCACCTGCGCGCCCACACGAGCTGGCGGGCCGAGGTGCACACGACCTGCGCGCTCGACCCGCACACCTGGGCCGACGAGCTGCCGCCGGGCACCACGGAGATCAATGGGGTGCCGGTGCACCGTCATCTCTCTGCGCACGGGCGCCGCCCCGACTTTTACGGACTCGACGGCCTGCTCAGGCTGACTCCCCGCCAGGGCACGCTGGAGCAGGGGAGGCGGTGGGTCGATTACAACGGCCCTGTGTCCCCGCAGCTGGTCGATGCCGTCGTCGCGTCGGGTGCCGATGTCGTCGCCTTCTATCCGTACCTCTACCACCCGACCGTCGCCACCATTGGCAAGGTGAGGGTGCCGGCGGTGCTCCACCCGGCCGCGCACGACGAGCCCGCTCTTTACCTCCCGGTGTTCCGTGGCACCTTCGGCGACGCGGACGCCTTCTGCTTCCACACCGCGGCCGAACGAGAGCTGGTGGAGCGGATGTACCCCGTGGCCGAGCGGCCGCAGATCGTGCTGGGTCTCGGCGTAGGCGAGTCTGTGGGGACCGGCCGGCCCGGTGGCGGCCTCCTTGGGCTGGGGGAGCGGCCCTATGTCGTGAGCGTGGGGCGGGTTGACGAGCACAAGGGATCGAAGATGCTGGCCGAGTATTTCGCCACCTACAAGGAGCGGCATCCCGGGCCGCTCGCCCTGGCGCTGGTCGGACCGGTTTCCTACGAGCTCCCGCCGCATCCCGACATCGTGGTGACGGGCGCGGTGAACGAGCCCGACAAGTGGGACATCGTGCGCGACGCCCTCGTGGCGATCTCGCCGTCCGCCCTCGAGTCGTTCTCCCTGGTGGTCGTCGAAGCCTGGGTCGACCGTGTGCCGGTCCTCGTCAACGGTGCCTGCGGGCCGACCCGGGAGCACGCCGAGCGGTCCGGCGGCGGCCTGTGGTTCACGTCCTATCCCGAGTTCGAGGCGGTGCTCGACCGCCTGGTGTCCGATGGCCCGCTCCGGGCAGCGCTTGGCGCAAACGGCCGGCAGTATGTCGACCGGCACTTCCAGTGGCCGGTGCTGATCAAGCGCTATGACGAGTTCCTCACCACTGTCGTGGAGCGGGGCAGGGGCACGCCCGGCCTGTTCTGAGGTCGGAGCGATCCACGTCGGGTCAGAAGACCGGACGACCCACCACGGTGTACATGTGTTGGTCGATGGCATCGCTCCCGATGTCGTGGGCCAGGTGGTGCCGCTGGGAGTGCATGGTCGTTTCGGTCCGCCCGAAGCCGAGCCGCTCCAGCATGGAGACCACCGCGCCGGGATAGATCGACCACCAGTTCGTGACGTGGTGCTCAGCCGATGGGGAGAACCGCATGATGTTGGTCTCGGGCGGGTCCAGGTCGTCCTGCAGCGGCTCGGTGACGATCATGGTCTCGGTCGTCCTCCGGGCGGCCTGCGACAGGGCGCCCCATGGCTCGCGGAGGTGCAGCAGGATGGCTCCCACCACGGTGACGTCGAAGGTCCCGAGATCCGCCGGCATGTCGTAGATGTTCCCCTGCACGAACTTGGCCGAGGAGCCCAAAATGCGGTGAAGGTGCCACCAGGCGTCGTGGTTGCGGTCGATCGTCTCCTGCATGACGCGCAGACGTTCGTGGAATTGGTCCACGCCGTTGACAGGAAGGGTGTCGATGGACACGTCGAATCCGGCTTCGAAGGAGACCACCTCGGCCCCCATGCGCTCCATGTAGAAGGTCAGGGCACCGGTGGCCGGTCCGAGCTCCAGCACGCGCTTGCCGGCGAGCTCCACCCCGCCGAGGTATGCCGACTCGTGCCCTCGTAGGTCCCAGACACCGGGCAGGACGGTGCCGTCGGGCAGTTCGAAGGCGTGGTACCAGACGAAGTCTGCGAGGTCGGCACCCTCGCGCTGTTCCGAGAGAGCCGCCTGGAAGTCCGGGGCGAGCTGGCCCAAGTAGTCCGTCGGCGGGTACGAGGGGAGAAGGGGCCCGCGGGCGGGTGCTGCGGCCGTAGCCGGGCTCGCCGAGCCGGATGGCCCGCTTACGGTGTCACGTCGCCTGAGCATGGGCCGTCACTCTAGGCCAGCCATCCGATTGCTCCGGGTTGTGGCGTGGCGTGCGGGTGGTGCTCAGAAGCCGTCCATGCCGACCATGGGTTTGTTGAGGTGCTGGCCGCCCATAGAGCCGCGGAACGGTGCGTCGCCGTAGCTGAAGATGCCACCGTCGGACGCCACGAACCAGTAGCCCTGCCCGTCACCGGTGGACTGCATCGCCACCACGGGCTGGTTGAGACGGATGGAGCCGGTGGAGCCGAAGAAGGGCGCGCTGAAACTGAAGACGCCCCCGTCGCCCCCCACGAGCCAGTAGCCGCCGGTCTCCGGATCGGGCGTGATGCCCACGATCGGGCTGTTGAGGTGGACGCCGAGGGAGGGGATGTCGCCCTGTGCGGTGGCGTCACCGTACGAGAACACCCTGCCCGTCGTGCTCACCTCCCAATAGCCGTCGCCGTCGGGGGACGCCGCCATGCCGACGATGTCCTGCCCGGGCACGGAGGCTGCCGATCCGTAGAACTGGGCATTGCCGTAGGAGAAGATCCCGCCGTCCGAGGCAACGAGCCAGTACCCCCCGCCGTCGGGAGTGGCTGCCATGCCCACCACGGGTGCGTTCAGCCTGAGGGAACCGGTCGATCCATAGAACCCGGCATTACCGTACGAGAACACTCCTCCGTCGGACGCCACCAGCCAGTAGCCGCCGTTCCCGGGTATGGCTGCCATGCCGACCACCGGTTTGTTCAAGGCGATACTGCCCGTGCTCCCACAGAAGTCCTGCCCGAACGCGAAGATCCCGCCGTCCGACGCCACCGTCAGGTACCCGTTCTGGGCCGCCGCGGGGCGGTCGCAGGTGCCGAGGGCGTTGCCGCCCCCGACGAACCCGGTCAGTTGGGCGTCGTGGTGGAACTGGGGCCAGCCGCCCGCGGCGTCGGCGTTGGCCGAGCTCGACCCCGTCACCTCGAAGTGCTGGACAATGCCCTGCACGTAGTTGGCTCCGTTGGGCTGGAAGTACCCGGCCACGGTGATCCCAATGGAGCCGTTGGCGTCGGCCGTCACGAGCGGGGCATTCTGGAAGCCGTAGACCGCGTTGACCGGAATGCCGGCGTTGCCCGACCCGTCGTCGAAGTTGGCCACCCGCAGGCCTGTGGGTCCGTCGAGGACATACAGACCCTGGGTCGTCGGCACAATGACATCTTGGGCACCGCTGCCGTTGAGGTCGGCCGTGGTCACTGAGCCGAGCACGCCGCCCGGGACGTTCGCCTGCCAGATCGTGGCGCCGGTGGAGGCGTTGACCGCGTACACGGTGCCGCTTGTGTTGTTGATGTACGTACCCTCCACCACGGCGAGCTGCCCGTTGCCCTGCACGTCCGCGAGGGCGGGGCTACCCCCGGTCGAGCCGTTGAGCGTGTCGCTCCAGACCTGGTTGCACTTGGTGTCGTAGACCTTGACCGTGTTCTCGTCACTGGCGCCCGAGTAGAAGCTGCCCGTTCCGGTGGCGATGCCGTAGGCGCCGCCGGGCAGGATCGGGCCTACGGCGGGTGAGGAGTCGACCTCTTCCGTCGTGTTGGCGCTGCAGATCAGCCCGCCGTGGTCGTTGTAGATCCGGACGTGACCGCCGTTCGAATAGTGCGCTCCGAGAGCGAACCCGGCCGACGAGGCCCCGCCGACTGCGAAGGCGTCCGAGCCGGCGCCGTAGAAATCACCGGTCGCCGCGGTGGAAAACACGCTGTCGGCCGAGAACGTCGGCCAGCCGGCGGCCGGAGTTCCGTTGGACGCGTTGAGCCCGTAGGTCACCTGGCCGAGCGAGCCGCCCTCGACCAGCGACCCCCCGTTGGCGACCGGGAGCGAGGCCTGGACGCCGCTGTCGGGGGCGTTGTCGGTGGCGGGGTTCGTGACGACCTGGTTCCAGGCCTCCGTCCCGTTCGGTGCGTAGGCGTAGTAGCCGCCGTCGATCGGCGCGGCAGCGTTCCCCGCGCCGAAGTAGAGGTCGCCATTGCTCGGGCTGACCGAGGCCGTCGAGTCGATGGGCGGATTTCCCGGCACCGCGACACCATTGACTCCCGTGCCCGGCGACCCGCCGGAGGGGTTGCTCCGGCAGCCCTGGCCCGAACCGACCGCGGCGCCTGACCCGCTGCCCCACCCTGGCAGTACCGCGCCGGTCTGCAGGTTGAGTCCATAGATATTGCCCTGCCGGTCGCCGACCTCGACGCCGGCCGTGCCGCCGTCGTTGAACTCCACGGGAGAGGACTCCGCCACACCGCAGGGCGCGTCGTTGAGGATGGTGCCGGGGATGCTGGCGGCAGAGTTCCAGGTTTCGGCGATGTCGCCGTTCAGCGACGCCGGAGCGCCCGACACTCGCTCCGTGGACACCACCCCGACCACGATGCAGGCTCCGCCGAGCGCGAGACCTGCGAGGAGAGAGCGGACTGCCACTGTGCGCGCGTTCTTCACCATGCTCCGATTCTTTTGCTCGCGTTCCGCCAACAACACAACGTAGTCCTTCGTGCGGCTCCAGAAAACGGCGGGTTTCCCAATATTTGGTGGCATCGCCAGTAGCATCGGACGCCATGTCCGCCGGTCTTCCTCCAACGGGCGATGCCGATCAGTCCGGTGAACTGGGAGAGGACGAGAACCTCTCGCCCGCCGACCGGGCCCGCGCCGCCGAAGCACTCCACGAAGCCTTCACGCGGCTGGCGCCCCAGGGCAGCGCCGCCTGGAATTTCCTGGCGGCCTTCACGCATTTGGGCGATCGCTACGGCCCGTACCATCCTGGCGCCTCGGCGCTCTCCGACTCGTTGTCCGAGAGCCGCAGTGACAGCCGGCGCACGGGACCTCTCGACCGGCTGCGGCCGCGCCGGGACCGAGCGGGGCGCGCGCCGGACGGCGAGAAGACGGACCTCGAGGAGGCGATGGGCCATGTCGTCGAGGCGTTCCGCTTCTTGTCGGCCCGAGTCGAGACCCTCGAGTCGCGGTTGGCCGCTCAGGACAGGCCGGTGGACGGTGCCGCCTGGCTCGTACCGGCACGCGATCTCGGCGCGCTCGCAGGACCGGTGGCGGCGTACATGCGGGCCCGAACGCCGGGGGGTGTGATCGTCCATGCCGACTGCGGTGAGGGCGACCTGCTGCGCGCGCTGCACGAGCGCGGCGCGGAGGCCCACGGCGTCGAGCCGCGGGGTGGGGTGGCGCTGCGCGCCATTGAACGGGGCTGCTCGGTGACCATCGCGGAGGCGTCGGAGGACGTGGCGTCCCGTCCGGACGGCTCGACAGGCGGCGTCGTATTGAGCGGCGTGGTCGACCGGCTGCCCCTGCACGCGCTGCTGCCATTGCTGGCCCAGAGTCGGCGGGTATTGCGGCGGGGCGCCCCGCTCGTCGTGATCTCCGAACCCGTCGCCGTCGTCGAAGCACGCGACGCTGTCGCCCAGGACCTCGTTGACGGCGTGCCACTCCACCAAGCGACCTGGGAGCTGTTGCTGGAGCGGGCCGGGTTCGTCGAGGTGGCGCCGTTGCCCGACGGGACCGGACAGGACCGGCGCGTCGCCCTGTCCGCTGTCGTTCCCTCGTGAGCGGCATCCATCATTTCGTCCCCGTCCTGCACAGAGGCGATGCGGTGGGCCGCCACACCCTGCGGTTGCGCGATGCCACTCGGGAGCGGGGCTTCCGGTCGGAGATCTTCGTCGACACCGTGCAGGACGACACCGCCGACGAGTCGATTCATGTCCTCTCCTATCCCGAGACGGCGCGGCCCGGCGACGTCGTCGTCTACCAGTTCGCCACCGCCTCCGCCATGGCGCTGTGGCTGGCCCGCCGGCCCGAGACCCTGGTCGTGAACTATCACAACGTGACGCCGCCCGAGCTGATGGCGCCATGGGACAACCACCTGGCGTTGGGCCAGCTGCGGGCGCAGGGGGATCTGCGCCTGCTCGCACCGCGCGCGGCGCTCGCCGTGGCCGACTCCAGGTACAACGAGGCGCATCTGGCCGCGTCCGGCTTCACCTTGACCGCCGTGATCTCCCCGTCGGCCGCCCTCGACATCGCGAGCAGTGCCCCCCGTGCCACCGGGCCGCCGCCCGAGACGAGCGAGCCTGCAGCTGGTGCGCGCTGGTTGGCCATCGGGCGCGTCTCGCCCAACAAGGGTCTCGAGAGCACCATCGCGGCACTCGCGGTCGCACGCGCCCACGGCGACCCCGCGGCGACGCTGCAGCTGATCGGCAAGCCCGCCACCGAGCCCTACGTCGCCGCGCTGCACCGCTACGTCGCCGAGCTCGGCCTCGCAACGGCGGTGCAATTTGCCGGCCACGCCAGCGATGCGACCGTTGCCTCTGCGTATGCCGCTGCCGACGTCCTCGTCGTCACGTCCGAGCACGAGGGTTTCTGCGTGCCCGTCGTCGAGGCGATGGCCGCGGGCCTTCCGGTGGTGGCGTTCGACCAGGGCGCCGTGCCCGAGGTGCTCGGTGGCGCCGGAGTGCTCGTGTCGGACAAGGACCCCTACGCGATGGCCGCGGCCATCGCTGCGCTGCTGCGCGATTCTCCCCGCCGGAACGCCGTGATCGAAGCGGGGCGGCGCCGACTGGCTGCACTCAAGCTGGGTTCGGCCGCCGACCGGTTCGTCGATCTGCTGGTGCCCCTCGCCACGCGGACGCCCGCCACGCCGTGAGCGGCATCCACCAGTTCGTCCCGATGCTGCACCGCGCCGACGCGGTCGGGCGGCACACGTTGCGCCTGCGCGACGTCATGGGGGCGCGCGGCATCCCGTCGCACATCTACGTGGAGATGGACGATCCCGAGACGGCATCGGAGACCCGCCCTTTCACGCGCTACGCCGAAGAGGCCGAAGCGGGGGACGTGCTGGTCTACCAATTCGCGACGGCGTCGGCCCTCGGCCCCTGGCTCGGCGACCGCTCCGAAGCGCTCGTCGTGAACTACCACAACGTCACGCCACCTGAGTACTACGCACCGTGGGACAACGGCATGGCGCGCCACCAGCTCCTGGCCCAGACGCAGCTGCGCGAGCTGGCTCCCCGCGCCGCGCTGGGCCTCGCGGTGTCGTCCTTCAACGAGGCGGAGTTGCGCCAGGCCGGCTTCCGCCACACTGCCGTCGTGCCACCCGCCGCCGTGCCCACCGGGTCGGGGACGGTCGCCCGCAGCGCGACCCCGCCGGGCCCGAGCGCGCGCTGGGTCAGCGTCGGCCGCCTCGCCCCGAACAAAGCCATCGAACTGGCCGTCATGGCGTTGCTGGTGGCCCGGGAGCACGACGATCCGGCGGCAACGCTGCAGGTGGTGGGCCGCCCGGTCGTACCGTCCTACACGGCCGCGTTGCATCGCTTCGTCGACGACGTGGGTCTGTGCGACGCCGTGGTGTTCAGCGGCGCGCTCAGCGACAGCGCGCTCGCTGCCGCCGTGGCAGCGTCCGACGTGTTGGTGCTGACCTCACGCCACGAAGGGTTCGGCGTGCCCGTTCTGGAGGCAATGACCCTCGGCGTGCCGGTCGTCGCCAACGAGGAAGGCGCCCTGCCCGAGGTGGTGGGCGACGGCGGCCTCCTGGTGGACGCGACGGACCCCTATGCCGTCGCCGACGCGGTGGCGCGCCTGCGGAGCGAGGCGGCTCTGCGGGCGGACCTGGCCGCGGCGGCAGCACGTCGCGTCGAGGCACTGGATCTTTCTTCAGCGGGGGAGCGCGCCATCGACCTCGTGTCCGCGCTCGCTGGTCACCCGTGAGCTCCGACGGCCTGTCGGACCAGCGTGACGAAACGGCGGGTCGAGGCCGCCAGGTCGAACTCCGCCGCGCGCGCCCGCCCGGCCGCCGCCAGGACGCAGCGCAGCGCCGGGTCGCGCAGCACACGGCCGACGGCGGCGGCGAAGGGCACCGCTGACTTGTCGTCGAGCACCAGCCCGGCCCCCCCCACCGTCTCGGGTACCGCCGTGACGCCGTAGGCCACGATCGGGACACCGTGGCCCATGGCCTCGCCCAGCGGGACGCAGAAGCCCTCGTGGTCGGAGGCCATCACGAATACATCAGCGGCACGGAAATAGGCCTCGAGCTCCGCGCCGCTGACCGAGCCGACGAGATGCACGACGTCGCCGAGGCCGAGCTCCTCGATGAACGCCCGCAACGCGGGCTCGTACGTCTCGCCGAGCGGCGAACCGACGAGGTGCAGGCGGGCCGCCGGGTCGTCGGTGCGGCGGAGCACGTCCAGCATCTTGACGAGATCGTGCGGGGCCTTGTGCGGCGAGATCTTCCCGACGTAGAGCAGGTCGGCGCCCCCCTCGAGTTCCTTGCGACGCGCCAGGAACCGCGTCAGATCGGGATCGGGCTCGTCGCTCTTGGAGTGCATGTCGATCAGCAGCGGGACGACGGCGGTGCCCACGTAGCCGAGCGCTTGGAGCTCGGATTCATTGAAGGCGGAGTCGGCAACGGCAAAGCGGCTCTGCGGCGCCAGGCGGGCCAGCTGCGTCCGGCCGAGCGCGACCTCGTAGGCCACCGCGGGCTCCCAGTCGCGCAGGAGGGCGGCGGGAGTGATGTTGTGGTAGTTCACCAACTTGGGTTCCGCCCGCGCCGCTAGGATGTCGTAGACGGGGCTTCCGATGGACGCTTGATAGAGCAGCCAGCGGTCACGTGTGGCTCGACCGAGCTCCATGACCGGCCGGCCCTCAGCTTGCACATCTTGGGTATGGCTGCCGTAGTAGATGTCCGAGTCGATGCCGGCGGCGCGTAATCCGTTGCGCAGATTCAGCGT
Organism: uncultured Acidimicrobiaceae bacterium; assembly: GCA_963721585.1. GTDB lineage: Bacteria > Actinomycetota > Acidimicrobiia > Acidimicrobiales > RAAP-2 > Bog-473. Next base: position 846,202 of record CAVRJN010000007.1, on the reverse strand, counting down.
GTGCACCCCGATGGCGTCGCGGCTGGCGAGGGACGGTATGACCTGATCGACCCGCACGGCCGTGCAGTGTACCGGCGCCTCCCGCACCCCGATTGCGGCTCCCCATGCACCAATGTGCCCAGGTCGCGCCGGTATCCTTGTCACATCGTGTCGGTCGAAACTCTTTTCGCGCGCCTGCGCCCGGCGCGAGGGCGGATGGCAGCGCTGCTTGGTGCACTCCTCCTCTCGCTCGGCGTTGCAGTGCCTACCGCCCTGTTCGGCCTGGCCTCCCCCGCGGCGGCGGCCAACATCGGAGCGCCGGACCGGTCCTCCGTGCCGGCGGAGTCCCACTCCCCGGAGGCGCACGGCCTGCCGGGCGACGCCACCGATGTCCGCATCGACATGACCGAGAACGACGGCCTCGACGTCATTGCGGCCGCGTCGGGCAACGGTGCCACCGTGTCCGCTCCCGGCGCGAGCGCCGCCGCCGCCGTCCTCTTCCAGCCGGCCGGCACGGGGATCTGGACCGTCTTCACCGGTCCGGGGTGTGCCGGTCCCTGGAGTCAGGTCGCCGCCAACCAGATCGACCCGACAGCGTCACCGGGCGGGGGCGGGCTTCTCATGCTGTGCATCGCCCAGCCCGGCTACAGCCCCATAGTGCGCGGCACGTTGACGGGCATGTACAACTCCAACAACCAGGCGCGCACGGTCAACACGCTGCCGCTCGAGCAGTACGTGGCCGACACCGTGCCGGGCGAATCGCCGTCGGGCTGGGCCACCCTGGGTGAGGCCGGGCCGCAGGGCATGAACTGGGGCTTCCAGGAGCTCGAGGCGCAGGCGGTCGCCGTCCGCTCGTACGTCTTGGCCAACCTCGGCGGGTACGGCGGGTACGCCGACACCTGCGACCTGACCTGCCAGACCTACCGCGGCACCGAATACGAGACGGCGACGAGCATCGCCGCCGCCGACGACACGGCCGGTCAGGTGATGATCATGCCGAATGGCAGCGTCGCCACCACCGAGTACTCGGCCTCGACGGGTGGCTACACCTCGAGCGCCAACGAGGAGTCGCCCTTCACTGCCGTACCAGACGACGGCGACGCGGTGACCGCCGACGGCGGCAATCCGAATCACACCTGGTCCACCATGATCAGCTACACCGCCATCAACGCCGCATGGTCGTCACAGATCGGCACGTTCACCGGTTTCGGCGGTGCCGTGTTCGATCCGGGCCGGCCGTTCAACGAGAGCTCTTTCGGGCGGGTGGCAAGCATCACGCTGAACGGGACGTCCGGGAGCATCACCATTCCGGGGACCGAGTTCTACGTCGACCTCGGGCTCAAGTCAGACCTCTTCACGGTGACCTCGACCGACGGCACGTACGCCTACATTTCGGGCCAGGGCTGGGGGCACGGCATCGGCATGGGCCAATGGGGCGCCCTCGGCTACGCCATCGGGCAGGACAATGGTGACGGAAACTGGACCTACCAGCAGATCGTGAACCACTACTACGGCCCGGCTCAGCTGGGCAGCCTGCCTGGCGGCGCCAGCTCGTTCGACGTCTCGAGCGGCCGGGTGGGCGGGTACTGGATCAATGCATCCGACGGCGGCGTCTTCAGCTTCGGCAACGCACAGTTCTACGGGAGCACCGGCGGTATCCATCTCAATCAGCCCGTTGTGGCCATGGCCTCGACGCACGACGCAGCCGGGTACTGGGAGGTTGCCAGCGATGGTGGCGTGTTCAGCTTCGGCGACGCCCTGTTCTACGGCAGCACTGGGAGCATCCGCCTCAACAAACCCATGGTCGGCATGGCGGCCACCCCAGACGGCGCCGGCTACTGGCTCGTCGCCTCCGACGGGGGAATATTCGCCTACGGCGACGCCCAGTTCTACGGGAGCACGGGTAGCCTGAAACTGAACAAGCCGATCATCGGCATGGTTCCCACCCACGACGGCGGCGGGTATTGGCTCATCGCCTCTGACGGAGGTGTGTTCGCCTTCGGTGATGCCGGGTTCTTCGGCTCCCTCGGAGGCGCACCACCTACCACGGCACTGGTCGGCGTGGCCCCGACCCCCGACGGCGGCGGGTATTGGGTCCTCGGCGCCAACGGGACCGTGTACGGCTTCGGCGACGCACCGCAGGTCGGAATTGCCACCGGCTCGCCGGCGTTGTCCACCATGAAGAGGCCCATGACGGGCCTGATCCCCGACTTGAGCGGGCAGGGTTTCGACGCCGTGAACGCCAGCGGACAGGTCTTCGCCTTCGGCGATGCGCCCTACTTCGGCGACGTCACCACCGCCGTGCCCGGTTATGGGGGCCACGCCGTCGGCATCGCCGCGACGCCGGGCTGACCGGATTACTCGCCTGAGGCGGCCACCTCGGCGAGCCGCGGGAACCGGCGCAGTCGCCCGAGAGGACCCAGGCGCCCGGCGTCGACTCCGTGGTCTGCCGCGTTGAGCAGGCGCAGATCACCGCGGCTGTTGCCGTAGGCCCACAACACGGGCTGCTCGCCTCCCTTGTTCGAGAGCAAGCCGCGCGATCTGAGGTGGCCGATCAGCCGGGCGTATTTCTCCGCTCCCCGGCAGTTCTTCCCTTCGTAGCCGCCGGTGAGGAGTCCGCCACCGCCGACGGCCAGTCGCGTGGCGACGACCCCGTCCACGCCGAGCTCGTCGCCCGCCGGGCTGACGTAGCACTCCGGTGACGCCGAGACGATGACCGTGTAGTGGCCCTGCCGTTGGTGCCACTCGAGCCGGCGCCGGGTGTCGGCTCGCAGGTGGCGCTGCAGGTGGCGGTGGGCGAAGACGCCCGAGCGACCGTCGAGCTCGGCGACGGAGAGGCCACCGAGGAGGCGGTGGAACAGCTTCTCCTTGACCTCGTCGGCCGCAGTGCCGCCGCGTGATCGCCGCCCGCACGAGGGCGGGGGACAGGCGCAGCGAGGCACGCAGCACGGGCAGGAGGCCGCGGAGGCCGACCAGGAAGGGGAACACGCTGCCCCCGTCGGTCAGCGTGCCGTCGAAGTCGAAGGCCGCCACGGTCGGGCGGGCCGGCGGCCGCTGCCCGTTCGCGGTGTCGTCAGTCGAGCGCAGCGCCACGACGGCCGGCACCTCCCGCAAAGCGGAGCGCTCCCTCGAGCGTCTCTCCGCTGTCGACGACCTCGCGCCCGCGTCGGGCCTCGTTGCGAGCCGCCTCCTCCTCGGTCAGTCCCCACTGCTCCAGCGCGCTCATGACGGTCGGAGCGCAGGCAGATCTGGGGCAGCGCGGCCAGTTGGTGGGCCAGCGCCACGGCCGCTGCCAGGGCCCCGCCCGGGGCGACGACGCGGTTGGCCAGCCCCATGGTGAGCGCCTCGGGTGCCGGCACGGCGCGTCCGGTGAGGATCAGGTCCATGGCCCGCCCGTGCCCGACGATGCGGGGGAGCCGCACCGTGCCGAGATCGCACAGCGGCACGCCGAAGCGCCGGCAGAACACCCCGAAGATCGCGTCCTCGGCCGCCACGCGCAGGTCGCACCAGAGGGCGAGCTCGATCCCGCCGGCCACGGCGATAGCCCTCGACGGCGGCGATCACGGGTTTGCGCAGGGTCAGGCGGGTCGGCCCCATCGGACCCGGACCGTCGTCGGGGATGGGCCGGCGGTCCCCTTCGGCCACCGCCTTCAAGTCGGCGCCGGCGCAGAACGTGCCCGGCGGCACCGGTGAGCACGGCTACCGAGCGGTCCTCGTCGCCGTCGAAGGCCAAGAAGGCCTCCCGCAGCTGATCGGCGCAGACGCTGTCGACGGCGTTGCGGCGTTCGGGACGGTTGATGGTGACCACGGTGACGGGGCCGTCGTGCTCGACCAGCAGGGAGTCCGCCCGGTACGGCTTGTACGGCCGCGGTGAGGGCCCGTCTTCGGCCGGCGTGGGACGCATAGAGCCATTCTCGCACGGCCGGCCGGGGTAGCTGCGCAAGGAGTTCCCGCTTGTGCCCAGGTGAAGGGCCCTTTTCATCGTCCCGACCCCCGCCAGTGAAAATATGACTAATCGTGTCGACAATTGGGGGAACAGCCGGTAAAGTCACAGTCCACATCGACGGACCTTCACCACCTCAGGAGGAACACAATGGCAGTACGACTCGGGGATACCGCCCCCGACTTCACGGCGGACACCACCGAAGGCACGATCAACTTCCACGAATGGCTGGGAGACAGCTGGGGGATCCTGTTCTCCCACCCCAAGGACTTCACGCCGGTCTGCACGACCGAGCTCGGCGCCTTCTCGAAGGCCAAGCCCGAGTTCGACAAGCGCAACGCCAAGCTCATCGGCCTCTCGGTCGACTCGGTCGAGTCCCACGGGGCCTGGGCGGGCGACATTGAGGAGACGCAGGGCTCCGCCCTGGCCTTCCCGCTCATCGGCGACGAGGACCGCAAGGTGGCCGACCTCTACGACATGATCCACCCCAACGCCGACAACACGCTGACCGTGCGCTCGGTCTTCATCATCGGCCCGGACAAGAAGGTCAAGCTGACGCTGACCTACCCCGCCTCGACCGGTCGCAACGTCGACGAGATCATCCGCGTGCTCGACTCACTGCAGCTGACGGCCGACTACTCGGTGGCCACGCCCGTCAACTGGACCGACGGCGACGACGTCATCATCGTCCCCGCCCTCAGTGACGACGACGCCAAGGGCCGCTTCCCCAAGGGCTGGAAGGCCCTGAAGCCCTACCTGCGGGTGACGCCCCAGCCCAACCGCTGAGGACATCTGCTCGCCCGCTCGTCGGGCGACGTCTCGTGGCACGTGCCGGCCCTCGTGGCCGGCACGTCCGCGTCCGGCCCGAGGTCGTCACAGCGCTGGGACAGGATGGCGCCCGCGGCGCCATGGTGGGCGCCGCGACGAGCGAGGAGTGGACAGCGATGGATGAACGCGACGTCTTCGAGCTGGCCGATCGGGCCCTGGCCCGTGTGGTGGCCCAGATCGATCCCGACCAATGGGAGATGGTGCTGCCGGCCACCTTCGCCACCCGGGCGACGACCGGAGCCGCCGTCGCTGCGGGCCCTCGTGAACTACCACGCCTACGACGACGCCTGGGTGCCCGACATGCTGGCCGGGACTGACCATGGACGAAGTGGGGCCGGACAAGTTCGACGGGGACCTCCTGGGAGACGATCCCGTGACCAGCTTCGAGGCCATCGTGGACGCTGGCCTGTGCGGCGGCCTCCGTGGCGGACCTCGACGCTGTGGCGCACCTCTCCTTCGGCGACTACCCCGTGCGCGAGTACTTCTGGCAGATCAACCAGTTCCGGGCCCTGCGCGCCCACGACATCGCCCGGGAGATCGGCGTCGATCCCGACCTGCCGGCGGACCTCGTGCAGGGCTTGTGGGACGAGTTGACGCCCGCACGTGGAGGAATGGCGGACCATCGGCGTCTTCCCCGCCGCGGTGCCCGTCCCCGAGGACGCGCCCTTGCTCGACCGCCTGCTCGGTCTCACGGGCCGACAGCCCGGCCTCGGCCTGAGCGCAGCAGGCCGCTCAGTCCGAAGGAGGGACGAGCTCGTCGCGCAGCTCGCGTTTGAGGACCTTCCCCTGCGGGTTGCGCGGGCAGTGGCTCGGAGCGGAACCAGATGTGGGTCGGCACCATGAATCCGGCGAGCCGAGCCTTCACGTGCAGTCTGGAGTTCGTCTGCCGTCACCTTGGCCCCCGGGCGGAGGACGATGACGGCCCCCACCTCCTCGCCGAGCGTGGGGTGGGGCACGCCGATGACGGCGCAATCGGCCACCGCGGGGTGCTCGAAGAGGGCGGCCTCCACCTGCACCGAGTACACGTTCTCGCCGCCGCGGATGATCATGTCCTTGGCCCGGTCGACGATGTAGATGAAGTTGTCCTCGTCGAGGCGCGCCACGTCGCCGGTGTGCAGCCAGCCCCGGGTGAACGTCTTGGCGGTCTCCTCGGGCCGGTTCCAGTAACCCCGCACCACGTTGGGGCCCTTGATCCACAGCTCACCGCGGACGTCGGGCCCGCGGGGGACCGTGCCGTCGGGCTCCTCGCCGGGATAGTCCTCCGGCATCACGGCCACGTCGCAGACGGGAACGGGCGGGCCCGACGCTCTCCGGCTTGGCGATGTAGTCGCCGCCCGAGTTCATGGAGGTGACCGACGACGTCTCCGTCAGGCCGTAGCCGTTGGAGGGTTGTCCGACCGGCCAGGCGGCACGGATGCGGCGCACCAGGTCGGGCGGCGCGGGCGCACCACCGTAGGACACGCCGCGGATGGAGGAGGTGTCGAACTTCGAGAAGTTGGGCGAGTCGAGCACCTGCATGACCATGGCCGGCACGCCGCCGAACGTGCCGATCTTCTCCCGCTCGATCAGCTGGAGCGCGCGCTCGGGGTCGAAGTGGTGCATCATCACGAGCTTCCCGCCCGCAGCCAGGTTGGACACCATGACGGAGTGGCAGCCGGTGGCGTGGAAGAGGGGTACGGAGAGGAGGAAGGCCGCCTGCGTCTTGTCCCCGGTCGTCTCGAGCGCCGGCCGGCCGAAGCGGGTGGCGCCACGGGTGTTGATGAAGAAGAGGCTCATCAGGTTGGTGCACATGTTCCGGTGGGTGCCGACGGCACCCTTGGGCCGGCCGGTAGTGCCCGACGTGTAGAAGATCGTGGCGTCGTCCTCCGGGTCGATGGTGAGGTCGGGCGGCGAGGCGGCCTCGTCCACGGTGCCCAACGCCAGAGCGAACGGCCATTCGGAGACCGGTACGCCCGCGGACGGTTCGGAGACTGCCAGCGACGTCGCGGGCTCGGTGCGGTGCTCGTCGGCCACGATCACCGCGCCGAGATCCGACAGGCCGCCGAGGAACGGGCGGATCCGCTCGACCCTCTCCGTGTCGACGAAGGCCACCTTGGAGCCCGAGTCCTCGAGCCCGTAGCGCAACTCCTCGCCGCTCCACCACGCGTTCAAAGGGACGACGATAGCGCCGGCCAGCGTCGCAGCCCAGAACGCCATGACCCACTCCGGCAGGTTCCGCATGATGATGGCGACCCGGTCTCCCTGTTCGATCCCGAAGGTGGTGCGCAACCGGTGGGCCAGGGTGCAGGCGATGCGGTAGTGCTCGGCGAAGGTCGTCCGTTCGTCCTCGTAGACGAGGAAGACGCTGTCGCCGTGGCCGAGCGACATGTCCATGATGGCGCGGAGCGAGGGCGGCGCGTGCTTCCAGATCCGCGTGGGCACCCCGCGGATGTCGAGCTCTTCCATCTCGAAGAGCTGCCCGGCGGCGGTCAGCGTCGCGTTGGCGTCCGCCATGGACATCGACGGCGCATCCTTGTCCGTGGTGCTCACGTGCCCTCCTGTTCGCCCTCCGCGGCGCGGTCGAAGACGGCCTCGCGGTAGTAGGCCAGCTCGGCCACGGATTCGCGGATGTCCTGGAGGGCCCGGTGGCCACCCTGCTTCTCGGGGGACGCCTTGTAGATCTCGGGGAGCCAGCGCCGGCAGAGCTCCTTGACGGTGGAGACGTCGATGGAGCGGTAATTGAGGAAGTCCTCGATCTCGGGGAGCTCCACGGCCAGGAAGCGCCGGTCGGTCCCGATGGAGTTCCCGGCCAGGGGGACCTTGCGGGCCTCGGGAATGTGCGACTGCAGGAAGGCCAGTGTCTGGGCCCCGGCGTCGGCGAGGCTCAGCGTCGATGCCTCGATTTCGGCCAGGAGGCCCGAGCGGGTGTGCATGGTGCGCACGAAGTCGTCCATGTCCGCCAGCTGCTCCGGGGTGGCGTGCACCACCAGGTCGGGGCCCTCCTCAATGAGTTGGAGGTTGTCGTCGGTGATGAGGCAGGCGATCTCCACGATGGTGTGGCGCGCCGGATCGAGCCCCGTCATCTCGAGATCAATCCAGGCCAGCATGCGCGGGCATGCTACCGGTCGGTTCGGAGGACGTCGGCTGGCCCCGGTCCTTGTAATGTCCGGCGATGCTGCCCGTCCCCCTGCAGCAGCTCGATGCCGGGCTGCCCATCCCCTCCTACGCCCGCGACGGTGACGCCGGAGCCGACCTGATCGCACGTCGCGACGCCGTGCTGCCCCGCCGGGGCGGCCGGGCGGTGGTCCCGACGGGGGTGGCCGTCGCCATCCCGACCGGGTACGCGGGCCTGGTCCTGCCCCGGAGCGGACTGGCCGCCCGCCATGGCTTGACCTGTCTCAACGCCCCGGGCCTGATTGACGCGGGGTACCGGGGCGAGGTCCAGGTCATCCTCGTGAATCACGACCCCGAGCTCGACTTCACCGTGAGCCGGGGCGATCGGATCGCCCAGCTGGTCATCGTCAAGGTCGAGCAGGCCGCCTTCGCACCGGTGGGGGAGGGGGGCCTTGAGGAGTCGCAACGGGGGAGTGGCGGCTTCGGGCACACGGGCACATGACGGCCGAGCGGGGAGACGCTAAGAAGGGGGCGGTCATGCAGTCACTCATCGGCATGGATGCCGCCTTCCTCGCGCTCGAGACGCCGACCACTCCGATGCACGTCGGCGTGGCGCTGGTGCTCGACCCGCCCGAGGGCACGCGCTCGCTGTTCTCGCCGTCCACTCGCTATGCCCAGATCCGCCGGGTCATTCAGCAGCGCCTGCACCTCATCCCCCCGCTGCGCCAGCGGGCCCTCAGGGTGCCCTTCGGGCTGCACCACCCGGTCTGGGTCGACGACCCGCAGTTCGACCTGGACGATCATATGAGCCGGGCCAGCCTTCCCTCACCCGGAGGACAGGCCGAGCTCGATGCATTCGTGGCCGGGGTCATGAGCCGCCGGCTCGACCCCGACCGCCCTCTCTGGGAGATGCACGTGGTCGAAGGGCTCGAGGGGGAGCGCACGGCACTGGTGGCCAAGGTGCACCACGCCATCCTCGACGGGGTGAGTGGCGCGTCCGTGCTGGCGGCGTTCCTCGACCTGACGCCGCGCACCCGCATTGCGGAGCTGCCGCCGGAGTGGAACCCGGCCCCGCTGCCGTCGAACACCCAGATGCTGCGCCACGCCGCGTCGTCGCTGGCCCGGCAGCCGGGCTCCACGCTCAGCACCCTGCAGGCCGGTGTCGAGGCGGTGGCGGATCTCGGCATGCACAATCGTGAGTTGGCGGGCCGTGGGGAGCAGTCGCCGCCGGGGTTCTTCGCCGCGCCGCGCACCTCGTTCAACGGCGCCGTCTCGAACCGCAAGCGCTTCGCCGGCCTCTCGGTCCCGCTCGAAGACGTGAAGCTGGTCGGCCGGGTCTTCGAGGCCACCGTGAACGACGTGATCCTGGCCTGTGTCTCGGGTGGGCTGCGCCGGCTCTTGGATGCACGCGGGGAACGGGCAGAGGGGCCGCTCGTGGCCATGGTGCCGGTCTCGACCCGGTCCGACGGGGAGACCGAGGAACTGGGGAACCAGATCTCGGGGATGCTGGTCTCGCTGGCGAGCGACATCGAGGATCCGGTGGCCCGGCTGGATGCCATCTCCGAATCGGCCCGCGTGGCCAAGGAGCAGGAGAAGCTGCACGGGGGGCGCTTCCTGGGCGACCTGGCCCAGATCGCCCTGCCGGCGCTGGCGTCCCGGGTGGCCCGTGCCGTCGCCGGCACTCGCCTCTTCGACAAGATGCGGCCGCCGTTCAACGTCACCGTCTCGAGTGTCCGGGTCCCCGACGTCTCCCTCTTCCTGGCCGGGAGCCGCGTCGTCGGGCACGTACCCGGTCGGCCCCATGGCCGAAGGGATCGGCCTCAACGTGACCGCCTTCTCGTATCTCGGGCGGGTCTACTTCGGCATGCTGGCATGCCGCCGCCTCCTCCCGGAGCTCGACGAGGTGGCGGTGCACATCGACGATGCACTCGGCGAGCTCGTGGCGTGTGCCCTCGACGCCCGGGGCGCGACGGCCTGAACCCCGAACTGCGCCGCACTCCCGAGAGGAGAGCAGTGCGGGCCGCTTGGCGGTCGGCCCGCACTGCTCTCCCTGATCGGGGGTGTCGGAGGGAAGGTGTGGCGGTCAGGACCCCGACGTCGGCCCCGAGTTCGGGCTGGACGACGGCGCGGTTCCGGAGCCGGCGGGTGCCGTGCCGCCACCCGACCCGCTGCCCATGTTGGGGCAGTTGCGAGTGGACCCCGACCCCGACCCCGAACTGGAGCCGGGGGACGTGCCAGACGAGCCCGAGCTCGTGCTGCCCGACCCGGAGCTGCCAGTGCTCGTGCCCGACGACGGCGTGGTCGCCGACGAGCTCGAGCTCGTTCCCAGAGTTGCCCGTGCGTGGTGGAGGTCGTGGCCGCGTTGGCGGCCAGCGCTGCCGCCGGTGACGAGGCCGGCGGTCAGCGCGCCGACGGCCAGCATGTTGCGGAGGCGTAGCTGCATGGGTGTGGTGCCCTTTCATTCGTGGGAAGCACCGGCCCGCTCGGGCCGGCATCACACAGTGCGTCCCGGATCTGAGGGCCGGCGCATAATGACGTGGGCGTGTGCGAGGAGTTACCCGACGAATCGATGACGATGCACAGGCAGCCGGCGTTCAGGCGCCTGCCAGCTCCCGGTAATGACGCCGCCAGATCAGCTTGTACACCCTGGTCCAACGGGGAACCGAGCGCAGGACCGGGATGAACGGCAGGAAGATCAACCCGACGGAGAGCACCATCATGATGACCCACACCTCGAGGTCCCCGTTGGCCGAAGAGTTCATCGGGGACACCTGGTACCACATGGTGTAGAGCCACAGCCACGCCTGGCCCGGGTAGTTCCCGGTCTCGTTCATCATTCCCCACTGGTCGCCCGAGAGGTGTTGCGCCTGGGCCTTGTCGGCCAGGTAGGTCCCGTCGGCGAGGAAGAGCAACGGCTTGGTGTAGTTGGTGTTGTAGAACTGCCCATCGCTCAGGAGCGTGCCGTCGAGTCCGCCTGTCTGGGCCATGGCGGTGAGCGAGCCCACCATGAGGCCGACCGGGCCGTAACGCCCGGCGGGCACGTGGAGCCTGCCGTTGACGTCGGTGGCGTTGGCGACAGCCTTCTCGTAGGCGCTGGTCCATGCGGCCTGCTGCGCCGCTGTGGAGTGCTGGTAGAGGGCGATCGCCGCCTTGGTCAGAGGTTGATCGGGCAGCGTCTGCAGCGGTCCGGTCACGAAATCCTGCGCCGTGTCGACGGGCTGGTGGACGCCGAACCACTGGTCGGGCTCGAAGAAACCGATGTGCTGCGACGCGTCCGGTGTCGAGTTGTACGGCGGCCCGTACGTCGCTGTCCCACTGGTGCCGTCGAGCTCGGTGATGGCGGTCTGCGCGAAGTCGACCGGGTCGACGGTGGACCAGGACTTGAGCGTGATGGCCGGCTCGTCGGGAGAGGAGAAGGCCACGGCCAGGAGCACGATGAGCACGGCCACGGCGAGGAAGGCGACGAAGGCCTCCTTCAAAATGTCGTAGGGAACGTAGGCGCCCTTCCACTCCTTGACGTCGCGATCGGGCTTGAAGCGTCGCGGCTTCTTGTGGTGGCTCATGCCGGCTGGTCCACCGCAGCGGCGGATGCAGTTGCCGGTGCGGGGTCCGTCGTCGCTCTCGTCGAACGGGGGGACGATGCCGTGCCGGCGAACCAGCAGCACGTGCAGTCCTGCGATGGCGGCGACGGCTATCGGCAGCAGGACGATGTGCCACATCAGCATCTGGCCGAAATTGAGCACGTTGAAGACGGCGCCGGCGCCGGTGGAGTTGATGCCGTCCTTGGCCTGGGTGGAGATCCATTGGGAGTCGAAGTTCTGCTGGGACAGGTAGCCCGTGAAGGCAGCCCCGACGGACGCCAGGAAGGAGATGACCCCGGTGGCCCAGGTGAGCCGGCGGTTTCCGCGCCACGCCGCCATGAAGAACTTGCCCCAGAGGTGGATCACCATGAAGAAGAAGAAGGCCTCGACGCTCCAGAGGTGCAGTGAGTTCACGAAGCGCCCCGTAGAGGAGACGTGCCACCAGCTCGGTCCCATGATGGCGAGGATGCAGCCGGTGATGATGACCCAAGCCAGGCTGACGACGGTCAGGACGCCGAAGACGTAGATCCACGACGCCATGTAGGCCGGCTGACGATCGGGGAGGAGTTGCTGTGGCGGGAAAGCGGACTCGGCGGCGTGTCGCACCCGTGCCGTCCACTGGCGGGACTCCTCCGGGGTGGATGCCGAGGCGGGCGCCCCGGCCGGCGCTTCGGCGGGCGATCCCGTTTCGATGCTCATTGGCCGCCTCGCTTCCGCTTCGGGAACGGCAGGAGGATGGCCAGCACGAAGACGACGATCATCAAGACGATGACGACGAAGTTGGCGACGGACATCTGAATGAAGCCCCAGTGGATGTAACGACCGGATCCGTTGAGGTTGATCAGCGCACCGAGCAGCACACCAAGGAGCATGCGCTCAAGCTACGCTCGCCCTCGCGAAGCGGCTAGGGACCTTGGTCACTTCCTCCCGGGTTGTCCCCAGGAGAACATCCAGGTCAGAGCTTCTCGGCGCGCCAGCAGTAGGAGCGCATCGGGACGTCGACGACGTCCAGCCCGGCGAAGGCATCCTCGGCGTCGAGGAAGCGCGCCATGGCGTCGAGATGCTCCCGGCGGGCGTCCTCTTCCATGGTGATGACGGCGCTGTAGGTGGCCGCCAGCGCCACGAGATCCGCCTTGGCCATGGGCCGGATCCACCGGAAGAGTGCCGTCTCGGGCTCGAGGAAGGGGCTGCTCCCACCCACGTCCACATTGACGAGGTGCCGCTGCGTGCGCCGATTGTCCAATGCGAGCTGCTCTTCGGGGCTGAAGATGATGCCGCCGGCCCACAGGGATCGTATCCAGTCGACGGACCGGTCGGGCCCGGTCCAGACGAGCGCGAGTCGGCCGCCGGGGCGGAGCACGCGGGCGACCTCTGGGACAGCGCGCGCTTCGTCGACCCAGTGCCAGGCCGACTGAGCGATGACGACATCCATCGACGCCGTGGCGACCGGGATGTCCTCGGCCTGGCCGGCCAGGACCTCGACCTGCGGGCCACCGGCCGCCAGCACGGCGCGCATGCGCTCGTCGGGCTCGACCGCCGTCACGTGATGCACCCGCTCGGCCAGGCGCCGTGTGAGGAGGCCGGTACCCGCGCCGATCTCGAGGACGTCGGCCGCACCCTCGGGAAGCAACCAGTCGAGCGCCTCGCCCGATGGCCCAGAACGGAGTCGGTTGTACTCGTCGGCCACCTCGCCGAAAGACTGGCTCAAGGTGGCCGAGGTCTCGTCCTGACGCACGCTTCGCAATCTACCGGCCCTCTCGACGTGGACGCCGGGGCCTCGAGCGTCGGCGAGGTCGGGCCGCGCCGGGCTCCTGAACCATCAAGTTGGTGAGCTTCCTCCCCCCTCTGCTCGGGTCGCGGTCAGCGCGATAAAGTGCTGGTCACGCGGAAGTGGCGCAGTGGTAGCGCATCACCTTGCCAAGGTGAGGGTCGCGGGTTCGAATCCCGTCTTCCGCTCTCGGGAAGTCGTCCTCCACCTGGGCCGATGTGATCCCGGTCGCTGGTTCAGTTCACTGTTTCTGCCCGTCACCGCCCATCCCTCCACCACGCTGAACGTCTATGCCCGCTCCGTACCAGGAGGAGACCGGCTGGCCGCGGAAGCTCTGTGGCGAAGGGTCGATGAGGCCCGAGTATGGACCGTCCGGAAGGAAACGATCTACTTCAAGCATAGAAATCGCCAAGTTCTCTTGGTGAAAAGGACTGCGAATCAGATCGGTCGCGCAGCGTCCCATAATGGTACCTCGGAGGCATGCGCCAATTCCTTATTGGACCGTCAAGGTGGGACACCCGAGCGTTGCTCAGATGCACCACTCGTCCGGCACTTCAGTCAGGCCCTGGTCTTCTACCCGACTTGAGTGGGAGCACCAACTGATCTCTCGCTCCTGAACGAGACGACGCTGCTGATTAGGACAAAGACGAGGAGCAGCACGAATCCGATTAGGTCGAGAACCAGGCCAAACGATGCAATCACGCCGCCGAGGCCGAAGGCCTGCAGAAAGAGCAGGGTTGCCGCGAGGATCGAGACCCACCCAAGCCACCGCGGCAAGACTCCACTCCTGAACACGAGCACCCCAGCAGCGAAGGCGAAGAGACTGCCAAAGACGTCCGCGACGCTGTCCACGGCGTAGGTCAACAGGTACAGCGTGTACGAGACACTGTGGTCGTGTTGCGCACCGAACATAGCGAGCTTCCCGTCGAGCACGCCGTAAATCCCTATGTCGCTGAACGCGTGAAGGGCAACAAACAGCATGCCGCCGACCAGCATCAAGGAGCCGAGGGCACGGGAACTCTCGGCATCAGTGTGCAGGAAACGGTCGTAAAGCCTCCACAGGTAGATCGGCAACATGGCGGCGTAGACGACGCAGAAGCCCTCGACCACCACCAGCCGGTTCTTGTGATCAGCGAGCATGTTCGCGATCTTCGCGGCCGAGTCGTTCTGGTTGATGCCGACCCCGAGTCCGATCGCGGACTCCGCCAGGACAGCAAGAACAAAGAGGACCCCTGCCAGCCAGGCATACCGCTCCCAGCCAGGTGCGGCCCGCGTGTTCGCCTGTGAGGTCCCTGCATCAACGATGTTGGTAGCCATGACGTCGCCCTTCCTTGGCGGCGTCATGCCAAGGCGTCGTCAACGACGTGGACCCTCGTCGAGCCCCTCAGGGAGACCCTAGACCCTCCATTTACTTCATGCGGGGACGACGTTGCTACCCGACAGGGTCATAGAGAGGGCGGTGCCCCATAACGTGCGGCCACCATTCGGTTGAAAGTGTCACCCATCGCCGGCCCGAAGGCACATGTTCGAGCATCAACCGGTCCTAAGGGGTCCTGGATCGGGTCATTCGCACCACTCTTAATTCCCACGGCCTGTGATGGTTGCTCAGCCACTGCGATCCATCTCGAAGTCTTGGCGAAGTCCTGGCGACGCCCTGAGCGCCTTTACTACCGCGGGAGCTCATCACCCTGGCAGGCGTCGCAACCATTGATTTAGGCGTTATGGGGCGGAATTTCTGGGGTCCTCCGGGTAGGCGAGTTGGGTGCCGGAGACGGCCGTCGCGCGCGCAGCAGTCGCCCCCCCTAAAAAATAGTTGACGGTTTCTGTTGAAAGTCACCAACGCGCCACCAGTCGAAGAGTTGCCACGGGGGCAGGCGATTCAGGTGGTCGGCCGTCGGTGATTTGGTGCTGCCTGCCGGCAACAGCACCTGGATCGAGGCAATACTTGCCCCATGGCCCAGCAACCCAACATCCTGCTAATCACGACCGACGAGGAACGGTTCAACCTTCCAGGTGCGCCTGGCTATTTCCTGCCCGGACGGGAGCGGATCAGGCAGAGGGGGGTCGAGTTCACCAACTACTACACGGCGTCGGCGCAGTGCAGCTCCGCTCGCTCGGTGATCTACACGGGTCGCCACGTCCCGATCACCCGTATCTACGACAACGACAACTTCCCCTACATCGAGCCGTTGGATCCGGCGCTCGGCACCTTGGGCACGATGCTCGGGCGGGCGGGCTACTACTGCACTTATAAGGGCAAGTGGCACCTCTCGAACGCTTACGTGGACCCGGTGAACCCGGCATCGACCGTCGATGCGCTCGAGCCCTACGGGTTCCACGAATGGAACGACTGGGGCGACATCGACGGTGGAGCCTGGGCCGGGCTCCGCGTCGACCCGGTCATTGCCGGGCAGGCGGCGTCGTGGCTGCGCACCCGGGCTGCAGCGGTCTCGGCGGATCAGCCGTGGTTCATGACGGTGAACTTCGTCAACCCCCACGACATCATGAGCTTCGACTACGGCGGGCGTTCGTCGGTCCAACTCCCGCCGAACCTGGCGCATGCGACGGTGGTCAAGCCCCCCGCCCACATCCCAATGTACGCACCTCGGTGGGACTTCGAGGCGCCCGCGAACTGGGACGACGACCCTTCTGGCGCGGCGCCGGCGCTTGACGAGTACCGCACGATGATGGACACCGTCTTCGGTCCCGTCCTCGACGACGAGCACTGGCACGTCGGGATGAACTTCTACCTGAATTGCCTACGCGACGTCGACCGTCATATCGAGGTCGTGCTCGACGCTCTCGAAGCGTCCGGTGAGGCCGACCGCACGATCGTCATCGTGACAGCGGACCATGGCGAGATGGCCGGTTCCCACGGTCTTCGCCAGAAGGGAAACCTCCCCTACGACGAGAACAGCCATGTCCCGATGCTCATGGCCCACCCGGACTTCACCGGCGGGAGTTCGACCGAGGCTCTGGCCTCCGCGGTTGACATCGCACCGACGCTGCTGGCCTTCGCCGGTTTGGATGAGGACGCCACAACCGAGCAGTACTCCGACCTCGGTGGTCACTCCCTGGTCCCCGCTCTCGAGGGCACTGCAGTTCGCGATGGCGTGCTTGTGGCGATCGAATCGGTCGTGACGCTTGACGCGTCGTTCTGGAAGCACTTCGCCGACCCCGACGTCGCCGATCGCATCGCCTCAGGGGATCTCCGTCCAGACTGGCGCAAGCGAGGCTTCCTCCGCGCCTACAGCGACCAGCGCTTCACCTTCGCCCGCTACTTCTCGCCGCTCGAACCAAACAGGCCGAAGGATCTCGATGCCTTATTCGCCGACAATGACGTGCTGCTCTTCGACCGGCAGAACGATCCCGGGGAGGCGACCAACCTGGCCTCAGATCCCGCTTGCGCCGAGGTCCTTCAAGAGTGCAACGACAAACTCGAGGGTCTTATCAGCAGTGAGATAGGCGACGACCGGCGGGCCTGGGTGACCGAGAAGCCGCAACTTCTCGGCTGGCCCACCTGGCGCGGCGATTCCGCCGCCTGATCCGGCCCAGAGCCTCCAGCATTGGGTCTTCTGGTTGGAAGTCCGTAAAACAGTTATCGAAGCGGGCTGTGCCTTCGTTGGCCGGACCTGGGCGCATCATGCGGCACTTTCGGGCTACCCCAAACTGCAATCAAGTCGCTAGAGCCGGCTGGGCCGCACTCCGCTTCTGAATCAAATTCGCCAGTCCGAGAACTGCGATACCGATACCAAGGCCGAGGAAGGTGAACACCACCCGACGACCCTCAGCGGAAAGGTTCGTAGGGTGGGTCACGTCCTCGGCAATCAGAACGAGAGCGGCCATGGCGGCGCAGTAGAGCGCGTAGGTTGCCGCTCGGAATGAGGCGGCAAAGCCCCCAACACGATGACGATCACCTGCAGAACGTGTTTGTTATCGACGGTCAAGAGAACGAGCACGTCAAGAAGCGCACCCATTACCGCACCAACCTGAGCCGCGTACCGAAACTCAGTTTGGTCCGGCGGAAAATCTGATGCAGACGAAATCGCTATCGAACCGAGTCAGCGCAGAGTCCTCGCCCCTGGGAGGTGAGATGGAACGGGAGGCACCGTCTGTGACGATGCAATCGGCGATTCTGCGTCATGGAGCCGTCACGGAAGTCTCCCCTGGGTGCTCGAACTCGAGTCCCAGGACTACGTCGACAACGCCGAGGTGGCTCGCCGGGCGATGCCGGCATACCCGCGGCTCACGGCTGTGTCGTGGGCTTGGGCCAGGAGATCGCGGGCTCGTTCGAGATCGCCTGGGCCTCCGCGGGCTACGAGCATGCGGCCCCACTGCAAGTGGGTTATGGCGGCAGCGAACTCCATCTGACCGCCGGCGTTGAGCTCGGCTGCTTTGGCGAAGTGCGCATCGGCCTCGTCGTAACGGCCGAGCACCGACTCGAGGCTGCCGCAGTAATACGCCACCGAGCTTCCGGCCGTCGCCCCGATGAAGAGAACCTGGTCGTCGAAAGGAGCGAGCAGATCTAGGAGCAGCTGGGCCGGTGCTTCGGCGCGCAGTTCGGTGGCGACGTCGGCGTAAGAGGCCACCGCAAAGATCCAGACGACGTCGTAGGGCAATGAGGTCAGGTCCGCCGCCGCAGCCTCGAGCATCTGGTGAGCCGTGTCGATGTTGCCGGCTTCCATGTGACCTTCGGCCAGCGTTGCACGGAACACCGGGAGTGCCGGGTTCTCGGCCGCGATCTGCTCGATCAACGGGACGAGCTCGCCGTAGCGGCCCTGTTGGCGGCGGACGCCGATCATCTCGGCCCCGTAGAAGCCGAAGGCATCCGGCTGTCCACTCTCCGTGCCGATCTCCAACGCAGACGTGGCGAGCTGTTCGGCTCGATCGTGATCCCCGGCCAAGAGCGCATCGGCGGCATCGTTGAAGAGGGTGACCCACATCATCGTCGGTTGGCGGAGTCCCCTGATCACGGCACGCATGGTTGCGAGGCACCGACGCGCCATTTCGAAGTCACCGGCTTGCACTGCGGCCAACCGGCCGTCGGCGCCGGCCCAGAACAGCAGGTCGGGGTCCCCCAGTAGCTCCGACAGCTCCAGGGCCTCCTTTGCATCGACCATCCGCTCGTTGAGGGTGGAAGGGACCTGGAGCGGGTTGCAGACCAAGTGCAGGGTGCGGATGATGGTGTCGGGATCCCCCAACCGCCGCGCCATCGCCCTGGCGGCGTCGGCCAGTTCCTGGCGCCGGTCCAGCGTCGTGCCCAGGGCGAGCTCGCTGCACAGGGTGGCCAGGAGGAGCGCCCGCTCGCGTCCGTCGTCATCGCGCAGGGCATCGAGCGCGGACTCGAGCACCTTGACCTTGTCGGCGTCGATCACCCCGATCGAACTGAAGAAGCCGCGGCTGTTCCCTAAAGCGGCAGCCACCAGGCGGTCCGTCGCGTCGAGTTCTTGGGCCCGGTGTGCCGCGTCGAGGAACGTCTCCCGGAAGCCCGGCAACCCGGCCTGGCGTTGTGCCTCGCCCAAGGCCAGGCGCAGGTCACAGCCGACCATGGGGTCGTCCTCCGGCGCCATCTCCGCCAGGTGGAGCGCCCGGGAGAAGTACCGGACCGCGTCGTCGGGGGCCAGGGCGGCCAAGGCGGCCTCGCCGGCCTGCCGGGCGTAGCCGATGGCCTTGGTCGCGTTGGCTGGTTGGCTGGCACTGAGCCAGTGGTGGGCCAGTTCGCCCACCCGCCCCCCCGGCGTCTGGCCGACGGTCGCCTCGATGGCCTCGGCCACCTGCCGATGGGCCCGGGTTCGCCGGACCCTCGGCAGCCCCTGGTACAACGTGTGCTGCGTCAAAGCGTGCGAGAAGCTGTAGCGCCCCGGTACGTCGGGAACCTCGCGCACGAGGGCGGCGCCGGTCGCACCGTCGAGGACGTCGAGCACCTCGTCCTGGCCGAGGTCGGTCACGGCGTCGAGCAGGTCGAAGTCGAAGTCCCGTCCGATGACCGCAGCCATGGAAAGGACTTGACCCGCTTGCTGTACCGAGCCGGCCGACGCGGGCGGAGATGACTTCTCGCACACTGTTGGGCAGCACCATCTCGGACATTTCCCCTGCCGCCGTCCAACGGCCACGATCGTCCTGGTAGATGGCGCCGGTCTCCATGAGACTCCGCAGCACCTCTCCGACGAAGAACGGGTTGCCTTCGGTCTCGAGGCAGAGCGCGTGGGCGAGATCCGTCGCGGCCTCCTCGAGGCGTTGCCCGGCTGCAGCCTCCATGAATGCGAGCACGCCGGTGTCATCGAAGCCTTTCAACTCGATCCGGCTGACACTCGGTTCGCGTTGGAGGGCGCCGAGGAGATCGCGAAGCGGGTTCGAAGGCGAGAGCTCGCTGTCTCGAAACGTCCCGAGCACGAGCAGCCGTGCCGAATCGACGGTGCCGACGACGATGACGCAGGAGTCGAAGGCTTTGATTGTCCGACCATTGCAGGTCGTCGAGCACAAGCACGGTTGGTTGGAGCCTGGAGGCGGCCGTCAGAAGGCCCGCAACCGCCCCGTAGAGGAGGTAGCGCTCGGTGTCGGGATCCGTCCTCGTCGGTGCCGGAACGGCCCCTAGCCGTTGACCGAGCGCGGGGACCATCGATGTGATGTTGCCGCCGTGGGCCTCAACGTGGGTTCGAAGCACGTGCTCGGGCGCATGCGCCACGTAATGGTGCAGCGCCTCGGCGAAGGGTGAGTACGAGGCGCTGATGTCTTCCTGGCAACGTCCCAAGAGCACGCAGGCGCCCTCCTTGGCGGCGCGCCGGGCGGCCTCGGCGACCAGAGTCGTCTTCCCGACACCCGCGTCACCCGACACGAGGACCACGGCACGCCCTTCCCCGGCTGCCGCTCGTTTGTAGGCGTCGGTCAGCAGTGCCGCCTCGGTCTCGCGGGCGACCACTCCGGTGAGCGGCACGTGCGTCAGGCGCGCCGGAAGCGGCACGCCGTTCTCGCCCGCAACTTCATCGAGCGGCTCCCAACGGACGTCGAGCACCTCCACGGGCTCTGGGAGGCCCTTCAACTCAAGCGCACCGAGCCGCTCGAAGAAGTAAGGGCTGCGCCGTCCGCCCATCATCCGGACGGCGTCCGTGGCCAGGATCTGGCCGGCATCGGCGCAGGCACAGAGCCGAGCTCGCCTCTATCACCGGGTCGCCGTAGTAGTCGTTGGACTCCATCGTCGCCTCTCCGCCGCTGAGTCCTATCCGCAGCCCCAGCTGATGGCGGGCGCCGACGTTGTCACGGTGGACGGCTTGTTGCATCGCCACGGCGCACGACAGGGCGGCAGACGTGCTGCGGAACACGACCATGACCCCGTCGCCGAGGCCCTTCACCTCGACCCCTCCGGAGCCGGCAATAGCTCGACGGAGCACTGAGAAGTGGCCCCGGAGCAGCTCGTCCGAGGCGTCCGGACTGATCGCGTAGCTGATCTCGGTCGAACCGACCAGGTCGGTGAAAAGGACCGTGATGGTCTCGGTGACCGCCAAGGCTCGCCTCCTCCGGTTTCCGCTCTGCTGGCGCCAGGGTAGACGGTTGGCAACCGGAGATGCGCTGGGAGGGGACCGGCTGCGGGTGATCGCGATTCTCGTTCAACAGGCTTGCTGTTGGCCGGACAGGAGACGGCTCTGGTACAGCAGCGGACGCAGCGGACGAGCTGGAAAGAAGGAGGTCGAAGCCGCACCTGAGTGGACCCGCCAAACCCACGCGGTGGAAATCCACCACCGTGCCAAGGCCAGGGTCGCGGGTTCGAATCCCGTCTTCCGCTCTCGATTCTCGCAGGTCAGAGGCGGTGTTTCGACACAGGTCCTGCTCGGCCGCGACGCACCTTTCGGCGCACGCGAGCTTCCTTTTGCGCAGCCGCCCGGTATGGGCTTCGGCGGGCCGATTGCGTAGCCAGCACCGGGACGCTGATCGCATGAATTCGGTTCGATGTCCAACTCGGCAGCGGCGGAGTGTTTCGTTCTGCTGCTGTCCGCAGCACCGACCTCCAGTTCAGGGAAGCGTCACTTGTTGACGCGAACGGGCGGATCATGGTCAATGTGGACGTCCTTCCGCATGACGCTCTATGCATCGCGGTGTGCGGACTCGGCGCCCTGGCCGTCGACTCCCGCTGCGATGGCGCGGATGGCATCGATGTCGCTGGAACTACCTATCAGTACCAACTCATCACCCGCTTCGAGCTTCGTGCTTCCATTCGGTACGACGAGGTCCCGCTTCCTCTGAATGGTCGTGACGATGATGCTGACGGGAAGGTCTGCGTTGCTGAGAAACTTCCCTGCCAGCGGGGACCCGGCGCCGATGAGCACTCGATCAGAACCTGCCGCATCGCCGTCAGCATTCGCCTGCTGCAGGCTGGCCAGAAGACCCAGGCGGTATCCCCTCACCACGTCGGAGGTGGCGACAGTTCCAACCACCTTCCGCTCGGAATCGAGTACCGCCACCCAGTGCTCGGCGGACGTGGTGATCGCATCAACGGCAACATCGAGATGTGCCAGTTGGGACACTGTGGGCGCTGTCACATCCACCAATGACTCCAGGTGGTGGGCTCGGGTTCTCTCGCTCTCCTCCAGACGAGCCAGGGAAACCGTTCCTTCGAACCGACCGTTGCTGTCCACGACGGGTGCCCCGGCGAGCCCGCCTCCCGCGAGCTGATCGTGTGCAGCCTCCAACGAGGTCCCGTCGGTAATCACAAGGCGGGGAGTTGCCATGGCCTGTCTGACGGCTACCTTGGCCAGGACCGGCATGCCGATCAAGAGCCGCTGCGCGGGGGCATCGGCCCTGGTCCTTAGTTGGCTGCGGTAGATCGTGTCATCGCTGCGGCGCACTATGAACCAAGCCAGCCCCACCGCAATCATGGCGGGACCCAATATTGACAGGCTTCCGGTCATCTCGGCCACCATCAACATGACGGCCAAAGGAGCGCGGGAGATGCCGCCAAAGCAACACATCATCCCGATGATCACGTAGGGAGCAGGGTTGTGGCCCATGGAAGGGACGACCGGCTCGAGGAGCCGCCACACAGAGGCCCCGATGAAAGCGCCGATGACCATTCCCGGCCCGAAGATTCCTCCCGAACCGCCCGAACCGATCGAGAGGCCTGTGGCCAGGATTCTGGCGAAGGGCAGCACGAGGACGATCCAGAGCGGCAGCGTCAGAAGCTGGTGGCCCAAGCTCTGCTGGATCCATCCGTAGCCGGTGCCGAGGACTTCGGGGATAGCAAGGGCAATCGATCCCACGATGACTCCGCCGATGGCTGGCTTGACCCAGCGGGGGAGTGCCAGGTGCCCGAACAGGTCCGAGATCCCATAGAAGCCTTTGGCGTAGAGCAGGCCGATGAGACCCCCCAGAACGCCGATAAGGGCGAACCATACGAGGTGAGTCGGATCGGAGAAGTGGTAACTACCCGCGAAGCCGAACAGAGGCGTGAACCCCACGACGGTGCCGAAGATGACGTAGCCGACGAGGGACGCCACGAAGCTTGGCAGTAAGGCCGCTGCGTCAAAGTCGTCCCTATAGAGAATCTCGCAAGCCAGTACGGCTCCTCCCAGTGGTGCGCCGAAGATGGCGCCGATGCCGGACCCAATTCCGGTGACGACGGCGGTACGGGCGTCAGCCGGACTGAGGTCCAGCTCTCGTGCGAGGAGAGACGCGAAGCCGGCGCTGATCTGTCCGGTTGGTCCCTCTCGGCCCCCCGAGCCTCCGGCTCCGATTGTGAGGGCGGATGCCACGATCTTGACGATCACGGCCCGGAATCTGATTCCACGGGGATTGTGGTGGACAGCCGAGATGGCGGCATCGGTACCGTGACCCTCGG
The DNA here is from genome assembly GCA_963721585.1 of uncultured Acidimicrobiaceae bacterium. Classification (GTDB taxonomy): domain Bacteria; phylum Actinomycetota; class Acidimicrobiia; order Acidimicrobiales; family RAAP-2; genus Bog-473. The sequence continues at coordinate 823,181 of CAVRJN010000007.1, read as the reverse complement.
CCTCGGGAGCGAACCGGAACACGATGATCCCCCCGAGCAACGCACCGAGGCCAACCACCAGGGGCAAGGCCCAAGGTCGAGTGAAAGACTTCGAAGCCCCGCGTCCGCCCTCGCTGACCGGCGTTGGCGCGTGGAAGCCCGCCAGCGTGCCAAGGAAGAAGTGGGTGCAGGCTAACAGAGCCTCGTAGAACACGATGGCACCGATTCCGGCCATCGTCCCGATGAGCACACCGAGAATGAGCCACTTCTGGAGGTAGGACGCGTTCTCGAACCAACGAGACGATCTGGTCATAGCGGCCCGCCACGAGGTACGAGCGAAGATCACGGCAGTCGATCGCTCATTCAGAGATCCCATCCAGTCGACCAATCTTGTTCCGGAACTTCACCGGCAGCGGCGGTAAGGCGTTGGAGCGAATCGACCAGTGCCGCTTGCTGGTCCAGTGGGATTGCTTCCATGAGATGGGCGATCTCCGTGCGCCTTCGCTGGGTTACCGCGTCCACCAACTCCCGCCCGTCTTTCTCCAAGGTGAGCCGAATCAGGCGTCGATCGCTTCGCTCGTGTCGCCGCACGATTAAGCCCTTCTTGATCAGGCGATCGCACATGCGCGTGGCGGTCGGGGGCGTCACGTCCACTGCTTCGGCAAGCTCGGCGAGGCTTTGTGGACCACGGGATGCAAGGACGACGAGAGTTCGGTACTGGGTGAGGGTCACTTCTTCAGCGACGTCACCGAGTGAGCGAGCCGCAACCGCAACGAGCACCCGACTGGCGCTCAGTACTGCGTCAACGATTGCCTCACCGTCTATTTCGGGTGGGCGAGGGTGTTTCATACACTAATCATTGTAGTGGCTAATTAAACTCCCGCTGAACATTACGATCAACTCGAACTCGCTCAACTGACCCCCGGTCTCTTGATCCGCGCCACGATCATCGGCCGAACCAAACCGTCGGGATCGGGCCTCCCCGCTACCGGCTGGTGCGTTGGCTCACGGCTCTCGCATCGATGCTCGCCTCTGCGGGACATGGACTGCGCCGTACCTCGGGTGGGGTGATCATCGCGACCTATGCCCTCTTGTGGCGCACCTTTTGATCACCCGCAAAGCGACCCAGCTAGGGGACTCGTTACACGCGAGAACCGAACAGGGGTCGCAGCGCGGCTCCGACCTGGTCGGCGATCGCTACCGCCACGACGCGTCGCTCATAGGAGATTTCGTACCCCGGTGTCGGCGTCATCACGAAGCGGCCGAGTGAGCGGCCTTGGTTTTGCGCCAACAGCATGATCTCCGGGCCCGGCATGCCCATGCGATCGACATCCCAAACCCGACCCCCTAGGAGGACTCGTCCGTCATGTCCGAGCTGCATCATGGGTCTATCCGCTGGGCCTGATTCGTAGCGACATGCCTGCAAATGCAACAGCGTAACGAGCTCACTCCGCACGCGGTCAATAACTTGACGAGGAGGCGCACCGGATGTTGCGAACTCGGAGACCTCATGGATCAGACCGACGAAGTCGGCTTCTTCGACTGCGGACTCGCGGTGATGGCGATTGCGGGCGGCCAATTCGGTGACGATGATTCCGACAACGAAGAGGCTTACGGCAGTTTCAATATCGGGTCGATGGGTGATGGCGAGCTTCTCGTAGGGGCGGGTGAGGAAGTAGTCGAACCACACGGTGGCTGATACCGTGGCCACGAACCCGGAGAGCCTGTTACCAACCGCCGCGACCGCCACGATCACGGCGACAAGGATCAGGGCAGACGCCGTGTTGGCGAAGCTCGACCGGAATGGGATGAGAACAGCCGCCACACACAGCGGCAAGACGACCGCTGCGACGAGGGCTACCTGGTCTCGGTGAAGCCGGAGCTTTGTCATTGCTGTCTCGCCTCGATCTGTTCTCCCAAGTATCTCATGATGGCGATGCTGCGGCTCAGAGGGGGGTCACCGATGCCCGATGTCCGCCTGTTCCCGAGCAGTCCTTACGGCCCGGCTGAGGGTCGCGAGGTCATACGCTCCCATCTGACGCTGACCGTTGACGAAGAAGGTGGGGGTGCCCGCCACACCGCTCAGGTCAGCGCTCTCGACGTCCGCCGCAACGCGTTCGGCCCATCGGTGCTCACTGAGGTCCTCGGCGAAGGACTTCACGTCAAGACCGACCTCCTCTGCGTATCGGATCAGATCCTTGGGGGCCAGGTCGTCTTGGTGCTCGAGCAGCAGGTCGTGCATCGCCCAGAAGGCGCCCTGCGCTGCCGCTGCCTCGGATGCCTCGGCCGCCATCTCAGCTCTTGGGTGTACGTCCGTCAGTGGTAGATGGCGCCACACGTAGCGAAGATCGCCGAAATCGGTCAGCAATTCCCGGATCACCGCCTCCGCCTGCCCGCAGTACGGGCACTCGAGGTCGCCGTACTCGACGAGGGTCACGGCGGCATCCGCCGGCCCGCGGATGTGGTCGTGGTCAGGATCGACAGGATCAGCCAGATCCACGATTGCAGGGGACTGGCCGAGGAGTGCGCGGGTACGAAGCGGCAACGGTAGTCGTCCGACGATCTGGAACACCAACCACGTGAGCAGGGCTGCGCCTATTGCGGCAGTGAGTACGCCGAGCGTCGCTTCTTGCAACTGGACTCCGGTGAACGCGACTGAAGCGACGAGCAACGAGACGGTGAAGCCCATCCCGGCCAGCGTGCCGCCTCCGAGCACGGACATCCAGCCAACTGCCGGACGGAGTCGGCCTCTCGTCGTCTTGTTGACGAGGGCGGACACAGCCATGATCCCGGCTGGCTTGCCGACGATGTATCCGATGGCGATCCCCAGCGTGATGGGCGAGGTGTAAGCCTTGGAGAGAAATCTGGGATCTATGATGACGCCGGCGTTGGCGAGGCCGAACAGGGGGACGATGAGGTAACTCGTCCAGGGGTGCCAAAGCTGCTGCAGGCGGTCGTTGGGAGATACAGCGGTGCGCACGCCTGCGCGAAGCTGCCTGGCCATTCCAGCAGTCGGTTGCTGACGGAAATCTCGGAAGAGATCTGACGTTCGCTCAAGGTCGATGCGAGCTGGCGGAGCAGCGTAAGCAATGAGACCCGCGGCGAGCCCGACAACGACCGGGTCGACACCGGACTCCACGAGTGACACCCAACTGGCTGCCGCCAGCGCAAAGTACAGAAGTCCGTAGTGGATTCTGAGGGATGCGGCGAAGATGGCAAGTGCCATCAGCGCGGTTGCGATGATCAGTGGACCGACGGTCAAATGATGGGTATACACCGTGGCGATCACGACGAGGCCCACGATGTCGTCGACGACGGTCAGCGTGAGGATGAAGCCGCGTAGACGTTCGGGAGCGTGCCCGCCGAGAAGAGCCAGCATGCCTAGGGCGAAGGCGGTATCTGTCGACATCGCAACGCCCCAGCCGTGCACGGAGGTCCGACCGGTGTTTATCGCGAGGTAGAGGCCAATCGCGCCCGCCATCCCGCCGAGTCCCGCCAGCACTGGAAGGATGATTCTGGGACGCTCCCTGAACTCACCGATGTCGAATTCCCGGCGTGCCTCGAGTCCGACAACCAGGAAGAAGAAGCTCATGAGCCCGCTGTTGATCCATCCGCGCACGTCCATGGAGACCGCCGCACCACCGAGGTGCACAGACAGTCGGGTGGTCCAAGTGCGGTCGTAGGAGGACGCGTTGACGTTGACCCAGACAAGGGCTCCCACTGCCGCGGCCAGTAGAAGGGCACCACTCGCGGTCTCTGTGCGCAGGAAGCGACGGAGGGCGGTATCGCGCTGCAACCACGCCGTGAGGCTGGAGCTCTCGGAAGGATCGACCACGTCCATTCGGTTCGCGGGCGAGCCTAGCCAGTGTCCAATTCCTGAAGCGCCAGGTCTCTGGGTGGTACGCCGCTCTACTACCGGGTCGGACTTGGTGGACGGGCTGGAAACCGGGTGGACAAAACCGCACGGTGAGGGACTGGGATCGACGCCCAGACGGAAATCACCACCTTGCCAAGGTGAGGGTCGCGGGTTCGAATCCCGTCTTCCGCTCCATCATCGCAGGTCGGGAGCGGTTTTTCGACCGCCGGAATCACGGGCGACGATCGGCTTGATGCACCGCCGTCAACGCGCCCAAATCTCGCCGGATCACTTCGACACTCGCCCTGTCGTCTTGGGGCGGTGTCTTCTAGTTCTCGATACTGAACCACGCGCGGACCTTCAGTTCGTGGTCCATGAGCTTCTCGCCCGGAAGGTCAACCACGACCTGATCGATCGAATCGCCCTTGCAAGGGAACGGACTTCATACGCAGGTGTGACCGTCGAAGCACTGTCGCGTCCATCTTGCCGCTGAGACGCTGCACCATCACGAATTCCTTCCATGTTCGACCAGGTGGAGGCCAATCGTTCCCAAGGTGCTGCCATCAGACCCAGCCACGCACCGTCGGCAAGATATTTGTGCCCTCGAGCCGCAGCCAACGGACCCGTCAGGGATTCACATCGGGGTGCTCAAGCACTGGGCACGATCAGAGGTCGTTCCCGGCGTAGGAGAGGTTGAAGCTCTTGTTCGCAAGTGGGAAGTCGGGGACGATGGTGTCGGCCAGCGAGACCGGCAGGGCCGGCCAGTTGTGGAACGAGGGATCGACGATCTTCACCCTGGTGAGTCGGCCCCCGTCGTCGAGTTCCACGCGGTGCATCGCAGCCCCGCGCCACGCCTCGGTGATCCCCACCCCGCTGACCGAGCGGCCCTCCCGTACCGGGGGCGGTCCCGTGACAGCCTCGAGCGTCCCAGCCCGCTCGATGAAGTCTCGTACGAGAAACTGCGACGTCCGGGCTTCTGCGACCCGGATGTCGAAGCGCGCCCTCACATCACCTCCCCCACGAACGGCGGGAGAGAACGAGCTCGGCATGGTCATCGACGGGTGGGCCTCACGCGCGTCGAACGCGAGACCCGAGGCGCGGCCGGCGATCCCGACCACGCCGAGGTCCCGGGCGTGGGCTTCGCCGAGCGCGGCGGTGCCCGTGAAGCGCTCCATGACCAAGGCGCTCGACGTGACCAGGCTGATCAGCTCCTCGAATCGCTCTGCGACCGCTGCCAGCTCAGCGTCGGGAGGCAGCCAGTTCACCCTGGCCCCGCCGGGGACGACGCCGCCGCGCAGGAGCCGGTGACCGGTCACACGGCCGTTCAGCTGGAGCAGGTGTTCCCGCAGCGCCAGTGCCCATGCGTTGGCGACGCCGAATCCGACGTCGTTGCACAGCGCTCCGATGTCGGCCACGTGGTTGTAGAGACGCTCGAGCTCCAGGAGGATGGCACGGAGCACCAGAGCCTCTGTCGGCACCTCCAGGCGCCACGCATCCTCCACAGCCTGGCAGTAGGCGAGTGCATGTCCGACGGCAGTGTCACCCGAGATCCGCTCCGCCAGCTCGAGGCCGGCCTGGGGTTCCCGCCCCTCGAAAAGGCGCTCGAGACCCTTGTGCACGAACCACAGGCGCGCCTTCATTCGCAGGATGGTCTCGCCGACCACCCAGAAGCGGAAGTGTCCGGGCTCGATCAGTCCGGCGTGCACCGGCCCGACCGGGATCTCGTAGACGCCGGTGCCTTCGACCGGCACGAAGGGATATGCTCCCGCGTCCGGCACCATCGCCGGAGGGTCCCCAGACGCCCGTCGCATCGGGTACCAGTCTTCGGGCCAGTGTTGGTGAAGGACCAGGCGCCGGGGCTGGGGGTGGCCGACCGGAGTGATTCCGAAGAGGTCCTGGAGCTCGCGTTCGAAGCGGCCGCCAGGGAAAGAGACGCCCGACAATGTCGGCACGGTCGGCCGGTCGGGGTCGACGACCAGATGCAGCTCGACCCGGGTGTCAGGCGGGCCCGACGTGAAGAGGTAGACGACCCGCAGCCGGTCGCCGTCGTCGTGCCCCGACACCAGGCTGAGTCGCATGCCCTGAGAGAGGAGGGCGAAGGCCGCATCGACCAGGTCCGTCGCCGCGACCACACCGGCTCGGCGGTGCCGGCCGACCGGCTCGAGCTCTACCGACGCCAGAGAGGGACCTGTCACGTTGCCACCACACGCGCCGCGGCGGCCAGCAGGCCCGAGAGCGGCCAGGCGAACACGCCGATGAAGCCGCAGACGGCCAGAGCGCCGATCAGAGGCGCGGCGACCCAGCGGGGCGGAGAGACAGTGCCGGATGACCCGGGGGACCCGGGTGGCGCGGGCATCCCGGGCGGGTCCGCCGGACCGAGGAGCATGTGGCGGGCGTGGCCCACTACGGCGATGAAGACGACCACCATCGCCACCATGGCCAAAACGGCAGCCCACCCCAGCCCCACCTCGAACTCGGCCCGGACCATGACCAACTCACTGGTGAAGAGACTGAACGGTGGGAGGCCGAGCAGGGCGAAGAGTCCGACCCCGAACAGTCCACCCAGAGCAGGCCGGCGGGCGACCAGGGACCGGATGCCGTCGATCCGACTGGTGCCCTCCGCCATCAGGATCTCCCCCGAGGTCAGGAAGAGCACGCTCTTGGCCAGACCGTGGCCGAGGATGTGCAGCAGGACGGCGGCGATGGCGAGCCGGATCCCCGCCGCGGCTCCCAGCGCGATGAGCCCCATGTGCTCGATGCTCGAGTAGGCGAGCATGCGCTTGTAGTCGCGCTGAGCGATCAGGAGCGACGCAGCCAACGCCAGGGAAAGAAGGCCGACGATGACGAGCAAGGTGCGGGCGAACCCGGGCCCGAGCGCCACGTCGGTCACCGCCTTGAAGCGCAAGATGGCGTAGAAGGCCACGGTCAGGAGAACCCCTGACATCAGCGCCGAAACAGGGGCGGGGGCCTGGCTGTGGGCGTCGGGCAGCCACGTGTGCATCGGGGCGAGCCCGACCTTGGTGCCGTAGCCGAGGACGAGCAGCCCGAAGGCGAGGCGTATGAGCGACGGGTCGAAGTGGCGCGCGTGCGCCATGAGCGATGTCCAGTCGAGGGCGTGTGCCGGATTCCCTCCGGCGTGCAGGGCGGCCAAGTACACGAAGACGGTACCCAGGAACGCCAGCGCGATCCCGACCGAGCAGATCACGATGTACTTCCACGACGCTTCGAGCGAGCCACGCGTCCGCCGGAACCCGACGAGGAACGCGGTGACGATCGTGGTGGCCTCGACGGCCACCCAGAGCACGCCGACGTTGGCCGCCAGCACGGCGAGGAGCATGAAGCCGACAAAGGCCTGGACGAGCACGCCATAGACCGACGACGAGCGTTCTGCGTTCCCGTGCCCGCCCTGTGGTGCTCGTGCCGCGATCCGGACGCCGATCCACGACGCAAGCAGCGAGATCGCACCGATGACGATGACCATGAACACGCTCAGCGCGTCCGCGCGCAGCGTTCCCCGCGCACCAGTGATCGGACCATCTCGGAGCACTCGCACGGCGGCGACTGTCCCGAGGACGAGCGCCGTGCCGTTGGAGGCCACGGCGACCCATGCGCTCCATCGGCGTCCGCGTCCCAGCGCGATCGCGGCGCCGCCGAGGAACGGGAGGATGAGGATGGTCACGATCGGCATCAGTCGCGCAGCTCCTGGAGCTCGTCGAGATCCACGTCGCCGAACTCGAGTCGCAGCCGCTGGGAGAGCACCATGAGGACGACCACACCCAAGAGGACATCGAAGGAGACCCCGAGCTCGATCAGGAAGGGGAACCCCGCCGTGCACAAGAAGGCGGTGAGGGCGATCCCGTTGTCCACCATCAGCAACCCGACGATTTGAAAGGTCGGCCGGCGCCGGGCCACCAGGACGAAGAAGCCGATCAGCATGGTGGCGATGCCGATCGGGGCCAGCGCCCCGGCTCTGGTCCCGACGAAGTGGGCCACGCCGCGGCCGGTGACGAAGGCGACCACGATGAGGGCGGCCGAGGCGACCAGCGAGGCGGGGACGTTGACGAGCGGCCGGCTTTCGCGCGAGGCGGCGTCCGTGCCACTCGCGCGCCCGAGGAGGACTGGAATCACCACCGCCTTGACCACCACGACGACGGCGGCCGCGGCCAGCAGACCGGCGTCGTGCAGGTGCACGCCGAGCACCACGGCTACCAACCCCAGGGCGGCGCCCTGGACCGCCACCATCGAGATGACGGCGCGGATCGAGGCCAGCCACAGGATGGTCACCGCACACACCAGGACGGCGCCGGAGGCCAAGGTGAGGGCCGAGGCGTACGACGATCCGCTCACGGCACCACCAGCGTGGAGAGGACGGCCAGGGTGGCCAGGACGAAGGCCCCGGCCAGTAACTCGGGCACCCGGAAGAGGCGAAGCTTGGCCACGGTCACCTCGAACGCGGCCAGGGTCGTCCCGAGTACGACCACCTTCCCGGCCGTGCTGGCGAGGGCCACCGCGAGGTGCCAGGGGCCCGGTGAGGTGGCGATGCCCCAGGGGACGAAGAGGTCGGCTAGGAGGGTGAACAGGACGACCAGTCGCATGGACTCGGCGAGCTTTACAAGTGCGAGGTCGGGCCCGGCATACTCGAGCACCATGGCCTCGTGGATCATGGTCAGCTCCAAGTGGGTGGACGGGTTGTCGACGGGAAGCCGTCCGCTCTCGGCCACGATCACGATGACGAACGCCACCAGGGCCAGGACCCGCTCGGGGGTGGCCAGCCAGGCGGGGTGGGCCAGGGACCTGGTGATGATGGTCGGCAGGTTGGAGGAGTGGGCCGGGACCGACAGGGCGAGTATGGCTACCAGCAAGGCGGGTTCCGCCAGGGCCCCGATGGTCATGGCCCGACTGGCGCCCATACCTCCGAACGCGGTGCCGGTGTCGAGGGCGCCGAGCGCCAGGGAGACGGAGCCGAGGAGGAGAAGGAAGACGACGGCAAAGAGATCTGCGGACCAGCCGAACGCCGGATCGGTGGCAAGTAACGGCGTCACGGCGGCCACGACCAGGGTGGTGGCGAGCAGGACCACGGGGGCCAGGGGGAAGACCCAACTGGCATGCTCGGGCCGGGTCCGCTCACGGCGAGCCAGTTTGCGCAGGTCGAGGAGGGGTTGGCGGACCGGCGGGCCGACACGACCTTCCATCCGGCAGCGCACCTTGCGCATGAGCCCGAGCACGAGCGGGCCACCGACAACGACCAGGACGACTTGGAGCAACGAGATCGCCGCAATCGAGGTGATCGACCAACCGGTGCTCACGCCAGCACCACCAGCACGACGATGAGCGCGACGAGGCCGAAGGCCAAGTAGCGGTGCACGCTTCCGTTGGGTACCTTCCGGGCCACGGCACCCCAGCTGTCGAGCATCCGGTCGGCCGGGCGGTACAGGCGCCGCTCGAAGGCGTCGTCGAGGGTTGTGTGGATGACTGCGGCCTCGGTGTAGTAGCGCGACTCGGCCAGGTGGCTCACGTCGACGTCGCGGGCCGGGCTCAGCACGTCCTCGAACACGCGCGTGAGCGGTTCGCCGAACGACGTGGCCGTGTACTCCATGCGCGCCGTTTGCAGTTCGCGCCCGCATCCCCACGCTTCGGTCAGGCGCACCGGGCGTTGCTGCACCAGCCGGCGGGCGAGCGCGACCATTCCGCCGAAGGCCACCAGGCTGATCGCCACCAGACCTGGCGCCAACATGCCGGGGACGCCGGGGAGCGCCACGTTCCAGCCGCGCGCGAGGGGTCCGGCCAGGTGAAGACCCGGAACGGCGCCGGCCGCGTCGACCACCGAGGGGATCACGAGGAAGGGGGCGACCCCGAACACCAGGCAGAGGACGGCCAGCAGGCCGGCCCCGATCCACATGGGCCGACCGACCTCGCCGGCCCGCTCAGCGCCCTCGGTGCGCGGTAGGCCCAGGAGTCCGATGCCGATGGCCTTGGTGAACGTGAATGCGGTCAGTCCACCGGTGAGCGCGAGGACACCCACACCGATCGGCATGGCCACGGCGACGGCCACGTCACCCGAGGGCAGTCCGTGCAGCATGCTCTGGAGGAGGAGCCACTCGCTGACGAAGCCGCAGAACGGGGGCAGTGCCGCGATCGCCAGCCCTCCCACCAAGAAGATCGGTCCGCTCACCGGCATGCGCCGCAAGAGGCCACCGAGCCGGTCGAGGTCCGTCGACCCCGCGGCCTGGTGGACTGAGCTGGCGGAGAGGAACAGCGAGCCTTTGAACACGGCGTGGAACACGACGTGGAGCAGCGCAGCCACCAGTGCCACCAGTGCGGGGGCCCGGTGTCCGGTGGCGACGAACAGGCCCGAGGCACCGACCCCGAGCAGCATCAGGCCGACGTTGTCGGTGGTCGAATAGGCGAGCAAGCGCTTGAGATCTTTGCTGGTGGCCGAGTGCAGCGCCCCGAACATGGCGGAGAGGCCGCCCAGGCCCATCACGAGGAGCCACCACCATGCTGGGCCGCCGTGGAGCAAGCCCATGCCGACACGGATGATGCCGTAGACACCTAGGTTCACCATGGCCGCCGACATCAAGGCGGACACGGGCCCCGGAGCCTCGGGGTGGGCGCGGGGCAACCACACGTGCAGGGGCACCATTCCGGCCTTCGAGCCGAAGCCGATCACCGCGAGCACGAAGGCGGTGCTGCGCACCCACCCCGGGAAGTGTGGGGAGCGGAGTGCGATGACAGCGAACGACTGGCTACCCGAGCGCGTCGCCAACAGCACCAGGCCCAGGATCAGCGCCGCAGCACCCAGTTGCGTCATGACCGCGTACCACTGCCCGGCCGCTTGCGCCTCACCGCGTCGTGCGTGGTCGGTCAGGACGAGCAGGAGCGAGGTGATCGCCATCAGCTCCCAGAGGAACAAGAAGGTGGTCACGTTCGAGGCGGCCGGGACCAGCAGCAGGCTGGTCACGAACAACGGGAGGATGCACGATGCCGTCCGGCTGGCCAGACCGTGGCCTTCGTACCCGAAGCGGAACACCATGGCGCAGATGCCCACGATGGCGGTGATCACGACGAAGAGAGCTCCGAAGCGGTCGAGGGCAAGCGAGAACCCCGAGAGCGGCATCAGGGCGGCCGTGTGCACGACGGCGGGGTGACCCGAGTGCACCACGTCGGCGCCGACGACGAGGCCGAGGACGCACGCTGCGATGGTGAGTGCCGTCGACAGGCCGATGCGGAACCGCGCGGGGCCGGCGGCTCCGATCAGTGACGCGGCCAGCCCGGTCAGCACGGTGCCGACGAGCAGCGCTGCGGTCACGACCCGGCCAATCCCCGCAGGGCGCGCACGATGGCGGCCGGGTCCGGGGGGCAGCCGGGGATCTCGAGGTCGACGGGCACCACGTCGCCCACCGCACCCTCGACGCCGTAGGCGCCTCGGAACACCCCGCGGTCGCGTGCGCAGTCGCCCACCGCCACCACGACTCGTGGCTGGGGTACGGCCTCGAAGGTCTTGCGCAAGGGGCCCGCCATGTTGTGGGTGACGGGCCCGGTCACGAGCAGCCCATCGCAGTGGCGGGGAGAGGCTTCGAGCCGGATGCCGAATCGCTCAGCGTCGTAGGTGGGGGAGAAGATCGACGAGATCTCGATCTCGCAGCCGTTGCACGAGCCTGCGTCCACGTGCCGGAGCTGTAGCGATCCGCGGAGCCGTTTGGCCGCAGCTGCGACCGCGGGACGGCCGCGGTCGGGATCCCCGATCTCCATCGGGCGGGCCCGGAGTCGCCTACCAATTGCTCTGAGCCGCATAATTGACATATACATCAATCGATAAATACATCAGTTGTCAATCTGACGGATCGATTGATCGATCAGTTAGGGTGTCTGAGGCAAGGACCGCAGGCCAAGAGGTACGGACCGCAGGCACTAGACTGGAGAAGGAGACAACCCCGTGGCTTCCATGCCGATCTATCAGGTGAAAGCGGAGTTCTTCAAGACTCTCGCCCACCCAGCGCGGATCAGGGTCCTCGAGCTTCTCCGAGACGGCGACCGGACCGTCGGCGAGCTGATTCCTGAGGTCGGCATCGAAGCCTCCCACCTGTCCCAACAGCTTGGGATCATGCGGCGAGCCAATCTCGTGCAATCCCGCAAAGACGGCGCGACGGTCGTCTACTCGGTCAGCAACCCCATGATCTTCGAACTCCTCGACGTGGCGAAGAAGATCCTCACGTCGTCCCTCGCTGAAACCAGGGACCTTTTGGCCGAACTCGAGTCGGCGACCGAGACCTGATTCAAGGACCCCGGCCACTGCGTTCGTCATCGGGGAGGACGACGATCACTTTCTAAACACACATACTTGCTCCGGCAGTGCGCCCCCGTTGAGCACGCCGGGACCGACTCCGGGGGCGACGAATCGGATCCCCGAACGAGCAAGACTGTGGCGGTGGAAGAATTCTCGGTCGATGCGGACCCGATGAATCAGTTGTCCTCGTGGCTCGAGATTGCGCGAGGAGCCGGCGAACCCATGCCCGAGGCGATGGCCGTGGCCACAGCCACGACCGAGGGGCGCCCGTCCTCCAGAATGGTCCTCCTGCGAGGAATCGATCACCGAGGCCTCGTCTTCTACACCGACAAGGAGAGCGACAAGGGTCGGGAGTTGAAGGCGAATCCATTTGCCGCTGCCCTTTTCCATTGGTTCAAGCCGGTGCACCGACAGGTGCGGGTGACCGGCGCAGTGGAGGTGGTCGAAGACTCGTTGTCGGACGCCTACTGGCAAGCGCGGCCGCCAGGTTCTCGTCGTAGCGCAGTCGCAAGCCGCCAGAGCCAGGTAATCGTCACTCGAGCGGTGCTCGAAACGGAGGTGACCAAGCTGGCCGAAGCGTTTCCCGGTGACTCGGGGCCACCGCGCCCTCTCCGATGGGGCGGTTACCGGATTCGGCCTGATGTCGTGGAATTGTGGGAAGAAGGAGCGGACCGCCTGCACGATCGGCTTCGCTACAGCGTTCAGTCTGGGAACTGGAGGATCGAGCGACTGTCACCCTGACCAGTCTTGGACCGGTGTCTAGTCCAGATGCAGATCGGCGATGGGCAGTCCACCCGGAGTCGATCTGCGGTGTTAGTAGACCGCTCTACTACACGATCGAGTTCAGTCCGACCAGATGGACAAAGCGTGGACGCAGTTGCATGTCAGCGAACTGGACAGAACCAGTCGGACTAATCCCAGCACCTTGCCAAGGTGAGGGTCGCGGGTTCAAATCTCGTCTTCCGCTCCATCGTTGCAGATCAGGGCTGAGTTTCAGGCTTGCCATTCTCCGGAACTACGTCCGGTGAAGACAACAACGTCCCAGTGGTGAACTCGCCGACTGGATTTGTCGAGTCTCTGAAGCTTGAGCTTCGGAACTTTCGCATCGTAAGGCAACACGATCCACCTTCGTCGAAGCTGTTCAGGCCAGGGTTGCGGTCATCCCACCATCGACCGGAATGACAGCCCCGGTGATGTAGCTCGCTCGCTTCGAGCACAAGAATGCCGCCAACTCAGCCACCTCCTCAGGTTGGCCACCCCGCTTGAGCGCCGTACCCTGAACGAGTTGGGGATGTCGGGCTGCCGCACCTGGACCTCCAGACATCTCGGTCTCGATGAAGCCCGGGCAAATGGCAATGGCCCGGATGCCCTTGGTGCCGTACTCGACGGCTGCGGCCTTCGTAAGCGCGATGGCACCGGCCTTGGCGGCCGAATACACGCTCACAGGAAATGGCGTGGCATTGATCCCTCCGGTCGATGACCAATTCAGGATGACGCCTCCTCCCGTCGGCAGCATCGCTCTGATGCCGTGTTTGGTTCCGAGCATCACGCTTCTCAAGTCGGCATCCATGATGCGGTCGTACTCCTCCATCGAGACCTCGGCCAGCTCTCCGGCACTGCCGATGCCGGCCACGTTCAGGACCGCGTCGATGCGTCCGAAGGCGTCGAGGGCTGCCGCGAACATCGCTTCGACCTGATCCTCTTTGGTGACATCGCAATGAAACGGCACGACGGCATCACCGAGTTCAGCGGCTGTCTCCTCCTGACGTCCACTGATGTCCGCGGCGAGCACTCGGGCGCCCTCACGGACGAATACCGCCGTTGACGCCCTTGCCATTCCCGATCCTGCGCCGGTGATGATCGCGAACTTGCCTTCTAACTCGGTCATTCCGCTCCTCCCGCGGTCACTCTTCGGCGCTGAGACTAGCCGATCGGCTACTATCGCAACCTGGTTGAGAGAGCCGTCAAGAGCCGGGCCATTACGCAAACCGGCCGCTGGAGCAGGGAGAAATGCGATGACGATGACCGACGTCTACTACGACCCCTACGACCGCGAGATCGACGCGGATCCCTATCCCGTCTATGCCCGGCTCAGAGAAGAAGCGCCGCTGTATTACAACGAAGAGCACGACTTCTACGCCGTCAGTCGGTTCGAAGACGTTCAGCGCGGGCTTCTCGACCGGCAGATCTTCAGTTCCGCTCGTGGCTCGGTACTCGAGTTCATCAAAGCGAATATCGAGATACCACCAGGGATCGTGATCTTCGAGGATCCTCCGCTGCACGATGTCCATCGAGGCTTGCTCTCCCGAGTGTTCACCCCGAAGAAGATGCTCGCGCTCGAGGAAAGAGTCCGAGAGTTCTGTGGTCGCGTCCTTGATCCGCTGGTTGGTGCAGGCCGCCTTGACTTCGTCGCCGACCTCGGGGAGCAGATCCCGATGCGTACGATTGGAATGCTCCTCGGGGTCCCCGAATCCGACCAAGAGGAAGCTCGCGACCGCGCCAACGCCTCGCTCCGCACCGATCCAGGAAAACCAATGGAGGTATCGGCAGACAACATCGGGCAAGCGGATTTCTTCTCCGACTACATCGACTGGCGAGCGACGCATCCTTCTGACGACTTGATGTCAGAATTGTTGTTTGTCGAATTCGATGACGAGCACGGGACAACGCGAAGGCTGACCCGTGACGAGGTTCTCATGTATGTGAGCGTTGTCTCAGGCGCCGGCAACGAGACGACGAATCGTCTCATTGGCTGGATGGGCAAGGTGCTCGCGGAGCACCCGGACCAACGTCGCGAACTGGTACAGGACCGGTCCCTCGTGGCAAATGCCATCGAGGAACTCCTGCGCTTCGAGCCGCCCACGCCACACGTCGCCCGATACGTCGCACACGACGTCGAGCTGCACGACCAGACCGTGCCGGCCGGCAGCGCCATGATTTGCCTCACGGGTTCCGCCAACCGCGACGGCGACAAATATGAGGATCCCGACCGATTCGACATCCATCGCGATGTCGGTCAGCACCTCACGTTCGGCTACGGCATTCATTTCTGTCTGGGCGCCGCGCTGGCGCGGATGGAAGGTCGCGTCACGCTCGACGAAGTCCTGAAGCGGTTCCCTCAATGGGAGGTCGATTGGGACAACATCAGACGAGCTCCCACGTCGACCGTGCGGGGATGGGAATCTCTGCCGGTCATCACCTCCTGACCGGTCATTCGCGAGTCTCGCTGACGACTCATAGAGCCGCTGTGATTGCGGGGAGATAGCCGATCGGCTACCCTCCGCTGGCTGAGCAGAGGGAGGAGGCACGTGGACTCGAGTTATCGCGTCATCCAGTGGGCGACAGGCAACACCGGCCAGCGGGCTCTTCGAGAGGTGATTCGCCATCGCGCCCTCGAACTGGTCGGGGTGAAGGTCTACGACTCTGCAAAGGAGGGCGTCGAGGCGGGGGAGTTGTGCGGAGAAGGCCCGACCGGCGTCGCAGCCACTACCGACCGAGAGGCAGTTCTCAAGATCGAAGCGGACTGCTGCATTTACATGCCGCGTGCGACGGGTAGGGGCCAGACTCGGGCTGGCTTGACCGAAGACGAGCTTGTCGAGGATGTGGTTGCATTACTCGGTGCAGGCACGAGCGTGGTCTCTACCTGCAGCGATCTGTTCGCCCGCGGGGTCCGCCTGAGCAGTGCCAACTTGGCCCGTGTGCATGCGGCCTGCGAGAGCGGCGGGGCGTCGATTTGGGCAAGCGGTAGTGATCCCGGCTTCGTTACCGAGACCCTCCCCATGGCGCTGTTGTCGATCCAGCGAAGGGTCGATCTGATCGAGATCGAGGAATTCGGCGACCTCTCGCACCGGCCGTCGGCGCACATGGTCATGGAGCAGATGCGATTCGGGAAGCCGCTGGCGGATTTTGATCCCGAGCGCCGCAAGAACCACTTGTTCGGTGAGTATCAGCCGCCGCTCAGCGTGTTGGCCGACTTGGCCGGCTTCGAAATCGACGAATGGGTCGGTGAGGGTGGCGTCGCCGCAGCCAAGGAAGACATGATGATTGTGGCCGGTGAAATCAAAGCGGGGACTGCGGCGGCGCAGCGGGTTGTCGTCACGGGCCGCCGCAAGGGCATCGATCGGATCCGTTTCACGCAGTACGGCTTCGTGGCCATGGACGTCGAGCCTGACTGGGGTTTACAGCCCACGGGTTGGCGGATCCGGATTCACGGTGACGCGCCGATCGACGTGAGCATGCCGTTCCCAGTGCCACTCGATGACCTGGCCTCCTTTGTGCCTGCGTACAACGCCAACGGACTCGTGAACGCTGTCCCCTACGTGTGCGCCGCCCGGCCCGGGATCCTCACCACCGAAGACCTCCCGCACATCTTGCCGCGCGGTCCCCGTTCAACCCACTGATGGACCGCAACGTTTCCAAGGGTGCCGGCGTCTTGACGCAAAGGGTCCTCGAATATGATCGTGTTCTGCGACGGCTCGTGGCTGAGATCGGGGATCTGATTGATTGGGCTCCTCTGACGGAGTTCGTCGCCGTTCAGGATTTCGAACGGGTCGGCACTTTTCTCGAGGTGCAAGACTGGGTCGAGTACACCGAAATGCTGACGCGGTGGGCCTCGGCCACGGACTCATTCGAGACCACCGTGAGGCGGATTTCCGAGACGGGGGCGTTGGTCTACTACGAGATCGAAGAGCGCCACTTTCGAGGTGACACCGTGAACGTCCTCAACTCGATGACCGTTTTTGAGTTCGATGCGAACGACAGGATCCGCCGTTTGAACGTCTACCTGCAGCAGGCGCGCTAGGGAACCGGCGGCGGACCGTTTGCCGACTCGCCACACTCAGCCAGGCAGGGAAAGAAAGCGCCGAGCGAGGCGCAGAAGCTCGGCTCGCACCAGCTCATCGTCGAGGTCAGCGACGAAGGGGTGCATGACTGCGCCGCTGACGGCGGCAATGAGCATGGCGGTCCGGACGCGGGCCTCCGGCGCCGTGTCGTCTCCGACCAAGATGTGACGCAGGCGATGCATAACGTCACGAAATGCGCCGTGATCAGCGAAGAACCCAACGATCACTGGGTCGCTGAGAATGGTGCTCGCGGTACGCCCGCGGTCGATGGCAAGGTCCACAATGCCGGCGATGAGTGAGTCACGCGCCCGCTTCGCAGAGGACTCTCCTTCGGCCGCCTCGATGACGATCTCGAGCCTTTTCAGTTCCGATTCCGCTGCGGCCAAGACAATCTCGTCCTTTGTCTTGTACTGGTGATAGACGGCCGCCTTTGTGACGCCGATCTCATCGGCGATCATCTGCAAGGACGTCCCAGCAACACCGTGCCGAGAAAACAACTCCAAGGCTGCTGTGACGACTCGAGCTTGCGCCGCACTCAACGGGATCGGTCGGCGTCCGTCCAGAATTGCAGCGCTCGAGGAGTTCACACTTTCAGTTTAATCTCCGCTGCTAGCCGATCGACTACCTGGCGATGTACTCGGTCATAACCAGTAGGCGCGTGCTCGGATGGCGTGACACTCTCCGGTGTCTGCAAGATCGCTCCCGCCCAGTGGATAGTGGGGCGGCCTGCTACGGCGACAAACTGGATGGACGGGCTGGAAACTGGGTGATCGGACATGCGCTGCGGCGGAGCCGATGGGACGAAAACCACCACCTTGCCTAGGTGAGGGTCGCGGTTCAATCGTTCCCGAACGCTAGATCGCACTGACCTGGGGGCCGTAGATCGGCCCGGTACCGCTGATGGAGACGAATGGGTATCCCTTCGCCCGGAGTTCGATGATGATCTGGGGAAGGGTCGTGACGGTCCCGGAGCGCGGACCGCACCCGATGCCGCGCCCATCGCCCCTCGCACGCGTCGGGTCTTCAAACACGCCGGGTTCGCAGCCCGTCACGATAGACGGGGTTGTCCGTCGCCGCGATCTCTGAACTGAGGTCCCCGAGCGCTCCCCGCAGGAACTGCCCCAGGTCTGCCGCCTGCTCGTCGGTCAGTTCGATCTGGCCAGAATCGCTAATCCGGCACCTGCAAAAGGTGCTCCGGCCGCCCAGAGCCGAGGAGCTGGGCGAAGCACCGTTCGATTCCAGCGCTGAGTATGTCCGCGTCTGGGCAGACGTCCGGGTCGGCGAGAACGCCGATGGTGAATGTGCCGTTGTAGGAGATTGCCGCGACACCGACACTTAGGTTGCCCCCGAGCGGCACGAGGGGGATGACTTCAAGCATGCGCGCCCCCAGCAGGTAGAGCGGAATGTCTGGCCCCGGCACGTTAGTCACGACCATGTTGACGAAAGGCTGATGGTGCACGAGGTGGCTGGCTGCCGATACCGCCGCTGGAGGCAAGGAGTTGAGGGAGGACAATAGGAGATTCGTCGCTCGCGCTTGCCCGTGCTCCTTGTGCGACCGTTCCACAACGGCGACTTTGCGGAGCCGCTCCGCAGGCGCGGCGGCACTGATCGGGAGCCGCACGAACATGGCCGAGACCTCGTTGCCCAGCCGGTGGTCGTCGTGATGATTTGAGCCGACCGGGACGAGTACTTGCAGCTGGCGGTCCTCCATTACCTCTCCTCTGGCCGAGAGGAGATCGTGGACGCCGGCAGCCACCGCTGTCAGCAACAGGTCGTTCAGTGTCACGCCGAAGAGGCGCTGGGCTCGGCGAAGATCGTCCATTCGTTCGCGGACGACGATGGCCCGTCGATCAAACCCGATGGCCGCGTTGAGCGACAGACGCGGAGCCAAAGGTGTCGGGGACAGCAGGTCTTGGAACGCTGATGCGTAGCGTGAGAGTACGCGACCCGTTCGGGAGGGGTGCCATGCGGCATGCCATGCGTCCGCCGCAAGCATCGATACGACGCCGGCGAATTGGGCCAGCCCGTCGGCGACCAGGGTTGCCCTCCGGGGCGCAGGAGCGGGCGTCCACGCGTCCGTGTCGTGGCGGTCATCCCGATGACGGGCAGTGAGGTCGAGCAGGACGCTCGCAAGTTCGACACCGGCCAGTCCGTCGGCCAAGCAGTGGTGGATCATCTCGAGCACTGCGACGCGTCCGTCCGCGAGTCCGTCGATGAGCCAGATTTCCCATAGAGGGCGGTCGCGATCGAGCGGGGACGACATCAGTCGGGCACAGAGTTCTAACACCTGCGCATCGTCGCCGGGCTCGGGCACCGCCGTTACACGCACGTGGTTGGAGATGTCGAACTCGGGGTCGTCCACCCAGACCGGTGCAGACTCGCCGAGCAAGGGGAGTCGGACGAGCTTTCGTAACTTGGGCACCAGATGCAGCCGGCCTTGCACATGGGCCCGCACCGCGTCGAGCCGGAGGCGTCCGCGGGCGTCGTGCAATGGACTGCCCTCGAAGATCCCGATGGAGCCCATATGCATAGGCGTGTGTGGAGATTCCATGTAAAGGAACGACGCATCAAGCTCCGTCAGGAGGTCGATTGAGGCCGTCATGTCGACCGTGAGGGGCCGGGTGGACGGGCAGAGCAGACCTCGGAGAATCCGTCCTCGATGCAGCCGGCGAGCTTTGCACTGTCATCAACAGCGGCGATGTCTGTTGTGACTGTGACACAGGCCCGATCCGCCGTGGAGACCAGAGACACGCTGAAGGCAGCCCCCGATGGCGGAGTCACGGCATAGATGCCTTCGACGGCAACCCCCGCCAGAAAGGTCCGCAACGGAGGCCCCGGGATGTTCGTAATGCAGAGGTCGTCGCCCATGAGCATCGAACTCCAAAGGCCGCGGGCCAGCCCGGCAGGCATTGCGCTCAGCCCGGTGGCGAGGACATCGCTTATGGCGAGACCCGGCGAGTGCTTCCACTGCTCGGCGCTTCGTCTGACCTCTGCCACGCTGTCAGCGATGTCGCTGTGGACGGGGATGACGAATCGGGCGGGCACGAAGTGGTTGCCGGCTTCGCTATCGGCGGTGTCACGCACATTCACCGGCATGAGGACGCGGAAACCCCTCGCCACGACGCCGTGCTGCTCATGGAACAGAGCGAGGCCGCGCACGACGGAGGTGACGAACACATCATTTAGCGTGCCACCCCAGGCCTTGGCAGCGCGCTTGAGGGTTGTGAGGTCGAAGTCGAGGATCTCGACGTGGCGTCGGAAGCTGCGTCCAGTCATGATCGGAGACAGTGGCTTCCTCGCAGGAGCCATCAGGCGACCAACCGAGCCGCCGACTGCGATCATCTGGCCGACTGAGCGCACGGGATGCGTCACGATGTCGAGCGCATCGCCAACGAGCCGCGCAGGACAGGCAAGATCCGGCACTCGGCCAAGTGCAGGGTCGCGCGGCCGGGGATCCGGACCCTCTGATGCCGGCCGTGCCTCGACACCCTCGTGCGACACCGGACGGATGGGATCGAAGAGTCGCGCAAGCACGGCAAGGCCGCCCACGCCGTCGATGAGGGCGTGATGGACCTTCATGACGAGGACAGCACGGTCGGCGTCCGATTCCTCGACGAGGACTGCTTCCCACAGCGGCAACGCAGGGTCGAACCCGCTTGTGGCCATCGTCTGGGCCATGTCGAAGACGTCCCGTCGAATCCCGTGTTCAGGCAGCCGAATGCGGCGAAGATGCATGTCCAAAGCGAAGTTCTCGTCGATGACGAACTGGGGTCGACCTTTGCCCAGGGCTCGGGTCACGGCACGTGAACGCAGGCGGGGGACCGTTTCGGTGAGCTCCGTGACGCGCGCCCGGACCTCTGACCAATCAGGCTTCCCATCCAAGACCATCATCGCCACGATGGTCGGTCGCATCACGGGATCGGCACTGATCGTCCACAGCAAAGCGTCTGAGCCGCTCATGGTATCGACGGCCCTCAAAGTCACTTCTGCTTCTGGTGGGTCTGACATCGGGAACACCCCTTCTCGACCATTGTGTGGTTCGGCCTCTCGGGTCAATAGAGACAAAAGTCCCCACCGCAAGTGCTCAAGGTCACCTCTGATCCAGACGTCTCGCAATCCTCGACACCTGAGCGCTCTACGAGACGACGATCGTGACCGCCCGCACGAGGGGAACTTCGACAAGGCCAACCCCCCGACCCGCTTGATCCGGTGTACTACTTGACCACCACCGCCGGTGCGATCACCCCTTGGTCGTGATAGCAAACCAGCCAACCCCTGGTTGGGCGCTACGCCAGCGGGACGCTTCGGGCCCTGCTCGTTGAGCGAATGCCACTCAGCGCGGACTCCTGGGATATTCGAGCGCTCTACATCGGCCGTTGCCTTGACGTCGGCGAGCGTGGTGCCCGTGACTCCGCGCTCCTAGATCAAGCGCGCGAGCCCCCTCCACTATTGGGGCCCGTGTGCGTTCACCCTTCGCAGTGAGCCTCGGCCAGCACCGCTGGCGGCATCTAGTGTTTCAACGCGGCCAAGCCCTGCCTTCTCGCTCCCGTGCGTCCCTTCCCACTTTTTCTCGGGGTGGGGCTGTAACGCCGCCCCGCCAGAGCTAGTTGACTGGGTGCTGACCGGCTAGGAGGTAACCCACTGAGCCGGGACCGGGCACAACGGCGAAGAAGCGGTCCGCGCCTCCACCGGCACGGGACCCAATAAAGGCCGCGTCGCCGAAGGAGAAGATCCCGCCGTCGGACGCCACCTCCCAATAGCCGCCTCCGTCGCTGGTGGCCGCCATGCCCACGATGGGCGCGTCGAGCAGCCTCCCGCCCATCGACCCATGGAAGGCCGCGTCGCCGAAGGAGAAGATCCCGCCGTCGGACGCCACCTCCCAATAGCCGCCTCCGTCGCTGGTGGCCGCCATGCCCACGATGGGCGCGTCGAGCAGCCTCCCGCCCATCGACCCATGGAAGGCCGCGTCGCCGAAGGAGAAGATCCCGCCGTCGGACGCCACCTCCCAATAGCCGCCTCCGTCGCTGGTGGCCGCCATGCCCACGATGGGCGCGTCGAGCAGCCTCCCGCCCATCGACCCATGGAAGGCCGCGTCGCCGAAGGAGAAGATCCCGCCGTCGGACGCCACCTCCCAATAGCCGCCTCCGTCGCTGGTGGCCGCCATGCCCACGATGGGCGCGTCGAGCAGCCTCCCGCCCATCGACCCATGGAAGGCCGCGTCGCCGAAGGAGAAGATCCCGCCGTCGGACGCCACCTCCCAATAGCCGCCTCCGTCGCTGGTGGCAACCGCCCCGACCAACGACAGATTGGACGTCACGGGTGGACCCGGAGGCGGCGCTTTCCCGAACGCATAGGTCGCGCTGACCTGGGGGTCGTACGTTGCCCCGGGACCACAGATGGAGACAAACGTGTACCCCATCGCCCGGAGTTGGGTGATGATCTGCGGGAGAGCCGCGACAGTCTCCGAACGATCGCCACCCCCGTCGTGCATGTCGACGACCGCACCGGGGAACGCGGCGCCGACAACTCTGTTCACAATCGCCTGCACGCCGGGAAGGCTCCAGTCCCGGGGGTCGACGGAGTAGCTCATGGTAGTCAGACCGCGTGACGCAATCTGCCCCAGGACACTGGCATTCCACGCGTCGTACGGAGGGCGTACGCACCGCGGGGTGGTCCCCGTCACGATCTGGATCTTGGCCTGGGTCATCTCGATCTGCGAGTCGACGACCGAGGCGGACAATGTGGTGAGATCGGGATGACTCCAGGTGTGGTCCTCGACGGGGAACCCAGCCGCCGCGACCATCTTCGAGTACTGGGGGTAGTCGGCCACCTCATCGCCAATCTCAAAGAAGGTGGCCGGTACCTGATAATGCTCGAGCATGGACAGTACTTGCGGGGTGTACGGACCCGGGCCGTCGTCGAAGGTGAGAGCGACAACCTTCTGACCCGCCGTGGCGGCCCCGCCCGGAGCCC
This sequence comes from uncultured Acidimicrobiaceae bacterium, assembly GCA_963721585.1. Classification (GTDB taxonomy): domain Bacteria; phylum Actinomycetota; class Acidimicrobiia; order Acidimicrobiales; family RAAP-2; genus Bog-473. The sequence continues at coordinate 800,245 of CAVRJN010000007.1, read as the reverse complement.
CAGAGGTCGTGAACGCCGGCTGTCCACCCGTCGCCGCTCCCGCGCCTGGTGAGACGAGAGTTGCAGTCACGAGCGACAGCGCGACCGCACCCAATACCGCACCCATCGCCCCTCGCATGCATCTCTTCTCCATGGCGTCTCTTCTACTCGAGACCACCGATGCTCACTAGGGTCATAGGTCCACAGAAGCCTGCACAGCTAGCTGGGTCGAACGTCCCAAGAGGTTGGGGACGAGTGCCAAGGGCGACACTCGATGACGTCCGGAAGACTTCGGAAAGTACAAGAACCGGAACCTTTCGTACGCTCACTGGCGGCCGCGGGGCGAACGTGGTTTTAGACTTCGTCGGTTCAGAATCCACTTGGGCCTCGGGCAGCGGCCACGCGCATGCTCGGCGATCTGACCATTGTCGGTGTCGCCGGCGGCATGCTCCCTGTTCGTCCTTCTCTGTGCCCTACGAAGTCTCGATCAAGATCACCTACTGGGATTTGATCGGCTAGGTGGCGGATGACGGGACTCCTTGCCTAGCATCTCGACACAGCGCCCGGAGATGGTGGATGTGCTGATCGCCAATCGTCGGATGCTCACCATGGAGCGAGCGAGGAGGTTTGCCGTAACGCTGACCTCAAGCGTGGCGGAGCCGCGGTGGAACAAGGCGCCGCAGGCCAAGCTACCGATTCGCAGAGAGTGGTGACCGGACCGGACAGCTCGGTCCCCGAACTCGAGGAGCGTTCGCCGACCTACCTCCGCCTGTTGTTGTCCCTCTTGCTGCCTGCCGCGATGTTCAACGCGTATGATGCAGAGCTCCGGGCCGTACTGCTCACCCAGCTTAAAGAGAGTTTCCACGTCGGCACCGCCGCCATTGGACTGGCCAACATCCCGATCGGGGCCGGGCAGTTCGTGGCCTTCTTCGTTGTGCTGCAGGCCGACCGCGTAGGCCGACGGCCGATTCTGCTGTGGTCGATCCTCGGCTACACCGTGTTCACCACGCTCACCGCCATGTCGTGGAGCCTGTGGTCCTTCGCGGCCTTCCAGTTCGGGGCCCAGGTGTTCATAGGGACGGAGTTCGGCGTCGCCGTCATCCTCCTCGCCGAGGAGGTACCCACAGAGCAGCGAGGGCGCTACCTGTCCTGGCTGCTGCTGGTGAGCCCGCTCGGGGCGGTCCTGGCAGGGTCGTTGGTGGCGGTCGGCTTCCTCCATAATCCGCTCGGGTGGAGGGCGTTCTTCCTCATCGCCGCCGTCCCTCTCCTGGTGGTGTCGGTCGCCCGTCGCCGCCTGCAAGAGAGCAGGGCCTACGTGCGCATGGCTCGCCGGCGCGGGGAGCAACCCTCGCTGACGATCCACCAGCGCCTCATCGCGGCCTCGACCATCTGGCGAGGACGGGACCGAAGGCACGCCGTCGCGGTCTCAGCCATCGCCTTGCTCCAAGGACTCGTTTCTGCCGGTGCTGTCGGCTGGTGGACCTACTATGCCGAGCACGAACGCCACTTCAGCACGACCACCGCAGGGGCCTTTTTCGCCGCCGCGGCGCTGTTCAGCGTCGGCGGCTACGTCCTGGCCGGGTACCTCATGGACCACATCGGCCGGCGTCCCACCGCAGCCCTCTATGTGATCGCCGCGGTCATCTGTGCCGTTGCCACCTTCCAGGTGAAGACTCCCTGGGTGATGCTGCCGTTCTTGATGGGTACGGCCTTTTTCGGTATCGGGGTGGCTCCGGTCCTTTCTGCGTTCGCCACTGAGCTGTTCCCCACGGAAACTCGAGCTCAGGCATCGGCATGGATCAGAAACGGGTTCGGTAACGCCGGCTCGGTCCTGGGTCCCGCCATCGTCGGGATCGTGGGCGCCACCACCGGTCTGCTCGGCAGCATCGGGGCCGCGGTCACCGTCCTGGCGCTGATCTACCTGGCTGTCCTGCCGATTGTGTGGCTAGCCATTCCCGAGACGCGTGATCGGGTGCTCGATCCCAAAGAATGACCCGGTGGAGCGACAGGCGACGGCTCCGGTGCGATCCGCGGCGTCTTCTTTCGAACTTCACAGAGGTCGTAGTCGTCGAGAGTGAGCGACGTCCAGGACAGGGAATGGGGGGTAAGACGCGCGTTCCATGCCGAGCGAAGGAACCTGCGAAATCGCGACGGTCTTCGCTCCTTCACACCTACCAGGTGACGCGAGGAATCAGTGATTCGAGTCTGCTTTGATTGACTCGCGTTCCATCAGCGGAAGCAACAGGATTGGACGTTTCACAGAGTCAAGAACCCGGCGGACGACGCGCGCCATGCCGGCTTTGCTGTTTTGCGACCAGCTCAGCATAATCAGATCGTGGTTTTGCTCGTCGCACGCCTCCGCTACTTGATCTCCCACGGGTCCGTGCCGAAGCTCAATGCTCGCTTCTTGATGGGGGAGGTGGGTGTGTGAGGAACTCCGTACCCAGGATCTCGAGATCGAGCCAGGGATGATCGGGCATTGGGGTTCCACCTTGGTGTTAGTCAGCTCTCCAATTCTGATTGCAATTTCGAGGACCGATTGGGCATCGGACCTGAGTCGAGAGCGGCAACGATGGTGCTCATCGCAGTTCTTTGATGGCCTTCTCCCGGTGTCGGTGAATGTGCGGCCCGGACTTTCGCAGCGTGCAACTGCCCGGTCACCGATACACAAATCGATTGGACCGTCACATCGGACAGTTACTCGTCGAAGTTGGACAGAGTCTCGTCAGCGCCTCGTGACCGCCGAATGCGAGGCGATGACTGTACCGGCTGAGTTGCGCGCAACAGACGAGGCAGAGCCCGTAGTAGACCGCCCTATGACGGGCTCGGTTGAGGCGCTGAATGGGTGGACATTCTGTGGACGAAGGACCGGTTCAGCGGATTCGTCAGGACGCCGTGGGCCAGAACCAGCACCTTGGCAAGGTGAGGGTCGCGTGTCCGAATCCCGTTTTCCGCTCTCGAATCGACTTGTGGCCTGCTCGGTAGCTGACCACAGGCGTGAAATTGCACTTCGTGACGGAGGTGCCGCCGTTGTGACCTCTCTGTTCCGTAGAGTTCCACAATGCGAAAGTGCCTCATCTTCCTCGCCTCGGTCTCGCTGATCTTGTGTGCCATTCCCGTGGTGGGCGGTGCAGGTTCTGCGTCGGCCGGATCAACCCCACCGGCCCAGGGTGTGACTGCGACGACCATTCGGGTCGGCATTCCGTATGTCGACCTGGCGGCGGTCCGGCAGTTCGGCATCACGCTGAACCAAGGGAGCTTTCCAAACGCCTACAACGCGCTCGATTTCGAATCTGAACGCCCATGGCGGTATCAACGGCCGCCGCCTAGTGCCGTATTTGGTGGCGGTGAACCCCGTGGGAACCGCGCCAGCGAACACGGCATGCACTCAGCTTGCCGAGAATGACAGTGTCTTTGTCGCGCTGGCTCCCCAGCAACCTGATTGTTTCTTGCAGCAATACGATCTGCCGACGATCGCGGGGAGCTTCCAGAATGTCGTTTCCAGCGGCGCGCCGAACTTCACGCTGGAACCGCCGCTGGCGGCATACGACCCCCTCCAGCTGTCCGTCTTTGCGCATCGAGGGGTCTTCAAGGGCAAGCAGGTGGGCCTGTTCGCCGGAGATGAGGCCGATGGACCTGAACTGCATGTCGTCGAGAGTGCGTTGAAGTCGCTGGGAGTGCACGTGGTGAAGAGCGCCGTGGACGGCGCACCGTCGGGCGACGAGGCGGCGATCTATCAGCAGGCCGACGTCATCACGCAGATTTTCCAGTCGGCTGGGGTCAACGAGGTGGTTGCGGTCGGCACCGGTGCGACGATCTGGCCGGAGTCCCTGCAAGCCAACCAGAGCACCTTCAGCCCTCCGTGGATCGCGACCAGTGAGCCCAGCCTCGAAGGCGCCGTGTTGGGCTCATCGATCCCACCGAAATTTCTCAAGAACGTCCTGACCTCTAGTCCGGTTCCTTCGAACTACCAGATCTGGCATACGCCCGCGGTTCAGCAGTGCGCCCACGTTGTTCGAAAGGCCTACCCGTCCGATCAGATGACTCCGCCCACGAACCCGCTTGCTGGTTCGGACCAGAGCTTTTACGCGGTGGAATCAGCCTGCGTCAACCTCGCCCTGTTTGAGACGATCGCCAAGGCGGCAGGGAAGAACCTCACGTTCTCCAGCTTCGCCCACGCCGGGTATGAACTGAGGAACACGGCCATCGCCGGAGCGGGCGTACCTGTTTCCTTCGGCCCGGGTCGCGCCTACGCCCTCGGCCCGGTGTACCTGGTGACCTATGACTCAGCTGACAACGAGCTGCTGTTCTCTGACTCCCCGGTGGTGGCCAAGTAACGCGCTGGTGAGGCGCTGTCATCCGGCGGGACGGTCATGTCCAGCGCTAGCGCCGGCCACGTGAAGCCGGACCCTGCTCCCGCCCCGCCAGGTTGTCCGGTCAGCACGTCATAGAACTCCCGAAAGCCGTGCGCGTTGATCAGGGCGGTGAGTCGGTCACGCAGGCGTCGGGCCTCGGGCCACCAACCAATCCGGGCCGTCACCAGATAGGCCCAGTATGCCGTGGCGCCCCACACCGCGTTGCCATCCCACTGGACGTAACCATCGAGGTCGCTCCCGGGGGCAATGGCGCCGGCCGAGAAGCCGTAGGGACCCCACATGGGCCCGCCCGGACGGAGGTGGCGTTCGGCGACCCGATGGGATAGGCCCGATTCAGCTAAGGCGCGGCTGGCACAGGGGATCAGCCCCATGGCGCCGATGCCTTGGAGCTGCAGCGATCGGGTCAAGTCGTAGCCGACGAAGATGCGCCCTTCTTCCCACCAGAGCAGCGCGTCCAGATCACTGGCCACGTGCCTTGCGGTGGACTCGACCTCGGTGGCCTCTGCGACGCGGCCTCGGGCCCGGCAAGCGGCCGCGACCCCCTCGAGGGCCAACAAGTACCAACCGCATACGGTGGGGTCGTACACCACGAACCCGTGGCCCGCGGTCAGGGCCGCCTCGGGTGCCATTCCGGCTGAGCGAGCCGAAATCGTGAGCTCTTTGAATCGAGCCAGGGAGCCACCCAGTCCGCCCGGGAACAAACCTCGCGTGAGGGCGCTCCCTTCAGTCCCGGTTTCCAACGGGTGCAGCACAGCTGGCAGCGACCGACCGGCCACCGTCCTTTGCCGGGCCAGAGCGCGCAAGTGAGAAACAGCCTCGTCCAGTAAGCGGTCAGCGGGCGCTCCCAGGGCCAGCGACAGTCGAGCCGCCGCGTACGCAGACGTTGGAGGATCGATGAACGGTGTGCGATCTCCGTCGAACATCGGGCCGAAGAGGCTCTCAATGAACCGCTGGTGCTCTTCCGCCCCGTGGATATAGCGCTGATGCGAAAGCAGCCCGTCGGGCAGGCGATTGGCCCGGTAGAGGGTTGTCAGCTCCTCGATCGCGGCGTCAGGCTCAAGATGGAGGAGCGACAAGGCGTGATACCCACTGTCCCAGGCGAAGAGGGCGGGGTAGCGGTCACTGTCAGGCACATGGAAGGTTCCGCCGAAGTCCCGCACCTCGTGTGAGCGAAAGAGAGCGGAGCAACGGTGCTTGAATTCGGCCGCTACAGGCATGAAGGACTGTCTAACAGCAGGCGGTGGAACGGGAAAAATGCATCGAGATTCCACAGCCCCGAGTTCGGTTCGTGGTCTTCAACCTTTGAGATAGTGGCTCCCGAGTCGGGTAGACGCACGACTACGGGCGAAGTGGTCATTCAGGGTGGATGGCGAGGGCGCGGGCTCGTGTCGCCTCGTGCGCTGCGCACGAGGTCTAGCTGCTGCGATAGGAACTTGGCCCAGGTGAGAATGGGGCGCAAGGTGAAGACAGGCAATATGGATCATCAGCTTGACGTCATCGATCGCAACGTTGCGAAGACTTACGAGTGCCCCCATAAGGTGGCCGAGCGAGACGACTTGGACGACGTGCGCGGGACTTATCATGTGCTCCGAACCGTTTTCGAACGCCCTGAGCGACCGGGTGGAGCCTAATGTCGCGGCTCAGCTCCCATTGCTTGTGCGGGGGATCTTCTGCGAGGGATGGGACCCGGCAAAGGCTCCGATGCGGATGTCGCTCGCCGAATTCCTCGCTCGAGTCAAGGAGGAGGCCGGGCTGAAGGATACGAGCGAAGCCGAGGAGGCTGCCCGAGCCGTGATGACTGTGTCCTGGGCCGAGCTTGGGGAAGGCACCATGGGCCACCTGATGTCGGTGCTCCCTTCGGATTTCGCCGTCCTGATGTAGGTCGATCGCTTTCGAGCTCGAGGGGATCGTGGACATGGGTACCGGCCGACTCGGACAGAACGATGGCGCAATCGCGGATGTGGGAGTCGCGTAGGAGAAGCGAAATTGTGAACCTCAAGATAGGAAGAACCAATAAGACAGCTCCCATACACTCGCTGGGGACCCGCGGCGAGGGCGTGCCACGATGGTGTGCGGGCTTCGACGTGAGTTGTGTAGGGCCCGTCGGGACTATCGGCCCTAGTGACTGGGGCGGCGCGGGTGGAGACTGACCTGGTGGTCATGTTTCGTGACAGGAGGGATGCCGGAAGGCAACTCGCCAAGAAGGCGAGCGAACGAATCGGCGATGACGATGTCGTTGTGCTCGGGCTGCCGCGGGGCGGGGTGCCGGTTGCGTTTGAGATCGCCCGGAAGCTGAATGCACCACTCGATGTGATCGTTGTGCGCAAGCTCAGGGTGCCGTATCAGCCGGAGCTTGGAATGGGAGCGATCGGCGAAGACGGGGTGCGAGTCCTGAATGAAAAGGTGATGGCCATGACCGGGGTTTCTGAGCACGAAGTGGCCGAGGTGGAGCAATCGGAACGGACCGAACTCGAGCGACGTGCGACTCGCTTACGGGGTGACCGCCCGCCCGCGTCTCTCCTCGGTCGGACAGTGGTGGTCGTGGATGACGGCATCGCCACGGGGTCGACCGCCCGGGCTGCTTGCCAGGTGGCGCGGGCTCATGGAGCATCCAAAGTCATTCTGGCTGTGCCTGTGGCTTCTCGATCGTCGCTTGCCGCGCTCGCGGACGTAGCCGACGGGCTGATTTGTCTGGCGACTCCGGAGCCATTCTTCGCCGTTGGTGAATTCTATGAGGACTTCTCGCAGACCTCGGATGCCGAAGTGCTGAAGTACTTGGAATGGGAAGCGAGCAAAGCAGCTGCTCCGCCGGCGGCAGTGAGCGCCGACCCGCCGGTTCGGGATGAGGATGTAATCGTGCAGGCTGGAGCGGTTCGTCTCGTTGGCCATCTCACCGTTCCAGAGGTGTGGTCTGGGTTGGTCATCTTCGCACACGGCAGCGGGAGCAGCCGCCACAGTCCGCGTAATCGTTTCGTCGTGTCCGCTTTGAACTCGGTCGGGCTCGGAACGCTTCTTTTCGATCTCCTCACTCCCGACGAGGAGTTCGAGCGGACGTCGGTCTTTGACATCGAGCTCCTCGCTGACCGGCTCGCATCGGTCACCGGGTGGCTTGAGGCACAGCCCGAAGCAGAGGGATCACGTATCGGCTATTTCGGCGCGAGTACCGGGGCCGGCGCCGCGCTCTGGGCCGCTGCTCAAGCCGGATCATCCATTGCGGCGGTCGTCTGCCGGGGGGGCCGCCCTGACCTTGCCGGTCCGCAGCTCGGCCAAGTGCGAGCGCCGACGTTACTCATCGTCGGTGGCCGCGACCAGGTTGTACTCGGGCTCAACCGTCAAGCGCAGATGCAGATGCGCTGCGAAAGCCAACTCGCCGTGGTACCCGGAGCCACCCATCTCTTCGAGGAGCCCGGAGCATTGGAGGAGGTCGCTCGCTTGGCGGGCGAGTGGTTCCTCCGGCGTCTGTCGCCGACCGACGAGGCGGCTGGTCTCTCGTGACTTCCACAAAGGCGAAGTCAGACTGCTTGCATCTGAGCAGTCTCGGTATGCCGCCCTCTGTTGGGACAGATCAACCTAACGAAGCTCAGCCTCGGCCCCGACGAGCACTCCTTGAGCGTCCGATCCCCCACGGCCCGCGCCCAAGGGCAATCGCCCCCGCTGGGTATCGGAAGGACTTACAGTGCCGTGATGCGATTGATGGCATCAAGTGGAGAGCGTGCTGTCCCTCCTTCGACGCCTGCGTTCGAGGGAGCGCGCATCGGGATCCTCGGGGTGGGCGATCGGGATCGCTGGGAGGGAATGGCAATTTCCATCGCCATCGTGGCAATTCGCCGCTCCAGCGGGAAAACGTCACCGGTTGGGCCGTGAACTCGCGGCCAGTATTGCGCTTTCGTCGGTAACGGACGCGACGTCGCGGCGGTATGGTCACAGAAGCGAGGCGATGTGGGCGACGGTGTTCTGCTCTGGCACGCCCGGAAGTGGTTGTTGGCGTTCGGAGTCCGTCAAGATCTTGGACGAGCAGGCCGTCTCAAGCGATTGCCCACCGGTCGGAGTACGAACGGGACTTGAGGCACGTTGCCAATCCGACGTGCAACGAGCGGTCGGGATGGTGAACCGCCGCCTCAGACGCGGGCGGACGGTCCGTGCTGCGATCCGGTCCGCAAACGCGCACGCGGTCCCTGCCCTCAAAGTCCAGAGGGATACGTCTCCGGAGGCTCTCCGGCGTCCCACAGCGATGTGCGCTCAAGAGGCTCGACCGCCCGGGTGCGATCGAGATGGATGACAGCATCGAACTGCTGGCTGAGACGTGCGTGGAAGTAGTGACTCACGCGCTCGGTTTCAGGGCGATAAATGACCCCGATTGCCCGTTCCAATCGCGGGATCACCATCGCGTCGTGCACTGCTGGATCGGTCAGGTCCAACCAAAATCGATCCACTCCTGCCGCGTGGAGAAGCGACTCATGGCTATCGGTGACCGCGGGGCGTACATACTTTCGTTGAGCCGGACCACCCCATTCCGAAGAGGCGGTCACGGTGCCGTCAAAGGTTGTGAGCCCGATCAGCGTGCAATCGCGGCCATACCGCTGCCTGGTCAGTTGGCCGACATTGAGCTCGCCACGAGCCCCCATTTCAGTTGAACGTGCGTCGCCCACGTGTGAATTGTGCTCCCAAACAACGATCTTCGCATGTCGAAGCTGCTGATTGAGGTGTTCGGCGAGTGCACCGAGCGTTGCGGCCATGTGGCGGTCACGAAGGTTCCACGATGAGACGCTGGCTCGATACATCTGCTGGTAGTACTCCTCTGCATCCCGCACCAGAACAGCATTCTGCTCAGCAAAGAAGAATTCGTCGTTGGCCACCCAGCCATCGCGCTGTAAGTATCCTTCCGCCCTTTGTCGCAACTCAATCAACTGTTTGACCACTTCGTTCTCACATGGGATTGCTCCCGAATAGGCAAGGGCATAGCCATACGCCTGTCCCTCACCTCCCACATGATCGAAGCACGCATAGCGGGTACGGGCCCGTCTGGCTTCATCTGGGTCTACTTGATCGAGGTACCTGACCACAGCTTCCATCGACGCTTGGAGGCTGTAGAGGTCCAAGCCGTAGAAGCGCGCCTTGAGTGTCGGATTTGTACGGGTGTCGTTGTATGTACGCAGCCATTCGACGAAGCGCAGGACGTCGCGATTCCTCCACATCCAAGACGGAAAGCGTTTGAAGTCAGATAGTGCCGCATCGGCGCCAGTGTCATTCGACATCCCCATGACAAAGCGGTTAACCCGGTAGGCGTCAGGCCAGTCCGCCTCCACCGCCACCGCATTGAATCCGCACGTTTCGATGAGGTGACGGGTGATGCGGGCGCGTTCTGCGTAGAAGTCGTGGGTGCCGTGGGATGCCTCGCCGATCAGCACGATCCTTCGATCACCTATGAGATCGAAGAGACCGTCGTAATCATTGGGAGCACCCGTAATCGAATGAACGTGGTCTTCCGACGTCGCGAAACTCAGCCTACTAACCATATTGAGGGTGCCCCGGTGCTGACGTGTGGTGACAATGACGAAGATCCCAATTGCCAGCTGCCGCAAAGAAAGCCTTCAAATGGACCCAAAATAGCGGTGGCATGGGTTGGGCCTAAAGCTTGTAGCCAAGAGACCGCAAGAGACTCTTGCGGTCGGCCACATCTGCGTCGTTCTCGACGCCCGCCGGCGGGAGACCGTCTATGACACCGACGATCCCCCGGCCGAACTCGGTCTGAGCGACAAGAACTTCGACCGGGTTCGCGGTCGCGGAGAAGACGGTGCATACCTCAGAGACCGACTTCACCGCGTTCAAGACGTTTATCGGGAACCCCTCGCGAAGGAAGATGATGAATGAGTGACCGGCGCCGATCCCCTCGGCATTCCGAGCCGCCAGTTCGATTAGTGTCCGTTCGTTGCCCGAGCAGCGGATGAGGCAAGCCCCGGATGCCTCGCAGAACGCAATCCCGAATCGCAGCTGCGGACTTGCTCCTGCCACGGCTTCGTAAAGGTCTTCGATCGTCTTCACGAAGTGCGCCTGACCGATGATCAGATTCATCCCATCTGGCTTGTCAATGGGATATGCGCTCAGATCCACTGCAATCACCTCTCCGCTCTCCGTGGTGACATCGTGTGGGCGGATGTGGTGGGCTCAGTAGGTCTCGCTTCGTCTTGTGGGCCTTGGCGCAGTAGGTCGAGCAACTTCGCGGGGTCGAACGTGTTCGGCTCCGTCGTGCACAAGAAGTCACGCAGAATGTCGACGAAGTGGATGGGGTCTTCCGCCTGTGGGTAATGGCCCACCCCCTGCATTACCTCCAACCTGCTACCGGGGATAGCCTTATGCGCGGCATAGGCGTGGTCGAGCGGAATTATCTTGTCGTGATCGCCCCAAACGATGAGCGTCGGCATGCGTGCAGTCAGGTAAAGCCGGTCTGCGGCGCTTACCGACTGCCCGCCCGGATCGATGACGGACCGTATGGTCCGGAGGAAGGCGCGGCGACTCTCGCCTTCCGTCAAGGACCTATAGGACCGCCACATCTCGACTGCCTCGGCATTGCGGAGGCCTCGGCCGCCGAAGAATCTGACGACTGGATCCCCCCAGGTCCGCACGAAGGCCGGGAATAGGATCGGCATCACGTATTCGGCCCCAGGCAACGACGCGAGGCGGAGGATCCAATTCACCTCACGGCCCAGTCCCCCTGCGTCGACAAGTATCAACCGCTCGCAGCGTTCGGGGAACTGATAGGAGAACTGCATAGCGACTCCACCACCGAAGGATTGTCCGATCACGGTAACCCGGTCGATGCCGAGGAGGTCGAGGAAGTCCCGCATGACGGTGGCAAGGTTGCCGAGCGAGTAATCGCCGAGGGGTTTTTCTGACGACCCGTGCCCGAGGAAATCTGGGGCTAGCACGGTGTAGTCGCTCTGAAGGAGCGTCATGGCGGGAACCCAGGTGAGGGAGCTGCCGGCGATGCCGTGGAGCAGCAACAGCACTGGGCCCTGACCACCTCGGCGGTACCCGATCTGGTGACCGTGGAGGGAGACGTAATCGACAGCGAAGTCTTCGTGTGGTGTGGTCTGCCCCTTATCCCCGGCGCGCCGACCTCTCACATTCGCAGATGTACCCACGGTTCGATGATCCCGGGTTGGGCCGGTTATGTCGAGGGTCGAAGGTCCCAAAGTCTCGTCCACCCTGCTGTGAGCAGGAGGATTAGCGACGTCCCGCCGGAGCATTGCGTCGGGACCTCGCGGCACCGGCCGTTCCCTCTTTGCCAAGGGCTCCGAAATGCCTGCTCGGGACGTTGTTCCCTACCGGGCGGTGGTTCCACGCCTCATAATGCCAACAGCGAAAGTCAATGCGTCGTGGATTGGTGGCAATGAATCCTGCCGATGGAACGCATCGTTTGGGTGACAAGACCGAGGACGACCGGGGTTCGGGTGATTCCGCCGTGCGAGACGACAATGCTTCTCCCGACGAAGAGGAGCCAGGGCAGCAGCATTGGTCAGCATGCCGGCAACCCGAGGTTGGAAGGAATGATGTGCCGTCCTCGGAGGCGGAGCGTACGGCGCTCGCCGCTGATCTCGCGAAACTCGAAGACGCGATGGTCCGGTTGGAATCCCACTACACCGAAGACATCGCCCAGGTTCACCCACAGCACCGTGCGGATGCCGTGAACCTCACCCACTATCTGGCGTTGCGCCAGAGAGACGAGAGGTCCCTACAGCGCAGACTTGGTCAACGCGGCTTGTCCTCTTTGGGCCGTTGTGAGCCCCATGTCCTCGCGACTGTCGAAACTGTGCGTTCGGCACTGGACAACACAACGGCCATATCTGTGCCACCAGATCTCGACTTTGAAGCAGGACGAAATGCGCTTGACCGCAACACGGACGCCCTATTCGGGCCGCGACCGCTCGGAAGGGTGCCTCGAATCATGGTGACGCTTCCAAGCGAAGCTGCAACCGATTACCAGCTCGTCCGCCACTTGGTGACGTTGGGCATGGACATAGCGCGGATCAATGGCGCGCATGATGGTCCCGACGCCTGGGTGAAAATGGCGTGCAACGTTCGCAAGGCTTCGGACGAGGTCGCACGACCTTGTCGTATCTCTATGGACTTGCCAGGAGCCAAGATGCGCACTGGTCCCCTAGTCGAGGGGCCGCGCGTCGTCCGTGTGCGCCCGCAGCGAGACCTCCGGGGAGTGGCAGTCGCTCCTGCCCTCGTGAAGCTGATCGGCGCGGCGACGATCAACAGCGGGGGGTTGTCCGCCCTTCCCGTCGACGCTGACTGGTTGAAGCGGCGGAAGCCGGGGGATTCTGCCGCGCTCGTCGACGCCAGGGGCGCGCGCCGGCGATTCCTCATCGTGGCATGCGAGCGAGACCATGCGACCGCGCAAGTCTGGGACACGACCTACATTGAGACGGGGAGCGCTCTGACCTGCGGCGATGACGCGACTGCGGTGGGCTCCCTCCCTCCGATTCCCCAACACCACTTGTTGTGCGTGGGCGACCGCTTGCGACTGACCAGAGGGCTGGAACCAGCTGAACCGTGGAGCCACGGTCAACCGGGGATTGCAAGCATCGGCTGTACGCTTCCCGCCGCGTTCAGCGTCGCGAAAGCAGGCGAGCACGTCGTGCTCGATGACGGAAAGCTGACCGGTGTCGTCGAGTACGTCAGCCCTGACGAAATGCTCCTCCGGATCGAGACAGCTTCAGGACGGGGCTCGAAACTGCGTGCGGAGAAGGGCATCAACCTTCCCGAGACCCATCTCGACGTAGACGCAGTGACCGACGCCGACCTGCCGTTGCTCCGAGTTGCCGCTGCCCATGCGGACATGGTTGCCCTGTCATTCCTCCGTCACGAGCGTGACGTCGACGCGGTTCGGGAGTATCTCGGTCAGACGAAGGACTGCGGTCTTGTTCTGAAGATTGAAACCGAGGCAGCGTTTGCCCGCCTGCCCGAAATCCTCTTGCATGCCATGCGGTCACCGCGAGTGGGCGTCATGATCGCTCGCGGTGATCTAGCCGTCGAGGCTGGCTACGAACGTCTAGCCGAGCTACAAGAGGAGATCTTGTGGCTATGCGAGGCCGCCCACCTGCCGGTCATCTGGGCGACGGAGGTGCTCGACCACCTGGCCCGCACTGGCCAGCCCTCGCGTGCAGAGGTCACAGACGCCGCCATGGCGCAACGGGCCGAGTGCGTGATGTTGAACAAAGGACCACATGTCGACACCGCCATTGTCGTCCTCAATGACATTCTGCGCCGGATGTCGGGTCATCAGCGTAAGAAGACGTCCTTACTGCGACCGTTGAAGAGCTGGAATGACCAGAAGTAGCCACGCCTATCGCAGTGGGAATTCCTCATAGAGGCTGGCTCGCTCGTCCGAACCACCGTCGACCACTGAGTCGGGAGGCGCACTCGTTCCTGCGCCTTCAGAATTGGGTTCGCTGTGAGGCAGCAAGGACCTTCGGCCCTACTCGGACATTGTGGAATCAGCGACGCTGACATCCATGGCGATGGCGGAACTGTCCGTCCGTATTCGTGCCGCTTTGACGGAGGCGCTGTCCGGAGCGGGGTTTTGCCTGATCAGGGCCGTCGAGGTGCGGAAAGGCTGGGCGGACATCGACATCGTGACCGTTCACACCACCGTGGCGAAGGACGACGCCTCACCCGCCCTCCGCCGGACGATCCACGAAGTGGTCGATCACGTCCTCAAGGAGCGGCGGAATATCGTCGAGATTCGCTGGGCGTCGCGCCAAGTTTGATCACCTGCAAGGAAGAGCTGGTGTCAGATCAGGGGGTTCGGTTGTCGACCGCCTCTTGGCTCATCGGTCAACGACAGCATCGCAGATCACCCAGATGCGCGGATCATTTCGACGACGTTGGTCAAGCGGGTCCCGTCTGCACCGGAGAACGGCGATCTTCAATGCTCCAATTCGGCTTGCCGCGGGCACGATGAAGTTCGCCATGTGGAGTCGTTCTACCCACCCTCCGGCATCCTCCGCGAGTAGCAAAGGCTGGTCGGAGGTGGGAGGATGGAGATCATGGGCAACCTGGGTGTATTCCTCCTCGACGACCACGAGGTCGTCAGGACCGGACTGCGTGCACTGCTCGAACCCAGCGACGACATCGCGGTGGTCGGCGAGGCGGGGACTATGGCCGAGGCACTGGCCCGGATTCCGCCGACCAAGCCCAACGTGGCCATCCTCGACGTTCGTCTCCCCGACGGCAGTGGCATCGAGGTTTGCCGGGAGATTCGATCCAGCTTTCCTGAGGTTGCCTGCCTCATGCTGACGTCGTACGCCGACGACGAGGCGCTCGTCGCTTCGATCATGGCCGGGGCGGTCGGCTATGTCCTCAAACAAGTGGGAAGCTTCGACCTCCTTGAAGCGATCCGGCGTGTGGGGGCTGGAGAGTCGCTGCTCGATCCAGTGTTGACCGCCCGGGTCCTCAATCGACTCCGCGAGGGCCCCCGAGTCGATCCCCGACTCGCTCGCCTCACCGCGCAGGAGCGACGGATCCTCGACCTCATCGCGGCAGGGTGCACGAATCGCCAGATCGCCGACACCATGTTCTTGGCCGAGAAGACCGTGAAGAACTATGTGTCGAACCTGCTCTCCAAGCTGGGCATGCAGCGTAGAACCCAGGCCGCCATCTTCGCTGCTCGGCTCGACGAGCGGGCGGAGACCGAGGCCCGCACCGACGCCGCCGGAACCTGAGAGCTCGTCGGCTTTCAGCGGTAACCGGGCGGTGCTTATTCCTCGGCGCTCATCGCCGGAGTGATGCCGAGGTCGCGAAAGGCACGCTCCAGCCGCTCGCGCTCGGGCAGCGGCTGCTCAAAGCCGGCGGGGTCCGTCTCGACGCCGACAGTCCGCGCCAACTCCATCAGGGCCATGTCGTAGGCGATCTGTAGAGCGAGGGCTACGGGAACCGGATCAGGAAGGCCTGAGGCCACACCGTCCTCCAACTCACGACGGCACCGGGCCACCTCGCCGAGCGCCTGCTCCGTCGTGCCCACCTCGGCGAGAGGCCGCTGCCGCAACGCAGTATCGAGAAGCCGCGTATACATAGACACGGGTCGGATCGCCCCGTCAACTGAGCTGCCCACTGACCTCGCACGCACGCCGCAAGGAAGGATCGAACACGACCTCGCGGGCAGCCGGTGGCAGCAGATAAGAAGGGGTCTTCGTCGGATAGATCGGCTTCCCCGGCAATCGTCGTCTACTTCTTCTCACGATTCACTCCTTCGTATCCGGATGAAGTGGTTCCCGGCTCTGACAGGATCTGCCTAGCGACCCAATCTGTGTAGGGCCGGAGGTCACAAGCACGAGCGAGGAGTGGAGCGTCGTGCATGCTGAAAGTTGACCTTCGGCCCTAGTTGCAAGGAAGGAACCCGCAGACAGTTTCGGCATTGAGACTCGAGGTTGGGCAGAATGGAGCAGCGCGGCCGGATCGGCCGATGTCACGACGTCGATGCCGAACCTCCGTCACGAGGTGGGGTCGAAGTGACGGTGGACGAACCGGCGGTCATGATGTCGTGTCCGACGGACACCGGCACTGGGAAGTGCCCGTGAACCTGGTCTCGGCTCGCCGACGAGCGACCGCGTTCACCACTGCTGGCTAAACGTCGTGAGGCGACTTGATCGCGACACAGCGGTATTTCCGCCCGAAACCCGTTTGACAAATGGCCACGATGTCTCTGTCCATCGGGGCGAGACTGCACATTCAATTCGATTCGTCGCACCTGCATCGTGTGAGCAGCAGTGCCAAGGTCCCGATCAGGTACCTTCGACGCCCACCTCTGACCCAAGCTGGGTCAGTACGGTCTCGAGCGAGGCACGCCGGGCTCGCAGCCTTTCGCGGTAGGTGGGGTTGTCTGTCGCTGCGATCTCTGAGCTGAGATCCCCGAGCGCTCCCCGCAGGAGTTCCCCGAGGTCCGTCACCTGCTCGTCGGTTAGTTCGATCCTCATCGCATACCCTCTCGATCGCATCGGGCAAAGGCCCGTCATTCCGTGATGGCAATTGATGCCCGTCGCCTCCCGGGCACAACAGGGACTTAGGTCACCAAAACCAGGGGGGACGGAGGACCAATGTCTCTATTCGGTCCAGTGAGCCCGAGGCACGCTGGTGTGGTGTTCGAGGTGCGCTTCCACAATCGGGACGGTCGGGGCGCAGTGACCGTGTCCGACCTGGTCGTCGACCTTGCGGAAGGAGAGCCCGAGGGGGTTTCACAGTCGCCCGCCGACGATAGGTACGTCGTCACCAGACCGAGGGCCTTTTCGTCCAACGAGCTCAGTGCTCTCTGGGATGGCGGATTCCCCTGGTCCCTAATGGGGCTCGGCGCCGATCGTCCTTGGCGAAGTCCTGGACGACTCTGGTCAGCAGGCCGATTGTTGTGATGGTCCTCTCGTCCGCACGGCCAAAGGTCCAGGACTCTCAGGTGTCTGGGGCGAGACGTCGGGTGACGTTGGCCGTTCTATGCGTGACCTTGTTGCTCATCAGCCTCGACAACACGATTCTCAATGTTGCCCTGCCGTCAATCGTCCGGGGTTTGCAAGCAACGTCGATGCAACTGCAATGGGTGGTGGATGCCTTCGCCGTGTCCTTCGCTGGCTTGCTCCTGACATTCGGAGCGCTAGGCGATCGATTGGGTCGCAAGTGGGTATTCATGGCCGGGCTCGTCGTCTTCGGCGCCGGGTCTGCGTGTGCGGCCTGGTCGGGCACTCCTGATCGGCTCACAGCAGCACGAGCGCTGATGGGGGTGGGCGCAGCTGCCCTGATGCCATCCACGTTGTCGATCCTTACCAACGTCTTCACCGCAGATCGAGATCGAGCCCGAGCGATCGGCATATGGTCCGGAACGGCTGGCCTCGGGGTTGCCATCGGTCCGATGCTCGGCGGACTTCTCCTGGTTCACTTCTGGTGGGGTTCTGTATTCTTGATCAACGTTCCAATCGTCGTCGTGGGCCTCGTTGCGACCGCCTTTCTCGTCCCCAACTCGAAAAGTCCGCATCCCCGACGACCCGACCCGCTGGGTGCGGCTCTCTCGGTCGTGGGGGTGAGTCTGTTGTTATGGGGGATCATCGAGGCACCCAGCCGAACGTGGACCTCTCCGCTCGTGTTAGGAGCGCTGGCTGCATCGGTCGTCCTCCTCACCTGCTTTGTCCTATGGGAACGAAGCACCAGACACCCCATGCTCCCGCTGGAATTCTTCAAGAATCGTCGGTATAGCGCTGCGATCGCGTCACTTGCACTGCTCCTCTTCGCCTTGCTGGGCTTGTTCTTCTTGCTTACTCAGTACCTGCAGTTCGCGCTCGGGTTCAGCCCACTCAAGACCGGGTTGGCGATCGGCCCCATTGCACTGGTCGTACTGGTCGCCGCTCCAACTTCCGTGGTCATCGCTCGTCGCTTCGGCACCAAGCCGGTCGTTGCCGGCGGCCTTCTCCTGGTTGCGGCCGGACTCGGGCTGTTCTCACGAACCACCGTGCACAGCACTTACACGACAGCCTTACCGTCGATCGCGCTGATCGGTCTCGGGGTGGGTCTCGGGCTCGCCCCTTCCGTCGAGTCGATCATGGGCTCTCTGCCGATATCGGATGCGGGGGTGGGCTCTGCGACGAGCGACACCTCCATGCAGCTCGGCGGCGCATTGGGCGTCGCCGTGCTCGGCAGCGCCCTCAACATGCGCTATCAGGACTTCATGACACCGGTGCTGGCGCATCAACAGATCCCCCCGAATATCGAAAGGCTCATCGTCGGGTCACTGGGCGGTGCCCTGGCCGTTGCCACCCATATCCCCGGTAAGACTGGAATGGCTCTGGCTGAAGCTGCTCGACGGGGTTTCGTGTCCGGAATGGATCTCGGGCTGGTTGTTGCTACCGTTGTCGTAGCCGTGGCTGGCGTGGTTGTTCTGGCCGCGCTCCCAAGCAGAGCTTCGCAAGAGCCTTTGTCAGATGGGGCCATTGACGTTATAGGGGAGCGACCTCCGCATGACGACGAACGAGCACCGACTGCTGCAGTGGTGCACGCCGGAGGGTCGGAGCAATGAGACGCGGGCTACTTTGAGATAGCCGCTTCGGTGCATGATCTTGGGTCTCGGGAAGAAACGTCGACGCCCGGGACGGCTTGTTCTTTCGGCACGGGCACATTCGGGTTAGCCCCTGAGAGGCGCCTGAGGAGGCCGAAAGTTAGGAAATAGGTCCCTAACAAACTCAGCATAGGAGTCGTCACAATGGGCTTATGAGGGGTCTTTCGGGTCCGCACCGTTGGTGGTGGAAATTCTCCCTGCGACGACCGACCTGTGACGCTTGATTTGTACTGGATTCCGCTGGGGTCGGGTGCTGATGGGGTGCGCACAAGCGAAAGGACCTACGAGCCGCGTACGAGCCAGGCTGCCGGTCCTCGAAGGAAGCCCCTTTGCCGACTGGCGGGTGTCCGGAATCCTCCTCGCCGTCTTGGTCGGAGGGGGACTTCCGCTCACCGCGGAACGGCTGCGACGACATTTGCGCCGTGCACGCGAGCTCTCAACCTGTGCCGGACTGGGACGCATCGTCTTTGAGGTGGCCGAGTTGACATGGATTGGATTGCAACCCCTCGAAATCATGCTTGCGGGCATCGGAGCCGCCGTGGCGACTCTCGCCCCGCGCAGACGCCCGTCAGCGGCCTTCTCGAGGAGGCCGAGGGAGCAATGCGAACGAGATGCAAAGGTCATCGAAAGGACGAGATGATGAAAGAGATGAAAGCTGTGGCCGAAGGGTTTCTGACTCACAAGAGGGTCGCAGTGACCGGAGTGTCGCGAAGCGCAAAGAATCATGGCAGCAACCTCGTCTACAAGCGCCTTCGTGAAAGGGGCTATGAAGTGTTCGCCGCCAATCCCAACACCGACCAAGTCGAGGGGGACGCTTGCTACAGCGACCTGAGGTCGATTCCCGACGGGGTGGATTGGGTTGTGATCGGCACGCGACCCCAAACAGCGGAGAGGACAGTCCACGAGTGCGCCGAAGTCGGTATTGGCCGGGGGTGGATGCACCGCGCCTTCGGAGACGGGAGCGTGTCACCTGACGGCGTGGAATTTGGTCGTCAGCATGGAATTACCGTCATTGCGGAGGCTGTCCATGCATGTTTGGCCCCACTGCTGACCCAGCGCACAAGGTGATGCGAGTGATGTGTTCCATGACGGGAGCAGTCCCACGGCGTGCGTAGGTCTTTCCGGTGGCGCTCCTTGGGGGCTGAGGGACTTCGGCCGCAGCCGCATCGGAGACCAGTCGAGTACGTGGAGCAGCGCTCCCACTCATGGAACTTGGAGTTGAAGACCTTGGCGTCGGCGATGGCGGCACCGTCCAAGAGTTCTCAACGCATTGGCTGTGACCCCTTGGGGGCCCTGTTTCGGGATTGTCTTCGTCGACCGCGGTACGGATCGCGAGTATCAATTCGACTTGTACAGGTGCACGCTCCGCTAGATTTGCGAACCTGATGCCAGACGCAACTGTTGCCGGAGACGCATTTCCTGATTTTGCGTGGGCTGTTGGCGAAGAAGGGTCTGATCCCGTGGTGCTGGCCGCCGGAGTTCCGTATCGTCAAGATCAATTCGCGCAAAGTGGTCATTACCTCCGCGTTGACGACGACCTCCGCTCGATTGCCGCTCTGGGCGTCAAGATCGTTCGATACGGAGCACCGTGGCGAGTGAGTGAGCCGGAACCAGGCCACTACAAGTGGACGCTCTGGGATCGAGCATTCGCCTGTTGCGCTGAGCACGGCCTGGAGCCGATCGTCGACTTGCTGCACTTTGGTCTTCCAGATTTCTTCGATGGTTTTGCCGATCATCGATGGGTGGACTCGTTCTGTCGATACGTCGAGGCATTCCTCAATCGTTATCAAGAACCCCGATGGTTCACACCTATCAATGAGCCAGGCGTCACCGCAGTGAATTCAGGTTGTCTTGGATTGTGGAATGACCGACTCGCTTCGGGGACCGATCACGCGCGGATATTGGCCAATATTGTGTTGGCCAATCTGGAGGCTCTCGCGCGGGTCCGCGGCGATCGTGGCGGCTGGTGGATTGGGTCCGAAGGATTCCCGGTTCCGGTGGCAATCGAACCGAAGGCGGAAGATGACGTGCAGGCGTTGCGGGCATGGACCTGGCTCGTATGGGATCTGCAGTTCGGACGAGATCCTCTTCCGGCGTCAGCCCGTTATCTCGATCCCGTGGACGCCGCATTGCTTGAGCGCATCCGCTCCCTCGCGGTGACCGATAGGGTCATTGCAGGACTTGACTTCTACCCCAGCTCGGTCATTCCTGTCGGGGGTGCTGCTCCCGAATGGTCGATCCACGAGCGAGTCGGATTCGCCGTTGCTGAATTTCGACGATGGCACGATCGATATGACACACCCTTCTGGGTGGGTGAGACCTCGAATTTGTCCCTCGGAATCGATGACCAGATTCCGTGGCTGCTTTCACTCACGGACGGACTTCGCGGACTGCGCCACGACGGCCTGCCAGTACGCGGACTGTGCTGGTACAGCCGGGGAGATCAGTTCGACTGGCAGACCGAACTGGTGAATCCGACAGGCGCCGTGACTGAGGTCGGGCTCTTTGACGTTCACCGCCGGGCCAGACCCGTTGCTGCCACTTTTGCGCAACTAACCTCACAAGCCGTGTAGCGATGTTTTTCTGAATTGCGTCTCGGTGCAGAGCCCCAATCTGACCACTGTCCTCAGACTGCTTCAGGTAAACAGAACACCCAGGCGGCAGCGATGCGACTTATCCTGCACCTCAGAAGCTTCAAGGGTGCTCTCAAACGAGGGGATCAGTATGCAAGTGGTTGGAACCCGGTCAGTCGATCGCGTGACTCAAATCAACTCGAACTCACCCGGTCGCCACGTCTGGTCGAACCATGGCTCGAGGGGACCGTAGAGGCGGAGCAGGGTGAACCTTGCCGGGATGGGGGTGGTGGGTTCGGATCCGTCCTCCGCTCAACGAGCTGGTGAGGACGTCCGTTGCAACCCCTGCCGAGGCGGCACTTTGTCACTCCTGCCCCCTGAATTGTCTGCCAGGCCTTCACCGGCCAGCGCGGAGGGACTGCGCTCAGCGTTCATTGCGTAGTCCTTCTCGGCTGATCACTGGCGGACCATCGCCACCTTGAGAAGCTCCTCGGGAGAGAGGAGATGTGAATGGTCGTCGTCGCCCTGGTCGAGCTGCACCCAGTTGATCGTCCCAGTGAAGGAGCTCGTCTGGGGGGTGTAGTCATCGCTCACCGACGTGGCATGGTCGCCCCCGAGGTCAAGTGTCTCGTCGCCCGAGAACAGCATCGGGATGCTGGCCTCCTGTCGGGCCGATGCGACCTGTAGGCCGTCAACGTACAGCTTGGTGTCGCCACCTTTGGCGAGACCTCCTCCGTCGTAGGTGAACTCGACTCGGATCTGGTGCGTTCCCGCTGGGAGAGGGTCGGTGGCGGCTGCTTTGACCATGGCCAGGCCCAGCAGGTTGTAGCAGTGGGTGGGTACACCATCGAGCAGGTAGAGGGACCAACCACCGAACGCTCCACCTTGGGCCACGATGACCCCGTTGCCGCGTCCGTCGGGGACATCCACCTCTGTGGTGATCGAGTAGGACTTGTTCTTCATGTTCAAGACGGTGTTCTCGGTGACTCTCGACATCCCGCCGAAAAAGATCTGAGACGGTCCTTTCGCCATTTGCGGGCGACCCGCAATCTCGGAGTTGAATCGCTCGATCCTGCGGTCGTCGAGCGGGAGTACGTTGTATTTGACGGCCTCGATGAGAAACAAACGCTGCAAATCAGCAAGCCTGTCGGGATGCTCGGCGGCGAGGTCGTGCACCTGTGTCCAGTCGTTCGAGGTGTCGTAGAGCTCCCATACGTCGTCATCGAGCGCGGGCAGCGTCGCTCCGAAGAGCCAGGGGATGCTGTGCCGAGTGACCGCTGTCCAGCCCTTGTGGTAAATGCCGCGGTTGCAGACCATCTCGAAGTACTGGGTCTCACGTCTGCCAGGTGCGTCCGCCTTATCGAACAGATAGGCCATGGAGACGCCATGCATCGGTAGCTGCTGGACACCGTTGACGAAGGTCGGTTCGGGAATACCGACGACATCGAGCACCGTGGCGGCAACATCGATGACGTGGTGGAACTGGTCACGGACCTCACCTTTGGCCTCGAACCCATTGGGCCAATGGACAACGGTTCCGTTGCGGGTGCCGCCGAAGTGCGAGGCGACCTGTTTGGTCCATTGGTAGGGGGTGCACATGGCATGGGCCCAGCCCACTGCATAGTGGTTGTAGGCGGCCGGTGTTCCGAACTCGTCTATGTGGGCAGCGAGGAACTCCGGCGTCTCGAAGGCGGCAGCGCCGTTCAGCGAGAGCATCTCGTTGAAGGTTCCGTTGGGCGTGCCTTCGGCGCTGGCACCGTTGTCGCCGATCATGTAGAAGATGAGCGTGTCATTGAGAACACCCAGTTCTTCGAGGGTGTCGATGACCCGCCCCACATGGTGGTCAACGTGCTCGAGATAGCCGGCATAGATCTCCATCTGGCGGATGAGGACCGGCTTCAAAGTATCCGGAACGTCCTCCCAGGCATCGATGTCGGTGGGCCGGGGCGTGAGTTCGGCATCCGCAGGGATGACGCCCAGCTCTTTCTGCCTGTCGAATACTTCAGCTCGCAAGGCATCCCAACCAGCATCGAATCGACCCCTGTACTTGTCCGACCACTCGACTGGGACATGGTGGGGGGCATGAGTGGCGCCCGGGGCGAAGTAGGCGAAGAACGGTCGGTCGGTCATCAGTGATCGCTGCTGGCGGATCCAGGTGACCGCCCGGTCGGCGAGATCCTCCGTGAGGTGGTAGCCCTCAGCCGGTGTCTTCGGTGGCTCAATCGGCGCGGTGCCCTCGAAGAGGGCCGGGTAGTACTGGTTGGTCTCGCCTCCGATGAAGCCGTAGAAGTAGTCGAATCCGCTATGGGACGGCCACTGGTCGAAGGGTCCCATGGGACTGGTCTTCCAGACAGGAACCTCGTGGCACTTTCCGAATTGTGCGGTGGAGTAACCGTTGAGTTTCAGGATCTGGGCCAGGGGTGCGGTGGTCTGAGGCCGTATGGAGTTGTAGCCAGGCGCAGAGGTAGCCACTTCGGGTATTGCCCCCATGCCAGCAGTGTGGTGATTCCGCCCCGTGAGAAGCGCTTGTCGACTTGGGGCACAGAGAGCGGTCGTGTGAAACCGAGACAGTTTCAGCCCTCCGGCAGCAAGGCGGTCTGCAGTCGGCGTATCGACAGCCCCGCCGAAGGTCGATGCTGCCCCGAAACCGATGTCGTCCAGCAAGATGATGAGAACGTTGGGAGCCCCTTCAGGTGGATGCACCTCCTCGATCGGCGGGAAGGCAGTGTCGGGGTCCTTGGCGTCATAGGTGGTGAGACCTACGTGTTGCCGCTCGTGGATCGGCAGGACATATCTGTTGACTTCTTCGGGCGCGGTCACGTCTCTCCTCGGTCGTCCTGGCAGGGTGAGGACACGTTGCAGCGTGACAAGGAGAAACCGGTTCATCATCGCCCGGTTCGGGTGATTCTGGTCCCGATCGCTGTCACGGAGCGAAGATCTCTGGGTTTGCCGTCGAAAATTCCTGATCTGGTGGAGCTGGAACAGCGATGGGTAGTGTCCGGGGGCAGTCGACTGCTCTCCTGCAGCGATGGCTCGGATGGACGAAGCGGCAATTGGTGGGCGGACGGTACCCCCCCCGGGGGGGGGTACCGGTCCCAAGGGAGGAAATCCATCACCTTGCAAGGTGAGTGTCGCGGGTTCGAATCACGTCTTCCCCCACGAGAACCAGGTGGGAGCTACCTCTTGTGAGCCCCTGTTCTTGCGCTCAACGGTCAGATGGCGTCTGATTGTTCGTGCGTGGGTGGCGGAATGCCCACAGTTACGACTGACCTTCCTTGTAGACCTCAGTGAAGATGTCGCCCTGCGCCGCTCCCGATCCGGCCTTCCCGCCACCCCGACCCCGTAGGACGAAGGCGATCACAACGGCAAGAGCGGCTCCGGCGACGGGGCCAGCGATATAGACCCAGTAACCGGTGAACGTTCTCGACACCAGGTCTGGCCCGAATGTGCGAGCAGGATTCATCGACGCTCCCGAGATCGGGCTGCCCCACAATCCGGCCAGGGCGATGTAGCCACCGACGCCGAAGGCACCGATGATCCCGATGTTCTGCGCTCCCGAAGCCGTGCCCAAGATCACGCTGACAAGACCCATGGTCAAGATCAGCTCCATCCAGAATGCCGCCATGTTCGAGTAGCCGTGAGCGGGGTAGTTGGACCCGTACATGGCCGACACATTGATCACGGAGCGGAGAAAGAGGGCAGCGAGTGTGGCTCCTGCGAGTTGCATCACGATGTAGCCCGGCACGCGCCACCACGGGAAGTCCCGGCGTAGAGCGAAGGCGATGGACACTGCCGGGTTCAGGTGCGCTCCTGAGACCTTGCCCATGAACAAGATGATGGCCATGACCATCAAGGCGGGTGCCACGACAGCCGCAGTGCGACTGATCACGCCGGGGAAGGCATGACCCATCATCCCCCCGCCGGCGGCCACCAGGACGAGGAAGAAGGTCCCCAGCAGTTCGGAGAAAAGACGCCGCCACTCTTGGTGGGGATCGTTGAAGTCGGTGATGCGATCGATGACCTCTTGCTCGTACCGAGCGATCGGGCCGAGCTCTGGAACTTCCTGTAGTGCAACCATTGGACCTCAATACCTCCGGGCTCGCGGTTCAGTCGACACCGACGAATATCTGTCATCCGATGGGTTTCGGATGTCTTCAGCTGCCTTGTCTTACGTCACGATCAGGTAGATGCTCTTGCCAACGAGCCAGAGACCCAACACCAGCGAGACCACAATGATCACCTGATCCGTGTGGCTGTCGATCCATCCTCGGATACTCCCGAGGAATTCCTGGGCCCTCTCCGGACGAAAGCCGGCATAGAGCTCGAGTGCGATGTACACGGCTGTGGCGACCAAGCAGAAGAGGAAGAGGGCGATATAGCTCTGCCATGATGTCAGCTTGGCCGCGGTGATGACGGCGACGCCTGCTGCGACAAGTCCCCAAGGCTGGGTGAGCGGTGCCAGGCCCAGGGCGTACAAGGGCGACATGTTGTCGAGGCCGGTTTGCCACTTCGGTGGCTTCTTGGGCGGCCTGGGCTTGCCCATCCTGCGCTGCTGTCGCACCGCGATGAGCACCAGTGCCACGCCGATGGCGATCTTGACCGCCAGAGCGGCCAGCGAGGGTGCCGTGTTGGGCTTCGGCGGCTTGTTCCCGGTTACCAGGACCGTCAGGGCCACCACGATGGCGAGGGAGAGCAGCCAACCAAAGATGAAGGCAGCGCCCTTACGAGTTCCGCCCTTGGAGAGCAGGATGAGGATGAATGCGGTCAGGGGGATCGGCTCGAGCGTGATCACCAAGCCGATGAGAAGCAGGTCCAAGATCACGGCGACGGGTCCAGGATCACGTGCTCACTTCGAGGCTCTTGGCTGATCAACTCAAGCCAGGATCTTCGCCTTCTGCGATTCGAACTCAGCGTCGGTGATGACACCCTGCTTCTTGAGGTCCGCAAGTGTGGCCAGTTGCTCGGTCGAATCACTTCCTGTCCCCGCCGCCTGCTTCACGTACGCGTCGAAGGCCTCCTGTTGCTGAGCCGCCTGCGCCGCCGCGCGCTCGTGCATCTTGCCGCCCCGGGCAATCAGATACACGAAGATGCCCAGGAAGGGAAGGATGATCACGAAGAGTACCCAGAACATCTTGGCCACGCCGCCCAAGTCACGACTCCGGAAGATGTCGGAGAAGACGATGATGAGCAACCAGAGCCAGATTACGAGGACGAAGAAGCCCAACATCGTTCCGAACAGATCGGCGAGGGGGTAGGTGTAGGCGAACATTGGGTGATCCTCCTGTGGTGGTCCATCGTTGAGGCCGTGACGCGGAGCGCCTCCCCAGCGATCGCTGGATCATGGGCGAATCGCGCATCACAACTGCTCACACGATGGAACCACATAGTGCCTCGAATGGGCATCACCCACTAGGGGTGACTGTGATCCACGGGTGCTCGAACTCGGCCGAGTCAGAGCAGCCCGAGATCCTGGGCGCGACGAATCGCGCTGTTCCGATTGGCGACATCGAGCTTCCGGTAGATGTGGGTCATGTGGGTCTTGATGGTGTTGACCGAGACGTAGCAGCGCTGCGCCATCTCCGAGTTGGTGTATCGACTCGGCAGGTAGGACAGGATCTCGAGCTCCCGGTCTGTCAGCGGGTCGACAAGGCCCTCACTGGGGGCGGGGGAGTGGAGCTCACGTGAGCGACGGAGGATGTTCTCCCGAAAGGCGGTTCGCTCGCCTGGAAGTCCAGCGACGAGCTGAACGATGACCGGACCGGCCTGGACGAATATCTCCACGAGCGAGTGAGGGCCGGCGAGTTCCAGGGCGCGGAGAAGGTGCCGCTGGGAGGTGCTCGCCGAACCCTCCGCGCTCGCCGCCCAGGCCAGTTGGAGTTCGGCTCTGAGTTCTGCAGCGGGATTGTCTGGCTCTCCGCGGACGGGAGTTGAATCCATCAGCTTGCGAGCGACGTCGAGCTGTCCGGCCGAAAGGGCGAGTGCGACCCGCTCGAACCGAAGGATTTCCGAGTCCACGTAGCTGCGTTCAGAAACCCTCGAGGCTTCCGCGAGGTAGCCGCGGCGACGAAGGAGATGAACTTCGAGGGCTCGGAGGCGCTCGTCGACAATGGGCGAAGGTAGTCCTGCCGGACGCTGCTGGCTGGTCAGAACGGCAACACTCTGATCGAGGTCGCCGTCGGCAGCCCGGAGGAGCGCGAGTCCGAGGTGGGCGACCCATGCCAACTGGGTCCGCCGATTTGCCTCGGCGCGTAGCGTTCCTTCGTGGAGTGAAATGGCAGCACGCCGCGGTTCGCCTTTCTCAAGGGCAGCCAGGGTGATGGCAAGGTACGCGTCGGCGGTAGAGGGATGAGCGAGCATCCCGACTGCTTGAGCGACCGCGAGCGCCTCATTGCCCAGACTTTCCGCCTGATCGGTATTGCCAGACCAGGCTTCGACCAAGGCCAAGGAGCCCAAGCCGCTGACCCTCCACACGGAGTAGGCCGCACCGGTGCTTGCCAATCCCGACTTGAGCCAGGTCCTCGCCTCTCCGAGATGCCCTGCGAGGAAGTGCGAGCGACCTCCCGAAATGAGCGCCATTGTCCTGAGTGAGTCGACGTCACCCAGGTTCATGACCGCCGGCATCGGCTCGTCGTCGTCCAGACCGTCGAGCATGACGAGTCCCTCACGAGCCATCTCAATCGACATTTCGTGGTTCGCGCGGAATTGGGCCAAGGACGCAAGAAAGACCTGGGCACATGCAGCTTCGCCGCGAGAAGCGCCGGGATGGACCCTGACGCGCCGCGCGACGTCCTCGGCGGCTGCGGCCTGCCCCTCCGTCCCCAGCAAGAGACCCAGGAGCAGGTTAACCTCGTGTTGATCGGCTCGCACGAACTCGGGAATGTTGCTGAGCCAGCGGATCGCGGTTGCCATCTCGCCCCGCTCGAAGACTTCCGAGCCGCGGACGAGGATCAACTCGAGCGCACCGTCCCAGTCTCGTGCTGACATCAGGCACTCGATGGCCACGTCGGCTTCCCCATGGTCGAGATACCAATCCGCTGCCTTGTGGAGCAGGAGTGACTCGAGTCCGGGGTCCTCGGCGCGAAGTCGGAAGCGCAGGAGGTCGCGGAAGAGGTGATGGAACCGGTACCACTCCCGGCTGGAGTCGAGAGGCACCAGAAACATGGATTCCCTTTCCAGCTCCTCGAGGATGCCCTGGACATTGGGTGTCCCGGTGAGGTGGCCGATCAGATCCGCGCTCATCTCCTCGGGTACCGACATCTGGATCAGCAGCTGGCGTCGGTCTCCGGACTGAGCCTGCAGCACCTCTTCGCTCAGATAATCCGCGATGAGTCGATCGGTGCCGCTGAACTGCGTCACGAATCCGCCAGGGTCCTCGTGACGCCGGAGGGTCATGCCGGCCAACTGCAGTCCCGCTGCCCATCCCTCGGTCCGGTTGACCAGCGCGGTGACGCTGTCGGGGCTGAATGCCTGCCCTGTGATGCGTTCGAGGAGCTCGGCGGAGTCCCTGTCATCGAAGGCCAAGTCGAGCTGACGGATCTCCATGACGTCGAGTCGCATGCGCTGGCGGCTCCAGGCAATGGGCAGGTCGGCCCGGGATGAAAGCACGAGGTGGACGTTGCGTGGCAGCAACTCTGACAAGCGGGCCAGATCAGAGATGAGTGCGGCGTTCGACAGGTGGTGAAGATCCTCAAGAACGATGATCACCTCAGGAAGCTCTGCCATCTGCATTGCGAGGTCATCGAGAAAGGCATCCCCGAGCCCCTCGCCGTGGATGGAGGTCAACGCGCTGACATCGACGAAAGCCGGCTCGACCCCGGCCAAACCATTGAGGAGGCGTCTGCCGAACCGCATGGGGTCGTCGTCGCTCGGGGCGATCTCGAGCCACACAAACTCGAGCTCGGGATGACTCCCAGCCCACTGGGCCAAAAGAACTGATTTCCCCGCCCCCGCCGGCGCCACGATGAGAGCGATGTCGTGATCGACGACCGCGTCCAATTTCCGCCTGAGGGCTGGGCGATCGACAGCGTGAGCAGGCTGAGAAGGCGTCTTCATCCTTGCTTCACGGCACCTTCCGCGGGTCGGAACGCCAGTTTGCCACTGTGGGCAGTGCAACCGCCATTGGCGATTCCGTGCTGCACCCCGCGGTGGTCGTGTGGTGATCACCCTGTTCGGATGATGCGCCGGAGCCACCCGAAACCCATGATGTGGCCAGTGCCTGCCTCATCGTCTTGCACCGATCAAGGCTCACCTCGGTGGACTGATCCCACATGACCACGGGCCCCGGAGTCGTCGTCCAGCCGGAATGAGTCGAAATGAGCACGCGATCCTACGAGATACAGGTCAAAGGAACACTGAGCCCGACGTTGCTCGCGGCCATTGAGGGATTCGAGGTCAGCCACGTCAAAGAGGGACGGACGACGCTGGTCGGGTGGGTACCGGATCAGACGCGGCTCTTCAGCACGCTCGAGGTCCTCCGAGACCTCAATATCGAGCTGGTATCGCTGAACCCTGGTCCCGACCAGTCGATCCCCGTGCCGTGAGGCCAGCACAAGGGCCATCGAATGAATGATCGCGTGCGCAACAGTTCGCCTGTTCCTCACCGGGAGGCTGAGCTCGAGCTCGGCGACGACAACCATGACCACCTCATCGCTCCGGAGGAGAAGATGCGTGTGGCCGCCTCCATCCAGTAGCGAGGACGGACAAGGCCTTCCGTGTCGGACGCGTGTTGTGCCCCTCGACGGGGTTCGGAGACCCGATCGCCGGGCGAGGGGAGTCCCCTCCCGCCCGCTCGACAGGGTGCACGTGACTCGTTGGTGACGGTCCCGGGAGGCCGCTACCGGATGGGCGACGAGTCCGCGTGGTCCTATCCGGGCGATGGCGAAGGACCGGAGCACGAGGTGGAGCTGAGACCGTTCCGTATCGGGCCCTCTGCCGTCACTAACGGGCAGTTCTGCGAGTTCGTGGACGACACGGGGTGGAAGACCGATGCGGAGCGATACGAATGGTCCTTCGTCTTCGGTGGACTGTTGCCAGACGACTTCCCTCCCACTCGGGGCGTGGAGGGTGCGCCATGGTGGCGCCAGGTCATGGGGGCGGACTGGTGTCACCCCGAGGGGCCGCAGTCGGACGTCTCCGATCGTGGGGACCACCCCGTCGTGCACGTCTCGTGGAACGACGCTCAGGCCTATTGCGCGTGGGCGGGAGCACGACTGCCTACGGAGGCCGAATGGGAGGTGGCGGCGCGCGGAGGGCTCGACGGCCAACCGTTCCCCTGGGGTGATCAACTCGAACCTGATGGAAGCCACCAGATGAACGTGTTCCAGGGGGAATTCCCTGGAGGCGACACCGGGGCGGACGGGTACGTTGGCACGGCTCCGGTCGATGCGTTCAACCCGAATGGCCACGGGCTGTACAACGTGTGCGGCAACGTGTGGGAGTGGTGCTCCGACTGGCTCGACCCGGAGTACTACAGGACGGCTCCACTCCACGCACCAGCGGGACCGGCAACCGGCGCACTGCGCGTCCAGCGAGGTGGTTCCTATCTGTGCCACGCGTCCTACTGCCGTCGCTACCGCGTGTCGGCTCGCTTCGGGAGCGATCCGGACAGCTCCAGCTCCAATGTGGGGATGCGGGTGGCAGCTGACGCCTGAATGGGCGGACGCCAATATCGCCCGGACAGGGTGATGGCCGGCGATCCGGCGACTGTCACTGTGGCGAGGTGACAACAGTTGAGGCGCCGCCAACCCAAGGAGTGTCGTCGGCTCAGCACCTCAGCCCGAGCGAACGGGGCGCGCTGGGCAAGGCGGCCCGCACCCCGGCACCCCGGGCTTCCCATGAAGCGTGGGAGACATCGAGCTCCCGACCCGACCCGGTGGATCTGCTGGAGAGTCAGGCGGCGTCACGGGTGCAGGAGCTGGTTCCCATCCGCTATGGCCGGATGCTTGTCTCACCCTTCACCTTCTTCAGGGGGGCGGCGCTGATCATGGCGTCGGACCTGTCGACCACTCCCCGCTCGGGGCTCGACGTCCAGGCATGCGGAGATGCCCACATGAGCAACTTCGGGGTTTTCGCTTCGGCAGAGCGCAATCTCGTCTTCGATCTCAACGACTTCGACGAGACCCTTCCCGGGCCCTGGGAGTGGGACGTCAAGCGCCTCGCCGCCAGTCTGGCCATTGCCGGACGCGATCGTGGGTTCAGTGACAGTGAGCGGAGCAGCATCGTTCTCGAGGCCGTCTCGGGGTACCGCAAGCAGATGGCAGCGCTGGCCGCCAAGCGCGATCTCGACGTCTGGTACACCCGCATGGACATTGAGCGCGTGTTGAACGACCTGGGCGACGAACTCGGCCTGAACAGTCCGAAGAGTGCGGACCGGACCATGTCCAAGGTCAAGGCACGGGCCGACAAGCAGCTCGTCAAGGCCCGAACCCGCGACAGCATGCAAGCCCTCGAGAAGCTCACCGAGGTCGTCGACGGCGAGACCCGCTTCGTCAGCGACCCACCACTGATCGTGCCTATTTCCGAACTCCTGCCCCAGGCGGAAGGAGCGCTCTTGACGGACCGCATGCACGCGCTCCTGCACGGCTACAGCGGCACCCTGCAGAGTGATCGGCGGCACTTGCTGAGCCAGTTCCGCTTTGTGAGCATCGCCAGGAAGGTGGTCGGAGTCGGCAGCGTCGGGACACGGGCGTGGGTCTTGTTGTTGGTGGGGAGCGACGGTACTGACCCGCTCTTGCTGCAGGCGAAGGAAGCCCAGGAGTCGGTTCTCGCCCGCTATGTCGGCGACAGCGTCCATGCCAACCAAGGGGAGCGCGTCGTCGCCGGGCAGCATCTGATGCAGGCTTCCAGTGACATCTTCTTGGGTTGGGATCGTGTCGAGGGCATCGACGGAGTGCAGCGCGACTTCTACATTCGCCAGCTACGCGACTGGAAGGGATCTGTCGACACGGAAGTCATGGTCCCCCAAGCGATGGCAATCTACGGCCGACTGTGTGGCTGGACCCTGGCCCGGGCGCATGCACGATCTGGCGACCGGATCGCCATCGCCGCGTATCTCGGTTCGAGCAAAGCTTTCGACAATGCCATTGCTAGTTTCGCAGAAGCCTATGCAGACCAGAACGAACGCGACTACGACGCGCTCAAGCAGGCGGCCTCCCAGGGACGGATCGTGGTGAAGTCCGGCTTATGAGAGTTCCCAGCTGTCGCAGTGTGTCTCAGCCCCGCGATCGAGCCAACCACAAGCATCCGACATGTGCCGTGCGGCCAATGGGAATGAAATGAGGACGATCAATGACACTCGGACCCGTTGAGTACATCAACGTGGGGTTCCCTGGAAACAAGTTCAAGGGGGACATCGCTCCTGAGCTCGTCGCGCTCGTCGAATCGGGGACAGTGCCGGTCCTCGACCTCGTCTTCATCGGCAAGGACGAGGACGGAAACGTTCTCGCTTTCGAGATCGACGAGCTGGAGGATGCCGGTGCTCTCGATGAGCTGGAAGGCGAGTTCGGGGGCCTGATCGGACCAGAGGACATCGAATTCGTCGCGTCGAAGCTGGAACCCGGCTCCTCCGCCGCGCTGCTGCTCTGGGAGGACCTCTGGGCCGTCCGCTTCGCGGAGGCGTTGAGGGATTCGGGAGGCATTCTCCTGGAAGGTGCCCGTATTCCTCACGAACTGATCGAACCAGCACTCACTGCACTCCCGCTGGCAGTCTGAGACAAAGGAGTCAAGGCATGATGATGAGACGACGACCTATTGCCAGGATGGCCGTGCGTACCACGGCCGTCGTCGGCACCGCCGCTGTCGGCGGTGGCCACATGGCCAACAAGCAAGCCGAGGCTCAGGCCGCCCAGGCTTCCGCAGCTGAGCCTCAGGTCGCGCCGGCTCCTGCAGCGGCCAGCCCGGACCCGGTTGCCCAGCTGACACAGCTGGCAGCTCTGAGAGACTCCGGAGCCCTCACCGAGGCCGAATTCGAAGCGGAGAAGGCCAAACTCCTTTCGTAGCTGGTCACTCTGAAGGCGGGCGGCGAGTATGAAGATGACTCGCACTTCGTCCGGTTGTGTCTCTCTGACTGTCCACGCAGCTGACGGACGAAACGGGTGATGCTTGGAATGTCTCCAACCCCGACGAGCCTCGTCGCCGCCTCATCGCCGCTCTTGAGTTCTTCTGGAGCGTGGTGGGAATACGCCGTCCTGGTGCTCGCCGTGATCGCGTCCTGGGCGGGCGTTCCGGCGATCGGGAGCGCGGCAGTTGCGGCGGCAGCCGTTGGTGCGAGTCAAGGCGAGCTCAACCTGGTCGTTGTCGTCGTCCTCTCGACGATCGCGGGGGAGGTCGGAGGACTTATCGGCTATCACGTCGGCAATCGGTGGGGCGTCCAGATTCTGGCTCGGCCCGGGAAGAGGCAGCGCGGACGTCAGAAGCTGATGGACAAGGGTGAACAGGCCTATGCGAAATGGGGTCGCTTGGCCGTGTTCGTCACTCCTGCCATCATTTCCGGCACCGCGAAAATGAAGTGGAGCCAGTTCGCAGTCTGGAACCTCGTCGCGTCTCTCGCATTTACCCTGTCGGTTGCGGCAACTGCATACGGGATCGGACGCGTGACGTCTGGACACCATTCGGCGGAGGACCTTCTCATACTGATCGTGGGGTTGGTTATGAGCGCCGTCATCGTGGCAGTACTTGTGCGTCGTCATCGCCGCCACAAGGTACTTGTCGCCGAGCCCGCCTCCGCCTGACGCAGGATGGTCCGGCGTGTGGTCGACACTCGCCTGATCAAGGTCGGGTGGCCGTTGACCAGGACCGAACTTGCAAGTGCGTCTCCGGCGAGATCGCACCCGTGAAGGCCTCCCTCGTTTGGAGATCGAGAACGGCTCGCCGTCGTGTAGAGGACCGGTCGTGCGCTGATGCTCAACGCGAGGAGAGCGGTCAGGATGCCGATACCTGCACGGTGTAGGACTGCGCTCCCACCGGCCCCCGGCCCTGGCTTACTCCGATGGTGACACCCGAGCTCCCCGCCGCAGTAGGTGTTCCGAGAATCGTTCCAGTACGTCGGTCCAGCACCAATCCCGGCGGGAGATCGCCGGATAAGACGATCCATCTGACACCTTGGCTGACCGAAGAAGCAGTCAACGCGGGCTTGGTAGGGCTTCCCGACCACCCCGGACGAAAGGGTCGCAGGTTTGATGACCGGAGTGTTCGCAACTGCCCCAATCGTCACGGCGCTGCGTGGTGGAATCGTCCCGGGCCCTCTCACAAGACACCCCTTTGAAAGGGCCGGGTTGGCCGGGGCCTTCAATTTCGGCGGTGTGGCGAACGCTCCGTGAGACTGCAAATCGACCATGTCGAATAAGTCGTTTGCATTTGCATCCCTGCGAGTAAGAGCAGGGAGGTTCCACTTGTGCTCAAGGGTTTTCAGGACAGATGTGTGGTCGTAGACCGTGTGGGAAACGAAGTCACGCTTCGCCAGAGGCGACACCACGCCAGCGGGCACCCTGAAACCATATTGGTCGAATCGGCCGGTCACCTGGTTGAGCGAGAGGACGGGCGGGACATCGTCGGGTGGTATGGCGGAGGGTGGCAGGACGTGGTCATACCAGCCGCCCCATTCGTCGTATGTCCATATCAGCATCGACTTCGTCCACTGCGGCCCCGACATCATCGCGTTCACGATGCTGGCGAGGAATTGATCCCCGAACTGTATGTCTTGAGGATTTTCCTCCGACGAAGCGGTGTAGTTGGGTTCTACGAAGGAAAACTGCGGTAGCGTCCCCGCGGCTGCATCGGTGTAGTAGCGATCGATCGTATCGATGTTCGCCGTGATGGCAGGGTCAGAGAGCAGAGGTAACCAGACCCCAATAGAAGACACGTTGGAGTAGTAGTCCTTCCACGTCACGCCATGGCGATTCAACATGTCGAAGATCGTGCCATTTGGTGGAAGATCGGTGTTGAGCTGGTCGGCAACCTGTCCGAGCGATGTGCCGGCCATCAGATAGCGGCGATTCGGATCGGTCTGGCCGAGCAACGACGAGAACCACCTGTCAGCGATCGGAAATGTACGAGCCATATCCCAGGTGAATGGAAGGTCCTCTCCAAGGTAGTAGCCGAGCGCCTCGCCAGTAGATCCCTCGACGAAACCACGGTTCCCATTCACTAACGAGTGGTGAGCCAGATTCCAGTTTTGGCCGACTCCATTCGTTTGACATTCGCTCGGCATATGAAACGCGTGGACCAGATTGCCGTGACCATCTGGAAGAGCAATCGTGGGTCGACCGTTTGATCCTTTCGGGAGGCAATCCCCGCGACCCAGCATGCCGAGAACGTTGTCGAATGAATGGTTCTCCATCATCACGACGGTGAAGTGCTCAATCTGGGGCACTTGATCCGTTCCGGGCGGGTCTGCAGGATTGGGAAGGGAGCCGGGCTCCCGTATTTTCCCGCGGTCAACACGGGTCAGGCTTGTCGCTCCAGAGGATGTGGTTGAGGCGCTACTCGCCGCCTCGATCCCGGCACCGAACGCGCCTACGGCTGCCGCACCAAGCAGCGAACGTCGGCTCAAGCGACGCGAGCTCACGAGCTAAAGATATAACATCTCGTGTCGATCGTCCTCGATCCACAACGGGAGTCTCGAACCCAAGGACCAGGTCTCGACTCAACCGGGGCAGTCGTGAGAACGGTTCTGCCGTCGGTCTCCTACTGGGCCGCCTTCGAGTGGTAGCGGATACCGCAGGGGAGCGATTCGGTGTGGCGGTCGCTCCGCCGTCAGCTGGCGTAGCACTCCCGGCGTCGAATTCTTTCTGCTTCCCTAGGTTCACGAGGGACGGTGATTCGATCGCCAGTACACAATGCCCGAGTAGCGGCCCGATTATCTGCGAGCTCGAAGATGTCCCCATCGTGGCTGCCTTTCGCGGAGAACCTACCGTGCTCGGCGAGGTGCTCTGTGTGCAAGCGCCACGCCATCGCTTGAGCCGGGGCCGGGCCGGTTCGGGGTTCTTCGACAACGGACCGGCGACGACGGGTGGTACTGCGCTCGAGGGGCACCGTCTGCACACGCGGTACCGTTGCCGTTGGCAGGCCGAGTCAAACCACGCCTCGCGCCGGGGCGCCCGAACGGAGGCCGAATATCGCAGCGCGTATCTGCACCGGACTGAGGCGTCCGGCGATGAAGACAGAGCTGCGATACTGAATCCACCTCTTGGGAAGGCTTCAGATGAATATCGCCATAGCCGGTGCTTCCGGATTCGTCGGCCGTGCCCTCACCGTCCAGCTTGTGGGCAGCGGCCACCGTGTGGTTGGTCTAAGCCGGTCTGCGAATCAGACCTCGACGCAAGCGCGAGTGGTTGTTGTCGACGTAGGTGACGAAGCCGCCACCGCTGATGCTTTAGAGGGTGTGGATGTCGCGTACTATCTCGTCCATTCGATGGCCGGTGGCGGAGAATTTCGGGAGGTTGACCACCGTTTGGCCACAAGGTTCGGCCGGGCCGCAGCCAAGGCCGAGGTCGGCCGGATCATCTATGTCGGTGCGCTCGGACACGGGCCAAGCTCTGCGCACCTCGCGAGCAGGCACGAGGTCGGGTCGGCTCTCGCCGCTTCGGGCGTCCCGGTGGTCGAGCTTCGGGCCGCCGTGGTGTTCGGCTCGGGAAGCATTTCCTTCGAAATGCTTCGCTATCTCACCGAGCGGCTGCCGGCGATGGTGTGCCCCCGCTGGGTGCACACCCAGATCCAGCCGATTGCCCTCAGTGACCTTCTGGCCTATCTGGAGCAGTCTCTTCGCGTGGCACCGGGGGTCTACGAGATCGGAGGCGCGGACGTGACCACATATCGCGACATGATCACGCAATACGCCCGTGTCCGGGGCTTGCGCCCTCGTCACATCCTCGATATTCCCTTGCTCACGCCACGCTTGTCGTCGTACTGGGTCGACCTCGTGACCCCCGTCGACCGCTCGATCAGTCACGCTCTCATCGAAAGCCTCGTGACCGAGGTCGTTGTGGTCGACGACGAATCAGCGAAACACGCATTTTCGGTCGTGCCGATGGGGATCGAGAAGGCTCTTGGTGCGGCACTCGACGATCAAGACGAGGAGGTGGCTCATTCGCTGTTTGCACGTTGCAATGGCCTGATCGACGGGGTCTACTCTGTCGTCACCGATGTCGCCATCCCGCCGGGCACCGAGGACGCACTCGTTACCGACCTCGGCGCAGTCGGCGGAAAGCTCAGCTGGTACGGCGCCGCGTTCGGGTGGATGGCTCGCATCGTCCTTGGGCGACTGATGGGCGAACACCTTCGTCGTCGCCGATCGGCCACTCTCGAGCCCGGCGCTCTCGTTGACTGGTGGAGGATTGCCGGGGCCGGGTCGGGAGAGTTGGTTCTGCGTAGCGTCGGATGGTTCCCTGGTGACGCTTGGCTCGGGTATCGGGCCAAGGAAGGTGTGCTCCGCCAGGTAGCGGCGTTCCGCCCTCTCGGCATACCCGGGTTTCTCTACTGGAAGCTGCTCTCTCCGGTGCACCGCGTCACTTTCATCCGGATGGCCAGGCATCGTATTCACCGGGCAACGCAGGCAACCTGAAGGCCACGCCTGTTGCGCGGGGAGAGCGCGGAGCATGGCATTCTGACCTGTGGAGTAGGGCCGATGCCTTTTGCTGGGCCCAAGCATCGCCACATCGGCAGAGAGATCGTTCGTATCCCTTGATTCGGGCTACGAGGGCGTGCTCAGCTGGAGTGCGGC
The DNA here is from genome assembly GCA_963721585.1 of uncultured Acidimicrobiaceae bacterium. Lineage (GTDB taxonomy): Bacteria > Actinomycetota > Acidimicrobiia > Acidimicrobiales > RAAP-2 > Bog-473. The sequence continues at coordinate 762,502 of CAVRJN010000007.1, read as the reverse complement.
CCGGTGCCCGAGGGCCTTGTCGGGAGGAGAAACCCATGACTCAAGCGAAAGAGTCGGTTGCGTTCCTTGGCATTGGCACGATGGGCCACGCGATGGCAAGCAGGGCTCTGGGTGCCGGTATCCCGACCATCGTCTGGAACCGCGATGCCGCGGCAAACCGGGATCTCGCGGACCTTGGCGCAGAGGTGGCTGGATCCCCTGCTGATGCTGCGCACCGGTCCGCCATCATCGTCACGATGGTGACGGATGCGGACGTTGTCCTCGCGATCGCCAAAGACCTAGGCATGCTGGCTGCTCTCGCTCCAGGTGCGATCTGGGTGCAGATGAGCACCATCGGTGTCGCGGGGATGAAGCGGGTCGAAACTCTTGTCGAAGCCGAGCGTCCAGACATAGTCCTGATCGACGCGCCGGTGTCGGGGAGCAAAGAACCTGCAGAGCAGGGTCGGCTGACGATCTTTGCCTCGGGTCCTGAAGCGGTTCGTTCGCGTCTTGGCCCACTTTTTGATGCGCTGGGTCAGCGAACGATCTGGGTGGGACCCGTTGGGGCGGGGTCGAGACTCAAGCTCGTAGCCAATGCGTGGCTGGCGCTGGAGGCTGAAGCGGTCAACACTTCTATTGCTCTCGCCCGTCGGCTTGGTCTCGAAACCGAGACTGTGGCCAATGCCCTGGGCGGCGGTCCGCTGGTGTCCCCCTGGCAGGCAGCCAAGCTCGACCGAATTGCTCGAGATGATTTCTCGGCGCAATTCGCCTTGTCCCTTGCACTCAAGGACGTGCGCCTCGCTCTGGAGGCGGCTGGCGGGGAGCGCTTCCAAGCGCTTGCCTGCCTGGCCGACGAATGGCAACAGGTCGTCGATCTTGGGCTCGGCAATCAGGACCTTACCGTCGTCACACGCGCCTTGGAGCAACAGGAGGAGAGACGTAACCCTGGCTAGAACTGCCGCCTTGGCCGAACGACTCGCTGAATGTCATGGGACAAGTCGCGTCGGGCTGGGGAGTTCCAAGTTGTCACCTGTGGACTTCTCCTGCCGCTAGTCGATTGGGGCAGTGGATAGATTTATCTTCAACACAAAGAGGGAGCAGCAGCGAATGACCAGCTACATTCCCGCCCAAGATCGCTACCAATCCATGACCTATCGCCGTACTGGGCGCAGCGGCCTGCTGTTACCGGCTCTATCCCTCGGGCTTTGGCAGAACTTCGGTAATGACCGACCGCTCGAAACTCAGCGTTCCGTCTTGCGTCGAGCATTCGACTCGGGTGTCACCCATTTTGATTTGGCCAACAACTACGGGCCCCCATACGGAAGTGCTGAGACCAACTTCGGGCGGATCCTCCGCGAGGACTTCCGTGACCACCGTGACGAACTTGTCATCTCCACCAAGGCAGGTTGGGATATGTGGCCGGGTCCCTATGGCGACCTCGGATCTCGGAAATATCTCCTCGCGAGCCTCGATCAGAGCTTGCGCCGGCTTGACGTCGACTACGTCGACATCTTCTACCACCACCACTTCGATCCCCAAACACCCCTTGAGGAATCCGTCGGTGCTCTCCACAGCGCGGTCACCTCCGGCAGGGCCCTCTACATCGGGATCTCTTCCTATTCGGATGAGCGCACCGCTGAGGCAGTTGCCATCCTCCACGAGTTGGGCACTCCACTGCTCATCCACCAACCGTCGTACTCGATGTTCAATCGCTGGATCGAGCACCGCCTCCTCGACGTCTTGGAGAGTGAAGGAGTCGGGTGCATCGCTTTCTCCGTCTTGGCTCAGGGTCTCCTTACCGACCGCTACCTCAATGGCGTTCCTCCAGGCTCCAGGGCCTCCTTCGGTGGCTCGCTCACTCGTGACATGCTCAACGAAGAGAATCTCGGCCGTGTCCGAGCCCTCAATGACATTGCTCAGCAACGAGGCCAATCCCTCGCGCAGATGGCCATCGCATGGGCATTGCGCGACGCTCGAGTGACCTCCGTACTCATCGGGGCCAGCAGCGTCGCCCAGCTTGACCAAAACGTTGCCGCCCTTGACGACCTGGAGTTCACGGCCGATGAGCTTGCCGCTATTGACCGCTACGCCGTCGACGGCAACATCGACCTGTGGCGCACGCCGGCTGCGTCTTGATCAATAGCCCCGTGGTGGGTTCAGGAGGCGCGGCGATTCACTTCTTCAAGGTGTTGGGAAGAGGCCATTGACAACCCCGTTCCGAAACTTGAAGGTCGGATCAAATTCGACCATCAACTGTTCGAAGTCTGAAGCGCGCTCATAGGTGGCGATGACTTCACGGGGGGTCAACGTAGTGAGTTTTCCCCAATGAGGACGAGGACCAAGCGGCTTCAGCCGCTGCTCAATGATGGCCAGAGCCCGCATTACCTCCGGCCCGTCGTCCTTCCACGTAAAGTGAAACGCGATGGAGTCACGACAATAGGCTGGACTCAACCAAAGTTCGTCCGCTCGGACCGTACGGACTTCGCTGACGAGCAAGGCCGGTGCCAAGAGGTTGCCAATCTTGCGAAGCGCGCTCGATTGCACCTTGTGCGAGATTGCGGGGAATGAAGACTTCCGATTGCAACTCATTCCCCGCCTCCACGACGGTTCTAGGGCGGAAATGTATCAACCGTTCATGCCAGGGGCCAACCATGCCCAACTGCTCAGTGCACAGGTGTGGGGACATGCCGGCGATTGGATGGACTTCGTGTTGGGCTTGCCTGCCAGCGGTCCACGTCGAAACGGTTCGATCAACTCGTCGTTTGACCCACACGTTGGCCTCGCCGCTGCACCAGTCCGTGAAGACACTCACGCTGTAACCTGCGCTGAGGACGTCATTGAGCCGGTCCTGTATCTCGTCGAGGCGAACGCCGAGGTGGACGCGCTGCGACATCTCATACGCTGGTTCAATATCCAAGGTCAGATGGGTCACGATGCCGAGAGCACCCAGCGTGACCACCGAGCCGAGAAATGTGTCTCGACTGAGATCCCTCTCTAACTCAATCAGGTCGCCCTCCGCAGCAACCAGTTGCAACGCAACGACAGAGGCGGCAAGGACGCATTGATCATCGCCAGAACCGTGGGTACCCGTTGCGCAAGCCCCGGCGACAGAGATGTCCGGGATCGACGCCATATTCGCCAGCGCGAAGCCCGCACGATGCAACTCGTCTGCCAGCTCTGTGTACCTCATTGCGGAGGCAACCGTGACGGTCGAATTGACCGAATCGATGGTGAGCGTCTTGGGCAGAGCATCCAAAAGGATGAGGTCGCCAGGGGTTTCGACTATTCCGCTGAACGAGTGACCACAGCCCAGGGCTCGTACGTGCTTGCTGCGGGCAACCATTCGGCGCAGACTGTCAAGCGACTCCGGCTGGAGCGTACGTGCAGCACCAAGAACGATGTTGCCGGCCCAATTTGTCCTGGGAGCGGGACGGCCAGTGTGCCAGGTACCGATCCCGGGCGAGCTGATCGGGCCTGGAGTTGGCTTGCCAATGCCGTGCGTCATTCGGTTGCGGTCCCCGTTCCCTGAGCGGTCGAACAGCAATGTTCGGAGTTGTACCGTTGCACAACATAAGTCATGACCGGCTGCCGATGAGCACACCGGTGCGTCTGCGGGTCGAGGTGTCGACAATCAGGGCGAGAGGTCTTCCCAAGGTGCCTTCGGCATTCTCGGATGTAGGGGCATCGGTTGCATAAGCGGTGAATCCCGGGCAACTGACGGCCGAGTCATTGTCTTTGCATCTGAAGAACTGCAGATGCAGTTCGACCGAACCATCGAATCTGCCCCTTCCCGTTGGCCTTGGCGTCATAGAGCGCGCGGTCCGCCCGCTCGATGAGCGTTTCAACGCTGCTGTCGGAGGGTTCCGAAACTGCGACACCGATGCTGCACGCCAGCCCGACCACACCCTCGGGAGTCCCGATCTCCGACTGCGCAACATGGGCAGCGATTCGCCTCGCAAGCTCTTCCGGAACGTCGGAGCCGGGGCTCCCGAGCCAGCCCACCACGAATTCGTCGCCGCCGAAGCGTGCGATGACGTCCGACGCTCGGGTGGTGACCCGTAACGCTTCGGCGACCGCCCGAATCGCAATATCGCCCCCGTCGTGGCCAACTGAGTCGTTGATGTTCTTGAGGCCATCGAGATCGATGTAGAACAGCGTGAGAACCAGGCTTCCCCTGCTGCGACGAACAGCGGCCAAATCGAGTGTGAGGGCTTCGAGAGCAGCACCGCGGTTCAACAATCCAGTGAGTGAGTCACGAGTCGCCCGTTCGAGCAGGGCCTCGCGTTCGGCTTCACCGGCTTGGACGGAGCGATGGAGCTGGTTGAGGGCCGTTTGAAGTGCAGCGCCGGTTCGTCCGGGTAGTTGACGTCGGAGGATGGGGTTGTCGAGGTCACCGCCGGAGAGCGCGATCGCCTGGGCCTGCACGGCCCGGAGCGTGGAAGCCATCTCATTGAAGGCGGCGGAGGCCAGGGCCAGCTCCTTGGGACCGGACTCGTCAAGGGCAGGTATGTCGAGTTCACCTTCCTGAACAGACGTGGCGGCCGCGACGATGCGGTCGAGGGGGTGCCGAACTTGACGGCTCAGGATCAGTACGGCGCCCAACGCCAACACCAGGAGTAGAGACGTCAGGGTGTACGTGACGATGAGAGCGTGGCTGGCAGAATTGGCCTGGTCTACCATTGCTGTCCGAAGATCGACGGAACTGGCCAGTACGACGTCGGTCAACGAGTTCGCCCACGCCACTTCGATGCGTCCGATCTCGCCGATCTCGGTGGAGCTGGTGGCAAAAGGAGGAACCAGATGCCCGAGGCCAACGGCGATGCCCGTCTGCACGTATAGGTCGAACCGTGAGGCAATGGGGCCGTTAGCCAAAGACATCCAGGCCACAGATGCGTGTGGCCCGAGTGAAGCGGGAAACGAGCGCGTGGAGGCCAGGAACTGCTCGTGGCTTACGATGAGACTCTGAACCTGGGCAGGTGTCGCCGTCGCCGTGAGCAATGTCTCGAGAGAACCTCCGCCTGACAGGTTTTCTTCTCCGAGGCCGGAAGTGAGGGCGCCGAAGGATGAGTCGAGCGCGCTGAGTCGAGTTTCCGTAATCGGAGAGTCCGACGATTCGTCTGCACGCGAGAGACTATTGAAGGTGTCTTGCCATCGGCCCGTGATCTCCGACCCAATCTGATTGAACAGCGCCGCCACCTCGTTGCCCGATGCAGTGGCATGGTCGATGGCGCGGCGGAGTTGCGTGAGTTGGGCATACTCGGCGTGGAAAGCACCGGTGGTCCCGAAGACCCCTTGCCGATCGACGGTTCGTCGGGCAGCGACCAATTCACTCTGCACATTGACACCGAGCAGAGAATTCAGTGTGGCGGGGGAGACCTTATAGGCGCGTGCGACGACGATCGCCTGGCTCGGGATGTACTCGTCATAGAGGTCAACTCGGGCCCGCAGCAGTGCGTCAAGTGTCAGCGAAGACTGACGAGCAGATTCCGCGTGGCGGCGCGTCGACAGCTGGCGTGTGACGACCGTCCATGAAACGCCCGTCACAATCAACAGAGGCACAATCAGGATGACGACCAGCAGTGTCCGGATGCTCAGTGGAAACAGACGGTGACCCAAGTGTCGTGCGGCCCCTGCATCCGGGCTGGAACCGGAGTTCTCGTCGATTGATGTCGCTGACTGGGCTTTAGGTTTGCTTCGCACGTTGAACCGCTCTCAAGAGGAGCGTCAAGACGAATAAGCAATGCCGGTTTTCAAACGAAAGAACCGCGCTCCGCTCCCTTGTATCGGCACATTTGAGCGATATCAACACGAATAGCTCGAGAAGTTGCTGAATCCCGACTTTTCGGTGGCAGTTGGGCTGTGTCCCCCTGCTCCGAGTCGTTCAGCCCAGCCATTGATTCAGCCCAGCCATTCAGCCTTCTCGAGGTGGCGCGCTCCACCGAGTTCCGGCCCCGGGCCCCGAGCCCCGAGGACAGGAGGCCAGGCGTCCTGGGAGCCCACGGGCGCGACCCGTTACGCTCGTGCGACCATGATCGCAACGCGAATCTACGGAGGATCGTCATGAGCAGTACCGACGTCATTTCGTTCAGTTCCCCTCAAGAGCTGGCGCGAGCCATGCAACGTGCGGAAGCAGCCCACGGCGAGCACGAAAAGCGCATCGGCAAGGCCGATCCTGACTGGCCTGACTGGTACGCCAAGTACATGGTGGCGGAGCAGGCGGGCGAGGAATTGCCCTTGTGAACGACTGCGACGAGATCGTCAGCGACCTTGACTCGCCATCTCGTCTGGTTGGGTGTTTTCGTGATCCTCCGCGCTTCATTCCAGTCACGCCCCCAGGCTCTGCCTCCTCGCGAGGGTCCCGGGTTCGAACGAGCGGTGTGCAGGATCGGCTATGCCGTTCCATTCGTCATTCGGCCGGTTTAGACCTTCACGAGCGTGGCGGTGCCTTGCAGTGACCGTGAGAGTGCGGCTGCCTGCATCCGTATCTCGGGAATGGCGGTGGATTCCCAACGTTCGCCGCGCCGGAGCGGGCCAACGACCCAAAGGGCGTCGTTCGAGTTGCGGATACACCCCCGGGTATCAGTGTCGAAACCGAGACAGAGCGGACTGGGTTGGGTCACCCGGCTGTGGAGGAGATGTTGCAAGAGCGGATCACGTGAACGACGCACATCGGCCGTCGGACCGGTGCAGTTGATGACTGCGCCGACTTTGAGGCGACGGTCGGCCAACGTGATGTCAACTCCTCGGCTCGTGGTGTGGGTTGACCGGATGCCCCCCGGCACGATCTTGAGCTGCCCTCTCTCCTCCATGGCCGCGATCCGCTCAGCAACTGCCGGGGGCATTCGGTGCCGGAGCACTTCCCACCGGCGCTGAACATGCCGGAGAAGTCGGGCCCGTTCTCCAGCGGCCAATGCACCCCACAGATCGTCGCTGTGAGATCGCAAGGCATCAACGACCGGGCGCCAGTCGCCCACCTCGTCGGCGGTCGTCCGAGCCCAGGCAAGCAGCGAGCGCGCCGAGGGGCGGTGCGGTGGGGCAACGACCGGCAGGGCGAAGGGTTCCCTCGGATGGACGCGGGGGAGCCACCCGTGTCGGGAGGTGGCGAGGATCTGGGAGTGTCCGCCGGCTTGAAGACTGAGGCTCATATCCATCGCGGTGAGGCCCGTCCCGACCAGCAATACCGGCTCGTCGGGATGAAGTGTGGTCAGGATCCCCGGGACCCAAGGATCTTCGATCCAATGGTGGACGCTTCCACCGAGACCCTCGGGCCACGCTGTCGGAGATGAGCCGGATGCGAGGATGACGCGGTCAACGTTGTGACACCCTCCATCGGAGAGCTCGATCTGCACCCCGACGGAGCGGGGCCGGACCTGGACCGCGCGGGCACGTATGTGTTCGACGGGTCCAAGCAAGGAACGGAGGTATTTGCCGTACCACGCGCGGGGGAGAAACGACTGGTCGTTGGCCACGATGTGTCGCCGAGCCCAGTCGGTGAAGTGGCTTGATTCGTCGGGTAGTGCGCTCAAGCAGCCGGCCCGCACGTTCAGAAGGTGACCGAGATCGGTAGTGCCATAGGCGATGCCCTCGCCGAGCTCGGCCCTCGGTTCGATCATCATGACGCGCATCGACCCAGGTGAAGCCCGAAGAAGGTGTATTGCCGTCAGGACTCCCGAGGCGCCTCCGCCGATGATGGCAACGACCTCGGACCGTACGGGCATAGCGCCATCGTATTCCTATTAAATCCATAGAGATACTGGATAAGCCCGCATTTTTCGAGCACCTCCTGCTGCCCTGGCTCGGGACCTTCTTTCGACCGGTGCGGAGATCGCTCTCCAGAGCGCAGCTGTCACTCTGTAGTCCAGGACCCGGTTCACCAGGGCTTCGTCGGATCTGCCTACAACGGGAGATGTCTCGTTCGGACCGCAGTGGGACGCTCTGGCTCGGCCCACGACTGAGCCTGCTCCCTTTGGGACGCGTCGGGGGTTCAGGCGGGACTGCGCTCGTCCGGGAATTCGACGGTGCCGAACGTGCGCCGAGCAGCCGGCACTTCGGAAGGTCGGAGTATGGGATGGCCGGGCTCACGGAGTCGGGCATGGGAGCGGTAACGAGCAATCAGGGGATTGGCACTCAGACCGTGGAGGAGAATGCTGAGCGCCACCGTGATCGACACCACGCTCAAGACGACGCTTGCCTCTTGCCCCAACTCGTCGAAGGCCAGAAGAGCGAAGATCACCGACGCGAGTCCGCGTGGCCCGAACCACCCGATGAACGCCACGGTGGCGGTACCGAGATGCGTGCGGTAGAGGGCAACTCCGACAGGGAGCATTCGCACAACGGTCAGGCTCAATACCGCGTAGCCCAGGCAACGTAGGAAGTCGGGACTCGACAAGCTTGGTCGGAGCATGGCAGCTCCGAATGCGAACCAGACGACGCAAGCCAGGAGCTGGCTCGAGCCCTCTGAGAGCTCCAATGACCGGGGCTCGAGTTCATGCCTGAAGATTCCGAAACACAGACCGGCCAAGAAGGCGGCGACGAACCCGTTTCCGTGGAGGGCTACCGCGAGTGCGTACGTGCCAATGGCTGCGGCAGGGGTGGCCAAGACGATGGTGCCCGACTCGGTCCATCCCCTTCGACTCGCGTAAGCGAGAATCCAACCAGTTGCCAATCCAGCCCCGGCTCCGACTAGGACTCCGATACCGATTTCGCGGACAGCGTGAAGAAGTGGGTCGTGGCTGTTGGACGCCTCGCCGACGAGCACCGCTACGGCCAGCGAAACTAGCGGGGCGACGATGCCGTCGTTGAGCCCGCTCTCGACGTTGAGTGCACGCCGGATTCGACTTGGGACAGATGAGTCCGTGACGATCCCAGCTCCCAGGCCGGCGTCGGTTGGAGCGAGACATGCCGCGGCGAGAACGGCAAGCCATGTCCCGAGTCCCGCCAAGAGGAAGTGGGCGAACAGGGCGCCCAGGGCGACCGTCAAGGGAAGTCCGATGCCGAGCAAACGAGCGGGAAGTCCCACATCATGGCGGAGCGATGTCAGTCGCAGTCGGGCCGCATCGGAGAAGAGGACCAGCACCAAGGTGATCTCCGCCGTGACCCTGATGGTCGCGGCTGACACCGTGATGTGGAAGGCGTGGTCCCCTCCAAGGGCCAGGCCACCGACCGCGAACGCCATGGGGGCGGTAATGCCGACCCGTTCGGCGCGGCCCGAGATCGCGGTCCAGACCAAGATGAGCACGGCGATGACCGCCAGGTCGGCCCAGGTCACGTTGTCCCCGGAGCGGCGTGGCCGACGACGCCTCGGCACCTCAAATTCATTTGATCTCGGTTGGGCGGCGTCACCCGATCGCTCCAGGTAAGGCTCCTGCCGATCTCGACCTGTTTGGCCAACGAGGCCGAAAACACGTGGCCGATGAACATGGCGACGACGGGACCGACGATGACACGGACGACGTGGATCAGCTTCAGCTGTTGCCAGCCGTCATAGATGATGAGCGTGCTCATCACAGTGATGGTGGCGTAGACGATCGATCGACCAGGATCGGCCGATTGAGCCTGCCCAATACGCACGTCAGGCGTTGGCACGCCCATAAGTTACAGACCCAGCGTCGTGCCAGGTTCGACATCCTTTATCGAGTGACCGCTGAGGAGGCTATGCAATGTCCGAAACCTCCCGAGCGGTGCTCCCGATTCCGGATCGGCCTCACCACCTACGACGCCAAGGATCCCGACACCCGGTTCCCCGCGATTGACCCGCTCCGACCCCGAGGGCGCCCAATGTCCTGAAGATTGTGCTCGATGACATCGGCTTCGGTGTCTCGAGTGCATTCGGAGGGCCGTGCAGACTTACTCCGGAGCTTCTGAGCTGGTGACGAATTCGAATTCGCACGTGACGCATACCCAGTGGCGATGGGCGTTATTGGACAAGTCATCAGGACATCCATAGTGCGTGTACTCATCGACTCGGCGCGCTCCACATCGTGAGCATGGGGGAACTGCGGTGCCAGACATCTCATATGTCCTTTCGGGATCTGTATGACTGCGTTCTCGGAGAGAAGCCAGCGCGCCGGTCAGACAGAGGCCGGCCGGCACGATTGTCGGCGGTGGGATTCGGAGATTGCACGCCGATAGGCGGCTACATACTCATCGACCATGCGATCAGCGCCGAAGCGCTGCACCGCCGATGCTCGGACTGTTGCCCTGTCGAATTGATCGATAGTTCTTGCCACCTCGGCTGCCGATTCGATGTCAGTTACGACGGAACCCGTCGAACCTTCGATTATGAGTTCTGGCATGGAGCCTCGGTGGAAAGCAATCACCGGGGTCCCACAGGCCATAGCCTCAACAACCGAGAGCCCAAAAGGCTCGTCAAAATCGACCAAATGAAGGAGGGCGGCGGCACCACCGAGGAAGGATGAGCGATCCTCTGCGGAAACCGATCCGACGAACTGCACGCCTTCTCGGTCAAGACGCGGAACGATCTCCTCTTCGAAGTAGGCCTCGTCTTGAATGATTCCGGCTATTCGAAGTGGGATCCCAGCCAGAGTCGCGGCTTCGATTGCGGCTACGGCTCCCTTGTCTGGGTGAATACGGCCAAAGAACGCCAGATAGGAGCCGGGCGCCGGGTTGAATGTGAAAGCGTCGATGTCGATTCCGTGATGGATGGTCGCCAGATAATCGAGGGCAGGGTGTCTGTCAGCCTCGCTAATGGCCACGAAAAATGTGTTTGTGTTGTATTTGGCATAGACGGGCACGATCTCTGGCGAGGAAAACCCGTGAATTGTGGTGATGACCGGGGTCGATATCAGACGCGAGTAGGTGAGCGGCAAGAAATCGAAGCTGTTGTGGATCACGTCGAACTCCGACGCCCGCTCGAATACTTCCGAAATGTGGAGACACTCAGCGACCTTCGGATCGATCCCCGGGTCCTCCGACCAGCCTCGAGGCACAACACTGCTCAGCCGGGCCGAAGTTCTCGAATCTCCCACCGCGAACAGGGTCACATCGTGGCCCCGCGCCACGAGCCCCTCGGTCAAGAGTGACGCAAAGAGTTCCCAGGGTCCGTAATGATGTGGTGGGACACGCCACGATATAGGCGCGAGTACCGCAACACGCACGACGCTCTCAGCGCTTCAATCCGAGATTACCGGCCTTCTGGTCCCGCTGTTCTCGTTTCTCTCTCTTCGCTCCCCGCTTTTCCTTTAGGGACTTTCCGGGCTTCTTTCCCGATGGCTTCTGTGGGGATCTGTCAGGCATTGCGTTCTCCAATCACGTTTGCGGCACATGAGTCAATCGGGGCTGTTGCCGAGGGCATCGAGAAGCTCTCCGAGGGAGACCGTTGCCACTCCGATGGCAGAGTCGCCTATCCCGTAAGGAATGACCACTCTGCCGCCATGAACAAGGGCGCCGCAGGAGTAGACGACATTCGGCACGTAGCCGTCTTGCTCATCACGAGTCGGGCTGAGAAGCGGCTCGCGCAACCGGCCGATAATTCGAGTTGGGTCATCGAGGTCGAGCAAGAGTGCCCCGATGTTGTAGGTACGCATGGGACCGACTCCGTGAGTAAGCGCCAGCCAGCCCATCTCCGTCTCAATCGGAGATCCGCAGTTGCCAAGCTGAACGACCTCCCACGATGTTGTCGGTCTTTGGCATGCCTTTCCGACTTCCCAGCGGCGCGGGGTTTCTGAGTAGGTGATGGTGTTCGATTCCCGATCAGATCGCGACAGAGCAACAAACCTCCCGGCGATTCGGCGAGGGAAAAGGGCCAGACCCTTGTTCGCAGCCGCGGCGCCGGTCATCGGCGAAGAGGTGAAGTGTAGGAAGTCTCTTGTCTCGAGCAACTGTTGGCCGATGTCCGTACCGTTGAAGGCCGTGTAAGAGGCGTAGTAGGTGACGTCCCCATCCTCGTCGGAGAATCGGACAAAACGGGCATCTTCCATTCCTCTTGACTCGGCACTCGTAACGGGTAGGAGTACCCGTTCACTCAACGGCGTGTCCTTCTCGAAAGTGATGCCGTAGCTTCGCTCGGCGATCCTGCGAATCTGACCGATGGTTCTTCTCGCCTGCTTTCGGGTAGCAGCGTGATCTTCGAGAAGGCCAAGTCGCGCTTCCAATTGTGCTGAGGTGAATTGTGATCCGAGGGGAGCGAGGACGTACTCGCTGTCGTCGACGCTCGCACGGAGTCGACGAAGTTCTCCCGTGAATGCATCCGCCACGAGCATCGTCTCGTCTCGGCGTCCTTTCGTAGCGAACGCTGGAGCGGGGTCGAATGTCACGTCGGCCGAGGCGCTGATCGTGCCTGTTCGGAAACCGATCGAAGAGCTGTGACCCTCGCCGATGCCGCGGACACTCATGACGAAACGAATATCGCCAGCCTTGACTCCCACCTGGTCGGGGTGAAGCACCATGCTTGGGTTGCAGAGTGCTGCACCCTCAATGGCGTATTCGCTTGTAAAGGTCGCGCCGAGGAGAAGCCGGCGAGCAGGAGACAGCTGGCGCTTGGCGCTGAGTCGGTCGGAGAGCTCTTCGGCATGCTCAAGGAACATTTCGGTCAGGCCATGATGTCGTCCGTCGAACCGAGTCAATACATCGTCAAGACTTCGTTCTACTTCTTCGTCCGACAGCTCCAGGACTCTCTGCAAGACAGAGTTCGACCTGGACTCCTGTTGGTCGAAGCCCTCATGGCCTGGGACAAAGAGCCGGGTCACTACTCGTGATGCATCAGCCGAAAGATAGACCGGACAATGACGTACGCGCGGCGATTTGAGCACTAGCGGACGCCTGCTGCAAGCCGGGCATGTTGCATCGTCGATATGAAGGCGAGGGTCGATTCCGCACCCTGGTTGAGATTTGCGCCGGATCGATGCAAGCCGTCAAATCCCCCGCCGGTGTGTGGATCCCACATGGGAACACCGCCGTCATTTCCGCCCAGAAACCAATTCGTGGCAGCCGTAATTCCGTCCCTCCACTGTTGGCCGCCGTCAACATCGAGTGCGCGGACACACGCATCCGCCAGGGCTGCCGCCTCAATGGGTTGTTGATCGAATCCTGGGCCTTGGTCCTCGCTGCCGCTTCCTCCGACTGGGGTCACGGAAAGATGTCCGCGATCTGTCTCACGAGCCAAGAGCCATTCCAAGAGTTCCAAGCCTCGTCGTTGGAGAGCCGGACGATCCAGGCCCGACCCGGCCGCAATCATCGCCTCGGGGAGGACCGCGTTTGCGTATGTAAGGCGCGGTTCGGGCCAGGGCCACCCTGAGTGGCTGAGACCGGTCATCGTATCGGCGGCGTCGGACAACAAAGAGCGAGCAGATGCGGTGTGTGGGTCCGCGCTGAGCACTTGCGCGGCACCAAGCGCGGCGAAAGCCATGGCCCTCGGCCAGGGTGACCGCTGTGTCATCGCTCGTTCAAGCCCGTCTCTGGCCAGCTCACGTACGACGTGGTCGTCGCTGCACGACAGTGCGGTACCCAGTCCCCAAATACTCCTTCCCCAGCAATCCTCGAGTGCCGGGACGTCTTCCCACGATCCATATCGGTTCATTCGGTTCCGGCATTTGCCCTGCGCGTCCAGGGCGCCCTGAAGGAATCTCGAACTCAGCAATGCCAGGCCGCGCACCGCCGATGCTGGCTCTGGTTCCCTGGTCGTCACGACAAGCACTCGAGCCATGTCGTCGGTGCAGAAGCCGTGCTCCGGCCTGGGCTCGCTGAAGAGAGCGTGTTCGAAAGTCCCGCGCTCATCGGTCATGGAAATGAGGTGTGAAAAGTTCGGCTCAGGAGCTTCCGGCGGCGTCGTGCTCACACGAGGGACAATCGTTCCGTCATGAGTCGATCGGCCAGCCGAAGGTATTCGCCCGCGATCATGGACCATCCGAGGCTCGGTGCGAGACGAGAAGCTTCTGCAGCCATACTGGCGGCAAGCTCAGGCCTGGTGAGGACGCTCCTCAGAGCGAACGCCATCGCATCAGGGTCATCGTGATCGACGACGAGTCCGGCGCCGCTAGAGAGCAGCTCGACCGCGTGAGGAAATGCCGTCGCGACCACCGGTCGACCGGCGGCAATAGCGTCAACGAGGACGCCAGACGTCACCTGGTCTTTGGAGTCATAGGGCAAAACGACGACTGTGCTGGATTGGATCAAGGTGGTGAGCGATTCGACATCGCGGTAGTCGGCATCGAATACGACGGAGGACGAAAGTCCGTGGCGCTCCGCCTGGTCCACACGGCCCCGGCGGTACGATTCCCCCTGTGCGGCCAGCACCTTTGGGTGGGTTTGTCCCGCCACCAGGTAACGTGGCTGCGTCGGCAGATCTTGCAAGGTTCGCATGGCTTCGATGACTCTTTCGATTCCTTTACCCGGTCCGATGAGGCCCCATGTCAACATGGTGGGGCGACCGATCCGGTCGGCTGTGACGCGAGCAACCGGGACGGCGGCACCGTGAGCGATAGTGGTGACCTTGCGCTCGTCGACGTCGAAGTTCTCACTCAGACGCACCCGAGCGGCCTGCGTCATAACCACGACCTGGTCCGCCAGCGCGGCCGCTTCATTGAGGACAGACCGCTGATGGGGCGTCGGATTGGCCAGAATCGTGTGGGCGATCACGATTGAGGGAACGAGGAGGGCGCCCAAAATCGCCAGTACCTCATCACCGTCAGTTCCCCCGTAGAGGCCGTACTCGTGCTGGACGATTGCGACGTCGAACCGGTTCAAGGCGTCCGAGCTGGCGTCGACAGAGCGTGCTGATCCGTTGACCAGCTCGCCGATGACGCGTTCACTTTGTGCTATCTGTCCTCCGGCGTCGACGACCCGCACCACACCTACTTCAGAGTTCTGTGCTGAGAATCCGGATGCGAGTGCGGCGCTGAAGGTGGCGAGACCGCAGGCGGTTGGAGGGTAGGAACTGAGAATCCCGAACGATCGAGCGCGGTCGTTCGAGCACTCGGTGGGCGGATTCACGACGCGCAAGCAGACTCCTCAGGGAGGCTCGGTTGAGGCGTCGAACCTGCACGGGGTGCCGTCGGCCTATTGGCCGTCCTGCCCAAGCGAAGCGACTCTCCCAAGGGGATGAGGCGACCAGCTTACCGCGGAACAAGTCGCGTGCATCCATCGCCCAGCGGAAGCTGTCACCCGCGATCGCAACCAGACAGAACTGGTAACGAACCTGCTACGTCTGAAGGCGATCGGGGCCGAAACCGATTTGGCCATTCTCGATGGCGTGTCGACAGCGATCAAGGCCTGAGCGCAGGTAGCAGTAGTCTCCGGGCGGCGGTTACAGCCGACCACGAAGGCGCCTCCGAGCAGGTGGCCTCGTACGTGAGACTGAGGATCTTCCGGCAGCGGGTGCGGTGCGCGCGGGGGCCGACCGCCTTGAACCGCTCGGGGCTATGACCCGTGGCCACTGGCCGCCTGGCAGGAGACACACCAGACCAAGGGGTTGCAGCAGCCGCGACGCAGGGTCGATGGCCGATCCGACAACGCCGTTCATGACGCATGTCTGGCAGGTGCCGGTCGCTGGCGGACCACTGGCGATTGACCCTTCCGACCTTCAGGTGGTGGAAGCTGCGATCATGGCCCAACAACAGGGTCTCGCACCGGCCACGAGCGGTCCAGTGCGGGCAGTTGAGGGCACGCTGACGAACAACGGCTAGCCGGCAGCGAGTCGGCGATTCAGCAGAACCGGGTCAAGGGCCCGCTCGATGTTCCGGCGGACGCTCGAACGCTGACAGGCGCGGTCGATGCCCAGGAAGTGCAGCGCAGAAAGGGAGAGGGCTGCAGTAGCTCAATGGCTCTGACGCTGCGATTCCGTCCCCCAATTCCCCGGTACCGTTTTTCGGGTGCAGATTTAGTGCTAAAAAAAGGCGATGGCGCGCTGCGGGGCTGCGTGGAGGTGTGTGGACCAAATACTCAACCTGAGTGTCCCGGAGCTCGTCGAGTGCACCTCCATTTTCGGTCGCGCCCGAAGCCTGTGAGCGCCAATGGTTGGGACAAGGCCGGCATGACGCTGATCCTCGAGGCCGATGCATAAGCCGCTGTCCATCCTTTGGTTTCGTCGGGACTTGCGCTTCGGCGATCATCCGGCCTTGGCCAAGGCGGCGAGGCGAGGTGCCGTCCTGGCCCTTTTCGTCGTCGATCCCGCATTGATGGACTGGGCCGGTCGACCTCGCAGAGGGTTTCTGATTCGCACGCTGATCGACATGGATCGGCGGCTGCGCGATTTCGGCGCGAATCTCGTTGTGTACAGCGGACGCCCCGAGGACGTCGTGCCCAGGGTCGCATCACGAGTCGGGGCAACAGAGGTGCACGTCAGCGCCGACTTTGCACCCTATGGGACCGAACGTGACCGACGCGTCGCGCACGCACTCGGCTCGATCCCCCTGGTGCCGACAGGATCCCCCTACGCCGTCAGCCCGCCCAAGTTGACCACGGCCACAGGGAGTTCGTACAAGGTGTTCACGCCGTTCTTTCGAGCCTGGCAACGACATGGCTGGCCAGATCCGGCGCCGAGCGACCTCCACCAGGTCGACTGGTCCGCAGCGCCAAGTGAAGGGCTGCCGGAGGAGCCGACGCTTCCAGCGGGCATGGTGCTTCCTCCGGCCGGAGAGGAGGCGGCGCAGGAGGCGTGGTGGAGGTTCAGAGAAGAAGATCTCGCTGGCTACGCGACCGCACGTGACCGGCCCGACCTCGACGTTACTTCCCGGCTTTCGGCGTATCTCCATCTGGGCACTCTGCACCCCCGCACGCTCCTGTCGGGCCTCGCTCCCGAGGACGAGCGATTCAGGATGGAGTTGGCGTGGCGGGAGTTCTATGCGTCGGTGCTGTGGTCCTGGCCTCGGAGCGCGCGGACCAACTTCGATGCCCGTCTGGACGGTCTGCGGATTGAGAACGGTCCCGAAGCAAAGGCTCATTTCGGGGCTTGGTGCGAGGGTCGGACGGGATATCCGATCATTGATGCCGGGATGCGCCAGCTCATGACCGAAGCCTGGATGCATAACCGTGTTCGCATGCTCGTGGCATCCTTCCTCGTAAAGGACCTCCACCTCGACTGGCGTTGGGGGGCCAGGTATTTCATGCGCCATCTCGTCGACGGGGACCTCGCCAGTAACCAGCACGGTTGGCAATGGGCGGCAGGAACGGGAACGGATGCCTCGCCGTACTTCCGCATCTTCAACCCGGTGACCCAATCGAAGCGCTTCGATCCAGACGGTGACTACATCCGTCGCTGGGTTCCCGAGCTCCGTACGGTCGCCGTGCCGTACGTGCACGAACCCTGGCGTTCTCCAACTCCCCTGGACTACATCGATCCAATCATCGACCACGATCTCGAGAGGAAGATCAGCCTCGCTGAGTACGCGACCCTCCGCAGCGCTGGCCGATCCTCGGCGTGTGATGACAGACAGGGTGCAGGCTGAGGTGCGGTCCGCCAGGGCGAGGCCGAATCGACGGTGGACCCCCATTACCGCTGCTGTGGCTTTTGGGTCGAGCGTCCGGAGGCGACGCGGAAACGACGGCGGCCGAGGGACGAAGCGTGAGCGTGCGGTGAGATGTAAGGGTGGAGGAGTGGGCCGGTCTCATCCGGCGAACTGATCTCTAGGAGGCGTGTGACATGAGTCCCTCGGCGGACGTGGTCCTCATAACCGGCGCATCGGCCGGTATCGGTCTGGCCTGCGCCGACCTCTTGGTCCAACAGGGGTGGAGGGTATTCGGCGCCAGTCGCCGTGGTACATCATCCGGGGCTTGGAGTCCGTTGACCATGGATGTGGACCGTGACGCATCGGTGCAAGCAGGCGTGCGTTCCATCACCGACGGCGAGGGACGGCTGGGAGCGGTGGTGGCCTGCGCCGGGTGGGGGCTGGCCGGAGCGGTTGAGGACACGCCCATCGATCAGGCCAAGGCCCAATTCGAGACGAACTTCTGGGGTGCGGTGCGGGTGGTCCAGGCTGCCTTGCCGGTGATGCGCCGTCAGGGAGGTGGGCGCATCGTGTTGGTGGGCTCCATCGGAGGGATCATCGGCCTCCCGTTCCAGGCCTTCTACAGCGCCAGCAAGTTCGCGCTGGAAGGGTATGGAGAGTCGTTGGCCTATGAAGTGGCGCCCTTCAACATTGAAGTCACCATTGTCGAGCCAGGCAACGTGAAGACCGAGTTCACGGCCAGTCGGCGCACGGTGGAGCCTGTCGACGGCCGGTGGGAGTACATCGCCGCCTCGACCAAGGCGATCGGGAAGATGGCCCGTGACGAGGCGAAGGGAGTGCCGCCAGCCGATATCGCATTGACAGTGGCCAAGGTGCTGGGGGCCAGGCGTCCCCCTCGTCGGATCTCAGCGGGCCCGGTCAATGAGCGCGTGGGAACTTTGGCAAAGCGACTTCTGCCCTATGCCCTCTTCGAGAGGATGGCCAAGACCAGCCTCGGCGTGTGAGGCCGGACCAGGCGAGTGCTCGTCGCAACGATTCGGTCCCCGCGTCGCAACGTTTGGTCGAGTTCCGACGATCAATCACGGGAGCGACCTACCTTCCGAGGTAGGTGCAAACGCAGACCCGGTTCTCTTCGGGGTCTGCGAGCACGGTGTAACTCGGCGACTCCCCGTCGGCGACTATCCGACCGCCGGCCGCCACCGCTGCTCTGATCCGCTGCTCGGCGATCTCTGGGGCAAGCCACACGTCGAGGTGGAAGCGCTGACGTGGCGTCGGGTGCGGGTCGGTCGACTGGAACCACATGTTCGGAAACCTGCTGTCGGCATCGACAAGCTCGCCATGGTCGAAGTTACCGGTATGCCCGTTGAGCAGCGCTGACCAAAACGGTCCTTCGAGAGGAATCTGCGCGCTGTCGAGGCCGATCTCCACCTGGAGAACTGCCGACGGCTCAGCCCGCAAGCCGCGGCGCCGGGCGACGTCGCTAATCCGGTGAGCGGCTGCGACATCTGCTTCCGTGACGAGCCACCTTCCAACGTAGGTGGCGAGTCGTAGTTCGATCCATGACGAGCGAAGTCGGACCTCGAGGACCTGGTCGGCGCTGCCGTGGCACTCGGCAAGAAAGTCCGCAGCAGCAGAGAGATCGTCCGTAGCCCATCGCCCGTGCAATGCCTGGGCCAACTTGCGCCAATCATCGAGGCCCGCCGCATCGATGTCCTCTGCGCTCAGACCTTCCACGTGGGAGAGGCTAATCCGGTGAGTACGCGGTTGGCTCGCGGTGCGTGTATCGAACGCTGAACTCGGGGACTCCTCTGCGGACTGTCCTCGCTCGGCGCTGCCGTCGGTGCATTCCAACCGCTACGTTTTGGTCATGAGCGGCACAAGCCAAACGTGGATCCGCGATCTCGTCGGCGCTCTACGCGTGAGGCCAGGTACGAGGGTCTCGGTCCCGGAGGACTTCGATCCGTCCTACCAGGCGGACTTCATCGCGAAGCGAGACACTGAGGCTCTCCTATCGGAGAGTGTGGATCTCCTCTCCTCTTGCCAGATGCGCCTGGCGGCTCAGGATACGCACGGCGTGTTGTTGTGTCTGCAGGGGCTCGACGGCTCCGGCAAGGACGGCACCATCCGCCACGTGATGAGCGGGGTAAATCCGCAGGGCGTGCAAGTGAGTAGTTTCAAGGAGCCCTCGGAAGAGGAGTACACGCACGACTACCTGTGGCGTCACGTCCGCAGGCTTCCGGCCCGAGGAGAGATCGGCATTTTCAACCGATCGCACTACGAGGAGGTGCTCGTGGTGCGCGTGCACCCCGAGCTCCTCGACCGAGAGCACCTGCCGCCCGAGGCCAAGGAGAGCGATGTCTGGCAGCGCCGCTATCGCGAGATCAACGAATGGGAGCGCTATCTGACCGACAATGGGATCCGCGTCCTCAAGGTGCTGCTCAACATTTCGAAAGAGAAGCAACGCGAGCGCTTTCTTCGCCGCCTGGAACTTCCGGACCACACCTGGAAGTTCTCGGCAGCCGATGTCAGAGAGCGCGGGTACTGGGACGACTACCAGCTGGCCTTCTCCGAGATGCTCTCGGCTACGAGCACCGACTGGGCTCCGTGGTACGTGGTGCCGGCCAACCACAAGTGGTTCGCCCATATCTGCGTCGGTGCGGTACTCGTCCACACACTGACCGAGATCGATCCTCAGTATCCGGTCGTCAACGCCGACGAAATGCGCGCCGAGGACCTGGCCCGGCAGACCCTGCTGGCCGAAGCACCCGAAGACGCTCTGCCGAGCTGAGCTCAAGCCGGAGTCTGACCGGAAGAATGCGATCCCCGTCGGGTAGTTTCTGGACGCGGTTTCTGACTGCGTTCGGTCTCGGAAATGGCCCAGGCCGCGTTGACGAGCCCTATGTGGCTGAACGCCTGGGGAAAATTGCCCAGGAGCTCTCCGTTGGCGGGATCGACTTCCTCGGAGAGCAGGCCGACGTCGTTGACGAACGCCAAGGCCCTTTCGAACACGGTGCGAGCTCGCGCCGCCTGTCCGGAGCTGGCCAGGGCCTGAGCCAGCCAGAAGGTGCACAGGAGGAACGTGCCCTCTTCCCCCTCCAGCCCGTCTTGGGACCGGTAGCGATACACAAGTCCCCGCTTATCGGTGAGACGTTCTTCGGTCGCCTTGATGGTGGAGAGCACCCTGGGCTCGTCGGCGGGTAGGAATCCGACCAGCGGCAGCATCAGATTGGATGCGTCGAGCTCGTCAGAACCGAAGGACTGGGTGAAAGCATTGGCGCGATCGCTCCAACCCTTGGTCAAGATCGCCTCCCGGATCTGGGCCTGAGTGTGCTTCCAAGCCTCCACCCGGTCCTTCGCCCCGAGGGGGTCGGCGAGGGACACCGCCCGGTCGAGGGCCACCCAGCACATCAGCTTGGAGTACAAGAAGTCTCGGGGCTCGCCCCGAATCTCCCAGATCCCCTGGTCCTTTTGTTGCCATCGCCGGGCGGCGGTGTCGGCCAGTTCGACGAAGAACCGTCGGGTGGCCGGTTCCAGATCCGGGGGCGCACCCCATTTGTCGGGGTCGGCTGTCGGCCCGACCCGGGACGTGTTGTCGAACACGTGGTCGGAGAGTCGGTACACGGCGCCGAGCAATTCGCCGTAGACGTCAAGCTGGCGCTGGTTCCAGGCACCGTTGCCGACCCGAACGGGGGCCGAATCTCGCCAGCCCTCCAAGTTGGGCAGCTCCCGCTCGCTCAGGTCCCGTTCTCCGCCGACTCCGAACATGATCTGGAGGTCACCACCCCGGTCGAGAGACCCTGCGGCGGACGTGGTGACGTAGTTGAAGAACTCATTGGCTTCGTCAGGGCAGGCCGCCACCCAAAGGGCCTCGATCGTGAAGGAGGCGTCCCGGACCCAGGCGTAGCGGTAGTCCCAGTTTCGGGGGCCGCCCACCACCTCCGGAAGGGACGTGGTCGCCGCCGCACAGATCGCTCCGGTGGGTGCAAAGGAGAGCGACTGGAGCACTCGTCCGCTGTGATGCACCAGGTCTTTCCACGGGCCCTCGTAGGCCTGATGGATCTCCGACCACGACTCCCACGCTGACGCGGTGTCCTGGAGCCGTGCGTCTATCTCGGATTGGCTCCAGACCCTCGCTGAGCCGCTCTCGGCCCCTCCGCCGTAGTGCAGGGCGAACCCTGCACTCTCGCCGCGGTGGAGCTGGAGCTGGCCCGAGACCGCTGACCCGTCGATGGTGAGCGGCATTGGAGAGGAGAGCACCAGCACGTCGGCGCCCGCCGACGCGGACATTCCTCCGTCGACGGCATCGAGGAGGGGAGGAACCAGGCCGTAGCCGGGGCACACAACGTACTCGAGGGACAGTTCGACTTCTCCATCGACGCACATGGCACGCCGGAGCAACAGATGCGGTGCGTCATGGCCGAGCTGGTGCCCCCGATTGCCTTCGCCCATGGCCAGGACGTCGGTAATGGCGACCGTACCCGACGGCGTCGAAAAAGTCGTCTCCAACGCCATGGTTCGGTCCAGGTAGCGACGAGTCACTTCTGTGGCGCCCTTCGCTCGCATCGACCAGTGGCCGGCAGCGTCACCAAGGAGGCGAGCGAAGACGGACGGGCTGTCGAAGCGGGGGAAGCACAGCCAGTCGATCGAACCGTCCCGACTCACCAGTGCCGCGCTGTGCCGATCCGACAGGAGTGCATAGTCGGCTATCGGAGTCGTGCTCATATGAGCTCCTTCGCCCGTACATCCGCGGGATCGACAAGTGGTAGCCCCGGAACTGTCGGGTCCGCTCCTCGCGGCCGGAGATCCGGGATGTCAGCCGGCTGCTCAGCGTAGTCAGCACCGGCGGACGGGACCAGGGGTGGGAGGTGTTCCATCGTGGCAGCCTCAAGCGATTTCAGAGGTGCGGGCTTGACGGGCCGATCGATTCCGGTTGCCAGATTGACCCCGGCGCCGAAGGAGAGATCAGGGCATCGGGTCGCCCGCCCAGCGAGCCGCCGGGGTCCTTGGGGCGGCGATGCTCCTGGCGGGCGTGGTACATAGAGTGGTGGCACCAAGGAGGTTTCGGTCATGATCACGGCGATCATCGGCACTGGGGGGATCGGATCGGCCATCGCCCGCCTACTCGCCGCGGGTGGCGGGACGCTGCGGCTTGCAAGCGCGGACGCCGAGTCGGCGCGGAGGTTGGCTGCACAGATCGGCACAGCTGCCTTCGTCGCCGACGACAACTCCGACGCCCTGCAGGGTGCCGATGCGGTCGTCCTCGCGCTGCGTTTCACCGTGCTGCAGGGCGTCCTCCACGAGATTGCCGGCGCTCTCACCGACAAGCTCGTGGTCGTCCCGAGCAACCCGCTGAGCACCGACGCGCAGGGGAACCTCTTACGCGTCCTGCCCGAAGGAGAATCCTCGGGCGAGGTCGTCGCGGGGTGGTTGCCAGCGAGGGTCCGCTTGGCCATGGCGTTTGGAACCCTCTCGGCCGATCTCTTGGAGTCCTCGGCCAGTCGGTCACCAGAGCCTGCCGTCCTGTTCTACGCGACCGATGACGACCGTGCCGGCGAGCAAGTCGAGCACCTGATCCGGACGGCTGGCTTTGCGGCGATGAAGGTCGGGGGAATCGAGCAGACGGACCGGCTCGAGGTGGGCGGCGATCTCCATGACCTCATCGTCGGTCCCGCAGAGGCGCGGTCGTTGCTCAGTGGAGACTGATCGTGTCGCCGCACTGGCCGACGCATCACCTCGGTCGGGCTTACGCCAAGACTGTCCTGATGGCGCCGCATTTACGATGGCCTGCGACCCGTGGAGCGTGGGCGTCAGGGGAAGCACCGCTCTTCAGTATCCGGTATCCGATGGACTCGGCAGAGTCCTGTAACGGCTCACAGAGCACGAGAGGGAAAGAGCATGCGCGAAGACATCGTTGTAGGGACGAACTTCCCGGATTACCAGCTCGAGGACCAAGCTGGGGTCCTTCGGAGACTCTCAGAGCTCCAGGGTGACAACCCGATGGTGCTCCATCTGTCCCGTGGGTCATACGATCCCAAAGAGCATCGTTTTATCAAGAACTTGGTCGACAGTTACCCCGAGTTCCGCGTCGCCTACACGCGACTGGTCGTCATCTCCACTGACAGCCCGCTCAACCTCAACGAGTTCCGCGACTCAGTGGGCGCTTTGTGGCCATTTCTGGGTGACCCCGAAAGGACCGTGCAACACGATCTCGACATCGAGGAGTTCACGGATCCTCACAATCCCATGATCCCTCATACCTTTGTGCTGGAGCCAGGTCTTCGGATCTTCAGCATCTACAACGGGTACTGGTACTGGGGCCGACCGACAATGGACGAGTTGCACGTAGATCTACGAGAGGTTCTACGGAAGGTTCGTCCGGACTTCGATCTAGGTGCACCGGGGCTTCGGGAGGCCTGGGATCGCGGCGATCGACAGATGTTTCTCGTCGACACGCTCGATCCGCCGATCCGATATACCGAGGGCGGCGCCATCGGGATCAAGCGAGGTGGCCTGTAGCGGTCACAATGCCCTGCGAGCGCGTTCGTCCGAACCAGCCAACGACGGGCTGGGGGAGTAGCCCTTCGCCACGCCGGTCGCAGCCAAACCTGAGCTAGGTCCGAAGTCGTCTTTCCAGGAGGGGTGGGGCGAAAAGCACCTTGGCGTCGAGCGGATCGCCGTCCAGCCACGCCGCTGGTGTGCCCTGCGGATCCTGCACTTGGTATAGATCCTCTCGTTTCAGCACCCACTTCTCGTATCGGGCCTCCCGCAGACCCGCGACGTAGTCCGACCCGGTCAGTCCTGCATCGGCACCGATCCGCAGAAGGTCCTCGGTGGTGAAGCCCCCAGTTCCCTCAGGTGGCTGCGCCGAGAAGAGCTCTTGGCGGAGTTGGTCAAAGCGGCCGGCCTCGGCCGCCAGAGCGAGTGCGTTGTCTGCTCTCACTGATTCTGCACCCAGGAAACAGCGCATGCGATATTCGACGGCAAGTGAGCCAGCGTCCAATCCGGCGGTGAGGGCCGATCCGTTGAGTTCTTCGAACTCTCGGCAGTAAGGACACTGTGGATCCTCATACAGGATCATCCTGTGACGCGCCTTGGCGTTACCGACAAGGACTCCGCCGTCCGGGGTATGCCCGGAGGGCGTGACCACTGAGTCAGTCGGTGTCATCCGTACTCCATTCCAATCGGAGGTCGGTCATGAGAGCAAGCATGTCCGGGACATCCCGGGGTCGAAGCGCATCCGCGCCTTTCCCAAGCCCGCAAGAGGTCAACTCGTTGTCGTGGCCGTTTGAGCTGCCAAGTGTGCGCCGTTCATCGCACGGAGTTCGGCGCGAGAGAATCGCCGGCCCTTGATCTCGGGGTGGCAATGACGGCAGACGCGGTAGGTCGTGCCGGGGTCTGTGTCGGAATGTTTGACAACGAGATCGTGGTGACCGATCCGCCAGCATCGTTGGGTGTGGCAGTTGATCTTCCTATAGCCCACAACCAGGATTGTGAGGATGCCGAAACCCCCGGCGAAGCCGGACCAGAAGCCGTACCAACCGCCGGATTCGTTGTAGGTGCCGGTCCAGGTCAGCAGATGGTGGAAGAACGAATCGATCCCGTTCATCGGAAGTCCCGTCTCTTCATGGATTCCAAGGTTAATCTCAGCTGCGCTCGTGGGCACTGACACTCGTGGCAGGTTCCCTGGGTGGCCATGCCGACGATTGGGGAGATGCGGGCGCCGTTTCGGGCGAAGTTACGAGGTGGATGTACTCTCATTCGGCTCGACCGGGCCGTTTGCAACCGCTTGTGCGTCAGCCGCTGCGTCCACGGAGGCCATGTCGGCCGCGGTGGCGCCTAGTCGTCGCTCGACGTCCGCCAATCGATCGCTGATGACCGACAGCTGCTGGCCGAGTTCGTCGTGCCCCTTCTTGAACACCTCCTTGTTGGCGTCAGTGTGCTCCTTCACAAACACCGAAGCCACAGTGGCGGTGAGCACGCCGATGAGGCCGATGCCCACCAACATGAGAACAACCGCGACCGCGCGACCACCGGCGCTGACCGGATACCGGTCTCCGTATCCGACGGTGGTCACCGTGACGATGGCCCACCACAGAGCATCCGGATAGCTGTGAATATTGGTCCCCTTCGCGTTCTCCTCGAAGAGAAGCACCAACCAGGCTCCGAGAAAGAGGGTTCCAGCCGCGGCGATGAGCACTCGGAACAGACTGTGGTGCTTGAGGATCGCCTCTGCCCTCAGTTCCCCCTCGTAGACGAGAAGGCTGATCTTCTCCATGCCAACCAAGTGCCAGCCTTGAAGGGGTGGAACCACGACGGTCGCAGGCTCCACCCAGCGGCGTTTGAGGTAGCCGCGGCGATCAGGAGTAATCACCAAGCGAACCGCGTACTCCACCAACACGATCGCCCAAAGAACGAACAGGGAGCCGACCAGGAACGTGGAGGCCGAGCCGTTCAAGTCCTGCGTGAGGACGACGATGGCGATGACCAGCCAGGCAATCCCGAGGAGGGCCAGCGGGTATTTCGTGACACGCTCAATCTCATCGACGAGATCGTGGCGCCCGCCCGAAGGCTTGGCCCCGGCGATGATCTGGTGGCGTCGTTCGTCCTTGCGTCTCTTGTCTTCAAGGCGTTCCTGCTCCAAGGTCTCCAGGCGCCGGATGCGCTCGATGGAGGAAGGGCTCCTCGCCTCATCGGTGCCACCGGGGACGATGTTCGGTTCCGAAGGGCCCACCACAATGAGGCGAAGTTAGTAGGTCGCCGTCCGCGTGAAGGGGAACCCAAAACCCAGGCGGATTCCAGGCCGGAAGCTTGGGTGCCGCGGGACACGAAACGGCGGATTCTGCGCGCTCTCTGGGATGCGGTGCCCGTGAACCAGTGCGTCCCAGGGCTGAATTCATTTGCGGTGGGTGCGTGTGAATGTGGCTACCCGAGGCGTCACGATCCAACGCTGAGGGTGGATTCGGGTTGTGTCGCCGGTCCCGGAGCGACTTAGAATGAAACTCAATCGTGACCGGTGTCGAGGAGTGCCCGAGCACGAAGCCAGGTCTCCGATGCCGTGCGCGGAGGTTCGTCGTTGTTGCGGCGAGGATGCTGGGCCTGACTTTCGTGACCGCGATCACCGCAACGGTGATCGTGTCTCCGGGAACCGTCGCGGCGGATCAGGTTTCCGACCTCAAATCACAGGCGGCCCAGATCGCGCAAGACCTCGTACTGGAACAGCTCCAAATCGGGGCCGACCAACAGGCGTACGACGTCGATAGCGCCAAGGTCCAACGGGACGACGCCGAGATCGGATCGACGCAGAACGAGATCCAATCCGACACCCTTCGAGTGGGTCGAGATCGCAAGCGACTTCAGGCTGAAGCACTGTCGGCGTACATCAACATGGTCCCGTCGGACGGAGTCCTTTTCGAGGGGAACCAGAGCGACGCGTTCGCGAGGGCGGAGTACGAGGACGTGACAAGTGGCGATACGGAGCTCACGATCAACGCCCTTCATTCGGACGAGAGTGGCTTGCAGGCCGAACGAGACACGCTCGAGCAGCAAGAGGCACAGGACCAAGCAACCAGCAACCAGCAGGCGATACAGGCCAGCGCAGCACGTCACACCGAGGGCGAGCTCGATTCCAAACAGTCCGAAATCACCGGCCAGCTCGTCGCGGCTGTGGCCCAGCAGCAGGAGGCACAGGCCGCGGCCGCGGCCAAAGCGGTCCGGGCCGCACAGGCCGCTGCGACTGCCGCCGCGGCTGCATCCTCCTCGTCAGCGAGCGGAGCGGCATCGAGCACAAGCCAAACTGCGCCTTCCTCCACCTCCGCAGCGGGACAGGGGACCGCGGCCAGCACGTCGCCCGGCGACCCGGCGCTCCCACCCTTCCTTCAATGCGTCCTGCGGGTCGAGTCGGGCGGGAACTACACCGCCGTGTCGCCGGGGGGCACGTACATGGGCGGCTTCCAATTCAGCCAGCCCACGTGGAATGAAGCGGCCCAACTGGCCGGTATGCCGCAGCTCGTCGACGTCCCCCCGAACCAGGCCACTCCGGCCGAGCAGGACGACCTTGCCATTGCGCTCTACCAGGCCGATGGCCAGCAGCCCTGGGACGACTCCTGCCGATGATCCACCCATCTCTGCCCACAGTGGGCGCTCCCTCGCCGGCCCCAGTTCCGCTGGTCGAGCGAGTCACGCTGCCGGGGCCTGATTTCCGCGCCTCTCGGCCAATCCCAGAACTGTTCCACTGGTAGCGGAATTTCACTGCCGGGTTCTGGCCTTTGACTCAAAACAAAATGGCGACGTGCTCGGCGAACGCAGTCAAGGATGGATCAGACAGCGGATCGGTTCTCGGCGTTCCCTCGCCTGTGCCCTGCCATTGCGCGGGCCGGCCAATCCTTGCCGACCTCGCGCAGCGTGACGCTGATCCGACCGTCGATCCCGAGACTGGGATTGGCACTGCCACGGTAGATCTTCGGCACGCCGTGATATGCGAGCCGGGACGGCCCACCGAAGACGAACAGATCTCCGCTGGCCAGATGAACGTCCCTGTAGGGGCGGCTCGGCCGCTCGGTGTTCCCGAAACGAAAGACGCAGCTGTCGCCGAGACTGATCGTCACCACCGGCGAACCGGACGCGAGGACATCTGCGCCTTCGATCTTGTCCTGGTGGAGACCCAGCTTCGCTCCGGGCCCGTAGAGGTTCACGATCGCGGCGTCGTACGCCACGGGCTGGAACCCGGCCGCCGCACACGCGGTGGCCCCCAGTTTCGCAAGCAGGGGCGGGAATGCCTTTACCGGTGCGCCGTCGCCATCGTCGCAGGTCCGGCTGTAGCGGTAGGGGTACCAGTGCCAACCGAGGCACACCGCCAAGGTGGAGAAGTGGGCGCCGTTGGGCATTTTGGGGCGGCGTAGACCGGCCGGAGGAGCGGCCCACTCATGGAATGCGTCGATCAGTTCGAGCTGGGCTCCTGTATCCAACCACCCCGGCAGCCAGACGGCGCCAGGCCCGAGGTCGACCGGTCCCGACGTCTCCTGGACCAAGGGAAGCTGCAGCTGACTCATCGCGGTGCCTCTGCCGGGCGGGGACCGAAGTACCTGATCACCAGGACAGTCTGCCGCTCTCACGTTGGATGTGCTGGCGGAAAACGGACGGCATGGCCGCCGGGCGGGGCGCAGGGACCTTTCTCCGCTGTGGCGCCGCGTGACTCTGCCGGGGCTTCGGGTGCCGTCACAGCGCGCCGCTAGGTTTGCACGGTGATCTTCGGGCCACCCGCGCTCGGCCGCGGGGCCGTGGTCATGGAGGGCCGCGACCTGCCGGAATCCTGGGCGGGGTTCGGCCGTGTGCCCTTCGGCGAAGCCGAGTTGGCACATCCAGACGGCGTCATCGGACGCTTGCACGAGGCATGGCTCGGCCGGCGGCCGCTGATCGTCGAGTTGGGGTTCGATCCCAATCGGCTTCGTTTCGAGGAGCGCCACGTTGGGCCGGTCTACGGGCTGGCGCCTGATTTCGAGTTTCCCCTCGAGCGCTTGCAGTTCCTGCTCTGGGCGAACAACTACGACGCCCGCTCGGGGCGCCTCATCTGGTGGCACGCGGTCAAGGCGGCGCGTTCGTTGGCCCACCTGGGCGTCGTTGTCGGCGAAGTGGCTGACGTCATCCTGGGAGACGGGACGGGCGCCTACATCGACGGGGGTCCTCCCCACCCGCCAGAACTGCCCGACGGCAGCGTCGTCATTCATCGCTGGAACGCCGAGGTGGGGAATTCTCAGCCGGTTCGACATGGCGGCGTCTCGGCGGATCTGGCGCCGGATCAGTCGAGGGCGGTGAACCATAGGGCCGGTCCGGCGCGCGTGATTGCACCGGCAGGTTCTGGAAAGACGAGAGTCCTGACCGAACGATTACGGCACCTGGTCGACTCAGGGGCGGCGCCGGAAACGATCACCGCTCTTGCCTTCAACGTCAAGGCGGCGGACGAAATGAAGGGGCGCATGGGGGACTGGTTCGGAGGGCGTTCGCCGCACATCCGCACGATCAACAGCCTCGCCTACGACATCTGCATTGAATTCGGCGGGTCGGGCCGGTTCCGGGTCCTCAACGAGATGGAGGCCCGCAGGCACATCGAAGCAACGTTTGAGATACGCAGGAGGTCGAATACCGACGTACTGGCCCCTTACCTCGAGGCGTTGTCGGCCATTCGTCTGCGACTGATGGACCCGGGTGTGGCGGAGGGGACCTTCCCGGACGCAGCAGGGATCGGCGGCGGGTTCGATCGCTATCGTTCGTCCCTCGCCGAGATCGGCGCCCTTGATTTCGACGAGCAGATCTACAGGGCCATTGAGATCCTCGTCACCCAACCTCACGCCCGCGAGACCGTCCGGACGAGATGCCGCCACCTCCTGGTGGACGAGTTCCAAGACCTGAACCCGGCCCACCTGCTCCTGGTCCGTCTGCTGTCGGCGCCGGGTTTCGATTGCTTCGGAGTCGGCGACGATGATCAGGTGCTCTACGGATATACGGGAGCGACACCGAAATTTCTCATCGATTTCGCGGACTACTTTCCCGGCGCCACGCCGTATGCGCTCGAAACCAACTACCGCTGCCCGTCCGACGTGGTCGAGGGGACCTCATCACTACTGTCGTATTGCTCGGAACGCATCGACAAGGTCATCAGGCCGGCGCCTGGGCGCACGGACGTCACGCGTCACGACCCGTCACCGGCCGACGGTCTCGTCATCGTGGGAGACTCTCTGGGTCAGTTGGCGACCACGACGGTCCGGACCATCGGCGCCTGGCTGACGGCGGGTCACGATGTCACCGAGATGGCCGTCCTGGCCCGAGTCAACTCAGCGCTCCTGCCCGTGCTGGTCGGGCTGTCCGAGTCGGGTATTGCATACGAGTCGTCGCTCACCGCCCGCGTTCTGGATCGAACCGGTATCCGCGTTGCTCTCGCCTACCTGCGAATCGGCACTGATCCGGAGCACATTCGAATCGAGGACCTGCGTGAAACCATCCGACGGCCCTCGCGGCGGATCGCTCCCAACGTCATCGACATGCTCACGTCGTCGGGGCATTCCTCGCTCTCCGATGTCCGCCGTCTCGCCGGCCGACTGACGGGCGGCGACGTCGAGAAGCTGCGGCAGTACACAGCCGAACTCGAGACCGTCACCCGGGGCTGCGCCAGCTCGTCGGTCGCCGGCTTGCGGGCAATAAGGCTCGAGGTGGGGTTGGGCGCCGCCGTCGATATCCTCGATGCGTCCCGCGACGAGGCTGATCGATCCACCCACGTCGACGACCTGGTTGCCCTGGAGTCGGTTGCCAGTCTCCACACCGAAGCGCCCACCTTCGAGACGTGGCTCCGTTCCGTCCTACAGCCCCGGGCAGCCACGCAGCCCGGTGTTCTGTTGTCGACAGTTCACAGGATCAAGGGCCGGGAGTGGGATCGCGTCATCGTGTTCGGGGTGAACCAGGGGCTTCTCCCGCACCGCTTGAGCCACGACCTCGATGCGGAACGACGGGTGCTCCACGTTGCAATGACTCGAGCCAGAGTGCAAGCGCTCCTGCTGGCCGACTCGAACGCACCGTCGGAGTTTCTCGACGAGGTCCGTGGCACCCGTTCTCGTCATGAGCTCCCGGCTCCGCCGGGGCAGGCTCTCTCCGAGGGGGGTCAGGTTGCACAGCGCTCCCGGAGCCGCTCCGACCGTCGCCGGCGGGAGACACGCCGCCCGATCGGGTCGACGACGCAGATCGGGGCGCGCGCCGGCCTGCAGATCAGCCGCGGTGGAACCCACGGTGAGATCGTGGAGGTCAACGACTCCGGTGTGGTGGTGCAGGTCGGCAACCTCAGGGAAAGGGTGGCCTTCGGCGCGGAGGTGAGCGTGGAGGGAAAGCTCGTGACCCTCGTGCCGGCACGTGAGCCCAACCCGATGGGAGCCGAGCGCTTGCGGGCCTGGCGGTCCACCGTTTCCTCCGCGGAGAAGATGCCCGCCTATCTCGTGCTGTCGGACAAGGACCTGTCGGCGATTGCCGATGCTCGCCCACGTACCCTGAATGAGCTGGCCGGCTGCCGGGGGATCGGTCCGATGAAGCTGGAGAGGTGGGGCGACGAGATCCTTGCCGCCCTTGACCGAGTGTGAGGTGCCGTCCGCCGATGGTTTCATGCCCGGTCGTCGCTCTGTGACGTCTGCCAGGCCTGGATGCATTTGCCGCCGTGCTCGTGAGCCGACGTGGGTTGCGGCCTGCAGCGCGGCAGGGCCTTCAGTGGCCGGCGATCTGGCCGCCGTCGACATGCACGATCTCGCCGGTGACGAAGGGCGACGACTCCAGGAAGAGGATGGCGTTGACGACGTCACCGACCTGGCCGACGTGCCCGAGTGGGACGAGGCGCTCCCCGAGCCCGTGGTAGCTCTCCGGAGGGTGTGCCGGCGTTTGAATGATGCCCGGTGAGACCGCGTTGACCCTGATCCCCCGAGATGCGTGCTCGATGGCGAGCGACCTCGTGGCTGCGGCAACTCCGCCCTTGGTGAGTGCAGTGAGCGCAGACGGAGCGCTCGAGTCGGCGACGTCCACGAGGGTGGTCGTGATATTGACCACGTGGCCGGCTCCTCTTGTCAGCATGTGGGCGATCGCGAGCTGGGTCAAGCGGAAGAATCCGGTGAGATTCACGCCGACCACCGCCGCGTAGTCGTCGGCCGTGTAGTCGATGAAGGGCTTGGACAGGTAGACACCGGCGTCGTTGATCAGGGTATCGATGCGGCCGAAGGCGTCCAGTGCCTCGCCGACGATCCGGTCCGCGGTGGCAGGATCCGAGATGTCCCCGGCAACTGCCAGGACGAACGCATCCTCTGTGGCTTTGATCGTCCGTGATGTCGCCACAACCGCCCAGTCCCTCTCCCGGTATCCCTCGACGATCCCGGCGCCGATGCCCTGGGATGCCCCTGTGACGATGACGACCTTGCGGTCCTGTGTACCCATGCCCTCTCCCGACGTCAGCGGGGACCCGATCCGGGGTCGCTGGGGTGTGAAGCGAGCCGGATGGTCTCCACGCCCGACCATTTCCGGAGCGGCAGGGAGTCCAGGATCCGCTGCATCTCCCCCGCATCCTGGGCCCACCACAGTCCGAGCGCCCGACCGTCGCCGGACAGCACCCAGAGCCGCCGGAGGCTTCCATACCGGGCGAGTTCCCTTGCCCGATCCGCCTCGCTCGTCTCCGTGGTTTCGACGACTTCCCTCGGCGTTCCGGGCGGGACCGTGATGGTGAGGGTGGTGAGGAACTCGCTGCCCCCGGCCTGCCTTTTCGACGATGTCGCCTTCTCGGCCTGCGGGCCCGGGTCGTTCGGATGCGGCGAGAGCGTCGCAACCTCATCCGTGCGCCACACCCGGAGGGGCATGGAGGCAAGCAGTGATTCGAGCTCGGCTCGGTCGGCGGCGTCGAAGAGGCCAAGCGTCCGCCATTCGCCAGGCTGCAGAGGAGGTCGCCAGAGACGAAGGAGATGTCCCTCTGTGGCCAGTTCCAGCGAGTGTGCGGCCTCGCGGCCTCGAACGTCCTCGACGGCACCGTCGGAGGTCCCTCTGGGGACGTGGGTGGTCATGGTGACCAGATACTCCATCCGAACCTCCTTCTGCCGGCCCTGGTCCGCGACAAGTGGCTGGACACCGACGACACGCGCAACAGGGGGCCACGTCGCACCCGTGGCCACCGTCTTGCCCCGTTCAGCCGGCAGCGGTGGGCTCCGTGCCGCCGGACTTCGACCCTGCTGCGACCTGGTGACGCAGCTTCTTGAGGGCGCCGACATAGATCTCGGAGAAGGTCGGGAAAGGCTGGATCGTATCGGCGAGGACATCGAGGGGGAGATGACTGCGGATCGCCAGCGTGGCCTGCTGGAGCCATTCACCCGACTCCGGGCCGAGCGCATAGGCGCCGGTCAGCCGATCTCCATCGCTGAGCAGGGTGATGAAGCCCTTTTCGTCGGCGTAGGCGCGTGTATAGGTGGCGATTTTTGCGATCTCCGTGATGAGGACCGTGGCGCTGTAGTGGCCCGTGCTCGCACCGACGGCCGCCGCCTGCGGGTCCGTGTAGACGACCCGCGGGACCGCTTCATAGTTGGCTTCCCTCGGCGCTCCGAGGATGTTGTCGGCCACGACTTCACCCTGATACTTGCCGACGTGGGTCAGGGGCCAGAGGCCGTTGACATCGCCGATCGCCCACAGACCGTCCGCCGCGCGCAGCCGCGCGTCGACAGGGACTCCGTGCGGGTCTTCTTCGACGCCGACCGAGTCGAGTCCGATGCCCTTGACCCGGGGCCGTCGTCCCGTTGCGACGAGTATCCGGTCGCCCCTCAGTTCTTGCCCGGTTTCAAGCTCGAGAACGTAGTCGTCTCCGTCGCGTCGTGCCTTGGTGACGTTCGAAGAGAGAACGAGCTCAATGCCCTCACGCTGCAGGACCGCGCCAAGCGCCTCACCGAGTGGGGCAGCCTCGCGGCCCAGGACGTGTGCGGCCATGTCGGTGATGACCACCTCGCCACCGAGTCGGCGCACGACCTGACCCATCTCCACGCCGACCGGCCCTGCACCCAGTATCAGCAGGCGGCGCGGGACGGCCTTCATGGATGTCGCATCGCGACTGCCCCAAATGCCTTCGAGGTCGCGTAGTCCGGGGACGGGCGGAACGACCGGATCGGCGCCGTTCGCCAGGACGATGTGATCGGCCGTGTGGCGCACTCCATCGACTTCGACAACACCCGGACCGGCCAACCGGCCGGCGCCGCGCAGCAGGTCAATCTTGTTCTCGGCCAGCCAGCGCACCTGTCCGGCGTCGGAGTAGTCCGAGACCTGGAAGTCACGCCAGGCGAACACGGCCTCGACGTTCACTTCGGCGCTCGAGGCCGCGTCGTTCGCCCCGTGAACCGCCTCGCCCGGACGCAGCAACGTCTTCGAGGGAATGCACGCCCAGTATGAGCACTCTCCCCCCACGAGTTCGCGCTCGACGATGGCGACGCGCAATCCACCTTCCGCCAGGGCGCCCGCACAATGTTCACCCGGCGAGCCGCCGCCGAGCACAATGACGTCATAGTCGCTGCTCATCGTGGTCTCCTTAACGGCCAGGAAGCCGTGTCTTGATCTCTTGGAGGAGCCAACCGTTGCCGTCCGGATCGCTGAATCCGGCGAAAGAGCCGTAGTCGGCATGTTCAGGAGCCGGACCGGTCACGCGTTCCTCGGTCCCGGAATGATGGAAGACGCCCGTGACATCGTGGAAGATCTCACTGACATCGGCGCCGTGTTCGATGAGGTCGGCCCGGGCTTGGTCTATGTCGTATACGGAGAGCTGCAGGCCCTCGAATGATCCGGCCGGGGCGGACGTCAGTCCTTCGCCAAAAATGATCGAGCAGGCGGACCCGGGAGGTGTGACCTGCACGACCCTGTAGTTCTCGCCCCTTGTGAGATCGGCGTCGAGTCGCCAGCCCAGGGACCCGTAGAAGCTCTTGGCCCGGTCGACATCCGAGACCGGAATGACCACGACCTCGAGCCTGAACTCGCCTGCCTTCACCGGTTCGCTGCCCATTTTGGTCTCCATTCGTTGGTCACAAGGGGACAAGGCAGGAAAGGCGCCCGCGGAAACGCCACGACGACGGCAGGACGGCCTCCTGGTTGGACCCTTCGGTCGAGGTTCCACTGAAGAGCTGGAGTGAGTGTCGATTCACTTTTCCTCTCGAATCGGCGAAAGTCAAGGTCCTTTCGCCGGAGGGATCGCGCCGACGCCCCTCCGGCGGGTCCTGCTTGCGATTACCGCTCCACGGAGTTGACCGTTCGCCGCAGGCCATCGCTTCCGGCGATCGTTCTCCCGCTGAAGCCTCTTCCTGCTCGCTCGGCCCACTCGGCATCGGAAATCGCGTCTGGTTCAGCTGGGAGGTAGTGGCTGAGGACGAGTTGACGCACTTCTGCGCGTTCGGCAACGCCTCCGACGTCGTTGACGTCAGTCTGGAGTGCGGCCATTCGTTCGAGGGCGAGCCCGGTGAGGCCGTGGCGCTCGAGGTAGCCGAGGTCCGCAACCTGGTGGACGAGAATCTCGGCGCCCCGGGCGAGTGCGATCAGGTCGTCACTCACCGTGGTGTCGCCCGAAAACACCACCGCTCCGTCCGAGGTGTCGAATCGGTAGGCCAGGGCGGGGTGCGCGTGTCCGTGGCTCACGGGGACGGTGGTCACGCGTACGGTTCCGTCGTCGAACACGGTGATCGGATTTGGGGGGGACCCGCCAGCCGGCGCCGGAACGTGGATGTCGATTGCCCGCACAAGGGATGCTGGGTCCGGCATGGAGCAGTCCAGGGGCATGACGTTCAGGTGATAGGCGTACCCGGCGAGAATGTTGTCGACCAGGTCCGTCGTCCCGGGAAAGGGTCGTTCCGGGTGGATGGTCGTCTCTCGATGGAACGTGGCATCGCCGGCGGGAGCGACTTGAGGGGCGCCCGGCCCATAGACGTACACGGGAGAGAGGGGGCCACCGTCCTCTTCGACGCGCACCCCCCACGGGTACAGGAGCATGCCCGCGAGGTCACCGGTATGGTCGACATGGAGATGACTGAGGAATACAGCCTCCAGGCGCGTGAAGTCGAGAGCGGCCTCGGCGAACGCAGATGGCGTCCCCCTTCCGCAGTCGACGACGAAGACTCGTCCGTCGACGACAAGGGCCGAGGCGATTCCCGCCCGCCCGGCCACGGGCATCGGTGCCCCGGCCGTTCCAAGGAGGACCAACTCAGTCGTCATAGGGTCCTTCTTGTCCACTCCTGGGGGCGGACGGCGATCGAGGGCCGACCGAGTCCCGTTCCGTTTCGGCAAAGCCCGAGGATATTGGTTCGGGCTGGATACTGTTTGGGGTGACTTCGATGCGGCACGTCGGCGGGGGAGAGGCTGGCCGAGCCTCTGACCAGGAGCCGGAGTCGAGCTCCGCAATGGCCGCCGGCGCCGACGTGCCGCCCTCGGGCGCTCCGGGCACGGATGGGATCCAGTCCCAGCGGGACGACGAGCCCGATGTGAGGTTCACGTACGCCAACGAGCGGACGTTCCTGGCGTGGAACCGTACGGCCCTGGCCCTGATTGCCACGGGAGTCGCCGCAACGCAGCTCTTGCCCAAACTCCAGGTGGAATGGGGACGCCGGCTCCTGGGGCTCCCGCTTATCGCCCTGGGTGCTGTCGTCGCGGCGGAGAGCTTCCGGCAATGGCGTGCCAATCAGCGCGCCATGCGTCGGGGTGAACCCCTTCCGCGTTCGTGGATGCCACTGGTTCTGACCATTGGGATTGTTGCCATCGGGGCGATCGCGGTGTCGATCACCGCTTTCGGGAGCGGCTGAGGCCCAATGGCAACCTCGCCGGATCCGCCTGACGTCGGCCTCGCGGCGGAGCGAACCGTTCTCGCCTGGAACCGCTCGGGTCTGGCCGTCGTGGTCTGTGTGGCGGTGTTGCTGCGCCACGTCTGGCCGCTGCAGGGCACTGATCATGAGGTGGCACTGGGTTTCATCGGGGCCGCGGTGATCGTGTGGTCAGTGATCTTTGCCGTCCTCACGCTGTCCAGGGGCAAACGGGGTCCCTCCGTGTCCCATCCGGAAACTGTCTTCCGGCTGATGACCGCCGGCACCCTGTTGCTGGCGGTCGTGGGTGTCGTTGCGTCCTTCGCAGCGCCGTGAGTCCCCGGGGGCCGGGGCGGACCGGCGTTCTCAGCCCCGAGGGGTCCGCTCCGCTCGAAGGGCACTTCGGCGCAGTTTGCCGGCTTCATTCCGGAGGGGCTGATCCGTGTACTCGATTGAGCGGGGAACCTTGTAACGAGCGACCCGCTCGGCGACGAAGGACAACAGCTCATCCCGCGAGATGGTGTACTGGTCCGCTTCGACGACCGCGTGCACGATGTTGCCCAGGTCGTCATCGGGGAGGCCGATGACCGCCACCGACCTCACGTCGGGGTGTTCCTGGATTGCCGCTTCGACCTCGGCGGGGTAGACGTTCGCCCCGCCGGTCAGGATCATGTCCTCGCGCCGGTCGCCCAGGTACAGATAGTTGTCCTCATCGAGCCAACCCACGTCGCCGAGCGACTCCCACCCGCCACGACGGGTCCGTGCCGTGGCGCCGATGTAGCGGTAGGTCGGCCTCTCGCGCACGGAACGCAACCACACCTCGCCTTCTTGACCAGCCGGGAGCTCATTTCCCTCGAGGTCGCAAATCATGACCGTGCCCGCGGTGGGCCGGCCGACGGAACCGCGGTGGGCGAGCCACTCGGTCCCGGTGATCACGGTGCCCGCCTGTGCCTCGGTCCCCGCGTAGATCTCGAATATCCGGTCCGGCCCCAGCCAGTCGATCCAGACCTGTTTCAGCCACGGGGGACAGGGCTCGGCCAGGTGCCAGACGTGCTGCAGCGACGACAGGTCGTAGGAGTCGCGGACTGCTTCGGGCAGCCGCCAAATCCGCTTCATCATGGTGGGCACGAGGTACACGGTGTCGGCGTGATACCGGTCGATCGCCTGCAGCGTGGCCTCGGCGTCGAAACGGGGGAGAACGACGACGTGACTTCCGGCCAACCAGGCCGAGCACGACCACACGATGGGACCGTTGTGGTACAGCGGAGCGGGTACGACCATGCACCCGTCGGTCTGGCCGAAGAGCGGCGGTGCGTCCTCGTCGTAGAGAGCGGGATCGCCCGAGACGATGAGTTTTGGTCGGCCCGTCGAGCCACCTGAGGTCGGTGCCTTCCACGCCGGCGACGTGACATCGGGGAGCGGATCATCGGGCAGGCGTGGATCGGGCCGGTAGTCGGCGGGCAGCGCCCGGCGTCCGCCGGCAAGCTCGGGGGGCACGCCGATCACCAGGGAGGGATCCGCCAGTTCGAGTACGGACTGCAGCTCCGGCCCGGGCAGCTCGGCCGACACCGGTTGGGGGACGGCACCGATCTTCCAGCTCGCGGCGAAGGCGACGAACCACTCGACCGAATTGGCGAGGGCAATCGTGACCATGTCGCCCTCTTGGGCGCCCTCTGCATGCATGTCGCGGGCAAGGCGGTTGGCCGACGACTCGAGCTCCGATCGGGTCAGGCTCTTCTCACCGCAGGTGATGGAAGGTCGTTCCGGATGCTGTTCGGCGAGTTCGGTCAATCGCCGGCCGTAAGAGATGAGGGTCACCGAGTGCAGCGTATTGCGCAGCTGTCCGGCGGCGCTCGCGTCAGGCTGACCCAACGTGATCCGGAGAAGACGCGCCCGAGGCGTTTGTGTCGGGCCTGCGGCTCTGCCAGGTTTGGAAACGGTACGTGAGGCCGGCCTCCTGGTGGTCGACGCTCTGGCTCTCGAGCTCGAAATCAGCCTCGTAGGGCGGGAAGAACTTGGTGCAGTGGAAGTTTTTCAGGACCTGCGTCAGGAGCAGCTCGTCTGCCTCGGTAATGGTCTCACGGTAGACGGTGGCGCCACCGATGACCCAGATGTCCTCGCCCGGATGCGCAGCACCGAGCTGTTGGAGGTCGGCGATCACCTGAAATCCGGTGCGCAGGGGTGCCGTGGTGGTGCTGAGGACATAGTTCTCCCGGCCGTGGAGCGGCGCCGCGAACTCGTCGTAGGTGGCTCGGCCCATCACGATGAGCCCATCGGCCGTCTTCTCGCGGAAGTAGGCGGAATCGCCGGGCAGCTTCCAGGGGATGCCCGCGTCCGTTGCGATACCTCGCCGCGAATCGATGGCGGCGATGAGGCGGATCATGGCGCGGTCCTTCCTACGGGATGGGCGGTGAGGTCACGATCTCGAAGACGGCTACCAACATCATTATCCCACTCAAGACGACAAGGCTCACCCGTATGCGGAAGAAGCGAAAATGGCCGCTGATCCCGATCAGGAAGAGAATAGTGGCGAGGTAGATGGTGTCCCGGATGTAGTTGTCGGCATTCGAACCGGCTTGCACGCCGAGCGTGTAGTCCCGGGTGGCGTTCTGGTCCAGCGTGGCAGCGGTGGCGAGCGCGGGCTGCTTGTACTGGGGCATGTAGGTGGGACCAGGCGGCGCTTTCGCGTTGGTGAATGGATCGGTGGCGAGCCAGTCGTCGAATGCCACCTTGAAGGCCGGTCGAAACCGTCGCTCCGCGACGGATTCGGCCGTCGTGTTGCCGGCGACGTAGGCGGTGAACCAGGAGTTGAACGTCGTCGAGTCGAAGTTGCGGAGGTTCTGTGCGTCCAATTCGGCACGGTTCGCTTCAGTCCGCGCGGCAGATGCCCGGGCCAGCTGCACGGACGATTCCGTGTTCCATTTGGCGGAGGCGTAGCCGGTGTAGGCGGCGAGCAAGGCGACGATCGCCAGCATCACCGCCTCAATGACGGACAGGGTCCGGTCGTGGTCCCGCGTCTCGCCATCCGACTCGGATTGCTCGCCGTCCTGCGAGTGCTCGGCGGAATGCGCCCGGTGCCGAGAGATCTCCCCGGCCACGTCGCTCGAGGAGAGCCCCTCAGGCATTCGACAATTCCCGGTCCTTCTCGCGACGCGTCCATCTCTTGGCGCCACAGGTTACTCAGGGTTTCCGGGCGGTCCTGTTCGAGGGGCTCCGCCGCCTCCTTCGGCATCCGCCAGGCGCGCACGGCTGCTCAATAGTCTCTGCGCCATGGCTCGTCCGTCCCTGAGCGGCGAGGGTGCAAGGCTGAGATCGAATGAATTCTCGTAGGAGGGGACTGTGACCGACCCGGCAGCGTCGGCCGCACCGGCACCGGCACCGGCTGCTGCAGCGGCCGATCCGACGGCGATCATCAGGTCCAGGAGCTACGTCGCGCTGCTCCTCGTCGGAGCGGTCATCGGTGTCCCCGTGGCGGCGGTCGCCTACTTCTTCCTGGACGCCGTGGCCAAGCTCCAACACGAGATCTTCGTCGATCTCCCCAACAGCGCGGGGTTCCACGGGGAGCCGCTGTGGTGGCCGCTCCCATGGCTGACGTTGAGCGGGTTGCTCGTCGCTCTGGCCATTCGGTACCTGCCCGGCACGGGGGGGCATGAGCCGTCGGAGGGCTTCAAGGCCGGGGGCCCGGTACCACCCGTCGAGTTGTTCGGCATCGTCGCGGCAGCCTTCGCCACGCTGAGCCTCGGTGTCGTGTTGGGCCCGGAGGCACCGTTGATCGCGATCGGGAGCGGGCTCGGCGTCCTCGCGATACACCTGTTCAAGCGGGACGCGCCACCGATGGCTGCTCTCGTGATCGGTGTCGCCGGGAGCTTTGCCGCCATTGCCACACTCCTGGGCTCGCCCATCGTCGGCGCCTTCCTCCTGATGGAGATGGCGGGTCTGGGGGGCCCGATGATGGAGTTGGTGCTGGTCCCCGGATTGCTGTCGGCTGGCGTGGGCGCCCTGATCTTCGTGGGCCTCGACAATCTGACCGGTTTCGGCACCTTCTCCTTGAACGTGGGCGCGCTGCCCCACGTCGGGTCGCCGAGCGGGTCGGAGTTCCTCTGGGCGATCGTCATCGGTCTCGGCTCTGCCGTCGTCGCCACCGCGATCTTCAGGCTGGCCACCCTCCTGCGCCCGCTCGTGCAGCGCCAGCGCATCCTGCTCACTCCCGTGGCGGGCTTGGCGGTCGGGGGGCTCGCCGTCGCCTTCGCGGCCGGGACCAACCACGGTTCTTCAGAGGTCCTGTTCTCCGGACAGACGGCGTTGACGGGTCTCGTCCAGCAGGCGGCTGGTTGGACCGTGGGCGCCCTTGTGCTGCTGATCGTGTGCAAGGGACTGGCCTACGCAATCTCGCTCAGCGGGTTTCGAGGAGGCCCGATCTTCCCGAGCATGTTCATCGGCGCGGCCGGCGGGATTGCCCTCTCCCATGTCGGTGGGCTGCCGATGGTCGCCGGTGCGGCCATGGGGGTCGGAGCAATGGTGGCCGGGGCGCTGAAGATGCCGATGACCGCTGTGCTGCTTCCGAGCCTGCTCTTCCTCTCCGACGCCGTCGCCCTCATGCCGGTCGTGATTGTGGCGGTTGTCGTGTCGTACGTCGTCGCCATCTGGATCACGCCGGCAGGGAAGCCGCAAGAATCCCCGGTGCCGCCGACCGTCGCGGCCGGTGCGACGAATGGATGACCTCGCTCCTTACAACCCGTAGTGCGTGACGGCGTCTCGCCCATCACCTCGCCAGCGCATTCAACCCGTGGTCTCCCTCACGGTGAACGGCGGTCTGGTGCGGACGCCACGACAGTGGACGAGCTCATCTTCCGTGCGGTGGCGGAGGTCCCCCCGGGAACGGGGGTGGTCGTCGAAATTGCCTGGGACTTCGACCGGTCCGGATGCTTTCCGAAGCGGAGCCCGTCGTTCCCGCCACGCAGGTGGTAGTGGAGCGCGGGCGGTCCTGCGCTGAGGCTGGGATCAGGTTCCCCGCCGTACGTGAC
This sequence comes from uncultured Acidimicrobiaceae bacterium, assembly GCA_963721585.1. Classification (GTDB taxonomy): domain Bacteria; phylum Actinomycetota; class Acidimicrobiia; order Acidimicrobiales; family RAAP-2; genus Bog-473. Next base: position 720,775 of record CAVRJN010000007.1, on the reverse strand, counting down.
GTGGCCCAGCGGGACGGGAATCCATTCGGCCGATTCGCCCGCCTTCAGAACCTGGCGCGCGTACGGGGGGTCGTGGGTGACCCGCCGACGGGTTGACGGACAGAGCAGCAGGAATTCCTGGTAAACCGGCCGCACATGGCTACTGATCGATTGCTCGACATGGTGGGGCGCCCGGGAGGACCCCTGGCCGACGCAGCCCTCTGGCACCTCGAAGTGATCGAGGCGGCCCCGCTGAGTCCGTCCTTCCGCCGGGTGGTGGTGACGGCCCCGGGGATCGAACGGCTCCAGTGCGCGCCGGGTCAGGACCTCATGCTGAGAATTCCACTGGCCGACGACAAGGTGGTGAACCGCCGCTACACCATCCGGAGCTTCGATCCTCTCGGGCAGAACGTGGTCGTCGACGTCTCCCTCCACGGGAGAGGCCCGGGGACGGATTGGATCTCTGCGGCCGGGACGGGAGACCGCATCCAGGCGATCGGGCCGCGCGGCAAGATCACGATCCGCGCCGATGCCGACTGGCACCTCTTTGTCGTTGACGAGACGGGAGTGCCGGGGACGCTGGCGATGATCGAGGCGCTCCCCGCCGGTTCCGCGGCGATCGCGCTGCTCGAGGTCGACAGCCCCGCCGACGAGCAGGAGCCGGAGGCGCCTCGCGGTGGTCGACACGACTTGCACTGGCTGCATCGATCCGGTCGATCGGTACCGGGCGATCCCGAAATGATGCTCGAGGCGGTCGCGAACGTGGACCTGCCCCCCGGCGCCGGTCACGTCTACGTCGCCGCCGAGGCGGGCGTCGTCCGCGGCGTCACCCGGGCCTTGACAGAACGCGGACTGCAACCTGATCAGATTTCGGGCAAGGCCTACTGGCGCCGGGGCTTACCAAATGCCGAGCACGGAGAACCTACGAAAGAGAGCTGAGACCCGGCCCTTCAGCGGCCTCCTCGACCGTGAGTTCAGCGGTCGGATCTGCTTCGAGACGGTCGTCTGGTATCGGCTGCCCGCTGCGAACCGAAATGCCGTACGTACCAGCCTCGACGCGCTGCTCCGCGCGGCCGACGGCGGCCAGCCGCTCTTCGAGTTCGGCTCTGACCGCGTCGTCGGTGCCTTCCGTCGTCAGGGGCTCGGCCGAGTCGTACATCTCGCCTTCCTGGTCCGCGGCGGTCCGGTCGTCCACCCCGGCCACGTCGACGTCCTCGAGCAACCTCTCCACGCGGTTCCGCTCAGCGGTGAGGAGCTTCTTGGCCTTGCTGTCGTCCATCCGTACTCCCGGTCCTCGTCGTGTGTGCGGTCATGTCTGCGGTCATGCGTGCGGTCATGTCTGCGGTCATGCGTGCGGTCATGCGTGCACACGTCCCTGCCGCGTTCACCGTCGCGCGCTGACATAGTAGACCGCTCCTCTGTCGGTGCCGTCGGTTGGAGCGGTGGAGGGAGAACTAGCGGCGACGTGGCCCGAGGCCGATGGCGCGGACGAGATGGTTGATCTGGCGGTTGCCTTCCCGGTAGATGACCCGGCGCGCGTCCCGCTGCGCCGCACCGCCGGCGGCGCCTGACAAGCCCCCTCGCTTGTAGCCGTGCTCGACCGCCTCGACGTTCCCGAGGTCCCGGGCCAAGCGGTAGAGCTGCGACCGGGTGGTGCTCACCGCTGCTCAGCTTCCTTTGTTGCGCGGTCGGCCAGAATGATGCGCTCGACGATGGCGCGGAGCACGTCAGGGTCCTCGGTCTGCTCCATCAGAGCGAGCTGCGAGGCGGGGACGCCGGCGCACCCCAGACCGTTGTCGTCGAACTCGGCCACGCGCCAGGCCAGCCAGTCCGTGCCGTCGGCGTCGTCACCGTTCTCCTCCACGGCGTTGATCAGGGCGACCACCTCGATCTCACCCTGTGGTGCGACGTCGTATTCGATGAAGAGCAACGTTCCCTCTCTATCGAGCCGGTGAGGCCACACCCTACGACATCGGAATCCCGAAGGGTCGATCAGAAGGCACCGAGACCGGGGCCGATTCCCGGAACATCCCCGGCGAGTTGCGATCTGGGTTCGACGCGCCAAAGATGACGCCGTGCCGACGGCGGAAGCGGGGTAGGGGTGGAAGAGTTTCTCAGGTCGGCCGGCTACGGGGCCATCTTCGTGTTGAGCTTCGTCTCGGCCATGGGCCTCCCCGTGGGCGCAGAGATCGCCCTGATCTACGGGGGCGTGCTGGCGAGCGGCCAGGTGAGCGGAGTCAAGCCGCTCGAGCTCGCCGTCGTGATCATCGTGGCGATACTCGGTGAGCTCCTCGGGTCGGCTGCGGGGTACGCCATCGGTCGTTTCGGTGGGAGGACCCTCGTCGACAGAGTGGGGAAATACGTCCTCCTGACGCACAAGGATCTCGACCGGGCAGAGGCCTGGTTCGCGCGCCGGGGGGAGCCGGTCGTGCTCTTCGGGCGCTTCATCCCGTTGCTGCGCTCATTCGTCTCCTTCGCCGCCGGCCTGGGTGAGATGGCGCTCCCCAAGTTCGCCGTCTTCACCGTGATCGGCTGCGCGGTCTGGTGCACCGCTCTGTGCTCGTTGGGATACGAACTTGGGAGCAGCTACAACCACGTGCTCAAGGCATTCAGCTTCGCCGGGTACCTCCTCGGCGCCCTCGCCGTGGTCGCCGTGGCGCTGGTGATCTGGCACCGGGTGCGGGAAGTCCGCCGGCAACGCGGTCTGGAGCGGGCCGACACCGAGGCCTGAGCGCCCGCGTAGCATGGCTGCCATGACCACGACGGCGCGCCCTCTGCGTGTCCTCATGGCCAAGGTCGGGCTCGACGGGCACGACAGGGGGCTGCGCGTGGTGGCGCGCATCCTGCGCGACGCCGGATGCGAGGTCGTCTACGCCGGGCTGCGCCAGTCGCCCGAGAGCATCGCCGCCATGACCGCGCAGGAGGATGTCGACGTCGTCGGCGTGTCCATGCACAACGGGGCCCATCTCACCCTGGCGCCGGCCGTCGTCGGTGCCCTCCGTGCCGCCGGGCTCGAGACACCCGTGGTCATCGGCGGCATCGTCCCGCCGGCCGACGTGGACGTGCTGATGGCCGACGGGGTGGCCGCCGTGCTCGGGCCCGGCGCCTCCAACGAGGAGGTCGTGGCGACGGTGCGCACGGCCGCCGGCGTGGGCTTCAGCTGATCCTCGCAGTGTCGCGCCGCCGTGCGACCCGGCGCAGTTCCTCCTGGAGCTGGGGCACGACCTGGTGCCAGTCGCCCACGATGCCCACATCGCAATGCTCGAAGACCGGGGCGTCCCGGTCCGCGTTGATGGCCAGGATGGTCCCCGCCGCCCGCACCCCGACCATGTGGTTGAACTTTCCGCTCAGGCCGATGGCGACGTAGAGCGCCGGGGCGATGGAGCGGCCCGTGATGCCCACCTGGCGGGCGCGGGGCGCCCACCCCTTGTCGGTCACCTTGCGGGTGGCGGCGAGCTCCGCCCCCAGGACGGCGGCCAGCGGGCTGAGCTCCCCGTACTCCTCCGGCGTGACCCCGGACCCGACGCCGATGACCACGGCCGCCCGGGCCAGCGTCTCGACGTCGTCGTCCCGCCGGTCCGCGAGCACCCGGACCCGCCCCCGGGCGCCGACCGTCCGCGTCAGCACGGGAACGATGCGCCGCGGCCGCGGGGGCGGCGCCCGCAGGACGCCCGGACGGACGGTCACCATCTGCGTCGCGCTGCGGCAGGTGATGTCGGCCACCAGGGCGCCGGCGAATGCGGGCTTCGCTGCCACGAGGACGTCGTCGCGCACAGACAGTGCGACGGCATCGCCCACCAGTCCTGAGTTCGTGGCTGCGGCGGCGCGTCCGGCGACCTCGCGGCCGAACGACGTGCTCGGAGCCAGCACCGCCCACGGCGCCGTCTCCCGCACAGAGGAGGCGAGCGCGTCGGCCACGTCCTCAGCGACGGAGGCATCGCGCAGCATGATCACGAGGTCGGCCCCCGCCGCCCGCCAGCGCAGCGGTGTCAAAAGCGCTCCATGGCGCAACGTCCGCCGGGGCAGGGCAGAACGCGTGGACGGCGGCGCCCACTTCCCCTCCGAGGCGCGCCGCCGCGGCGAGGAGCTCCTCGGACACCCGTTGGCGGCCGGGCTCGGCGAGGACGGCGATGATCCGGGAGGCCCCCCTGGCTCCTGTCCGGTCGTCGCCCGGCGGCGGGGCCTCCGGGGCGGGACGCGGCGTCAAGGCACCGCGTCGGCTGAGCTCGCGCACGGCCTCGGCGACCTGCGCGTCGACCGGACCGCCGAGGACGCGCATGGAGCGCGCGTGCTCCATAGCCCGTGTCGCACCGACCATCGTCGGGCTGCCCGCTTCCCCCCAGGGCCCCGGGCCGAGCCTCGTCGCGTCCATCCGGGTGAAACGTGTCGGCGGCACGGCTGCACGACCCGCCGGGTCGACCTTGCAGGGGTCGCACAGGCGCTCGGCCACCGAGAGCACCGCGGGTAGCGCCAGCTCCACCTCCTGCGACCCGTCGTCGTGCTCGAGCTCGAGGTGCCAGACCGGGCCCTTGTCCTGCAGCCGGCGGACCCCGCCGGCAAAGGGGAGGTCGAGCAACTCGGCGAGCTCGGGACCGACCTGCCCGGTCTCCCCGTCGATGGAATTGCGCCCGAGAAGGATGAGATCGAAGGGGCCGGCGGCGCGCAGCACGGCGGCGAGGGCGCGTGCCGTGGCGAGGGTGTCGGAGCCCGCGAAGGCGGGGTCGCAGGCGTGCAGGCCCGAATCGGCGCCCCAGGCCACCGCCTCCCGCAGGACGTCCTCCGCGCCCGGCGGGCCGAGCGTCACCACGGTGCAGGTGCCCCCGGTGTCCCGGGCCAGGGTGACCCCTTCGGCCACCGCCCGGCGGCAGTACGGGTTCATCTCGACGTCGACGTCCCGCGCGCACGAGCCGACCGCCTTCGAGCTGGAGCGACTCGGCCAGCGGGACCTGCTTGACCAGGGACGCGATCCTCAGCGGGTCACCCGCAGCCCTGCTCACGCTGTCACTCTCCGCCACTCCCGCCGCTCTCCGCCACTCCCGCCACTCCGCCAGCTGTCACCGGCCCAGCGCGGCGCCGGCGGGGCTGCGCGGGTCCGACGCACCCACCAGGAGGCGGGAGCCCGTGGCATCACGCTCGGTCTGAATGATCTGGGCGCAGCCGACCGCGACGGGGTCGAAGGCGCCGATCGTCCGCACCCGGTGGCCGTGCCGTGTCAGGCCGGCCGTCCACGCCGGGGGAGCGTCTGCCTCGACCAGCACGGTCAGATCCTCGCCCCACCACAGGCGGAAGGGTCCGGCCGAGGGGGCATCGAGGGTGAGGCGTGGCGCGGTGATGGCGGTTTCCGGGCCCTGGCCGGCCAGCAGCAGGCGGGCGAGGAGCTGCAGAATGATCTGCGGCTGGGCGTCGCCGCCCATGGCCCCCACCAGGTGAGTCAGTGCACCGTCGGTGTTCGTGACGAGCATGGGGGAGAGGGTGTGCGGCGGCCGCCGCCCGGGTCCCACCTCGGCCGGATGGCCCGGGACGAGCGAGAAGCCGACACCGCGGTTGTGCAGGAAGACGCCGGTGGCTGGCTCCACGAGGTGCGACCCGAAATCCAGCGCGTTCGACTGCGTCAGCGACACCCCGAGGCCGTCTGCGTCCTGTGCGCACAGGTGCGTGGTGTCCCCGTCGCCCAGGCGGGCCACGTCGGCGAGAGCGGCGAGAGGTGTCCCTGGGCCGGTTGCCACGTCGGGCGGCGCCATGGATGTCGCGTGGACGCGGGCGGCCGCGGCGGCCAGGCGCTCAGGGTCGAGGAGCGCAGCGCCGTCGGCGCCGTCGAAGAGGACCACCGGGCGGTCGTGGCCGACGGCACGCCACGTCTCGACGAGGAGGTGGGCCCACTGGGGATCGTCCGGTTCGGTCCCCAGCCCGGCTGCCTGGGCCACGGCGGCGCCCGCCAGCGTCAGGTAGCCCTGCGAGGGGGGCGGCACGGTCCACAGATCGTGACCCCATGCGTTGGCGTGCAGCGGGGTGGACCATGCGGCGGCGCTGGCGGCGAGATCGGCCGGTGCGAAGTGGCCGTGGCCGAGGTCCAGGAGGCCCCGGCCGAACTCCCCCTGGTAGAAGCCGTCGCGCCCGTTGCGGGTGATGGCGCGCAGAGTTCGGGCGATGCCGGGGAGACGCACGCTCTGCCCGACGGTCAGAGGGCCGTCCGGGCAGAGCTCGGCGGCACCGGGGAGGCCGTGCACGAGGTGGCTGGCCAGCGCCAGCAGGATGGACGCCGGGAAGCCCTCCTCGGCCAGTTCGATGGCGGGGCCGAGGACGTCGTCGAGGGGCAGCCGCCCGTAGCGGGCGTGCAAGGCGAGCCAGCCGTCGACGGCGCCCGGGACCTGCACGCTGCGGATGTCGCCCCGCACCGGCATCGTCGTCATTCCGTCGCGGCGCAGCCGGTCCGGGTCGGATGCGGCACCGGCCCGGCCGACGGAGAGGAGCGCCTCGGGCCGCGATCCCGGTGGCGCGACCATCGCCAGCACGTCACCGCCGAGCCCACACAGGTGCGGCCCGACGACGGCCATCGCAGTCCCCGTGGCGACGGCGGCGTCGGCGGCGGAGCCGCCCTGCGCCAGCATCCAGAGACCAGCCGACGCCGCCAGCTGGTCGGCGGCCGCCACCATGCCGCGGCGCCCGGCCCGCGGTCCGAATGGGGCGAGAGGGAGGGACACGCCTCAGGAATAGCACGATCCCGCTCGGCGCCGAATACGGTGGTGCCGGATCCCCGTCTGCGAGGAGGTGCCGATGGCCACGGAGAAACAAGAGGAAACGGCCGGTTTGAGCACGGCCGAGAAGAACAAGCTTGACGACAAGGAGTTCGCGTTCCCCAGGGAGCGCAAGGAGCCCCTGGTCGATGCCACGCACGTCCGCAACGCTGTGGCGCGCTTCGACCAGGTCGAGGGTGTGACGGACAGGGAGCGCGACGAGGCCTGGCGGCGCATTCAGACGGCGGCGGAGAAGTTCGGCGTGGAGTTGGGGGAGAAGAGCTGGCACGAGCTCTTCGACGGGGACGAGGCCGACAAGGAGCGCTGAGCGCCGGGGGCCCGGGACTACAGCACGACGACGGAGCGCAGTACCTCGCCGCGCTGCATGCGCGCGAAGGCCTCCTCGACCTGACCGATGCCGATCGTCTCGCTGACGAAGCGGTCGAGGTCGAGCCGCCCGGCGAGATACAGGTCGACCAGCATCGGGAAATCACGTGAGGGGAGGCAGTCGCCGTACCAGCTCGGCTTCAGCGCGCCTCCACGCCCGAAGAACTCGATCATCGGAAGGTCGATGCGCATGTCGGGGGTCGGCACGCCCACCTGGACCAGCGTCCCCGCCAGGTCCCGGGCCAGGAAGGCCTGCTCCATCACCTTGGGGTGGCCCACCGCCTCGATGCACACGTCGGCCCCGTTGCCGCCGGTGAGGCCCTTGATCGCCTCGACCGGATCGCCGGCGCCGGCGTTGACGGTGTGGGTGGCGCCGAACTCGGTGGCCAGTTCGAGCTTTCCCGGGTCCAGGTCGACCGCGATGACGACGGCCGCCCCGGCCAGCTTCGAACCGGCGATAGCGGCACACCCGACGCCGCCGCAGCCGAAGACGGCCACCGAGTCGCCGAGGCCGACCTCACCCGTGTACATGGCGGCGCCGATGCCGGCCATGACGCCGCAGCCGAGCAGCCCGACCGCCTCCGGCCGGGCGGCCGGGTCGACCTTGGTGCACTGGCCGGCCGCCACCAGCGTCCGCTCGGCGAAGGCGCCGATGCCGAGAGCGGGGGAGAGCGGTGTCCCGTCGGCCAGTGTCATCTTCTGCGTTGCGTTGTGGGTCGCGAAGCAGTACCAGGGCCGGCCGCGCCGGCAGGCCCGGCACTCCCCGCACACCGCCCGCCAGTTGAGGACGACGAAGTCACCCGGCACCAGGTCGGTCACGCCGGAACCGATCGATTCGACGACGCCGGCGGCCTCGTGGCCCAGGAGAAAGGGGAAGTCGTCGTTGATCCCACCCTCGCGGTAGTGCAGGTCGGTGTGGCACACGCCGCACGCTTTCACTGCGACGACGGCTTCGCCCGGCCCGGGGTCGGGCACCAGGATCGTCTCGAGGGTCACGGGCGCGCCCTTTTCCCTGGCGACCACACCGCGCGTCTCGCTCCCCATGCGTGCTCCTCTCCGTTGACCCACGTGGCCTGTCGGCGAGCCCACATGATGCCCGATCGGCCGGCGTCGGCACGATCCGACCCCGCGGGCGGCTTCCGGGGCGCCGGGGCCCGCCGCCCTATCGTGACCCGCAATGGCCGTCGCCTACGTCGAGGTCCCGAGCGGGTGGCGGCGGGTGGCGAGCCGCGGCTTCGGACCCTTCGTGACTCTGGAGGAGTTCCGGCTCCCCGACGGATCGCACCAGCTCTGGGATTCACGGTGGCACCGCAAGCACGCGGGCCGCGCCCCGGGTGGCTCGACGTGGTGGGCACCCTTCGCCATGGACTGGTGGATGGGCGTGTTGTTCGCCGTGGGCTCCGTCTGCTTCGCGCTGGGTTCGTTCCCGCTCTACGCCACCACTGTCGGAGCCACCCCGGACAACATCACCTACTTCGTCGGCTCCATCTTCTTCACGACCGCCTCCTTCTTGCAGTACATGGAGGTCGCGTCCAGCCCGACAGACCTCGCAGAACCGCATCGCAACGGGCTCGCCTCGTTGTTGCGGATCCGCCACCGCCGCATCGACTGGTGGGCGGCGGGCATCCAGCTCATCGGGACCGTGTGGTTCAACCGGACCACCCTGAGTGCGCTCCTCGTAGGACTGGGAGCCTCGCCGGAGCACCACCCGATCTGGCGCCCCGATGCGCTGGGCTCCATCTGCTTCCTGGTCTCCAGCTGGCTGGCGTGGGTCGAGGAGTGCCACGGGCCGTTCGCGTGGCGCCCGGCCGTCATCTCGTGGTGGATCACCATGCTGAACCTCGTGGGCTCCATAGCCTTCGGCGTTTCGGCGGTGGCTTCCTACGTCACGTCGAGCGGGCAGCTCCTGAGCCTGGCCCTGACGAACCTGGGTACGTTCGTCGGGGCCGTCTGTTTCTTCGTCGGAGCGGTTCTGCTGTTGCCCGAGCGCACCCTGGAGGGTCCCGACGCTGCACCCCGATCCGTTCCCGGCTCGTCGTGATCCGGTAGCCGAAGCGGAAGGGCCGCACCGTTTCGACGACAGCGAGCGGCGCCGGGACCGCATGCGTGCTCCCGGCGCGTTCCCGGTGAACGTGGACGCGCAACGACCCCGCCAGGCCCGGCGGGGTCGTTGCTATGGAGTCAACTGCAGCGCCCGATCGGGAACTGCGGTGGACGATCAGGGTGCGATCAGGGGCTGATCAGGTTGAACGTCCCGCCGAATGCGTTGACGCCGTTCCCGTTGCCCGTCGTACCGGTCTGGATCGGTCCCGAGGTCCCGACCAACGGCTGCTCCTGGCTGAAGTAGTAGAGCGGGTGCCCGTGATAGGTCACCTGTTGAGTCCCGTCGGCCCCGCCAGACGACGCCCACGGCGCCTGGATTCACGCCCGCACCGAGCGTCGGCTTTCCGACCGTGTAGACCGGGATGAAGTCCCGTGCACATGCGTCGTAGCAGTGGCTCACCCATGGGTCGCCGCTGAACGTGTACACGGAGACGTTGATCCCACCCGGGACGGCGTTCGGCAGGAGCTCCGAGGTCAGCTCGTTCGTGCTGTAGGTCGTCCCGGTCTGGGGTGACTCGGTGGCCAGGGAGACCGGCCCCGTGGCCGGGGTGCCCCAGGGGCTCAGGAGGAACCACGGCGTGTTCCACGGAGGGAGCGGCTGCACCGTCTCGTAGGAGTTGGCCCCGAAGAAGGAGTTCGGACCCGGGTCGAAGAGGTAGAGCGGGTGTCCGGCGTAGGTCACCTGGTATGCACCCAGGTCCGTCCGGTAGACCGCGCCGAGGAGTTGGCCGCTTACGCCCGGACCGGCAACTGGGGGAGCCTCGGTGGTGAATGCGGGCCAGTCGGCGGTTTGGTCAGTCTCCGCTCCCGTGCACGAAAGCGGGCCGTCCGCCTCGCTCACCACGACGGTGACGCCGCAGCCCGGTTGGTAGGGGTGGTAGGGGGAGGACCCGTAGGTCGGCGGTCATGGCGACCACGCCCAGGATCCCTCTTGTGTCTCATTGTGTGATGCTCCTTTCGCCAAGGGCCTTCTCTGTGAAGGAGCTTGGCAGCGCGGAGCCGACGCCAAAAGGGTGCCACCACCACGTTCCATCCTCGCGGCACCACCACCACGATCACCGTGCCGGCGGTCGGCCCGCGACGACGAGGAGCGACGACGAGGAGCGGCTAGGAGCGAGGTGTCCGGCGGCGCCCTCGATACGTGCTGACGAACAAGAACGCCGTGGCCACCAACGGCAACAGGATGGCCCCCACGACGCGTTGGCCGTCCAGCAGGAAAGCCAGCCCCACAATGACACCCACGGCCAGCGCCACCTCGGGCGTGTCGCCGACGAGGAAGTCCCACCAGAACTGACCGAAGGCGCGGACGGCGCCGGCGATCGTCTTCACTGCGCAGCCTTCTGGTTCACTGCGCAGCCTTCTCGGTGGCGGGCGCGGGGAGCTGCGTGCGCATGAATGCGGTGAGAGCGAAGAAGACGACGACGAAGAACCCGACCAGGACGGGGATGGCCAGGTCGTCGCCCGGCCAGCGCACGCCCGCCCCCTCGCCGACCCAGAACAGACCGAAACTGGTCAACATCACACCGACGACCGTCTTGATCGTGTTCTCGGGGACCTCGCTCAGCTGGCGGGCCACCAGCAGGCCGACCAGCGCCACCAACACGGCGGCAACGGCCGCGGCCGCCGCGGCCAGGCCGAGGCGGTCCTGGGCGGCACCCAGGCTGACCACGATGAGCACGACCTCGGTGCCCTCGAGGAAGACACCTTTGAAGGCGACGGCGAAGCCCAACCCGTCTCGGCCTTTCGCCCGCACCGGCTCGTCGTCCGAGCTGAGCTCGGTCAGTGTGGCGGCGAAGATCTTGTCCTCGTCATGCGGGTCCTTGTGGCCGCTCGCCCGGAGAATCGCCTTGCGCAACCACGACAGGCCGAGCACCAGGAGCAGCGCGCCCACCACCACCCGCAGCGCGTCGAGGGGGATGTAGCGAATGAGCGGGACACCCACGACGAGCACGAGGACCCCCAGCACGACGATCGCCGCCGCGGCGCCCTCCAGCGCCGAGCGCCAGCCCCGGCTCACGCCGGCGGCCACGACGATGGTCAGGGCTTCGACCATCTCGACCAGGCTGGCGGCGAACACGGCCAGGACCAGAATGAGCGTGGAAGAGGTGTGCATTGCGCTCGCAAAAACTACCGCTGTCACCGCCCGACCCCTACCCGCTGGCACCGGCAGTAGTGTGAAGGTCACTGACCAGGACGTCCGCATCCGATGTCCGGTGTCACGGTGTTCGGGGAGGGCGTTGCATGAGCGAGGGAGCAACCACGGTCGCGCAGGGGCGGAACTACGTGGTCCTGTCGGCCGACACGCACGCCTCACCGGACAGCCTCGACCATTTCCTGTCCTATGTGGATCCGGGCTCCCGTGAGGCGGTGGCCGCCTTCGGCGACATGTCGAACCTCGCCATCTCCATGTTCGGCGGCTTCGATCCGGGTGAGGTCGACGAGTCCGATCCGGTCCGTGCCACGGCGGCACGGCGCCTCGCCGGCATGGGCGTCGACATCGCGGCCGCCGAAAGCTGGCTGGCGCACTACGGCACCGACTGGGTCGTGCCGGGTGATGGCGACGGGCGCCGTCTCGCCGTGCTCGAGGAGCAGGGGATCCATGCCGAGGTCACACTGCCGGGACCGATACTGGCGGGCGGACTCTCTCCGGCCATGTACCTCGGCGCGACGACCGACAAGAGCTTGGACGTGGTGTGGCCGGCGCTGCACGGCTATCTCCGCTGGCTCGCCGACTTCTGCGCCGCCGCGCCGGGACGCCGTGCCGGCTGCATGCCGATCGACTTCCATGACATGGACCGCGCCGTCCAGGAGGTGGCCTGGGCGCGCGCCAACGGCATCTTCGGCGGGGTCATGCTCCCGGCCATGTCGGTCACCTCCAGGCTGCCCGGTTACGCCGACGACTACTACGAGCCCTTCTGGAGTGCGTGCGAGGAGCACGGCATGGTGGTGAACCTGCACACCGGCGCCTCCGGCTCGGCCACCGACACCAAGTTCCTCTACGACGCCGACCACGGCGGCATGCTCGGCCTCTACGAGGTGTTCGTCTTCACCCGCCGGCCGCTTTGGTTCATGATCTTCGGCGGCGTCTTCGACCGCCATCCCGACCTCAAGGTGGTCGTAACCGAGAACGGCGTGCAGTGGTTGCCTTCGCTCATCCGTGACATGGAGTCGTTCTTCGACACCCACGGCGGCGCCCCTGTCCGCTCCTACCTCAACATGCGCCCCCGGGACTACTTCGAGAAGCACGTCTGGATGGGCGGCTCGCTCATGAAGCGCTACGAGGCCGAGATGCGCCACGAGATCGGTATCGAGAAGCTCATGTGGGGAGCGGACTACCCGCACCTGGAGGGCGCCGCACCGGTCCACCGCGAGACGCTGCGTTACATCTTCGGCGGCATGCCCGAAGAGGACATCCGCCGCATGCTCGGCGCCAATGCCTGCGACCTCTGGGGTTTCGACGGGGCCATGCTCCAGACCGTGGCCGACCGCGTCGGACCGACCGTCGCAGACCTGGCCGCGCCTCTGGCGTTGGCCGATATCGAGGACACCTTCAGCTGGAGTCTGGCCCGGCCGGTGCCCCTGCTGGCCGGCGGCCCGTAACCACGCTCCACCCCCACGCGTCGACGCCGCCTCCACGCGGCGCACGTCACCGCTTGCATCCCATGTGCACCGGAGCCCGTCGCAGCACACCCCTGGCACCGCGCCTTTGTCGTTGTTGACACTCCCGCTGAACGGTCTTCCCGACGGGCCAGATGTCGCAGATTTCTAAGGAAATAACGGCAATTTCGCCGGTTTCGTCTGGGGCTCGGGTGTCACAGCCGCGTGTTTCCATCAGGAGATGGAGTTGGAGAACTTCGGCGAGGCACTCGATGCATTGGTCGAATCGGGGGCGGCCAACTACGGCGACAGCGCCTCGATGGAGCGCCTCTACGGGATGCAGGCGCGCCTGGACTCTTTTGTGACCGAGGCCACGGCGGCCTTCGAGGTGGCCGAGGAGTGGGCGGCCGATGGTGCCAAGACGCCAGCCTCGTGGATCTCGAGCCGGTGTCGGGTGCCGCGTCGGGTCGCCAAGCGCAGGGTGCGCCTGGGGCGCAGCCTGCGTCACCTGCCAGAGGTGGCGGGGGCCTGGCGTGAGGGTGCCATCGGGGAGGACGTCGCCTGTGCCATCGCCTCGGCCCGTCGTCATCGCACCGAGGCCTCCATGGCCCGTGACGAGGCCATGTTGGTGGCCCAGGCCAAAGAGATGGGTTTCGAGGACTTCTCCCGGGTCCTCGAGTACTGGACCCAGCTGGCCGACCCCGACGGGGCCGACGCCTCCGAGGAGGAGCGCAAGGCCGCCCGCAACGTCTTTTTGGAGTCGAGCCTGCGCGGCATGTGGCTGGGCCAGATGACCCTCGACCCGGTCTCGGGTGCCATCGTGGCGAACGAGCTCAACCGCTTGGAGCACCAGCTCTTCGAGGCCGACTGTGCCCAGGCCAAAGAGCTGCTCGGGCGCACCGCGCGGATCGACGAGCTGGCCCGCACCTCGGCCCAGCGCCGGGCCGACGCCCTGGTGGAAATGGCGACGCGCAGCGCCAGCGCCCCGGCCGAAGGCATCCGCCCCGCCCCGCTGTTTTCGGTCTTCGTCGGCTACGAGACGCTGCACGGACGCATCTGTGAGCTCGAAAATGGCACCGTGCTCGCACCGTCGGCGCTCGAGCCCTGGATGGACTCGGCCTACTTCGAGCGGGCCCTTTTCACACTGGGCAACCGGGTCGACGTCAGCGTGCGGTCCCGCCTCTTCACCGGGGGGACCAGGAGGGCCATCGAACTGCGCGACCGCATGTGCACCCACCCGCACTGTTATGAACCCGCCGAGAGCTGCCAGGTCGACCACGTTCAGACCTACGCCTCGGGCGGCCTGACCACCCAGGACAACGGCCGCCTGCTCTGCGGGTTCCACAACCGGCTGCGCAACCAAACAGAACCCAACCCCGCGACCCACTCCGACAACCGCCAGCGCCCGCCCCCGACCGCGCCTTGAGGGGGCGGCCCCCGCCTGGCCCAGCCCGCCCCTGCAGCACCCCGGCCGATGCATGGCCGGCACCTCGAAAAGTCAAGCGTCCCGGCGCTTTGGCGCGCCCGGGCTTCGGTGCACCCCGAGCTCGAAGTCGCCGCACCCCTGCGCACCTGCAATCACGAAGCCCGTGCCGGTGAGTGCCACGACGCCGCCGCTCAATCCCGAACGAGCTTCAGTGCCAGTCTGGGAACGATGAATGATGCCAGAAAGATCGGCAAGAACCTCTTTCCGGTGCATCGAAACGCGACGATCTCGCCCTCGGCAGCGTCGAAAGTTTCAGTGCTGCTCGTTTGTCGACCGTTGCGGACCTGCAGGGTATGACGTCCAGGCTCGGCTGGTATCTCGATCGTGTGGTTCATTTCGACCGATCCGACCCGCTCACCGTCCACCACGACGTCGTACGCACCACGGCGGACCTCCGCACCGATTGATTTATGGGTCAACTTCAGCGTTGCTGCCATCCGTTGATCTCCTCTATTGCCGAACGACGTGTTCTTGGTACCTGGCGTCGAGTGCAGCGTATTGGGCGTCCGTCGCCCATGGCGACCGGTCTGGGCCCGCGGTCGATCATTTCGAGCCCGGTCTGAGGGTCCCCCACAAATGAGAGAATGGGTCCTCTGGTGACGCAGAGTGATCGTGCGGTTGGTGGCTGACTGTCAACTGTTTCTATGAAGAGGATTGACTGACCCGTTGCGACCCGCCTGGCTGAGTCGCGGTTTCTGCTTTCACCGGCCCGGATTGGTATGCCTCCTCATTCTGGCCTCACTACTGACCTCCTTGATGCCGCCAAGAATGGCGCAGGCACAGAGTCCCGAGCTCGCTTCAACCGCGTCCGGACCGAGAGCAGAGATGGTCGACGATGTGCCGCTTGTCCCAACGACAAGGCAACAGCGAGGCGAGTGTCAGCGGTTTGCTGATCGTCTCAAGAGGCCGGTGCCGTGCCCCGGATTGCTGCCCGATCCGATACCAGTATCACTCACGTCGGCTGCGACGCAGTGTCCTGGCGCTACGGAGCTTTGGGTGAAGGGTCCTGCGGACCGGCGGGAATCGAAGTCAGCGGGAGCCTCTTCGAGCTCAGCCAGTCCAATTTTTAGGTGGCACCCGGATACGTTGGCGTGTCTCATGAGCAGAGCAGCGGAGAGGGTGTCCCAGAGACATCAATCAGCGGTGGACCACTCGGCCATTTTGTGTTCATGTCCGGAACCGATATGCAACAGGTCATGACGAACCGTCGTGGAAAGGATGTGGCGCCAGTCCCGTCCTATTGCTCACCCCTGAATCCCTCCAGCCTGACCAGAGTGCATGGAGGCCTTGGCAGGTTGTATCAATGCGCAGATGTATCGAACTCTCCGACGAATATCCGGATCGTGGAAGGCCACACCCGTTTGGTCTGGAGGGACGCTGGAATGACGTGCGAGGTGAGCTTCCACAGGCACAGCCAGGTGAACGTCCAACTGGACGTTGCCGTGGCGAATGCCACCGTGTTGGTGTCGCCTCGGTCAAGGTAAACCCACTTCTGGCCGAGCGCATGCAGGTCGACTCGTCCCAGAATCAGGTGTTGCATTCATGGTCTCCGACCATCCGACCATCCGACCATCCGACCATCCGACCATCCGACCATCCGACCATCCGACCATCCGACCATCCGACCATCCGACCATATCCGACCATCCGACCATCCGACCATCCGACCATCCGACCATCCGACCATCCGACCATCCGACCATCCGACCATCCGACCATCCGACCATCCGACCATCCGACCATCCGACCATCCGGCCATCCCGGCGACACGGGCCGGGCAGCGGTCACCTCCCGTTCGTCTGCAGAATCCGCTGGATGATTGGTTCCAGCGGATTGTCTGGAAGGACCATTGCGGCGATGCCGCCCGCGGCCTCGGCCATCGGCCTGAAACAGGTCTGGAGGGCAATACTCCGCCCACCTTCGGCATGGAGGGCGATCATGAGCACGTCGACTCGGATCCCCTCGGCCGAGCACGTCTGGAACTCACTCTGGGCGCCTCCAGGCTTTCTGGGAGCGGTGGTTCCATGAAGATCGGCCTTCCCGCCACGTGGTGCGCGCTCGGCCCGCTGTATGTCACAACGATGATCCCTCCGGTGTCCGGTGCCCGACCCTTGGCCTCTCGGGACAGGACGAGGGCATGTTGCAGGTTGGATCCGTACACGAAATCAGGACCATCGAACGACGCGTCCTCCACGGATGTGACACGAGCCACCTCGGAGTAGGCGATTACCGTCCCGAGTTCGGACCCGAGTTGCTCGCTTGTCAGGGTCACGAGGCGGTTGCGCAACGCAAAGAGCTCAGGGATGTGGTTCGGGTAGATCAAGGAGCGATCCACAACGAGGGTGGTACTCACAACTCAATTATGCCGATTTCGAGAGCACGAGGCTGGTGTACAGGGACGGGGGCAGGGGACACCCATGGACCCAGGAGATCGCGCGTCAACGCGAGGACGGTCCGAAAGCCTGCTCGAGTCTGATCGTCACCAACTTCTGGACGAGCCCCTCCGGCAGCGGTTCATCAACTGGGAACTGGAGGGCCCCCGTCGACGTCTGGTAGTCGGCGACCTCCGTGCCGAGTTCAGGAAAGACCGATCCGCTGTGGGGTAGGTAGCTCAAGTGGTTCTTGAAGGCTCCGAATCCTGCAACGACCTTGCCCTGCACTCGAAAGGCCGGCAGTCCGTACGAGATGCACTGCTCTGCCTCTGGGATGACCTTGAGGATCGAACGACGGAGGCTACTCAAGGTGCCCCGTTTTGGTTCGTCGAGGGAGTCGAGATAGTCGTCAATCTCTTTCTTGGACACGGCGGATCATCTCCTTTGCTGGTGCGAGGCGGCATCGCACCACAGTTACGATACGCACGACTCCGGGAAGGAAGGCATCGACGAACCGTGCGCCGACCCGGCGGACGGGGCGCACGCCGGCGCTCTAGGGGTGGCTACTCCTCAATCGGCCGGCCAAGGGTCATCCCATCCAAGGGGATCGGTCATCGCTGGATCGTCCGAGACGAAGTATTCGAGGACCTGTCCCACGCGTGCCGGACGGCTCCGAACCCGGCGCACCGGGGCGGTGCAGCAACCGTCACTCAGGAGTGTTGCCCGAGAGGACGAAGACGTAGCCTTCGAACATGTCCGACGAGGATCATGTAGCGACCGCCCGGGCGGTCTACGACAGATCATCGGCAAGGTATGTCCAGTTCGTCGGCACGGAGATCAACTCGGCGACCGAAGGTCCGATCGACCGATCCCTGCTCCTGGCCTTCATCGAGCTGATCAAGAGACAAGCGGTCATTCGCGTCGCCGACGTTGGTTGCGGGCCAGGCCGAGCAGCAGCTTTGATGGCGGAACATGGCCTCGACGTTGTCGGCGTGGACGTGTCCCAGGCGATGCTCGCGGTCGCCCGGGCCGCACATCCGCACATCAGTTTTGAAGAGGGTCAACTCAATGAACTCCCGATCGAAACCGGTGTGCTGGCCGGTGCTGTGTGCTGGTACTCCATTATCTACACGCCGGAGGATCGACTTGCCGAGGCGTTCGGAGAGCTGGCAAGGGTCTTGATGCCGGGGGGTTACCTGCTCCTTGCGTTTCAGGCGGAGGGTGAGCCGGTACAACGAGCAGATGCACAAGGAACACGCCTGCCGCTCACCAGCTACCGGCACAGCATGCAAGGTGTCGCCGGTTGTCTGGGGGACGCAGGTTTCAAAATCCACACCACGGTGCTCAGAGCACCCGAACTTGAGCACGAAACCACGTCCCAAGGATTCGTTATCGCAAGAAGCCGAATCTCGTAGCCCGAAAATGTGGCCCCTCGAACCGGCGATCTGCCGCGCCGGACTGTGCGAGCCTGCACGCCGTGGCGAGCCCCGCCGGCCCGCGCGGAGAGGTTCCAGCCGCGGGTGGTCTCGGGGCTCCCCGGTCGGCGTCGAGCCCGCTTCTCGCTGGCTGGAGGCGAATGAGGTTCGTAGGAAATGTTCGTCGACGATCCGTGGACATTCCGAGTGAGTGGTGCCCGCCAACGCCGGAAGGAGATCCATGAGGGCTGTCCCCGTCTGGCGGCCCGGGGTGACACTGGCCAGCCTGTGATGCACGTGCTCGGAGTGCGAAACTGCCGACGTGGACGACGAGGGCCTCCTCGCAGAGCAACGGTCGTACTATCGTGCCCGAGCGCCTGAGTACGACGAATGGTGGCAGCGACGGGGCCGGTTCGACCGGGGCGAGGAAGAGCAGCTCGAATGGCGTCGCCAGGTGGCGGTCATCGACGACGCCCTCAGTCGTTTTGGACCCACGGGCTCGGTCTTGGAACTGGCGGGAGGTACGGGTTGGTGGACCGAGCGCCTCGCTCGTTCGGCCGACAGCCTCATGGTTGTGGACAGCTCGCCCGAGGCCCTCGCGCTCAACCGGGAGCGGGTAGGACGTTCCGACGTGCACTATGTCGTGGCGGATCTCTTCGATTGGCAAGCCGACTGCCGCTATGACGTGGTGTTCTTCTCCTTCTGGCTCTCGCACGTGCCAAGGGCCCGATTCGGCGAGTTCTGGTCGCTCCTTCGCTCATGCCTCACTCCCAACGGACGTGCGTTCCTCATTGACAATCGAGACGATCCGCAAGGAGCGACGACGGCGAGGGATCCATTCGTCCTCAAGTACGACACCGACCTGCACGTGCGCCGCCTGTCGGACGGATCCGAGCACCGGGTCGTCAGTGTGATGTACGAGCCAGGTGAGCTGCAGTCGCTCATCGAGGCAGAGAGCTGGATGGCTGATATCCAGGCGACGCGGTGGTTCATTTTCGGTTCAGCCCGTCGAAGCTGAATCGGACGCGCCCCAGTTCGTCGGGCGTGGGCCGTTCGCCACAACGAGATACGCCAACCATGCGAGATGCACCGAACCAAGCGAGATGCGCCAACTCCGGCCCCGACCCGATCGCTTCAGAGCTCAGGTGTTAGAGAGGCGCTTGCTTCTCGTTCCCACACAAGGCGACCTGGCCCGCTGCTGCAGCGGCTCCGTAGTACGCGAGTAGCGAATTTGCACCGCCTGAACCGAGGCCGGTCCGGTAGTACTCGGCGACTGCATCGAGTTCGTCTCGAAGCCGTTCTTTGACCTCCTCTAAGCGCGCGCCCTGACCCAAGATCTCAAGACTGCTTACGATGGCTAATCCGAAAGGTCCCAACTGGCCTACCGGAGACCCCAGCCACAAGAGTTTGGCGTTCCATCCGAGAAACACCTCCACTCCAGCACCTATCGCATCCGGGCCTAAGGATCTACCCGCTAGACATGCGACCGCAATGATGGCCTTTCCCGAAGCGTTGGCGATATTCGTTCTGTCAACTGCGGCTTGGCCATTCGTCCCTATTAGCTGATCGGACGTTCCGTGACCGAAGAAGAACACCGCATCGCAATGAGACCCGAGGGCAGCTGAAGAGCCCGCATAATCGCACGGGTCGGTGTCGTCGATTGCAACCGTGGTCGAATGGCCTGATACGAGCAGCCGTTGCTCGAGTTCCACGCACCAAGCGTGAAGATCTCCTGCCGGTGGATCTCCAGGGTTGTTTGGGCGCAGATACGCGGCATCGCCCATACGAGGCTTCCCAGGCGACTTAGTTGACGAGTTGTCCGTGCTCGAAGCTCGACGTCACTTCGTCGATCGACGAGCGCCTAACGCTAAACTCAAGAATATCGAGGATGCCGTTCCCGATCTCTGATCGATTGTTCACAGCCTCGACAACTTCACGCGGAGTCAATTCGCCGTCACCCGCGATCCGGAAAACCGGGACATCTGGCTCAGGGTGATGCTCGAGCCACACGTTAAGTGAGTAGGTCAGCGCCTCGCGCTCATTCGAATCAAGCATCGTTCCCCATTGTAATGGTCTGCCTGAACGGAGCTTGGACGGTTAGTCTCGAAAGGCAGCTAGGGCGGTTCGAGGCTCCCTGGACGTCCCGTGACCAGCAAGAACACACTGGCGAGACCTGTATGTGGTCAGTACTCAACAACAGCAACAACAGCAACAACAACAGCAACAAGGTCTACAGCGTTGTAATCCAGCGGACCTAGGACTTGGAGAAGGTCAGCGAAATACCCACCTCGGCGCCAGCGGTGACAACGCCGATGCTCCCCTCAGCTGAGATCGAGAGTGAAAACTCCACTTCGGATAGGCGAAATCCGTGCCGCTCGTCTTTGTTGATCTTTGAGAGAAGTTCGTCGAGCTCAGTTTGCACTCGCTCCAATTCGGCTTCGACCTTTTCAAGCGGCACGTCCTTCTTGCCGACGAAGAGACCTTTCAACGCCTCCTTTATGCCAGCTTCCCTGATTTCAGCTTGAGCGTCGGAATCGCCTTCCAAGACAATTAGCGATAGCGAGGTCGGCGGAGTCTTGCTTTCGGGCACGTTTACCTCCATCTGCAGATCTCAGAACCAATGCCACCACCCTTCCACGGATCCTGTCCGCCTGCAGCCCGAGTAATCCGACAGAAGAAGAGGCGAAGTCCCTTGCCGATTCGGAGTTCTTTTCACACCTTCGGACTATGAACATCAGTCCGGATCGCCTGGGTTTGACGTAACCCGACTCTCTAGGCTTTTCGAGCCGATTCAGTGGGACCCTGCAGTACTGACCGGATGGACGACCTGCCCCTGTACATTCGGGACGGAGGCGCCATGTCGCGAGAGGGGGTCCCTCCCTCCGGGAGTTGCCGGCTCAGTGCTCTTCAGTTCTCGTCGGACACGACCAACCGGTACCCCAGGTCGACCTCCCGCAGCTCGGCCAGGTCGGCATGTCGTTGCTGCCATGCGCCATTGGACAGGTCCGCCTCGAGCGCAGCGACGCCTCGGGCGACGACGGCGGGGTCGGCCAGCGCCAGCCCCGAGCAATTGGCTCGTACCGCCGGCTCGAGGTACGCCTCGGGTCGGCACCAATAGGCACCAAGCACTCCGTCCTCCATGTCCCGGGGGACCAGGAGCGGGATCGACGAACCTCCGCCGAGTGCAGCGACCACGGCCTCGTGCCCGGGTTCCTGGCGGCGGGTGTAATCGCCCACCTCGGGCACGTAGTCCTCGAGAAACCAGAAGCGCGAGTGCAGTTCGAAGTCCATGGTGAGGACGATCCGTCTGGGCGCCACCCGACGGAGCTCGGCCAGGCCGGCTTCCCAGTCGCCCCAGTGGTGCACCGTGAGGATTGCCATCGCCACGTCCGCACAGTCCGAAGGAAGCGGAAGCGCAGAGCCGCTGGCCCGGACGGCAGGCGCCGCACCCGATGCGCGCTGCTCGACCATGACGCCCGACGGTTCGACTGCGATGACAGCCCGGTTCACGGGCTCGTAGTTTCCCGTGCCGGCGCCGACGTTCACGACGACGCGCCCGTCCCCGAGTTGCTCTTCGATCACGGCCCCCCAGCGCGGGTCAGCCTGACGATGGGCGATGTAGCCCTTTCCGATCGTGTCGTAGACGGGCGACCCCGCCGACGCCGTCGTCACGCCGCCGCCGTCACGCCGCCGCCGCCGTCACGCCCGGGCTCGGCCGCCTTACGCCGCCGACTTCTCCAAAATGTGCACACCACAGGCCGAACCCAGCCCGATGACGTGGGTCAATCCGACCTTGGCGCCCTCGATCTGCCGGTCGCCCGCCTCACCGCGCAGGTGTGTCGCCACCTCCCACACGTTGGCGATGCCGGTGGCGGCGATCGGGTGCCCTTTGGACTCCAGGCCACCCGAGACGTTGACGGGTGTCGTGCCGTCGCGCCACGTCGCACCGGACTTGAAGAAGTCGGCCGCACCCCCGCGCTCGCACAAGCCGAGGTTGTCGTAGTGCACGAGCTCGGCCGTGGCGAAGCAGTCGTGCAGCTCCACCAGGTTCAAATCAGAGGGGCCCACACCCGCCTGCTCGTACGCCTGAGCCGCCGCGTTGCGGGTCAGGTCGTTGACGTTGGGGAGGATCTGGCACGCCTCTTCCCACGGGTCGGTGGTGAGGATCGACGCCGAGATCTTGACCGCCCGCTTCTGCTGCTCCAGCGACAGCGTCTTGAGCTTCGACCCCGAGACCACCACGGCCGCCGCCGCACCGTCGCAGTTGGCCGAGCACATGGGCCGCGTGTTCGGGTAGGCGATCATGACGTCGTTCATGATCTCGTCGAGCGACATCTTCTTCTGGTACGCCGCCATCGGATTGAGGGTCGAGTGTGAGTGGTTCTTCTCGCTGATCTGTGCGAAGAGCTCGAAGCTGGTGCCGCCGTAGCGGTGGCCGTACTCCATGCCGATCTGGGCGAACACCCCCGGCATGATGTCGGTCCCGATCCTGCCGTCGATTGCAGCGACCGACCCGTAGCGCCCCGAGGGCGTCCAGGTGTTGTCGTCGCTCTTGCGGCTCCCGCCCGCCAGCAGCCCGGCGCCTGCGAGCTTCTCCACGCCGAAGGCCAGGCCCATGTCGGTCTCGCCCGCCTTGATCGCCATGACCGCCACACGCAGCGCGGTGGCGCCCGTGGCGCATGCGTTGGACACGTTGTAGACGGGGATCCCGGTCTGACCCAGCTGCTTCTGCACGACCTGCCCGATCGGCAGCGCGCCGCCCATGAGATTGCCGGCGCCGATGATGCCCATGTCCTTCATGGTCACCCCGCCATCGGCCAGGGCGCCCTGGACCGCCTGCGAAGCCAGGTCGGTGGTGTCGAGGTCGGGGTGCTTCCCGAACTTGGTCATGTGGATCCCGAGGACCCACACCTCTTCCGATGCTGATGCCATCGTGCCTAACCTCCCAGGGGTTCGAAACCGAAGCCGACTGCCTCGGTTCCGTTGTCGTCGGTGCCGATCACCTCGGTGGCGAGGCGGACCTTCATGCCCAGCGTGACGTGTTCGGGATCGGGTGTCACGTTGATCAGATTGGCCTTCACGCTGGTGCCGTCGCAGTCGACGACGGCAGCCACGTAGGGCACGGGTATGCCGGGTGCAGCGAAGGAGACGATGGTGAACGCTCGCACCTCGCCGGTGGGGGAGATGGCGGCCTTCTTGAATTCGGTGGCCTCGCAGTTGGCGCAGGCATTGCGGCGGTCGAAGAAGCGGGCGCCGCACGAGGTGCACTCGTTTGCCACCAAATGCGGGTCGTCACCCAGTTGCAGGTAGTCGACCAGCGGGATCTGTTGCGCCATCATGCCCCTTCGCTCAGGTGGGAAATCGTATTCTCAATGTAGCGGGGCGGCGAAAAAGTCGGCCAATCGGCTCATTCTCGGGAACGATGCGGCCCAGGTCACGGCCCGGTAGGTTCGGCCCCATGCAATTCACCCACCTCGGCCGTACCGGCCTCCGCGTCAGCCGCATTTGCCTGGGCACCATGAATTTCGGGCCCGAGACGGATGAGCCCACCTCGTTCTCCATCATGGACTCGGCTCTGGAAGCCGGGATCAACTTTTTTGACTCCGCCAACGTCTACGGCCGTTCCAAGGGGCGGGGCGCGACCGAGGGGATCGTCGGCCGTTGGTTCGCCCAAGGCGGAGGGCGGCGCGAGAAGGTGGTGCTGGCCACCAAGCTCTACGGCGACATGGGGGATTGGCCGAACGAGGGGAAATTGTCGGCGCTCAACATCCGGCGGGCCTGCGATGCCAGCCTGAAGCGGCTGCAGACCGACTACATCGACCTGTACCAGATGCACCACATCGACCGCGGCACCGGCTGGGACGAAATCTGGGAGGCCATGGAGGTGCTGCGGGCCCAGGGCAAGATCCTCTACGTCGGCTCGTCGAACTTCGCCGGATGGCACATCGCCAAGGCGCAGGCGGCGGCGGCCCGTCGCAACTTCCTGGGCCTGGTCAGCGAGCAGTCGCACTACAACCTGTTGACGCGCCAGATCGAGCTCGAGGTGCTTCCGGCGGCGCAGGACTACGGCCTCGGTGTGATCCCCTGGTCGCCACTCGCCAGCGGACTGCTCGGCGGTGTCGTGCGCAAAGAGCGCGAGGGCAGCCGGCGCTACGGCGACAACGTGAAGCGGACGTTGGAAGCGAAGCGCCCCCAGCTCGAGGCGTACGAGGATCTCTGCGCCGAGGCCGGTGAGGAGCCGGGCACGGTCGGACTGGCCTGGCTGCTGACGCGGCCGGCGGTCACCGGCCCCATCGTCGGGCCGCGCACGCCCGAGCATCTCGAGTCAGCCGTGCACGCCGTCGACGTGACGCTGGACGACAAGGTGCTGGTCCGCCTGGACGAGATCTTCCCGGGGCACAGGACGGCGCCCGAGGACTACGCCTGGTAGCTGCGGGGCCCTGGGTAGCAGCGGGGCCCTGGTACTTGTGGGGCCCGGAGCCGCAGAGCCCCAGAACGAGGAGCCAGCCTGACCGGTCCTGGGCCTGACGCGGCTGCCGTTAGTTGAGCGTGCCGGCCAGCTCGGGCTGCGGCTCCGATCCCGGGTCGTCCGGCATGTTGCTCGTGTCCAGGTCGTCGGCGTCCACCGACAACTTGGGCAGGATCCGGTCGAGCCAGGAGGGGAACCACCAATTGGCCTTGCCGAACATCATCATGATGGATGGCACGATGGCCATCCGGATGAGCACAGCGTCCACGAAGATGCCGCCGGCCAGCCCGATGCCGAACTCCTTGATGACCCGGTTGCCGCCGAGGATGAAGGACCCGAAGACGAGGATCATGATCAGCGCCGCGGCCGTGATGGTCTTGCCGGTGGCGGCCAGTCCATTGCGTACCGCGATGCGGTTGTCGCCGCCCGACTTGATGTACTCCTCGTGCATGCGAGAGACCAGGAAGACCTGATAGTCCATCGACAATCCGAAGAGGATGGCGAAGAGCATCACGGGCAGGAATGCCTCGACGGGGCTCGTCCCCTGGAGCCCGATCAGCGAACCGGCGTCTCCCCACTGGAAGACGGCCACCAGGATGCCGAGCGCGGCTCCGATGGACAACAGGTTCATGACCGCGGCGGTGAGCGGGATCACCAAGCTTCGGAACACCGTCATCAGCAACAGGAACGACAGGATCACCACCAGTCCGATGAACAGCGGCAGTTTCGAGCTCAACACGTTGGCGAAGTCGATGTAGATCGCGGTGGTCCCGGCGACGAGGACCTTCAGGCCCGAGTCGCCGACGGCTTGTGGCACGGTGGTGTCGCGTAGATGGTTCACCAGATCGGTGGTGGCGGCGTCCTGGGGGGCGGTGGTCGGAAAGACTGTGGTCAACGCCACGTAGCCGTCGCCCGTCTTGTTCGGGATGTACTGCGTGGTGGGGGGCGTGCTCTGGATGACGCCCGGCTGCTTGGCCACGGCGGCCACGACCTTTTCCAGCGCGGGGTCGGGATTCTGGGGCACCACGGTCACCAGCTCGAGCGGCCCGGTGAAGCCCGGCCCGAAGCCCTTGGAGAGCATGTCGAAGGCGACACGCGTCGGCGTCCCCGCCGGGTCGGTGCCCTGGTCGGCCGACCCCAGCTGCAGCGAGAAGAAGGGGAGGGCGATGCCCACGATGATGATCAGGGCCACGCCGGCCGACAGCCACGGGTAACGCTGGACCCGGTCGGCCCAGTTGGGCCAGAAGCCCTTGCTGTCGGCGCCGACGATGCGGGGGCCGTTCTCGACCAGGTTCCTCTTCTGCTTGCGGCTCATGACCTTGGGCCCGATGAACCCCAACATCGCCGGCAGGAGGGTGAGGGCCGCCACCATGGTGAGAGCCACGCCGATGGCGGCGGCCACCGCCAGGCCGTAGAGGAAGCTGACCCCGAGAGCGAACATGCCGAGCAGCGCGATGCACACGATGATCCCGGCGAAGAGCACGGCACGGCCCGAGGTGTTGACCGCGTTGATGATGGACGACTCCACGTCGCGTCCGGCCACGAGGCCCTGGCGATGGCGCGTCACGATGAAGAGGGCGTAGTCGACGCCCACCCCGAGTCCGATGAGGAGCGTGAGCTCGGGTGAGATGGACGGCATCCCGAGCACGTGGCTCAGGAGGCCGATGACCCCGATGGCCGTGCCGAGAGCGAGGAGGGCGGAGAGGATCGGGAGGATGGCAGCGAAGATCGATCCGAAGACGAGCAGCAGCACGATCAGCGCCAGCAGCACGCCGAGCCCGGTGCTGCTGAACGACTGGTTGTTGGCCTGTTCTGCCAGGGGCCCGGTTACGGCCACGGTCAGTCCGTCACCGGAGGTCTTGGTGACGGCATCGACGAAGTTCTTGGCTTCCGTGTTCGAGATGTTCTGGGTCTGCTTGTCGAAGTTCACCTGGAAGAACCCGACCGTCTGGTCCTTGTTGATGTTGGGACCGGTCGGGTTGGTGAGATTCCCGTTCGGGTCGTACGGGCTCGTGACCTGCGTCACGTGGGGGAGCGCGTTGATCTTGGCCACCATGGTGTTGATGCGCTGGCCGACGTCGGGGTCGGTCAGCTTGGCGTCACCGGACGTGCCGAAGACCACCTGCTCCTGGTCGCCGGAGTGCGAGGGCGCGACGGACTTCAACAGGTTGATGGCGTCGAACGACTGGGTGTGCGGGAAGCTGAAGTTGTTCGAGTAGTCGGTGCCGGCGGCCGAGACCGAGAAGATGGACACGACGAGGACGACGATCCACAACAGGACGACGAGACGGCGGTGATGGACACACCATGCGGCCAGGGTGCGCATTAGGGGGATCTCCTCGGGGGTGTTCGACTCGGGGGTGTTCGACGCTGCCACCGGCCGGCGTCAGGGGGAACGGTTCAATCGTACTGGCCCTCGCGCCGTCCCCTGGTGCACTCGGTGTCGGCCTGGTCGTGCAGGGCGTTGTACACGGGGAGTGCCAGACGGTCGGCGGAGGAGGCCGCCCGTGCCACCAGGCGTCCGGCCAGGACCGGATGGTGGTCGGGGATCTCGAAGAAGGCCCGGTGGCTGAGAGTAAGCAAGGTGAGGGGCGAAAACGCCACGACGGCGATGGACGAGCGGAGCCCGTTGAGGATGGAGTGCTCCGACCACGAGTCACCCCGCCCGAGCAGGCCGATCGGGGTGCCGTCGCGCTGCACGACGGCGTGCCCGCCAGTGATGACGTGCCACATCCGGACGGGCACGCCCTGCGCCTGGACCACCTGCCCGGGGTGGGCGGTGGACACGGCGCAACGGGCGGCGAGCTCCTCGATCTCGGCGCCGGGGAGGCCGCCGAAGAGCTCCAGTGATCGCAGCGTGCCCGGGTCGCCGTCTGTCGCGGAATTCGGGCTGGACGAGGTGGTGGGGCGGGAGGCGCTGCTCAGGGGGACGTGGGGGTGCACTGCGCCGGCTCAGTGGTCCATGACCGAGCTGGAGTGCCCGGGCCCGCGGTCCTGGTGCATGTGGTGGAGGTGGTGGGGTCCACCGATGTGCCCGCCGGCCCTCCGCCACACGAAGAAGCCGACGATGGCGAAGAGGAGCCATGGAACGTGGTACAGGGGGAAGAAGGGGATGGACGCACCGGCCGCGATGGCGACGACGACCACGACGAGGATCCAGGGCAGGACCCTGCGGTGCCGCGGCGGCGGAGGCGGGGGCTCGCTGCTGAGCCGCGGCAGGTCGTCGAACAGGCCGTTCAGGTCGCCGCGGGTCGTGGCCGACATGGCGGTGTCGAGGCGGTGCTTGAACTCCACCTCATCGAGCCGGCCCTCCGCGTAGTGGCGCGAGAGCTTGTCCGCGACGGCGTTGCGCTCGTCGTCGGAAGCCCGGATGGCGGCGTCGTAGTCGTGCATGTCCCTGCGGCCCATCGGGTAAGCCGGATCCCAGCGGTAGCGCATCGGTCTTCTTCTCCTTGTTCTCGGGTGCCAGTTGTTCTCGGGTGCCAGTTGTTCTCGGGTGCCGGTTGTTCTCGGGTGCCGGTTGTTCTCGGGTGCCAGTTGTTCGTCCTGTGTGGCCGGGCGGTGGGGCGTCTCGTCGGGGGATGCGCAGATCAGAAGGCGCCGCGGGCCCGCTCGCGAGCCAGCAGCTCTTCGGCAACGGATACGTCCGAGTCCTCGTCGGGGATCAGGAGCCAGCCGGCCAGATACAGGGGCACGGCCAAGCCGCCCAGGAATGCGAGGGCCACGAAGCCGATGCGAACGATCGTCGGGTCGACGTCGAAGTAGTCGGCCAGGCCCACGGCGACGCCGGCCAGCATGCGGCCACGGTCGCCACGGTGGAGGCGTTGCTCTTCGCCGTACCCGGGCGGTTGCTTCGGGGGGAGCGCCGACGGCTCCCCGGTGGCCGTGGTACCGGCCGTGCCGGGTGTACCGGCTGCGCCTGCTGTTGCGCCTGGGGCGCCTGGTGTCTCATCGTGTGCGGAGGTCATGAGTCAAGCCTGAGCCTGCGCTGGTCAGGCGGGAATCCGGCAACACCCTGGACAGACCCTGAGGCCATCCCCGGGTCCTCAGGGATATCCCTGATAGCCGGGGGGGCTGCAGCGGCGCGATCATCGGGGTATCGAAGAGGCACCCGAACCCGGTACGCGTCCGCTCACCGACGGTGGCCGCCTGACAGGCCCGTCTCTCCCCGCGCCCGCGCCCGGCGCCGGGACAAACGGCAACGGCAACGGCGCAGCGAACGCCACCAGGCCCGAGGGCGCTGCTCCTCCTCCCGTGGGCCCCGCCCGTGCGGTCTTTGCCAGCGGCCGCAGGACCGCGCACTGGGGCCAGGGCCACTGGTCCCATTCCCACGGCCAGGGCCCGCGCCGCCGGGGTCCGTGGTCCGAGGGCGACGTCGGACACCATCACCACGTCGGCCGGAAGCTGCGGGCCTTGCGCCGCAGCCCGGACAACCGCGTGCTCGGCGGCGTGTGTGGAGGGATCTCGCGGACGACGGGGATCGACGCCATGTGGGTGCGCATCGGCTTCGTGCTGGTGGCCGTGGCCAGTGGCGTGATGGTGCTCGCCTACCCCTTGGCCTGGTTGCTGATACCGATGGAGGGGCAGACCGACAACATCTACTCACGCGCCGTCTGCGACCGCCGGGGTATACGGACGATCGCCGCCATCCTCGTTCCACTGTTGATCGCGACGCAGTTCATCACCAGCTCCCTGCACGTGTCGTTCGTCGGGTTCCTCGGTTGGCCGGCGTTCCTGGCCGTCGGCGTCGTCATCCTCATCTGGCGGAACGCCGACCAGTCCGAGAAGTCGTTCATCGACAATGACGTCATGCCCCTGCTCGGGGCGGACACCCGCGATGGCAAGGGACGCCGCTGGCTCGTCGCCCGTATCGTCGCAGGACTCCTCATCGGGGCGGGCGGCATCGCCCTGCTGGTCGAGGGCCACACCACGGTCGCCGCGCTCCGGCCCGTCGGTGGCGCCGCACTGGTCATTGCGGCGAGCGTCGTCATCTTCGGTCCGTGGTGGCTGAGCCTCTTGCGGGACCTCATCGCCGAGCGCCAAGCGCGTGCGCTGGCCGAAGAGCGGGCCCAGATGGCGGCCCACGTCCACGATTCGGTGCTCCAGACGCTGGCGCTCATTCAACGTGCGTCGGACGATCCGCAGCAGGTGGTGCGCCTCGCCCGGAGCCAGGAGCGCGAGCTGAGGGCCTGGCTCTTCGAGGGAAGGCCGCCGGGAACGATCGGCGAGGACGCCACCATGCTCGCCGAGGGGGTCGGCTTGCTGCAGCGACAGGTGGAGGCCGATCACGGCATCGCCGTGCAGGTGGTGATGGTGGGGGACTGCCAGCTGGACGAGGCGTTGCGCGCGTTGCTCGATGCAGCACGCGAAGCCACCGTGAACGCGGCCAAGTGGTCCGGCGCGGACCAGGTCTCGGTCTACGCGGAGGTCGAGGCGGACACCGTCATGCTCTACGTGCGGGACCGCGGCCACGGTTTCGACCCTGCGGCGGTGCCGGAGGACCGGCAAGGCATCGCCCAGTCCATCAGGGCCCGCGTGGCGCGCTTCGGGGGCTCGTCGGTCGTCCGTTCGGCACCGGGGGAGGGGGCCGAGGTCCAGCTCTCCATGCCGCGCCGGGAGCGGGTCAAGTGACGGTCGACAGGTGACGGGCACCGAGCCGGGCGGGCGGCCCCGCATCTTCCTCGTCGAGGACCACGCCGTGTTCCGGGCCGGGGTCCGGGCCGAGCTCGGCGACGCGGTCGACGTGGTCGGCGAGGCCGACGAGGCCGGCGCCGCCATCGAGCTCATCAACGAGCGGCTGCCCGATGTGGTCCTGCTCGATGTGCACCTCCCGGGTGGAGGGGGGCACGCGGTGCTCGGTGGCGTCCTGCCCCATCACCCCGAGGTGCAATTCCTCGCCCTATCCGTGTCCGACGCCCCGGAGGATGTCATCGACGTCATCCGGGCCGGCGCCCGTGGCTACATCACGAAGACGATCTCGGGTCCAGAGCTCCTCCAGGCGGTCTACCGCGTGGCCGCCGGGGACGCGGTCTTCTCGCCGCGCCTGGCCGGTTTCGTTCTCGACGCCTTCGCTCAGATCGGTGCACCGGCACAGGGCCTCGATCCCGAGCTCGACCAGCTGTCGCCCCGAGAGCGCGAGGTCCTCCGCCTGATCGCCCGCGGCTACACCTACAAGGAGGTGGGCCGCGACCTCAGCATCTCGGCCAAAACAGTCGAGTCCCACGTCTCGTCGGTCCTGCGCAAGCTCCAGCTGTCGACTCGCCACGAGTTGACCAGATGGGCCACCGACCGCCGGTTGGTCTAGACAGGAGGGATGGCCGAGGACCTTGCCGCCGAGCATCGCGACGCGGCCAAGCTGGCCGAGATCGCCGGCCGGGCGCTCCTTGAGCTGCGGGCCGATCCACCGTCCCTGCGTGATCTGGGCGCGGCGGGGGACCGCATGGCGCACCAGCTGCTCGTCGCCGAACTCAACCGCCGCTACCCCGATGACGACGTGCGGTCCGAAGAGGGTCTCGAGCACGTGGCGGGCACGGGACGCCTCTGGATCATCGATCCACTCGACGGCACCCGCGAGTTCCGTCAGCCTGGCAGGAGCGACTGGGCCGTCCATGTGGCGATGGCCGTGGGCGGGGTCCCCGCGGTCGGGGCCGTGGCGCTGCCGGCGCTCGATCTCGTTCTCGGCACCGGCGACCCGCCGGTTCTGCAGCCGTTGCGCGCCGGCGAGCCGCCGCGCGTGGTGGTCTCGCGGAGCCGCCCCCCCGATGTCGCCTACGACGTGACCGAATCGATCGGCGGCGTCATGGTCCCGATGGGATCGGCCGGCGCCAAGATCGCCGCGGTCATCCTCGGTGCGGCAGAGGTCTACGTGCACGCGGGCGGGCAGTACGAGTGGGACTCGTGCGCCCCGGTGGCCGTGGCCCTCGCCAGCGGGCTGCACGCCAGCCGGCTCGACGGCGAGCCGCTGCGCTACGGCGATCCCGACGCGTGGCTGCCCGATCTCGTCGTCTGCCGGAAGGAGTATGCCGAGGCGGTGCTGGCCGTCACCACGGGGCAGCAGCGGCCCTATTGGTGAGCACCTGAGACATGAGCAGCTGACGCCGGTTCGCCCGTCCGCGGGTCACGGTGTCTGCGGAATTGACAGAACCCCGCCTCGCGATGAGACGGGGTTCTGTCGTGATCCTGGTGCGGTCGGCGTTAGCCGATGGCGCGCACGTTCGCGGCCTGAAGGCCCTTCGGACCTTGGTTGGTCTCGAACTCGACCTTCTGTCCTTCTTCGAGATTGCGGTAGCCCGTACCGCTGATCGCGCTGAAGTGCACGAAGACGTCGGGGCCCCCACCGTCCTGGGTGATGAAGCCGAAGCCCTTCTCACCGTTAAACCACTTCACGGAACCAGTTGCCATTGAAAATCCACTCCTCTCCTGGCCAGATTTGACCCGTGTCGCAGGGGTCATGGCCGGTAGCTCTTGCGAGCTAGAGGGATTTCCAAACTTGTGATGGTGGTGCCCTCGGAGCGAAACCTTAGCGCGCCGGGGGGAGGGAGGGGAGGTTTGGGGAATTCGTCGATGAATTCGTCACCGGTTGTTCACGCGGAGGATCGTGCCTAGGTTGGAGGCCGGTCGGAACCAAGGGCCGGAATGGCCGTTCTCGCCCGAGGCCGACGGAGGAAGAAGGGGGCAGCCATGACCGTCACAGCGAATCCGTACCTGGAGGGCAATTTCGCGCCCGTGCTCGAGGAGGTCACGGCGACCGGGCTGGCCGTGACGGGACACGTCCCCGAGGCACTCTCGGGCCGCTACCTCCGCAACGGGCCGAATCCCGTCTCGCCCCCCGAGCCCTCCAGCTACCACTGGTTCACCGGTGACGGGATGGTGCACGGGGTCCGGCTGCGCGACGGCCGGGCCGAGTGGTACCGGAATCGCTGGGTGCGTTCCGCCCAGGTGGCGCGCACGCTGGGTGAGGAGCCACGCCCCGGGCCTGTGCACGCCGCTATGGACTTTGCGCCCAACACCAATGTCATCGGGCACGCTGGCCGCACCTTCGCCATCGTGGAGGCGGGTGCGCGGCCCTACGAGCTCAGCACGGAGCTCGAGACGATCGGCCCCTGCGAATTCGGGGGTACGTTGGAGGGCGGTTATACGGCACACCCCAAGCGCGACCCACTGACGGGTGAGCTCTACGCCGTCTCCTATTTCTTCGGATGGGGCAACGACGTCGAGGTGACGATCATGGACGCCCAGGCGAAGGTGCGCTCGAGCCGTCGCGTCGCCATGGGCGGGCCGGTGAGCGTGCACGACTGTGCCATCACCCAACGCTCCATCGTCCTGCTCGATCTCCCCGTGACCTTCAGTCTGGACGCCGCAGCCGCGGGTGCGTCGTTCCCCTACCGCTGGGAGGAGGGATATCGATCGCGCATCGGCCTGCTGGCCCGTGATGGCGAGTCGACCGATGTGGTCTGGCACGACATCGATCCCTGCTACGTGTTCCACCCGATGAACGCCTTCGACGGAGCCGGGGGCGACGGCGTCGTCGTCGACGTGGTGCGCCATCCGTCCATGTTCCGCACCCGGCACCTCGGACCGAACGAGGGGGCGCCCACGTTGGAGCGCTGGCATCTCGACGGCCACGGGGGCGCGGTGAAGGAGGAGCGGATCGATGACCGCGGGCAGGAGTTCCCACGCGTCGACGAGCGACGCGTCGGGCTGCCCCACCGGTACGGCTACGCGGTGGCGGTCGGCGGGTCCGACGACATCGTGGGCACGGAGACGAGCTTGCTCCGGCACGACTTCGAGAAGGGGACGAGCGTGGCGCGCTCCTTCGGGCGGGGAGCCAGCCTGGGCGAGGCGGTGTTCGTGCCCCGCGAAGCCGGCGCCGAGGAGTCGGACGGCTGGCTGATGCTCCTGGTGTATTCGTCCGACACGGATACCTCGGCTCTGCACATCCTCAATGCCGAGGACGTGACCGGGGAGCCCGAGGCCGTCATCCACCTCCCACAGCGCGTCCCGGCGGGCTTCCACGGGAACTGGGTGCCCGACCCGGCCTGAGCGTCGTGGAACCGCTGGACCCCTCCTGACCCCTCCTGACCCCATGACCAGGTCCGACGAAGCCCCGGTTGGTCTGGCCGGCCCGGGGTAGAATCGCCACGTGTTCGTCTGGCAATGGGTCCAGCAGCACCGCGTCTTGTCGGTGATGGTGCTGGCATTGGTGATCGTCAGCGCCGCCAGCGGTACGGCGTGGGCATTCGTCTTCCGTACGGTGGCGTCCCCGGTGGGTCTCCGCGAGGCGTTGCGCATGTACCGGCGGGAGCAGTCCGGCAAGATGCTCTCTTCGCTGCGCAACAAGTTGCCCGCTCCCGGCGTGTACACGTATCGGACCAGCGGGGGCGAGAGCCTCAATCTCGTGGGTGTCGCCCGATCCTTTCCGGCGAGCACCTCCATGATCATCGCGGACGGGCGCTGTGCGACCGTCAGTTGGGTCCCGATCACGCAACATACCGAGGCGACCACGTTGTGCAACGCGCCCAACGGGGCACTGTCGATCCCGAAACTCGTGACAGACGAGTCGATCGCAGGTTCGACCACCTCGTCGACCATCAATTGCCCGGCCTCGACGTACCTGCTGCCGCCGGCAGCGCGCTCGGGCCGGCGCTGGGCGGCGACCTGCACGCAGGTCAGCCCGGCGGAGAAGATCGAGATGACAGGGCAGGCGCTGGGCCGGTCGACGATGGTGGTGGGCGGCCGATCGGTCTCCGTGACGCACGCTCGCCTGGTCTTCACCTTCGCCGGCGCCGAGCACGGGACCAACCCGATCGACTTCTGGATCGTGCCCAGCAGCGGCCTCATCGTGCGCGAGCGGGAGACGGTCGGCGTGACGCAGAGCGGTGTCCACTACACCGAGAACATGGAGACCACCCTGACCGCGCTGAACCCGGCCCACTGACCCGGGGCGGCCGGCCGGCCGCAGCCAGCTGCAGACACCAGCCACCTGGCAGCTCCACCACCCGCCAGATCCACCATCCGTCAGGCGTCAGGCGTCAGGCGTCAGGCGTCAGTCAGGCGGCCCGACCAGCGCCGCCAAGCGCTTCGGTGCCGTGAGGCAGTAGCTCTCGGCGATCAGTTCGGCCATCTCCTCCCAGTCCGGCGCCGCCCGGAGGTCCAATCGCACGCCGACCCAGCCCTTGGATCCCACGTACTTCGGGACGAAGAACCGCTCCGGATCGGAGGCCACCAGAATCTGCTGCGCTCCCCGTGGAGCCTTCAGCGTCATGGTGGTGCCGTCCTCGCTCGTCATGACGAAGAACTTGTCCCGCACCCGGAACGCCGGGGCGGTGTGGCCGCCGAACGGCCGCTCCTCGGCCTCGGGGAGCGCCAGGCAGATGGTCCGCACCCTGGCAACGAGGGAGCGAGCCGGCCTCATTTCCCCGCGGCAGCCCTGTCCTGGGCCACGGCGTCGTACGACGCATAGTCCGACCCGGTGTCGTCGGCGAACTCGAACTCGAGCAGGCCCGCCTCACCCCAGCGCTGGCGCAGGTAGCCGTTGTTGGCATCGAGCAGGCCGAGCTTGCGCACGTTGGGCACCAGCTTGGCGAAGAAGCCGCGGGCGAAGCCGCCCATCGGGTTCAGTTTCGCCTTCTGCGCGGCCTGCACAATGAAGGGGTACACCTCCTCGGCGGTGGTGCCCATGCGCTCCCACACCTCCGGCGTTGTGGCCCGGGCCCGCGAATTCAGTGTGGCGTCGACGAGGAACTCCTGGCGCTCCTTCAGCTCCGGCTCGCTCAGGTCGCGATAGAACTCCGACAGTGTGAGCACCCCGAAGGCGACGTGGCGCGCCTCGTCGGACATGACGTAGCGCAGGAGCTTGGTCAGCAGCGGTTCCTGGGTGCGCCGCAGCATGTCGCCGAAGGCGGCCAGGGCCAGCGACTCAATCACGATCTGCATGCCGAGATAGGCGATGTCCCAACGCGCATCCTCCAGGAGCGACCAGATCTGCTCCTTGAGGAAAGGGCTCATCGGGTACGCGTCGCCCAACTTGGTGCGGAGATACTTCGCGAAGACCTCCGTGTGCCTCGCCTCGTCCATGGTCTGGGTCGAGGCGTAGTACTTGGCGTCGATCCACGGCACCGTCTCGACGATCTTGGCCGCAGTCATCATGGCGCCCTGTTCGCCGTGCATGAATTGCGAGAGGTTCGCCTTGAACATCTCGATCCCGAGCTGCGTGTACTCCTTCTCGGTCCACGTGGCGATCGGCGAGCCGGGCAGCGTGCCGGCCACCCGGGCCACCGCCAGCAGCGGGCTGTCCTGCTCGGCCACCAGCCGCTCGGGGTCGACGTCGATGGACCAGTCCAGGTCCGTCACGCTGTTCCACTGCGACCCCATGGCCTTGTTGTAGAGCGTGACGAGCTGCCCGCGGTCCCGCTCGTAGTCCCACAGGAAGAGCCGGTCCGCGTTGTCGTGGATGACCTGGACGGCCGCCTCCATGTCCTGCCGGCCCGGTACCTGAGGGGTGACCGTCGCGGTCTCGGACACCGGCGGTGCCGCCGTTTCGGACACCGGGGCTACTTCCGCCGCCCGGCCATGTTGGCGTTCGGCGCGGCCTTGGCCACCAGGTCGGGCACGATCTTGCCGAGCTCGGAGGGGTCCCAGCGGTCGCCCTTGTCGGCGGCGGGCCCTTCGACCCAACCCTCGGCCACGCTGATGTGGTCCCCCTGCACGTTGAAGACGCGGCCCGTGATGCCGGCCGACTCGGAACTGCCGAGCCACACCACGATCGGCGCGATGTTGGCCGGGTCGAAGGCGTCGAACTCCTCGGGCTTCTTCTCGGCCGGGGTGAAGCCCCCGCCGAGGTTCTCGGTCATGCGGGTGAGGGCGGCCGGAGCGATGGCGTTCACGGTGACGCCGTAGCGTTCGAGCTCCATGGCGGCGATGATGGTGAAGGAGGCGATGCCGGCCTTGGCGGCTCCGTAGTTCGTCTGGCCGACATTGCCGTAGATGCCGGACGGCGACGTGGTGTTGATGACGCGGGCGTCGTTCGTCTCGCCTGCCTTGGTCCGGTTGCGCCAGTACTCCACGGCGTGGCGCGTCGGCGCGAAGGTGCCACGCAGGTGCACCTTGATCACGGCATCCCACTCGTCGATGGTCATGTTGACCAGCATCCGGTCGCGCAGGATGCCGGCGTTGTTCACCAGGACGTCGATCGTCCCGAAGGTGTCGATGGCGGCCTGGATCAGGCGCCCGGCGCCCTCGTAATCCGAGACGTCATCGCCGTTGGCGACGGCCTCGCCGCCCATGGCGCGAACCTCGTCGACCACCTGCCCGGCCGGGCCATCGGAGGAGCCGGACCCGTCCACCTCGGCGCCGAGGTCGTTGATGACCAGCTTGGCGCCTTGGCTGGCGAACTCGAGGGCGTGCTCCCGCCCGATGCCACGGCCTGCCCCGGTGATGACGACGACCCGTCCGTCACAGATACCCACGTTGTTCAGCTCCTTTGGTGTTGGTCAGCTCTGTCTTCTCAGGTCGGCTTCGATGCCGTCCTGAACTGCTCACCCCTGTACTGGTCACGCAGCTTCCTCTTGAAGATCTTGCCAGTATCCTCCCGCGGCAGCTCCGACACGAAGTCGACGCTTCGCGGGCACTTGAAATGGGCCAGGTGGTCCCGGCAGAAGGCGATGAGCTCGGCGGCCAGCCCGTCCGTTCCCTCGGCGCCCTCGGCCAGCTGCACCACGGCTTTCACCGTCTCGCCCCAGTCGTCGTCGGGCACCCCGATGGTGGCCACGTCGTGCACCGCCGGATGCTCCAGGAGCACCCCGTCGACCTCGGCGGGGTAGATGTTCACGCCGCCCGAAATGATGAGGTTGGCGGTGCGGTCGGTGAGGTAGAGGAACCCCTCGGCGTCCATGTAGCCCATGTCGCCCAGCGTGAAGTAGTCCCCGCGGAAGGCCCCGGTCGTCTTCTCCGTGTCGCCGTAGTAGTCGAACTTCGTGGCCGCCGGCGCCTGCAGGAAGACGAGCCCGACTTCGCCCGGCGGGAGGTCGTTGCCGGCCTCGTCGGCGACCTTGACCAGGCCCGGGACCATGGGCCGGCCGACGGTGCCGGGGTGGGCCAGCCAGGTCTCGGAGTCGACGAGGGTGCCCAGGCCCTCGGTGGCTGCGTAGTACTCGACCACCACCGGACCGAGCCAGTCGATGAGGCGTTGCTTGACCGGGACGGGGCACGGGGCCGCCCCGTGGATCACGAAGCGGAGCGACGAGGTGTCGAAGCTGCTCGCGCGTCTCGGGCGGGAGCGCGAGCAGGCGGTGGAACATGGTCGGGACCATGTGCGTGTGGGTGATGCCGTGCCGCTCTATCAGGCGCAGAGCCTCCGCGGGATCCCAGTGGTCCATGACCACCAGTGGCACGCCGTAGACGAGGGGGACCGCCACCGAGAAGGCCAGTGGAGCGGCGTGGTAGAGCGGGCCGGTCAGAAGGTGGGCGTCGACAGATGGTCTCGTAGTCCTCGTCGTACCCACAGAAGTTGAGGGTGGCCAGTGCGCTCACCGCGGCGGTCTCGCGGTGCACGCCCTTGGGCCGTCCGGTGGTACCTGACGTGTAGAGCATCTGGGTGCCGAGGACCGGGTCCGCAATGTCGGAGCCGTCTTCGGCGGCCACCACGGTGTTGTACATCTCGAAGCCCGGGATGTAGCCGCCCGTGTTGATCTTGACGAGGCCCGGGCCCGCCGGCGGCCGCGGCGATCACGACCGCGTCGCCCAGGGTGCCCGAACAGACGAAAGCCTTGGCCTCGCAGTTCTGAATGATGTAGGCGGCCTCCTCGCCGGTCAGGTGCCAATTGATCGGGGTGAGGCGCAGGCCGGTGCGCTGGGCGGCGTAGAGCACCTCCAAGAAGGCGGGCTCGTTGGTGCACATGAGCGCGATGGCGTCGCCGGGCTGGAGTCCTCGGGATCGCAGCGCGCGGGACAGGCGGTTGATCTGCGCGTTGAGGTCGGCGAAGGTGCGGTCCCCGTGGGGGCTGATCAGTGCGAGGCGATCCGGGATCCGGTCCGCCCACCACGAGTGCAGCATGCCCTGGGACACGGCGGCGAGCTTGTCGTCGGGAGCGGTCATGTCTCCTCCTCGGCGGGACGGAAGAGCGCCAGCTGCCGCCCGTCGCTCAGTGGGCTCCCAGCTGACGGTCACCGCCATGCCGCTGTGGACGTCCTCGGGTGGGCAGCCGACGACGTTCGTCATCATGCGCACCCCCTCCTCCAGGTCGACCAGCGCGATGCAGAAGGGCGTACCGCCGGCGAACGACGCACCGGCCGCCTCCGGCCGGTGTTCGACGACGGCGGCGTGCACGGTCGCCCGGCCACTCGCCTCACGCCACTCGAGCGGCCCACCCCCCTCGTCCCCCGCCACGCCGGCACAGGAGGGGCAGAACGCCCGCGGGTAGAAGACGCCCCGGTCGCACCGTGTGCACCACTGCACGAGGAGACGCCCCTCGCCGGGTGGCCTCCCAGAACGGCCCGCTCTCGACGCCGACCGGAGGCTCGAAGCGCGTCCGCACCGCGAGCTCGGTGGGTACGGGTTGTTCGGTGGATACGGGTTGTTCGGTGGGTACGGGGCGTGCCGTGGTCACAGGGTGGCCTCGGTCCCGAGGACGGCCGTCGACAGGACGGAGAGGAACATGCCGGACCCGTGGGCCACGGCGACGTCGGCCCCGTCGACCTGGCGGGCGTCGGCCTCGCCCCGGAGCTGGCGCACGGCTTCGGTGATCAAGAACATGCCGTACATGCCGGGATGGGTGAAGGAGAGCCCGCCGCCGTTCGTGTTCATGGGGAGCGAGCCTCCCGGCCCGAGGCCGACCTCGGCGGCGAACGGCCCGCCCTCGCCCTTGGCGCAGAAGCCGAGATCCTCCAGGTGGAGGAGGGCGGTGATGGTGAAGCTGTCGTAGCCCATGAGCACGTCCACGTCGGCGGGGCCGAGGCCCGCCATGGCGAAGGCGCGGGCGCCCGAGACCGCCCCCGGCGTCGTGGTGAGATCGGGCATCTGGGTGATGCCCATGTGGTCGGTGCAGGTCGCTGCGCCGAGGACGTAGACGGGTGGCTTGCGCAGTGTCCGGGCCCGTGCCGCGCTGGTCATGACGAAGGCCCCGGCGCCATCGGTCACGAGGCAGCAGTCGAGCAGGTGCAGCGGGCTCACCTGCAGCGGCGATGCGAGAACGTCGGCGACCGTGAGCGGGTCGCGGTAGCGGGCCCGCGGGTTCAGCGCGGCCCACTCCCGGGTGCTCACCGCGATGGCGGCCAGCTGCTCCGACGTCGTGCCGAACTCGTGCATGTGGCGGGCGGCGGCCAGCGCGTACGGACCCATCGGGAGGCGGAGCCCGAAGGGGAGCTCCCACTCCTGCCATCGGGTTGGGCCCCGCCATGCCGCGCCGTGGTTGCCGGCGCTTCCGCGTGCGATCGCTGCGCGGCGTCGAGGCGTAGACGCTCACCACCACCTCGCACAGCCCGGCCGCGATGGCGGCGGCCGCGTGCTCGACGTGGACCTCGTAGCTCGATCCACCCGTCATGGTCGACTCCACGAAGGTCGGGTGCAGCCCCAGGTATTCGGCGAAGGCCACCGCAGACTCGGGGTGGCAGACGCCGTCGACATCGGCCAGCGTGAGCCCGGCGTCCTCGAGCGCGCCGAGCACCATGGCGACCTCGAGCTCGCGGCCCGTGCGGTCGAGCTCTCCGGTCGGTGACACGTCGTCGGTCACCCCGACGATGGCGGCCGCGCCGCGCAGGCTGCGGTCCTCCCCGCTCATTGCCGTCGACCCCCCGGTCCAATCCGACCCAGCCGCGGACGGCTAGGCGTTCTTGGGCAGTTCGGAGAAGGGGGTCACGCGATCGTTGTTGGGTTCCTTGGGCAGGCCCAGCACCCGTTCCCCGATGATGTTCTTCTGCACCTGGTCCGTCCCGCCGTAGATGGGCGGCGCCTGGGCGAAGAGCGCCATCTCGGTGATGCCGCCGGCGAAGGGGTCGCCGGTGGCGTGCTTGAGCGCCGCCTTGTCGTCGCTGTCGTAGGCGTGGAGCATGCCGGCCGGTCCCGAGATCTGCAGGCCGAGGTCGCGGGTCAGCCGCACGATCTGGCTCATGGAGAGCTTGGCCACGTTGGGCATGCCGGGGATGTCGCGCCCCTGCTCCTTGGCCGCCTTGACCCGCAGGCCGTTGAAGCGGCCGAGCTCGCCGAGCGTGTAGAGCCGGGCCAGGTCCTGGCGGATGCCGGCGTCGTGGTTGACCCCCCGCGATTGCGCCAGGCTGATGAGCAGGCCGGCACCGCCCCGCATGGCGCCCAGTGCGCCCCCCGGAGCCTGGGACTTCTTCTTGCCGCCCGCCGCGCCGGGATGGGGGGCGACCAGGTCGCCCACCCGCCGGGACAGCATGCCCATGACGGTGCCCGGTTGGGCCAGGCCGCCACCGGCCGCGTTGCCCCCACCGGAGCCGAGGCCGGCCCGCTCGTTCATGAGGGTCGTGTTGGCGGCGGCCCATCCGTTGTTGAGGCCACCGATCAGGGCGGAGTCGGCCACCCGGGCGTCGGTGATGAAGACCTCGTTGAAGAGCGCGTGGCCCGTCATCTCCTTGAGCGGGCGCACGTCGACGCCGTCCTGGAGCATGTTGAAGGCGAAGTAGGAGATGCCCTGGTGCTTCGGGACGTCGGGATCGGTGCGGGCCAAGAGCATGCCGAGGTCGGCGTACTGGCCGCCCGAGGTCCAGACCTTCTGGCCGTTGATGATCCACTCGTCGCCGTCCTTGACGGCCCGGGTCTGCAGGCCGGCCAGGTCCGAGCCTGCCTGCGGCTCGCTGAAGAGCTGGCACCAGGCCTTCTGGCCGGTGACGATGTCCCGCACGTAGATGTCGATCTGCTCCTGGGTGCCGTGGGTGGCGATGGTGGGGGCGGCGAGCAGCAGCCCCAGCCCGGCCGGGGCGCCGAGCGCGCCGAATTTGGCGATCTCCTGCTGCACCAGGACGACGTCCGAGCGGGCCATGGCCTTGCCGTAGGCGTTCTCGGGCAGCCCGGGCGCCGACCAGCCGGCCAGGCCCAGGCGCTCCCACCACTGGGCCACGCTCAGGTCGGGGTCCCAGTTGTTGTCCAGCCAGGACCGCAGCTCAACCAGCAGCTCGTCGGTCCGCGTCAACTCGGTAGCGGTGTCGGTCACACACCGAAGTTACCGGGTGCGTCCATGAACGGGAAACTCCTCCGAAACACCAGTAGCTTCATCGGAATGCAAGACGACCGGTTGGATGCGGCGTTCGACGCCTGGTTGCAGGCCCAGACGGCGGCCCTCGACGTGGTGCGGCAGGCCACGGGCGTGCCCGAGTCGGACGTCGACCTGGCGGAGGGCTACCGCTGGGTGACCCGCCTGACCCGGCTGATCCTCGACTGGATCGTGGAGAAGTCCGACCCGCTGCACCCGCAGCTCTTCGACCTCCAGGACGAGTACAAGAAGCTCCTGGTCGACAACCCCGACGTGCACTACACGTTCTGTGTCCTCGACGACTCGCGCACCTACCGGCTCCTCGGGCTACCGCGGAGACTGCGCCTACCTCGGCATGACCTTCGGCACGCCCTTCGGGCAGGGGCCGGTCGGGGGCCGCACGGGAACGCAGACGCAGACGCACATCGACGAGTTCGAGCTGGGCCCGAACGGCGAGGTCGACATTCTGATCGCTCCGGCCGCCTCCATGCCCGACCCCAGGCCGCGCAACTCCGTCGATCCTCGAGCCGGGGACGGCGCAGCTGGCCATCCGCGAGACGTACTTCGAGAAGCACCCGGACCGCTTCGCCCGCCTGCGGGTGGAGCTGGTGCCCGAACCGGGCGAGGTTGTGCCGCACCCCATCCTCTCGTCGGAGGAGCTGGCTTCCAAGCTCGAGTTCGCCGCCATGTTCCTCACCTTCGTGGGTGGGACGGCGATGCAGATGTGGCGCGACGCGGAGGGCAACATGAACACGTTCGGCGGCCAGGCCGGCTCGGCGCACGTGGAGGCGCAGGAGGACGAGGTGCGCTCCCACTCGAACGCGGAGATGACCTACCACGGCGGACGCTTCCGGCTCGAGCCGGGCCAGGCGCTGGTGGTGACGGTGCACGAGCCCGACAAGCCGTTCCTCTACTGGGGGCTGACGCTGACCTCGCCGTGGATGGAGAGCTTCGACTACCGCTACGCCACCACTGCCCTGAACAACAAGACGGCCACGCGCTCGGCGGACGGGTCCTGGCGGATGGTGATCGCCCCGTCGGATCCGGGGGTGGAGAACTGGCTCGACACCGGAGGCCGGCTCGAGGGCTACATGCTCGTGCGCTGGGTCCTGGCCGATGGCCCGCCGCACCCGACGGCCGAGGTGGTCGACGTGAAGGATCTCGCCCCCTCGTAGGGAGCCGGGTGGGCTCAGCTGGGACGGCTGGGGACCTCCTGCACCAGCCAGCCGTTCCCATCGGGGTCGCCGAAGGAGAGGAACGAGCCGTAGTCGGCCCGGGCCGGGTCGAGCCCGTCGACCTGTACACCCCCCTCTTCGAAGTGGAAGATCCCGGTGACCTCCACGCCGCCCCCGACGAGCAGGCGCCGGGCCTCCTCGATGTCGCGCACCACCAGGTGCATTCCCTGCAGCGACCCCGCCGCCTCCTCGTTGCGCATGAGCGAAATGGAGCAGCCCGAGCCTGTCGGCGTCAGCTGGACGACACGGAAGTCCTCGCCGGCTCGGTGGTCCACGTCGACGTGGAAGCCGAGGGACTCGGCGTAGAAGGCCTTGGCCCGGTCGACGTCGGCGACCGGCACCACCAGGGTCTCGAGTTTCCAGTCCATGAAGCCTCCTCGGAAGGTGCGTTGTGCGTCACTCGAGCGCGAGGTC
This sequence comes from uncultured Acidimicrobiaceae bacterium, assembly GCA_963721585.1. GTDB lineage: Bacteria > Actinomycetota > Acidimicrobiia > Acidimicrobiales > RAAP-2 > Bog-473. The sequence goes on along the minus strand of CAVRJN010000007.1, from coordinate 677,377 downwards.
GTTCAGACCTCGGAGGGGACGCCGAAGCGCTGCTGGTACGGCGTCACCAGGGCCCGGTGGGTCGCCAGGTCGAGCCCGGTGTCGGCGAAGGAGTAGTCGTGCCCGCCGGCACGGGCCGTGTGGCGGGCGGCCAGGTAGGCCTCGAGCGCGCCGCGGAACTCGGCCGCGATCGGGAGCCCCCAACCGGCGTAGAGACGCTCGACCGTGCCGAGCTGGATCCGCCACCAGGTCGCGGTAGACCACGTCGGTGATCTGGTCGGCGGGGATGGCACCGGCGTCGCGCTCGGCGGTGACGTGGTCCATCTGCATCTCGAGGCCCATCGCCATGAACTCGACCAGGACGCCGTGGTCGACGTGCTCCGAGTGCATGAAGTGCAAGCGTCGCCATGAGGTCCGCCAGCGACCCGATGACGCGCAGCGGGTCGCGGTGGGTGATCACGACGCGGGCGTCGGGGTACGTCGAGAAGACGAGGGGGAGGGCGGAAAGGTGTGAGGGCGCCTTGACGACCCAGCGCGTCGTCGGCCGCTCGGTCACCCACTGCAGCGTCTGCAGGTGGCGCTTGTGCCAGTCGTAAATCGGCGTCTGGTCCTGGCCGCTGCGCCACACCGTGTACTCGGCCACGTTGTAGAGGCCGGTGTACATGTCGCTCGAGAACTGGTGGGCGAAGGCGAAGATGCACTCGGTGGGCAGCCGCCCGCCGTTCTCGTGCATGGCGGTGAAGGCGGGGATGATCTCGTCCATGAGCGTGATCTCGTCGTCGCACAGGTCGCCCGATGCGTCCTCGTAGGGGACGGTGTGGAGCAGCTCCCACAACAGCGGTGGCCGGTTGTCGGGGTCGCAGGCCAGCAGCTCGTGCAGCAGCGTGGTGCCCGAGCGCCCGAGGCCGGTGACGACGATGGGGGCGTGCACGGGCTGGCGCAGGACGGCGGGCTCCTTGTTCCACAGGTCGACCATGCGCAGCCGGTTCTGCAGGATGCAGCTGGAGCTCGCCGCGGGTGCGGATGCGACCCGGCAGGTGGAGGCGTGCCTCGGAGTCGAGGGACAGGCAGAGGCGCTCGAAGGGCTCCTCCCACCAGTCGTCGCCGAAGTCGTCGAGGCCGGTGGTGGCCATGGCCGCTGCCTGGAGGACCTCGGGGTGCAGCGAGACCATCGAGCGACCGTCGTCGCCCAGCCCGCGCCCGAGGGCGATCATCTTGTCGGCCCAGGGGCTGCGCGGCGGAGGGGTCCAGGGCACGGGGCGCCACCGTACCTGCAACGGGGGAGACTGGTGTGTGGGGCAGCCCACACGGACAATGGCCATATGACGACGAAAGGCACGAGGAGCAGTCGATGAGCGACGCCACGCCCGATCTCGACGTGGACGGCATGATCGAGGTGCTGGCCACGGGGGTCGACTCCCCGCTCAGCGCCGGGGTCCCTGTCACCCAGCTCGACCACGCCCTCCAGACGGCGGCGCTGCTGGCCCACCTCCATCCCGGAGACGACGAGCTGGCGGTGGCGGGACTGGTGCACGACATCGGCCACCTGCTGCCCGGAGGCAGCGACGAAGCGCACGCCGCCGACGCGGCGCGTGCGGTGCGCCGGGCGCTGGGGGAGCGGGTGGCGGGAACGGTGGGCCTGCACGTGGCGGCCAAGCGCTATCTCGTGGCGACCGACGCCGGGTACGGGGGGGTGCTCACCGACGACAGCGTGGAGTCGCTGGCTCGCCAGGGCGGCGCCATGACCGCAGAAGAGGTGGCCGACTTCCTGGCGCAACCGTGGGCGGAGGACGCGGTGACGCTGCGCCGCGCCGATGACAGTGGCAAGGTCGAAGGCCTGGTGGTCGGGGACCTCGCCGGCTGGGCGCCGCTCCTGCAGGAGCTGTCCCGACGAACCGGGGAGACCGGGAGCTGACGCACCGCGCGGATTCCGGTGGCGGCCGGGCCCGGGGTCGTCGTCGCCCGTTTGCACCGCCGGCGGGACCGGGACAGAGTCGTCCCCGTGGACGTCCCGGTCTCCGGCCATTGCGACGCCCGTTTCCGTTCCGTGCGGGACGAATTCGCCCGCAACTTCGCAGAGCGCGGTGAGGTCGGTGCCGCCGTGTGCGTGGAGGTCGACGGCATGACCGTGGTCGACCTGTTCGGCGGTTGGGCCGACCGCACGGGCGGCACGCACTGGCAGCCCGACACGCTGGTCGACTTCTATTCGGTCGGGAAGGCGTTCCTGGCGCTCCTCGCCCTGGAGCTCGTCGACGACGGTGTGCTCGCCCTGGACGACCCGATCACCCTCGTGTGGCCGGAGTTCGGCGCCGAGGGCAAGGAGGGTGCGACGTTGCGGCACGCGTTGTGCCACCGGGCCGGCGTGCCGGCCATCCGCACGCCCCTGACGAACGACGATCTGTGGGACTGGGAGCGGATGGCCGGCGCGCTCGCCGCCACAGCACCGTGGTGGGAACCGGGGACGCGCCACGCCTACCACACCAATACCTACGGGCATCTGATCGGCGAGGTCGTGCGTCGGGTCAGCGGCGACACGTGCAGGAGCCGGCTCGCCGCGTTGGCCGGCCCATTGCAGGCCGACGTGCACATCGGGGTCCCGGCGTCGGAGCACCACCGTTGCGCCGAAGTCCTCTTCGAGTCGTTCGGGCCCGCTGCCGTACCGGATGACCCGCTGGAGGGGGACACCCGGATGGAGATGCTGAGCTATTTCAACCCGCCCGGCTTCTCATCCATGGGAGTGGTCAACACGGCGGCCTGGCGCGCCGCCGAGGTCCCGTCGACCAATGGGCACGGCTCGGCGCGCGGCGTGGCGCGCCTGTACGCCGCGTTGCTCGAACCGGGCCGCATCATCTCGCCGGCTCTGCTGGCCGAAGCGACATCGGCCCAGTCCGAGGGGTACTGCCCGATCCTGCACGAAGACGTCACCTTCGGGCTTGGATTCAAACCCACGGTGCCGCGACGCCGGTTCGGTCCCAACCCCGGGAGCTTCGGCCATTTCGGTACCGGGGGAGCGGTGGGGTTCGCCGACCCGGTGGGCGGTGTGGCGTTCGGGTACGTCATGAATCACGTCATCCCCCGTTGGCAGAGCACGCGCAATCGTGCGCTCATCGACGCGCTGTACGAATCGTTCTGAGAGCAACGGGAAGTGACCGGCCGTTGATCGACAGACGGACAATTTGATCAGCTGGCCACCGGGGCTCCGGTGCCTGGTCCGAGACAGGAGTCCCCGGGATGGCGAGGAATCACCGCTGAGCCGGTGCCCATGTTCTAACGTTCGGCGTGGACCCGCCTCATGCGGACGGGTGGCACACAAGGGGGCTGACATGACGAGCGCTTCGATGACCGTGCCGACCAGGCGTGTGGACATGTGGTACGCCGGCACGGCGCCACAGAACCGGGTGACGGTGATCTTCCGCATCATCCTCGCCATCCCGCAGTTCATCGTCTTGTTCTTCCTGGGGATCGCGGCCTTCGTCGTCGCCGTGATCGGGTGGTTCGCCGCACTGGTCACGGGCCAACTCCCCGAGTTCGCGCACACCTTCTTGGGCGGAGTTGTCCGCTGGGAGATCCGCGTCAGCGCCTATCTGTTCCTGCTGACCGACGCCTACCCTCCCTTCTCGCTCGAGGATGTGGACTACCCGGTGCGCACCATTTTGCCCGCCCGAGGTCCGTTAAACCGCGTGTCCGTGTTCTTCCGCATCATCTTGGTGATCCCGGCCGGCGTCTTCGCGCAGATCGTCGAGTACGGGCTCACAATCCCGCTGCTCTTCGTGATGTGGATCGTCGTCATCGTCACCGGAAGTATGCCCCCGTCGCTCTACGCCACCTACTCGTCGCTGCTTCGCTATCTTGCCCGTCTCCACGCGTGGTTCAGCATGGTCACGTCGGAATACGCGTGGGGAATGCTGGGCGATTTCGTCCCACCCCAGCCGGCCGCGCCGCCGCCGCCCTTCGGCGCTGTGTCGGGGAGCGCACAGACCGCACCGGCTCCGCCGCCTCCGCCGCCTCCGGTGCCTCCGGTGCCGCTGGGAGGGCCTCCGGCTTCGCCGGCCCCGCCCCCGGCGCAGCCATTCGCGTACCCGCAGACGGGCGGGGGCGAGCAGGTGCCGACGCCGCCACCGGACGCCGGCGCCACCTCGGCGCCGCCCGGGTGGCCGCCACCGCAGCCGGCCCCGATGGGAGGAGCCCCCGGTGCGATGCCCCCGCCGACACCGTGGGAGCGCACGGCCGCGGCCTCAGGGGTGGAGCCGCTGCCCTCGTGGGGAATCCTCATTCTGCAGGGTGCGGCCCGGTCCTGGATGATCTTCGCCATCGTCTGGGGTTCGATCGTGTTCGTCGGGGAGAACGTGTTGCGGGGCCACGGGCACAACAACAACACGGCCAACGGGCTGATCATCACTGTGCCGGCGGACACGTCCGGGCTGACCCATGTCGTCGTGCACACGCCCACCGATGGCTGAGAGCTCACCGCGAAGAGCCGGTCCCTGAGCGTGATGGCCGGGAGCTGATCACTGAGATCCGGGCGCTCCTCCCGGCAATGACGGAGCGGTGACCTCGTTCGAGCAGCTCGTCGCCGAGGGCGCGGCAGCACCTGTCGAGGGATGGGACTTCTCCTGGTTCGCAGGACGCGCCACCGAAGAGCGGCCGCCCTGGGGCTACGCCCGCCTCATCGGGGCGCGCATGGCCCGCGCCGAGGCTGCGCTCGACATCGAGACCGGCGGCGGGGAGGTGCTCGCGACGGTGCCGCGGCCGCTGGCGCTCCTGGTGGCGACCGAGGGGTGGTGGCCCAATGTCGAGGTGGCCCGCACCCGGTTGCAGCCGATTGGCGCCCGGGTCGTCGCCGTGGCGGACGCGCCCACCCTGCCGTTCAGAGACGCCTCGTTCGACCTCGTCGTGAGCCGACATCCCGTGGTCGTCCTGTGGCGAGAGATCGCCCGTGTGCTGCGCCCGGGCGGGACCTACCTGTCCCAGCAGATCGGTCCGGGGACCAACCGCGAGCTCACCGACTTCATGATGGGTCCTCAGCCGGTCAACGAGAGCCGCAGTGCGGCGAGCGCCCGCCGGGAGGCGGAGTCGGCAGGGCTCGAGGTCGTCGACCTTCAGGAGTGCGCACCGCGCGTCGCCTTCTTCGATGTCGGGGCGGTGGTGCACTTTCTGCGCAAGGTGAGCTGGACGGTGCCGGACTTCACGCCCGAAGCGTACGATGCCCAGCTCCGGCGGCTCCACAAACGGATCGAGCGGGTGGGCCCGTTCGAATCCACGGCCCAGCGGCTCCTCGTTGAGGCCCGTCGCCCGCTCCCGCCGTGAACGGCCGGGCCCGTTTCCCGGTCCGACGGGTCTCGCCGCTCAGCTGGCCTGGCTCACCGAGCTCATGTTGTAGTCGGGGATCCGCAGTGGCGGCATGATCGTCCGGTTCAGGTACTCGCCGAACTCGCGGCCGAGCGAGCGCACGGGGGTGCCGACCTCGGTGGCCCGCGCCAGCAGGTCGACGGGGCTCTCGTTGAAGCGGAAGTTGTTGGCCGCTCCGACCACCGTGCCGTCTTCTACGACGTAGACGCCGTCGCGGGTGAGCCCCGTCGTCAGCAGGGTGGCCGGGTCGACCTGCCTGATGTACCAGAGGCAGGTCAGCAGGAGCCCGCGCTCGGTGCGCGCCACCATGTCGTCGAGTGAGCCCCCGTCGTGGTCGGCGCAACGCAGCACGAGGTTGTCGATGTAGGGCGCCATCTCGACGCCGGACTTGGCCGCGCCGGCGCGGTGGTAGCGCAGCCGGGCCAGGATCCCGCCGTGCAGCCACTCGGTGCGCGCACTCGGCAGGCCGTTGTCGAACACCGAGACCTCCGAGCCGCTCGCCTCGGTGGCGACGAACGGTGTGCAGGCGATGCCCGGCTCGAACGGGTCGCTGTAGAGCGAGAACGGCAGCGTGGTGATCCTCTCGCCGACCCGCGTGCCGCCGCCCTCACGGGAGAAGACGGTGCGGCCGTCTTCGGCGTCCTGACCGCCCAGCGCGTCGAAGGCCAGTGTGGCCATCATGTCGCTGACGGCCGAGGGCGGCATGATGACCTCGTAGCGGCCGGCCTCGAGCGAGACCTGCGTGGTGGCCCAGTCGAGGCGCCGCCACATCTCCTGCTCCATCCGCTCGAGCGAGGGTGCGATCGTGGGCTCGGCCACCCAGGCCGAACCGCTCCCGTCGGCGGTCCGTGCGACCATGCTGACGGCGCCCGTCGGCTGCGCGTGGGAGAGCCGCACGCCGGTGGAGCTTCCGAGGTACAGCGTGGCGACATCGTGCTCGGCAAAGCCCGCCAGGACGGCTTCGCGGTCACGGGCGCGCCCGAACGCCCCCGACAGCGCGGACAGCACGCTTTCCAGCACCCCCGAGTCGGTCTCGCCGGGGTCGAGGCCGAAGTCACGCGCCGGTCGGGTTTCCGACGGTGCGACCAGAGGGAAGGCATCGGTGGCCGGAGGCGCCTGCTGCGCATCGGCCAGGGCCGCGGCCGCCATTTCCGCCACTCCGTCCGCGCCGACCTCCCCGCTGCGCCGGGCGGATCCGAACGACCCGCCCGCCAGCGCGATGACGCTGACCGAGCGCCCCCGTTGGAGGCCGTTCGTCGTGGTGGTGTTCAGCGCGTAGCGGACGTCGACGTGGCTGCTGTCCTCGACCAGCACCATGCAGCCGTCCGCCCCGAGCGTGTCCGCCGAGGACAGGGCCCGCTCCACCAGTTCCTGTGGGGGGATCACCGTCCCGACTCCTCGCGTGTGTTGAGCACCCGCACCCCGCGCACGAGCACCGACGGGCAGCCGTGCGAGACCGGGGCAACCTGTCCCGGCTGTCCCTTGCCGCAGTTGAACGCCCCGCCGAGGACCCAGGTGGATGCGCCACCCACAGCCTCCATGGCGCCCCAGAAGTCGGTCGTGGTGGCTTGATACGCGACGTCCTTCACCTGCCCCGCCAGCTTCCCGCCCGCGATCCGGTAGAAGCGCTGCCCGGTGAACTGGAAGTTGTAGCGCTGCATGTCGATCGACCAGCTCTTGTCGCCGACGATGTACACGCCCCGGTCGACGCCGGCGATGAGGTCCCCGGTCGTCGGGCCCCGGTCCCCGGAGTGTGCCAGTGACACGTTGGCCATGCGCTGAATCGGGACGTGCAGGGGCGAGTCGGCGAAGGCGCACCCGTTGGAGCGCGCGAATCCCATGGAGGCGGCGATGGAGCGGTCGAGCTGGTAGCCGACCAGCGTCCCGTCGCGCACCAGGTCGAACGACTGGGCCGCCACGCCCTCGTCGTCGATGCCGACGGTGGCCAAGCCGTGCTCCACCGTACGGTCGCCCGTCACGTGCATGACGGAAGAGCCATAGGCCAGCGAACCGAGCTTGTCGAAGGTGGCGAACGAGGTGCCGGCGTAGGCGGCCTCGTACCCGACGGCCCGGTCCAGCTCGGTGGCATGCCCGATCGACTCGTGAATGGTGAGCCAGAGGTTCGACGGGTCGACCACGAGGTCGTAGGTCCCGGCCTCCACCGAGGGGGCCAGCAGCTTCTCGGCCAGGAGCTCGGGCATCTCCGCCAGCTCGGCATCCCAGTCCCAACCGCCGCCACCGGCCGGACCGGTCAGGAACTCCCAGCCCCGGCCGACGGGTGGCGCCAGGGTCCGCATGGTCTCGAAGCCGTTGTCCGACAGCGCCAGCGCTTCGAGCTGCGCCTGCAGGCGCACCCGGTGCTGGGTGGCCCGTGTCCCGTTGAGGTCGGCCAGATACGTCTGCTCCGACACGGCAAGCAACGACGCCGAGGTGTGGGACACAACCGGATGCTCGCCGAGACGGTTGCTCCATTCGGCCAGCAGCGCCACCTTGTCGGCGAGCGGCACGGTGGACGGGTCGATCTCGAATGCGCTCGACCAGGTGACGTCGCCGTGGGGCGGCTCGGGCGCCAGCTCGACGCGGCCGCCACCCGCCCGGCTGGTGACCCTGGCCATCTCCCGGGCCCGGCGCACCAGGTCGGCCGCCGCTTGGGGCCGCACGTCGACCGTGGCGGCGAAACCGACCGCGCCGTCGACCACGACGCGCACACCCATGCCGAAGTTCGTATCGTCAGCGGTCGTCTCGGGGTGGGCGTCGTGCAGGCGGACGGTCTGGCTGCGAATGCGCTCGACCCTCAGCTCGGCCGCCTGGCACCCGGCAGCCGCGTCGAGCGCGGCGTCCGCCAGCGCAGCGAGCTCGTCGGCCGCCAGGGGCATCAGAGGACCGGGGTCGGCTGGCGCACGGGGAGCCCGGCTGCGGTGTAGATGGCGTCGATGAGCTCCATGGTACGGATGGCGTCGGCTGCCGTCGTCGGGAACGACGACCCCTCCTCTACCGCGGCCACGAAGGCCTCGAGCTGGAAGTCGTAGCTCGCCTTCCGGCTGAATCGCTCTTTGCGGGTGCCGAGCGACGTCGTGACCTTCATGCGGTGCCCGTGCTGGGGGGCGAAGGGGTTGAAGACCGAGATCTTGCCGTTGTCGCCCGTGATGTCCGCGTGCAGACGGAGCACCGAGGACGAGAACATGGAGCAGCCGATGTGCGCGCTGCCGCCGTCGGGCAGCGAGAAGTGTGCGTCCATGGCGCGGTCGACGCCGGGTGAGGAGAGCTTCGCTTCGGCGCTGATCACCCGCGGACCGGGCACCAGCAATCGCAGCAGGCTGACGGGATAGCAGCCCATGTCCATGGTGGCGCCACCTGCCAGCGCCAGCTGGTAGCGGATGTCACCCTTCTTCCACAGCGGGGCCGAGAAGGCCACGTCGACCTTGGTGATGTTGCCCAGCTCCCCCGAGCGCACGATCTCTGTCAGGCGCTTGGTGAGCGGGTGGTACTGGTAGTGGAAGGCCTCCATCACGACGACACCCGGGTTGCCGTTGGCGGCCTCGGCCACTGCCCGGGCTTCGTCGGCGTTGGCCGTGAAGGGCTTCTCGCAGAGCACGTGCTTGCCGGCCCTCAGGGCGGCAATCGTCCAGTAGCCGTGCAGCCCGTTGGGGAGGGGGTTGTAGACCGCGTCGATCTCGGGATCCTCCACAAGGGCGGCGTAACTGCCGACCACGCGGGGAATTCCCTGCTTACGGGCGAATTCCGACGCTCGCTCGTGGTCGCGCGCCGCCACCGCGGCGACGGTCACGCCCCCCGTCCTCCGGGCCGGCTTGAGAAGGGCGGTGGGGGTGATGCGGGCCGCCCCGAGGATCCCGATTCTCAGCACGCGGCGGTCATCGCGGAGTGCGGCTCCGGTGTGCGCCGGGACGGTAAGTTGCGGCCAAGACCGACGTTCCCCCACTATGTGGGGGGAGGGACGCCGCCAGGGACGGTGGGGCCAGACGCTGCATGGACACGGACGCTAACGCACCCGGGGGAAACCCGACGCTGAGCCGCATTCGCGGGCTCGATGGCATCAGGGCCCTTTCAGTGCTGGCCATCATCGCCTTCCACACCGGTCTCAGTTCGGTGCCCGGAGGTTTCTACGGCGTCGATTCGTTCTTCGTCCTGTCCGGATTCCTGATCACGTCCCTGTTGGTCAAGGAGTGGGCGGGCACCGGAACGATCCGCCTCCGACGTTTCTGGGCCGGCCGCGCCCGGCGGCTCCTGCCCGCGCTGTTCCTCCTCGTGGCCGTCATCGGCATCGTCCTGGCCGTCGTGCCCAGGATCCTGGCCACCCCGCACATCCTCGGTGACGCGCTCTCGGCGATCTTCTATGTCTCGAACTGGTACTCCATTCATGCGGGTGCGAGCTACTTCACGCTGTCCTCCCAGCCGTCGCCCCTGCTGCACACGTGGTCGCTCGCGATCGAGGAGCAGTTCTACCTGGTCTGGCCGCTGGTGGTGCTCGGGGTGCTCAAGCTCGGGACCACATACCGGGGACCACGCCGCCCGCGGCTCGTCGGACGCCGCGCCCGGCAGCGCGCCATACGACGCGCCCAACGACGTTCCATCCCCGTGCTCGGCGGAGGCCGGTTGGTTCTCGGTGGGCCGACCCCCGCCCGGGCCGACCCGGCATGGGTGCGCCGCCGGCGGCTCCAGCTTCTCTTCGCTGTCGCGTGTCTCGGTTCACTGGCCTCCGCGCTGCTCATGGCGCTGCAGGCCCCCAACGGGTACACCAGCCGCGCCTACTACGGCACGGACACCCGCGCCCAGGCGTTGCTGGTCGGTGCCGCAATCGCCATCGGGCTGGTGCTCTGGCGAGAGGGGAGCAGCCGCCCCTGGTTCACCCGCACCGCTTCGGCGCTCGCCCTCGCCGGTGTCGCCGGAACCGCCGCGCTGTGGGCCACGACCTCGGAGACCTCGACGTTCGCCTTCAGCGGTGGGTTCATGTTGGCCAGCCTGGCGGCGGGCGGGGTCGTCCTCGGTTGCGCGGTGGCGCCCCGCTCCCTGGTGGTCCGCCTCCTGGAAGTGCCGCCCCTTCCCCAAGGGGGTCGGATCTCCTACGGCATCTACCTTTGGTATTGGCCTGTCGTTCTCGTCATGAGCGGGCAACGGCTGCATTTGGGCCCTTACCCGCTCTTCGTGGTCCGCGTCGCCGTCACCGCCGCCATCGCCGCCGTCAGCTACGAAGTGGTGGAGATGCCGATCCGCCGCGGGGCTCTGACGCGCTGGCGATCCTGGGTGGCGGCGCCCGTCGGGGCGGCGGTCGCCATCGGCACGGTGTGCGTCAGCATGCTCGTCCCGGTGGGGGCGGCCGAGCTGCAGGGTACGCAACTCAGCGTCAGTGCGCCGTCCTCGGTCACGACGTCGTCCGCGACGGCGACGCTCGCCGGCGCGCTCACTTCCGTGCCCTCCCTCCCCGGCCCGCGGACGATGGCCCCGACCACCACCACGACGACGGCCCCCCGGTTCCTCTCGCCCGCGGTTCCGGCGGCGACCTCGTCCAAACCTGTCAAGGTGCTGCTGGTCGGGGACTCCCTTGCCGGCTCGCTCGGCGTGGGTCTGGCCGAGGAGGCGCGGCCGTACAACGTGCAGATCGTCAACGAGGGGACCCCCGGCTGCTCGGTCTCGATGCAGGCCCAGATCCGTGTCCTCTTCTACACGGTGAGCCCCACCGCGCCGTGCGACGTCGGTGGCAACCCGAACTCGCTGTTCGACACCTGGCGCGCGTGGGTGGACGCGTACAACCCCGACGTTGTCGTCTACCTGGGGCGCGGCGAGACCTTCGACCAGGAGATGGGGGGGCAATGGCAGAACCTCGGCCAGCCCGGCTTCGATGAGTACGTGGCCAACCGTTTCCGCCAGGCCGTCGCCGTCCTCGGCTCCAAGGGCGCCAGCGTCGTCCTGATGACGACCCCGTTCTACGACAGCGGGGTCTCTCCCTCCGGCGCGCCCTGGCCGGAGGATGTGCCGGCGCGGGCGACGCTCGACAACGCGACCATGCGGGCGGTGGCCGCCACAACGCCCTCGGGCAGCGACGGGTCCCGGGTTTTCGTCTTCGACTTGAACACCTTGGTCTCTCCCGACGACAAGTTCTCGCCGACCGTCGGCCAGGTCAACGTGCGCTGCAACGACGGCGTGCACTTCACGCAGTCGGGCGGGATCTTCGTCGGGCAGCAACTGGACCCGGAGCTCGCGACCCTGGGCCAGGCCCATGCCACGGCGTCGCCGGGTGGCGAATGGGCGGGGCCTCTGCCACCATCGACTCCGCCATGGTTCTCGAGCCTGCCCTGCCAGTAGTCCGGCGCGCCACGAAGGGCGACGTCACCGCCATGGCCGCGCAATTGGCGCGCACCTTCTTCGACGACCCGGTCTCTTCGCACATCTTCCGCAACGAGGCGCGCCGCGAGGCCGCCCTGCGCGCGTTCTTCCGCACCCAGATGCAGGCCGACTATCTCCCCTTCGGGGGCTGCTACACGACCGAGGGCTACAGCGGCTCGGCCATCTGGGCCCCCGCCGGCAAGCCACTGCAGACGGGGCTCAGCGGTATCCTCGCCCTGTGGCCCGTGTTGCCCTACGTGGTCTCCAACCTGGGGACCACGCTGCGCCTCTTGTCGCTCATGGAGACCAAGCATCCCCGCCAGCCGCACTGGTACCTGGCCACCTTGGGCACCGCCGTGGAGCAACAGGGCAGGGGGGTGGGCACCGCGCTGCTGCGCCCGGTCCTCGAGCACTGTGACGCCGAGGGCGTCCCCTGCTACCTCGAGTCGTCCAAAGAGCGCAACCTGCCCTTCTACCGGCGCCACGGGTTCGAGGTCGTCGAGGAGGTGCCGCTCCCGGACGACGGGCCGACGCTTTGGACCATGTGGCGGGAGCCCACAGCGCCTGCCTGACACAACGCCTGCCTGACACAGCGCCTGCGTGAGGGCAGGCCGCCACCGCTGTTGTGCGCCGGCCGGTTCAGGTGGGGTGAATGCCCTCCGGCATGGAGAGGACGTCGTTGACGACGATGCCGAGGACGTCAATGACCGCCCGGGCCGGAGCCGACGGCAGGCCCCGCCGTCGCTGAGCCACGCCGACCCGCCGGCGGGGGAGACCTTCGACCGGGAGCACCGAGAAACGGCCGCGCAGATGTCCGGGGACAGCGGTGGCGGGCAGGATGGCGGCGCCGTACCCGTCGAAGGCCAGGGAGGCGATCAGACGCACGCCATCGAGCTCCATGGCGGGCCGCAATTCAATGCGGGCGGGCCCCGTGGCGCCGTCGATCTCGGCCCGCAGCGCGGTGCCCGGCGCCGGCAGCAAGAGCTCGACCTCCGACAGTCGCTCCAGGGGGAGCGAGGTCTCCCGGCCCAGGAAGTGTCCCGGAGGCAGGACGGCCACCAGGTCCTCGTCGAAGAGTTGGGCCGCCATGATCTCGTCGCCGCTCAGGGGGAACGTGACCACGGCCAGGTCGAGCTGGCCCGAGGCGAGCTGCTGTTCGAGCTGGACGCTCGAGCCCTCGGCGACATTCAGATGGACATGCGGGTGCCGCACCCGGAGCAGGTCGAAGAGCTGGGGCACCAACCAGCGACCCGTCGTCCCGATCATGCCGAGGCGCACCGTGCCGACGACCTCCTCCCGGAGCGCCGACACGTCGGAGACGAGCGCTTCGAGCTCGTTCATCACCTGGCGCGCCCGGGCGACCACGACCTCGCCCTCCTCGGTCAGCCGTCCCGAGGCCCGATCGACGAGCTGGACGTCGAGCTCGCGTTCGAGCCTGGCCACATGCGCCGATACGTTGGACTGCACGGTGCCGATGGACATGGCGGCGGCCGAGAAGCTGCCGGTGTCCGCGATGCCCAGGAGCGCTTGCAGGTGTTTCAGTTCCATCGGCCAACCCCTTCGGAAATGCTTGCCGGAGTTACGTTGGCTATCACTATAACTGATAGAAAGTATCTGCTAAAGCTGCTTGACTGATCGACGAGATGCCGCCAAAATAAACGTCAGACCGCAGGTATTCGGAAGCCCCCCCTCTGAACCTGATGAGTCTTGAGAAGGGATCGCCCTCCCCCCCGGCGATCCCTTCTCCTAATTCCGGGCCCGTTGTCAGGGGGGCTCGGTGCCCCCCTGACAACTATCCGAACTGCTTTAGGCTCCCTACCTGTGGCGAAGAGCGCCGTCTTCATCGACCTCGACCGCACGCTGCTGTGCCGGGCCTCGGGCCAGGTCCTCAACCGTGCCCTCATGGAGGAGGGAGTGCTGCCCGAGGGGCGCTCGCTCCCGGGTGACAAGATCCTTTACGCGGTCAACGACCGCCTTGGGGAGAACCTCCTCTCCATGGGCCTGGTCCGGGCGGCCGCACGGGTGGCGAAGGGCTGGCACCAGGAAAAGGTCCAGGCCGCCGGCCGGCGGGCCGTCTCCGCACTCAGCGAGATCGTCGCCCCGTTCGCCCCGCAGCGCCTGGCCGAATTCCGGGCCGAGGGCCATCGGCTCGTACTCTCGACCACGACGCCGGCCGACATGATCGCTCCCTTCGCTGAGGCCCTCGGCTTCGATGATCTCGTCGCGACCGCATACGAGACCGAGGACGGTCGCTACACGGGCCGCCTCTACGAGGGCTTCGTCTGGGGGACCGGAAAGCTGCGCGCCGTGCGCGCCTGGGCCGACGAGAACCGGATCGACCTGGCCGATTGCCACGCCTGCAGTGACAGCATCTTCGACGTGCCGCTGCTCTCCAGCGTGGGCACGCCGCATGCCGTCAATCCCGACCCCTCGCTGAGCGTGGTGGCCACGACCCGGCGCTGGGCCGTGGAGCATTGGGACCGCCCGCCGGGCGTCCCCAGTGTCGTCGGGCTCGAGCCGTACCACATGCTCCGCCCGTTCGTCCGCAAGCTGTCTTTCCCCTATGCGCGTTTCGACATCGCCGGCATCGAGAACGTGCCCCGACGCGGTCCGGTGCTGTTGGCCTCCAACCACCGCAGCTACTTCGACGTGGCCGCGCTGGCACTGGTGGCGCGCGCCATCGGGCGGCCGGTGCGCTTCCTCGGCAAGAAGGAGATTTTCGACGCGCCCGTCGTGGGCATGATCGCACGCGCCATCGGCGGCATACCCGTCGATCGCGGCAGCGGCTCGGGCGCATCGCTGCGCGCCGCCGAGTCCGCGCTGAAGGCGGGTGAGGTGGTGATCGTCCTCCCGCAGGGCACCATCCCACGCGGGTACGACTTCTTCGATCCGGTGTTGCACGGCAAGACGGGAACGGCGAGGCTGGCGGCGTCGACGGGGGCAACCGTCGTGCCCGTCGGGATCTGGGGGACCGAGAAGGTCTGGCCGCGTTCAGCACGAGTGCCTGACTTCACTCTTGTACGCAACCCGCCGAAGATCACGGTGCGGGTGGGCCGGCCGGTGCCGCTGTCGCTCACCGACGCCAAGACGGACACCGACGCCATCATGGGTGCAATCAGCGCGCTGCTGCCCCCCGAGGCGAGGGTGCGCCACGAGCCGACTCCCGAGGAGCTGGCCCGCAGCAAGCCCCCTCGGTGAGGCCGCAGCTCGCCAGTGCGACGACGCGCGTCGTCAACGCGACCTCGCGCCGCCTCGGGCGCGGCCAGGGCACGGTTGCCGGAGGTCGGGCCGGCCTGCGCGTGGACCCGCTGCTGCTCGAGCACCTGAGCGCGGGGCGCCAGGTTGCCCTCGTCACGGGGACCAACGGGAAGACCACGACGACGAGGCTCCTCACGGTCGGGCTCGGCGCGTCGGGTGACGACGTCGTGAGCAACGAGACCGGTTCCAACATGCCCCCGGGGCTCGTTGCCGCGCTCGCCGGCAGCAGGGCGGGGCGCGCCGTCCTCGAGACCGACGAGGTCTACCTGCCGCGCGTCCTCACGGCCACCGGGGCCTCGGTGGTGCTCCTCTTGAACCTCTCGCGCGACCAGCTCGACCGGACCAACGAGGTGCGCATGATCGCCGGGAGCTGGCGGGCGGCGCTGGCCGCCGCACCGCACACCCACGTCGTGGCGAACGCCGACGACCCCCTCGTGGTGTGGGGGGCGGGCGTTGCCCGCGACGTGCACTGGGTGGGTGCCGGGCTTCGGTGGCAGCACGATGCCGTGGGCTGCCCCTCGTGCGAGGGCCGCATCGAGTTCACCACGGGCCGCTGGTCCTGTGCCGGCTGCGGCTTCGCCCGCCCCGACCCGGAGGCGACACTCGAGGTCGCAGCGGACGGCACCGCACGCGGCGAGTGGGCCGACGGGCGGAGCGCAGCGGTGCGGCTGGCGTTGCCCGGCCGGTTCAACCAGTCCAATGCGCTGATGGCGGCCGTTGCCGCCGAGGCGTCCGGTGTCGACGCCCTCCGGGCCCTGGCCGCCATGGAGGGGGTCGAGGAAGTGGCGGGACGCTTCACGGTGCGATCGTTCGGCGACGTGCGGGCCCGCCTCATGCTGGCCAAGAACCCGGCTGGCTGGGGCGAGCTGCTCGACCTGGTGGCCGGCTCGAAGGCGCCGCTGGTCGTCAGCATCAACGCGCGGATCGCCGACGGCGCCGATCCCAGTTGGTTGTGGGACGTCCCCTACGAGCGCCTGACCGATCGGGCCGTGGTCGCCACGGGCGACCGCTACCGCGATCTCTCGGTCCGCCTGCACTATGGCGGCGTGACGCACACCACCGAGCCTGATCCCGTGGCGGCCGTGACCAGCGCTGCCGGTGGCTCGGACGACGTGGTCGATGTCATCGGGAACTACACCGCCTTCTACGACCTGCTGGGCGCGCCGTGACGAGGACGCTGCGCGTCGCGGTCGTGTACCCGGACCTCCTGGGGACCTACGGCGACGGCGGCAACGGCCTGGTGCTGGCCCGGCGGGCCGAATGGCGTGGCCACGATGTCGCCTTGTTGCAGGCTGTCTCCGACCGCCCCCTCCCGGCGGCCGACATCTACTGCCTGGGTGGGGGAGAGGACGGCCCCCAGGTCCGCGCCGCGCGGACGCTCATCGACGACGGGACGCTGGCGCGGCGCGCTGCGGAGGGGGCTGTGGTCCTCGCGGTGTGCGCGGGATTCCAGATCGTCGGGCGGACCTTTCCCGGCGCCGCCGGCGATCCGCACGTCGGCGTTGGGCTCCTCGGCGTCGAGACGGTGAAGCCGACCGGGCCGCGCGCAGTGGGCGAGGTGCTCGTCGAGGTGGACCCCGCCTCGTTCGGACCGCTCCCGCCGCTCACCGGCTTCGAGAACCACGGAGGGGTGACGGCACTGTTGGAGGGAACCGCGGCACTGGGGCGCGTGGTCGTCGGCGTGGGCAACGGCGCCGGTGACGGGAGCGAGGGCGCCGTGCAGGGTCACGTCGTCGGGACGTACCTCCACGGTCCCGTGCTGGCGCGCAACCCGGCGCTGGCCGACCAGCTCCTCTCGTGGGCGCTCGGCGACGTGACCCTCGATGCCTTGGACGACGAGGCGTCGGAGTGCCTGCGCGAAGAGCGGCTGGCCACCGTCGGAGGCAAGCGCCGCCGCCGCAGGCGCACGTAGGTACGGTCGGGAGGTTGGACGCTCGCCGGGATGGCCATCGCTCCGACGACCAGGAAGATCGCCTTGACGACTGCCCCCGCGACCAGGTCCGATCCGTCGTCCTTCGAGCGCGTCAACCGCGGAGCGGCGTCCGTGACGTGGTCGCAAGCACGATCTCGGTGTCGCCCGGCCAGTCCCAGAAGAGTCCGGTCGGCGATCGTTCGAACAGCAGCGCCCGGACTGCATTCTCGAAGGAGGCCCGGCGCGTCCCGAAGTGGCGCGGCGCGGCGTACGACGTCGAGTAGTAGCCCGCCACCACGGAGTCCACATTCCGCACGACGTCGGGACGGCCGGGTGCGTAGATCGTGCGGCAGGAACCGAAGTGTGACGCCGTGATGTCGGCTGCGTGGAGGTGGGGTGTCGCACGCTTGCCCTTCTGAGCTCGCGCGGCGCGGTTGTCGGCAAACTCCTGCACGAGCTGATTCACCTCCTCCTCGGGGATCCGCGGCAATCCCGGTCCGGCCGGCACGGGGCGCCCCTCGACCCGATGGCCGACGATGGCAACGGTGCCGCCCGGCTCGAGCATCCCGTGCACGGTGTTGAGGACCGGCACGCCGGCCGTCCAGTGGTAGGACTGGCCGAAGGTCACCAGCCCGAACGGGCCGAGGTCGAGCCGCCCGAGACCTTCGGCGGTTCCCCGCACCCAGCGCAGGCCCGACAGCCCCGCCTTCTCGGCCCGCCGCCGACACTCGGACAGCATGCCGGGGTCGGGATCGACCCCCACGCTCTCGGCGAATGCCGGCGCCAGCTCGAGGGTCAACGCAGCGGGGCCGCAGCCGACGTCGAGCAGGCGTCCGCGGCCATTGAGTCCGAGCTCGCCTCGGAGAACGGGCAGGAGTTCTCGGGAGTAGGGGGCCTGCCCACCATGTAGTAGGCCGACGCCTCGCGGAACACGTCGGACATCGGCGTCAGACGGTCGGACCGACGTCCAACGAGAGAAGGTCGTGGGCCACGACGACGGTGCCGTCGAAGTGCCCGGCGGCCATGGCAGCCCATTCGTCCTCGGTGCCCGGCTCGGGAGCGGGGACCAGGTGGGTGAGGACGAGGGTGCTGACGCCGTTGCGTGCCGCAGTCTTCGCCGCATCCTCGACCGAAGAGTGGTAGTCGAGGACGTCGACGAACCGGGGGAGGCCGATCGCCCTGATCAGATCAGGTCGCGTGACCGTGTGCACCAGCATGTCCGCACCTGCGCAGAGTGCATCCAACCCTTCGCACGGGACCGTGTCACCCGCGATGACCACGGACCGCCCCTCCTCGTCGACCCGGAAGCCGACGGTGGGGCGCACCGGGGCGTGATCAGTGGGTGCGGCGCTGACTCGGACCGATTCGTGCTCCAGCACGGTACCGCGCTCGCACTCGACCACCTCGGCGGCCGGCCGCCACTGCAGATCATCGTGGTGGGCCATGCGGTAGCCGATGTCGAGCTCGAGCATGGCCTCCGTCGCCTGCAGGAGCGACGCCGTGCCGACTGGGCCGTAGACGGGGAGCGTCTGGGGTTGGAACGACGTGATCCATTTCGAGGTGAAGATGTCGTTGAGATCGGTGGTGTGATCGCTGTGCAGGTGGGTCAGAAAGAGTCCCCGCAACGCTCCGGCTGCCGCTCCGGCCGCCGCGGTCCGCATGAGCACACCGCGTCCGCAATCGAAGAGCAGATCACCGGCACTGGTGCGCACCAGGGTCGACGGCCCGGCGCGCAAGGGGTGCGGCAACGGTCCGCCGCTGCCGAGGATGATGGTCTGCACGGGATTGGTCTCCTGACTCGAGAAGGCGGCGCAGCTCAGTACGGGCGCCGGCTCGCCGCACAGCCTGCCACCGTTGCTACCATCCGCGGGACGTCGTCCGGAAGGAGCCTTTGTGGTGCGGTGGAGTGACGAGGACGTGGCTGTGCTGCTCAGGGAGCTGGGATCGCACGGCTTCGGGGGCATCAATCCCGACGAGGGGCAGCTCCGTGCCCTGCTCGGATCGGGGGAGGACGGGCCGCTGCAGTTCGTGAATCTCTTGTCGTACCACTCCCACGCTCGTTACCCGGAGGGACACGAGCTGGCCCGCGCCGGTCTGAGCGGCGCAGATGCCTACGGCCGCTACGGGGCGGTGGCGCTAGAGCACGTGGTGCGGCGGGGCGGCACCCTCATCCTCTACAACGACGTGCTCCAGGTCCTCATCGGCCGGACCGAGCCCTGGGACCAGATCGCCATTATGCAGTACCCCGGGGTCGACGCCTTCGTCGACATGATCCGGGACCCGGACTACCAGGCCGGCCTCGTCCACCGCGATGCGGGTCTGGCCGAGACAGCCATTCTCGTCTCCCGTCCGCTGCTCTGATCGTTCCGGCACCCGGATCGGCACCCACGGGCCTCTCGGCCCGGCCGGAGCTCAGGAGCCGAGTTCGGGCCATTCGGACCCGCGCTCGCGCGACGGGGGTTCGTCGAGCGCCCAGGCGCGACGCCAGGGTGAGGCCACCGGACCTCGGTGCGCCGTCTCGGCTCCCTCGGCCGGCGCCACTGCGCTGACCGCGCGTCGCGCCTGCCACCAGTCGGCGTGGACCTCCCGTGACAAGGTGGCGACCGCGGCCTCGACCCGGTCGGAGAACCGATGCGTGTTCTCGCCTTCGTCCGCGGAGAGCGGTGCGCCGAAGAGCACGGCGATCGGGGCGCGGCGCAGGGGGCTGCTGCGCCGCGACTCGGTGCCCGAGCCCCCGGGTGCTCTCGCATCGGTCTCGGCGGCGCTCTTGGGCAGGACGTGCCGGGTGCCGTGCAGGTAGACCGGAACCACCGGGCGACCCGTCCGTCGGGCCAGGTAGGCGGCACCGGCCGTGAACGGCTGGGTCCAGCCGTCGGGCGAGCGCCCGCCTTCGGGGAAGATCACCAGGTTCCAGCCGTCCTCGATCAGCTCGGCCGCGGTGTCCCCTGACTTGCGGTTGACCCTGCTCCGCTCAATGGGAATGGTGGCCATGGCGAACGAAGAGAGCACCGCCTTCCATGTGCGGTCGAAGAAGTAGTCCGATGCCGCCGCGACAACGGTGCGGTGGCGGAATTCCACCGGCAGTGTCGTCAGGAGCAAGGGCGTATCCATGTGGCTGAGGTGGTTCGCCGCGAAGATCACCGGCTTCTCGAGATGTTGGAGGTGCTCGAGTCCCCTGACAGTGGCCGGCGCCAGCATGCGCGCCGCCGGGCGGGCCAGGTTGTCCATCACCATGGCCCGGGCCAGACGCACCGGGTAGCGGCGCGACCAGTCGTGGTCGTAGTCGAGCCCGACCTTGCGTTCGGGGTCGGGGCGCTCGACGGTCGTCGGCCATGAGGGAGCAGCGAGAGGGAAGCGCGCCGAGCGCACACGTCCACGCAGACCCGACCCGGTCATCAGTGCACGTCCGACATGAAGATCGGCGGGTTGTGCACGTGCGTCAGGGTCGGCGAGGGTCCGACGACGTCGGATGCGATCTCGAGGGCGTCGTTCAGCGAGCTCGCCGGCGAGAAGCCGAGCCGGCGTACCGCCTTGGGGTCTCCCCCCACGACGATGACCCGTCCCAGGTGTGCCATGGCGTGCGCGCACCAGTACCACATGTAGAAGGGGTGGACGCCGTGGTAGGCGTGACCGGTCCGGTAGAGATGCACGTACCAGGGGTCGGTGGCGAAAGACTCCTCGAACTCCTTGTGCATCTGCACCGGGTCGACGGTCTGGGTCAAGACCTGCTCGTAGAAGTCGATGTAGCTCGGGTGGTGACCGGGGTGGAACTCGGGCCGGGTGGGGTGCTTCATGATGACGACGCCGCCCTCGCGCACGAGCGGCTTCCCCCGGTACATGTTGAAGAAGTAGCCGAGACCGAGGCAGGCCACCAGGATCGGGTTCATGATGGAGTTGACGTTGTAGGGGCAGATGTAGGGCAGTCCCATGGTCAGGATGTCGGTCTGGCCGTCGACATCGACGCCCTGCTGGGCCCACACGTTGGCCGTCGTGAGTTCGTGGACGGCCTCGACCTCGCCCGCCTGCACCGAGGTCAGCGCGTGGGGGGAGCGGATGGAGTGGAAGATCTGACGTGCCATGCGTGGCGGCGCCTTGGACAGCGCCTTGGACGTGGCTGCGTACGAGGCCCGATCACGCAGCGACCACTCCCACTCCCGCTTTTGCAGGAACCCGAAGTTCGACGGGAACGTGTCGTTGTTGAGCGTCGTCTCAATCTGGAAGATCTTCACCCCGGACTCGGCGATGAGGCGACCCATGCGCCAGTTGGCGGAATGCAGCTCGGAGGCCGGCTGATCCATGAACGACTTCGAATGGCGCATGGTCTGCGGGTTGTGGTGGTGACGAAGGCTGCGGTAACTGGCCAGGCCCGTCGCCACGCTCTTGTGCCCGCCGTCCATGGAGACCAGGTTGATGTTCACGTAGACCAGCAGGTCCGAGGTGGCGGCCCGCTTGTTGATCTCGACTTCCTCGCCCTGGTCGGTCTCGCCGATGAACAGGAGGTTGTCGGGGTCCTCGGCATCGTGCTGGGTCAGTAAGCCGTGAGGTGCGAAGGCGTCGTAGACCCGGTCGCCCAGGGCGTGGCGCAGCTCCTCTTCCGTCATGCGACGATGCAGGGCCAGCGCCGCCACCAACTGTACGTCGTCCACACCTGCCTCCGCCGCCATGTCCAGCACGGTCTCGATCACCATCTGGCGAATGTCGGGCGCCCGCATCGGGGGCAGCGGCAGCGAGACGTCGTCGAAGCAGATGGTGAGCTTCATGCCCGGGCGGAGGAGGGCCGGCAAGGGGTCCCGGTCGCCGTGTGGATGGAGCAACGCGTGGCGGATGGCCCGATAAGGATCTTCGATCGCCTTCATGGGCTCGGGTGCGTACACGACACGACTGCCTTCCGGCAGCGTCTCGAGGCTGAAAGCCTCGCCGCTCCAGAACAGGGTCGGTGGCGTCGACTTGTCCACCTCGAGGACGAAGCCTGGGCGGCGACTCATCGGATCGGTCCTTTCCGTACGTCGAATGCGATCTTGACGGCACCGCGGCGCCCGGCCGCGCCAGCATGGGCGACGGCGTCTTCGAAGCGGGCCAGCGGGTACGTGGCCGACACCAGCCGCCCCGTGTGCTGCGTGGCCGCCACATCGAAGGCCAGCGAGAACGTCGAGACGCCGTCTTCTTCTCCGGGGGTTCGCTCGGTACCGTAGGCGTAGGCCCCAGCCAGGCGGACCTCGCGGTGCCACAAAGGAGCCAGGTCCACGCTCACCTTGCCCGGCATCCCCACGAGGGCCACGGTGCCCCGTGGCCGAACCATGGCCAGCGCCTCTGCGATCGACTCAGGACTGCCCACGCAGTCGAACACGACGTCGGCGCCGCCGGAGAGCGTCGCTGTCACTCCCGACGCGCCACCGAAGGAGAGCGAGCGCGAATGCCGGCGCACGGCGCGGCCCAGCTGGTCGGAGGGCAGTGCCTCCGTGGCGCCCAGCTCGCGGGCCAGGCGCTGCTGATGTGGGTAGCGTGCCCCGACGAGCACCGCCGCCGGCGTCGCGCTGCGACCCGCGCCCGCGAGGTGATGGAGTGCTGCCGTCACCAGCAGGCCGACCGTGCCCGCCCCGATGACGGCCACGACGTCACCGTCGGTGGTCGGTGCACCGAGCACCGCGTGCACCGCGCAGGCCACGGGCTCGACCGTCACGGCATCTGCGTCGCTCAAGGCGTCGGGCACGGCGTAGAGCTGGCTGGAGTGCGCCACGAGGCCCGATGTCGACCAGCCCCCCCCGGTGTCGGCGCAGAAGCCTGTCTGCAAGCCGGGTCGGATGTGGCCGAACGCGATGTAGCCGCAGTTGCCCACGTCCCCGGCCTGGCAGGCGGGGCACATGGGCTCGATCCCCCGGGCGGCGCAGCCGAGCACCGGCTGCAGCACCACCCGGCTGCCGGCGGGCAAGACCCCGCCCTCGGCCCCGAGCGCGTCCTCGCTGAGCGTGCCCACCACCTCATGTCCCGGCACGAAAGGAAACGACACGATGTCCTCGAAGTAGCGCGAGCTGCGTCCGTCCAGCGTCGCCAGGTCGGACCCGCAGATCCCCGAAAGGATGGGGTCGACGTGCACCCAGTCCGCCGCCGGCACCCCAGGCGCGTCACGCTCGATCAGGCGCAACGGGCCGACGCCGGCGCCCCGTCCCGATCCGAAGGACGACACGACACGTGCCGCAGCGAAGCGCGGCAGCGAGCGTTCGAAGAGAAGCGTGCTCATCGCCCCATCACCGCCTTGGGCTGCCGCACGTCGAACGGCCCGAGCGGGAGGAGGCGGTGGGACCCGCCCTCGGCCTTGGCCCAGTGCTCCACGTGCCAGCCCCGCCGCCGGGCGATGGCCGAGAGGCGCGACTCGGGGTTCACTGCCACCGGGAAGCCGACCGCCTCGAGCATGGCGAGGTCACTGGCCGAGTCGGCGTAGGCCACCGACTCCTCGAGGGAGAGCCCGCGCAGCCCGGCGTAGTCGTCCAGGACCAGTGCCCGGGCTTCGCCGATGGGCGGCAGCGTCGTCAGGTGCCCGGTGAGTCGCCCGTCGCGCGATTCCATCTCTGCGCAGATGATGTCGTCGAAAAGCGGGCGGATCGGTTCAATGATGAAGTCCAGCGCCCCCGTGATGAGCAGTGTCCGATGCCCGGCCGCCCGGTGGGCGCGGACCCGGGCGAAGCCGTCGGGAAACGAGCGGGTGAGGAGCTGGCGGTGAAACAGCTCCCATGAGTCCTCGCGCAGTCGTTCGAGGGGCGCGTCCTCGAAGCGACGGTAGAAGGAACGCAGGAAGTCGCCGCGGTCGCGCCGGTCGAGGGCGAGCAGGGACGGTGCCTGCCGCAGGAGGTCCGCCACGAAACGTGCCCGCCGCGCCGGCGACAGGTGGCGGCTGGCGAGCCACGCGTACGTGTCGACGACGTTGGACGACATCAGCGTGTGCTCCAGGTCGAACACGGCGAGATGCCGGTCCGGTGACAGGATGGCGCGTCGCTGCCGGTCCGGTCGCTTGTCCACCACCGACTTCCCCGGCTTCGTGCGTACGCGGGTGTGCTCGAGTACCGAAGGCAGGTGGATCTCGTGCACGTAGTGGTCCCAGTCGATGACGCCCGGGTCGAACTCGAACCGGGCATGGTCGTCACCGTCTCCCGTGTCCGAGAGCTCGATCAGGTTGTCGACCCGATACCGCGCGTCGGTCTCGGTGTAGGCGCCGTAGAGTTCGACATAGCCGAGCGCACGCTTGGCCAGCGCGTGCCTGTCCTCCATCCGGGCGGCCAGCTGCGCCTGCTTGCCTCGGATCGGCAACGCAGTGATCACCTTTTCCACGAAGGTCATGGCGGCGTCGGCGCGCTTGAGCTGGCGCTGGACGCGTCCCCGTCCGGGGAAGGACCACTCGGGCACGTTGATGGGCTGACCCCGCTCGTCGTAGAGGGGGTTGCGGCTGAAGAAGTCCTCCGACAGCTCGACGAGGTGTCCGTAGCGGAGCGGGTTCCGCACTCCGGATGCGACGTGGTACACCTTCGGACGTCCCGGCTCGGGACCTCGCGCCGCGACGGCGAGGATGGCGGCCACGACGAGGTCGACGGGAATGACGTCGACGATCCCTTCGGGAACTCCGGGGAACTCGCGCAAGAGGCCGCGGGCGTAGGACACGATGATCGGCTCGGCCATGCGGAAGCCACGGATCCATCCGGCCCGGGGTTCCGACAGAGCCGACTCAATGATGGAGGGCCGTACGACAGTGATGGGCACCCGGCCCTCCCATTGCTCCACCAGTGCTCGTTCGCCGAGCGCCTTCGTGAAGGGATAGGCATCGGGCCACCCGAGCGAGAGCGCGCGCGCCGTGCCGGCCGTCACCAACTCGCTACTGACCCATTCTTCGCGCAGCCTCTCGGCCTTCGAGGCGATGAGGTGATCGCCGGCGGCACCGATCTCAGCCCGGGCCTGTTTCGTGAACGTCCGCAGCCTCTCGGGTTTGCGGGACTCGGCCTCCAGGTCATCGCGCAGGCGCCGGGCCGAGGTGACCTCGGCCTCCCATGGGACGTCGAGGGCGAAGCGATTCTCGCTGAGCAACTCCTCCTTGGCCTCGCCCTGATGGGTGCTCGCGACGTACGCAGTCGAGACGGCGACGAGGTGAGCGCCAGATCCGGTCTCGGCGATCGCGGCCGCCACGCGGGACGGGCCGAGAAGGTTGATCTCAACCGCCTGGGTCAGGGGTGCGTCGAACGAGACGGTGGCGGCAGAGTGGATGACCACGTCCGCCGCCGCCAGGGCGCTGCGCCCTTCGTCGTCGAGCCCGAGCCCGTCGCGGCTGACATCGCCGGGCACGGCGCGGACCCGGCGCGCCACCTCTGCGTCGAAGCTGTCCCCAAGTTCCGAACGGAGGCGGTCGAAGCAGTCGTTCTTGATCACCTCGCGGGCAAGCCGTGCAGCCGCGTCGGATCGGCGTCCGGGCCGCACGAGCATGGTCACATCGGCTTCGGGGACACAACGGACGATGCGCTCCACCAGGGCGGTACCCAGGAACCCGGTGGCCCCGGTGATGAAGAAGCGTTTCCCACGGAGGTCCCGCTCAATGGGCATCGGAAATGTCTACCACTGGCCGTCGATTCTGTCTACCATTTGGTAAGTGACCAGCTCACCTACAAAGGACCGCATCCTGGATGCCGCTCTGGCTTCGTTCGCCAGCAGGGGATACGAGGCAACGTCGCTCGATGCCGTTGGCAAGGGGCTCGAGCTCACCAAGCAGTCGATCCTGTATTGGTTCCCGTCCAAGGAGGTACTCCTGGAAGCAGTGATCGCCCGGAGCGCGGACGATCTCTCCACGGCGCTCGAAGCGGCCCTACGTGGAGCGGGAGAGGGCTGGGAGCGGGTGGAGGCCGTCGTGCGCTCGGTGTTCCGCCTGGCTGCGCGCCAACCCGACCTGCTCGGCTTCCTGCGCGAAGTGGGCCGTCTGGGCCCGCCAGCGGCGACCCAGATGACGCTCGCGCTCGATCCCCTCATGCTGCGGGCCTCATCGTTCCTGGAAGCGGAGATGGACGCCGGCGCGATGCGCCGCCACGACCCGCGGCTGCTGCTGTTGGCCATCTATTCCACGGTGATCGGGATGGTCACGGAGGTTGAGGTGTTGCGGGCCCTAGGGGAGGAGCCCACAGCTCGTTCGCTCGTGCGGCGCCGGACCGACGCGCTGCAGCTGTTGCGCTCAGCGTTGCTGATCGAGCAGGTCGATTGACCCTCGCGGATCGGACCCGATCGATTTCCTACTCGGTCGCTTTGGGGATCTTCTTCCGGGCCGGGGCCTTCGGGGTGTAACGCTTGCTCGCGGTCGGAGGCTTGCGGGTGCCCGGGCTGGATGCGGTCTTGGCCGTGGTCCGGGCGGCTTCCTTGCGCTGACGTCCGCGGGGCTGGGTTGCCGCCACTCGTCGAATGACCTTGGAATCGGTCGTTCCGTACTTGCTGAGACGCCAGGCCCGCAGCATGAGCCAGCCGCCGAGAAGGATGAAGGCGAACCCGGCGAGCCCGATGAAGATCGTGAACGCGAATCCCACGAGGAAGAGAGCGAATGCGACAAGTGTGCGCTTGCGCTTCCAGAGGGCGGCGAACCCTATGGCGCAGATGACCAGGATGACGCCGCCGAGCAGCTTGGCGTCGGGAGCGACGGCGATGGAGTTCTTCCCGGCCTTGGTGACCTTGTTCTCGGCGATGAAGTAGATGGGAATGGCGATGCCGCCCACGGCGGCCAAGATGAGCGCTCCGAGTGCCCACTTGGTCTCCTGCCGGTTCAAGGTCGACATCGCCGCCTTGCGCTCGCCGGCGGGCAGGACCTCCGGGGTCTCCGCGGGGTGCTCGGACCCGCCCGGGGACGCGGGTCCCGTGAAGGCACCCATGATGCGACTCGTCAGGGTCTGCGGCCTGCTGCTGCCGTTTCCGGCGGAGGGAGACATGGCAACCTCAGGGTACCGGTGGCACCGGGACACCCCAAATCACCCCACGTGGGCAGGCCGATCTGAGTGCCGGATAGAGTTGTCCGCTCCTCCCTACTTGGAGGTGTACCGCAAAGGGCGCTTAGCTCAGCTGGTTAGAGCGCAGCCTTCACACGGCTGAGGTCGTGGGTTCGAGTCCCGCAGCGCCCACTCTGTTCTCCCTGTTCAGCGGCTTGCGCGTCGCTGACACTCTCGTCACGGTCCTCCGCCGTGCGCGCTACGTGCGCGAACGAAATCGTGTTTTCGCGCACGTTCGTCGTCTCGTCGCCGTCGCGCGTGACCTCAGCCGTCGCCTGCGCGCCCTCCGCCAACGCGTCGAGCGCGTCGTTCAGGCGTTGCTCGGAGCCCGGCAACAGGTGCCCATAGCGGTCGAGCGTGAAGCTCACCGACGTGTGGCCGGCCCGTGCCGCCACTTCCTTGGGGTTGGCGCCGGCGGCCATCCACAACGCCACCGCGGTGTGGCGCAGGTCTTGCGGGCGCAGGTGCGCCAGCCCGGCGTGGCGAACGGCCGCAACCCAGAAGCGCTGCCGCCAGACGTTGAGCTGCACCGGTCCGCCCTCCGGAGCCGTGAAGACGAGGTCGTCGGGCTGGCGGTCGTAGGTGCGAAGGTGCTCGGCCAACGGGTCGGCGGCGACGCGGGGGAGCGGGACGGTGCGGCGGCCGGCCCGGGTCTTGGGTGGACCGAAGTAGGGATGGCCGCCGACGTCGACCACCGTCTCGGCAATGTTTACGGTCCGTCGCAGGGGATCGACCCGCTTGGCCCGCAGCCCGAACAGCTCGCCCGCCCGCACGCCGCCGTAGGCGGCGAGGAGCACCGCAGCGCGGTAGCGCGGGTCCATGGCGTCGGCCAGCGCCATGACCTCGGTGGGCTCGAGAAAGCGCATCTCCACCCGTTCGATCCGCGGCAGTCGCACGCCGTCACACGGAGACTTGGCGAGGTAGCCGGCCCGCACCGCGGCACGCATGATCTTGCTCAGCAACTGGGCCGCTTTGGTCGTCGTGGACGGGGCGAGACCTGAGGCACTCAGCTCGGCCACCCAGGTCCGCACCATCATGTGATCGATCGCCCCGAGTTCGAGCGGTCCGAAGCGGGGGAGGACGTAGCGTTCGAGGTAGCCGACGTCGCGCGCCTTGGTCGACGGTCGCAGGTCGACGATGGTCGACTTCCATTCCTCGGCCCATTCGGCGAACCCGACGTGTCCGCCCCACGGGTCGATCCAGCTGCCCCGCCGGATCTGCGTCTCGACGTGCGCCAGGTATGCGTTGGCGTCGGCCTTGGTGAGCAGCGTGACCTCGGCGATGTGCCGGCAGCCGACGTGCCAGTAGCTCGCCTGCCACCTCCCAGAAGGGAGCCTCCGGACCGATCCGAACTGTCGTCGCTTCATGGCTGCCTCACCACGCTCCCCATCCCTCCATATCCTGCTCCGTCCGGCTGTACCACTCCTCGTTGCCGAGCCTCCGCTCCTCCAGTCGTTGCTGCTGCTGGAGAGCCGCCCAGTGGGCTTCCCCCTCATTGGCCCAGCCGACGCCGACGGCACGCAGACGGCGCACGAGAGAACGGTCCGCCCCCTCCTCGCCATCGGCGCCCCCCCCGCATGTCTTCTCGCCAGGCGGCCCGGGCCGCCTTGAGTGCGCTGAAGCTGGTCGAGTAGCCCTGGGACTTGGACAGGAAGTGCCCGCCGTAGCCCAGCCCGTGGGCGTGGCGGCGCAAGCGGTACGGCTCGAACGCCGGGTCGGCGCCGAGCGCCCAGGCGGTCTCGGCCATCCGGCGCAGGTGCGGCGGGAGCGAACGCCGAGCCAGGTCCTCTTCAGAGCGGATGGGCCGTCGAGGGCGCCCCCGCCGTCGGAGCCTTTGGTGGCGTACTTGGCCACGTAGCCGGCCACCTGCTGGGCCCGGCGACCGGCGGAGCGATCGAGGACCTGGGCGTCGATCTGGGTGCCCCAGCGGGCAACGCCCAAAGGGTGGGGGACCGAAACGGCTCGGGCAGCGGACACCGCGGCCCGGGCCAGCTCGTCGGGGCTCAGCGATGGGGGCGCCCCATCGGTGCCGTCGGCCCGGACGATGGCGTGGAGGTGCACAACGCCGCGGCGTTGGTACTCCGCCACCCGGCAGAACGAGAGCTTCATCCGCGCCCTCGTCTCCGCCTGCATCCACCCGAGCATGCTGGCCACGTGGCGCAACACGTAGATGGTGGTGCGCCGCCACAGCTCGGGGGTGCATGCGTTCTGCAGCACGGCACCCCCGACGTTGTAACAGTTGTCGCACAGCGGTGCGCCCACAATCTCGTCGCGGTCGTGATGATCGAATGGGCACGAGAGCGGGCGGCCGTGTCGGCAGCAACCAGCAGACGGGCCGGGATGGCACGGACCGCTCGGTGGGGCTGAGTGGACGGGACCGAAGCTCGGGGCGGTCAACGTCAGCAGGACGGCGGGTCGCTCGGTGACAGACTCGTCGACCCCCTTGCCGCCGATCAACCCCGCCCGGACGAGATGACGGCCATCCCCTCGGTAGACGGCGGCACACGCGGGACAACGGCTCTCCCGCCGGGTCCCGCAGGCCTTGAGGAACACACCGTCGGGGAGTCCGCCGGTCGAGAAGATCCGTACCCGATCGTCGCCCGTCCGGGCGATGACGGCGCCCCGCAGGCGGATGGGGTGGCGGCACCAGCAGCAGCCCGCGCCCTGGGCAGTGAAGTCGTCGAATCGCCGGGCTCGGAGCCGGCCAGCCACGGCTCTGAGCATCTCCCAATCGTCCGCGTCCAAGTCGGGTGGTTCCATGCCGGCCAGGGTGGATCCCCGGTGTGACAGCTGCCGATCGTCGAGGCAGGTCAAAAACGTACGTAGCGCGCACTCACGCGCATCAACGGATACGAGCGGGCATCAACGGACACCAACGGACAGTCGAAACTCTTCCAAACAATTTTTCGAGGCGTGAACAGTTCGCCACCAAGAGATCGGAATCGTGACCCTCTGTGTGGCGTCGCGGACCAGACCGACAAGTCCAAGGCGCACGACAACCTGAACACGGACAGACGAGATTGCCTAAGTCCAGTAGAGGCTTGACAAAACGGCTCCAGGTGATGCTTTACACATCCCTAGGAAACGTAGGCCCGTCCGGTCGCCTTGAAGCGGTTCACCTCCTTGGTGCTCTTGCGGGCCACCACCTTGATTGTGGTCCCTTGGTCGAGGATCTTGAGGTATCTCGGCTCGACGAGCACGTCGACCACCTTGCCCCGGTGCGCCCGACCGACGTGGACGCGCTGGCCGCCCACGGTCACTTGTCCGGTCCCTGAGACCACGCGGCCCACGAGGATCGGTTGGGCGCGCCGACTGCGAGGCTGCCGTCGGGCAAGCGGGCCCCTTGGAGACGCTGTCGTTTGGCCGGCTCGAGGGCACAGGCGAAGGAGCGGATGGTCACCCCGTCGCGCACGATGTGGCCGAGGTCGCCTTCGAGATGGATGCGCACCCGCTGACCGGCGAGGTCGATGCCGACACTGAACTGCTTGCCGCCCGCGGCGATCAGTCCAACCGCGTTGACGGTGCGCTCGAACTCCAAGGTGGCGTTCGCCGCGCGCAGTCCCGTCGCCGCTGGCCCACGCGGCGGCGGGCCTGCCTCTGTGGCACCTTCGCGCACCAGGCGCTCGAGCGAATGAACCGACAGGCGCGACGGCACAGTCTTGAGATGCGTGCCCTCCATCGAGACATGCACCGAGACGGTGTCGGCCCACAGCTCGATGACCCGGCCGGCCCACTTGGGCCCGATCCAGACCTGCTGCTCGCAGATCGACAGGTTGCCGCTCGGGGGCACGACCCGGGTGAGCTCGACGGCGCTCACGTGTTCGAGGGGGACTTCGGGGTCCTCTTCGAAGCGGGTGGCCTCTTGGGCGGGCTCGATCACGACGCGACGCTCGCCGCTGAGCACCGAGAGCTCAGGGGGCACGACGAGGTCGGCCGCGGTGTCGGGTCGGGCGACGAAGAGGCTGGCCGGAGTGGCCATCTCCAAGGACTGATGCGGGCGCTCCTCGTTGTACTCGGCCCGCCAGGCGTCGAAGCCCTCCTGGGCGGCTTCGACGGTGCCGAAGGGCGACGCGTTTTCGAGGAACTCGCGCATCGTCTGGTGGAGGCGCTCGATCTTGCCCGTGGTGGTGGGGCTGGCCACCTTGGTGAAGCGCTGGACGATGTCGTTCTCCCGACAGATCCGCTCGAAGAGCACCTCTGAGCGGAACTGGGGCTTGAGCAAGCGCCCCGTGAACTGGGTGCCGTTGTCTGAGAGGACCTCGTCGGGCACCCCATAGGTGCTCAGCGCCTGGGCGAAGGCCAAGGAGATCTGGCGTCCCGTGGCCCGGCGCACGACTTTGGCGATGACGCAATAGCGCGAGTGGTCGTCGATGCCCGTGACCACCTTGAGCTCGGTGCCGTCGGTGAGGAAGACGCCCTTGATGAAGTCGAGCTGCCACAGCTCCATCGACACGTCGCGCTCCCAGCGGATGTACGAGTCACGCCTGCGCTTGCGCGAGACCGGCACGATCAGGTCATTGCGCACGAGCACCCGATAGACCGTCGTGCGCGACGGCAGAGGTCCGACGCCCTTCTTGTCCAGCCAATAGAGCAAGGTGACCGGCCCATAGCGCGGGTGCTTGCGGCGCATCTCGCAGATGGCCGCCTCGACCTCGGGCGAGATCTGCTCGGGCACGTGCATCGGCCGATGGGAGCGGTCGAGCAGCCCCTCCATGCCGTCGTCCTGATAGCGCTTGATCCAACTGTGGATGCTCTGGCGGGAGACCCCATAGCGCTCGGCCACCTCGGTGACCGGGACGTGGGCCCGGAGAACCTCTGCCACCGCCTTGTAACGCTGTTCCATGACGCTCAGCTCCACCAGCACGGACGCCACCTCCGTCTCGATCGGACCGAAACGAAGTTCAGCCCGAGGGCGAAGTGTCAAGCATCAGGTGGATCCAAGATGTCAAGCATCAGGTGGACTTTCACACGGACAGACGAGATGGTTGTGAGGAGTTGCTCTACCTAGTCAAGAAGCGTGCCGGACTGACGGATGACCCCTCTGACGTTCGCACGACCGTCCCCTCGGTGCTGTTGCCAGGGCCGGCGCCGGCTGAACGCCTGCGCCGGCCCTGGACGTCACCGGTCGACCTCTGCGACATCAATGGAGCGATCGCTGGCGGGCACTGACCGCCGGCGCTCGCCCCTCTCCACCCATACTGGCCGCCGCCCGGCTTCACGGGGCCTCTCCGGGCGTGAGTCACTTCGGTTCGCTGCCCAAAGATGGCATCCAGGCCGGCCGCCGGGCGGCCGACCACCTCCATTATGGGACCCGACTGTGGCTCCCGGCGCAGCCGTCAAGGGTCCGCTTCGCCGGCCTGCGGCCGCCCCTGACTGTTGCTGGTAGCTGGGTTACGACCGTGTCCCCTAACTCAATCAGGCACGAGTGGGGCACCCTCGGGTGGCACATCCAAGAGGGTCAGGGTTCCGACCACGTGACGTGGCACACCGAGCACCGACCCTGCCACTGAGGAGTTTTCAGTTCCGCGTCCCTCTCCAAGTGCATGGCGATCTCCGCACTGTCGCAGGACGGGCACGAGTCACGCTCGGAGTGTTTATTCATTCCAGTGTGGCGACCAATCCACGATCCACGAGTCAAGTCCCACGACTTCCAATGTCCTTTGAACAATCGCAGTCGGTCGGCTGAACACCAGGTCCCCGCGTCCGTCCGCCTTGATGTGATTCTTGGCCCTCACCAAAGCACCGATGCCGCTGGCATCTATGAACGTGAGGTCCGACAGATCGACAACGAGCGTCGAGCCGGCGATGCTTACGAGAGTGTCAGTCAGGCCATCCGCTGCTCCGACATCCAACTCTCCATACAGCGCCACAAGGTGGAGGTCGGGAAGCAAATCACGGGTCGTCAAGCTGAACACGGGCAACACGGCGAACTTCTTTTCCGCCGAGGGTTGCAGGTGGCACGTCGCCAGGAGGTCGATCAGCTGCTCCCATGCTACCCCAGTTGAGTTGTCACCGCTCAGTGACCCGTGGCCTGCCCTAGTCCGCTGCCGGGTCGGGGTGTGGCTTGTCACTAGAAGAGACGAGCAACAGACCAATGGTCCTATGACACTGGTGGGTGACTGAGGGAAAGAGCACAGTCAACTTGCCCCCGCTCAGTTGGTGCGAAGTGGCCTCGGAGGGGTGGTCATTACGGCGGATAGCCAGCTGAGCGGGGAGACTTGGGCGACGTTTGACTGCCAACACTTTGCCCTGTCCCCGAACGTTGGGTCGGTGCTACGCCCAGATGTACTCCTCAGCGATTGCGCCGTCCCGCCATTTCGCAACGGTCACCATACGGGCGCCGTTCTCGACTCCCCGATGACGCACGTCCATTCTCCGGACCCGAACTTGATCGGGTGGGACGTGATCTGCGGCGGTGTCGCGCCCCGGTTCTCTTCAACATATGACTTCATGGCTTCGATGTGCTCCTCGATGCCGTGGGTCGTGGGTTGTCCTTGCCAGTCCACTAGGACATCATCCGTGTGATGGTGAGCGAAGAGGCAGTGCGGCCAGCTCATTTCGACTTGTTCAGGCGGTGACGGAGCTGCCAGATGCGTAGTGACGCCACGATCCCGGCCAGCAGTACGCCGCCGATCGCTGCAAGCAGTAGAGCGACCCCGAGCGGCATGTGCACACTCGCTGTGAAGAAGGACACCTTCACCGACTGGCCGTTCTGGATGATGAAGACCAGCAGGAACACCAACACCACGACGCCGACGATCACGCCTGCCCAGACTCCGGAGATTCGGGTGCGTCCTGTTGGACTTCCCGGAGCATGTGTCGTCAGTTCGGGCCCATTCGCCACTTCGGCAGGCTGGGCGGTGGACCCACCGTCTGTCGCTGGAGGCTCCTCACTCATGACGTCACTACCTCGTTCGGGGCAGAATCAAGAGTCTCGATGCGCAGCGTCTTTGGCGGTGTCGATCGCTTCTCCGACCTTGTGCTCCACCTTCTCGACCACCTCTTCGACCTTGTCCTTCGCGTGGCCAACCTTCTCCTTGGCCTCGCCAGCTTGGCGATCTGTCCTGCCTTCGGCCTCAAGGTCCTTGTTGCCCGTCAGGCTTCCGACAGCCTCTTTCGCCTGGCCCTTCACCTGTTCGGTCTTTCCAGCCATGGTGGTTCACCCTTCTTGATTGGAGGTGGCACTTCGCCAATGTCGGCTAACGACTCCCACGTCCACTGTGCGGTGTGAGCGCTGACCTCGCTAGAGGAGTTGGTCCCCTGCTCAGCCTCTCGTTCAGCTCTCTCAGGGGGTCACCCTCCGGTCGAGACAATGGGCGCCCTCTCGTCGTCGCAGGTAAGAAGTGCTCCGGGGGCGATACTCCGGCATCGGATGGTGGCCGTGGCAGACGCTCGTTACGGTTCGCTCCTGTACGCCTGAAATGTGCGTCACCCTGCCGCACCACGGGGACACCCCTGACCGGTCAGACTGCCATTGATCCGGCAGAGGCAGGAGAATGACCACAATGGAGTCCGGTGGCACCGACCACGAGGCTGCGGGCTCGAAGCCCGATGCCATCGACGACCTCAAGACCATTCCCGTCGCTGAGGTTGAGAAGCGACTCGGGTCGTCGCCTGATGGCCTCAGCCAGGTCGAGGCGGAGAAACGCCTGACGCAGTACGGCCCGAACGAGATCACAGAGAAGAAGGCCAACCCGCTGCTGAAGTTCCTCTCCTACTTCTGGGGGCCCATCCCCTGGATGATCGAGGCAGCAGTGATCCTGTCCGGAGTGCTCAAGCACTGGCCCGACTTCTTCATCATCCTCATCCTGCTCCTGGCCAACGCCGGCATCGGGTTCTGGGAAGAACGCCAGGCGGGCATGGCCATCGCCGCCCTGAAGGCTGAGCTGGCAGTCAAGGCCCGCGTCAAACGGGACGGCAAGTGGGTCACCCCTCCCTCGCGCGAACTGGTACCCGGAGACGTCATCCGCCTGCGCCTGGGCGACATCGTGCCCGCAGACGCACGCCTCCTCGACGGTGACCCGATCGAAGTGGATCAGTCGGCCCTGACCGGGGAGTCGCTGCCCGCCAGCTGCCAGAGCGGCGATGCGGTGTTCTCCGCCTCCATCATCCGCCAAGGCGAGATCGGCGCACTCGTCTACGCGACGGGTGCGGACACGTACTTCGGGAAAACCGCTGAGCTGGTCCAAGAAGCCCAGACCGTCAGCCACTTCCAACGTGCCGTCCTCAAGATCGGCACCTTCCTGATCATTCTGGCGCTGTCCATGGTCGTGGTGATCATCATCGCCTCCACCATCCGCGGGGACCCGTTCTTCACCACCCTCCAGTTCGCCCTCGTCCTCACGGTGGCCGCCATTCCAGTGGCGATGCCGACGGTCCTGTCGGTGACGATGGCCGTCGGGGCCCGAGTGCTCGCCTCGAAGAAAGCCATCGTCAGCCGGTTGGTGGCCATCGAGGAGCTGGCAGGCGTGGACGTGCTCTGCACGGACAAGACCGGGACCCTGACCCAGAACAAGCTCACCCTGGGCGATCCATACACCGTCGGGGAGCTCTCACCCGCACAGGTCATCCTCGACGCATCCCTGGCCTCACGCGCCGACGACGCCGACGCCATCGATCTGGCCGTGCTCGGGGGACTGGCGGACGATCAGTCGTTGGACGACTACCACGTGGTCGAGTTCCAGCCCTTCGATGCGGTACGCAAGTGCACGGAGGCCACGGTCACCGCCGCCGACGGGTCCTCGTTCAAGGTGACAAAGGGCGCGCCCCAGGTGATCCTGGAGCTGTCGGCCAATGCATCGCAGGTGAAGACGGACGTCGACGCGGCAGTCAACGGGTTCGCGGCACGAGGCTTCCGTTCGTTGGGTGTGGCCCGGGCCGAAGGGGACGGTCCGTGGAACTTCGTCGGCGTGCTACCCCTGTTCGATCCACCACGCGACGACGCCAAGGCGACCATCGCCACCGCCCTCGAGATGGGCGTGGACGTGAAGATGGTCACCGGCGATGCCCTGGCCATCGCCCGGGAGACGGCCAGCACGCTCGGGATGGGTACGGACATCCTCGATGCCTCCGGACTGGGCGACGTGAAACGCGAAGAGACCGCGGCGACGGCCGAGTCCATCGACGATGCCGACGGGTTCGCCCAAGTCTTCCCCGAGCACAAGTTCCACATCGTCGACGTCCTCCAGAAGCGAGGTCATATCGTCGGCATGACGGGCGACGGGGTGAACGACGCCCCTGCGTTGAAGAAGGCCGACTGCGGCATCGCCGTCTCGGATGCCACCGATGCGGCGCGGGCAGCGGCATCCATCGTGCTGACCACCCCCGGGCTCTCGGTGATCATCGACGCGATCAAGGAGAGCCGGAGGATCTTCCAGCGGATGAACAGCTACGCGATCTACCGCATCGCGGAGACGCTCCGGGTGCTGCTGTTCGTCTCGGCGGTGATCCTGATCTACAACTTCTTTCCGGTCACGGCGATCCAGATCGTGATGCTGGCACTGCTCAACGACGGCGCGATCCTGTCCATCGCCTACGACAACGTCCGCTACAAGGAGCAGCCCGAGGCGTGGAACATGCGCCTCGTGCTGGGGATCGCCACGGTGCTCGGCGTCGTTGGTCCGATCGCCGCCTTCGGCATGTTCTACCTGGGCGACAAGGTGTTCCACCTCGACCATGCGCACCTGCAGACCCTGATGTACCTGACGCTCTCGGTCGCCGGACACCTGACAATCTTCCTCGCACGCACACGCGGTCCGTTCTGGTCGATACGGCCCGCTCGGATCCTCCTGTTGGCCGTGCTCGGCACGCAGGCGCTGGCGACCCTGATCGCCGTGTACGGGGTGTTCATGACACCCCTCGGTTGGGGATACGCAGCCTTGGTATGGGTATACGCGCTGGTGTGGTTCCTCCTCACCGACCGCTTCAAGCTGGTCGCCTACCGGATTCTCGATCCGATCAAGACCGAGACACCGTCCGATGTGACCCCGCCGATGGCCGAAGTCGGTCGGTGAGGAGTACGAACGACAGGGGCGTGAATGATCGCCATCCGGGCAGACCGCGGGGCCAAGCGGAGCGGCTTCATCGGGCGGATCAGCAGGACAAGAGACCCATCCGGGATGTGTCGTTACTGTTCGGGGTGGGTGCACCCGTCGCGGGCATTGAGCGCACCTTCTCGGTCCCTGCTGACGCTTCAAACCGACCACCCAACGGCACCTTCAGGCGGAGGGTCTGAGCTCCACGTTGACCTCTAGTCCGAGAGCAGTGGCGACCCTTTGCAGGGTCGTGAGGGTCGCGCCAACACCGCCCGACTCGAGGCGATCAATAGCAGCTTGGCTCGTCCCCATACGGCGAGCGAGCTCGCGCTGGCTCAAACCGGCCGCCTCTCTGGCGGCATGAATACGCTCGCCAACTTCAGCGGCCAACTGCGCTTCGGCATACGCGCGGTCGTACGCTTTGCGTTCATCAGCGGTCATGGCGCTGAGCTTCTTCGTTTTCAAGTCTGTCCAACTAGTTCTGGTCATGCATCCTCATTTTCAGCCGTGTGTCCCTCGTCGATGCACTGTCGCATCGCCCACCTTGCTCTCTCGACTTCAAGCCGCTCGTTTGATCTCTGCTTATGAAATGCGGTTAGCAGTACAACGCGCCGGTCCCCGGGGAAGAAGAACGAAATCCGTTGTGCACTGCGACCTAGGGAAAATCGCAACTCGAACAGTCCGTCGCCAAGCGATCGCGAATGCGGCATTCGCAGCGATGCTCCGCTCTCGCCCAGCCGATCGATGCGAGAGGCAGCCACAGCAAACAGTCCCGGCGGGAGCGACTCGAGCCACTGGGCTACCTCAGGTTCTAGTTCGACCATCCAAGATGACACCACAAATGATGTCACATTCGCCGAGGAAGTTCAACTCTGCCAACCCAGACGAATGGTATTGAAGGTCATTCCGTCACTCAGGTTGCCTTGATCCCGTCATCGCGAATCGCCTGGGAGGCGTCAACGAAGTCGCCCAGCCATTCATGGTCGTGACGACTCACAGGGGAATTGCTTCTTCCTCTGCCTCGGCACGTACGGATGGCCGCAGACCTTCAGCCGGCACGATATCGACGG
Source organism: uncultured Acidimicrobiaceae bacterium (assembly GCA_963721585.1). GTDB lineage: Bacteria > Actinomycetota > Acidimicrobiia > Acidimicrobiales > RAAP-2 > Bog-473. The sequence continues at coordinate 639,435 of CAVRJN010000007.1, read as the reverse complement.
GCACACCGAGGACGTCGGTGAGTTCTCGCTCCAATCTTCCCAATGTGACCAAACTTGACGGTGGCGACAGGTCAACGAGGATGTCGATGTCGCTTTCGGGGGTGTCCTCACCGTGGGCAACGCTTCCGAACACCCTCACGTTGGATGCGCCGTGGTTCTCGGCGGTAGCGAGCACTTGCTGGCGGCGTTGCCTGAGTCGGCGCCCGAGCGGTGTGTTGGGCAAACCGGGACGAACGTCTGCTGTTGGCTCGAGGCGGACGTCCAGCCGATGGCCCGTCGCTGCGATCAGACGTTCGAGCGTGGCGAATGCCGGCTCTCGACGTCCCGACTCGTACATACTGACGACGCTCTGGGCAACATGAGCTCGGCGAGCGACGTCGCTTTGCGACAGGTTGGCTCGCGTGCGCGCCTCACGGAGCAGTGAACCTGGAGAGCGTGGTGCGGTCTCCTTCATGACCACAGCCTATAGCGGATTGTCTATAATCGTGTAGTTGTCGTCGGGAGAGCCAACTGAAGAGCCCTTGGTCGTCAGTTGGCTCGCTTGTGATGGAGAACCGAATAGCGCGCCGAGCGGGAGTCGGGCATCGCGACATGGCCCTCCGTGGGTGTTCTCGGTTTGGGAGATGGACCGAGGTGGCGGCGGACGTGGGAGAGGACGGCCGCGGCGACGACCGCAAAGTGGCGGGCATCGTTCGTTGAGATCTCGCGGCCTCCTTCCTCATCGACACTGAAGAAGCTCGGCACCAGGAGGGCGGATTCGGGCCAGCCGTACCGGATCGCCCGGGCCACGAACTCGAAAGGCACGTCGTCTGGATCATCGAGCGTGCACGCCAGAGTCTCGGACTCGTACGGCCACGGCGCTGCCGAATCCCGGTGCTCGAGGTCGGCCTCGACCACCTCGCCCGGGAACACAGCGAGACCAGGCTGGATGCCAGCGTTGCCCATCACGACGGCCTTCACCCGCCGCTGCTCGCCGTCGACCCACGCATCGACGATGAAATCGACGTCGTCGGCCCAGCGTCGCCACGGTGCCGCCTCGGCGTAGGTCTGGATTTGGTCGAACAGGACCTTCCAGTCGGCCGGGGAGGGCGGATCGGTCGGCCGGCGACGGCCCGCCATAGATCCGACGAAGGAGTCGAAGATGTCCTCGGCTTCGGCGCCCGGAATGATCTCGTCGACCGGCGGAATGAGGTTGAGGCCCGGCAGTTGGCCGAGTTCGGCCGCCACCAGATCACCCAGACCGACAGCGGCCAGGATTCGCTGGGGGCGCCCCGGAGGAAGCGAGCCGGCCGGTTTGTTGAGCGCTCGTGCCACCGCCTGGGACAGGGCGCCCCGGACGTCTTCTGCGACCGAGAGGCCACGGATAAGACCGGTGTCGACGTCGAGGATCAGGGCGGCAACTACGACCGGCTGGTCAGTCACCCGCACGGCATGCGAAACGTCCCGACTCATGACCATCCAGTTAATGGGCGCCACAGGTCCGAGGATAGGAGGCCTGTCGGGAAGGACGCGTAATCGGTTCTACCGAGCGAGGCGTTCGAGCAGCTCTCGGTCCTCCTTGATGATCTTGGCCAAGCGAGCCTTGAACTTCGGGTTCTTGCGTCTCCGCTCGACCGCCTCGATCAATGACTGCTTGACCGTTTCGTTGAGACTGGTGCCCTCGACTCGTGCCATTGCTTCAGCGTCAGCCGCCAATTCATCCGGGAGCCGCACCGTGAGGTTCCTCGTCATGGTGTCATGATACCAAGACGCCATTTTCGTGCGCGCTACGTGCGCGAACGAACGGAAAACAGGGCATATCAGCGGGTAGTAGCGGTAAGCTCAAATGCCCTCTGAACTGGGATTTCCTCGGTATCCCCAGGTCACCGAAACCACCCAGGACGGATTCACACGGCTGAGGTCGTGGGTTCGAGTCCCGCAGCGCCCACCAGGTCAGAGGCATCGGGCTTGTCGAAACCCTTGCGCGTCAATGAGGCACGATGTCTGCTCTCGTACGGTTATGCGGGAGCCTCGTCTTTCAAGTTTTCCCGAAGCCACGCTCGGACTTCGTCGGTGTCCTCGTGTCCGTGCACGGAAACCGCGAGTTGAGTGGCAGCGACGACCACTTCGTCCTCCTTCTCGCCACGATGGTGAAGGTGGCGCGAGACGCGCGTACGGTCTCAACCTCGCTAGGCCGCAGTAGGTTCAGCCAGCCCGGGTTCTGGTGGCGGTTCGTGAACAGCCGCCTCCCAAACGCCCGCTGCCGCCCCTATTGCAACAAGCCGGGCGACCCCGACGCCGATACCTGATGCGACTGCCCAACTCACGGCATCTCGCCACGGGGACCGGCGGTCCGCCAGAACCTTCGGTGGCGTCGACCCTCGTACCAACTTCCACAGCATTTCGATGAGCCGTTGGGTGGCGAGCCCGACGAGGGCACCCAGAGCGACCGTGATCGCCTTCCAACCGTATTTCTTTGCAAGTGGCACAACTACTCCCTTACCCCGTTCACTCCGGAACGTACCCATCGCAACTGACCCCGGAGCTCGGAGGGGAACAGAGGCTTCGGCTGGACTCTCAGTTCGGCAAACAGGGACGATCTGGATGACAGCGATGACGAGAGTGGGTCAACCAGCAAGACCTGTTGGTGCTCATGAGATTCCATTAGCGATCAATCGCGGACAGGCGAATTGCGCTCTGACCGGGGTCGTCAGCGATATCTCGACGTTACGGAAAGGGCTCGAAGCGGTGCACGCGGCTGTGGTCGTGGGCTCGGTCCCGCATCACCGACCGAGCAGGTCCTGTACTTGCGAAACCAAGACCTCTTCCTCGGTGTCGGCCGGCGTCTGCGTTCTCGCGAGCGCTGTTCCACCGGGCCCGCATCAAAGTGGGAGCGGGAGCGGGATGGGAAGCGTGATGATCGGCGTGGGCGGCCCTGTCGTCGTTGTCGTCGTGGTGGGGGGCGGCACCGTAATTGTCGTAGTCGTCGTGGTTGTCGCGACCGTTGTGGTGGTCGTGGTGGTGGTCGACGCGGACTTGCCCGCAGTCGTCGTGGTGCTGGTGGTGGTCGTACTCGTGACCCGATTCGGCGTCGTGGTGGTGGTGGAAACTACCGGTGTGGGGCCGAGCAGATTCGGCGCTGATGCCGGAGCCGTGGCCGCCTTGGTCGTGGGAGTGCCGAGCGTCGAGAGCAACCTGCCGGCTAAGAGAGAGTTCACCGATGCAGCAACCGGTTTCACTGACGTGGCCGTCGTGGTTGTGTTTGGTGGGCTTGCTACCGAGGTCGGCGTCGAAGTAGCGGAGGCGGTTCTCGGCGCGGCAGCTTTCGTCGTCGTGAACGAATTGGTCCTGCTTTCCGACGGCGGTGTGTCTCTCTGTACGAACCCGACGTAGATGAGTCCCAGACAGGTTCCTGACGTCACGACGATCAGCGCGACGGCGAACATCCGGCGCACCGGAGCGCGACGCCGCGATGACCGATGGTGGTTCTCGTGACGCCTCATCTGGGTGGTCCCGCCATACGTGTCGCTGCCCTTGACTTGCTCAGGCAAGATGATCCCGCGTGATCTGATCGTCTTGCGTCGCCATCGGGGCAGTGGCACGAGTCAGCCCGGCTCGCTCGGGTCTGGGTCGTCGTGGAACTGCTCCGCCGGTCAGTCACCCAGATACTTTCACTTGAAAACCCGACTCTCGTCCATGCCGCCGGGCAACGAATCCCGAAGAACTCCCGGCGCGACAATCAGGCAGAAAACATGCCCGTTGCCGCCCCTCCGCCGCCGGAGTTGCCTCCGGGAACGCGGCGGAGATCTGCCATCATGCGGCGGTGCCCGAGTTCGCAAGTCTGTCCTCATGCGACGCCGGATCTTGTTCATTCTGACGATGTCGCAACCGTCGGCGCGTTCGATCGTCCAGCAGGTTCGTTCGGTTCTGCTCCGGTGAGCACGCCCGTAGAGGTGCCCTCGCCCATTGTCGATCGGATACGCGCGCTTTGTCTGGCGCTGCCCGAGGTGACGGTGCGGATCGATCATTCTCTCAGCGCGGCGAGATCGACGGCGCAGTCGTTCGACATCCGCCGGAGGTCGTGCTGACTGCTCGTGGCCGTGGCGGACCCGACTGGTCAGCCCTCGCCGCCGCTCGTCTTGCGCGCGGACCCAGACGAACGCGAGGCATTGTTGTCCGTTGGCAGGCCTTTCTTCGCACCGAGAGGCGCCCGCGACCGCATCGGGGTGCTGGTCACCGACGACACGGACTGGGAGGAGATCCGCGAGCTCGTGACCGACAGCTACCGGGCTCTCGCGCCAAGGAAACTCACCGCACTGCTCGACCCGCCTTGACTGCCTGATCGCGCCCTCCGTCAATCGACGTGCAGAGCCGGAGCGGAGCCGGTGTTCCCAAACTACGTGCGGGGGAGGTCGTCATCGTCCCGGCCTCCGGCCGTCTCCTTGGAGGACGTTGGCGTCGGACGCACTCCACGCGTTTCGGCAGGAGCAACAATGGTGGAGACCAAGCGCGGCTCTGTAGTGTGAAGAAGGGTTTGATCATCGAAACTTCGACTCAGATTCCGTGGTGAGCGGGACGAGCCGCGCTCCTGGGAGGTGCGAGTTGGCTGAACTCGAAGGGCCCGAAGATGACATGGTGTTGTGCCACTTCATTGTGTCGGATGACGTCGAACGCTCCCGGCGGTTCTACACCGAAGTGCTGGGCGGCAAGGTGGTCTTTTCCGGAGCCGTGACGAATGTGAATGTGGCGCTGGCCAACAGCTTCATCGTCATCAATGTCGGCGGGGGCCCGACCGACGACAAGCCCACCGTGACCCTCGAGACCCCGCCCGACCCCGACCGGACCAGCAGTTTCCTCAACATTCGGGTCAAGGACATCTACGCCAAATATGAGGAGTGGAGCGCCCGCGGAGCCGAATTCCTGACGCCGCCGAAGCAGCATCCGTACGAGATTCGTTGCTACATCCGAGATCCCGACGGGTATCTCATCGAAGTGGGACAGACCACCGACCCGGAGGGGGACTGGTCGCCGTGGTAGCGGTGTGACTCGAGTGGCGTAGCCCATCGAGGGCCTCACCATCACGTGGACCGACCGACCTTGGGTTCGAGTCGGAGTGCTGCACGTAATCACAGCGAGTCGAGGGTCAGCTCACCCGCCGGCTCTCGTCCGTCCTGCTCCCGCGAGCCCGAGTCGGTAGCCGAGGAGGACCAGCGCCCTTCCCGGCGCAACCCCCAGATCGTCGAGATGGCCGATCGCCTCGAGCTGCGCTCGTCGAGCCCCATCGAGATCACCTTGGGCCAGCCGTCCTTCGATGACCAGGCGGTGACCTGCTTCTGACCAGGGGTCGATGTCCAAGGCCAGGCGCCCGAGGTCGACGGCCAGCCTCAGGTCGTTGCTGTGTAGGGCCAGATCGCCGGCCCGGCAGACGGCGTTGAGGACAAGGTCGTCGAAGCGCCGGCGATAGGGACCACACCAATCGCCGACCGGAGTCGAATCGAGGAGCGGCCCCCTGCGGATGGCCAGGAGCCGGCGAGCATGGGCAAGCACGGAGGCGCGTTGGTCATCCGGTGTGGCCATCACGAATTCGGCGTGGCGCTGAACCTCCCACACATCGACCCGTAGTCCCGAGTCGGGATCGAGTCGGATGGCACCGCTGGTCTCGCGTAGGAGCCGACTCCCTTGGGAGCGCTCGCGGTCGGGGTCGAGCACGTCCAGCAGATGGCTCAACGTGACCCGGAGGTTTTGCCCCGCACTTCGTTCGTCGCGCTCGGGCCACAAGGTCGCCGCGACCTGGGACCGTGGCGCCTCGGTGACGACGGCCAAGTGGAGGCACAGCTCGCGGACCCGGACCCGCTGCCAGGCCGGATGATCGACGATTCGCTGATCGCGCCGGACCGTGCCGATGCCGAAGAGGCCCACGGTCGTCGATGCCGGGCTCGCCACGCACCATCGAGCCGGCAGATAGGGACGGTGGCGGGACTCGGCTGGAGGCCCACCGGCGCAGGCCCTCTGTCCCGCCGCGCCGGCCGCGATCGCCCGATCGAATCCGGGCATGTCTGACGATGGTGTCGTGGGTGGGGCGACCGGGGAGAGAGCTTGCAGCAGGGCCTGACGCCAGAGGGACGAGCGGACCGGGCGGTCGAGCACCTCGGCCGACTCAAGAAGGGATCTGGCCGTGTCGTGATCGTCGATGTGGAGCAACGCCTCGGCCACCGCCGTCAATGCCGCACCCTCGCTCGACAGGAGAGGACCACCACCATGGATCTGCGCGAGGAGGGCGTTCGTCTCCGTGTCCTGGCCTGTGGCGGCCAGCAGACAGGCCAACCATGCCTGGGAGAGCTGAAGCCGGGCCGGCGGTCCGACGCGCGCGGCATAGGAGACGGAAAGCGCAGCATCTTCCAACGCACCCGTGGGATCCCCAGCTTGCCAGCGAGCCGTGGACAACAGATCGTGAGCGGTGGCCAGCGACCCCTCCGAGCCCTCGCCCGTTGCCGCCTCGAGACATGCGACGGCAGCCTCGAACCTCCCGCCCAGAAGGAGGTTGACCCCCCGGATCATCAGCGCCTGCGCCGCCCAATCAGCCGGCAATGAACCGGCGGCCACCGAGTCCACGGCGCGCACCGCGTCATCGGGTCGCCCGGCCAGTTGCGCGGAGATGGCCTGACCCAGGGCGACGAGGCTTCGTGCCCGCTCGTCACCGCGGGCTGCCAACATCTCGGCTCGGGTGAGGAGAGCGACCAGGGCGCTGGCGTCCCCCTGCGCGCGCGCCAGGTTGCCCAGCTGCAGGAGCACGCCCGTCTCGCCATCGAGGTCGTCCCGGGCCTCGAACGCCTTGCGGACCTCCTCGAGCCGTACGAACCGCGTCGGCTCGTCGTCTTCGCGAGAACGGAGGACGGCGTCGAGCCACAAGCGCTCCGGAAGGTCCTCGCCGAGGAGTTCGGATCGCTGCCAGGCGCGCAGATCGTGCACCGAGGCGCTGACCGGCATGGTGGCGAGAGCGGACCGTACGACGGCACGGAGGGCGTCGGGGCCACCCACGTCCGTGGCCATCCGACCCGCCTCGCTCACCGCTCCGCGGCCGAGGAGTGCGGCGATCCTCCCGTCGACGACCAGGCGGCGCTCACCTTGATCGAGGGTGGACCGGGTGGCGCGGACCCAAACCGGATGGGGCCAGCATCCGATGGAACCCCGGCCGACCAGCGGCAGTTCCGCCACCCTATCGATCACGTCGTCCCGGACGATCGATGGCAATCCCGCCAACACTGGCGCCGTCGCATCGGCGAGGTCGTCGGTGGCGCAGCCGCCGATCGCAGCGAGGGCGGCCAGCGCCCGGACCACTGTCGCCGGCTCATCGGCAAGCACCTCGTCCCGCAGGTAGCCGGTGATCAGTTCGGAGGCACCTTCCGCCTGCAGGATGGCGAGAGCGGGCCACACAGCTGGCTCGTCGACCGGGAAGCTCGCTGGCTCTTCCCGCATTCCGAGGAGTGCCAGCTCCGCCGCGTCGAAGGCAAGGTCGCGCCAACCGAGGAGGCGTCCCTTGCCGGCGACGACGAGGCGGCCGAGGCCAACGTGTCCGAGGCGTCGAGCCGACACCACAACGTGCACCCCGGGCGGCGCGTCGGCGACGAGGAGGCGTAGGAGTTCGGTGCCTGCGTCTCCTGCCAATTCGAACCGGTCGAGACACAGCGCGGTGGGCCGCCGGCGATCGCAGGCAGCCAGCGCCGTGGAAAGGTGGAGCACGGAGCCTGCGACATCCTCGAAACGGTGATCGTCTGGTTCGCCGCCTGACGCCTCGGACAGCAGGCTCGACAGACGGGCAGCGAGCTCACCCGGGCGGGCGTCTCCGGGCGAGCACGTGTAACGGATATCGGCTGCTTCGGGGCCCAGTTCGGCCGCAGCCTGGTCGAGGATCACCGTGCGTCCGAACCCGGCGGGCGCGACCAGGCCACAGAGAGTGAGCTCGTGCCGCAACCCCAGTGTGGCGAGGAGCCGGTCGCGCCGGACCAGGGGGACCATTCCCCGAGCGTATTTCGTCAGCCGAGAGTTCGTCTGCGCTCCACCGACGGGTCGTGGTCAAGGGTTGGCACGTGACACAGACCTTCAGAGCTGGTGGTTTGCGCCTGGTTAACGCAGCCTCGTGATACTGCGCTCAGCAGATGGAGCGCCGTTTCCCTTGGCGAAGGGTGTTGCTGCCGTTGGGCATCACCGTGGATATCGGCGGGCCGCTGCTCGGGAGTGATCCCCGGGCTGAAGCAGCGAGGAATCGGCCGAAGGCGGAGTCGCCCGGCCAAGGGACGATCGAGAGACTCGTTCTCCGGTCGGACCTGGCCGCGGCGCGATTTGGTGGGGACCGGGCAGGGGGGCGGAATGACGCGTGTACCCGTACACAAGGCATCGGCGACCATTCCGCCCCCGGTCGTGATTCTCGCCTGGAGCGCTTCCCGGCGCCTAGAGCCGTCGGACCCGATCTGGCACAACGCAGGCACAATCACGGAAGCAATGGGCTCCGCGCAGAGCCGGCGTCCCACGCCGTAGGATCTCGCCGATTCGGCGACAGGAGTGCACCGTGACACGAATCGACGAAAACCGCCGGCTGATCGAAGGTTTCTGGGTCGACCTCTATCGTCAGGATTTTGCGGCACTGGGGGCACGCTTTGACGACAAGGGCGAATACACCGACATCGTGACGCCCGAAGATGACGTCGCCCGCGGTCCCGCCGAGATCACCGCCCGCTTGCGGCTTGCCTTCGACAAGCTGTCCAAACTGTTCGACGAACCCCGCCACCTGGTGGCCGGCGAGTACGTCGTGATGACCGAGCACGTGGAGCATTGGGAATGGCCGACCGGCGAGACCATGGCGCTCGACGTCGCGTCCGTCCACGAAATTCGCGACGGGAAGATCATCCGATGGTGTGACTACTGGGACATGAGCGTGCTCACCGCCGCCGCCCCGCAGTGGTGGTTCGAGCACGTCCTCCAGGGCTGGAAGTAGGTTTCCGAGGAGTCACTCAGTCACGCAACTCCCCGACAACGGTGGTGCATGTCTCTCCACCCTGAGCCGACACAACGTTATCGGGATGGAACAGGGGAGGAAGTGACCGATGTTTGAGAGACACTTGGACTTCGAGTTCGAGGTGGGTGAGAGCGAGCGTCACAACGTGGTCTTCCAATTCGACCAGATGTGGGGTCCTCTGAAGATCTCCGTTGACGGGAAGCCCGTGATCCGCAAGTTGGGGATGTTCACACTCAGGCGCACCAGTCGCTACGAGTTCTCGGTGGGCTCGAGCGAGCCGCACAAGGTGCGTATCGAGAGGACACGGAAAGCACTCGTCGGCGGCTTCCAGGCTCAGGAGTGCATCGCGTACGTCGACGGAGAGGAAATGGGTCGCTACTCGAACGCCGCCTGAGGAGCGGGTCGTCGGCAGGAGGGCGACACCGCCACCGGCTCGGGCCTGCTGAGCGGCCCAGCGGCGTTCACCGCCCGGTCCACACCGGCGATCGCTTCTCGAGGAAGGAGCGCACGCCCTCGCGGGCGTCCTCTGAACCAATTGCTGCGGTCAGCGCCTGTTGGGTCTTCCGCCAACCCAACTCGTCACCGGCGCCGGCGACGTCGTTGACGGCGGCCAGGCACGCCTGCACGGAGACAGGGGCGTTTTCGCAGAGCTGTCGCGCCAGGGACACTGCGTGCGCAAGCGCCTCACCCGGTGCGGTCAGGACGTTGACGAAGCCGACCTCGTAGGCACGCCCGGCCTCGATCGGCCGGCCCGTCAGGATGAGTTGCTTGGCCAGGTTGAGGGGCAGGGCCTGCGGCGCCCGGAAGAGGCCCGCGCAGGTCGGCACGACACCGATGCGGACCTCAGGCAGGCCGAACCGGGCCGTGCTCGCCGCGACCACGAGATCGCACGCGAGGACGATCTCCAGTCCGCCGCCGAGGGCGGCACCCTCCACCGCTGCGACCAGGGGCTTGCGGCGACGGCGCCGGATGATCCCGTACTCACCACCGCGGGCCGTCACGTAGTCGCCGCCGGCGGTCAGGTCACTCCCTGCACTGAAGACGTCGGCGCCGCCGGTCAGGACGCCGGCCCACAAGTCCTCATCGTCGTCCAGCTCGTTGAGGGCGTCGTCGAGAGCGTCGGCCATCGCCCTGTCGACAGCGTTCCGTTTCCCGGCCCGTTCCATGGTGATGACCAGTACGCGGCCGTCACGGCGCCGTCCGACCAGATCCCGGGTGTCGGCAGTCTCGTTCACGCGTTGCCCCTTTGGCGTTGAGCCGGGAAAGGGGGTCAGGATAGTGCGGCACACCGCAGGGTCGCTTTGGGGTCCGCTCCTGCGTGCCGCCCCCTCCGGCAAGCCGTCTTCGCCTCCACGGCCCCACGTCACCCCACGTACCGGGCGTGGCTGCACCCCAGACCCCAGCGCAAGCCTCAGCGCGGCGGCATCAGGTCCCGGACATGGCGACTACGGGTTTGTTGAGGGGCTTGCCACCCATGGAACCGTAGAACGGGGCGTTGTAGCTGAAAATGCCGCCGTCCGAAGCGACGAATCGATAACCGGCGCCGTTCCCGCTGGACTCCATGCCGACGATGGGTGCGTTCAGGCGGATGCTGCCGGTGGATCCGTAGAACGGTGCGCCGAAGGAGAAGATGCCTCCGTCAGCGGCCACCTCCCAGTACCCGCCTGTCTGCGCGTCCGCTGCCATCCCCACGATCGGCCGGTTGAGTGGTCTGCCACCCATGGAGCCGGAGAACTTGGCGTCGCCGTAGCTGAAGATGCCGCCGTCGGAGGCGACGAGCCAGTAGCCGTTGCCGCTCCTCGTCGCTGCCATGCCCACGATGGGCTGGTTGAGACGGATGCTGCCGGTGCTGCCGAAGAACTTCGCATCCCCGAAGCTGAAGATGCCACCGTCAGAGGCAACGAGCCAGTAACCGCCGCCGTCGGGGGTGGCCGCCATGCCGACGATCGGCTGGTTGAGCGGCTTGCCTCCCATGGACCCGTAGAACTGCGCATCGCCGAAGGCGAACATGCCGCCGTCCGAGGCCACCTCCCAGTAGCCGCCGCCATCGTGGGTCATGGCTGAGGCGACCACGGGCTTGTTCAGGTGGATGCTGCCCGTCGAGCCGCAGAAGGGGATGTTCCCGTAGTTGAAGACGCCGCCATCGGAGGCGGAGAGGAGATAGCCGTTGGGCCCGCCGGCGGGTGCGTTGCACGGCACCTGCAGCGTGGACTGTGGTGTGCCGGCGTCACCGGTCAGCTGGGGATCGTGGTGGAACTGCGGCCACGCGCCGGCCTCGTTGACGCTCGATCCCGACCCGTTCGTGTTGTCGATCTCCCAGTGCCCGATGTACCCCGTGTCGTTCGAGCCGTAGTACCCGGCGGCCGTGATGCCGATGTGGCCGTCGGGGTCGTCGGTCACCAGGGGTGAGCCCTGGAAGCCGTAGCCCTCGTCCAGCACCGCCACCTCGGCCCCGGACTTCCCGTCGAAGATGTCGATGCCGGCGGTGGTGGGCACAATGACGTCCTGGTAGCCGCCCCCGGTGAGGTCAGCCGTCACCGCTGAGCCGATTACCTCTCCCGTCGTGCCGGCCGACCAGATGGTGGCGCCGTTGGTTCCGTTCAGTACGTAGACGGTGTTCGCAGCGGTTCCTTCGACGACATCGAGCTGCCCGTTACCCGTCACGTTGGCGAGGGCGGGTGAGTCGGCGGTGACACCGTTCAGCTGGTCGCTCCAGGCCAGGCCGCAGCTGGTGTTGATGGCAAAGACCTTGTTCGAGTCCGAGGCGCCTGAGTAGTAGCTCCCGTCCCCGTCGACGATGCCGACCGCGCCCCCGGAGAGGAACTGTCCGACGGCGGGCGACGAGCGGTCGATGTTCTGGTTGGTGTCGTACTCGCAGAAGAGCCCTCCGGAAGGGGTCGCCGCCCCGGCATTCCCCGCGCTCGAGAGGATGCGGATGTGCCCGCCGTTGCTGTACGTCTGCCCGTACGCGAGGCCGGCGCTGGAATCGCCTCCGCTGATGAGCTCGTTATTGCCGTCTCCGTAGAGGTCGGCGACAGCGGCGGTCGAGAGTACCGAGTCGGCCTGGAACCATGGGAAGCCGCCCAGCATCGCGCCGTTGCCGGCGCCCAGCGCATAGGTGTTCTGGCCGAGGGATCCCGCCTCGACGCCGTAGCCTCCGGCATAGTTGCCCACCGTCAGGGAAGCAGCGATGCCCGAATGGGCGACCGAGTCGGTGCCAGGGTTGGTCTCCTGGACGAACCATTGGTCCCCCCCGGTGTTGGTGATGGCCTGGTAGCCGCCAACCGTGGGATTGCCGGCGTCGCCGCTCCCGACGAAGACCGAGTCGGTGCCGCCGGGTGAGATTGGAGCGACCGACGGCGAGGACTGGATCGGCGCGCCCGCGTTGTAGGGCCAACCCGCCACGCCCGTGCCGTTGCTGATGTGGTAGGCGTAGACCTTCCCGGCGAGATCGCCGACGACGACCGACGGCTGCCCGTCAAGGTTGGCGACGTTGGGCGACGAGAGGGCGACGGCGTTGCCGGCGTCGGGGAGCGACGTGCTCCACGTGAGGTTCGCGTTGAAGCCGGCCGCGTGCGACACCTCGTCCGCCTGGGCGACGGGTGCCGCCTGCATGGCGGTCGTCAGGATCAAGGCGGCGGCGCTGGCCGCCATTGCTGTCGGGAGGACGAGCCTCCGTGCACGTTGATTCACATCAATCCTCTCGGGTCCGGTGCGGTCCGCTCCGCCGTCGGCACCAGCGGTACTCGCGGGGCGCCGCAAAGGCGTGTACCCAAGCTGCGGAAATCAACGCCCCACAGAAGAACAATCGGCACGGGGGCACCCGGTCTTGACGCATCGAGCCAGATGGCATGGGCATTGCGGGGTGCTAACGGAACGAAAGACCGCCCCGTACCTGGTTGCAAGGGGGTGGAACACAGAGGACACACAGAAACGGAGCATGAAGCCATCGCGGCAGGGCTGCCGCCTACCATGCACGCAGTGATCGGGTCGTCCACGAATTGCTTGGCGGGCTGATGGGCCGCCGGATCCGCTGGCTCGGGCTCATCATGGTGGTCTGCCTCGGCCTCGTGGTGGCGCAGCTGGTCAACATCCAGCTCGTCAAGGCCAAGCAGCTGCAGAACTCGCCGAACAACCCCGGGGTCGCGGCGAAGAAGTACATCAACCCCCGCGGGATGATCCTGGCCGCCGACGGGACCGTCCTCGCCCAGTCGGTGCCGACGCCGGCGGGAACCAATCGGACCGACTATCCCTACAACTACGTCCGCCAGTACCCGCAGGGCCCGCTGTATGCGGGGATCACGGGGTACGACTCCGCCCTCTATTACGGCACGGCAGGCATAGAGGAGCAGTACGACTCGTTTCTCGGCCCGCATCAGCAGCCACCCCAGACGCTGAGCCAGCTGATCTTCCGCCAGAGCCAGCCGACGATCACCGACAACGTGACGCTGACGGTGGAGCCGGCCCTGCAGCAGGCCGCCTGGGACGCGCTGACGTCGACGCCGGGCCCCAAAGACGGGGCGGTGGTCGTGCTCGACCCCAAGACGGGTGCCGTACTGGCCATGGTCTCGAACCCCACCTACGACCCCAACACGCTGGTGAGCCCGTCCCTCCCCTCGGAGCAGTTGGCCTACTTCAGCTACATCCAGAAGGACGGCGAGGGCTACTACCCCCTGCGCCCCATCGCCACCGAGGAGTTCTTCTTTCCGGGTTCGACCATGAAGGTCGTGACGTCCACCGCGGCCTACAACCTCAAGCCCTCCCTGGCGGGTTTCAACTATCCGGTCGCGGCCTGCCAGACCTTCCCCGACTCCAACAAGCCGTTGTGCGACGAGAGCGGCCCATGCGGCGGGACCATGACCCAGATGCTGCCCTTCTCGTGCGACCCGGGTTATGGCGAGCTGGGGGTGCAATTGGGCGTGTCGACATTGCGCCAGCAGGCCAACCTCTTCGGTTTCAACTCGGTGCCCGGCATCGACTTGCCCAACGTCATCGCCTCGCCACTCACCACCCTGCCGGACAACGCGCAGGCGTTTCAGGCCTATACGGCCATCGGGCAGGACGACGTCAAGGAGACCGCGCTCCAGAACGCAATGGTCGCGGCCGGCATCGCCAACGGGGGGGTGGTCATGACGCCGCACCTGATGTCATCGATCCACGACTCGCAGGGCGCGCTGGTGCAGTCGTACACGCCGAAACCGGAGTCCACCGCGGCGACGGCGCAGGCGGCGCAGGCGGTCACCTCCCTGATGGAAGGCGTCGTCACCAGCGGCACCGCCACCGGCGTCGGGTTCCCGAGCTACCTCTGCGCCGCGGTGAAGACCGGGACGGCCCAGACGGGCCCAGTCGCCGGGGTCAACCACGACTGGATGATCGGTTTCGCCCCGGCCAACAATCCCCAGATCGCCGTGGCGGTAGTGGTGCCCGAGCAGAACATCTCGTCCGACGGAGCCGGCATCGCCGGCCCGATCATGAAGAAGGTGATGGAGGCGGCGCTGCCACAGAGCTCGGTGAGCCAGCCCTGCACTGTGGCGGCCCCCCCGCTCTCGACCTTCACCTCGGCCGCTAAGGGGTAACCGGGGCCTGACGCCTGACCCGGGCTACCACGCCCGGAGGTCGCCGGGGTTCAGCTGGCGGCGTGTGGACCGCCGGCCGGTCGTCTGTAAGCTATCTGCGTGACTACGCAGATAGCCGAGGCTCCGGCCCGGGAGGAATTCCGCTCCGCAGTGGGGATGCTCAAGCTGCTCGGGGACGAGACGCGGCTGCGGGTCATCTGGGCCCTGCTGGAGGGCGAGCACTCGGTGAACGAGCTGGCCGAGCTGGTCGGCGCCCAGCCGGCCGCCGTCTCCCAGCACCTGGCCAAGCTCCGGTTGGCCCGCCTCGTGCGGAGCCGGCGGGAAGGCACGCGGATCTTCTATGTGGTCGACGACGCGCACGTCCGCCGCCTCGTCGAGGAGGTGCTCACGCACGCCGACCACGTGCGCGCCCATGGGTGAGGGCCCCGACAACGGGCACGGCCGGGCCGATCCCGAGCACACCCGCACGCACACGGGCAGACCTCGGTGGACACCGACCGGCGCGCCCTGACCATCGCGCTGGTCCTGCTCGTCGCCTTCATGGTGTTCGAGGTCGGGGCCGCCGTCGCCTCGAACTCGCTCGTCCTGCTGGCCGACGCCGGCCACATGCTGGTGGACGTCGGTGCCATTGCGGGCTCGCTGGTGGCGATCAGGCTGGCCGCCCGACCGGAGACGGGCTCGCACACCTACGGCATGAAGCGGGCCGAGATCCTCGCCGCGGCGGCCAACGCGATCGCCCTCCTCGTCGTCTCCGCCCTGGTGACGTACGACGCCGTGGTCCGGCTCGTGCACCCCTCCTCTGTCGACGGCGTGGTCCTGATCGTCGTCGCCGCGGTCGGCGTGGCCGTGAACCTGGCCGCGACCCTCACCATGGCCCGGGCCAACCGGCGCTCGCTCAACGTCGAGGGCGCCTACCGCCACATCCTGACCGACCTCTACGGCTTCGGCGGCACGCTGATCGCCGGTGTCGTCATCGTCGTCTGGGGCTTCGACCGCGCCGACGCCATCGCGTCGCTCGTCGTCGTCCTGCTGATGCTCAAGGCCGCGGTGGAGCTCCTGCGCCCGGCCCTGCGCATCCTGCTGGAGGCGACGCCCGAGGACATCGACGTCGAGGAGGTCCGGCAGCACCTCATGGAGCTGCCCGAGGTCCAGTCCGTGCACGACCTGCACGCGTGGACCCTCACCTCCTCGCTGCCGGTCCTGACCGCCCACGTCGTGGTCACCGACGAGTGCTTCACGACGGGCGAGGCGGGTCGAGTGCTCGACCATCTGCAGGAGTGCCTGTCGGACCACTTCGACGTGGCGCACTCGACCCTGCAGTTCGAGTCGCCCGGGCACATCGAGCACGAGCTCGGCGGGCACGCCTAGCGCGCCTACCGGCGGTCGGGTGGCGGCTCCAGCGCCGCCACGAGCTCGACGTGCTCGGTCATAGGGAAGATGTCGAAGGCGCGCAGTCCCGCAAGGCTCCAGCCCTCGTCGAGCAGGACCCGGCTGTCGCGCCCGAAGGACGACGGGTCGCACGAGACGTAGATCACGGTGGTGCACGGCCGGCGTGTGCGCGGCGAGCGCCCGCATGACACCGGTCCCCGCACCCTCGCGGGCGGGATCGAGCACGACGATGTCGGGCCGGCCCAGGGCGGACTCCACCAGTGCCGGCGTGACCTCGCCCTCGAGGACGCGCAGGGTAGGGAAGGTGGCGCCGTTGTGCCGGGCATCGGCGCAGGCGCGCCGGTCCCGCTCGACCGCGAGGACGGAGCCCGATGGTCCGACCGCGTCAGCCAGAGGGACCGAGAAGAGGCCGGCGCCGGCGTAGAGGTCCGCCACGGATCTCCCCTCGCAGGGCCCGAGGAAGCCGAGCACCGCCTCGAGCAGCGCCGTCGCGGCGCCGGTGTGCACCTGCCAGAAGACCCCGGGCGAAATCCGGTAGGAGCGCCCGCCCACGACCGCGTGCACGGCGCCGGGAGGACGGCGGACCTTCCCGCCGACCACGACGCCGGTGCCGATATCGGGCAGACGCGGGGCGGAGCGGCCCCGCGGCGTGACCGAGACGACCGCCTCCGCCGGACCTGTTCCGGTCGCGACCTCGAGTTCGTCGGCGCCGGGCCACAGGGTGGCGAGCGCGCCGGTTGCGGTCACGGCCGGGCTGGCGATGGGGCACTCCTGGACGTACTCGAGCCGGTGGGAGCGGTGGCGCCGGAACCCCACTGCGCCGCGGCCGTCCACCGCCACCCGCACCCGGCTGCGGTAGGCGAGTCCTGCCGCTGTCACCGGGGACCGGTTCCACGTCGACGGGGAGCGCGACGCCGGCCAGCCGCTCCAGTTGCTCGGCGATGCGGAACGCCTTCAGGCGTCGCTGGGCCCCGATCTCGACGTGCTGGAAGTCGCAGCCGCCGCAGCGACCGGGGCCGGCGTGCGGGCAGGGGGGATCGACGCGGTCGGGGGAGGGACGCAGGATCTCGACGGCGTCCGCCCGCAGGTAGGAGGTGGTGCTGGCGGTGACCTGGGCCCGCACCCGCTCGCCGGGCAGGCTGTGGCGGACGAAGACCACCTTGCCGTCGGGCGCCCGGGCCACGCAGCCCCCGCCGGCGGCGATGGCACCCACCTCGAGCTCCAGGAGGTCCGGGATCTCGGCGGTCGTCATGGCAGGTGAGCGTAGGACGGCAGACTTGACCAGAGTTTCGGGGCAGGGGTGTCGATCCGGGCGGTCCCCGTTCGTCGTAAGGGCGAAACCAACCCCACCAAGGAGAACACCATGCGATACGTGTTGATGATTGCCCTCGACGAGAGTGCCGGCCTGCGGGACGGCGAGCTGGCCAGCGAGGAGATGTCGCCCGAGTACGCCGCCTTCATGAAGGACGCCGCCGAGCGGGGCGTGCTGCAGGGCGGCGAGCGCCTGCGGCTGACGAGCGACGCCACCACCGTGCGCGTGCGCAACGGCGAGACCCTCACCACCGACGGCCCCTTCGCCGAGACCAAGGAGCAGCTGGCCGGCTACTTCCTCGTCGACTGCAAGGACCTGGACGAGGCCATCGAGGTGGCGTCCCGCATCCCCGGTGCGAAGGACGGCTCCATCGAAGTGAGGCCGATCTGGGAGCATTGACGGCCGACGTCGAGGCCGCCGTCGCCGAGGCGTTCCACGCCGAGTGGGGCAGGGTGGTCGCCACCCTGGTCCGGCTGACCGGTGACTGGGACCTCGCCGAGGAGTGCGCGCAAGATGCCTTCACGACCGCGCTGGAGCGCTGGCCCCGTGACGGCATCCCGCGCCGCCCCGGCGCCTGGCTCACGACGGTGGCGCGCCACCGGGCCGTCGACCGCGCCCGGCGGGCGCGCCTGGGCGAGTCCAAGACGCGGGAGGTCGCGGTGATGGCAGCAGGGAGGGAGGACGTGACACGCCGCGTCGGACGAGGACGTGCCCGACGACCGGCTCCGCCTCATGTTCACCTGCTGCCACCCGGCGCTGTCGTTCGAGGCCCAGGTGGCGCTGACCCTGCGCACGCTCGCCGGCATGACGACGGCCGAGATCGCCCGCGCCTTCCTGGTGCCCGAGGCCACCATGGCGCAGCGGCTCGTCCGGGCCAAGCGCAAGATCCGCAACGCGGGCATCCCCTTCGAGGTGCCCCCGCCGCACCAGCTGGTGGAGCGCACGGCCGCCGTGCTGGCCGTCCTCTACCTCCTCTTCAACGAGGGGTACTCCGCCAGCTGCGGGCACCGACCTGGTCCGCCGCAGCCTGACGGCCGAGGCCATCCGCCTGGGCCGGGTCCTGTGCACGCTGATGCCCGACGAGCCCGAGGCGCTCGGCCTCCTGGCGCTCATGCTCTTCCACGACGCCCGCAGCGCTGCCCGCCGTCGACGCCGACGGCGACCTCGTCGTGCTGAGCGAGCAGGACCGCTCGCTGTGGGATGCGGCGGCCATCGCGGAAGGGCGTCTGCGGCTGCGACGCGGCCGCCCGGCTGGGCCGCCCCGGCCCGTTCCAGATCCAGGCCGCCATCGCGGCCTGCCACGTCCGGGACGGGCAGACGACGGACTGGGCGGAGATCGCCAGCTCTCTACGACCACCTGTTCGCGCTGACGCCCTCGGCCGTCATCGCGCTGAACCGCGCCGTCGCCGTATCCATGAGCGAGGGGCCCGAGGCGGGCCTGGCGCTGCTCGACCGCATCGCATCGGACGGTGAGCTGCGCGCCTATCACCTCCTCCCCGCGGCGCGCGGCGGACATGCTGCGTCGTCTGGGCCGCCGTGCCGAGGCCGCCGAGGCGTACCGCCGGGCCTTCGACCTGGCGGGGACCGACGCCGAGCGCCGCTACCTGGAGCGCCGCCTGCTCGAGGCCACCGGCTGACGAGCGCGTCTCCCGGGGCCCCTTGCTGGCGGGGCGGGGACGCTGCCGCGTCGGTTTGACAGGCCGGGGCGCCGTTGCAATCGTCTCGCCCGGACCCCCGCCCGCCGGGCGGCCGGTCCCCGACGAATGCGAGAGGACGGCTGGACCATGCTGCAGGACAGAGTGGCGATCATCACCGGGGCGGGACGGGGCATCGGACGTGAGCACGCCCTGTTGTTCGCCTCCCTCGGCGCCAAGGTCGTCGTCAACGACTTGGGCGGCGCGGTCGACGGCTCGGGCGCCGACATCTCGGCGGCGCAGTCGGTGGTCGACGAGATCACCGCGGCCGGTGGCCAGGCCGTGGCCAACACTGACAGCGTGAGTTCCTTCGAGGGGGCGAAGGCGATGGTCGAACAGGCCGTCTCGGCCTTCGGCGACCTCCACGTCGTGGTCAACAACGCCGGCATTCTGCGCGACCGGATGCTCGTGTCCATGAGCGAGCAGGAGTTCGACGACGTGATCGCCGTGCACCTGAAGGGCACCTTCAACCTGACGCGGCACGCGGCGGACGTGTGGCGCGACGCCGCCAAGACGGGAACGATCACCGACCGGGCCATCGTGAACACGAGCTCCGGCGCCGGCCTGCACGGCAACGTCGGCCAGACCAATTACTCGGCGGCCAAGGCGGGTATCGCCATCATGACGGTCGTCAACGCCATGGAGCTGAACCGCTACGGCGTCCGGGCCAACTGCATCGCCCCGGTGGCGCGGACACGGCTGACCATGCAGACGCCCGGCATGGGCGAGGCGATGCAGCAGCATCTGTTCGATCCCGAGAACGTCTCGCCGCTCGTCGCGGTGCTGGCGTCCGAGGGCTGCCCCTTCAACGGCCAGGTCTTCAGCGTCTACGGCGGGTCCGTCGGGATCTACGCCGGCTGGTCGATCGCCGACTCGGTGGACACCGACGACCGCTGGACCGCCGAGAGCCTGGCCACCGCCATGGACAAGCTGCCCCGCACGGTCGAGGTGAACAGCCAGATCGCCGAGCTCGGCAAGCACATGGGCCACTGACCACCGGGCGGGACGCGTCTGCGTAGGCTCGTCCCATGGGTGGGGATGAAACGGCTCTGGTCGCGCCGGCCTGTGCCGCGGCGGACGTGCATCCGCTGCTCTGCGCGGTGGCGCACCGCACGGGCGACCTGTCGTTGCTGCGGGAGGAATTCGCGCCTGACCAGGCTCAGCTGCTTGTGCCCGGGTGCGGCCTCGGTCCAGAGGGGGTGTCCGAGGCGCGTGCGCTGGCGGCCGCCGCCCTTTCGGATCACCTGGCTTCGGGCCGGCCGGATCATCGCCTGACACCGGAGGAACGCCGGCGCATCTTCGGGTTCCTGGTCGGTTCCGGCGCGGCCGAGCACTGGGAGGGATTCTTGAGCGAGGAGCTCGCGCTCGAAGGCACCGACCCGCGCCGGCCCTCCTGGCACACGGCGGACTTCGGAGGCGAGTTCCGGTGCGCCGTCGTGGGCGCGGGCGCTTCCGGCCTGGCGGCGGCGCACCGCCTGCGCCAGGCCGGCGTGGCGGTCACGGTGTTCGAGAAGAACGCCGACGTGGGCGGGACGTGGCTCGAGAACGTGTACCCGGGCTGCCGGGTCGACGTGCCCAACCAGCTCTACAGCTTCTCCTTCGCGCAGACGAACGACTGGGTCTCCCGCTTCTCGGCCCAGCCCGACCTGCTGGCCTACCTCCATACGACTGCGAAGGATCTCGGGCTGGGGGAGTGCATCCGCTTCCGGAGCGAGGTGACCGAGGCCCGCTTCGACGAGACCGCGGCCGAATGGTCGCTGACCGTGCGCACCGCCGGGGGAGCCGACGACGACCGAGGTCGTCGACGGGATCGTCTGTGCGGTGGGACAACTCAACCGCCCGTCCTTTCCCTCCATTCGGGGCCGGGATCGCTTCACCGGCCCGTCGTTCCACTCGGCCGCCTGGGACGACACGGTGGAGCTGGCCGACCGGCGCGTTGCCGTCATCGGCAGCGGCGCGAGTTCGGCGCAGTTCGTTCCCCACCTGGCGGGGGTGGTCGGCCACCTCGACGTCTACCAGCGGACGGCGCCCTGGTTGCTCCCGACGGACAACTACGCCAACCCGTTCCCGCCCGAGTTCCACGAGCTGCTGCGGTTGCTCCCCGGCTACGGGCGCTGGGACCGGCTGTGGCAGTTCTGGCTGTTGCACGAGGGGCTGCTCGTGGCGGCCCGGGTCGACCCCGAGTGGGACCAGCACACAGAAGCGGTGAGCGCAGCGAACGACTTCATTCGGTCGATGCTGCTCGACGTCCTGCGGGCCCAGGTCGACGACGACGCTCTCTTCGAGAAGATGGTCCCGCACTTCCCGCCCTTCGCCAAGCGAGCCCTGCGTGACGACGGCCGGTGGGCGGCGGCGCTGAGCCGCCCCGACGTCGACCTCGTGACGACGCCCATCGCCGAGATCATGCCGCACGGCGTGCTGACCGCGGACGGCGAGGAGCACCCGGCGGACGTGGTGATCTACGGCACCGGCTTCCGCGCGTCGGAATTCGTGGCACCCGTGAAGGTGTACGGCACCGGAGGCATCGAGCTGAGCGAGGAGTGGGACGGCGACGCCCAGGCGTATCTCGGCATGACCGTGCCGGGCTTCCCGAACCTCTTCCTCTTGTACGGGCCCAACACGAACCTGGTCATCAACGGCAGCATCCTGATCATGGTCGAGTGCCAGGTGCGCTACACGGTCGAGGCCATCGGCCAGCTGCTCCGCGGTGGGCACCGGACCATGTCGTGCCGACGTGACGTCCACGAGGCCTACGGCCGCGACATGGAGGAGGGCAACGCGCGCATGGTCTGGGGCGTGGCGGACGTGCCGACCTGGTACCGCAACGCGCACGGGCGCGTGACGCAGAACTGGCCCTTCGACCTGCACACGTACTGGGTCCGGACCCGGCAGCCCGACCTGGCGGACTACGAGTTGGGCTGAGATTCGGGTGCCCAGCCGGGAGCTGACCGAGATCCTCGCCCTGGTCCCGCGCGACTTCGCCGACCCGGATGCCGACTACAGGGGCGTGCGGGCGATGATGGCGGCGTTCCACGGGCACCCGCTGCCCGCGCACGTCAACGTGACCGAGGTGGAGCTCGGCGGGGTGCGATGTGCCTGGTACGAGGATGCCCGCCGGCCCCGCCGCGACCGTGTCGTCTTCCACTGCCACGGGGGCGGCCTCGTGTCGTCCCCGCTCGACGAGTATCACTTCTATGGGGCCATGCTGGCCGAGCAACTCGATGCCCGCGTCGTGATGGCCGACTACCGGCTTGCTCCCGAGCACGTCTTTCCTGCCGCGCACAGCGACTGCTCGGCCGCCTACCGCGGGCTCCTGCGCAGCGGACTCGACCCGGCCCGCGTGGTGGTCAGCGGGGACTCGTGCGGTGGCCTGCTGGGGTTGGGCGCACTCCTCGACGCGCGGGACGCCGGGCACCCGTCTGCCGCCTGCTTCCTCTCGATCTCGGGCTGGTTCGACGTCTCGGTTCCCGACCCCGTCGAGAGCCGGGGACAGCGCCGCGATCCCTTCCTGACCGCGTCGTGGGTCCGGAACCGGGGTCGGGAGTACGCGGCGGGTCAGGTGGCCCTGGACGACCCGCGCCTCTCGCCCGCCTACGCCGACCTGGCCGGCCTGCCCCCGCTCTACCTGCCGGCGGGGCAGTACGACACGCTCCGCCGGGGAACCGAGGCGCTGGCGCGGGCGGCCATGGACGCCGGGGTTGCCGTGACGGCAGAGTCGTGGCCGGGCATGGTGCACGGCTGGCAGGGACTTGTCACCGCCGGCGTGCCCGAGGCGGTGGCGGCCTTCACCCGGGCGCGCACGTACCTCGACGACCTCGGGGCGTGACGCGGACGCGCAGGCGCCGAGGATGGTCAAGTCGAGCGTGCGCAGGCGATCGGGGTCGGCCAGGATGTCGAGCGCGACGACCTTTCCACTGCGGACGGTGAAGGCGCCGACCGAGAATGCCACCCCGTCACGGGTGGTGACGGCCCCGGCGACACCGTTCACGAGCGCCGGGTGCGTCAACAGGCCGAGCTGGGCGTAGAACATCGCCTGGCGGGCCACCCGGGCCGCACCTCGCACCGGGCCGGAGGCCGCGCCCGTGGAGCCCGCCGCACCGGCCGGGGCGGCGAGGAACGCGTCGACCACTTCGCTCTGGCGGTGCACATCGACGTCGGGCACGGTCGGCTCGCCCTGAATGCGCCGGCGGGCCCGGCTGGCCAGCTGGCGCGCCGCCTCGGGGAGCGCTCGACGATCGGGGCGATCTCGTCGAAGGGGACGGCGAAGATGTCGTGCAGGACGAAGGCCAACCGCTCGGCCGCACCGAGTGTGTCCAGCACCACGAGGAGGGCGACGCCGACCGAGTCGCCCAGGAGCGCCACCCGGGAGACCACGGTCGTCAGCCAGGCCCGTAGGTTCTCCACGTGCGTGGTGTCCGTGCGGTCGAGGCGGATCCAGGCCTCCTGGACGGCGTCGTCCGCCTCGCTGAGCGAGCCCAGCATCCGGTAGGCCACGGCACGCAGATGGCCCCGGTGCTCCTCGAAGCGCTCGGTCTTGTCGGCCAGGTCGTCCATGAGTGCACAGTCCTCCCGCGTCGGGTGTCAGTCCAGCAGACCCGCCGCACCCCGGAGATGTGACGCGACCCGCCGGTCGAGACCGGGGAGGTATCCCGTGCCGCACCCGGGATGGGAGGATGCAGGACGTGGCCGAACATCAGCGGATCACCTCGGGCTCCCCGTTCGAGCCGACCATCGGCTTCAGCCGGGCCGTGCGCGTGGGGGATCGTGTCCTGGTTTCGGGCACGGGCCCGGTGCTGCCCGGTGGCCGCTGCCCAGAGGGTGCAGGCGCCCAGGCCCAGCGGTGCTTCGAGATCATCGAGGCGGCGCTGGCCGAGGCGGGGGCCTCGCTCGACGACGTGGTGCGGACCCGGATGTACATCACCTCGGACGACGACGCCGACGCCGTCGGAGCCGTGCACGGCGAGAGGCTGGGCCATGTCTGTCCCGCGGCGACCATGGTCGTCGTGGCGGGACTGCTCGACCCCGCCTGGAAGGTGGAGGTCGAAGCCGAGGCGGTGCTTCCCTAGGAGGCGAGCCCCTCGATGGTGGCCGCGACGATGTTGGTGCCGCGCAGGTCGCCGACGAGCCCAGATTCCATGCGGTTCATCACGTAGCAGACGACAAGCTCGGCGTCCTGGTCGATGATGACGACGGACCCGCCGTAGCCGCCCCAGTAGCAGGCGCGCGGGCCGAGCGGCATATCGGGTGGATTGCTCAGTCCGTAGCCCATCCCCATGCGCTCGGGCACGCCGAGCACCTTGTCGATGCCCTCGGCCTGGACCTCGAAGATGGGGTCGGTGCCCTCGGCCGAGAGCAGGCGCACGCCGCGGGCCTCACCCCTTCCGGCGATGATCGACTGGATGGCGGCCACTGAGCGCGCATTGCCCTGGCCGTTGGCGGCGGGGATCTCGGCCCGCCGCCACCATTCCCGATGCGCCATGGTGGCGTCGATGGGCGGATTCATGAATGTCTTCAGCATGAGCTCGGAGACCTGGCCCTCCATGGCGGCAACGTCGATGGGTGGGGGCGGGACGACATTGGACACGCGGCCGTCCTCGCTCGCCGGCAGTCCGATGTGGAAGTCCGCATCGAGTGGCTTGGCCACCTCGCTGGCGAACCAGGCGCCGATGCTGTCGCCGGTGATACGGCGGACGATCTCGCCGATGAGGTAGCCCTGTGTCAGCGCGTGGTACCCCGAACCGCTGCCCGGCTCCCACCACGGCGCCTGTTCGGCCAGCCGGGTGATGCAGAGCTCCCAGTTGGCCAGGTCCTCGGGGGCCAGCGGCTCCTCCCAGCCACTCAGTCCGGCCGTGTGCCCCATGATGTGCCGGACCTCAATGCGCTCCTTTCCGTTGGCGGCGAATTCGGGCCAGTACTCGGCGACGGGCGCATGGAAGTCGAGCTGGCGCCGGTCGTGCAGCATCAGGGCGACGAGGAACGTCATGGTCTTGGTGGTGGACCAGACGTTCGTGATGGTGTCGCGCTCCCAGGGTCGCGTCTTCCCCTGGTCGGCCCAGCCGCCCCAGATGTCGACGACCGGCTCCCCGCGCAGGAAGACGGCGACGGAGGCGCCGAGGTCCGCTCCCGTCTCGAGCTGGTCGGCCAGCGTGGCGCGGACGGGTTCGAAGCGTGGCTCGCAGGTTCCGTGGACCTCTGCCATGGGGACCCCCTTCTCGGGTTGGGTGGACCGGACGGGGCGTCTCCTGATCGTGTCCTGCCCGTCGAGCGCAACCTATTGACCCTACGGCCGGCGCGCCAGTGCACCGCCGCGGGACCGCCGCCGCACCCGGCGGAACGGCGCTCGGTATCGTCACTTCGTGCAGCGTGCCGATGCCGTCGTGGTGGGCTCGGGACCCAACGGCCTGGCCGCCGCGCTGACGCTGGCTCGGGCCGGGCTCGGAGTGGAGGTCTTCGAGGGCGAACCGACGATCGGAGGGGGAACCCGGACCCAGGCGCTCACTCTCGAAGGCTTCCGTCACGACGTGTGCTCGGCGGTGCACCCGGCGTTGGTGGCCTCACCCTTCTTCCGCTCGCTCGACCTGGCCGGCCTCGGGATCGCGCTGCGCCAGCCCGAGGTCGCCTTCGCCCACCCGCTCGGCGGGACGCGGGCGGCCGCACTGTGCCGCGATGTCGGCGAGACGGCGTCCCACCTCGGCGGTGACGCCGCGGCGTACCGGGACCTGGTGGGGCCCCTGGTGGACTGGCTGGACCGCATTGTGCCCTATGTCCTGTCGCCCATGCGCAGCGTGCCGCGCGACCCGCTTGCGCTCGCCCGTTTCGCAATGGTCGGGACGCCGTCGGTGCAGCACACGGCGCGCCGCTTCTCGACCGATGCGGCGCGCGCCCTGCTGGCCGGCACGGCTGCACATTCGATGGAACCGCTGACGGCCCCGTTGACCTCTGCCTTCGGGCTCCTCCTTACCGCGCTCGGCCACGGGGCCGGCTGGCCCGTCGTGGCGGGCGGCAGTGCGGCCATCACCCAGGGTCTGGCCACCGAACTGCGCCGCCTGGGCGGCGTGGTGCATACCGACAGCCCGGTCACCTCACTGGCCGAGCTTCCCCCGGCGCGCGCCGTGCTCCTCGACACCTCGCCGCGTGCGTTCGTCGCGCTGGCGGGGACGCAGCTGTCGTGCCGGGCAGGCCGGCCGTGGGCGCGGTTCAAGCCCGGCGCCGGGACCTGCAAGGTGGACTGGGCGCTCGACGGCCCGGTGCCCTGGGGCGCCGAGGCCTGCCGGCGCACCGCTACCGTCCACGTCGGCGGGACGTTCGACGAGGTGGCGCGGGCGGAGGCGGCCGTCCAGAGCGGGCGCCATGCCGGGCAGCCTTTCGTGCTGGTGGCCCAACCCTGCGTGGTCGACCCGACGAGGGCGCCCGAGGGCAAGCACACGCTGTGGGCCTACTGCCACGTGCCGAACGGCTCGTCGGTGGACATGACCGAGCGCATGGAGGCGCAGATCGAACGCTTCGCCCCGGGTTTCCGCGACCTGGTGCTCGCCCGCACGGTCCGCACCGCCGCCGAGGCAGAGGCACACAATCCCAATCTGCTGGGCGGCGACATCAACGGCGGAGCGGCCACGCTGCGCCAGACGGTGTTCCGACCGGTGGCGCGATGGAATCCCTACCGGACGCCGGTCGAGGGTGTGTATCTCTGCTCGGCATCGACACCGCCGGGGGGCGGTGTCCACGGGATGTGCGGTGTTGCAGCTGCCGAGGTGGCGTTGCGGGAGCGGTTCACGTAGACGTTTCGAAACCGGTACCTCCCGAGCCGGAGGCGCAGCATCTCAGGCGACGTTCGAGACCGGGCCTTCTGCCGTCAGCTGCTCGAGCATGTACCAGGCCTCGATCTCGTCAGCGATGCAGTACTGGAACTCGCCCTGGACCACGACAAAGCGCAGCCAGCACGGATGGATCCGGAGCGTGTGGGTTCCGGGACCGGAAACCACATCGATGTTGTCGACGTCGCTGGTGAGCTCGTAGTCCCAGGCGACCGTGCCATGGGTCGCGTTGGCCGAGGCGATCAGGCCCCGCACCATGGTTTCAGCTTCCTCGAGGTTGCTCGTCATGTCGGTACCCCTTGTCCTGCACCGCCCGGCGCAGAGGTCGGGTCTCCCACCCTGCAGTCCCGGCGCCGTTGTCGAGGCCTACGGCTGCAAGCACAGCATGCACACGCCGAGGTGATGCCAAGGCGCTCGGTGGTTGCGATCGCGGTGCGACCATGCAATCCGGCTTTCCACCATGATAACGGCGCAGACCCTCAACCCTTGCGCGGGCCCCTCCACCCGTCGTTGCGTCCGGGGAGCTCCACGCTGCGGGTGACGGTCACCGCCTGGAGCAGGCGCCGGTCGTGGGAGACGAGCAGGAGGGTCCCTGCGTACGCGTGCAGTGCCGATTCCAGCTGCTCGATCGCCGGGAGATCCAGATGGTTCGTCGGCTCGTCGAGGACGAGGAAATTGACGCCAAGCGCGGCGAAAGCGGCGAGCTCTGCCCGGGTGCGTTCGCCCGGCGACAGCGACGACGGAGGACGGGCCACCGCCGCCGCGTCCAACCCGAATTTCGCCAGCTGTGATCGGGCCTGGTCGCGGGGGAGGCCGGTCGCGGCCATGAAGGCATCGGCGAGGTTGGGAACGTCGCCGAGGATGCGGCGGTCCTGGGCGAGCTCGCCCACCACGACGCTGGGACCCATCTGCCGGGTCCCGGCGGAGAGCGGGAGGCGGCCGAGCAGGGTCTCGACGAGGGTGGTCTTGCCAGAACCGTTCGGGCCGACCAGTGCGACGCGCTCGGCCCACGCGATGTCGAGTGTGAACGGACCGAGCGAGAAGTCGCCCCGATCGACCACGGCATCCTCGAGTCGCACGACGAGGTCGCCCGATCGTGCCGTCTCGCTGATGGTGAAGCGGAGGTCCCATCCCTCCCAAGGCTTCTCGACCGCTTGCAACGCGTCGAGCGCACGTTCCGTTCGCCGAGCCCGGCGGGCAAGGGTCTCGGTCCGCTCCATGCGGAACTTCCGTTGCGACGTGTCGTTGTCGCGGGGATGCTTCTTCTCGCGGGCCACACCGGAGGTGGCCCACTGGCGCTCGCGCTGGGCCCGACGGCGCAGGTCGGCGCGCTGCGATTCGTAGACGGCGTAGTCGGCGGCCGCGTGTGAGAGGTCCGCGGCGCGCTCACGTTGGTACGCGTCCCAGGCGCCTCCGTAGGTGGTCCCGGTCCGGGAATGCTCGTCCAGTTCGAAAACGTCTGTCACCGTCCGTTCCAAGAAGGCCCGGTCGTGCGAGACGATCACCATCCCGCCCGTCCGCCGGGCGACGATGTCCTCCAGCCGGTCCAGGCCGTCGAAGTCGAGATCGTTCGTCGGCTCGTCGAGGAGGGTGAGGTCGAAGCGGGCGAGCACAATGGCGGCCAGGGCCACCCGCGCCACCTGCCCTCCGGACAGCGTGGACACCTGCTGCTGTGCGCTCTCGGGTGGGAGATCCACCTGCGCGCATGCGCTGACGAGGCGGGCCTCGAAGTCACCGGCCGAGACCGCTTCGTAACGGGCCAGTGCGGCCGCGTAACGGTCCTCGGCCTGAGGTCCGCCCGCTGCAAGGTCAGAGGCTGCCGCCGCGAGTTCGGCCTCGACCGCCGCGGCGCCGGCGCGTCGATTGAGGGCGGCGCTGACGGTCTCGTCGCCTCTGTGCGCATGTTCCTGGGCGAGATACCCGACGCTGGCTGTCGGCGGAACCACCCGGACCTCTCCCGCCGTCGGCACCACGAGGCCGGCCATGATCTGCAGAAGGGTCGACTTGCCGACCCCGTTCGAGCCGACCACGCCGAGGCAGGTGCCGGGGCCGACGGAGAGCGACACGTCGTTGAGCACGACGTGTCCAGCGCGCTCGTGGTGCAGGTGACGGGCCACCAGTGTGGCGTGCGGTGCGGGGGCGGAGGTGGGCATGGGGAGCTCCGGGGACGGACGGATATGGCGTTGGGTGTGACCTGCCGCACCATGGTGCAGCCGCCGGGCACGTCGACCTCTACCTCACGGTCTCATCGTATCGCTCCGCGGCGCGACTCCTCGGGCCGGGATGCGCAGCGCTGGAGTCTGGGCCCGGTGCATGGCATCGCGCACGAGGGGCCGTCGCCCATCGAGGCGCCCGTCTTGCCGCCGAGCTGCTGAACGAAGCGACGGGATGGCAACCGTCCGGCGACGCTGCCGTCCCGGGACGCGTTGTACGGTGCACGCAGGGACGCCGGTGGGGGACCGGTAGAGGGGGGAGCAGTGCAGGCGAGCGCCCGGGTCGTCGAGACCTTCGATGTACCGACGACCGGCGCCGCCCCTGCACCGGCGGAGCCACCGGGTCAGCTGACACGACGTCGGATCCCGCAGCGGGCGATCGAGATCGTCGGCATCGTCATCGGGATCGGGCTGGTGGCGACGGTGGCGCGTTCCACCGCGCTGTCCAATGACGAGTTCTGGGCGCTGGCGGCCGGTCAGTGGATGCTGGGTCACCACTCGTTCATGGGGCTCGATCCGTTCAGCTACACCGAGTCACACCGCCGCTGGGTGACGGACGAGTGGGGATCCGAGATCGCCCTGGCGGAGCTGTACCGCTGGTTCGGGAACGCGGCGTACAGCCTCTACGCCATCGTCCTCGGCGGATTGTGCCTCCTGACCAGCGCCGCGTATGTACGGGCCCTCGGCGCGCGGGGTGGTCGGGTCGCCGCCATCGTCATCCTGCTCGCCATCGGTATCGCCGGGATCGCGGCGAGTGACCGTGGGCTCGACTTCTCCCTGGTCTGGCTCCCGCTCGACCTCCTGATCCTGACCAGGGCACGGCAGAATCCGCGCTGGCTGTTCCTGCTGCCGCCGATCTGCCTTCTCTGGGTGAATACCCACGGGTCCGTACTGCTCGGACTCCTCGTCGTCGCGGTCGAGTTGGGGTGGTCGCTGATCCCGGAACGATTCGTGCACAGGATCGGCGGCTCGTACCAGTCGCCCTTCACCGGCTCACTGGCTTTGGCGTTGCTCGGGAGCGTGGTCGCCTCGTGCATCACGCCGTACGGGCCGGGCCTCCTGGCCTACGACTTCGATGTCTCCCGGAACGGCCAGATCTCGCAGTACATCACCGAGTGGAACTCGCCGAATTTCCATTCCGTCTTCGTTCTTCTCGTCTATTGCATTCCGCTCGCCGTGCTCGTGGCCTGCGTCTGGACACGGCGGATCCCACTGCTCGAGGGATCGCTGGGGCTGTTCCTCTTCGTGGGGGCGCTCCGGACCGAGCGACTCGACATGTACCTGCTGCTCGTCGCCGCCGGCTTGGCCGCGACGCTCCCGGCGAGGCCGCCCTGGGGGAGCACGGCGCGGCGCTGGACCGCGGGTGGGCTGTTGGCCCTGGCGATCGTCATCGTGGCCATTCCCGCGGTCCCGGCCGGGACGGTCTCGTCCTCGCAACCGATCGGAGCTTTCAATTACCTCAGCGGGCGCCCGGGTCGGATCTTCACGGAGTACACCTGGGGCGACTATTCGGTGGCCCGTCACCGGGCCACCTTCGTCGATGGGCGCACGGACCTCTTCGAGGGCAGGGTGCTCACCGAGTTCATGGCAGTGACGAACCTGACCACGAACCCCGACCCGGTCTTCTCCGCCTACCACGTCTCCTACGTCGTGTGGGCCCCCCACACGCCGTTGGCGCAGTACCTCGGCCACGATTCCCGCTGGCACGTGGTGGACAGGACGTCAGTGGCCCTGGTCTTCACACGCCGCTGAAAGGCGCGTGGGTAAGAGGTACGAGGTCCGAGGTCCGAGGTCCGAGGTCCGAGGTCCGAGGTCCGAGGTCCGAGGTCAGCCGTAGGTCGCCTCCAGGCCGCGCAGATCCCCGTCCTCGTCGGTCCAGGTCCGGACGGAGGCGTACCCGAAGTGGCCGAGCGCTGGACCGAGCACTGCGGCCTGGTCGCCGCCCAACTCGAGCAACAGCGCTCCGCCCGGCCGCAGGAAGCCAGGTGCGCCGGCGACGACGCGGCGCAGGACGTCGGTACCGTCCGGGCCGCCGTCGTAGTGGGCGCCATCCTCGAACCGGAGCGTGTCGCGGGGGAGGAGGTGGAACTCGGTCGAGGGGACATAGGGCACCACGGCGACCACGACATCGGTCTCGCTCCGGAACGAATCGGGCACGGCGGTGAACAGGTCGCCCTGAAAGGCCTCGACTCCGTTCGCCTGCGCGCAGGCGACCGCACGGCTGTCGCTGTCGGTGGCCACGATGCGTGCCGCCGGCCTTGCTGCCCGCAGCGCGGCGGCGACGGCTCCCGTACCGGTGCACAGGTCGATCGCCTTGCCGTCGTGGGGGAGCCGGACGCCGGCCCGACGGGCCAACTCCACGCTCTGCCAGCGGGGGACATAGACGCCGGGCTCGACGAGGATGGACTGGTCGCCGAAGGTGGTTCGACCGGTGATCCAGGCCAGCGGTTCGCCGGCAAGGCGCCGGTCGGTCAGCACGCGCAACAACGACCGGTCGTTGCCGGCGCATGCGACGAGCTCCCGGGCCTCCTCCTCGGCCGCGACACACCCGGCCCGGGACAGCTGTGCCGTCAGTTCGATCTCGAGGCGATCGGGTCGCGCCGTCAGTCGAGCATCGCTCCGGCGATGTGCGTTTCGGTGCCGGCATCCGCTCCGTCGACCCTCTCGGCGTCGTTGCCACCCTCGCGCTGCGACGGGGCCGCCGCCGGCGCACGGTTGGGCAGGAACAAGGTCGGTATGAAGGCGAGCAGGATCGCCCCGATGGCCCACCAGAACGTGTGCGCGAACGCCGCTGCGACCGGGTCGGCGACCTGTGGGGGCAGCGCAGCCGTGGAAGAGATCACGCCCGTGCTCCCACCCGACTTGGCTGCCGCCGGGCCGAGTTGGGTCACGATCTGACGCTCGAGCACCACGGCGAAGAGGGCGGTGGCCACGGAGCCGCCGACCTGGCGCACGATGTTCATGGTCGTGCTGGCCTTGGGGATCTCGGCGTGGGTGAGACCGAAGTAGGCCGCCGCGGTCACGGGCATCATCGTCAAGCCGAGGCCCAGGCCGCGAACGAAGAGTGTGCCGGCGAGGAGCGCCTCACTGGTGGAGGTGGTGACGAATGCGAAGGGGATCGTCGCCGCCGCCATGAGGAGGATGCCGAACGGCACGACTCGCCGCGGCCCGACCCGGTCGGTGACGCTTCCGGACCAGCGCATGATGCAGGCGGCGCCGATGCCCTGTGGAGCCATGAGGAGCCCGGCGACCCACGCCTCTTGACCCCGGGCGATCTGGTAGTAGAGCGGGAGCAGGAACATGGAGCCGAACAGCGTGAAGCCCAGCATGAAGATGCAGATGTTGGCGATGCTGAAGTTACGGTCCTTGAACAAATGCAGCTCGAGCAACGGATTCTTGATGTGTAGCGCGTGCAGGATGAACCCGACCATCAACACGACGCCCGTGGCGAAGCTGACGAGGACCGATGTGCTCGTGAAGCTCCCGGTGGTGCCCACCTCGGCCAGGGAGTAGACGAGGGCCGCCAACCCCGGAGAGAGCAGGCAGAAGCCGAGAGTGTCGAACGAGGCGGGAAAACGCTCGTCGGTGTCCCACTTCGGCAGCCAGCGGCTGGACAGGATCAGCGTAACGATGCCGATCGGCAGGTTGATGTAGAAGATCCACCGCCAGCTGAAGTTCGAGACGATGAGCCCGCCGATGACAGGCCCCAGGATCGGTCCGAGGACCATGGGCACGCCGATGATGCTCATGACGCGGCCCATGCGTTGCGGCCCGGCGGCGCGGGCAAGGATCGACTGGCCGACCGGGAGCAGCATGCCGCCGCCGATGCCCTGGAGCACCCTGAATGCGATCAACGAGTTGGCGGACCATGCGACGCCGCACAGACACGAGCCCACGATGAAGAGGCTGAGCGAGGTCATCCACACCAACTTGGCGCCGAAACGGTCCACCGCCCAGCCGGTGACCGGGATCACGATGGAGAGGGCCAAGAGGTAGCCCGTCGCAACCCACTGAATGGTGGTGACCGAGACATGGAAGTCCCGGCCGAGGGTGGCCAGGGCCACCGCCACAATGGTGGTGTCGAGGATCGACATGATCGATCCCAGGACGACCACGCCCGAGGTGCGCCGGAGTTCGGGCGACAGGGTGAACGAGGTGGTTTCGGAAGCAGCCATGGGAATACTTCATATTACTCAAAGATATGAGGTTGTCAAAGAGTTTCCACGGTGGGACAATCGCGCGTATGGGAATGGCCGAGGACGCCTTCGATCGTCTGCGCCGGGTCGCCTTCGAGGGTGAGTACGTGGAGCGGATGGCGGGGCTCGGCGCGCGCCTCGAGCTATCGCCCGGGGTGATCAAGACCCTTGTGCGGCTGGCCAGGCACGACGGCATCTCCATGGGCGAGATGGCGCGCGGCATCGGTTGCGACCCGTCCTACATCACCGCACTGGTCGACGACCTGGACGCGAGAGGGCTGGCCCAGCGGGAGTCCTCACCCGATGACCGGCGCGTCAAGATCATCGTGCTCACCGATGCCGGCCGGGCGCTCGCGACGGAGATCGACGAGGTGCTCTCAGTGCCGCCGTCGGCGTTCTCAGCCCTGTCGCACTCGGAGCTACGGCAGTTGCGAGACCTGCTCGACAAGGTGTTGGTGGCATCGGATCGCTCCGCGCCCGGCAGTGAAGCGTCGGGTGGCAAGGTGAAAGCAGCCGTTTCGTCCTAGCGTCGTCGTCGTCGTCGTCGCCGTCGTGCGCGACGCACTCCGGTAGCGTCGCTCGCGTGGTGGCAGGGGAAGGACCTTTCAGCGGGCGCCGCGCCGTCCGGAAGGCAAGGGGGGAACCATGACGGCGGTGAGCGTGGAGAATCTGTCGAAGTCCTACGGG
Source organism: uncultured Acidimicrobiaceae bacterium (assembly GCA_963721585.1). Classification (GTDB taxonomy): domain Bacteria; phylum Actinomycetota; class Acidimicrobiia; order Acidimicrobiales; family RAAP-2; genus Bog-473. Next base: position 605,562 of record CAVRJN010000007.1, on the reverse strand, counting down.
GACACCGTGGCCGTGCGCGATGTCAGCTTTGAGGTGGAAAAGGGCGAGGTCTTCGCGTTGCTTGGGCCGAATGGCGCCGGCAAGACCACCACGGTCGAGATCCTCGAGGGGTTCCGCGACCGCAGTGGCGGAGCGGTGCAGACCCTCGGCGTCGACCCCGCCGATCACCGCACCCAGCGTTGGTTGCGCACGCGTATCGGGGTGGTGCTGCAGGAGCTCGCCATTGAGCCGTACTATTCGGTGCGACAGGTCCTGGCGCGTAACGCCGGCTACTACCCGAACCCGCGACCGATCGACGAGGTGATCGAGCTCATCGGTCTGCGCGAGAAGGCGGACGAGCGGATCAAGAAGCTCTCAGGTGGCCAGCAACGTCGCCTCGACGTCGGTCTGGGCATCATCGGGAACCCCGACCTCCTGTTCCTCGATGAACCGACGACCGGCCTCGACCCGGCCGGTCGTCGTGACACCTGGGACCTCATCAAGCGGTTGTCGGCTGCTGGGACCACCGTGCTCCTGACGACGCACTACATGGACGAAGTGGAGGCGCTGGCCCACCGGGTGGCCGTCCTGTTCGGCCACGAGATCGTGGCGAGTGGCACGCCGGCGTCCATAGGAGGGCGCGACCTCGGTGCCGTGACCATACGCTTCCGGTTGCCCGATGGCGTGGCCCTGTGGGATCTGCCGATGCTCGCCGAGCCGGCCGCCGACGGCCAGGTGGTCATCCACACCGAAGACGAGCTGCAAGTCCTGCACGAACTGACGGGCTGGGCCTTGGATGGAGGACACGCGCTGGCGGGACTGTCCGTCTTGCGTGTCTCGCTGGAGGACATCTACCTCGGACTGACGAGGTCGGACGGATGAGCGCCACCGTGCCCGGGAGGGACGCCGACGTGAGCGAGGTCCCGGTGAAAGGATCGTTTCGCGGGCTGAGCGACCTGCCCCTGGTCGCCCGCCAGGTCGGATTCGAGCAGCTGTCGTTCTGGCTCAATCCGATCGGGGCGCTCATGACGATCGCCTTCTCGGTCGTGTTCCTCATTCTGCTCGGCGCCACGGCGGGCACATCGACGGTGAGCTCCTACGGCCACATCAAGCTCATCGACTACTACGTCGCGGGCTTCTGCGCCTACGGCGTCATGGCAGCCTGCTTCACCATCCTCGCCATCACGCTCGTCAACCGACGCGAGGTGGGGCTGCTGAAGCGGCTGCGGCTGAGCCCCCTACCCACATGGATGGCAATGTCCGCCGTCCTGCTCAACGCCATGATCGTCGCGACCCTCGGCGTCATTTTGTTGCTGGTGGTCGGCCGCCTCGGCTACGGCGTGCACGGACCGGCGCACTGGCTGCCGTTCATCGTGACACTCGTCGTGGCGATGCTCTGTTACAGCGCGCTGGGGGTGGGTGTCAGCACACTCGTCCCCAACGCCGACGCAGCGGGCCCGATGGTGAGTCTCACCTTCTTCATTCTGGTCGCGCTGTCTGGTCTCTGGTTCCCCATCGCCCCGGGCTCGGGCCTGGCCACCTTCGCTGACTACTTTCCGATCCGCCATCTGATCGATGCGCTGGTGGGCTCGTTCACCGGCCAAGCGGGCGCGCCATTGTGGCCCTGGCACGACCTCGGTGTGATGGCCATCTGGGGCGTCGGCGGTGCCGTCGTCGGACTGCGTCGCTGGAGCTGGTCACCGAAGCGAGGCTGAAGCGGGCCTCGCCGTCAGCCCGCCACCCAGCACGACGACATCGGCATCCCGCTGCGGCGAACCGGCGCAGCGTCTCGGGACGGGCCTGTCCCCGGCTCCACCCCCGGGTGGGCGCGGCGGTAGTTCCGTGAGCTAGAAGAGGGCGGTGAGCCCCGACGACACGAGCCCCACCCATTTCCGCCCCGCCACCTACGCCGCCAGCGACGGACAGCGGCCCGCCGTCATCACCGCCTCAGGTCGGATCGTCACATTCACCCAGCTCGAAGAGCGTTCCAGCCGCCTGGCCCAGGCCCTGTTCGCCCACGGGTTGCGGCCCGGGGATCACGTGGCCGCGCTCCTGCCCAACGACGACCGAACCCACGAGGTCGCGTTCGCGCTCCAGCGCTCAGGTCTCTACTACACGATGGTCAACACGCATCTGGCCGCCGACGAGGCGGCCTACATCGTGGTCGATTGCGGCGCCCGCACGCTCATCACATCCGATGCGCTGGCACCCCTGGCCGCTGAGCTGGTCGCCCGTACCCCGCAAGTGGAGCTCCGGCTCATGATCGGGGCCAGCCCCGCCCAAGGCCACAGGTCCTACGACGAGTTCGTCGCCGCCTCGCCGGCGGAGCCGTTGGCCGTAGAGGTCGAGGGCTCAGCCATGCTGTACTCATCGGGCACCACCGGGCACCCCAAGGGGATCCGCCGGCCGCTCACCGGGCTTCCCTTCGGCTCCGACGTCGTCCTGTCCGGCATGCTCGGCGGCATCATGGGGTTCGGCCCGGGGGACGTGTACCTGAGTCCGGCTCCGCTCTATCACTCCGCCCCGCTCGTGTGGTCCATGACGGCGCAGCGCATGGGCGGCACGGTCGTGGTCATGGAGCACTTCGACCCGGAGCGCTGCCTGGCACTCATCGAACAGCACAAGGTCACCCACGCCCAGTTCGTCCCCACCATGTTCGTGCGCATGCTCAAGCTGCCCGACGCCGTTCGGGAAAAGTACGACCTCTCGTCCCTGCGCTCAGTGGTGCATGCGGCAGCGCCGTGTCCGTCCGAGGTCAAGCGGCGCATGATCGACTGGTGGGGACCGGTGATCCACGAGTACTACTCGGGAACGGAAGGCATGGGGATGACCTGGATCACCGCAGCGGAGGCTCTCACGCATCCCGGGTCGGTGGGCAAGGCCATCTGGGGCACGGTCCACGTGTGCAGCGACGACGGGGAGGACCTCCCCGTCGGCGAGGACGGGGTCGTCTACTTCGCTGGGCGCACCGGCGCCGCCACGTTCCAGTACAACCACGATCCCGAGAAGACGCGCCAGACCTTCAACGACAAGGGCTGGGCCACGCTGTGGGACGTCGGCCACCTCGACGACGAGGGGTACCTGTACCTGACCGACCGCAAGCTGTTCATGATCGTGTCCGGCGGCGTGAACATCTATCCCCAAGAGATCGAGGACGTCCTCGTGTTGCACCCGGCGGTGGCCGACGTGGCCGTCTTCGGCATCCCGGACCCTGAAATGGGGGAGGAGGTCAAGGCGGTCGTCCAGCCGGCTCCCGGCGCCTCGCCCGGACCGGAGCTCGAAGCCGAGATCATCGCCTTCTGCCGGGCCAACCTGTCCCACTACAAGTGCCCGCGCACGGTCGACTTCACCGATCTGCTTCCCCGGGGCGAGAACGGCAAGCTGTACAAGAAGGCGCTGCGCGAGGTCTACTGGGCCAGTTCCACGCCCCGCACCACCTGAACTTCCGGCGGCGTCCGCACGTCCGCGTACCAGGCCAGGGCGAGTGCGACGCCGGCGCCGAGGAGCAGCACGCTGGTGATGCCGATGGCCTCCACCACCGGCCCGATGAGCAGGTTCCCCACTCCGACGGTCCCACCGAAGCCCATCATCCACAGCGCCATGACGCGGCCCCGCACGTTCTCGTGGACCCGGGCCTGCAACGTGGTGTTGAGCGCCGTGATGAACGCGAAGTAGAAGGCCCCTGTGATGGCCACGCACACGTCCGCCGGCACCGGGCTCCGTTGCAGCGCGAACGAGCACAGCGCCACCGAGTAGCCCACCAGGCAGACCCGCACGAGCATCGGCTTCGACGTCCGGGCGAAGACCGTCCCGATCGAGATGGCGCCGAGCAGGGCCCCTGTGCCGAAGGAGGCGTACAAGATGCCGTAGTCGGCGGACTTCGAGAGGTCGATGCCGAGGTTGTGCGCCGCCACCACCGGCATCTGGCCGATGAAGGCCAGAGCCAGCAGCGAGAACACGAACACGGTGACCAGGCACCGGCCCACCACCGCGTCCTGGCGGGCCACGGTGATGCCGGCCGTGAGCTGGCCCCAACGGCTCGCCCCCGTCGGTGTCTGGTGCACCTTGGGAAGCGTGACGATCATGAGCGCAGCCACGACGAACAGGTACGTGGCCGCGTTCCCGGCGAAGATCCACGCAGGACCGACCAATGAGTACAGGACGCCCCCGATGACAGGACCGATCACGCGGGACGCGTTCATCTGGGCCGAGTTCAGCGAGATGGCGCCGGGCAGGTCGCGCTTGCCCACCAGCCCAGGCAGGACGGCCGAGTACGCAGGTCCGAACATGGCGCTGCCGGCGCCCACGCCGAGCACCATCACCACCAGGAGGACGTGGGAGGGGTGGGGTGAGGACGCGACGAGGGCCACTCCGAGCGAGAACACCAGCTGCTCGATGGACAGGATGATGAGAAAGCGCTTGCGGTCGATTTTGTCCGCCAGGAGCCCGCCGACCATGGGGAGGACCAGGGTGGGGCCCAGCTGGGCGAAGATGATGACACCCACGAACGTGGCCGAGTGGGTGAGGTCGAACGCATAGGCACCGAGGACGACGTTCTGCATCCACGTGCCGATGTTGGAGGCGAAGGCACCGAAGTAGACGATGCGGAAGGTCCGGTGCGACAGCGCGGCCCGTGCGGTGCCGGACCGGGCGGGAAGGGGGGTGTCCCCGTCGACGACGGCGTCCTCGATCTCCTCGATCGAGATGGAGCGCTCGTCGCCCCCGGACGCAGATCCGGATCCCGGGTTCCACCCGGAACGGTCGTCGTCGGACGAGGGCGGCACCCGCCCATCGTACGGGAGGCCCTCAACCCCGGTCGTGCCCGGGTGCGTGTCTCTGCTCGGAAACCTCCATCGAGAAGCTGTGCGCCAGCCTCGGTGACCTGGCCGGCGACACAAACCTCCACCGCAACGCGATCACGATGCTGGATCTGGACCGGATCGAATCCTGCAGCGCCGGCTCCTCCTTCTCCGTGACGGGCCGCCGCCCGACCGTGGGGTCCGTGACCCCGGTCCACGGCGGCGAGGGACCCGATACGGACGGGGCGTCCTCAACGTGACTACACGACGAAACTCGGCGGACAAGCTCGCCTCAGTACCGGTGTCACCGACCGATTCCCATCGATCCTTCACCCCGTTCGAAGTTCCATCCATCGGCGAGGCTCGGAGAGCTCGGCGAAACCGAACTGGGCGTAGAGTCGTGCGCATCCCGAGTACCCAGCAGTCGGAGTCGGAGACCTCGAACCTCGGGATGCTCGGCTGCTCTCGGCACGAGGAAGCGTCCGACCCCCTGACCCCTGACGGTGCTGTCGACGAAGACATCACAGAGCCATCCGAACGTGACACCATCGGTCACCCAACGTGCGAATCCCACCTGGGTCCCCGTGCCCGCGAAACAGCCCACCGTCAGCTAGCTCTCTTCGCTGAGCCACCGATGAACAGTGAACAGATCGAGACGATCTCGATCGTCAGTGACAAAGAGGCCATCTTCACGGTCCACTGCACGACGCGATTCTAGATATGACGATGAAATCCGTTCCACGTCCGGTGTTGAACCGGCATCTGAACCGGTGTGTGTGTGTGTGTGAAGTTTCGGTCGGACCAGGTGGGTCCATCGACCCTGAAAAGTCGCCGAACTTCCGCGCCGTCCCCCTCGGTTCCTTCGGGCGGTTCGAAGGATCCGAACACACGGAGGTCCGCGATCAACCAGATCAGTGTCACGATGATCGCAAGCTGCTTCAAGTAGATGAAGAGCTGATTCCGGGTCGGCGTTGAGTAGAGCGTCGTGCCACGGGGCGTCGCCCCCGTGCAATACGTACCCACCGTCCCGGAAGCGAACTGGGGTAGGGGGCCGCTGAAAAGGGCACGACTATTCTGTCTTCGTGGCTGCCGAGGGCTGGTTCAAGGATCCGTTCGCCGTCCACGAGGACCGGTGGTTCTCTGCTGGCTCGCCAACTGATCTGGTGAAGGACGGTAGCTCCGAGATGTCGGATCCGCCCCCGGACAGGCCCATATCCGGCGGCCTTGAACCTGCCGCACCAAACGCGGTGCCGGGGCCCTTCAGCCAATCGAGTTTCCCCGAGGGCGTCATGAATCCCGGGGTCATCTTTCGAGCGAGCAATGCGCGTGGCTGCTTCTCGATCTTGGGTCTGTGGATCTTGAGTGCCGCAACGGCGCCTCTTGTGTGGCTCGGCGCGTCGAATAACGGCTGGGGCCTGGTTGCGATAGGAATCGAGGCGGCTGTGGTTGTTCTGCTCAGCATCATCTTGTACCGCCGAAGAGGTCGAGATGTGCCGTTCGGAAGCCTCTGACCGGAATCGGATCCTGCGCCTTCGCCCCACGAAACGGAGCCTGGTGGGCAACTCGGGACTACCCTCAAGGATTCGCGAAGAGGCACTCGATCCACGCCTTATCCTGACGTTCTGGTCGGCTGGACCCAGCGGCGAGACGGTCTCTCCGATGCCGACCTGCTCACCACCTGCAAGGAGACGATGCGACCACGTTGCCAGATGCACCGAGCCCCTGGATGGACAGCTTTTCCTGCTTCGGGTCGCGGGCAATCAGGATGACGAATCGATTGTGCAACTCGAGCCGGGCCACATTGGAACGAGAGACGTTGGCATGGATCCAGTCTCGGAGGGGTGAGCCCGGACTCACGGCAATACCGGGACAGTCGACTGGGACTCTCGTGTGTTTGAAGTGGCCCCTGTAGATGTGGTCCATCGTGGAGTCGGGGGCAACATCGACGACCCTGGGGTGGCATACTGACGGAGCTACAGACGGTTGTCAGACCGGCGCGAGATAGCTTTTGTCGGAAGATTTCTTGATTGCGAGGTCAGCCATAGTGATGCCACTCATCTGCGGCTTGAGCACCCGCAATGGCCAAACCAGAAACGTACTGCAGCTATGAGCGGGCTTGTCGAGAGGTGGAACGACCGTCGAGATCGACGCTCGGACGACGAGATGTCGAACTATCAACGTTACCGACGCTTGGACGACCGTGCGTGGCAACAGACCCTCCTCGACTCTGCTCAGGGGCGGAGCAAGCTTCCGATGCCCGGGTTCCCTCCCGCCGAGTTGCAGAGCGCTTTCGTTGGTCAATCCAATGAGGATGCCATCAATAGTGCGTGGCTCTTCTACACATTCATGTCCGAACGTTGGAAGAAGTACGGCCTCAGCCTTGGTCAAGAGAGTCACGTGCTCGACTTTGGTTGCGGGTGGGGAAGGTTTGCCCGCATGTTCCTCCGAGACGTTCCTGCCTCGCACATCTACTGTGCAGATAAAGCAGACCTCGCTATCGGGATCTGCCGGGACACAGGCGTTCCCGGTCAAATAATCCGACTCGAAGAGATGCCTCCGTCTGTCCTTCCATCGGCTCGGTTCGACTTGGCGTTCGCCTACTCCGTCTTTTCGCATCTGTCTCCGAAGTCACACTTAGCCTGGCGAACAGAGTTGGCGCGGGTGATGAAACCCAACGGAATTCTGTTCATTACGACACAAGCGCGCTGGTTCCTCGATCACTGCCGGCATTTCCGCGAGCATCCTGATGAGATTGTCACTCCGTGGCACGAACTGCTCGCCCGATCTTTCGTCGACTACGACGCGTCCGTCAGCAAATACGATGATGGGGAGTTTCTCTATTCAGCGGTGAACGATCCTCCGGCCCTCGACTCGGATGAGTACGGTGAGGCGGTTGTACCTCGAGGCTTTTTCGAGTCGCAGTGGGGTCGCGAGGAGGGTTTTGAATTGCTTGAATTCGTGGCGGACCGATCTCTCAACGAACAAGCAATAGCGATCATTCGGAAAGCGGTGTGAGCACCGACTCAGCGGTTCGGTGGCTCCGCCGACGAGCATGAGGCGGAGAAGGGACCCATCCAGGATCGTGTGCCAGATGTCGTCGTCGAGCGCGACGACGATGAGGTCACAGGCGATCCGCTCCAGCGTCCCGCCGTCGATCACCCCCTGCTGCTCGAGCTCGCGGGCAGAATGCTCCTTGGCCTGGTCGAACCTCACGCGGTTGGTCCCCGGTGTCTCCACGTCGGCCACGGCGCGCAGCGTGTCGAATGAGATATCCCGGCGCACAGCGACCCGACGAGGTGCGGGATGTCCGGAGCTTTCTCGGCGACGTGCGTCAGGGCCCGCGCGGTGGGCGGTGAGACGCCGACGCGCTCCATGACCTAGGACCTGGGGGTGGTCGCCCCACCGCGGCGGAACGTCTCCTGCCGCTCTGCACCACCCAGCTTCTCGACGATGCACCCGTCGATCTTGGCCCCGAGACGGAGCAGATCGTCGAGATCCGCACTTCGGAACAGATCGAGGAGTTCCTCGTCTGAGAGCCCCGCCACACCGCCGGCACCGAGCGCTGATGCCGGCGGTGTGGTCGCGTGGGGTCTTCGCCCCGGAGGTGCGGCTTTGGGGAGGTGCAACAGTCTGGGGCATCGGGAAGAGAATGGTCGTGCCGTCTGATCGATGGGCACGAAGGGTTGTGGCGTCCACCGTCGACCTACTCGACCGACAGCAGCCGGTCCCAGGTCAATTTCCAGGGACATTCCGTCACGACGCCGGCGTGCCCCCCCACATGACCTCGGTGCTGGCCCAGATGTCGTGGGACGACCTTCCCACCAGCAGTTCGTACCGGCCGGGGTCGGCTCGCCACGCGTGTGCCTCGACGTCCCAGTAGCGGAACGCGGCGGCTCCGAGCGGGACGCGTACGGTCTCACGACCTCCGGCGTCAACGGCGACCTTGGCGAATCCGACGAGCTCGCGGTCGGGACGACGAACGAGGGACTCCGGCGCCCGCATGTACACCTGTACGACCTCGGTGCCCCGGCGCGACCCGTTGTTGACCACTGTGACCTGGAGCGCGATCCCGTCCCCGCCGGCGTCGGTCCGGACGTCCTCGAGGGCCATGTCGCCATAGGAGAGTCCGAAGCCGAACGGGAAGAGCGGCGCCAGCCGCGTCGTCTCGTAGAAGCGGTAGCCGACGAGGACGCCTTCCCCGTAGACAACCTTGCCCTCGATGCCCGGATACCGGTCCCCCTCGACTCCCGAACCGGCCGGCCCGTCCTCCACACGGGCTGGGAAGGTGATGGGCAGCCGCCCCGACGGTTCGGTCACCCCGATGAGCATGTCGGCCAGCGCGTCCGCACCCTCCTCGCCCGGATACCAGGTCATGAGGACGGCGCCCGCCCGCGCCGCCCAGGGCATCTCGACCGGGGAGCCCGCGTTGACGACCACCACCGTGCGGGGGTTGACCTCGAGCACCGCCTCGACGAGCTCCCGCTGGCGCCCGGGCAGCGTGAGGTCGGGGCGGTCGTGGCCCTCGGACTCCCATTGGCCGTTGGAGCCGACCACGACGACGGCGACGTCGGCCTCGGCGGCGGCGGCGACCGCCCGCTCGAACTCGTCGCCCGTGTCCGGGGGCGAGCCCCCGATGCGTGCGCCCATGATGGGCGAGGAGGAGGAGCGCGGCCAGATCTCGACGGTCAGGTCGTAGCTGTGTCCGGCGGCGAGGTCGGCCGTCACCTCGACCGGCTCGCTGCCGGCGCCGTAGAAGCTGGACCCACGGACCGGCTCGGTGTTGTCGACGATGACGGCGCCATTGAGCCGGAGCACGGCGCGCCCCGCGCTCTCGAGCCCGAGCTGCCACGCACCCGACACGTCGGGCGTGAACGTGGCCGAGAGGCGGACCGAGCACGCGCCCACGGTGAGTCCGGGCTGCGGGGGCCCGATCCACAGGACGCGGGCCGTGTGCGCCGCCTCCGTCGCCACCGGCGCACCCTCGAGGTCCGCGTTGTCGAAGTAGTCGACCTGCAGCGTCTCCCCACTCAGCAGGCGCAGGTCGATCGGCGGCACTCCACGGTCGATGCGGCAGCCCACCTCGGAGGCGATGGAGGCGCCCGGGAGGCGCTCGGAGAGCGCCTCGTCGACGCGCCGCCTCCGGTGCGGTGTCACCTCGGAGCTGCCGCCGCCCATGGCGAGCTGGCCGGCATTCGGCCCGATCACGGCCACGCTGCCGACGTTCGCACCATCGAGGGGCAACAAGCCGTCGTTGACCAGAAGGACGGTCCCCTCGGCCGCCACCCGGCGGGCCACCGCCCGACGGCCCGCATCGTCGATCTCGAGTTCATCGGGGACGGTCGACCCGCCGAGGATCCCCACCCGACCCAGCAGGCGCAGAACGTGGCGGACCTGGCCGTCGACCACTGACTCGTCCACCTGGCCGTCGCGCACGGCGGCGGCCAACGTCGGTCCGAGCCAGGCCGATGGCCCCGGCATCTCGAGGTCGAGCCCTGCCAGCGCGGCAGGCGCGGTCGAGTGGGTCCCGAACCAGTCGGACATGACCAGCCCGTCGAAGCCCCACTCGCGCCGCAACACGCCGTTGATCAGGTCCGGCTGTTCGCCGCAGTAGACACCGTTGACCTTGTTGTAGGCGGTCATCACGGACCAGACGCCGGCCTCCCGTACCGCGTGTTCGAAGGCGACGAGGTGGATCTCCCGCAGGGTCCGCTCGTCGACCTCGGCGCTGATCGTCATCCGCTCGTGCTCCTGGTCGTTGCAGGCGAAGTGCTTCATACAGCAGGCGACCCCGCCCGCCTGCACGCCCTCGACGTACGCGCCGGCCAGGCGGGCCGTCAACAGCGGGTCCTCGGAGAAGGACTCGAAGGTCCGCCCGGCGAGGGGCGTGCGCACAATGCACGCCGTGGGACCCAGCAGCACGTGCACGTTCTTGGAGCGGGCCTCGGCGGCCAGCACGTCACCGAGTTGGCGGACCAGCTCGGGGTTCCAGGTCGATCCGACGGCGGTGCCGCAGGGGACCGACAGGGAGCGCCGGCCGATCAGGCTGTCGCCGCGGACGCCCGACGGTCCGTCGGACACCTTGAGCGCCGGGATGCCGAGGCGCTCGACAGGTGGCAGGTACCACATGTCGGCGCCGGCGGTCAGCGAGGTCTTCTCGTCCAGCGTCATGGCGCCGACGAGGCGCTCGATCTCTGTCTCCATCTCCGTGTCGCTCTCCATCTGCGCCTCCTTCTCAGGTGTCATGTCACCACGTGTCCACGAAGGGCCGCCGACCTCCGGACCCACCGGACGCACCGAGGGCGTGCACGAAGCGCCGTCTCGTGACGGCCGGGTCGATCACGTCGTCGATCTCGAAGTGCTCGGCCACGTGAACCGCCTTCCCGTGCTCGTAGGCACGGGCAACCATGGCGTCGAAAGCCGCGGCCCGCTCTTCAGGGTCATCGATGCGGTCGAGCTCCCGCCGGAAGCCGAGGCGCACCGCCCCCTCGAGGCCCATGCCGCCGAGCTCCCCGGTCGGCCAGGCCACGGTGAACAACGGTCGGCGGAAGCTGCCGCCGGCCATGGCCTGCGCGCCCAACCCGTACGCCTTGCGCAGGATCACGCAGGCGAACGGCACTGTCAACGATGCCCCCACCACGAACATGCGGCTGACGTGGCGCACCAGCGCCGTCTCCTCCGCTTCGGGGCCGACCATGAAGCCCGGGGTGTCACACAAGGAGAGGATCGGCAGCCCGAACGCCTCGCACAGCTGCAGGAAGCGGGCCGCCTTGTCCGCGTTGGCGGTGTCGATGGCGCCCGCCAGGTGCATCGGGTTGTTGGCGATCACGCCGACGGCCCGGCCCTCCACCCGGGCCAAAGCCGTCACCATGCCCGGAGCGAACGACGGCCGCAGCTCGAGGACCGACCCCTCGTCGGCCAGCAGCCCGACCGCCCGCCGCACGTCGTAGACGCGCCGGCGGTCGGTCGGCACGACGTCCCGCAACCGTTCCTGCCTCGGCGCCGTCCATTCCCGCACGTCCCCCTGGAAGTACGCCAGGTAACGGCGGGCCACCTCGACGGCTTCCTCCTCATCGGCGCACAGGACGTCGACGACCCCGTTCGGGACCTGCACCGACACCGGCCCGATGTCCTCGGGGCGGAACTCGCCCAGTCCGCCGCCCTCGATCATGGCGGGGCCGCCCATGCCGATGTTGGCATCGGGTGTGGCGATGATGACGTGGCAGCATCCCAGCAGCGCGGCGTTGCCGGCGAAGCAGCGTCCCGAGACGACTCCGACCAGCGGCACCCTGCCGCTCAACGCGCCGAACAGTGCGAAGGCCTCGGTATCGAGCCCGGTCACGACGGCCATGTCGGTGTCACCCGGGCGGCCGCCACCGCCCTCGGCGAAGAGCACCACCGGGAGGCGCAGGCGTTCCACGAGCTCGAAGAGGCGGTCCTTCTTGCGGTGGTTCATCTGGCCCTGCGTGCCGGCCAGGACGGAATAGTCGTACGAGAGGACCGCGCAGCGCGACCGTTCGTCGTCGAAGAGGTCGCCGTTGACCCGGCCGATGCCCGCCACGAGGCCGTCGGCCGGCGTGTTGGCGACGAGATCCTCGGCGCTCCGGCGCGCCCGCTGGGCTGCGATGACCAGCCCGCCGTACTCGTCGAAGCTGCCGGGATCGCACAGGTCCTCGATGTTCTCTCGCGCCGTCCGCCGCCCACCCGCATGCCGGCGCTCGGTCGCCGCCCGACGGCCGTCGTCCAGCGTGGTGGCGACGCGGGCGCGCAGCTCGGCGAGCTCGGGGCGCACCGCGACATCCGGCGTCTCCGCGACCAGGCCCGCAGCGTGGCCCGGTACGGTGTCGGCGACCGGGGGTGCCTGACTCTCGTCGATCCGCACGAGCACGTCCCCGGCCTTCACCGCGTCGCCCGCCGCGACAGCGACGGAGTCCACCGTTCCGGGCGTCGTCGCCTCGACGACGTGTTCCATCTTCATGGACTCGAGGACGAGCAGGACGGTTCCGGCCGGCACCCGGTCGCCTGCGGCGACCGCCACGCGGAGCACGGTGCCGGCAAAGGGCACCGTGAGTTCGGTCAGCCCTCCCACAGGGGTGTATGCACCTCGAAGCCGACTTCGGTGCCCCAGGAGTTGCGGTAAGCGACCTCGTGGACGGGGCGCCGCGGGGCGACACCCCAGGTCCCCGTCGGATAGCCGAAGCTCACCGTGCCCGAGAGGATCCAGCCTTCGTCGGTGGGCACCTCGAGGATCTCGAAGGTCTCGGTCGGGTGGAAGAATTGCAGCAGCGCGGTCAGGCAGCAGCCGACGCCCTCGGCGCGGGCGGCGAGCATGGCGCTCCAGACGGCGGGGTAGATGGAGCCGCCGGTAGGGTCGTACTGGCTGAACGGGAACAGGAACAGCGGCACCGTCTCGAAGTTGTCGGCCAGCCACTGCGCCGAGCGCTGCACCTTGAACATCTGCACGGATTCGGGCGCCCCGGGGTCCGCGTGTGCGGCCTCGAGCTGGTCCTTGTAGACGGTCGTCCAGAGCTCGCCCATGGCGTGCTGGTACAGCGGGGCGAGAGCGGCCTTCTTGGCGGGCTCGTCGACCCAGAGGAAACGCCAGTTCTGCTGGTTGCCGCCCGAGGGGGCGCGGATCGCCGCATCGAGGATGCGGGCCTGCACGTCGTAGGGGATCGGGTCAGGACGGACCCGGCGCATGGCGCGGGTCGTGTACAACGCTTCGTGGAGATCCATATGCCAGGCACCTTACGTCGCCCGGACGCATCCGCGAGAGGCCGTTGACGCGAGTCGGTCGTCCGGACCCATGGCGGCCGTCGGGCCGGCTCAGCCAACAGCCGCGTCGCAGATGTTCGGATCTGCGTTGAAATCCTGACCCTTGTCGTACGGGCCGTAGGCCCCCGGGGGCGAGATCCATATGTGGCCGGCCGAGTCGTACTCAATGACGTAGAACGCCGTCCCCGGGACGCTCGGAAGGATGGGGCCACCATCCGAGACGGCCGTCAGCGGTTGGTAGTTGCCCGCATACGTGGCCGCGCTCCACGGCGCAGGCGGCGAGGGGTAGGCGCCCTTCTCCGCCATGTAGGCATTCAGAGCGGTCTCGAGCGTCTTTGCGTCGGCGACGCATGCGGCAATCTCGGCGGAACCTTCCTGGGGAAGGGTGGCGGCGGCTGACGTCGTCGACGTCGACACAGCAGTAGGGGCCGACGACGCGCTGCAGGCTGGGACCCCGGCCACCAGCACGAGCAGGATCCCGGCGGCGGCGAAGGACAGGGGCGTCCCTCTTTGCGGGAGCCGGGCCTGTTGTTGCCCCACCTGAATGTCGCAGCCCCCCTCCGTCATTGGCAGCTCATCGTGCCCGACGTCCTTGGATTGCGGGTGAAGCCGCCTGCTCTTGCTCGCCGTCGCGCGGTTCCGTGGCCGCGGCGACCATGATGCTGGTGCGCAGAGCTTGCGCCACCAGCAGCAGACCCGGGACGACGAGAACCACTTGCCAGAACCAGATGACATTGCCTGCGCTGAACGCATTGCCACCGGGCAACAAGGTGAACAGATCGACGGCGACGACGGCGACCCACGGCCAAAGGTGACGGCGATCACCGTCATGGACGACCAGAGCGAGGATCGCCAGGAGCGCAGCCCCGCCTATCAGGAGTGGAATGAGATCCTTTTGCACGTAGCCGCCCCACCTTGTCGGTCCGAACGGCAGCACGGAGATGTGAGAAGTCACCAGGGTCAGCGCGGCGAGCCAGGCCACCGCGGTCCGGCGAACGGATCCTCGGGTCACCTCGAGTAGCACCATGGTGACGCTCAGCGCCATGAAGTAGTACGCGAACAGGTTTGCCTCGAAGACGAGCCGAAGGCTGAGTGACACCGCGATGAGAGAGATGAGCGGCACGGCCGCGAGCGCGCTGGATCCGATGCGTCGCGCCACCCACCAGGACAGCACCACAGAGACCACTATCGGGGCGACCCGAAACAGCAGCACGGCAGCGGCGCCGTTGGCGTGCGTCTCCCAGAGCACCGTCCCGCCTTCGGAGGGGTTGTCGCCCGTTCCCAGCGCGATAGCGCGCAGGGCGCGTCCCGACGTCATCACCGTGAGCGGGATCACCACGATCGCTCCGGTCAGCAGGGCCGACCCTGCCAAGGGGATCTTCTTGGGCGTTGGTGCCACCACGAACAGGGGCAACGCGATCAACAGTGCGTATTGCTGAGAAAGGACGGCCAGCGCCGAGAGAATGCCGGCGATCAGCCACCGGTCACGCCGGGCGCAAGCCAGTGCTGCCAGCCCCAGTCCCAGTGCGAGCAGGTCCTGCGGGTGAAAGAAGGTCTGGACGCAGAGGAACACGGGGAGCAGGAGCGCAATCACCAGGAGAGTCACCGGCTCCCAGGCGCGACGTCCCCGACCCGATGCCCGCAACCATGCGATGATCCCGGCCATAAGCACGAGCCAGCTCGCGCAACCGACCCAGGTGGTGGGTGTGAGCGCGCCGGAGCGGGGGAACCAGAGGTCCATGGCGGCGAGCCCCTTGTCGCAACCGGGCCCGAGCGCGGCCGCAGAAGGGAATGGTGTTCCATGTCCGATCCTGGCGAGAGCGGCGATACCGCCCGAGAGCAGGGGGTAGAGCGGTGGAGGAGGGGGCTCTCCCGGTTGGCCCACCGACGGGTAGGCGCACGCGATGTCGCCATGTGCGATGGCCCACGTGCCGTAGATGGTCTCGTGCGTGTCGGAGATTGGCGGCCCGGTGACGGCGAACACCGCAACGAACAGGACAATCGATGCGAGCCATCCGACAATGCAGAGCCGCTCCGTCAGGGGTCGGTTGAGCCTTTCGCTGAGGGCGGGGAGCCACTGGTCGTCCTGCTCACCGGGAGCCACGGCGCCGGCTTGGCCTGGCCCGGGGAACAACTGCTCTGCCGTCACCTTCGAGTTCATGGCGCGTCCGCGGGTCCCTTCCGCCACGGGAAGACGGTAATGCAGCACCTGGCGAACGTGGCCGATAGTGAGGTCGGTCGGGCCAAGGGGAGGAGCCCGGGACGGCGTTCTCGCAGGCGTCGGGGTTGGCTTCTAGGCCTCGGTTCGGAACGAAGGAGGGTTCGCAGGAGTTGGGTGGGACCCAACCAGACCCGGCCGCCGGAGTCGTATTTCACGACGTGGTCCACCGTGTTGGCGGTGCGCGGTGCGCCAGTGTGCGAATCCCCGTGTCAGGCGGTGGCGCCCTCGTTGACCGCCTGCAGGCGGTCCAACGCGTCCACGTATTCCTCCACCATCCCGAGCACGACGTCCTTGGTGCGCCGCACCGACGTCGCCGCGCCGATGATCTGGCCCGCCGGGTTGAAGTTCACGTCCCGGGCCTCTTCGGGGAAGGCGTGGCCGCGCGACACGCAGTCGATTGCGACCATCATCTGCAGCGGCATGCCGAGCGGCTTCGGGTTGCCCGGTGCCTCCCAGGCATCCGTCCAGTCGTTCTTCAAGAGTCGGCAGGGCTTGCCGGTGAAAGAGCGGGAGCGGACCGTGTCGCGCGACGTCGCCTTCAGGTACGACTCCATCTGCTTCGGCGGCACGTCCGCCTCTTCCACCGTGAGCCACAGGGAGCCCGTCCAGACGCCCGCTGCGCCCATGACCATGGCGGCCGCCATCTGGCGGCCCGACCCCACGCCGCCGGCGGCGAGCACCGGCAGGGGGGCGACGGCGTCGATCACTTCGGGCCAGAGCACGATGGAGCCCACGTCGCCGGTGTGCCCGCCGCCCTCGGAGCCCTGGCAGATCACGATGTCGACGCCGGCGGCCTTGTGGTTCAGCGCGTGCTTCACCGAACCCGCCAGGGCGGCGATCAGCATCCCGTGCTGGTGCACCTGCTCGATGACGTCATCGGGAGGGGTGCCCAGTGCATTGGCCACCAGCGCCACCTTGTCGTGACGCAGGATGACCTCGACGAGCGGCGCCGCCGTGGCGGCGGTCCAGCCGAGCAGCTCGCGCCGGGGCCCGCCCTCGATCTCGGGCACGCCGTGGTCCGCCAGGATCTTCTTGGCGAAGGTGCGGTGCTCGTCGGGGATCATCGCCCGGAGTTCCTCTTCGAGCTTCACCGGGTCCAGCTCGCCCATGCCCTCGTACTTGCCGGGGATGACGATGTCGACCCCGTAGGGGCGGTCGCCCACGTGCTCGTCCAGCCAGGACAGCTCGACCTCGAGTTCATCGGCGCTGAAGCCGACCGCGCCCAGGACGCCGAGACCGCCGGCGTTGCTCACGGCAGCGGCGACGTCACGGCAGTGGGTGAAGGCGAAGATCGGGAACTCGATGCCGAGGCGTTCGCACAGTTCGTTGTGCACGGGGTTTCCTCCTGATTGGGTCTTCGTTGCCAATCGCCACGAAGAGTGCGACCGGTTGCCCGGGGCGTCCCCGGGAACTAGAACAGATTCTACTTTTCATTTGCCTGTCCTGCAGATTCAGGGGAGGCCGGTCCTGCAGATCCAGGGGAGGAGCAGCCAGCAATGCCTATTCGCACCGACCCGGTGCTTCCCGAGGAGGATTGGCAGCTCCGGCTGAACGTCCCGGAGGACGGCTCGGGCGTCGGGACGCTCACGCTCGACTACCCCGAGAAGCTGAACATGTGGTCCTGGGAGGCCACGCGGCAGCTGGGCGTCCTCGCCGACCGCGCCCGCTTCGATGACCGCATACGCGTCCTCCTGGTCAAGGCCGAGGGCCGCGCCTTCTGTGCCGGCGTCGATCTCGGCATGCCCGAGGACCGGGTCACGGGCCGCTCCCCGGCCGAGAAGGTGCGCAACTACTACGAGGGGATCCGCTGGGTGCACGAGCGCTTCCGTGTCTTCCACGACCTGCCGCAGCCGATCGTCTGCGCCGTGCAGGGGTACTGCCTCGGCTTCGGGTTCGAGCTCGCGCTGATGTGCGACATCCGGGTGGCGGCCGACGACGCGCTCTTCGCCTTGCCCGAGGCGCAGGTGGGCGTATCCATCGACGCCGGCGGCGACCTCCGGCTGGCGCACGAGATCGGAGCCGGCCACGCCAAGCTGCTCGCGCTGACGGGTCGCCGGATCATGGCCGTGGAGGCCGAGCGCCTCGGGATTGTGCAGCAGGTGACGAGCCGCGAGGACCTTGTGCCCGCCGCAGCCGCCATCGCCGCCGAGATCGCGGCCAACGCGCCCCTTGCCGTGCAGTCGATCAAGCGCACCATCGACGCCTTCGCCTACCGGGGCCTGTCCGAGGCGCTGCGTTTCGAGGCGCTGAGCGCCTCGGTCGAGTTCGTGAGCGAGGACATGCCCGCGGGCTACGCCGCCAAGGCCAAGAAGCAGCAGGCCGAATTCGAAGGCAAGTAGGGGAGGCCACCGCATGGGACTGCCGGAACCGCCGCCGGCGGGATCACCCTTCCTTCCCGCCGACACCTTCGCCGGGACGACGGCCATCGTGACCGGGGCGGGCACGGGCCTCGGCCGCGCCATCGCGGTGGAGCTGGCTCGGGCGGGCGCCGCCATCGGGGTCGTCTCGCGCTCGGAGGAGCACCGCCTGGCCGGCGTCGCCGCCGTCGAGGCGGTGGGCGGGCGGGCCGCGCACGCGGGGCGGACATCCGCGAGCCCGAGCAGATCGCCGAGGCCTTCGAGTCCGTGGAGCTGGCGCTCGGGCCGGCGACGGTCCTCGTCAACAACGCGGCCGCCAACTTTCCCGTACTGGCCGCGTCGATGCGGCCCAATGCGTTTCGCTCGGTGACCAACATCGTGCTGGACGGGACGTTCTTCTGCAGCCAGGAGCTGCAGCGGCGGCTGGTGGCGCGGGGCACGGCCGGCAGCATCGTCAACATCCTGGCCACGCAGTCCTTCACGGGAGGGCCCGGCATGGCGCACAACGCCGCCGCCAAGGCAGGGGTGGGCAACCTCACGAAGTCGCTGGCCGTTGAGTGGGCGCCCGACGGCATCAGGGTCAACGCGCTGGCACCGGGTCTGTTCCCCCACGAGGACATGCGCGACGACCTCAAGGCGCTGCGCCCGGAGGGAGAGTCGGTCGACGCCAGGAGGAGCCCGGCGGGTCGGCTCGGCCGCCTGCACGAATTGGGCTGGGCCGTCACCTGGCTCTGCTCGCCCTACGCCGCGTTCGTCACCGGCCACACCCTGGTCGTCGACGGCGCCAATTGGCTGCGCCGCGACTTCGTCATGCCCGAGTTCACACCTGTCGCCGATCAACTCTCCCAGGTGCTGCGCCCCACGGACTGATCAGGCGACTTCCTCTTCCTGGTCGGCGAACTGGGTGCGGTAGAGCTCGGCGTAGAGGCCGTTGTCGGCCAGCAGGCTGGTGTGCGTACCCCGCTCCACAATGCGGCCCCCGTCGATCACCAAGAGCTCGTCGGCCTCCCGTACGGTGGAGAGGCGGTGCGCGATGACGAGGGAGGTGCGGCCGGTCAGGGTTTCGCGCAGGGCGTGCTGCACCGCCGCCTCGGACTCCGAGTCGAGGTGCGCCGTCGCCTCGTCGAGCACCACGATGTCGGGCGCCTTGAGGATGAGGCGGGCCAGGGCGACGCGCTGCTTCTCGCCACCCGAGAGGCGGTAGCCGCGCTCGCCGATGACCGTGTCGAGGCCGTCGGGCAGCTCGCCGACGAGGTGGCCGATCTGGGCCTGTGCCATGGCTACGAGGATGTCGCCTTCGCTGGCCTCGGGCCGGGCGTAGAGGAGATTGGCCCGCAGCGTGTCGTGGAAGAGGTGGGGGTCCTGGCTGACCACACCGACCACGTCGCGCACGGAGGCTGCGGTGGCGTGGCGCACGTCGATGCCGCCGATGCGCACCGTCCCCGCCGACACGTCGTAGAGGCGGGGCACGAGCATGGAGATGGTCGTCTTGCCCGCTCCGGAGGGCCCCACCAGCGCCACCATGTGCCCGGGCTCCACGGTGAACGAGACGTCGTGGAGGATCTCGCTGCGGGCGCCCGCCTCGAGGACCGCCACCGACTCGAGCGAGGCGAGGGAGACCTCCCCGGCGCTCGGGTAGGTGAAACTCACGTGCTCGAAGGAGACTGATCCCCGCCCCCGCGGCACGTCGACCGCGTCGGCGTCCTCTTGAATCATCGGGACGATGTCGAGGACCTCGAAGAGGCGCTCGAAGGAGACGAGGGCGGTCATCACGTCGAGGTTGACGTTGGAGAGCTGGGTGAGCGGCGCGTACAGGCGGGTCAGGTAGGCGGTCAGGGCGACCAGGGTGCCGAGCGACAGGGCGCCGTCGATGGTGGCCACGCCGCCGAAGCCGTAGACGAGGGCGGTGGCGAGGGCACCGGTCAGCGTGAGCGAGACGAAGAACACGCGCGAGTAGGTGGCCTGCGAAATGCCGATGTCGCGCACCCGCCCCGCCTTGGCCTCGAACGCCTCGGCCTCGGCCTCGGGCTGCCCGAGCAGCTTGACGAGCATGGCGCCGCCCACCTGGAAGCGCTCCTGCATGACCATGTTCATCTCGCTGTTGAGGTTGTAGCCCTCCTTGGTCAGCGAGCCGATGCGCTGGCCCACGAAGCGGGCCGGGACGAGGAACAGCGGCACCAGGATCAGCGCGGCCAGGGTGATCTTCCAGCTGAGGAAGAACATGGCCGCGAGGACGATCACCACGGTCACGAAGTTGCCGACGACGTTGGACAGCAGGTCGGTGAATGCCTGCTGCGCGCCGATCACGTCGTTGTTGAGCCGGCTGACCAGCGCGCCCGTCTGGGTGCGGGTGAAGAAGGCGAGCGGCATGCGTTGGATGTGACGGAAGACCTTGGAGCGCATGTCGTAGATGAGGCTCTCCCCGATGAAGGCGGAGATACGGCGTTCCGTGAGGACGAGCCCGGCATCGACGAGCGCGAGGGCCGCCACCAGGATCGACAGCCAGATGACCACGTCGGCATCGTGTTTCTCAATGCCGTTGTTGATGATGCCGCGCAGAATCAGGGGGCTGACGGCCCCGACGGCAGCGTCGATGATGACGACGGGGAGGAAGACGGCGAGGATCGCCCGGTACGGGACGGCGAAAGTGAGCATGCGCCGGGCCGTGCCCTTCTTGACCCGGTGCTGCAGGACGGCTCGGTCCTGGCGCAGGGAGCGCATGCCGCCGAAGCCGCCACCGCGGCCGCCCCCTCCCATGCCGTGACCCCGCATACCCATGCCTGCAACCTACTGTCGGCGCCTCGCAGACCTGGTCGGTCAGGCCGAGCCGCCGACGGCGTGGACGCCGCCGTCGACGTGCAGGATCTCCCCCGTGGTCATCGGGAAGAGGTCGCTGAAGAGGGCGAGGCAGGCCTTGGCCACGGCCGTCGAATCGTGGATGTCCCAACCGAGGGGCGCCCGGTCGGCCCAGGTGTCCTCGAACGCGCTGAATCCCGGGATCGACTTGGCCGCCATGGTGCGGACGGGGCCGGCGGCCACGAGATTCACCCGGATGCCGCGCGGCCCGAGCTCCTTGGCCAGGTAACGCGAGAGCGACTCGAGCCCCGCCTTGGCCACGCCCATCCAGTCGTAGACGGGCCAGGCCACCGTCGCATCGAAGTCGAGACCGACCACCGACGCGCCGCCGTCGGCCCCCGCCGCCGCCAGCAGGGGCAGGAACGCGTCGATCAGCGCCTTGAGCGAATACGTCGAGATGTGGATCGCCGTCGAGACGTCGTCCCAGTCGGCGGCGAACATCCCGCTGCCCAGGCAGTCCGGCGGAGCGAAGCCGATGGCGTGCAGCAGGCCGTCCAGGCGGTCCCAGCGGGCGGCCAGGGCGGCCCCCGCCGACTGCAGCTGTTCGGGCGAGGTGACGTCGATCTCGAGGACCTCGACCTCGCGGGGGAGTTTGCGTGCGGTACGCCGGGTCAGCGAAAGGGCGCGCCCAGCGCCCGAGAGCACGATGTCGGCCCCCTCCTCCTGCGCCAGGCGGGCCACGGAGAAGGCCAGCGAGGCATCGGTGAGGACGCCGGTGATGAGCAGTCGCTTACCGTCGAGGAGTCCCACTGCGCCAGGAGGTTATGCGAAGGTAGGGGCGTGCACGTGGGAATCCTCGGTGGGACCGGTCCGGCTGGACGGGGGGTCGCGGTCCGGCTGGCCGAGGCCGGCGTCCGGGTCACGCTCGGTTCGCGCGACGCCGAGCGGGCGGCCACGGTGGCGAGCGACGTGGTGGCCCGCTGGCCCGACAGCGACCTGGCCCTCGGCGGGTCGGACAACGCCGGGGCCGCCGAGGCGGACCTCGTGGTCCTGGCCACACCCTGGGACAGCGCCATCGCGACCGTTCGGTCGCTGCGCGAGCCCCTCGCCGGCAAGGTCGTCATCTCCATGGTGAACGCCCTGGTGAAGGAGGGCCGCGAGATGCTGGCCCTCATCCCTCCCCGGGGCTCCATGGCCGCCGCCGTGCAGGCCGCCGTCCCGCAGAGCCTGGTGGCGGCCGCCTTCCACCACCTGCCGGCATCGGAAATGGAAAACCTCGAATCGGGGTTGGAAGCTGATGTGCTTGTGTGCTCGGACCACCCGGAGGCGACGGTGATGACACTGACGCTCGTGGAGCAGATGCCGGGCCTGCGACCGCTCGACGCCGGCAGCCTGAACCAGGCCGCGGCCATCGAGGCGTTCACCGCCGTCTGCATCACCCTCAACATCAAGCACAAGGCCCACTCCACGCTGAGGATCGCTGGTCTGTAACTGTGCGGTTGTACGACACGGCGCGTGGGGAGATCGTCGAGCTCGAGGCCGGGCCACTGGTGACCATGTACTCGTGCGGGATCACCCCCTACGACTCGGCGCACCTGGGGCACGCCGCCGTCTACCTGTACTTCGACATGCTGCAGCGACGCCTGCGCGACGCCGGTCACCAGACGAAGTGCGTGCGCAACGTCACCGATGTCGACGACGACATTCTGCGCAAGGCACGTGAGTTGGGTGTGCACTATCTCGACCTGGCGGCCGAGGAGATGGCGCGCTTCGACGCCGAGATGGGCCTGCTCAATCTCTTGCCGGTGTACTCCGAGCCGCGGGCCACCTCGGCCATTTCGGAGATCCTCTCGTTGATCGGTGCTGCGCTGCATGGCGGGTTCGCCTACGAGTCCGGCGGGTCGGTCTATTTCAGCGTGGACACCTTCCCCGAGTTCGGCCGCATCAGCGGCTACGACCGCGAGCGCATGCTGGTGTTGGCCGCCGAGCACGGCGGCCACCCGGAGGACCCGAACAAGCGGGACCCGCTCGACTTCGTGCTGTGGCAGCCGTCGCTGCCCGACGAGCCGGCCTGGGAGTCGCGTTGGGGTCCGGGACGGCCCGGATGGCACATCGAGTGCTCCGCCCTCGTCCTGCGTGAGCTCGGTGAGACGATCGACATCCACGGGGGCGGTCGCGACCTCGTGTTCCCCCATCACGAATGCGAGACGGCCCAGTCCGAGTCCGTGACGGGGCAGCGATTCGTCCGGCTGTGGTTCCACGTGGGCCTGGTGGGGTTGGACGGGACCAAGATGTCGAAGTCGCTCGGCAACCTCGTGTTCGTCGGCGATCTGTGCAAGGAGTGGGACCCGGCCGCCGTGCGACTCGCCCTTCTGGCGCACCACTACCGGCAGGACTGGGACTGGCGCACCGACGAGGACATGCCGGCGGCGGCGGCCCGCCTGGCGCTGTGGCGCAGCGCACCTGACGACGGCGATGCCGGGGGCGGGTCGGCCGGGCTTTCCGCCGTGCGGAGCGCCCTCGATGCCGACCTTGACACCCCTGCGGCGTTGCGCGCCC
The DNA here is from genome assembly GCA_963721585.1 of uncultured Acidimicrobiaceae bacterium. Taxonomy (GTDB): domain Bacteria; phylum Actinomycetota; class Acidimicrobiia; order Acidimicrobiales; family RAAP-2; genus Bog-473. Next base: position 582,079 of record CAVRJN010000007.1, on the reverse strand, counting down.
TCGACGACGAGGCCACGGCCGGGCGGCCGGTCGGCGCCGGGGCCCGGCTCCTCGGCGTCATGCTCTGAGCCCTGCGGCCCCGCGCCGGCCCCTCCGAGCGACCCCCCGGCGATCGGTCCTGCGGGTGGGCCAGGCCCGAGAGGGTCGTCCGGTACCCTTGGAGAACCACGAAGGGAGTCCGGACCAGGAAGAATCGGCCGGCGGAACAGGAAAGGAAGCACGATGCCAGGCGTCATCTCAGTTGACCTTCCCGATGGCTCGACGCGGGAGTTGACTGAGGGCACGACGGGCATCGAGCTCGCCCAGTCCATCGGTTCCCGCCTGGCCAAGGCCGCCGTTCTCGTCACCGTCGACGGCCGCGAGGTGGATCTGGAGTTGCCGCTGCCCGACGGGGCGCAGGTCGCCATCATCACCGCGGAGTCCGACGCGGGCCGCGAGGTGTTGCGCCACTCCACGGCGCACGTCTTGGCCCAGGCCGTCCGCCGGCTCTGGCCCGGGGCCAAGTACGCCATCGGGCCCGTGATCGAGAACGGCTTCTACTACGACTTCGAGCTCCCGGACGGGGCCCACTTCAGCGATGACGACCTGGACCGCATTGACGCGGAGATGCGACTCATCATCAAGGAGGACCAGCCCTTCGTCCGCCACGAGCACACACTCGAGGAGGGGCTCGAGATCTTCGCCGACCAGCCCTTCAAGCAGGAGATCATCGAGGCCGTCGGGATAGGGGCCGACGAGGTCGACGCCGCCGGTTCGGTGGTGAGCACCTACCGCAACACCGACGCGTTCATCGACTTGTGCCGCGGGCCGCACGTGCCCTCGACCGGCCGGCTGGGCCACTTCAAGCTCATGCGGGTCGCGGGGGCGTACTGGCGCGGCGACGAGAAGCGCGAGCAGCTGCAGCGCATCTACGGGACGGCGTGGGAGTCGGAGAAGGCGCTGGCCGCCCACCTGCACCAGCTGGAGGAGGCCGAGCGGCGTGACCACCGCAAGCTCGGAGCCGAGCTCGACCTCTTCAGCTTCCCCGAGGAGATCGGGTCGGGCCTGGCCGTCTTCCACCCGAAAGGCGGCACCATCCGCCGGCTGATGGAGGAGTACTCGCGGCAGCGCCATGTGGAGTCGGGCTACGACTTCGTCACCTCGCCCCACATCACGAAGAGCGCCCTCTTCGAGCAGTCGGGCCACCTCGACTGGTTCGCCGAGGGCATGTACCCGCCCATGGAGCTCGACGGGGGGCAGCAGTACTACCTCAAGCCGATGAACTGCCCCTTCCACATCCTCGTGTACAAGAGCCACCAGCGCTCCTACCGCGAGCTGCCGATGCGGCTCTTCGAATTCGGCACCGTCTACCGCTACGAGAAGTCCGGCGTCCTGCAGGGCCTCACCCGCGTGCGCGGCATGACCCAGGACGACGCCCACATCTTCTGCACCCGCGAGCAGATGGATGCCGAGCTCGTCCGCACGCTGCACTTCGTCCTCGATCTGCTGCGCGACTACGGGCTGAACGAGTTCTATCTCGAGCTGTCGACTAAGCCCCCCGGCAAGGCCGTCGGCTCCGACGAGGACTGGGAGGTCGCCACCGAGGCGCTGCGCACCACCGCTCTGGAAATGGGCCTCGAGCTCGTGATGGACGAGGGTGGTGGCGCCTTCTACGGCCCCAAGATCTCCGTGCAGGCCCGCGACGCCATCGGCAGGACGTGGCAGATGTCGACGGTGCAGCTCGACTTCCAGCTGCCGCACCGCTTCGGGCTGGAGTACATCGGCGCGGACAACCAGCGCCATCAGCCGATCATGATCCACCGGGCGCTGTTCGGCTCGGTGGAGCGTTTCATGGCGGTCCTCATTGAGCACTACGCCGGCGCGCTGCCGACGTGGCTGAGCCCCGAGCAGGTGCGTGTGATTCCTGTGACCGACGCGCACGCCGACTACGCCCGATCCGTCGTCGACTCCTGTGCGAAGGCGGGCCTCAGGGCGACGGCCGACGGGAGCGGCGAGAAGTTGGGCGGGCTGATCCGCCGGGCCAAGATGGCGAAGATCCCCTACATCCTCGTCGTAGGTGACCACGACGTGGCGGCGGGGACGGTAGGCGTGAATCGGCGTGGCTGGACGACCAAGCCCGAGCAGGGTGTGCCCCTGGCCGATGTCGTGACCGAAGTCCTCGACGAGGTCGACCGCAAGGGTCTCCCCGAGGACAGGGCGCCGGCCCCGGCGACCGCGTGAGCAGGCGGCGGGTCGCGCCGTGAGCCTCGAACACCTCTGGGCCGGGTGGCGCCGCGAATACATTGTGCAGGCGACGGAGCGTGAGCGCAGCGGCGGGATCTCCCACGACGCAGCCGACTGCGTGTTCTGCCGGCTCGCGGCCAGTGGTCCGCCCTCGGAGGACAACCTCGTCGTGTGGCGGGGAGAGACGGCGTTCGTCGTCCTGAACGCCTACCCCTATGCCAGCGGGCACGTGCTCGTGCTGCCCCTGCGTCATGTCGGGGCGCTGGCCGACCTGGCCGCTGACGAGACCACCGAAGTGTGGACGGCGACGCAGGCGGCAGTGGCCGCGATCGAGGCCGCGTACGAGCCCGACGGCCTCAACATGGGGGCCAACCTCGGCCGGGCGGCGGGCGCGGGCATCCCGGCCCACCTCCACCTCCACGTCCTGCCCCGCTGGTCCGGCGACACCAACTTCATGACGTCGGTGGCCCAGACGCGCGTCATGCCCGAGACGCTGCAGCTCTCCTGGAAGCGACTCACCGACGCCTGGCCCAGTTAGCGTGCCGCCGGGAGGGCCCGACGCCTCCGTGGGGCCGGGCGGGCCCGTGGGGACGCGCCCCGACGGGGTCGTGTCGGGCGAGAGTCGATCCGTCGCCGCACCTTCGTCCGCGCCCGACGCGCCCGATGCCCCGCCATCTGCCACGGGACGCAGGCGCGTGCGCCGCGCTCTCCGCAAGGCGTGGCCGGCTGTCCGCATCATCATCGGCTTCGCCCTCGTGGGGATCGCGCTGTGGGTGCTCTCCTCCAAGACCTCCGAGCTCGAGGGCTTCGGCACCGTCTTCCGGACGTTCGACTGGTGGTGGGTGCCGCCGGCGATCGCAGCCGAGATCGGCTCGTACTACTGCTTTGCGGCCATGCAGTTCGAGCTGCTCAAGGCGGGACACCTGCGCGCCCCCTGGAACCCCTTGCTCAAATTGACGTTTGCGTCCCAGGCCATCACCAACTCGCTGCCCATCGGTAACGCCTTCGCCTCGGTCTACGGCTTCCGCTGGTTCCGTCGCTTCGGCGCCGACAACACGCTCGCCGTCTGGGCGCTCATCGGGACGCTCGTGGCCGCCTCGATGAGCCTGTCACTGCTGGCGGTCGTCGGGCTGGGCGTCGCCACGCAAGAGGGCGCCTCACTCGATCTCGTGCCCGTGCTCATCGGTACCTTCATCGTGTTGCTCGGCATCGGGTCGCTCTTCGTCTACGAGCGGCCTCTCCACGCGGTGCTGTCGTGGGCCCTGAGGTTCTCCGTGGCCCTCACCGGACGCCCCCGGGGTGACACCGTCGCCCTGATCGACCGTGCCATCGCCTGGATGACGGCCGTGCGCCTCGACTGGAGCCAGATCGGGCGGATCATCACGTGGGGAACGCTCAACTGGCTGCTCGACTGCGCCTGTTTCGCCATGATGTTCCCTGCCCTCGGGGTTCCGATCCCGTGGAAGGGGCTGCTGCTCGCCTACGGTGCGGGCCAGTTGGCGGCGTCGCTGCCCATTACCCCGGGCGGCCTCGGGGTCGTGGAGGGGTCCATCACGGTGGCGCTCGTCGCCTTCGGCGGGGCCGAGACGAGCACCGCCTTTGCCGTTCTGCTGTATCGGCTCATCAGCTTCTGGATGATCCTGGTGGTCGGATGGGTGTTCATCGGCGAGCTTGCGCTGCAGGTCCGTCGTGGGCGCTGGCCCCGGCAGGCGCTCTCGACCGAGGTCGAGGCCGGCCCCGAGGCCTACGGGGCGTCGAGGCCCGCTCCGTCTGCCGCTGCGGCTCCGGCTGCCGTTTCGGCACCGGCTCAGGCTCCGCGAGGAGGTGCCTGGTGAATCCGGTCCCCGTCCGCGCCCGGGTCGGAGCCCTGGCGGCCGGCCTCGTCTTGGCGGCCTCCTCGCTGGCCTCCTGCTCGTCCGCCCGTACCGACTCCGGCACCGCCGCCGAATCCTGTTACCTGGCTCTGCCGACGGCCGCCAAGGCGGTTGGCGGCCACGGCCACCTCGAAGGGGTCCGCAAGTACACGTTGAGCAACCTCCACAGCATCGCCCCGAAGCTGTACAACCGGCTGGCCAGCGACGTGTCCAAGAAGCAGGCCATCTGTATCGCCGGGTACTCGGGCCACTTCACCTCGTCGGAGGTGTCGAAGCCGCTCGGCCTCCGGTCGGGCACGTTGGCCGTGGCCGTGGTGACGACGCCGGGCAACCGACTGCTTGGCACGCTCGTCCTCAGCAAAATCCCTGTGCGCTTCCAGCACACCTTCCCGTTCTTGGGGTGATGTCTCGGGGAGCGCTCCTGGGGTGAGCAGGGTCTGGATCCCGGGACGGGGCTTCGGACCCGTATATACCCACTCGGTGGACCTAGTGGGTATATACGGTCAGCCCGCCAGCGTCGGGATCGACGCCGCGAGGTGCTCGGGCACGGCGTCGTAGCGCTCGTACGCCACGGTGAAAGAGCCCCGCCCGCCTGTCAGCGCCCGCAGGTCGACCGCGTAGCGGGTGAGCTCGGCGGTGGGCGCCGTGGCGGTCACGGTCTGATAGCCCGGGTCGGCCGACGCCTCGGTCCCGACGATGCGGGCCCGCCGGGAATGCAGATCACCGAGCACGTCCCCCTGGCATTCGGCCGGAATGGTGACCTCGAGCCGCGAAATCGGCTCCAGCACGATCGGACCGGCCTCCGCCATGGCCGCCCGCACCGCCTGCGCCGCGGCCATCTTGAAGCTCACCTCGTTGGAGTCCACCGAATGCGCCTTGCCGTCGTCGACGGTGACGGCGATGTCGACGACGGGGTAGCCGTAGACCCCGCCGGCGTCGAACGTCTCGAGCACCCCCTTCTCGACGGCGGGGATGTATTGGCGGGGGATCGCCCCTCCGACCACCTCGTCCCTGAAGGCGAAGCCTTCGCCGCGGTTCAGCGGCTCCAGACGAAGATGGCAGATGCCGAATTGCCCGTGGCCGCCCGACTGCTTCTTGTGCTTGCCCTCCGCCGCCGCCTCGCGGGTGATGGTCTCGCGATAGGGGATGCGAAGCTCTTCCCGCTCGACGTGGACGTTGCACTTGCGGTCGAGCCGTTCGAGCGTCACGGCCAGGTGCACCTCGCCGCTCACCCCCAGGACCGTCTGGTGCGTCTCGTCGTCGCGGGTCACGGTCAGGGACGGGTCCTCGTCCAAGAGCCGGTGCAGCGCCGACATGAGCTTGTCGTCGTCGGCCCGCGTGGCCGGCTTCACCGCCACCTGGAGCGCCGGCGGCGGCAGCGCCGGGGGAGGCACCACGACGGGCTGACCCTTGGGCGCGAGGGTGTCGCCGGTGCGCGTCCCGTTGAGTCGAGGCACGGCGACGAAGTCGCCGGCCGGGACGCTGGTCGCGGGCGCCGTCGCGTGGCCGGCGATGCTCTGCAGGGCGTGCAGCCGCTCCTCTTCGCGGGTACGCGGGTTGACCAGCACGGCGTCGGGCCGCAGGGTGCCCGAGACCACCTTGCAGAGGGAGATCTTGCCCGTGTGCCCGTCGTTGAAGGTCTTGGTCACCGTGAGGAGCGTCTGGCCGCCCGGGTCGCACGGGATCTCGGCGGTCTCCGTCCCGGCGGTGGCCAGCACCGGCGGCCGCGACGAGGGGCTCGGACAGAGTTCCTCGATAAGGCGGGCCAGCCGGTCGACGCCGACGCCGCTGGTGGCCGAGCAGCACAGGACCGGGAACACGCTGGCCGAGGCGACCCCGCCGGCGAGGCTCTTCTCGAGCTCGGCGTACTCGATGGACTCCCCGTTGAGGTAGCGCTCCATCAGGTCGTCGTCGCCTACCACAATGCCCTCGACGAGCTGCTCGTGCACCGCGTGCTCCTCGTCGACGAGATCGTCGGGGATGGGTCCCTCGTGGCCGGCAGGGGGCACCGTCCCCTCGACCGCCGTCCCGCCCGCCCGCACGTCGTAGTGGGTGGCCGTGTCGTCGAGCAGGTCGATCACGCCGTGGAAGTCCGCCTCGTGGCCGATGGGGAGTTCCACCGGCGCCACGCCGGAGCCCATGGTTGACCGGATCTCGGCCAGCGTGCGGTCGAAGTCGGCTCGTTCCCTGTCGAGCTTGTTGATCACGATGACCCGTGGCACACCCATCCGGGCTGCTGCACGCCAGGCGTCCTCGGTCTGGGCCTGCACGCCGTCGGTGGCACTGACCACGATGACGGCCAGATCGACGTTGGCCAGGGCGGTGAGCATCTCGCCGGCGAAGTCGGCGTACCCGGGCGTGTCGAGCAGGTTGACCTTGACCCCGTTGACGGTGAAGGGGGCCAGGCTGGTCGAGATGGAGAGCTGGCGCGCCGCCTCCTCGGGCTCGAAGTCCATGACGGTGTTGCCCTTTTCGACCGATCCCCGCCGCGCGATCGACCCGGTCGCGGCCAGCAGTGCCTCGGCGAGCGTGGTCTTGCCGGCTCCGTGATGGCCGACGAGGGCGACGTTGCGGATAGCGGTCGGGTCGTGTGGCACCTGGTCCTCCGTCCTCCGTCCGTTCAGGTGGCCCTGAACCGGCTCGTTGGAATGGAGTGTACGACCGCTCGTGCGGCGCCGCTCGGGCGCCGGCGGCGGGTGGGCGCTGCCCCGTTCAGCCTGGATCGGCGGCGGCGGGGTCGCCCGATCCCGCCTGAGCCGCCAGCGCGGCGTCGTAGTCGTGGCGGACCGAGTAGCGGATGAAGAGGGCGATGGTGTCGACGAGGAGCAGCCACACGGCCTTGAGCGAGATCGTGCTGCCGAAGCGCTCCTGGATCCGGACCGGGGCCTCCACAATGTGCGAGTAGCCGAGGCGACGCGCCAGCACCAGCAGCTCGAGATCGAGCGCGAAGCGGCTCTCGCGCAGGAGCGGCAGGACGTCAGCGATGACCTTCCGGTCCACGAGCTTGATCCCCACCTGGGTGTCCTTGACGTGCAGGCGGAAGAGCAGTGCGATGAGGTGCTGGTAGCCCCACGAATACAGGTGGCGTAGCGGTGGGTAGTGCACCGACGACTCGGGGTGGCGCTTGCTGCCGATGATGATGTCGGGCTGCTCGGATTGCATGATGGAGACGAAGGGGGCGAGCAGCTCGGGCGAGATGTCGCCGTCGGCGTCGATGAAACCGAGATAGCGCCCACGCCCCATCGCGAGCCCGGCCCGCAGTGCGTGCCCTTTGCCGACGTTCTTGGCGAAGGACACCCGGCGCACGACGCTCTCGGGGAAGCCCTCGAGGGTGAACGGGCTCCCGTCGGTCGACCCGTCCGACACCGCGATGATCTCGAAGGTCATGCCCGACGCGTCGAGCACCCGCACCATGTCCTCGACCGTCGCACGCAGACGACTGCCCGGGTTGTAGTACGGAACCACGATCGAAACGTCGAGGGTGGCGTCGGGGAGTGATCCCGCACTCCTCGGGTCGGATACCGGCACCATCACCTCACGTGCGCCCACGCGTGGACGGCGCGGCGATCTCGGCTGGCGAGGCTACCCGACTCCGTCGCGCCCGTGACCGTCAGTAGCCGTAGCCGCCGCTCCCGCCGCTCCCGCCGCTCCCGCCGCTCCCGCCGCTCCCGCCGCTCCCGCCGGTCTTCGACGTGCTGGCGCTCGACGTGGTGGCGCCCCCGACGTTGATGTTGACGTTCATGCCCAGAGCCTTGTGCCCCGGGATCGGACAGAAGATGTCGTAAGCGCCCTTCTCGAGCGTCACCGCCAGGGTCGCGCTCTGCCCCGGCTGAATGTCCTTCGTCGTGGCCATCTTGATCCCGGGCCCGGTGATCATGAGGGCATGGGTCGTCTGGCCCTTGTTCACCGCGTCGAACACGTACTTGCCCGCCTTCAGGGAACTCTTGGAAAGGGCGATGTGGAAGTCGGTCTCGACGGCCTTGACGCTTGTGGTGCTGGTGGACGCCGAGGCCGGCGCGGCCGACAACACGGTGGCAGCAGCGGCGGCGCCGGCCAGCGCGGCCAGTGGCAGGGATGCGAACCGGCTGACGGAATCTCGGATGGAGTGCATGGTGGTCCTCTGAGGTCGATGGTGCTCTGATGTCACGCTGGTGGATACGGGCCGGGCGGTGCTCGGGATTGATTCCCCGGCCTCCTCCGGTCGGCTCGAGAGGGCCTGCCACCAGGACTGCAGCACCCTGCCGGCCGTCTGCTGCGGCTGCGGGATCAGGCCCAACGGGCGTGTCCCCCGGTCGTCGGCGCCCCGGGTTTCAGGGGTCGGATGGTAAACTTCCCATCTGAGAGCGCCGGAACCCTGTCCCGGGCCGCGCACGACGAGGAGCTTCATGTTCGACGGTCGTTGGCGAACCGCCGTGGACCGCACCACCGGTCCGGTCGGCGAGACACTCCACCGCCATGGCATCACCGCTGATGTGCTGACCGCGACCGGCCTCGTGTCGGCGTCGGTGACGGCCGTCCTGGTGGCGACGGGTCACTTCCACCTCGCCATCGTCTTCCTGATCATCACCGGCATGCACGACCTGTTCGACGGGCCCGTCGCCAAGGCAGCGGGCACGGCATCGGTCCGCGGCGCCTTTTTCGACTCGGTTACCGATCGGATCGCCGATGCCGTCCTCATGTTCGGCTGCGCGTGGTACCTGTTGAACCGAGGGGACGGGCATCTCGCGCTGCTGCCAATGGGGATCCTGGCCGTGACCGCGCTCGTCTCCTACGAACGGGCAAAGGCGGAGTCGCTCGGGCTCTCGGCCAAGGGCGGACTCATGGAGCGGGGGGAGCGCATGTTCCTGCTCGGTGTCTCCTTCTTGAGCGCTGTCATCTTCGTGCCTGTGTTGTGGATCCTCCTCGTCCTCGTCTCGTTCACCGCCATCTCACGCTTCGTCAAGGTCTGGAATGCCGCGTCCGGGCGCGACGCCGTCATCCGGCGTCGTATTGAAGCCTGGCGCGAGGGGCGGGTCGACTCGCGTTGGCGAGCCTGGCGCGAGGCCCGCGAGTCCACGGGCGTACCCCGGCGGGATCTGGCTCGGACGACCGGTGCGCCCGTGGGTCGCTGGCGAGCGCGGCGGCAGGAGTCGTTGAGCAGCCGCTCTGGTCGGACCCTCAGGGATCGCCGCCGTGCGGCCCGGGGACATTCCGGCCCCACCGGCGCGCGCCGCGCTGCACGCCGCACGCCACCCCCGTCCTGATCCGCCTCTCCCACCGCCCGTCGTGACCGACGACCACGAACTCGAGCCCGCACGCGGCTGGCGCGCCAGGTCGAAGTATCTGACCTACCGCGGCCTGGCCGCCGGCATGGGTCACATGCCGGAGCCACTGGCGGAGGTGATCGCCCGGGGCGTGGCCCGCGTCATGGCCCTGCGGGGAGATGCCGCCCTCGCCATGAACGAGCGCCACATGCAGCGCGTGCTGGCGAGCGAATGCGCGCAGGGCGTGGAGCCCGACCCGGCGCTGGTCCGCCGCTGGAGCAGGCGGACCTTCGACTCCTACGCGCGCTATTGGTGTGACGGCGCCCGGCTGCCTTACGAGAGCGAGGCCGGCATACGCGCCCGCTTCCAGATTCTGGAGGGCGAGCACCACATCCGCGCCGGCCTCGACCGTGGGCGCGGCGTGGTGATGGCCCTGCCCCACGTCGGCAGCTGGGAGTGGGGCGGCGCCTGGCTGGGGCTCGAGGGAACACCCATGACCGCCGTGGTGGAGCGACTTGAGCCCGAAGAGCTCTTCGAGTGGTTCGTGGGGCAACGCGCCGCCATGGGACTGACGGCGGTGCCGCTCGGCGACGGCTCGAGTTCGGCGTTGCTGCGGGCGCTCAAGGCGAACGAGATCGCCGGACTGGTCAGCGACCGGGACCTGGTCGGCAACGGGGTCGAGGTCGAATTCTTCGGGGAGAAGACCACCTTGCCGGCGGGCGCCGCCGCGTTGGCGTTGCGCACCGGGGCGGTGCTGCTCCCTGTGGTCGTCTACTCGGGACCGGGCAATTGGCACACTGGCGTGGTGCACCCGCCGCTCGACACCAGTCGCCAGGGCAGGATGCGCGAGGACATCGCGCGGGTGACCCAGGACCTGGCCACCACCTTCGAGGACGACATCCGGGCCCACCCCGAGCAGTGGCACCTCTACCAGCCCAACTGGCCGAGCGACCCCCGATGAGGATCGCCATGCTCTCGCCGTACTCGCTGTCACGGCCGGGCGGCGTCCAGGGCCAGGTCATCGGTTTGGCGCGGTCGTTGCGGGGGTTGGGCCACGAGGTCACCGTCCTCGCGCCGGCCCGGCACGGCGACGAGATGCCCGACGCCGTCGGGGACCACTACGTCATCGGCCGGCCGGTCGCCCTGCGCTCGAACGGGTCGGTTGCCCCCGTGGCGCTGTGGCCGACGGCAGCGGCGCGCGCCGAGCGCTTCGTGCGCAACGGCGGCTTCGACGTGGTCCACCTGCACGAGCCTCTGGCGCCCGTGGCGTCCTACGGCCTCGTGCTCAGGGTGCCGCTCCCCATGGTCGGCACCTACCACCGTGCCGGGGTCAGCCGATGGGTCCGCCCGTTGGGACCCCTGGCGGAGCTGGTGGGGCGGCGGATGCAGATCCGGGTGGCAGTTTCGGAATCCGCACGCGAGACCGGCATGCGCGCGGGCGGGGGCGACTTCGAAGTGCTCTTCAACGGCGTCGACATGGACCGCTTCGAGTCGGCCCCACCCCATGGCGATGCAGAGGGAAGACCCGCCGTGCTGTTCCTCGGCCGCCACGAGCCGCGTAAGGGCCTGCGGGTCCTCCTCGACGCCTTCGCCATGCTGGAGCGGCCCGCCGTCCTGTGGGTGGCCGGCGACGGTCCTGGCACCGAGGTGCAGCGACGGCGCCATCCCCAATCGGATCGGGTGCATTGGCTCGGGGTGCTGAGCGAGGAGGAGGTGGCTTCCCGGCTGGCCGGGGCGGACGTGCTGTGCGCACCCTCGCTGCAGGGGGAGTCCTTCGGCATGGTGCTCCTCGAAGGGATGGCCGCCGGCTGCACGGTGGTGGCCTCAGACATCGAGGGCTATCGCACGGCGTCGGGCGGCCACGCCACCCTGGTCCCGCCCGGCGACGCTCCTGCGCTGGCCCGCGCCCTGGAGGATGCCCTGACCGACGGCGGCGGGCCATCGTCGACCGAGGCCCGGAAGGCGGCGACCGAGTACGCGCGGGAGTGGTCGATGGAGACGCTGGCCAAGCGCTACGTCGACGTCTACGAGCGGGCGATAGAGGCCTATGGCGCCGGCCACGTTGCCGGCCGCGACTGACCCGGTCCAGGGGCGGTGACCGCCAGGCCGTAGGCTGCAGGGCCTCATGGCCGATCAACAAGAGGGTTCGGGGGCGTCCGGCCGGCCGGCTGGCGGGTCGAGTGGCGCCGGTGGTGGCAACCGCAACCCGAACAGGAACAGGAATCGCAACCGCAGCCGGTCCGGAGGCAGCGGAAACGGCGGCAGCGGAAACCGAAGCGGCGGGAGCGGGAGGTCCGGAGGCGGAGGCGGAGGCGGCAAGAGCCCCAACGCCCGGTCGAGCTCCAACGGGCAGCGCAAGGTGCAGGGCGGCGGAGGCGGCGGCCGCCAGCGCTCGTCCCAGGGCTCTGGCAAGGGTGGGGCCAACCGGGGGTCCCAGTCCCGCTCGGGCTCGCGGCAGCGCAGCGCTCCGCCACGCTCCTCCGTCGCGCTGGCGGAGGTCCCACCCCTGGCGCCGCTCCATGTGTCGCCGACCCTCGGCGCTCCCCAGGTGTTTCCCGCGGAGGTCGCCGCAAACCGCCGACGGACCATCACCCTGTGCGCGCTGGCCGCCGTCCTGCCCGCGTTGCTGCTCGGTGCACTCGTGGGAGTGACGGTCTCCATCATCGGCGGCTTCGTTCTGTTCGTCGTCGCCGGCGCCGCCGTGATGTTCGGCCTGTGGCGGCTGGCCCCGTCGTTCGCCCTCAACCGGATCGGTGCGGTGCCGATCCACGAGGAGGACGAGCGGCGGCTCTCGAACGTGACCGAGGGCCTCTGCGCCACTTTCGGATTGAGCATGCCGTCGCTCTACGTCCTCGACGACGACGTGCCCAACGCATGCGCGCTCGGCCGCGATGCACGGCGCTCCGTCCTGGTCGTGACGACCGGGCTCATGCGCCGGCTCAATCCGATAGAGCTCGAAGGTGTGATCGCCCACGAATTGGCGCACGTGAAGCGGGGAGACAACGGCGTGTCGTGCGTCGGCATCATGCTGGGGACGATTTTCGGTGGTGCAGGCATGCTGCGCCGCTGCGTGGGCGAGAGCCGCGAGTACCGGGCCGATGTCGTGGGGGCGTCGGCGGTGCGCTTCCCGCGCGGCCTGCTCGGCGCGCTCAGGACGATGATGGCCGCGCCGGCCCCGGCTGAGGGCTCCTTGTTCGCCTCCCCAGCCCGATTCGGGCCCACCCGCTGGGTGTGGATCGACCCCTCGGTCGGGCACCGTGACGACGTCCTGCTGCCCGGGGACCTCGATGCCACCTCGGTGCGGGCCGCCACGCTGAGCGAGTGGTGAGAAGGGGCCGCTCGCCCTCGTAGACTGGACTGATGACAACCGGGACCTTCACCGTGAAGCGTGGGTTGGCGGACATGCTGCGCGGTGGCGTCATCATGGACGTCGTCAACGCCGAACAGGCCAAGATCGCCGAGGACGCCGGCGCGGTCTCGGTCATGGCACTCGAGCGCGTGCCGTCGGACATCCGCCGCGACGGCGGCGTGGCGCGCATGAGCGACCCGGTGCTGATCGAGGGGATCATTGAGGCAGTCACGGTCCCGGTCATGGCAAAGGCCCGCATCGGCCACTTCGCCGAGGCGCAGGTGCTGCAGTCGCTCGGCGTCGACTTCATTGACGAGTCCGAGGTGCTGACGCCCGCAGACGAGGCGTACCACATCGACAAGTGGCCCTACACCGTCCCGTTCGTCTGCGGCGCCACGAACCTGGGCGAAGCCCTGCGGCGCATTTCGGAGGGTGCGGCCATGATCCGCTCCAAGGGCGAGGCGGGGACGGGGAACATCGTGGAAGCGGTGCGCCATCTGCGCTCCATTCTCGGCACCATCCGCACCCTCACCCAGGCGGACAGCGCAGAGCTCTACGGCTGGGCCAAGGAGCTCGGCGCACCGATCGCTCTGGTGCAGGAGATCGCCGTGTCCGGGAAACTTCCGGTGCCGTTGTTCTGCGCAGGCGGGATCGCCACGCCGTCGGACGCGGCGCTCGTGATGCAGCTGGGCGCGGAGGCCGTCTTCGTCGGATCGGGCATCTTCAAGTCGTCCGACCCCGCCCGGATGGCCTCGGCCATCGTCGAGGCCACGGCCCATTACACCGACGCAGACCACGTCGCCAAGGTGTCGCGCGGTCTCGGTGAGGCCATGCGGGGTCTCGAGGCTTCGCAGTACGGCGAGCATCTCGCCGACCGGGGGTGGTAGCACCGGTCATCGGAGTCCTCGACCTGCAGGGGGACGTGCGCGAGCACCTGGCCGCGCTGGCCGATGTGGGCTGCGCCGCCCGTCCGGTGAAGTGGCCGGCCGATCTCGAGGGGCTCTCCGGCATTGTGCTTCCGGGCGGTGAGTCGACCACCCTCTCCATGCTGCTCGAGTCCACCGGACTGTTCGACGAGGTGGCAGCCCGGCTCGGCGAGGCGGATCGCCCGTTTCCGGTTCTCGGGACGTGTGCCGGACTCGTGCTGGTCGCCGGGGAGGTGCTCGACGGCCGTCCGGACCAGCGCACCTTCGGCGTGCTCGACGCCGTCGTCCGCCGCAATGGCTACGGGCGCCAGGAGCAGTCCTTCGAGGCCGACATCGTGTTCGGGTCCGGCGAGGGTCCGCCGCTACCGACCGTCTTCATCCGGGCCCCCCTCGTGGTCTCCGTCGGCGCCGCGGTCGACGTGCTGGCCACCCTCGATGGCGTGCCGGTGCTGGTGCGTCAGGGTCCGGTGCTGGCCTCGTCGTTCCATCCCGAGCTCACCGCGGACCGCCGGATACACCGCCTGTTCGCCGAGATGTGCGGGTCAGTCGTCGTCCCCTGATCAGCCGATCACCGTCCGAGATGGGCGAGCAGTGCAGCGATCCGGTTGCTCACGACCGCGTCGACGCCGGCGTCGAGCACGCGCGTCATCTCCACGGGGGAGTCGACGGTCCAGGTCGACACGAGCAATCCGGCATGGTGCACCGCGGCCACGCCTTCAGGGGTCACCATTTCCGACATGGGATTCCAGTACTCGGCCTTCAGGTCGTGCAGGAGCGCGAGCGGTGGTTCCGGACCGTCGACCCAGGTGAGCCCGACGCGTGCCGCAGCCGACTGGGCCCTCAATTGCCGCAGTGCGGCCACGTTGCCCGTGACGAACAGGCAGCGGTCCATCGCCCCGGCTGCCTGCACCGCCTGCAGCCCGCCTGCCACCGTCTCGCGGCGGGTGAAGTCGACCATCAACGGAAGCGACACCGCATCGAGCACCGCGGACAGGGTCGGAATGCGCACGTTGCCCTCGCCGAGTGCGGCGACGTCGGCCAGGTCCACGTCGGCCACGGTGGCCGCCCGGCCCCACAGGCGCTCGAGGGTCTGGTCGTGCAGGACGACGATGACGCCGTCGCGGGTACGGCGCAGATCGAGCTCGATCATGTCCGCCCCTGCTGCAGCCGCCGCCCCGAAGGCCGGGAGCGTGTTCTCACGGTGGCCGACGGGCTCGCCGCGGTGGGCGACGGCGGTGACGGTCACGCGTCGGGGGAGCGCCTACGCGCCGCCGGCGTAGACGGCCCCCGCCACGTTGGCGATGATCTGGTTGAGGGCGGGCTCAATGAGGGTGTCGACCGCGGACTGGGTGATGTGCACACCGTCGGGGCCGCGGGCGGTGAGGCCGTCCACCACCGTGGAGTAGGCCCCGCCGGGGTCGAGCACGGTGAAGAGGTCGTCGATCGAGACGTAGGGGTACTCGGAGGCGACCGAACTCACAATCTGGTTGTAGTCGTCGACGAGGCCGTTCGGGGTCCCGTCGTCGAAGTAGGGCGACGTGGACAGGATCACCGCGCCACCGTCGGAGTGGGCGATCTGCACCGCCTGCGCCAGGTTGTCCTGAATGAAGGCGGCGTAGGCGGGATTGGCCAGCGTGGTATAGGTGCCGTTGAAGTCGCGGTCCTGCGTCTCCCAGTAGCCGGTCTGGATCACCGTGACGTCGGGATGGAAGCGCGAGACGACCCACTGCAGCTGCGTGGCCCACAGCGCGCAGGCCCCCGGGCTGATGTACACCGAACGCGGGTCGCTCCACGGGATGGTCGGGGCGCCGTCGGTGTAGCCGCAGCCGGCAGCCGCCCCGTCGTCGACGTCATAGGGCGGGTCGGTCTGCTCCACGTAGTTGCCCTCGTAGAGGGACAGCGAGTCGCCGGAGAAGGCCACCCGCTGCACACCCTGGTGGGTGGCTTGGGGCCCCGTCCCCTCGTTGATGATCGTCACCACGGGAGCGATCGGATCCGACAGGGGTTTGGGGAAGTTCGGGGGATGCAGCGGCGACTGCGCGCTCCCCGAGAACGCGGCATCGCCGTAGGTGAAGACGCCGGCGTCCTGCCCGACCAGCCAGTACCCGTTCCCGTCGGGTGTCGGCGTCATGGCCACGATGGGTTCGCTCAGGTGGATGCCCCCGCTGGAGCCCCAGAACTGCGCATCGCCGTAGGTGAAGATGCCGCCGTCGGATGCCACCAGCCAGTACCCACCCCCGTTGGATGTCGCCGCCATTCCCACGACGGGCTCGTTCAGGTGGATGCCACCCGTCGAGCCCCAGAACGGCGCGTCGCCGAAGGCGAAGATGCCGCCGTCGGAGGCCACCAGCCAGTAGCCGCCGCCCTGCGCCGCGGCGGCCATGCCCACGATGGGCTTGTTGAGCGCGATGCTGCCCGTGGAGCCCCAGAAACGCGCATCGCCGAAGGAGAAGATGCCGCCGTCGGAGGCCACCAGCCAGTAGCCGCCGCCGTCCGGCGTGGCGGCCATGCCCACGATGGGCTTGTTGAGCGCGATGCCACCGGTCGAGCCCCAGAACTGCGCGTTGCCGAAGGAGAAGATGCCACCGTCGGACGCCACGAGCCAGTAACCGCCAACGGGATCGGCCGCGCCCCCGACGATCGGCTCGGCCAGCGGGACCTCGAGCGTGTCCCCGTCGTAGGCGGCGCCACCGAAGGTCATGACGCCGCCCGCGGCGTCGACGATGGCGTAGGAGCCGTTGGTCGAACCGGGCGGGGCCGCCGCCGACGCGGTCGAAGTCCCTGAGTGCAGCGGCGGTAAGGCGACGAGCACGGAGGCGGCCAGGAGCGCCGCCAGACCCAGGACGGCCCGGCGGTGCGCCCTCAAGATCGACGATCCGCCCGGCATGAGGCCATGATCATAGGGAGTGCAGGTCCCTGCGTTTGCGCGCCCCTCAGAGCAGTCGCAGTTGGTGGCCGGTCTCGGCCCCTTCGGCCGTGGCCTGGCCCGTGGCGGTGGCCGGCGGCGGCCGGGTCTCGCTCCCGGTGTCGACCGCCGGCCTCCCGCGGGAGCGGTTCCGTCCCGTCACCCCGCACCGCCGTGCCGCGGCCTTCACGATCCCCTCGATCCGCTGGCGCTCGCCGTCCTCCTGGTACGCCCCCCGCCGGAAGCGATCACGGTGGAGCCGGACCAGGTCGGGCCGTTCACCTTGGAGCCAGTCGAGATAGTGCTTCCGCAGCGGGCCGCGCAGGTGCAGGGCCACGCCGGAGATGGACAGCGCACCGGCGTCGGCGCAGGCCTCGACCACCTCGGTCAGTTGGGCCTCGGAGTCGGAGAGCCCCGGCAGCACCGGTGCCACCAGGACGCCGCACGGGATGCCGATGGCGGTCAGTCGGCGCAAGGCCTCGACGCGGCGGTCCGGCGGGGGAGTGCCGGGCTCCGTCAGCTTCCAGACCGACCGGTCGAGCGTGCCGATGGAGAAGCTCACGCCGACCTCGGTGCGTTCGCAGGCGGAGGCCAGGACGGCGGCGTCGCGCAGGATCAATGTCGACTTGGTCAGGATGCTGAAGGGGTTGCGGGCGCGCGAGAGCGTCTCGACGATGCCCCGCGTCAGGTGGTACTTGCCCTCGGCGTGCTGGTAGGGGTCGGTGTTGGTGCCCATGGCGATGTGGTCGCCCTTCCACGCCGGGGCGCGCAATTCGGCCCGCAGGCGCTCCACCGCGTTGACCTTGACGACGATTTTTCGCTCGAAGTCCGCTCCGATCCCCAGACCCAGGTAATCGTGGGTCGGCCGGGCGAAGCAGTAGACGCACGCGTGGCTGCAGCCTCGATACGGGTTGATCGTGTGCCGGAACGGCATCCGGCTCTCCGCCGGCACCGTGTTGATGACGGTGCGGGCGTTGACGTGGAGGAACTCCATGCCCGCGTAGGCGCCCTTGCCCACGTGGCGTTCCGCCAGCCGCTCGTCTGCGAAGAGCGTGCCGCCCGCCTCTTTCTCGGCCAGGGCCCATCGCAGTGCCATGCGGGGCTACGATAGCGAACATATGTTCGTAATTCAACGGGCGGGGTGTCCACAAAAAGGACCAGGTCAGCCAGTAATCTCGACCGCACTGTGGTGACCAAGACCCGCGGGGGCCCTTCGGCGCGCCCCGCCGCCCGTACCACCAAGAAGTCGGCGAGCCGGGCCAAGCGGCCGCCGGCACCCCCGCCGCGGCCGCCGTTCTGGCGCCGCCAGGCGCGGGACCTCTGGGCCGTCGGGCTGATCACGCTCGGCGTGCTCTTGGCGCTTGCCCTCTGGGGCAAGCAACTCGGTCCCGTCGGTCACGGCGTCGATTCGGGTCTCGGCCTGGTGGCCGGCTGGGTACGCGTCCTTCTCCCGCTCGTGTCCTTCGGCGCCGGTCTGGCCCTGCTGCTCGATCGGGCCGGGTCCGACGAGGACGAGGACGAGGGCGAGGAGCACGAGGGGGCCGACCCCTGGCGCCTGGCCGTCGGCTCGGTGCTCGGCCTGCTCGGCGTCTGCGGCCTGGCCGAGCTGGCCAAGGGATCGCCGCCTTTCTCGCACTCGACTGTGCTCAAGGATGCCGGTGGCTACCTCGGCGCGGCCGTCGGCCGCCCGCTGCACGGCGGCCTCGGCCCGGCCGGTGCCGCCGTGCTCCTCGTCGCGGTGGTCCTCGTGGCCGTCCTGGTGGCGACCGGCGTGTCGCTGGCCACGGCCGGACGCGCAACCGCCTCGGCCGCGAAGCACGTCGGGCGTACGTTCGCCTCCCTGTGGGCGGGCAAGCCGTTCGTGATCACCTCCGATCTCGGTGCCGATGCTCCGCCGGAGGCCGCCCCGCCCCGCTCGGTGCCCTTCGACGCGGAGGCCGACGACCTTCCGCCGCACGACGAGGAGGACCCGATCGACGAGATCGACGAACCCGATCCCATGCCCGAGACCGTGGCGTCGGTCCCGCTGCCCCTCGCCCCGGCGGCGGCGCGGGCACCGGGCGAGTGGGTGCTCCCGAGCATCAAGTTGCTCGAGGAGTCCAAGAAGATGCGCCAGGACCAGCGCCAGATCGACGCGCTCGGCGATGACCTGGTGCGGGCGCTGGAGGCCCACGGGGTCGAGACCAGGCTGGTCGGCTGCCGGGTCGGGCCGACGGTCACCCGCTACGAGCTCGAGCTCGGTCCCGGGGTCAAGGTGGCCCGGGTCACCAGCCTCTCCAAGGACATCGCTTACGCCATGGCGTCGCCCGATGTGCGCATCCTGGCCCCGATACCTGGCAAGTCGGCCATCGGCGTCGAGGTGCCGAACCGCACGCGGCAGCTGGTGTCCCTGCGCGACATCCTCGATTCTCCCGAGGCCAAGAAGACCACGACAACCCACCCGCTCGAGGTCGCCATGGGCCGCGATATCGCGGGCCGTGCCGTCATGGCGAACCTCGCCGAAATGCCGCACATCCTCATCTCGGGTTCGACGGGCTCGGGGAAGTCGTCCTGCATGAACTCCATCATCACGTCGATCCTCATGCGCGACACCCCGGACCAGGTCAAAATGATCCTTGTCGACCCCAAGCGCGTCGAGCTGGGTCAGTACGACGGCCTGCCGCACCTCCTCAACCCGGTCGTCGTGGACCCCAAGAAGGCGGCCAACGCCCTCGCCTGGGCGGTCAAGGAGATGGAGCGCCGCTACGACATGCTGGCCGAGAACGGCGTGCGTGACATCACCGGCTACAACCAGCTGGTCGAACAGGGGCTCATCGCACCGCCGCCGAAGTCCGACCGCCGTCGCATGCGCGAGGTGGCGGCCCGCGCCCTGGGCGAGGAGCACGCCGCAGTCGACGACGAGGACGACCTCGACCCCGAGCCCGAGCCGCCGCAGCCCCTTCCGTTCATCCTCGTGATCGTCGACGAGCTGAACGACCTCATGATGGTGGCGGCCCGCGACGTCGAGGACTCCATCGTCCGCATCGCCCAGATGGCCCGTGCCGTCGGCATCCACCTGGTGATCGCCACCCAGCGCCCGTCGGTCGACGTCATCACCGGGGTGATCAAGGCCAACATCCCGAGCCGTATGGCCTTCTCGGTGTCCTCCCTGGCCGACAGCCGCGTGATCCTGGACCAACCGGGCGCCGAACGTCTCATCGGCAAGGGGGACATGCTGCTCTTGACGGCCTCCTCCAACATCCCGCGCCGCCTGCAGGCCCCGTGGGTCTCGGAGGACGAGGTGCGCACGGTGGTCAGCCACTGGCACGCGCAGGGCGGGCAGGCCGAGGCCATCGTGGGTATCGAACTGGCCGACGGCGGCTCTTCGGGGGGCGACGGCTTCGGCGATGACGAGGACGACCTGCTGGTGCAGGCCCGCGATCTCGTCGTGCGCTCCCAGCTCGGCTCCACCTCCATGTTGCAGCGCAAGCTGCGCGTCGGCTTCGCCCGGGCCGGGCGCCTCATGGACCTGCTCGAGCAGGCCGGTGTCGTCGGGCCCAGCGAGGGGTCCAAGGCGCGGGCCGTCCTCATGACCCCGGATGAGCTCGACGGGCTGAACGGGAAGTGAGCCCGGAGGCTCCGGCGCCACCGTTCATGGTGGCGCCGTTCCGGCTCGACTCGCTGCACGAACCCGCGCCGCCGGCACCACACGCGCCCGAGCACGCGCGCCACTCCGCGCCCTCCCGCCAGCGCCATCACCGCGGTCGCCGCCGCGCCGTCCTGCTGACGCTCCTCCTCCTCGTCGTCGCCATCGGAGCCTTCGTCGGCGTGCGGCTGAGGGCGTCCGAGCCGGCGCCCGCGGTCACCCCCGTTCTGATCCCGACGGTGCACGTCCCGGCCCGGACCGTCACGTTGCCGTGGCCGACGACGGGCCAGGGGGCCATCGCAGTCCCGTCGATCGGCATCGACGTCGCTTCGGGGCCGGAGACGGCGGCACCGGTGGCCAGCCTGACCAAGTTGATGACCGCCTATGTCGTGTTGCACGACCACCCGCTGGCACTCAATCAACCGGGACCGGCCATCACGGTCACCCAGGCCGAGGTCGACGACTACGACAATGCCACCGTCGACGACGACTCCAACGCGGAGGTGACGCTGAACGAGCAGATCACCGAAGCACAGGTGATGGGCGGCATGCTGGTGCACTCGGCCGACAACTACGCCGATCTCCTGGCCACCTGGGACGCCGGGAGCATTCCCGCCTTCGTGGCGAAGATGAACGCCACCGCTGGCCGCCTCGGCATGGACCACTCGCACTTCGCCGACGCCAGCGGCGTCGACCCGGGGTCGGAGTCGACCGCCTCGGACCTGCTCAAGGTGGCGGCCCTCGACATGGCCGACCCCACCTTCGCCTCCATGGTCAAGATGTCGTCCGTCACGCTGCCCGTCGCCGGGACGATCTCCACCTACACGCCGCTGCTCGGCCTGCAGGGGGTCATCGGCGTGAAGTCCGGTTTCACCTCGCAAGCGGGTGGCGGTGACGTGCTCGCAGTGGACCGCACCGTGCACGGCAAGTCGGTGCTGTTGTTGGCCGCGGTGACCGGTCAGACCGGCCCGGTGGTGCTGGCGCAGGCGGGACTGCACGCCCTGGCGCTGGTCGACGCGCTGGCCCCGCTCATCGGCTCCACCCAGGTGCTGCCGGGGAACCGGGTCGTGGCCCATGTCAGCGAGGCGGGCCACACGCTCGACGCCACGACCTCGTCGTCGGTCGCCATGCTGACCTGGCCCGGAGTCGGGGCGACACGGGTCTTCGTGCCGGCCCGCCACGTCGCCGATCAGGCCCCTCGTGGCACACGGGTCGGCACTGTCGTCGTGACCGTCGGCGGCCAACAGGTCCACGTGCCCGTGCGGCTCGGGGGGGACATTCCGCCCGAGACGCTCCTTCAACGGTTGTTCTGACCGCCTAGTCTCGCCTCGTGCGCGCCCGGGCCCCTGCGTCGTCGGCCAACCTCGGGCCTGGTTTCGACACCCTGGCCGTGGCTCTCGACTGCTACGTGAGCGTCGACATCGAGGACGCACCCGCCCTGCGCGTGCACAGCGAGGGCGAGGGATCCGGCCTCTTCGACGACGCATCCCACCTGGCGGCGCGTGTGGCGGCCGACATTCTGGGGCATGACCACTTCGCCGTCACGGTGCGTTCCCAGATCCCCGTCGCCCGGGGGCTCGGCTCGTCCGCCGCGCTCGCCGCGGCGGCGGCCGCGGCGGCCGGTGCCGCGGATCCGTTCGCGGTGGCCGCCGCCTACGACGGGCATCCCGAGAACGCGGCGGCCAGCGTGTTCGGCGGCCTTGTCGTCGGCGGCACGGTCGGTGGCCTGCCCGTGCACGCGGCTCTTCCTCTGAGCCACGAGCTGGCCTTTGTCGTGCTCGTCCCCGAACGCAACCTGGCCACCCCCGAGGCCCGGGGCGTGCTCCCCGAGACGCTGCCCCTGACGGACGTGGTGTTCAACCTCGGACGTATGGGCCTCTTGGTGGCCGGCCTCGCCGACCCCGACGCACTCGTGCCCGAAGCGACGGACGATCGCATCCACCAGCCGGCGCGTACGGCGCTCTTCCCAGAGGCGCCGCAGCTTCTCCGCGCGCTCGTCGACGCCGGGGCACTGGCGGCGAGCTGGTCCGGGGCCGGACCGACGCTCATCGGCGTCGTGCGGACGGGGGCGGCCGCTTCCGTGCGCGCCGCAGCCGAGGGCGCCCTGGCCGCGCTGGAGGTACCGGGCCGGGCCTTGGTGCTGCAGGCGGACCGCACCGGCATCGTCTACGGCGCCGCAGCCGAGGTGCCGCTCTGACGCATCCTGCCCTGACAGTGCTGCCCTGACAGCGCTGCTCTGACGTGTCAGGTCACTCGCCGAGCGAACCGGCCAGTGTGGTGACGTCGGCCTGCAGCTGGGTGATCGCCGATTTGACGTTGAAGGTGTTGAGTACCTGGTTGTAGTTGGCCTGTGTCGGTTGCGCGTCGCCGAGGATTTCCAGGCTGTTGGCCAGCAGCTGCGCCTCGTTGAGCGTGGCGGTCTGGTCCGCCCGCGGGGCCGTGAACCCGTGGCCGCTGGCCAGCACGTTGGCGTAGGAGTGGATCGCGTTCCCCAGCTTGTGATCGGCCGCCTCGAGACAGACGACGGGGCTGGACTGCTTGGCGCAGCCGCCGACCTGGGTCAGGTAGGTGCTCATGGCGGATTGGACGCTCACCCCGGCGTTCCGGAGCGAGGCGTCGGGCGACGTCGTGGTCCCGCCGGAACCGCCTCCCCCCGAGCTGCACCCGGCCAGCACCACTACGAGCGGCACCAGGGCCAGTGCCCACCGGGCGTACCGCTTCTCGCTCCTCATCCGTTGATCCACCGCCGGAAATCTAGGCGCCCCCGTTCCCTAGACTCCCGCGGATGGCCCGGACCTACTTCATCCGTACCTTCGGGTGCCAAATGAACGAGCACGACTCCGAGCGGCTCGCCGGGTTGCTGGTGGCCGATGGGCTGGCGCCCGCCGCATCTATGGAGGAGGCGGACGTGGTCGTGCTCAACACGTGCTGCATCCGGGAGAACGCCGACCAACGCCTCTACGGGACGCTGGGCCGCCTCAAGGAGCTGGTGGACGCCAAGCCGGGGCTGCAGATCGCCGTCGGCGGTTGCCTGGCCCAGAAGGACCGCCAGCGGATTCAAGAGAAGGTGGGCTGGGTCGACGTCGTGTTCGGCACCCACAACCTCACGAGCGCGCCCGGCCTCCTGCGCAGGGCTGAGACCGAGGGCCCAGTCATGGAGATCCTCGACGCACCGGCACCCGAGTCGGGGAGCAACCCGCTGCTGGGCTCTGGTGCCGTCCGTGAGCTGCCCTACGCGGCATGGGTCAACATCCAGACCGGATGTGACAACTCCTGTGCCTTCTGCATCGTCCCCTCGGTGCGCGGCCCGGAGGTCAAGCCGCAGCCTCGACGACATTGTGGCGGAGGTGGAGCTGCTGGCGCGCAGCGGGGTCACGGAGGTCACGTTGCTCGGTCAGAACGTGAACTCCTACGGCCGCGACATCACGAAGCGCCGGCCCCTCTTCGCGGATCTGCTGCGCCAGGTCGGCGCGGTGGAGGGCATCGGGCGCGTCCGGTTCACGAGCCCGCACCCCAAGGATCTGCGGCCCGAGACGATCGAGGCCATGGCGGAGACGCCCGAGGTTTGCGAGCAGTTGCACTTGCCCCTGCAATCCGGGAGCGACGGCATACTGCGCGCCATGCGACGCGGGTACACCTCGGCGCGCTACCTGGAGCGGCTGGCCGCAGCGCGCGCCGCCATCGCCGACCTGGCGGTGACGACCGACATCATCGTGGGGTTCCCGGGCGAGACGGAGGAGGACTTCGAGGACACGCTGGCCGTGTGCGCCGAGGCCGGCTACGACGGCGCGTACACCTTCATCTTCTCGCCGCGTCCGGGGACCAGAGCCGCCGACATGGAGTCGAGCTTCGTGCCGCCGGACGTCATCGCCGAGCGTTTCGAGCGCCTCAAGACGGTGGTGGACCGCTCCGCCCTGGCCCGGCACCAGGCGCGCGTCGGGCGCAGCGAGGAGGCACTGGTCGAGGGGGTCAGCCGGCGCGACGAGTCGATGCTGACCGGTCGCACCCGTCAGGGGAAGCTGATCCACTTTCCGGGCGGGACGACGGCCGGGACGCCGGCACCGGGTGCGTTGGCCCGGGTGACGGTGACCGACGGCCATCCGCATCACCTCTCCGGCCGCTTGGAGGAGGTGGTGGCGCGGCCCCGGCATCGCGTGCGCATCCCGGTGGCGAGCGCTTGACCGCGGTCGCACTCGTCGGCGTCACCGCCTCGGGGAAATCGGAGACCGCGCTGCAGCTTGCGCTGCACCGCGGCGACTGCGAGATCGTCTCCGTCGATTCCATGTGCGTCTACCGCGGCATGGACATCGGGACCTCGAAGCCTGGTCCCGGGGCCCGGGCCGCAGTGCCGCACCATCTCCTGGACCTGGTCGACCCGGACGAGGACTTCACCGTGACCCGGTTCCAGCAGGCGGCCCGGGCAGCGCTCGAGGGCATCGCGGGACGCGGGCATCACGCGCTGCTGGTCGGCGGCACCGGTCTCTACCTGCGCGCCGTTGTCGACGACTTCGCCATCCCGGCTCGCTACCCGGACGTGGCCGCCACGCTTGAGGCGGAGCTGGACGAGGGCCGGGCGGGGCCGGCCGAGCTGCACGCCCGGCTCGCCGTGCTCGATCCGGTCGGTGCGGCGCGGATGGAGCCCACCAATCGCCGGCGGGTCGTCCGCGCACTGGAGGTCACCCTCGGGTCGGGTCGGCCCTTCTCGACGTTCGGTCCCGGGCTCGAGGCCTATCCAGCTGGCGGCATGCCGCAGGTCGGGCTCTGCCTGCCGCCCGAGGAGATCGACGCCCGCATCGTTGCCCGCTTCGGCCGCATGGTGGAGGACGGCCTGGTGGACGAGGTGCGGGCGCTGGTCGCCCGGCCCGGCGGCATGTCGCGCACGGCGCGCCAGGCGCTGGGGTACCGCGAAATTCTGGCCCACGTGGAGGGCGGCGCACCCCTGGCCGACTGCGTAGAGGAGGCGGTACGGCACACCCGCCAGTTCGCGCGGCGCCAGGCCTCGTGGTTCCGCCGCGACCCGCGGGTGCGCTGGGCCGGCAGCGACCTCGAGGCCCAGGCCCTGCTCCAAGAGGCCCTCGCCGTGCACGGTTGAAGGACGCCAGCTGCGAGAATGGTGCGATGCAGGCCACCAAGCACGAGGGGGCGGGCAACGACTTCCTGGTCGTGCTGGACCCCGACGACGCCATCAGGTTCTCGGTGGCCCAGGTACGCCTCCTGGCCGACCGGCGGCGAGGCATCGGAGCCGACGGCATCATCCGGGTCGGACCCGGTCGTGGCGGCACTGACCTGTCGATGCAGCTGCACAACGCCGATGGCGGCGAGGCCGAGATGAGCGGCAACGGCATCCGTTGCCTCGCTCAGGCGGCCGTCGACGCCGGCCTCGTGGCCGCGCCCCGCTTCACGGTGGCCACGGCGGGCGGCAGGCGCACCGTCGAGTACACGCCGGGCGAGGCACCAGGTTGGGCGAAGGCCAGCGTCGACATGGGCCCGGCCCTGCTCGGCCCGGACCAGCCCCAGGAGTTCGACGACCGCCGGGCCCGCACCGTCGACGTCGGGAACCCGCACCTGGTGCTGCTGGGTCCCGACACCGCGGCGGTCGACATCGCCGAGTTGGGTCCCAAGCTGCAGGCCGCCTTCAGCGGCGGCATCAATGTCGAATGGATCACCCCCGGACGCGACGAGCAGGGCGCACTCCTCGAGTTCCGGGTGTGGGAGCGGGGCGCCGGCGAGACCCTCGCCTGCGGCACGGGCAGCGTGGCGGCCGCGGCCGCGGCCCGGAGTTGGGGAGTCGTCCCCGACGGCGGGACGGTACGCGTGCGCAATCCCGGTGGGACCCTGGAGGTGACGCTCGGGGACACGGAGGGTGCGACCACGTACCTGGCGGGGCCCGTGCGCAAAGTGGCCGACGTCGTCATCCACCGGGGGATGCTCTCTTGAGCAACGTGTTGCCGGGGACGCTCATTGAGCGCACCTTCCGGGAGCGGATCATTCTGGTGGGGGTGATCTTCCCCGGCCTGACCGAGGAGATGGTCGCCGAGGAGCTCGACGAGTTGGCGCGCCTGGTCGACAGTGCGGGCGCCGATGTCGTCGGGCGCGTCGTGCAACGGCGAAACGCGCCCGACGCCGCCACCTTCGTGGGTCGCGGCAAGGCCGAGGAGATCGCGGCGTTGAGCCAGAGTCTCGACGCGGACACGGTCGTGTTCGACGACGACCTGACCCCGGCGCAACACCGCAACCTGGAGAAGCTGTTCGGGCGCACGGCCATCGACCGGACAGCGGTGATTCTGGACATCTTCGCCCAGAACGCGCGCAGCCCCGAGGGCAAGGCGCAGGTGGAGTTGGCGCTGCTGCGCTACCGGCTGCCGCGCCTCCGTGGCCGTGGCTCCGCGCTGAGCCAGCAGGCGGGTGGCATCGGGACCAGGGGGCCGGGAGAGACACAGCTCGAAGTCGACCGCCGTCGCCTCGTCCGGCGCATGCACAAGCTCGAGGCCGAGTTGCGCGAGGTGGAGCGCACCCGGACGCTGCAGCGCCGCAGCCGGGCCCGCGGCCGCCATCGCGAGCTGGCGCTCGTCGGCTACACCAACGCCGGGAAGTCGACGCTGCTCAACCGGCTGACCGATGCCGGTGTTCCGGCCGAGAACCGGCTCTTCGTCACCCTCGACCCGCGGACCCGGCAGCTCTCGCTTCCCGGCGGCGAGACCGTGCTCGTCACCGACACGGTCGGATTCGTCCGCAAGTTGCCCCACGAGCTGATCGAGGCGTTCCGCTCCACCCTTGACTCCGTACGACTGGCGGACCTGATCGTGCACGTGGTCGACGCCACGGCGGTCGATGCCGCGGGGCAGATGGCCGCCGTGCGCGAGGTGCTCGCCGAGATCGGCGCGTCCGAGGTGCCCGACCTGATCGTCGTGAACAAGGCCGATGCCGCGCCCGAAGAGGCCAAGGCTCTGGCCAACGCCAACGAGGGTTCCGTCCTCATTTCGGCCCGCACCGGAGAGGGGGTGGACGAGCTCCTGCGCGTGCTCGGTGACCGCCTGCGCGGGTCGGACCGGGTGGTGCAGCTCGTCGTGCCCTGGGCGCGCGGCGACGTGCTTGGCCGCCATCCACCGCGAGGGCGAGGTGGTGGGCCAGAGCGACGGCGAGGAGTCGGCCACGCTCCAGGTGGTGCTCGACGACGTCGGCCGCGCCCGCTTCGCCGAATTCGTGGCCGCACCGTGACGTTCCGGCTGCCGCCCTATCCCTATGACCGGCTGGCCGGCCTGGCCAAGGTGGCCGGGGCGCACGAGGGCGGCATGGTCGACTGCTCCATCGGTACCCCCAACGACCCACCCCCGCCGGCGGTGATCGAGGCGTTGGCGACGTCGGGCACCGAGCGGGGCTATCCCGCCTCCGCCGGCAGCCCGGCGCTGCGCGACGCCGCGGCAAGCTGGCTGATGCGT
Organism: uncultured Acidimicrobiaceae bacterium; assembly: GCA_963721585.1. Taxonomy (GTDB): domain Bacteria; phylum Actinomycetota; class Acidimicrobiia; order Acidimicrobiales; family RAAP-2; genus Bog-473. The sequence continues at coordinate 554,495 of CAVRJN010000007.1, read as the reverse complement.
CGCTTCGGACTCCCGGCCCTCGATCCGCCGGCCGTCGCCGCCTGCGTCGGGACCAAGGAGCTCGTCGCCTCGGTGCCGCACCTGCTCCGCCTGCGCGAGCCGGACCAAGGACACGGTGCTGCATCCCGCCGTGTCCTATCCGACCTACGCCATGGGAGCGGAGCTGGCCGGGTGCCGCGCCGTCCCGGTCCCGGCCCCAGCGGGGCGGCTCGGCGGGCTCGATCTCGACGCCATCGACCCCGGCGACGCGGCGCGCGCCCTGTTGCTCTGGTCGAACTCGCCCTCGAACCCGACCGGCGGTCTCGGGGATCTGGGAGCGGAGGCGGCCTGGGGTCGTGCCCACGGCGTGCCCGTGTTCTCCGACGAGTGCTACGCCGAGTTCACCTGGGACGGCCCGCCCCGCTCGGTGTTGCAGCACGGCTCCGACGGCGTGGTCGCGGTGCACTCCCTCTCCAAGCGCTCGAACCTGGCCGGGGTCCGGGTCGGCTTCTACGCCGGGGATCCCGAGCTGGTCGAGTTCCTCCGGGCCGTGCGCCAGCACGCCGGCCTCATGGTTCCCGGCCCGGCGCAGGCCGCCGGGGTGGCGGCTCTGGCCGACCACGATCACGTCGACGCCCAGCGGGCGCGTTACCGGGAGCGGCTTGCCTTCCTGGCCGGCGTCCTCGGCGGTTACGGCTGCCCCGTGACGCTCCCCGAGGGCGGCTTCTACCTCTGGGTGCCCGTGCCCGCCGGGGCGCTGGAGCGACGCCTGGGTCATGGCCGAGGCCCTGGCCACCGACGGTGGGCTCCTGGTGAGCCCCGGCGACCTCTACGGTGACGGCGGCGCCGGGCACGTCCGGGTGGCGGTGGTCCAGCCGATGGAACGGCTGGCGCTGGTGGCGGAGCGCCTCGCAGTCGCCTCTTGAGGTCAGGCCGTGCCGCGGCGCGGCAGGTGTTCCACGGCGGCACGGATGGCGGCCGTGGCCGGATCGGCGTCGTCGCTGCTCCTGTACGCGTAGGTGAGCGGGACGGTCCAACGGACACGCGGCCGGAGGTCCAGCCGATGCACCGCGCCGCGGGCTGTATGCACGTCGGCCAGCGACTTCGTCACCATTGCGACGTGGTCGTCCTGGATCGCCAGATGGAGCGCGGTGACCGTGTCGGAGCACTCGGTCCATCTCCATTCGGGGACGGCCGCCTTGCGCAAGCGCTCCACGAACTCGTCTGCGCCGGGTCCGAAACGGTTGAAGGCCACCCGGTGGGGCGTGAGGTCGAGCATGGACGCGCTCCGTCCGGCCAACGGGTGCGACGGCGCGACAACGGCAACGACCGGATCAGGTGGCAGCGTCACGAAACGCAGCTGGCGCGGCCGGGCGCAGGGGACGATGAAGCCGACGTCGCACGCACCGTCCAGCAGGGCGGCGACAATCGCGTCCGAATGCGCGTCACGGACCTTGACGCTGCGATGCAGGCCCTCGAGTGAGCGCAATACCAGTGGGACGACGCGGTGCGCGAACGTCGGCGTGGACTGCTACCCGCAATCGAGGCGACCCATCGAGCGCGTGCAGGGTCTCGGCCGCATCGGTGAGAAGGTCGAGCGTGCGCTCGGCGTAGGGCACGAAGGCATCTCCCGCCGGGGTCAGCGTCGCCCCCCTCGCCGTCCGGTGGAAGAGCCTGGCTCCGACCTCGTGCTCGAGTCGCGCCATGCGGTCGCTGATGGCGGGCTGCGAGACGAGCAGGGAGCACGCGGCCCGACCGAAGCTCCCCTCTCGGACGACAGCAAGGAAGGCAGCTATATCGTCTGTCTGTATAGCCATAAGTAAATCTTATGGCTCTCCCGAGCCTCTTGCCGGCTACCGGACCGCGCCGGTCCGCTCCAAGCTGGACACCATGACGAGCGCCCCCACCTTCATCCTCGACCCTCACACGGTGCTCCACCTCGCCCCGGACCAGTCGGCCGCCCTTGTGACGGTCGACGAGGACTTTTGGGACCACCGAGAGACGGCCATCGAGCTGCAGGAGGGGCGGATCATGTCCGTCTTCTGTTACGAGGCGAGCTGGACCTGGTGGGAGCGGCACCCCGTCGGCGCCGAATTCGTCCTCGTCCTGTCGGGCGCCGTGGTCTTCCACCTTCAGCAGGACGAATGGTCCGGGGGTGGCTCGGTGGCGCGTGGCCAAGGGGAGTGCCTTCTCATTCCCGAAGGTGCATGGCACCGGGCCGAGATCGCGACCCCGACGAGCATGCTCTTCGTCACCCCGTCGCCGGCGTTCACCGAGCATCGGGATGCCTGACCGGGGGTGCTGGCTAAGGTGCGGCATGGCTGATCTCCAGGCGAGCATCGAGGAGTTGTGGGAGCGCCGCGCCGACCTGTCGCCGGCCGACACCGACGCGGCGAAGGTGGTCGAGGAGGCCATTGAGCTCCTCGATACGGGGCAGGCCCGCGTGGCCGAGGTCGACGCCGTCACCGACGAGGTGGTCGTCCACGAGTGGCTCAAGAAGTCGATCCTCCTCCTCTTCTCGCTGCGCGGCATGGAGACGATCGAGGCCGGGCCGTTCGAGTACGCCGACAAGCTGCCGCTCAAGCACGGGTTCGCCGAGGCGGGCGTGCGGGCCCTTCCGGGCGCGTCGGCGCGCTGGGGCTCCTTCCTCGGCCGCGGCGTCGTGCTCATGCCCTCCTACGTGAACATCGGTGCCTGGGTGGGTGCGGGCTCCATGGTCGACACCTGGGCCACCGTGGCCTCCTGCGCCCAGATCGGGGAGCGGGTGCACCTGGCGGGCGGCGTGGGTATCGGGGGCGTGCTCGAGCCCCCGAACGCGGTGCCGGTGGTCGTCGAGGACGACGCGTTCGTCGGCAGCCGCTGCATGGTGACCGGTGGCGCCCGTATCGGCAAGGGCTCGGTGCTGGGCGCGGGGAGCTTCCTCGATCCCTCCATCCCCGTCATCGACGCCGAGACCGGGGAGGAGATCTCCCGCGGCGTGGTGCCGCCGTGGTGCGTCGCCATCCGGGCCAGCCGCCGGCGCGAGTACCCGGGGGGCGAGTTCTTCATCCCCTGCGTCCTGGTGATCAAGCGCCTGAGCGAAGGGGAGCGCCACGACAAGGCGCAGCTGAACCAGGTCCTGCGGGACCACGGCGCCAGCACCTGATCCGGTGGGCGATCTTCTGGCAGCGACCCGGGACCTGATGGCGGTGGCGTCGCCGAGCAGGAACGAGGCGGCGCTGGCCGGCCTCGTCGACGACGCGCTGCGCGCCTGCCCCTGGCTCGAGTCGGAACGGGTCGGGGACAACGTCATCGCCCGCACCACGCTCGGCCACGGCCAGCGCCTGGTCCTGGCCGGCCACCTCGACACGGTTCCCGCGAACGGGAACGAGGCGCCGAGACTCGAGGGCGACACGCTGTGGGGGCTCGGTGCGTCCGACATGAAGGGCGGCCTGGCCGTCATGCTCGACCTCGCCACGTCGGTGCGCCGGCCCGCGGTGGACGTCACCTGGTGCTTCTACGCCCGGGAGGAGATCGGCCGCGCCGACAGCGGCCTGCTCGAGCTCTGGCAGGAGCGCCCGGATCTCCTGGCGGGGGATGCCGCCATCCTCGGGGAACCGACCGGCGCCGTGGTCGAGGCGGGCTGCCAGGGCACGATGCGGGTGCGCATCACGCTGCGCGGCGTGCGGGCGCATACGGCCCGCCCGTTCACCGGACGCAACGCCATCCACCGCGTGGCTCCGCTGCTGCAGCGGGTCGCCGACTGGCCCGGGCGCGAGGTCGTCCTGGACGGCTGCACCTACGCCGAGCAGTTGCAGGCGGTGGCCGTCGAAGGGGGTGTGGCGGCCAACGTGGTCCCCGACGAGGCCCGGGTCACCCTGAACCACCGCTACGCGCCGGACCGGAAGGCGTCGGAGGCCGGGGCATTCCTGCTCGAGCTCCTCCGGGGGACCTGGGAGCCGGACGCCGGCGACACCTGGGAGGTCCTCGACGCCGGCGACGGCGCGCCGCCGTCTCTCGATCATCCGCTGCTGCACGCGCTGGTGGAGAAGAGCGGAGCCCCGCCCAAGGCGAAGGTGGGATGGACCGACGTGGCCTCGTTCTGGGAGCACGGGGTGCCGGCCGCCAACTTCGGCCCCGGCGACCCGCTGCTCGCCCATCACCCCGACGAGCGGGTGTCGGCGGCGCAGCTGGAGCGCGCCCACGACGTGCTGCTCGCCCTCATCACGTAGCCGGGCCCGTCAGCGGACGACGATCGTCCCCATCATGTACTGGTGGATGTTGCAGATGTAGTTGTACGTTCCCGCCTTCGAGGGCGCCTTGAACGTCTTGGTCTGCCCGGCACCGATGTCGCCCGTGTTGAACTGCCCACCGGTGGCGGTCAGCGTGTGCGTGACGGAGTCCTTGTTGGTGACGCTGACCGTCGAGCCGGGTGCCACTGCGGCGTGCATGGGGGAGAACATGAAGTTCGAGATCGTGATCGACTTGGTCGACGTCGCCGCTCCGGATCTGCTCGAAGAGCTCGCTGCGCCGACGAGCCCGACGAGCCGCCGCTGCTGCACGCGGCCAGGAGCAGCGCGGCCGCCAGGACCAGGACGACCGCACCACCCCTGACCGCCGCGCCGGTTCCCGCACCGCTCAGACCGCCTGGGACGTCGGGTTGAACGCCAGCGGCGTGCCCGACGAGGTCTGCGCCCCCGGGTACATCCCGAGCACGTAGTAGAGGATGGCGATGTGCTGCATCTCCACCGGCTGAATCGACGACGACAGCGCAATGGCGGCGCTGCTCTGCAGCTTCGATGTCTCCACCTGGTAGGTCTGCGCCGCAATGGTCTCCAGGGTCACGGCCAGCTGGGCCAACCCCGCGATGTCGGTCACCTTGGCGAAGTCCGACTGCACCGTCGGCGTGAGCGTCGGGTTCGTCACCGTGACCGGAGCCTTGCCGTGGGACTTGAGCACCGCGTTCCATGCCGCGGCGTGCTGCTGGTGCTGCCCCTTGACCGTGGTGGCGAACGTGGCGACGGCGGGTGGCACCGTGCCGAGCTTCCCTGCGGTCGCGGCGGACAGCCCGGCCGTGTAGGCGTAGACGGCGAGGTTTTCCAGGCTGGCGGCCACCGCGGCCACGGCGAGGTCGCCCTTCAGGCCGGCCGGTGGGAACGCGGCGGCTTCGACAGGCGAGAGACGGCGGGTCGAGGCCGCAGCCAGCGTGGGTACGCGCACCGCTGCCGACAGCCAGGGCGGCACCTCCGGCCACCGCGGCGCCGGCACCCATGAGGAAGGTGCGCCGGCTGGTGCCGCGCATCTCCGCCAGTGCCTCCGCCATGGCGGGCATGCCCACGTCGTGGTGCAGCTCGTCGAGCTCAAGGGTCTGGGCGTGCAGCTCGTGCTCGCTCCCCTCGTACTTCTTCGTCTTGTTCCTCTGTCACTTGACGGCTCCTTGTCCGGCCGGGGCGGCACTGTTGGTCTTGTAGAACGCGTTGGGGAAGCCGACGCTGCCGGCCGCGGCCGGGAGCATGGCGGCGGTGCCGGGCGACAGCGAGATCAGCTGCGGTGCACCAGCCATGAGGAGGGCCTGTACCGCCAGGAGGGTGGCGACGTGCTGCGCCTCGATCCCCATGATGCTGGCCAGCAGAGCCTTGTTCGACTCCTTCTTGGCGAGGACCGTGTCCTTGACGTAGGTCTCGGCGGCGATGTTCTCCAGCTCGAGCGCCAACGCCACGACGCCGAGTGCCCCCTGCGCCGGCGTGGCGGAGCCGAGGCCTGCCACTGCTTTGTTGACCACCGGGACGAAGGCCGGATCGGGCTTGGATTGTGCCTTGCCCCCCAGGCTCTTGACGGCGGCGTTGAAGGCGTCGGCGTGCTGCACGTGCTGCCCCATGGTCACCTGGGCGAATTTGGTGACGACCGGATTGGCCGAGGACCCGCCGATGTAGGGGAGCGTGAGTGCGGTCTTGTAGGTGGAGACCGCCAGATTCTCGATGGAGGCGGCGGTCTGCAGGATCTGCACGTCGCTGGAGCTGCTGGCCCCCGCGGCCGAAGCCAGAGCGCCCACGAGCACCGCCCGCCCGCCGCACCGAGCAGGGCGGTGCCGGCGAGGCTCGCCCTCAGTGCGCTCGTGTGGGTCTCGTGGAACGCCTGATTCGCTTCCGGGTCATCTTCTCGTTGCGCGTGCGCCGTCTCGACGAGTTCGTCGAGCGCCTCGTGGGTCGGACGCAGTGCGTCCGCCTGGAGGTCCTGGGACTCTTCGAGCAGCTCGGTGAGCGCTCGGGGATCTGCTGTCATGTGGTCTCCTCGGAAGTGGGTTGCGGACTGTTCGGAGTCAGCCCCGTCGCGGATGACGGAAAGACGACGAAACGGAAAAGATCTTTACGACGCTGAGAGGCGCGACGCGGCACGCGTGAGCAGATGCAGGTCGCTCTGACCCGGCAGCCGGTCGACCCGGCGGTCGATGCGCGCCAGCACGTCGGCGCCCTTGCTCCCGTCGAACAGGTAGTTGATGAGGAACCCGACTTCGTGCTTGGGCATGACGCCGGAACCGACGGGGCGCCACCAGTGCGACAACGCGAAGCGCGTCATCTTCTGCGCCCTGGCGCTGTCGCCGAGTCGACGCGCCGCCTCCGACGCGTAGAAGTCGATGTGCCCACCCTCCTGCTTCATGATCCGGCGCAGGAGCTCGCGCAGCGTCGGATGGCCCGCCGCCTCGGCGAGGCGGGCGTACCCGGCCTGGGTCGTCCACTCGTTGATGGCGCCCCAGGTCATGTGCACGGCGATGAAGGCGCGGCCGGCGAAGGCCGCCGACGCGATGGTGCTGAGCGTGCTGGCCGCCTGGCGGCGCCGACGACCCTGACGGAGCGCGGCGATGCGCGGCGCACCGGCCTCTTCGCCGTGGGCTTCGAGCACCTGCCCGATGGCCTCGCCGTGCCACATCTCCTCGAACGCCCAACAGGAGAGGAAGGAGGTGATGGCCGGGTCCTGGTGGGCCGGCGTCAGCAGGAGATCGCGGAGGTAGCAGATGGTGTGGTGCTCGACGTCGTGCATGTAGCGCAGCGAGCGCAACGCATCGGCGGGCAGCGGTTGGTCCCGGAAGTCGTCGAAGTTGATGCCCTCCAGGTCCAGGCGGCCCGCCCGGGTCTTGTAGGAGTCGATGGTGGTTCGCATAACGCCTACTATTCGGAGCCCAGGTCATGCCCGGATGGGCGAAATTCCGGACATCCAAAGGGGAGGGCGGGTCCGAACAGGTCCGACATGCCGCGTATCGACGAAGTGAGCGATGCCCAGCTGGTGACCTCCATCGCGCGCTACAACGAGGTGGCGCTGGCGGAGTGCTACCGCCGGCACGGGGGTGCCGTCTTCGGCCTGGCCAAGAGGGTCCTGCGCAACCCGACCGACGCCGAGGACGTGACCCAGGAGATCTTCCTGCGGCTGTGGAACCAGCCCGACCGCTTCGACCCCGCCCGCGGCTCGCTGCGCTCGTTCCTGCTCGCCCAGGCGCACGGCCGGGCCGTCGACGCCGTGCGCTCGTCGAGCTCACGCCGGCAGCGCGAGAGCCGCGACGCCCTGCGCACGGCCGAGGCGGACTACGACCTGCAGCGCGAGGTGTGGGACCTGGCGGTGGCCGACCAGGTCTCGAGCGCCATGGGCGAGCTGCCCGAGGAGGAGCGTCGGGCGATCGAGCTGGCGTACTTCGACGGCCGCACCTATCGAGAGGTGGCCGAGTTGCTCAACCAGCCCGAGGGCACCGTCAAGAGCCGGATCCGCAACGGCATGCGGCGCATGCGCGCCGTCCTCGCCGACGCCGGCGTGCGGGGAGTCGAAGCGTGATGTCCCACGACGAGGCCAGCGAGCTTCTGGGTGCCTACGCGCTCGATGCCGTCGACGGCGTGGAGTGCACCGAGCTCGAGGAGCATCTCGAGACCTGTCCGCGTTGTCGCGCCGAGCTCGACAGCCTGCGTGAGGTGGCGGCCGCCATGGGGAACTCGGTGGAGCCGCTGCCCGAAGGATTGTGGTCCCAGATCGCCCTCCGCCTGCCCGACCGCCAGGAAGGCGAGGAGCCGCCCCCGATGCCGCGGCTCGCGCACGAGGGCCGCTCGCCGTTCCGGACGCCCGCCGCCGGTCCGACGCGCCGCCGGCGCGTCATGGCCGGCACCATCGGCGCCATTGCCGTTGCCGCCGCCTCCGTGGCGGTCGTGCTCGGCATCGGTCTCGTGCGGGCCGACAACAAGGTCTCGAACCTCCAGGCGACGTCGCCCGCAGTGACGGCCGCCTTGCGGGCACCGGGTCACCACCTCGTCGTGCTGGACTCGAGCTCCTCGAAGACCGAGCAGGCGCAGGTCGTCGTTCTGCCCTCGGGGCAGGGCTACCTCGTCTCGTCGACGCTCCCCTCCCTGGACAACGGCCGGACCTACCAGCTGTGGGCGATCGAGGGGAACCAGCCCATCTCCCTCGGCCTGTTGGGACATTCGCCGAGTCAGGCCGCCTTCACCATGGCCGGGTCCACCCGACCCTCGCACCTGAGCATCACGGCCGAACCGGCGGGCGGGTCCGTCTTCCCGACGGGTCCCATCATCGCCAGCGGGACTGTCTGACGCCGCCGCGCAGCTGTTAGGTTCGCAGCTCATGTCCGAGGAAGAGGCACCCAAGAAGCGCAAGCCCATCGAGATCTTCGCCGATGCGGAGCCGATCAAGCTCGGCTCCATGTTGCTGACCCTGGTGGAGCCCCACCGGGGCCACGAGGTGGCCTACAACCGCTGGTACGAGCGGGACCACTTCTACTCCGGCTGCATGGTTGGCCCCTACAACTTCGCGGGGCGTCGCTTCGTCGCCACGGCCGACCTCAAGACGTTGCGTGATCCCGATTCGTCCGCCATCACCGGCGAGCCGGCCCGGGGCTCCTACATCTCCGCCTACTGGGTGCTCGACGGCTACTTCGACGCGTGGAACAAGTGGGCCCTGCGTCAGGTCAAGGCGCTGCACGCAGCCGGCCGCATGTTCGAAGAGCGCGACCACGTCCACACGCTTCTCTACAACTTTCAATGGGAGTACCGGCGCGATCCCGACGGTGTCCCGGTCGAGCTCGCTCTCGACCACCCGTACCGCGGCTTCGTCACCGTCTTCATCGACCGCGACGACTCCCTCACCAACGAGGAGCTGTGGTCGTGGCTGCGCACCGAGCATCTGCCGGCGCTGCTGCCCGGGAGCGACGCCGATCTGGTGGCCGCGTTCACGCCGATCGCTCTCGAGGTGGACGCACCCGGTGACGTGCCCCGCGAGAAGGCCCGGGACAACCGCACCGTGTTGCTGTGGTTCCTCAACACGCCGCCCGAGGTGGCCTGGGAGCCCGTCATCGCCCAGCACCGCCGCCAATTGGAGGCGGCGGGCAAGGGCACGGTCGTCGCCGCCCTTCCTTTCATCCCGACCATTCCGGGCACGGACACCTACACCGACAAGCTCTGGACGGACTGACCGGCTCCGATCGCCGCGGCCACGCAGGAGTCAGCCGCGGGCCAGGATCTCCACGTGGGGGATGACGATGACCGCGTCGTCTGAGTCGGCCCAGCGGCGGAGCCACGCCTCGGCGATGCGCTGGAGCTCGTCGGTGTCGCTCAGCCCGTAGTCGACCGCCTGCTCGGCGATGCGCGAGTAGCGGACCCGGTCGGCCCACAAGCCGCCCCACCAGGCCCGGGACTCGGGGTCGGCGTAGGTCCAGGTCGAGCTCGAGACGGTCACGTCGGAGAAGCCCGCCGCGTGCGCATGGCCCAGCAGCCGGGGCCCGATGCGGGCATCGTGCCCGTTGTGCTCCGTCACGGCGAAGTACAGCTCGAGCCAGCGGTCCAGGACCGGATCCGACGGCGCCCAGGTGAAGGCCCCGTAGTCCGAGTCGCGGGCGGCCAGCACCCCGCCTTGGTCCAGCACGCGGCGAAGCTCGACCAAGGCGGCGACCGGGTCGTCGACGTGCTGGAGCACCTGGTGGAGGTGGATCACGTCGAACGAGGCGTCGGGGAAGCCCAGCGCGAAGAGGTCCGCCACCTCGAAGCGCAGGTTCTCGAGTCCCAGACCGCCGGCGTGCTCCTGCGCCCGGGCCACGACGTCGGCGGCCGCATCGATCCCGACCGCCTCACCCGGTGCCACCAGGAGCGCCAGGTCGCTGGTGATGGTCCCCGGGCCGCAGCCCACGTCTAGCAGGCGCTGACCGGGACGCAGGTGGGGGAGGAGGTAGGCGCTGGAATTCTCGGCTGTGCGCCAGGAGTGGCTGCGCAGCACCGACTCGTGGTGCCCGTGCGTGTAGGTCATGCGTACATTGTGGCGTGCCCGAATTGCCCGAGATGCAGGCCCTGTCCGAGAGGCTCGACGGGCTCCTGGCCGGCACGACGTTGCGCCGGGCCGACCTGCTCGGTTTCTCCTCACTGAAGACCTACGACCCGTCTCCGGATTCCCTGCGGGGCCACCGGCTGGTGTCGGTCGTCCGGCGGGCCAAGTACCTCGTCTGGGAGTTCGAGGGCGGGACCCGCATGGTGCTGCACCTGTCCCAGGCAGGCCGCCTCGATGTCGAGCAACCGCCCAAGAAGACGAAACCCCGTGGCTCCGTGGCCCGTTTCGTGTTCGGCGATGGCGACGCCGGACTGGACGGGGAGGGCGTAGGCATCTTGGTGCGCGAATACGGCACGCAGCGCAAGGCGTCGTGGTGGGTGCTGGCGCCCGGCGACGACGGGCCGCTCGCCGGACTCGGACCTGAACCGGGGAGCGAGGCCTTCGCTGAGTTCATTCGCACCAGCGACTCCAAGCGGCACCTCACCACCGACCTGCGCGACCAGCACGTGATGGCGGGCATCGGGCGGGGCTGGGGTGACGACATATTGCACCGGGCCAAGTTGTCGCCGTTCGCCTCGCTGCGCTCCCTGACCCCGGAACAACGCGAGGCCCTGCTGACCGCCGCCAACGACGTCCTGGCCGAGGCGCTCGAGCTCGAGCGCTCGCGGGAGGGCGGCCTGTCCGAATCCAAGCTGGGCGGCCGCTTCAAGGTCCACAACCGTTTCGGTGAGCCCTGCCCGACCCCGTGCGGCGACACGCTGGAGCGCGTCTCTTTCGAGTCCTACGAAATGGCGTACTGCCCGACGTGCCAGACGGGCGGCAAGGTGCTGGCCGACCGCCGCCTGTCCCGGCTGCTCAAGTAACGGGGCGACGCGCGGCCGCGGGCGAGCCTGTCGCTCAGTTGAGCTGCCGCACGACTGTGACGACCTTGCCGAAGATCGTCACCTCGTCGGGTGGATCGAAGACCATCGGCTCGTAGGCCGTGTTGGCGGGCGTCAGGACGACGCGCCCGTTCTTGCGGCTGAACGTCTTGACCGTGGCCTCGCCGTCGTTGATGCCGGCGACCACGACGTCTCCGTTGTCCGCCTCGGGCTGCTGGCGGACAACGACGTAGTCGCCGTCGAAGATCCCGGCGTCGGTCATGGAGTCGCCACGCACACGCAGCATGAACGACGGCCCGCTGCCGGTGAACTGCTCGGGCATGGGCAGCAGCTCCTCGATGTTCTCTTCGGCCAGCACGCCGGTCCCCGCCGCCACCTCACCGACCAGGGGCACGTTGTGCACCGCCGAGGCCGGAAGCCGTGAGGACGTGTCGGGGTCGAAATGGACCTGGATGGCCCTGGGCTTGCTCGGGTCCTTGGACAGGTAGCCCTCGCGCTGCAGCACGGCCAGGTGCGTGTGCACGGTGGCCGAGGATGCCAACCCGACCGCCTCACCGATCTCGCGCACGGACGGGGGGTAGCCCCGGTCGCGCTGGCAGTCGGCGATGAAGTTGAGGATCTGCAGCCGCTTCCCGCTCAGGACCTCGGCCATCGGCGTCTCCTTTGGTGCCCACCCCGGCCTGCCGCCGGGCCCCTCCCGGGGGCGAACATCCGTTCGTGATCCACCAACCTACCCAAGTGGAGGGGTCAAAGCAAACACCTGTTCGCTGTCGATTTCGTGGATGGTGCAGATATCTCTCTCCGTGAGCGTCGGGAATGGCCGAAGGGAGGTCGTAGGGTGGCTCCTGGTCGCTGTGTCGCAGTCGGCCCGGTCTGGACCGATGCGCCAGCGCTCAAGCTGGGGACGAGCGGTCACCGTCCGGCCCGGGAGCCTCTCCCGGCCGAGAACCCTCACGGCCGAGAACCCTCACGGCCGAGAACCCTCATATGACTGCAACTGACGACCCCCCCATCGAATCGGACCTGCGACAGAGAGCCCAGGCGGTCCTGTCGCTCATCGCCGGCCCCGACGCGGTGTTGCGCGACGACCAGTTCACCGCCGTCGACGCCCTGGTCACCGGCCGCAGTCGGGCCCTCGTCGTCCAGCGCACGGGATGGGGTAAGTCCGCCATCTACTTCGTCGCCACGTCGCTGTTGCGGGCCTCGGGGGCGGGTCCGACGGTCATCGTCTCGCCACTCCTGGCGCTGATGCGGAACCAGATCGCCGCCGCCGGGCGTGCTGGGATCACCGCGGTCACCGTCAACTCGACGAACATCGAGGATTGGGACGCCACGTACGCCGAGATCACGGCGGGCCGAGTCGACGTCTTGTTGGTCTCGCCGGAACGCCTCAACAACCCGGGATTTCGCGACCGGGTCCTGCCCGCCCTCGCGGCCAGCTGCGGACTGCTGGTCGTGGACGAGGCGCACTGTATTTCTGACTGGGGCCACGATTTCCGGCCTGACTACCGCCGCATTCGGACCCTGCTCACCGAGCTCGCCCCCGGCACCCCGGTGCTGGCCACCACGGCGACCGCCAACGCGCGGGTGGTCGACGACGTCGCGGCGGTGCTCGGTCTCGGCGCCGACGATGCCGACGTGCTGGTCCAGCGGGGCCCGCTCGACCGCGCCTCGCTGTCGCTCAACGTGCTCAACCTTCCGAGCCACGCCGAGCGACTGGGGTGGTTGGCCGACCACCTCGCCGACTTCGCAGGCTCGGGCATCATCTACACCCTGACCGTCGCCGCCGCGACAGAGGTGGCCGACTACCTGCGCGCGGCCGGCTTCGACGTTGCGGCGTACTCGGGCAAGACCGACCCGGCAGAACGTGCCGCAGCCGAACAGGCTCTCCTGGACAACGACGTCAAGGCCCTCGTGGCCACGTCCGCGCTCGGCATGGGTTTCGACAAGGGTGATCTCGGCTTCGTGATCCACCTCGGCGCACCCTCCTCGCCCATTTCCTATTACCAGCAGGTTGGCCGCGCCGGCCGGGCCACCGCCCGCGCCGACGTCGTCTTGTTGCCCGGCGCCGACGACGTTGCCATCTGGGACTACTTCGCATCGCTCGCCTTCCCGCGCCGGCCGATCATCGACACCATCCTCGACACGCTGGCGAGCGCCGGCGGCCCCACGTCGACCCCGGCCCTCGAGGCCAGCGTGGATCTCACCCGCTCGCGTCTCGAGGCCACCCTCAAGGTTCTCGATGTCGAGGGTGCGGTACGCCGGGTCCAAGGAGGCTGGGAGGGCACCGGCTCGCCCTGGCACTACGACACCGAACGCTACGCCCGCGTTGCAGCCACCCGGCGCGCCGAGCGCGACGCCATGTTGGACTACGCCGCGACCGACCGCTGCCGCATGCGCTTCTTGCTCGACCAGCTCGACGATCCGTTCATGAGGCAGGATTGCGGGCGCTGCGACAACTGCACCGGCCGGGGCCCGGCGTCCTCTGTGTCGACTGCCGCCCTCGAGCAGGCCCGCAGCGCGTTGGCGAAGGCGGGAGCGTCCATCGAGCCCCACAAGCTGTGGCCCTCGAACCTGTCCCGGCTCGGCGTCCCGCTCAGTGGTCGCATCGGCGCCGACGAGGCCGCCGAGCCCGGCCGCGCCCTGGCCCGGTTCACCGATCTGGGGTGGGGGAGTGCGGTGCGTGCCGCGGTCGATGCCTCGGCGCCAGATGCCACTGTGCCCGAACATCTCGTTCGAGGTGCGGTCGAAGTGTTGGTGCAATGGAAAGAGGAGTGGACGGAGCGTCCCGCCGCGATCGTCTCGATCTCGGGTCGCACGCACCCCCGGCTCGTGCACACCCTTGCGGACGTGCTGGGCTCCGTCGGCCGATTGCCGCACATCGGCGCCATCGTCCACGACGGCCCGTCTCGGCCGCCCGCTCGCACGAACTCGGCCCAACGCCTGGCCCAGCTCTGGGGGACACTCAACCTCGAGCAGGGCCTTGTCGACGCCCTGCGCGGCGACTTTGCCGGCCGTCCGGTGCTCCTCCTCGACGACGTCACGGACAGCGGCTGGACGCTGACCCTCGCCGCGCGGCTGTTGTGCCGGGCCGGTGCGAGCCTGGTCTATCCGCTCACTCTCGGCATCGCCGGCTAGGCGTGATTCCCGTCAGCGTTGCCCGGCAAGGACGCCGAGCTCGACGAGGAGCCGATCGCGCAGCTCGTCGAAGGCCTCCCCACCCACCCGGCGGGGACGGGGAAGCTCGACCGTCCGGTCGAGGGAGATCCTCGAGTCCGTGAGCACGAGCACGCGGTCGGCCAGCAGAATGGCCTCTTCCACGTCGTGGGTGACCAGGAGCACTCCGGGGTGGTGGCGGGAGCACAACTCGGCCACCAGGCTCTGCATGCGGAGGCGGGTGAGGGCGTCGAGTGCAGCGAACGGCTCGTCGAGGAGCAGGAGCTGGGGCTCGCGGACCAGCGCCCGCGCCAGCGCCACTCGTTGTGCCTCGCCTCCCGAGAGGGTGCCGGGCCAGGAATCGGCGTGGCCGTCGAGACCCACCTCGCGCAACGCCGTGACGGCGCGCGCACGCGTCGCCTCGCCGCGGGGCAGGCCGATGACGACGTTGCGCCAGACGCGCATGGAGGCCACCAACCGCGGTTCCTGGTAGACGACCGTACGCACCTCGGGCACGAGCACCTCGCCCGCAGCTCGCGACTTCGAGCCCGGCCAGAATGCGGAGCAGGGTCGTCTTACCGCTGCCCGACGCGCCGAGCAGCGCGACGAACTCGCCCTGGGCGACCGTGAGGTCCAGCTCGGAAAGGACCTCGCGGTCACCGAAGGACTTGGAGACCTCGACCACCATGGCTGCGGGCTGGGTTGTGGGCAGGTTCATCGGACCGCCTGATGACGGCGCCAGGGCATGCTGAAGTGCTCCAGGACGCGGACGGATATGTCGGCACTGATCCCGATCAGCGCGTAAATGATGATGCACACGACCAGGTTGGGGATCTGATCCAAGCTGTTCGCCTGGCTGACCAGGTAGCCGATGCCCTGGCTGGCGCCGATGCTCTCGGTGAAGACCAGCGCGATGACCGAGATACCGGCGGAGAAGCGCAACCCCGTCATGATGGACGGCATGGCGAGCGGCACGACGACGCGGCGGACCAGCTGCCATCGCCGCACCCCGAAGCTGCGGGCCGCCTCGACCACCCGCCGGTCGACGTTGCGCACGCCGTTGAACGTGTTGAGGTACATGGGGAAGAGCGTGGCCAGGGCGATGAGCAGCACGTGGGACAACTCGCCGACACCGAACCAGACGATGAACAAGAAGATCAACGCGGGGTACGGAACAGTCCTGAGCATCTGCATCGACGCATCGAGGAGCTCCTCGCCCAGGCGGTACAGGCCCACGACGATCCCGAGGATGAGGCCCGTTCCGGCGCCGAGGGCGAGGCCCAGCAGAGCGCGGCGGATGGAGATGCCGACATCGCCGATCAGATCCTGGTGCAGCAGAAGTTGCACGAAGGCGGCCCAGGTCGCGGCTCGGTGTCGACAGTGTCGTCGGCTGGATCATGCCGGTCCCCGTGAGGATCCACCAGGCCGCGAAGATCGCGATCGGCAAGGCGAGGCGGACGGCGAGCGAGCGGCGCCGGGTCCGCTGCCGACCGTCCCCGACGGGAAGGTGCACGAGGCCGCGCGGCGTCGGTGTCGCCCCCGGAGGGACCCACCGACAGGCCGGCCGCCCCGGGGGGATCGGAGCGCCCGCTGTCGGGTCTGCCGGCTATCTGCACCGTCATGACGCCAGGTTTGAGTTCTCGGCCACGATCTTGTTGTAGGGCAGATCGAAGATGCTCTTCACGTTCAGCGTGCTCGGTATCAGTCCGAGCTTCTGGAACGTGTTGGCCTCTGCTCTGCTGGTAGCTGATGATGGCAGGCGTGATCGGCGTGGCGACGGCCTGGACCGACGCCACCGCGGCCTTGGCGACCGGCAGCGTGACGCCGTACGTCTTCACGTAGGTCTCGGCGGCGAGCAGCGGATCCTTGCGCAGGATTGCCGACGCCTTGTAGAAGCGCTTGATGAAGTCCTGCAGGGCGGCCGCCTTCTGGGGGTCGGCGAGGGCGGCGCTGCTCGCCGTGAGGTAGCCGAGCACCTGGAGGTATCCCGCGCCGCTGGAGAGGATCCTGACCTTGCCCGTCGCCTGGTCCAGCGCGGTGAGCGGCTGGGAGATCACGGCGGCCGCAACCTGGCCGCTGGTCACCGCGGTCGAGGCACTGGTGACGGGCAGGTTGCTCAGGTGGACGGCGGTGTAGGGGATGTGGTTCTTTGCGAGGTACTGCACCAGGAAGTACTGCTCGACGGTCCCCTCCTGGACGGCCACCGTTTGGCCCCGCAACTGCGCTGCGGTCTTGATGGGCGAGCTGGTGGGCACCACGATGTCGTACGGCGAGATCTTGGTGTTCGCCCCCTGCGTCGCCGCCACGACCTTGACGGGATCACCGGCCGATTGGGCGAAGATGGTCGGCGTCTCGGCCATGTCGCCGAGGTCGACCGATCCGCCGGTCTCTGCCGCGATCACCGGCGGCCCACCCACGAAATTGGTCCAGTCGACCTTGTACTGCGCTCCCTGGAGGGCGTTGGTGGCAGCGAAGATGGTCTGGTATTCCTTCAGCTGGTCGCCGAAGGTGAGGGTGACCCCGCTCAGCGAGACGGACTTCGTCGCGGCGGACGCGCCGGTGGCACCCGGGCCGAGCACGAGGGCGGCGGCCAGGCCGGTCGGGAGTACGAGGGCGGCGAGGCGGCGGAGCGGGGCGAGGGGCCGGGCTTGAGGGGACGTGATTGATCGCACTGCACTTCCTTCTGTGGTCGAGGCCGGCACCGCCGCCGGGCCGGTAGGGGGGACGCAGACCCGGCGGCGGGTTGCCAGCGGAGTTAGAACGGCTTGTCGCCCTGAATCGTCACACGCTGAATGACACGGTGGGCATCGCCGTAGTCACCAATGGCGTAGTGCATGGTCGTCCGGTTGTCCCAGAACCCGAGGTCGCCCTCCTCCCAGCGATAGCGGACGACGTACTCGGGCGTGGTCATGTGGTCGTACAGGAAGCGGAGGAGGGCGTCACTCTCTTTGGTGGTCAGTCCCTTGATCCGCTTGGTGAATCCCGGGTTGACGAAAAGGTTCCGACGTCCGGTCTCGGGGTGCGTCCGAACGACGGGGTGTTCGGTGGGAGTCAACTCGGTGAACGTCACGCCGTCCCATTCGCCCTTGCCGACCGCCTTGAGAAGTGAGCCGAAGGCGCGCGTGCCGTCGTGGATCGCCGTCAAGCCGTCGACCAGCTCGCGGATCGGGGCGGACAGTCCTTCGTAGGCGGCCTGCGTGTCGGCCCACAGGGTGTCGCCGCCCGCCGGTGGAATCACGATGGCGTTGAGGACAGAGCCCAGCGGGGGAGTCTCGACGAACGTGACGTCGGTGTGCCACCGCTCCCGGTCGCCGTCCTCGCGGCCGACGCCGTAGGAGAACTGGCGGGCCTTCGTGTAGTCGATCTCGAAGACCTCCTTGTGCTCCTCGATCCCGGGGATGACAGGGTGTGCCACCGTGATCGGTCCGAACGCGGCGGCGAAGTCCTTGTGCTCCGCCGGCGAGAGGTGCTGGCCCGGGAAGAAGATGACCTTGTAGTCGAGGAGGGCCTGGCGGACCGCCGCCAGGGTCTCGGGGTCGAGGTGATGGTGGAGGTCGATGTTGCGGATCTCAGCTCCGATCGTGCCGGAGAGGGGCGCGATATCGAGCTGAGCGGAGGTGGTGGTTGTCATAGGGGTTCCCCTTGGCGGATCGGGAGTACTGGGATGGAGCGGTAATCCTGACTAATTCTATCGGGAATGTCCAATCGGAACACGTCGGTGTGTCACACCCCCTCCGTAGGGTGCGAACAGCTGTTCGACAAAGGTGTTGACACGAACAGGTGTTCGTGGTGGAATCTTTGCGAAAGCGAACAGGTGTTCGAAAGAGGGAGACGCCATGTCGGTCGCATATGAGCTTGATTTCGAGACGTACCGCCCTGAGCTGTACGTCGTACCCGACCCAGGGCCACGGACCGGGACGTCGCCCCGGGTGCGCCGCCGCCGGGTCGTCCTCGCCGCGGTCGTCGTGACCCTCTTGGTCCTCCTGGCCCTGCCCATCCGCGCGTTCGGCGGAAGCACCCTGGCCCAGGCGGCACCGGCCCAGGGTCAGGAGTACATCGTCAAGGCGGGTGACACGCTGGCTTCCATAGCGACCCGAGCCGACCCGGCGCACGGCGCCTCGCTGACGGACCAGCTCATCCACGAGACCGGGACGGGCCTGGTCGTTCCGGGGGAGCACATCTTCATTCCCTGACTATCGTCGGCGGTGTGCGGTGTCCTTGGTGCGGTGTCGATGACGACCGCGTGGTGGATTCACGCCAGGCCGAAGAGGGCGGCGCCATCCGCCGGCGCCGTGAATGCCTTGGTTGCGAGCGCCGCTTCACGACGTTCGAGCGGGTCGAAGAGGTCCCGCTATGGGTGGTGAAGCGCAGCGGCCTGCGTGAGCCCTTCGACCGGGCCAAAGTCGTCGAGGGCGTGCGCTCGGCAACCAAGAACCGTCCCGTCACGCCCGAGCAGATGGAGGAGCTGGCCCAAGAGGTGGAGGACGCGTTGCGGGCGGCGACGACCGAGGCGACGAGCCAGCAGGTCGGGGTCGCGGTGCTGGAGCGCCTGCAGAGCCTCGACGACGTGGCGTACCTCCGTTTCGCCAGCGTCTACAAGGGGTTCGAGGAGGCCGGCGACTTCCAACGCGAGGCGGGGCTGTTGACCAAGACGACGGAGCCGAAGCGGAAGTGATGGACGAGACGCCCGGCATCGTCCTGGCCGTCTACGCCCACCCGGACGATGCCGATGTCGCCTGCGGCGGCACGCTCGCACGCTGGGCCAAGGCGGGCGGTGCGGTGCATCTGGTCGTGTGCACCGACGGTGGCAAGGGGACGGCGGACCCCGCTGTCGATCCTGGAGAGTTGGCCGCCGAGCGCACCGCCGAGCTCGAGTCGTCGTCTGCGCTGATCGGCCTGACCAGCGTGGAGAACCTCGGCTTCCCCGACGGCGAGCTCACCGATTCCGACGACTTCCGGCGCACCCTGGTGGAGCGGGTGCGCGCCTTCCGCCCCGAGGTCGTCTGCGGCCACGACCCCACCGCCGTGTTCTTCGGACGGGACTACTTCAACCATCGGGACCACCGGATCGCCGGGGCGGCGTTGCTCGACGCGGTGGCGCCGGCCGCAGCGTTGCCGCACTATTTCCCCGGCGCCGGGCCCCCGCACCAGGTGCCCACGGTGCTCCTCTCGGCCACCCTCGAGCCCGACGAATGGGTGGACATCTCCGACACCGTCGAGATCAAAGCGTCCGCGGTCGAGTGCCATCGGACCCAATTCGCCGGGCAGGGCGGCTGGGCCGGCGAGGCGGTGCGGCGCCGTGCTGCCGAGGAGGGCCGACGGGCCGGCGTCGCCTACGCCGAGGGGTTCCGCCGGTTGACCCTTGGTGACTGAGCGACCAGCCTTCCCCACCATTTTGCACGTCGATATGGACGCGTTCTTTGCGTCGGTCGAGGTGCTCGATGATCCCACCCTCGCCGGGAAGCCTGTCATCGTGGGTGGGGCGGGGGCGCGTGGAGTCGTCGCTTCGTGCACGTACGAGGCACGCAGGTACGGGGTGCACTCGGCCATGCCGTCCGTGCGGGCCCGCCAACTTTGTCCTGAGGCCATCTTCTTGTCCGGACGCCATAGCCGGTACGCGGAGGTCAGTGCAGAGTTGCACAAGGTCCTGGCCGACATCACACCGATGGTCGAGCCGATCGGGCTCGACGAGGCGTTCGTGGACGTCGCGGGTGCGACGCGCCTGCTCGGGTCACCAGTCGACATCGCGCAAGGACTACGCCGCCGGGTCCGCGAGCAGCTGCATCTGGACTGTGCGGTCGGCATCGGACGCTCCAAAATGATCGCCAAGCTCGCCTCGCGGGCAGCCAAGCCGCGGGCCAGCCGAGCCGGACTCGAGCCGGGCCACGGAGTATTCCTCGTGGAGCCGGCCGACGAGCTCGAGTTCCTGCACGGCCATGCCGTCGAGGCATTGTGGGGTGTGGGTCCCGCCACGGCGACGCGCCTCCATGATCTTGGGGTCCGCACGGTGGGGGACCTGGCGGCGCTGCCTCTCGACACAGTGGTGCGTCGCCTCGGCAAGTCCAGCGGCGCCCACCTGGCTGCTCTGTCCCGCGGCGAGGACCCCGATCCGGTCAACCCGAACCGGCCCAACAAGTCGATCGGGCACGAGGAGACCTTCAGCCAGGACCTCGTCGGCGCGCACGAGCTCGAGCGCCACGTGCTGCGGATGTCCGAGTCGGTCGCGACCATGCTGCGCGGCGCCGCGAGCTCTGCCCGGACGATCACGGTCAAGATCAAGTTCAAGGACCTGTCGCTGGTGTCGCGATCTCACACCATGGAGCGTCCCATCACCACGGGCGGGGCCATCGGGCAGGTGGCTGCGGCGTTGCTGGCCGGCGTCGATCCGGGCGAGGGGATCCGTCTTCTCGGCGTGAGCGCCTCGGGGCTGGCTCCCGGTGGCGTGGATCAGCTCTCATTCGATCTCGGGGACGGGCTCCAGGAGGACAACGAGAGTGCGACGGCGCGCGAGCAGTCCTGGCAGGACGCCACGGCGGCGGTCGACGCCATCCGCGACCGCTTCGGGCGGGGCGCAGTGGGCGCGGCCTCCATGGTCACGGAGGAGGGCATCCAGGTGCCGGCGCGCCGCGATGCGCCCTGGGGGCCGGACGATTAGCCGGCGAACCAGGGGGCATGATCAGGAGGTACCTTCAGGCCACCAACGGATCCAGTACCCGTGTGGGTGGGTGTCGGCCAGGCGCACGGCGGGTCGTCCTCCGGGCCCGACGTGGACGAGCGTGGTGGCCAGATCCGGCCCCTCGCCGCGGCACCGGTGACGGCGGGGTGGGAAGGCCAGGTGTCTCGAAGGGGCTCTCGCAGTAGAGGTGATGGACGGGGCGGTGTGCGTCGAGCGCGGCGACCTGTTCGGTCAGAGACAGCTGCTCCCGGTCGCTGAGATAGGCGGCGACCCAGGAATGGAACACAACCAGCGGCCCGGCGCCGGGCATGGATGCGACAACCCGGGGCAGGTCCGTCAGCATGTCGCCGCGCTCGAGCCGCGGCGGGTGCGCAGCTGCCCGCACGTTGGCCAGCGCAGCGCGCAGGCGACCGAAGCGCGCCGGGTTGTCGGGCCACTGGCAGGCCAAAAGCCAGAGAGCTTCGTCGTCGGAGAACGGGTCGACGGGCGAGAGATCGAGCCCGACCCGCTCGGCCATGACAGGCAGGCGGAGATCGGGCAGGCGCGTCACGTCGTCCCGCACGGAACACTCGAGAGCGACTGCTGAGTCGAGTGCCCCGGCGGTGCGGACCGCACCGCCCTCGGCAGCCCGATAGGTGTACGCGTAGTCGTCGAAGAGCAGGTTGAGTCCCGCCGAGGTGCCGAGGTCGAGCAGGGACAGTGGCTCGTGCCATTCGTACAGCGACGCGATGAGACAGAGGCCGGGCAGGAGGGCCGAGCAGCGTCCGACCTCGTTGGTCTGGGTCGAGCGGGTGGCGATCAGCCGCTCGAGCTCGGCGCGGTGCAGGTGGCAGAAATCCGCAAAGGCGGCAGCCACATCATCACTGGGCCGCGGGCCGGACGGGATGCCCCGCACGATGGCCACCGTGTCGTAGAAGGCCGCCAACGGGTGCTCGGTCGCCCGAGAGCAGAAGGAAGTGCACCGCCGCCAGGAGCAACAGGGGACGCCGCTGGGGGAGTGGCGCGCCGGAGAGGAGCGACAGCAGGTCGTCATCGTCGGCAACCGAGCGGCAGATGGCGGGGTAGGTGGTGCCGCCGTCTCGCTCGACCACCGCGGCGAAGCCCCGGAAGTGGTCGGCCAGTGGCTCCTCGACGAGCACGGCGGTTAGAAGCTGGCGGGGAGCAGCGGGCTGATGGCGCCGAAGAAGAACCAGAGCAACACGAGCGTGCCCACGGCACCGACCCCGTAAATCACCCAGCGCTGGCGTCGGAAGCGCCAGGCGGCGAGGAAGATCCCAGTGACGACCACGACAGTCACGAAACCCCAGAAGAGAGTGCTGGTGAACGACGCGTCAGAGTCGCCGGCCAGGCTTTGGCTCTTCGGGTCCGAGTGGAGGGGGCGCTCGGCCAAACCGGAATTCGCGGAAGAGTTGGGAGTGCGCAAGCTTGGCCTGGACGACCAGGCGGCTCGTGGCGCTGAAGCGCGGATTGCAAGTCGTGAGCGTGAGCTGGTCGGCGAAAACGTTGTCGACCACCGAACTGTCGCTGGGAGAGACGACGAAGCTCTTGGTGGCGTCGTAGACGAAGATCCCCTGCAGTGTGGTGAGGACGATCGGGTCGCCGACCTTCACCGAATCGAGGTTGTAGAAGGGATGACCGTAGGTGGTCCGGTGGCCGGCGATGGCGACGTTGCCGGACTGGCCCGGCAGGGGCGTGCCGGTGTAGTGCCCCGGCCCCTTGCGGAGGTCGGGCGTATTGGTCCCCTCGACCACTACCTGGTTGATGCCGATGATCGGGATGCGGATGTCACCGATGGGGTCGCCCTCGGCCGGGGCGGTCGTGGAGGGGGCCGGGACGGCAGGTCCGGTCGGGAGCTTGTCGAGCGCCGATTCCTCAGCGAGGGCGCGGCGTACCGCATCGCTGTTCGTCTCCTGCTGGAGCTGCGTACGCAAGCCGGATTGTATGTGGGCCTCCTGCACCGAGGTGCCCCAGATCTGGTAAGCCGTGAACAGGAGCAACAACACGCCCAGCCCGATAAGGACCCGCCCGATGATGTCGACGACCCGTCGTAACGTAGACATCGAACACAGACATTAGGGCGCGCGGAGGCGGAGCCCTGTTCGCCTCTTAGGGCTGGACCGTGACGAGGGTCCCCAGCGGTGTCAACGGGAACACAACTGCGGCGTTGGCAATGGGCATCTCGACGCATCCGTCGCTCTGGGGGAAGCCGTACGAGCCCCGTACGAAACCGTGGAGGGCATCACCCCCGTTGAAGTAGCTCACCCACTTGATGCCTGGATCCACGTAGTGGGAGCCGTCCGGATTGGTGCCGGACATGGTGGTCACCGTGTACCGGGCGTAGACGGGGAATGTGCCGTTTGCCGTCGTCGCCCCGGCGACTCCTGTGTTGACGGGTGTGCTGTAGACGACGGCGCCGTTTGAGTAGACCGTCGCCGACTCGGGCAGCGACTGACTGACGAGGACGTAGTTCCACGCGTTTGCGTCGCCCTTCCCGCTCTGCACGTCCGCGAGAAGGTCGGTCCACACCTGCGGGCCGGCGACGCCGTCGGTCTTCAGGCCGTTCTGGTCCTCGAAATTCATGACCGCACCCGTCGTGATGACGTTGCTCACACCGGGAGTCCACAGCGTCTCGAGGGCGAGTGGCTGATTCGCCCACCGCCAGCTGAACGATCCGACCTGGTCGTTGCCCTCCTGGGTCGGCGAGGTCAGCGGCGAGGCCGGTGTGAACGTCAATGGGAGGTACCCGAGCTCAGCCAGGAGCTGCTGGAGGCGAAGGATCGAACCAGGAGCCACGGTGAACTGCGACGTGACCGACTGCGCCAGGCGCTGACCTTCTGAGCCGATCACGCCGGAAGCCCCGCCGGGGACAGTGACCGTTTCGGTCGCACCGGGCACGAGCGGACCTGTCGCTTGGTATTCGAGCAACGACGGCGACAGCACCGCCCAGCTGCCAGCCACAGGCGGGCTGAGTGTCGGCAGCGGGCTGTTGGGTGCGAGGTCGGTCGAGAACTGCACCGTGATGGTGGAGCCGGCGGCGACGCTGGTTCCCGTCGGCGAGACTGACGAGACGGTGAGGGCGGGAGGCGGGGAGGCCGACGTGGCGGCGGCCTGATTGCTGTGCATCCGGTCGACGACCACAACGCCACCGGCCGCGACGGCCAGCATCACCACGCACGCGGTGACGATGAGCCACCTCCGTTTGCCGCCTTTGCTTCGCACGTGTTCGCCAGACATGACCAGGGGATTCTACAAGGGAAACTTCAGGCCTAAAGTCCCAATTCAGCCGCAATTTTCTGTGTGATCTCTGAGAGCCGGATGACGTCGGTGACCTTGGATCCTGAGGAATCTCGAACGTAGAAGGCGTCAACGACCATTTCGCCCAGCGTGGAGACCCGCGCGGAGACCACATCGAGGCCCGCATCGAAGAGGGCTCGGGTGATGCGGTGCAGCATGCCGATCTCGTCCAGCGCCCGAATCTCCAGGACGGTGGCGGTGTCGGAGGCCTCGTTGTCGACCTTGATGTCGCTTCGGGGCAGGTGGGCCGCCGAGCCGCGGCGGAGCGGGTAGATGCGCTCGCGCTCGGAGAGCCGCTCTCCGAGCGCGAGGCGATCCGACAGGACAGCGGCGAGGTCCTCGCGCAGTTTGGCGGTGTCGGGCCACGTCCCCCGGGCGACTTCGACGGTGAAGACCTCGACCGCCACCCCGTTCTCGCCGCCGACGTTGGCGGCGCGCACGTCCATGCCGTTGAGGGCGAGGGCACCCGCTACGGAGGAGAACAGGCCGGGCCGGTCCGGTGCCGCCACGATGACGTGGGGCGGTTGCAGCGAGACCGACGGGAGTCCTGATGCGCGCACCTCGGTCATCAGCTCCCGGTTCGATGCCACGATGCGGTCCGGCGCCGTCGGCTCTGGTTCTCCCTGGAGCACGCGGTCGGTGCGCTCGACGAGGTCGGCGACGAGGCCGGCCTTCCAGGCGCCCCAGGCGGATGGACCGGTCGCCCTGCTGTCCGCCTCGGTCAGTGCGGCGAGCAGGTGCAGTGTCAGCCTGTTGCCGACGGCCTGTGCGACGCGGGCGATGGTGGTGGGATCGTCGAGGTCACGCCGGGTAGCGGTATCCGGCAGCAGGAGGTGCTGACGAACGAGGTCGACCAGCACGGCGACGTCGGCCGGCGCAAACCCCATGCGTGTGGTGATGCGGTCGACGACCTCGATGCCGACAGTGGTGTGATCGCCCGGGAATCCCTTGCCGATGTCGTGCAGGAGGGTGCCCACGAGGAGGAGGTCCGGCCGCTCGACGGTGTCGGTGAGCTCGGCGGCCAGCGCGGCGGCTTCCAGTAGATGACGGTCGACGGTGTAGGTGTGGTAGGCGTTGCGCTGGGGCTTGTTGCGGACGGCCGCCCACTCCGGGATCAGCCGCACCAGCAGACCGTGCTGATCGAGGGACTCGATCTTGTCAATGGCGGGGCGACCGAGGGCGAGCAGCGAGACCAGGGCGGCGCGTGTCTCGTCCGTCCATGGGTCGCCCGGTGGTGGCATGCGGTCGGCCAGGCGGTGCAGGGACCCCTTGGCGATGGGACGGTCCAGCTCGGCTGCGGTGGCGGCCAGACGCAAAGGCAGCGAGGCATCGTCGGAGACCGGGGCCAGCGACGTCAGGGCGATCTCGCCGTCGACCTCGACGAGATCGGGCCCCAGATCCACGGGTGTCGGAGGTGTGGCGTGTTCGGACGCATTGCGACGAAAGCGCCGTTTCGGCGGCGGGGACGGGTCCCACAGGCGGCGCCTGCGCCACACGTCGTCGCTGACCCAGGCGATCTGCCGGCCCGCGGTCGACACGGCCAGCATCAGTGCGTCGGCATCGACGAAACCGAGGGCCGCTGCCACCTGGTCCTGGTCCTGCAGGAGGAGCTTGTCGTGCTCGCGCTGAGCCAGACGGTGCAGTTCGACGCGGATGTCGGTGAGGAGGGCCGTGGCGCCGTCGAGGGAGTCGAGGTCCGCGTAATCGGCCAGGAGCGGGGCGAAGGCCGAGATGGCGCGCAGCACGCTGACGTCGCGCAGCCCGCCGTGGCTCTCCTTGAGGTCGGGCTCCAGGAGGAACGCCACGTCACCGGCTGTGGCACGGCGTTCGGCCATCTGCTGCTGGAGCAGCGGGAGGTACCGGCCGCCCAGCCGGTCGCGCCACGCGGCGCGGGCCTTCTCGAGGAGCGGCTCAGCGACCTTGGCCTCGCCCCAGACGAGCCGGCCGTCGAGCAGGCCGAGCGCCACTCGGACGTCCTCGGCCGCCGCACTGAGGACCTCGGAGGGACGCCGGACCGAGTGGTCGAGGTGGACCCCCTGGTCCCAGACCGGGTACCAGATGGCATCGGCGACCTTCCCGATGTCCCGGTGGGCGGTGTGGACGAGCACCACATCGAGGTCGCTGTAGGGGCAGAGCGAGCTCCGGCCGTAGCCCCCCACGGCCACGAGGGCGAGGTGTCGTTTGACATCTCCGGCGGCCCGTTCGGCCAGGCCGGAGAGCCAAGCGTCCGCCTCAGCGGCATATCGGCGACAAAATTCCTGGCCACGGAGCCCCGGCTCGGCCAGCAGCCTGCTGCGCCGATCACGGAGTGACGTCTCGGCGACCATGGCGGGAACGTAGCATTGGGTCTGTGAGCAAAGACGTGGAACGCAGGCAGGACAAGAGTCCCATGACCTTCACCCATGCCGTCGCCATGACGGCGGTGGCCGTGGTCGGGATCATTGTCGCCTTTTGGATTCTCAGCAGTCTCGCCGGGGTGATCTTCTTCTTCGTGAAGATCGCCGTCGTGATCGCCCTCATAGCAGCCGTGTTCTGGCTGGTCTCCCGCTTCCGGCACTAGGGAAGGTCCGGCCCGGACCCGCGTGGGGATCGAGGCCGAGGGCGGGGAACGCAGCCCGTTAGGCTGGCCGCCCGTTCGTGCGAAGACGCGGCGGCGTGGCCGAGTGGTTTAGGCAGGGGCCTGCAAAGCCCCGTACGGCGGTTCGATTCCGCCCGCCGCCTCTAATTCTGTATGACGACGCGCATCGGCCCCGCTATGCCATAGCGGGGCCGATGCGCGTCGTCATGCCAGACCGGTTCCGATTCGGACGGCAGTGGGCAAAACGCTAAACGCACTCCGTAAGACCTTTGTATGAAATGCATTGCGGACGTATGGCATTTGTCGGACACCGGGGGTGAGCGCATGAGAAGGTGCCGGGACGCGACCCGGCCGGCGCCTTTTCCCAGAATGGGAGCGCCGGCCGAATCGCGTCGTCTGACCGAAAGTAGCTGGACCGTCTTATCGGATGGCGACCAGAGCGTGTGGCCCCGGCCAAATGTGTGTGACCGTTACCCCTCGAGGTCGGCCAGGCCTCGAGACAGGACTCGAGCCCGGCCCGGCCCTCGGGTTGTCTACGAGGATGCCGCAGGATCGGCGCGGGGCGGGGGCGGGTCGGTGCCCGGGACACCGCCGTCGGTCACGTGCTCGGTCCATTCAGATCCCGACCAGTACCGGTGTTCGTGCCGGCCCGTGGGGTCGATGAGCCAACCGGGGGCGATCCCGGTGAAGGTGACCTTGCCCGATGACGCGTCGACGGCATCAGAGGCTTGATGCCGGGTTGTGGCGTCGGTGAACGAGCTCGCCGGGGCCGGGATCCCTGGGCTGCCGCCGCTGCCGGTGCCGCCGCGCCGGGAGGATCCGCATCACGAAGAACGCGACGAAGACGACCAGGAAGAGCCAGGAACCGTGACCGTAATAGAACGTGACCTCAGACTATTGGGTCAGGTCACGGGTGCGGACGTCGGGCCGTCACGTCGGACCGGCGAATGGTTGCTCCCTGGTCCGAGCTCCCTGGTCCGAGCTCCATGGAGCGATCTTGACCCCGCAGGCCCGATCGGGGAGCTCGGAGCGGACGCGGAATCGGGGCATGGTCATCGGGGCCCGTGGAGTTGTCGGGGGGTTGTCGGGCCACGGTACGAACGGCCCTATGGATCGTCGCATGCGCTCGCCAGAATCGCTGGAGGGGCCGTTCCGGCGTACCACGGTGGTGCGCCTCTGATCCTTACCCTTCGAGAGATCGTCATGGACCAAGAACTAGAAACGCAACAGTGGCTCCTGAAGGCGGGGGCTGACCTTCGCCGGGTGACCAACGCCGAGACACGATTCTCGGCAGCGATGAGCATGAACCACGTCACCATGCTGGCGGCGGCCGACGAGCTCGAAGCAGCCACCAGGGAAGCGATGACGTGGATGGCGGGAAACCCCTGCCCGGACCGGGAGGTCGGAGCACGCGTGGGCCTGATGCTCAGCACCTGCGCAGAGGTCGCATTCACCGCCGAGATGGCCCTGACCAATTCCGCCGCCGACATCGAGGCGGTGTTCGGCCGGCTCGGCGATCTGCTGGCCATCATCGATTTCCACTCGGAGACGCTCAAGGCCTGGTGAATCGAGGGCTTCCGTCAGCCGCGCCCGCGCTGAGCGAGCCAGATCTCAGGGCTGCACCTGCACGTCGATGACGATGGGCGGGAGTGTGAGGCCGCCGGCGGTGCTGAGGTTCAGCCGCAGCGAGGCGGAGCCCGTGGCGGTGACGGGAGCGGTGATGCTGACAGCCTGGCTGGCGGGCGCAGTCGGAGTGCAGCTGGCCGGCGCCAGGGTGAGGGTTCCCGATGACGGCGTCACCGCCAGCCCGCCCGGATCCGGCTCCGCCTGCCAATGGACCGTCGTGGCCTGATCCCCGGCCGGGGCCAGCCGATCGTGATCGTCTTCGGCTGCCCGGCCGTCACGGTCGTCGCACCGCTCGGCAGTGAGAACCCGACGGCCGGGAGTTGGCTCGGCACCGAAGGAGGGGGGGCTGGCGCCCGGTGACGAGCCCCAGGTGGGGTCGGGCTTGGCCGAGAGGGTGTAGTGCAGGGTCCCACCGGCCCGCAGGACGGAGGCGGGCAGCCAGGGCATGTCCCAGGTCCCGGAGGGGACGCTGCTCCCCCGCGCGCCGGTGCACGCCGGCGTGGCGGCGGCTGGGTCGGGTCAGGCCCGAGACCGTCAGCTCGTGGACGTAGGGGCGTGAGGGGCTCGCGCCCGGGGCCGTTTCGACGAGGCGTCGACCGTCCGGGAGCGTGATGGTCACGGAAGGGAAGAGTGGGCTGGCGAGCGCGAGGTTCGCCTCGCCCGGGGTCACGGGGAACAGCCCCAGTGCTGCCCACACGTACCACGAGGCCAGGGCGCCCAGGTCGTCGTTCCCCGGTTCGTCCACCGGGGCATCGGCGTACTCGCTGTCCGCGATGGCGCGCACGAAGCGCTGGGTCTGGTCGGGCGCTCCGAAATAGTCGAACTCCCATGGCGCCCACTCGCCGGGCTCGTTGCCGGACCAGTCCTCGGGGGCTGTCGCGGCTCGCGTTGAGGGAGCTCATGAACGTCTCGAGCTTGTCGGCGGCGGCGGCGTCGCCCCCCATGAGCGATGCCAGCGCACCGAGGTCCTGCGGGACGGACCAGGTGTACTGCACCGCGTTGCCCTCTTCGAAACCCAGCTGTCCGCCCGGTTCGAGCTGGGACGCCTCGAAGGCGTCGCCGGGAGGGAAGCTGCCGTCGGCGCCGCGGGCCTGGATGTAGCCGGTGGCGGGATTGAACTCGTACTCCCAGTTGGCGGCGCGCCGGCTCATGGTCGAGGCCAAAGACGGGTCGTGCTCCGCCGTTGCGACCTGGGCGATGGAGAAGTCGTCGATGGCGTATTCGAGGGTGACGGAGCCGCCGATCGAGTAGTCGATGGACGTCAGGTCGAGCGATGCCGCATTGACGTAGTGCTGGGACAGATACTGGCTCAGGTATTGCCGCTCGATCTCGAGGCCGTGGGCGGTCTCGTTCTGTGTCGCCCCCTTGACCATGTACTTGAGAGCCAAGCCGACGTCGAAATTGTGGACACCCATGGCCAAGGCATCGGCGATGATCGGGTCGGCCGAGTCGCCGTTCATCTGCGACTCGTCGCCGCCGACAATGGCCCACTTGGGAAGCCAACCCGTCTGTTGCGCGTCGTCGAGGAGCGACTGGACCATGTCACCGACCGCGTGCGGATCGAGCAGGGACTCGAGTTGCACCTCGCTGCGGTAGATGTCCCACTCGGAGAAGTTGGCGTACACCTCGCGGCTGTCGGCCGTATGGACCTTGCCGTCGCTCCCTTCGTAGCGGCCGGAGACGTCGGAGACGACGTTCGGAAAGAGGAGCGAGTGGTACAACGCCGTGTAGAAGATGTGCTGCTGGCGCCGCGGTGCCACCGTGAACGGCGATGCGACCGAGGAGGGCGTTCCAGCGATTGTGCGCCTGCGTGCTGATCCCGTTGCAACGACCAGCCCGGATCCTCGGACACGAGATTCTGCATCGCGTCCTGCGTGCTGACGAAGGAGATGCCGACCTTCATCAGCACGTTGCGATCCTTTGTCGTGTCGAACGTGACGTAGGAGCCGCAACTGGTGCCGGTACATGTGGTTGTTCCCGCGGAAGATGCCGGCGGCGCCCCACGTCCCGGCCGACGAGAACGCCCGGTCGAAGAGTGCGACGAAGTGGAGGGTGTAGGGGGTGCCGGTCCCGCAGAATTGCCCGCTCGACACCTGGCCCTCGACCTCGTCGTGGCCCAACACGTGCACGCTTGCTGCGGTGACCGGGTTGACTGCTGTCCGCCACCTTGAACAGGACGTTGGATTCGGTTCCCGGCGGGAAGGCGAAGCTCG
The DNA here is from genome assembly GCA_963721585.1 of uncultured Acidimicrobiaceae bacterium. Classification (GTDB taxonomy): domain Bacteria; phylum Actinomycetota; class Acidimicrobiia; order Acidimicrobiales; family RAAP-2; genus Bog-473. The sequence goes on along the minus strand of CAVRJN010000007.1, from coordinate 523,805 downwards.
AGATGCCTGAGCGTGTGGTGACCGCGAGCGAGACGGAGATGGGGGCCTGCTGTCCGAGCTCAACCTCGATAGAGGCCCGGAGAGGCATGTTCGTTTTGGTGCGAGAAGCTGGCGACTGTCGTGGCGGGAGAGTTGATGGCGCCCTCGGTGGGCAGTATCGGGACGTCCTGATACGACGGGCAACCCGTTCCGCTCAGGTGGGTCAGGCTGAAGCCGTTGATCTCGGAGTCGCCGTAGGAGTAGCCCCCGCCGGCCTGCACCGCGTTCGGGCTGGTGTCGGGGCTCCACTGGATCATGCCGAAGGGGACGTCCGCTCCGGGGAACTGGCCCACCGTGCCCGGGCTGACGGGTCCGGTCCCTGTGCCGTCGAGCGGATGGACAAGGGCCGCCGGGTCGGCGCCGGCGGTCGCGCTCGGCGAGGCCCCCGAGGCGGGCAGCGGAATGACGGGCAGCGATCGCCGCGGCCATGGCGCCCAGCATGGAAAGCACCGCGGCGGAGACCACGAGGGCACAACGCTTCGCGGGGACGGACCGTGCGGGTCATCGGGATGACCGTAGCAACGGGGACTGCCGAGGGGCCGGTCGGCCGGGCTCGGACCGTTCTGGCGCGGTACGGAGAGCATCCGCAGCCGTGTCACAGCCCGCTGCAATGCTCCATCTCGTGGGTGCGTGGCCGACGGGCGAGTTGCTCGGGCTCGACTTCGAGACGACGGGGATCGACCGCTTCAACGACGTTCCGGTTTCCTACGCGCTGGTGTCCGTGGTGGAGGGCGTTGTGGTCAGGAGTTGGTCCGGTCTCATCGACCCCGGCCGTGAGATCCCGCCGGAGGCGACGGCCGTCCACGGCATCTCGACGGAGCGGGCGCGGGACGAGGGCATGCCACTCCGAGAGGCGATCTCCCTGGTTTCCGACGCTGTGGTGGCCGCTTCGGCGCGCGGTGTTCCCCTGGCCGGCATGAAGCTCGACTACGACTTGACCATTCTCGAAACGCAGGCACGCGATCTCTGCGGCTGGGGTCCCGTCGAGCGGGGATGGTGCGGGCCGGTGCTCGACGCCGTCGTCATCGACCGCCACTTCGATCCTGATCGCAAGGGCAGGCGCACGCTCGTCGACCTCTGCGCGCTGTACGGGATCGAGATCGGGAACGCGCACGATGCCTCGGCGGACGCGACCGCCTCCATCGAGGTCCTCTTCGCCCTCGCTCTGCGCTACGACGCGCTGTGGAGGTGCGATCTCGCCCGGCTCCACCGCGACCAGATCGACTGGCACCGGGAGTGGACGGAGAGTTACGACTCTTGGCGGATTGCCGAGGGGATGATTCCCACCGACCCGCGCGACTACATGTGGCCCGTCGCCCCGGTGGTGCTGCCGGCGGCCTGAGCCCGATCAGGTCTTCAGGAGGTCCCAGACCATGTCGACGCCCTCGTCCTCGGCGAGGACGACCTGGGCCGGATGCTTCTTGTCGATGTGGCCGATGAGGCCGTTGTAGACCGAGTAGCCGATCAGCTCCTGCAGACGGTGGGAAAAGGTCTTGACCAGGGCGGGCGGGACTCCCAATTGCTGGTTCTCCTGCTGTCGTATGTAGCCGGCGCAATAGTTCATGGCGATGCCTACCCGCCGGGTGCTCGTTTGGTTGGCGCCGCCGCCGTGCCAGAGGCTCCCGACCCAGACCAGGACGCTGCCCTTGGGCATCTCGGCGGGGATGGTCTCGTAGTGCTCGAGCGGGTTCGGAGCCTCGTCGAGGAGATGGCTTCCCGGGATGAGGCGGGTGGCCCCGTTCTCTTCGGTGAAATCGGTGACGGCCCACATGGTGTTGCAGATGATCGGCACGTGCGGTCGGGTGAGCGGGATGAGTTGGTCGTCGGCGTGGATCGGCTGGGCCTGCTCGTCGGGCCCGATCGCGATGGAGGAAAGCGACGAGATCAAGAGGCCGGGATCGAGCACCGCTTCCACCACGGGAAGCACGTTGGGGTGCACGGGGATCTTCTCGAAGATGGCGCCGTGGACGAGCAGGTTGTACACCCGCAGGGTCCGCGCTCCCTCGAACAGGTTGTCGGACGGGACGGTCCCCAGGTCGTGCTCCAGTTTGAGAAGTGCCTCGTCGATTTCATCCACCAGATCCGGTTCGATGGCATCGGGGAGAACGGTGTAGCCCTCCTCGGCGATGCGCGCGATGTGGTCTTCGAGGTGGGGCAGCGGGTCCACGGTCGTTCTCTCGTGAAAAGTGCGCTCGGTGGGGGTCACGGGGCCAATTGTATTGAGGATCCCTCGGGTTTGCCCTGGCGTGGTGGTGTGGCAGCCCGGGACCGAATTGACGCGGTGGTAAGGTGGTTCCTCACGGGCCGTTGGCGCAGTCTGGTAGCGCACTTGCATGACACGCAAGGGGTCACAGGTTCAAGTCCTGTACGGCCCACCAGGTGAGAGGGTGTTTTCTAGGCTCCGGCACGGTGAGTAACCCGGTGGGGGAGCAGTCGGGGGAGCAAACTCGATTCGGGCTCTAGCCCAACCCGATGAACTTCTTCACCTTGGCCGTCTCGGACGGACAGAAGTAGTGGGTGCCGTCCACGAGCACGGCGGAGACTACATCAGCGGCGCTTTGCTCCTCCCCATCGCAAGCGCCTCGTGCTGGACAGAGAGGCCGTTCGCCAAGTCGGTTCCGAGGTTGACGAGATCTCCTTTCGGGAAGACCGATGCCGACGGGTAGTCCTGTTCGAGCTGCTCCACGTACGCCTGCTTCACCGCCGTTGGCGCTAAGCGCTTTGTGCCCGACTCCAACGCCGACGACCAGTTCGTCGCAACGCCCGAGCGCCAACAGATGTCTATTGACGCATGTGAGCGCGGTCGTATCGAGTTACTTATGACTCACATTCAGCACGACGAGCTATTGAGGATCCCCGACGAAGCGAAGCGAAACGCTATCTTTGCGATTCCCGCTGTCGTAGAGATGACGTCTGGCATCGTGCTCGGAACGTCGAAACTGGGCATGGCCCGATTCGGAGAGCCCGGAAGGATCGAAGCGGTACGGTCCCCGGAGGGTAATCATACGAACGACGCTCTGATTGCGACGACCGCCGAAGCGGAGGGCGCCGTACTGGTGACAGATCACCGCCGTCTCACAAACCAAGCGCGCGAGCACGTCATCGAGGTTTGGTCGGCCGCGGATCTGATTGAGTACGTCGAGCGCTTCTAGCCGGGTGGCTTCAGGGTCCAGGTGGCCTCGTTTGTAGAAAAGCCGGCGTTGGGGTTGTACTTGACGGTCGACACCTGCACAAAGTCTGGAATCTGGAACGTCGTTGCCCTTAGAGACGACGAGAGATGGGTTCACTCGGATGCTCACGTATCGAGCAGTACCTACGAGGCAAGCTCAGTGGTGAGGGACGGCTTCAGCAGTCGGTTTCGTCGTCCGTTCGCAGCTCTTGACTACGAGACCTTCGGCACCTTCTCCAGCGCAACTTGTCTACCTGTTCTCGCTTCATGACTTCATTGTGTCAACAAGTAGTGACAAGTCAACTAACAGTTGACTAAACGGCAAAGACGGGCACTCAGGGTTCTCGGAGCGTGCTCCGAAGGCGGCCGAGGCGTCGTCGTAGCATGCCTCCATATCGACGCCGGGTGCTCTCGACGGCGATGAGCGGGTCGATCCAGAGCGTGCACGAACAACTCCGTCTCAGCCTCGTCCGAGTCTTCCACGAGCCGTGCGAGCGTGTGCTTCGGCCGAGTCGCGCCGAACACTCCCGACGGCCTTGGTCGCAACAGTCCCTGGAGGAGCGGAATTGATATTCTGGGGCAGTAATTCCCCGTCTGGGACGCGCTTTCACGTGCGAGACTCGCACGAAGGGACAGGACGGCGTGAACACAGTCAGTGATCGTCGGCGACGAGGGGGATCTTTCGCCCTGGTCGTGTGGACCTTCGTGGGCGTCGGACTGATGCTCGGCGCCTGGTCCTTCGTCACTCCCATCGGGTTTGCTCCCGATGAGCCCGCCCAGACCACTCAGGCCGTTGCGATCGTTCGTGGTGAATTCGATGTGCGCGTGCAGCCACTGGACGGCCAGCCGGTCTCGTGGGTCAGAGTGCCGTGTTGGGTCGATAATCCTTGGGTCCGCACCCAACCGCCAGCCTGTACACCGGGCCACGCGACGACAGCGCTTGCACCAACCGAGTTTTCCAACTATCCCCCCTTGTACTACGTCGTCGTCGGTGTCCCGTCCTTGCTCTTGTCCGGCACGGCCGCCATCTATGCAATGCGGGTCGCAGGAGACGTCCTCAATGCCGCCATCGTTGCTCTGGGTATTTGGCTCATTCTCCGCTACTACCCGCGTCGCACACTGTTGATAGGAGTTCTCATTGCCTTGTCGCCCATGGCGCTGTTCCTCATGGCGGTGGTGAACTCGAGTGGCCTTGAGATTGCCGCGGCCTTTGCAGCTTGGTGCGGCATGTTGTGCGTGGTGACACACCCAGAGGTGCCGCGTGCTCTCGCTGCGTGGACGGCCGTCGCACTGATCTTGCTGGCGCTGAGCCGGCCGACTAGCCCTCTTGATCTCTTGATCATCGCGATCGTCCTCGCCGTCTATGTGGGCTGGCGAGATCTTCGCGAAAGGTGGAACCCGAGCGTGCGCAGGATTTGGATTCCCGTGGCCCTCGCCCTGGCGGTCGCCGCCCTCTTCCTTGTCGTCGATGGTGCACCTCACTTGATCGGCGGCCCGCCACGCCATCCCGCCGGCCTGCTCTCCAACATGGCGACGACGCTGCGCCTCACCGGCGGCTATGTCGAGCAATGTGTCGGCGACTTCGGCTTACTCAACATTCCTGCGCCGACGTGGGTCATCGCCGTGTGGACGGCATGCCTGACCGCGCTCACGGCGGTGGCTCTCGTGCTCTCTGGCCCCTGCCGGCGGGCACTCCCCGTTCTCGCGCTGGCCATTCTCGCCATGACGCTCGCCCTCGAGGCTCCCAAGATCAACGCCGTGGGCACCTACTTTCAGGGACGCTACATCCTGCCCATGGTGGTCGGATTTCCCTTAGTGGCCTCCAGTTTCGAGTGGCCAGGCCAGCGACCGGTACCCCGCCGGTTCTTGACAAGTTCTGCGTGCGTCATGGGGATTGTGCTGCTCGTCGCGCAGGTGGCAGCATTCGAGCGGGCTCTCCAGGTCTACCAAGGTGGGGTATCCATCAACTGGTTGCCACCCGCAGGCGAGATTCCGGTCCAGGTGGTATTCGTCGTCGGTGCGATCGTGACGTTCGCGTTGGTGGTCGTCATGATCTCGGGTGCCGGGGATCAGCTGTTGACCGGTAATGCCGAATCAGAATTGGCCGGTAATGCCGAATCAGAATTGGCCAGCCGAAGTGGAGATGCCACCGTCTCTGGCTGAGGCGTGTTTCATCGGCAGCCATGAGAGGTCGTCTCGCTTGATGATCCGACCCGGCGCCAAGGGTGTCCTGCTACCACGAGTGAGGCGCCTCCCTGAAAGGAACGGAATGACCATCGGTTCTTACTCTGCTTCAGTTTCGCCCGCCTCCTGACCGCCGCTGCGCTGCAGAAATACAGTGCTCGTCTGTTTGTCGTCTCGAAGACATTGATCTCAGATGCAGTTCGCCGCCGGTCAATTCTAAACTGAGAAACATGGCAGAGCTACGAGGTAAGAGGTTCTCAGTGGGAGAGGAATCGGGGGAAGATCGCGGGAGCACTGCGGAAGTGTCGGTTGGCTCATGGGTTGACGAAGCAGAACCTTGTGCTGGCTCTTTGTTGGCCGCGACGACAACTGCATTGCGTTTGCTGCGGCGGAGACAGGGAAAGGACGAAGCGATCGGAGAGGCGATTGCTGGAATCCGCTACGCGGGACAGTTATGGCAGCAGTGGGTGTTCGCCCATCCCTGCCCAGATGTGAGATTGGGTGACAGATTTCAGATATTTGTTTCACGCTGCAAATTCCTGGCTCTCGAGATGGACCGAAATAGGGCTGACGCCGCCTATCTTCGGACTGCGAACAATCGCCTCAAGATTCTGAATTCCGAATTCACGGAGTTTCTCTCCGATCCCTGTGCTGACGAGGAGCAGGTCACCTCGGTGAGCGAAGCGTGAGTGTCCTTGCCCTTTTCGTGCTCGCACTACCTCGTGAGTTGGCTAACTGTAGGAACGAACCAGGTTGCTGACGTGGCACACCGGAGGTCCTCCGATCGGGGTGGGATTCTTGATGCCGGCTCGCGGCAGCGGGGGGAAGGGGACTGACCAGCCGTGAGCCGAGCTGAGCCGGGCCATTAAGTGCCGGATGCCGCGCCGATCAGAGAGTCACATATCGGTGTATGGGGCGCGCGCTCGACTGGCAACCAGGCATCGGCGTACCCACCGCCGTACGGCACGGCCTCGTATGCGATGTAGAGACCCTCGCAACGACCCTTGATGAAGAGCTGGCCGATCGGTGCCTTAGTGGGGAATTTCTTGCCCCGGACCACGTCGCCAGAGAGGGGGTGGCCAGTGAGGTTGCTCATGATTTGTTCGGCCCGGACGTAATGATCCGCCTGCGTCTGAGTCCAGAAGAACTGTGGAGCGATGGCGATACCAAAGTTGGCCACGAACCCGAAGACTGCGAGGACACTCAGCGTGCCCAAAAGGATCACGCGTACCAGCCGCCGCCTTCCGCCGAGCCGTTGCCACGCATCCACGATGCCGATCGTGCTGGCCAAGACCAGGAGCGGCATGAAATCGCCGAGAAATCGTTCGAAAATGGATCCGTAGATGAGAACGGCTCCCGCGGTGGTTGCGGCCGCCAACAACAGGATCCTGAACGAGCGCACCACCATTGGTCGGTGACGTCCGAGCGTCGAGATCACGCCCCACACTCCTGCCACGAAAAACATCGGCATCGACGCCGACGCGCTGGCCGTATTCCCCAAGTTGAACAGCCTGGTGTGGGCGACCACACCCGACGGAAGCGCTGGCATCGTGAGGTACGGAAACAGCGAACTAACACGTAGGTTTCCAGGCGAGAGGTAGAAGTCAAGTGTGCTCGGCAGGAAGTTCAGGCCGTAGTGCTTGCCTCCGTTGATGTGATCGAACTGAAAGTACGTGTAGAGCAGCTGCTCCGAACTGGGATACCCGAAGAAGACACTGAACTTGGCAAGGTCGATTGCGCACCCGACTGCCATGGCGACCAGCCCGGCCGTGAGCAACGGGAGCGCCCATCGTCTCCGCTCGGGTCCCGCGAGCCCGAGGGCAAACCATGCCGCCACCAAGAAGGTCGCCAGGATGCACGCGTAGCCCGTAGTAGGGCGGTTGAGGTTGGTCAGGAGAACCAGGACGCCACACGCGACCAACCTGCGCCACGATGGTCGTTCGATCATGCCCAGAAGGGTGAAGATGCTGCCGCACGCGAGCGCTACGCCCCAGGCCTCGTCCTCGTTGAATGCATAGGGGGTCGACGCCAGGGAGACGAGCACGGAGCCATCCAGGATCGAGAAGATGAGAACGCCGTAGGACGCGGTTTCGGCCCAACCGAGCACCGCCTTGCCGCGGACGACGGTCCGGATGCGCCATGCGAGCACGGTGCAGAAAAAAGCGGTGACGAGCCATGCGGCCAGCATCGACAGCGCCGATAGGCGCCCATCGAGCGAGTGGGTGAGGCCGAGGAAGGGCATCCGGATAAGTGAAGGGAAGAGTCCGAAGTAGGTGTAGGTCCGCCCATCGTGGATAAACGCCTCCAAGCCAATGCTGCCGTTCGGCAGGTTGAGGTGACCATGCAGGAGCGCTCGGGCCTGGTCGTCGTAGATCGCCGAACCGGGGTAGGTCGCCTGGACGTTCTTCCGAAGGGGATCGATCGATCCTGTAAAGAGGTCGAAGAGCACCCACAGGTAAGGAACCGCTGCAGCAACCGTCGCGCCGACGGCCACCAAGGTAAAGCGTCGGACGGCGCTCGGCGCACCAGCCTCTGATCGTCGTTGCTCGATCTCCGCGGCCGGAGGCTGCTCCTTCTCGGCGGCAATGGTGGTCACGAGCACCTCACCCCCTCAGGACGACCACAATTTGGGCCTGCAAGCCTGGGCCGACAGCGATCGATCCTTGCTGGAGTCATGCCGTGGCTACCCCGTACGGGAGTGGGGCGCTCCGGGTGAGGTCGAGCGGCTCTCGGTCCTCCGCTCCACGGGCCCGCCGTGAACAAACGTTCGGACCGAGAAGGGTCCAGCAGACACACCCCAGGACCGCCAGTTGCACGACCAGGAACGCTATTTGACTATTTAAATCCGACTGGATCGTCAGGTATTGGGTCCCTTTCGCCCACCTGCTGTGTTACTATATTAACTAATAAAGTAACGGAGAGGAGCGCAGCTGCCACCGGCAATGGTCATCGGTTATCTTCGGTTGAGCACAGCGGAGCGGGCTCAACCGGGATATGGACTTGACGCCCAGGAAGCCGCGATCCGGTCCTACTGTCGATCGCGCAAGCTTCAGCTTGTGGCGATGCTCAGCGACGAAGGGATCTCAGGATCTGATGGGCTGGACGCGCGGCGTGGACTGGCGGAAGCCCTGGCACGGATTGACGCTGGCGAAGCGACTGCACTCGTGGTGCACAAGCTCGATCGATTGGCGCGTGATCTCATTCTCCAAGAAGCCACCAGAGAAGGCCTCAAGTCGATCGGGGCGACCGTGCTGTCAGTCACAGAGCCGGACACTGATTCGGACGATCCGACATCCGTTCTCATGCGGCAGATGAGGGGCGCATTCTCACAGTACGAACGGACGCTTATCCGTGGTCGCATGTTGGCTGGCAAGGCTCAGAAGGTGGCACGGGGTGGTTACGGTGCCGGCCGGCCGGCATACGGCTACAGAGCTGTGAATGGTGAGTTAGTGGCGAATCCTGAAGAGTCCGGGATCGTGGAAGTCGTCAAGGCTGGTCGGAGCGACGGGCACAGCTATCGGACCATCGCAGCGATGCTGAAGCACTCCGGATTGACTCCGCGCTCGGGCGGTGAGTGGAACCCCAACCAAATCCGCCGCATTGCTCAGCGCTCGGGAGCCTCCTGACGATTTGGTCGCAGGCTCGGGCATGCGTGCGGATAGCAGTGAGGCTGAAGCGACTATCTCGCTGGGATGTAGGGTCGAATCAAGGCAGTCAAGTGACCGATTTGGCAGGGCCGGAAGATCTTGTTGCAAAGCCTTCACGAAAACCCCTGGTCAGAAATGCCACTTTTCGGCTGCCGACCCTCATACTTCTGGAAGTGCTCGGTGCAGAGATTCCCGCGTGAGGATGGCTCTACACCCCCTCTGATAGTGCATCGATAGGAGACCCGAAGTCTCGACAGCACCGTCCCGGAGGTTGTTGCGGGTTTCGTGATCGTCGGTACCGACCTTCTCGCCAGAAGGGTGCCGGTGTGAGGCTCCGAGTTGGCTGGGTCGGTTCTGTGACTGGCTGCCTCTCCACAAAGAGGCGGCGGGCGGAGTCGAACAGCCGTTCGGGTCCTTGCAGGCCGCTGCGTATCCAGTGACCCGGAGCACGAGCCATCGGAAGACCGTCGACAGACGCGACGAACGCGGATTGATCTGTCTTCCGCTGCAGAACACTAGGGAGGGCTGCTCACGCAAGGGAGAGGTCCGTGACAGTGGATCACTGGCCGTCTGCACTGTTACTTTCACGAAAATGACAGAACAGCCCGTGGTGGGAGTTGTGATGGCGGCTTACAACGCAGCGCCGTATATCGCGGAGGCGATCCTTTCTGTCGTTGACCAGGAATTCGCTGATTTTGCGTGTTGCATCGTCGATGATGGCTCTGAAGACGGGACCGCCGACATCGCTCGCAGCCTGACTGCCGATGACCACCGATTCATGGTGATCGACCAGGCTCATGGAGGGGTTTCGTCGGCCCGTAATCTCGGGGTACGCCAACTGCCTCCAACGGAATATCTGAGCTTCCCGGATGCAGACGACGTGTGGCACACCGACGCATTGAAGACGCTGGTGGAAGCAGCCGGCGCTCTCGGGGGTGCGGGCGCTCACGCGCTCGGCGACCAGATCGACGACCAGGGCAGACCCTATCGGCCCGGCTCGTTCATCGAGATTGGTCGGGACCGCTTTGTCTCAAAACGTCTCCGGAGATATTCAGTGCCGCTGGACAGACCGAGCAAATTCGAGAGCTTGGTGCACTCCTGCACCGTCTACCCACCCGGCCTATGGCTTCTTTCCCGGTCCGTCTTCGAACTGGCGGGCGGTTTCGACAACTGGTTCCAGAATTTCGAGGACTGGGACCTCGTGATCCGATCATCGCGGTTTGGGGACTTCGCCTTCGCGAACGAGGTAATCGTCGACTACCGGGCACATCCCACCCAAGCAAGCACGAATCCTGTCAGCCACAAGTATTTCAACTCCGTCCTTGCGAAGTCGCTCGAGTCTCCCCTCAATACGCCGTCCCAACGCAAGGCGGTCTTGTCCGCATGGCGAACCCAGGAGTGGGGCCACGCCATAGAGCACCTGCGCCGCAGCGTCAAGGACCCCAAGGTCGCGCTGAAATCCGCACCCCGAGCCGGTTTGTGTCTCTTTCGCTGCGTGGCGGGTCCGATCAAAGTCCCGGTACCCCCGGACGGGGCCGCAGGAGAAGCGAGCACGCCTTAGGCGGGGTAGCGGTCGTGAGCGCGAGACTGTCCAATCTGACCCGTTGACCGGGCAGAGTGACCTTCGAATCGCCGCCTATCAATGGAGGGGCATATGAACATCCTCGTGGCAACTGATGGATCCGATACTGCGCTCGACGCAGCTCGTCGTTCCATAGACCTGCTACGTCCCGGCGCTCACGTAATTCTCGTGACGATCATCCCCGAACGTGAGGACCCCCAGGAGGATGCTGGAGGCTTCGAGGGCCCGGTGATCAGCGAAAAAGAGGCGGAGAAGGATTGGAAAGCGGCTACCGCCGCAGGGAAGGCCGCACTCGATCGAACCGCCGCAGTGCTCGGAACCGAGGTGGAGGTTCGTCTCGTTCCAGACGACGAAACGGCCGGAGCTGCCATTGACCGAGTCGCCAGCGAGATCAGCGCAGACGTGCTGGTCGTCGGCTCCTCTCACAAGGGTTGGTTGAGGCGACTCTTCGGTGGTTCGGTCAGCGACTACGTCGCCCACCACGCGCCATGTCCGGTCATGTTGATCCGCCACGATCCCTGAGGGTGGAGGACACCCGTAGGTGGCCCTTCTCGAGCGGGATCACGGGGATGACCGCATGGCCATGGACGGCGATCGACCACGAGCTCAGGTGGGAATGGTGGAGCCAATGAAGTCCCTGCTAAAGGGCGGGCGTGAAGAACTCCAAAGCGATGTTGTCCGGATCGCGGAAGGAGAGTGCGGAGCCGTAGCTCGCATCGACGATGCCACCATTGCCGATACCGAGCTCTGACAGCCGGACCGCCCACGCCTCGAGCTCATCTCGGCCGCTGCAGGCGAAGGACAGATGGTCCAGACCAATTCGACGCTCATCGAAGGGAAGGCTGTCGGACGGGTCGGGGAATTCATGGAGCCGGACGAGTGTGTCACCTTCGACGAGCCAGACAGCTCGTCGAAACGGACTAGGGCTTTCGTCCCGGTAGAACTGCACAACTGCACATCGAACAGCCGCTCGTACCACTGGACACTGCGGTCGAGACCGGCGGGCCTCGGGCCTCGACGGTCCCACCCTGTGCCTGGCCCTCGTTCTCGTCGACCTGCATTCGTCACACTTCTCCACGACCTGCGCGAACCCAGAGTCCACCATCACGTGTCAACCTAGCCCTGCGAACCCGGTTGGAATGCATCCGTGGCACCGACTTGGGGGACCTCTGGTGACTCGAAACAGACGACCGCTCGATGCACAGAATGTTCTGAGGGTCCCGCGGCGATCGAGACAGTCAAGCGCATGTCACAAAGCCCTGTCCTTGTAGTCTTGGTGGGTGGAGAGCCGTCTCGAGGGTGGTGAGCCGGACTCGCAACGACGCCGGATAAGTCACAGGACGTCGCAGCTTCCGATTTGGAGCCGCATCCTGTACAAGATCGAGCACTACAGCGTCCTCCCGGCGGTCGCACTTACTGCCTCCATCGCCGTTGTCTCGCTGGTCGTCGCCATTGCAGTTCTTGACTTTCCGAACCACTGGGTGGCGGCGTTCGAGCTGTCCGTGTCGTCCATCACCCTCATTATGGTCTTCGCCATTCAGCACACGCAGGGTCGAGAGCAGGCGGCCACCCAGCGCAAGCTGGACGAATTGATTCGCGCATTCCCTGGCGCGAATCAGTCGCTCATGATGTTGGAGGAGGCGCCACGGGAATTCATGCTTGACGTTGAGGACGGACAGCGCGACGTTCGCTCGAACTCGCAGCAAAGAGACGGCAACTAGCGACACCCAGTCGGACTGTCCGCGACCGTCACGGAAGGTGTCCCAGTAGTCGGAGCCTCGCTCTCGCTATGCGGGACCGGCGACACCGACCAGAATCCAAGAACCCGTACTCGTTCGGCGCGAACACCTCCTCGGCAACGGGCGAGGGCAACGTAAAGCTCCACCCGAAAAGCTGAGAGAAGTAGCAACGGAGTCGCGTTGGGTCTCTTCCGACGACCTCGAAGTGCACTACGGGTTGTGCCATCCGACCTCCGGGCTGACTCTATTCGTTCCAGTCTGGCGACCACTCCACGATCCATCCACCGAGCCCCAGGATCTCCAATGCCTTTCGGACAATCGCGGTCGGTCTGGTGACGACCAGGAGACCCCGCCCAGTGGCCAGGATGCGGTTGCGTGCGAGCATGAGAGCGTCGATGCCGCTGCAATCCATGAACGTGAGGTCCGAGAGGTCGACGACGAGGGTGGAGCCAGCCACTTCCACCAGGGCGTCAGCGAGGCTGTCGGCGGACACGATGTCCAACTCACCATGGAAAGCCGCGACGTGAATGTCGGGAAGGTCTCGGGTCGTAAAGCTGAACGGGAACGCCACGGGGAAGCCATTTCTGCCGAAGGTTGCAGGTGACAGGATTGCCAGGAGATCGGTCAGCTGCCCCATGCTACCCCCATTGGTGCAGCGCCGGTTACCAGAATCGCAAACCGCCCCAGGAGGCGGGCAAGGGGCGCCGCCCGAGTGCCCTGCCGTCACGATGATGGTGCCGGAACCCCCCCTCGCATGGCCGGGCGGCGACCTGCGTCGGAACCCTGGCGCTGATGACGTCAGCGACACGTGTCACTCCATGGGCAGGGTGGGGGAGTGCGTCAATCAACCTCGACGAAGTCGACTCTCGCGAGCGGGCTGCCCTGGACCCACTCGTCGAGTTCGGCTCGAGGCCACTCGCTGTCGTCGCCACGACGTTCGTTGAATTGGTCGACGAGCGGGGCGAGCAACCTGCGACGCTCTGGCTCATCGGTGATCACGGTGGCGACCGCAGGCAGGTCGGCCACGACGCCGTGCTTCAGATGGAACGTGAAGTGCGGATCCGCACTCAGATTTGCCAGCCAGTCTCGGCGACGCGGTGCCGGGATCCCACTCAGGTAGATGGAACCCTCAATCCGGTAGAAGACGATTTCGATCCGTCGGGGACGTCGTGAACTCCGGCCTGTCGTGGTGATGTCGATCGTGCGGTCCTCCATGGGTGAGGTTGGGCCGATTGCAAGCGCGTCGCCAACGTCGTCACGCATCACGAGGTCCGTAATGTCCGAAGTGAGGGGGCCGACATCTACAAGGGAACGTCGCCGGCCATCTGTGCGAAGACCTCCGCGATTCTGTATTCGATCACGGCCAACCTCTCCAGAAGTCCGCTCGCCGCTTCCACGGTGGGATCTTGAGCCGCCTCCCCGGGAGCCTGCATGATATTGGACGGAACCTGCTCGATCACCTGACGAAGACCATCGAAAGCCTCGCTTGGGGGAAGCTGGAGCGTGTTCGTCACTTGTACTACGTCAAAACGCTCAGCCATCTCCACGCCAAGCTCTGCGGCAAGAACGTCAAGCTGTCCGAACAAGGCGGTGATCTGAAGTCTCAGATCTTCCCTCGTCTTGGATTGCGCGGACTCCGCGTACTGGTGGACTCGTTCCAGGTTTCTCACGGCGCGTTCGTAGGACGCTTTGAACCTTTTCCCGGCCAAGCGACCTGCGCCCTCCGCGAACGGGAGCACCGATATCGTGGCGGCAGCCAGTGCGACCTTGCCGACCACAGACGCGTGCTTCGCCCCAACCGGACTGCCTGCCCGTGTTTCACCGATGAGGGTGCGCGCAATACTCTCTAATCGTTCGGATGATTGCCGAAGCTGCCTTCTGTCGGCATGGCGGGCGAAGGTCAGGTCGACTTCAATGTCGTCGAGGACTCTCGAGACGTCCATGAGGCCTGTAGCGGCTTCCCGGCCCGCGCGCAGCAACCCTTCGAGGTCCCGCCCTTCGAGCCAACGGAGTGAGGAATAGGTATCCATCAACAGAGGTGTCGGCGCCTGAATGGAGCGGGGCGGCGAAAGTCGAGGGTTGTTGTCGAATCGTTGTGTATCGGACGCAATGGCGACCTCGTGCCGCTACCTCTGGCCTCGACGATTCGAACCCCCTCGAGGCCTCGGAGGCTTTCCGGCGTGTTACCAGCCCGTCGCTGCGATGATCGATCCATTTAGATGCGCCCCGGCCATTGACCCCTCATGCGAGGCATCTCCGTAGTTGTCGACCGCTCCGTTTGCCGAAACCACCCAGTAGCCATCTCCGTCCGCCGTGGTGAAGATGGCGGTCGCCGGATTCAGGCCGCCGAACTGTCCCGATGGGCCACCGAAATCGCCGGCGTCTCCGAAGTTGTCGACAGAGCCGTTCGCAAAGAGGATCCAGTAGCCCTTCCCGTCCGGCGTGCGGACCGCTGAGGTCGCGGGAACGCTCTGGGGTCCGGGTGCCCCGAAATATGGGGCGTCGCCGAAGGAGTAGACGTGGCCGGTTCGCGTGATCAGCCAATAGCCGTTCCCGCTGGCGTCGGGCATGACGGCCACTGCCGCTCCCGCACAACCGCCGATACCAGGGCAGCTTCCGGCAAAGCGCGCGTCGCCGAAGGCGAAAACACCACCATCGGAAGCGACCATGAAATACCCGCCACCGTCAGCTGAAGGCACCATGCCGACGATCGGCGCATCGAGACTGTTGGGTTTTCCCGATCCCGCGGGATGCAATCCCAGGCCGGGTATGGAGCCGTGGAAGCCGGAATCCCCGAAGGCGAAGATCCCACCATCGGAAGCTTCGAGCCAGTATCCGCCCTTGTCTGCCGTCGGGACAATGCCGACGATCGGACGCTGCAGCCTGAGAGAGCCCGTCGAGCCGTAGAACTGGGCTGAGCCGAACGTGAAGATCCCGCCGTCGGAACCATCGAGCCAGTAGCCGTGGGTCGACGTGGGCGTACCGGGCGATGTGACAGGCGCCGTGACTGGGGTGGTCACGGGAGTCGTGGCGGGCGGCGGCGGTGCGACATAGGTGAAGGCGTCCACCGCGACGACCGAGCCTCCGGGCGTCGTGACGACCAGAGGCACTGTGCCCGCGCCTTCAGGTGGAGTGGTCACCAGGAGAAAGCCGTCGACGTTTATGTAGTCCGCGGCCTCCACTCCTCCGAACGTGACCGCACTCACGCCCGACAGATAGTTGCCCTCGATCGTGACGATGTCCCCGCCTGCGGTGCTCCCCGACGCCGGGCTGATGGAGGTCACGGTCGGCTGGGGGGTGCCGTAGAGGACGGAGAAGCCGCTCGAAGTCCGAGGTGTCGGGTAGGCGATGATCGTTTCTGACGGATTGGTCATGTCGACATCGGTGAAGCCGACCGAGGACGTGTCAGCACCGCTGAAGCTGAGAGCCGAAAAAGTGGTGGATCCGAAGTCCGCCAACGTCGACTGTGAGCCATCTACCGTCGGGGCCTCTTCGATCCATTCTGCGGTTTGCCCCGCGGTCGAGTACGAGAACGTATTCGTGTAGGTCCAATTCTGCGTTTGGTCCTTGATCGAGATCGTCCACATGCTCGGGGCACCTTCGGTGATCGTCGCAAGCATGACGTCCCCAGGAGAGACCGGGGAGTTGATCGCGACGGCGCCGGCAGGGAGGAGTTCGTACCAGGCTTCGTATGAGGTTGCGCCGTCCGAGGTACTCTCGACTGTTCCGGTTTGTATCAGGTCGGTACTGAGTACTCCATCGATGCCGGTCCACTGGGACGAGTACTCCGGCGCCGTTGACGCGACGACCGAAGGGACAGTCCAGTCGGCTCCGACGACGCTGAAGTTCGTACCACTCGTACCGCTGGCAATGTAGCCAGACCAGTTGGTACTCTCGAGGGACTCCTCGGTCCCTGATCCGATTGCGTGTCCGACGATGTGCGGCCGCTGTCCGCCTTGCCAATGCACCGGGGACGGTCCCAGCGGGGAGGGGGTATCGGCCGAGTCGGCACGCGCCGCGGAATCGCTGCTTGTGATCGGTCTCATGCTCGCGATCGCCGGCTTCCCGACAGCATCGGCCGTGGCGCCCGAGAGGACGATCCCAACCGAGCACATGGTGACGAGTGCCACCAGAACTCGTACGAACCGCCGCTGCATCGTGAGACCTCCTCCGAGGACGCTCTAGACTTCTGCGCCGCATTCGCACGAGGTCCCCATGCCGGGCGATCGACCGCAGAGATGATTCTGGAGGCCGCCGCCGTGCCTGAGATAGTGCCATTGGAACCCCAGGACGCACAACTTCTGGACAACAGCTCGCTGATTCTTCGCAGATCCTGGTACTGAAGCCGATCAGCTCTCCCTGCTACTGCGGGCCCGTCTGCGCCGGGGGGATCTTTCGGGTGCTGCCGGTCTTGCTGAGTTGCCACCTACCGCGATGCCGGGTTCGCTGAGGGGAGAAGGTGGATCTGTCATACCGCTCCACACAGAATGAGTGTTCAATGCCCTCGCGTGGCGTCGAACTTTGCGACCACGAGCTTCCCTATGAGGGTGTAGCCCTTCGTTGTAGCGTGGATGTTCCCCTGTGAGCAGAACCACGTCAGGCGGCAGACGCTGGCGACCGCAGCCGGGATCGTGCCGTAGGGGCGGTACCGTACGGTTCGGCGAAGCGGAAGGTAGGCGCCGGTCGCCTTCGTCACATCCACCAGACTCCCGTTGGCCGCGGCGTAGGACTTCGCGAGCGCGGGGTTGATCAGTGATTTGAAGGCCACCACCGAGAGCTTGGCCAGGGAGACGGCGGCAGCCGGCGCCGGCTGCTTCGGGTAGACGTAGCTCCCCAGAACGACGTCAGGATAGGTGAGACCGATGAGTGGGACCCCGGCACCTGCCGCTGTCCGCAAGGCAATCGCCAAGTCGGTGACGTTCTTGGTGATGCCCGCCACGGCGGTCGAGACGCAACTGATCGGGTTGTCCTGCGTGGCGCAGGCGGTGACGTCGTTGCCCCCGATCGAGACCGTGATCAGTCCGATGTGCCCGCGGTGGGCGGTCAGAAAGCCCTCGGCCGCCGCCTCCTGGGTCGTCGTTGGATACAGCACGGCGCCGGCGGTGCGGGGCAGGACGTCCGGGCACCCGATCGAGGACACGATGGACGTGGTCGTCGCGCCGCCGCAGCCGAAGTTCACGAGCTTCAGACCCGTCGATTTCGCCACGACTGCCGTGAAGCCTGCCGTCGCTCCGCGACCTGGCTGGAAGCCGACCGAGTACGAATCCCCGAGCGAGACGTAATAGGTCGGCGGCCTGGCCGACGCTTGCGCCGACGGCGCCGTCGCAAGAACTCCCGTCACCGCCCCGCCGATGACGGCCAGTGCCCAGAGGACCTTCAGCCCGAGTTGTGCGTGTCGCACCCTCCCCCTTTCGTCACCCCCGCCGCTCATCTTCCCATGCCTCTGGAGGCGCCGATGGTCGTCCCGCGCTCCGAACTGGCTCCGACGCCATCGCCACTCGCGGCGTGCCGTCAGTCGATGCCGAACCAGCGACGCCGGCGAGATGCGCCGAACTCGACCTTCGATGCGACGATGTCCTCGGAGGCCGCCGTGAAGGAGCCGGTCGGGGTGGGGCCTGACAGAAAGTCGGCGTCGAACCGGGCCACCCGATCCCCTCCGAACTCGATGTAACAGGTCGCTGTTCCCTGGTACGGCGCGGGCGGTTCGCCGCCCTTGATCTGGTGAGCGAGTACCTGGGCGAGGGTGCGGGCCTCTCCTTCGGCGATGGCGCCGACCCTCGGTACGGGTGCGCTCGTCACGTCACCGACCGCGTAGACGTTCTCGAATTTCGTGGCAAAGGTCCGATGGTCGACGGGGATCCACCCGTCTTCAGCCAGGGCGGAGTCCGTGACGACCCGAGGAGCCCGATGCACCGGGATGCCGAGGAAGAGGGAGTAGCGCATGGTCCGCCCGTCCTCCAGCGTGGCGATCTTGCTGGCGGGAACGAGATCGGCGACCTTCGACTGGGGGCACCACTCAATGTCCCGTTCGCCGCGCCGCCTCCAGAATACCGGCTGACGCTTCGGGCGAAATGGGGATGGGCGTCCCCATGGGGCTGACGATCTTGATGGTCGACGTTGCCGTCAGACCACGCTTCTCCAGGAAGTCGTGCAGCATGAAGGCGGCTTCGAACGGCGCTGCCGGGCACTTGAAGAAGTTGCCGAGCACGCCGATGATGACGTCGCCCCCCTCAAAGGCGGGCAGGAGCTCGCGGACCCGGGCCGCCCCTTCGACGGTGTAGAACTCCGAGCCCTCCTCGATCAGGCCCGGTGTCGCCGCCGGGTCGAGGTCGGCGCCCAGTGCCACGACAAGGATGTCGGGCTCATAGGTCGCGGCATTCGTGGTGACCCGCCGGCGTTCTGGGTCGATTGACAGAATGGTCTCCTGCACGAAGCGGACCGCGGGCTTGTCGAGGTGCGAGTAAGGGATGCGGACCCCGGCCAGATCTCTGCGACCGAACATGAGATCGAGCTTCGAGAAGCCGAACACGAAGGCATCGCTACTGTCGACGATGGTGACATCGACCTCGTCCGGCAACTCGTCGGACAGCACGGTCGCCAGTTCGAGGCCGGCAAAGCCGGCGCCGAGCACGAGCACGGTCTTCATCGAATCTCCGTTTCCCCCGGGAATCGGCAACGGTGGCCGGATCCGTTCCAGTAGCCGCCGAAGTCTTTCATGCGACGTGTCAACCCGCGGGCTGTACTACAGGCGCAGTTCGAGACCGTCGAGGGTGCCCGCGTCCCTCCACTCGGCCAGGAGCTCGAAGAAGGCCATCGGGCCCTTGCCATAGGAGCTGCCGATGAATCCGCCGGCGGTGGGCTGGCCCTCATTGTTGTAATAGCCGGGCGTGCACTGTTGCTGGAACGCGCGGATATCCCGGGCTGATTCGGTCAGTTGCACGAGCCAGTGCTCCTCGGCGTCCGCGGTTGCCTCCACGGTGGCGAGGTCGTGATCGACCGCATAGCGGAGGATATGGCAGAGGTGGTCGCTCGCTTCCTCGAGGAGGTGGGGGTAGTTGACCGTAAAGCCTCCTTGGGTGTGACCCAGGACGAACATGTTGGGAAATCCGTGCACGTGCATTCCGTGCAGGGACCGGATCCCGTCCCGCCAGTGCTCGGAGAGGCTCTGGCCCCGCGAGCCGACGACGTCGTAGCCGGCCCTCCTCGTGTAGTCGGTCCCGACCTCGAATCCGGTGGCGTAGATCAGGCAGTCGACCTTGTACTCATGACCGCCTACGACGACACCGCCGCCCGTGATCGCGTCCACGCCGCGCCCGTCGGTGTCCACGAGTGAGACGTTGGGGCGATTGAACGCCTGGAGGTAGTCGTCGTGGAAACAGGGCCGCTTGCAGAACTGCCGGTACCAGGGCTTGAGGGCTTCGGCGGTCGACGGATCCTCGACGATGTCGTCCACCCGGGCCCGGATCTGCTCCATCTTCTCGAAGTCGGCCAACTCCATCACGCTGGCAAGATCCCGGCCGGCCCCCGACGACTGGTCGCGCATTCTGTTCACCAGCCTGGCGAGAATGTCCGTCCAGCCGTCGTTGACCAGATCTCGCTCGGCGAAGCCTCCTGAGGTCAGCAACGTGAAGTTCTCCATCCGTTCCCGTTGCCATCCGGGCTCGAGCGACGCGGCCCATGAGGGGTCCGTCGGCCGGTTTCCCCGGACGTCAATTGAGGAAGGTGTGCGCTGGAAGACGAAGAGTTCACCCGCTGACGCGGCGAGGTGCGGAACGACCTGCACGGCGGTGGCGCCGGTGCCGATGACGCCTACGCGTTTGCCGGCCAGGCCGTCCAGCGCGCCGTTCGAGTCGCCCCCTGTGTAGGAGTAGTCCCACCGGCTGGTGTGAAAGGCGTGGCCCTTGTACTCCGCGATCCCGGGAATGCCGGGGAGCTTCGGCCGGTGCAGGGGGCCGTTACCCATCACGAGGAATCGGGCCGACATCCGGTCGCCTCGGTGTGTCGTGATGGTCCAACGCAGGCGGGCGCCGTCCCACTCAATGGCCGTGACCTCGGTCGAGAGGCATCCCCGTTCGTACAGGTTGAAGTGCCGGGCAATGCGCCGGCAGTGTTCGAGGATCTCCGGGGCCCGGGCGTATTTCTCGCTGGGGACGTACGAGGTCTCCTCCAGGAGTGGGAGGTATACGTAGGACTCGACGTCGCACTGCGCGCCCGGGTACCTGTTCCAGTACCACGTGCCGCCGAAGTCGCCGCCCTTCTCAATGATGCGAAAGTCGTCGATACCCGCCTGCGTGAGCCGCGCACCGGTGATCAGGCCGGCGAAGCCGCCGCCGATGACCGCAACGGTGACGTCGTCGAGAAGGCGGGGGCGGTCGATCGGCTCCGTGTAGGGGTCACGGAGGTAGTCCGCGAATGGTCCGGCCACCTCGACGTACTGGGAGTTCGCATCCGATCGGATGCGCTTGTCGCGCTCCGCCCGGTACTTCTCGCGGAGGGCGTCCGGGTCGAACTCCGGTGTCGACGGCGTCGTGCCCGCGTCGCTCACCATCGGGAGGCCCTGCGGCCCTGGCGCATCTGCATCGGTCCCTCTTCTGCCTCGGCGACGCAGCGTAGTCCGGCGTGCCACTGGGACCTCTTGCGTCGCTACCCCTGGTCCGGTCCGCCGTCGCCCCGGTCGTGGTCGTGGCCGTGACCCCCGAGGTTGGGCGTCTGGAATGGCTGCGCCGGCAGGGAGACCGCCGTCGTTGTCGTGGTGGTGGCACCCGTCTGTATCAGGACGTTCGACACGTCCTGATACTGCCCCGACGTGATGCCGCCTCCGCCGAGCAGCACTCCGGCGAGCGAGAGCACCTGCTGTGCCGACGCCTGCCGTGCCGTCCCCGGCGGTTCGGCGGCCGTCCCCTGGAGGGCGCTCGCCAGCACACCGTCTCCGGGCAGTCCTCCTTCGGCCAGCGCCGTGGCGAGCGCCGTGATGGCCGAGGCTTCGGCGTCGGTCGGCTTCGGATCCGGACGCGTCAGCGACTGGGTGCGCACGTGCTGCGCAGAGGACGCGGCCGGCCCTGTCGGTTCGGTGCCGTCCCAGAGCGTCACGAAGAGGGCGAGGGCGACCGCCAGCACGACGACGGTAGCCGCGACGAAACGGCGGCGTCGCGCCCGGGCGCGACCGTCCCGTGGGCGACGCGGACGCGGAGCGGCGAGGATGGCGGGACTCTGCTCCGGAGTGGGACGCCGAGCGGAGACGGCGGGAATGGTCGCCGGGATCGGGTGGTGTGCACGCGTGCGCAACTGCGCCGGGCCGGCCGCACCGGCCGTTGTCCGCAGCGACTGCGCCATCTCGTTCGCCGACGTGAAGCGGTCCCGCGGGTTCATGGCCATGGCGCGACGAGCGATGCCGCGCAGCGGCGGTGTCAGCTCGTCCATCGGGGCGGGGCCGGGCCCGGGGCGTCGTCCCGTCAATGCCTCCACCATGACGGCACCGACTGCGTACAGGTCCGACTGCACCGTGGCCGGTTGGCCCGACCGCCGCTCGGGAGCCAGGTAGCCCGGTGTGCCCAGTACGACTCCTGCCATCGTCATGTCGTCGGTCAGCGGCGTCGGTTGGGTCCGCACGTCGAGGCTCTTGGCGATGCCGAAATCGGTGATCTTCGTGTGCCCGTTCTGCTGCAGCAAAATGTTGCTGGGCTTGATGTCGCGGTGCAGGACACTGTGCGCGTGGGCGGCAGCCAGAGCGTCGAGTGTTTCGGCCGTCACGAGCATGACGCGCTGGGTCGACAACGGCCCTCGGGCGACGATCTCGTCGCGCAGCGTGTTCCCGGGCAGGCGCTCCATCACGAGGTAGGACGAAGTGTGATCCTCGCCGAAGTCGAGCACGGCAACGATGTGGGGATGGGCCAGCCGTGCAGCGATCAGCGCTTCCTGCTGGAACCGCTGCCGCATGCCGGGGAGGGCCCGCGTCTCGGCCCTCAGGATCTTCACCGCCGCCCGGCGTTCGAGGCGCTCGTCGAAAGCGTCGAAGACCCGGGCCATGCCGCCCTCGCCCAGGAGGCCGTTGATCCGGTACCGCCTTCCGATCAGGGGAGCCGTGCGCGTCTCCACCGGGGGTGTGTACCCGGAGTGCCGGTTCGGTAGTCGTGCCCGGACCCGGTCCGCCGAACCGGGCTCGCCTGTGGCGAGGCCGGCCTGGTCAGCCGGTCAGCGCGGCCATCTCGGCCATGAGATGCAACGCGTCGGGCGGTGACCGGTCGCCGAAGTCGCGGTAGAGGGCATGCACGTTGGCCACGACTCGCTCGGCCTCGGTCCACCCTGCATAGGGGCCCAGGTCGATGTCTCGTGCCGCCTCCAGCGCCGTCATCCCGGCGTCGAAGCGCAGCCTCGCCTCTCTGGTCAGGAGTTCGAAATATTCTTTGAGGCCGACCAGCGCTGCGGGCGTCGCCAACGGTCCGTGCCCTGGGACGACCACGGTCGGCCGCAGGGCCAGGATCCGGTCACAGGCCGCGATCCAGTTGGCCACGGGACCGGACCAGACGATGGGGTGGCCACCGTGGAAGAGGATGTCCCCGGTGAAGACGATTCCCGCGTCGGCCAGCGAGACGATGGCGTCCCCGTCGGTGTGCGCTGGACCGACCTCGAGCAGCGACACCGTGCGGCCGCCGACCTGCAGGTCGAGCTGTCCCTCGAACGTCCTGGTGGGCAGCGCGAGCGGGACGTCCTCGAAGGAGAAAGGGGAGAAGATCCTCTGGACGAACTCGCCGGCCGCGCCGAGTGAGTCCGTCGAGCGCACCAGGGCCGCCATGGTGGCCGGCGGCAGCTGCTGCATCTCCTCCGCGCAGCGGGCGGTCGAGACGATCTCCGATCCCCCCAGGAGGGCGTTGCCGTAGCAGTGGTCGCCGTTGGCGTGGGTGTTGACCACCGTGGCGATGCGGTCGGCCGCCCGGGTCGTGGCGCGCATCTGCTCGAGCATCTCGGCAGTGAGGCGGAGATCGAACAACGTGTCCACCAACAGCGAGGTGTCGTCGCCGGCGATCAGTCCGGCGTTGGACCAGCCCCAGCCGCCGTCTGGCTGCAGGTAGGCCCAGACACCGTCGGCGATCTCGTGGAGCCCTTTTTGGTACCTCATGGCCCGGCGAGACCGGTCTGACGCCGAGCGGTCTGACTAATAGACCCAGACCGTCGTTCCGACCGGGTCGATATTGGCCGCCCAGACCCACCCGATGGCCTCGTTGCTGATGCGTGCACAGCCGTGCGACACCGGGTACGGCGGGACGTCCGAGTCGCCGTGGATGGCGTAGCCCTCGTAGAAGAACCGCGGCATCCAGAGAGTGCCGAGGGAATCCGTCACCAGCCCGTTGACCGTCCGGAAGGTGCTGAAGACACCGGTGGGGGTGGTGGCCACATTGGTGGCGCCGTCCTGCGTGTAGGTGTACCCGCCGCCGGTCGACGTGTTGAGCGTCCACAGGAGCTTGTTGTTGTTGACGACCATGATCAGATCGTCGGCGAGGTCGATCTGGATTTCATAGCCCGATTCTGGCTGCGGCCGGGGCACGACCCCGGCCGCCAACGCGGCCCAGGTGGATGGTCCCACGACCCCGTCGCGCGGGAGGTTGGCCGCCTTTTGCAGCGCCCAGACGGCTTGTTGGGTGCTGTCGTCGAACGAGCCGTTGGTGGTGTCGACCCAGTAGCCGAGAGCGTAGAGCTGCGCCTGCAGGGAGGCCACGGCCGCTCCGGTCGAACCCAGCTGGACGGTGGGCGGAATCGGCGGCGGGCTGGTCGGCAGGAGCCAGTATCCCTGGCCCGACGGCGTGGCCACAATGGTGCGGATCGGGTTGGGGTTGGACTGGCCACCCATCGAGCCGAGGAACGGGGTGCCGAAGTTGAAGACCCCGCCGTCCCTCGCGGCCAGCCAGTAGCCGTTTGCCGTGCCGGCCATGCCCACGATGGGTGCATTCAGAGGCGTGCCCCCCATAGAGCCGAGGAACGGCGCGGTGCCGTAGTTGAAGATGCCGCCGTCGGAGGCCACGAGCCAGTACCCGCCGCCGCCCGGAGCCGAGGCCATGCCGACAACCGGCTGGTTGAGGTGGATCGATCCCGTGGAGCCGTAGAACTGAGCGTCGCCGTAGGCGAAGATCCCGCCGTCGGAGGCCACTATCCAGTACCCGCCGCCATCGGGGGTGGCGGCCATGCCGACGATGGGCTGGTTCAGGTGGATCGATCCCGTGGAGCCGAAGAAGTGCGCGTCGCCGTACGAGAACACGCCGCCGTCGGAGGCCACCAGCCAGTATCCGCCGCCGTCGGGAGTGGCTGCCATGCCGACGATGGGCTTGTTGAGCGCGATGGCACCGGCCGACCCGAAGAATGCCGCGTCGCCGTAGTTGAAGATGCCGCCGTCGGAGGCGACGATCCAGTAGCCCTGACCGTCATGCGTGCTGGCCATGCCGACGGGCGGGGCGTTCAGGTTCAGCCCTCCTGCTGGGCCGAAGAAGCCGGCGTCGCCGAAGTTCACGGGTTGGGCGACGTTGTCGGGGTACGTGGCGGCCGATGCCGTGCCGGGGGTCACGGCGAGGAGGGCCGGGACCATGGTCAGGCAGCCGACCAGCGCCGCCAGGAGTGCTCGCCCGTGCCTCTTCCGCAGCCGGCGTGATCCGCCTGTCATCACGGGCTGGACGGATGCGGTGTCATGGACCGGCATTGTGGCTCCTTCGGTGGGCTCCGGGCGTATGCCGGCGCGCCGGGGTGGCCACCTTGTCGGGGTCCCGGCCGCACGGGCGTTGATCGAGTCGAAAATGTCGCTGAACTGTACATCCCGCACTCGACCGGCCACAGAGCCGATGCGCGGCCCGGCGCATCGGCCGGGCCAGGGGTTCACACAGGTGTGCCGGGTCCGACCGGTGAGACATCCGGCCGGTGCCGCCCTCAGCCCTGGCGCTCCCATCGCACCACGTCGTCGAGCCGCCCGCTCTCCACGTCGTAGACCAGGCCGGCGATCAGGTGCAGCCCCGAGAGGTAGGGCGTCCGGGCCAGCCGGTCCACGTCTTCGCGCAGGGCGGCGGCGTGGTCGTCGATCGGCAAGAAGCCCAGGTCGGCCCCTGTCATCTCCCGCAGCTGGGCGTCGCTCACCCCGACGAGACCGCACTTGGTGTGCTGCATCACGACGGCGGTGTCGACCCCCAGGACGCCACTCGAGAGAGCCAGGCTGCGTAGCACGTCTTCGGTGACGCGCCCCCCTGCGTTCCGGATGACGTGCGCCTCTCCGAGATGCAGGCCCAGGACGGCGAAGACGTCGATGCGGGCATCCATGCAGGTGACGATGGCCAGGTGGCGGCCGGGACGGGGATCCGCCACGTTGGCGCGTGCAGCGGAGTACGCCTGGTTGGCCCGGAGGAGTTCGGAGATCCGTGTCATTGGTGCGGTGGACCGTAACAGGACACGCTGCGACGGTCTGCCGCCCTCAGCCGTGCTTGGCGAAACCCTCGCCACGGTGCTGGTCGAGGGTCGGCACGGCCCGTCCGGCCTCGGGGAGGGGGAGCCGGATCGGGAAGCGGGGGAACGGGTTGGCGGCCAGCATCCCCTCACGGTCCAGCACGGGAGCAACCGGGACGCCGGCGCCGACGAGGCGGGCCACGATTCCGTCACGGGGCTGCCTCGCAATGGCCTCCGCGACGGCGCGCTGCAGCTCGGTGCCACGCTCGCAACGCTCGTCGAAGCCGAGGGCGGCCACCTCGCCGAGCCCGAGTTCCCCGCACAGATTCGCCCAGAACCGCTGTTCGTTGAGCACGCCGAGTGCCACCTGGCCCCCGTCTGCCGTCGCGAAGAGGCCGTAGCCGGGCGTCGGTGCGGACGGAGGATCGGCCTGCGACCCGGCAGCCGCCCGCGCCCCGGCGGGACCGGTCCAGGTCGCGAGCACGTCGGTCATGGAGACGTCGAGGTAGATGCCCTCGCCGCTGGTGACCCGGCCCAGCACGGCGGCGCAGATCCCGAAGGCGGCGGTGAGGCCGGCGGCCAGGTCGGCGGTCGGGAGCGGCGGGATCGTCGTCGCGGTGCCCCCCTCGGGCGTCAATGCGCCCGACCAGGCCTGGTAGTTCACGTCGTGGCCGGGCAATGTGGCGCGGGCGTCGTGCTGCCCGTACCCCGAAATGGAGCAGTAGACGATGCCGGGATTGCGGGCTCGCACGGTCGCATCGTCGAGACCGAGCCGGGTCAGCACCCCGGGGCGGAATCCCTCGACGAGCACGTCGGCCTGCGTCGCCAGCTCCAGCGCCCTGGCACGCTCGATGCTGTCCTTGAGGTCGAGCTCAATGCTGCGCTTGCCCTCGTTGACCGCCGCGAAGAGCCCCGGATAGAAGCGCATCGGGTCGCCGCCCGGCGGCTCGACCTTCAGTACGTCGGCGCCCAGGGGCACCAGCAACGAGGTGGCATAGGGCCCGGGACGCCAGATGCTCAGGTCGAGCACCCGGAGCCCGGAGAGGAACTCCGAAGTCGCTGCCATCGGACCCGAGTCTTGCAGTGGGCGGGGCTAGCCTCGCAGCGTGCTGGGTTTTTTCTCCTTCACCGAGGTGACCGACCCCTCCGCCCACGAGGCCTACAACGCCTGGCACCAGCTCGACCACCTGCCCGAGCAGTTCACCATCGACGGCATCTTGTTCGGCTGCCGCTGGGTGCGTTCCCCGCGCTGCCGGGCGGCCGAGTCCGCGACCGGCGGCCTTCTCGACCGGTTCCACTACATGACGCTCTACCTTCTCCGTGACGAGGATGTGGTGCCGGAATTCTTCGCCTTGGCAGAACGGCTGCACGCCGAAGACCGGTTCTTTGCGGCTCGGCGCGCCCTCTTGTCGGGCCCCTTTGCCGTCGTCGGGCGCTGGGCCGCTCCCCGCGTGGCCGTCTCCGCCGAGGCCGTCCCGTACCGCCCGGCGCACGGGGTCCACGTGGTGGTGGGCCCACCCCTGCGGGGAGAGGAGCTGGTGGGCCATTCCGGGGTAGCTGGGGTCTGGCAGTTCTTCGATGCCAAGCGCGACCGGACCATCACGGTCACCTTCGTCGACGGTGACCTGTGGCAGGCCGCCGCCTCCCTTGGAAACGGAGGCAGCCAGGACCCAGAATGGGCGGGGCCACTCGAGCGGGTCGATGCTTTCCGCTGGGACTGGTTCGCTACGCTGACGCCTCAATGACCAGTCAAAGCAAGTCGAAGGCCCAGCGCAGGGCGGAGAGCCAGGAGCGCGCCGCCGAGAAGCGCGCCGCCGAACTCCGGCAGAAGCGGCTGCGCATCGGCGTCCGGGTCGGTGGGGTCGTCGTGGTCATCGCGCTCGTCGTGGTCCTCATCACTGTGGTGACCGGTGGTTCGAACAGCACCGTGCCACCCAGCGTCAAAGACCCCCACATCGCCGCGCTCGCGCCCATCCCCGCTTCCATGTCCTCCACCTGGATACAGCCGCCGGCCACGTCGCCCGGTCCGGAGACGGTCCCGATCCCGAGCGGGCCGAAGCTGGCCACGCTGCTCAATGCGGCCACGGGCCAGTCCGTCGACGGCATCCAGTGCAACGCCGGGGAGCAGACCGTGGTGCACGTGCACACCCACCTGACGATCTTCGTGGACGGCAAGGCCCAGGTGATCCCCTACGGCATCGGTATCCCCGGCTTCCAGGCGGTCAGCACCCCGAAGGGGCCGTTCGTCGAGACGGGCAGCTGCTTCTACTGGCTGCACGTCCATGCCAATGACGGGATCGTCCACATCGAGTCACCGAGCACGACGGACACCTTCAAGTTGGGCCAATTCTTCGACGAGTGGGGCATCCCCCTCAGCAAGACGCAGGTGGGGCCGGCCACCGGGACGGTGACGGTGTTCTTCACCTCCCCGGGCAAGAAGCCGATGCTCTACACCGGCGATCCTGCCGACCTCCCTCTCGGTGACCACTACCAGATCCAGCTGGTCGTCGGCACGCCGATCGTCGCCCCGGTCCAGATCACCAATTGGGGTGGGCTGTAGATCCGGTGGAGGTCGACGCCGTCGTCGTCGGGCTGGGACCGGGCGGTGAGCAGGTAGCAGGTGAGTTGGCCGAGGCAGGGCTCGAGGTCGTCGGCATCGAATCCGAGCTCGTCGGGGGAGAATGCCCCTACTGGGGTTGTATCCCCACCAAAATGATGGTCCGCGCCGCCGACCTCCTGGCGGAGGGCCGGCGCATCCCCGGTATGGCGGGCGCGTCCGTGGTGACGCCCGACTGGTCGCCGGTCGCCCGGCGCATCCGGGAGGAGGCCACCGACTCGTGGGACGACAAGGTGGCGGTGGATCGCTTCGAGGGCAAGGGGGGCCACTTCATCCGGGGCAGGGCCAAGGTCACAGGCCCCATGTCGGTCGAGGTCGACGGCGCGACGGTGACGGCGCGACGCGCCCTCGTCCTCGCCACCGGCCAGCGTGCCGTGGTCCCCCCGGTGTTCGCTGGCGTGACGCACTGGACGAATCGGGGAGCGGTGGCGGCCGAGGCGGTTCCGGCGTCGCTCCTCGTCATCGGGGGCGGGGCCACCGGCCTCGAGATCGGGCAGGCCATGTGCCGCTTCGGTGCGCGGGTCACGATCGTCGAGGCGGGCCCCCGCCTGGCGGGCTCCGAGGAGCCCGAGGTGTCCGAGCTCATCACCGAGGTGCTGCGCCGCGAAGGGGTCCAGGTGCACACCGGAGCCACCGTCGAGCGTGCGGCGGGGTCGGGGGGAGGGGGGGCCACCGTGCACCTGTCCGACGGCACGGCGCTGCGCGGCGAGCGCCTGCTGCTTGCGACGGGCCGGCGTAGCGACCTGTCCGGTCTCGGGGTCGGCGCGCTGGGCCTCGACGAGCAGGCGGAGGGCATTCAGGTGGATGGTCGCATGCGGGTGGCGCCTGGTGTGTGGGCCGTCGGCGACGTGACGGGGAGGGGCGCTTTCACCTCTGTCGCCGTGTACCAGGCCCGGCTGTGCGTGGCCGACATTCTGGGTCGGCCGCGCCCGGACGCGGACTACCGCGCGCTGCCCCGAGTCACCTTCACCGACCCCGAGATCAGCTCGGTCGGGCTGACCGAGGCGCAGGCGCGCGGGCAGGGCGAAGACGTCACGGTGTTCCACGAGTCGATCGCGTCGTCGGCGCGCGGCTGGATCCACCGAGGTGAGGGCTTCGTCAAGCTGATTGCCCGCGACGGCGCGCTCGTCGGGGCGACATCGATGGGCCCGACCGGTGGCGAGGTGCTGGGTCTCCTGGCCCTTGCCGTGCATACCCAGGTGCCGCTGGAGTCCCTGCGTTCGATGATCTTCGCCTACCCGACGTTCCACCGCGCCGTCGACTCGGCGTTGTGGTCGCCGCCCAGCAACGAGGAGAAGATGGCCGGCGCCTGATGCGGTAACAGCGAGAGGTGCCCCTCGCCGGGAACGACGTGGACCGTGGCCTGGGGAATGTGCCGCTTCAGGAAGGCCCGGTAGCCCGGTGGCCCGGTGGTGTCGTCCGCGCCTTCCCAGATGTCGACCGGGACGTGGATCTCCTCGAGTGAGAATCCCCACGGGTCTCCGAAGATGCGATAGTCCTGCACGCAGCCCTCGGTGCCCTGGCGCATGGCCTCCCGCACGAAGGCCAGAGCGTGGTCGGGCGGTCCCCATTCCGAGAGGATCGAGCGATCCGCCGGGGGGAACGAGCGCACGACGGCCCGGAACAGCCGGGCGTTGCTGGCGTTCACGATGCTGACCTTCATGAGCGTCGATGCCAGCGAGGGAGTCCGTCGACTCAGCACCAACAGCACGCGGTCTTCGATGCTGAGCCCGCGGGTCGTCCCGTAGAGATCGAGCGGGACCGCACTCGAGAGGAGCGCTGCTGCGGTCACACGATCCGCCATCTTGGCCGCACTGACGGCGGCGTAGGCGCCACCGGCCGACCAGCCCATCACCGCGAACCGCCCGATCCCGAGTGCCTGGGTCAGGTCCGCCACGTCGGCCGGCCAGTCCGAAAGGCGGCGCCCTGACTGGTAGGTCGAGAGGCCCATGCCGGGTCGATCCGGCGAGATGAGGCGGATGCCCGTGGAGACCGCGGCTTCGTCCGCGGGCGCCGCGTCGAGCCGGGAACTGAGCCCGCCGTGGAAGCTCAGGACCGGGAAGCCCGTCGAGACGCCGTATTCCTCGTAGGCCAGCACTCGCCCGTCGCGCAGGCGCACCGCTCCGGTCACTGTTTCGACGTGTCGGCCACGACGACGGCGTCGCGGAACGGCTGCGCACACCCCATCGGTGCGGGGTGGGAAGGAACCGGCACAAGAGCACGCTATAGGGTGCGGACATGAGTCCGAACGTCGAGGAGCTCGTTGACGGCCTGCTGGCTGACTTCCCGCCGGAGGCGACACCGCCGCAGGAGTTTCTCGGAGAGCAGTTCGACCGTGGCCTGGCTTGGTTGCACTTCCCGCTCGGAGCGGGGGGCCTCGGTCTGACGCCGAGGGAACAACAGCGGGCGCAGTCGCGGCTGAGCGCCGGTGGCGCCCCGGTGGCTGGGGTGCGCAACCCCATTGGCTACGGCATGTGCGCCCCCACCATCGCCACGCACGGCACGCCCGAACAGACGAAGCGCTATCTGCGGCCTCTCTTCACGAATGAGGAGATCTGGTGCCAGCTGTTCAGCGAGCCCGGTGCGGGATCTGACGTCGCCGGGCTGTCGACCCGCGCCGAGCGCGATGGCGAGGAGTGGCTGCTGAACGGACAGAAGGTCTGGACCACGCTTGCGCACATCTCGTCGTTCGGGCTCATTGTGGCGCGCACGAACCCCGACGTCCCCAAGCACAAGGGGATGACGGCGTTCCTCGTCGACATGAAGGCGCCCGGCGTCGAGGTGCGACCCCTCTTCCAGATCACCGGGGAGGCCGAGTTCAACGAGGTCTTCTTCACGGATGTGCGCATGCCCGACTCGGCCCGCATCGGCGGCGAGGGCGAGGGATGGCGAGTCGCTGTCACGACGCTGATGAACGAGCGCGTCTCCATCGGTGGCGCGGTCACCCGGCGCGGCGGGGGTCCGGTGGCCGAGGCCATCAGGATCTGGAAGGAACGTTGGCAGGGGGACACCTCCGCCCATGCGCTCGCCCTGCGCGATCGGCTCGTCTCCAGCTACATCCGCATGGAGGCGTTGTCCATGACCAACGCCCGCGCTGCGCAGTCCCGAAGGTCCGGCACACCCGGGCCCGAAGGTTCCGTGGCGAAGCTGGCCTATGCCGAGGAGAACAAGCGGATCTACGACCTCTGCATGGACCTGCTGGGCAACGACGCCATGTTGTTCCCGGCCGGATACCCCATGATCCGCCCCGACCACGTCGGCATGGGCTCACCGGACGTGCGCAAAATGTTCCTGCGGGTGCGGGCCAATTCCATTGAGGGTGGCACCTCCGAGGTCATGCGCAACATCCTGGGCGAACGCGTGCTGGGACTTCCGGGCGACGTCCGCAACGACAAGGAGCTCCCTTGGAAGGACGTTCCGCGCAGCTGAGCGCGCACCGGTCGTGACGGGATCTGACAACAGGGCCGAGAAGCGCGCCGCCGCAGAGGCAGCGGCGGCGCTGGTGGAGAGCGGCATGTGGGTCGGCCTGGGAACTGGTTCGACCGTCGCCGAATTGGTCCCCCCTCTCGGGGCGCGCCGCTTGGACATCACCTGTGTCGCGACCTCGCCGGCGACCGAGCAGCTCGCCGTCGCCCACGGGCTGGACGTCAGGCCCTTCATCGACGTCGATCGGCTCGACCTGGCCATCGACGGGGCCGACCAGGTCGACCCGCTCGGCTGGCTGATCAAGGGCGGGGGCGGGGCGCAGACCCGCGAGCGGATCGTGGCCGCGGCCGCCGATCGGTTCGTCGTCATCGTGTCCTCCGAGAAGCCGGTCGATCGACTGCACGCGCCGGTCCCCCTCGAGCTCCTGGCCTTCGGAGTGGCGGCCACTCTTCGCGCGCTCCCCGGCGCCGTGCTGCGCAACGTACCCGTGACACCCGACGGTGGCGTGATCGCCGACTACCACGGAGAGGTGGGCGACCCCGCGGCGCTGTCAGCCGTGCTCGACGCCGTACCCGGCCTCGTGTCGCACGGCCTGTTCCCGCCGGCCATGGTTTCGAGCGTGCTCATCGCGCGGGGCGACGAGGTGGAGACGCGCCAGATCGGCTGAACCGGCCCTACGCCGCGGGAATGAAGGTGACGGGAAGCGCAGTGGGGGAGCGGAACACGTCGCCGCGGATGTGGGGATCGTCGTCGCCCGGCTCGAGCGACAGGTCCGGCAGGCGGTCGAACACGCGGTTGAGGAGGGCACGAGTCTCGAGGCGGGCGAGGTGCATGCCGAGGCACATGTGCGGCCCGTGGGCGAACGCGATGTGCGGCAGGGCGGGCCGGAAGATGTCGAACGATTCGGCGTCCTCCCACCGGGTCTCATCGTGGTTGGCCGAGCCGATGTGCGGCGTGATGCTCTCCCCGGGGGCGAGCGTGACCCCGCCGATCTCGACCTCGCAAGTGGTCGTCCGGTTGATGGTGAGCAACGGCGGCTCGCAGCGCAGGCCCTCCTCAATGGCCTGCGGCAGAAGCGACCGTTCGCTCCGCACGGCCTCGAGCTGGTCGGGATGTGTGAGGAGGAGGTAGAGCAGGTTGCCCGACGACCGGTACGTGGTCTCGGCGCCCGCGGGCAGCAGCAGGCGGAGGAAGGAGTAGATGGCCTCGTCCGTGAGTTTCTCGCCGTCGACCTCGGCGGAGACAAGGTCGCTGATGACGTCTTCGGCCGGGTGAGCCCGCCGGTCGGCCACCACGCCGGCGAAGTAGTCGCGCAGCGCCTCGGAGGCGGCCAGGCCGCGGTCAATGTCCGCCACCAGGCCAAGGAGCTCGACCGACCAGCGCTGGAACTGGGGGAAGTCCTCCTCGGGCAGACCGAGCAGGCGCGCGATCACCCGGACCGGGAACTCGAACGTGAGTTGGCGCACCAGGTCGGCCCGGCCGTCGGCGGCGAATCGGTCGATCTGCTCGTCGATGATCGGGCGGATGAACGCGGGCTCCCAGCGGGCCAGGGCCTTCTCACGGAACGCGTGGGCCACCAGATTGCGGTGGCTGCGGTGCTCGGGGTCGTCCATGCCGAGGATCATGTGACCCATCACCATCCCGATGGTCGCGTCGTAGCCGGTCGAGGTGAATGTCTTGGCGTCACGCAGAATGCGCGAGCAGTCGTCGTAGCGGTAGGCGATCCAGCCCGGTTCGACGTCGAAGCCTTCGGGCAGGGCGTCGGGCGGGATCGTCATGCCCTTGTGGACGGGTGTGTCGCGGCGCTTGGCGACGAGGTCGGGATAGGGGTCCCGTGTCGTGCCGGCCACCACGTCGTCGAATGCGCTGAAGGGGTCGTACTCCTGAGCATCGGATAGTGCCATGGCTCGATTCCCTCCCGTTGCCGTTCTGTGACGTCGGTGTCAGGTTACGCGACAGCGACGGCGCACGCGCCCTGCTCCCAGGGCACCCCCGGGCGGCCACGACGGCGTAGGCTCCGGCCTGCATGCACACACTCCGCACCCCCGACGACCGCTTCGCTGACCTGCCCGGCTACGAGTTCTCCCCCCACTACGCCGAGGTGGCCGACTCCGAGGGGAGCTCGCTGCGGATGCACTACCTGCGGGAGGGCGATCCCTCGGCGCCGGTCGTGCTCCTCCTGCACGGCGAGCCGTCGTGGTCGTACCTTTACCGCAAAATGATCCCCGTCCTGACGGGCGCCGGGCTCCAGATCGTGGCGCCCGACCTGGTCGGCTTCGGCCGATCGGACAAGCCGGCCGAACGCACCGACTACACCTTCGCCCGCCACGTCGAGTGGATGCGCGAGCTGCTCTTTGAACGGCTCGACCTGACCGACGTCACGCTGGTGGGCCAGGACTGGGGCGGGCTCATCGGCCTGCGCCTGGTCGGCGAGCACCCGCAGCGCTTCGCCCGCGTCGTCGCCGCCAACACCTTTCTGCCGACGGGCGACACGAATCCGGGCGACGCGTTCTTCGCCTGGCAGAAATTCTCCCAGGAGGTCGACGTGTTCCCCACCGGCGGTATCGTCCGCGGCGGGTGCGCCAAGCCGGTGGCGCCCGAGGTCGAGGCCGCCTACGACGCGCCGTTCCCCGACGAGTCCTACAAGGCGGGGGCCCGGCAGTTCCCGCTGTTGGTGCCCTCACGGCCCGACGACCCGGCCCACGACGCCAACGTGGCCGCCTGGGTGGGTCTGGCCGCCTTCGACCGGCCCTTCCTCTGTGCCTTCAGCGACAGCGATCCCATCACCAAGGGTGCGGACCGCAACCTGAAGGAGCGGATCGCCGGTGCGAAAGGGCAGCCCCACACGACGATCGTCGGCGGCGGGCACTTCCTGCAGGAGGACTGCGGCGAGGAGCTGGCCGAGGTCGTGGCCTCCTTCGTCACCTCCACTCCGTGAGCAACGAGCACAGCGTCGTCATCGTGGGCGCCGGGTTCTCGGGCATCGGGATGGCGGCCCGCCTGCGCGCCATGGGTGTCGACGACTTCGTCGTCCTCGACCGCGGCAACGACCTCGGAGGCACCTGGCGCGACAATTCCTACCCCGGCGCCTCATGCGACGTCCCGTCCAACCTCTACTCGTTCTCCTTCGCGCTCAATCCGGAGTGGTCCCACTCGTTCTCCTCCCAGAGCGAAATCTGGGACTACATGCGCCAATGTGTGGACCGCTTCGACGTGGGCGCATCCCTGCGGTTCGGACGGGCCGTGGAGGAGGCGCGCTGGGACGACGCCACCGCCCGCTGGGTCATCCGCACGACCGGGGGAGAGGAGTACCGCGCGCCCGTACTGGTGTGGGCCACCGGCTCGTTGAGCGAGCCCTCCATCCCGGATTTTCCGGGTCTCGACGTCTTCCGCGGCAAAGTGTTCCATTCCGCCCGCTGGGAGCACGGTTTCGATCTCACGGGGAAGCGGGTGTGCGTCGTGGGGACCGGGGCCTCGGCGGTGCAGTTCGTGCCGCAGATCGCCCCCGTCGTCGAGCACCTCTACCTGCACCAGCGGACGCCGCCCTTCGTCGTCCCCCGTCGTGACCGTGCCGTGTCGGGCCTGCGCAAGCGTGCCTACCGGAGGGCACCCTTGCTCCAGCGTCTCTCCCGCCTGCGCACGTACGCCATGTTCGAGGCGCTGCTCTCCGTCTTCGTCGGCCAGGGGGACCGGCGCAAGGCGGCGGTACGCAAGACGGCGCTCACCCACCTTGCCAGGCAGGTACCCGACGAGGCACTACGCCGGAAACTCGTGCCCCATTACGAGCCGGGCTGCAAGCGCCTCCTGCTCTCCGACGACTACTACCCCTCTCTGACCCGACCCAACGTCGAGGTGGTCGAGTCAGCGGTGGCCTCGTTCACCGCGCACGAGGTGGTCGGCCAGGACGGCATCGCGCGCCCGGTCGACGTGGTCATCATGGGCACCGGCTTCGAGGCCGCGGAGCCGCCCTATGCCGAGCACATCGTCGGCAGGGACGAAGTCCGGCTCGCCGAGCTCTGGAAGGCGAACGGCGCGGAGGCCTACGCCGGCTCCACCGTGGCCGGCTTCCCCAACCTGTTCCTGATGATCGGGCCCAACTCGACGTTGGCCCACAACTCCATGATCTACATGATCGAGTCGCACATCAACTACGTCGCCAGCGCGCTGAGCTTCTTGCGGCGGCCCGGCGTGCGCGTCGTGGAGGTCAAGCCGGCCGTGCAGCGGCGCTACAACGAGCGCCTGCAGGCCCGCCTGGCGCACTCGGTGTGGGTCGAGGGCGGGTGCTCCAGCTGGTATCTCGACCACCGGGGACGCAACACGACGCTCTGGCCGGACCACACCTGGAAGTTCCGCCGGCTGACCCGGCGTTTTCACCCGGGCGAATACACCGTCCGGGCGTAGGCCCGCAGCGCCAACGCGCACAGCACGACCGCGAACAGCGCGAGCACGCCGATCTCGGGCAGCACCGCGCCCAACCCGTCGTGGTCGTAGATCAGCTTGACGAAGGCGTCCATGGCCCAGGCCTGAGGCACCGCGTGGCCGACGCCCCGGACCACCGGTCCGACGACGTCGAGAGGGTACATGCAGCCGCCCAACATCCCGCACACAATGCCCAGCACGACCGCCAGGGAGATCGCCTGCTCCTCGGTGCGCGAGCGCATGCTCACGAGCGCGGCCGCGCCGGCGTAGGCGAGCGACAGCATCGCGAGGACGAGGAAGACGCCGAGTGGGTCTCCCCAGTGCACTCCGAAGAGCAGGCGCCCGACGATCAGCAACCCGGTGCACTGCACGGTGGCGACGCACAGGCTCGTGGCGATGAGGGCCGCCACCACCGAGCGCCGGCGCACCGGCGCGGCGGCCAGCCGGTTCATCAGACCGAGCCGGCGGGACTCCACCACGCCCGAAGACAGGAGGAG
This sequence comes from uncultured Acidimicrobiaceae bacterium, assembly GCA_963721585.1. GTDB lineage: Bacteria > Actinomycetota > Acidimicrobiia > Acidimicrobiales > RAAP-2 > Bog-473. The sequence continues at coordinate 487,070 of CAVRJN010000007.1, read as the reverse complement.
GACCGTGATGCCGAGGAAGAGGACGAGGTCCGCCGGTGCCACGTAGGAGAACGGACTCAGCGCGGCGGGGACATCGGTATGGGCCAAGGTGACGTCGGTGACCGCCGTGTGCGTGCCCTCGGCGGCGATCAGATCGAGGAGGGCCACCACGTCCGTGCGCGCCTGTATGGCGCTCGTCGAGGCCGACTCGCTCACGAAGTCGACGCGTTGTGTCCCGGGCGGGGCCGGCAGCGCGATCAGCCCGGCCACCACCCGACCGCGCAGAATGTCGTCGCCGAGTTGGGCCCGGTTGGGCTCGATCCGCACCTTGAGGTCGTCCGTGCTGGCCACCAGATGGACCAGCCGGGGGGACGGGTGCACCAGGCCGATGGGTTCCTTGGGGCTCCCGGCGAGAAGGCCCGTGACGAGAATGAAGATGATCGGGAACAGCGTGGCGACGAACAGCAGTCGCCGGTCGCCGACGGCGCGGCGCAGGTTGACCCGGATGATCGGGATCACGGCGTGACCATCCGGCGCACCCGGGCCATGGCGAGCCCGCCGGTCACGAGCGCGATCAGGCACAGGACGAGGAAGGGCCCGACCACCGACGAGGCCGGGTCTCGCAGCAGCGCCAGGCGACCGAAACCGACCAGGGCCCACCCGTTGGGGGTCCCGAGGCTGAGGACCTGGAAGGCCTCGGGCAGGGCGCCGGGCGGGAGCAGGTTGCCCCCCAAGAGGGCCAGCACGAGGCCGACCACCAAGGAAGCGGCGAACGCCTCCTGGGGGGTCCGGGCGAACGAGGTGAGGAAGGCGCCCAGGCCGCACATGGCGGCGGTGGCTCCGACGCACATCATGAGGACGCCGAGCGGGGCTCCCCAGTTGGCACCAAAGGCCGCGGCCGTCACGCCCCAGACGATCAGGATGGACGTCAGCCCGGTGAGGCCGATGGCCAGGAGCTTCCCCCACACAATGGCGCTCGGCCTGACGGGCGCGGCGGCCAGCCGGGCCAGCGTCCCCGTGGAGCGTTCCATGAGGAGCGAGCGCATGCCGAGGCCGCTCCCGATGAACAGGAACACCACCGCGATGGAGGGTGCGAAGTAGTCGAGCACGGCCTTGCCACCGTTGCCGAGCGTGCTCGCCGACACGGAGATGGCCGCCGTGCGGGTTCCCGTCCCGCGCTCCAGCCGGCCCGCGTACAGCCGGCTGGCCAGGCCCGCCGCCACCGACTCGGCGTACTCCTGCCCGAGCAACGCGTTGGCCCGGTCCACGATGTCGAACCCGGGGGAGGGCGTGGCGCCCGGGGCCACCATCGGGATGAGGAGGTGCGGGAGCGTGTGGTCACCCCGGCGGAGGACCACGCCGCCGGCCAGCGTGCCGTCCGCCACCTCGCGCCGCACCGTCGCGTCGCCCGGGATCAGCCGCACCACGACGTTGCCCGGGAGCTGGCTCGCGTGCACGGCGGCCCGGAGCAGGGCCGGCGAGGCACCTGACACCCCGATCGGGAGCGTTGCCATGGAGGCGTTCCCGGCGAAGGCGAAGCCGAGGATGGCGGCGATGGCGAGCGGCGCCACCAGGCAGGTGATCACGGCGGAGCGGTCGCGCACCCGCCGGCGCAGTTCGTTGAAGGTGATGACGAAAGCGGTCAGCCGCCGTGCCCCTGACCGTGCCTCCCCGTCCTCACGCGCAGAAACTACCTTTGGCCGCCGTGATCGCGCTGGAGCCCGTCGGACTCGTCGTCGGTGGCCGGACCGAGCCCATCGACGACGACTGGGGCGGTGTCGAGGCGGTGATCCACCTCGACGGTGCGCAGTTCGGGCCCGATGCGGTGGCGGGCCTCGACCTCCACCTACGGGGACTCGACGCCGTTGACGGGTCGCCGGTGCTCGACGTCAAGCCCTTCATGCGCGAGTTCGAGCCATCCGACACCGAGGTTCGTCAACCGGCCTGGTCCACGGAGCTGATGCGCGGCTACTACTGAGGCCTTCGCGCTCGCGGCGGCCCAGGCCGGAGCGGACCCGGCGTCCTCCGGCCCCAACCGGCGTGTAGCTTGCCCGGATGCCTTCACCGAACATTCTCGTGATCATGACGGACGAGGAGCGCTATCCCCCGCCCTACGAGGGCGAGTCGCTGGCGCGCTTCCGCCGGGAGCAGCTGGGGGCGCGCCAGTCCATCCGTGACGGGGCCCTCGAGTTCCATCGGCACTATGCGGGCTCGACCGCCTGCCTGCCCAGTCGGACGACGCTCTTCACGGGCCAGTACCCGTCCCTGCACGGCGGGACGAACACCGACGGCATGGCGAAGAAGGCGAACGATCCCTCCATGGGGTGGCTCGACCCCAATTCGGTGCCCACCCTCGGCGACTGGTTCCGGGCCGGCGGCTACGAGACGCATTACCGGGGCAAGTGGCACATCTCGCACGCCGATCTCCTGATTCCCGGGACCCACGAGAGCCTGATGGCCTCCGACGCCGCGGGGAACCTCATTCCCGAGGCGGTGGCGGCCTACAGGGGGGCCGACCGTTTGGATCCCTACGGCTTCTCCGGCTGGGTCGGCCGTGAGCCGCACGGTGCGGCCAAGCCCGATTCGGGCACGGTGCGCGACGGCGTCTTCGCCGAGCAGGTGGTCGAGCTCTTCACCGAGTTGGCCGCTGCCCGCCGCGACGGGCCGTGGCTGGCCGTGGCGTCCTTCATCAACCCGCACGACATCGCGTTCAACGGGTGGGCATGGGAGAACCTGCTCGGCTACCAACCGGTCGATGACGACACGCTGCCCGAGATCCCTGAGGCTCCCTCGCAGGCGGACTCCTTCGCGGGCCGGCCGGCGTGCCAGGAGGCGTTCCTCAAGGCCTGGCCGGCCATGCTCTACGAGCAGTCCGCCGACGAGGCCTACCGGCGGCTCTACTACTACCTTCACAAGTTGGTCGACCGCGCCATCGGGCGCATCCTCGAGTCGCTGGAGCTGTCGGGCATGGCTGACGACACCGTGGTCGTCTTCACCTCCGACCACGGTGATCTGGTGGGTGCCCACGGCGGCCTGATGCAGAAGTGGTACAACGCCTACGACGAGGCCATCCGGGTCCCGCTCCTGGTGCGCGGTCCCGGTGTCGTGGCGACACCCGGTGGCGTGCACACGCCCACCAGCCACGTCGACCTGCTCCCGACGCTGCTCGGTCTGGCGGGGATCGACGTCGAGCGCGCCGCGGCCATTGTGGCTGTCGAACACGACGAGACGCAGCCGCTGCCGGGCCGGGACCTCAGCCCGGTGTTGCGGGGATCGACGGCGGCCGACGCGTTGGCGGAACCCTTGTACTTCATGACCGAGGACGACGTCAGCCGCGGCCTCACCCTGACGAGCATTGTGAGCGGCCAGCCCTACGAGCCCGTGCCGTACCCGTCGCACGTCGAGTCTGTGATCACGTCGTTGCCGACCGGCGCCGGCCACGCGTCGGAACTGTGGAAGCTCAACCACTATTACGAGCGTCTCGACGAGTTCGACCAGGCGCACGGGCTGCCGACGAATCCGTTCGCCCCACCGCCGGCCGAGGCCGCGTGGGAGCTGCACAACCTCACGGCGGATCCCGAGGAGCGCCAGAACCGGGCGGCGGACGACGCGAAGGTGCTCGGGGATCTGCGGGGCATCCTGGACGAGCAACGCGAGAACAAGCGCCGCCTCCCTCAGTTGCGGAACCCACCGGCCTGACGCCGGCTGGCGCGCGACCGCGGGAACCCGACCGCGGCCCAAGGCCGCGGTGCGGGCGGTGCGTGCCATGCTCTCGTTGACATCGAGGAGCTCGGGAGGTTGGGCGCATGGCACCGGTGGCATTCGGGGGGAAGATCGGCAACGACTGGCGCGACTCGGAGCCGTGGTGGCCCCCCGTCCCCACCCCGCCGGACGGCGCGCCCAACGTGGTGCTGATCGTCCTCGACGACGTCGGCTTCGCCCAGCTCGGGTGCTACGGGTCCGACATCGAGACGCCGGTGATCGACGGCGTGGCCGCCGAGGGCATCCGCCTGACCAACTTCCACACCACGGCGCTGTGCTCGCCCACCCGGGCCTGCCTGCTCACCGGCCGCAACCATCACCGCAGCGGCATGGGCCGAGTGGCCGATCTCGCCACCGGCTTCCCGGGGTACTGGGGCCGGCCGCCGCGCGAGAACGGATTCCTCTCCGAGATCCTGCGCGCGACTGGCTACGCCACGTATGCCGTGGGGAAGTGGCACCTCAGCCCCGAGGGAGAGACCAACATGGCGAACTCGCGGGCGACGTGGCCCCTCGGCCGCGGCTTCGACCGCTGGTACGGCTTCCACGGCGGCGAGACGCACCAGTTCGTCCCCGCGCTGTACCACGACAACCATGCGGTCCGCCCGCCGCGATCGGTCGAGAACGGGTATCACCTCAGCGCCGACCTGGCCGACCGGGCCATCGAATTCCTGGGGGACCTGCGCGCCGTCGACGACGAGCTGCCCTTCTTCTTGTACTTCGCCACCGGGGCCTGCCACTCGCCGCACCACGCTCCCGCCGAATGGATCGAGTACTACAAGGGGCGCTTCGCCCAGGGGTGGGACCGCTGGCGGGACGAGACCTTCGCCCGCCAGCTGGCGCAGGGCGTCGTCCCCGCCGGTACCGTGCTCACGCCGCGCCCGCCCTGGGTCCCGAGCTGGGACAGCTTGGACGCCGAGCAGAGGGCTCTCGCCGAGCGCTTCATGGAGTGCTTCGCCGCCTTCCTCTCCTACACCGACCAGCAGATCGGGCGGGTGCTCGCCTTCATTGAGGAGGTGGGTGACACCGAAGACACCGTCGTGATCGTGGTGTCCGACAACGGCGCCAGCTCGGAGGGCGGTCAGGACGGCACCATCAACGAGGGCCGGTTGTCGAACTTCGAGGGCGCGGGCGTCAACGAGATGTACCGGCGCATCGAGGAGATCGGCGGGCCGCTGAGCCACAACAACTACCCCTGGGGCTGGACGATGGCGGGGAACACGCCCTTCAAGCGTTGGAAGCGCGAGGTCCACGAGGGCGGCGTGGCCGACCCGTGCATCGTGCGGCTCCCCGCGGGCAGGGGCGGCTCCGTCGGCCTGCGGCGGCAGTACGCCCACGCCATCGACATCTTGCCCACGGTGCTCGAGCTGGCCGGCGTCGCCCCGCCCGAGGAGATCGACGGGATACGGGCAGTCGCACCTCGACGGCACGAGCTTCGCCTACGCGCTGGGTGAGGGCGGAGCGAGCGCGCCGGGCCGTCACCATATCCAGCACTTCGAGATGCTCGGGTCCCGCGCCATCTACCACGACGGCTGGAAGGCGGTGACCTACCATCCCGTCGGCCCGATCTACGGCGACGGCCTCCCCAACAGCGCGCCGTTCGACGACGACGTCTGGGAGCTCTACCACGTCGCCGAGGACGTCTCGGAGGCGCACGACCGCGCCGCCGAGTTCCCCGAGAAGGTGGCCCAGTTGGTGGCGCTGTGGTGGGAGGAGGCACGTCACAACGACGTGCTGCCTCTCGACAACCGGGTTCTCGACGCCATGGTGCACAAGCACGACCGTCGCCGGCCCCAGGGAACTTACCGCTACTTCCAGGGTGGCGCGCCGGTGCCCGAATGGGTCGCGGTCGACGTCCGCAACCGCTCGCATGCCATGGCGCTGGACGTCGACGTCCCTGCCGGGATGGTCCCCGAAGGCACCCTGCTCGCCCTCGGGTGCGCGCTCGGGGGCTGGTCGCTGCACGTCCTCGGAGGACGCCTACGCTACGTGCACAACCTGCACGGTCAGGTGCTCTACGAGGTCACCGCCGACCGCGGGCTCGACGCCGGTCGCCACGAGCTCGAGTTCCGTTTCGAGTGGGACGAGCTGCTCGGCGGCACCGCCACGCTCCTCCAGGACGGCGACGTCGTCGGGGCCGGGAAGGTCGAACGCTTCACGCCCGTCGCCTTCAACGAGGTCATGATCGGGCTGACGTGCGGCTACGAGTGGGGTCCTTCGGTGGGCGGCGACTACGACGCGCCCTTTGCGTTCAACGGCACGATCCTGCGGGCAGAGGTCTCCGCCACCGGGCCGGTCGTCCGCGATCCCGTCGCAGAGGTGGCGGCCATCCTCGCCGCGCAATGAGGGTCGGGCGGAGAGGGGGACGCGCCCCGCTCAGTCGAAGCTGGGGCGGCGGTCCCGGGTGCGCTTGAGCTCGAAGAAGCCGTCGGTCGCGGTGCAGAGCAGCACGCCGTCCCACAGCAGGCCCGCCGCCTCGCCCTTGGGGGCCGGCGTGACCACTGGCCCGAAGATGGCAATTTCGTTGTAGTGGATGACCGGTGTACCCACGTCGTCGCCGACGGGGTCCATGCCGGCGTGGTGGGACGCCGCGAGCGCGGCGTCGAACTCCTCCGACGTGGCGGCGTCGGCCAGCGAGGCCGGCAGGCCGAGCTCGGCGAGCGCCTCGGCAATGATGGACGCCGACCCTCCGTCGGCCAGCCCGCGCTTTTCGAGGTGGATGCGGTTGCCGATCGCCGTGTAGAGCGGCAGCAGGATGTCCTGTCCCTTCATCTGCTCCGCCGCGATACACACGCGCACCGGGCCCTTGGCCAGCGCGAGGCGCGCCTTGTACTCGTCGGAGAGCTCGTCTCGTCCCTCGTTGAGGATGGCCAGCGACATCACGTGCCACTCGGTGTGGATGTGGCGCACCTGCTCGACCTCGAGCATCCAGCGCGAAGTGATCCAGGCCCACGGGCACAGGGGATCGAACCAGAAATCGGCCTTGTCACTGTTGCTCATGGGATACCTCCGTCGACGCGCAGGATGGCGCCACTCGTGTACGACGATGCGTCGGTCGCGAAGTACAGCGCCGCGCCGACGATCTCCTCGGGTTCGCCGGCCCGCCCCAGCGCATGGTGCGGCATGCCGCGCTCGAACGTGGCCGGGTCCCAGGCCTTGGCGATGTCGGTGAGGAACGGGCCCGCCATGATGCAGTTGACCCGCACCGTTGGACCGAACGCCTTGGCGAAGCCCTCGGTGAGCGTGTTGAGCCCCGCCTTGGCGGCGTCGTAGGGGAGCATGCCCGGTGCGGGCCGGAGGGAGCCGGTGCTCGAGACGTTGATGATGGATCCACCATATGGGCCGTCCGCCATCCTCGTGCCCACGAGCGCGGTGAGCCGGAACGGGCCTTTCAGGTTGACGCCGAGGACCTTGTCCCACAGTTCCTCGCTGACCGAGGTCAGGTCGGGGTACAGGGGTGACATCCCGGCGTTGTTCACCAACACGTCGACGCGCCCGAAGGTGGCGTAGGCCTGTTCCACCAGGCCGTCGATCTCGTCCCAGTGCCCGATGTGGCAGGCCACCGGAAGGGCCCTCCGGCCCATGGCCTCGACCTCGGCCGCCACCGCCGCACAGGCGTCGAGCTTGCGGCTGGTGATGACCACGTCGGCCCCCGCGCCGGCGAAGGCGAGCACCATGGCGCGCCCCAACCCCCGGCTGCCGCCGGTGACCAGGGCGACCCTGCCCGTGAGCGGTCCGGCCCCTGCTTCGGGCAGCGGTCCGTCGGTCACGAGAGCAGCGCGGCGACGGCGTGGGTGACGGCCTTGCCCATGGGGATGTTGAGGGACTCGTTGGGCCCATGGGCGTTGGAGCCCGGACCGAGGACACCTGTCGCCACGAACTGGGTGCCCGGGAACCCGCTGCTGCAGGTCGGCGAGGAACGGGATGGAACCGCCCTCGCCGACGAAGCCCGGCTCGCGCCCGAAGCGCTCCCTCGATACCGCCGAGAGTGTCGCCGCGATGTCCGGCTCCAGCGGGGGTGCGATCCACCCCTGGGCGGCCGCCTCGACGTCGATCGTGATGTGCGCCCCCTCGTCGGTCCGGATGGCCGAGATGAGCGCATCGGTGGCCACCTGCGCATCGACGTCCGGGGGGAGCCGGAGCGAGAACTTGAGCGTCGTCGAGGGCCGCAGGACGTTGCCGCCGTCCCTCGGCTTGGGCAGCCCGTCGGCACCCGTCACCTCCAGGGCGGCCCCCCAGGTGCGGGCGACGAGCCGGTCGACCGGATCCGGGGTGAGGAGATGCAGACCGTCGACGATGGGCGCCCCGCTGTCGGGGAACTCGGCCGCCAAGGTGGCGAGGTTGGCCCGGTGCGCGTCGGGTATCCCCGCCCCCAGCAGTTCCGGCAGGAGGATGCGGCCGGTCGCCTCGTCCTCTATCCGCGACAGTATGCGGCGCAGAATGCGGAACGAGGACGGGACCACGCCGCCGCCCTGCCCGCTGTGGATACCTTCGGTCAGCACGTCGACCTTCACGGTGACGACGACATTGCCCCGGAGCGACGAGGTCAACCACAAGCGGTCGTAGCTGAGCCCGCCCGAATCGAGGCAGATGACGAGGCGAGGCGTGCCGATTCGCTCCTTGAGGTTCTCGATGTGCGCCGCCAGGTCCGGGCTGCCGCTCTCCTCACTCGCCTCGATGAGCACGAGGACGCGGCCCTGGCCGCCGCCCGACGCCACCAGACCCGTCACGGCGGCAAACGTCGCGTACCCGTCGTCGGCGGTGCCGCGGCCGAAGAGGAGGTCGCCCTCGCGCACCGGCTCCCAGGGCCCGAGCCCGCTGCGCCATTGGCCCAGCGGCGGCTGCTTGTCGAAGTGGCCGTACATGAGGATGGGATCGCCCGTGCCGCCGTTGTCGATCAGCAGCACGGGCGTGCGACCCGGCAGTGTCACGATCTCGACCTTCAGTGCGGGATCCTGATCCTTGACCCACGCTGCCAACAGCTCGACCGCGGCGGCGATGGCGCCTCGCTCGTCCCAGTCCGGGTCGAAGGCGGGCGAGAGGCACGGGATGCGGGTGTACTCGCTCAGTGCGGGGAGGATGCGGTCCTCCCATGTGGCGTCGATGTCGATCACGGACGCGTCACGCCCCTGCGACCTCGGCCAGCCTGTCGAGCGTCCTGGACATGGACGCCGCCGTGTGCTGGCCGACCTTGCCGTGCTTCAACAAGAACGCCTGCTTGTCCTGGCTGATGTCCCACGACTCGGTCACTTTGGTGCCGCCGTCGACCGGCTCGAACTCGTAGCGCCAGATACGCCCGCCGACGAAGCGACCCAGCGGGCCCGAGAGTGCGGTCTGCCAGGCGATCCGGCGATCCTGCTCGAACTCGACCACCGTGTTGGAGCTCGAGTAGGGCACGCCCATCTTCATGGCCATGCCGAAGGTCGAGCCCAGGGCGAGCTGCTGTCCGGCGCCGTCCTTGGCCTTGACCAGTTGACCGGACCCGTCGATCTCGGCGTGGCGACCGGCGTCGGCCACCACGGCGAAGAGGGCCGGCGCCGGCGCGTTGATCACCCGCTCCACGCTGACGACGGTGTGCTGCGGGCTCTGAGCCATGGGTGACCTCCGGTTCGGCGATTCGGCTTCGACGGCTTCGACGGCTTCGACGGCTTCGACGGCTTCGACGGAGACTAGATGGCGTGCGCGACGAGGTCGCCCAGCTGCACCCATTCCAGGGTCGCCGCGTGGGTCGAAGCCAGGACGACCGGCGGCGCCATGCCCGCCTCGAACGCCTCCTGCCAGCGGGCGGCGCACAGGCACCACTGGTCCCCGGGCTGCAGGCCCGTGAAGCCGAACTCGGGATGGGGCGTCGCCAGGTCGTTGCCGACCGATGCCGAGTACGCCAGGAACTCGGCGGTGACCCGGGTGCACACGGTGTGGACGCCGTAATCCTCGGATCCGGTGTTGCAGCAGCCGTCACGGTAGAAACCGGTGAGCGGATCGAAGTTACAGGGCTCGAGGGCATCGCCGAGGACATTCTGCGCCATGGCCCATTTGACCACGACCCGGGTCCGGTGCCCCAAACGACCTGGGCCCGGCTGGTGTGGGGAGCGCTCCGGCGAGGCCAAAGAGCTCGGGACTCAGGTGCCCGACACCGGTGTCCCCCCGAAACGGTCGACCCAGGCGAAGGAGCTGACCGGCGCGCGCTGCAGGCGACGGGGAGCGGTCACGGGGCGACCGAGCACCACGAGCGCTGCCACGGCCACCGTGGGCGGAATGCCGAACAGCGCGCGCACGTCGTCCTCGCGCCGCACGGGCATGGTGGTCATGACCCCCCCGAGTCCCTCGGCCCGTGCGGCGAGGAGCAGGCTCCAGACGAAGGGATAGATGGAAGCTCCGCCGGCCAGCGTGTAGCGGGGCAGGTCGCGGTCGACCGCGGCGAGCGCTGCGAGGTCGGCCAGGATCAGGAGGAGGGCGGGAGCGGTATGGAGGGTCTCGGCGAAGCCGGGTGCGGCGGCCCCGGCCTCGGCGAAGGGCGCGGCACCGGCGACCGCCGCCACCTCGGCCTCACGGTCGGTTACCGGCGCCCACGGCACCAGGCCGGCCGACACCATGGCCAGGTACTCGTACCAGCCGCTGAGGTAGAGGTCGCGCAGTGCGACACGGGCCGCAGAGTCCTTCACGACGATGACCCGCCAGCCCTGGCGGTTGCCGCCGCTCGGGGCGAAGCGGGCGGTGTCGAGCAGTCGGGCCAGCACCTCGTCGTCGATCGGCTCCGGGTGGAATTGGCGGGCCGCACCGGTGCTGCGCAACGTGTCGACGAGCTCGAGGTCCACGGGTTGCCCACCGTAGTGGCCGATGGGTAAGAGTGCGGGTGTGACACTGCGCCATCTCTCCCGCTGGCCGCTCGTCGTGGCGCCGATGGCGGGAGGACCCTCGACGGTCGATCTCGTGGTGGCCACGTGGCGGGCGGGCGCGCTCGGCTTCCTCGCCGGCGGGTACAAGTCGCCGGCGGACCTGGCTGCGGAGATGTCGGCCGTGAGGGCAGCCGGCGTCGATACCTTCGGCGTGAACCTCTTCGTTCCGGGTACCCCGACGGCCGATCCCGCCGGCCTGGCCTCCTACCTCGCGCAGCTCGAGACCGACGCCGCCACCGTCGGGGTCGCCCTCGGCGAGGCGGCCTGGGACGACGACGGCTACGCCGCCAAGCTCGACGCGGTCCTCGCCGCGCCGCCCGCTGCCGTGAGCTTCACCTTCGGCATCCCTGCGGCGGACGTCGTCGGGTCGCTGCAGACGGCAGGCTCTGTCGTCCTGCTCACGGTCACGACACCGGAGGAGGCCGTCGTCGCTCTGCGGGTGGGACCAGATGCGCTGTGCCTCCAGGGTGCGGAGGCCGGCGCCCATCGCGGCAGCCTGACCAACATCGACCGCGCGGACGAGGATCGGCCCCTGCGGGCGCTCCTCGCCGCGGTGCGCCGGCGCACCCTCGTCCCGCTCGTGGGGGCCGGCGGTGTGGGCGGCCCCGATGACGTGGCCGATCTGCTGGCTCGCGGGGCCGACCTTGTGCAAGCAGGCTCGGTCTTCCTGCGCTGCCTCGAGAGCGGCGCCCCCGACGCGATGAAGGACGCCCTGGCGACGAGCGCCACGTTCGGGGCAACCGAGGTCACCCGCGCCTTCAGCGGCCGGCGGGCGCGCGCGCTCGTCAACACCATGGTGCGCGCCCACCCCGGCGCACCGGCCGCCTACCCCGAGATCAACAACGCGACGCGTCCGCTGCGGGCCAGGGCGGCCAGAGCGGGTGATCCGGAGCACATGAGCCTGTACGCCGGGACGGCGTTCGGTCGGGCCGAGGCCCGGCCGGCGGCCGAGATCATCGAGCGGCTGGTCTCGAAAGTGCGCCGGTGAGCAGCGGGCGCCAGAAGAAGACGATCGAGTTCACGCCGCCCGATGTGGCGGCTGTCGCGGACGAGTTGCGAGCGCTGCGCTCCTCCGGCGGCGGCTGGGTCAATCTGATGCCGGGCATCGACGAGGAGGCGTCCGAGGTGCACCCGCGGGCCGGGCTGTTCGCGTTCTTCGGCAACACCGCGGCACCGGTGACGATGACAACGGTGATGCCGCCCAAGACGGATCGGAGCGAGACCGAGGGGCTGACCGTCGGCATCATGCACCCGACAGGAGGGAAGGCCGTGGAGCGACTGGCCGACGCCGGGGTGTTGGTGCCCGATGGCTGGCTCGTGCGCCAGGACCACGCCCGTCGCGGCCTGTTGCTGAGGACTCCGGTGGCGGTCAGCGAAACGGAGGTCATCGACTGGTCCGTACGCGCCGGCACGGCATTGTGCCGAGCGGAGATGACGGGGCGATGGCGGGCCGTGGTCTACCTTCCGTAGGTGAGCCACCGGGTGATTCCGAACAGCGGATCCCGGCCGGTAGGTCGTCTGCGTTGTCCTGCTCGACATGCGTTCTGACGGGCGTCGAAGCGTAAAGACCGCAAGAAGCGGGTTGACCTGCGAGGACGGCCACCGACGCAGAGTGGCCAAACCGGTGCTGCCATGTGGGGCACCTTGGCGCAAATGGCGACGGCGCGTTTGACACCTATTGCATGAAATCCGATTCTTACCTGCCTGGCCCCCTGCGGTTAATGCCAAGAAGCGCCGATAGCACGCAACGTTCTACCAAGGACACGCACGAATCCACGCAATACCTCAGTGCCCGTTGTGGTGGAATTGTTAGCGCTGGGTGCAAATGGGCAAGTCTCATTGCATGACTGCAACCGCGCAGCAGATGCGTTTCAACATCGATGCCTGTGCAGTGACGCCGCCGCCGCCGTTCGGACTGGGCAGGGTGCTTGGTCTCGGTGTGATCCTGGTCATGTGGGCCCTGATCGCATGCCTCATTTGGACGCTGGCGTAACGCGCCCCACCGAGTGGCGGCTTGCGTTTCAAGCAGTGGGCGTGGCTCGGGCCGCGCATCGTTGCGTTCGTGACGTCGAGGTCCGAGTTCACCCTGCCGAGCCACGGTCTCTCGGGCGGACTTCCAGCTCGGGTCATTGCCGAAAAGCAGTGGTTACGACCAGTTCGGTTATTGCCGAAAACGACCGTCACGACCAACGAGAAAAGGGGCACATCCGATCGCAATGTCTTGAGTGACCGGATCGGCGGCCCATTGGCAAGACCTGTCCACGACACAATTGTTTCCAAGACAACTTCGTCGGTTGGAACCCCCGGGTTCGAAATGGGCATCGGGGAATTCGGTCCTGGTACCTTCCCCGGGTGGCTACCGGGGCGACGCGTGACGACGGAGTGGTCGAGGCTGGACTGGGACGCTGGGTCCTGGCCAACCCGGACCTGGTGTGCGCCGTGGCCGGCGCCGACGGGGCCGAAGCCGGAGCGTTCCGGCTCGTCGGAGTGTCGCGGGCGCAAGGTGGCCAGGCCAACGAGACCCTCCTGGTCGACCTCGGGCCCGCGCATCCGGGGATGGTGGTGCGGTTGGCGCCGCTGGAGCCCACCTTCCCTGAGTACGACCTCGGCCCGCAGGCCGCAGTTCAGAACGCCGTTTCCGCGGCGGGCGTGCCCGCACCGGCGCCGGCGCTGATCGTGGCCGATCCCGAGTGGATCGGCTCACCCTTCCTGGTCATGCCGCGCGTGGTGGGCGACATACCCGGACCGGCCCCGTTGTTCGATCCCTACGTGCGCGACGCGGGGCCGGTCTTCCAACGCGTCATGCACGACGAGCTCATCGACGCGCTCGCCGACATCCATGCCATTGCGTGGGAGGCCCGGGGCCTCGGGGCGGTGCTGCCGGGAGGGCAGCTGCAGACGACGCTGGATCGCTGGGCCGCCTACGTTGAATGGTCCTCGGAAGGCGACCCGTTGCCGGCGCTGGCGCAGGCTCTGGACTGGTGCAGTCGCTCTCTGCCGGTGGAGCGACCCCCCGTCCTCCTCTGGGGCGATGTCCGACTGGGCAACCTCGTCTTCGACTCCGAGCGCCGCGTCACCTCTGTGCTCGATTGGGACCTCGCGTCGCTCGGCCCCCGCGAAATGGATCTCGGCTGGCATTTCGGCCTCGAATTCATGATGGAAGCGCTGTTCGGCGGGCGGCCGCCGGGCTTCCCCGGCCCGGGCGAGTCGCTGGAGCGCTACGAGCGGCGCAGCGGGTACGAGGTGCGGGACCTCGCCTGGCACGAGGTCTTCGCGCTCGCCCGCGCCCTCGCCATCAACGATCGTCACCAGCGCATCACCGCCGAACCGCGTCGACGTGAGAACCCGATGGGCGACATCCTGTTGGCGCGCCTGGAGTCGGCCTCAGCCGAGCTCGGCTGAATATGCCGCCCTGCGGAAGCGTTGGGCACTCGGTGCGCTCCGTGCCGCACGGTACGCTCGGAGCGTGTCCGAGGACGAGGGGGGCCAGATCGATCCGCGCGAGGCCGCATTCTTTGTCCGGGAGGACTACTACGACGTGCTGGCGAAGCTGCGTGCCGAGGACCCCGTGCACGAATGCGCGCCCGGATTCTGGACCGTCAGCCGGTACGAGGACATCCGGAACCTGAGCCGTGACCCGGGTCACTTCTGCTCAGGGCGCGGCGCCTTGGTCAATGACCCGCTCCGTACGGCCGATGCTCCGATGGAGGGCCGCTCCATCCTTCACATGGACCCTCCCCAACACGCTTCCTTCCGTGGGCTGGTCAACCGACGGTTCACACCTCGAGCCCTGTCGGGCCTCACCGACTCCATCCGCGCAAGCGCCTCGACGCTGCTCGACGCCGTCGATTCGCGGGGCGAGATCGATTTCGTCGCCGAGCTGGCGGCACCCTTTCCGCTGACCGTAATCGCGGAGCTGCTCGGCATCGACGAGTCGGACCGTGAGGACTTCCGGGGGTGGTCCGACGCGGCGATCGAGTCGCCCGACCTTCCGCCCGACAAGACCATGGCGGCCCTCGGTGAGCTCTCCGGATTCATCGTCGAGCACATCCGATCGAAGCGCGACCGCCCAGGAGGGGATCTGGTCTCGCTCCTGGTGGGCAGCGAAGTCGGTGGGTGCCCGCTCAGCAAGGAGGAGCTGTTCATGTTCCTCCTTACGCTGCTGGTGGCGGGAAACGAGACAACGCGGACGCTGCTGTCGGGGACCGCCGTCGTCCTGCACGAGCACCCGGACCAGCGCGCCGCCCTCGTCTCCGACGCATCGCTGGTGGCCGGGGGAGTGGAGGAATGCTTACGCTGGGTGACGCCGGTCCACGCGTTCTGCCGAACCGCCACCGAGGACATCGTCGTCGCGGACACGCAGATCAGCGAAGGCGACTACCTCTGCATGCTCTACGCATCGGGGAACCGGGACGAACGGATCTTCGGGGAGGACGCGTCAGAGTTCGACGTGCGACGTCCTGCCAATCCCATGCACCTCGCCTTCGGCTTCGGCGAGCACGTATGTCTCGGCGCCAGCCTCGCCCGCCTGGAGGCCAGGGTCTTCGTGGAGGAGTTGCTCGGGCGCTTTCCGGTCTACGAAGTCACGGGAGCGGCCGACAGGGTGCTCTCGACGACCGTCGCCGGAATCAGGTCACTGCCTGTCGTGCTGGCGCCGGCAGGTTGAGGTCCATCGGCTCCCAGCAGCACGGCCTGGCGTAGCTCGTCGAGAAGCAACTCGACGGCCCCGGCGTCGGCGCTCAGTCGCAGCCTCCCGTCCTCGCGCTGGGAGCGCACCAGCCCGTTCTCCCGCAATACCTTCACGTGCGTGCTCACGGTTGGCTGAGCCAGACGGAAGAGCACCGCCAACTCGCCCACCGAACTCGGCGCGCTGGCCAGGGAGTGCAGGAGAGCCAGACGGGTGGGATCGGCCACCGCCTTGAGACGCCGGGCCACTGATTCGGTCCGTGCCCGTGCTTCGGCGTCGCCCTGGCCCACGCCGGTTCCGATGGTCACGAGGCCGGAAACCTCCAAGTACATGCTCGAGCCGAAGAACAGGCAGGGTACGAACAGAAGCTGTTGCTGCCCGGCTTCGACCTTGGACAGGATCTCGGGCAGGCGCTCGTGCAAAATCTCACAGCCCCGCGGTATCAAGAGTTCCAGTGACCGCCCCCGCTCGTACTGCGCCACGACATGGCGCCCCGCCTCTTCGATGACGGGGAGCGCCTCTTGCCACATGGCGTCCACCGGGGCCCACACTGCGACCAGGAGGTCGAGGTACGACCGCAGGAGCGCAGGTGACTCGCGGAGCCTGCGGAGGCGATCGAGGACTATCTCGCGGTCCTCAGGCGTCTCCGAGGGCATCTCGAGGTCGAGCGGGACCGAAGCGACCGCCCCCTCCATGGAGGACCACAGCGTGTCGGGGTCGGTGACGGTCACGGCGTCGGCATGCTGGGCGAGCACCTGCATCTCGGTGAACCAGGACTCTTCTGCTGAGTCGTTCCAGAAGTTGCGGACGCGGTCCGAGAGATCTTCTCGTCCCTTGAACATCTCGGCCAGCTTCGGGTACCGGGCCTGCATCGAGGGACGCCCGGCCACGGACAGGAGCCAGGACAGATCTGTGACCAAGGAGGCAGCGGCCGTCACCGGCTTGGTTCTCGGCCCTGCGGCCTCTTCAGTGAGCATAGGCATACAGCTATATTAGAATATTCTTGAATTGGTGTCAAGGTTCGGTTAATGTGGGGATGTGTTGATGAGGATTTGTGATGCAGGAACGAATGGGACGAGCGGGGTGAACGGATGATCCAGACGCAGGCAGTGCAATCCCTGGCCGACGCCCACCGAAGGGATCTGATGGCTTCGGCGGGATCGCGGCGGGCGCGCCCCGGCGAAGCGGCGGCGAGCGATGTCGGGGTGGTGCAGCGCTCGGCCCCCGGCCTCCCGGTGACCGGTGGCCGAGCGGCGCACCGTGCCGTCGCGCCGCGTCTCGGTGCGTGGCTGATCGAGTTCGGGACCAGGCTCGGAGGAGCCAAGATCCGCACGTCTTGAGCCCGGCCGAGGTCCGGTCGCCGCGCCATCCGCCCGGCCGGCCGGGCTCGAGGTGCGCGACTTCGGCAAGAGTTGTGGCATGGCGCCCGCCGGCAATGTTCTCTTCATCACTCTCGACCAGTGGCGCGGGGACTGTCTCTCGGCGCTGGGCCATGCGGTCCTCGAGACGCCCACACTGGACGCCTTAGCTGGCCGCGGTGTCTTGTTCGCAAACCATTGGGCCAACGCAGCGCCGTGCGGCCCGTCGCGGGCCTGCCTCTACACGGGCACGTACCAGCACCGCAATCGGTCGATTCTGAACGGCACGCCGCTCGACGCCCGGTTCACGAATGTGGCGCTCTTGGCTCGTGATGCCGGTTATGACCCTGTGCTGTTCGGTTACACGGACTCCTCGGTCGACCCGCGCACCGTGCCGCCCGGCGACCCGAGGTTGTTCAGTTACGAGGGCGTGCTTCCTGGATTTCGTGCCGTGATCGAAGACCCGTGGGAAAAGGGGAGCCCGGCGTGGGGACGGTGGCTCGCCGCACAGGGTTTCGATGTCCCGGCCAATCCCCACGACCTGTACGAGCCGATCGAGGGGTTCCCGGGGGCCGATGCCCACGGTTCGACCTGGGCTCCGGCGCGCTTTCCGGTCGAGCTCTCCCAGACGAGCTACGTGCGCCAGTCCGTGGTCGAGTGGTTGCAGCAGAACGGTGACGCGCCGTTCTTCGCCCATGCCTCATTCATCCGTCCGCATCCGCCCCGCAGGAACCCGCTCGGATACCACGACCGCTATCCGGCCGAGGCCGTTGGACCATTCGTCGGGTGCGCCACACCCGAAGAGGAAGGGGCTATCCACCCACTCGGTGCCTTCTCGGTGGCGACGCCCGAGGTGGGTGCGCCCCGTGACGAGCGAGAGCGCCGGCAGCTGCGCGCGACCTACTACGGGGCGCAGCGCGAGGTGGACGACGGTTTGGCACCGCTCTTCGACTACCTCACGGAAAGCGGCTTGGCCGAGTCCACGCTCGTCATTCTCACCAGCGACCATGGCGAAATGGGTTGCGACCATTGGCTCCTGGAGAAGCTCGGCTTCTGGGACGAGAGTTACCACGTCCCCCTGATCGTCGTGGATCCACGTCGGCGGGCGGACGGAGCGCGCGGGACCATCGTCGATGCGGTCACCGAATCCGTCGACGTCCTGCCGACCATCTGTGACTTCATGGGCGTCGAAGTGCCTCGGCAGGCCGACGGCTGGTCGCTCGATCCGTTCCTCCGCGGCGAGCCGGCCCCCGCGCACTGGCGCGACACGGCGCACTTCGAATGGAGTTTCTCGGACCCGGTCAACCTGCTCGCCGAACGGGCCTTCGGGATCCCTATGAGCCACTGCGCGTTGGCCGTATCCCGCGGGCCGCGGTACAAGTACGTCCAGTTCGCGGCCGACGCCGCCCTGCTGCCCCCATTGCTGTTCGACCTCACCCGCGATCCCGAGCAGACGCACGACCTGCTGGCTGAAGATGTCGCCGGAGTGGGCGATGTCGCTTGGGCGGCGACCCGTGAATTGCTGCAGTGGCAGATGCGCACCGCTGAGCAGACGCTCAGTGGAAGTTTCCTCGACCCCGGGCGGGGGCTGGTCGAGGCGCGCGATACCTGGCGCTAGGAACGGGGGCGCCGTCCGTGCGTGTGGAATGCTGACGCCTGCTCGTGACAAGGAGGCTACACGCGGTGTCGGACATGCAGGGCAAGACGGTGGTCGTCACCGGCGGAAATTCTGGCATCGGGTTCGAGACGGCGGCAGCGCTGGCCTCCATGGGCGCCCGGGTGATCCTCTCGGCACGGAACGCGGACAAGGGAAGGGCCGCCGTGGCGGCGATCACGCAACGGCTGGGCGGGGTGGGCCGGGTCCAACTCGTCGTCTTCGACCTGGCCGACCTGGCCTCTGTCCGCCAGGGTGCGGCGGAGATCCTCGACCAGGCGCCCCGCATCGACGTCCTGGTCAACAATGCCGGGTTGGTGCTGACCGAGCGCGCCGAGACCGTGGACGGGTACGAGGCGACGTTTGCCATCAACCATCTCGGGCCGTTCCTCTTGACCAATCTGCTGCTCGATCGAATTGCCGCATCAGCGCCGTCCCGTGTGGTCGACGTGGCGTCGACGGCCCATAACGCGGCCCGGAAGGGCATTCCTTTCGATGACCTGCAGTCCGCGAAGCACTATCGGGGCATGCGGGTGTACGGCCAGTCCAAGCTGGCCAACATCTTGTTCACGTTGGAGCTCGCCAGGCGTTTCCAGGGGAGGGGCGTCACCGCGAACTCCCTGCACCCCGGCACGGTACGCAGCGGCTACGGGGGCGACGGCGATGCACGAGGGCTGCTCGCCTTCGGGATCAAGATCGCCAGCCCGTTCTTCCTCTCTGCGGCGAAGGGCGCCCGCACCTCGGTGTACCTGGCCTCTTCCCCCGAGGTGGAGGGAGTCAGCGGCGAGTACTTCGTGAAATGCAAGCCCAAGAGCCCCCGACGTTGGGCGCAGGACGCGGCGGCGGCGCAGCGGCTGTGGCAGGTCAGCGAGCAGCTCGTTGGTCTTGCTCCCGCCGGGGCGGTCTGAACGAATGCGCGTGCTCGTCACGGGCGCCGGGCGCGCCATCGGTCGCGCCACGGTCGACGTCCTGGCCGGACGTGGACACGAGGTGGTCGCGACCGCTCGGAACCCAGGGCTGCTCGAAGGGTTGCCGGCTGTACGGTTCCTCCAGCTCGACGTGCGTGACGCCGCCTCCGTAAATGCTGCGGTCGCCGCCGCGGGCGAGCTTGACGCCGTGGTCAACAACGCCGGTCTGCCGGGCACAGGCCCGCTTGAGACCTACCCGATCGACTCCTTCAGTCGGGTGCTCGATGTGAACACCATCGGCCCGCTGCGCGTGGCCCAGGCGGTGGTGCCACAGTGGCGCGAGCGTGGGAGCGGGGTGCTGGTCAATGTCAGCTCGGTGCAGGGCAAGATCGGAACGCCCCTGGAGGGCCCGTACGCGGCGTCGAAGCATGCACTCGAGGCGTTGTCGGAGTCGCTGCACTTCGAGCTGGGCCACTTCGGGATCCGGGTTGTCATCATTGAGCCCGGGTACATCGCTCCGGGGATGAACCACGACGACGACCACGCCGGACCGGCGATGTACGCCGAGCTTCACGCGCAGTGGAGCGGCACTGCGGCCACACTGACCGGTCCCGGAGGCCGGCCGGGGCCCGAGGTGGTGGGGGTCGCAGTGGCGGATGCGCTGGAGGACCCGACCACCCCGCTGCGGGTCGAGGTCGGGGACGATGCGGCCATGGTGCTGCGGTTGCGGCGGACACTCGACGACGTCGAGTTCGAGGCGACAATGCGCGATGCACTCGGGCTCACGTGGTGATGAGAGGGGTGACGTGGAGAAGCTGATGTACCTGACCTGGCTCGGCGAAGAGAGCACGAGGTCCGACGTGTCCGAGGTCATGCTCGGTCGAGTGGGGGAGGAGCTGCTCGCCCTGGACCCCGTGGCCCTGACCATCGACGTCTGGGATCCCGAGAGCGATATTCCGGCTCCGGTCCCCACTCCGGAGGGTGAGACGCCGCTCCATGGGCTCGTGTCGCTGTGGGTGGACACGATCGAGCAGCGGGAACCGTTCGAGCGGTCGATCGAGGCCGCCGCCGTGCGCGTGGCCGGCTATTCCGTCGTCGAGTCCCTCTATCGCGACTATGGGGGCAACCAGTGGGGGGGACCCCGGTCCTGGTCCGATGGGGAGCGGTCGCCCGGCGTGCTCACGGTGGCGCTCCTGCGGCAGCACCCCGGTCAGACCCTCGACGAATGGATCAGGCGCTGGCACACCAGGATCTCGCCGATCACCGAGGCGATCCAGCCACGCACTCGTTACGTCCGCAACGCGGTGTTCCGGCCGATCACCGACGGGGCACCACCGGTCGCGGGCATCGTGGAAGAGGCGTGGCCCTCCCTCGAGCACGTCACCGATCCGATGCTCTTCTACTGCGCGGACGGAGATCCCGAACGCATGAACGACCACGTCACACAAATGATCGACGAGATCAACGCATTCGTCGACCTGAGCACCTTGCGCAGTGTGACCATGAGCGAATGGATACTGAAGTCATGACACAGAAGTGGAGCCGCGACGAGTTGGAGCAGGCGCACCAGCACTACATGGAGACGGCGGCCCGCTGTGCGGCCAGCGGCGAATGGCGAGAGTGGGCCGACCTCTTCACGCACGACGCGGTGTACCTCGAGCACATGTTCGGGACTTTTCACGGGTCTGAGGAGATCTACGCATGGATCGCCCCGCTCATGGCGGAGTGGCCGAATCGGGACATGAACGCCTTTCCACATGCATGGTGCGTCTGCGACGAGGAGCGCGGCTGGTGGGTCTGCCGCATTGAGAACCGGATGAAGGATCCCGGTGACGGGTCAGTGCACCAGGCCCACAACATCACGGTGTTGCACTACGCCGGCGACATGAAGTTCTCCTACGAGGAGGACGCCTACAATCCTGCCGCCTTCGGGCCGATGATCCAAGCCTGGACCGAGGCCTATACCGCCAACGGGGGCGCGCCGGGCTGAGCAGTTTCAGGTCGTCACGCCGGCGCCGGCGCCGGCGAGGACGCCTGGCGTCAGGCGCGGCAGGTGTGCGCGCCGCCCACCCGTGAACAGGCCGAGTGGCGTGATGGCCACGGCGAGCAGCAGGGCCACCAGCAGCAAGTCGGTCACCACGAAGGCATGCAGAAGCCGTTCGTAGATGCCGTGAATCGACGTCATGCCCGCAAAAGCCCAGAACGTGCTGATCACGATCAACGCCGTCCGGAGACGTCCGACCGCTGCCGGCGCCAGCACGATCAGACCCCACGTGACGTACCAGGACCACACAATGGGCCCCAGCAAGGCCAGTACGAGGAGGGTCAGGCCCAGGCATCGGACGAACCCGTCCCTAGGCGACCGGCGCAACTGGCGGTATCCGACGTAGCCCGCGACGAGCAGCCCGAGCACCATGAAGATGGGACGGACCGCCAGGAGGGAGACCGGGACCTGCAGCACGTGGCTCAGGATGGAGACTGCGCGCGCCAGAATGTTGATGGGCGTCACCCCGGTGAAGGAGGTGTCCGCGGTGGAGGTCGTGCGGATCCAGCCCCAGCCCGTGCCGGAAATGAGGGAGACGACTTCCATGGTCGCCAGCGCGATCAGGCCCGCCCCGGCGGTGTGCCCGATGCGGCGCCGGATGGGGGCGTCTCTCCCGGCCCAGACCCACCCGAGGAACAGCACACCGAGCAGCGCGGGGGACTTGACCCCCGCCGCAAGCGCACACAGGATCACCCCGGGCACCGTGCCGAACCGTTTGGCAACGGCCAGTCCGGCCATGAGAAGCCCGATCATCAAGGCATCGTTGTGGGCACCCCCGATCAGCGAAAGCAGGACCAGGGGCGATCCCGCCCCGATCAGGACTGCATGGGCGGGGTCGTGTTTGAGCGACCGGGCCAGGGTCGGAGTGGCCGCCACGACCATGGCGAGGCCCGCAACCTCCAGCAGCCGGAGAAGGATCAGGTCGGGCAGGATCTGGTGACCCGAAGCCTGGTCGAGCACACCGTCCACGCTCAGGAAGGTCGGGCCATAGGGAGACTCCGTCCCCGACCACACCGTGTCGGCCATTTCGTTGAACGACGTCGCCCCGAGCACCTCGGGCCCGTAGGAGTAGGGGTTGATGTGGTGGCTCATCATCTCGCCCTGAGCCGAGTAGGTATAGACGTCCCGGCTGAAGAGCGGCGGCGCCAGGAGCAGCGGCACGGCCCAGATCGCCACGACGAGCACGACCCGTTTCACCGGGAATCCGTGGTGCCCGTTCAGGTGGCGGAGAAAGCCGAGCCACACCCGGGTGAGGAGGATGAGGCCTCCGAACACGAGCGCGAGCGAGGCGATCGTCGGCAGCCCACTGTCGGAACCGAAGGAACCGGCGGGCCCTCCCGGCATGCCGAAGAACCAAGCACCGGGGAGATGAGTCTCGAACGCCTGGCCCCCGAGCACGGCCCCGGCGACGATTGCCGAACTCCCGACGAGCCCGAGCACGGCAGTGCGTACGGTGCTGAGTTCGCGCGCCGGATGCCCCGCCATGTCGGAATCGACATTCGGGGGTGTCTGTGTGGTGATGTTCGCGCTCGGGGACACGAGCTCCATCGGGGATTCCTTCGTTGACCCGCCCCGGTGTTTCACCGGGGCGGGGAAATCTTCATGAAACTGCAGTGATTGTGTCACAACTGACGGTGATCTCGAGGGGACGAATCGTTCCTTAACGGGAATCTCAGGCTCCTCCCAGGCTACAGGAGAAGACTTCGCCTGTCACGTAGGCGAAATCAATCTGTCACGGAAATGGAAGGTGTCAGGTGCGAGTTCTGGTCCTTGGGGGCGACGGGTATCTGGGTTGGCCGACGGCACTGCACCTCTCGCGAGCGGGGTACGAGGTCGGGGTGGCCGACAACTTCGCCCGCCGCGGGTACGACCTGGAGATGGGGGTGGATTCCCTGGTTCCCATCGCGTCGCTGCATCGGCGTGTCGAGCGCTGGGAGGAGGTGTCGGGTCACCAGCTCGACGTCTTCGTGGGCGACCTGACCGAAGAGAAGTTCGTCAACGAGATGGTGGGACGCTTCCGCCCCGCTGCCATCGTGCATTTTGCCGAACAGCGGAGTGCCCCCTACTCCATGGTCGACCGTAAGCATGCCGTCTACACGCAGGTGAACAACGTCGTCGGAACGTTGAACCTGCTCTATGCGATCGCCGACGTGGATCCTTCCATCCACCTCGTGAAGCTGGGCACCATGGGGGAGTACGGCACCCCCAACATCGACATCGAAGAGGGCTACATCGAGATCACCCACAGGGGGCGCACCGACGTCCTGCCTTTCCCCAAGCAGCCGGGCAGCTTCTACCACCTGTCAAAAGTCCACGACAGCCACAACATCGCCTTCTGTTGTCGGGCCTGGGGCCTCCGTTCGACGGACCTCAACCAGGGGGTCGTCTACGGCCAGTCGACCCCGGAGACCACGCTGCACCCGGACCTGGCCACCCGATTCGACTACGACGCCGTGTTCGGTACCGTGCTGAACCGGTTCGTCATTCAGGCGGCGGCTGGCGAGCCGTTGACGGTCTACGGCAAGGGAGGCCAGACGAGAGGCTTCCTCGACATCCGCGACACGCTGGCCTGTGTCGAGTTGGCGATCCGCAATCCGGCTGAAGCCGGTGAGTTCCGCGTGTTCAACCAGTTCACCGAGTCCTTTTCGATCCGCGAGCTGGCACAGAAGGTCTCGGATGCGGTCGGCGGCGCCGAGATCGTGCATCTGAAGGACCCCAGGGTCGAACTGGAGGAGCACTACTACCGGGCGGCCCACACCAAGCTGCTCGACCTGGGACTTCTGCCGTTCCTTCTCGGTGATGAGCTGCTGAGCGATCTTTTGTCCATCGCCCGCACCCACATCGACCGGCTCGAGCGGTCAGCCCTGGAGCCCAAGGTCTCTTGGCGCTCCACGTCGAGCACAATCACCCGGACGGCCGAGCCCCAGGCCGGCGAATCGCCCTCGGATCGTCAGCCCTGAATCTGAGCAGATTCACAGGGTTCCGAGCTAGCTTGCGCGGAGCGCACCGCGCCGATCCGCAGGAGGAAGGGCGCGGAATCCAGGCATTCCGGAGGGTCCTTTCTCGCCAGTGAATCGACTACGAGCACACATCGGACCCCTGTGGCCCTACGTCGTGCTGATTGCCATCCCGACTGCCGCGTTCGTGCTCCCGGATCTGATCAGCGGGCGTCTGCTGATCACCGGCGACAACCTGCAGCAGAATTACCCGCTCCATGTCCTGGTCGGCTCCATGCTGCGCCACGGCCAGCTGCCATTCTGGAACCAGTACATCTTCAGCGGCACGCCGCTCATGGCCGACTTCAACGCCGGCGCCTTCTACCCCCTGATGGGGCTGTTCGTCGTCCTGCCCGACCGTGCCGCATGGATCGCCACCGAGGTCATGGCGTTCTCGGCGATCGCAGTCGGGATGTACGTCTTCCTGCGGGCGCTGAAGCTCTCGACGGCGGCGTGCGTCCTCGCCGCCGCGACCTACGCGTTTGCGGGGCCCGTCTTGAGTCAGGTCAATCACGTGGATATGACGGAGGGGTTCGTCGCCATCCCGTGGATGCTGCTGGCCGTCCTGCTCATCGTCCGTGACGGCAGGTGGCGCTGGACGATCCTTCTCGGGGTCGCCTACGCGACGGTCATCCTGGCCGGAGCACCCGAAGCGATGCTCGACGAGGCCCTTCTGATCATTGCATTCGCTGTCATGTCGGCTGGTCTCAGTCGGGAGCGATGGTGGCGGGTTCTCTCCAGGTGCGGCACCGGGGCGGCCCTGGCGCTGTCACTTGCTGCGATTGAGTGGCTTCCAGGGCTCGAGGCCATCCGCAATTCGCAACGGGGGAGCGGGGTCATCGCGGGGGCGGGGAGTTACCCCCGGCCGTTCACCATCTTCGGCCTGGTCCCCTATATCGACGGCGGGTACGGGCATATCGGCGAGGCGCCCTTCTTCAGCCATTACAACCTTCCCGAGGTCGGTATCTATCTGGGCATTCTGCCGATCGTTGCCTTGATCACCTTGTTGCACCCGCGTTGGCCGAGCCGGATTCCGCCGCGGGACCGCCTCACGTGGTACGTCGTCGGCCTCTTCGGTCTTCTCCTCGCGTTGGGTTCGTACACGCCGCTGGAACATCTGTTCAACAGCCTGCCGCTCTACGGGCGCCAACGCTTGCAGAGCCGCAACATGATCACGGTGGCCACCGCGGTCTGCGTTCTCTTCGCTGGGTGGATCGATCGCACGGGGGCGCCCCGGTTGCGCGAGTCCATGACCCGGTTCGACCGGATCGTGGCGCTGGTCCCCGCCGCCGTGGTGGCGGGGTTGGCCATCTGGGCCCTGGTGTCGCCCCGCACTCTCGTCTGGCGGGTCGCAGGCGTGTCGCTAGTCCCGGACATCACCCACACCGTGCGCGAGGCGACGGCAATCGCCCTTGCCTTCTGCGTGGGAGCGGCGGTGCTGGTCTGGATCCGGCCGCACCTCGGGAACGCCTCGTGGTGCGGCCTCGCCGCAATCTTCGTGGTCGTCGACGTCGGCCTGATGGGGATCACAAGCCAATTGACCGAAACGGTACCGAATGACGTGGTGGCCGGCACCACGCCGGTACAGAAGCTCATGGCGGCGAACCTGCAGCCTGGTGGACGGTTCGTCAACTACGACCCACAGACCTACTCGAGCTACCCCGGGAGCCTCCAGGGCATACCCGATCTCAACATCATCCCTGGCCTGCCCTCAGTGTCCGGCTACGCGTCGATCGTCAACGGGAACTACGAGTCCGTGACCAATACCCACGAGCAGAACGACCTCGATATCGGTCAGCTCTCATCGGGAACGCTCGGTCGGCTCGACCTGCGCGAGATCGTGACACTTCCCGAGTACTTCCTCGTGCCACTCCAGACGACGCCGGACTCGATCGATGATTTCACGCAGACCTCCGAGAACATCGGATTGGACCCCGTCCTGCCGCGGGGATTCGGCAGCAATTACAACGAGACCGCGTATCCCTTCTATCCGGGCCTGCGGCCCGCCCTCCACAGTGGACAGACGGCGTCGTGGTTCTACGGGGAATCGCTCGAGCCGGACACCGTCACCCTGGTCCTCGACCATCCCGCGAGCCCGGGAACGCGGGTCCGCCTCGGGACGCTGCTCGCCAGCGGCTCGACACGTTGGGCTGCGGCGGTCGCTGTTCCCGTTGGCGCCAGCTCGGTGACGAGCCCCCATCCGTCCGGCCCCGCGATCGGTTTGTCGGTTCAGGTTCTGGCCGGCTCCCTCCCTTCGCAGCGAGCGGTGATCTCCGTGGCCGGACACCCCTACGAGCTCGCGGGGTCACTGTCGTCGGCGTTGGTGCCAGGACCGTGGCAACTGGCCGGCCTCTCGCAGGGCTACGCGGTGTTTACCCTTCGCAAGCCGCCGGAGCCGATTACCGCCACAACGGCCAACGGCCGGCGGCTGCCAGTGGACGTCGTCTCGAGCACGACCAAGTCCGAGGAGATCCGGGTACAGGCGTCCGCGGCCGCAACCGTGGTCCGTTCCGTCGCCTGGGACCCGGGCTGGAGCGCCACCGTCTCGGTCAACGGAGGCACTGCTCAGAAGCTCAGGGTCAAGGATGTCGACCTCGTGCAGCAGGTCGACATCCCGGCCGGCAACGACGTGGTCTCGTTCCACTACCGACCACCGCACCTCTTGCTGGCGTGCGTACTCAGTCTGGGCTCGATGGTGCTGCTCTTGGCGCTGCTCGGAGCCTGGTTGACGCGCCGACGCCGACGCCCTCACCCGCACGGAATGCCGGAGGCCGCGACGAGTGGTCCAGTGGGCGTGGTGCCGGCAGATTCGTCTGAGGCCGTTCCGGAGCGAGTCGGCTGAGTCGTCTTCGGGCGCTCAGCAGAAGGGATGCGCCAGGGTCAGGAGGAATTCTCCGTCTTCTGCGCCCCACATCCCTTCGACCACGAAGCCGGCTTCCGACAGCTCGCGATCAACCCGCTCCGGGGTGAATTTGGCACTGATCTCGGTCAACAGGTCTTCGTCCTGATCGAACTGGACCGTGATGCCGGCCTCGCGGAGGGAGACCTCGTTCGCTTCGTCAGCCCGGAGGCGCATTTCGATCCACTGTTCGTCCTCGTTCCACAACGCGACGTGGCGGAAGCGCTCCGGATCGAAGTCACCGCCGAGCTGCTCGTTGAGTACGTGGAGTACGTTGCGGTTGAAGTCGGCTGTCACGCCGGCCGCGTCGTCGTATGCCGCGACGAGCCGGTTCGTGTCCTTGACCAGATCCGTCCCGATGAGCACTGAGTCGTCGCTCGACATCGTGCAGTTCAAGTCGAAGAGGAAACGAGCCCTCTGAGTCGGATTCAGGTTGCCGATCGTGCCACCCAAGAACGCGATCAGGCGCCGTCCGTCGGCGGGGATCTCGGCGAGGTGGTGATGAAAGTCGCCGATGACCACGTGGATGTCGAGCGAGTCGAACTCTTGGGCAAGAGCGGCCGCCGCGCCGCGGAGGAACTCGTCGCTCACGTCGAAAGGGACGTACCTCGACAACAGGCCGGTGTCCTGGAGAGCCGTGAGCAGCACCCGGGTCTTCTCGCACGCTCCGGCGCCGAGCTCGACCAGCGTGTCCGCCTTGGACAGCTCCGCGATCGAAGGGGCATACTTTTCGAGGAGGGCGCGTTCTGCCCGGGTGGGGTAGTACTCCGGGAGCTGGGTGATCTCCTCGAACAGGCGGCTTCCCCGCTCGTCGTAGAACCATACCGGTGGAATGGACTTTTCCTCGCCCTGCAACCCCTTCAGTGCGTCCGCCAACATTTGGTTACGCGCGTCCTCAGGTGAGAGATGCACGTCGATCGTGTACGTCATGGTCAGGGGTCCCGGGCGAGCCGTAGTCCGCTGAAGGCCCAGCGTGCGCCGGGTGGGAAGAAGTTTCGATACGTCGAGCGGGCGTGCCCGGCCGGCGTCGCGCAGCACCCGCCGCGCAAGACGTACTGGCTCACCATGAACTTTCCGTTGTACTCACCGACTGCACCCGGCGCAGCCCGGAAGCCCGGGTAGGGCGAATACGCACTTGCCGTCCACTCCCAGGTGTCACCGAAGAGGGCGTTGGACGAGACTGCCGGGCGTGGATGGGGCGCACCGGCCGACAGGACATCCTCGCGGAGAAAGTTGTCGCCTTCACCGTAGGCGAGAGCGACGGTCTCCCACTCCGACTCGGTCGGCAATCGCATGCCGGTCCAGTGGGCGAACGCATCGGCTTCGTAGTAGCTGATGTGGGACACGGGCTCATTCGGATCGACGGGGCGCGGGCCCGAGAGCGTGAACTGGATCCAACGCTCGGGGTCATGCGGGTCGCGTGACCAATACAACGGCGAGTCCCACTTCTGCGCGTTCACCACCGCCCAGCCGTCAGAGAGCCAGAACTCTGGTCGGCTGTAGCCGTCGTCTTCAATGAACGAGAGCCATTCGCCGCAGGTCACCGGCCGGTCGGCGAGCCCGAATGGCGTCAAGAACACCGTGTGTATGGGATATTCGTTGTCGAAGCCGAACTGGCCGCCTCGGTGCCCGATCTCGACCGGGCCACCATCGTGCTCGAACCAAGCGGCCTTGGGGGGCGCAACGCCCGGGGGCTCCGGTGCTCCGGACAGATAAGCAGGCTGCAGTGGGTTTCGCGAGAGCACGTGTTTGATGTCCATCAGGAGAAGCTCCTGGTGTTGCTGCTCATGGTGCAGCCCCAAGGTGATCAGCTCGGCGAGGCCGGGCTGACCGGGATCGCGGACCAGGGCGTCCATCGCCTCGTCCACGAACTGGCGGTACTGCGCGATCTCATCAATGCCCGGACGCGACAGAAGGCCGCGCTCGGACCGGGGATGACGGGCCCCGACCGCCTCGTAGTACGAGTTGAAGATATAGGCGTAGGCGTCGTCGAAGGCCCGGTACCCGCTGGCGTACTCCCTGAGGATGAAGGTCTCGAAGAACCACGTCACGTGGGCCCGGTGCCACTTCGTGGGACTGACGTCGGGCATCGTCTGGACCGTCTGATCCTCGGCGGTCAGGACAGAGGCCAGCCGCTCGGTGGTGGCGCGAACCCGGCCAAAGGCCGCCGGCAGATCGGACGGCGTTTCTCGCCCCGTCATATCCATGAGAATCCGTCCCTTCGCCACCCCGGTCGGAGTGGTCGCACGCACTGGCTCGGTTCTGGACAACCCTACCCAGGGGTGGGCGTCATGAGACGCGATTGTCGGACTTTTCACTCAAAGACAAGTTTGGCCGCCGTGTGAGCCGAGCTCACGACATCCCGCGGCCAGACGGTGGGTCTGAGGGACCAGGCCGAGGCGTGCCGGCCGCCCGCCCTCTGGCCCCCAGCGCCCTCCCTCGGGCCGCGGTCCGCCGGGTCCGGCCGCGAGGATCAGGCCAACACCTTGCGCCGGAAGTTGCGGAGACCGAGCGTCAAGAAGACGACGCTGAAGGCCACGATCGCGGGATAGACGATGTACAGATGCATGTGGGCGGCGTCCGTCAGGGCGGCGCGCATCCCGTCGTTGATGTAGATGAGCGGGTTGACCAGCACGAGGATCTGCAGCCAGTGCACCGGGCCGGCCTTCACCGGGGCCAGGCGCGTCCACTGATAGTAGGTGCCACCGAGAAACGTGATCGGCAGCACGATGAATCCGAACATGAGCCCGAGGTTGCGCGGTTCGAACGAGGTCCCGAGGAGCAGCCCGAGCGACGCCATGCACACACACGACATGGGGACGAGCGTCAGGATGAGCAGCCAGTGCAGATCGATGTGGGCCTCCACGCCCGCGGCGTGGACCACCGAGGCGATGGGAAGGACGATGGCAGCGGCAAGCAGTCCTTGGGCCCCGCCGGAGATCACCTTGGAAATGGCCACGAGCCAGATGGGACAGGGCGCCTGCACCCTGTCCTCGATCTCGCGGGTGAAGCCGAACTCCTGGGCCATCGGCATCGCGACGGCCTGGATGCCCTGGAACATGATCGAAAGACCGACGACTCCGGGCACGAGGACCGTGGCGAAAGCGGACTCGGCGCCAGGGGTGCCGCCGCCGCCGATGCCCTGTCCGATCTTCGGGAAGACGTAGAGGAAGACGAAGCAAAGCAAAAAGGGCTGCACGAGTGTGCGTATTACGAACTCGACCTTGTGCTTCCAGAGCACGACCAGGTCGCGCTGGATGAGTGCCCGAAGCGCCGTTCGGCTGGCGGCGGTCGCCGACCGGGTGGGCTTCAGGTCGACGTGGTGCGTACCCGCTGATCCGAACGTGGCGGCAGGGACGGTTTGGGAGGTGGTGGCCGCCATCAGTCGCGCAACTCCTTTCCGGTCAGCCCGATGAAGACGGTCTCGAGCGTGGGTTCTGCCACCGACAGATCGGCCAGCGAGAAACCTCCTGCTTCGGCTGCCTCAACCACCCGCGGGACGAGTCGATCGGCACCACGAACCTGCAGTTCGACTCCGTCGCGGCAGGGAGCGCGTTTTGGTGAGCCCCTCGAGTCTTGCCTTGAAGACCTCGGCCAGCTCGTCGGGATCGCCGCCCGCCTTGACGGTGACCACGGTGTCCGCCTCCACGCTCCGCTTCAGGTCCGTGGGGGTGCCGAGGGCCAGGATCTTGCCGTGGTCCATGATCGCCAGCCGGTCGCAGAGCTTGTCCGCTTCCTCCATGTAGTGCGTGGTGAGCATGATGGTCTGGCCGTCGGCGTTGAGGCCTTCGAGCAGGTCCCACAGGGCGAGACGGCCTTGCGGGTCGAGCCCAGCTGTGGGCTCGTCGAGAAAGAGGACGGCCGGTCTGTGGAACATCGCACGGGCCACCATCAGGCGTTGGGCCATCCCACCGGAGAGGGCGTAGACCGATGCCTTGGCGAAGCGCGTGAGCTGGAACCGCTCGAGCAGATCCTCCGCCGTCTGGCGTGACTCCTTGGCTCCCATCCCGAAGAGACGTCCGTGCCAGTAGAGGTTCTCGAACGGGGTCAAGAGGCGATCCAGGGTGTTCTGCTGGGAGACCACCCCGATCAATTGCTTGACCAGTGTGGGGTGCTGCACCACGTCGATGCCGCCGACGAGAGCCTGACCACCCGTGGGAATGACACGGGTGGTCAGGACGCCGATCGTCGTGGTCTTGCCGGCGCCATTCGGACCGAGCAGCCCGAACACCTCGCCTGATCCAACCCGCAGGTCGAGCCCGTCGACGGCACGAAAGTCCGTCCCCGAGTAGGTCTTGGTGAGACCGAGCGTCTCGATGATGGGTGTCCCGTCTCCGGGCACGGCACCTTCGAGCGGCGTGGCGGCGGTGGTCGTGGTCATGGCTCGTGCTGCACAGTATCGGGCGGTTCTCTCAGCGGCCTCTCACACGTGCGGCTTCAGTCCTCGGCCAGGATCTGGTACAGCTCCTTGCGGGCCTTCTGGATCACGCTGATGCCGCGCTCGACCTGCGACTTCTCGCCGTCGCCGGCCAGCTGCTTCGCCGCGCTCATGAGCTGTCCCATGCCGAGGCGAAGCGTGCGCACCTCGTCGTCGGTCTCGCCGGCCTCCTGCCAGGGGAGCTTTGCCTTTTCGGCCTCCGCCTGCCCCGACTCCGTCAGCGTGAAAGCGCGGCCGCCGTCGACCTCGGAGGATTGGACCAGACCCTCGTCCTCGAGCATCTGGAGGTGCGGGTAGACCGATCCGGGACTCGGGCGCCAGAGGCCCCCGCTCATCTCCTCGAGCCGGCGCATGACCTCGTAGCCGTTGGCCGGCCCGTCGCGCAGGGCGGCGAGGATGGCCGTGCGGATGGCGCCGCGGGGCATGCGCCTGCCGCCACCCCAGCCGCCCCGCCCGCCGCCCCAGCGGCCCCGTCCGCCGCGCATGCCTCGTCCAGCGAATGGGTGGTCGTGGTCGTGCAGATGGTCGCGGCCATGGCCATGGCCGCGGTCGGGATCGTGTCCTCTGTCGTTTTCGTGTTGGTGTGTCATTTGTGACTCCTTGCGTCGGTTGTGGGCCCTCGGCGGGTGGACCTCCCGGGGCCCTATGTGTAACGCTAATGATATATCGGATAAGATCACGATGTCACGCGAATTGGAAAAAGACATCTCTGAACTGGAAGAAGGATGTGGCGGAAAGGTCGACACCCGGCCTCAGGGAGAGTCCAAGACCGACGGTTCGGGTGGTTGGGGGGCACGGGGAGGGTGGCCTCTCCGGCGGCTTCGGTCAGCGCAGCCGGATGACGTTGCCGGTCACGAGGTCCGCCGCGTCCGAGGCCAGGTAGGCGAGGACGTCAGCCACCTGACGGGGCGTGACCACGCGGTGGCCAGCGGAATGCGCCGAGGCGGCCGACCGCGGGTTGAGCCACCCTGTGTCGGTCACCGGAGGGTGCACGACATTGGCGGTCACACCGAAGCGGGCCAGCTCCTCCGCCGCGCTGAGTGTGAAGCTGACCTGGGCCGCCTTGGCGGCGCCGTAGGAGACCTCCTCGGGGAACCCTTCGTTCCCGCCCGAAGTCAGGCCGATGATGCGGCCCCATTCCCCGCGCCGGGCCACGTGACGGCGGGCGAACTCGGCGATCAGGAGCGCGGCCGCCCGGGCGTCCACCCCCAGAACCTGATCGATCGTCTCCGCGCCCAGGTGCGTTTGCTGGCGACCGAATCGGTCGGTCGCTGCGGGGACGAACGTGTCGGCGACCCAGCTCGAGGCGTTGTTGACGAGTATGTTCACCGGCCCCAGCTGAGCCTCTGCAACCTCGAACAGGGTGGGTACGCTCGAGGCGTCGGAGAGGTCGGCCTCCATCGCTGCGGCGCGGCCGCCTGCCGCTCTGATGGATTCGGCGACATTGTCCGCCCGAGCCATCCGGGTCGCGCGGTACGCCGCCGGCAGCGAGGGGTCGCTGAGGCCTCCGAGGTGCTCGTTGCGGAAGTAGGCACACAAGACGGCGACGCCTTGGAGGGCCAGTGCCTTGGCCGTCGCCGCGCCGATGCCGTGGTTCGCACCTGTGACCAGGGCAACCCGGGAGTCAGTCATGCGCGGCAGGCTCTCGGGTGGCTCAGCGCAAGCCGGCGAGGCGATCGAGCGTTACCTCGGCCCCCGCGACGAAGCGGCGGACCAGCTCCCCTGCGGGGACGAGCTCGGTGATGGCGCCGACGCCCTGGCCGGCCGGATAGCACTCCTTGTCGACGTCGACGCCCCCGCTGAAGGAGTCCCCGCCGAGGTGCATGGCACCCGCCCCGTATGACACGCCAAGTTGCTCCGGGAATTTCTTCAGCTCCTCGGGGTGACCCTCGTAGTAGCTCGTGTACTCGTTACGGACGACGCGCATCGTCTTGCCCGAGTAGGCCCGACTCACGGTTGTCTCGTCCTCCCGACTGGCCAGCAACTTGTCCTTGTAGCCCAGGACGCTGCGGGCCTCGGGCGTCGCGATGAAGCGGGTGCCGACCCACACACCGTCGGCGCCGAGGGAGAGCGCGGCGGCGAGGCCGCGCCCGTCGAAGATGCCGCCTGCCGCCACGACCGGGACGCGGTCTCCCACCGCGTCGACGATTTGTGGGACCAGGGGCATGGTCGCCACCTGCCCGGTGTGACCGCCGGCCTCCGTGCCCTGGGCCACGACGAGGTCGCATCCCGCCTCGACGGCGCGCACGGCATGGTCGACCTTGCCGCACATGTTGACGACGAGCACGTTGGCGCGGTGACACTGCTCGATGACCTCCGTGGGGACGCCGAGCGCCGCCACGAAGGCGGTCGCACCGCCGTCGATGATGATCTGCACCTGTTCCGCCATGCTGCCGGGCATGGCGGTGAGGAGATCGACAGCGAATGGTTTGTCCGTGCCGGTGCGCACGGCGGCGATTTCGGCCTCCATCGTCGCGCTGCTCATGGTGCCGGCACCGAGACAGCCGAAGCCGCCCGCCTCCGAGACGGCGGTCACCAATTCGGCATAGGAGACGCCCCCCATTCCGGCCAACATCACGGGATGTTCGATACCCAGCAGCTCCGTGAGGCGAGTTCGCATGTCCCCTTCCTCTCCTTCGTGTTGATCCTGCACGGCTTGCAGCCGGTATCCGCCGCGGGGACCGTAGCGCGGGCGGCGCCGGGCGCCGGAGGGGTCCGGCGGCACCGGGCGGTGGGCCGCCCATGGTTGCATTTTGACCAGGACGTTCCTACTCTGACCTGATCGTGGCAGACGTCGGGGAGGTGGGTGTGACCGTCAGTGCGGCACCTCCCCTGGGCGAGACGATCACCAAGCGCCGGTTGTGGGTGATTCTCGGCGCCTTGCTGCTGGGCATGCTGCTGGCGGCCCTCGACCAGACCATCGTCTCGACTGCGCTGCCCACCATCGTGGGCGACCTGCACGGGGGGTCGCACCTGGCCTGGGTGGTCACCGCCTACCTGCTGTCGTCAACGGTGTCGACACCGTTGTGGGGAAAGTTGGGCGACCAGTACGGGCGCAAGGCCTTCTTCCAGGCGGCCATCGTCATCTTCGTGATCGGGTCCGCGCTGTCCGGCTTCAGTCACACCATGACCGAGCTGATCGCCTTCCGCGCCCTGCAGGGCCTGGGTGGCGGCGGGCTGATGATCGGGGCCCAGACCATCATCGGCGACGTGGTGTCGCCCCGTGACCGCGGCCGTTACGTGGGGCTGTTCGGCGGCATGTTCGCCGTCGCCACCGTGATCGGGCCGCTCATCGGCGGGCTCTGCGTCACCTACCTGACGTGGCGATGGGTCTTCTACATCAACCTGCCGCTCGGCATCCTGGCGCTGTTCGTGACCGGCGCCGCGCTGCCCGGGCATCTGCGCCGGGTCTCCCATGCCATCGACTACGCGGGGGCGCTGCTCCTCGCCGGCTCGGCGACGTCACTCATCATCTTTGCCAGCCTGGGTGGGATCTCGTGGGCCTGGGTATCGCCTCCGAGCATCGCCACTGCGGTGCTGGGTGTGGTCTTGGCGGTGGCGTTCCTCTTCGCGGAGCGGGTTGCAGCGGAGCCCGTGATCCCGCTCAAGTTGTTCCGCGAGCGGGTGTTCAACGCGGCCAGCGCCATTGGCTTCGTCATGGGGTTCGCCATGTTCGGGGCGCTGACCTTTCTCCCCTTGTACATGCAGATCGTCAAGGGCGTCAGCCCGACGGCGTCGGGGCTGCGCATTCTGCCGCTGATGCTCGGCATGCTGGGGGCGTCAGTCATCTCGGGGCGGCTCGTCACGCGCTGGGGGCGCTACAAGGTCTTCCCGATCCTCGGGACGGCATTGATGACCATTGGTGCCTACCTGCTGTCGCTGATCGACGCGTCGACGAACGGCTGGGTCCTGGCCGGCTACATGTTCGTCTTCGGCGTCGGCATGGGCCTGATCATGCAGGTCCTCGTGGTCGCGGTCCAGAATGCCGTCTCCTACGAGGATCTCGGCGTGGCAACCAGCAGTGCGGTGTTCTTCCGGATGATCGGCGGATCCTTCGGCACGGCCGTGTTCGGGGCCATCTACGCCATCGTGTTGAACCACACGATCGCCCCGACGCTCGCCAAGGTCCCCTCGTCTTTCCTCAAGTCGTTCAACCCGCAGACGATCAACCCGTCCGTGCTGGGCAAGCTGAAGGCGACCGCGGAGGGCCTGCTCTTCTACACCAAGTACATCGATGCGGTGACCCACTCCGTACAGATCGTCTTCCTGGTGGCTGTGCCCATCTCGTTCGTCGCCTTCCTCCTCAGCTTCCTGCTCCCCGAGGTGGAGCTGCGCAAGACGGTGCAGACCGTCGACGTGGGCGAGGTCAACGGCATGCCCGACCCGCGCTCGTCGCTTCGGGAGATGGAATTGGCGCTCGACGCGCCTGTCGGACCGGGAGAACCGGGTCGAGCTCTACGAGACCCTGGCCCAGCGGGCCGGGATCGACCTGCCACCGCGCTCGGTCTGGTTGCTCTACCGCCTGGCCGATCAGCCGGCGTGCACGGTCAACGACGTGGCGCAACGGCTGAAGGTGGGTACCGACCTGATTCAGCCCGGCGTGGACGGGTTGTTGGCGGCCGGCATGATCGAGGAACGCCGGCGCGGCGCGGAGTGTGATCTCTCCCTCACGAACGCGGGCACGGCCGCCCTCGGGAAGCTGACCGAGGCCCGCCGGGCGGGACTGACCGAGCTGTTGGAGGGCTGGAACCCTGAAGAGCACCCGGAGATCATTGAGATGGTGAAGGACCTGGCCCACTCGCTGCTGGCCGACGACACGCGCCTGGTTGCGGACGCGATGCCGCGGGTGGCGACCGGCGCAGGCGCGGCGGGCGGCGCAGGTAGCTGAGGCTTACTGCACCTGCACCTGCACCTGCACCTGCGCCTGCGCCCGCGGTGACTCGCCTGCGGTGTCTGCGCCCGCGGTGGCTGCGGTGGCGGCGGCGTGGTGGACGGCGGTAGTGACTCGTCGCTGGCGTTCAGGCGGCGTCGATGGGGGAATCGCGGTCCTCCTCGCCCGGGCTCGGTCGGAGTGCTTGGCGGAGCGCGGCGGCGGAGGCTGGTGGCGCGTCGTCGGCGTCCAACCCGATGAGTGCGGCACCCAGCACGGGCGGCGCGTCGAGGCGGATGAGGTTCGCCCGCGGTGCAGTGGCCTTGATGCCCGCGGCCACGCGGGCGTGAAAGGCGGTGTCGGTCGTGTCAAAGATGCCGCCGCCCAGGACGACCTCGACCGCCTCGTACCGCAAGCCGAGCCGGATGACGGCGGCGCGGACGAAGGTAGTGATTTCGTCGGCGAGGACGTCGGCCGCCTCGCGGGCGGGGGCGTCGCCCGCCGCCGCCGCGTCGAGGAGGACGCGGGCGAGCTCGAAGAGACGGGCATAGGGGATGGCGCCGGTGTAGATGCCGGTCAGCGCGGCCTCCGCGTTGGGCGTGCCGAGCTGCGCCGGCACCCGCTCGCGCAATGTGGTGGCGGCACCGCGACCGTCGCCGGCCCGCAGGGCGAGGCCGAGGGCCCGCAGGCCCAGCCAGGCACCCCCCGGCGCGAAGTCTCCCGACAACTCGGCCAGGGCGGGGAAGCGCACCGTCCGTCCGTCCGGCCCGACGGCGGCGCAGTTCATGCCCGTTCCGCACACGACACCGATGCCCCAGTGGGCCGTCGTCCCCGCCCGAGAGACCGCGAAGGTGTCGTTGCGCAGGATGACCCGCTCCGTCCACCCCAAGGCGTCGATCGTCGGCGCGAGCTTCTCCTCGTCGACGGGCAGGTCGATGCCGGCCAGGCAGTAGACGCCGGTAGGGCAGAGGGGAGGCGGCGCGCCCGAGCGTTGCGCGTCGGCGGTCACCGCGGCGAACGCCTCAGACAGTGCCTGCACCGTCCCATCGAGACCGACCAGTTGGTGGTTGCTGGGGCCGACCCGGGCCCGGCCGAGCACGGCGCCGGACAGAGACACGAGAACGACATCGGTCTTGGTGCTGCCCCCGTCGAACGCCAGCACGGCGGGTTCGGAATCGGAGAGCTCGGGCATGGACGGATGTTACGTTGCGCTGCGTGGGCACGAAGGTGGTTGTCGTCGGCGGCGGGAGCACGTACACGCCGGAGCTTGTCGACGGCCTCTGCGATGTCGAGGACCGGATGGTCGTCGACGATCTCGTCCTGCTCGATCCGAGCGACCTGCGTCGAGAGGTGGTCGGAGGACTCTCCGAACGCATCCTGCGGGCGAGGGGATGGAGGGGGACCTTCTCGGTGACGGCCGACCCGCATGCCGCGCTGGAGGGGGCCGACTTCGTCGTGGTCCAGCTGCGCATCGGGGGCCAGGCGGCGCGTCACGTCGACGAGACGCTCCCGGTCGGGTATGGCTGCCTGGGCCAGGAGACGACGGGTGCCGGGGGGTTGGCCAAGGCGCTGCGCACCGTGCCGATCGTGCTCGAACTCGCCGAGGAGATGGCAGCCCGGTCCAATCGCGGCGCATGGTTGGTCGACTTCACCAATCCGGTGGGGATTGTGACGCAGGCCTTGCTCGACGACGGCCATCACGCCGTGGGGCTGTGCAACGTGGCCATCTGGGCCCAACGACGGATCGGGCACTATCTCGGTGTCGATCCCGATGCCGTCGCGGTCGAGCATGTGGGACTGAACCACCTCACGTGGATCAGGTCGGCCCGGGTCGGGATCGATGGCGATCGGGGAGCGGACCGGCTCGAGGATCTGTTCGAGCGTTTCGGTCCCGAGCTCGAGCTCGAGAGTGGCATCCCCATCAAGCTGTTGCGCCTGCAGCACGCGCTGCCCTCCTACTACGTGCACTACTACTACCAACACGACGCCGAGGTGGCGCAGCAAGCGGCCCCGGGACACCGGTCCCGGGCTGACGTCGTGGCGGAACTGGAGACGAAGTTGCTGCAGGAATACCGGGACCCCGCGCTGGTGTCGAAGCCGGCGGCGCTGTCGTACCGGGGCGGTGCCTACTACTCGCTGGCTGCCGTGCGCCTGATGGCATCGCTGCACGCGGGTACCGGTGACGTACAGGTGGTCGACATGCGCAACGACGGCGCCATTCCGGGCCTGCCCGACGATGCGGTGGTGGAGACCACCGCCGCCGTCGACTCCACCGGTGCCCACCCGCTTCCGCAGCGCGAGCTGTCGCTCGAGATGCTCGGGCTCGTCCAGCACGCCAAGGCCTACGAGCGGCTGGCGGTGAAGGCCGCGTGTTCGGGCAGCCGTGACGACGTCGTGCGCGCGCTTCTGGCCAACCCGCTGGTCGGGCAGTACCCGCTGGCGGCGGACCTGGCGGACGAACTCCTGGCAGCGAACCGGCAGCACCTGCCTCGCTTCTTCCCGTCGTGAGCCAGGTTCTCCGGAGCTCGACGAAGATGGAGAGGCGGAGCGGGTACGATGGAAGTGCGGTTGTAGCACTCGCAACTGCGTGGGGTGCCGGGAAGACTGGTCGGCGACGAGTGAACCCGTGCCCATGACAGACGCCACCCCTACAGCCCTCTCGGTGTGCGTCGTCTTGCATCCCACCGGATCGACGGTTTCGTCATGAGCGATATCGAAGAGTTTGTGTCGCCCGAGCCAGCGCGTGTGGGCAAGGACCGCCGCCAGCTGCCCAGCTGGCGCTGGGAGGAGTTGCGGACGACATTGTGGGTCGTTCCGAGCATTCTGATCGTAGCTTCGGTACTGCTGTTCCTCGTCACGTTCGAGATCGACCTGGCGGCATTCCACGGTCACGTGGGGCTGCCGCACTGGATCCGCACCGGGAGTGCCGATGCGGAGCGTCAGGTCCTGATCGCCATCGCGGCGGCGGTGATCACGGTGGTCGGCGTGGTGTTCTCCATCACGATTCTGGCGCTCACGCTGGCATCACAGCAGTTCGGACCCCGCATGCTGCGGAACTTCGTCCGCGACATCGGCAACCAGATCACGTTGGGCGTGTTCGTCGGCACGTTCGTGTACTCGGTTCTCGGGCTGGTCTCCATCAACAGTGCAGGCAAGCAATTCGTGCCGTACCTCTCGACCTCGGTGGCCGAAGCCCTGTTGATGGTCGACATCGCGGTGCTGATCTACTTCATCCACCACATCGCGAAGTCGATCCAGCTGCCCGAGGTGATCGCGGGTATCGCCCGCGACCTCATCAAGTCCATCGACGCCGAGTTCCCCGACGCCGTGGGTGCGGCAGTCGAGCACGCGGAGCGGCCGCATGTCGGGAAGCCAGTTTCCGAACTGCTCAAGCTGATCGATGAGCGTGGCGCCGCGGTGCCGTCACAGGTGAGCGGCTACATCCAGTACGTCGGGTACTCCCAGCTGATCGGCATCGCGACGCGGACCGACTCGATAATCCGTCTCGAGCATCGTCCAGGCCACTACTTGGCCACGGGCCGTCCTCTCGCCATCGTGTGGCCCCGCGGAGCGGCTCAAGAGGTCGCTCTGGCACTGTCCAGGGCCCACGTGACGGGGCCGCACCGCACACTCGTGCAGGACCCCGTGTTCGCCATCGACCAGTTGGTCGAGATCGCCATCAGGGCGCTTTCGGCTGCTGTCAACGACACCTTCACCGCCCTGACCTGCATCGACTGGTTGTCCGCGGGTCTGGGCCGGGTTTCCGGCAGGGTCCTCGACGAGGGCGTCTATCGCGATGCGGCAGGCAACGTGCGCCTGATTGAGTCCGACCCGTCGTACGCCCGCATGGTGAACCGTGCCTTCGACAAGATTCGCCAAGCGGCCTCCGCGATGCCCGCGGTCCTGATCCGGCTCATGGACTCTCTGGGCTCGATCATGCTCGACACGACATCGGTCGAGCAGCGAGACGTCCTCCGACGCCAGGCCGACATGGTCCTTCGCCTGTCCGAGCGGACGGTCGCAGAACCGAATGACCTCGAAGAGATCCGGTTCCGGTACCGCCGCATTCCCGACGAGGAAGCCTTCAGGGAGCAGCCGCACACCTGGTCCAAGCTCGAGCTGCCCTGAGCGAAGGGCTCGGACCCCTGTCCGGCTACCCGGCGTTGTCGGTCGGGGCGGTGGTGGTCGGGGCGCTTTGCGTCGTCGTGGTGGTCGCAGCGGGGCCGGACCCGGTGCCGCCCGCCGATCCGGTTGACGCCGGAGTGGTGGAGGTCGTCGTACTGGCGCCGCCGGTCGACGTTTCGGCTCCTGCTGTTGTCGTGGTGGTGGCCGGAGGCGCCGCCGGCGCGACGAACGGCACTGTCTCGGTCCTCATGGTCGTGACGCTGGTGGTGGGTCCCACGGACAGGCCGGTGCAACTGCGGGCGGCATCCCAGGTCTGGACCGCCGCCGTGGCCGGGGTGCCGGTCAATGGCTGTGGCACGCCCCCGAGGATCGTGGCGGGGCGCCAGACGGCGCCCGTGATGCTGCGCCCCTTCGCGGTGATGACGAGCGTGCCGCTGTCTGTCTCGGGAGCGGTGTTGTCGTAGAAGGCGAGGTTCCCCAGGCCGTAATCGACGTAGGACTTGCCGAGATACCCGGCGCCGAGGAGGACGTGGGTGCCAGAACCGATCACGACGTCGGCCCCCGCCTTGACGAGCTGCTGCGCCAGTGGCTCCTGCTGCGGGTCGGGACAGGCCTGCGTCTCGGTGCCCCAATGGACGTAGACGATCACGGTGTCGGCCGTCCGCCGCACCTGTTGGACCTCGCGCACGAGCTCGGTCGGGTCGATCGCCGAGGCGACGCCCGGCTGGGTGGCCGAGGCCGTCCATGTGGTGATCAGATTGTCGGCGATCACCTGGGTCGCCGCGATGATCGCCACCCTCTGGCCGTCGATCGTCACCCGGTAGGGAGCGAAGGCCTGTGCCGCTGTGCTACCGATGCCGATGATGGGGAAGCCGGCCCGGGAGGCGATCGTCAGGTTCTGCGACAGGCCCTCCGCCCCGCAGTCCATGCCGTGGTCGTTGGCCTCGGTGGCCACCGTCACCGTGGCGCTCTTGAGAGCCGTGACGGCGGAGGCGGGCGCGTCGAAGATGTACGGCTTGCTCTGTGGTTCCGGGCAGGTCCCGTCGGTCACCGCTGTCTCGACGTTCACCATATTGAGCTGGGTCCCGTCGAAGAGCTGGGGGATGCCGGTGCCGAGGGCAGTCGAGGGGTCCTGGGCCAAGCGCTCGCCGACGTCGCCCGCGAAGTGCACGTCACCACCGAAACCGAGGGTGACCGTCTTGCCGTTGCCGGTCCAGTCCGGGTTGAGCGGCGAGTGCTTCGGGAAGTGTTCCGCCGTGGCGACAGCGTGGTGGGTCGTGGGCGGTTTGGGTGGCGGGCTCGAACCACCCGAGAAGAACGCGAAATAGATCAGCAGGAGGAGGACGAGCGTGCCGCCCACTGCGAACTGGCGGCGCCGGCGCATGACCCTTCGTGAGACCACGTCGGCACTATGGCACAGACTCTGCCGCGCACCCCCGGGAGGACGGTTCCTGACCAGCGGATTCGCGCGGCTGGCGCGGTGTGCGGAAGGAGGCCGGGGACCGCCCGGCACGGTCGGCCCCCGGGTGGACTCTCTAGGCCGCCCAAAGGGTGTCCGAGTGGGACGCCAGAGAGGCGATGAGCCCGGCGCACCCGGCGGCGATCATGTCGCGGCAGCTGTCGAAGACAGCGTCGTCGCCGTAGTAGGGGTCGGGGACATCGGCGGCGGCTCCCGCGCCGGGATCGAAGGCTCTGAGGAGGGTGAGGCGTTCGGGGTCTGCGCCCAGACTGCGCAGCGTCTGCTGATGGCGGCGATCGAGGGCGATCATGAACTCTATGTCGCCCAGCTCCGCGGAGACGATCTGATGGGCAACGTGCCTGTGGTCCGGGTACCCGCCCCGGGCCAGCGAGACCTGGGCGAGCGTATGCATCGGTTCGCCCTCGTGCCATGGACCCGTGCCGGCGCTGCGCACCTCGAGATGGTCGGCCAAGGTGGAGCCGTCACCGAGCACCGTGGAGGTGGCCAGCGACCTCGTGATCACCTCGGCCATGGGTGAGCGGCAGATGTTGCCGGTGCAGACGAAGGTGATGCGGTACGGCTGGTCGCCGAGCGGCTCCGGTGGAACGATGAGGCCGCGGGCGCGGGCGGCGTCGTTGCGGCTCACCGTGGGTTCGCCTGGGCCGCGTACTCGTCGCGCAGCGACTTCTTGACGATCTTGCCGGTGCCGGCGCGGGGCCAGTCGGTCCGTAGCTCGAGTTGCTCGGGGATCTTCTGGGTCATCAGCCCGGCCTCGCGGCAGAAGGAGACCACGTCGGTGAGCTCGAGGCTGTCAGCACCCTCGGCGAGCTGCACGACGGCGCAGACCCGCTCTCCTCGCTCCGGGTCGGGCAGTCCGATCACAGCCACCTCGATCACGTGGGGGTGGGTGTAGAGCAGGTCCTCGATCTCCTTGGCGCTTATGTTCTCCCCCTTGCGGACGATGACATCCTTCAACCGCCCCGTCAGGGTCAGGTGCCCGTCGGCCCGTAGTCGGCCCAGATCACCGGTGCGGAAGTAGCCGTCGCCGTCGAAGGCCTCGGCGTCGAGGGCCGGGTCCGTGTAGCCGTGGAAGACCATCGGGCCTTTCACTCGCACCTCGCCCTCCTCGTCCGCGGCGGCGACCCGGCCGTCGAGTGTCACGATGCGCACGTCCGCCCCCTCCACCGGTTTGCCGTCCGTGTTCGCCAGCTGCTCGTCGGTGTCGTGGGGCGAGCCGTTGGAGATCATGGGCACCTCGGTCATGCCGTAGCCGTGCACGACGCCGCGTCCGCCGATCTCGTTGCGTACCTCGTAATGGACCTCGGGCGGCTTGGCCGCCCCGCCGCCGGACATCAGCCGGAGCGTCGGGAGGATCGGCTCGTCGGGCGCCTTGCGTTGCTCGCCGAGGTAGGCCACGTAGAACGCGGTGCTCCCACCCACCATGGTGGCGCCATGCCGGCGGAAGAGGGGCAGCACGTCGGGTGCCGAGAAGACCTCCACGAGAATGGCCGGGAATCCCATGGACAGCATCGTGACCAGATAGTCCGGCCCGGCGATGTGTGCGAAGGGGAAGGCAATGGAGCCGACGTCGTCGGGCCCCATGTCGAGGGCGCGGGCGAGGCCCCAGCCGCCGGCGATCAGGGTCTGGTCGGTGTGCTGCACGCCCTTGGGGTTGGCCGTCGAGCCGGACGTGTAGTAGATCCAGCGGATCGGGGCGTCCTCCGGCTCCGTCCCCTCGGGCGGCGGCGACAGTACGGCCGGGTCGCCTTCGGGCAGGCCGTCGTCGGTGCTGAGGATGGTCGGCGGTGCGGCGACGCCGGCCAACGCAGCTTCGGCGATGGCGGTGAAGTCGGTGTTCCGCCAGGTGGCGAGGATGACGAACAGCTCGGCACCGGTCTGGCGAAGGGCGAAGCCCACCTCACGCTCGCGGTAGAGGTGGATGATCGGGTTCTGCACTGCGCCGAGCCGGGCGAGCGCGATGGACAGGACGACGGTGTCGATCCGGGTCGGCAGCTGCCACGACACGACGGATCCGGTCGTGATACCGAGCCCGTGCAGGCCGGCGGCCACCCGCTCGACCCGGTCGCGGAACTGGCCGAAGCTGAGCGTCTCGCCATCAGCCGCAATGAGCATGGGACGGTTCGGCGACACCTGGGCTCTGCGGTCGACCAGCTCCCACATGGTGCGGGCGCCGGTGAGTATCTCGCTCGTCGTCATGACCCCTCCTTCCGGGACCACTCTCATAGCAGCTGGCGGCGGTGGGCCGGATCGGGAGCGGCGCGCCGTGGGGGCGCCGGCAGGGCAGAATGGTGGGGTGGTGAGACGCCCGGTTCATTCGGAGGCCC
Source organism: uncultured Acidimicrobiaceae bacterium (assembly GCA_963721585.1). Classification (GTDB taxonomy): domain Bacteria; phylum Actinomycetota; class Acidimicrobiia; order Acidimicrobiales; family RAAP-2; genus Bog-473. The sequence goes on along the minus strand of CAVRJN010000007.1, from coordinate 442,653 downwards.
ATGAGGTGGAGACGGGTGGAGGCGGCGAGAAGGAGGTCGACCGTCGGCGCCAGGTCCGCCTGATCGCCATCGCGGTGGTGGTCATCTTGCTTGGGTGGTTCGCGGTGGCCAACACCCGGAAGGTGCAGATCGACTTCTGGGTCTTCCACCGCCAGGCGCCGCTGATCCTGGTCATTTTGATTTCGGGCCTGCTCGGGGCGCTGATCGCGCTCCTGATCATGCGCCGTAAGCCCAAGGCCGAGGAGTAGCGGGACGGCCGCCAGGCGCCGGTCCGGCGGTTCGACGGGGTGGCCCCAGCCGCCCGGGCGGGACCTGGGCCAATCATTGCAAGTCGATGACCGCGTTCCCATGCCGGCGATCCGGTTCTAAGCTGCGTGCGGTGGATACAGCGGTGCAGGCAGGCGCGAGGGGGTACGTCCACGTTGTTCGCGTCCGTGAGGCGTGCCAACATGTGGCGCAGGTGGATGTGGAGATCCAAGGGGGTAGGTGGTAGTGCCGCTTTCGGACCACGAACAGCGCATTCTGGCTGAGCTCGAGGAGTCACTGGTTCGCCAGGACCCCGAGTTCGCGGAGCGTGTGCGCTCGGAGACCGTCTACCGGCACGCCGGCCGCTACTGCAAGTGGGCCGCCGTCACCTTCGTCCTCGGGGTGGTGATACTCGTCGCCTTCTACAGCAAGTCGGTCATCGCGGGCTTCCTCGGAGTCGTGATCATGTTTGGTTCAGCCGTGTGGTTCGAGCGCAACCTGCGCCGCATGGGACGGGCCGGGTGGCACGACCTGACGCGCTCGAAGGACGGGGAGTCGAAATCGGAGGGGGCGGCGAACGGGATCGAGAGCGCGGTGAGCGACGCCCGTGACTGGTTCCGCTCCCGCTTCCACCGGCGCGAGAGCTGAAGATCGCGCGGGGCCGTCGTCGGCTCCGCTGACTTGGTGACAGCGATCACATGGCCCGGGCCCGGGTCGCGGTAACAATCCTTCTGTGGCAGACCTCGCTCTCGCCGTCGACGTCGGCGGCACCAAGATGGCCGCCGGCCTCGTTGCCCTCGACGGCACCCTGCTGGAACGGGCGATGCGCCCAACTCCGGCCACCGCGGGTCCGGACGAGGCCGAAGTGCTCTGGGACAGCCTGGCGGGCGTGTTGGGGGAGGTGACCGCGGCGCTGAGAGCGGGAGACCGGCTCGTGGTCTGCGGCGCCGGGTGCGGCGGCCCCATGAGCCCCGGCGGCGAGGAAGTGTCGCCCTTGAACATCGCGGGGTGGAGGTCCTTTCCCCTGCGGGCGCGGCTGGCGGCGTTGACGGGGCTGCCGACGTTCGTGGACAACGATGCCAAGGCGCTGGCGCTCGGCGAAGGGTGGGTCGGTGCGGCTGCCGGCTACGACGACTTCCTCGCCATGGTCGTGTCGACGGGTGTGGGCGGCGGCATCGTGCTCGACGGCCGTCTGCTCAATGGGCGGCTCGGCAATGCGGGCCACATCGGCCACATCGTCGTCGTCCCCGACGGTCGTCACTGCCAGTGCGGCAGCCGGGGCTGTCTGGAGGCGGAGGCGTCGGGCACGGCACTCGAGGTCCTGACGGGGCAACCGGCGCGGCTGGCTCCCCCAGAATGGGTCGAGCGGACTGGCACCCTCGTCGGCCGTGCCATCGCGTCCGTGGCGGTCCTGCTCGACCTTTCCCTGGCCGTGGTGAGCGGATCGGTGGCGCTGGGATTCGGAGAGCCCTTCTTCCAAAGGGCACAGGCGGAGATGGATGCGCTCTGCCGTATTGAGTTCGCCCGGGGGGCGCGGGTCGTTCCGGGCGGCCTGGGCGACGGAGGCCCGCTCATCGGCGCCGCCCGGGTCGGGCTGTGCGAGGGCGGGTTGGAGGCGTGAGTGCCGGCGGGTCGAGCCGGGGCCGGGGCGAGAGCCGGGGCTGGGTCCGGGATGCCGGGGTCGTGCTACGGGCGGTCGGACCCCACCCCCGGCTCTGGTGGGCTTCTGCCGGCGCCCTGCGCCGGATGGCCCGGCGGGGCTGGTGGCACCGGTCCCCCTTCCTGCCCCTGCCCGGCGAGGCCTACTGGCACTTCCGCCTGGAGACCGCCTACGGCGGGGACGGCGGGGGCGGCGGGGAGTTGTCGGCGGGGGATGTGGTGGCCTTCTTGCGCTGGTGTCAGAGGTCGCGGCCCCGCCGCGGATAGCCTCTCGGGAATATGGAGCGGGTGCTCCTCCTCAATGCGACCTACGAGCCGCTGGCCCTTGTCTCGGATCGTCGTGCCGTCGTGCTCATGCTCACGGGACGCGCCGAGGCCGTCGCTATCCGCGAGGACTGCACGATCTTCCACTCCGCCCGGATCGCCGTCGATGTGCCGTCGATCGTCAGGCTCTCGCACATGGTGCGTATCCCGCGCTGGGCCAGGACCCCGCCCGTGACGCGCCGGTCTGTTCTCCGACGTGACGGCGGGCTCTGTGTCTATTGCTCTCAGCCGGCCGACACCATCGACCATGTGATCCCGCGCAGCCGGGGAGGCACCCACGACTGGTCGAACGTCGTCGCCGCCTGCAAGCGCGACAACCTTGTCAAGGCCGATCAGCTCCTCTCCGAGCTGGGTTGGACGATGAATGTGAAGCCGGCTCCGCCGGACGGACACCTCTGGCGGTTGCGGCACCTGTCGGATGTGGATCCCTTGTGGGAGCCGTATCTCGCCGCTGCATCCTGACGGTTGCCCACCTCGGATTCATCATCCTCTTCCTTGTTCGACGTCGAGCGGTTCCGCGTCGAACCGAGGCGTCTGGTGGTCGCCCGTGAAGTCATCCGTCCGATGCTGGTGCTGGGCAGCACCCAGCCCACGGAACTCGTCGACGTCACCGCAGTACGGCAGCGCGAGGTAGAGCTGACCAGGCGGCGCGGCGGAGGAGGCGCCGTGTATCTCGCCCCGGGCGAGCAGCTGTGGCTCGACGCCTGGGTGCCGCGGGACGACTCCCTCTGGCTGGGCGATGTGTCGGCCGCCGCCGAGTGGGTCGGGGCGTGGTGGGTGCAGGCGCTCGCCGGCATCGGGCAGCAAGGCTTCGACGTCCACCGCGGCCGCTCGGTGCCGGGCGTACTCGGCGACCTCGTGTGCTTCGCCGGCCGTGGGCCGGGGGAGGTGTTCCACGGCACCGCCAAGGTGGTGGGCCTGTCGCAGTGGCGGGCGAGGGAAGGAGCCCTGTTCTCCTCCTGCGCCTACCTGCGCTGGAATCCCGCGCCGCTGCTGGCGCTGGTCGATGTCGACGAGAGCCCCCGCGCCGGGCTGGCGGGCGACCTGGCGCCGATGGCGGCGGGTCTGGCCGACCTGGAACCGCCGGCTGCGGGCCTCGCCGGCGTCTGCAGGCTGTTGCTGGAATCCTTCCCGGCGTTCGGGTGACTCCGCCCCCGGAATAACTCCGCCCCCGGAATAACTCCGCCTCCGAAGTCACACTGCCGCCGTCTCCTCGGCACATCCGGCGGGCGCTCTTTCCTCGTCCCTCCTCCACCTCGTCCCGTCGCGTGGTCGTTTGGGGTATTCCCTGCGGCCTCCTCGCCGGACCAGGTCCCGGCGGTCAGGCGCGGCGAGCCGTCCCGAGGTCGTTTTCGGCGTGCTCGGTGAGCGGCCGTGACGCCCTGGGGGTTTCAGTTGCGTTGCAGTGGGTCCGAGTGGTTGTGCAGTGGGGGAAAAGGGTTTAAAGTGGCGCGCAGTGGTGTGAGGGGGCGTCAGAGGACGCAAGCCAGGGAGCGTCGTGGGAGATACAGCTGGTGGCAGGCTTCGTAGGGAGATACGAGCATTCGCTCGACACGAAGGGCAGGGTGATCCTGCCCGCGAAGTTCCGCGGCCAATTCGAGCGGGGCGGCTATCTCACGCAGAACTCCGAGGGCTGTCTGGCGCTGTGGACGCCCGGCGAATTCGAGCGGCAGATGGAGGCGATGCAGGAGAAGACGGACTCGGGTCGCGCCGATCGGAACCGGGCTCGCATTTGGGCGGCGAACTCCGCCGAGGTCGAAATCGATCGGCAGGGACGTATGCCGATTCCGGCTCATCTGCGGGCGTTCGCCCAACTGGACGCCGAGGTCCTGGTGCACGGAGCCATCGATCGGGTGGAGCTATGGAATCCGACGGCCTGGGCCGAGCGGGTGCTGCCCGAAGAGAGCTGGCTGCTGGACGACGAGGCCTAGGGAAGAAGACGATCGACGACCGGACAGCAACAGCGACAAGAGCAAGAACAGAAAGGACACTCCACAGGACTCTGAACACGACAAGAACAAGGACACGCGGAACGCACTGGACCATGTGCAGCTCCTCGATCGGCGCGCTGGAAGGCCACTCCACCCACCTCCACGTTGGTCGTACGGATCTCCACCCCCTACTCGACCCACCGGTCGGGGGGCTGCAAATGGCCCATTCGTTCGAACACATTCCCGTGCTGCGCGACGAAGTGGTCTCGCTGTTCGCATCGGTGCCCCCCGGGGTGGTCGTCGACGCGACCATCGGTGGGGGCGGCCACGCCGCGGCGTTGCTGCAGGCGTACGCGGAGCTGCGCATTGTCGGGCTCGACCGGGATCCGGCCGCTCTTGAGGCGGCACGGCAGCGACTGTCCGCTTTCGGGGACCGCGTCACGCTCATTGCCGCCCCGTTCTCCACGCTGGAATCGGTTCTCTCCCGTCCGGGGTTCGGGCCTCTGGCGGGCGTGCTCCTCGACCTGGGCGTCAGCTCTCCGCAACTCGACTGGTCAGAACGCGGCTTCTCGTTTCGCGAGGACGGGCCGCTCGACATGCGCATGGACCCGACCACCGGTCCCACCGCCGCCGACCTCGTCAACTCTCTTCCGGTGGAGGACCTGGCGGCCCTGTTCCGCGAGAACGGGGAGGGACGCCTGTCCGGGCGCATCGCCCGTGCCGTCGTCAAAGCCCGGCCACTGACCTCCACGAGGCAGCTGGCCGAAGTCGTGGCGTCGGCGGTACCGGCACCGGCCCGCCGGAAGGGCCATCCCGCCCGGCGGGTCTTCCAAGCCCTGCGCATTCAGGTCAATGATGAATTGGGCCAGCTCGAGGCTGCCCTGCCCGCCGCCCTCTCGCACCTCGAGGTCGGGGGCGTTTGCGCGGTGATCAGCTACCACTCCGGCGAGGATCGCCTGACCAAGCAGGTCTTCGCCGACGCCTCTTCCGGCGGGTGCGTCTGCCCTCCCGGCTTGCCGTGCGTCTGCGGTGCCGTCGTGCGTCATCAGCTCGTCTTCCGCGGTGCCCGCAAGGCGTCGCCGGCGGAGATCGCGGCCAACCCCCGCTCCGAGAGCGCCCGGCTGCGGGCCATCGTGCGAACCCAGCCTGAGGCCGATCTCGCAGGCGGAGAGTCCTGATGGCGCCTCCCCCCGCTGCCACCGCGACCGCCCGGCATGCCGGCGGCTCGACCGCCGCCGCCACGCCCCGCCGGGCGGGGCGTGGCGCAGAAGCTCCTTCCACCCGGAGCGCTCCGCTCCGGGTCGTCCCGACTGGCACGCGGCGCGGTATTCGAGGGGGCCGCACCGCTGCCGGTCGGGGAAGGCTCCTCACCATGTTGTCCGTTTCCATGGTGGTGGCCGCCCTGCTGGCCGTCGTCGTGGGACAGGCCCTCCTGGCCAACGGCCAGGTGAGGCTTTCGGCCCTGCACCACGAGCTCACTATGGAGCAGAGCTCCCACAGCCAGGCCGAATTGGCCGTGGCCCAGCTCGAGACGCCGACGCGGATTGTGGCGGCCGCCACGAAAGGTGGCCTGGTCGCGGAGTCCAACGTCATAGAGCTGCCCTACGTCTCACTGTCCGTGCCCCTCCCCACCCCGAAGGTGACGCCCGCACCCGCGCCAACACCGCCGACGACTTCCTCGGGGGGTGCGGGCGCGCCATCGGGAACGGGGACCTCCAGCGCCGCTCCTCTTCCTCTTCCTCTTCCTCTTCGTCTTCGTCTTCGTCCACCCCCACGACAACGCCCACCTCGACGCCGTGAGCGTCACGACGCGACAAGGGTCTGACCGCGCGCGCGCTGGTTCAGGCCGTCAGGGCACCTCCCGGACAACGTCGACTCGTACCAACCCGCCGGCCCCGCCGGCCCGCCCGTCTCGCCCGACCCAGCACGGGCGCCGTGCACCCGCCGTGCCTCGCCGCCCCGATGTTGGCGCGGCGTCGACGACGGCGACGCGACCACGGCAACGCACCCACCGCCCGCCCGCGAAGGTCGCCCGGGTTCCGCTCTCGCGCCAGCAGCGTGGTTGGGAGAGCGGGACTTTCTCCCGCCGGGTGCGGCTCGTCCGCATGGTGCTCCTCGTCGCCATGCTGCTCCTCGTCGCACGTCTGGTCGACGTCCAGGTCCTGCGCGCCGGCTCGTACCAGGCCGCGGCGCGCGGGGAGTCCTCCATTTCCGTCTCCCTCGCGGCGTTGCGGGGTGGCATCTACGACCGGGACGGATCGCCGCTCGCGGTCTCCGTCGCCACCGATGACGTCGTCGCCGACGACTTCCAGATCGCGCATCCGGTGCAGACGGCCCTGGCGCTGTCGCCCATCATCCACGTCCCGGCGGCGACTCTGGCCGCCGAGCTGCACCGGCGGACGGGCTACGTCGTCGTGGCCCGCCAGCTCTCCGAGGCCACAGGACAGACGATCTCGGCGGACGCCTTCCCGGGCATCTCTCTGATCGCGGACTCCAAGCGGGTGGTGCCGAACGGGAACCTTGCTGCACCCGTCGTCGGGTTCACGAACGCCGCCGGCCAGGGTGCCGCCGGGCTCGAGTTCGGTGACAACCACCTCCTGGCCGGCGTCAACGGCAAGGACACGATCATGGAATCACCCGGCGGTGTCACGCTGCCACAGTCCCCGGTGACGCAGCAGGTGGCCTCGAGCCCGGGCACCGGCCTGGAGCTCACACTCGACTCCCAGCTCCAGTACGAGTCGGAGCAGGCACTGGCGAAGGCAATCGAGACCTCCAACTCCGTCAGCGGCACCGCTGTCGTCATGGACGTGAAGACCGGCCAGATCCTCTCGATGGCCAATCTCACCGCGACCCACCCCGCCGCCCCCGGCGCGACCCCGCCGGCAACCCCGCCGGCGACCCCCGCCGACCCCGGAGGTGTCGTGCCGATCGGGCCGAACGACGCCGTCAACGAGGCGCAGAGCAACCTGGCCGTAACCCAGCTCTACGAGCCCGGATCGGTGTTCAAGCTGGTGACCTTCTCGGCCGCGTTGCAGGACGGCCTGATCAACCCCAACTCGGTGTTCACCGTGCCGGACCAGATCAGCCTGGACGGGTCGACCTTCCACGACGCCGATCCGCACCCCACCGAGCAGCTCACCGCGACACAGATCCTGGCCCAGTCGTCCAACATCGGGACCTCGGAGATCGCCCAGGGTGTGGGGGAGCAGCGTCTGTTGAAGCAGGTCAAGACGCTCGGCTTCGGGCAGGCCACCGGTCTCGACTTCCCCGGCGAGTCGCCCGGGCTCCTGGCCACGGCTGCCCAGTGGGAGCCGACGGACTACGTGTCCCTCCCCATCGGCCAGGTCGACGCCGTCAGCGCCCTGCAGGTGCTCGATGCGTACAACGCCGTCGCCAACGGTGGCACCTATGTGGCGCCGAAGCTGGTCCAGGCCACGGTCAGCACGTCGGGCACCGTGACGACGACGGCCCCCTCGGGCACCCACGAGGTCTTCTCACCCACGGTCGACTCCCAGCTCACCACCATGCTGGAGCAGGTCGTGGGCGCGGGCACGGGTACCAGTGCCGCCGTGCCCGGGTACAGCGTGGCCGGCAAGACCGGAACCGCCCAGATCCCCACCACCGGGAAGGACTCCTACGTCACGGGCGCCTACATGGCCTCCTTCGTCGGGTTCGCACCCGCGGCCAACCCCACACTCTCCATGATCGTGGTGCTCGACCGACCCACGCCGATCTTCGGTGGCACGGTGGCGGCACCCGTGTTCTCGCAGATCATGAGCTACGCGCTGCACCGCTACGACATTCCCACCACGCCCGGTGTGCAGACGGCGCCTTCCACGCCGGGCACGTCGACCGAATCTGCGGCGGCCCAGGCTCAGGACATCACGTGACCTCGCTCCACATACCCGTTGCGTCCGTGTCGCAGGGGTGTCCGGAGCATGCAACGCTGTCGGTTCGACCATGCCACGCGTGCCCATGAACCTCCTCTTCGACGACATTGAGGTGATCGAGTCCGTCGGCGACCCCGCTTCGGTCGAGGTCAGCGGCATTGCACACGACAGCCGCCGGGTCGTGCCCGGGGACCTCTTCTGCTGCGTTCCCGGCGGCGTCAGCGACGGCCATGTCCACGCCGCCGAGGCGGTGGACCGGGGCGCCATCGGGCTCCTCTGCGAGCACTTCATTCCCGAGCTGATCGATCACGACGTGGTGCAGACACGGATCGCGGCGGGCACCATGCGCCCCGTGATGGCGCGGCTGGCGGCCGCCTTCTACGGCTACCCGGCCCGCGATCTCCTGATGATCGGCGTGACGGGCACCAACGGCAAGACAACGGTGACCCAGCTGCTGGGCGATCTGCTCAGTGCGACCGGCCGGCCGACCAACGTCATGGGGACGCTGTCAGGCACCCGGACGACTCCCGAGGCAACCGAGGTGCAGCGGGTCCTGGCCGGGGTGCGCGATCGTCAGAAGTCCGACGGCCATCGTCACGCCGTCGCGATGGAGGTGTCGAGCCACGCGCTTGTCCAGTCGCGCGTCGAGGGCATCCACTTCGACGTGGCCGTCTTCACCAACCTCAGCCACGACCATCTCGACTACCACGGGTCGATGGAGCAGTACTTCGAGGCGAAGGCGACGCTCTTCACGCCGAGTTACGCGCTGCGCGGTGTCGTCTACGCGGACGATGCCTGGGGGCACCGGCTGCTCGAACGCTCCCGCATCCCGACCGTTGCCGTACACCATGCCGACGCCACGGATGTTGTGCTGCGTCCCGGGCGCTCCGAGTTCACCTGGCGCGGGCAGCGCATCAGCGTGCCGCTCACCGGCGCCATCAATGTCGACAACGCGTTGCTGGCGGCCGAGGCAGCGCTCGCCCTCGAGGAGCTGGGGCTCGGACCCGAAGAGATCGGGCGGGCCATGGCCCACCTGGCACCGGTCCCGGGCCGGCTGCAGGTGATCGCCGCGCCCGGACCGTCTGCAGGAACAGGATCCGGGGGAAGCCACGGCGGTGGACCGGCCGGTGAGCGACCTTCCTTCACGGTGCTGGTCGACTACGCCCACACGCCGGCCGGGTTGCAGGTGGTGCTCGGGGAGGCGCGCACGCTGGCGCCGGCGGGGCGGGTGCTCTGCGTCTTCGGCTGTGGCGGGAACCGCGACCGGGCCAAGCGGCCCCTGATGGGCGCGGCGGCGGCGGACCTGAGCGACCTGGCCCTCGTGACATCTGACAACCCACGCGACGAGGATCCGCTGGGCATCGTCGAAGAGGTGCTGGGCGGCATCCCCGGCGGGCGCACGAACCCCCGGATCGCGGTCGAGCCCGATCGTGGCGTGGCCATCCGCCTGGCACTCGATGCGGCTCGCCCGGGCGACGTGGTGGTGATCGCGGGGAAGGGCCACGAGACGTACCAGGAGATGGCGGGGCGACGCCTTCCCTTCGACGACGCAGTCGAGGCCCGTCAGGCCCTCGCGGCGCGCTTCGCTTCGGACCCGCGGACCTGGACTCCGTCGTACGCAGCGACGCCCACCGGCGCCACCGCGACGGCAGACGCGCCGTCTGCTCCCCGTGAAGCAGTGCCGGAGGCCTGACGAGACGTGCTTGGCCTGCTTGTCTCGGGAAGTGTCGCTCTCTGGATCGCCATTCTCTTCACCCCCTTCCTGATCCGCTATTTCCGCCAGCGTGAGATGGGCCAGCACATCAGGGAGGACGGCCCGGCCTCCCACTCCGCCAAGGCGGGGACGCCGACCATGGGTGGCATCGCCATCGTCGCCGCCGCGGTGTTCGGCTATGCCATCGGGCACATCGGCACCGAGATCAGCTTCTCGCGCACCGGCTACCTCGCCATCGGCGCCGTGGTGGCGTTCGGCCTGATCGGGTACATGGATGACTACATCAAGGTGCATCACAGGCGGAGCCTCGGGCTGAACAAGCGGGGCAAGTCCGGGGCGCAGATCGCCTGCGCGCTGGCCTTTGCCGTGCTGGCGGTGTACTGGGCGCACACCTCGACGGCGCTTTCGTTCACCCGCATCGACGTGATCGGCATCAATCTCGGGCCGGTGGGGTGGATCGTGTTCGCCGTGGTCGTCATGGTCGGCGCGTCCAACGCGGTGAACATCACCGACGGAGTCGACGGCCTCGCGGCAGGGTCGGGGACGTTCTGCTTCGCGGTGCTCTCGATCATGGGGTACTGGATCTTCCGGCACTTCTCCATCTACCACGTGCTCCCGGCGTCGGCCGTCGACCTGGCGCTGGTGGCGGTGGCCCTCGCCGGGGGCTGCATCGGCTTCCTGTGGTGGAACGCGGCGCCGGCCAAGATCATCATGGGCGACACCGGTTCGCTGGCCATCGGGGCCGGCCTGGCCGCAATCTGCCTGTTGCTCAACCTCGACCTGCTGCTGCTCATCATCGGCGGGCTCTTCGTGATGGAGACCGTGTCGGTCATATTGCAGATCATCAGCTTCCGTGCCTTCCACCGGCGCATCTTCCGGATGGCCCCCATCCACCACCACTTCGAGCTCGGTGGCTGGCCCGAGACCACGGTCATCGTCCGCTTCTGGATACTGGGTGGTCTCTTCTGCGCCTTGGGCCTGGGCATCTTCTACGGGGACTACCTCACAGTGGCGAAATTCACGTGACCGCCCCGCGCATCGACGCCGGCTGCAGGAGGCGGGACCGCAGCGCGGTCCGCCACTTGGGCCACGGGGTGGCGGTCCGCCACTTCGGCCGCGCGGTGGGGGAGACTGCGACCATGCATCGGGTGTCGGACCGGGCTGAGCGGCGCGCCCGCGCCCAGAGGGAGCAGGCGTCATGACGTCAACGCGCAACATCACGTCTACGGAGCGGCACACGGCCCCCCGGCCCCGCCGCACGACGTCGGCGAAAGCACCGGCCTCCGCACCGCGGTCAGCGGCGCACCGCGGGGCCGTCGCCAGCGCCCGCGGCCTGGGCGTCCGCATCGGCAGCCGCCAGGTGTCGGTCTCGACGCTGCTGCTCGTCGACGTGGTGCTGCTCTGCCTCATCGGGCTCGTCATGGTCGGCTCGGCGTCCTCGGTCATCTCCATCGCCACCTACGGCTCGCCGTACGCCATCCTCATCCGGGAGGCCATGTGGATGGCGATCGGCGGCATCGCGCTGTGGTTGGCGATCCGCTTCGACTACCGCAAGCTGCGGCGGTTCAGTCCCCTCATCCTCCTGGTGACGTTCGGCCTCCTCTTCGTGGTGCTGGTGCCGGGCCTCGGTGTCCACGCCATGGGGTCGAGCCGCTGGGTCGGATTCGGGCAATTCCGTCTGCAGCCCTCCGAGTTGATGAAGCTGGCCCTCACCCTGTTCGCCGCCGACTTCATCACCCGTCGCCTCGACGAGGACGCCGCCGACCGGCGCATCATCGGCCCCCTGCTCATCGTGACCGGCTTCGCCTGCGTCCTCATCCTGGCCCAGCCGGATATGGGGACGGCGATGGTCCTCGGCTTCATCGCTCTGGCCCTCCTGTTCGTCTCCGGCGTGCGTCTCGGGCCGGTCATGAAGGTGTTGGCCGCCCTGGTCGGCCTGGCGTTGATTGTGGCGGTGGCCTCGCCGTACCGCCGGACCCGGCTGCTGTCGTTCATGGACCCGTCGGCCCACAGCTCGGGCTCGGGGTACCAGGTCATGCAGTCGCTCATCGGGCTGGGATCGGGCCACGTCGTCGGTTCGGGCATCGGCGGTGGCCAAGCCCAGTGGGGCTTCCTGCCCAACGCGCAGACCGACTTCATCTTCTCCGTGATCGGCGAGCAGCTCGGGATCATCGGCGCCATCTTCGTGCTCGCCCTCCTCGTGGGCTTCATGTGGCTCGGTATCCGGGCTGCCGTGCAGTCGACGGATCGCTTCGGTGCGCTGGTCTCCCTCGGGATCGTCGCCTGGATAGGGGCCGAGACCCTCATCAACGTCGGGGCCGTGGTGGGCGTGCTGCCAGTCACCGGGATTCCGCTGCCCTTCATCTCGTTCGGCGGCTCGTCGCTGGTGATCACCATGGCGGCGGCCGGCATCCTGATCAACGTCGCCCGGCGCGGTGAGTCCGGAAGTGGGCTGCGGGTCGCCGGGTCGGGACGCACGCTCTCCGGTACGGCCCGAGGTCGGTGAGCGCAGGGCGCGGCACGGTGATTGCGGGCGGCGGGACCGGCGGTCACATCGTCCCCTCGCTGCAGATAGCGCGCGCGCTGGTCGAGCGGGGGCACCTTCCAGAGTCGATAGAGCTCTACGGCTCGCGCCGCGGGCAGGAGGCCACGACGTGGCCGGCACTCGAGTTTCCCTACACGCTCCTCCACGGTCGGGGGCTGCAGCGCAGCATGCGCCCGTCCGCGTGGTGGGCCAACGCGGGAGCGATCGCCGGCTTGGCCTCGGCCTGCGTGCGCGCCGTCGGCTCGTTCCTGCGCCGCCGGCCCCGCGTCGTGGTAATCGTCGGCGGCTACGCCAGCTTCCCGGCCGGGCTGGCGGCGGTGCTCACGAGGGTGCCGCTGGTCTGCATGACCACCGACGCCGTGCCTGGCGCCGTCAACGGTCTGCTCGGCCGCCGCGCCGCGGCAAATGCGGTCGCCTTTGCCGACACGGACCTGCCCCGGGCCCATATCACCGGCACGCCGGTGCGGCCCGAGCTCGCCACTCTGAACCGGACGCCCCAGGGACAGGCGGCCAGCCGGCTGGCGCTGGATCTCCCACCTGACCGCCAGACCGTGGCCTGCGCCGGCGGCTCGCTCGGCGCGCTGGCGGGTCAACCGCGCCGTGGCGGACCTGGCCGAAGGGCCGTGGGCCGGCTGCGCCGACCGAACGCTCTACCACGTCACCGGGCGACGTGACTATGAATCGTTCGTCCCCGGTCCGCGCCCCCGTCCCGGAGGCGGCACCACAGGGAGGGGGCGAGACCGAGTCAGGGGAAGGGGGTCCCGGTCTGCGCTACCGGGTGGTGCCCTTCGAGGACAGGATGCCCGACTTCTACAACGCCGCCGACGTCTGTGTCGTCCGGGCGGGTGCCATGACAGTGGCCGAGCTGCTGGTGGCCGGCGTCCCGGCCATCCTCGTCCCGCTGCCCGGCGCCCCGCGCGACCACCAGACGCGCAACGCGGAGGCGCTGGTCGGCATCGGGGCGGCCGTGCTGATCCCCGATCGTGACTGCAACGGACGGCGACTCGCCCTCGAACTCAATGCGCTGCTGGCCGATCCCGAACGCCTGCGTGCCATGCGCAAGGCAGCCCGGGAGAACGGACACCCGGACGCGGCCGCCCGTGTCGCCGAACTGGTCGACGCCCATGCCCGCTGACACCCCTCCCACCACCGGCGCCGAGGGGACGCCTCTCGACCTCGGCGTGCCCAAACGCATCCACATCGTGGGCATCGGCGGAGCCGGCATGAGCGCCATCGCGCTCGTGCTGCGGGCCATGGGCCACCATGTGTCGGGTTCCGACCTGAAGGACTCGCCCGTGGCGGCCCGGCTGCGCTCCCACGGCATCACGGTGGCGGTGGGCCATGGCCCACAGAACGTGGCCGGTGCCGACGCCGTCACGTACTCGCCAGCGGTGCGGCCGGAGAATCCCGAGCTCGCCGAGGCCCGCGCCAGCGCCATCCGCGTGGTGCCCCGCTCCGAGATGCTCGCCGCCATCTGCGCCACCCGCAGCTGCCTGGCCGTCACCGGCACCCACGGAAAGACGACGACCGCCTCCATGCTCTCGCTGATCCTCGTCGAGGCGGGGCTGAGGCCCTCGTTCCTCATCGGTGCCGACGTGAACGAGATCGGGACGAACGCCGTGTGGGACACGGGGGAGTGGCTCGTCGTCGAAGCGGACGAGAGCTACGGCACCTTCCAGGCGATTGCCCCCGATCTCGCCGTGCTGACCAACGTCGAGCCGGATCATCTCGACTTCTACGGCACCTTCGACGTGCTGCGCCGCGCGTTCGCCGACTTTCTTGCCAGCGCGCGGCAGGGCGCGGTCGTGTGCGCCGACGACCCCGAGGCGGCGGCCATCGGCCGGGAGCACGGCGCGATCACGGTCGGCTCCGACCCCGCATCGAGCTACGTGATGGAGCGCCTCGATCTGCAGCGCAGCTCTGTGACCTTCACCCTGCGGGGGCCCGAAGGCGAGTTGGGCCCGGTCGGCATCGGGGTTCCCGGTCTGCACAACGCCCGCAACGGGGCGACCGCCATCGTGGCGGCGCTGCGGGTGGGGGTGCCCTTTGAAGCGGCCCAGGCGGCGCTGGCCCGCTTCGCCGGGGTGACCCGGCGCTTCGAGTTTCGTGGCGAGGCCGCCGGGGTGACCTTCGTGGACGACTACGCGCACCTCCCAGCCGAGGTGCGGGCCGCGCTCGCCACGGCCCGGACGGGCGGATGGGACCGCGTCGTCGCGGTGTTCCAGCCGCACCGCTTCTCCCGCACGGCCGCGCTGGCCACGGAGTTCGGGACCGCATTCACCGACGCCGACGTGCTGGTCGTGACCGACATCTACAGCGCCGGTGAACGAGCTGTTCCGGGCGTGTCCGGCCGTCTGGTGGCCGACGCGGTCCGGGCCCAGGACCAGCGGCTCCCCGTCACTTACGTGGCGGGCTGGGAGGCGCTGCACCAGGCCGTGCGCGCCGAGCTGCGCCCCGGCGACCTCTGCATCACGCTCGGCGCCGGCGATCTGACGACGCTGCCCGACGAGCTCCTCGAGTCGCCGTCGTGGTGAAGCTGGATGGCACGTGGCGCGCCCTGGCCGCCGCGTTCGGCGATCGGGCCACGCTGGGCAAGCCCCTCGGACCGCTGACCACCTACGGCGTCGGCGGACCGGCGGCGCTCTTCGTCGAGATCGAGGGCCCGGAGGACCTGGAAGAGGTGCGGCGGATCTGGCGGCAGCACGCGCCGGAGTTCGGGACGCCCCCGGCCGTCTTCGTCCTCGGGCGCGGCTCCAACCTGCTGGTGGCCGACGAGGGGTTCGAAGGGATCGTGGTGCACCTCGGGTCGGGCTTCGCCACGGTGGACCTCCCGCCGACCGGGCGGGCCTCGCACGGCGTCGGTGGTCCCGCCGTGGTGCGAGCGGGAGCGGCGGTGGCCCTGCCGGTGCTGGCCCGGCGCGTGGCCGAGGCGGGATGGAGCGGTCTGTCATGGGCGGTCGGCGTGCCCGGCTCGGTCGGCGGCGCGGTGCGCATGAATGCGGGGGGACACGGCTCGGACATGGCGTCGTGCCTCGTCCGCTACAGCTGGGTCGATCTCTTCGGCGACGCCGGCGGGACCGACGTCGCCAGCCGCCTGTCCTACGGCTACCGCTCCTCCTCGGTGACGGCGTCCGAGGTGGTCGTGGCGGCGGAATTGGCCGTCACGCCGGGATCGGCCGAGCAGGAGCAGGAGGCGGTGACGGCCATCGTCAGATGGCGGCGCGAGCATCAACCGGGAGGCTCCAACGCCGGCTCGGTGTTCACCAATCCCGAGGGGGATTCGGCGGGAAGGCTCATCGAGGCGGCCGGGTTGAAGGGGTTCCGGATGGGCACGGCGCGCGTTTCGGAAAAGCACGCCAACTTCATTCAGGCAGACAAGGACGGGCGGGCGGACGACGTGCATGCGCTCATGGCGCATGTGCGGGACGTCGTGTCGCAGCAGAGCGCGGTCGCGCTGCGAGCCGAGGTCCGCCTGCTCGGCTTCGGTGGCGGGGACAATGGTCCGGTGGACGGGAATGCAACGCCGTGACGCCTGAGGAGACCACAGGACGGAAAGGGTCCTCGAGGGCCAAGGGCCGCGCAACGGGCGGGCGCCGGGGGCGCAGCCGGATCGGGGCCCGCATGGACCCGCGCATCAGGGCCCGGCGGACGGCGGTCATCAAGGAGCAGGGCCGGCGCCGCCTGGTCATCGCGGGTGTCGCGCTCGGCGCCGTGGCTCTCTTGGTCGGTGGGTGGTTCCTGGTCCACACGCCCCTCTTCTCGGCGCGCTCGGTGACGGTGACCGGCAACGTGCACGAGTCGGCGGCCCAAGTGGTCTCCCAGGCCGGGCTGGCGAGTCACCCGCCGCTGCTCGAGGTCGACGCCGCCGCCGCCGCGGCCCGGCTGGAACAGCTCCCCTGGGTGCGGAAGGCGTCGGTCCACGTGTCGTGGCCGGACGGCGTGCACATCGCCGTGACCGAGGAGACGCCCACCTTCACGATCAGCACGCCGGCGGGCAAGTGGGAGTCGCTCAGCGACGACGGCCGGGTGCTCGGTGAGTCGGCCACCCGGCCGCCGGGCCTCCTGCTCTTGACCGTCCCGCAGACGCCCGGCGCGCCCGGCACCGTGCTCTCCGCCGAGGATTCGCCGGGCCTCCAGGTGGCCTCGACGCTGCCAGCCTCCTTCGTCGGCCAGGTGACGGGGGTCACGGTCGAGCCTGCCGGCTGGGTGCAGCTGGCCCTGACCACACCCATCGTGGTGGACATCGGCACGGCGACCGAGCTCGCCGCAAAGTACGAGGACGTTTCCTCCATTCTGGCGGGGGCATCCCTGCACAACGGGGATGTGATCGACGTCAGCGTCCCCGACGCGCCGACGGTGACCTCAGGGTGACGTAGGATGCTTGACCAGCCTGAACACCCCCCGTATGGTGGGGTCACGTTCCCGCACTGTGAACATCAACCTTCTCCAGAGGTTCAGGGATGGGTGGTTTGTCGCATTCCGCGGGAGACGTCTGGCGGAAAGAATCAGCAACTGAGCGGTCGGCGATCGACCCGAGGACGAGGGAGTTCATGACGACCGTGCCTTCCCAGGGCAACTACCTGGCAGTGATCAAGGTCGTCGGGATCGGCGGCGGGGGCGTCAACGCCGTCAACCGGATGATCGACTCCGGTCTGCGCAACGTCGAATTCATCGCGGCCAACACCGACGCCCAGGCGCTGCTCATGAGCGACGCCGACCTGAAGTTGGACATCGGGCGCCAGCTCACGCGTGGCCTCGGCGCGGGCAGCGACCCCGAGGTGGGTCGGCTGGCCGCCGAGGAGCACCGCCAGGAGATCGAGGAGGCGCTCCAGGGCGCTGACATGGTCTTCATCACGGCCGGCAAAGGTGGTGGCACCGGGACGGGTGCAGCTCCCGTGGTGGCCGAGATCGCCAAGAGCCTCGGCGCGCTCACCATCGGTGTCGTGACCCGACCCTTCACCTTCGAGGGGCGACGCCGGGCGATGCAGGCGGAGAAGGGGATCCAGATCCTCAAGGAGAAGGTCGACACTCTCATCGTCATCCCGAACGACCGTCTGCTCACGGTCTCGAATGACAAGACCAGCATGGTCAATGCCTTCAAGATGGCCGACGAAGTCCTCCTGCAAGGTGTGCGCGGCATCACCGACCTCATCACGGTCCCCGGCCTCATCAACACGGACTTCGCCGACGTGAAGATGGTCATGACCAATGCGGGCACCGCCATCATGGGGATCGGCTCCTCCATCGGGGAGGGACGGGCCGCCAACGCGGCGCGGGCCGCCATCACGTCACCGCTGCTCGAGGCCTCTATCGAGGGGGCCAGGGGCATGGTGCTCAACATCGCCGGAGGCTCTGACCTCGGGCTCTTCGAGGTGAACGAGGCCGCTGAGATCATCCACGGCGTGGCGCATCCCGACGCCAACATCATCTTCGGAGCCGTGATCGACGACAACATGGGCGACGAGGTGCGCGTCACCGTGATCGCCGCCGGGTTCGAGCGCTGGGAGGAGGGCACCGGGCCGACATCGAAGGCCGGCGACCTGGCGTCGACGATCTTCTCGACGCCGGAGCCCGTGGACATCTTCGCTGACGCCACCGGGGGTACGGACGAGGAGCTGGACCTGGGAGACGACGATTTCGACGTCCCCTCCTTCCTTCGATAGCGACGACGTCGCGCGGAGGCTGCTCGCGATCCGGGAGCGGATCGAGAGCGCCGGCGGCGATCCCTCCCGGGTACGGGTGGTCGCCGTCACCAAGGGATTCGGTCCACGAGCGGTCCATGCAGCGCGCCAGGCGGGGCTGACGGATCTCGGCGAAAATTACGCGGGGGAGCTCGTGCGAAAGGCGGCCGCTGACCTTGACGACCCCGAGGTGGTGTGGCACTTCCTCGGCGCGGTGCAGCGGAACAAGGTGGCACAACTCGCCCCGCTGGTGGGCGTGTGGCAGAGCGTGGCTCGCGCCGCCGAGGGCGAGCGGATCGCCCGCTTCGCGCCGGGGGCACGGGTCCTGGTGCAGGTCGAGACCACGGGGCTGGCGGGCCGCAACGGATGCTCTCCAGCGGAGGCAGGCGAGCTCGTGACACGGTTGGGCGACCTGGGGCTCGACGTGCGGGGCCTCATGACGGTGGCGGCGCCCGCCGAGGCCGCGGCGAAGGAGGCCTTCGTGACCCTGGGACGTCTGGCCGACCGCCTGGGATTGGAGGAGCGCTCCATGGGCATGACCGACGATCTCGAGGCAGCGGTGGCTGCGGGTTCGACGATGGTGCGTATCGGGCGGGCCCTCTTCGGCGCTCGTCCACCGGCGACAGCGGCGTGAGGACGGTCCCTCCGGAGGAGCCTGCGCCGAGGCTGATGGCCAACACGACGGTGGCGGGAGCCCGGGGCCCGGGCCGCCAGGACCTGCCTGGCTTGCCGAGCAGGCACTACGCTGTCCAAGGACAGGAGAAGGAATGTCACCCTCGTTCATGAAGAAGACCATGGTGTATCTCGGCCTGCTCGATGACGAGTACGACGAGTACGACGACCTGGAGGACCGCGCGCCACGCGGGTTCTCGGCCGCGACCAGGGTCGAGCCCCGGTCCCAGGACCAGGACCAGGAGCCCGCCGAGGCGTTCAGTGGTGGCATGAGCAGGGTCCGCACCATCCCCCGTGAGTCGGCCCAACCGAGGGAGCAGCCCCGGTCGACACCCAGCAACGTGTCGCCGCGCCCCACCGCCGTGCGGGCGGTGCCCGTCGACACGACGATGAACCCGACCGGGCCGGCACCGGCTCCCTCCGGCCGCGTCCACGTGGTCGCTCCGTCACGGTTCGGCGATGCCAAGGAGATCGCCGACCGGCTGAAGGACAACCGCCCGGTGATCGTGAACCTCCAAATGGCCGATCGGGATCTGCAGCGGCGAATGATCGATTTCTGCAGCGGGGTCACCTACGCCTTGAGTGGCGAGATGGAAAAAGTGGCCGACCAGGTCTTCCTGCTGGCTCCCACCAACGTGAAGGTCTCCGAAGAGGAACGGCAGCGACTGGTCGAGCGCGGCTTCGGCCGCGACTAAACGAACTACCCTCGCGGGTTGATGAGCATCTTTCATCTTCTGGCGTGGCTGATCGAGGCCTATATCTGGCTGATCATGTTCCCCTACGCCATCTTGAGCTGGTTCCGGATTCAGCCTGGAACGACGTTGTCGCGGGTCCAGTATTTTCTGTTCCAGGCGACGGAGCCGGTGCTCCGACCGGTGCGCCGGCTGATCAAGCCGATGGGCGGTCTCGACTTCTCATTCCTGGTGGTCATCCTGGTTGCACAATTCGTGCTGATTCCCGTGCTTCTCCACTGATTCCGCCATTCCCGGTACGGCCAGGAGGGAGGGTTAGACTAGCGGCCCATGGACAATTCTCAGGCTCCCTCATCGATCCTCGACACGCTTCGCACCGTCGAGTTCCGTCTCGGGCTGAAGGGCTACAACGTCGACGAGGTCGATGAGTACCTGGACAAAGCGGCCCAGGAAGCCGAAGCGCTCCAGGAGCACGTCCGGCAGCTGAACGAGCGGCTCCGCCAGGCAAGTGAGCGCATCGCCCAACTCGAGCGGGAAAAGCGCGCCGCACCGGTGGCGGCCGAAAGCGAAGAGAACGCCGCCGCCGCAGCGGCGGCCGCCGCCGCAGCGGCAGAGGCCAACGCGCTGTCCGACGAGACGCTGCAACGCACACTCCTCCTGGCACAGAAGTTCGTCGACCAGACGAAGCGGGAGAGCGAGGCGGAGGCAGCCGCGGTGATCGCCCAGGCGGAGGAGACGGCCCGGTCCGCCATTGCCGTCGCCGAGGCGACGGCGGCGCAGCTGCAGACCGAGACCCACCAGAAGCTCCGGGACGAGGTGGCGCGGCTGGAGGCCACCCGGACCGAGCTGGCGACCGACGTCGAGAGCATGGCCCGACACCTCGAGTCGGAGCGCAACCGGCTCCGTGGCGCGCTGTCCGAGATCCTCAAGTGGGTGGACGAGAACGTGCAGCCGGCGAACTCGCTCATGGGGGTGAAGCCGAAGGCGGCCCCGGCCCCCCAGTCCGAAGGGGCTCCTCAGGGCAGGCAGCCCGAGTCGAACGAGGGTCCGCCGACCCTCAACCTGGAGAACGCATCCATCTCAGGAGCGCCCGGGTCCCTCTGATCCACCATCACGGGCAGCGGGCTTGTTGCCCCTGTCCCTCGCGGTCCGGTATCGTCACCCGCTCCCCGAACGAGGTTGTGTTCGGGGAAACCGGCCACATGACGTGGTCCGAAGGAGGGAACGATGACCCCAGCGAGCAAAGGTGCCCAGGTCAAGCGGGCACCAGCGTCGCGACCGGCGCCCGCGAAAACCTCACGCGCCGGGAACAAAAAGACCTCGGCGAAGGTTGACGCCAAAGCCACAAAGCGTCCCGCCCCCACAAAAAAGAAGGCAGCTCCTGTTGTGAAGAAGGCAGTCACCGCGGCAAAGAAGCCCGCATCGTCAGCGAACAAGTCGACCGCCGCGCCCAAGAAGTCCGCGACGGCGACGGCCAAGAAGGCGGTGACGACGAACAAGGCGGCCACGCCGGCGAAGAAGGCGACGCCCGCCGCCAAAAAGGCCGCGCCCGCCAAGAAGGCTCCGGCCGCGACGAAGAAGCCGGCTGACAAGACCGCCGCCAAGAAGGCGGCTTCGGGGTCCAAGATCGCAGCGGGGAACGGTGCGGCCGCGGCGGTTGCCCCGGCCCGCACGACCTTCACGCCGAAACCCAAGGCGCCGGCCCCGGTGCGGCCCAAGACCGGCCCCTACGCCAAAGACACCAAGTTCCTCGACGAGGTACGCGAACTGCTGGTGGCCGACCGCGCCATTTATCAGGAGCAGGCGACGTCGCTGCGGGCCGAGGCGGACTCGCTCGCCCTCGAGCGTGAGCCTGGTGACGTGCAATTCGACGAGGAATCGGGGGAGGGCGGCACTGTGACCGTCGACCGCGAACGCAACCTCGCTCTGTCCGGGCAGGCCAGCCTGGCGGTCGAGGAGATCGACGATGCGCTGAAGCGCATCGACGACAAGACCTACGGGTACTGTGAGCGCTGCTTCCAGCCGATTCCCAAGCCGCGCCTGCGGGCGCTGCCCTATGCCCGGCTCTGCGTGGCCTGCAAGAGCGGAGGGCTGTCGCGGCGCTAACCCGCTTCGGCGTCCTGGCCTTCGCCATCGCACTCGTCGTGGTGGTGGCGGACCGGGTCACCACGTCGCTCGTTCTGGACCACCTCCACGACGTGCGCCATGTCTGGGGCCCCTTCGGCTTGGCACTCACCTACAACTCAGGGTTCGCCTTCAGCCTCTTCAGTGGGCGGGCGCTTCTCGTCACGGTGTTGCTCTGCGTCGGCGTCGTGGTGCTGGCCTTCGTCGTGGCGAAGGTCCGCACTGTGACCTTGGCGGTGGGGTCAGGCCTCGTGCTCGGGGGCGCCGTCGGAAACCTGAGCGAGCGGATCGTCGGCGGGCCCGGCGGACGGGTGCCCGACTTCATCACGCTCAGTTACTGGCCCACCTTCAACCTGGCGGATGCGTGCGTGACCGTCGGTGTGATCATCATCATCGCCGCCGTGTTGTTCGGGGGCCGGTCTCGGGTCCAGCCGAAGGTCGAGGAGGCGGCGTGAGCGGGGAGCCCGAGCCCGGTTCGGAGGAGACCATTTCGACGGAGGTCCCGGCGCTCCTCGCCGGCGTCCGGGTGGATCGTGGCGTGGCGATGGTGGCCGACGTCTCCCGGGGTGCGGCGGCGGATCTGATCGCGCAAGGGCGGGTCCTGGTCGACGGTTCGCCCGTCTCAGTGGGGCGTGTGGTGCTCCGTGAGGGCGCCACCCTCACGATCGTGCTGCCGGCGGCCGAGGACTCGGCAGTGGCGCCCGAGCCCAGTGTGCGCTTCGAGGTCGTCTACGCCGACGACGCGGTGGCCGTGGTCGACAAGCCGGCCGGTCTGGTGGTGCATCCGGGCGCCGGGCATGACAAGGGGACCCTGGTGGGCGGATTGCTGGCCCGCTTCCCCGATCTTGCCGACCTCGTGGCGGCCGGGGTGTGTCCGCCGGACAGGCCGGGGATCGTGCATCGACTCGACAAGGGCACGTCGGGCCTGCTGGCGGTGGCCCGGACCGAGGAGGCCTATCGGGCGCTCGTGGACCAGTTGGCGACAAGGACCATGGAGCGCCGGTACCTGGCCCTGGTGGTCGGCGACGTGGTGGATGACCGGGGCGAGGTGGAGGCGCCCATCGGCCGCTCGACGCGGACGCCGACGAAGATGGCGGTCACCGCGTCGGGGAAACCGGCGCGCACCTCCTACACCGTTCTGGAGCGGTGCAGCGGGGAGAAGCCGACCACCCTGCTCGAACTGGCACTCCAGAGTGGGAGGACGCATCAGATACGCGTCCACATGGCGGCGATCGGCCACCCCGTGGTGGGAGACGCCCGCTACGGGGTGGCGGACAAACGGCTCGGATCGGGGCGTTTCTTCCTGCACGCCTTCAAACTCGCCTTCCACCACCCCGTCACGGGGGTCCGCACCGAATACACGTCTCCGTTGCCGGGGGACCTCCAGGCCTATCTGGGGTAGCCGGACTGGCCCTTCGGACTATGGACGGCGGACGGTGGCCGCGGACGGCGGGCAGCCGTGGCCTCGCAAAATTGTGTCCTTCTCGGGACCGAGAAGAATTGTGCCCCCGGAGGGACAACGTCGAGCCCGAAGGATCAGGCTGCCTCGTGGATGCCGACCACGTCAGCATCGAACTGGAGGGCAGCCAACGCCTCCTCCTCGGCCCGGCGCACTCGCCGGACACCCACTCCGAGTCGCTCCGCCGTCGATTGCAACGAGGCAGGGGAGTCCCCGTCGAAGCCGAAGCGCAGCCGGAGGACATCCCGCTGCAGGCCGGGCAGACGCTCGACCGCATCGCGGACCCGGTCGTAGACCATCGTCTCTTCCACGTCCATCACGAAGTCGGAGCTGTCAGGGGCGACGAGTTCGCCCAGGGTGGTCGACGACTCCAGCGCGGCTGGCTGGTCGAGAGAAGCGGTCACGCGGGCCACGTCCTCGAGGGCCTCTCGCTCGTCGGCGGTCATCCCCGTTGCCTCGTCCAACTCGGCCACGGTGGGCGCGCGGCCCAGGGTGCTGGCCAGCTCGGACTTGGTCAGTTCGAGGCGCTGAATGTGCTCTCCCACCTCGAGCGGAATGCGGATGGTCCGCCCGTGCTGCTGCACGGCGCGCTGCAGGGCCTGGCGGATCCACCACGTGGCGTAGGTCGAGAACCTGAAGCCGCGCTCCCAGTCGAACTTGTCGACGGCGCGCATGAGGCCGAACGTGCCTTCCTGGACCAGGTCGGCCATGTCGACTCCCCGGTCCTGGTAACGGCGGGCCCAGTGCACCACCAGCCGCAGGTTGGCGGCCACCATCTGCTTCCGTGCCGCATCGTCCCCGGCCACGACCCGCTTGGCCAACTCGACCTGCTGCTCGTGATCGGGCATAGGGAATTGGTCGAGGTCTCGCAGCATCAGTCCCAATGTGTCCGACGTGCTCACCGCGCTCTTCATCATCGCTCCAGACGTTGTTTCGCTCACTCTCAGTCGTACGTACCCGGGCGAATCCGGGATCAACCTGACGGGTATAACCGAGTCAGCCTCCGGATCATTCCATCCGGGTGTTCGTGCCGGGTTTGCGCCGCCTGCCCGCCCGTGCTGGTCTACGCCCCATGCCCGGGCGAATGGTGCTCCTTCGACACGGCGCGACGCAGTGGTCCGAGACCGGGAAACACACGAGCCGCACCGATATTCCGCTCCTCCCCGAGGGCTGTGAGCAGGCGAAAGCCGCCGGCCTCCTCGTCCGTCAGGTCGGTCCCGCCACGTTCGGACAGGTGCTCACCAGCCCGCTGGTCCGGGCGGCGGAGACCTGCACCCTGGCCGGGTTCCTCGGGCAGTCGGACCCCGACCTGGTCGAGTGGGATTACGGCGCCTACGAAGGATTGACCACCCCCGAAATCCGGGAGTTCAGACCCGGCTGGACGATCTGGGACGACGGCGTGCCCGAGGGCGAAACGGCTGCCGACGTCGGCCGGCGGACCGACCGGGTCATTCAGCGGGCGCGAGAGATCGAATCCGACACGCTCTGCGTGGCCCACGGGCACGTCCTCCGCGTCCTGGCGGCGCGGTGGCTCGGACTGCCCCCCGTGGCCGGTCGCCTGTTCCTGCTTCGCACCGGGGCGGTCTGCGTCCTCGGCTGGGACCTCGAGTGGCCGTCGATAGAGGCGTGGAACATCAGGGGATGACGTGGGCGGGGCAGAGCTCGGTCTAGACCGTCGCCACCACGCCACCCTGGGCCCTGGCAACCATGTCGGCCAGGCTGTAGGACTGCAGCCTGGTACGGATGGTCTCTCCCACGTCAGCCCAGACGGCCAGCAGGACGCACTGGCCCTCATGGTCGCAGGCGCCATTTTCGTGTGGCTCCCCGAAGTCGCCGGCTGCGATGGGACCGTCGACGGCCGACACGATCTGGGCGAGGGAGATCTCCTCGGGAGGCCGGGCGAGCACGTAGCCGCCCCCCACACCGCGCTTCGACCGGACCAGACCTGCGCCCTTGAGCGCCAGGAGGATCTGCTCGAGGTAGGGCTGGGGCAGGGCCGTCCGGACAGCGATATCCCTGACCGAGGTGGGCGTCTCGGCTCCATGAAGGGCGAGCGAGAGCAGCGCCCGACTGGCGTAATCACCCCGTGTGGAAACCCTCACAACGGGTAATCCTACCGGCCCGTTCGCGGGTAGAGGGGGTGCGTGGGTCCTAGGGTGTCCGATCGTGAGTGACGGCGGACCGGCGCAGGCGACCCTTTCAGTGCCCCGCGGAGAGGGAACGCAGCCCGGAGACCGGCCCGACCCGATCCTGCCCGACTGGGATGGCCCCTGCCTGCACCGTGTCGTGCCGACGCTGCTCGGCGAGTTGGCCCATCCGGGCCGCACGGCGCTGCCGGATTGGTTTCCCGCCCCGGTAACAGGAGCCGAGCAGATCGTGCTTCTCGTGATCGACGGGCTCGGTGAGGAGCAGCTCCGTGAGCGTGCCACGCTGGTCCCCGTGCTTACCGGCGGTGTCGGGGGTCCCATCACCTCGGTGGCCCCGAGCACCACGGCGTGCGCCCTGACCACGCTCGTCACGGGGAAGGTGCCTGCCGAGCACGGTGTGGTCGGGTATCGGGTGGCCGTCGACGGCGAGGTCATGAACGTCCTCCAGTGGTCGCTCCGGGGTGCGGACGCCCGGATGTCCCTGCCGCCCCCGACGTTCCAGCCGTTCGAGTCGTTTCCCGGCGCGCCGGGTCCCGTCCCGGTGGTCACCCGGCACGACTTCGGGCCGACGGGGTTCACCGCGGCCCACCTGGGCCGGCTGGAGCTGCACCGCTGGCACACGCCGGCCGGACTCGTGACCGCTGTCCGGGAGCTGACCGCGGGCGGCGCTCCGTTCGTGTACGCCTACTACGAGGGGATCGACAAGGTGGCCCACGCCGAGGGGCTGGGCCGTTACTACGACGACGAGCTCCAGGCGGTCGATCGCCTCGTCGGTGACGTGCTCCAAGCGCTCCCGTCGGGGTCCGTGCTCGTCGTCACGGCGGATCACGGGCAGGTCGAGGTGGGCAACGCAGTCGAGCTCATCGGTCCCGAGATCATGGAGGCCGTGACCCTGATCAGCGGAGAAGGACGGTTCCGCTGGCTGCACGTTCGTCCCGGCGCGGCCGCGGACGTCGCGGCGATGGCATCGGCTCTCCACGGCGATGTCGCCTGGGTGCGTACGAAAGAGCAGCTGATTGCCGACGGGTGGCTCGGTGGCGTGCCCTCGGTCGAGGTGGCGTCGCGGCTCGGCGACGTCGCCCTGGTGCCGTTCGCCCCGACGGCCTTCCTCGACCCCGCCGACACCGGTGAGCTGCGACTCAAAGCGCGACACGGGTCCTTGACGCCGGCGGAGATGTACATCCCGCTTCTGGGCTGGAGGGTCCCGTGAGCGCGGAACCCGCCTGTGGCTACATTGGCCCGTCGAACGCGCGGAGAGCATGGGCAGGCTCGGCCGAGACAACCCGACAGGACGGAAGGCAGCATGGCTGACACGACGAACGATGACGTGACGGAGAAGCAGGATCCCGACGACGGGCCCCTTGGCGTGATCTCACCCGACGAGGTGCTGGCCGGAGGTAGCCGGGACGAGGCCGGCGAGGAGCGGCAGACGGAGTCGGTGAACGAGCCGGCCAAGGTCCTCCGGATCGGTTCCATGGTGAAGACCCTGCTCGACGAGGTGCGGTCCGCACCGCTCGACGAGAAGAGCCGCGTCCGGCTCCGGGAGATCTACGAGCAGTCGATCCGCGATCTCTCCCAGGTGTTGTCCCCCGACCTGGTGGCAGAGCTCGAGCGGATGGCCCCGCCCTTCGGCAACGATGCGCCGAGCGACGCCGAGTTGCGCATCGCGCAGGCACAGCTCGTCGGCTGGCTCGAAGGCCTGTTCCACGGCATTCAGGCAACGCTCATGTCACAGCAGATGGCTGCCCGGGCCCAGCTCGAGGAGATGCGCCAGCGCGGGCTGCCCTCCGCCGGCGAGTCGGGGCGGACGGGCGCGTACCTCTGACCGGAAACCGGAAGCGGCTCGAATCAATCGTCCACACCACCGCGTGACGGGATAGATTGCTGAGTCCGGGGCGAATGACACTGCTGTAGTTCCACAGGACGTGGCGAAAGGAGGGCCGGTGTCGGAGCGGTCGTTTACGCATCTGCACACCCACACCGAGTTCTCCATGCTGGACGGGGCGGCTCGGGTGGGGGACCTCGTCGCGGCCGCCGTGGCAGACGGCCAGCCGGCCCTCGGCATCACGGACCACGGGAACATGTACGGCGTCCTGGATTTCTACAAGGCCTGCCGTGACCAGGGCGTGGTGCCCATCATCGGGACCGAGTCCTACATGGCTGGCGAGTCCCGCCTGGAGCGGCCAGTTCGCCGGGGCCGCGTGGACGACACGGGGGGCGACGTCGACGGGGGCCAGAAGCTCTACTACCACCTCACCCTGCTGGCGGAGACGGTCGAGGGCTACCGCAACCTCATGCAGCTGTCCTCCGCCGCGTACCTGGAGGGTTACTACTACAAGCCGCGGGTCGACTGGGAGCTGCTGGAGCGCCACCACGAGGGGCTGATCGCCACCACGGGGTGCCTGGGCGGCGTCGTGCTCCAGGCGTTGTTGGCGGGCGACGTCGAGGGGGCGGAGAAGAAGGCGGCCCGGCTGCAGGACATCTTCGGCCGGGACAACCTCTTCGTCGAGCTGCAGGACCACGGAATCGCCGACCAGCACCGGACGAATCCCCAGCTGATCGAGATCGCCCGCCGCATTGACGCGCCGCTCCTCGCCACCAACGACAGCCATTACACTCACCGTGAGGACGCGGTCGCCCACGACGCCCTCTTGTGCGTGCAGACCGGCGCCCTTCTCTCCGACACCAATCGCTTCAAGTTCGAGGGCACGGAGCACTACCTCAAGACGGCAGCGGAAATGCGTCATCTCTTCCGCGAGGTGCCCGAGGCGTGCGACAACACCTTGCTGATCGCGGAGCGCGCCGACGTGCAGATTGAGCTCGGCAAGCCGAGCCTGCCCGAGTTCCCGGTGCCGGACCGGTTCAGCGGCGAGACCTACGAGGAGCGGGCGCTGGCGTATCTGCGTGACCTCACCTACGAGGGCGCGCGGGAGCGCTACGGCGCCTCGCTGCCCGACGAGGTGGTCGAGCGACTCGACTACGAGCTGGGGGTCATCGGGAACATGGGCTTCGCCGCCTACTTCCTCGTCGTGTGGGACCTGATCCGCTTCGCCCGCGACTCGAAGATCCGGGTCGGGCCCGGCCGAGGGTCGGCAGCCGGGTGCTGCGTGGCCTACTGCCTGAAGATCGTGGACCTCGACCCGATCCGTTACGACCTGCTCTTCGAGCGCTTCCTCAACCCCGGCCGCAAGCAGATGCCCGACATCGACATGGACTTCGACGAGCGCTACCGCGCCGACGTCATGCGCTACGCGGCGGAGAAATACGGCAGCGATCGTGTGGCGCAGGTCATCACCTTCTCGACGATCAAGGCGCGGGCCGCCGTGCGCGACGCAGCGCGGGTGCTCGGCAAGCCCTACATCGTCGGCGACCGGATCGCCAAGGCGATGCCGCCTCTCGTGATGGGTCGCGACACGCCGCTGCACGCATGTGTCACCAAGACCGACGGGCACGAGGAGGGGTTCGCGGCGGCGGCCGAGCTGCGCGCCATGCGCGAGGGCGACCCCGACGCCAAAGAGGTCATTGAGGTCGCCCTCGGGCTCGAGGGGTTGCGGCGCCAGGACGGCATCCACGCCGCTGCCGTGGTGATCTCCCGCGATCCGCTGACGGACTACCTGCCCATTCAGCGCAAGCCCGGTGCAGGCGAGAATCCCGAGGACGCGCCGATCGTCACCCAATACGAAATGCACGGGGTGGAGGACCTCGGACTGCTCAAGATGGACTTCCTGGGCTTGCGCAACCTCTCGGTCATGGAGCGTGCACTCGACCTGATCGAGGCCGAGACCGGGATGCGGCCCGACATCGACGGGGTCGACCTGGACGACGAGCCGACTCTCGAGATGCTGCGCCGCGCCGAGTCGATCGGCGTGTTCCAGCTCGAGGGAACCGCGATGCGCCAGACCCTGCGCGCGCTCGCTCCGACGAGCTTCGACGACGTCGCTGCACTCGTTGCCCTCTACCGCCCGGGGCCCATGGCCGCCAACATGCACCGGGACTATCCAGAGTTGAAGAACGGTCGCAAGCCGCTCACCTACCTGCACCCGGACATCGAGCCCATCCTCAAGGACACGTACGGGCTGATGCTCTACCAGGAGTCCGTGATGCGGGTCGCCCAGAAGTTCGCGGGCTACAGCCTCGAGGAAGCGGACAACCTGCGCAAAGCGTGCGGCAAGAAGATCCGCAAGCTGATCGCCGCCGAACGCGAGAAGTTCATCGCCGGCTGTGTCGCCGAGGGCTACGGCGACGAGCTCGGGACGCAGCTCTTCGACATCATCGAGCCCTTCGCCGACTACGCGTTCAACAAATCCCACTCCTACGGCTACGGCCTCGTGGCCTACCAGACGGCGTGGCTCAAGGCGCACTACCCGGTCGAGTACATGTCGGCGCTGCTCTCGTCGGTCAAGGACAACAAGGACAAGACAGCCGTCTACCTCGCCGAGTGCCGTTCGATGGGGATCGACGTGCTGGTGCCCGATGTGAACCGCTCGGTGGCGGAATTCGCGCCGGACATCACCGTCGGGGAGGACGGCACGCGCCGCCCCGAGCAGTCGATCGTCTTCGGTCTGGCGGCGGTGCGCAACGTCGGCGAGGGCCTGGTGGACCGGATCGTGGGCGAGCGCAACGCCAACGGGCCATTCGAGGACATCTTCGACTTCTGCGCCAGGGTCGACCCCGTCGTCCTCAACAAGCGGACCATGGAGTCACTGGTCAAAGGGGGGGCGTTCGATTCGTTCGGCCACCCACGCCAGGGGCTGTGCCTCGTGCTCGAGTCCGTGGTCGACCGCACGATCGAGCGCCGCAAGGAGCAGGATCTGGGTATCACGTCCCTTTTCGCCGCCTTCGAGGACGAGGAGCAGGCCGACCCCGGCTGGGGTGGGGCCAAGGTGGCCATCCCCGACACCGAATTCGACAAGGCCCAGCGCCTTGCCTTCGAGAAGGAGATGCTCGGCCTCTACGTGAGCGACCACCCACTGATGGGCTACGAGGCGGCGATGGCCCGCTACACCGACTGCTCGCTCTCGGACATGCGCGAGGACGACACAGCGGTGGGGGACCGCGCACCGGTCCGGTCGGTGGGGGGCGTGGTGACGGAGCTGAAGCGCTCGTACACGAAGAAGGGTGACCTGATGGCCCGATTCGTGCTCGAAGATCTGCAGGCGGCGATGGAGGTGTTCGTCTTCCCCAAGACCATGGCCGAGTACGGCGCCCTGATCGAGAACGATGCCATCCTGGTCGTGCGGGGCCGGCTCGACATGCGTGAGGAAGAACCGAAGATCGTCTGCATGGAGGTCTCACGCCCGATCCTCGAGCGGGGCCAGGAGGATCTGCACATCACGCTGCCCCTGGGCGTGCTCACCGATGCCAAGGTCGACGGGTTGAAGGACGTGTTGAGCGGGCACCCTGGGCAGTCACCGGTGCTGCTCCACGTCGGTGCCAAGGTTCTGCGCCTCCCCCCGGAGTTCAACGTGGACTGCCGCAACGGCCTGGTGGGTGAGCTCAAACGGCTGCTCGGGCAGAGCGCCGTCCTCTCCTGAGGGATGGCGACAGGCGGCAGAAAGTCCGTCTGACCTGGGGCGGTGTGGGTGCCGGCGTGCGGTTTCCCCTACCCGAGCGCCCGGGCCGGTTGGGAACGCGTTGAACACAACCAGTAGACTGAACCCATGCCGATCGTAGTGAGCACGAAGGATTGCACTGCGCTCAGTGATACTGAGCTCGTTGAAATGGCGGATCTTTGTGCGGACCGGCCGCCCGGTTTCGACATCGGCTATCTCTCCAAAGAGCGTGAGGCGTGGGTGCTCATCACCCAGGCCCGGGAGGGAAACAAGCTGCGGGGCTACTCGTTCTGCACCCTCGAGCGGATCGGGGGGACTCCCTCCCTCCTGGTCGGTCTGGCACTGGTCGATCGCACCTCACGGGCGGAGGCGGCTCTCAAGGCCATTATGGCGGACCAGTACCGGCGGGCTCTGCTGGCCTTTCCCGACGAGGACGTCCTCTTGGGGACGCGACTGCTGACGCCCGAGGGGTTTCGTGCCTTCAACGGTCTGCAGGACGTCGTGCCCTTCCCGGGCCACAAGTCCTCGGGCGAGGAGCGGGCCTGGGCGCGTCGGCTCTCGAAGCGTTTCGGCTGCGAGAGCCGCCTCGACGACCGCACCTTCGTGCTGAAGGGCGACGGCTCGGTCGCCGGCGGCCTGGACTTCGTGGCTGCCAAGGTCAAGATCCCCGAGGGGGTCGAGACGCACTTCGACAGCTTCAAGGCCGACCGGGGCGACCGCCTGGTGGCGTTCGGCTGGGCGATGGCCGAGGACCTGGCGGGGGGCAAGCTCGGCCGCTGAGCCGGATCCGTCCCCTCTCCAGGGGCGTTCGGGTCACCCGCGTGGCAGCACCGCCGCGCACACCTTGTAGCAGTGGCCGTCCCGAGGGGGGCTGACGGTCACCAGGAGGTATTGGGGCTCGAATCCCAACGCGGTGGAGAGGCTCTTGCCGCTCAGGCGTTCGCGGCGGGCCGCATCGAGGGCGCGGGCAGCGTTGCGGTCCTCGACGGGCAGCCAGACGTCGTCGCGGTCCCAACCGAAGCGGACCCAGGTCGTGCCGTCCGCCTGCCGCCGGATCAGCTGCGGCCGCCTCGTCGGCTCGATCAACGCCACCGACGGGCGGAAACCCCGGAACTCCCAGTAGGGCGCCGACGGCCCCGGGAATCCGAGCAGCGGACCGTCGGGGGTGGCCACCAACCGTCGCAGGAGCTTGCGGAGATGCCGACCCCGCAGCGTGCCGACGTGGCGAGGGAGGTCGGCCACGGTGGTCGCCTCCGGCCGGGCGAGGTCGTCCCGTTCTGGGTCCTCGGCCAAGGTCACCTCCACGACGTCGAAGGTGCTGATATCGGGTTCGTGCCCCTCGGGCCAGGGCACCCGGACCCGCATCACCGTCCGTGTGGCCAGATCCACGACGGTGGTGTCCTCGATCGTGGAGGACAACACCAGAAGGTGGAGGGTGGAGCCGCCCGCCGTCGGGACGCGCTCCTTGCGGCGGGCCGAGCGGCGGACGAGGCGCGTCGGGTCGGTCTCCGTCTCGGGTGCGCGGCGGTCGAGGGCACCGGGCTCGGCGGCTTCCCCGGGGGCGGGGTGGTCCACCGCGGCGTCGTCCGGGCCGGCATCCTCGTGGGAGCTGCTCCGGGCGATGCCCGCGTCGGTTCTGCCTGCGCTGGAGGTACCGCCGATGCGTCGGCGGTTGCCGACCTCGTCGGCGTTGTGGGTCCCGGGATCCACGCTCATGTGATCAGTGGCTCCAATTGGGCTGCCAAGGTGGCGGCGTCCGCGGCGGGGGCCTCGCATGTGCGCCCCCGGCAGACGTAGGCCAGCCCCGGCTCCGACGGCCGCCCCTCGAAGAGCGGCCCGCCGTCGGGCTCCCCCCACAGGGTGACGGCGGCAGGGAGCCAATTCCGGCGCACCTCGGCGAGAAGGTCGGGCCGATCGCCCGTGACGACGATTTCGTTGCGTCCGCTCCAGAGGGGTAGCGCCGCCACCATGTCGGCCAGTGCGCCCGGGTGTCGCTCCAGCAGCGGTCCGGCGAGGCGCACCGTCCGCTCGACCGCCTCTTCGATCCCCGGATCGTCCACCAGCGCGCTGGCATGGAGCAGAGCAGCGATGGCGACGGAGTTGGCGGCCGGGACGGCGCCATCGAGGAATTCCTTGGGACGGACCACGAGTGCGTCGGCGTCGTCGCCGGTGGTGAAGAACCCGCCCGACTCGTCGTCCCAGAACAGGTCCAGGAGTTGCCGGACAGCCCGTACCGCCCGCTCGCGCCAGAGGGTCTTGCCCGTCCATTCGGACAGCCGGAATGAGGCCTCGGCGAGCCAGGCGTAGTCGGCTGCCACGGCCAGATGGCGCGCCCGCCCGCCCTGCCAGCTCCGCATGAGCCGTCCGTCGGCATACATGGATGCCCAGAGGAATTCGCCGATCTCCTCGGCCCGTCCTCCGTAGTCGACACGGCCGGTGGCCGCTGCCACCTCGGCGAGGGTGGCCACGGTCATGGCGTTCCACTCGGTCAGGACCTTCTCGTCGCGGGCCGGCTGGACCCGCTGGGCCCGTGCCGCCGCCAGCAGGAGGCGGGCCTCCTCCACCTCGGGCGGGCGCTCGAGTGGCGCCCCGACGGGCCGCACCGGAATGGAGCGCCCCTCCCAGTTGCCACCCGGCGTGATGCCGTACCACTCGGCGGCCGGCCCGACCAGGGGTGCGGGGAGGATCTGACGCAATTCCTCGATCGTGAACGTCGCGTGCGCGCCCTCGACCCCTCCTGCGTCGGCGTCGAAGGACGAGTAGAGCGCGCCCTCGGGGGTCGAGAGATCCCGCAGCACGAAGTCCAGAGTCTCGGTGACCACGACGAGATACTCGCCTCGTCCACCGTCCTGCCAGGCGTGCAGAAAGGCCCGTGCCAGCTGCGCCTGGTCGGTGAGCATCTTTTCGAAGTGGGGCACGAGCCAGCGGGCGTCGGTGGAGTAGCGGCAGAACCCGCCCACCAGGTGGTCGTAGATGCCGCCGGCCGCCATGGCGTCGAGCGTGCGCAGACCCATATGGCGGGCGTGGGCCGCATCGGGTCCACCCCGTCGGGCGCGCCGCAGGCACAACTCGACGAGGGTGGGCCGGGGGAATTTGGGCGCCGGGCCGAAGCCTCCCCATTCGGGATCGAAGCCGGCCGCGATACTGGCCACCACCTGCTCGACCAGGACTTCGGTGTCGAAGGGAACCTCGGCAGGCGTTCCGGCCAGGCGCAGCAGGGGAGCGCCACCGCCCGCACTGCGGCCGCCCGCCTCCTCGTTGAGGGCCTCGGCCAGGCGCAGTTCCCGCCGCACGGCGCCCACCAGCGCGTCGGCCTGCTCGAGCACCTGCGCCCGCTCGTTGGCCCAGGCGTCGCCGAGTGCCTGCACGACGCGGCGGAAGGAGGGCATCCCGTGGCGCTCGACGGTCGGGAAGTAGGTCCCGGCGTAGAAGGGCCGCCCATCGGGCGTGCAGAAGACCGACATGGGCCAGCCCCCGGCTCCGGTCAAGGCCTGGGTAGCTGCCATGTAGACGGCATCGAGATCGGGGCGCTCCTCGCGGTCGATCTTCACCGAAATGAACGACTTCGCCAGGTCAGCGGCCGTGTCGGGATCCTCGAAGCTCTCGTGCGCCATCACGTGGCACCAGTGGCACGAGGCGTAGCCGATGGACACGAAGAGGGGCTTGTCCTCGTCGCGCGCCCGTTGCAGGGCTTCGTCCCCCCAGGGGAACCACTCCACCGGGTTCTCGGCGTGCTGGCGGAGATACGGGCTCGTCTCGTCGGCCAGGTGGTTCACGGGAGCGATGCTACGGCTCCTTCACCGGGAGGCGGCACACCCGCGGGGTCGTGCAAGGCTCAGGCGATGGAGCTCGAACTCAACGGAAAGACGGCGCTGATCACCGGGGGAAGCCGGGGGATCGGCCTGGCCGTCGCCGCCCGCTTCGCGCAAGCCGGCGCCAACGTCATGATCACCTCCCGCAAGGCGGACGACCTCGCCGAGGCTGCAGCCGGTCTCATTGCACGGGGCGCGGATGAAGAGCGGGTGGCCTGGACCGCCGCCCACGTCGGAAAGCCCGAGGACGCGCAGTCCTGTGTGGCCGGGACGCTGGCCCGCTTCGGACAGCTCGACATCCTGGTCAACAACGCCGGAACCAACCCCTACTTCGGACCGATGATCGACATCGACGTGGTGCGGGCGCAGAAGACGTTCGAGGTGAACCAGCTGGCGGTGCTTGTCTGGACGGCCGCCGCCGTCAAGGCGGGCTTGCGCGGTTCGGTGATCAATGTGGCGTCCATCGGGGGACTCGGGGTCGAACCGGGCATCGGATGGTACAACGTGACCAAGGCCGCGGTGATCCACATCACCCGGCAGCTCTCGTTCGAATTGGCCCCCGACGTCCGGGTCAACGCGCTGGCGCCCGGTCTGGTGAAGACCAAGCTGGCCGCCGCTCTGTGGGAGGCGGGCGAGGAAAAGATCGCGGCCCACATCCCACTTCGCCGGTTGGGCCTGCCCGACGACATAGCGACCGCGGCGCTGTTCCTGGCGTCTGAGGCCGCCTCGTGGGTCACGGGGCAGACGTTCGTGGTCGACGGCGGCACGACCGCGCAACCCTCGGGCGGAGTGGGATAAGGGCAGTGCGAGCCGCCGACGAGCGGCTGGGTCTACTGCCGGCCATCCCGCCACAATCGGCACCATGGGGCAGGCGTCGTCACGCGTCGGCGGCAGGCTTCCTCGTTTCATGTCTGAATCTCGCGGGGCTCAGCCCTTGGGGGGTAGAGGAGGCCCCCAGACCTTGGTCGCGAGCATTCGGAAATCAAAGTTGGCCGCACCTTCGACGCCGAGCGGAAGCAGCAAGAGCACCGAGGGCAGCCAGAACCTGGGCTGCGGTTCGACGAAAACCATGAACACCATGATGAACGCAGGAAAGAGCAGTACTGAGACAACGTCCTTTCGTCGTCCTGTTCTCCACCACCGGAAGACGCCCACTGCAGCGAAGGCGTACTCGGCCAAGAGGGCGAGGGACCACAGGCAGCGCGCAAGGAAGAGCGAGGTACTGATGTAGGTGACGCCGTAGATCGGGGGTGGAAAGAGAGCTTCGACGTAGTACGTAGCTTGGTTCTCGATCACCGTGAATGGCTCATGCAGCAGCATGTGCTTGGCATACGCGTCGACCTGATGTTGGAACTGGTCTCGCTGCCCTTGCGTGGTATCTGGTTCGAACGCCAGTTGCTGGGATTCCAGGTACAGCGGAGTGGAGAAGTTCTGCCCATTGAGCGTCGCCACAAGGACCGAATCTGACATCAAGGGGTCGACCAACTCAGTGCGGTGGACTTGGACCTCGTTGCGAATCACCCATACCCCGGGTCCCACGAGGAAGCATGCGACCAGCAACACGGAGACGAGGAACCTGAGCCTGAGGCGTCTGGCCGCGACGATCGCCGTGAGCACCACGAAGATCACCAGCTCGTCTCTGGTAAGGGCGACGACCCAGGCCAAAAGGCTGCCCACGACGAAGAGCGTCACCATGCTCCGGGGCGGTTTGATCAAGACGATGTAGACGAAAGCCAGAACCGCCGGTACCGAGAGGTTCTCGGATTGCGCGATGCCCGCAAACGACGCAGTCGCGAAGCAAAAGGCTGCGATCCCCGTGGACCAAAGGGCCAACCTTCGCGTCAGTTTCAGGCCGCGGGCGATGTACCACACCAGCAGCGTGCTGATCGCTCCAAGGAGCGAGTTGAGCACGATGACCGACCAATGCGAGGTAGCAAGACTCAATGGGACCGCCAGCAGCAGTGAGTAGGCGGGCACACGCACGTCCGTAGCTACGTAGGGAGCATGGGTCGCGATCGAATAGCCACGACCCGCGACGAGGTTCTTCGCCAGCAGGGTGTAGCCCGGCGCGTCCCCGCCGTACTGAGTGAAGACATACCCGATGACGATGCGAAAGCCAAATGCACATCCGACGAGGACCGCTGGCAGCGCCCAGTCCGGCGCTGCGCCGGAAGACGAGTCGAGGGAGATGTCGGAATCAGTGACCGCCACCGCCACATTTGAGCACGCTCGCCGGACTCGCGACCGACCCAAGAGGCCTTGCCTACCGGTTCGGGGATACTTCGGGCCAGCGTGGGAGCCGACCTGGAAGATCGCGCATGCTCAAGGTGACAAGCATCTGTAACAGCGGATTCGCAGAATGACGAGAAAGAGAAGCGGGCCATCTCAGACTGGGAGGGCACATGAAGCCGAGGTTCTCTCGTGGTATCGGTGAGCGCTGGACTCGCATTGTCAACGTCGGTGCTCATTTTCGCGAGCGTGTAGCATTGTGGAGTCAGATGCGCGTTCTCACTGTTCACCATCTCCACTGCGCGCTGGGGCGAGCCCAGAAATTCTCGTCGCAGCCTGGTGGCGCTGTGTCCCAATCTCGCCATCGTGTGTGAAACTGTGGCGGAAGAATCCGAGGAAGGCCGCGGTGCTCCACATCACGCGTCAGCTCAGCTCCCGGGCGAATCGGCCCCCGACGTCCGGGTCAATGCGCTGGCATTCGGTCTGGTGAAGACCAAGCTGGCGGCCGCGTGGGAGGCGGGCGAGGAGCGGAACCTGGCGCACATCCCTCTGCGGCCGCTGGGCCTGCCCGACGACATCGCCACCTCGGCACTCTTCGCGGCCCCGGACGCTGCCTCGAGGGTCACGGTGCAGACGTTCGTCGTCGACGGCGGCACGACCGCGCCACCCTCGGGCGGCGTGGGCTGACGCGGAGGCCCGTGTCACACATCGGGCTCCCGTCCCGTCTCTTGGTGGTGACAGAGAATGCACAGAGCGAAGGAGGAAGAGCCATGGCTCACGTTCCGTTGCGGGACCACCCGAAGGGCTTGATCGCCCGCATGGCCACTCGTTACACCAAGCGCCGTTTTGGCCAGATGGTGGAGCCCACCGCGGCTGCGGCACACCACGCCGGGGTCCTCGTCGCCATGGGGGGCCTCGAGACGGCGGTCCAGTACGGTTGGAAGAAGCTCGATCCGACGTTGCGCTGGCTCGCCGTGCAGGCCGCTGGCATGCAGATCGGCTGCTCGTGGTGCGTCGACTATGGCTACTACGAAGGGATGCACTCGGGCATCGATCCGGCCAAGGTGCGTGCGGTCGGCAGCTGGCGCACGAGTGATCTCTTCGACGAGCGCGAGCGGGTGGTCCTCGAGTACGCCGAGGCGGCAACCGGCAGGCCGGCGGAGGTCTCCGCGCAGCTGGCCGACCGGATCCGGGCCCACCTCGGCGATGCAGAGTTCGTCGAACTTGCCGCCTGGGTGGCCCTGGAGAACTTCCGCTCTCGTTTCAACGCGGGGCTTGGTCTCCGCAGCCAGGGCTTCTCCGACAACTGCGAGATACCGATGCGGGCCGTGACCACGGATGCCGTTGCCTGAAATGTCGCTGCCTGACCTCGAAGCCGAAGCGGCGGCCTTCGAGCAGTGGCGCCCCCTCCTCTTCGGCATCGCCTACCGCATGCTGGGCAGCGCCGCCGACGCGGAGGACATCGTCCAGGATGCCTTCATCCGCTGGCTACGACGCAAGGACGAAACGGTCGAATCGGTCCGCGCCTATCTCGTCACGATCGTGACCCGTCTTTGTCTCGACCAACTCGATTCGGCCCGGTCCAAGCGCCTCACGTACGCCGGTCCGTGGCTGCCCGAGCCGGTGGTGGTCGAGGAGGAGGCGATCGCCGAACAGGCGGACTCCTTGTCGCTTGCATTCCTCGTGCTGCTCGAGGAGCTGACTCCGCTCGAGCGCGCCGCCTACCTGCTCCACGACATCTTCGGATATCCCTTTGAGGAGGTGGCGCGCTCGTTGGGACGGACTCCTGCCGCCTGCCGGCAGCTCGGATCGCGGGCACGACAACGGATTGAGGAGCGACGCCAACGCTTCGACGCCGACCTGCGTCAGGGGCGCGCCCTGATGGACCGGTTCCTCGTGGCCTGCGCCACCGGGGACCTCTCGGGGCTTCTGTCCATGCTCGCAGACGACGTCGTCGTCTGGACCGACGGCGGCGGCAAGGTGCGTGCAGCCTTGCGCCCGGTGGTTGGCCCGTACCGCAGCTCGAGATTCCTGCTCAACGTCGCCAAGAAGGTGCAGGGCGTCCCGAACACCACGGTGCTCAACGGGCAACCGGCCGCCGTGTTGAAGGACGGCTGCACTGTCGTGGGGGCGATCGTGCTCGACATCATTGACGGGTCCATTGTCGGCGTCCGCGTGGTGAGGAACCCGGACAAGCTCGCGGGACTCACCGCCCACCTGCCCGAGGGCACCGTGCCTGACCTTGCCTCGCCGACCCCTGAGGGCGACTAGCCGAAGAAATCGAGCTCTCGCCGCCTGACCTTGCCCGCCGCGGAGCGGGGGAGGTCATCCACCAGGACCAATTCCTTCGGGGCCGCCCAGGGGGCAATCCCCTCCGCGACCATCTGGCGGAGCTCGTCGAGCAAGGGACCGTCGCCGATCGGCACGACCCAGGCCACGACCCGCTCGCCCCACTCAGGGTCGGGCCGCTTCCAGACCGCGACCTCGGCGACACCGGGATGGGCCATGAGGATCCGTTCGACCGCGTCGGGCCAGACCTTCTCCGCTCCTGTGGTGATGACGTCCCCAATGCGGCCGGAGACGACGAGCTTCCCGTTGGCGTCGAGCCGACCGCCGTCGCCGGTGGCGAACCAGTCCCTCGCCCCGTCGGGCCCCACGACCCGCCCGTCGTCCCCACCCCGGTAGCAGCGGAGCAACATCGGGGCGCGGATCAGGATTTCCCCCTCGGCGCCGGCGCCGGCGCCGGCTCGCCCGCGCCCGCTCCCGCTCCCTGCGACAGGCGGAACGACACCTCCACGCCCTCCAATGGCCAGCCGTCGTACACGACACCGGAGCCCGTCTCGGTCATGCCGTAGGTCGCAACGACGTTGGGCGGCAGCTCGTCCGGAACCCTGCTGCCGCCGAGGAGAACGCAGGTGAAGACCGAGGGGTCGAGGCGCTGGAGCGCGGTCGCCACCAATGACACGTGCGACACCAGTCCCGAGCGCCCGGCGTCTTCGACGGCCTCGGCCTCGAATCCCGGCAGGACCACGAGGGGTGTGCCGGTGACGATCGAGCGTGTCACGACCGCCAGCCCCCCGATGTGAGCGAGCGGCAGGCAGGCCATCCACGCGTGCCGGGCAGGATCGACGCCGAGCCGGGCCGAGGTCGCCTCCGCCGAGGCGGCGATGGCGTCATGGGTCAGCACGACACCCTTGGGACGACCAGACGGGCCCGACGTGCCCGACGTCGCGACGACCAGCGCGTCGCCGTCCTCGACCCCGATGCCGTCGGCGAGCGCACGCTGCTCACCATCGGAGCCGACAATGCGAGTCGGGCGCAGTGTGTCGAGCAGCACCTGGCGCGCGGCGGGGGGCAGCCGGGGGTCGAGAGGAGCCGCGGCATCGCCCGTGTCCCAAATTGCCCGCAGAGCATCGACGAAGCCGATGCCACCGGGAAGGTCGAGTGCGACGAGCTCAGGCACCGGCCAGTAGCGTAGGTCGCCGTGCAGACCGTGGTCACAGGAAGCCCTCATGATCCCCTCGACGATCTCCGCCCGCTTCCCCTTCCTGCGTGGGGGTCCCGAGGATCGTTCCAGGACATCCGCTATGACGTGGCCGAGGGCATCGCCAAGTTGACGATTTGCCGCCCGGAGCGGCGCAACGCCTTCCGTCCTCAAACGCTCTTCGAGTTGACGGATGCCTTCACCATGGCCCGGGACGACCCCGATGTCGGTGCCATCATCCTTTGCGGCGAAGGCCCCGATGCCTTCTGCTCGGGCGGGGACCAGAAGATCCGGGGCGACGACGGCTACATCGGTGATGATGAGGTCGCCCAGCGCGGCATCGGGCGCCTCAACGTCCTCGATCTTCAGATCCTGATGCGCCGCATCCCCAAACCGATCATCGCCATGGTTGCGGGGTACGCCATCGGTGGCGGGCACATTCTGCACCTGGTCTGTGACATTTCGATCGCGGCCGACAATGCGCGATTCGGCCAGACCGGGCCCAAGGTGGGGAGCTTCGACGGGGGATACGGATCGTCGATCCTGGCCCGGACGATCGGTCT
The DNA here is from genome assembly GCA_963721585.1 of uncultured Acidimicrobiaceae bacterium. Classification (GTDB taxonomy): domain Bacteria; phylum Actinomycetota; class Acidimicrobiia; order Acidimicrobiales; family RAAP-2; genus Bog-473. The sequence continues at coordinate 401,929 of CAVRJN010000007.1, read as the reverse complement.
CAAGCGGGCGAAGGAGGTGTGGTTTCTCTGCCGTCAGTACGGCGCGGAGCAGGCTCTCGACTGGGGTTTGGTGAACGCCGTGGTCCCGCTGGACGATCTCGAGCGCGAGACCGTGGCCTGGTGCCGGCAGATGCTCACGCTCTCGCCGATCGCGTTACGCATGATCAAGGCGGGTATGAATGCTGCCGACGACGGCCTGGCCGGCGTGCAGCAGCTCGCCGGTGACGCCACCATGCTCTTCTACATGACCGAGGAGGGGCAGGAGGGCCGAAACGCCTTCGTGGAGCACAGAGCCCCGGACTTCTCGCGCTTTCCGCGTCGCCCGTGAGTCCTCCGCTGAAACTGTGGGTCGCGGGCGCGCGCCCGCGTACTCTTCCGGCCGCGATCGTCCCGGTCGTCGTCGGCACTGCAGCCGGCTACCTCTCGAGCGGGAATGTCGTCATCACGACACCGCAGATCTCGAGCGCATGCCACGCCACGGCATGCACGAGTTTCGACCGCCAGCTGTCCTGGTTAAACGCCGTTCTGGCCTTGATCGTTGCGCTCGGCATTCAGATAGGCACGAACTATGTGAACGACTATGCAGACGGGGTGCGTGGGACCGACGAGCATCGCGTCGGCCCCATCCGGCTCGTGGCGGGCAAGCTGGCGACGGTGCGGGAGGTCAAGGTCGCCGCGCTGATCGCCTTCGGCATCGCGGCGCTGGCCGGCCTGGGTTTGGCGGCCCGTGTCACCTGGTGGCTCATTCCGCTCGGCCTCGTGTGCGGCATTGCGGGATGGGCCTACACGGGAGGTCCTCGGCCGTACGGGTATCTCGGCTTCGGCGAGCTCTTCGTCTTCATCTTCTTCGGTCTCGTGGCCACGGGGGGTTCGGCCTACGTGCAGCATGCTCCGTTCGTCATCACGTTGGCCGGACATCTGTTCGCCTATCGGTACGACTGGTGGTTCGCCTTCTGGGTGGGGGTGCCCGTGGGCTTGCTTGCTGCAGCTCTGCTCCAGGCCAACAACTTGCGCGATATCGCGACGGACACCGAGTCCGGCAAGAAGACGCTTGCCGTGCGCCTCGGGCGGCGGCGAGCCGGCCTGTTCTACTGCTGCACGCTCATGGGCGTGGCGCTCTCCATCGGGGTCGTGTCCAGCTACCGCCCGTGGTCGCTCCTCGCACTCTTGGCTCTGCCGGTGGCCATTGCCCCCCTCAGGCTGGCGCTGAGCGATCAGGAGGGGCGAGCCCTCCTGCCCATGCTTGGCACGACGGCCCGTCTCCAGATCCTTGCCGGAGCGCTTCTCGCGGTCGGGCTGCTCCTTTGAACTTGCCCTCTTCGTTCCCTCAGGTGGGACCCGCATCGACCGTGTCCAGCCAGTGACGCACGATCCGGCTGGCCTGTTCGGGCTGGGCCAGGTGCACGGCATGGCTCCCACCCGGCACGAGGGAGGCGACACCGTGCGGCACCAGTCGGGTTACCCGCAGCGCGTGTGCGGCAAAGCGGGTGTCGTCCGTCCCGGCCATGGCCAAAACCGGACTGGTGAGCGTCGGAAGGAGATCCCACATGGGCTCTTGGGTACCCGTCCCGCACAGTCGCAGGCTGGAGGCCAGACCGGTCGCGCTGTTCCGGAGTCGCTCCGAACGCTGCGCCTCGTCATTCGCATCGAGCCGTTCGAACAGGGGCCCGCGGAGCCAGGCATCGATGAAGTGCTCGACGTTGCCCGAGGCCTCCAGTTCGTCGGCCATGTCGTCATCGGACCGACGCCGGCGCCCACGTTCGTCGGGATCTTCAATGCCGGCGGTCACACCGATGAAGACGATGCCGCGCAGGTCCAACTCGGCACCGAGTGCCACGTGCAGGCCGACCCGCGCACCGAGCGAATAGCCGAGCAGGGCGCATGCCTGACCGCCCACCTCGGCCCGTACCGCTTCAGCCACCAGACCTGCCGTCGTCGGCAGGTCGGCCCGTACCGATCCCGAATCGCCGTGTCCCGGCAGATCCACGGCGACCAGCGTGCGCGACTCGGCGAGAAGCTCCCCGAAGTGGCCCCAGAGGCATGCCGTCTGGGTGAAGCCGTGGAGGACGACCAGCGGCGGCCCGGACCCGCGCACGTCGACATGGAGGGGCACGCCCGATGAGCGTACAGGCCACCTTCAGCGCCACCCTCGTCGACGAGTGGGTTCGCCTCGGGGTCACCGATGCAGTCGTCTGTGCCGGATCGCGCTCGACGCCCCTGGCGCTGCCCCTGGCCGATCGACTCCGGGTCCACGTCCGCCTCGACGAGCGCAGTGGCGGTTTCTTCGCGCTGGGGCTGGCGCTGGCAACGGGGAGGCCGAGCATCATCTGCGTGACGAGCGGCACGGCCGCCGCGGAATTGCACCCGGCTGTCGTCGAGGCGCACCACGCGCGGGTGCCGCTCATCGTGTGCACAGCGGACCGCCCGCCTGAGCTGCATCACACCGGCGCTCCGCAATCCATCGAACAGAACGGGCTGTTCGCCGCGGCGACCCGCTGGGCCTACGCGCCGGGCGTGCCCGCCGAGGGCCAGGAGGAGACCTGGAGACCGTTGGCCGTTCGGGCCTTCGAGGAGGCGGTCCATGGAGGCGACGGTCCCGGCCCCGTGCACCTGAATCTCGAGTTCCGGGAGCCCCTCACCGGCACGGCCGCGCCTCTCCCCGCGCGCTGGTCCGAAAGTGGTCCTCCCGGTCTCGGGTGGGATGGCTCCGCCCGCAAAGACCGAACTGGAGCTCGAGCCCCTACAGGGTCGGGGATTGCTGATCGCGGGTGGCCCGTGGTCGCAGAGGGCCGACCCCGCCCGCGTGAGCAAGCTCGCCGACCGACTGGGCTGGCCCGTTCTCGCTGACACACTGTCGGGAAGCCGGCTCGAGGGGACAATCGCCGCCGCCGACGCCATTGTCCGGACGGAGCCGGCGCCTCCCGACTGCATCGTGATGCTCGGTGCGCCCTGGCTCTCCCGAGCATTGGGAACGTTTGTGTCGGGCGCCGCCAGTGCCGGCGCGCGGATCATCGTCGTTGATCCGTTGCGACAGTGGTCCGACCCGCTACGAGTGGCGACCGAGTTCCACCAGTGCGGGACCGACGAATGGCTCGACTCCGCCATCGCGACCGCACGACCGTCCGATCCGCAATGGCGCGAATCGTGGCGCGAACGCGAGTCGAGGGCGCAGGCGGCCATTGCCGACGTGCTGGGAGCGGATCTCAGTGAGCCGCTCGTGGCCCGAATGGTCCACCGCCATGCGGCCGAAACGGGTGCGACTCTCGTGGTGGCGGCGTCCATGCCGATCCGGGATCTCGAGTGGTATGCCGCGGCCCATCAGATGGCGCCACGGGTTCTGAGCAACCGAGGTGTGAACGGGATCGATGGTGTTGTGTCGACCGCTTTGGGGGTTGCCCGATCGGGGAGCGGACAGGGCGCGCGGACGATTGCGCTCCTCGGCGATCTGACCTTCCTCCACGATGTCTCTGGGCTGGTCAACATTCCGGAGTCACCATGCACGTTCGTCGTGCTCGACAACGGTGGGGGAGGGATCTTCTCCTTCCTGCCACAGGCGATTTCCGTCGAACCGGCCGTGTTCGAACAGCTCTTCGGTACGCCACCCACCAGCGACATCACCGCGGTCGCGCGCGGGTTCGGACTAGCGGTGCATGAGGTCACGGCGTTGTCACAACTCGAATTGGCTCTGGCCGCGCCGACGCCGTCAGTCGTACGGGTCATGGTGCCTGACCGGGCACACAACGTCGCTCTCCACGATGCGATCAACCAGGCGGTCCGTCTCTCGCTGCAGTAAGTGTCGGCGAAGGCGTCGACGTCGAACGTCTTCCCGTCGGGTTCGAAGTCGTCGAGTTCCTAACGGGGACTCGACCTCCCGTCGAGGTGGACGCGGAGATACCAACACCTCATTGGGACGGGCCGAGGCCCCGATCCGCGCAGCGACGTGTACCGCAAGGCGCTCAGGTAGCCGCCAGTGCCCGAGAGGCGGAGGGCTAGTCGCTGCTGGCTGTCTCCTGGCTACTTCTTGAGTATGACGTTGTGAACTTCCGTCAGTTCGTCAACCTTGACACCCGGGACGTTCGGCTTCGCATTGTTGTCGAACCAGTTCTGGAAGTCGCCACGGCTCTCCCATACCTCAGACAGATGGGGCACCCATTGCTCCCGAGTCAATTGACACGAAGCCGGTCGAGGGCGGCTTCGTAACGGCGAATACGGTCGGCGTTCCCGGTCGCATCGGGCGATCGCCGCTTGTTAACCAGGTTATAGCGGGCACCCCGGTGCAGCCGTGCGGCCGGAGCGACCGCATCCGCAATGGTCGGCTCAACTTCATCCACGGCAGAGACGCCACGGGAGTACAGTCGGGTGCTGCTTGGCGAGGTGTCACCCGCCACGCCGACTCGAGCATCGACGCGGCTAACCCAAAGAGACCGTGATGAGGTGCCTGGCATTCCGGCCGTGCATGGGAAGTCGACGTCGGTCACGATAGAAAGATGACCACGGCTCTCGACCGGCCTTCGGCGCGCGTCATCGTTATCGACGAGAACGACAGCGTGTTGCTATTTCTGGTCAACGACCCTCTGGATCCCAAGCCTCCGCTCTGGATCACTCCCGGCGGTGGGATCAATCCGGGTGAAGCACTCAGCGAGGCTGCCGCCCGCGAGCTCGCTGAAGAGACCGGCATGGTCATCGATCATGCAGAGTTAGGAGATCCGGTCGCGACCTGCAGTGGTATGTGGACTTTTCGGGGTCAACCTCTGTATTCAGTGGAAACCTACTTCGCGTGGCGTACGGATCGATTTGAGCTATCGACTGCCGGATGGGAGCCTTTGGAGCACGAACTCCAAGCGGCATGGCGATGGTGGACGATCGAAGAGATCGAGACCACGAGCGAACGTGTGCTGCCCGCTCTTTTGGGCGATGTGGCGCGATTGATCACGCGGGGCACGATTGGACCGTCGCCAATCGAATCGCCATGGGTCAACTTCGACGAAGATCGAGATCGACCCGTTGGCGATAAGTACAAAAGAAGATGACACCGAGCCGGTGACTTGGCTACAAAGTGAGCGTGGAGCTTGAACGCTGGCCCAACGAAGCCGAGATGATCGCCGAGCTCTATGGAGGCGCCTGGTCAAACCGAGAAGGCTGGGCCAAGCGGTGCCGGCCGGAGGGCTGCATCGTGTGCACCTCGGGGCGTCCCTACGGCATCGTCGCCGAGCTGGACCACACCTGGGTAACCACAGATCCCGAAGTCGCCGTCTTTGGCTACGTCTGCGTCATCTCCAAGGTCCACGTAGTCGAGCCCTTCGATCTGCCCGATCAAGGGTCGGCCTTTTGGCAGGAGGCTATGGCTGTGGCCCAGGTGGTCAACCGGCTGTACAGCCCCGTGAAGCTCAACTACCAGATTCATGGCAACACGTTGCCCCACCTGCATATGCACCTGTTTCCCCGTCAACCCGACGACGGGTTCGTGGGTCGCCCGGTCGATCTCAAAGACTTCCGGCATCGCTACAGCGACCACGAGCTCAGAGAGCTCAGATCAGCCCTGGCCCTCATTACCCCAACAGGCTGAGAGGACCTGCGACAATTACGGGCAGACGGGTAGCTTCGATGTGCCAAAGCGTCCCAGCGTCCCAGCGTCCCGGCGTCCCGGCGTGCTGGGACACCGATGACGGCGTATGACCGGTTGGGAAGGATTTGGCACAGCTACTGACTATTGGTAACAAATCCCCAATCGGAACCCGAGTTTGCGCAAGGTCCAGATGCACCGGCCGGGCACGCAGCATCCGTGGCGGATTCTTGGCTACCACTACTGGTGGTCGGAGTCATCGTGATGACCGTGAACACGAGAACCCCTTCGAGGGTGGTCGGTTCCGACAACGTAACCTGCACCGGGAAGCTGGAAAAGGTGCCGCCAGCACAGTCGGGCTTACAGTTGTTGATGCTGTGGGACGCGGTACCCATGGCGTTCGTCATGGTCCAACTACTCCAATGAATGCTGCCCAGGTTGTCGGCACTGGTGGCGCACCCGATGAAGATCACGCTGGGTTCGAAACCCGATCCGCCCAGCTGAGGATCACAGTTCGGCGCAGCTGGTAGATCCGAAGACGCCACCGTCGTCGTAGTGGGGGCGGTGGGAGCTGGGGTCGACGGCGGGGCGGCCGTCGTTGGTGTCGTTGTCGACGCAGATGAACTCGAGGAACGGGGTCCATTCTGAGGACTCCCACCGCATCCGGCCAGAAATACAACCGCGACGAGGCAGCAGATCCCAACGGTCAACCTCACGAATCCATTGTGCGTCCCCCGTGGAACGTCGGTGGAAGTTTGCTTCGGTTGGGCGCCACGCCGAGATGTTTCCAGCCAAAGTTGACAGCGGTCAAGCAAACTTGAAGAGGGTATCCCCATGGTGCGTGCGGGGCGCCCACTTCCGGCGAGCACCCTGGCGGTCAGTCGGCGATCCGACGTTCAAGGACCCAGGTGGCCTCTCGGTGCATGAAGTCAGCGCCGGCGTCGAGGGTCTTCTCGTAATGCTGGACGTTTCGGTGCCCACCCGAATAGAACCCGACCTCAGTCCGGTCCAGGTAGGGACTCGGTGACAACCTCTTGTCGTACGAATAGTTCTGCCATGTCTCAATCAGCTCCTGGTGAAGATTGAGATAGCTGCTAACCAGCTCGATGAACCTCTGCCGGTCGGATAGGTCGGGTGAAGCTTCCCGAAACAGTCCAATGATCGTCTGGTCTCCCAGGAAGTCCCGTGGAACACAGCACACCCGATCGGCCCATGCAGGCTCGGTAGGCCCGGTTCCCTCCACGACACACAGCGTAAGGTCCCGGTCGCTGAGGTCGGACTGTCCCACCCTCCCGGAATGCTGGGTCACCCTTGGGAGCTTGCCTTACGATTTCCGTGAAGCGACCCTCCATCGACCACGGAGCAGCTCTAATGGAGGACGAAATGCTGAGCAGGATCGGAAGATTCAAGGGGGACGATGGAGATCATCAACTTGGGGGCGACTGACGGGCTACCCCCGGTTAACTGGGAGAACGTCCTCGAAAAGCTCGATGCCGGATCGCCGCCGGCACCAGACGCCCACAACGCTCGCACGACGTGGCTTTCGACGCTGAACGGGGACGGGAGTCCCCACGTGACCGCGGTCGGTGCGCTCTGGCTCGACGGAAGCTTCTGGTTCCAGACCGGATCGGGAACTCGCAAGGCACGCAACGTCGCCCGCGACCCGCGCTGCTCGATCGCGGTCTCGATCCTCGATACCGACCTCGTCGCCGAAGGTGCGGCAGAGCGGGAAACTGACCCGGCCACCCTCACGCGCCTTGCCCGGGCTTGGGCGGACCAGGGGTGGCCCGCCGCACTCGATGAGACCCGGACAGGCATCACCGCCCCATTCAACGCGCCGTCGCAGGGAGCACCCCCGTGGAATGTCTATCGCATCAAGCTAGATTCGGTGATCGTGACACTGGGCACCGAGCCGGGCGGGCTGACTCGCTTCAGGTTCTAACCTCGGCCCTTTTCCGGCAGCGACACCGTGACGCCGGAGCCCAGGCTCCTTATGATTCCTTCCGGATCAAAGGGAAAGGCAGGGCGAGGCCGTGGACGAATACGTGTTGCGGAATGCGCCGGGCTGGACGTGGAAGGCGAACGGCCGGGACAACGATGGACGCTTCGATTTCCTCGTCTCGGAAGTCGCATACGGCACGGGTCCGGGCCTGCATGTCCACTCTCTGCAGGAAGACACCTTCTACGTCCTCGAGGGCATCCTCACGGTCCAGCTTGGCAACAGCATCGTCGAGTTAGGTCCGGATGATTTCGGGACGGCCCCGCCAGGCGTCCCGCACTCGTTTACCAACGCGCTGGCCAACAGGGCATGCAGGGTGATCAACCTGATGACACCGGGTATCGGCTTCGACCGCTACATCGGTCAAATCGAGAAGGTCGCCGCAACAGGTGAGCCAGACGCCTTAGAGCGGCTCCACGCACAGTTCGGCGTCACGGTCGTCGGCCCGAGTTTGGCTGAACACCTCGGACTGTCGTGAGCACGGTCTTGCTGCAGACTCCAGGGCTAGTTGACGATGCGCTTGACCGCCCCCCCTTTCGGATCGCCGCCCATCCGGCAGCGAGGCACCCCGGTGCCGGTGATTCAATCTGCTTCACTGCCGCCGAACGGAAAGACAACGGACAAGCAACAACTCACCGCCAAGGGTGATCGGGCGCTCGTCGGACGGTAAGTCCCTTGGCTGTTCTGCTGCTATGGCGGTGGCAGATAGGCGGATTTCGGGCATTCTTCGTCGTCGCCCCCGTTTGACTGTGAGTCGCTGGTCGGGCCTAGCCCTACTAGCTCTGGTCCCTCTCTTGACCTCTTGCGGCTCGTCTTCCTCAGCCAACGTAGGTACGACGGCAAGTGGTTTCCCGCAGCCGCTTCACGTCGCTCAAAGCTCCTATGGGCCGAAGCCAGGGATGCACATCGTCGGATCTCCCACTCAGGTCATTGTCACAATCGGCCAGCTGGCCTCGCCGGGGAGTAGGACGGCGTTGAGCCAAGTGACCGTCAACTTGCGCCTTACGAACAAGGGGACAGTGGCTTACGACTGTTCGGTGATTCGGGCAATGGAGATCCCGAAGAAGGCGGACATCGTGTCGGGGAACGGCGTGGCGACGAACGCCGCGACGTGTGCTCGCGCTGGCCACACACTTACTCGCGCTGAACACACGATCGCTTCAGGATCTAAGGGGTGGGTCTCCTTCTTCGTGGCGAACATCGGCCCCCGGCCGAAGGACATCGTCGTGCTGCCGTACGGCTCGAACGTGGGCCGGATGGTGTGGACCATTCCTGCAGACTGTCCTGTCTTCCCAAAGACTTGTTTCGGACCACAGGAGCAGATTGTGTCCTGAGCCTGCGAATTAACAGGCGGGGCAGTGGGTAGCCGGTAGCCCCGATGTACCGATAGGTGGCACCCCTTCGCGGTGATATGGGATATGCCTGTGTCTGCTCCGACCGCTCGCTCCGGAGCTGCCCATTTGCCCGAGACCCTGGCGGCTCCACCGGCGGTGGGCCATAGTTCCCACGTGGCAAAGCCGATCGATTGGGAGGCCCTGCTGGTCAAGGGATATGAGCCGCTCAAGGTCAGCCAGCGAGTCTTCCGTCGCCTTCCCTCCGAGCCGCGTTGCAAGCTCTGCCTGAACCCGTTTGGTGGCTTGACCGGGAAGGTCATCGGGATCCTGGGACGCAAGCCGTCCCGCAAAAATCCGAATATCTGTCAGTTCTGTTTTGATCACCTACCTCCCGGGGGCATCGAGCTCGACATCGGGGTCGTGTTCGCCGACGTCCGTGCTTCGACAGCTCTGGGCGAACAGTCGAACGCCACCGCTTTCGCGGAGCGCCTGAACCAGTTCTACGCCGCCGCGACGAAGGTGCTGATCTACAACGATGGCATCGTGGACAAGCTCATCGGAGACGAGGTCATGGGCTTGTTCATCCAAGGTGTCGCTGGACAGGATTACCGCCGCAAGGCTGCAATGGCTGCTCTCGAACTCGCATCAAAGGTCACGGAGCTACCCATTGGTGTAGCTGCCAACGCTGGCGTTGCGTTTGTCGGCAATGTGGGATCCGGTACCGTGCTCGACTTCACTGCACTTGGTGATGCCATCAACGTCGGCGCTCGACTCCAGGCCTATGCGTCGCCGGGTGAGGTGGTGCTCGCTGGGTCGCTCTACTCGCTGATCGAGGCGGAACACCCCGGTGGCCGCCTCGACCGGGTGGCGATTCGTGGCCGAAACCAGCCCGTGGACATCGTTGTCCTGACCTCCTCAGTCTGACCCCTTGAGGACACAGGCGAGCTCCTATCACTTGTCAACCCCTCTTATGGGGTTCGGGAGTGAAAACAGCGGACACGACATTGATGAGTCACTCGTGGTGAGGACAAGCTCCTATTAGGTCACGCGTTTTCGAGATCGTGGGCTCGAGCTGAGGGTCGGCGAGTCGCTGGCAAGTCAGCTCCGAGGAGCGACAGTTCGGGGGAAAGCCAGACCCCCAGCCCGAGGATCTAGCCGCGAGGCAGGTAGCGATAGACCTCGCGGGCGACGTAGCGCTTCAAGATGCGGACGACCTCGTGCTTGGTCTTGCCATCCTTGACTCGCCGCTCGAAGTAAACGCGAGTGTCGGGGTCGTGGGCCATGCGGACCATCACGATGCGCCAGAGCGCACTGTTGGCCTGGCGATCGCCGCCGTCGTGGGCCTTAACCCGGCCGCTGGTCTTGCCCGAGCCGTCGGGAACCGGCGCCACGCCGCACAGGTGCGCCCAGGCCGCTTCTGATCGGAGCCGCTCGGGGTTGTCTCCGGCTGCCATCACGAGTGCGGCCGCAGTGTCGGGACCGACGCCGAAGAGGTCCAGCAGATCGGGGACGGTCGCCACGAGCAGCGCCTCGATCCGTTCGTCGAGCTCGGCGAGCTCGCGGTCGAGAGCCTCGATGCGATGGGCCAACGACGACAACGACGCCTTCGTCGCAGCGGTGACCGGATCGGGAGATCGCGTTGGCCGCAGCTTGGCTCCTTCGGCAACGAGCGCGGGCACCGAAAGACCCTTCAATCGGCAACGGAGCTGTTCAGGAGCGCTGTAGCCGAGGTGGCGCATCTGGATCAGAGCCTTGACTCGGGCCTGGCGGGCCGAGCGCTTCGCCACGACGAGCACCCGGATGGCCTCGACGGCGCCGTCTCTGGACTTGGGCTTGCCGCTCGCCCGACCACCCAGGGCGGCCCGCGCTGCTTCGACGGCGTCAAGAGGATCGGACTTGCCACTGCTGCGACGCTTCTGGCGATTCGGTCGGTCGACCTCTATGACGTCTATGCCCACCCGCTTGAGGTGGCGGGCCAGGCCCGCTCCGTAGGAGCCGGTTCCTTCGACGCCGATCTTGGTGACGCTGCCAAAGTCCTCGAGCCACGACACCAGGGCCTTGTAGCCGGCGGAATCGGTGGAGAAACTCTCGGTGCCGAGCAGCCCACCAAGCGGATCCAACGCGGCAGCAACATGGACGTCGCGGTGCGTATCGACGCCACCGGTAATTCCACGCGCAGCTTCTACGATGGTCATGGTCATCCCTTTCTCTCAAAGTTGGAGGGATGGCACGGCCGTCCCGGATCGGAGCGACGGGCGGTCTGGGTTGTTCTAGCAACCCGGACCAATCACCCCAACTCTGAGACGGGACGTGCCGTTTTCAATGTGCGGCCAGAAGGTCTCGGTCGACGACGTTTTGCAACGTCACGGGACTCCAAGTCAGACCGAACCTGCCAGCACTCCCGAAGCTATTCAGGACCAGCAATCAAGCGGTGGACCCTTAGAGAAGTATCAATGTTCGGGGACAGGTGGCGTGGGTTTCACGTTATCGAGCGACTGGGGAGCCGACGTGGTGAAGTGTTCCCTCGGAGTCGATCAGCGAAAACTCCCGCAGCCCATAGGGCGTGTCGTAGGTTGCGCTGAGTGTTCCTATTTCATCCACTGCAACCCATTCGGCGTGGAGAGCGTCGGCGCCCGATACGTGGAGGTAGACATGAGCCGCAGTTGATCCGGGGTCATGGTCCTCCCATTCGGTGAGGTGAAAGTGGATTCCACCTCTCTTCACGAAACCGTACCGCTCGCCTCCCTGGCATGGTTCCGGTGCGAAACCCAACGCCCGGTAGCGGACAAGTGCCGCGTCAAGAGCGCGCACCGGAATAACTGGGGCCACGTATTCGAAATCCATTGAACGATTCTGGCCACCTAGCCGGGTCGATGCCACGTTCCCGGAATACGGGGTCAGCGTCCTCACAACGGACACGGGCCTTGATCACGGTCGAGGATGGGACCATCAACGCTGCCACTTCTCGACCAAACGTCGTAGATCACCCAGAGAGGTAATGACGGCGTCGGGTTGTATGTCGTGAGCTGGGACGAGACCGTTCGGCTTGAGCACGGCTCGCATCCCGGCAGCTTTTGCTCCAGATATATCGTCGAGCGGACGGTCCCCGACGAAGACGGCCGCCTCGGGCTCCACCCCTAGAGCTTCGAGCACAACACGAAATGGAAGCTCGTGAGGTTTGACGTGTGTGAGTTCACTCGTATAGCAGCGAACATCGAGTAACTCAATGAGGCCATCCCGCTCCAGGGCCTCTTCATGAAACGTTCGGGGCCACGCTGTATTGGAGAGAAGCCCCGTCCGGATCCGTCGCTCTCGGAGCCACCTTAAGGTGGGGGCGACATCTTGTTCGTGAACAATGTAGGGAGTCCAGGCCTGCAGATACGCAGTAGCGGCCTCGGCAACGAGTTCGTCGGACGGATCTAATCCGAGTTCGTGAGTCGCTTCGGAGACCAATTCGACCAATCGACTACTGCGTTGGTCACTGTGCACTCGCGACCATGCGCGCTCTTCAGCTTCAATGAGCTTGTGGCACAGATCGTCAGCTCTATGGGGAGCCAGGGTTTCGGCGCACGGTCGCCACAACTCGAGAAAATCGACGTCGAAGAACGCGCTGAGGGTGCCACCCCAGTCAAAGATCACCGCATCTACGCCACCCACGGACCCACTCCTACCCGAAGGCGCTCACGAGAGCAATCGGCCGGCTCTCGGTCCTGACTGCCGGCGGAGTATCCGGCGGACAGGGACACCCCTCCGGCTGCAGTGAGGACCGCGCGTCATAGGCGGTCTCCCGCCTTCTTGGTCGCGCTGAGTGAAGGTGATGTAACGGCACCCTGCGCCGCGGGGCGGCGCTCTGTAATCAGGGCCGGAACATCTCGTGGACGGCGAACTTCTCGACGCTCGGGAATCCCTGAGGGCTCACACCGGCCGATTCGATCGCCTTCTGAACGACGGGCGTCGCCACATCGTACGCCTGGCGCGATTCCCAAAAGTCGATCACTTGCCGGCCACCTTCGATCGGTGCAGAGGAGTGGAACAGCAGACCGTTCGGCGGCTCCTTAGCCATGATCAGCTTGTTCATGGCTTCGAACTGCTCTTGGTTGATCTCGATGGGCTCATCGTTTGCCCATGGTCCGACCGTACCTGCAACGACCTCTGGCCATGCCGATCTGGTACCGGCTCGCTCCAGCCTCTTTCGCCGGCCCCACGACTCTTCGTTGGCGTCGGGTGACCTGCTCGAGCTGGGTCCTGAATCGAGCCAGCTCGTCAAGCGCCCTCGACCGGGCGTCGGTGGCAGAGTTGAAGCTGCCGTTGTCTGGCGCAGGCTTGCCGCCTGGTGCTGGGTTTTGGGGCGAGCGAACTGGTCGGTTCGAAGTCGAGGGTCCTGTGCCACGGGCTTGTCCCTGGGGCCGGACAGTCAGCGATACCGGTCGGCCTGCACCCACTCTCCATGGCTCCGCACCGGCAACCGCGCCGGCAGGTGGATGACCGCCTCGGGCCCGCTCCGGCCCAGGGCCGAGGCGTCCAGGACGTAGATGTCGCTTGCGCCACGGTTCAGGTCGTCGACGACGGTGAGCAGCCAGCCCTCGTCGTCGGCGTGGCCGTCGACGGCCCGGACAAAGAGCGGCTCGCTCGGGGTGCATCCCGGCCCGGGGCTCCACGACACGATCTCGTCCCGCGCGAAGTCGAACTTCAGCAGACCCAGCGGTGCGGCCTCCATGTCGGCGGTCGAGGGACCTGAGGTCGGAGGAGTCGCGGCCCAGGCGGTCTCGAGTGCGTAGCCGTAACGGAAGGCGTCACCCTCGAGGTGCGGATCCATCCTTGGATACTCGACAGGACGTTCGTCCATCTGCACTCGCTCCACGCTGTCGCCCACAATGCGCCACCGTTCCAGCATGCCGAGGGTTCCCCCGATCCCGCACAGGCCCACACCGGCCGTCCCGACGACTGACGCCGAGAGGTCGATGGGTTGTCCGATCTCGGGCGCGCCATAGCGGCATACATACAGGACGATGGCCCCATCGGACGCGTCGTAGGCGCCGAGCACGTGCGTCACCAGACAGGGGTCGAGGCGGATCCACCGCACCGCCGCCGCCGCAGGCCCGTCCGCAGATGGAGCACCATCACGCGCCATGACACCGACCCATCCGTCCGCGCCGGGGACCCACCTGAACGGCACCGCAGGTGAACCACCGTGCCCGGGCGGCAGGCGGGTGGTCGGCGACTCCATGAACACGAGATGATCCGCCGTGACGCCGATGTCGTGTTGCCAGGTGGTCCGTTCCAACTCCACGGACTGGGTAGATCGCAACGCGCCGGCGGCGTCCCATTCGCCGATGCGCAGGAAGATGCCCTCGCCGTCATCGACGGCACCGCCGTCACTCGCGCCGTCGTCGACCGCGAAGAGGACCCGCCCGCCGTCGGCAGCGAACCGGTGCGCGTGCGACGCGATCGGGACAGTCAATCCGCCGGCGAACTCCTCTGGCTCCAGAATGCGTGAGTACTGCGAGGGGATCCCGGTCTCGGGCAGGGCGAGGACCGATCCAGCGTGCCAGAAGATGGAGGCGTCGGCCTCGGAATCCTGGCGGACGTAGGAGACAGCCCTGCCGTCCCTGAATTCGACGGCATGCAAGGCGCCGGCAAGCTGGTCGACCTCGCCACCCTCCCCGGCCGCGACGCTGCCGGCAGGGCCGCCCACGCCTGCGGACCCCCGCGGCCTTGCCGGCCCGGCCCGGAACAAGGTTCCTTGCAGGTCGGGCGGCAAAGAACCCGACATCGGTAGGGCGAGCGCTCCATTGGACCCGATCACCGCATCACCCCGATCACCGCATCACCTCGGACCGAGACCGGGACGGTCCGACCAACCCGATCGTCCCGAGAAACGCCCATGCGGCCGATCAACCTACCTGCGTATGGCAAAGTCGAGGCATGCCCACGCTCTCGGAGGACCTCACCTTCCGCGGCCTCATCCACCAGATGACCGACGCGGACCTCCCGAAGCGCTTCGACCAGCCGGGGCTGACGGTCTACGCCGGCTTCGACCCGTCGGCGGACAGCCTGCACGTGGGCAACCTCATGCAACTGTGCACACTGCGGCGCTTCCAGGAGGCGGGCCACCGGCCCATCTCCCTCGCCGGCGGCGGCACCGGCATGATCGGCGACCCGGGCGGCAAGCAGGACGAGCGTCAACTGCTCGACCTCGAGACGGTCGAGGGGTACCTCCAGGCGATCCGCCCCCAGCTGGGGCAGTTCCTCGACCTCGCCGACGATCGCGCCCTGCTGCTCAACAATGCGGACTGGCTCACCACGCTGTCGACCCTCGAGTACCTCCGCGACGTGGGCAAGTACTTCACGGTCAACCAGATGGTGGCCAAGGAGTCCGTCAGGAGCCGCTTCGAGCGTCCGGACCAGGGGATCTCGTACACGGAGTTCAGCTACATGTTGCTCCAGGCCTACGACTTCCTCCGGCTCCATCTCGACCACGGCTGTGACGTCCAGTTCGGTGGCAGCGACCAGTGGGGCAACATCACCATGGGCGTCGACTACGTACGCCGGGTCTGCGGCGACGAGGTCTGGGGCTTCACCACGCCACTCATCGTGAAGGCGGACGGGACCAAGTACGGCAAGACCGAGTCGGGCACGGTCTGGCTGGACCCCAAGCGGACGAGTCCCTTCACCATGTACCAGTTTTTCCTCAACACGCCCGACGAGCAGGTGGGTGAACTGCTCCGGTTCCTGACCTTCCTCGAGCACGATGCCATCACCGACCTCGACCGCACGACGGCCGAGCAGCCGCAGCGCCGCGCAGCCCAGCGAGCGCTCGCCCGCGCCGTCACCGGCCTCGTCCACGGTGAGGCGGAGGTGGCCAGGTGCGAAGAGGCGTCAGCCGCTCTGTTCGGGGAGGGGATCGCGGGGCTGAGCGAGGACATGTTGCTGGCGGTGACCCAACATGCGCCGACGACGACCGTCCCGAGAGCGGAGCTCCTCGGCGACCTCAACCTCACCGACGTTCTCGAGCGCACCGGCCTGGCCAAGTCCAGGAAGGAAGCGCGACGCATCGTCGGTGAGGGTGCCTCCTACGTCAACAATGTCCAACAGCACGACGAGGGGCGAACCTTCGCCCCGGACGACCTCCTCCACGACCGGTATCTGGTGCTGCGGAAGGGCAAACGGCAGGTCCACATCATCAAGGTCATATGAGGCGGCGCTTCCGTGCCCCATCCCTCGTGCTGCTGACCGGATGCGCCCTGACCCTGGCCTCGTGTGCCGGCGCGGACCAGGAAGGGTCGGCCGCGCACCGCATGTCGGTCTGGGTCGGTGGGACCACCCTCGGAGAGGACATCGGCACCCTCGTGGCCGACAATGCGCGCATACCCAAGGACGTGCCCAACGGTGCCGGCGCCGTGCACGCGGCCTGCAGCACCCTCCTCAATGACGCAGAGATGGCCAATACGAACCTGCCGTCACCGGATCCCGACGTGACGGACCTCCTGACGAAGGCGTACGGCCTCGAAGGCACGGCCGCAAACCAGTGCTACGACGCCGGCGTGACCAACCCGACGCTGCTGGCCGAGTCAGAACGCAACACCATCAAGGCGGAGGCGCTCTACCAGGAGGCGCTCCAACGCATCCGGGTCATCACCGGTCGGACGCCGGTGACCACGACGACGGCGGGCAACACCGGGAATTCGGGCATCGGCGGCCTCTTCGGATGAGCGCTGCAGGCGACACCCCCGGAGCGGATCGGCGCGACGCCGCCGATGACGAGTTCGACCGTCACCGGCGCCGGGTCCTGTGGGCGCTGCCCACGGGCCTCTACCTCATCGGGAGCCGCCACGGCGATGAGGTGAACATGATGACCGCGAACCTCGTCGTCCAGGTCTGCATGGAGCCCAAGCTCGTCGGCGTCGCAGTCGAGCACGAGTCGGTTACGGCGCGGCTCGTCAAGGCGGGGAGCGGGTTCACCGTTTCCCTCCTCGCCCGGACCGAGCGCGACGTGGTGCGCCGTTTCGTCAAGCCCGTGACCGAGGTGCAACGCGGCCCTGACGGGGCCGTCCTCGCGCTGTCGGGGCTACCCGTCACCGAGGTCGGACCGGATCGGCTTCCGGCACTGGCGTCAGCCGCGGGCTACCTCGACTGCCGCATGACCAGCGTCGAGCCCCTCGGCAGCCACCTCTTCTGCATCGGTGAGGTCGTCGGTGTGGGTGGGGAGCCCGGAGAGGTGCTGCGCATGGAGGACACCCGCATGCATTACGGCGGCTGACCCGACCCGACCACCCATCCGGTCGGTTCGGCCGATTCTCAGGCCGATGCGCCCCCTTCGCCCTCCGCGGGAGGCCGCAGGTCGATGCGCAGCGTCAGGATCCCGTCCACCAGATCGACCTCGGCGTCCCCGATCATGGCGTAGTCGGTGAAGTCCCGCTGGGCCTGCTCACGAAAGCGTTGCCGCTCGGGGCCTTCGATCGGCGGCATCCCACGCGTGCGAACCGCCTCGGCCCTGGCGCGGAAGCGGGCGACCATCTCTTGGGGGTCGAACCCGGGCATGGGGTCAGCGTAGAGGTTGCGCAGGTCGACCAGCGACTCTGGCATCCGAGCCGGCGCCCAGGGTGACACGGAGGTGGAGAGGGAGGCCGATGCCTGCGAGGGGAGCTGACCCGACCGTTCGGACCGTCCTGACCTGGGGTCGGGCGGGCATGCGGCCCGCAACCACTACAATGGATCGGCGGTCGACGTGGCCCGTACGGTCCGGCCATAGAGGGGCGGACGCCAAGATGCGGTCCGGGTGTGACAAGGAGTTTTCTCGTGAAAAAAGGACGCCATCGGCGCTTCGAGGAAGCGCGCAGTCTGAAGCGGTCGTCGACGGAGTCGACGGGGCGGTGTGCGGAGTGTGGGGCTGAACCAGACGACGTCCACGCGTCCTGGTGTCTGGCCGAGGAGGACAAGTACGACCGCATCCTCGGCTCCATGCCGACCAGCGCCGTCGCAGACGACGACCCGCTGAACGACTGAGGCCGCGAAACGGGCGAAGCGCCGAACGGGCGAAGCGCCGTACGGGTTACGCGGACGAGTCCGAGGAGCCGCCAGCGTCCACGCCGTCACGGCTCCGCACTGCAGGGTGCGGTACCGCCACGCCTTTCGTCCGCAGGCGATCGCGCTCTTCGACGAGTTCCACGAAGTGGTCGTAGGCCTTCGAGCCGACCATCTTCGTGAGCTCGGGTTGCATCTCCCGGTACACGGGCCTGGTGCCGACGAATGCCTCGGGTGACTCGGTGCACCACCAGTGGAACTCGTGGCCGCCCTTGCCCCAGTGTCGGCGGTCCCACTGCCGAATGACCGAGGTGACGTGCCCCTCGTCGTCGTCGACCGCATCCTCCCGGCGCAGCGGCAGCTGCCAGCAGACCTCGGGTTTGAGCGTCATGTGGTCGACGCCGCGGTTCATGGCAGCGATGTGGAAGGCGCAGCCGACGCCACCGGGGAAGTCGGGCTTGTTGAGGAAGATGCAGGCGTCGCCGACGAGCCGCGTCACGGTCTCGCCGCTCTTGTTCTCGTGGATGACGCTCTTCTTGGTCCCGTGGTTCTGCCACTCGTCCGGCGTGAGGGTGGCGGCCGCCTTCTCGACCCGGCGGGCGTCCTTCTTGTTGACGAGGTGGGCGCCGTAGCTGCAGCAGCCCTGGACGAGCTCCGGCGCAGGGCCGGTGAGCACCCCCTGGCACCCGTTCCCGAATATGCAGGTCCAGTTGCTCGTCAGGAACGTGACGTCGAACATCCACGTCCGCTCTTCCTCGTCGTCCTCGAAGCTGATCCACTCGTGCGTGTCGGTCGGTGTCGTGGCCACGGCCAGGCACGTTACTGCGTGCGCACAAGAGGCCCAGGAACCGCAATTCCCGCTCCAGCCCGGCCGGAGCCGTCCGCCGGGCGGCACGCCGTAGACTGCATCCATGGCAACGACCACCGAAGATCTCCAGACAACCACCCCCGTAGTCACCCTCACCCCCGAGGCGCACAAGATCGTGCGGGACGCCATCGGGCAGGAGCCCGACCCGGCGAGCCTGGCTCTCTGGCTCGAGGTGCGGGGCGTGCAGGAGGGTTCCTTCATCTACGACCTCTATTTCCAGGCCATCTCCGACGCCGGCGACGGCGACGGCCGTCACAGCCAGGACGGGCTCGAGATCGTCATCCCGTCCGGCAGCATCGACCGCCTCCGTGGCGCGCGGCTCGAGTGGTCCGAGGATGGCGGCGGCGGTCTCGTGCTGGTCAACCCGAACACGCCGACACCCGAGGAGGTCTCGCCGAGTGTCCCGCCCGAGGTCCTGGCCAAGGGCATCACGGGCCCTCTCGCTCTGCGGATCGTCGCGGTGTTGGAGCAGGCGGTCAACCCCTCCATCGCCAGCCATGGCGGCCGGGCCGACCTGGTGGCCGTCAACGACGAGGACGGCAGCGCCTACCTGCGGCTCTCGGGGGGCTGCCAGGGTTGCGCCATGTCGCAGATGACGCTCCGCCAGGGGATCGAGACCACCCTGCTCGAGGAGGTGCCGGAACTCACGCGGGTTCTGGATGTCACCGATCACGGCAGCGGCGACAACCCCTTCTATCAATAGGGAACGGGTCCCACGGGGCTCCTGGATGGCATTGGCCGTCCGGTAGCGTGGCTGTGTGCTGCGCTTTTTGACCGCCGGAGAATCCCATGGTCGCGCTCTGGTCGTGATCGTCGAGGGTCTGCCCGCCGGGCTGCCCGTCGAGGCCTCCGACATCGCCGCCGAGTTGGCCCGGCGGCGGCTGGGCTACGGACGCGGTCCCCGCATGCGCTTCGAGGCGGACGAGATCTCGCTGGTTGGCGGCATCCGGCACGGCCGCACGCTGGGGTCGCCGGTGGCCATCGAGATCGCCAACACCGAATGGCCGAAGTGGACAGAAGAGATGTCCCCCGAGCCCGGGGCGCCCTCCACGGTGTTGACCCAACCCCGCCCGGGCCACGCAGACCTGCCCGGCATGCTCAAGTACGGCTTCGAGGACGCCCGCGACGTGCTGGAACGGGCCTCGGCCCGGGAGACAGCGGCCCGGGTGGCCGCGGGCACGCTCGCCAAGCTGCTGCTGACCCACCTCGGGGTGTCCATCGTGAGCCATATCGTCGCCTTGGGTGAAGCCGGCGTCCCTGCCGACAGCCCCCGGCCCGGTCCGGCCGACCTCGACAAGGTGGACCAGAGCGCGGTGCGCTGCTTCGACCCGGCGGGCGAAAAGGCCATGGTGGCCGCCGTGAAGGCGGCGGCGAAGGTCGGTGACTCCCTCGGCGGCGTCGCCGAGGTTCTCGCCTACGGCGTCCCGGTCGGACTCGGGAGCCATGTGCACTGGGACCGCAAGCTCGACGCCAACCTGGCGCAGGCCCTGATGTCGATCCAGGCCGTCAAAGCGGTGGAGATCGGGGAGGGGTGGGACAACGCGGCGCGCCGGGGTTCGGACGCGCACGACGCCATCCGCTACGACGACGCCGAGGGTTATGTCCGTCCCACGGACAGGGCGGGCGGGATCGAGGGCGGCATCTCCAACGGCGCGCTCCTCGTGGCGCGCGTGGCGATGAAGCCGCTGGCCACCCTCAACCGTCCGGTGCTCGAGACGGTCGACGTCGTCACCAAGGAATCGACGGTGAGCTTCCGTGAGCGCACCGACGTCACTGCCGTGCCCGCCATGGGGGTGGTCGCCGAGTCGATGACGGCGCTCGTGCTCGCCACCGAGGCGCTGCGCAAGTTCGGCGGGGACTCACTCGCGGAGATCGTGCGGAACCGCGACGGCTTCGTCGCCTCGCTCGGCACGACGCCGTCGTCCGCCGTCGGTCACCCGCCGGGGGTCGAAGGCGCCGGCGCCGCTTCGACAGCGGGTCCGGACAGCGCGACAGGATGACCCCCCGCGTCCTGCTCGTCGGGATGATGGGCGCCGGCAAGACCACCACGGGGCGCCTCCTGGCCGAGCGCCTCGGGTGGGGTTACCGCGACTCCGACGCGGACGTCGAGTCGACGACCGGACTGACCGTTCCCGAGCTGTTCGCCCGTGATGGTGAAGCGGCCTTCCGCATGGCCGAGGCGCGTGTGCTCGCCGACGCCTGCGCCGACCCTTCGCCATCCGTGGTGTCCGTCGCCGGCGGTGCCGTGCTGAGCGCCGACAACCGCCGTCTCATCGCCCGCAGCGGCATCGTTGTCTGGTTGCGGGCGCGGCCCGAGACGTTGGCGGCCCGAGTGGGAGACGGCGCCGGCCGCCCACTGCTCGGGGGGGACCCGGCCGCAGCGCTGATCCACCTCAACTCGGTGCGTGCTCCGCTCTACGCCGAAGTAGCCGATGTCATCATCGACGTGGACGCGATCAGCCCCGCCGCCGTCGCCGAACGCATCATCGACGCTATGGACGCGACCACCCCTGCCGACGCCGCGACCCAAGCCGACACCGATATCGCCACCGTCCCGGGCAAAGCCCGGTAGCGGCGGAGCAAGAGTCAACAGTGCGCGCCATCTCCGTCGACCTGGCGGACCGCTCCTACCCGGTGCTCGTCGGCCCCGGCGCCCGCCACGAGATGGCACGCTTCGTGCCGACCACAGCCAAAGCGGCCGTGCTCGTGACGCAGCAGTCGATCAGGGACGCCGGTTGGGTGGAGGGGCTCGACCCAGGCGTGCCCTTCGAGGTGTGCGTCATCCCCGACGGCGAGGATGCCAAGACGCTCGCCACTGTCGAAGTGCTGGCCCGCTTCTTCGCCAACGCCGGTCTGTCGCGTGCCGACGTCATCGTCGCCGTCGGGGGCGGCATCGTGACCGACGTCGCCGGGTTCGCCGCAGCGACCTACCACCGTGGAACGGCGTACCTCAACGTCGCCACCTCGCTGCTGGCCCAGGTCGACGCCGCCATCGGCGGCAAGACCGGCGTCAACCTGCCCGAGGGCAAGAACCTCGTCGGCGCGTTCTGGCAACCGGACGCCGTGCTGTGTGACACCGAGACCCTTTCGACCCTCCCGCCGCGCGAGTGGGCCTGCGGCCGGGGCGAGATCGCCAAGTACGCCTTCCTGGGCGACGCCCCGAAGGCCGACCAATCGATCGAGGAGCAGGTGGCTCGCTGTGCCGGCATCAAGGCGGCCGTGGTCGCCGAGGACGAGCGCGAGGGCGGCCGGCGCATGATCCTCAATTACGGCCACACCCTGGCCCACGCGCTCGAGGGCGCCGGCCAGGCGGACCACCCCGACTGGGACCTGCGCCACGGCGAGGCGGTGGCCGTCGGGGTGCTGTTCGCCGCCCTCCTCGCGCACCGGCTCGGTCGCATCGGCGAAGAGCGGGTCGCCGAGCACCGCAGGATCATCGGCAGCTTCGATCTGCCCACCGACCTCCCGGCGGGTGCCGACGCCGCGGAGCTCGTCGACTTCATGGGACGGGACAAGAAGGCGCAGCAGGACCTCACGTTCGTGCTGGACGGCCCCGACGGCGTCGAGGCGGTGCGGGGTGTGGCCACGGCCGACGTGGTCGCTACCCTGGCTGCCATGGGTGCCCGCACATGAGCCTCGTCCTCCTCCTCTCGGGGCCCAACCTCAACCTGCTCGGGGAGCGGGAGCCGGCGATCTACGGGACCGCCACCTTGGCGACCCACGTCACCACGGCCGAGGAGGCCGCGGCGCGCCACGGGCTCGAGCTCGAGCACCTGCAGTCGAACCACGAGGGCGACCTCGTCGAGGCGGTCCACGCCGCCCGCGGGCGGGCGGACGCGCTGGTGATCAACGCCGGCGCGCTGAGCCACACGTCGTGGTCGCTCCACGACGCCGTGGCCGCCTTCGACGGCCCCGTCGTCGAGCTGCACATCTCCAATCCCGCTGCCCGGGAGCCCTTCCGGCACACGTCGGTGCTGGCGCCCGTGGCCTCAGGGCTCATCGCGGGCTTTGGCGGGCTCGGCTACGAGCTCGCCATCGACGCTGCCGCCGCACTACTGAAGGGAAAGTGAGCCCATGACGACCACCGCCCGCGCCAACCCGTACTCGCCGGCCACGGTGCCGCTCCCGGAGATCACGGTCACCGGTCGCCTCGACCGCCTGCGCGCCGCGTTCGGCGACCACGAGATCGATGCCCTTGTCGTGACGACGCTGCCCAACGTGCGCTATCTCACGGGGTTCTCAGGTTCGGCGGCCGTGTTGATCGTGACCGAGGACCTGGCCGTGCTGACGACCGACGGCCGGTACCGCACCCAGTCGGCCGAGCAGTTGCAGCGCGCCGGTGCCGGCGACGTCGAGATCACCATCGGCGCGGGAGCGGAGCAGCGGCAGGCCGCGCGCGCCGCACTCGACGTCGCGGGGGCCGGCCGCATCGGCCTGGAGGCGGGCAACGTCACGTGGAGCGGGCAGCGAAGCTGGGCCGAGCTCCTCGGCGGCGACAAGCTCGTTCCGACCGCCAACGCCGTCGAGGCGCTCCGTGAGCGCAAAGATGCTGCCGAGATCGCCCGCATGGAGCGTGCCGCTGCCATCGTGGACGCTGCGCTCTTCGAGGTGCTCCCGCTCATGAGCCAGGGGATCACCGAGGAGCACTTCGCCCTGGAGCTCGACACCGCCATGCGGCGCGGCGGGGCCGAGAGCACAGCCTTCGAGACGATCGTCGCCGCCGGTGAGAACTCGGCCAAGCCGCACCACCACCCGGGCTCCAGACGCATCAACGGGGGAGACCCCGTGGTCGTTGACTTCGGTGCCACGTTCGAGGGCTACCGCTCCGATATGACCCGGACGTTCTGTGTCGACACCGAGCCGGAGGGCGAGCTGGCCCGCATCTTCGACGTCGTCCAGACCTCCCAGGCCGCCGGCGCGGCCGCCGTGCGACCGGGTGTCGCGGCCAAGGAGGTCGACGACATCTGCCGCCGGATCATCGCCGATGCCGGCTGGGCCGAGCGTTTCGAACACGGCACGGGGCACGGAGTCGGCCTCGATATCCACGAGGCACCGACGGTCAGCCAATTGGGCACTGCTATCCTCGCCCCCGGTTTCGTCGTCACCGTCGAGCCCGGTGTCTATGTTCCCGGGCACGGCGGCGTCCGTGTCGAGGACACGCTCGTCGTGACCGAGGACGGCGCCCGCCCCCTGACCCGATTCACAAAGGACATCCATGGCAGTCTCGACCAATGACCTGAAGAACGGCATGAGCCTGGACCTCCCCGAGGGTCTGTTCAGCGTCGTCGAGTTCCAGCACGTGAAGCCGGGCAAGGGTGGTGCCTTCGTCCGCACGAAGCTCAAGAACGTCCGCAGCGGTGCGGTGATCGAGCGCACCTACCGGGCCGACGAGAAGCTCGAGCAGGCGATCATCGACAAGCGCGACATGCAGTTCCTCTATCGCGACGGCACCGACTACGTCTTCATGGACACGACGAGCTACGAGCAACTGCAGGTCCCGCCGGACGCGCTGGGTGAAGCGCCCAGCTACCTGAAGGAGGGCGACGCGGCGAACGTGCAGATGTACAACAACGAGATCGTCGGGGTCGAGCTGCCGGCAGCAGTCGAGCTGACGGTGACCGAGACGGAGCCCGGCATGCAGGGCGACCGCGTCTCGGGGGCCCGCAAGCCCGCGACACTGCAGACCGGCCACATCGTGCAGGTCCCCCTCTTCGTGAACATCGGGGACGTGATCAAGGTCGACACCCGCTCCGGCGAGTACCTGACCCGGGCCTGACGGCCCGGCTACCTCGCCGACCGACCGCGCCGTTCGGCCGAGGACAGGGTCCGCGCACATGACCGACAGCGCCCCTCGCCATCAACAGCGGGAACGGGCACTCTCCCTGCTCTACGAGGCCGAGCTGAAGGGCGAGGGACCGCTCCAGGTCCTCGATGCCCTTCCTGTTCCACCTGATCCGTACGTGCGGACACTCATCGAGCACGCCGTCGGGTCCCGTGAGGAGGCCGACCGACGTATCGCAGGGGCCTCGGTCGGCTGGCCCCTCGAGCGCATGGCGGTCGTCGATCGCATAGTGCTGCGCATGGCCGTCGCCGAGGTGCTCGACCCCGACGGCCCCCCCACGGCGGTCGTGATCGACGAGGCGGTCCAGTTGGCCAAGGAGTACTCGACCGACGAATCGGGCCGGTTCGTCAACGGCATCCTCTCCACCATCGTCGCCGACATCGGGCCGCGCTGACCCGAATGTCGACGCCGGGCCACCCCCCGCCCCGGCGCGCTAGAATCGTCTTTTGACCGTGAAGTGAGTCCCGTGAGGCTCACACGGCAGGAGGAGCAGTGGCAGAACGCGAGCGCAGTCATACGCGACCCCTCGGGGGCGTGTTCGTCGCCCACTCCCAGGTCATGACCTCCGCCGATGTCCTGCGCGCCCTCACCCGCATGGCGCACGAGGTCGTCGAGCGCAACGGCGGCGTCGAGGACATCGTCCTCGTCGGGCTCCAGACGGGCGGCGTCCCCCTCGCCACCAAGATGGCCGAGATCCTGCGCCAGATCGAAGCGGTCGACGCCCTCGCCGTCGGCAGCCTCGACGTGGCCTTCTACCGTGACGACATCGGGCTGCGACCGGTCCTGCCCGAGGCCGTCACCGACATCCCGGTCGACCTGGCCGGGAAGGTGGTGGTGCTGGTCGACGACGTCCTCTTCACCGGCCGTACCATCCGCGCCGCACTCAATGCGCTGAACGACTTTGGCCGGGCCCGCGCCATCCAGCTGGCCGTCATGGTGGATCGCGGCCATCGCGAGCTCCCCATCCGCCCCGACTTCGTGGGGAAGAACCTCCCCACGCGGCGCGAGGAGATGGTCGACGTCGGTGACGACGGCGTCTGGATAGGCAGCCTGGAGGACAAGTGACCGGCACCCAGCATCTCCTTTCGGTCGCCGACCTCGGGCCCGAGGGCATCAGCGAGGTCCTTCATGTGGCAGAGGCCTTCGCCGAGGTCGAGCGCCGTTCCGTGCCCAAGGTCCCGACCCTGCGCGGCAAGGTCGTGGCGACGCTGTTCTTCGAGGAATCGACCCGCACCCGTCTCTCCTTCGAGACGGCGGCCAAGCGACTCTCGGCCGACGTGCTCTCGCTGGCGGTGGCCAGCTCCTCGGTGAAGAAGGGCGAGAGCCTGCGGGACACCGTCGAGACAGTCGAAGCAATGGGGATCGACGCCATCATCATCCGGCACTCGTCGGCCGGGGCGCCGCACCAGGTGGCACGTTGGGTCGAGCGGGCCCACGTGATCAATGCCGGGGACGGCTGGCACGAGCACCCGACCCAGGCCCTGCTCGATTGCTTCACCGTGCGCCAGGTCCTGGCCGAGCGCAAGGGAGCTGCGCCCGACGAGCTCGGTATCGCCTGCTTCGAGGATCTGCGGGTCCTGATCGTCGGCGACGTCCGCCACAGCCGGGTGGCCCGCTCCGAGGTGCTGGCCTACACCGCCCTGGGAGCGCACGTGACCCTTGCGGCACCGGGCAGCCTGTTGCCGCCCTCGCTCGAAGGCTGGCCCGTCGAGGTGGCCCCCGACCTCGATGCCGCCCTGGCCGACACCGACGTGGTCTCGCTCCTGCGGCTGCAATCCGAGCGGGGGAGCGGGTCGTTCGTTCCCAGCCTGCGTGAGTACACCGCCGGCTGGGGCCTCACGG
Organism: uncultured Acidimicrobiaceae bacterium; assembly: GCA_963721585.1. Lineage (GTDB taxonomy): Bacteria > Actinomycetota > Acidimicrobiia > Acidimicrobiales > RAAP-2 > Bog-473. Next base: position 375,457 of record CAVRJN010000007.1, on the reverse strand, counting down.
CGAGCCGCGCCGAGCGACTGGCCGAGCATGCGATCGTCACCCATCCCGGGCCGATGGTGCGCGGCGTCGAGATCGCCTCCGACGTGGCGGACCTGCCCCGCACGGTCGTCACCCAGCAGGTGGCCAACGGCATCGCGGTGCGCATGGCCATCCTTTTCCTTCTGCTCGGCGGCGAGCTGACGGGCACCACGGAAGTGCCGGCCGTTGCCTGAGCCCAGCCTCGTCATCCGTGGCGGCACCGTCGTCGGTCCTGCCGGACTGACCCGCAGTGACGTCGCCGTCGCCGGCGCCGGGATCGTCGCGGTGGCCGAGTCGATCGAACCGCCCGGCGGGGCGCAGGTGCTCGACGCCACCGGCTGCCTCGTCGGCCCCGGGTTGGTCGACCTCCACACCCACCTGCGCCAGCCCGGCCGCGAGGAGGCCGAGACGATCGAGACCGGTGCCCGCGCCGCCGCGCTCGGCGGCTTCACGGCCATTGTGGCCATGCCCAACACCGAGCCCCCCGTCGATGCAGCCGGGGTGGCGGCCGAAGTGCTGGCCCTCGGCGCCGGCTGCACGGCCGAGGTCGCAGTGGCCGGTGCCATCACCGTCGGCCGCGCCGGCAGGGCCCTGGCCCCGCTCGCGGAGCTGGCGGCCCTCGGCGTGACGCTCTTCACCGACGACGGCGACGGCGTGCAGGACGGGGCGCTCATGCGGCGCGCCCTCGACTACGCAAAGGGTCTGGGTGTCACCTTGGCCCAGCACTGCGAGGACAACTGCCTGTCGGCGGGCGGCGCCATGCACGAGGGGTCCTGGTCGAGCCGGCTCGGCATCCCGGGCATCCCGGCGGCGGCCGAGGAATCCATGGTCGCCCGCGACATCGCGCTGTCTCGCCTGACGGGCGCCCCGGTGCACTTCCTCCACATGTCGACGGCGGGCTCGGTCGACCTGATCCGGCGGGCCAAGGAGGAGGGCCTCCCCGTCACCGCCGAGGCCGCGCCGCACCACATGCTGCTCACCCACGCGCTGGTGGCAGGTTACGACCCTGTCTTCAAGGTGAACCCGCCGCTGCGGACCGACGAGGACGTCGCCGCCGTCATCGCCGGGCTGTGCGACGGCACCATCGATGCGGTGGCCACCGACCACGCTCCCCACGCGCCCGAGTCGAAGGACCGACCGTTCGATGAGGCCCCTCCGGGCATGTTGGGATTGCAAACGGCTCTGCCCATCGCCTGGGAGGTCCTCTCGCCGCACCTCGGTCCCGAGCGCGTCTTCGCTCTGCTGAGCGTGCAGCCAGCCGCCATCGCCAAGCTGACGGCGACGGACCCGCGCCGCGCCGGCCACAGCGCCCAGGGCGGACCGGTCGAGGTAGGGGCGACGGCGAACCTGTGTGTCTTCGACCCGGCAGCGACGACCGTGGTGGACCCGACGGGGTTGGCCAGCCGCAGCCGCAACACGCCGTATGCCGGCCGCACCTTTGCCGGGGCGGTCCGCCACACGGTGCTGCGGGGCGAGGCGGTCGTGATCGACGCGACGGCGCAACGGTGAGCACCGCAATGCCGAAATCAGCGCTGACCGGCGACGGCGACAGGCCGCCCGCGCTGTTGGTGACAGCGGACGGCAGCGTGTTCGCCGGCGAGGCGGCCGGCGCCGTGGTGCCCGTGGCCACGGGCGAGCTCGTGTTCAACACCGCCATGAGCGGCTACCAGGAGGTGATCACGGACCCGTCCTACGCGGGCCAGGTGATCGCCTTCACCAGCACCCACATCGGGAACTACGGCACGAACGCCGCCGATGACGAGGCCCTCGTTCCGCACTGCCGGGGGGTCGTGGTCTGCGACCTGGCCGACGAGCCGTCGAACTGGCGCTCCACCGAGGCTCTCGAGCCCTTCCTGCGCCGGCACGGCATCCCGGCGCTGACCGGCGTCGACACCCGGCGCCTGACGCGCCATGTCCGCCGGGCGGGTGCGCTCCCGTGCGCCTTCGGCACGGCGCCCGAAGCCGAGCTGCGCGCCGCCGCGGCCGCCGCTCTCGGCACCGACGGCCTGGACCTGGTGTCGGGTGTCACGACGAGCGACACCAGCGTGCATCCGGGGACGGGTGCCGGGGCGTCCAGCGGCCTGCGCATCGTGGCCTACGACTTCGGCGTCAAGACGACCATGGTCCAGCTGCTCACCGCGGTCGGCACCGTCACCGTGGTCCCGGCCGGTACGGTGGCCGACGACGTGCTGGCGCTCGAGCCCGACGGCGTGTTCCTCTCCAACGGACCGGGCGACCCCGCCGCCCTGCCGGGCCCGACCGCCGCCGTGGCCGACCTCGTCGGGCGGGTGCCGGTCTTCGGCATCTGCCTCGGCCACCAGATCCTGGCCACGGCGCTGGGCGGATCGACCTACAAGCTGCCCTTCGGGCACCACGGGGCCAACCATCCGGTGCAACGCCTCGAAACCGGCGTGGTCGAGATCACGAGCCAGAACCACAACTACGCGGTGGCGGCCGGGTCCATCCCCGACGCCGAGACGACGCACGTCAACCTCAACGACGGCGTGATCGAGGGGTTCCGCTCCCTGGCCGCACCGGCCTTCTCGGTGCAGTATCACCCGGAGGCGGCTCCGGGGCCCCACGACGCCCGCTATCTCTTCGACGCGTTCCGCCGGCTCATGCTGGCCCATCCCACCCGCTCGACCGCCGCCGGCACGCGCTGATGCCACGCCGCGACGACCTGCGGTCGATCCTCGTCATCGGATCCGGACCGATTGTGATCGGCCAGGCCTGTGAGTTCGACTACTCGGGCACGCAGGCCTGCCGCGTGCTGCGCGAGGAGGGCTACCGGGTGATCCTGGCCAACTCCAACCCGGCCACCATCATGACGGACCCCGCCACGGCGGACCGGACCTACATCGAGCCACTCGACCCCGAGGTGCTGACGGCCATCATCGCGAAGGAACGGCCTGATGCGCTGTTGCCGACGCTCGGCGGCCAGACGGCTCTCAACCTGACCATGCAACTGGTCGAGCTCGGCGTCCTGGAGCGCTACGAGGTGGAGGTCATCGGGGCGCGGCCCGACGCGATCTCGACCGCAGAGGACCGGGACCGCTTCAAGGCTGCGATGGAGGAGATCGGCCTCGAGGTGCCCCGCTCGGGTTTCGCCCACTCGCTACAGGAGGCGGAGGAGATCGCCGCCGACATCGGCTTCCCCATCATGGTGCGACCGAGCTTCATCCTCGGCGGGAAGGGGACGGGCATCGCCGAGGACGCGGCGGACTTCGGCCAGCTCGCCGCCGAGGGTCTGGCGGCCAGCCCGGTCGGCCAGATCCTGGTGGAGAAGTCGATCGCCGGCTGGAAGGAGTTCGAGCTCGAGGTCATGCGCGACGCTGCGGACAACTGCGTCGTGGTCTGCTCCATCGAGAACTTCGACGCCATGGGCGTGCACACCGGCGACTCCATCACGGTCGCCCCCGCACAGACCTTGAGCGACGTGGAGTACCAGGCCATGCGCGACGACGCCTTCGCCTGCCTGCGCCGGGTGGGGGTCGAGACGGGCGGCTCCAACGTCCAGTTCGCCGTGGAGCCGTCGACGGGCCGGCGGGTGATCATCGAGATGAACCCCCGGGTGTCGCGCTCGTCGGCCTTGGCCTCGAAGGCCACCGGGTTCCCCATCGCCAAGATCGCCGCCCGGCTGGCCGTCGGCTACCTGCTCGATGAGATCCCCAACGACATCACGAAGGCGACACCGGCGTCGTTCGAGCCGACCATCGACTACGTCGTGACCAAGATCCCGCGGTGGGCCTTCGAGAAGCTGCCCGGTGCCGACGGACGGCTCGGGACCCGGATGCAGTCGGTCGGCGAGGTCATGGCCATCGGTCGCACCTTCTGCGAGTCGCTGCAGAAGGCGCTGCGCTCGCTGGAGCAGGGCCGCGCCGGGCTCAACGCAGATGCCTCCGAGGCTGCGCTCGACGAGCTCACCTTGGAGGAGCTCCTCGAGCGCATAGCGGTCGCCACCCCCGAGCGGGTCTTCGAGCTGGAGGCGGCACTGCGCCGGGGCGCCGCGGTCGAAGAGGTCGTCGACCGGACCGGCATCGACCCCTGGTTCATCCGGCAGTTGGTCCGCATCGTCGCCGAGCGCCGGCGCATCGTGGCCGCGGTGTCGCTCGGGCCGGCCGACTTCCGCCGGGCCAAGCGGCTGGGCTTCTCGGACGCGCAGCTGGCGTACCTGCGCGGCGCGGCCGCGGCGGACATGCGCGCCGCCCGGCTGTCGCACGGGGTGCGGGCGACCTTCAAGACGGTCGACACCTGCGCGGCGGAGTTCGAGGCCTTCACCCCGTACCACTACGCCACGTACGAGGAGGAGGACGAGGTCCGCCCCTCCGAGCGCGCCCGCGTGATCATCCTCGGGTCGGGCCCGAACCGCATCGGGCAGGGCATCGAGTTCGACTACTGCTGCGTGCACGCCTCCATGACCCTGCGCGACGCCGGCTACGAGACGGTGATGATCAACTGCAACCCCGAGACGGTCTCGACCGACTACGACACCTCGGACCGCCTCTATTTCGAGCCCCTGACCGACGAGGACGTGGCCAACGTGCTCGACGCCGAGCTGGCGGCAGGTGGAAGCGTCGCGGGAGTCATCGTCTCCCTGGGCGGGCAGACGCCCCTGAAGTTGGCGGGGTCCCTCCCGCCGGAGTTGGTGCTCGGCACGAGCCCTGCCTCCATCGACCTGGCCGAGGACCGCGAGCGCTGGAACGCGTTGTGTCACGAGCTCGGGATTCCGCAGCCGCCCGGGGGAACGGCGACGACCACCTCCGAGGCGCTTTCCGTCGCCGGGCAGGTCGGCTATCCCGTCCTGCTCCGCCCGAGCTATGTCCTGGGTGGCCGCGCCATGGAGATCGTCTACGACGACGACGGCGTGCGCCGCGTGATGCAGTCGATGACGACCGGCGCGCTGGCCCGCGAGGGAGGGGTCACCGCCGATCGTCCCGTGTTGGTGGATCGGTTCCTGGAGGATGCGGTCGAGGTCGACGTGGACGCCGTGCGCGACGGCGCCGGCGAAGTCCTGATTGCCGGGATCATGGAGCACGTGGAGGAAGCGGGGGTCCACTCGGGCGACTCCGCGTGTGCGCTGCCGCCGCAGACGCTGCGTGAGGACGTCGTCGACCAGCTCGAGCGTCACACCCGGGCGCTCGCCGAGTCGCTCGAGGTGTGCGGCCTCATCAACGTGCAGTTCGCGGTGAAGGACGGGCAGGTCTACGTGCTCGAGGCCAACCCTCGGGCCAGCCGGACGGTGCCGTTCGTGGCGAAGGCCACCGGCGTGCCGTTGGCCATGGTGGCCTCCCGCGTCATGGTGGGCCAGACGCTGGAGGACCTGCGCCGCGAGGGCCTCCTGCGCCCCGACGTCATTGGCCGGGTCCCGGTGCTCGACCACGTGAGCGTCAAGGAGGCCGTGCTGCCGTTCGACCGCTTTCCGGGGGTGGACACCCTCCTCGGGCCCGAGATGCGCTCGACCGGTGAGGTCATGGGTGTCGACAGCACCTTCGGGCTGGCCTTCGCCAAGAGCCAGTTGGCGGCCGGGACGCGCCTGCCCGATTCGGGCACCATCTTCTTGTCGCTGGCCGACCGCGACAAGCCGGCGGGCCTGGAAGTGGCCCGGGCCTTCGACGCGCTGGGCTTCTCCTTGGCGGCGACACTGGGGACGGCGGGATATCTGCGCTCACAGGGCCTGGTCGTCGACACCCTGGTGGCCAAGGTGGGGGAGGAGGGCGTGGCGTCCGACGCCGTCGAGCTCATTGCCCAGGGCAAGGTGCAGATGGTCGTGAACACACCCCGCGGCCTGGGTCCCCGGGCCGACGGCCAGCACATCCGCACGGCGTCGGTGGTGTACAAGGTGCCCTGCCTGACCACCCTCGCGGCGGCGCGGGCGGCCGCCGCCGGCATCGCAGACGCACGGGCGCATCCGCTCGCAGTGCGCGCGCTCCAGGATCTCCACCCGATGACCGGGAGTACCCCCCGGTGAGGGCCGCTCCCGACGCGCGCCGGGCGGCCACGCTCGCCACGCGCGTCGGGAGCGTTGCCCTTTCCAACCCGGTGCTCACGGCATCGGGGACGTCCGGGCACGGCACCGAGCTGTCCGAGTACGGCGCGTTGGCGGATCTCGGCGCGGTCGTCGTCAAGTCGCTCTCGGTCGAACCGTGGCCCGGCAACCCGGCGCCGCGGGTGCACGAGGTGGGTGCCGGCATGCTCAACAGCGTCGGGCTCCAGGGTCCCGGCCTGGCGGCGTGGGTCGCCGCCGACCTCCCGGCACTGGACGAAACCGGCGCGCGCGTCGTCGTGAGCATCTGGGGCCGCTCGGTTTCGGACTACGCGCGGGCGGCCGAGATCGTCGCGGCGGCCGCCTCCTCGCCGGCCGGCTCGTGCATCGGTGCGCTCGAGGTCAACGTCAGCTGCCCGAACGTCGAGGACCGTTCGCGCATGTTCGCCCACTCGGCGGAGGCGACGTCCCGGGTCCTCGAGGCCACTGCCTGCGGCCTGCCGCGCTGGGCCAAGCTCAGCCCGAACGTGCCGGACCTGGTGGAGATCGCCACCGGCGCGGTCGAGGGCGGCGCTGACGGGTTGACCCTCGTGAACACGCTGCTGGGGCTCGCGCTCGACACCGAGTCGGGCCTGCCCGTCCTCGGCGCCGGCGGGGGCGGGCTCTCCGGTGGCGCAGTACACCCGGTGGCGGTGCGCGCCGTGTGGGAATGCCGGTCGGCCTTCCCCGAGCTGCCGATCGTCGGCGTGGGCGGTGTCTTCTCGGGACACGACGCCGTCGAGTTGCTCCTGGCCGGTGCCGATGCCGTCCAGGTCGGCACCGCCACGTTCAGGGACCCGAGGGCGCCGTGGAAGGTGCTCCGTCAAGTGGAGCGGTGGTGCGACCGCCACGCCACCTCAGTGGGCGAGATCCGAAACAGCGTGCGACAGCGCGTCGGCGGAGCCGGAGGCGTTCAGGGCGGACCCGTTGCGACGGGCGCGGTCGTACGGTCGCGACACGAAGGAGGACAACATGGCTGACAGCTTCGGAGACCGGGTGGCCGCCGCGGTCGCCAGAACGGGTCCACTGTGCGCGGGAATCGATCCGTCGGCGGCGCTGCTCGAAGCCTGGGGCTTGCGCGACACCGCCGAGGGTCTGCGCTCGTTCTGTGCCACCTGCGTGGAGGGGTTCGCCGGCGTGGTGGGTGTGGTCAAGCCGCAGGTCGCCTTCTTCGAGCGGCACGGCTCCGCCGGCCTGGCGGAACTCGAGCGCCTCATCGCCGAGGCGACGGCCGCCGGCCTCATCGTCATCGCCGATGCCAAGCGGGGCGACATCGACTCCACCGCGGCGGCCTACGCCGACGCCTGGCTGGGCGATGCCAGCCCGCTGGCCGCCGACGCCGTGACGGTCCACCCCTATCTCGGCCTGGGTGCACTGGCGCCCCTGGTCCATCTGGCGTCGGCCAATGGGAGAGGCGTGCTCGTGGTGGCCCGTAGCTCCAACCCCGAGGGCCGAGACCTGCAGCAGGCCGTCACGGCCGGCGGCTCGGCCGTCGAGGACATGCTCCTGGCCGAGATCGCCGACCTCAACAGCTCCCCCGAGGTCCTGGCGGGCACGGTGGGCGCCGTCATCGGGGCGACGTTGGAGCCGTCGGAATTCGCGTTGTCCCAGCTCGGGGGCGTAATTCTGGCGCCCGGGTTGGGAGCCCAGGGTGCCGGACCCGCCGACGTGGCCGCGCGTTTTGCCGGCTGCAGGCCCGGGACCGTGCTGCCGAGCAGCTCCCGCGGACTCCTGAACGAGGGTCCGGATGCCGCCGCCTTGCGGGACAGCGCACGCTCGCTGAACCACGAATTGGCGGCGGCACTGGGCTGAAGAGGGCAAATGGGTATGAACGGCCCTGGCTGAGGCGCTATGGTCTCGCCATGCCGCAACCTCCCGCACTCACTCCAGAGCAGCGCGCAGCTGCACTCGAAAAGGCTGCCAGGGTTCGCCGTGAGCGGGCCGAGGTCAAGGACAAGCTCAAGATGGGCAACCTGTCGTTGGCCGACCTCCTCCAGGAGGCGGACTCCAACGAGACCATCGGAAAGATGAAGGTGGTCTCCGTTCTGGAATCCCTGCCCGGTCTGGGCAAGGTCAAGGCACGCCGTCTGATGGAGACCGTCGGCATCAGCGACAGCCGGAGGCTCCAGGGGCTCGGAGCCAAGCAGCGCGAGGCGCTGCTCAAAGAGACTGCACGCTGAACCCAAGATCACAGCGCCGCACATCTTCGTGCTTATCGGCCCTGGTGGGGCCGGGAAAGGCACGGTTGCTGCAGCGCTGACAGCGCAGGATCCATCGCTCTGGCTCAGCCGTAGCTGGACCACCAGGAAACCACGGCCCGGCGAGCGCGAGCGCAACGCCTACGTCTTCGTCGACCGCCCGACCTTCGAGAAGGCGGTGGCCCAGGGAGGGTTCTTCGAGTGGGCCGAGTTCCTCGACTACCTGATGGGGACGCCCATCCCCGATCCGCCGCCGGGCACCGACGTCCTGCTCGAGATCGATGTCCAGGGGGCCGAGCAGGTGCTGGCCCAGCGTCCTGATGCGACGGTGATCCTGCTGCTCCCACCGTCGCCCGAGGTGCAGGCCGAGCGGCTGGCGGCGCGTGGTGACGATGCCGAGCACATCCGGCGACGAGTGGAGCTCGGACGCGCCGAGGTGGAGCGAGCCACCGAAATTGCAGCTCACACGGTTGTCAATGACGACCTTGGTCGGGCGCTGGCCGAACTGACGGCTATAGTTGAACGCACCCGAACGGCTGCGTTGCGCGCCGCGAACCCGGAGGAATCCTGATGGCCCAAGGCCGCCACACGCTCATGGACCCACCTATTGAGGATCTGCTGGACAAGGTGGACTCAAAGTTCACCCTCGTCGCTCTCGGTTCGGCCCGCGCCCGCCAGGTGAACTCGTACTACAACAGTCTCGGCGAGGGTCTGGGCAAGGTGGTCCCACCCCAGGTGGCGTCCGTGTCGGGCAAGCCCGTCTCCATCGCGTTCGAGGAGATCGCAGCGGGCAAGGCGACCTACAGCCGCCCCGACCCCGAGGAGGAGGCGGCCCTGGCCGCCGCCATCGCCGATGCGGCCGAGGCGGGACTGCTCGCCGGCGCCGAGTCCGGTGCCGACGAGTCCGAGACCGTCGACGTGATCGAGGTACTCGACGTCGGGGGCGACGACCCGACTGCGAGCTAGGCGCTCGACCCCAGGGCGCGGTGGCGGCGCCGATGGCTGGAGACCCCGGAATCGAGGACTCGCCCGTGAACGCTGACCACGGTCCCGCTGCACCACGCGTGGTCCTCGGCGTGTGCGGTGGCATCGCCGCGTACAAGGCTGTCGAGGTCTGCCGGCAACTCGTCGACGCCGGCGTGCACGTCACACCGGTCCTCACCGACGAGGCCACGCGCTTCGTCGGTCCCGTGACCTTTTCGGCACTGGCGTCCGAGCCCGTGCAACGGTCCCTGTGGAACGAGGCCTCACCCATTCCCCACACCCGACTGGGCCAGCAGGCAGATCTGGTGGTCATAGTGCCGGCGACGGCGCACACCCTCGCTCGTTACGCAGCCGGGCTCTCCGACGATCTCCTCTGCGCCACGCTCCTGGCCACTCGGGCGCCCGTGATCGTCTGCCCGGCCATGCACACCGAAATGTGGGAGCACGCGTCCGTGCGCGAGAACCTCGCCACCCTGGAGCGACGCGGTGTCGAGATCATCCCTCCCGAGAGCGGACGGCTGGCCGGAGGCGACTCCGGCGAGGGCCGCCTGGCCGATCCGGGCGTGATCGTGGCGCGCGTCCTCGAACTGCTGGGCCGTGGCGTCCGGCGCGATCTGCACGGGGTCCACGTCGTGGTCAGCGCGGGCGGCACGCGCGAGCCGCTCGATCCCGTGCGGTTCATCACGAATCGCTCGTCGGGCAAGCAGGGCCACGCCATCGCGATCGCCGCCGCCCGCCGCGGCGCGACTGTCACGCTCGTGACCTCCTCGCCTCTCGGCCTTCCTTCCGACGTGTCGCGCGCGGTGACGCGGGTCGATGTCGAGACGGCGGCCGACATGGAGCACGCGGTCGGTGCCGCGGCCGAAGGAGCCGACGTCGTGGTGATGGCTGCGGCGGTGGCCGACTTCCGCCCGAAGGGATCGACGGCGCAGAAGCTCTCCAAGGAGGAAGGTCTTCCCGAACTGGTGCTGGAGCCGACCCCGGACATCCTCGCCGGGCTGGCGGCCCGCCGCCGACCGGGACAGGTCCTGGTCGGATTCGCGGCGGAGACGCACGACGCGCTGGAGCGGGGGCGGCGCAAGCTGGCCCGCAAGGGCGTCGACCTTCTCGTCGTGAACGACGTGAGCGCTCCGGGCACCGGCTTCGACCACGACACCAACGCGGTCGTGATCCTGGGGGCCTCCGGGAGCGCCCAGGAAATCCCGCTGACCTCCAAGGATGCAGTGGCAAATGCCGTATTGGATAGTGTGATCGACCACCACAACGAGAAGCGGAGCACCACGTGAGAACCATATTCACCTCGGAATCGGTGACCGAGGGCCACCCCGACAAAATGGCCGACCAGGTTTCCGACGCCGTGCTCGATGCGATGCTCACAGGCGATCCGGCGAGCCGGGTCGCTTGTGAGACCTTGCTGACGACCGGCCTCGTGATCGTGGCCGGCGAGGTCACGACGTCCACCTACGTCGATATTCCGGCCCTCGTGCGCGACACGGTCTGTGAGATCGGGTACGACAACGACGCCTACGGCTTCAACGGCAAGACGTGCGGTGTGCTGGTGTCGCTGGACGCGCAGTCCCCGGACATCGCCCAAGGCGTCGATGCCGCTTTCGAATTGCGGAGTGGCAAGGGCGGCGAGGACGTCCTCAACGCACAGGGCGCGGGGGACCAGGGGATGATGTTCGGGTACGCCTGCGACGAGACGCCGGACCTGATGCCGCTGCCGATCTGGTTGTCCCACCGCCTCTCGGAGCGCCTGGCCCAGGTGCGGCGCGCGGCGACGGTGCCGTACCTGCGCCCCGACGGCAAGACCCAGGTCTCGGTCGTGTACGAGGATGGCCGCCCGGTGGGGATCGACACCGTGTTGATCTCGACCCAGCATGCGGGGGGGATCGACCTCGAGGAGCAGCTGCGGCCGGACCTCACCGAGCACGTGATCAACCCGCTCCTGCCGACGGACTTGGACACCGACGGGCTGCGCATCTTCGTCAATCCGACCGGCATCTTCGAACTGGGCGGACCGCACGCCGATACGGGGCTGACGGGTCGCAAGATCATCGTGGACACCTACGGCGGGATGGCCCGCCACGGCGGCGGTGCCTTCTCCGGGAAGGATCCCTCCAAGGTCGATCGTTCGGCGGCCTACGCGGCGCGCTGGGTGGCCAAGCACGTGGTGGCCGCCGGCGCCGCCAGGCGTTGCGAGGTCCAGGTGGCCTACGCCATCGGTGTCGCCCATCCCGTCTCGTTGCTCGTGGAGACCTTCGGCACCGAGACCGTCGACCCCGAGAAGATCGCGGACGCGGTGCGCGAGCTGTTCGACCTTCGCCCCGCCGCCATCGGTCGCGACCTCGACCTGCGCCGCCCGATCTACAAGAAGACGGCGGCCTACGGGCACTTCGGACGCTCGGAGAAGGAGTTCACGTGGGAGGCCACCCCGCGGGTGGACGACCTGCGGGCCGCCTTGGGACTCTGAGCGCACGATCGCTCCCCTGAGGGGAGCCGTCGTCCGGTGGCAGTGACCTCATGAGGCAAGAGGGCGTGGTCGCCGCCGCGACCCGTGTGGTGCGCGTGCGGACCGAGGTGGCCGCCGTGGCCAAGACGTTCGATTACTCCGTTCCGGCGGGCTGGGGCGACGACGTGCAGGTCGGCACGCGCGTGCGGGCACCGTTCCATGGGCGGACGGTTCGGGGCTGGGTGGTCGACGACGATGCGGGGACTCCCGCCGGTGTCGATCTGCTGCCGCTCAAGTCGTGGTTGGGCTGGGGACCACCGCCGAGCCTCGTGGAGCTGGCGGAGTGGGCCGCGTGGCGTTGGGCCGGGCCGGCGTCGTTCTTCCTGCGGATCGCGTCGCCCGAGGCCATCGTGCGCACCCTGCCGGTGCCGCCGGCACCACCGGAGCCGAGCATGCCCGCCACGACGGAGGCTCCCGGATCCCGTGGTGCCGCGCCGAGCCGGCCCGGCGATCTCGACCTGGCGCAGGCAGGGGTCGCTGTCGTGCGTCAGCCCCCGTTGACCGATCCGATCGAGCTCGTGCTGTCCGTGGTGGGGGATCCGGGCGTGCGCGCCCGCGCCGGGAGTGTGCTGGTGCTCGTCCCGTCGTCGGGGTGGGCGGCGCGACTCACGGCACGGCTGGAACGCCGGGGGTGTCCGACCGCCAGCACCTGGGAGCACGCACGCGCCGGCTGGCCGGTCGTTGTCGGCAACCGGGCCGGCGCCTGGGCCCCCGTGCCCCGGCTGGCTGCCGTGGTGGTTCTCGATGCCCACGACGCGGCCTACCGCGAGGAGAGCGCCCCGACGTACAGCGCCGTCGACGTGCTGGTCGAGCGAGCGAGCCGCGAGCATGCTCCCTGCCTCCTCGTGTCGCCCGTGCCGCCGGTGGCGCTCGCCGCCCGGGCCGGGCTGCGGACGGTCGCCTCCACGCGCCTCGAGGAGCGGGCGGGATGGCCGATCCTGGAGCGGGTCGATCGTCGCGGTGCGGACCCGCGGAGCGGCCTGTTCTCCGAGGAGTTCGTCCGCCTGGCCCGGTTGGTGCTCGGCGACGCCGCGGCGCGTGAGCGCGGCCCGCTGGTCTGCGTCTACAACCGCACTGGCGGCGCCCGTCTGCTGGCCTGCCGTCACTGCGGCGAGCTGGCCCGGTGTGACCGCTGCGGCGCGGCGGCGGCACAGCCGCGCGGCGAGGAGGTGCTGCGCTGCCCGCGATGCGACGAGACGCGGCCGGTCGTGTGTGCGGCGTGCGGCCGGCTGCGCATGAAGACCCTGCGCGCCGGCGTGAGTCGCCTGCGCGAGGAATTGGTGGCCCTTCTCGGCGCCGACGTGGGCGAGGTGGCTGGTCCACGGGGGGCCGGAGTGGCGTCGCCGGTCCCCGGCACCCCCGTCCTCATCGGAACCGAGGCGGTGCTGCACAGGGTCCGCCGTGCCGCCGCCGTGGCGTTCCTCGACATCGATCTGCACCTGCTGGCCCCTCGGCTCTCCTCGACCGAGGACACCCTGGCCCTGTTCGTCCGGGCCGCCCGCCTGGTCGGGGCGCGCGGGACCGGGGCACCCTGGGCGCGCATGCAGGCCCAGACGCGGGTGCCCGACCACCCCTTGCTGCAGGCGATCGCGCTGGGCGAGCCGACGGCGGTGCTGGCCGAGGAAGCGGCGATCCGCCGCGCCTCCGCGTTGCCCCCCTTCGCTGCGCTGGCCGTGGTCTCGGGCGCGCTCGCCCCCGCCTATGCCGAGTCGTTGCGCCGGGAGGTCGAGGCCGGGTCCGGCGATGGGCTCGCCGTGGAGGGCCCCGCAGCGGAGGGCCCCTCCCTCTCGGTGGTCTCGCTCGGCGACGACCGGTTCCTCCTGCGCGCCGGCACCCATGATCCCCTTTGTGACGTGCTGGCCCGCACTCCCCGTCCGCCCGGGCGGGGCCTTCGCGTCGAGGTCGACCCCGTCTCGCTCTGAGCAGAGCGGGCAGGGGCCGGCCTCGGGCCCGGATCGGGAATCCGAGGGAGCGCCGGTAAGATGCCGTCCATGTCGAGCCTGACCATCCGCCAGTACGGCGACCCCGTGCTCAAGGAGCGCACTAGGGACGTCGACGACATCGACGGCGCGGTGGTCAGCCTGGTCGATTCGATGATCGAGACGATGTACGACGCCCCCGGAACGGGGCTGGCCGCCAACCAGGTGGGGGTGCAGCGCCGCATATTCGTCTACGACGTGGGTGACGGCATTCGCACCGTCATCAACCCACGGATCGTCGAAAGCGACGGGGAGTGGACCTACGACGAGGGCTGCCTGTCCATCCCGGGCCTCAGTTGGGACATCGTGCGGCCGAACGCCGTGCACCTGGTCGGCCTCGACCTCGACGGCAACGAGCTGTCCATCGAGGCTTCCGAGCTCGAAGGGCGGGTGTTCCAGCACGAGCTCGACCACCTGGACGGCATCTTGCTGGTGGAACGCCTCAACGAGGACCAGCGCAAGGAAGCGCTCAAGATCCTCCGCGGCCGCATGCTGGACCTGCCGGCGAACGACCCGGACGGGCTCGCCAACCTCTTCACCCGCTGACGCCGGCCTCGGGCCGGGCCTCCCGTACGTCGTCGGGAAGATGCCGTCTGCCCTACGGTGAGCGGGTGGCCCGCCTGGCATACCTCGGCACCCCGGACGTGGCCGTGCCGCCGCTGCGCGCGCTGGTCGACGCCGGCCACGACGTCGCCCTGTGCGTCACGCGCCCCGACCGCCGCCGCGGCCGCGGCAAAGCGGAGACACCGAGCCCGGTCAAGGCGGCCGCCACCGCGCTCGGGTTGGCGGTGACCCACGACATGAATGACCTGACGTCCGCCGGGGTGGAGCTCGCGGTCGTGGTGGCCTACGGCCGCATCATCCCGGCCCGGCTGCTCGAGCAGATCCCGATGGTGAACCTGCACTTCTCGCTCCTCCCTCGCTGGCGCGGCGCCGCGCCCGTCGAGCGCGCCATCCTCGCCGGTGATCGCGAAACGGGCGTCTGCCTGATGAAGGTCGAAGAAGGACTCGACACCGGTCCGGTGTACGCCGTTCGCACGGTGCCGCTGGACGACGACATCACGCTCGCCGCGTTGCGCATCGAGCTCGTGACGGTGGCCAGCGCACTGGTGGTGGACGCGCTGTCGCACGGAGTCTCCGGGCTACCCGACCCCGTGCCCCAAGAGGGCGAGGTCACCATGGCGGAAAAGATCACCAACGAGGACCTGAACCTCGACTGGACCAGAACGGCCGTCGACCTCAAGCGGGTCGTGCGTCTCGGCCGAGCCTGGACGACGTTCCGGGGGAAGCGGCTGACGGTGCTCGACGTCGCGCTCGACCCGGGCGAGCACGACGCCGGCGAGCGCCCACCCGGCTCCCTCGTCGGTGCGGTGGTCGCGACGGGCAGTGGAGGCCTGGTGCTGCAACGGGTGCAGCCCGAGAGCCGTTCTCCCATGTCAGCCGAGGACTGGCTGCGCGGCGCGCGGCCTGCGGTCGGCGAGCGTCTCGGGACGGACTAGACATGTCGTTGGTGACCGTGACTCCGATCGACGGGTGGAGCCCCGACCAGTACGAGCGGTTCCGCTCGGAACGCCAGCAGCCCTTCGACGACCTGCTGACGTTGTGCCATCCCGTCCCGGGTGGCCGGATCGTCGACCTCGGCTGCGGCACGGGGGACCTGACCAAGATCCTGCACGAGGAGATGGCGGCACAGCGGACGGTCGGGATCGACTCGTCCCCGGCCATGCTGGCCCGGGCCCAGTCGGCCTACGCCGACGTGGCGGGGCTGTCGTTCAAGCAGGGCGACATTTCGACGTGGCTCGACGAAGGGCTCGACCTGGTGTTCGCCAACGCGTCGCTCCAGTGGATCGACGACCACCTGAACCTCTTGGCGCGGATGCGCACCGCCCTCGGCTTCGATGGGCAGCTGGCCTTTCAGGTGCCGGCCAACTTCCGCCATCCTTCACACCTGCTGGCACAGGCGGTGGCGAACGAGCCCCCGTTCATTGATGCGCTCTACGGGGACGTCCCCGAAGACCGCGGTCGCTTCGTGCTCTCGCCGGAGCTCTACGCCGATCTCCTCTACGAGTTGGGGGCGAAGGATCAGGTCGTGCGCATGGAGGTCTACGGTCACGAGCTCGAGTCGACGGGCGAGGTCGTCGAATGGGTCATGGGCACCCTCCTGACGCCATATCGCACGCGGTTGAGCCCTGGGCTCTTCGACACCTTCGTGGAGCGCTACCGGGAGCGACTGATCGAAGAGCTCGGCGAGCGCGAGCCGTACTTCTACGGGTTCCGGCGCATCCTCTGCTGGGCCCGCTTCGGCTGAGCAGCGGCGGGGAGTCATGGAGGCGCGGTCCAGGACATCCGGCCATGACCCCGGTCGCGCCGGCGCTCTTCGCATTGCGCCGTCGCTGCTCTCGGCCGACTTCGGCCTGTTGGCCGAGCAGGTGGGGGAGGTGGCACCCGCGGCGGACTGGCTCCACGTCGACGTGATGGACGGGCATTTCGTTCCGAACGTGACGATCGGGCCGCCGGTGGTGGCGTCGCTCCGGCGACATACGCCGTTGTTCTTCGACTGCCACCTCATGATGACCGAACCGGGGCGTTACCTGAAGGACTTCGCCGACGCCGGGGCGGACGGTTGCACGGTGCACGTCGAGATAGGAAACACCGACGAGCTCATCACCCAGATGCGCAGCCTCGGCTTGCGGGCCGGTTTGGCGCTCAATCCGGACACGTCATTCGACGCGGTGCGGCCCTACCTGCGTGACATCGACCTTCTCCTGTGCATGACCGTCTTCCCCGGTTTCGGCGGCCAGAGCTTCATATCGGACGTCATGGCGAAGGTGACGCAGGCACGCGCCGAGGTCGAGGCGGGCGACCTCGCCCTCGACATCGAGGTCGACGGCGGGATCGACGACGCCACTGCTCCGGTCGCCGTGGCGGCCGGAGCCAATGTGTTGGTGGCCGGCAGCGCCATCTTCGGCCACCCGCGACCGTGGGAGGCCGCCGACGCCATCCGGGCCGCGGCGCGCGCGGCCGCCGGTGACCGGTGACGACGCTCGGGACATGACCGTCCCCCGGCGATGAGCGGCGACCGCGGCCGGGCCATCGTCGCAGGGGGCGGCATCATCGGCACCTGGCACGCGCTCGAGCTGGTGGAGGCTGGATTCTCCGTGGACCAACTGGAGGCCGACGCGGGGCCCACCGGCGCGTCGGTGCGCAACTTCGGCCTCGTGTGGGTCAGTGGACGGCGCTCGGGCGCCGAGCTCGAGGTGGCACGCCGCGCCCGCCGCCGCTGGGAGGAGGTCGGCGCTTCGGTGCCCGGCATCGGCTTCCGGCCGATGAGTTCCCTCACCATCGCGGGCGACGGCGCCGCGCGCGCCGTCATGGAGACCTTTGCCCGGCATCACCATGCGTCGGAGCGCTCCATCTCGTTCCTGGAGCCCGACCAGGTGCGCGCCTGCAACCCCGCAGTGCAGGGCCACGTCGACGGCGCGCTGCACTGCACGGAGGACGCCGTGGTCGAGCCACGCCATGCGCTAGGGGCCCTGCGCGCCCACATCGCGGCCGTGCACGGGAAGCGCTACCGCTTTCATCCGGGATGCCGGGTGGTCGCCGCCGAACCGCACGCGCTGCGCGACACGGCGGGCACACGCTGGGAGGGAGACCTGGTCGTGCTCGCCACGGGCGCCGCCTACGACCAGCTTCCCGGGTCCAATGCCCTGGCGGCCCGCTTGCGCCGGGTCCGGCTGCAGATGCTGCAGACCACTCCCTACGCGGCCACACTGACCACGTCGCTCGCCGATGCCGACTCCCTGCGCTACTACCCGGCGTACGAGTCGGCGCCACTGGCCCAACTCGGCGAACAGAGCCCGATCGCGGCAGCGCACCACTTGCAGCTCCTCATGGTCCAGCGGCCCGACGGCGGATTGACCATCGGCGACACACACGCCTACGGGGAGCCGTTCGACTTCGCACTGTCCGAGGACCCGACCCTCGAGCTCCTCGACCGGGCCCGTCGCATCCTCGGCACGGAGCTCCCTCCCGTGCAGCGTCGCTGGGAGGGGATCTACGCGCAATGTCTCGACGGCGACGTCTGCCTGCGTGAGGAGGTGGAGCCCGGTGTGTGGCTGGTGACGGGTCCCGGTGGGCGCGGCATGACGTGCTCTCCGGCCATCGCCGCCGACACGCTGCAGGCGGCGGGAGCGACAGCATGAGAGGGGACACATGATCGGACGCTTCGCACTGGCCTGCCTCGATATGGCAGGCACGACCGTGAGCGACGACGGAGCAGTCGAATCCGCCTTCACGAGCGCTCTCGCCGCCGTGGGCGTCACGCCCGGGAGCAGGTTCTACGAGGAGGCCGAGGTCGTCGTGCACCAGACGATGGGATGGTCGAAGTCGGACGTGTTCGCCGAGCTGTTCGGCGCGGACGAGGCGAGGGAGGCCACGGCCGCCTTCGCCGCCGCCTACGAGGCGATCGTCGCGGCCGGCGACGTCAGCGAGATCCCCGGTGCCCTCCAGGTCCTGCGTGACCTGCGCTCCCGGGGAGTCAGGGTCTGCCTCACCACGGGATTCGCGCCCTCGACCCGCGATGCGGTGCTCAATGCCTTGGGCTGGCGTGCCGAAATCGACCTGGTGCTCTCTCCGGCGGACGTGGGCCGCGGCCGTCCCGCACCTGACCTCATTCTCGGCGCCATGGCCCGACTGGGCGTCGGCGACCCGGGCGCGGTGGCGGTGGCGGGCGACACGGTGAGCGACCTCGAGGCGGGGCACGCCGCCGGCGCCGGTGCGGTGATCGGCGTCCTGAGCGGGGCCCACGACGAGGCCACGCTCGCCGCCGCCTCCCCGACGGCACTCATCGCCGACGTGACGGGCCTGATCGATGTCCTCGACCAGGCATGACTGCCATCGATTCGACGCACTGACCAGGCGCTCTCGACAGAAACTGAAACGTGTTCTATTATTGGCGCCACAGAGCCGGGGATCCACCCCGGGCGAGGGACCTGAGCCCCCATGGATGACATGGACGACATGGAGCACATGCGCCGAGCGCTGGCGCACGCCGCAACAGTCCGGTCGACCACGGCGCCCAACCCCTGGGTGGGCTGCGTGATCGTGCCACCGGACTCGGCGGCGGACGGCGGCACCGTGTTCGCCGGGGCGACCGCACCCCCCGGAGGGCTCCACGCCGAAGCGGCGGCGCTCCTCGAGGCGGGCGCGGCCGCTCGGGGCGCCACGCTGTACGTGACGCTCGAGCCGTGCGCCCACCACGGACGCACCCCGCCCTGTACGGACGCCATCATCGAGGCCGGTGTGGCCCGGGTCGTGGTGGGCATCGAGGACCCCGACGGCCAGGTCGCCGGCCGCGGCCTGGCCGCGTTGCGTGCGGCCGGATTGGAGGTCACCGTGGGTGTGGCGGCCGATGAGGTCGCCGAGCAGCTGGCTCCCTACCGCAAGCACCGCGCGACGGGGCAGCCCTGGGTGGTCCTCAAGATGGCCGCCAGCCTCGACGGGCGCACCGCCGCGCCGGATGGCACCAGCCGCTGGATCACGGGCGAGGCGGCGCGCCAGGACGTCCATCGACTCCGTTCCCGATCCGACGCCGTGCTGGTCGGGGCCGGCACCGTGCGGGCGGACGACCCCGAGCTCACGGTCCGGCTCCATGACGGGGTGGAGCGGGAGCAGCCCCTCCGGGTCGTGCTCGGCAAGGCGCCCGCCGACGCCAAGGTGCAGCCGGCGCTGGAGCTCTCAGGTGACCTGGGCGAGATCCTCACCGAGTTGGGACGCCGGGGCGTGCTGCAGCTGCTGGTGGAGGGTGGGGCACGCGTGGCCCACGATTTCCACGCCGCGGGCCTGGTCGACCGCTACGTCCTGTACCTGGCGCCCCTGCTGTTCGGAGGTGACGACGGACGCCCGATTTTCGCGGGCCCCGGGGCTGGCACAATTGGTGACGTGTGGAAAGGCAGGCTGGTGTCGATAGAGCAGCTGGGTGAGGATCTTCGAGTTGAGGTGGCCGCCTGATGGGATTCTCGACAGTCCAGGAGGCCATCGACTCGATCAGGGGTCTGGGCATGGCCGTCGTCGTCGACGACGAGGACCGTGAGAACGAGGGCGACCTCGTCATGGCGGCAGAAGCAGCGACGCCGGAGAACATCGCCTTCTTCCTGACCCACACCTCGGGGGTCATCTGTGCACCACTCCTTCCCGAGAGGGCCGACGCGCTCGACCTGCCCCTCATGGTCACGGCCAACACGGAGGCGCAACGCACCGCCTTCACGGTGAGCGTCGACTACCGCCACGGCACCACCACCGGCATCTCGGCGGCCGACCGGTCGGCGACCATCGCCGGGCTGATCGACCCCGGCACCCGCCCCACCGACCTCAACCGGCCCGGCCACATCTTCCCGCTGCGCTACCGCACCGGTGGCGTGCTCAAGCGCGCCGGTCACACGGAGGCGACGGTGGACCTGAGCCGGGCCGCCGGGCTCTCCCCGGCAGGCGTTCTCTGCGAGATCGTGACCGAGGACAAGTCCGAGATGGCCCGCCTCCCGGATCTGGAGCGCTTCGCCAAGAAGTACGACCTGCCGCTGATCTCCATCGCGGACCTCATCCGCTACCGCCGCCAGAACGAGAAGCTCGTCCGTCTCGTGTCCGAGGCGCGCATCCCGGCCGAGAACAGGGAGTTCCGGGCGTATGTCTACGAGTCGGTGCTGGACAACGAGCAGCACCTGGCGCTGGTCATGGGCGACGTGGCCGGAACCGACGACGTGCTCGTCCGGGTCCACTCCGAGTGCCTGACGGGCGACGTCTTCGGCTCCTTGCGCTGCGATTGCGGCCCCCAGCTGCAGGCCGCGCTCGACCTCATCGAACGGGAGGGGAGGGGCGTCCTCATCTACCTGCGGGGCCACGAGGGCCGCGGCATCGGTCTCGGCCACAAGATCCGCGCCTACCAGTTGCAGGAGGAGGGGCATGACACCGTCGACGCCAACCTGCAGCAAGGCCTCCCGGTGGACAGCCGCGAGTACGGCATCGGCGCCCAGATGCTGGTCGACCTGGGCGTCACGACCATGCGTCTCATGACGAACAATCCCGTCAAGTACGGCGGACTCGAGGGCTTCGGCCTCGACATCACCGAGCGCGTCCAACTGGAGACCTCCGCCAACCCGGAGAACATCGCCTATCTCCGCACGAAGCGCGAGCGGATGGGCCACCTGTTGCACGGGCTCGACGACGTCCTGTGACGTGCTCCTGTGCCACAGTGAGGGCGTGAACCAGACCTCGTTGCGCTCCCAGATGCGCCCGGACAGCGCCCGTACGTCCTGATGGCCGGGTCCGACCTGGTCGCGCTGCCGGACGGCGCGTTCGACGATGTGGCATCGCGCGTCGGGGCCAGCCTGCAGGGTTCGGCGGACGGGACCGGGCTGCGCGTCGGCATCGCCTGCGCCGAGTTCAACGGCGGCATCACACTGCGGTTGCTCAATGGCGCGCTCGACGCTCTGAACAGGGCGGGGACGGACCGCCGTGACGTCACCGTGGCCTGGGCCCCCGGTGCGTTCGAAGTGCCGCTGGTCGCCCGTGCCTTCGCGGGGGCCGGGAGGGTGGATGCGGTGCTCTGTCTGGGAGCGGTCATCCGCGGTGACACGGGCCATTACGACTTCGTGGCCGGACAATGCGCGGCCGGGATCCAACAGGTGCAGCTGGCCACCGGCGTGCCGGTCGTCTTCGGGGTCCTGACGACGGACACCCTCGAGCAGGCCCTGGTGCGATCGCTGGCGGACGAGTCCAACAAGGGGCGAGAGGCGGCGCTGACGGGTATCGAGATGGTGCGGCTCCTCCGGAGCGGCCCGCTCTCGTAGGGGCGGTGGCCCAGGGCAGGCCATTCATCGGCAGTTCACAGGGTCGACACCGGCCGGACACGTCCTCCTCGTACCGTGGAGGGCACCGGCCCAGTAGGGGACCAGCACGGGAGATCGGCATGGGTGGGATGTCGCCCACGGCGGAGACGACGGATACGGACGGGCTCGGGAGCGTCGGTCCGGTCGACCCGGTGGAGATCCGCCATCGGCCCGGCGTCCGGCGCGAGGGCGCATTCACCGTGCAGTACGTGACCATCCACGGCTATCGGCGCGCCTATGTCAAGGCCGGCTCGGGGCCGGCCCTCCTCCTCATCCATGGCATCGGCGACAGCTCCGATACGTGGCGACCGGTCGTCGAGCAACTGGCCGAGCACCACACCGTCATCGCCCCGGATCTCCTCGGCCACGGGCGGTCCGAGAAACCGAGGGCCGACTACTCGGTGGCCGGCTTTGCCAACGGCATGCGCGACCTCTTGAGCGTTCTGCAGGTCGACCGGGTCACAGTGGTCGGGCATTCGCTGGGTGGCGGCGTGGCGGCGCAGTTCGCGTACCAATTCCCCGATCGTTGCGAGCGGCTGGTGCTCGTGGGCAGCGGGGGAGTGGGCCGGACGGTCAGTCCCCTACTCCGCGCGGCCGCCGTGCCCGGCATCGAAGTCCTGATGCCGTTTCTCGGTCTCCCCCCGATCCGGTTCGCCAGCCGCCTGGGTGCCGAATTGCTGCGCATCTTCGACACGGCGCTCGGGCGCGACGCCGAGGAGATCCTGGCCGTATTCGATGCCCTGCCCAATACAGAGGCCCGCATGGCCATTTTGCGCACACTCCGCTCCAGCGTCGACTGGAACGGCCAGGTCATCACCATGGTGGACCGGGCCTATCTGGCCGAGGGCATCCCCACACTGGTGGTGTGGGGGCGGCGGGACGCCATCATCCCGCTGGGCCACGGTCGCTTGATCCACGCGGTGATGCCGGGGAGCGAGTTCGAGATCTTCGACGAGGCGGGGCACTTTCCGCACCACACCGACCCGGCGCGCTTCGTGCGCGTCCTGCGCGAGTTCATGGAACGCTCCATGCCCGCTCGCTACGACCAGAGCACGTGGAGCGAACGCCTCCGGCGTGGCAACAGGGCCTCCGGCGCGGACCTCGAAGGCGCCGCCGCGAGCGTGTCGGAGCTGTCCGACGTGACGGCCCTCCGGGGAGCCGAGTAGGCGGTCCGGCTTCTCAGTCCAAGACGATCAGTACAAGACGATCAGTACAAGATGATCTGCGTGCATCGGTACGAGGCCATCAACCGCTCGGTCGTCTCGTTCGTCACCGTGGCGTCCCAGACCTGTGTCGTCCGCCCCAGATGCAGCGGCGCCGCCGTCGCGCTGACCTCTTCCCCCTCCTGCGCGCTCGAGATGAAGTTGGCCGAGCAGTCCACCGTCGTGAAGCCGCGCGCCCCCTCGGGCCAATGATGGCTCACTCCGAAGGCGCACAAGGCGTCAGCCATGGCGACGACGACGGGCGCCCACAGGAACCCGGTGCCGGCAATCAGCGAGTGCGTGACGGTCAGGCGGGCGACCGGATCACGGTCCTCGTCGGGCAGGGGCACGTCGATTCCGAGGAGCTGGAGGAAGTTGCGGGCGTCGTAGGGAGGCGGCACCATCCCAGCTTGCCCCATCGGGGCTGCTCCGGCCCGACCACGCCGGCGCGTCTGCGAAGATCTATCCCCATGCTCCGCCTCGTCCTGCCCAAGGGATCGCTCGAACGCGCCACCATGCAGCTCTTCGAGGACGCCGACCTCGCCGTCAGTCGTGCCTCGGACGTGGCCTACCGCGCCACCATCGCCGACCCCCGTATCGACGAGGTACGCATCCTGCGTCCCCAGGAGATCCCGGTCTACGTGGCCGACGGGCTCTTCGATCTCGGCATTACCGGGCGCGACTGTATCGAGGAGCGGGGGAGCAAGGTCGTCTCCCTCGGTGAGCTGAGCTACTCCAAGGCCACGGCCAACCCCGCCCGGGTCGTCCTAGCCGTCGGAGCGGACTCACCAGCGCACAACCTGGCCGAGCTGGCCGCCTCCGTGGCCGATCGCCCGGGCCGCCTGCGCGTCAGCACCGAGTACCCCGAGCTGACCCGCCGAGCCCTGGAGGCGCACGGGATCGATGCGGACATCGCGCTCTCCTACGGCGCAACCGAAGCCAAGGTGCCCGACATCGCCGACGCCGTCGTCGACATGACCGAGACCGGCAGCGCCTTGCGCGCCGCCGGGTTGCGGGTGATCGAGACGCTCCTGGTGTCCCACACCGAGCTGATTGCCAACCCCTCGGCGGCGGCGGACCCCGACAAGCTGCACGCCATGGAGCAGATCCTCACCCTGCTGCAGGGCACGCTCGAGGCGCGGGGCAAAGTGCTCGTCAAGCTCAACGTCGAAGCGTCGCACCTCGACGAGGTTCTCGCCGTGCTCCCCGCCATGCGCGCCCCGACGATCTCGGAGCTTTCGGGGGGCGGCGCCTTCGCGCTCGAGACCGTGGTGGCGAAGTCTGACATCAACATCCTCATCCCGGCGTTGCGCGACCAGGGGGCGAGCGACATTCTGGAGATCCCGCTGTCCAAGATCGTCCACTGAGGTGACCGGCCCGGTCCCGTCCAACGGGCCCCACCGCGGGCGCGTCACGTCGTTCGACCCCGCCCGGGGCCTCGGCGCGGTCGAGGAGGACGGCGGCACGAGCTACGGGTTCCACGCCACCGCCGTGGCGGACGGGAGCCGGCGCATCGGGGTTGGCACCACCGTCGTGTTCACGGTCTCCCCGGGCCATCGCGGCATCTACGAGGCGCGGTCGCTGATGCCCGTTGCCGCGCTCGCCGATCCAGCCGGCTGAGGGGCACGCCGGCTGCTGCGACGCGGTCATTCCAGGGGCGAGACCCCATCCGGAGGCGGCGCCGTGGGGTTCGCCCCGAGGTATCCGCTATCCCTTGAATGTATAAGACCAGCGTGCAACACTGAATTGGTGGCGCCAGAGAACCCCAACCCCAACCGCAACCCTCTGAACTCGGCGACGCGGTACATGTTGGTGGACTTCCTGGCGGACTTCCCCGACGACGAGGCGTGTCTGGTCTACCTGTGGGACCAGCGGTACAACCTGGGTGACGACCGGGCCCACTGTGAGCGGTGCGGCGAGATTCGCCAATTCCGGCGTTACACGGCCAAGCAGCAGCGCCAGGACTGGACGTGCACGGCCTGTGGACTCCATGTCCATCCGACAGCGGGGACGATCTTTCACAAGTCCTCCACCGGCCTGCACCTGTGGTTCTACGCCATGTATCTCATGACCAGCACTCGTTCGGGAATATCGGCCAAGCAGCTGGAGCGGGAGCTCGGCGTGACCTACAAGACGGCGTGGAGGATCTTCCACCTGATCCGCAACGAACTCATGGCCCCGGACGGCGATGTGACCCTCTCGGGCACCGGGGGGAGCGGCGAGATTGCCACCGGTGGGCGTCCCCGTGCGTCCGAGCAGTGGCAGTGGGGTCCGGCCGGATCGAGAGAGCGCCGGAGCGGCGTGTTCGGCGTGGTCGAGCGTGCGCGCCGAGTGGCGGCCGTTGTCATGTCCCAGGAGCCCGACACCATCATCGGCCGCAACCCGCACTGAATCGATTGTCGGACCAGCTCTCCACGGACGCGGCATTCTTGCGGGGAAGCGGTCGTTCTCGGAGGGCTCCTCTTCGACCTTCTTGTGATTCGGGGTTGTTACCCGTGTGGGTCTGAAGGGCTCTCGGATCGAGCGCCGGGCGCGGCATCGCCTCCACCTGCGTCCGTGGGCTTTTGTGGCTTCGCCACCTTGCCCAGGTCACGAAGGACTGCTTCGCGCGTCGGAACCGGTATCTCTTCCGGCCCGCCCTTCCGGGGTTGCGTCTCCTGTGTCGGCTCGCCGCCGTTCTGCGTGGGCATCTCCGTCGAAGGGTAGCGAGCGAGTCCTTGGCTCGATACTCCGTACCGTCGACACCGCATGGTGTGGCGACGATGCCCGGTCGACCTGACGGCAGTAGTGGAAGGGCTGCACCGAATGGCTCACCAGGAGCCTCCGGGGCGTCACCGTCCTGGGCTACTGCTGGTCCTCGTCCTGGTCGAAGAGTCGGGGTTGATTCTCTGGTGGACGCCGCACCACGTGTCGGGGGGCGGGCCTCTGCCTGGGCGGTGGCCGGGGCGGGGCGAAGACCGCTTGGGCACGGGGGCCGGTCGAGGCCACGCCCGCCGTCCCCCCGGAGACCTGGGGCTGCTGCATTCGTCCGAGTTTCTCGGCCAATCTCCGGTTGATGGCGGCTTCCGTGGCTTGCATCCTTCTCCACCCGTCGCGGTCGCGTTCGAGGTGCTGGACGCTTCCCTCCAGGCGGTCCCCGAGAGCCGTGAGCCGCCTCATCGACCGAGTTGCCCTGCGCACCCTGGTGCGCTCGGCACTCCACATGTCGAGCGCACACAGAAACACGATCAGGAAGGCTCCCGCCAGAAGATAGGGCCCGGCGCCGTGACCGTGATCCAGAGAGTCCCAGACGGTCGTCGCGACACCGACCACGCCCACAACGCCCCCCAGCACCCATGCCAGCGACCGGGCGGTGATGCGTAGGGAGCCCTCCCCCGCAGCGTTCCGGGCAGAGCCCTCCTTGCCGGACTCCTCGCCGTCCCTTTTACGTGTATCGCTCACGGCCCAATCCGGCTCTTTGACCTCGTGTTTCGCTGACGAGCGTCTTTAGCAGGTGACGAAGGCAAAAAAACACCGTACTGCCTGGGGATATACAGAGAAGGGATAGTGGCTCAATGGTACATTCCCAGGAGACCGACATGTGGGAGGACAGCTGTGGCGTGACAGGTGATCGACGTGACCGTGACCACCGGAGCGGATCCGGCCTCGGTCTATGCACTCCTGGCGGACGGCTCCACCTGGCCCGAGTGGTCACCCCTGGGCTCGTTCGAGCTGATTGCACCAGGAGACGGGACGCCCGAGGGCGTTGGCGCCGTCCGGCTGTTCACCACGGGTCGCCACAAGAGCCGCGAGCGGGTCGTGACATGCCAGCCCGGGAAGGTTTTCGCCTACGAGTTGGAGGCAGGGCTGCCGCTGCGGGACTACAAGGCGGTCGTCACGCTGACGTCGACGCCACAGGGCACGGCCATCAACTGGCACTCGACTTTCCAACCCAAGGTGCCGGGCACGGGCCGGCACTACCGCCGCGAGCTGGGCAGGTTCGTCGGCAGGACCGTGGAGGGGCTGGCCGCGGCAGCTGACGGGGCCTCCGGCGGCTCCTAATTCAGGTCATGTCCGGCGCTGGCGGCGCCTTCCGCGCTGCTCTTCTCGGCCCCTTCGAGGCTCACGAAGGCCAGGCGGAGCTGGGAGAGTGACTCCATCAGCGCCGGCTCGGCGTCTCCCAGGCGTCCCCGCAGCCCCTCGAGCAGGGCGCCGAGACCGTCGATGGCGAGGCGGGCCTGGAAGAGCTGGGGCGGGGTCTGGGAGAGGTAGATAGCGGCCAGCTCGAAGAGTCCGTAGCAGTGGTTGGCCACCACGACCTCGGCCGGCGTGTGGGCCAACTGGGCCCGCATGGCATCGACTTCGGCTTGGGCCGCCACCTGCTCCTCGGTGAGGGGGGCCTCCGGTGACGCCTGCGTGACGTCGGTGTCGTCTCTCGGGCCGTCTGGTGGAGAAGCATCGTCGTTCCCTTCCTTCTTGGGGAAATGCTCTCCAGACGGTGTCCACAGGCTGCTCATGCTGGTACCCTATGCTCCTTGACTACATGGAAGCGGGGCCCCCACTGAGCGGCCTCCACCTGGCCACCACCTCGCCCGAGCGGGGCGCAGCGTGCGCCGGGTCGATCTCCCCTCGGGCGCGGGCTCTGCCCGTAGGTCGGCCTCGCTCCACCGTTTGGCTTGCGGAAGGACCGCCGGCCCGAGTGAGAGGTGTGATGTCGCATCGTCGCTGAAACCACAACTGAGCACCGGATCAATGACCGAATCCGTGCCCGTGAAGTCCGGCTCGTGGACCCCGACGGTGTGCAACTAGGCATCAAGCCGCTCCCCGAGGCCCTGGCAATCGCCAAGGAGCTCGATCTCGACCTCGTCGAGGTCGCCCCGATGGCCAACCCGCCCGTGTGCCGGATCATGGACTTCGGCAAGTTCAAGTTCGACGAGGCCCAGAGGGCCAAGGAGAGCCGCCGCAAGACGGTCCACGTCGGGATCAAGGAGATGAAGTACCGGCCGAAGATCGGTCCGGGGGACTTCGACACCAAGACCCGGCAGGTGGCCAAGTTCTTGGGCGAGGGACACAAGGTCAAGATCACGATCATGTTCCGAGGCCGGGAGGTGTACCACCCCGAGCACGGGAAGCGGATTCTTGACCGTATCGCCGAGCGGATGGAGGGCATCGCCAAGGTGGAGGCCGAGCCCAAGCTCGACAACCGCAACATGATCATGGTGCTTGCTCCCGACAAGCGGGCCCGTCAGGCCGCCCAGTCGAGGGAAAAGGCCCAGCAGCGCACCGGCAAGCCGGGCGCCAGTGCCACTCCGGCAGCGGCCGCCGATCCGGCAGCCGGGAACGGGGTGGAAGAGGCGCCGGCGTCCCCTCCCGAGGGGAATGGACATGCGCCTGCAGCAGGTCAGAGCAACGGAGTCAGCGAAGCCGCAGCATCAGCCGAAGAGGGATGACGTCATGCCGAAGATGAAGACAGACCGGGGCGCCGCCAAGCGCATCAAGGTGACCGCCTCCGGCCGGTTGCGCCGGCGCAAGGCCTTCCGTTCGCACCTTCTGGAGAACAAGAGCAGCGTGCGCACGCGTCGGCTCGGCCGCGAGACCGACATCTCCAAGGCGGACGAGCGGGCGACACGCCGCATGCTCGGCATCTGAGCGCAGGCGATCTCCACCGCGCTTCGGCGCACACCCATCTGACACACCGAGAAATCTTGATGAGAGGAGCACCCCCATGGCCAGAGTGAAGCGGTCCGTTCACGGCCGCAAACACCATCGCGCTGTCCTCGAGCAGGCGAAGGGGTACTACGGGAACAAGAGCCGCTCCTACCGTGCGGCCAACGAGCAGCTCATGCACTCGATGCAGTACGCCTTCCGGGACCGTCGTGCCCGGAAGGGCGACTTCCGGAAGCTGTGGATCCAGCGCATCAACGCAGGGGCCCGCCAGCACGGCATGAGCTACAGCCGGCTCATCAACGGGTTGCACCTGGCCGGCGTGGAGGTCGACCGCAAGGTTCTTGCCGACCTGGCCGTCAGTGACGCCGAGGCATTCGGTGCGATCGTGGCGACTGCGCAAGAGGCGTTGTCCAACGCGCCCGTCGCCGAGGTCGCTTCCTGACCCAGCGGCTGGCCTTCTCGCACCGGCGCGTCCGTCGGTTGCGCGGGCTGCTGCAAAAGCGTTCGGCGCGTTGGGCGGAAGGCTCCTTCGTGGCCGAAGGAGCGGAGCTCATCCGCTGCGCGCTTGATGCCGATATTCCAATCGAGTCCATCTACGTCTCGCCCGACGGCGCCGGCGATCGTGGCGTCCGGGAGGTCTGCCGACGCGCCGAAGCCGGCGGGGTGCGTGTGTTCCCCCTTGCCGCCGGTGTCCTCGAACGCGTGGCCGACACGGTCACACCCCAACCCGTGCTGGCCGTGCTTCCCATGCTCGAGGAACCCGCGGCCGGATCAGAACCGTGGTCGGCCCACGACGGTGCGTTGGTCGTGGTCCTGGTCGACGTGCGCGATCCGGGGAACGCCGGCACCGTGCTCCGGGCGGCCGACGCCTCGGGCTCCGCCCTGGTCGTCTACGCCGGCGATTCGGTCGATCCCTACAACCCCAAGACGGTGCGCTCCTCGGCTGGCTCGCTCTTCCACGTGCCCCTGGCGGTGCGTCCCGATCCCCGGGCGCTGGCCGCTGAGCTGTCGAGCACCGGGTTCCGCACGCTTGCCACCGTCGTGCGGGACGGCGAGGACTACGCCGGGCTCGACTGGATCGTCCCCACGGCCGTCTTCCTGGGCAACGAGTCCTCGGGGCTCGATCCGACTCTGAGCGCTGCGCTCTCCGGGTCCCTGGCCATCCCCATGGCCGGGCGGGCCGAGTCCCTCAACGTCGGCGTGGCCTGTGCCGTGGTCTGTTTCGAGGCGTTCCGCCAGCGCAGGGGCGGCGGTGCCGCGCCACGTAGCATCGCGGACGGCGGAACGGACCGACTTGGTGACTGACGACATGGCAGCTGACAACGTGGACTTCGACATCGATGGCATCACCGCCGACGGCGCGCGCGCCATTGAGGGCGCGGCGTCGACCGAGGCCCTGGACCAGGTCGACACCGAATTCCTGGGCAAGCGCTCGGCGCTGACCCGAGCCCACCGCGCCCTGGGCGGCCTGGATCCCGAGGCCCGCAGGCATGCCGGCCGCCGCCTCGGCGAGGCGCAGGCGCAGCTGAAGGCGCTGTTGGCGGCGCGGCGCGCCGAACTGGCGGCGTCCGAGCGCGCCGAAGCCCTCCTCGCCGACCGGCTCGACCTGACCGAGGTCATCCCGGACCAGGTGCGCACGGCACCGGCACGCGGGCACCTGCATCCCGCGACGCAGGCCCGGGCCGAGCTCGAGGACGTGTTCGTCGGCATGGGGTTCACCGTGGCCGAGGGCCCTGAGGCGGAGACGGACTGGTACAACTTCGAAGCGCTCAACATCCCGCCCGCGCATCCGGCGCGCGGCATGTACGACACCATGTACCTCGACGTCGGTGAGCCCGAGACGGTGTTGCTGCGCACGCACACCTCGCCAGTGCAGATCCACCTGATGGAGGCGGCGGTGCGCGACGACTCCCTGCCGATCCACGCCGTCATGCCAGGCAAGTGCTTCCGGCTCGACACCCCCGACGCCCGCCACCTCCCCGTGTTCAATCAGATCGAGGGGCTTGTGGTCGACCGGGACATCACCTTCGGTGACCTCGCCGGCACCATTCAGGTCTTCACGGAGGCCTACTTCGGCCCGGGCATGCGATCACGCCTGCGCCCGGCCTACTTCCCCTTCACCGAGCCGTCGGCCGAGTACGAAATCACCTGCACGGTCTGCCTCGGGGAGGGCTGCCGCACGTGCTCGCACACAGGCTGGATCGAGCTCGGTGGCTGTGGCATGGTCGATCCCGCCGTCTTCGCCGCCGTGGGTATCGACGCCGACGTGTGGTCGGGCTTCGCCTTCGGGTTCGGCATCGACCGGTTGGCGCAGATGCGCCACGCCATTCCCGACATGCGTTCCTTCCTCGAGAACGACATCCGTTTCCTCTCGCAGTTCTGACCTCGCCCCACAACGAGAAAGTCCCCCGTGCGCGCACCGCTCAGCTGGCTCCGTGATTTCGCTCCGTTCCCCGACGACGTCGGTGTGCTGCGTGACGTGCTGGACGACCTCGGGCTCGTGGTCGAGTCGATCGAGCACGTGGGTGAAGGACTGGGCGACGTGGTGGTGGGACGGGTGCTCGAGATCCTTCCGATCAAGGGCGCCGACAAAATCCGCCTCACCGTGGTCGACGGCGGCGCGGCGGAGCCGCTCGAGATCGTGTGCGGTGCCACCAATTTCGAAACGGGGGACCGGGTGCCGCTGGCGCCGGTCGGCGCGATCCTGCCGGGGGGCCTCGAGATTGCCGCACGTCCCCTGCGCGGTGTGATGTCCCACGGGATGCTGTGTTCCGGCAAGGAGCTCGGCCTCAGCGACGACGGCGCAGGCCTGTTGATCCTCGGTGACGAGGCACCCGGCGAGCCGGGGACACCGATCATGGAGGCGCTCCGGCTGCAGGTCGACATCGTCTTCGACATCACGGTCGAGGGCAACCGCCCGGACGCCTGGTGCATCTCGGGGATCGCCCGCGACCTGGCGGGCCGCTTGGAGCTGCCCTTCACACTGCCCGAGCCGCCCGAGCCCGTGGCCAGTGGCTGGCCCGTGGAGGAGGCGGCGAGCGCGTCAGTGGATGCAGCCGACCTCTGCCCGCGCCTCACCGTGTCCGCCCTGCGCGGCGTCGCCGTGGGACCCTCACCGGGCTGGATCGCCCGTCGACTGCTGCTGGCCGGCATGCGCCCGATCAACAACGTCGTGGACGCGTCGAACTACGTCATGCTCGAGCTCGGCCAGCCGACCCATCCCTACGACCTGTCGCTGCTGGCCGGGCGCGGGCTGACCGTTCGCCGCGCCCGTCCGGGCGAGACCGTCGAGACGCTCGACGGGGTGCAGCGCCGTGTGGGGGAGCAGGGGCGGAGCCTCGGCGACACCGGCGAGGACTGCCTGATCTGTGACGCAAAGGGCACCCCGGTCGGGATCGGCGGGATCATGGGAGGCGCCTCGTCGGAGATCGCGGAGACAACGACGGAGGTGCTGCTCGAGGCTGCCTACTTCACGCCCATGGCCATCGCGCGCACCTCCAAGCGCCTCGGGCTCCGCACCGAAGCATCGGCACGCTTCGAGCGCGGCGTCGACCCGTGGGTGATCGAGCCGTCGGTGCGGCGCTTCTGCCAGCTGCTGGCGGAAAGTGCGGCCGGGCTCGAGGTCGCCGACGGCATGCTCGACGTGCGCGCCGACGTGCCTGAGCCGTTCGTCGTCTCGGTGCCCATCGCCCGGGTGCACGGCCAGATCGGCGTGGCGCTCGGTCCGGGCGAGATCGCCAGCCTGATTGAACCAATCGGCTTCACGGTGCTGGAGCGGGGAGGGGACGCGGGCGACGGCGTGCTGGCCGTCCAGGTGCCGACGAACCGCCCCGACATCCGGCATGAGCCCTACGGTATCGACGACATCATCGAGGAGATCGCGCGCACGTTCGGCTACTCCAATGTGCCGCGACGGGTCCCGACCTGGCCGCAGCCTGGTCGGCTGACGGCCGTGCAGCGCTCTCGCCGCGAAGTCAAGGATGTGCTGCGGGGTTTGGGCGTGTCGGAGGGCTGGACCGACACCTTCGTGTCAGCCGCCGCGCACGACGACGTGGACCTCGTCGGCCCGGCCGTGCTGGTGGCCAACCCTCTCGATGCGGAGAAGCCCTACCTGCGCCGGTCCCTGCTGCCCGGACTTCTGGGGGCGCTGGCCTACAACGCCAGCCGGCGGCAGCCCGACGTGCGACTCTTCGAGGTCGGAGTCGTCTTCTCGCACCCCGGTTCAGGTCTGGCGCGGATCGTCGAACGTAGCGGCGCCGGTGGCGCCGAGCGAGCCGAATTGCCCGGTGAGCGTGAGCTCCTCTCGGTGGTCTTCGCCGGCGAGGAGGACGATGCTCGTTCGGCGGTGGCGGCATGGCACGTCCTGGCGGACGCGCTCCGCCTGGACGCGGTGCGCCTCATTCCTCCGGGTGACGGCACGCCGCCGCTGCCGCTGCCGGGCCTGCATCCGACCCGTTCGGCGCACCTCATGGCTCGGGCCGGCAGCTTCAATGAGATCACCATCGGCGCCGTGGGAGAGATCGACCCCGCCGTCGCAGCACGATTCGACCTGACCCGCGCCTCATCGGGCAGCACGGTGGTCCGGAGAGTCGGGTGGCTCGAGGTCGACCTGGGCCTCCTTTTCGACGAGGAGAAGGTGCCTCGCCGAATCACGGTGGGCGGCGCGGTGAGCCGTTTCCCTTCGTCCGACATCGACCTGGCCTTCGTCGTCGAGGACCACATCCCGGCCGACGCCGTGGCGGACGCGCTGCGGAGTGCCGGTGGGGACCTCCTCGAATCCGTGCACCTGTTCGATGTGTACCGTGGCACGGGCATCGACGACGGATTCCGCAGCCTGGCCTACCGGCTGCGCTTCTGTGCTGACGACCGCACCCTCACGGACCAAGAGGTGGGCGGGTTGCGCACCCGCTGCATCGGCGCCGTGGCCGATGCGTTCGGGGCCGTTCTGCGCTGAACGGGGCTCACCGTGGCAAGGTGGTCCGGCGCAGTCCTCACGTTCGACGCACATGGCCGGCGGAGCACATCCGGGACCGGTGCGGGCGCGTCGGGCGCTCGTCCAGCGACGAGGCCCACGGCGACCGAGGGCGCGAGGTGGAGCTCGGGGACGCCGAGCGGGTGGGAGACGATGCTCTGCCTGCCGGCGAGGGGAAGTTCCGGCGAAACACCTGGACGAGTCTGATTGCGTTGCTCTCGACGAGTGGTGCAACACCGACGACGACCGAGCGAGAAGACGACTGCCGGGGGTCGTCCGATCAGAGGCGGTAGATGCGTTCCGCGTTCTCGGCGAAGAGCTTCGCACGGGAGGCCTCGTCAAGGCCGGCCGTCAGGTCGTTGAACGTCGTATAGAGCTCGTCGAAGGTGCCGTACACGGCGTCTACGGGGAAGTTGCTGGCGAAAAAGCAGCGATCGACGCCGAAGGCCCCGAGGGCGTATTCGAGCCACGGCCCCAGAGCATCGACATGCATGGAACCGAACGGCATTGCCAGACCGGACAACTTGCAGACGACGTGGGGCCCGGCGGCGCCGAGTGCGTCGATGCCCGACCTCCAAAGGGCGAACTCCTCGGCGGAGTTCGACCGGGGCCATCCCGTGTGCTCGACGACCACGGTGAGGTCGTCGAAGGCAGCGAGGGCCGCCGCAGACGAACCCAGCTGATCAGGATGCGTCATCAACTCGAAAACCAGGTTCCGCTCCGCCAGAGCCTGGAGGACCTCGGCAGCGGGCAGTGGCTGGTCCAACCTGCCCATCGGGCGGACGCCACGGAATCGAGATGCAGTCATCTGGTGATCGATGAGCTGGAGCGACTCCGCGACGCTGTCGGTCGGCGGAAGTCCTCCGATGATGGCGTCGGGCCCGCCGGCGGCGTCGGCGGCGTGGTCGAGCGCAATGGTCTCTTCAACCGAGTGTCGGCCGGTGGCCGCGGCGACATTGACGAACTTCTCGACATTCCACCCAGCGGCCTCGGTCCGGTAGAGGTCGACATCGAACCGCCGGTGCATCCGCGATGGGTCACCGCCGCCACCCTCCGGGGGATGGGAAAGGTACGGGTACCAATCGGTGCGAGCGGGGTCCCAGAGGTGCACGTGCGCATCGACGACGCGGGCGGGCCGCACAGTCACCGGTCCTCCGACTCGAGCCCGGTCCCGGCGTCAGGGACGATGTCCCGCAGGGCGACATCGAGCCACGAGGGGACGGCGGGACCTCCGTAGGTGACGGCGCCGACGGGGCGCGGATGGCTGCGCAACCCGATCCAGCCCGAGCCCACGGCCAGCTCGGCACCGGCGAGGGTGGCAAGTTCCGGGTTGCGCAGGAGCTGGAGGACCAACTCGCCGGTTGCGGGCGCGGCGGCCCCTTCGGGGGCCTCGATGCCGGCGGCGAAGGCGATGACGCGCCCGTCGGTCGCGTCGGCCGCGACCCGTGCCAATTGGGCGGCGGCCTGGGCCCGGCTGCGGCCCGACGGGGTGGTGGCGTCGGTGAGCGTGACCACCCGGATGGGTTTTGCCGTGCTGGCGGCGTAGTCCGACGCCGCCCGGGTCCACGCGGCATCGGCGTGCAGGCGAGGGACGATCTCCCGGTGGTCCGCCAGCAGATGCTCCCATCCCGCGTCCGCGGATGCGGTGGGCCCCTCGCCCGCAAGGGCGACCACGAGGGCATCGATGGCGGTCCGGTCGACGACACTGTGCAGTGTGGCGGCGGCGGCGCCGAAATCGGGCGCGACCTCGACGCGGTGGCAGGCGATGGATCGGGCCTCGAGTGCAGCCGTGAGGGCTGCGGCCACGCCCGGTCGGTCGCTGACGACTGCGCACGATGTGACCGGTGCGACTGCGGTCTCGGCGCGGGCCGGCTCGTCGAAGATCGGCCCGAAGCGGGGGTTGGCTCCGCCGTCCGTGGCCTGCGCCGCCTCCGCCTTCACGAAGGAGCGAGGAATGACGGACTGCAAGACCCCCTCGAGTGACGCGACATCGTCGGTGCGGACCACCTCGAGCAAACGGGGCCGATCGACGACTGCCACCTCCGATCCTCCTGCGAAGAGCACCTGGCCCGAGCACCAACCGAAACCGTCACTGACGAGGTGTGCGCCCAGCGGGCCGAGGTTCTCGGGTCCTGGGATCGAGCCGAGCGAGAGTCCGCCTCCGCCCCCGGCCCTTCCCGCCTTGCGGGCCCGCTCCAGCGCCGCGGCCACCATGCGGGTATTGGCGATCGGGGACATCGCGTTGATCGTCACGCCCGGCGGGGCCTGGCGACCAATCTGCCAGGTGAGGGCCGCGACGGCCCGTTTGGCGCTGCTGTACCCGCCGGCATCGGCCGCGCGCCATCCCGAACCGGACGTGACGCCGAGGATGCGACCGCGCCCCGCAGCGGCCATGAGCGGCAGCGCGGCGTCGAGCACGTTGAGATAGCCCCCGAGATGGACGCTGAGCAGCGCGAGCCAATCCTCTTCGGTGCCGCGTGCGAAATAGGACTGCCGGGTGATGCCGGCAACGTTGACGACGGCGTCCAGCCCTCCGTGCTCGTCCACCAGCTCTCCGAACAAGTCGTGCAACGCCTCGCCGTCGGTGACCGACGCCGACGACGCCCGAGCGGATCCACCAGCGGCGACGATACGACCGGCAGTGGTTTCCTCCGGAGCGGGCAGCGTTTCCGTCCCGTCGAGGGTGACGAGGGGATCGACGGTGACGACGAACCAGCCGTTCCGACCGAGCTCCTCGGCGATGGCCGCTCCGATGCCGCCTCCGCCGCCGGTCACGACGCATACCTGTCGACGCCTGCTCACGGTGCGGTTGCTCGGACCTCGAGTTCCAGGCCTTCCAGGCGACCCGCGGCGAGCCATTGCTCGAGTACCTCGCGATAGCGGAACCAATCGCCCATACCGACGCCGTAGTTCCCGTCACGTGGATTGATCAGTTCGGGGTGGCCTTCGTTGTTGACCCGCGATGGCGTGCAGGCGGACATCACTGTTCCCATGTCGATGTATGCGTTGACGATCTCCTCGGTCCACGCCTCCTCGGCCTCGGCGCTGACGTCGAACACCTCCACGCCGCGCTCCCTCAGCAGGGAGATGGTCTTCCCGACGAACTCGGCACCGAGCACCGCCAACTGGGTGTAGTTGACGGTCACCACCGATTGCTGTGTCGGCGCAGGCATGATGAACATGTTTGGAAAGCCGCGGCTCACCATCCCGTACAGGCTGGCGGCACCGTCAGCCCATTTCTCGGCCAGGCTGAGGCCGCCGCGCCCGATGATGTCGTGGCCCGCCCGACGGGCGAGTGGGGTGCGCTCTGGTTCGAATCCGGTGCCGTAGACGATGCAATCGACCTCGTACTGCTTGCCATCGACGACCGGGCCGCGCTCTGTGATTCGCTCGATCCCGGCCGGGCAGTCGACGAGCGTGACGTTTGCATTGTTGAATGCAGGCAGGTACTCATCGTGGAAGCAGGGCCTCTTGCAGATGTACCGGTAATAGGGCTTGAGGATCTCGGCGGTCGCCGGGTCGGACACGACTGCGTCGATCCGGTTCCGGTGCGATTCCATGATCTTGTAGTCGATTTCCTCGGACCAGCGCGAGTACTCGCGCGGCGTCATGCCTTCGGGCATCAGAGGACGGACGGCGGCGTAGTCATGCGTCCACCCGTCGTCAACCAGGTCGACTTCGACGGGAAGTCCCATCATCAGAGCCTGGAAGTTGTCCATGCGGGACCGCTGCCAGCCCGGTTCGAGCCCGTTGGCGAAGGCCGGGTCGGTGGGCCGGTTGCCTCGTTCGCCGATGGCCGAGGGTGTGCGCTGGAACACGTAGAGGTGCTTGGCGGATTCCGCCAGGCCGGGGACACATTGCAAACCACTCGCCCCGGTCCCGACGAGGGCCACCACCTTGTCGGAGAGCGCATCGAGCGGCTCGTGGGGTCCGCCGCCGGTGTAGTCGTAGTCCCAGCGCGCCGTATGGAACGACGGCCCTGCGAAGTCCTCCATGCCCTCGATGTCGGGCAGCTTCAGCAGGTTCAGGATTCCTACGGCGAGTACGTACCAACGGCAGTCGACCTGGTCGCCGCGGTCCGTGTCGACGCGCCACCGTGTGAGTTCGTCGTGCCACTCGGCGCGCAGCACCCCCGTGTGGAAGAGGGCGTTGTCGTTGAGGTCGAACCGTTCGGCGATCGTCTCGAGGTGGCTCAGGATCTCCTCGCCGTAGGCGTAGCGCCGGGTGGGGACGTAGTCGAGCTCTTCGAGCATCGGGAGGTAGATGTAGGACTCGATGTCGCACATGACGCCCGGGTAGCGATTCCAGTACCAGGTTCCTCCCATGCCACCTGCCTCGTCGATGATGCGGATACGCTCGACACCCGCCTTGCGCAGCTGGACGGCGGCAAGGATTCCTGCAATCCCGCCGCCGACGATGACGACGTCGACTTCGTCGACCACGGGTTGACGCTCGGTCACCGGCGTGAACGGATCATCCCGGTAGTGAGCGAATCGCTCGTCGGTGCGCAGGTCGCGGATGTCGGCGCGACCGGGGATCAGCCGCTTGTCCCGTTCGGCGAGGTACTTGGCGCGGATCTCCTTGGGGTCGAATGCTGCGCCTGGTGGGTCGGGCCGATGCATATGCCCATATCAAAGCACTTCCCTGACGCCTGTGTCATACTTATGGCGCTTGCTCCGTCTTTGCAGTCAGAGGAAGGTGGGTAAGGGGGCGCCTGAGCGCCTGGCTGAGGGCGGTCTCGGCTCTTCCTGGGCAGGGGTGCGCCAGAAGAGGAGTCCAGGAGCTCAGGTCTTCTTGGCCAGCGGAATGTCGTAGAGCGCCGACCAATTGGTGCTGACGATCCGCGCCTTGCTCGCATCCGACAGGGGCAGCTTGTCGAAGGAATCCACCGCATGGGGGTACTTCGAGTCCCCGTGCGGGTAGTCGGTGGAGAAGATGATGCGCTCGTCACCGAACGTCTCGACGAAGTGCGGGACCGTTACCTCGTCGGCCTCGACCGACACCCAGCAGTTTCGCTTGAAGTACTCAGACGGCGGCATCGTGAGTTCGGGTGCCTCGTACCAGCCCGTCCACTCCCAGTGCTCGTCGAGGCGGTACAGGAACCAGGGCGCCCACGAGCAGTTGCCCTCCAGCAGTGCCACCTTCAAATGCGGGAAGCGCTCGAGCACCCCGCCGCCGCAGAGGCAGGCCGTCACGAACTGGATTCCCAGCGGCTGACTGAAGGTGTGCCACAACATCAGCTTGTCCAGGACCTCCAGACCGAAGTCGGGCGTGAGGTAGGTCTGGCCACCGCCATGGAAGGAGAGGGGCACGCCGAGCCGTTGGATTTCGGCCCACAGCGGGTCGTAGGCCGGATGGTGCCACGGCCGGCGGTTCACCGTCGCCGGCGGCAGAAAGATCGCCTTGAAGCCGAGTTCCTCCACGCAGCGTCTGGCCTCGGCCACGGCACCGTCGACATCGTGCGCCGCCACCATGCCCGCCCCGAACATGCGGTCTGGTGCGTGCTCGCAGAAGTCCTTGAGCCAATCGTTGTAGGCCCGGGCGATCGCCGTTGCGAACTCGGGTTCCAGCCCGTCGTTCCCGATCTGTTCCACCGAGTCCAGGCCGAGCACGAAGAGCCCGCGCGAGGGGAACAGCACGGCCAGGTCGAGGCCCTCGGCATTCATGGCATCGATCTGCGACTGTGCGTCCCAGCCCCGGGCTTCCGACGCGGCGTAGACCGAGTCGTGCTCTTTCTGCCATCCCGTCTTGCGACCCTCGACCCGTTGCGGGCGGGTGGCGCCCATGCGGAGCATGACGTTGTTCTTGACCCGCACCCGCATGTCACGCGTGATTTCGGACAGCCCGCGCGGCGCAGCGTGGGCGTAGGCCGGGTCGATATAGCGCTCCCACAGATCGGGTGGTTCCATCACGTGGAGGTCGCTGTCGCAGATGACGTGGTCGCGCAACCCCATGATTTCGACCCCCCACGGATCCCTGACACTGGCGTCAGTGGTCACTATACGCTCTCGTCCGGGGAGCGCCCCCGGCGCGGCCGGGCATTCGACGAGAAGGGGCAGGTACGACCATGGCCATCGGCGTGATCGGATTGGGCAACATCGGGGGTGCGATCGCGTCGAATCTCGTGGCCGACGGCAACGAGGTCGTGGTGCACGACCTCGACGCCGCCGCCGTACAGGCGGTTGCCGGCGCTTCTGCGGCCGCGGACGCCGCCGGGGTCGGGCGTCAGGCCGACATCACGCTCTTGTCACTGCCGACACCGGAAGTGGTCGCCGCCGTGGCCGACGACTGGGCGGGCGGGGCGGCCCCAGGCTCCATCCTCGTCGACCTCTCCACCAACAGCCCCGCAGCCGTGCGAGCGCTCGGCGAACGCCTCGCCAGTTCAGGCCACCACCTGGTGGAGGCGCCGCTGACCGGGGGAGCGATCGGGGCGGAGCGCCGCATGCTCGTCTTCATGATGGGGGGCGACGACGAGGTCGTGGCCCGCGTGCGACCCGTGCTCGAGCCTCTCGGCCGCGCCACCTTCCACGTCGGGGGACTGGGACTCGGCAACACGATGAAGTTGCTCAACAGTCTCATTGCCTTCACGACGACGTGGGTCAGCCTCGAGGGTCTCTCACTCGCCACCAAGGCGGGCATCGCCGTGCCCGACGCAGTCGAGATCCTGCGCACCGCAGGCGCATCGAACTTCTACATCGACCGTCAGGTCGAGACCATCGATGGCCGCAACCGGCCGACGCAGTTCGCCTTGGAGCTGGCCGCCAAAGACGCCGGCCTCATCGTCGAGACCGGGAGCGCCCTCGACGTTCCGACCCCCGTGGCGGGCGCGATACGGGGCGTCCTCGAAAGCACGGTCGCACAGGGCCTCGGGGCGGCTGACTGGAGCGAACTGGTCACATTCGCCGAGCGCCAAGCCGATGTGGTGCTGTCCTGGGGCAGTCCTCGCACCTAGCTCAGTCGGTACCGAGCACGTCGGCCGCCACCCGCATGGCGGAGCCGGCAGCCGGCACCCCGGCGTAAATCGAGACGTGCGTAAGGATCTCGACGATCTCCTCGCGCGTGATTCCCACGTTGAGAGCTCCCGCCAGGTGCGAGCGCAGCTCTTCGGGCTGGCCCAGCGCAGCCAGGAGGGCCACCGTGATCATGGAACGGTCGCGCACGGGGAGCCCAGGACGCGACCACACGTCGCCGAACGCGCTCTGCAGGACGTGGTCGTAGTACTCCGGGGCCAGCTTCGCCGCGGGGAACTGTCCCGTGGCGCCGCTCCTGGTGGACGGCCACAGCTGGCCCTGAATCTCCCGGCCTGCAGTCCGGCGCTCGTCACTGGTCGTCATGCTCAGCTCCTCTCCACACCCAACAGATTGACGGTGGCGATGCTGCCGCCCCCGACGAGATGCGTCAGCGCCACCCGGGCGCCCTCGACCTGGCGTCCCTCCGCCTCGCCCCGCAGCTGCTGCACGGCTTCGTGGAGCATGGCCACGCCGGTGGGTCCGCCTGGGTGGCCCCGCGCCAGCAGCCCCCCGTCGGTGTTGAATGGGATACGCCCCCCGGGACCGGTCTCGCCCTCGACGACGAGCTTCTCGCCTTCGCCCTCGGGGCAGAAACCCAGGAGTTCGTAATACTCGAGCTCCTCGTTCACGAATGCGTCGTGGCAATAAGCCACGCTGACGTCCTCGGGCCCGAGGCCCGCCGCCTCGTAACACTCGAGCGCCGTGTCCCTCGTCATGGTGGCCGGACCGACCACCGGACCGACGAAGGTGTGGCCCGGCGAGTAGGTCTCCGAAGTCAGCGCCGAGGCCAGGGCCCGGACCAGGGGGCGGCCGGGCTGCCGGGCGCGTACCAGATCCTCCCGGGCCACGATGATGCAGGCTGCACCGTCGTCGGGTGGGCAGCACATCATGGTCGTCAGCGGCTCGGCCACCATGCGAGCGGCCAGGACCTCCTCGGCGGTCACGACGTGGTCGGGCTGCCGGTGAGCCAGAGGACACTTGGCTCCGTAGTTCCAGTTCTTCGCCGCGATGGTGGCGAAGTGCTCCGGAGTCGTGCCGCGCTCGTACATTCGGCGCTGGGCCCACAACGCGAAATAGGCTGCCGGCAAGATCGGCGCATCGATCTGATCCCGCCCCGCCCCCCGGCCTCCGCCTCCGGTCATGTCGGTGAACTTGTCGAAGCACAGCGCCATCGCCACGTCGGCACGCCCCGAGGACACCGCCCACGCGGCCTCGCGGAAGGCGACCAGCCCGGTGGCCGATGCGTTCTCAATGTGGGTCACGGGCAAGCCGGTCAGGCCCAGCTCCTTCATGGCCTTGACACCCAGCATCGATGCCGGCTGGATATACCCGACGAACGCCTCGTCGATGTCGGCCAGAGTCAATCCGGCGTCGTGCAGCGCGAGCAGGCCGGCATCGCGGGCCAGGTGCGCGCCTGGGGTGTCCCTGAGCATGCCGAAGCGGACCATGCCGACGCCGGCCACTGCGACATTGTCGAAACGCAGGCCGTGCTTCATGCCGCGTTGCCGTCCGCCACCGGCCGGAAGCGGTAGATGACCACGTCGTCGCCCTCGGAGTTCTGCCGCAGCGTCTCGAGGTCGATCTCCACCGTTGTGCCGATGGCGAACTGGTCGCGCTCGCCGGAGAGGATCGACTGCACGCGGGGTCCCTCGGGGAGATCGACCTGTGCCACGCCGTAGCCGACCACGTCGGCGTCCTTCTTGCCGAAGAGCGGGACGTGGCAGTAGGTCCAGGTGTGGATGGTGCCCTGCGTCGACAGCTCGGTGTCCTCGGTGCCTTCGTGGAGGCACTTCGCACAGACGAGCCGACGCGGGAAGAACACCTCCCCGCAGGCGGGGCAACGGCTCCCGAGCAGGCGTGGCTGCTCGGCGGGGTCGTCCGGAATCCGGAAGAACCCATTCTCGATGGGGACTCGGGCCATGCGCTCCTCGCTTCGATCGGGTCCGTCGTGTGCTGTGTCGGGTCTGAGGTGGCCTCGACGACGCTCGGAAAGCACCCCGTTGTTCTCCGGGGCATCGCCCGGCGTGACGGCGATGCTACGCGCTACGTGTCCTTGGACAAGAGCCCCAGGCCATGGATTGAATCAAGGCGTGGCGCACCCCGCTACCGACCCGATGACCTCCGCTGAGGCCGCATGGTCACCTACGCCCGGCTCGGGGATCCGCACGTTCCGCATCGAGCCACACGCCCGCCGAGATCCGCGTCTTGCGCCACTCTGTGAGCCACGCAGTGAAATCCTCTTCGAAGAATGTGCCGGGTCCATGGCGTTCCTGCCATGCATTGGCGAAGGGTCCGCGCATCATCCAGGGGTGCCCATTCCTGCGCTCGACTATGGCGATCCCGAGTCCGACCGGCAACAGGGCCACGCCAGCCAAGGAAATTGCCAGACCTACCATGTACGGCGCCGGGTCATGCCTGGCGCTTCCCCTGTCGAGGTCCGGATCAAACCTGCGTCTGCACGACCAGGACGGATGCCGCATGTCCGGTAGTGGTCCTATGAATGAATATGCAGATGTGTGTATACTCATGCGATGAAGGCAGGGATCCTCGGGGCGTCGGGATACACGGGGGCTGAGTTGCTGCGCCTCCTCGCCGGCCACCCCGAGTTCGAGGTGGCCGTGGCCACCGCTCGTTCGCACGCCGGTGAGGCGGTCGGGGCCCACACGTCGTCCCTGGCGGCTGCCTATCCGGGCCTGGTCTACGAGGACAACGACCCCGCCCGTTTCGACGGCCTCGACCTCGTCTTCTGCGGTCTGCCCCACGGCGAGTCCCAGCGGATCGTCCCGGAGCTCCGGTCGCGGGTTGGCCTCGTCGTGGACCTGGCCGCCGATTTCCGGTTGAAGGACGCTGCGCTGTATCCGCAATGGTACGGCGAGGAGCA
This sequence comes from uncultured Acidimicrobiaceae bacterium, assembly GCA_963721585.1. GTDB lineage: Bacteria > Actinomycetota > Acidimicrobiia > Acidimicrobiales > RAAP-2 > Bog-473. Next base: position 332,150 of record CAVRJN010000007.1, on the reverse strand, counting down.
CGGCGCGCCCGAGCTGCTCGCCGACGCCGTGTACGGGCTGCCCGAACTGTTTCGCGAGGGCTTGGCCGGCGCGACCCTGGTCGCCGCCGCCGGCTGCTATCCGACTGCGGCCGGCCTGGCGCTGGCCCCCTTGGTCCGGGCCGGCCTGGTGGAGTCCACCGGCATCGTCGTCGACGCCGCCTCGGGTGTTTCTGGCGCTGGCCGCGGGCTCAGGGAGTCGTTGCACTTCGGAACGGTTGACGAGGACTTCACCGCCTACGGCTTGCTGACGCACCGTCACACCCCCGAGATGGAGCAGATCCTCGACGGACAGGTGCTCTTCACCCCCCACCTCGCACCCATGGTGCGCGGCATTCTCGCCACCTGTTACGCCCGGCCTGCCGCGCGCACCGCACTCACGACCGACTCGGTGATGACGGCCCTCCACGACGCCTACGACGCCGAACCGTTCGTCGTCGTGACCGACGATCCACCCTCGACCAAGGCCACGTCGGGCGCCAATGCGGCCCACGTCACGGCGCGGGTCGATCCACGCACCGGCTGGGTGGTCTCGCTCTGCGCCCTCGACAACCTGGTGAAGGGTGCATCGGGCCAGGCGATCCAGTGCGCCAATGCTGCGCTGGGGTTGCCGGAGACCACCGGGCTGCCGATTGCCGGGGTCTACCCGTGAGCGTCAACGCGCCTCGGGGCTTCGTCGCCGTCGGGGGCTACGCCGGCATCAAGGCCGCCAAGGCCCACGACGTCGCCGTCGTGGCGACCGCCGATGGCCGAGCTGTGCCGGCCGCCGGGGTCTTCACGAGCAACCTGGCTGCGGCCGCACCCGTCCAGGTGAGCCGGGCCCACCTCGCCTCGACCGGGGGCAAGGCCGCGGGAGTGATCCTGACGTCGGGCAACGCCAACGCTGCGACCGGGGTGCCGGGGCGGGAGGCCGCCGAACGACTGTGCACCGCGGTGGCCGGTGACATCGGTGCGACCGGGGAGGAAATCCTGATCTGCCAGACGGGCCTCATCGGCATCCCGTTCCCCATCGATCACGTCATTGCGGAGATCGAGCCCATCGTGATGGCGCGCACCGAACGGGCGGAGTCGGCGGCCCAGGCCGCCCGGGCCATCATGACGACCGACACGGTGCCCAAGGAGGTCGTCGTCTCGGGCGACGGCTTCACGGTGGGCGGGATGGCCAAGGGCGCCGCCATGCTGGCACCGAACATGGCCACCATGCTCGCCCTGTGCACGACCGATGCCGCAGTCGACCCCGCCGCCCTGGAGACGGCGCTGCGCGAGGCCGTGGGCGCGTCCTTCAACACGATCACGGTCGACGGGTGCACGTCGACCAACGACACCGTGCTCGTCCTGGCCAATGGGCGCGGCTCCAGCCCTTCCCCGTCGGCGCTGACGGCCGCCCTCTACGAGGCCTGCAGGTCTCTGGCCGAGCAGATGGTGGACGACGCGGAAGGGGCGACCAAGGTTGCCCACGTGCACGTGCGGGGCGCAGTGAGCGACGAGGCGGCACACATCGCTGCACGCAAGGTGGCCGACTCAATGCTCGTGCAGTGCTCGCTCTTCGGTGAAGACCCGTACTGGGGGCGCATCATCTCCGAACTCGGCTCTGCGGGGACACCCTTCGACATCGATCGGGTGTTACTCGCCTACGGCAGCACCGTGGTGTGCGCCGGCGGCGTGGGCGTTCCCCATGACGCCGCGGCCGTGGCGGCCCACATGGCGGGCCGGCACATCGTGCTCGAATGCGACCTGGGGCTCGGCTCCGGCGAGTCGGTGGTCCTCGGGACCGACCTGGGCTACGGCTACATCGACGAGAACCGGACGACCTCGTGACCGCCCGCGAGGCCTCCATGGTTCCGCCGAAGGTCACGCGGGCCCAAAAGGCGGCGGCGGCCAAGACGGCCTCGGTGCTGGTCGAGGCGCTGCCCTACATCCGCCGCTTCTGGGAGAAGATCGTCGTCGTCAAGTACGGCGGCAACGCCCTGCATGCGGCGGACGGCGACGGCGCGGACGCCCCCGGTGACGCGCTGGCCGCCTTCGCGGAGGACGTGGTCCTCATGCGTGCCGTGGGCATCCTCCCTGTCGTGGTGCACGGAGGCGGCCCCCAGATCGGCGCCCTGATGGACCGGCTCGGTAAGGAGACTGAGTTCCGCAACGGGCTGCGGGTCACCGACGCAGACACGCTCGACATCGCCCGCATGGTGCTCGTCGGCAAGGTCAACCGCGACATCGTCTCCGCCATCAACGTCCACGGGCCGATCGCCGTCGGCATGTCGGGTGAGGATGCCAACCTCATCACGGCCGCGCCTCGCCACGCCGACCTCGGGTTCGTCGGCAACGTGACGGTCGTCGACCCCACCATGCTGGAGCGCCTGCTGGCCGAAGGGCTGATCCCGGTCGTGGCGACCATCGGCGCCGACGAGGCGGGGCAGGCCTACAACATCAACGCCGACACCGTGGCCGGTGCGCTGGCGGAGGCGCTGCAGGCCGAGAAGTTGATCTTCCTGACCGACATCGAGGGGCTCCGGGTCGTGGCCGACGACCCCACGACGGTGATCCACAAGGCCTCCGCCGCGGTGATCGACGAGATCGTGCGCGACGGGGGAGTGCAGGGCGGCATGATCCCGAAGGTCGAGGCCTGTGCCGATGCCGTGCGTGCCGGTGTCGGCCAGGCCCACATTTTGGACGGGCGGGAACCGCACGCGCTCCTGCTCGAGCTCTTCACCGACTCGGGCGTCGGGACGATGGTGGTGCCGTGAGCGATCCGAACGTCGTGGTTGACGCCCCATCGGAGCGCTCGGCCCTGATGCGCACCTACGCCGATCCGCCGGCCACCTTCGTGCGGGGCCAGGGCACGGTCCTCTACGACGCCGACGGCGGCGAGTACCTCGACTTCATCACCGGCCTGGCCGTGGTCTCGCTGGGCCACGCCCACCCCGCCGTGGCCGACGCCGTGGCCGAGCAGGCGCGCACGCTCAGCCACGTGTCCAACCTCTACGGCAACGCGCTGGCGCCCGAGGTGGCCCGCACCATCGACCGCTTGATCAACGGTGGGAGCGGCCAGGCCGGCGGCCAGGTCTTCTTCGCCAACTCCGGGGCTGAGGCCAACGAGTGCGCCCTCAAGCTGGCCCGGCGCTGGGCCGGGCTCGGCCGGCACGTCGTGATCAGTGCTGACAACTCGTTTCACGGCCGCACGCTCGCCACGCTCACCGCGACCGGTCAGCCCGAGAAGCAGGCGCCCTTCGTCCCCCTCCCCGAGGGGTTCGTCCATGTGCCCTACGACGACGTCGCCGCGCTCGACAAGGCGCTCGACCCGGACACCGTCGCCGCTGTGCTGCTCGAGCCGCTCCAGGGCGAGGGCGGCGTGATGGTCCCGAGTTCGGACTACCTGGGCGCGGTGCGGTCGCTCTGCACGGAGCGCAATGCGTTGCTCATGCTCGACGAGGTGCAGACCGGCCTCGGTCGCACCGGCCACTGGTTCGCGTTCCAGGCCCAGGGTCTCGAGCCCGATGTCGTGACGATGGCCAAGGCGCTGGGCAACGGCATGCCGGTCGGGGCCTGCTGGGCCCGCGCCGAGGTGGCGGCGGCGTTCGGGCCGGGCGACCACGGGTCGACCTTCGGGGGTCAACCGCTCGCGCTGGCCGCGGTCAAGGCCACCCTCGCCGTCATGGAGTCCGAGGACGTCTGCCGTCGCGCTCGCGAGGGTGGGGCGCGCCTCGCCGAGGGCCTCGCGCGGCTGCCGGGCGTTCTCTCGGTGCGCGGGGCCGGCCTGCTGCTGGCCGCGCAGCTCCAGGCCCCGGTGGCCAAGGAGGCGGCGGCGTGGGCCCTGGTACACGGCCTCCTGGTGAACCCGGTGCGGCACGACGCCATCCGCGTGGCACCGCCCCTCCTCGTGCGTGATGACGAGATCGACAGCGCGCTCATGATCCTCGGCCAGGCGTTGACGGCCTCGTTGCCCGGCGCCGACCCACCGGCGTAGGGGGAGACGTGCGCAACTTCTTCGACATCGACGATCTCGACCCCGACGCCTGGAACCGGCTGCTCGGGTTCGCGCTCGACCCGCCCGCCCGGGCGCCCCTGGCCGGCGAAGGTGTGGCGCTGTTGTTCCAGAAGCCGTCGGCGAGGACCCGCAACTCCACCGAAATGGCGGTGGTCGACCTGGGCGGGCACCCGGTCTACATACAGGGGACCGAAGTCGGCCTCGACGAGCGTGAGACCGCCGAGGACGTCGCCCGCACCCTCGGCTGCTACCACCGCGTCCTGTGCGCGCGGGTGTTCGAGCACGCCGTCCTGGTGCGCATGGCGGCCGCGCTGGAGCGGAGCGGCTTCGACGTCCCGGTCGTGAACCTGTTGTGCGACACCGCGCACCCGTGCCAGGCCGTGGCGGACGTGCTCACCATCCGCGAAGCGCTGGGCCCGTTGGCGGGCCGCGTCCTGACCTATGTGGGGGACGGTAACAACATGGCGCGTTCACTGGCCAAGGCCGCAGTGCTCGAGGGCATGGACGTGCGCTTCGCCATGCCGGCGGCCTACGCCTTCACCAGCGAGGAGCTGGCCGGTTTGCAGGCCTTCGCTGACCGCATGGGGCGGGGTGGGACCGTGCAGGTGACCGACGACCCCGGCCTCGCCGCCAAGGATGCCGCCGTGCTCTACACCGACGTGTGGACCAGCATGGGCCAGGAAGAGGAGCGGGCCACCCGCCTCGCCGCGTTCGAGGGCTACACCGTCGATGCAGCCCTGGTCGAGGAGGCGGCCGCCGATGCCGTCGTCCTGCACTGCCTGCCGGCGCACCGCGGCGAGGAGATCACCGACGAGGTGCTCGAAGGCCCGCGCTCGTGGGTCTGGCGCGAGGCGGCGCACCGACGGACGGCCATGCGGGGGATCCTGTCCTGGGTCGTGGAGGCCTCCACATGAGCGGGCAGGCGTCGAGCCGGTTGACGAAGAACCAGCGCCAGCACCGGATCACGAAATTGCTGGAGTCCAAGCCGGTGACGAATCAGGCCCAGCTCGTGGCGCTGCTCGGCGAGCAGGGGATCGACGCGACCCAGACCACGGTGTCGCGCGATCTCGAGGACCTGGGCGCGGTCAAGGTGCGCCTGCCCGGTGGCGAGACCGCCTACGCGCTGCCCGAGCTGCCGGTGCACCAGATCGCCCCGGAGGACCACCTGCGGCGCGTGCTCGGTGAGTGGGTCGTGGAGGTGGCCCACTCGGGGAATCTGGTGGTGTTGCGCACGCCGCCCGGATCGGCCCACGTGGTCGGCTCCGCCCTCGATCGCAGCGGGCTGGAGGACGTCGTCGGCACGGTGGCGGGGGACGACACGGTGCTGGTCGTCGTGGAAGAGGCCTGCGGCGGCGGCTCCATGGCCGACCGCCTCCGTGACGTGGCAGGCATTGTCACGAACAACAGGATCGAATTGAATGGGAAGGAAGAGGGCTGAACATGGCTGACCGAGTCGTACTGGCCTACAGCGGCGGGCTCGATACGTCCGTCGCCGTGCGCTGGCTCATTGAGCACGAAGGCGTCGAGGTGGTCGCCGTTGCGGTCGACGTCGGGCAGTCGGCCGATCGCGGTGGCGAGGACTGGGACGCCGTGCGCAACAGGGCCCTGGCTGCCGGGGCGGTCGAGGCGGTCGTAGTCGACGCCCGCCACGAAATGGCGGAGCAGTTCTGCGTGCCGGCGCTACAGGCCAACGCGCGCTACGAGGGCAAGTACCCACTCGTCTCGGCCCTGTCGCGGCCGGTAATCGTGCGGCACCTCGTCGACCAGGCTCGCCAGCACGGGGCCACCGCCGTGGCGCACGGCTGCACGGGCAAGGGGAACGACCAGGTGCGCTTCGAGGTGGGAGTGCGCGCCTTGGCGCCGGACCTCGGTATCTACGCGCCGGCGCGGGTCTGGGGCCTGACCCGGGAGGACTGCGTCGAGCTGGCCGCCAAGTGGGAGATCCCGATCACGGTCACCAAGGAAAAGCTGTACTCCATCGACGACAACCTCTGGGGCAAGGCGATTGAGTGCGGTGCGATCGAGGACCCATGGGCGCCCGCGCCCGATGACGTCTACAGCCTGACCAGGATCACCGAGGCCGATCCCGTCGAGGTCATCGTGGGGTTCGAGGCCGGGGCGCCGGTCAGCCTCGACGGCACGGTGCTCGGCCCGTACGACCTGATCGCCGGCCTGGGCCGGATCGCCGGCAGCCGCGGCTTCGGTCGTCTCGACATGATCGAGAACCGCCGTGTCGGCATCAAGAGCCGGGAAGTGTACGAGTGCCCGGCCGCCCTGGCCCTCATCACGGCGCACGCCGACCTCGAGGACCTGACGCTCGAACGGGACGTCCACCACGAGAAAGCGCGCCTCGAGCCGCGCTGGGCCGAGCTCGTCTACGACGGAATGTGGTATTCGCCCCTGCGCAGCGCGTTGCAGGCCTTCATCACCGAGAGCCAGCGCCACGTGACCGGGGAGGTGCGCCTGCGCTTCGCCGCGCCGGGCACGTGTGCCGTGGTGGGGCGGCGCAGCCCGGTCGCGCTCTACGACCACGGCCTGGCGACCTACGATGCATCCGACACATTCCGGCACGCCGACGCCGAGGGGTTCGTCCGTTTGTGGGGCCTCGGAGTTGCCACGTGGTCGGCCCGCCAGGGGCCGGGCGCGCAGGCGGGCCGCAAGGCGGTCGCGCCGGAACAGGCAGGAGAGGTCAGGGGGGAGCGTTGACGCTCTGGGAGGGTCGCATCTCGACCGGCATGGCTGACGCCGTGGCCGACTTCACCGTCAGCCTGCCCTTCGACCGGGTGCTGGCCAACGACGACCTGGCCGGCTCGCGCGCGCACGTCAAGGGCCTCGGCAAGGCGGGCATCCTCACCGACAGTGAGGCGAGCACCCTGGTGGAGACGCTCGACATCGTGGAGGAGGAGTTCGCGACGGGCGAGTTCGTCTTCGCCCCCGGCGACGAGGACATCCACACGGCCATCGAACGACGGGTGACTGAGTTGGCCGGCGATGTCGGGGCCAAGCTGCACACGGGGAGGAGCCGTAACGACCAGGTGGCTACGGCATTGCGCCTGTGGTGTCGCCGCTCGCTCCTCGGCGTGGCCGAGGAGATCATGGCGCTGCAGGACACGCTGGCCGAGCGGGCCCGGGAGGCCGACGGCGTCTACCTGCCCGGGTACACCCACATGCAGCGGGCGCAGCCGGTGCTGCTGGCCCACCATCTGCTGGCGCACGGCTGGGCGCTGGCACGCGACGTCGATCGCCTCGTCACCACCGTCGATCGCCTCAACATCTCGCCGCTCGGCGCGGGCGCATTGGCCGGTTCGTCGCTGCCCCTCGATCCCGATTACGTCGCCGCCGAGCTCGGGTTCCACGGCCGCTTCGAGAACTCGCTCGATGCCGTGTCGGATCGTGACTTCGTCGCCGAGGCCCTCTTCGATCTCGCGCTGCTGGGTGTGCACCTCTCGCGCATGGGGGAGGAGATCGTGCTGTGGTCGACCGAGGAGTTCGGCTTCTGCACGCTCGACGACGCCTACGCCACCGGCAGCTCCATGCTGCCGCAGAAGAAGAACCCCGACGTGGCCGAGTTGGCCCGGGGCAAGGCGGGCCGACTCATCGGACATCTCACCGCGGTGCTGGTGACGTTGAAGGGACTCCCGCTCGCGTACAACCGCGACCTGCAGGAGGACAAAGAGCCGATCTTCGACGCGGTGGTGCAGGTCACGCGTGCCCTCATCGCTCTGCGCGGCGTCTACGAGACGGCCTCGTGGAACGAGGAGCGCATGCAGAAGGCCGCGGACGGGGCGGCGGCCTCGGCCATCGACCTGGCCGAGATGCTGGTCGAGCAGGGCATGCCCTTCCGTCAGGCCCACGGACTGATCGGCGGCCTGGTGCGCGAGTCGCTCGAGCGCCACGTACCGCTGGTCGAGCTGGTGGCGGCCCACCCTGATCTGGGGGAGACCGCCACCGAACTGCTCGAACCCGGTGTGGCCGTGACACGCCGGCGCACCCCGGGCGGGGCCGGCCCGGGGCCCGTCGGCGAACAGGCCGAGCGCTTCGTGCGCCGGAGGGAAGTCGACCGGACGCGCCTGGCACAATGGCGGCCACCCGGAGCGCCCTGAGGGTCGTTCGGGCCGGCCCGGGCAATGGACCTGGCTCATCGGCGGCCGAGCCCCCGTGTCAGGTAATCGCCAGGTGAACGCAACATAAAGATCTCCACAATGGCTTGTACCGGCGCGCCCCAGGGTGAAGGCTGTAGGCATCGGCACAACGACGACGATCCCCGAATCGACGAAGTGCGCTGGAATCTGCCTCCGAGGGTCCGAGGGGGAGGGTGGATCCGGCACGGCGTCGCCGGTCCGAGCCGAGTCCACCGGAAGCCCTCACCACGTGGAGAAGCGCACATGCAACGGATGACCGGCATCGACCCGATGTTCATCTACTCCGACACACCGGAGACCCCGATGGAAATCGCCTACGCCTGCCTCTTCGATCCCTCCGCGCTCCCCGGTGGGTACACGTTCGAGCGGGTCACCGCCGTGCTGCAGACGCGCATCCCGACACTGCAACCGTTCCGCCGCCGGCTGATGGCTGTCCCGCTCGGACTGGACCACCCGCGCTGGGTGGACGACCCTGACTTCGACCTGTCCAACCATCTGCGCCGCGTGGCGCTCCCGGCCCCGGGTGGCGATGCCGAGTTCCGGGCCAAGGTCGCCGAGGTGATGAGTCGTCCCCTCACGCCGGGACAGCCACCCTGGGAGATGCACGTCGTCGAGGGCATAGCCGACGGCATGGTCGGGCTCATCGCCAAGGTGCACCATTCGGTCGTTGACGGCGTGGCCGGTGCCGAAATGCTCGCCAAGCTGCTCGACCTGACGCAGGAGGGCAGCGCCGTGACGGAGCCGTGCCCACCCTGGATGCCGGCACGGCTTCCCTCCCGGACGCAGCTGATGACCGATGCCCTGCCGACCTTCATCCGGAGCCCTCTCAGGGGATTGCGTGCGGCGCGCGAGGTGGGCCGAACGGCGGTGCGGCTGGCCCGCTGCGCGGTGGACGACCGCCTCGGTCCGGTGTCGATCCCGTTGGGGGCGCCCGACACGTTCGAGTCACCGGTGGGTGCCGACCGGGCGGTGTCCTTCGCCGAGCTGAGCATGGCAGAGGTGCGGGCGCTGAAGACCCGCTTCGGATCGACGATCAACGACGTGGTGCTCGGTGTCTGCTCCGGGGCGCTCCGCTCTCATCTGGCGGCGCACGACCAGGATGTCGAGAGCCCGCTGGTGGCCGTCGTGCCCGTTTCGGTACGCGAGGAGAGGGACGGAGCAGCGGTGGGCAACCAGCTCTCGGCCATGTTCGTGCCGCTGGCGAACGACAGGAAGACGCCGCTCGAACGCCTGCGGACGGTGACCGCGGCGAGCGCCTCGTGCAAGGTCCAGGAGCGCGCCGTCGGGTACGGGCCCATGGCGACCCAGATGACCGAGGCCCTGCCTCCCGCCTTCGCCAAGACGATGATTCAGCTGGGGGTCCGCTCGGGGGTCCTGCGCAAGTTGCGCGCCGGCAACCTCATGGTCTCCAACGTGCCCGGACCCGATTTCCCCCTGTACTTCGCCGGCATGGAGCTGCGTGCGGTGTATCCGCTCGGACCGGTGATCGACGGGGTGGCGCTGAACGTCACGGTGCAGAGCTACCGCGAGTCGCTCTTCGTCGGCATCAACGCGTGCGCCAGCGCCGTGCCCGACCTGCCGGGCCTGACTCGGGCGATGGTCGACGAGCTCTCGCTGCTGCGCCGGATGGCCGCCGGGGCGGGCGAGCCGCAGCGGCCGACCCGGAACGGCGCCGCGGGCGCCGACCGCCGCGTGGGCGCCCCGACGGCGATCTGAGCCCGGCCGCTCGCGTTCCCGCCGTGCCGGGGGTGGCGCCGAGCCGCCCGGGTGGGACAGGGTGGCCCCCGTGCAGCGTGCGGAGCTGGAGGGCAGTCCCGTCGTGGTCGCTCCATGGCTGTTGAACAAGGTGCTGGCGCGCGGTGAGCGGGCGGGGCGCATCGTCGAGGTCGAGGCCTATCACGGGGCCAACGACGCGGCGTCGCACGCCTACCGGGGACTGACGCCCCGGACGGCGATCATGTTCGGGCCTCCGGGCTTCCTGTACGTGTACTTCACCTACGGCATGCACTGGTGCGCCAACGTCATCTGCGGGCCCGAGGGCCAGGCGGCCGGTGTGCTGATCCGCGCCTTGGACCCCATCGGCGGGGTGGAGCAGATGTGGGAGGCCAGGCCGGCGGCCCGCCTGGAGCGGGACCTGTGCAACGGTCCGGCCAAGCTCTGCCAGGCCCTGGGCATCACCGGCGCCGACAACGGAACGGATCTCCTGGACTCCAGCCCGCCCCAGGTGTCGGCGTCGGATGGGGAGGGCGCCGTGCGGCTGCTGGACGACGGGACACCGCCCCCCCGGCGCCCCGGCCGCGGGACCCGGATCGGCATCAAGGCGGCGACGGAGAAGCGCTGGCGGTTCTGGGTGCCCGGCAACCTCTCCGTGTCGAGGCCATAAGAGCGGACCGGGGCGCCGGCACCCCCTCTGACCAGGCGTCGGATGTCTCGAGGGGGGTGTCACCGCCCTGTCACGACCCTGCAACAACGCCGGTTCATCATGCAGGCGTCGCATCGTGGTGACATGCGGTAGTTCGAGGGCATCAGCGGGCAGCGCACGCCCCCCACATCCTTATTGGCGGAGGGGAGGGGAGCGGAAAGCCCGTTGCGCATCGAGCACCGGGTGGCATGCGGAAGGCCGGGTGGCCCTCCGCATGCCACCGCCTGGTGTCTCGAGAGTGTCTGTTCTTGGAGGGAACCGGACCGCTCGTGCGGGCATCCGTCGGTAGTGGCGGATGTCCCGCTACGATCGGTGCCCGAGGCCGCAGTCCGGGTCACCCCCGGACGTTCTCGGGCGTGGAAAAGCGCGTTGACGCTCTGTCACGCGCCTGCTACAGTAACGTTCCCGTCGGAACGACCTCCCAAGGTCCTCCGGCAGCCGAAGGAGACTCGCCGGCATCGTCCGGAGCAGTCCTTTGGCACACCCGGCACCAACACCGGCTGGACTGGTGTGTGCCCGGTCGCTCCTTGAAAACGGAATAGTGAGAGCCAAAAGCCAGTGCGGGCAATTCATCCGGACTCAAACGGATGGGTTGTACGTCAATTAAGAAGTACACGGCCTCGGAACCCTTCGGGGTGAACGGGACCGTGGTCACAAATAGTTCGAGTCAAACTATGGTGACTCTCTGATTCTTGGTCGGTCGAGCTCCCTGTTTGGGGTTTGGCCGGTCGGAGTCTCGATGGAGAGTTTGATCCTGGCTCAGGACGAACGCTGGCGGCGTGCCTAACACATGCAAGTCGAACGCGCTCCATTCGGTAGCAATACTGATGAAGAGCGAGTGGCGAACGGGTGAGTAGCACGTGAGCAACCTGCCCCGAAGACCGGGACAACACCGGGAAACCGGTGCTAATACCGGATATCCCTATCGGACCGCATGATCTGATAAGGAAATGGATTCCGCTTCGGGAGGGGCTCGCGGCCTATCAGCTAGTTGGTGAGGTAACGGCCCACCAAGGCATCGACGGGTAGCTGGTCTGAGAGGACGATCAGCCACACTGGGACTGAGACACGGCCCAGACTCCTACGGGAGGCAGCAGTGGGGAATCTTGCGCAATGGGCGAAAGCCTGACGCAGCAACGCCGCGTGGAGGACGAAGGCTTTCTGAGTTGTAAACTCCTTTCAGCAGGGACGATAGTGACGGTACCTGCAGAAGAAGCACCGGCCAACTACGTGCCAGCAGCCGCGGTGATACGTAGGGTGCAAGCGTTGTCCGGATTTATTGGGCGTAAAGAGCTCGTAGGCGGTTTGATTAGTCGGGTGTGAAACCTCCAGGCTCAACCTGGAGCCGCCACTCGATACTGTCATGACTAGAATTCGGTAGGGGACCACGGAATTCCTGGTGTAGCGGTGAAATGCGCAGATATCAGGAGGAACACCAGCAGCGAAGGCGGTGGTCTGGGCCGACATTGACGCTGAGGAGCGAAAGCGTGGGGAGCGAACAGGATTAGATACCCTGGTAGTCCACGCCGTAAACGTTGGGCACTAGGTGTGGGGACTATTCAACGGTTTCCGTGCCGCAGCTAACGCATTAAGTGCCCCGCCTGGGGAGTACGGCCGCAAGGCTAAAACTCAAAGGAATTGACGGGGGCCCGCACAAGCGGCGGAGCATGTGGCTTAATTCGAGGCAACGCGAAGAACCTTACCTGGGTTTGACATGTAGGGAAAAGCCGTAGAGATACGGTGTCCTTCGGGGCCTTACACAGGTGGTGCATGGCTGTCGTCAGCTCGTGTCGTGAGATGTTGGGTTAAGTCCCGCAACGAGCGCAACCCTTGTCCTATGTTGCCAGCGGGTAATGCCGGGGACTCGTAGGAGACTGCCGGGGTCAACTCGGAGGAAGGTGGGGACGACGTCAAGTCATCATGCCCCTTACGTCCAGGGCTGCACACATGCTACAATGGCTGGTACAACGGGCTGCTATCCCGCGAGGGGGAGCCAATCCCAAAAGCCAGTCTCAGTTCGGATTGGAGTCTGCAACTCGACTCCATGAAGTCGGAGTCGCTAGTAATCCCGGATCAGCAACGCCGGGGTGAATACGTTCCCGGGCCTTGTACACACCGCCCGTCACACCACGAAAGTCGGTAACACCCGAAGCCGGTGGCCCAACCTTTTAGGAGGGAGCCGTCGAAGGTGGGATCGGTGATTGGGGTGAAGTCGTAACAAGGTAGCCGTACCGGAAGGTGCGGCTGGATCACCTCCTTTCTAAGGAGTGCTGTCAGCTATAGATGCTGACCACTACCCAGTTGAACACTGGTTACTCGGGCGCTCACGTATACCGGCAGATGAATGGCCGCCTTTGACACCCTTGTAGGAGCTGCTTTTGTAGCGAATACGAGGAGTCGGAGCCCGTCATTCACGGATCGGTCCCTGCGGAGGCGTTCGGAACTCTCACTATTCCGTTTTGAGGGAGTGGCCCATCGGGTCGTTCCCGGTGATGTCCCTTCGGCGCTCGTCTGAGCCCGAGGTGGGGCAGTGCCCGGTCGTCGAGTCGAGCCCTTCGGGAGCTCCTCGAGTTCCGGGCGTCCTTCCTCTTCTCGTGTTCAGGTCTTTCGCGTGCCGGCGGCGATCGCTCACCCCGTGCGTGCCCTGGTCGGGCAGCTTGTTCCGGCCGCTTTCCGTTTTGGCTTATTCGACGGAGAGTGGTGACGGAGATCCGGCCCCGGCGTGCGCTGTGCAGACCCTTGAGAATTCCAAAGCGAGCACGAGCATCTTTGTTCTCCAAGCTACAAAGAGCCAACGGTGAATGCCTTGGCGCCTAAAGCCGAAGAAGGACGTGGGCGACTGCGAAAAGCCACGGGAAGCTGTCTACCTAGCGTCGATCCGTGGATATCCGAATGGGGCAACCCAATACCTGTCATGAGGTATTACACCCGCCTGAATGTATAGGGCGGGGCGAGGGAACCGGGTGAATTGAAACATCTAAGTAACCCGAGGAGAGGAAAACAACAGTGACTCCCTGAGTAGCGGCGAGCGAAACGGGAAGAGCCTAAACCGTGCCGGTGGTAAAGCCTGATGGCGTTGCCGGTATGGGGTTGTGGGATTCAAGAGACGGGGCATCAGACCTGTCACGGAGTTACAAATCCGATGTCTAGTGGAATCAGTCAGGAAAGCTGAACCAAAGAGGGTAATGGTCCCGTACACGAAACGCATTGGACTCCGCTTGAACACCCGAGTAGCGCCGGATCCGGGAAAGCCGGCGTGAATCTGCGAGGACCATCTCGTAAGGCTAAGTACTCTTAGGCGACCGATAGTGAACTAGTACCGTGAGGGAAAGGTGAAAAGTACCCCGGGAGGGGAGTGAAATAGTACCTGAAACCGTTGGCTTACAAACAGTCAAAGCGTCGTTGCTCCACCGTTGCCATGATCCCTTCGGGTGAAATTGGTGACACGTGGTGGATGTCAGCCGTGATGGCGTGCCTTTTGAAGAATGAGCCAGCGAGTTACGGTGTGTGGCGAGGTTAACCAGCGATGGGTAGCCGAAGCGAAAGCGAGTCTGAATAGGGCGTCGAGTCGCATGCTGTAGACCCGAAGCCGAGTGAGCTTGCCATGGGCAGGCTGAAGCGAAGGTAAGACTTCGTGGAGGGCCGAACCCACCTAGGTTGAAAACTGGGGGGATGACCTGTGGCAAGGGGTGAAAGGCCAATCAAACTCGGTGATAGCTGGTTCTCCCCGAAATGCATTTAGGTGCAGCGTCGGGTGTTCAGCATCGGAGGTAGAGCACTGGATGGGCTAGGGGGCCTACAAGCTTACTGACCCCAACTAAACTCCGAATGCCGATGCTCAAGAACCCGGCAGTGAGACCACGAGGGATGAGCTTCGTTGGTCGAAAGGGAAACAGCCCAGACCGCCGGCTAAGGCCCCAAATTCTTGACTAAGTGGAAAACGATGTGGGAACGCAAAGACAGCCAGGAGGTTGGCTCAGAAGCAGCCATCCTTAAAAGAGTGCGTAATAGCTCACTGGTCGAGTGGTCCTGCGCGGATAATGTAACGGGGCTCAAGTCAAGAGCCGAAGCCGCGGATTTCCGTCTTTAGACGGGAGTGGTAGGGGAGCGTCGATCTTGCAGAGAAGCGGCGGTGTGAACCGTCGTGGAGCGTGGTCGAGTGCGAATGCTGGTATGAGTAGCGAGAGAGGAGTGAGAAACTCCTCCGCCGTAAGCCCAAGGGTTCCTGGGGAAGGCTAATCCTCCCAGGGTAAGTCGGGAGCTAAGGCGAGGCCGAGAGGCGTAGTCGATGCACAACTGGTTGATATTCCAGTACTACCGTGTCCGCGCCCATTCCAAGCCAGGGGTACTAAGGGGATGACCTTCGGGTCGAGCCGACAAACCCTGGGGCGGACAGCAAAGGAGCGACACAGGAAGATAGGTGAGCCCAGGCGTTGGTTGTCCTGGGGTAAGCGTGTAGGGAGGGATCTAGGTAAATCCGGATCCTGTAAATCCTGAGACGCGATGCCGAGCCATTCCAGGCGAAGTCACTGATTCTATGCTGTCTAGAAAAACTTCTAGCGAGCTGACACGGTACCCGTACCCCAAACCAACACAGGTGGGCGGGTAGAGAATACCAAGGCGATCGGGAGAACTGTGGTTAAGGAACTCGGCAAAATTCCTCCGTAACTTCGGGAGAAGGAGGGCCCCGACAGGGTGACGGACTTTACGTCCCGAGCCTGAGGGGGCCGCAGAGAATTGGGGAAAGCGACTGTTTACTAAAAACACAGGAGCGTGCGAAGTCGTAAGACGATGTATACGCTCTGACGCCTGCCCGGTGCCGGAAGGTTACGGGGAAGGGTTAGTCTTCGGACGAAGCTCTGAACCTAAGCCCCGGTAAACGGCGGCCGTAACTATAACGGTCCTAAGGTAGCGAAATTCCTTGTCGGGTAAGTTCCGACCTGCACGAATGGCGTAACGACTTTCCTACTGTCTCAACCACAGACCCGGCGAAATTGAAGTACGAGTAAAGATGCTCGTTAGCTGCATCAGGACGGAAAGACCCCGTGGACCTTTACTACAGCTTGATGTTGAGTTTTGGTACTATTTGTGTAGGATAGGTGGGAGACTTTGAAGCATTGGCGCTAGCCAGTGTGGAGTCAACCTTGAAATACCACCCTTTTAGTGCCGGGACTCTAACCTCGGTCCGTGATCCGGATCAGGAACAGCGTCAGGTGGGTAGTTTGACTGGGGCGGTCGCCTCCTAAAATGTAACGGAGGCGCCCAAAGGTTCCCTCAGGCTGGTTGGCAATCAGCTGTCGAGTGCAATGGCAAAAGGGAGCTTGACTGCGAGACCTACAAGTCGAGCAGGTGCGAAAGCAGGGCATAGTGATCCAGCGGTTGCTTATGGAAGCGCCGTTGCTCAACGGATAAAAGGTACCCCGGGGATAACAGGCTCATCTTCCCCAAGAGTCCATATCGACGGGAAGGTTTGGCACCTCGATGTCGGCTCGTCGCATCCTGGGGCTGAAGCCGGTCCCAAGGGTTGGGCTGTTCGCCCATTAAAGCGGTACGCGAGCTGGGTTTAGAACGTAGATCACACTGCGTCTCCAGGGAGTAATCCCTGGATGTTTACTGGCTCATATCGGTGAAACCCTGAATGAAACAACCGAACGTTATGTTCAGGGCAATACCGAGGGAAGGCCAACACAATGGATGTATCTACGGCGTCCTATGTTGCAGGATTTCTGGACGGCGACGGGAGTATTCACTTCCAACTCGTCAAGCAGAAGGAGTAACGGTTCGGCTATTACATCCGGGCCACCATTTCCTTCTCGCAGTCCACGAGCGCTCGGCACGGTCTGGAGAACATCCCGTCCTTGCTTGGTAGCGGTGGGTACCTGCGAGATCGAGGGACCGGCGTGAGTGATCTCGTGATCACGAGCCGGCCAGTGCTTCTGCATATTCTCCAGGAACTCGAGCCTTACGTGATCTTCAAGAGAGAGCACGTCGGGCGAGCTCTTTCGATCCTCCCTCAGCTGGACCGAGTGAGAGATCCGGAGGTATTCCTGCAGCTGGCACGCCAAGTAGATGCCTTTGCTACCCTAAACTATTCGAAAACGAAGCGGATATCCGCCGTAGATGTTGAGCGACATCTACGTAGCATGGGCGTGTTGTGCCCCTGTAACGACTTCTTCGCCAGCAACAGCGAAGAGATGGCTTCTTCAGGCTGATACCTCAGCCCGTGGACCCCCACGGAAGCCATAACACGCCAGCCCCTAGAAATAGGGTGGAGGTATAGTCTATGCCCGCAGTAATGCGGGATTCACATGCGTGAGACAGTTCGGTCCCTATCCGATGCAGCCGTAGGAGATTTGAGAAAGGCTGTCCCTAGTACGAGAGGACCGGGACGGACGTAGCTCTCGTGTGCCAGTTGTCCTGCCAAGGGCACGGCTGGTTTGCGACCTACGGGTGGGATAAGCGCTGAAAGCATCTAAGTGCGAAGCCCGTTTCGAGATGAAATCTCCCACAGGGTTAACCTGGTAAGGCCCGTGGCTAGACGACCACGTTGATAGGCCGGAGGTGTAAGTGCAGCAATGCATTCAGCCGACCGGTACTAATCGGCCGAGGGCTTGGAGACCTACTCGTGCTCGTGCTCGCTTTGGAACGCTCAGGGGCTGCGGAAACGCAGCCTCAAGCGTGGCCCTGTCGGTCAAGAAATTGACGATGGTCGTGCCCCGCTGAGTGCAAGATTTCCGGTGGCCATGGCGGCGGGGAAACACCCGTTCCCATTCCGAACACGGCAGTTAAGCCCGCCCGCGCCGATGGTACTTGGGGGGAGGCCCCCTGGGAGAGTAGGTCGCCGCCGGGATTTCTCACGAAACCCCCTCTGAGCTTCGGCTCGAGGGGGTTTCGTACGTTCTGGGCCCGGATTGCGCGCCATGTGAACGGCGGGGTGCCGTTCACCCGTGTGAGTGCGATGCGCTGCTCCCCGCGAGCTCGTGGGCGCGGTCGGGTGGCGGCATCGCCGATGGGTCCCGAGGTGGCCACACTGGTGGAATCCGGCGAGCTGCACACCGGCCAACAGGGTGCCCACCACCCGCACACCTAGAATCACCCGATGCCTCCGAACTCCTCCCAGCCGAATCGCCGCGCCCCGTCGGCGCGGTCGGGCGGGTCCGGTCGCCCGGCGCGCTCCGGTGGTGTCGCGCAGGGGAGAGGTGTGAGTGGAGGTCGGCCGTCCTCCCGCAGCGGTTCGGGCGGTGCCGCGCCGCGCCGGGGCCAGTCCTCCACGGGGGCTTCCGCCGCCGGCGACCGGCGACCGGCCAAGAGCGGCAGGAGCGGCACCAGCGGTTCACGGAGTGGGGGAGCGCCACCCGCCCGAGGTTCCGGCAAATCCGCTGGTCAAACCGGTCGCCCCCGGACGGCCGGCACACGCTCTGGCGCCCCGAGGGCCGGTGCGCCGCGAGCAGGCGCCGCCCGGTCAGGCCCACCGCGCGCCGGAGCGACCCGCCGCCGCACCGGCGACGAGCGCGTCAGCGAAGACGGGCCCAGGACGCAACGCAGGACCAGTCCCTCCCGCCCCTCCCGCGACGCCGGCGCACGAGGCAGGCCCGCGACAGGGGCCGGCCGGCCGGCCGGCCGGACCGATGAGCGCCCCCCGCTGCCCCGCAAGGCCGCCGGCTGGGGCAACGTCGCCCGGCGCGGCGCCCGCCAGGTCGACCAGCGTGACGGCGAGGAGCGCACCAGGGACGACTCCGACGAGCGGGAACGCGAGCGCCGGCGTAGTGCTCCGAAACGCAAGCCCGTCGAGCAGTGGGCGCGGGACGATGGTGCCCGCGAGTGGGCGGACCTCGACGCGCCGCGGGCGAGGGGCAAACGCCGCCTGCCGGCGGCCGCCGCCGCTGATGACGTCGTCGAGTTCGATGCCGTCAAGGCCATCGCAGGGTTGTCGGCGAAGCATGCGCTTCCTCCCGAGATCGCCACCGACATCCGCAACGCCGCCGACATCGCCACCGCCCGCCATCGAGAGCACCTGGTCGATCGGGCCGAAGCGGCCTACGGTGCCTACGAGCGGGGCCGCTTCCAAGATTCGCTGCGAGCCATCAAGCCCGTCGCCGACGAGGCTCCCGGGGTGGCCGCCGTACGCGAGCTGGCCGGGCTCGCCGCCTACCGCTGCGGCCGCTGGCGCTCCGCCGCCGGCCACCTGGAGGCGTTCGGCCGGCTGAGCGACTCGGCCGAGCACCTGCCGATCCTCATGGACTGCCAGCGTGCGCTGCACAAGCCGAAGAAGGTGGCTGCCCTGTGGGCCGAGCTCCGGCAGAGTTCGCCCGATCCCGACGTGCTGGCCGAGGGCCGGATCGTGGCGGCAGCGTCCCTGGCCGACTCGGGCGACCTCAACGGGGCCATCGCCATGCTGTCCACCGCCGGGGCGTCCAAGGCGCTGCGGAACCCCTCCGAGCGCCACGTCCGCCAGTGGTACCTGCTGGCCGACCTGTACGAGCGGGCCGGGGACGTGCCCAAGGCGCGGGAATACTTCGAGCGGGTGTTCCGCACCGACCCCGAGGCCTACGACGTGGCGGAACGCCTCCGCGGCCTGGGCCCGGAACGGCGGCCCCAGCGGCGGCGCCACAAGCCATCCACGTCGACGAAGGCCGGACCGCCCACCGCCAAGGGCTGACGACTCCGGACCGGTCGTTGGCGAGCCCCCGGACCGGTCGTCCGCCCGCCCGACCAGCCGGACGTCCGGTCAGCCCGCCGGCGCAGTTGCAGCCGTCGTCGTGGTCGCCGGAGCAGCAGGCGCGGGAGCCGTCGTCGTGGCAGCCGGTGCCGTGGTCGTCGTGGTCGTGGGCGGCGGCGCCGTCCCGAAGTTCGGTCCCTCGACCGTCACGAGGGTGCCGATCGGGGTGAGCGGCCACACCAGGGCGGCGTCGGCGTAGCTCATCTCGACGCAGCCGTTGCTCTGCGGGGAGCCGTAGGAGGCCCGGATGAAACCGTGCAGCGCGTCGCCGCCGTTGAAGTAGCTGGCATAGGGGACGTTGGGGTCGTCATAGGTCGAGCCGTCGACGTTGGTTCCCTTCATCTCCGAGTAGCGCACGTGCTCGAAGACGGCGTAGGTGCCGTCCGTCGTGTCGGCGCCGGGCGCGCCGCTGTTGATGGGGATCCCCGCGTACTGGGCCACCCCGTTGTTCCACAGGGTCAGGCTCTGCGGCACGACCTTGTTGACGAGGACGTAGACGTACGGCGTGGCATCGGGTTTGTCGTTGATGACGTCGTTGATCAGGTTCGTCCAGACGGTCGGTCCCGCTATCCCGTCGACCCCGATGCCGTTCTGGGTCTCGAAGGCCTCTATCGCCGCCTTCGTGATCTCGTTCATGGTGCCCTGGGTCCACTGGGCGGTCAGCGCCGAGGGCAGGCCGGCCCAGCGCCACGAGAAGGAGCCGGGCTGGTCCTGGGCCAGGTCGGACCGGGACGGGGCGGGTCCGGTGGGAGTGAAGCCGACCGGCAGGTAATTGAGCTGGGCCAGCAGCTGCTGGAGCCGCAGGGTGTCGCCGGCCGCCACGACGAAGTCGACGGTGCGTGAGGCCGCGAGCGTGGCTCCCTGCGTCGAGCGCAGCCCGTGCGTGCCGCCAGGGATGGTCACCACCATCTGCGTGGAGGGGATGAGGGGCGAGTCGAGGGCGTAGGTCAGCGTGGTGGCGTTCGTCTGCACCCATTTGCCGGCGATGTCCGGGGTGAGCGTCGGCGCCGCGGCGCGCAGCGACACCGGAGCCGAGAACGTCAGCGAAATGGCGGTGTTGGGCGCCACGTTCTCTTCGCCCGCGGCCGGGCTGGCCGACGCAAGGCGGAAGGAGCCCGACGCGGCCGCCGGGCCACCCGAGCCACTCGAACCCGATGCGGACTTGGCCGAACTCGAGTCCCCGTTCGCAGAACCGGGGTGCTTCGGCGCCGACGAGCCGTTCACGAGCATTACGACGGCCACCACCACCAGCACCACGAGGGCCGCGCCGAGGAGGAGCACCCACGGGCGCAGACGCGACGGCCCGCCTGCTCGGGATTCCAGAACGCTCAGCCTCCGCTCGCTCAAGACGTCGTCCTCACACGCAATCGGACTGGGGCCAGCGTACGGGTGGAATGGAGCGGCGAGACGTCAGGGGTGGCGGACCGGGCCCCCGGGACCCTTCTTGACCCTCCGGTAGCATGACCAGCATGAGCACGAGCACTTCGAGCACCGACCTCCAGGCGCTTCTCGGCGACGATGCGGAGACACTCCTCGGCCACACGGCCAAGGCGTTCCCGGCGGAGCACCTCACCCTCCCGGGCCCCGACTACCTCGACCGGGTCTTCACCGACAGCGACCGCAACCCATCGGTGTTGCGCAATCTGGGGACGCTGTTCAACCACGGTCGGCTCGGCGGCACTGGATACGTCTCCATCCTCCCGGTCGACCAGGGCATCGAGCACTCGGCGGCGGCCAGCTTCTCGAAGAACCCGGCGTATTTCGATCCGCTGAACATCATTGAGCTCGCGCTGGCCGGCGAGTGCAACGCCGTCGCCACCACGCTCGGCACGCTCGGCCTGGCCTCTCGCAAGTACGTGCACCGGATCCCCTTCATCGTGAAGCTGAACCACAACGCGTTCCTGCACGTGCCCAACACGTACGACCAGATCATGTTCGGCTCCGTGAGCCAGGCCTTCGACCTCGGGGCCGTCGGAGTGGGTGCCACCATCTATTTCGGCTCCGACGACATGGACCGCGAGCTCCAGCAGGTGTCCGACGCTTTCGCCGAGGCCCACCAGCTGGGGATGTTCACCGTGCTGTGGTGCTACCTGCGCAACTCGGCCTTCACGAAGGACGGCGTCAACTACGAGGTCTCGGCCGACCTCACCGGTCAGGCCAACCACCTCGGCGTGACCATCGAGGCCGACATCATCAAGCAGAAGCAGCCGGAGAACAACGGCGGCTACACGGCCGTCGGGTTCGGACGGACCGACCCCCTCGTCTACGACCAGCTCACCACCGACAACCCGATCGATCTCACCCGCTGGCAGGTCGTCAACTGCTACGCCGGCCGCATCGGCCTCATCAACTCCGGGGGCGAGTCCAAGGGTGACAACGACCTGGCCCAGGCCGTCCGCACCGCCGTGATCAACAAGCGTGCCGGCGGCATGGGTCTCATCGTGGGCCGCAAGGCGTTCCAGCGGCCGATGGCCGAGGGCGCGGCCCTCATCCACTCCGTGCAGGACGTCTACCTGAACAATGAGGTCACCGTCGCCTGACCCCTGGCGGGGCCGCCTCCCGGCTACGCCGCCCGTACTTCCCGAGGCGGGGCCCGGGTTACCCGGGACCTCGGCACACAGATGAAGGCTGTATGAAAATGGCCCTCCGCGGCCCCGGGTTAGGATTGTGCCCAACGAGCAATTCGGACGCAGGGTGTCGCGCGCCGTCGCGACAGGGTGCGCTGGCCCGCTGGAGTGAGCCAAAACTCTCGACGTCCACGACATGAGACGAGGCAGCCCGTGGCATCGGGAACGCAGCACGGAACAGAAGTATTGGACCAGGTCATCGTCCGCTTCGCCGGCGACTCGGGCGACGGGATGCAGCTCACGGGTGACCGGTTCACGACGAGCAGCGCCCTCCTGGGCAACGACTTGTCCACCTTCCCGGACTTCCCCGCCGAAATCCGGGCCCCGGCCGGCACGGTCAACGGCGTGTCCGCCTTCCAGGTGCACATCTCGGACCACGACATCCTGACCCCGGGGGACTCGCCCAACGTCCTGGTCGCCATGAACCCGGCGGCCCTCAAGGCCAACATCGAGCTGATGGCCAAAGGGACGGTCCTCATCGTCAACAGTGACTCCTTCGAGGAGCGTGACCTGGCCAAGGCCGGGTACGCCGAGAACCCCCTGACCGACGGCTCGCTGGCCGCCTACACGGTCTACGAGGTGCCCATGACCTCCATCACGCAGGAGGTCTGCAAGGAGGCCGGGGTCAAGCCCCGTGACGCCGAGCGTTCCAAGAACTTCTTTGCGCTGGGCCTCATCAGCTGGATGTACACCCGCCCGGTCGAGCCGACCGTCGAGTGGATCGCGGAGCGCTTCGGTGGCCGGCCGCTGGTCGCCGACGCCAACACCCGGGCCTTCCGGGCGGGATACGACTTCGGCGAAACGGCGGAGCTCTTCGAGTCCAACTACGAGGTGCGTCCCGCCGCCTTCGAGAAGGGCGAGTACGTCCAGGTCACCGGGAACCAGGCGCTGGCCTGGGGCCTGATTGCCGGCTCCCGGATGGCCGGCGTGCCCCTGTTCTTGGGGAGCTACCCGATCACGCCTGCCTCGGACATCCTCCACGAGCTGAGCCGGCGCAAGGAGTTCGGCGTCCGGACTTTCCAGGCCGAGGACGAGATCGCCGGCATCGGCGCCGCCCTGGGCGCGTCCTTCGGCGGCGCGCTGGGTGTCACCACGACCAGCGGCCCGGGCCTGGATCTCAAGTCCGAGACGATCGGACTGGCTATCAACCTCGAGTTGCCCCTCGTCATCGTCGACGTGCAGCGGGGCGGCCCGTCCACCGGGCTGCCCACCAAGACCGAGCAGGCCGACCTGTTGCACGCCATGTACGGCCGTCACGGGGAGGCACCCCTCCCGATCCTGGCGCCCCAGACACCCAGCGACTGCTTCGCCGTCGCCATCGAGGCGGTCCGGCTGGCGGTGAAGTACCGCACGCCGGTGATCGTGCTCTCGGACGGCTACCTGGCCAACGGTGCCGAGCCCTGGCGCCTGCCCGACCTCGACTCCTTCGAGCCGATCGAGCCCGCCTTCGCCACCAAGCCCAATCACGTGGACGACGACGGCACCGAGACGTTCTGGCCGTACGTGCGCGACCCCGAGACCCTGGCCCGCCCGTGGGCGCCGCCGGGGCTGCCCGGGTTGGAGCACCGCATCGGCGGGCTGGAGAAGGCGGACGGAACCGGGAACGTCTCCTACGACGGGGTCAACCACGAGCGCATGGTGCACCTCCGTCGCGACAGGATCGCCGGCATCGCCTCCGACATCCCGCTGGTCGAGATCAACGACGAGACCGGGGACGCCCAGCTGCTGCTCGTGAGCTGGGGCTCCACCTACGCCGCCGTCGCGGCGGGCGTCAAGCGGATCCGGGCCCGTGGGATGAAGGCGGCCCACGTCCACCTGCGCCACCTGCATCCCTTGCCCGCCAACCTGGGCGAGGTGCTGCACCGCTACACACAGGTGCTGGTCCCCGAGGTGAACCTCGGTCAGCTGAGCCGCATCCTGCGCGCCGAGTACCTGGTGGACGCCCAGACCATGTCCAAAATGCAGGGTGTGCCGTTCCGCGTCGGAGAGATCGAGGCAGCCATCACGGCGCTGCTCGGAGGGAAGTCATGAGCGAGTCCAACGGCGCCACCGCCACCGCCACCGCCACCGCAGTCCCCGTCACCGCCCGCAAGGACTGGTCCAGCGACCAGGAGGTCCGCTGGTGCCCGGGTTGCGGCGACTACTCCATTCTCGCTGCCGTCCAGATGCTGATGCCCGACCTCGGCGTGCGCCGTGAGAACACGGTGTTCCTCTCGGGCATCGGTTGTGCGGCCCGGTTCCCGTACTACATGAACACCTACGGCATGCACTCCATTCACGGGCGGGCGCCGGCCATCGCAACCGGGCTGGCGACCACCCGCCCCGATCTGGACGTGTGGGTCATCTCGGGCGACGGTGACTCGCTTTCCATCGGGGGCAACCACCTGATCCATGCGCTGCGACGCAACGTCCGCCTGAACATCTTGATGTTCAACAACCAGATCTACGGGCTGACCAAGGGCCAGTACTCACCGACCTCGGAGGTGGCCAAGGTCACGAAGTCGACACCGTTCGGGTCGGTCGACACGCCGTTCAACCCGGTGTCGTTGGCGCTCGGCGCCGAGGCCACCTTCGTCGCCAGGACCCACGACATGGACCGAGCCCACATGCAGGAGACGTTCCGGCGGGCCCACCAGCACAACGGCGCCGCCTTCGTGGAGGTCCTGCAGAACTGCAACGTCTTCAACGACGGTGCGTTCGAGAAGATCACCAGCCGTGACGTCCGGGCGAACATGTTGATCCCGCTGCAGCACGGCCAGCCGATCGTGTTCGGGGCCGAAGGCGAGGAGCGCGGCGTGATCCAGCGTGACGACGGCAGCCTCGAGATCGTGTCCGTGGCCGAGGCGGGGCTTGACGCCCTGCTCGTCCACGACGAGAAGCGGGACGACCCCGGCCTCGCGTTCGCGCTGTCCCGCCTCGCACGCGGCCCCTACGAGCCGACCCCGATCGGGGTCTTCCGGGCCGTCGAGCGTCCCGAGTACGGCACGCAGATGTCGGAGCAGATCACCGCCGCACAGGGCAAGCGCGGGCTGGGCGACGTGGCGGCGCTGCTGCGTTCCGGCTCGAGCTGGACGGTCGAGTAGGGGACGGTCCTCCGCTGCGGTGGTTGCGGGCCTAGGCGGACCACGCCTCCTCGCCGAGACGGGTGAACGTGTTGCAGTAGAAGAGTCGCCCGCCGGGTGGGCGCCAGTCGGCCCACTCGGCGTAAGCCGGGCTGTCGGTGCCTCCCAGCCGGGGCGCCACGTGGGCGATCATGGTGGCGAACGTGGCCTCGGCCTCGGCGTTGTCGAACTCGTAGAAGTGCATGAAGCGCGGGTCGCCGCCGGCGGCGTTCTCGTAAACCGAGATCTGTGTGAAACCCGGGATGGCCGCGGCGGCGATGTGGCGGATGTGGACGAAATCGCCCCAGTCGCGCAGGCCCGAAGCCAGTTCCGGGGTCCGGGGGCTGATCCACACGATCATCAGCCCCAGTGTCGGGCCGTCGGTCAGGATGCCCTGGCTGGGGCGGGGATGCCGGCGGAAGGTGTGGGACTGCGAGACCTCGGGCGGCGGAGACGGGGCCACGAAGCCCTCGTCTGCCTCGACGACGATGAGTGTCCGGCCGTCAGGGATGCGCATGGGGAGATCGGTGCGTCCGAAGGCGCAGTTCTCCCACCAGGTCACCCGCACCGCGCCCTGGTGCAGGGCCACGACACGCGCTCTTGTCGCGCACTCCTGCGGCGAGGCGTTGCCCAGCTCCAGGTGGAGCAGGGTGCTCGCGCGGTCCTCCACGCCTACGCCGCCGGCGCGCCTTCCACTTCGTCCCGGATGCGTTCCAGGGTGGTGCGCATGCCCTTTCGATTCACCTTGCCCCGGGACCACCCCCAGACCGTCCAGTAGAGGCGGAGACCGAACGTGGGACTCAGGGTGAAGGACTCCGTGACATCGCTCCCGCCGTCGGCCGGGGCGATCTCGTAGCGCCAGACGTTCAGCGGGCGCTTGCCTGCTGCCCCCACCCCGAAGGCGAACGACTTGCCGGGCTCGCACTCCGACACGGTGCAGGTCGTCCAGTAGACGGGCCCGATCCCGTTCCGCTTCACGTGGCCTCGGAAGCGGGCACCGACGGCCGGACCGGTGGCGCCCTCGATCCACTCGGCCTCGAAGGTCTCTGGGCTGTAGCTCCCGATCCTCGTGACGTCGCTCACCAGGTCCCAGACCAGTTGCGGCGGAGCGGCCATGTGGACGGTCACCGAGTCGTGCACGTTGTCACCTCAGGGGAGATCGAGGGACCGGAACACCATGCCGGTCCGCGGTTTCGGACTGAAGAACGTCGTCTTGGGAGGCATCCGGCGCCGCTCGTTGGCCCATTCGTCGATCTGCTTGACGGTCACCGGGCGCAGGAGGAAGGCCGCCTGGCCCTCGCCGTCTCGCAGCGCGTCCATGGCCTCGGCGACGCTGTGACGGTGCATGACTTCATGGGGGGGGAGCGTGGCAAGGGCGGCGGCGATCAGGTTCGAGTCGAGATCGTTGCCCTCCTGCTCCTGGACCTCGGGCCGGGCCAGGAGCATGTGGGCCTGGCCGCCCACCACGAGGGTGAGCGAATTGGAGCCGGCCAGCGCCCCGAGCGTCCGGTCGTCCGACGCGCCGGCCCTGACCACGTCGAACCACGGGGCCAGGGCACCCACGAGGTCGAAATCCTCCGGGAGGCCGCTGATGGTGCGGTGGATGGCCCCCACGGTCAGTTGATCCTCGGCGAGCTCCACCACCAGGGCCATCACGAGGTCGTATGGCCCCGGGGCGCCGCCGCTGGCCTGGCGGCGTTCGGCCTGGTACGCCCGCGCGGTCTCGTAGCGGTGATGCCCGTCGGCCAGGACCACGGGCGCGGCACCGACGGCGGCACCGACGGCGGCGACGGTGTCAGCGTCGGTGAGCACCCAGAGCTGGTGCCTGACCCCGTCGTCGTCGTAGACGTCGGCCACCGGGTCGTCGTCGGTGGGGTCGAACGTGGCCGTCACCCCGGCCGCCATGGAGAGGCCCCAGATGGGGGACAGGTTCGCCCGTGTGGCGCGCAGGAGGTCCAGACGGTCGCTCTTGGGCTTGGGGAGGGTCTGCTCGTGGGGCAGGATGTCGCTCTCCTCGCCGGGATCGGCCAGCCCCAGCGCTCCGATGACGCCCGTTGTGGCACGCCCCGAAGGGTCGGTCATCCGGTACGGGTAGAGGCTGGGGCCCGGGTCGGCCAAGAGGATGCCCTTGGCCTGCCATCGGGCGAACAAATCGGCGGCCACCATGTAGCGGTCGCGCCCGCCGGAGAGATCGGCTTCGGGCAGCTCGACGAGCACGGCGTTGGCCCGGTGCCTCGAGGCCAGATGCGAGCGCTCGCTGGCCGAGATCACGTCGTAGGGCGGAGCGATGACCTGGGCCAGCGGTGCAACCTCGGGTCGGTAGCGCAGGCCCTGGAACGGTTCGAAACGGGGCACTTCGCCACTCTGGCACACAGCGGACGGGGCCGTCGCGGGGATCTCCGTAGACTCGGAGCGTGGACGACGGCGACCTGGACCGGATCTTCACCGTTCCCAACGTCATCACGCTGGTGCGCCTGCTGTGTATCCCGCTCTTCTTGTGGCTGCTCTTCGGGGCGCACCGCCAGACGGCGGCCGCGGTCCTCCTGGCCGCCCTGGGGGCGACGGATTGGATCGACGGTTTCGTCGCTCGGCGCTATGGCCAGGTGTCCACGTTCGGCAAGGTGCTGGACCCGACGGCGGACCGGATCTTGGTGGGGACGGCGGTCATCTCCATCATGATCTACGGCGCCGTGCCGCTCTGGTTCGGCATCGCCACGATCGCCCGCGAGGTCCTGGTATCGGCCATGGTGCTCCTGCTGGCCGCCATGGGCGCGGCGCGCATCGATGTGTTGTGGGTGGGCAAGGCGGGCACATTCGGATTGATGTTCGCGTACCCCACCTTTCTCCTCGGCGACGGGACGGCGAGCTGGCAGGAACCGATCCGGGTCATCGGCTGGGTGACGGGCCTGGTCGGGCTCGCGCTGGCCTGGTGGGCGGCCGGGAGCTACATCGCTCCTGCCCGCCGCGCCCTGCGCGAGGGCCGGGCAGCGCGGCGGAGCATCGCATGAAGGCCGTGATAATGGCGGGCGGCGAGGGCACCCGGCTCCGCCCGCAGACCTCCAATCTGCCCAAGCCGATGCTCCCCCTCGTGGGTCGTCCGATGATGGAGCACATCGTGTCGCTGTTGCGGCGCCACGGCATCACCGACATCGTCGTCACGGTGGCCTTCCTGCCCAACGCCATCCGCAGCTACTTCGGTGACGGCAGCGAACTCGGGGTTTCGATGGTCTACGCCACCGAGGAGTCGCCCCTCGGCACCGCCGGATCGGTGCGCAACGCGCGCGAGCAACTGACCGAACGGTTTCTCGTGATATCCGGTGACGTCCTGACGGACATCGACCTGACGGCGGTGATCGCCTATCACGAGAAGAACGAAGCGCTGGCCACCATCGCATTGTGTGCGGTGGAGAACCCCCTCGAGTTCGGCATTGTGATCACGCGTGAAGACGGGACGATCGAGCGCTTCCTGGAGAAGCCGGGCTGGGGCCAGGTCTTCAGCGACACCATCAACACGGGCATCTACGTCCTCGAACCCGAGATCTTCGACAGCATTCCCGACGGTCGGTCGGTCGACTTCTCGGGCGAGGTCTTCCCGGCCGTCCTCGATGCCGGCCAGCCCCTCTACGGCTACGTGGCTGACGGCTACTGGGAGGACGTCGGCACGACCGCGGCCTACCTCAAGGCGCACGAGGACATCCTCGACGGGAAGGTCGAGGTTGACGTGGCCGGATTCGAGCTCCGACCCGGCGTCTGGATCGGCAAGGGCTCGTCGATCGACCCCTCGACCCGTATCGACTCCCCGGCCTTCATCGGAGAGAATTGCACCGTCGACGAGGACGTCGTGCTCGGTGCATATTCCACCCTCGGTGCGAACACCCAGGTGGCGGCCCGGGCCGAGATCCAGCGTTCGGTCATCGGAGAGAATTCCTATCTCGGACCGGCCACCCGGGTAGAGGGTGCGGTGCTGGGCCGGTCGTGCGATCTGAGGATGGGGGCCCGCATCGAGCCCGGTGCGGTGGTCGGCGAAGGCTGCCTGGTGGGCGCCCACGCCGAGGTGCGCGGGGACGTCAAGGTCTATCCCTACAAGGTCGTCGATGCGGCCGCCCAGGTCAACGCCTCCATTGTGTGGGAGTCCGGCGGGGCACGGACCCTGTTCGGCTCCGACGGCGTGCAGGGCATTGCCAATGTCGACGTCAGCCCGGAACTCGCGGTGCGCCTGGCCAAGGCGTGGGCCTCGGGGTTCGAGAAGGGCACGTACATCACCGCCTCCCGCGACACGAGCCGTGTGGCCCGGGTCCTCAAGCGTGCGCTCATGGTGGGGTGCAACTCGGTCGGGGTCAACGTCAACGACCTCGAGCTGGCCACGGTGCCGGTGACCCGGCACCACGTGCGCATGCGCGGCAATCGAGCCGGTCTCACGGTCCGCCTGGTCCCGGACGACCCGCAATCCGTGGTGATCCGCTTCTTCGACGAGCGCGGCATCGACCTCTCGGAGAGCGACCAGCGCCGCGTGGAGCGCATGTACCACCGTGAGGACTTCCGGCGTGTCACCGCGGGCGAAATCGGGGACATCGACTTCTCGCCCCGCACGATCGAGTTGTACACGGCCGACGTCGTCGAGGCCTTCGGGCTGCGCCATGAGGCCGGGCGCCAGGTGAAGCTGGTTCTCGACCTGTCATACGGCGCCGCCAACTTCGTCATGCCCAACCTGCTCTCGAAGGTGGGCGCCGACGTCTTGAGCATCAACCCGTACGCGCAGACGCCGGGCATGATCTCGCTCGACCGCGTGGTGAGTGAGGCCAGGGTGGCGGATGCAGTCCGCGGTTCGGGAGCCGACCTCGGCGCCGTCATCGATCCGGGAGGCGAGCGACTGACGCTGATCGACGGCAGGGGGCGGGTGCTGTCCGACGATGAGGCGATCATGGCGTTCATCGCGTTGTCGACCGAGGCGGGGGAGACCGGCGGGGTGGCGCTCCCGGTGACCGCGAGCGATCGCACCGTGCGCCGGTGCCAGGAGTACGGGATCGACCTGGCCCTGACGCCGTTGTCGCCGTCGGGCGTGCTCGAGGCAGCGGCGTCGGGTGGCGTGTCGTTCGCCTCCGATCAGCGGGGAGGGTATGTCTTCCCGGCCTTCCTGCCCGCCTTCGATGCCGCAGCCGCCCTGGTCCGGGTGGTGTCGCTTCTCGAGGCGAGCTCGACCTCCCTGGCCGAGATCGTCGACGCCACCCCCTCCATGCCCCTCTTGGAGGGTGAGGTGGCGACCCCCATGGAGCAAAAGGGCCTGATCATGCGCACCCTCATGGAGCAGCTGACCGACGAGGGGGCCGAGCTGGTCCTGGTGGACGGCATCAAGGTGATCTCCGACCAGGGATGGGCCCTCGTCGTGCCCGACCCCTCTGAGCCGGTCACGCACGTCTGGGCGGAGGGATCGGATTCGGCGTCGTCCGAGGCCTTGGTGGAGACGTACACCGAGCGGATCGCACAGATGTTGCCCTGAACTCGGGGCTGCGGCCCGCGCCTGCAGTCCGATATGGTCGCCCCCCATGAACATCCCCGAAGACCTCCGTTATTCGCCGGAGCACGAGTGGGTGCGCTTCGAGGGGGCGAAGGTCCGGGTGGGCATTACGGACTACGCCCAGGACGCACTCGGTGACATCGTCTTCGTCGAGCTACCCGCTGTCGGAAGCGAGGTCGAACTAGGGGGACAGCTCGGCGAGGTGGAGTCGACGAAGTCGGTGTCGGAGATCTACGCGCCGGTGGCCGGTACCGTCACGGCGGTGAACGAAACGCTCGCGACGGGGCCGGAGAAGATCAACCAGGATCCCTACGGCGATGGATGGTTGTGCGAGCTGGAGCTCGCGGCGGGCGCAGACCCGGGGATCCTTCTCGACGCGGTCGCCTATGGTGACCTGACAGCTGACTGACCTGGCAATCAGGGGTCTGATGAGGACAGGAGAAGTCGCTCGTGGCGTGGGGTACCGTGGACGGCGTGTTCTGTCACAACTGCGGGCACCGCAATCCCGAGGGTGTCAACTTCTGCTCTTCGTGCGGCAGCGCGCTGCTCGCGGACGGCGATGACGCCACCATCACGCTCCACCCGGCCGACGAGGGGGAGACAACGGAGGACTTCCCCGATGTCACCTCTGTCGAGATTCCACACGGCGCGGGCGTCCTCGTCGTCACCCGCGGCCCCAACATCGGTGCGCGTTACCTCCTTGGCGAGCACGTCGTGAAGGCGGGACGGCATCCGGAGAGCGACATCTTCCTCGACGACATCACGGTGTCGCGTCGCCACGTTGAGATCACCCCCGCAGACGGGGGCTACGCCGTGCGAGACGTGGGCTCGTTGAATGGGACGTATGTGAACCGGGAGCGCATCGACGAGGCGCCGCTCGCCCCGGGCGACGAGGTGCAGATCGGGAAGTTCAAGCTGGTCTACCTGGTGGCTGGCAACGAGTGACCAGTCGTACGTACCTCTCGATCGGTGACGTGCTGACCCTCCTCCGGGAGGAGTTCCCTGACGTGACGATTTCGAAGATCCGGTTCCTCGAGAGCCAGGGACTTGTCAATCCCGAGCGCTCCCCGTCGGGATACCGCAAGTTCTTCGACCATGACGTGGAGCGCCTCCGCTGGGTCTTGCGTCAACAGCGCGAGCACTTTCTCCCCCTGAAGGTCATCCGGGACCGGCTGGCCGACGGGGACCTCGGTGACGAGGAGGGGGCCGAGCGGCCGAACGGCAAGGCGGCCCGGCCCGCCAAGGCGGTCGCGGTCGCCGGGGTTGCTTCGGGCCATACACACGAGCAGCCGACCAAGGCCGACGAAGAGGCGATGGCCCGCATTCTGGCCGACGCATCGCGCCGCACCGCCAAGCTGCCCGACGACAAGCAGGCGCGACCCGGGTTGCAGGTGATCGCCGAGGTCGAAGCTCCGTCGCGTGCCGCGGCCGAGCCCGCTGCGCCGCGTGCCGTGGCCGAGCCCGCTGCGCCGCGTGACCTCGCAATCGAGCCCGCTGCGCCGCGTGCCGCGGCCGAGCCCGCTGCGCCGCGTGACCTCGCAACCGCCGCACCGCACCGGACCGCCACCGAACGACGTGCCGATGCCACCACGACCTTGGGCCGCCGCCCCACCGGGCCTCCGACGGGTCCGGCGTCACCGCCGACGACAAGCCGCGGCAATGGGACGCCGTTGCCGCGACAGCCGGATGCTGCGGTGGCGCCGCCGATCGTGCCGCCGCGGGTTGACGCGAGCACCCAGAAGGGCGTGGCGAACAGCGCCGAGACCGCTGGAGCGGGTGCGCCGAGTCCCGCCGCCGTTGTGACGGGAGCGAGCCTTTCGGTGGACGAGCTGTGCGCGGCCAGCGGGCTCTCGCCCGACGAGGTCGCTGGGCTGAAGGGTTTCGGTTTGGTGGAGTCCGTGACGGTGGCGGGCATCGAGACCTACGACGAGGACGCCCTGACGGTCGCGAACCTGGCGGTTGCGTTCCGGGCCTTTGGGATTGAGCCGCGCCACCTGCGCCTCTACCGGAATGCCGCCGACCGCGAGTTGGGCCTGATTGAGCAGGTGGTCATCCCGCTTTTGCGTCAGCGGAACCCCGAATCGCGGCAGCGGGCCGTGGAGGGGGCCGATCAGCTGGCTGCTCTCGGGCAATCGATGCGGGCCACCCTCCTCCGCCAGGCACTCCGGCGTCATCTGGGGGGGTGACGGACGCCCGGGATCGGGCGCTACATTTCAGTGATGGTCCGAGTGCAGCTCCGCGCCGTCAGGGTGGACCTCCAATCGAACACGCCGGTCCTCCTTTTGCAGGAGACCGGGGGGGAGGGTCGCACGCTGCCGATCTTCATCGGGAGCCCCGAGGCAACGGCCATCGCCTATGCCCTCCAGGGGGTGACAATGCCCCGTCCCCTGACGCACGACCTGATGAAGGACATGCTGGGCGCGCTCGATATCAACGTCGAACGGGTGATCATCACGGAGCTGCGTGCCTCCACCTACTATGCCGAGATGCATCTGGTGCGGGGCGAGGAGCGGACGATCGTCTCGAGCCGACCGTCCGACGCCGTGGCCGTCGCCGTACGGACCGAGTCCCCACTCTTCGTGTCCGACGAGCTCATGGAGTCGGAGGGGATCATCCTGGCCCTCGACGCCGAGGAAGAAGAGGACGACACGCCCGACGAACTGGTGGGCCAGTTCCGGCAATTCCTCGATTCAGTGCGCCCGGAGGATTTCGAAGGGTGACGCGCCGCCGTTGGGCGCTCGCGCTCGTCGCGGGCGCCGGGTGCATCCTCGCGGCGTGCGGCAGCAGCCCGAGCACCCCCAAGAAGGTCACGACGACGACGCGCGCCGCGACATCGACGACCACGTCGTCGCCGACCACGACGACGACTGCGGCCTCGACCACGACGTCGACGTCGACGTCGGCGACCTCGACCGCCTGTACGCACATCACCGCCTCACCCGGCCAGGGTCAAGGGGCGGCGGGGACCATCACCGGTGTGATCACCGTCACCAATACGGGGACGTCGTCGTGCACGGCCAACGGCTACCCCACGGTGGCACTCCTGTCCGGGAGCGGTGCGCCGCTCACCGTGACGATCGTCGACGGTCTGTCGGTCACGGTCTCGACCGCAGCCAATGCCCCCCCGTCCTTGGTGACGGTGGCGCCGTCGTCCTCGGCGCAGTTTGCCTACGAGTACTCCGACGTGCCGGTCGGCTCGCAGACGACCTGCCCGACTTCGGAGTCCGCCTCCGTGATAATGCCCGGGTCAGCCACGGCCTCGTCGACGTTCCAGCTGGCGATCGGGCCGTGCAACAACGGGACGCTCAGGGTCTCGCCCGTCTACGCCGGCTCCTGATCGTCGGACGAGGCGTGCAGCCCCGGGCTGACGAGGATCCGGCCTCGCACGGCGGCGTCGAGTACACGGTCGAGCGCCACGGTCAGCCCGTCCAGCCCGATCTCCTCGTTCACCATCTCCTCGCAGTGCTGCAGCGGGAAGGCGTCGGCCATCTCGGTCCAGAGCTGGCGGCGCTGCTCGATGGGCGTGGACACGGTGTCGATCCCCAACAGGGCCACTCCGCGCACAATGAACGGATAGACCGTTGTCGCCAGATCGTTGCCTCCGGTCAGCCCGCTGGCCGCCACGGCGCCGCCGTAGCGAACGGTGCGGAGTGCTTCGGCCAGCGCCCTCCCGCCCACGCAGTCCACGACGCCGGCCCAGAGTTGGGGGCCCAGAGCCCGACCGTCGTCCTCGGTGAACTCACGTCCCACCACGCGGCTGGCGCCCAGTTCCTTGAGGTAGTCGTGTTCGGTCGTCTTGCCCGAGGAGGCCACGACCTCGAAGCCGGCATGCGCCAGCATGGCCACGGCGGCACTTCCAACGCCACCGGATGCACCGGTGACCAGGATGGACCCGTCCCCGGGTGTCGTGCCGTGATGCACGAGACTGCGCAGTGACAACAGTGCGGTGCAGCCGGCCAGGCCGATGATGGCGGCCGTGCGGCATGTCAGGGCGTCGGGCAGGGGTACGACCCAGTCGGCCGGTACCCGCGCGATAGGCGGCGAAGCCGCCGTGCCGGTCCACGCCGAGGTCGTAGCCCTGGACGAGGACCCGCTGTCCGGGTGTGAACTCAGAGCTCGTGCTCTCCTCGACGGTGCCCGTCAGCTCCACCCCGGGCACGAGCGGGAAGACCCGCGCCACGCGGTTCCCGGGCCGGGTGACCATGGCGTCCTTGAAGTTGATGGCGGACCACTCCACCCGGACGAGGACCTCGCCTTCGGGGAGGTCGGTATCGGACAACTCGACCACCGCAGGTCGGATGACCGCCCCCGCCTTGGAAAGCAGATAGGCCGGGAAACGCACGGGCTCACTGTAGAGGGCGGTGCCGTTGTCTTCTGGTCCCTGCCGTTGCAACGGGTACGTTCGGACAGTGACCACGATCGCAGGGTATGGGGAGTGGACCTCGCCGCTCACGGCAGGCGACGTGGCCCGAGCCAAGGTCTCACTGTCGGAGCTGTGCTCCGACGGTGACGCGGTCGTACTGGCTCGAGTCCCGCCCGGAGACGGGACGGACGGTGGCCGTGCGTGCCGATGCCCGGGGCGTATCCGACCACTCGCCGAAGGGGGTGAGCATCCGCAGCAGGGTCAACGAGTACGGCGGGGGCGCGTTCTGCCTCGTGCCGGGGCGGTCCTCCGGCGCCTTCTCCTATGTGGACCAGGGGGACCAGCGAGTGTGGTTCTGCGACGGTGCCGGAGCCCCCCTGGCCCGTGGGGTTGCACCGGTCGCCTTGAGCGCGACGGCCCCTGCGGGGGAGATCCACCGCCACGGCGGCTTGAGTGCCACTGCGGACGGCGAGTGGGTGCTGGCGGTGCGCGAGATCCACTACGAAGGATCGGCCCGGCCGCGCCGCCGCGTGGTCGCCCTGTCGACGCACGCTGCGCCGCCGTGCGAAACCACGCTGCTCGACGGGCACGACTTCTTCGGCACCCCGCGGCCGCATCCGGCCGGCGACCGGCTCGCCGTGGTGGCCTGGGACCATCCGGACATGCCATGGGACGCCTCGACCGTCGTGGTCCAGCCTCTTGAGCGGGTTGCCTGCGCTCGGCACGGACACGACGCACTGCAGGCGGTAGGGCCGGCACACCGCGTCGCGGGGGGCGAGGCGGAGTCGGTCGGCCAGCCCGCCTGGAACAGCGACGGGGCGTTGCGGTTCGTCTCGGATCGCCGCGGTTGGTGGCAGCCCTACCTGCAGTCCGCATCGGGAGGGGCGGAGGCGGAGTGCGCACCGATTACCAGCTGCGAGGCCGAGTTCCACGGGCCCGACTGGGTACTCGGCCAGCAGACCATGGCGGAGATGACCGACGGGACCATCGTGGCCCGAATGACGACGACGGGTCGGGATGCTCTCGTGTCGTTGCATGCCCGAGGCGACGCGGCGTCCCCGCCGGAACTCGTGCAACCGTGTGTCTCCATCGCCGGGCTGTGCGCGCACGGGGACGGGCTGGCCCTGATAGGCAGCACGCCTGACGCGCCGTCCACGGTCTGGGTGTGGACCCCGGATGGGGGCGCACAGCCGCTGCGTCCCCGGGCCGGCGTCACACTCGATCGTGGCGACGTGGCCGTCGGGGAGCCCTTCGGCCTGACGGGGCGGACAGGGCGCCCCGTGCACGGCACCTTGTTCCGCCCCACGCTGCGCAGGACGGAAGGACCGCCGGGAAGCGCACCCCCGTTGGTGACCTGGTGCCACGGCGGCCCGACATCGTCCTGCCAAGCGGGGTTCGACCCGACGCTCCAATTCTTCACCACCCGCGGCTTCGCCGTGGCCTGCGTCGACTACACGGGGAGTTCGGGGTACGGGCGGGACTACCGCTGCGCGCTGTGGGGGCAGTGGGGCGTCGCCGATGCAGAGGATTGCCTCGACGCTGCGCTGCACCTGGCGGGGCGCGGGGAGGTCGATGCGCAGCGGATGGCCATCCGGGGCGGCAGCGCCGGTGGCATGACGGCCCTCAATGCGTTGGCGGCAGGGGAGGGGTTCGCGGCCTGCGTCTCGTGGTACGGGGTCACCGACCTGCTGGGGCTCTCGGCAACCACACACGATTTCGAGGCCCACTACACCGATCGGCTGATCGGGCCGCTGCCGGGCTCGCGCCGGCTCTACGAGGAGCGCTCACCCATCCACCGCGCGCACTCCATGCAGGGTGCGGTACTCCTGCTCCAGGGAACCGAGGACCCGGTGGTGCCGCCGGCACAGGCGGAAGGGATGCGCAGCGCGCTCAATGTCGCAGGAATCCCCTGCGACCTGGAGTTCTTCGAGGGGGAGGGGCATGGCTTCCGCCGGGCGGACACGTTGACCGCATGCTTGGAGGCTGAGGTGTCGTTCTACCGACGCGCACTGCAGCTCTAGGATCACCCGGGGGGCTCCCTTCCACGTCTCCGCCTGTGTGCGAGGCTTTTGAGACGCCATGCCGACTGACTCCACGATCACCATCCCGACCTCGACCGCCCAGCTCAGCGACTTGTGCTGGCGCGTCTGGGGGCGCATAAAGCGGATCTCCCCTGAGGTAGGGGACGCACTGCTGTACGGGATCAGCGCGCTGTTTGCACTCCTCACCATCTACACGTCGACGAACGCCCTCTACCAGGTGTGGGGACGCATGGCGTTGCTCCCGTTCGTCTTCGGTGCTGTGGCCTCGGCGGTGCTGGCCGGAGCTGTGCGCCGCACCCGCCGGCGACAGCCGGGGGGTGCACTGACGAAGCGCCAGCACCGGCGGGCCTGGCTGACCCGCATTGTGGTGGCGGTATGCGTGTTCGCCGGTGCGCTGGCCATTCCGCTGGGCTTCGAGATCCTGTGGCGCTTCGACGGCGTCGCCGGATCCCACCAGCAGCCGGAGGTCGTGACCGTCGAGGTCGGAGGGCAGGACCTCGTGCACGGTACGGACCCCTACGTCGTTCCGGTGCGCCTCCACCATGCCGTCAAGTACCACCCCCCTGGCCAGCCGGACTTCGAAGGTTTCCTGCCCTACCTTCCGGTCATGGCCGTCGCCGGCATTCCGAGCGAGATCTGGCCGAACAACGGACTCAGTGATGCGCGGATCTTCTTCTGCCTGTCGACTCTTGCCGTGGCCGCCGTCGCGCTGTACCTCTGCCGGGCCGACGGGCGACGAAAGATCCGGGCCATCCAGGCGCTCATCATCCTCCCCCTGGCCTCGTTGCCGCTGGCCACCGGAGGCGACGACATCCCTGTCGTGGGGTTCCTTCTCTTGGCCATTGTGCTGGCGCAGCGCCAGAGACCATTTGCATCGGGCGTCGTCTTCGGCATCGCCTCGGCCATGAAGTTCACCGCGTGGCCGTTGGCCGTGTTGGCGCTGTTCGCGGCACGTGGGCGCGACGGCGAACGCCGACCACTCTCCATGCTCGCCGGGATGATCGTCGTCGCTGTCCCGACGATCTTCCCCTTCGCCCTGCGTGGCCCGTTCGCCCTCATCGACGACGTCATCCTCTTCCCGCTCGGATTGAGCAAAATCCCGACGACGGCTGCCAGCGCGTTGCCCGGTCACGTGTTGGTGAGCGAGTTCCCGTCGCTGAGCCGGGCGTTGCCACTGGCCGTCGGGATCGTGCTTGCGGTGCTCCTGGCGCGTCACCTCTACCGGCATACGCCGCGCACCGCTTCCGAGGTCTGCATGATCGCCGGTGTCGTGATGTCGGCTCTCATCCTGCTCGCCCCGGACCCGCGGGTGGGTTATCTCCTGTACCCGATCAACTTCTTCGTGTGGGCCTACCTGCTGGCCGAGCCGACCCCGCAGTCGGACATGCTTGGCGCCGAAACGAAGGACGTGGTCGTCGGGGCCGCGTCGAACTGATCGCCGCGGCCGGCCAGCTGTGCCGCGCGCCTATTGGGAATCGCTTTCCTGGTAGAGCCGCACCGTGAAGTCTGTGTTCCCACGGGCGGGGCCACCAGGGCTGAAGGTCGTCGCGTCGACGGTGGCACCCATGTCCCAGTAGTAACCGTCCGAGCCCGCCAGCTTGCCGAGGACCTCGAGGGCATGCGGGTCGTTTCTCGCCGCGCCCTGGCTGGAAAGCTGCCAACCCTGGAGCTTCATGTCGGCGGCGAAGAAGGCCAGGAGTGCCGCCTGCGAGTTGGCGGAGCGGAAGGTCACCTGCTCGTCGTACTGGCCGGCCCCCGCTGTGTTGTTCTCGTGCGAGACCCGAACCGAGCCCACAGGCACGGAAACAGCATTGAGAATGTTGTTGGGCGGGTCCCCGCCGGTCACGATCGGCGACAGCAACCCGGCCGCCGGTACTGCTCGCAGAGTGACCCCGGGCACGCCGACGGCGGCGCCGGAGCGCCTGACAGGGGCCGGGGTCTGTGAGGTGACGATGGCGATGGTGACGAAGACCACCAGGATCAGCGCGGCCAGGCCGAACACGATCATGGCCGGCCGCATGGAGATTCCCCCGGGCACAGGGGGTCGCTGCGGCGCGGGTGCCTCGCCCCCGCCATCCCTGAACTCCATGTCGGTGTCGTGCAGAGTCATGGCCCCTCAAAGCCTACGACGCTCCGGACCACCCGAAATGGTCGAGGGGGCCATGCCCGGAGCCAAGCTGCCAGGCGGCGCCGCCCGCGAGTGCCCGCGCTACGAAGAGTTTGGCCTGCGTGATCGCCTCGGACACGGTCGCGCCCCTGGCCAGGTGGGCGGCGATGGCGGCTGAGAGGGAACAGCCGGTGCCGTGATCGTTCCCCGTCTCCACCCGCTGTCCGGGCAGCACGACGATCCCATCGGGTCCTGCCACCACGTCGTCGGCCGAATCGGTGAGGTGCCCGCCCTTCACCACCACGTAGCGGGCGCCGGTGGCCCTGATCCGCTCGGCCACGGCGACGCGCGCCTCGAGTGGCCGGAGCGATTCGAGTTCCGTGTCGCCGAGTACGGCCGCCTCGCGCAGGTTCGGCGTGACCACCAATGCGTGGGGGAGGAGCTGCTGCAGATAGGCCGCGACGCCGGCGGGCTCCAGGAGGCGGTGCCCCGTGGACGAAACCAGGACCGGGTCGACCACCAAGCGGGGGAGCAGGCCGCGTGCGGCCAGGTCGGCCACTACCGCGACGGTCGCGGCCGTCGCCAGCATCCCCGTCTTGACGCTGCTAATGGCAAAGTCGTCGAGCACGGTCTCGACCTGTTGTCGCACAAACGCGGGCTCCAGGGCCACGACGCCCCGCACCTCGGCCGTATTCTGTGCGGTCACCGCGGTGATGGCGCAAGTGCCGTGCACCCGCAATGCGGCAAAGGTCTTGAGGTCGGCCTGTGCGCCGGCACCCCCGCCCGAGTCGGAGCCGGCGATGGTCAACGCCGTGGGCGGTGTCGTGTCCGGCACCGAGCCACCATAGGCGGGCACCGGGGTATCGTCGTCCGGTGACCCGCAACGACGCCGGTCCAACGACGGCCACCCCACCCGAGAGCTGCCTGTGCATCGCCGGTGACGTGCTGGGCTCACGGCTGATTCTCGGTACCGGCGGTATGACCAGCCTCGAGGTGCTGGGGGCCGCACTCCGCGCATCGGGAACCGCCATGGCGACGGTTGCCGTCAGGCGGGTCGACGCGGCAGGCCAGGGCTCGCTTCTGTCCTTGCTGCATGGCCACGGCGTGCGGGTGCTGCCCAACACGGCCGGCTGTGCCACGGCGTCAGAGGCGGTGCTCACCGCCAAAATGGCGCGGGAAGCCTTTGGCACCGACTGGGTCAAGTTGGAGGTGATAGGGAACGACCGCACCCTGCTTCCCGATGCGGTCGAACTGCTGGCGGCGGCCGAACAGCTGGCCGAGGACGGGTTCGTGGTGCTGCCGTACACGACCGACGATCCAGTCCTGGCCTTCCGCCTGCAACAAGTCGGCTGCGCGGCGGTCATGCCACTCGGCTCGCCGATTGGCAGCGGGTTGGGCATCCGCAACCCGCACAACATCGCGTTGCTGCGCGAAGCCGTCGACATCCCGGTGATCCTGGACGCCGGCATCGGCACGGCCTCGGACGCGGCCCTGGCCATGGAGTTGGGCTGTGACGGGGTCATGGTGGCGACGGCGGTCAATCGGGCGCACGATCCGGCGGCCATGGCGCGGGCCATGCGGTTGGCCGTCGAAGCCGGCGCCGAGGCCCGCAGAGCGGGCCGTATTCCCGTTCGCTTCCATGCCGAACCGTCGAGCCCTTTGGAGGGCAGGGCGGACCTGGCCGGGGGTGGCCCGACGCCATCGTGAGTTCCGTCATGGCTTGACCGGGTCGCTCCAGGGTTCGTAAAGTTAGGCTTACCTAAGATAAGGGCCCGACTCGGAAGGCGGGGGACACGATGCGATGGACGTGGGGGCAGGGGGCCCGACTGCCGTGACAGCCGGCGTCGCTGGTCACGGTCGTCGCGAGCGACGGCGCCGGTTGCCTCCGGTCCTCACGGTCGGAGCCGTGCTCGTGTCGGTGGTGGTGGTGCTGCCGCTGGTCTTCCTGGTCGTCCAGGCCGTTCAGGTCGGATGGGCCCAGTTGCACCAGCTCCTGTTCCGGAGTCTCACGGCCACCCTGATCTGGAACACCGTCTCGCTGGTGGCGGTGGTCGTTGCGCTGAGCGCCACCGTCGGGACGCTCGCCGCCTGGTTCGTGGAGCGGACGGACGTTCCGTGCCGCCGTTTTCTCGCCATCCTCGTCGTGATCCCACTTGGCATCCCCGATTTCGTGGTGAGCTTCGGGTGGAGGGCCGTCTTCCCCGGTATCGGCGGGTTCTGGGCTGCGGTGCTGGTCATGACCTTGGCCGTCTACCCCTTGGTCTTCCTACCGGTGGCCGCCAGCCTCCGAGCGGCGGATCCGGCCCAGGAGGAGGTGGCGCGCAGCCTTGGGCTCGGCCGGATGCGGACCTTCTGGACAGTCACGGTCGGCCAGGCGCGGCTCGCCATCTTCGGAGGAGCGATCCTTGTCGGTTTGGTCGTGCTGGCCGAGTTCGGCGCCTTCGAGATCCTGGGCTACCAGACCCTCACGACCGAGATCTACAACGAATTCCAGGTCGGCTTCAACACGCCGGCCGCGTGTGCGCTCTCGCTGATCCTCGTCGTCCTGGGCGCGCTGCTGCTCGCGAGCGAGGGCACCGCGCGAGGTCGGGGCCGGACGTCGCGCCTGGGCGCGGGCGCCGCACGACAGCTGCGTCCGCTCCCGCTGGGTCGGTTGCGACCGGTCGCGTTCGCCGGCCTCGGACTCCTCGTCGCGCTGGCGCTCGGCGTCCCAGTGGGAGCCATCGTCTACTTGATCGTCGAGGGGGGGAGTAGCACGCTGCCGGCCGCGTCGTCTCTCCCCGATGCGACGCTGAACACTTTCGGGTACGCGGCCGCGGCGGGGATTGTCGCGACAGTCGCGGCACTGCCCATTGCCCTCCTCTCGGTGCGTTTCCCGTGTCGCAAGGTCTTCAGCCTGGAGCGATCCAACTTGATCGTCCTCGCTGTACCCGGCCTGGTCATCGCGCTGAGCCTGACCTATGTGACCGAGCATTTCCTCCAGGGTCGCTTCTACCAAACCAGCCCGCTCCTGGTGGTCGCCTACGCCATCATGTTCTTCCCGCTGGCGGTCGTGTCGGTACGCGCCGCGGTGGCGCGTGCGCCGGTCGGACTCGAAGAGGTGGGGGGCTCGCTGGGCGTCAGCCGGCGCTCCGTGCTGTGGCGGATCACTCTGCCCCTGGTGGCCCCGGGCCTCCTCGCCGCCTTCGCCCTCGTCTTCTTGGAGACCGCGACCGAGCTCACGGCCACGCTCGTCCTCCATCCGACCAATGTGGAGACGCTGGCCACCCAGTTCTGGGCCTACCAGTCGAACGTGTCGTACGGCCAGGCGGCGCCCTATGCCGGCGTCATGGTGCTCATCGCCGCCGTCCCCGGGTACGTGCTCGGTCGCTGGTTCGACCGCCAGCCCGGAGGCATGGGGGCCGTCGGTCAGAGCACCGTTGACGCGCCGAGGACAATGGTGGCCGCATG
The DNA here is from genome assembly GCA_963721585.1 of uncultured Acidimicrobiaceae bacterium. Taxonomy (GTDB): domain Bacteria; phylum Actinomycetota; class Acidimicrobiia; order Acidimicrobiales; family RAAP-2; genus Bog-473. The sequence continues at coordinate 289,659 of CAVRJN010000007.1, read as the reverse complement.
AAGGACCTTCGCATTTCGGGCGTCGCCAAAGCATTCGGCCCCCAGCAGGTCCTGCGCGGGGTGGAGCTGGCGATTCCGGCCGGCTCGTTCACCGCCATCCTCGGCTCTTCGGGCAGTGGCAAGACGACGTTGTTGCGTATCGTCGCCGGCTTCGAACGACCGGACGAGGGAGTGGTTCGACTCGGGGAAGATGTCGTCGACGATGCGGGCCACCGCTTCGTACCGAGTGAGCGGCGGCGGATCGGCTATGTCCCCCAGGAGGGCGCGCTGTTCCCGCACCTGAGTGTGGGCCGCAACGTCGCCTTCGGCCTGCCCCGCGGACCGGATCGTCGGCGCCGGGTCGACGAGCTCCTCGAGCTGGTCGGGTTGTCCGGCTACCACCGGCGCTACCCGCATCAACTCTCCGGCGGTCAGCAGCAGCGGGTCGCCCTCGCCCGGGCTCTCGCCGTCGGACCGGAGTTCGTCCTCTTGGACGAGCCCTTCGCGTCGCTCGATGCGGCCATGCGCTCCTCCGTCCGCGCCGACGTCCACGCGGTCCTGCGTCAAGCGGGCACCACCTCCATTCTGGTGACCCACGACCAGGACGAGGCACTGTCCATGGCCGATCAGGTGGCAGTCCTGCGCAATGGCGTGATCGCGCAGCTGGACACCCCCGCCGCGCTGTACGGCCGGCCGGGCGATGTGGAGCTGGCACAGTTCCTGGGGGAGTCGAATGTCCTGGAGGGCGAGGTCCGCGGGGGGATGGCGACCACGGCGCTGGGCCGTCTCTCGGTTGCCGCGGGGACAGGGGCCTGGGCGGGAGGGCCGGCCCGGATTCTGGTCCGGCCGGAGCAGATCAGGCTGGACGAATCTCCCAACGGCGGGGTGGCGGCCACGGTGCAGAGCTACGAGTACTACGGCCACGACGCCGTGGTGCGGGTCCGGCCCGATGCCGGGGGCCTGCCGGACCTGGTCGTGCGGGTCAGCGGAGGGATCCCTCTCGAGCCCGGGCACCGGGTCGAGCTCTCCGTTCTCGGTGGCGTGGTGGCCTGGCCGCAGGAGCCCGCTGAGCCGGGAAGTCCCCCCGAATAACGGTCCCGTAACTACTGCCGTGTCGTCCGGCGTGCACTAGAGTGACGTCCCGGAGTGGCAAGCGCAGGAATGGGATCGACGGGAGGTGTGATGGTCGACGATGCCGTAACCCGTGTCGGGGGGTTTCATGGGCCGCAGGTGTGTGGGCTCGTGGGGATCTCGTACCGGCAGCTCGATTATTGGGCCCGCACGGGCCTGCTCCAACCGTCGCTGGCGACCGCCAGGGGCAGTGGTTCGCGACGTGTCTACGCCTATTCGGACGTGCTCGAACTCAAGGTGATCAAGCAGCTGCTCGACTCCGGAATCTCGTTGCAATCTGCTCGCCGGGCCGTCGAGTGTCTCCGTGAGGATCTCGGGTCGGACCTGGCCTCGGCCAATCTGGTCTTGACGGGGACCAGCTCCGTGCTGGCCCGCTCAAACGGCGAGGTCGTCGACCTGCTGGCGGGCGGCCAAGGCGTGTTCAACATCGTGCCGCTGGCGGGCGTTGTCGAGGAGCTGGACGCGGACATCGTCAGTCTGGACGCCGCTGCCAAGGCCGCGCCGGCCAAGAGGCGTGCCGATCGAGTACAGGTCGCGCGGGCCTCAGGGGAGTGACCTCGGCGGACCCAGCGCATGTCGGGCGCACACGCCACCCGGCTTGCGTGCCCGCAGGGCAGGTCCGTTTCGCCCATCCGTCCGAGCGTCTCTTCGCGACGTTGCTCGACCTGTCGGGCGAGCGGTGGGAGTACGAGCCGGTGGAGTTTCCGCTCGCATGGGACAGTCTCGGGTCTCCTGTTGCCGGATTCCGCCCCGACTTCTATTTGCCTCACCGCGGCGTCTTCATTGAGCTCACCACGGCCGACCAACGGCTCGTGACGCGCAAGAACCGAAAGGTGCGGCGAATGCGTGAGCTCTACCCCGAAGTACCCATCTCCATTGTGTACCAGCGCGACTTCGCCTCGCTCATTGCGTCCCACGGGGTACTCTCCGGAGCGGCCTAGTCTGGTTGCGTGCACGCCGACGACAGCGACGCAACCCCACTCCGGGTCTCTCCGCTGTACGGGTCGCACCTGGAGCTCGGCGCCAAGATGGTTCCCTTCGGCGGATGGGAGATGCCTTTGGCGTACCCCTCCGGGACGGTGACCGAGCACCGGACCTGCCGAGCTTCTGCGGTCGCGTTCGACGTGAGTCACCTGGGCACGGTGCGCGTCGGCGGCGCTGATGCCTTCGAGCACCTGCAGCGCTCGTTGAGCAACGATCTGACCCGGATCCATCCGGGCCGGGCGCAATACACCCACCTCCTCGACGAGGACGGGTTCGTCGTCGACGACATCATCGTGTGGTGGGTCGACGACGAGCGGTTCGACGTGATGCCCAATGCCTCGAACACCACCGACGTCATCGAGGCCATCGGTGGCATGGACGTCACCGACGAGAGGGCGGTGATCGCCGTCCAGGGCCCCGAGGCACGCTCTCGGCTGGCACAGATGTCGACGGAGGCCGCCACGGTCCATCGGTTCGCCGTCAAGAGCTTCGAATGGGCCGGTGCCACCTGCCTGGTGGCCGGCACCGGGTACACGGGGGAGGAAGGCGTCGAATGCGCCGTCCCCGCGGACGTGGCGCCCGATTTCTGGGAGGCGGTACTGGGTCAGGGCGTTGCCCCGGCGGGTTTGGGGGCGCGTGACACGCTGCGCCTCGAGGCGGGCCTGCCCCTGCACGGGCATGAGCTGGGCCCCGGTATCACCCCGCTGCAGGCAGGCCTGGGCTGGGTCATTGGCTGGGACAAAGGAAATTTCACCGGTCGGGCCGCGCTCGAAGAGGAGAAGGCGAACGGTCCGACCAGGCGCCTGCGTGGCGTGGTGGCTGACGGGCGTCAACCGTTGCGGGACGGCTCGTTGCTGTATGAAGGCCCGGAACCGGTCGGCATCCTGACCAGTGGGAATTTCTCTCCCATGCGGGAACAGGGGATGGGCCTGGGCTTCGTGGATGCCGACGCCCGGCTGCTCGAGGGGGACCCGATCACCGTCGTCCAGCGGGGCCGGGAGCTCCCCGCGCGTCTGGTGCGTCCACCCCTGTGGCCGATCCGGCAAGAAGAAGAGAGCGAGTAGCTCGCTATCGGCAACCGGGCGGCTTCGGCGGGTCCGGTAGAGTGCACCGCACAACTGAATACGCCGTTTGAACCGGAGCGCCAGAGTCCCCGTTGGACGCAGTCGAGGGGACGCCGGAGGAGCAACTCTCCCCGAGAAACTCTCAGGCCGACATACCGCACCGGCGAGGCAACTCTGGAAAGCGGGCGCCCGACGTCCGCACCGAAGGTGGAAGCCGTGCTGGTCACGGTGAGGCTCTCAGGTCCAGTGACAGAGCGGGGAGGACGTCCGACCAGTACCGCGCTGTGCGCGGAACACGCGAGGAGATCCCCGTGACCGAGCAGCAGACAGGCAACCGAAGCGAGGTGCTCGAGCCATTCGAGGACTTCGTGCGACGCCACGTCGGACCCTCTGCCGAGGAGCAGGAAGAGATGCTCAAGGTCCTCGGCTACGAGACGCTCGACGCCCTCGTCGATGCCGCAGTGCCGGGCAGTGTGCGAAGTCTCGGGACGCTCCAGCTCCCTCCCGCCGTCTCCGAGCACCAGGTGCTGGACGAGCTCCGCCGGCTAGCCGCCGCCAACACGATCGCTGAGCCCATGATCGGCCTCGGCTATTCCGGGACCATCACGCCGGGTGTCATCCGACGCAACGTGCTCGAGAGCCCGGCTTGGTACACGGCCTACACCCCGTACCAGCCCGAGATCAGCCAGGGTCGTCTGGAAGCCCTCCTCAACTTCCAGACGATGGTGACCGATCTCACCGGGCTGGACACGGCGAACGCATCGCTGCTCGACGAGAGCACCGCGGTGGCCGAGGCTGTCACGCTCATGCGCCGCCGCGCCACCAGCGAATCGAATCGGGTGATCGTCGATGCAGACTGCCTGCCCCAGACGGTGGCCGTGCTGGGGACGCGCCTGGCGCCCCTGGGGCTCACGCTCGACGTGCTCGACCTGGCTGCGGGCGCACCCGTGGGCGATTACTTCGGCATGGTGCAGCAGTATCCCGGGTGCTCGGGCTCCATTCGCGATTTCGAGACCCTGACCGCCGAGGCGCACGCCAAGGGCGCGCTGGTGACGGTTGCAGCCGACCTGTTGGCGCTGACGCTGCTCAAGGCGCCGGGGGAGTGGGGTGCCGATGTCGTCGTGGGCTCCTCCCAGCGGTTCGGCGTGCCGCTCTGGTACGGCGGGCCGCACGCTGGTTTCATGGCGGTCAAGACTGGGTTGGAACGCGACCTGCCGGGGCGCCTCGTCGGACTCTCGATCGATGCGGAGGAGCGGCCCGCCTACCGGCTCGCCTTGCAGACGCGCGAGCAGCACATCCGTCGCGAGAAGGCGACCTCCAACATCTGCACCGCCCAGGTGCTGCTGGCCGTGGTGGCCTCCATGTACGCCGTGTACCACGGCGCCGAGGGATTGCGCGGCATCGCCCGGCGTGTCCACCGCCGCACCGTCGACCTGGCGGCCGGGCTCCGGCACTCCGGTTTCAGCCTGGTCCACGAGAGCTTCTTCGACACCGTGGTTGTCGAAGTGCGCGAACGGGCGGCGGCGGTGGTCGCTGACGCCCGTGCGCGCGGGGTGCTCCTGCGCCTCGTCGACGAGGATCATGTCGGGATCTCGTGTGGCGAGACGACCACGGCGGAGCACGTCGCGGCGGTGCTCGCTGCCTTCGGGGCCGACGGTGTGGGGGTGCCCGGCGACAGTGCCCTGCCGGAGGCGCTTCTCCGCCGGGGGCCGATCCTGGACCACCCGGTCTTCTCGCAGCACCATTCCGAGACGGCCATGCTGCGCTATCTGCGTCGCCTGTCGGACCAGGACTTTGCGCTCGATCGCGGCATGATCCCGCTGGGGTCGTGCACCATGAAGTTGAACGCGACGACGGAGATGGAGCCGGTGGGGCTGCCCGGGTTCGCCGACATCCATCCCTTCGCACCGCCCGAGAACACGCCCGGCTATCTGTCGCTCGTCGACGAATTGGAGGAGTGGTTGGCCCGGGTCACGGGCTACGCCAAGGTATCCGTCCAGCCCAACGCGGGAAGCCAGGGCGAGTTGGCCGGCCTCCTCGCCATTGCCGCCTACCACCGGTCCCAGGGTGCGCACGAGCGAAGGGTGTGTCTCATCCCGTCGAGCGCGCACGGCACCAACGCAGCCTCGGCCGTCATGGCCGGCATGCGAGTCGTCGTGGTGGCGTCACTCGACGACGGCACCGTGGATCTCGAGGATCTGCGTCGGAAGTGCGAGGAGCACAGCGATCGGCTGGCGGCCATCATGGTGACCTACCCTTCGACGCACGGCGTGTACGAGGAAGGGATCAGCGACATGTGCGCGCTGGTCCACCAGCACGGTGGCCAGGTCTACATCGACGGGGCGAACCTGAACGCGCTCCTCGGCCTGGCCGAGCCGGGACAGTTCGGCGGGGACGTCTCGCACCTGAACCTGCACAAGACCTTCTGCATCCCACACGGCGGCGGCGGACCCGGGGTGGGGCCGGTGGCGGTCGCGGAACACCTGGTGCCGTTCCTCCCGTCGCACCCGCTGCACCCGCGCCCCGAGCACCGCGAGGGGATCGGGCCGGTCAGCGCGGCGCCGTTCGGGAGCGCCGGAATCCTGTCCATCAGCTGGGCCTACATCAGGATGCTGTCGGGAGAGGGCTTGGCCCATGCGACCAAGTCGGCCGTGCTGGCGGCGAACTACGTGGCGGCGCGCCTGGCGCCGTCGTTTCCGATCCTCTACACGGGCAAGCACGACCTCGTCGCCCACGAGTGCATCCTCGATCTGCGGGGCCTGACCAAGGCGACCGGCGTCACGGTCGACGACGTAGCCAAGCGGCTGATCGATTACGGCTTTCACGCGCCGACCGTGAGTTTCCCGGTGGCGGGAACGCTCATGGTGGAGCCGACCGAGAGCGAGAATCTCACAGAGCTCGACCGCTTCTGCGACGCCATGATCTCCATCCGCGGCGAGATCGACGAGGTGGCGTCGGGTCGGTGGGCGGTGGCGGACAGCCCGCTGCGCGGTGCCCCGCACACGGCCGCCGCGCTGGTGTCGGCATGGGAGCGGGCCTACGACCGTCAGACCGCCGTGTACCCGGCGGGGCAGACTGCCGCCAAGTACTGGCCTCCGGTGGCCCGGATCAATCAGGCCTACGGCGACCGCAACCTCGTCTGCAACTGCCCACCCCCCGAGGCCTTCGAGGAATGACTCTCTAGGCGAGCGCCATCAGCCCGAGTCCGGAGGCGGCGGCACCGAGGCAGACCGCGAGCCCACCGACCGTGTAGACGACGGCTTCCGTGCGGTGGCCGGTGTGCAGCAGGTGGATCGTCTCCCAGCTCGCGGTGGACCAGGTCGTGTAGCCGCCGCACAGCCCGACGCCGATGACGGCGAGCAGATGGGACCCGAGCCCGTGGTAGATGGAGAGTCCTGTCACGATGCCGAGGAGCAGCGACCCCGACGCGTTGACCAGCATGGTGCCGAGCGGCAGCGGATCGGATCGACGCATGCTGACATGGTGGATCAGCAGGGCGCGTAGGACGGCGCCCGCCCCGCCCGCCAGTGCGACAACGAGGGCGAGGCCGAGAGTGGGGGAGGAGCTGCTCATGCCGGCACCATCCTGCGGCCGAGCCCGTTGCCGGCGACGACCAGCGCCAGGCCGCCGATCACCGTCCCTGCGATGTAGGCGACGAAGGTGCTGATGTCACCGTCCTTGGCCAGCAACGTGGCCTCGACGGCCAGCGTCGAGTAGGTGGTCCATCCGCCCAGGAAACCGATGACGAGGAGCGGGCGCGCCCAGGGGGCTCGTGGCGCCACGTGCTCGGTCAACGGGATGAGCAGGCCGATCGCCAGCGAGCCAGAGAGGTTGATGACCAACGTGACCCACGGGAAGTTGCCCTGTGGGACGGGGTGGTGGGTGTCGAGGAGATAGCGGGCGAGGGTGCCGACCGCTCCGCCGACGAAGATGGCCAGCAGCGTGGTGGCTGACAGGCCGAGACGCGGAATGAAGGGTCGGTCGAGGGCATCACCGGTGTGTGCGCCCGGTCCGTGGGCCTCTGGCAGCTGATCTTCGTCCATGGCAGGGCCTCCCGTGCCGCCGCTCAGGAGCCATCAGCCATGTCGGATTCGGCGGTTTGGGGCGGTGTGCCCCCCGGGGGGACCCATCCCCGGTTGTCGGCCACCAATCGTATCCACCCGTGCGGGTGGCGCTCGGCATCCTTTCGGTCGAGCCCTTCAGTCGAGGCGCGGACCCGGGGCACGACGGAATTGGAATGGCCCGCTCTCGCGCCCGGCGACGACGTACCAGCATTGGCCAGTCGACTCGGCGTCGAGGATGCCCTGGAAGGCCGTTACCACGTCTGCCACGTCGATGATCGGGAACCCCATGTCGAGCAGCGTCTGTTCGGAACCCTTGATGATGTTGGTGTAGGCGAACGACGGGCACAGGGCATGGATCCGGATGCCGTCGGCGCCATAGGACTCGCCCAGCGAGCGGACCAGGCCCACGACGGCATGCTTGTTGGCCGCGTAGATCGGGTCGAAGGGAGCCGCCACCAAACCGGCCATGGACGCCGTGGCCACGATCGTCCCTCCGCCGCTCGCCATGATGGCTGGTCGCGCGGCCGCAATGCCGTAGACGACCCCGTCGAGGTTGATGGCCATCGACCGCCGGTAAGCCTCGGGATCGAAGTCATCACCCATGCCGCACCAGGAGGTGACGCCGGCATTGAGGTGGGCGATGTGGAGGCCGCCGAACGCTTCGACGGCAAGGGCAACCGCGGCTCTGCTCGCGGCCGGGTCGGTCACGTCGGTCTGGATGAAGCGGCCGCCGAGATCCTCGGCGACCGCCTTGCCTCGTGCGCCGTCGATGTCGGCGATCACCACGTGCGCGCCCTGGCCGGCCAGATGCCGGGCGACGCCCTCACCGATGCCATTGCTCCCTCCGGTGATGAGGGCGACCTTGCCGTCGACGTCGAGTGCCATGCACCCGATCGTAGGGGAACGCGTTCCGTTCAGCCGAGAAGGGGGGCCGGGAGAGGCTGGGCATGGACGACGCTGAGGTGCTGGATCGGACGCGTCAGGGCGACGTAGAGCAGTCGAAGGCCCCGACGGTCGTGGCCTGCGATCGCCGCCGGTTCGACCACGACCACCGCATCGAACTCGAGGCCCTTGGCCGCCGGGGCGGGGACGATGGTCACCGGCCGGGTCATGGCGTCGCGCTCGAGCACCCCGACGTGCGTGTCTCGACGTGCGAGACGGGTGGCCTCGGGTACGAGGTCCTCGGGGACGACGACCGCCACCAGCGCGTGGTGCTCCGCCAGCGCGGCGGCCTCCTCGAGTGCCGCGGCAGCCAGCTCGCTCTCGGGCACCCTACGGACCGCAGGATCGGTGCGTCCCTGCCGAATAGACGAAGTGGGCTGGACGCCCGGCGCGGCGGCGGGCAGCAGTTGCGAGGCGAAGTCGAGCACGCGTCCCGGCGCCCGGTAGCCCAACGTCAGCTCGTCGTGGTGGTGCGCAGCGGCGCCGGGCGGCAGGTGACTGCGGACCTCGTCCCAGTCCGCGTACGTCCATGGCCCGGTCGCCTGGGCCAGGTCACCGAGCACCGTCACGGAGCCAGTCGGGGCGCGCCGGGCGATCATGCGCAACTGCATCGGGGTCAGGTCCTGGGCCTCGTCCACGACGATGTGCCCGTACGAGCGGGTGCGGCCTGCCGTGAGGAAGGCAGCCTCGTCGAGCAGGGCCAGGTCGTCGGCGCTCCATGCGGTGGAGCTGACGGTCGAGCCACGGCTCCGCAGGAGCAGCTGCCATTCCTCCCGGGAGAAAAGCCCGGAGGCATGGCGTTCCAGCTGTTCGCGGGAGGAGAGCAGATCACGCACCAAGGCGGTGGGGGAGACCGAGGGCCACAGCGTGTCGAGCAGGGCACCGAACTCCTCGGACGACGTGAGCTCCCCCTCGAACCAGGCCTCGTCGGCACCGAGGCGACCGGAGGAGCGGAACGCGGCACGTGCCTCACTGACCAGGCGCGACCGCAGGGCCAGGCGGCCCGATTTGTAGGGCGCGGGCCGAGCGACGATGGAGGCCACGAGGTCATTGACCCGTTTCCGGTCCAGGGTCGCCCGAGCGAAGCGCACGCGCACGCTGACGTCTTCCTCCAGAGAGCGGCGCCGGCCCTCGAGGGCACGTCGAAGGAGCTCGCCCATGCGGGCGTCTCCCTTGATCTGGCGAACCGCCATCGGTTCCTCGGCCCGGACCTTCGCCTTGGGGGCGATATCACCGATGGTCGTCTGGACAACGGCCTCTTCTCCGAGCGAGGGCAGGACCTGCGCGATGTACCGCAGGAAGGCCCGGCTCGGGCCGAGCACCAGGACGCCGTCGCGACTCAGTCCGGGGTGGTTGTAGAGAAGGAATGCGGCCCGGTGCAGTCCGACCGCCGTCTTCCCGGTGCCGGGCCCTCCCTGCACGGTGAGCAGTTGGTGCAGGGGCGCCCGGATGATCTCGTCCTGCTCGGCCTGAATGGTGGCGACGATGTCGAGCATCTCGCCCGTGCGAGCCCGCTCGAGCTCGGCCAGCAGGGCGTCGCCGCCGCGCAGCCGGGTCGTGCCGGCCTGGTCGCCGACGCCGCCGAAGAGATCGTCGGCCACCGCCATCACCGAACCGCGATCCACCATGATCTGGCGCCGTCGGGTCAGCCCCAGGGCGTCCTTGACACTGGCTCGGTAGAACGGAACGGCCACCGGGGCCCGCCAATCGATGACGACGGGGTCCGCGCGGGCGTCCTCGACGTGGCGACGACCGATGCGCCAGGTGCCACCCTCCTCTTCGTCGATCCGCCCGAAGAGGAGGGGTCGGGGGCTGTCCGCCAGCAGGGAGACTCTCCGCGACAGCGCGGCCACGTAGTCCAGGTCCGGGTTCCCCGCAGCGATCAGATCCTGGAGGAGCTTCTCGGCCCTCTGCCTCATCGTTCCGAGGGAAGCCAGCGCGTGCTCCAGGGCGGCCTGCTCGGCGGCCACCTCAGGATCGGACGGGGGAGTGGCCGTGCTCATCGGTGCTCGATCTCAGACGAAACACGCGCAAAAGCGCCCGCGCAAAAACCCCCGGACATTCCGGGGACAGTACTCCATTTAGACCTCTTGAACAACCCCCTCAGCTGGATCTTTACCTTCCGGTCCGCCTGAACCTTGAACCTTTAACCGGGGGGCCTTGTCGTCCGTCACTTTACCCAAATCCAGCATCCAAAGCAATACCTTTTTTGAACGTGCCCGAGCGGGAGGCGGGGCGCTCGTTCAGTACCCGGCAGGGAGCGAGCATGGCCGGCGCGGGCCACGGGGGGCACGTGAGCCGCCGGCTAGTCGCCGCTCGGGCCGAGCCTTCAGGGGCGGCGCCCTCGAAGAGCCGGAGGAGATCCCGCTGGAGCCGTCAAGAGCTCCCGGGTGGTCCCGACGGCCACGGATCCGTCGGCGTCGGCCGGACTATCCGGCATCACGTCGGGCATCCGCCGGTGCGAACCGACTGCGATCCGAGGCAAACGTGCATTCCGCTGCTTCAGTGCGAACACAAAGGCCGGCCCCTGTGGGCCGTGCCCTTGTGTGACGCCGACGACATGCCACCTCGGAGGAGCGGTGCTTGCACATGGCCGCCTCGTGCCACCCTTCCCGAATTCATATAGAACTTAACATAATGAACATTATCGGCGGTCAACCCGAAGAAGGAGTCCAGCTCAGGGACTTGTGGTGTGACCGGGTAAGACCCCGATCGGCGCACTCTCGACGCGTGACGAGAGGGGCAGCCTGCCGGATCGAGATGTTCCGTGTGTACCGTCAACTGAGCGACGGTCGCGAAGGCGACGACATTTCGCCGCCGTGTCAGACACCTGGTCGCGAGTTTGCTGCAGACCTCGTCTCGGCGATGCACGATGCGCCAGGGAGCCTGCGACGCCATGACGCTGTGGCGCCCTGACGCCGGAGGCCACCGAGCCCGCCAAGCAACGGACCTGCGCTGCGCGCGTCGAGGGAGCCGGGCGGCACCGGGAGACCGGGGGTGCGGGAGGGGGATGCTCCCGGTACCGCGTCAGCTGGAAGGAAAGCATGCGCCAGCGCCATTCGGGCGAGGCGTGTGCCCGCTGCAGCGTTCCTGTGAAGGTATGGAGTGCGCTCAAAATGCTGTGACCAGGACTCTTAGGTCATTCTTCAACTCAATACCAAGCGGGCTCACAGCTGGAATTCGGCTCACTGTGAAATGGCCCGGTTGAACTGGTCAAATGGTGAGAGCGGGAGCAACCGTGGCCGAGGACAGCCCAGTCGACATCACACAGGAGCTTCCTCTCGGGGGCGAGGGCGAGATCCCCATGGACGGCGAATTGCCCGATGTGCGTTCGTTCTGGCGCCGGCACCGCGGACCGATCGCCGTCGTCGTCGTCGTGGTTCTCGCGGCGGCCGGCGGGCTGGTCTACTGGCTCACCTCGAGTTCGTCCACACCGACCGGCCTGGTGATCACGACATCGACGGTGCCGGTGACGACGGGGACGATCCAGTCGACCGTGGCGAGCTCGGGCACCATTGAACCGGCCAGCCAGGCCAGCCTCAACTTCGCCGTGCCGGGGACGGTGACGCAGGTCGACGTCAAGGCGGGACAGACGGTCACGGCCGGCGAGGTCCTCGCCACCGTCAACACGACGGCGCTGTCCGAGGACGTCAGCGCCGCCCAGGCTCAGCTGGCGGCCGCCAACGCGCGGTTGGCCAGCGACCAGGCCGCGAATGCCGCCACGACCCAGATCGATTCCGACGAGGCCTCCGTGACATCAGCCGAGTCGTCGCTCTCGAACGCCCAGACCTCGTTGAACGACGCGGCGCTCACGTCGACCATCGCCGGCACCGTCGCCTCGGTGGACCTCACTGTCGGCCAGCAGGTCAGCGGCTCCGGATCGGGCAGCGGCGGCACGGGAAGCGGCGCCGGCGCAGGGACCGGCAACACCGGCACGGCTGCGGCCGCGAGTACCGGGACCGGATCCTCCAGCGCCCAGATTGTGGTCGTCGGTACCGACTCCTACATCGTGAACACGACCGTCGACGACACCGAGATCGGTCAGATCGCAGACGGCGACCAGGCGGACATCGTCCCGACGGGCTCGACGACGACCGATTACGGCACCGTCGCCTCGGTCAGCCTGATCGGCACAGAGAGCTCGAACGTGACCACGTTCCCGGTGGTCATCGACGTCACCGGGACGCCGAGCGGGCTTTACGCCGGGTCCACCGCTGACGTCAGCATCATTGTGAAGCAGCTCAACGACGTCACCGAGGTTCCGACGGCGGCCATCTCCTACAGCACCAGTGGCCAGGCCACCGTCACACAGGTCGTCGACGGTTCTCATGTCGTCAAGGACGTCACGGTGGGCGCGGCGGCGAACGGCGAGACCCAGATCACCAGCGGCGTCTCGGCGGGCGACAAGGTCCTCGAGAGGACGATCACGTTCAAGGCCGGCTCTGGTGGCGCCGGTGGCGGCCTCTTCGGCGGAGCCGGGACGACGCGCCGCTTCGGCGGCGGCGCCGGCGGGTTCCCCGTAGGCGGAGGGTTCACCGGCGGCGGTGCCGGCTTCACCGGCGGTGGCGGCGGCTTCGGCGGGGGCGGCTGATGAGCGCAACCGCGACCACCACTCCCCCGCCGGGGACGTCGGAGACCGCGGTGATCGAGCTGGAGCGGGTGACGAAGGTCTACCGCACGGGTTCCATCGCCGTTGCCGCGTTGCGCGGTGTCAGTCTCTCCATCGGGCTCGGCGAATACGTCGCCATCATCGGCCCATCCGGCTCGGGCAAGTCGACCCTCATGCACATCCTGGGCTGTCTCGATACCCCGAGCTCGGGGGTGTACCGGCTCGCCGGCCAGAACGTCAGCGGCATGAGCGAAGCGGCGCTCGCCGAGGTGCGCAACCGCCGCATCGGCTTCGTCTTCCAGCAGTTCAATCTGCTCTCCTCCATGTCGGCGTGGCAGAACGTCGAGTTGCCCCTGGTGTACGCAGGCGTCTCCCGCGCCGAGCGTAAGGAGCGGTCAATGGACGCGCTCGCCAAGGTGGGCCTGGCCAGCCGCGTGTTGCATCGGCCCGGAGAGCTTTCCGGAGGACAGCAACAGCGCGTCGCCGTGGCGCGTGCCCTGGTGACCGAGCCGGACCTGATCCTGGCCGACGAGCCGACCGGCAACCTCGACTCGGTGTCCGCGACGGACGTGCTCCGCCTCATGGACGAGCTGCACGAGGCAGGCCGTACCCTCGTCCTCATCACCCACGACACCGAGGTGGCGGCCGCGTCGGGCCGCGTCCTCGGCATCCGGGACGGGCTCCTCATCGAGAACGACGCGCGGCACGTGGAGAGCATCCGGTGAGCTGGCTCGAGACGCTCCGCACCGGGATCAACGGCGTCAGGAGCCACCGTCTCCGTTCCTTCCTGACCGTGCTGGGCATCCTCATCGGGATCGCCGCGGTCATCCTCACGGTCGGACTGGGTGAAGGTGCCCAGGGACAGGTCACCTCCGAGATCACGGCCCTCGGCTCCAACGTGCTCACCATCACACCGGGAAGCACGACCTCGAGCACGGGGATCCGGGAGGCCCTCGGGAGCGCGTCGACGCTGACGATGGCCGATGTGAGCGCGCTCTCCAACCCGGTCGACGATCCCGACGTGAAGGCGGTCGCGCCGATCACCTCTTCCTCCGAGGAGCTTGTCGCTGGCTCCAGCACGTGGACGACCACTGTGCAGGGGTCGACCCCCACATGGCTCACCGTGCGCGGCCGCACCCTGGCGGAAGGCCGCTTCATCGACAACCAGGACGTGCGTGACCACACCGCTGTCGCAGTGCTGGGGGCCACCACCGCCTCGGAGCTCTTCAAGGGTGTCGATCCCGTGGGGCAGACCGTCGACGTCGGTGACAGTGGCGTCCCGGTGACGGTGGTCGGCGTCCTCACCTCCAGCGGGGCATCCTCCTCGTCCAGCTCGACGACCTCCGATCCTGACGACCTGTTGGTGATCCCGATCACGACGGGGGCCGAACGGATCTTCGGCGGGACGACGCGCAACTCCGTCAGTTCCATCGCTCTGCAGGCCCGTTCTTCGGACGACCTGACGGCCGCCTACCAGGAGGCCGATCACCTCCTGCTGCAGCTCCATGGCGTCACCACGCCGGCCGACGCCGATTTCACGATCACCTCGGAGCAGTCGCTGATCTCGACCGCCACCTCGGTCGACCACACCCTGACCATTCTCCTGGGCGGCGTGGCCGGGATCTCGCTGCTGGTAGGCGGCATCGGGGTCATGAACATCATGTTGGTCTCGGTGACCGAGCGCATCCGCGAGATCGGGCTCCGCAAGGCCCTCGGTGCCACCCCCTCCGTCATCAGGCGTCAATTCCTGGTGGAGGCCTCCGTCCTCGGGCTCATCGGCGGCGCGCTGGGTGCGCTGCTCGGGGTCATCGGCGCCGCCTTCCTTCCGGGTGTGGTGGGCGATCCGATCACCGTCAGCCCCACGGCGCTCGTCGGCGCGCTCGTCGTTGCGCTCGTCATCGGCATCGCCTTCGGTGTCTATCCGGCCAGCCGGGCGGCCCAACTGGCACCAATCGACGCACTACGAACCGAATAAGAAAGAAAGCAGAGGAATGTTCGACATGGAGAGACCGACCAGCCGGAGCAGCAGACGCTGGGCACGCTACGTCGGCGGGGGCGCGGTGGCGCTCGTCGCAGCCACAACACTGGGTTCGGCCGCCGGCGCCGCGGCCGCGCCCTCGACCATCGGTGCCAGCGGGAGCGTCGCCGCCATCACCGGCTCGACCATGGAAGTGCAGAACCCGACCTCCGGGCAGACAGCGGTCAGTTGGACGTCGTCGACGACCTTCTCCCAGACCGTGACCCAGGCCGTGAGCTCGCTCACGTCGGGCGACTGCGTCACCGTGACCGGGACGCCCTCCAAGTCGTCGAAGACCACCATCGCCGCCCGCAGCATCACGGTCTCCACCGCCTCGTCGAGTGGATCGTGCACGGGAGCGTTCGGGCGCGGCCCCAGGGCCACCGGTGGCGGCGGGTTCGGCGGCGGTGGCGGCGGCTTCTTCCGTCGCAATGGCGAGAGCGGCACGGGCGGCACGCGCCCGACGTTCAGGTCCGGGTCGGGCCAAGGGTTCGCCGGCGCCGGCACTATCGCAATCGCCAGCGGCAAGGTCACCGCGGTCAGTGGGTCGACCTTGTCGGTGACCGGGTTCGACATTTCGCCGGGGAGTTTCGGCAGGACGGCGAATTCCAGTTCCAGCACCAAGAAGCCCGCCACGCCCAAAACGGAGAAGCTCAAGATCACGACCACGAGCAGCACAACGGTCTCCGCGACCCAGCCGGCGGCGGCGACGAGCCTGGCCGTCGGTGATTGCGTGAGTGCGTTCGGTCCGGCCGCGTCTACCGGCGCGGTCACCGCCACGACCGTCCGCATCGCCTCGACCGGTGGCAAGACCTGCAGCGCCGGCTTCGGTGGCGGCGCGGGCTTCGCCGGCGCTCCCGGTGGTGGCTTCGGCGGCGGTCCCGGCGGCGGCGGTCCCGGCGGCAGCAGTGCCTAGTTCGTCGCCCAGCGGCTGGGGTCGCTCGGGTCATCGGCGCGCCCTGGCCGCAGGGGCGGTGGTCCTCGTCATCGTCCTCGGTGGCGGTGCCGCCGCCTGGGCTGCCTCGGGCAGCGCCAATTCCGGCTACCGCACGGCCTCGGTGACGCGCTCGGACATCGGGACGAGCCTCACCGTCGTCGGAACCGTCGAACCGGTGAACGACGCGTCGGCCGCGTTCCAGGTGGGGGGCAAAGTGGCCACCGTGACGGCGGCCGTCGGCCAGCAGGTCACCGCCGGGGAGTCGCTCGGGACGCTCGATACGACTTCGCTGAGCGAGACGGTTTCCTCGGACGAATCGACGGTCAATGCCGACGAGGCGAAGCTGACCCAGGACGAGACCAGTCAATCCACCGCGACGACCCCGACGCCGACGAACTCCTCGACGACGACGACGACGACCACGACGACGCCCGCCTCGCATGGCGGCGGATCGACGGCAGCATCGAGCACCACCACCCAGGACCAGACCACGCTGACCAAGGACGAGGCCACGACCTCCTCGGATCGGCAGCAGGAGGCAGCCGATCTGGCCCAGGCACAGAAGGCGTGTGGGACCTCGGGCACTCCCACGACCACGACCACCACCACCACCACGACCACCACCACCACGAACCCCAGCGGGTGCGTCACCGCGCTCGGGCAGGTCTCGAAGGACCAGCAGGAAGTCTCCGCCGACCAGTCGGCCGTCGCCAAGGACGAGGCGGCGCTGTCGCAGGCTTTGAGCCAGTCGTCCTCGGGTACTGGCGGCACGTCCGCCTCGTCCGGTGGTTCCGCCGGTGCGGGTGCAGGTGCCACCGGCAATTCCGGCACGGGTACCCAGGGGTCGAGGGCCATCTCGTCCACGTCGAACACGGGAACGGGCACGGGGGGCTCGAGCGGCGGCACCTCGGGCGCCACCGGGAGCGGTACGGGTGGCACCACCGGCGGCGGCACGACGGCGTCGACGGACACCCCCGAGCAGATCGCCTCGGACCAGGCCGACATCGACAGCGCCCAGGCGCAGCTCACCGATGCAGAGCAGTCGCTGGCCGAGGCCAACCTGACCAGTCCCATCAACGGGACGATCGTCTCGGTCGGCATCACGGTTGGTGACACCGTGAGCGCCACCTCCAGCACCGAGGTGATCGTCATCATCGGCACCGAGTCCTTCGAGGTCACCGGGACGCTGTCGAGTTCCCAGGTCTCCTCCGTCAACGTGGGCGACACGGCCGGCGTGGAGGTGGACGGCGTCGATGGCACCATCGCCGGCACCGTGTCCCAGGTCGGGCCCGTCCAGTCCAGTGACGGGAGCTACACCTACCCCGTCGTCGTCGGCCTGCCGACGTCGGCCACGGGCTTGTTCACGGGGTCCACGGCGAATGTCGACATCGCCACTGGTGAGGTGCGCAACGTCGTCGCGGTCCCCACGTCCGCGGTGCAGACGCTGGCGACGCGCTCGTACGTCGAGACGTTGACCAATGGCACGCTCACGCGGAGGATCATCAAGCTCGGCATGGTCGGGAACACGTACACCCAGGTCCTGTCGGGCGTGACCCCCGGTGAGAGCGTGGTATTGGCCGACTACGCCGAAGCGGTCCCCTCGTCGAACACCGACACGCTGGGCGGGGCCGGCGGCTTCGGCGGCGGCGGTTTCGGCGGGGCCGGTGGCTTCGGCGGCGGTGGCGCCTTCCGCTCTCGCGTCGTCGGTGGTGGGGGCTTCGGGGGCTGACTCGCTGACGTCAGGCCGAGCCCGCCGTCCCCGGCGGCGACCACCCAGCCCTGAGCGGTACGGTGGCGCCATGGCACCAATCCGCCTGGACCAGGTGAATCTCGTGGTGAGCGACGTGCCGTCCAGCCGCGCCTTCTACTCCCGTCTCGGGCTGCAGTTCGGCGACGAGCCCGATCCCGACTGGGATGACCACCACGTGTCCGCCCGGCACGGGGACACCACTCCCCTCGATCTGGACCTCGACAGCGTGGCGTTCGCCGCCGAGTGGAACCAGGGCGCGTCGGGTCGCAGCGGCGCGATCCTCGGATTCAAGGTGGACAGCCGAGCAGAGGTCGATGCGCTCGTGTCCACTCTGGCCGCTGAAGGTGTTCCCGTGCAGCAGCAGCCCTACGACGCCTTCTGGGGCGCCCGCTACGCGGTGGTGAGCGACCCTGACGGCAACGGGGTCGGCATCATGAGCCCGATCGACCCCGGCCAGCGCCATGAGGCGCCGTCGCCATCGTGAGCGCTCGGCCCGACGACGCGATCGACGTGGTGATCGAGATCCCCACGGGGAGCCGCAACAAGTACGAGTACGACCACGAGAAGCACGTGATTCGGCTGGACCGCCGCCTCTTCACTGCGACCACCTATCCGGCGGACTACGGGTTCGTCCCCGACACCCTGGCCGGCGACGGCGATCCGCTCGACGCACTGGTCCTGGTGGCTGATCCCACCTTCCCCGGGTGCGTGGTGCGGGCGCGCATCCTCGGCATGTTCTCCATGAGCGACGAGAAGGGTGTGGACGCGAAGCTGATCTGCGTCCTCGAGCACGACCCCCAGTGGGACGGTGCCCACGACATTGGCGACGTGCCGGAGCACCTGCGCAACGAGATCGCCCATTTTTTCAGCATCTACAAGGACCTCGAGCCCGACAAGTCGGTGGAGGTCCAGGGTTTCGCCGACCGGTCGAGCGCATTGGCGGAGCTCGACCTGTGCCAGATCGCCTACCGTGCGGAGACCTAGAAGAGGGAGGGACGACGATGCCGTTTCCGCGTGACGAAGTCCAGGCGACAGTGGAGCGCTACCACGAGCTGCGTTCGCGCATCGACGAGGGGCTCGAGCCCGATGCCTTCGGTGTCCTGGCGGACTTCTACACCGAGGACGCCGTCTACATCGACGGTGCCTGGGGGCGCATCGAGGGGCGCGACGCCATCGCGCACTGGCTGGTGGACTCCATGCTGGGCATGGAGGACTGGAAGTTCCCCATTGAGTTCACGGCGATCGAGGGCAACGACGTCGTGGTCAAGTGGACGCAGATCATGCCGCGGACGAGGCCGGACGGAACGCCTTACCGGCAGTCCGGTTACTCGCGCCTCATTTATGCCGGGGACGGAAAGTTCTCCTATGAGGAGGACACCTACAACATGGCCCACGTGCTCGAGGACATCGAGTCCAGCGGGTGGACCCCGAACGGCTCCATGAACGTTCCGCCCGCCCACCCGGATCGGAACTTCGACATCCCCTCGGGCGCCCTCGGGAACTAGGGCGTCCCTCCGGTGCTGCCGGAGTTGCCGAAGCCGGGAAAGCCGCCTCCACCGAAGGGGTTGGTGGTCCCACCACTGCTTCCGCTACTCCCCTGCTGCTGCTGCTGCGCTTCGGCCTGGCTGCCGAGGGTGGCCGTGGTCGTGCGTTTGCTGTCCCCCACGTAATAGGTGATGGAGACGGACTGCCCCGCCTTGGCGGCCTGTACGACCTTTTGCAGGTCGTCCGACGACGTGATGGCCGTGCCGTCGATGTTGACGATCACGTCGCCCTCCACCAGGCCTGCCTTGCTCGCCGGGGATCCCGAGACCACGCTCAGGATCACCGCCCCGGAAGTCGGCGTGAAGCCGTACTGCTGGCGCAACGCGGGCGTCAGTGTCGTGATGTCGACACCGAGATAGCCACCGCCGTTCCCCGACTGGCCCCCCTTCTGCAGCTCGGAGATGAGCGATTCCACGGAAGCGGCGGGGATGGCGAAGCCGATGTTCTGCGACGACGTCCCGTCGCTCGTCGTCCCCGCCACAGCCGTATTCATGCCGATGACCTGGCCCGATGTGTCGATAAGCGGCCCGCCGGAGTTGCCGGGATTGATGGCCGCGTCGGTCTGCATCATGTTCTGCAGCGTCTCGGTCTGCGTGCCCTCTCCCCCGGCGGTCACCGACCGCCCCAGCGCCGAGATGATGCCCTGGGTGACCGTCGGCGTGCCGGCCGCGAGACCCAGCGCATTGCCGATCGCCACCACCGCGTCGCCCACCACGGTCTTGCCCGAGTTCCCGAACGTGATGGTGGGCAGGTTCGACGCGCTGTTGATCTTGAGGAGCGCCACATCCTTTGACTGGTCGTAGCCGACGAGCGTGGTTGGCAGCGGCTTGGTCTGGCCGTACTCGGTGACGGTGATGGAGCCGGTGCCGCCGCCCTCGCTGTAGAGCTCAATGACGTGGTTGTTGGTGATGACCTCACCGTTGGAGGTGATGATCATGCCGGTGCCCTCGTCCTCGTTGCCGTTCGACTTCACATCGATGGACACCACCGCGGGTATGACCTTGCTCACGAGCTCGGGGATGGTGACATTGCCGCTGAGGACGGCCGCTCCGGGTGCGGCGCTGCTCTCGTGGATGGTGACGTTGGATCCGTTGCCGCCGTTGTTGTTGTCCGACAGGGCGGTGACACCGGCACCGATGGCGCCGCCGACCAGGGCCGCCACGATCACCACGGGCAGCCAGGCGCGCACCTTGCCCGGCCTGCCGCGGCCTGAACCCCCCGGCGCGGAGCCGGGGTAGATCGCGTCGCCCGACGGCGGGTACGAGAACGGGACCGCCACCGGCGTCGCCGCGGTGAGAACGGTGTCGGCGTCGGCGGAGGGCGGGGCCCACGATTCGGGCGGAGGCGGAGGAGAGGACGAGCTCGCGGCCGGCGGTGGGAAGGCGGGTGGGCTGGGCGGCGTGTCCTCGACCGCACCCGCGGGCTGCTCCGGAGGGGGCGCCGACCCTTCTCCTCCGACGTGCGGCTGCGGCGGTGGCCCGTCCGAGGAGGCCGGTGTCGCATCGGGGGTCACGCCCCCGACCGGCGGCGCGGCGGCGTCTTCGGGTGTGCCGGCAGCGGGCTCCGGCCCTGGCTGCTCGGTGTCCTCACTCATGTGGATCCTCCTGAAGGGGGCATGGCTCGTCCGCACCGCAGCACGGTGGGGGTGGGCTCGCCCCGGTGGCTCCCGCCGTCCAGCGGACGTCCTGGGTCCATGTTACGGGATGCCGATCGCGGCCCGGCAGCGGGCAGGGGCGCCAGGCGAGGTAGCGTGTCCGCCGCATGTCACGCAGAATCGACATTGAATTGACGAGCCAGGCGGGCGACGGGTCGTGGACCTGGCGAGCCGCCGGCGCGCGTCAGCCCAAAGGCACGGTCGAGGCTGGTCTCGTCCCGCCCGGGGAGGCCGTTGGCGCCGTGTTGCGGGCCGATGTCGAAATCGGCCTCGAGGGCATCGAGATCCTCTCGCTCACCTCGGCGAAGCCGGCTCGTTCACCCGAGAAGACCGAGGGCCGCATTGAGGTCAAGGGCACGCCGAGACGGGCACCGGACGTGTCGGTCATCCTGGCTCCTGGCTCGAACAAGCGACGCCGCGATCGTGATGACGACGGCGGCGAGCGCGGCGACCGTCGCGGCGGCAATCGGCGCGGCCCCGACGCGGAGGCTCGCCGGGACGAGCGCGGCGGCGATCGACCCCCGCGCGGGACCGGAGGTCCACGTCGGCCCGGAGCCCGGCGGCCCGGTGAAGGTGACGGACGCCCCGCTCGGGGCGAGCGGCCGGTCGCTCCGACGTCGACCGTGCACCGCAACGCCATGCTCGCCGCCCTGCGGCCCGAACAGATCCCGGTGGCCGAGCAGCTCCTGCGCGGCGGTCTGCAGGCCGTGCGGCAGGCCATCGAGGCGCAGAACACCTCCAACAAGGCGGCGGGAAAGCCCCCGGTCGCGGCCGATGCGATCCTGGCCATCGCCGACGAGCTGTTGCCGGCGGTGCGCCTGGCCGACTGGAAGGACCGTGCCTCCGTGGCGCAGGCGACGGGGAAGGAGTACCGGCTCCGGGAGCTCCGGGCCGTTGTCGCCGCCTCGCGCACGGTCAACCTCGACGAAGAGGGTCGCGCCATGGCCAAGGCGCTCCAAGAGTCGCTGGACCAGCGGACGACCGCACTCAGGGAGGAGTGGCTGGCCCGCATCACGAATGCGCTCAACGACGGACGGGTGCTGCAGGCGGTCGAAGCCTCCATCCGTCCTCCCGAGCCCGGCACGCGGTGCCCGGCGGACCTGGCCGTCAGGCTGGCCGCCGCCGCAGGGGAGGCCATGACGGCCGACCTGGCCCCCGAGGACTGGATGCGCCTTCTCGACGCCGTCGTGGCGTCCCCGGTGCGTCGTACCGTCAAGCCGTCCGGAATCCCCGACGACGAAGTGGCCAAGCAGGCAGCCCGCAATGCCGCCGGTGCGGTTCCCGCTCTGGCCAAGCTCCTCGGGCTCCGGATCCCGCCGCCACCACCGCGGCGGGTGAACACCGAGCGCCGGTTCAGTCCAACCGGCGGCTGAGGGTCAGGAGGCGGGCCGAGAACCCGGCGGCCTCCAGCCGCTGCTTCGTCGTGCGGTCACCCGGCAGCGCCGGGGCGTCGACGGAGGAACATCCCCTCTCGGTGCACCAGGCGACCGCCGCATCCATGAGCGCTGTGCCGACGCCGACGCCACGGGCACCCGTCTCGACGTAGCAGCACTCGATCAGCCCGTTGGTGAGGCCCCTGGGACCCGGGGAGGCCGTGACGGCCAGCAGGCCGACCACGACGCTCTCGTACTCCCCCACCAGCAGGTGGGCGGTGTCTCCGGGCTGGGTCCAATGGTCGAGCAGGGTGACGGTCGTGGCGTCGCCGACGAGGGCGGCGCCTCCCCGCATGCTCTCGGCGGCAACGAGCGCATGGGAGAGCAGGCGCGTGCAGGCTTGTCGGTCGTCGGCACGGGCTGGTCGGGCCAGCTCCATCGCTCCTACCCGGCCGGAGGTCCGCTCGACTGCTCGTCGAGCAGCTGACCGGCCCGGTTCAGAATTGTCCGACGGTTGCGCGTGGAGGCCTCGTAGCGGCGGACGGCATCGAGCTCCCCGGGACCGAGACTCTCGAGCCGGCGCACCACTTGTGAGGCACTCAGCGTGTCGTAGTCGGCGAGCGCGCCCGCGACGATGGCCGCCGCCGCGGGGTCGGGCGCGGGCCGTTGCGGGCCGGGCGGCGCCGGTGCCGGTGCCGGCTCAGCCGTGCCGTTGGCATCTTCCGCCGTCTGCTGCGCGTCGCTACCCAGGAGTGCGTCCAGCCGCGCCCAGAGTTCCCGTTGCTTCTGATTGACGACGAAGCGCCCGACGAAGAGCGCGTTGCCCAGCTGGAGTTCGAGCCGGCGGCGCCCTTCGGCGATGAGCTCGGGGATCTCCTCGACTACCGACACTGCGACACCGATCGGCGCGACGAGACACACATCGAAGCCATGGCGCAGCGGGCTCTTGCGCGACGGCCCGCCAGAGGGATCACTCTCTTCAAACACAGTCCCGGCAGAGCATCTTCTTCGCGTCTGCCAGCTGGCTCGGATGTTTGACCAGGAAGCACGAGCGGCAGACGAACTCGTCGGGCTGCTTGGGCAGGACGCGCTCGTTGCCCTCTGTCTTGTCCTCCTGGTCGGTCGCCTCTTCGTCCTCGGGTTCGTCCTCGACGACCAGCCGCTCCTTGAGGATCACGTCGAGGCTGGCCTCGACGTCCTCGTCGTCGGGCTCCTCCTCCTCCTCCTCGTCGTCGCCCTCACCGGACTTCTCGACCACCGCGGCGGGCGACGGCGTGAGGATCTCGTCCACCTCGTCGACGTCGGCGTCGTCCTCCTCGTCGACGTCGACAACATCGGCGATGTCGTCGTCGTCGTCGTCCACGAGGGCGTCCCCTTCGAGGTCCGCGTCGTCGATGTCGACGTCGAGGTCTTCTTCCTCGACGGCTTCCTCGTCTTCTGTTTCGGGGGCCTCTGCCACCGGTTCTTCAGCCTTGGCCTTCTTCTTACTGGGCATTGTGCCGCGGGAGCATAGACGGTTCGAAGGACCATTCAATCGCTGTGAAGGAGAACCCCCGCCGGCGTCGGGGAGGAGGAAATCAGCGGGAGGGGCGGGAGGGCCCTGGGGTCTTTGGCGCCATCTCACAGGCCTGGGGGGCCAGGCAAGCGACACGTTCTCTACTCGACCCCCAGGGCCAACCTCCGCCTCTCACAGCACATCCCCACCTGCAGCTGTGCGTGAGCGCCTTTGCGCATCCGCAGCTTCCTCAGGGGCGTCGGGGACTGCGACACATTAGGCAAGCGGGGGGTGGGCCCGTCAAGAAGGGTAGGGCTGGCCCTACCAGGGAGAACAGCGGTAGTTCCTGGTCAATGCGTTGCAGATTTTTCGGACCGCCGGCGCTCGGCCCGGCGCTCGGATTCGAGGCGCTCGAGGTCGGTGGCTCCGTGGTCGACGAAGGTCATGGCCTCGGCCAGGGCGCGGTGTCCGGCGACCTCGGCAATCGACCTGTGCATCTGTTGGGCGACCCTCCGGTACGCAGGGTGACCCTGCACACCCGACCGGAGCTCAATGAGGTGCATGGCCTCGCGCGCGTTGAACTGCATGACGTAACGGATGCGGTGTGCCAGCGCGACGACGTATGCCGCTTGCTCCGGGAAGTCCGGCACCAATGAGCGGTAGAGCTCTTCGGCCCGATCGATGGCCTCGTCGTAACGCGCGGCGAGGCCCGCGTCGGCGACGAGTTCGGGCATGTCGTATCCGAGGGAGATACCGAGACGCTGCCACTCGATGGTGAGCATCCGGTGGCGTTGCAGGTCGCGGAAGGCGCCGTAGTCGGTGACGAGTTCGAAGCGGTAATCGGTTCGCTCGAAGGCGCGACCGGGCCGGTGTCGGCGATTGCGCCGGTCGCCGACATAGGCCGCCAACAACGCCACCCGGTCCTCGTGGCCCAGGAGGCGGACGCGTCGGGCCGCTTCGCGCTCGCTACAGCCCAGGTGCGAGAAACAGGCCGCGACCAGGACCTTCTCTTCCCCATCGGGATCGAAGTCCACCAGCGTGACCTCCGGCTCGCCGTCGGCACCGAGTCCCGGTGCATCGAGCGCCCCGAGCTCGGGCCACAAGCGCGACACCAGTTGGGACGTGCGCTCCTGTGTCGACGAGAGGTAGTCGGACCACTCCCCACCGCGCGGGGACGTCGACACGCTGCAGGAACGACGGGATCACCTTGCGCAGCTCGACCAGCATCATGTCCGCGTAGCGCCGAGCTTCGGGCAGTGGGTGCGCGCGCATGCGCAGCAGGAGCTGTTCGTACGACTGTCCGGTCCCGTAGATCCCGATGTTCGACAAGGACGCCGCGGGCAGGAGCCCGCGCAGCGCGTCGAGAGACTTGGCGCGGGTGGCCTGGCGGTAGACGAAGTCGCTGTCGCCGGCTTGTTGGGGAAAGCGCTCCGCCACCCACGCCTGCATGCGGGGCAGCAGCGCGCCGTACGTGTCGAAGACGCGGTCCATCTCTCCGACGAACCGGGCCCCGTGCGACGAGTCGAGGATCTCGGGCGGGCGGTAATAGCGGTACTGGCCGTTCTCGAGTCGCTGGTTGTACGCGATGTAGCGCGTCGACTGCTCGAGATACGCCATCAGGCGTCCCCATTCGAGAACCTTCGACAGCACGTTGGACGCCTGCTCGCAGGCGAGGTGCACGCCGCCGAGTTGGGCCACCGAGTCGTCGCCGTACTCGACGAAGACCTTCTCGTAGAGCTGTTCGGCACGCGCCAGTCCCACGGTGGCATCGACGGTGGCGTCTCCCGAGATGTCGAGCTCCCCGACGAACTCGTCGAGGAAGAGCCTGCGGAGGCTCTTGGGCGATCGGGAGTAGCGGGCGAAGAGCGCGCCCTTGACGACCTCCGGCAGGTTGACCAGGGCAAACACCGGCTGATCGAGGTTGGTGACGTAGCGCCGGAGCACGGCTTCCTCGTCGGCCGTGAACCGCTCTTCGGAGTACGGGAACATGCCCGGGTAACCATAGAACGAGGGTGACGCGACGGTGGCGGATGGGGTCAGAAGCCCGGGAGGCCTCCGGCGACGACGCCCCTGAGCACCAGGTTCACGGCATCGCGGGCGGCGGTCGCGACCTCCGTGTCGACGGCGGAGTGGGAGACCTGCTGGGCCAGATCCGCCACCGACTTCATCGTGCGGACGAAGTCGCCCGGCGCCAGCTCCCCGACGTCGCGTGCGGCCACGGCGAGGGCGGTCGAGAACGAGGCGCCCCGCGCCCAGGAGGCCACTGACGTCGCGAGACCGGGCGCCGGCTGGCGGGTGCGGGGCACGAGGTGCAGCTCCTCGATCATCCGGATGCGTTCGGCCAGGATGCTGAGCTCGTCGCAGCGCCAGGCCAACTCGGAGCGGCGCTTGTCGCCGAGCCGGTCCTGCAGCGGCTTGCGCTGCTTCTCCCGTCGGGGTCCCTGTTGGCCCGGGACGCGTCGGGCCCGGCGCGGCTCGAAGACGACGGCCGAGAGGACGCCGGCGAGCACGGCCGGTTCGGCACCGGCCAGGACGTCGGCGCCGAGTGCCTCGGCGATCAGGAGGTCAGCCTCGTGGTAGATGCGGGACAGCCGGTGGCCCGAGGGCGTGACGCGCCAGCCCTCCAGATACCCCATCTGCTCCAGGACTGCGACCCGGTGCTCCAGCTGCTGCAGGAGCAGGTCCGGTGTGCGGGCCTGCCACTGGGCGAAGGAGCGCTGCAGTACGGCAGCCGCCGTCTCGCGGTCGAAGCGGGAGACGAGGTTGACCGCGAGGTTGTAGGTCGGGCGGAAGGCGGACCTCAGGTTGGGCGGCGGGGCCGACGCCACCCGTGCCGCCTCGGCGAACGTGATCTCGCTCGACCAGGCGACGACGGCATGGCCCTCTTCGTCGAGCCCCCGACGTCCTGCGCGGCCCGTGAGCTGCAGGTATTCCCCTGACGTGAGCGTGGCGCGGCCGGATCCGCCGTACTTGGTGAAGCGCTCGATGACGACCGAGCGGGCCGGCATGTTGATCCCGAGCGAGAGCGTCTCGGTGGCGAAGACGACCTTGAGCAATCCCGCCGCGAAGCACTCCTCGACGGTTTCGCGAAAGACGGGGACCAGGCCGGCGTGGTGTGCCGCCACGCCACGTTCCAGCCCTTCGAGCCACTCGTCGTAGCCGAGCACCCGGAGATCGTCGTCGTCGAGTGGCTCCACCCGTCGCTCGACGATCTGGCGGATGGCGGCCCGCTCGGCGGAGTCGGTCAGGCGGACGCCATCGCGCACGACCTGATGCACGGCATCGTCGCAGGCGGCTCGGCTGAAGATGAAGACGATGGCCGGCAGCATCTCGCGCCGGCCGAGTTCCTCGACCATCTCGGTGCGCCGGGGCGCGCGGTAGGGCAGGCGCGGCCCCCTCCCCCGTCCCTGCCAGTGGGCCGGACGACCTCCTTGGAGGGCTCTTCGCACCGCCTGGTCGATGCGGAGTCCCTCGCCGCCCGGCTGTCCGTTGTCGTGCAGGAGAGGGCACAGCAACGTCTCCTCGTCCTCGCGTCGGTGGACGGCGAAATGGTGACGCAGCACTATTGGGCGGTGCCGCTCCACAATCACGGACGTGTCCCCGCGCACCGAGCGTAGCCAGCCGCCGAGTTCGTCGGCGTTGTTGACGGTGGCCGAGAGGCAGACGAAGCGGACCTCGGGCGGGCACAGGACGAGGACTTCCTCCCAGACCCCGCCCCGGTAGGGGTCCTGAATGAAGTGGACTTCGTCGAGCACCACCGTATGGAGGCCCTCGAGGAGGTCGGATCCCGCCAGCAGCATGTTGCGCAGGACTTCGGTCGTCATGACGACAACCGGGGCTCTCGGACGCAGGGTGGTGTCACCGGTGAGGAGGCCGACATGCTCCTCCCCGTAGGAGGCGACGAGCTCCCCGTACTTCTGATTCGAGAGTGCTTTGAGCGGTGTCGTGTAGAACGCCTTGCCGTGGGCCGACAGGGCCCGGTGGACCGCATACGCCGCCACCAGCGTCTTGCCCGAGCCGGTCGGGGCGGACACCAGCACCGAATGTCCGGAGTCCAGCGCGTGGAAGGCCTCGTGTTGGAAATCGTCGAGGGCGAAGGGCAGGTTGGCCTCGAACTCCGCCGCCCCGGCCGCCGCCGGGACGGGCCACCGGGGGGCGCTCAACGCCCGAGCAGCTTCCCGATACCGATGGAGAGGAAGTAGAAGAAGATGAGCGGGAATGCGAGCGCGAGCATGGAGAAGGGGTCCGAACTCGGGGTGAAGACGGCGGAGACCACCACGATGATGATGACCGCCCAGCGCCAGGAACGGAGCAGGCGCGCCGGTGTCACGACCCGCGCCAGCTCGAGCGAGACCAGCACCACGGGGAACTCGAAGGTCAACCCGAAGATCGTCATCATCAAGAGGATGAGACCCAGATACGGGATCGGGTCGTAGATCGCCTGCAGGTTCGGGCCACCGACGGACTTCAGCCATCCCAGCGTGTGCGGGAGTGTGATGTACGCGGTCGCAGCCCCGAGCAAGAAGAGGACGAAGGCACTCGCGACGAACGGGATGGCGTATCGCCGTTCGGTCGCCTTGAGGCCGGGGGTCACGAAGCGCCAGATCTGGAAGAGGATGATCGGCGACGCCAGGACGAGACCACCGAAGAGGGCGATCTTCACCCGCAGTGACAAGCCGTCGAGGGGCGAGGTCACGAACAGGTTGCAGCTCCCGTTCGACGCCACCAGGAGCGACGAAGCCCCCTTGGCCGTGTGGTGTGCGGTCGTCGCGTCCACGCTGCACAGCGGACGCAACAGGAAGTGGAGGATCGGCTCATAGGCGATGACGGCGATCGTGGCAGCGATCACGAAGGCGACGACGCAGATGATCACGCGCCGCCGGAGCTCGCCGAGGTGCTCCCCCAGCGTCATGCTGTCCGGGGACGGACGGTTCTTCCGTTTGCCCGTGAAGGGAAGAGTCACCACAGTTGTGTCGTTCAGTTCAGGGTCGGGTCGCCGGGAACGACGACGCCGGACGCCCGGGGGGCCCGCAGCGGGGGGTCGGCACGGTTCGGAGCCGGCGTGGGTGCCGGTGCCGGCATCGGTGCCGCCTCTGCGTCGGCTCCTGCGCCGGGCCGGGTCGCAGTTGGGGGTGCATCGGCCTCGGCCTCGGCGCCGGCGTCACCGGCGGTGCCGTTCTCGGACGGCACCGCCGGTGGTTGGAACGAGCCGTCGGGGGCCTCGTCGGAGGACATGTTCGAAAGGTGGTTGAGCAGCGCCGACGGCGAACGGGCGAGCCGGGCAATCTCCGAGGTCGGGGGCAGGTCGGGCATGGTGTTGCGGACCTCGGACTCCATCCGGTGCCGGAATTCGTTGAGGGAGCGCCAGGCGCCGCCGAGCTGGCGGGCGACCTGGGGCAGGCGGTCAGGGCCCAGGAGGATGATGGCGACCACGCCGATCACGAGCAGCTTGCCTGGGTCGAGATTCAACATGTGCCTTCACTCTACGGTGCAGTTACAAGGACTGGATGAGTCGCTCCACCCGCTCGTCGTGTGACTTGAACGGGTCCTTCAGGAGCACTGTGCGTTGAGCCTGGTCGTTCAGCTTGAGATGGACCCAGTCGACCGTGAAGTCCCGACGGCGCTCCTTGGCCCGCTTCACGAATGCGCCCCGCAGCCTCGCCCGCGTCGTCTCGGGGGGCTTGGTCATCGCCTCGGTGATGGCGTCGTCCGAACACGTCCGCTCCATTTCGTCGCGCTGCTGCAACTTGTAGAACAGCCCGCGGCTCCGGTCGACATCGTGGTACATCAGGTCGATCATCGCTACCTTGGGGTGCGAGAGGGACACGTCGTGCCGCGCCCGCATCTGCTCGACCAGACGGTGCTTGGCCACCCAGTCGCACTCCCGCCACAGGGACGACGGATCCGCCTCCAGGCCCTTCAGGCAGTGTTCCCACATGTCGAGGGCACGATCCTCTTCTGGTGAGAGGCCGCGCCTGTCCCGGAACTTCAATGCGCGTTCGAGGTATTCGGTCTGAATGTCCAGGGCACGCATCTCACGGCCGTTGGCCAGGCGCACGCGGCGTTGGCAGGTGATGTCGTGGCTGATCTCTCGGATGGCCCGGATGGGGTTCTCCAGGGTCAGGTCCCGCAGCACGGTCGAGGAGTCCTCGAGCATGGCCAGGAGGATGGAGGTCGTGCCGATCTTCAGGAAGGTCGCGTACTCGCTCATGTTGGAGTCGCCGACGATCACGTGCAGGCGGCGGAACCGTTCGGCGTCGGCGTGCGGCTCGTCGCGCGTGTTGATGATGGGCCGGCTGCGGGTGGTGGCCGAGGAGACACCTTCCCAGATGTGCTCGGCGCGCTGGCTGAGGCAGAAGACGGCCCCCCGCGCCGTCTGCAGGACCTTCCCGGCGCCGGCGAAGATCTGGCGCGAGACGAGGAACGGGATCAGCACCTCGGTGTAGCGATTGAACTCGTCGTTTCGTTCAGTCAGGTAATTCTCGTGGCAGCCGTAGGAGTTGCCCACCGAGTCCGTGTTGTTCTTGAAGAGGTAGACCTCACCGCGGATCCCCTCTTCCCGCAGGCGCGCCTGTGCTCCGGTGACCAGCTGGGCGAGGATCCACTCCCCCGCCTTGTCGTGCACGACGACATCACTGATCTTGTCGCACTCGGGTGTGGCGTACTCGGGATGGCTTCCGACGTCGAGGTAGAGACGGGCGCCGTTCTCCAGGAACACGTTCGACGAGCGTCCCCACGAGACCACGCGCCGGAAGAGGTAGCGCGCCACTTCGTCGGGGCTGAGGCGACGCTGCCCGCGCAGCGTAAAGGTCACCCCGTATTCATTCTCGATGCCGAAGATGCGGCGCTCCACCAGGTCAACCGTACAGCCGCCTATGCCAGCAGTTGTGCCAGCTCCTCTTCTTCGATCCGGCGGAAGGTGCGGCGCCCGTTTCCGCGGCTCAGGATGGCCACCTCCAGGTCCCCGGCCGTCAGGGTCCTGTCCGGGCCGGCCAGCGCCGTCGTCGCTGCCTTGACGGCGGTCGCGAGGTCCCACTCTGCCTGCCACGCTGCGCCGACGCGCTCGGCGATGGTCTCGGCATCGCCGCCCAGCACGGCAAACCGGTCCTCGTCGGTGATCGTGCCCTCGTAGGCGATGTGGTACAGCTGATTCTCGTTCTCACCCAGCTCGGCGACCAGGATCTCCACCTCGAGCGGCTTCATCTCGTGCGTGAAGACGTTGCCGAGATACTGGGCGTAGAGGTTGGCGAGCGAACGGGCGTCGACGTCCTCGCGGCTGTACGCAAACCCCTTGGTGTCGGCATGGCGAACACCGGCCACGCGGAGCTGGTCGTACTCGTTGTACTTCCCGACCCCGCCGAAGGCGATCCTGTCGTAGATCTCGCTGATCTTGTGCAGCGAGCGCGACGGGTTCTCCGCGACGATGGCGATGCCCACGTCGTACGTGGTGGCGACGAGGGAGCGGCCACGGGCGATGCCCTTCTGGGCATACTCGGCCCGGTCCTTCATGACCTGCTCCGGCGCCACGTAGTACGGCATGCTCACGGCGCACGCTCCGCTTGCTTGCGGGCGACCAACGCGCCGAAGCGTTCGGCCACCTCGTCCTCGGGCACTTCGCGGTAACCGGCGGCGTCCACCACGGCGATGATCGGGTAGATACCGCGTACCAGGTCGGGCCCGCCGGTGGCGGAGTCCTCGTCGGCCGCGTCGTAGAGGGACTGGATGGCCAGGTCGACGGCGTCGTCACGACCCAAACCCTCACGCCAGCCCAGCTTGATGGTGCTGCGCGCGTCGCGTCCGCCCGAGCCCGTCGCCTGGAAGTCGGTGTCCTCGTAGTGGCCACCCGTGACGTCGTAGTTGAAGATGCGGCCCAGGTTGCGGGCCGTGTCGAAGCCGGCGAAGAGAGGGACGACAGCGAGACCCTGCATGGCCAGGGGGAGGTGCTGGCGCACCATCTGGGCCAGTTGGTTGGCCTTGCCCTCCAAGGAGAGGGTGGCGCCCTCGACCTTCTCGTAGTGCTCGAGTTGCACCTGGAAGAGGCGGACCATCTCAATGGCCATGCCGGCCGTCCCTGCGATGGCCACCGCCGAGAAGCGGTCGGCCGGGAAGACCTTCTGCATGGCGTGGTGGGCGATGATGTTGCCCGCCGTGGCGCGCCGGTCGCCCGCCATCACCACGCCGTCGAGGTAGCGCAGTGCGACCACGGTCGTGCCGTGCGGAGCCTGGACCGGGGTCAACGAGTCGAGCGAGCGCGCCGGTGTGTCGGCATGGCCCGACGTCATGCGCAGGAGGCCGACGAAGTCCGGGCCCGGATCACGCTCCGGGGGAAACAGGGGAAGCGCCACCGGGGGTTACTGCCCACCCTTTTGCACGTAGTTGCGCACGAACTCCTCGGCGTTGTCCTCGAGGACCTCGTCGATCTCGTCGAGCAGGTCGTCGAGGTCGGCCTTGATCTTCTCGCCGCGCTCGGAGCTGGCCGGTGCGGCCTCTTCGACTTCCGTCTCGGTCTCGGTGGACCGTGTCCCCGAGCCTTTCCTCTTCTGTTCTTGTTCTGCCATCGTTCCGTGTCCCCGTCCTGTGGTGCGTGCGTTCTTCGCCTACGAGTTCAGCCGGTTGAGCAGGTCCGCCGGTCCTGTGCTCTCTGCCAGGAGGGCGCCGGTGTGCTCCGCCGTTCCTCTGAGGGGGTCCATCATAGGGACGCGCCGCAACGGGTCTGCGCCGATGTCGAAGACGAGGGAATCCCAGTTGGCTGTGACCACCGCGTCCGGCCAGCGGGCCAGGCACTTGCCCCGGAACCAGGCCCGGGTCCCCGAGGGGGGCTCGCCGACCGCATGCGCCACCTGCGCCGGCGTGACGAGTGTCCGCATGTCCAGGCGCCGGAAGACGGACTTGTCCGGCCGCAGGTCGTGATACTGCAACGCCAGTGCGGCGATCCGGGGGTCCCTCCACCCACAGGAGTGGCGTTCCTGGTATGCCAGCAGGAGCTCGCGCTTGGCCACCCAGTCCAGGGTGTCGGCCAGCGTCGCCGGGTCCGACTCCAGGCCGGACAGGACGGCTTCCCAGTGCTCCATCACCAGCGCCCCGGCCTCGCCGTCATCGCCCAGGGCGGCCAGGCCGAACTCCTCGGCGTACTTGCGGGCTGCGCCGAAGATCTCCCACTGCATGTCGAGGGCGGTGGCCGTCGACCCGTCCGTGAGGACGAGCGGGCGGGTCAGGGTGAGATCGGCGGAGACCTGGTGCAGCGCGCGGACGGGATCGGAGAGGGAGAGGTCACGGCTGGGGCCCGCGTCATCCTCGACCATGGCCAGCACGATCGCGGTGCTGCCGACTTTGAGGAAGGTGGCGATCTCCGAGAGGTTGGCGTCCCCGACGATCACGTGCAGGCGGCGGAAGCGCTTGGGGTCGGCATGGGGCTCGTCGCGCGTGTTCACGATCGGCCGCTTCAGCGTCGTCTCCAGCCCTACGATCTCCTCGAAGAACTCGGCGCGCTGCGACAACTGGTAGTGCACGGTGTCGGCATCGAGCGCCGGCGTTTCCGTGCCGACCTTGCCCGAACCGGTGAAGAGGGTCCGCGACACGAAGTGCGGGACGACGCCCTCGATCACCTTGGCGAACGGCACGGCCCTGTCCATCATGTAGTTCTCGTGGCAGCCGTAGGAGTTGCCCTTGCCGTCGGAGTTGTTCTTGTAGACGACGGGAGCGGCCTGGTCGGGGATGCGCAGTGCCGCCGCTACCATCGACCGGCGGAGCACCTCCTCGCCGGCCTTGTCGTAGATCAGGCACTCCAGCGGCGTCAGGCACTCGGGGCTCGAGTACTCCGGGTGGGCGTGGTCCACGTAGAAGCGGGCCCCGTTGGTGAGCACGGTGTTGGCGAGGTGCGTCTCCACCATCGGGGCGAGGGACCCCTCTCGGGCAAAGCCGCGGGCGTCGTTCCCCGGCGTCTCGTCTTCGAAATCCCATCCGATCTGCTGCTCCACATCGGCCGCGTAGGCGTTGACGAGCACCGACGATGCGGCAATGGGGTTCTGCTCGGGACCGGGCGAATGGATGCCGTACTCGGTCTCGATGCCGCAGACCTTCGTGATGGCCACGGTGCGACCCTAACTTCTAGAGGTACTGGCCGGTACCGACCCGCTCGATCGAGCGGCCTCCGTGCACCTCACGGTCCTCGGTGAGCAGCGTCCGGACGTAGACGATCCGCTCACCCTTCTTGCCCGAGATCCGTGCCCAGTCGTCCGGGTTGGTGGTGTTGGGAAGGTCCTCGTTCTCCTTGTACTCCTGGCGGATCGACTCGAGCATGTCCGAGGTCCGGATGCCGCCGGACTCCCCCGCAATGACCCGCTTGATGGCCAGCTTCTTGGCCCGGCGCACGATGTTCTCGATCATGGCGCCGGACGCGAAGTCGCGGTAATAGAGGATCTCCTTGTCGCCGTTCTGGTAGGTGACCTCGAGGAAGCGGTTGTCGTCGTCCTCGCGGTACATCTCGGCCACGGTCCGTTCGATCATGGCCTGGACCGCCTTGGAGGGGTCACCGCCGCCGAGGCGCCTGACCTCGTCGGCATCGAGGGGCAGCACCGCGGTGAGGTAGCGACTGAAGATCTGGCCGGCGGCCTCCTCGTTGGGCCGCTCGATCTTGATCTTCACGTCGAGCCGACCGGGCCGCAGGATGGCCGGATCGATGAGGTCCTCCCGGTTCGACGCGCCGATGACGATGACGTCACGCAGCGACTCGACGCCGTCGATCTCCGCGAGCAACTGGGGCACGATGGTCGACTCCATGTCGGAGCTGATGCCGGTGCCGCGCGTGCGGAAGAGCGACTCCATCTCGTCGAAGAAGACGATCACGGGCATGCCCTCGTCCGCCTTCTCCCGGGCGCGCTGGAAGACCTGGCGGATCTGGCGCTCCGTCTCCCCGACGTACTTGTTCAGGAGCTCCGGGCCCTTGATGTTGAGGAAGAAGCTCCGCACGTTGTCGTTGCCGGTCTTCAACGCCACCTTCTTGGCCAGGGAGTTGGCCACGGCCTTGGCGATCAGTGTCTTGCCGCAGCCAGGCGGCCCGTAGAGGAGGATGCCCTTCGGGGCGGGCAGCGAGTACTCGATGAAGAGGTCGCGGTGCATGTAGGGCAGTTCGACGGCATCGGTGATGGCCTCGATCTGGGTGTCCAGGCCACCCACGTCGGCATAGGTGATGTCGGGGACTTCTTCGAGGACGAGCTCCTCGCTGTCGAGCTTGGGCAGCTTCTCTATGAGCAGCTGGGTCCGCACGTCCATCAAGAGCGAGTCGCCGGCGCGTAGCTTCACGCCCTGCATGTCCTCGGAGAGTTCGGCCACCCGTTCCTCGTCGGCCCGGGCGAAGATCACGCAGCGCCGCCTGTCTTCGAGCTGTTCCTTGAGGGTCACGACCTCCCCCGAGAATTCCCCGTCGCGGACGAGCACCACGTTCAGGCTCTCGTTCAGGACGACCTCGTTGCCCTTGCGGATCATTCCGGGGTCGATGTCGGGGTGCAGGCTGACCCGCATCTTCCGTCCGCTCGAGAAGACGTCGACCGTGCCGTCCTCGTTGATCCCGAGGAAGGTGCCGTAGGCCGCCGGAGGCTGGGTGAGCTTCTCGACCTCTTCGCGCAGAGCGGCCAGCTGCTCCTTGGCCTGCTGGAGCGTGAAGGTCAGCTTCTCGTTCTGCGAGGTGGCCTGGGCCAGCTGGCCCTTGGACTCGAGGAGGCGCTCCTCCAAGGCCTGGACGCGTCCTGGGCTCTCCTGCAACCGGCGGCGGAGCGCGTGAATCTCGTCCTCGGCGTCTGCCAGCTCGGCGCGCAGCGCTTCAGCCTGGGCAGCGGCTTCGTCAGGAGTTTCGGTCACCGTGGTCACCCTAGCCCTCGCCTCCGCACGATCTGGCGGCAACGCAGGTGCGACGCCGGTGCACCGGGTCACCGGGCCCAGACGAGTACGCTGGGAGCAACCGCGAGGCCAGATTGACGTGTCGCGGGGCGTCTCACTACGGTCCCCTGGACCGTCGGGCGGCTGCGACAAGGGAAAGAGACAGGTACATGAAGGTCTGGATCGACCAGGATCTCTGCACGGGTGACGGGCTCTGCGAGGAGATCGCCCCTGCCGTCTTCACGCTCCTCGACGACGGCCTGGCCTACGTGAAGGATGACGGTGACGTCAAGAACGAGCCCGGTGGCTCGGCCGGGATGGCGGCGGTGCCCGCCGATCTCGAGGACGCCGTCGTCGAAGCCTCCGAGGAGTGCCCCGGAGAGTGCATCTTCATCGAGCGCGACTAGCACCTCGCCTCAGGGCCCCTGCGCCCCGCCCGGCAGTGCCCGCACCACGGAGCCGAACAGCACGAATCAGCCGTCGAGGCGACGCGCCGTGGTGAGGAATCCGGTGTGGCCGACCATGCGGTGGTCCGGCCGGACCGAGCGGGCCTCGACATGCCAGGTGCGCCGCATGACCTCCTGCGTCTCGGCGAGCCCGAAGGGCGCGCCCTCCTCGTCGAGCGCCTGGCGGAGCAGGGCGGTCTGGTTGATGGTCGGCAGGTAGGCCAACAGGATGCCGCCGGGCCGCAGGGCCTTGGCCGCACCCGGGATCACCTTGTGGGGCTCGGGCATGTCGAGCAGGATCCGGTCCAGGTCGGTCTCGTCGATGCCCTCGGTCACGTCCCGGATCTCAATCCGGTAGGGCGCGCCGGGGCCGAGCGTGGCTACCACGTTGGCGCGGGCCCGTTCGGCGAAGTCCTCCCGCAACTCGTAGCCCACGATCGATGCGCCCGCCCGGAGGACCGTCATGGAGAGGGCGCCCGAACCCACTCCCGCCTCGAGGATGCGCTGGCCCGGTGCGATGTCGGCGGCGATGAGGATGGCGCCGAGGTCCTTGGGATAGATGACCTGGGCGCCCCGGGGCATCTTGAGCACGATGTCGCTCAGCGTGGGACGCAGCACCAGGAAGCTGCGGCCGGTGGAGCCGGTGACCCGACGGCCCTCGGCGGACCCGATGATGTCGTCGTGGGCCAGGACTCCCGCGTGGGTGTGGAACGTGGCCCCCGTCACGAGCGTGAGCAGGTAGCGGCGATCCTTCGGATCGATGAGGAGCACCCGCTCCCCCGCCGCGAGTGGGCCCGCCACGGGCCTTAGGCTTCGGCGGCGGGTGGAGTGTTGCGGTCGCGCACCGTGATGAGCACCTGCTCCCCCGGCTTGACGGTCACGCTCGACACCGGGCTGGACCGGTCGTTCAAGGTGCGCCGGAGGAAGAAGGTGGCGCCGGCGAGCAGGAACCAGTACCAGTTCCCCGCCACGCCGCGTCGGACCCCGGCGCGCAGGAAGCGCCGCAGGAGCAGATCCACCTCAGAGCCGCCGGATCTCGACCACCGCGGACTTGGCGCGGCCGCGCCGGCGACCGGCCAGGAAGGCCAGTGTCAGGAGCAGAATGCCGAGGGCCCCGGCGACGGCCAGCCCGCGGGGTGCCGCGGCTCGGGCCGTGGCCTCGCCCTCGCCCATCACTTGTGAGTACGCGGCCTGCAGGTCTTCCCGCGTGATGAGGCGCCCGTTGCTGCCCGCCCTCGTGGTTGTGCCTGCCATCAGCTCGTTCCCTCCTGTGCTTCGATCTCTCTCGACTCGCGCCGGGCGATGACCTCAGGCAGCTTGCGCTGTCCCGGTCCCGACTGAATGCGCAGTGCGGCCACCGCGATCACGGCGACGCCCAGCACGACGACCACCGCATAGGGCACCCACGACCAGTCCCCGTTCAAGGCGGTGCCGGTCTCGGTCTGCAGGAGGCGCAGGACCCCCAGGAGAACGAGCAGGAGCCCGAAGGCCAGGAAGAACGAGCCGGCGATCCCCATGTAGAGGAAGCGGCCCAGACCCCGCAGCGGCTCGACCACCTCCTGCTTGAGGTAGTCGACCGTGAGCTGGAAGGCGTCGTCTCCCGCGTGGCGCAGACCGTGACTGCCGTTGTCGGACGATGGTGCCATGAGACGCACAATCCTGGTCCCTGGGCCGGTCCCACGCAAACACCGGTCCGGACGGCACCTCAGTCGCGGTCTTTGTAGATGTAGGTCGACGTCGCCCGGGCCACGAGCCGCTCCTCCTCCTGGCCCGTGACAACGGCGGTGACGCTGGCCTCCACGAAGGCCACGCGGCGCCCGCCGGAGACCACCTCGGCCGTGCACGTCAGGTCGGCGCCCGGCGACACGGCGCCGAGGAAGCTGATCTTCATCTCGGCGTTGGAGCAGAAGACCCGCCGACCCTCGGCGTAGGTGACGGCGGCGGCGCCCATGGAGGAGTCAGCGAAGGCGCCGAGGAAGCCCCCTTGCATGATCCCGGCGGGATTGGCGAACCGCTCGTCCGCCCGCATCCGCCAGACGCAGCGCCCCGGGCTGGCCTTGTCGACGCACGTCATGCCCAGGGTCAGGTCGCTGTTTGGGGGGACCTGCATGCGGGAAGCCATGAACGTGAAGAGTAGGTGACGGCCCTTCCGGCCGGCAGAGGGCGAGGGTTAGGGTCTGATCATGGCGTTGCAGACATCGACACCGGTCGTGCAGGACCCCCGCTTGGTCGAGCTCGGCATCAACGTCATCCGTGGCATCGCCATGGATGCGCCGGAGCAGGCCGACTCGGGACACTCGGGTACGGCGATGGCCCTGGCTCCTCTGGCCCACGTCCTGTGGACGCGGATCATGAACTACGACCCGCGCGATCCGGAGTGGCCCGACCACGACCGCTTCATCCTCTCCAACGGGCACGCCTGCATCCTGCAGTACGCCATGCTGCACCTGACCGGGTACGACCTCACGCTCGAGGACCTGCGCCAGTTCCGCCAGTGGGGCAGCCGGACGCCCGGGCACCCCGAGGCCGGCCACACGGCCGGGATCGACGTGACGACCGGCCCGCTGGGCCAGGGTGTGGGCGACGCCGTGGGCATGGCGCTCGCCGAGCGCTGGCTGCGCACCACCTTCGGGAGCGAGGTCTGCGACCACCGCACCTACGTGATCGCCGGTGACGGCTGCTTCATGGAAGGGATCTCGCACGAGGCCGCGTCGCTGGCGGGTCACCTCGGCCTGGGGCGCCTGCTCGCCTTCTACGACGACAACCACATCACCATCGACGGGCCGACCGAGCTGGCCTACGACGACAACGTGCCCGAGCGCTTCGCGGCCTACGGCTGGCGCGTGCGCAACCTCGGCGAAATGGCCAACGACGTCGACGCGTTGGAGGACGCCATCCGGGAGGCGCTCGACGAGCCGGCGGACACCCCCGACGCCAAGCCGACCCTCCTGGTGCTGCGCAGCCACATCGGTTGGCCCTCACCGAAGCTGACCGACACCGCCGCGGCCCACGGCTCGCCGTTCGGCGCCGAGGAGATCGAGGTCACCAAGAAGCTCCTCGGCCTGCCGACCGACCAGACGTTCTGGGTCCCCGACGAGGTGCGCGACTTCTACGGCCAGCAGATCGCCCGGGGCGCCGAGCGCCACGCGGAGTGGACCGAGCGCTTCGCCGCCTGGAAGGGCGACCGGGCCGCCTGGGATGCCGCGCAGGGCGGGCACGGGTTACCGGGCTGGGCCGACGACCTCCCCCGATTCGAGGCCGGCACCGAGCTGGCCACCCGGCACGCCATCAACCGGTGCATCGACGCCACCGCGGCCAAGCTCCCCGGCCTCCTGGCCGGTTCGGCCGACCTGACGGGCAACAACGGCGTGAAGCTCAAGGGTGCCGAGATGCAGGCGCGCCAGACACCCGAGGGGGCCCAGGTCCACTACGGGATCCGCGAGCACGGCATGGCAGGGGCCATGAACGGCATGGCGCAACACCGGGGCGTGCTGCCGCTCGGCGGGACCTTCTTCTGCTTCTCCGACTACATGCGCCCGTCCGTCCGACTCGCCTCCCTCACGGGCACCCACGTGATCTATTCGTGGACGCACGATTCCATCGGCCTGGGCCAGGACGGCCCGACGCACCAGCCGATCGAGCATCTGGCGTCCCTGCGGGCCATGCCCGGCCTCAGCCTCGTCCGCCCGGCGGACGCCAACGAGACGGCACAGGCCTGGCGCATCGCCGTCGAGGCCGACGGGCCGGTGGGGCTGGTGCTGACGCGCCAGGACGTCCCCGTTCTGGACGCCACCGCCGAACGGGCCCCCACGGGAGTGGCCAAGGGCGCCTACGTCCTGGTCGACTGCGACGGGCCGCCCCAGATCGTCCTGGTCGGCACCGGGAGCGAGGTGCAGCTCTGCGTGGCAGCGGCCGCGACCCTGGCCGAGTCGGGAGCGAAGGCCCAGGTGGTGTCCTTCCCGTCCTGGGACCACTTCGAGCAGCAGCCCGAGGGCTACCGGGCCACGGTGTTCCCGCCCGGGGTGCCGGTGCTGAGCGTCGAGGCCGGCGCCACCTTCGGCTGGGACCGCTACGCCGACGACTCCATCGGGATCGACCGCTTCGGGGCGTCGGCCCCCGGCGATGTCGCGCTGGAGAAGTTCGGCTTCACCGCCGACCACGTGGTGGAGCGTGCCCGGGCCCTCCTGGGCGCCAAGGGCGGCTGATGCGACACGGCACGCGACGAAGGGAGCTGTTCCGATGACCCGACTCCAGGAACTCTACGAAATAGGCGGCCAGAGCCCCTGGCTCGACAACCTGCGCCGGGACTGGCTCGAAGGGGGTCAGCTGGCCGAGCTGCTCGCACTCGGCGTGCGCGGCATCACGTCCAACCCGACGATCTTCGCCAACGCCATCAGCGGCCAGGACACCTACGACGACCAGTTCCGCTCCCTGATGAAGGATCACACGGTCGATAGCGCCTACTGGGAAATGGCCATCACGGACATCGACAACGCGCTCGCCATGCTGCGGCCCCTCTACGACGAGAGCGACCGCGAGGACGGCTTCGTATCGCTGGAGGTCTCCCCGGCGCTGGCCCACGACACCGACAAGACGCTGAAGGCGGCACGGGACCTCCACCAGCGCATCGCCCAGCCCAACCTCTTGGTCAAGGTGCCGGCCACGAAGGAGGGCGTCCCGGCCATCGAGGCCCTGATCGGCGAGGGCCACAGCATCAACGTCACGCTGATCTTCGGGCTCGACCGCTACGACGAGGTGATGGAGGCCTACCTGAAGGGGCTCGAGGCCCTGGTCGCCGCCGGCCGCGAGGACGAGCTCTCCAAGGTGGCCAGCGTCGCCTCCTTCTTCGTCAGCCGGGTCGACACCGAGGTGGACCGCCGCCTCGAGACCCTGGCCGGCGGGGAAAAGGGTGACGCCGCCATCCTCGGCCTGCGCGGCACCGCCGCAGTGGCCCAGGCGCAGAGCGCCTACCAACACTTCCACCGCACCTTCGCCGGCGAGCGCTGGGAGGCGCTGCGGGACAAGGGCGCCCGCGTGCAGCGGCCGCTGTGGGCGTCGACCTCGACCAAGAACCCCGGCTACTCCGACCTGCTCTACGTCGACAGCCTGATCGGGCCGGCCACGGTCAACACCATGCCCGAGCCGACACTGCGCGCCTTCGAGGACCACGGCACGCTGAAGCGGACGGCGGACGCCGATCCCGACGGCGCGGACGCCGCGCTGGCCCGCCTGGCGGACGCCGGCATCGACATGCTCGACGTGGAGCAGACGCTCGAGGACGAGGGAGTCAACTCCTTCGCCAAGTCGTTCGACGAGCTGTTGCAGTCGCTGACCGACAAAGCCGCTACCTTCTGAGCCTGCAGCAGAACCGAGAGGAGTGCGCATGAAGATCGGCATGGTCGGCCTGGGCAAGATGGGCGCCAACATGACCGAGCGCCTGCTCAAGGGTGGGCACGAAGTGGTGGCCTACGACTTGAGCGCCGACGCGGTGAAGGCCGCCGCCGGCAAGGGCGCCGAGGCGTCGACCAGCCTGGCCGACCTGGCGAGCAAGCTGGACTCCCCCCGGGCGGTCTGGGTGATGCTGCCCGCCGGCCACATCACCGACTCCACAGTCGAGGAGCTGACCGGCCTGTTCTCCAGGGGCGACGTGATCATCGACGGCGGCAACTCCAACTACAAGGAATGGAAGGCGCTGGCGGACAAGCTCGAGAGCACCGGAGTCGGCTTCGTCGACGCCGGGACGTCGGGCGGCGTCTGGGGCCTCACCGAGGGGTACTGCCTCATGGTCGGCGGCACCAAGGAGGCCGTGGCGGTGGTCGAGCCGGCCCTGCTGACGCTGGCGCCCGAGGGCGGGTACGCCCACGTGGGCCCGGTCGGCGCGGGGCACTTCGTCAAGATGGTGCACAACGGTGTCGAGTACGGCCTCATGCAGGCCTACGCCGAGGGCTTCGAGATCATGGGCAAGGCCGACGAGTTCGACCTCGACCTGCACGAAATCGCCTCCATCTGGCGCTATGGCTCGGTGGTGCGCAGCTGGCTGCTGGATCTCGCCGAGCGGGCGCTGCGGCCCGGCGCCGGCTTCGACGACATCAAGGGCGTCGTCGTCGATTCGGGCGAGGGCCGCTGGACGGCGCAGGAGGCCATCGACCGCGGCGTGCCGGCGCCGGTGATCGCCACCTCGCTCTTCACCCGCTTCGCCTCCCAGGAGCCCGACTCGCTCCAACTGAAGATGCTCTCGGCCCTGCGGAACCAGTTCGGTGGCCACGCGGTGACGCTCGAATCGGGCCAGCAGGGCTTGGAGACCGAGACCCCCACCCCGTAGCCGTGATCACCCCAGTCGACAACGTCCCGCCGCGCCTTTTGCGCCGCGGTAGGCGAAGCCTTCGCGGCGCGCCCAGGGCCGCGCTTCGCGCTCGTGCTCTCCGGTGGCCCGACCGCGCGGGCCTGTTATGAGGTACTGGCCACGGCCGGCGGCATCGACTGGGCCGTCGTGGACATCTTCGTCGGGGACGAGCGCGTCGTCCCGCCTGACGACTTGGACGCCAACCAGCGCCTGATCAAGGAATCCCTCATCGACCGGGTGGGCGGGGTCGGCTCCTTCTCCCCCATGCCGACGGTGGGCCCGGTCGACGAGTGCGTCGAGGCCTACCAGCGCACCATGTCGGACCTCGTGACCGGCCCGGGGATCGACGTCATCCACCTGGGCATGGGACCCGACGGCCATACGGCCTCGCTGTTTCCCGACGCCCCCACGCTGGAGGCCGAGCCGGGCGTGCTGGTGCTGGCCACCAAGGATCCCAACGGCGTCAACCCGCACCCGCGGCTGACCCTGACGCTGGCCGCCATCAATTCGGCCCGCCTCGCCGTCTTCACCGTGGCCGGCGCGTCCAAGGCCGAGGCGGTGGCCGCGCTCGAGCGCGGCGACGACCTGCCGGCCGCCCGCGTCCATGCCGGGCGGACGTTGTGGCTGGTCGACGGCGCCGCGCGCGCCGACTCCCCCTAGATTGGCCTCAATGCTCTCTGACGCCGATCTCCTTCGCACGCCCCTCGAGGACCTCACAGCGCTCGCCCGGGCCGTGCGCGACGGGGCGCACGGGCGGCGGGTCACCTTTTCGCCCAAGGTCTTCATCCCGCTGACGATGCTGTGCCGGGACCGCTGCGGCTACTGCACCTTCGCCAAGGCGCCGGCCCGCCTCACCGCCCCCTACCTCCTCCCCGAGGAGGTGCTCGCCATCGCCGAGGCCGGGAAGGCCGCCGGCTGCCACGAGGCCCTCTTCACCCTGGGCGAGCGGCCCGAGGAGCGCTACCCCGTTGCCGAGGAATGGCTGGCCGCCCAGGGGTACACCTCGACGGTGGACTACCTCGCCGCCATGTGCCGCCTCGTCCTGGAGGAGACCGGCCTGCTCCCCCACGCCAACGCCGGGGCACTCGACGCCACGGACCTGGCCACGCTGCGGCCGGTCTCGGCCAGCCAGGGCATGATGCTCGAGTCCCTGGCCGAGGGCCTGGCGGCGCACAGAGGGGCGCCCGACAAGGTGCCCGCCCGGCGCCTGGCCACCCTGGAGTCCGCCGGCGGCCTCGCCATCCCCTTCACCACCGGGATCCTGATCGGCATCGGCGACGGGCGCAGCGACCAGCTGGCCGGCCTCCACGCCATCGCCGCCGCCCATGCCCGCCACGGGCACGTGCAGGAGGTCATCGTCCAGAATTTCCTGCCCAAGCCGGGGACGGCCATGGCCAAGGCTGCTCCCTGCCCGCCCGAGGACCTGCTGTGGGCCATTGCGGCGGCCCGGCTGGTGCTGCCGCCCGAGATCCACGTGCAGGCGCCGCCGAACCTCTCCGACGATCTGGCGCCGCTGCTCCATGCCGGCATCGACGACTGGGGTGGCGTGTCACCGGTCACGGCCGACCACGTGAACCCCGAGCGGGCCTGGCCGGCGCTCGAGATCCTGCGTGCGGCCACGGAGGCGGCCGGTCACACCCTGGCGCCGCGCCTGACCGTCTACCCGACCTTTGCGCTCGACCCGGCGCGCTGGCTCGACCCGGCGCTGCGCTTCCCCGTCATGGACGCGTCGGACGCCGAAGGGCTGGCCCGCGACACGTCGTGGTGCTCGGGGGGCGAGGAGCCCCCTCCTCCGCTGCTCGACGCGACCACGACGCATCATGTCGCTTCCGGAAGCGGTGCAACCCCCGGAAGCAGCGCGGCATCCGGCGGCGGTGCCGTGGCCGAGGTGCTGGCAGGCGTGGCCCTGGGCCAGGAGGTGGGCGAGACCGAGATCGTGACGCTGTTCAGTGCCCGCGGCCCCGAGGTGCGGCTGGTGGCCGAGGTGGCCGACGATCTGCGCCGCACGATCGCCGGCGAGGACGTGACCTTCGTGCGCAACCGCAACATCAACTACACGAACGTCTGCACGTTCAAGTGCCGCTTCTGCGCCTTCTCAAAGGGGCCGCTCTCGCTCAACCTGCGGGGGGCGCCGTACCTGCTGGAGCTCGACGAGATCACGCGGCGCGTCGAGGAGGCGGTCGACGAGGGTGCGACCGAGGTCTGCCTGCAGGGCGGCATACACCCCAACTTCGACGGGGACTACTACCTGCACGTGCTCGAGGCGGTGCGGGCCGGCTCGGCCGACATCCACATCCACGGCTTCACGGCCTTGGAGGTGACGGAGGGCGCTCGCCGCTCCGAGGTCCCGCTGGCCGAGTACCTGACCCGCCTGAAGGAGGCCGGGCTCAAGACGCTGCCGGGGACGGCGGCCGAGATCCTCGACGAC
Source organism: uncultured Acidimicrobiaceae bacterium (assembly GCA_963721585.1). Lineage (GTDB taxonomy): Bacteria > Actinomycetota > Acidimicrobiia > Acidimicrobiales > RAAP-2 > Bog-473. The sequence goes on along the minus strand of CAVRJN010000007.1, from coordinate 245,024 downwards.
GACGTGCGCGCGCTCATCTGTCCCGACAAGATCAACACCGAGGAGTGGTTGGAGGCGCACCGCACGGCGCACGGCGTGGGCCTGCGCTCCAACATCACCATCATGTTCGGCTCGGTGGAGCAGCCGGTGAGTTGGGCCCGTCACATTGTGCGCACCCGGGATCTCCAGCGCGAGACGGGGGGCTTCACCGAGTTCGTCCCGCTGCCCTTCGTGCACATGGCCACCCCGATCTACCTCCAGAAGAAGGCGCGGCGGGGACCGACCTTCCGCGAGACCGTGCTCATGCACTCGGTGGCGCGCATCGCCTACGCGGGCGACATCGACAACATTCAGGTGAGTTGGGTCAAAATGGGTGCCGAGGGCGCGCGCCAGCTCCTGTGCGCCGGGGCCAACGACCTGGGCGGGACACTCATGGACGAGAACATCTCGCGAGCGGCGGGCGCGCAGCACGGCCAGCGCATGGGCGTCGAGGAGCTCGAGGCGATCGTGGCACCGCTCGGACGGCCCCTCGTGCAGCGTTCCACCCTGTATGCGTCAGCCGGCGCGTGATCGACGACACTGAAGAGGCGGCGCGCCAGCACGCCTTCGAGGACCTGTTCACGGGGCACGACCTCTCGGCGGCACAATCCCGGGAGCTGCAGGACATGATCGGCTCGCTCAGCGACCTGGCCCGCGAGGGCACGTCTGTCGGCGACCTCAAGATCGCCAACACTGCCCTGGCCGAGATGGCCGAGGCCTTCCGGGTGTTCCGCCCCTACCGTCATGTGCGCAAGGTCACCATGTTCGGTTCCGCCCGCACGAAGCCCGACGATCCGATCTACATCCTGGCCCGTGACCTGGCCGCCAAGCTGGCGGCGGCAGACTGGATGATCGTGACCGGGGCCGGTCCCGGCATCATGGCGGCCGGCTTGGAGGGGGCGGGGCGCGAGCACGCCTTCGGGGTCAACATCCGCCTGCCTTTCGAGGGTGACGCCAACCCCTTCATCGCGCAGGATCCGAAGCTGGTCGAGATGCGCTACTTCTTCACCCGCAAGCTCATGCTGATCAAGGAGTCCCACGCCTACGCCGTCCTGCCCGGTGGCTTCGGGACCCAGGACGAGGCCTTCGAGCTGCTCACCCTGCTGCAGACGGGCAAGGCGGAGCCGGCGCCCGTCGTCATGGTCGAGACGCCCGGGGGCACCTACTGGCACGCGTGGCTGCGCTTCGTGCAGGACGCGGCGATCGCCGCCGGCTGGGTCTCACCCGAGGACCAGGCCCTCTTCACGGTGACCAACACGCTGGAAGAGGCCGCCGACGAGATCCTGGGCTTCTACCGGAACTACCACTCCATCCGCTTCGTGGGCGACCTCCTGGTGCTCCGGCTGCAGGTGCAGCCGAGCAAGGCCGAGCTGGTCGACCTGAACCGTCGCTTCGCCGACATAGTGGTGCGGGGCAACATTCGCGCTGCCGCGCCCTTCCCGCCCGAGCGCAACGACCACCCCGAGTTGCCCCGGCTGGCGTTCCGGTTCGACCGCTTCCACTTCGCCCGCCTGCGGCAGCTCATCGACGCCGTGAACGAGTGCACCGGATGACCGGGGCGCGGCCCGGAGCCCGGCGCGGGCTGGCCGCGCTGGTCCCACTCGTGGCGCTGGCCTGTCTCGGTTTCTCGGGCCCCGGATCTCCGGCGGCTGCGGCCTCACCTCCGGTCAACTCGGTGGTGCCGTTCGGCTCGACCGCCGTCGGCGCCAATGCGGCGGCCGGCGCCAATGCGGCGGTGGTCGGCGTGGCTGCCACCGCCGACGGCGGGGGCTACTGGCTGGTCGCCTCCGACGGCGGCATCTTCAGCTACGGCGACGCCCACTTCTACGGCTCGACCGGGAGCTTGCACCTCAACGCGCCGATCGTCGGCATGGCCGCCACCCCCGGCGGCGGGGGCTACTGGCTGGTCGCCTCCGACGGCGGCATCTTCAGCTACGGCGACGCCCACTTCTACGGCTCGACCGGGAGCTTGCACCTCAACGCGCCGATCGTCGGCATGGCCGCCACCCCCGGCGGCGGGGGCTACTGGCTGGTCGCCTCCGACGGCGGCATCTTCAGCTACGGCGACGCCTCGTTCCACGGCTCGGCCGGATCACTGCGGCTGAACGCGCCGGTCGTCGGCATGGCCGCCACCCCGGGCGGGGGCTACTGGCTGGTGGCCCGCGACGGCGGCATCTTCACGTACGGCGACGCGACGTTCGAGGGATCGGCCGGCTCGCTGCCCCTGAGTGCACCGGTGACGGGCATGGCCGCCACCACCGACGCCGGCGGCTACTGGCTCGTGGCGCGGGATGGCGGCGTGTTCACCTATGGGGACGCGCGCTACTTCGGGTCGCTGGGTGGGACGACGCTGTCGGGCCCCGTCGTGGGCCTGGCCGGCGCGGCCGGTGGGGCGGGCTACTGGCTCGCCGTGGGCTCCGAGCCCCTCGCCGGGGAGGTGGTCGGGATCGACCCCGGCCACAACGGCCTGAACTACAGCGCGCCGAACGTCATTGACGCGCCCGTGTTCAACGGCACCGGTGACGAGCCCTGTGACACCACGGGCACGGCGACGGACAGCGGGTACACCGAGGCCCAGTTCAACTTCAACGTGGCCACCTACCTGCAGAACGACCTGCAGGCGGAGGGGGCCGGCGTCGTGCTCACCCGCCCGGACAACCAGGGCGTGGGGCCGTGCGTCACGACGCGGGCCGCCATCATCAACGACGCCCACGCCAACGTCGCGGTGGACATCCACGCGGACGGGGGGCCGGCCGACGGGCGCGGCTTCGCGGTGCTCGAGCCGACGGCGGACGGGCCGAACAACGGCGTCATCGCGTCGTCCGCCGCCTTCGCCGCCACACTGCGCAACGCGTTCGCCGCAGGCACACCGATGCCCGTCAGCAGCTACGACGGGGTCGACGGGCTCCAGCCCCGGAACGACCTCGCTGGCCTGAACCTGACGACGGTGCCCAAGGTGCTCATCGAGTGCGGCAACATGCGCAACGCCACCGACGCGGCGCTGCTGGTGACCCCGGCGTTCCAGCAGGAGGCCGCGACGGCCATGGCGCAGGCCATCACGCAGTACCTCACCGCCGGCGCGGGCTGATTCAGCCCGGGCTCCCGAGGGGCGCCCGCACCAGCGTCGAGTAGACGTGGCCCTGGGGCGAGGGCGCCGAGGCCACCAGATCGACGTGCGCCACGGCGAAAGTGGACGTGAAGGGGATCCCCTCCAGTCCGGCCTGGGCCTGGGGTCCCAGGCGGCCCTTGACGCGGGCCAGGGTGAGATGCCCGTTGAACGGTGGGCCGCCGCCGGAAGGCTCCGCCACGACCGGCGCGGTGGCCCGCCGCACCGCAGTCGCCACCGCGCCGAGCCCGTCGGCGGGCAGTTGGAGGACGCGGACCCGGGAGAACCAGGCGGTGGCCGGCCCCAGCCGGCACTCGGCCGGGCCCGGCAGGGCGGCGGCGCCGGCCCGCAGCGCGTCACCCAGGAGCTCGATCTCCGCCTCGCTCACCTCGCCGAGGAAACGCAGCGTGACGTGCCACCGGGTCGGTCCCACCAGCCGCAGGTTCTTCTGCCGGCCCAGCTCGAGCGCGGCCAGCCGCCGGCGCGTCGGCTCGTCGGGCCAGGCGGCCACGAACGTGCGCACCCGGTGGAGAGGAGTCAGCCGGCGCCCTCGTCGAGCACCTCGCCGGCTGAGCGGGATCCGCCCCGCAGCGCAGCCACCGCGCGCTCGAGCGCGGCGGCGGGCCCTGAGCACCCGCTTCTCCAGGGCGAGGGCCTCCCCGGTCTCGGCGGAGTCGGGATCGCCCGCCGACGCGAGCCGCAGCGCGTCCAACGCCATGTCGGTCAGTTCCTCCACGACGCCTTCGAGCCGCTCGGCCAGCTCGTCGACGGCCTCGTTGGAGGCGCTCACTTGGGCAGTGGCGTTCGCTGCACCGTGTAGGCGCCGTCGGCGTAGCCCGCCCGCATGACCTTCTTGTCGAACTTCCCGACGCTCGTCTTGGGGATCTCCACGATGAAGGTCCACTGGTCGGGCAGCCACCAGCGCGGCACGCGGCCGACGAGGTATTCGAGCAGGTCGGCCGGGGCGGGAGTGCGTCCCGGTTTCGGCACGACGGCCACCAGCGGCCGTTCGGACCACTTCGCGTCGGGGATGGCGATCACCGCGGCCTCGAACACGTCGGGATGGCCCATCACCGCATTCTCGAGCTCGACCGACGAGATCCACTCGCCGCCGGACTTGATGACGTCCTTGGTGCGGTCCGAGATGGTCATGTAACCCTGGCCGTCGAGCGTGCCGACGTCGCCGGTGCGGAGCCAGCCGTCGTGGAACTTCGTCGGATCCTCGTCCTTGTAGTACGAGCCCGTGATCCACGGCCCGCGGATCTCGAACTCGCCCGCCGACGTGCCGTCGTTGGGGAGCACGGTCCCGTCCTCGGCAACGACGCGTACCTCGACCCCACCGACCACACGGCCGGCCTTGACCTTGTAGTACATGTCGTCGTGCCCGTCGAGGCGGCGCGCCGGGGGCAACCCGAAGGCGGCGAGCGGGCTCGTCTCCGTCATGCCCCACCCCTGGATGATGCTGACACCGAAACGCTCCTCGAAGGCCTCGATGAGCGATTGCGGCACCGCGGCTCCGCCGGCCGTGATGGCGCGCACGGTCGAGAAGTCGATCGGAGTGTCGAGAGCGAGCAGGCCGTTCCAGATGGTCGGCACGCCGCAGGCCAGTGTCGGGCGGTGCTCGTTGATGACGTTGGCCAGCGCCGCTCCCATCAGGTACATCTGCGGCATGATCATGTCGGTGCCGGCCATCCAGGCGCCGTAGGGCGTACCCCAGGCCATGGCGTGGAACATGGGGACGATGATGAGTATGCGGTCGCTCTCCGTCATGCCGACCGAAGAGGCTGCCTGCTCGGCCATGGTGTGCAGCCAGATGGAACGGTGCGAGTAGACGACGCCCTTGGGACTGCCGGTCGTCCCGCTCGTGTAACACATGGCGGCCGCGGAGCGCTCGTCGAGGTCGGGCCACGCGAAGCCGGGCTGCTCGGCGGCGAGCAGACGCTCGTAGGAGAGCGTCTCGCCGAGGGCCGAGGTGTCCCCCTCCCCCACCACGATGATCGTCTCGACCGTCTTGAGGTCGTCCTTGATGCCCGCCAGCAGCGGAATGAGCGAGGCATCGACGATGATGCAGCGGTCCTCGGCGTGGTTGATGACATACGCCAGCTGCTCGGCCGGGAGCCGGATGTTGAGCGTGTGCAGCACCGCCCCCATGCAGGGGATGGCGAGATACGCCTCGAGGTGGCCCTGGTTGTTCCAGCAGAAGGTGCCGACGCGGTCACCCGGCTCGATGCCGAGCCGGGTGAGGGCGGCGGCCAGCTTCTCGGCCCGGGTGGCGACCTCGACGAAGCTGGCCTTGCGGCTGCCCCCCTCCTCCACGGTGATGACGGAGCTGTCGCCGTGCACCCGCTGCCCGTGGAACAGCAGGTCTCGGATCAGGAGCGGGGCGTTCTGCATGGTGCTTTGCATGCTCCAAGTATGCCGAGCGCGCCCCGCCCGCGCCCGAGGGGCCGCCTTCCCCACCGCCGAGCGGGACCACGTTGCCGCTCCAGCCACGGATTCAGGGACGCCCTGGCGGTAGCGGTCTGGAGCACGGAGCTCCCGGGCCGACCACGCAAAGAGCTGCTCCAAACCCGGGACGATCATGCGCGCTCGACGCGTCTCGGTCTGCCCAGGGGATCGTCGCCGACGGACACAACCGGTTCTTCGGCGAAGTGCAGGGCAATCCCGCTCCGGCCTGGAGATGCCCGCTCTCGCGTCTGCAAAGGGTCGTGTCTTCGCCCGCCGTTATCAAGATACACGAGGGTGGGGGGCTTGCCGCAAGGACCCACGGCGTGTCGACAATGCACGCCACGAGCCGGCCCAGGGACGGTCGTCCCGACCGACGCTGGCGAACAAGACAGACCCCAGCGGTCTGGAGGGGATGGTGGGCGGATGGGCGGCTACGTGCTGACCTTCGAGGAAATCGATCAGACCCGGGTCGCCCTCGTCGGTGGCAAGGGTGCACGTTTGGGGGAGCTCTCGAGGATCGGAGGCATCCGCGTGCCGACCTGCTTCTGCGTGACGACGGACGCCTTCTGGCAGATCATGGCGAACGCGCCCTCTGCCAGGGAACGGATCGATCAGCTGGCGCGCCTGGGTCCAGACGACCGTGAGGCGATCGGCACGCTCAGCAAGGAGATCCGCGGGACCCTCGAAGGGATGCCTCTCCCTGACGACGTCGCGGCGGCGATCACCGGTGCGCTCGGCCGGCTCGATGAGCACGCTGCCTACGCCGTCCGATCGAGCGCGACGGTCGAGGACCTGCCGACGGCCTCCTTCGCCGGCCAGCACGACACCTACCTGAATGTCATGGGTCCGGCCGCGATCCTGCAACATGTCAGCCGGTGTGTCGCCTCACTCTTCGCAGAGCGGGCCGTGACCTACCGGCTGCGGAACGGTTTCGACCACCGCAAGGCGAGCATGGCCGTGGTCGTGCAGCAGATGGTGCTCCCGCAGGCGGCCGGCGTCCTCTTCACCGCCGACCCGGTCACGTCCAACCGGAGGGTCACCACGGTGGAGGCCGCCTTCGGCCTCGGCGAGACCCTGGCCTCGGGTCGGGTGAGCGCAGACGTCTACCGGGTGCGAGACGGCGAGCTCATCGCCAAGGTGATCGACACGAAGCAGCGCGCGACCCGTGCCGCGCCCGCCGGTGGGACCAGGGAAGAGCCTGTCGACGTGGCGCGGCAGGATCAGCCGGCGCTGTCGGATGCGCAGGTGGTCAGGCTCGCCGGGCTGGGACGGCGCATAGAGGCGCACTTCGGGTGCCCCCAGGACATCGAATGGTGCCTGGCCGATGACGAGTTTCATATCGTTCAGAGTCGGCCGATCACCGCACTGTTCCCCGTTCCCGTGACCGACGACGGAGGGAACCGCGTCTTCGTCTCCGTCGGTCATAACCAGATGATGACCGACGCCATGAAGCCCCTGGGGATCTCCATGTGGCAGCTGACAGCTCTCCCGCGGATGTACGAGGCCGGCGGGAGGCTCTTCGTCGACGTCACCGCGCGCCTGGTGTCCCCGTCCGGCCGTGCAAGCCTCCTGGAAGTCATGGGGCGCGGCGATCCATTGATCAGGGACGCGCTGGAGACCGTCCTCGAACGCGACGACTTCATCCCGTCGATCCCCGACGAGGGTCGGGACAGTGCGCCGACCGGTGGTGCTCCCGCCCCGCTCGAGACCGATCCGGCCATCGTGGCCGGGCTCATCGCGCGCACGCAGGCGTCCATCGCCGCGTTGCGGCGCGACATCGCAACCAAGTCCGGACCGGCCTTGATCGACTTCATCCTGGCGGACATCCAGGAGCTGAAGCGAATCCTCTTCGATCCGGAGAGCCACCAGGTGTTCATGTCGGCCATGGAGGCCACGTGGTGGCTCAACGAGCACCTGGAGGCGTGGCTGGGAGAGAAGAACGCGGCCGACACGCTCACCCAGTCCGTCCCCGACAACGTGACGTCAGAGATGGGGCTGGCGCTCCTGGACGTCGCCGATGTGATCAGGCCGTATCCGGAGGTGGTCGAGTTTCTGCAGCAGGTCGAGGGGGACGAGAACGTCCTGGACGGACTGGCCCAACTCGCTGGCGGGCAGGAGGCGGGGGACGCCGTTCGCATCTTCCTCGACAAGTACGGGATGCGCTGCGTCGGTGAGATCGACATCACGAGGCCGCGCTGGTCCGAACGCCCCACCACGCTCGTCCCCGTGATCCTCGGCAACATCAAGAACTTCCCGCCAGGCGCGGGCGCCCGGCGGTTCGAGCAGGGGCTCGAAGAGGCGAGGAGGAAGGAACAGGACTTGCTCGAGCGCGTGCGGGCCTTGCCGGACGGATCGGAGAAGGCCGAGGAGACCAAGCGAAAGATCGACCGGGTGCGGACCTTCATCGGCTATCGGGAGTATCCGAAGTACGGCATGGTCAGCCGCTACTTCGTCTACAAACAGGCCCTGCTGGAAGAGGCCGACCGGCTCGTGCGGGCGGGCGTGCTCCGCGAGAAGGAGGACGTTTTCTCGCTCACGCTCCACGAGCTCGGCGAGGTCGTACGCACCCAGCAGGCGGACGACCAACTTGTCCGCCGGCGCAGGGACGCGTTCACCGCGTATCAGGCGCTGACGCCGCCCCGCGTGCTGACGTCGGATGGCGAGGCCGTCGCCGGGACGTACCGGCGCGACGCCATCCCCGCTGGCGCGCTGGTGGGCCTACCCGTATCGGCCGGGACCGTCGAGGGACGGGCCCGCGTGGTCCTGGACATGGCCGGGGCGGATCTGGAGACCGGCGATATCCTTGTCACCGCGTACACGGATCCCAGCTGGACGCCCGTGTTCGTGGCGATCCTGGGCCTGGTGACTGAGGTCGGGGGGCAGATGACGCACGGCGCGGTGATCGCGCGGGAGTACGGCCTGCCCGCCGTGGTGGGCGTGGAAGACGCCACCCGGCTGATCCGAGACGGGCAGCGGATCCGCGTCAACGGCTCGGACGGGTACGTCGAGATCCTCTCCTAGGCGGGTTCACCCTACGGTCGGCCACGCGATCCAGATCGGTCGACTCACGGACACACTTCCTGCCACACTTCTGTGGGTCGGGAGAACCGCATGCATGCTCGGCTGTCGTGCGCGGATGTGGGGTCCGTCAGTGGGCGCAGCGAGTGTCGCCCCACAGCCCGATGCTCAGTGAACGAGGTGATGGACCTCGGTGACCGTCACCTCGGGTGGGTCCATGTCGGCCGGATCGAGGCCTCTTGCCGATGCAACCGTGGCCATGGCAGGTAGAAGCGTCGACTGGACGAATCGGTCATGGTCCTCGACCGAGTCCCACAGGTCGATCCCGTGTGCACGGCCGTCCTTTTCGAAGTGCACATGCACGATTCCGCCCGGCGGGAGTTCGGCGTCGACGCCCATTTCGTCGGTGACGGCATCGAGCAACTCATTGGTTACACCGACCGGAAAGACATTCTCAATCAGAACCGTCATGATCGATTCTCCCTTGTCGTAGCTCCGCACAGCATGACAGGAGGTCGGCGTAGACGCCGGAGGAGGGATTCTGTCTGTTCCGGGCCCCCGGAGACCTCTCGCACCCCTGTCCCCTCCCAGCGGCAGCGGTTCGGGGTCCCGAAGCGGATTCCGTTCGAGGGAGCAACGCTGTGACAGTCGGCTCGCCGGGCCTCGCGTCGGACCGGCACTCCTTCGCCGCGCACGTGGCCACGCGGGGCCGACCGTTCCCCGGCGTGATACCTACGGTCGAGGTCCGAGGCGGGGGCATCCGATGAGGGGTCTCCTCGTCGGTGCGCTGGCGGCAGGCCTGGCCGCCGCCGTGGTGGGCACGGCGATCCTGGCGTCGGCCGAGTCGTTGCTCGACATCGGCGGTTCGGCACCGGTTGCATCCTCGGCTGCCACAGCGCAGATCCCTCCGGCCATGCTGACGCTCTATCAAGAGGCGGCGGCTGGCTGCCCCGGCTTGCCCTGGACCGTCCTGGCCGCCATCGGCACGATCGAATCGGACAACGGCCGGTCCAACCTGCCGGGGGTGCACAGCGGCTCGAACTCGGCCGGTGCAGAAGGACCCATGCAATTTGAGCCGAAGTCCTTCGCCACCTACGACGAGCCGGTGCCTCCGGACGGGGTGAACCCGCCCAGCCCCTACGACCCGGCCGACGCAGTCTTCGCGGCGGCCCGGCTGTTATGCGCAGACGGGGCGGACGGTGGAACCGACCTGTCCGGTGCCGTGTACGCCTACAACCACTCGGCCGTCTATGTGAACGAGGTACTGGCATTGGCCCAGACCTACGGCTCGTCCTCCCCCGCCGCGCCTGCCGAAACGGGGTCGAGTGACGGTGCGGGTGCCACGGCGGTGTCGTGGGCGCTCTCGCAGATCGGCACGCCGTACGTCTGGGGCGGCGAGACACCCGGCGTCGGGTTCGACTGTTCGGGCCTCGTGCAGGCCGCCTACGCCGTGGCGGGCGTTTCGCTCCCGCGGGTGGCCCAAGACCAGTACGACACCACGCCGAAGCTGGCTCCCGGGGCCCTTCTGGCCCCGGGAGACCTGGTGTTCTTCGGCGGCAGCCCCGATTCCATCGACCACGTCGGCCTTTACGTGGGTGTGGTCAACGGACAGAACGTCATGGTCGATGCTCCGCACACGGGTGCCGACGTTCGCGCCGAGCCCTTTCCTGCGACCCAGGGTTCTTTCTTTGGGAGCTTGCTGTATGTCGGGGCGACGCGACCGATCTGATGGGCGACGGCTACAAGTGCCTGACGTTGAGACGAGTGTGCCTCGATCCGGCGCCTATGGGCCAGGCGCTCGCCAATCGTTCAGACCCTCGTCGAGCCGACATTTCCACTACGCACTGTTGGTCGTTCCGGCCCAAGGGCCTACCCGATAGTCGGTGGCAGCTTCGCGTGCCCGATACAGGCGCCACTTTCGGAATCCTGCGACCACCCAGAGAGTTCCAAAGCCAAGAAACCCCAGAGCTCCCACAAGTGCGCCGTAGAGACCGTCTGGACCGCTTCCCGGTGTCGATTGCGAAAGCACCGTCCCGTCCGTTGGCTGGTTTGGGTCGTACCGAACCAGCACCGTCTGCCCATCCGAGATCACATGGGTCACCATCCCCATTGCGTACGCCGAGCTGTCCGGTCGGTCCCGAGGGGTGTATGAGGCCGTGACGAAGGTGGAGTTGCTGTCACCTTTCGCGTAGACGACTGTGCCGATTGCCTCATTCGGACCCAGGGGGTTCGAACGGGCTATGGCGTGACCAAAGTTGGTGGCGAGGATCGCGAGGGCCACGCAGGCCAGCGCAGCCAAGACAAGAGCCCTCTGCCGGCGCGACTGCCGCCACGGGAACGGCAGCGGTTGACCGGTGGGGAGCTCATCCACGTCGATCCCAGGCAGGGGTGCGGAAGAATCCACGGGTTCACGGCTCTCTCGCACGCCGTCGCGCACCAAGTCGGTGGGTTCTCCCGCAGACATCCACCGTTCCCCGTGGCGTCCCAACGGGTCGGGCTGCCACCCCTGCGCCGTCTGTTCCACGGACCAATGATGCCCACGATTTGGCCGGCCGTCCACGACCGTTGCATTCAGTTTGCCGAATTGTCACGGTCATTCTGGGTTCTCATGACCGATCCACTGCCGCATACTGCGATCGTGACTCAGCGCAGTTGGGCATGGCGCATTTTCGTAATGATCTGCTTCACCTGCGCATTCGTTGCTCTCGGCCTTTGGCTGATCCCATCTCGGGCCGGGGTGCCCGGTGCGACAGCATGAACCATTGTCACCGCGCGTTCCTTCGTCGGTCTGGCCAGCACTGATGATCCCCGTTGTCATCGCAGTCTGGTTGGCAGTCCTCTACCGGGTCGTCGTGGGACCGGCCCGACGCGCCGCTCAGAGGGCAGCCATCAACGACTCGTGACCCCACTTCACAGGTGCCCCATGGCCGTCGTGGATCAGGTCTGGGCCACCTTGCAGGTTCGGGGCACAGCGTGCCTCGATACGCCGGCAGTGAGGCGCTGCGGGAGGGGCAGCAGGTTCAACCTATGCAGAACTCGTTGCCCTCAGGATCAAGCATGACGGTCCAGCTACTTCCGTGACCTTCTCGAAACTCGACCATCGTGGCGCCGATACCGACGAGGCGCCCGATCTCGTGTTCGGCGTCCTTGGTGGCCAGGTCAACGTGCATTCGGCTCTTCGCAGTCTTTGGTTCGGGAACCCGCCAGAACAAGATCCCCCGAACGCCTCGGTTGTCGGGTGCAGCGAGCGCCGCGAAGTCATCCTCGTTGGCCACGGGTTGGTAGCCGGTGACTTCTGACCAGAAAGCTGCAAGCCGGCGTGGATCGGCACAGTCGAATGTCACGTACTTGATGAAGGCCGTCATGCCGCGAACTTAGGCCAGAATCCGCAGAAGCGACCTCCCACTGCGACGATTCGTCCAGCCGCCGGCCACGGTTGGTACCCCCGGTTCACCGGAACGGTGGGAGAGTTCGGCTCGCAGGCGAGGACCAGCAAGGTTCGCCGAATGGGATAATCGGCGGCTACGTGAGGCCAGTGCGCGGCCATGTGCTCGCATGTCTTACGCCCAAAGAGGTAGGCAGGCGTCTGGCCAACGCCACCTCCGGCCTGCTGCGCCGCCTCGTTGCCATAGGGTCCGCTCCAGCCGCCATACTCGAAACCGCCCTCGCGATCTCCGACAGGCCCACCGAGGCCCTGCATGACGCCATCGAGCAATTCGACTACCGACAACTTCCGCATGGTCCCTCCTCGGCCCCGGCCCAATGCTCCCGACTGTTGGGAGTCACGTCATCGGGTTTTCGAAGGCGCCCGCCGGGACCGCCAACATGTGACTATCTCCGAAGAAACCCGAGCCCAGCCCACCTTCCCCGATTCCCGATCCCGTCACTCGCTGGTCACTTCTCTGTTCGGCGACAGACCCCAATCCCTAGCCGCGCTCGGGAGTGTCCTCGACGCTTGGCTCGGGTACTTCGACCGGAGCCAGGCGTTCGGGCACGTCATCGGGGTCTGAATCGGGCAAGTCGGCGGGGTCGTCGGTGAGGGTCACGTGTGATCAATACCGCATTTGGATCCGGCGAAACCTCTCGGTCGAGAGTCGATGCCTGAGTGGTATATCCCTATACGCCGGGACCGGGTGCCACGGTGCCGCACGTCAGGGACCACAGGCCGGGCTTCGCTCGGCGTTACCGTCAACCAGTTGATACAGCAACCACCCAACGCTTCGGAGGCGACATGTCCCAGGTCCGTGTCCACAACTTCTCGATCTCCCTGGACGGGTTCGGGACTGGTGAGGGTTTGACCTTCGACGCCCGTTCGGCCACGCCGGCCATCGTCTGCACGAGTGGGTGCTCCCCACTCGGTTCGGGCGTTCGATCATTTTGGGTCAGTCAGGTGGCACGACCGGTGTCGACAACGCGTTCGCAGAACGCCTGAATGTCGGGTTCGGAGCCGAGATCATGGGCCGGGGCAAGTTCGGCCCGCAGACCGGCCCGTTGACCGATCTCGGCACACGCGACGAGTGGCGTGGCTGGTGGGGGCAAGACCCGCCGTTCCACACACCGGTGTTCGTGCTCACGCACCATCCGCGCCGGCGGGCTTGTCGTAAGCAGTATCGCCTTTGCCACGGGTGCCATTCTTGACTGGGCAGTGACGGAGCCATATCAACACGGCTTCAACGTCAACAAAGTGGGTTGGATTTTGATGGTCGTCGGCGCCGTCGGCGCTGTCATCTCGATCATCGTCATGGTCGCCGGGAACACGCGTCGGCGCCGGACCGTCGTGGACGACGGCCAGGGGAATGTCGCGCGTCGGGTCGATTCGACGTACTAGGTAGGAGCCAAACAGGGAGGTTGTTCGGTGGTACTGATTCTCGCACTATTGCTTGTCGTGATTCTGTTCGGGGCTGGATTTGCTGTGCATCTCTTATGGATAGCAGCGGCAATGTTTCTTGTCCTGTGGCTCGTGGGCTTCGCCATTGGCCGGGGTGAGGGTGCTGGAAGCCATCGCTTCTATCGGTGGTAGCGCCTCTCCGATTGAGCGGCAATAGACGATTCGGCCCCCTTCGGGGGGTCGAATCGCGTTTCGAGGCAAGGACTGCCGGATATGGGCCCGTCTGGGGGTGGATCCGACATCTCGGAGCTACCGTCCTTCACCGAATCAGTTGCCGAGCCAGCAGAAGACCACTGGGCCTCGTCGACGCCGAACGGATCCTTGGACGAGCCTTCGGCAGCCACGAGGGCAGGATGATCGTGTCCATTCTGCGGCAGCCTGCCCCAGTTTGCCCGGCGGAGCGTCAGAGTGCGGCACGACTGCGGTAGGAGGCCGGCTACCCGGTAGGGGTGAAAAGGAGCGCCGGCGATCGTGTTCCAGTCGACGAGGTGGGTGAGGTACAACTCGCGGCGTAGATCGTCGCTCTCTGTTCGGCAATTGCCTCACTCGAGGACGCCCTTGCCGTGTGTCCCGTCGTCAGTTCCGTTTCCGGCTTGTGCGTCTCCGTACGAAACGAAGGATAGCGATGTGTTTTTGGGTATCACGCTGCATGAGCTCCACCAGCAGGCCGTTCAGCGAATCGTCTTTTGTGTCGCGAAGCTCGCGTCGGAGACGCTTGAGATCGCGGGCGTCCTCGTTCTCGTGCTCGAGGAGCCGCCTCGTCGCCTCGAGCACTGCGTCCCGATCAGAACGGACAAAGTCGATGAGCGGTATAAGAGGTTCTTTCGCCTTCATGAGCGCAATCGTTTCGAGTGACTCAGCAAGCTCCAAAAAGATTCTGTGATGTCGAATCTCGTCTTCAATGAGCAGATTCACGAGATAGCGAAAAGCTCCGGACTCCGTTCGGTCGGCGATGTCGGAATACTCTTCAAGTAATCCTCGCTCTGTCTCGATGTGGTTCGTCAAATGAGCATAGAGCGCCCGATCCGTGGCAGAGGGTCCTGCCCAGGACTCGGTTGTCATGTCGATCATGTTCTCTCCATCGGATCGGACGTTGATGTTCTCTGTTTCGATCGTGACCCAACAGTGTCTCCGTTCGCACCGTCGGTGCAACGAACATCCCGGCCTGGTGCCACGTTTGATCTCACACGCCGACTCGCAGCGCCAAAGCCACGACCACGAAGACCCCCGGACATCCGGTTCGTCTCGCCGCTTTCGTAGTGGTGGTGCAGCATCGATTGAAGGCATTCCTCTCTCGGGGTGTCTTTGCACTCCAGGATGAGGGAGTCATGTTGCGCTTGCTAGGGGACGAAAGTCCCGAATATGTGAAGTGGGGCCGCTCGACGATGGAAGGGGGAGGCGCCTGAGAATGCCGGGATTGGCCGCCACCCGGCCGCACCGTAGGGATGGGCCTGGGAGCCAAGGGAGTCCCGCTCGCTAACCGTCAATCTCGAGGGATCAGAAGGCTCACACATGCGCCGATCGGCGGGCAATCGAGTGGCGACAGGACGACACCAGGTCATCTCGACGAAGCGATCGTCTCCACGATCTCGGGCAGCGTCAAGGGGATCCACCTTGCCCGGGAATGAGACGCCATGGGACCTCCGTCATATGGAAGAGTCGGCGGCGTGCATCCACCTGTTTTGCTCGCCGGCTATCTGGGCTTCTGGCAGCCTGTGGCCTACTTCGTGGAAACTCCATTCTGGACGTGGCCCGACGTCGAGAAGTCGGCTCGAGCGACGGAATGGTTCAAGTGAGCGAAGTCCCAGATCCGCAGCTTCCGGAAACGACCATCGGCACCAGCCGGCTGGAAGCGTTCAGCGACGGGGTTATGGCCGTCATCATCACCATTACCGCGCTCAGCCTCAAGGCACCTCTCAGTGGGTCGTTCACCGCGTTGAGCCGGCGACTGCCAGAACTGCTCGTCTACATTCTGAGCTTCACTTTCATCGGGATCTACTGGAACAACCACCACCACCTACTTCGTGTCACGCGTCACATCAGCGGTGGCGTCATGTGGGCGAACCTCCACCTGCTGTTCTGGCTCTCGCTCATCCCAGTCGTGACCGAGTGGGTAGGCAGCTTCTACGGGGACCACTGGCCCGCCGCGATCTACGGCATCGTGGCGCTGGGTGCGGCGATCGCCTTTTCGATTCTCGTGGTCGCAATCATCCGGGCGAACGGTCGGGATTCCGCGGTCGGCCGCGCCATTGGGTCAGATCTCAAGGGAAATATCTCGATTGCGCTGTACGCGTGCGCTGTTGGGCTGGCATTCCTCAGCCCTTACGTGGCGTATGCGTTGTATGCCCTGGTCGCCGTCATCTGGTTTGTTCCGGATCGGCGCTTCGAGCGCCGGGGAGTGTCACTTTCTGAAGACTGAGACTCCGGCGGACCAGCTACCTCGTAGATCAGATCCCAGCGTTACCCCCTATCGCGAATCGGCCCCGAGGTCGTAGGCGGCCTTCGTGAGATGAACTGACTTCCATGACTGAGGCAGTCCAGGCGAGCAGCTTGCGCGTTTGCTGGCATGTCTCCCGCGCCGTGACCTTGGCCACCTCGCGTTCATCGCCACCAATGTCCACCGCCGTGCGGTTCGCCTTTGGGGATCGACCCCGATGATCACTGACACGTGCATCCTCCCTTTGAGTCGATACGCAACCGGAAGGGGCACTCCTCTGTTGGATGTGGTGCAGACGCTCCTCTTTTGACCCACTCGCAGTCGAGCTCCGGACGAGTGGCAGCTCGCAAGAGCCAGCCGGTCGGACTGGCGGCAGGCTCAAGGGATCAGCCGTCGGGTCTGCTCAAAGTCTCAATCAGGCACTTCTGGGATGGCACCCCCATTCTCGCCTGAGCTATCACCACAAGCCCGAGCACGTCACGGCCGCTTTAGTGTCGGGCGGCGAGCAGCAACTCGGTGGTGTGGCCGATGGTGAGCGTGCCACCATTCGCGTCGATCACGCCTCGGATGTGCCTGAGCAGCGTGCTGAGCACTTCTGGGCGCAATGTTCTGTGGTCGCTGTGCGTTGGAAGCTGGTCGAGCCATTCGTCGCGGGTGTAGGTGCGCTCCCACCGGAACGAGTGCTCCTCGACTGGACCAAAGCGTCCGCACGCTTCGATCGGGCCAGCGTGCGCCGACCGGAGCGTCGGCGCGTGCCGCCCCAGCACGAACGTCTTGGCGGCGATCTGGGGTGCGTGCTGGCGGTACACCGCGTCGAGCTCGTCTCGCAGGGACACTTCTTGGTAGCCGTTCGAGAAGAGTGCCAATCGGCCACCCGGGCGCAGCGCGCCGGCGGCCGCTGCTGGCCCGATGTTCTGATCAACCCAGTGCCACGCCTGAGCGGAGACGACGAGGTCGAACGGGTCGACGGGCGCCATCATCGCCTCGAATGGCGCGACGACGACGTTCACGCCGCGTCGGCGGGCCACGGCGGCCATCCGCTCGTCCGGCTCCACGCCGACCACCTCGCATTCGCGATCGAGGAACAGCTGCGACGCGATCCCGGTGCCGCACCCGACGTCCAACACCCGTCGAATGTTCCCGCCGTCGATCGCGGCATCGATCGCTGATGCGGGGTACGACGGTCGCGCCCGGTCGTATTGCTCGGCGTCGTCGCCGAACGATAGGCGGCGGTCATCATCCATGCGCGTCATCCTCGCAGGCGCGTCGGGTCGTGAGCGCAAGAGCACTGGTGCGCGACTGAATCTGCGACCGGCCCAGGGTGTGCTCTCCCCAGGCAAAGTGGGACACTCCGGCACGACGTGGATAGGGAGCCGACGAACTCCGGGTGGGCGCAACAGTGTCTCGGTGGGGCACGCGAGAGAGAAATCTGCCTCCCAAATCTCGGACTTGTTCAGAATGGTCCCGAGCTGGGTGGGACACATCGGGGTCTAGAAGTACCAGCCCGAAGCGATCCATGGGATCGGGACGGCCATGCCGTCAATGAACAACGAGCCGCGTATCTGCGCCGTTAGACGCGCCTGATGCAGGACGTCGAACGCCCACTGCTGGGCAGCGGTGAGCCCGTGTACCAGGATTTGTCCCTCGGAGCCGGCGAGGAACCGCCACAGGAGGACGCTGGCTGTCTGCTCGTCGGTTGCCCCCAGCATGGACAGTCGGCCCGGGTGCCAAAGCACCCACCCTCGCCCGGGATCGCTGTCCACCACGTCAAGGCGGCAGCGCCCGTCACTCAGCCCGAAAGCCACATCCTCGGTTCGAGAGCGGCCCAGTTGTGCCTCCACCTCGGCCACCAATTCGAGGTCCCCCTCATCGCCATCGCGACCGGGCAAGGAGGGTGGGATGGCCCGGCGGTCGGGTTGACCTCCCATCTCGGCCGTCGGGTGCATGGCCAGTCCGGCCAGGAAGTAGCGACGCATGGCCCGGGGGTCGGGCGAAGACTGGATCATGCGTTGGGAGGCGCCGGCGCTGTAGTCCATGGCCGCCTCGAGGAGCCGCCCGCCTACTCCCCGGCTCTGGAACTCTGGGTGGACAAACAGCATGGACAGACCCCAGAAGCTCTCCCCCCAGACGGACTCCCGCCGGACGGACTCCGCAACGCCGACCACGCGCCCTTCCGAGACAGCCACCCAGGCTCCGGGCCCGTCGTGCTGCACGAAACGGGCATGACCCATGCGGCTGGCATCCAACTGGGCGTCGCTCGGTGGGGTGTGCGGCGGGAGAAGACCGGCTAGTGCCAGCGCTGCATCGGCGGCCTCGACCACGGCCATCGTCGCTTCGACGTCTTCGAGGGCCATGGGTCGCAGGTCCCACCGGGCAGCGTGGCCGGTCGCGCCACGCGGGGATGTCACGCTATCCATGGCCCATGCTGGCACGCCGTCACCTGGCTCGCCTCGCGTCTCTGAGGATGAGCGGAATCGAGGAGAAGGTAATCGGACGCGCTGAAGCATGGGCTAGGAAGCAGCTGGACGCCTCCTAAGAGACGTACGACATGGCTGCAAGGGCGCCACAGGCGAGGACCGGTATGGTGATGATGCTGGGACGAGGGCTCGAGGCTGATGAGGGACTATCGGGGAAAGGTCGCTGTCGTTACCGGGGCTTCCGCGGGGCTCGGTCGTCGTCTCGCTCTGGACCTCTCTTCATCCGGGGCGGTGGTTGTCGGGGTGGCGCGGCGTGAGGACCGCCTTCGAGGCCTCGTCGAGGAGATGCGGACGCATAGTGCCGAGTCGTCCTACCGAGTGTGCGATCTCTCCGAAGCCGCATCCTTCGTCCGCCTGTTGGATCAGCTGGAAGAGGAATACGGCCGGATCGACATTTTGGCCAACATCGCGGGTGTCGGCGGGATCATGCGCAGCGAACTGACGACCGCGGCGTCGCTTCGATCCATCATGGAGGTGAATTTCATCGCCCCCGTGGCCGGCATGATGGCAATCCTCCCAGGGATGCGGAAACGCAAGACCGGTGCTATCGCCAATATGAGCTCGGACGATGGGCGCGCCCCGGGCCCCGGTGCAGCCGCCTATTGCGCGAGCAAGGCAGCCCTCTCTGCGGCGACGGAGAGTCTGTCCTATGAGGCGAGACCCGACGGTGTGTTCCTCCACACGGTCTACCCGGGATGGGTGCCCACTGAAATGGGACTGACCGCCGTGCGCGAGGGTGGCCTGTCGATGCCGCCACGTGCTGTCCAGCGCACCGAGGAACAGGTCTCGTCACTGATACTCCGCCGGATGTATGACCCACGGCTGGAGATCAATGCCGCCTTGCTGCCGCTCGTCGCACCGATTCTGCGCACAGTGGCCCCACGCACCTACCAAAAAATGCGAGCCACCCGCGGATGACCCTCCATTTTCGGATTCCATTACCGGATCGCCATTGGGGACTTTGTCGTCGCATCGATAGGACTGCGGGCGCCGCATACGCCGGAACAACGTCGGCGTACTCCCCAGAGGAACGCCAAACCAGCTCAACAAAGCGGATGAAGGTTGCCTCCGCGGCAGCCAGGTCGACTTCTAGGCCGCCTTCATGACTGTTTGTGGAACGCCGTAGTATCCCAGCACGGCGACTGAGGAGGATGAGGAATGGATGTCCGCTCGGCGAGGGATGTAGCACCCGTCATCGAACACGCCGGAACCGTGCCGGTCTGGTGGCTCATTCCGCCGGGCGAGCTGAAGGATGCGACCAGTGGTGGCTTTCTCGAGCTCGTCAGTGAATGGGAAGTGTCTGGAGGTGGCCTTGTCGATCCACATTCACATCCCACTCACGAGTTCTATTACATCATTTCGGGCCGGGGGATCATGAAGATTGCGGATGAGGAAAGAGAGGTCGGGCAGGGCGATCTGATCAGGATTCCCCCCGACGTCGTGCACAGCATCTGGCCGCTCACGGGCAACACGGGACTCCGCGGTCTGGCGTTCGCCGTGGGCATCGAGGGAGTCGGTCCGGTCGATTACACGAGCTGAAACTCGGTGTGACAGCCGGTCGTTCCTCAACATCAGGCTTCCGGGTGCCCCGTACATTGAGCTCGCCGGCAAGGTGACCGTCCACAACTGCACGGACGATCGTCTATCCGGACAGCACATCGGCGACTTGCGAGTTCACTGCCCCAGACGCCGGGTCGGAACCTGATCTGACGCATTTCCGTGATTGACCGTTACCGATCACGTCGCCGCTGATTGGGGCTCGAGTACGAACTCTTCAACCGAACCACCATCGTGGAATCGGAACGTGACCCGACGTGCGCGTACCAACCGCAACTTTCACAGAGACTCACGGCGGCGGCGAAGTCGTGACAACGTCGAGCATCGGCCGAAGATCACTACGCGTGGCGCTACTGGACGCCGTATTCAGTAACGACCGATCAATTGGTCGTCGAGTCGGACAACCATCGAGATCACGGATGACCGTGGGGCCACTCTGACGCAGGCGTCCAAGTCACCGTTGTTCTCGTCGGAGTTCGATCAATTCTGAATTGGATCGTGACAGGTCGGACATCGGCCACTCCCTTCTTCAAAGTAACCACGTGGTGAAGGAACCGCGAATAGCAAAAGAACACTTGGTGGCGATGGTCCCTTACCGTTGTTCCTCCAGAACCCCGTGTGTAGCTTCGCCGGCGTCGCCGATCATGGGAGGAATGATGCGCCGCAGGTTCACCGAGACTGCCCGGATCGTTGTCACGACCGCCATTGTGGGAGCGGGAACGCTCGGTTTCGCCGCTGAGGCCGGGGCTGACCCGACGAGCTTCACGGCCGGGGACCTTGCCGTCTATGAGGTGACCCAGACCAGCGGAGCAGGCGGCGTCAGCACGGCGGGCGCGGTGACGCTGGTGGACTACTCAACCTCTGGCGTGCCCAGCGGCTATGCGGTCTCGATGCCAACCGCCGACTCGGGCAGCGGGGTGGGCTCCACGCATCGCTTGGTGGAGAGCGGCAAGGCCACCAACGATGGTGACCTGACTCTGTCTGCCGACGGACAGTACCTCTACGCCACCGGCTATGACGACGCCGTGGGCACGGCCTCGATCACGAGCGTCACCACCGTCCCGAGGACCGTCGCCATCGTCGGAGCTTCGGGTGGTCCGGACACCTCCACGGCGTTCGCCGACAGCGCTACCCAAGCGCAAAACTTTCGCTCGGCCACCGGGACCACCGGCGGGTCGCAAGACTTCTACAACGGAGGCGGCGCCGGCATCGGCTATACGGCCGACGGAGCCACGGCCAACGCAAGCCCCTTGAACATCGACCCCGGAGACACGACCCACCAGCTCCAGATCAACAACGGCAACCTCTTCGAGTCGAATACCCACAACATCGACCAGCTGGGCACGCTCGGAACGACCAGCCTTCCAACCGGCACCGTGACCCCCAATCCGATCATCCCGTCGACCATTGTGCCGGCTGGATTCGATCCCAACGGGTACGCCTTCGCCACCTTGGGCTCGGGTAGCTTGCCTGACACCCTCTACGTTGCCGACACGGCCAACAATGCGGTTGAGAAGTACGCCTATGACAGCTCCACAGGTAAGGTGACGGCGGCTGAAGGGTCGGTAACAGTGGACGACCCCACCGGATTGGTCCTCAATGTCGGCAGTCCCGGCGCGGCCAGCATCTACATCACCAACGGCACAGGCAGCAACACCTGGGCCGACCAGATCTCTGATCTGACCGACAGCTCGGGAGCCGGGGGCACCCTGCCTTCGAATACAGCCATCAACACCCTGGCCACCGCGGGCACGAGCTCGACCTTCCACGGCCTGGCCTGGGCGCCGCAGTCGACGAACACGGGCAACGGCCTTCCTGAAGTTCCGGTCGCTCTTCTGCTCCCGATCATGGGCGCTCTGCTCTTCGGGGGTGGCTATGTCCTGTACCGCCGTCGCTATCGGGTGGCCTAAAAGCACGTGGAGGGCAGAAGATGGCGAAAGTCGTGTCGCAGGCGAATGCGACTATCGGTGGCAGGCCGACTGGCGTCCATACTGGTCTCGACAGTTCTCATCTCGCTGATCGGCTATCTGGCAATACCTACGGGTCAAGCCGATGGTGCTACTCCTGCGACGATCAACGGAGACGGGTCACCCTATTCGGCTCCTGCGGTCACTGCTTGGCTCTCCGCGGTCGCTGATCCTCCGTACAGCCTTCCGATTACGTACACCGTCAGCAATTCGATTGAAGCTGGCTACGAGTTCACGGAGGGGACGTACGACTTTGCCGTCTCTGAAACCGGCTATGTCGACGGCGCCACTCCACCATCATTTCCTTATACGTTCATCCCGCTCGTTGGAACCGGGATCGCCTTCATGTACAACATCCCCGGATTGAGCCAAACTCTCCAGCTGACCAGCTACACCGCTTGTCTGGCGATGACCGGTCAAGTGACCAACTGGGACGATCCTGTGTTTCATGAGAACGGCGCGAACGCAGGCATCACGCTGCCGAATCTTCCCATCCTGCCGGTGACCGAGAGCGATCCCGCGGGCATCAACCTCACCATGGAGCAGTACTGCATCGACGAACAGCCAGCGGCCTGGGCGCAATACGCACAGAACATGGAGGCGCTGGGTGTTCCGCCCAGCGGCGTCCCGATCTCTGCCACAACCGCCGGAGCGAACTGGGAGGCGACCGGCAACGGATATGACGAACAGTCCTCCTCAGCCGTTGCATCGAACGTGGCCTCCGACGGTGGTGCGATTGGTTTTGTCGAGGAGAACTACGCCACCAACGAGGGATTTTCCGGCTCCAACCCAGCACGAGGGGTCGCGGCGGTCGAGAATGCCAGTGGTGACTTCACACTGCCCACTCCTGTGGACGCAACATCTACTCTGGCCTACGCGACCACGCAGTCTGACGGGTTGGTCCAATTCAACTTCGATGGAATCGGTCCGAACGTCTACAACCCGTCGATGGTCTCGTATCTGCTCACGCCAACAACGGGATGGTCGTTATCCAAGGGCGACACGATGAGCCAGTTCGTAGACTTTGCCCTGACACTCGGGCAACAGGAGGCTCTGAAGTTCGGATATGCGTCCCTGGGTCAGAACCTTGAGCAGTACGGCCTTGGCACGGCCCAAGGGGACATTCCCGGGGCGGTGCCTGAAACCTCTGCCGAACTAGCGGTATGCGACCTGACCATCTCCGAGGTTCAAGCGGGCGAGACCACGCCAACGTGTGGTTCTGGACCCGGCACGGGCACGCCCGAAGTTCCGTTCGTCCTCGCACTACCCGTGGCGGCACTGGGAATGTTCGGTGGTTCGGTAGTCCTTCGAAGGCGCAGAGACGGGAGGACGGTGTACTCGAAGTAGGTGGTGCATTTCCCGCTCGGACGGTCTGCCCGGTGGGAATGCGCTGGGTGTCCCCTGCCGCCGGGTTATGGCGGCACGCTCTCAGGTCCTTGCCCAAGTGGGCGCTGCTTAGCGGTCGTCCAGGTGCTGCAGACAGAGGGGACAGCGGTCGGCGGGTGGCGTTTCGTCCCAGGCCCGTAGTCGGGCGCCGTAAAGGATCTGACTTCCACACACGGAGCGCAGGGCGAGAGGTGCAGTAACCCGGTGCCACGTGCCACTTTCGCCGGGCTGCAGGACACCGTAGAACTCCACCTCTTCCGCCACGGGGGCAGGGTAAGCAAGTACGGCCGTTATCAATAGGGACGATGGTCCCTTCTTGGGTTCAGTGGTGGCCCGGCGCCGCATGGCCCAGACCTCCAACGGCACGGGCCCGGATTGCACCGCCCGTCCCTCGCCCCCCGACCTCCCGCCCTACAGCACGGACGCTGTGCCCCAGATCGGCCAGGTGGCAGAGCTCGCCGTTACCCTGCTCAGTGGATCGGCTGCCCGGGCTGGCGGTCGCGACCCCCGGCGACCTTCGCCGCCCGCGACGAGCCCGTCCCGCCGGGTGGCGCCAGCCCTCCGAGCCCAAAGGACGCGCTGAAGCCGCCTCTAGCTCGAATGCGTCTTGCAATAGCGCGATGGTGGAAAATGCATCGCCCTCTCTTCGCACTCGGGGGAAAAACAGTCCCCTGTCTTGTGCCACGATTCCCTGAGTGCGTGCAGCTGACGGCGCACCCATTCCAACAGCTGCGGTCGTCGGAGCGCGTCCATTGGCTGCGGACCCTACGCCCGGATAAACACAACAGACGCACAATCTTCAGCCCGCTGGAGGACAAGGACCACGAAGTCCGTCAGACCCCTCGTTCTTGAACAGGCAGGGTGAACGGTTCGCTCCGGGCCGGAGTCATGGTGCGATCGGTCCAGTGGCGAGTCGAATCGGGTGGGCACCCCATGCTCGACCGGAGTGTCGTCGGACACGGCGGGTGGCGACACCCTGGGCAGGTTGCGTGGTTGACCGGGACCGACACCTTCGGTCCCGAATGAACTGGCACACAGCACGATGGTGTCCGGCGCATGCATCGCGTGTACCTGCATCGTGTGGCCGACACAGTGGGGGCCACGCCGGCAAACGACACCTACCGGGCGGCACCACTCACATCGACGTGAATGAACCCGATGATCGAGGGCACCGTCGTGGCCATTTCAATGCGTATCTTGTGCGCGCGAGGTCCCATGCCGCCACCATGAAGGCCCGTCGTGGACGTGCAGAGAGGCCGGCGTCTCGAAGCGCAGGTTCGACCGAGGATGCGGCGACCGGCGGGCCGCACCTGAACTGCACGGACCCTTGCGCTCGTGCCGGGCACACGGACGGTGCATAACGGGAAGCACTCCTGGGTACTGAGTTCCTCGGCAGCGCCTGAAAGGAGGGGACGTGGCAACGACAACCACGACAGATTCGGGACGTTCGATCCGGGATCAGCAACCTGAAGGATCGATCCGGAGCCTCATACCGGCCCGGCTCGACCGACTTGGTTGGTCGCGTTTCCACACCCGTCTGGTCATTGCGCTCGGGGTGGCATGGGTGCTTGACGGCCTCGAGATCACGATCGCCAGCAATGCCGAAGGCCTCATCAGCCAGAAACAGGCGCTGAATCTCTCCTCCTCCGAGGTGGCCTTCGCCGTCGGCACCGTGTATCTCCTGGGTGAGGTCGTCGGTGCGCTCTTCTTCGGCCGTATGTCGGACAAGTTCGGCCGCCGCAACCTGTTCATGATCACGCTGGGCGTGTATTTGTTCGGTGGCGTGCTCACCGCTCTCACCTTGGGGCATTCCCACGGTTGGTCCTACTGGGTGTGGGCATCCCGCTTCATCGCCGGCATGGGCATCGGCGGTGAGTACGCGGCCATCAACTCGGCCATCGACGAGCTCATCCCTGCCAAGTACCGAGGCCGCGTCGATATCGCCGTCAACGGGACGTACTGGGGTGGCGCGCTGATCGCCACCCTCTTCTTCATCTTCGTGATCAACCACCTCCCCGTCAGCTATTCGTGGCGGATCGCCTTTCTCGTCGGCCCGGCCCTGGGCTTCGTCATCCTCTTCGTGCGCAAGAACCTCCCCGAGAGCCCGCGCTGGCTGCTCATGCATGGCCGCGAGGAGGAGGCCGAGGCCGCCGTCGCCGAGATCGAGAAGCTCACCGAACACGGTGGCGGCATCCTCGGACCCGTCGACGAGTCCAAGGCGATCGAAATCACCCCGGCCTCCGACATCGGCTTCGTGGCCCTGGCTCGCACGCTGTTCGTCCACTACCCGAGGCGGGCCATCCTCGGGGCATCCCTGATGATCACGCAGTCGTTCCTCTACAACGCCATCTTCTTCACCTACGCACTGGTGCTCACCAAGATCTACAACGTCCCGGCGACGGACACCGCCTATTACTTCATCTTCTTCGCCCTGGGGAATCTCATCGGCCCGCTCACTATCGGGCACCTGTTCGACACCATCGGGCGTCGGAAGATGATCTCGGGCACGTACCTCCTGTCCGGTGCACTCCTCGCCATCAGCGCCGTTCTGTTCAATGCCGGCGCTCTGAACGCGGTGAGTCAGACAGCGTGTTGGTGCGTCATCTTCTTCTTCGCCTCTGCCGGCGCCTCCTCGGCCTACTTGACCGTGAGCGAGATCTTCCCCGTCGAGGTCCGGGCGAAGGCCATTGCCGTGTTCTTCGCGATCGCGCAGAGCTTCGGCGCCTTCGGTCCCTGGCTCTACGGCGAGCTCATCGGGAACGGGCAGGACCACTTCAGGCTCTTCATCGGGTATCTGATCGGAGCCGGGGTGATGGTCTTCGGCGGATTGGTCGCGGCCCTCCTGGGGATCGATGCCGAACAGAAGTCGCTCGAGGACATCGCTCTGCCCCTCTCGGCCACGCGTCCGTCACCACATCTGTCAGCGGTGACCGGTGCGCCTCGATCTCCGGCGGCACGCAGCGTGCTGGGCTGATGCACTGCGTACCTGGCTCTGCTCAATGGGCCCGTTGCGCGTTGAGACGAGCAGCCTGTCGCGTGAGGTGGTCGCGTTCGGGAAGGTTCGGTGCCACGAGGGCAGCTTCGGCGTAGAGCCGGGCGGCCGCGACCAGGTCACCCTCTCGCTCGGAGAGATACGCGGCGACGGCTATCTAGCGGGGCAGCGTGGGGTCGAGTTCGGCGAAGGCGGCCAGCCCGGCCCTGGGACCGTCGGCCTCGCCGGCCGCAACGGCCCGGTTGAGGCGGGCGACCGGGTTGCCTGTGCGCCGCACCAACTCGTCGTACCACTCGACGATTTGCACCCAGTCGGTCTCCTCGGCCGTCAGGGCGTCGGCGTGGAGAACAGCGATGGCGGCCTGGGCCTGGAATTCTCCGATGTGCTCGCGACTGAGCGCAGCCTGGAGCACGTCGACGCCCTCGTCGAGAAGTCGGATGTCCCACTGGCTGCGGTCCTGCTCGGCCAGGGGGACGAGCCTGCCGTCGGGACCGGTCCGTGCCGGGCGCCGGGCGTGATGGAGCAGCTTCAGCGCGAGCAGGCCGGCGACCTCCTCATGGTCGATCGTGGCCGCCAACTAGCACGTGAGTCGGATGGCCTCGGCCGCGAGGTCGACGGAGCCGGAGTAACCCTCGTTGAAGACCACGTACAGGACCCGAACCACGGTGGCAGCGTCGGGTGCGCGCAGAGGAAATACAACTGGAGCGTGTCGTCGGCCTCCCCGCCGGGCTCGGGCTGCGGCTCACACTCGAGGCGAGCCCCCCTGAGGCGGCGTGCGGTGTCCGAGCGGCCCGCATCGAGGAACTTCCGCCAGGCGACGGTGACCAGCCAGCCCTTCGGGTCCTGCGGCGGGTGGTCCGGCCAGACGCGCAAGGCCTCCACCAGGGCCTCCTGGACCGCATCCTCGGCCGCGGCGAAGTCTGCTCCACGGCGGCCGAGGATCCCGATCACGGTGGGAGTGAGGGCCCGCGGCAGGGCCTCGTCCACAGCGGGTGACTCAGTGGTGGTCGGGGGCGCGGTCAGGAAGGGGCGTACCTCGAGCCACTCGTGGATCGGTTTCCCGCCCGCACCCGGCGCCGCCGACAGCTCGCTGGCCAGCTCCATCGCCCGCTCGTGGGAGTCGACGTCGATCGCCATCCAGCCGGCGATCAGGTCCTTGGTCTCCGGGAAGGGTCCGTCGGTGACCGGTGACCGGTGGTCGCCGTCGTAGCGGACGAACGTGCCTCCGGGGAGAGCGCCTGACTGTCGACGAACTCGCCGGTTCCGTCGAGCAGCGCGGCGAAGTCGTGCATGTACTGCACGTGGGCCGTGATCTCGTCCGGCGTCCACTGGTCCATCGGCACGTTGTTCACTGCAGCCGGCGCGCCCCGGTAGTGCTTGAGCAGAAGGTACTTGGCCATCATGTTCTCCTTGGTGAGGTACGGCCCATTGTGGCCGTGTTCACTGCAGGGACGGAGCCGTCTCCGGGATTTCGACACCCCACCCGACATATCTCGATGGTCTCGATTCCTCGTGCGGCTCGGGTCATCTCGGAAGCGCACACTTCCTCCCAACCGCTATCCGCCATTTCTCTCGTGTCACGAGAGTATCGTAGAGCGATGGTTCTGCGGCATGCCGACTACGAGGACCTGCTGGCACTGCGGGCAGGGCTGCGCCGGTTCGTCCGCTGGAGCGAGCAGCAGGCCGAAGCTGCCGGATTGACGCCGGCGCAGGAGCAGTTGTTGCTGGTTGTCCGGGGGCACCCCGATCCGCGCGGCCCGACCGTCGGCGAGGTCGCCGATTACCTGTTGCTGCGCCACCACAGTGCGGTCGGGCTGGTCGACCGGGCCGTTGCCGCCAAGCTGGTCAAGAGGGTGCGCGACCCGCGGGACCACCGGGTCGTCCGCCTGCAGCTCACCGCAACGGGCGGCAAGCGCCTCGAGGCGCTGTCCGAGACCCACCTCGAGGAACTGGGCCGGCTCGGGCGCACCATGCCGAGTGCCTGGCGTGGGCTGATGCCGCGCCAGCCGCTGCACGGTATCGAGACGCGGGCCTGATCTGCTCAGACGGCCCGACCCCGGAGCCCCCGGTACTGACGCACCAGGGACGCCGTCGACGAGTCCTGGCCCGACAGATCGGGTGCCGCGGTGTCGGTCAGGATCGGCGCCAGCTCCTTCGCCATGACCTTTCCGAGCTCCACGCCCCACTGGTCGAACGAGTCGATGTCCCAGATGGTGCCCTCGACGAACACCGTGTGCTCGTAGAGCGCCACGAGCTGGCCCAGGACCGATGGCGTGAGTTTCGGGGCGAGGATGGTCGAGCTCGGCCGGTTGCCGGGCATGACCTTGTGGGGTACCAGGGCCGCCGGTGTCCCTCCCGCGGCGATCTCCTCCGCCGTCTTGCCGAACGCGAGCGCCTTGGTCTGCGCCAGGCAGTTGGCCATCAGGAGATCCTGCTGATCCCCCGTGTCATGGGTGGACTCGGCGAAGGCGATGAAGTCCGCCGGCACCAGCTTGGTGCCCTGATGCAGCAACTGGTAGAAGGCGTGCTGCCCGTTGGTGCCCGGCTCGCCCCAGAAGATCTCCCCCGTCTGCCCCGAGACCGGCGTGCCGTCGAGCTTGACCGACTTGCCGTTGGACTCCATGGTCAGCTGCTGCAGGTAGGCCGGGAAGCGGGCCATCCGGTGGCTGTACGGCAGGACGGCGTGTGTCTGCGCACCGAAGAAATTGTTGTACCACACGTTGAGCATCCCCTGAATGACAGGGAGGTTCTCGGCCAGCGGCGTCGTCCGGAAGTGCTCGTCGATGGCGTGGAAGCCGGCGAGCATCTCGCCGAAGGCCTCGCGACCGATCGCCACCATCAACGAGAAGCC
The DNA here is from genome assembly GCA_963721585.1 of uncultured Acidimicrobiaceae bacterium. Taxonomy (GTDB): domain Bacteria; phylum Actinomycetota; class Acidimicrobiia; order Acidimicrobiales; family RAAP-2; genus Bog-473. Next base: position 215,879 of record CAVRJN010000007.1, on the reverse strand, counting down.
GATGGCCGAGTCGTAGGAGTAGCGACCGCCGACCCAGTCCCAGAACCGGAGCATGTTGTCAGTGTCGATCCCGAACGCCGCCACCCCTTTGGCATTGGTCGACACCGCGACGAAGTGCTTCGCCACGGCATCGTCGCCGGCGGCGCTGCCGAGTCCGGCCAGGAGCCAGTCCCGGGCCGCCGCGGCGTTGGTCAGCGTCTCCAGCGTCGTGAACGTCTTGGAGCTGATGACGAAGAGTGTCGTCTCGGGGTCCAGGTCGTGCGTGGCCGCGTAGAGGTCGACTGGGTCGACGTTGGACACGAAACGACTGGCCAGGCCCGGCTGGGCGTAGTCGGCCAGCGCCAGCGTGGCCATCGCGGGGCCGAGGTCCGAGCCGCCGATCCCGATGTTGACGACCGCGGCGATCCGCTTGCCGGTTGCTCCGGTCCACTGTCCGTTCCGGATGCGATCGGAGAGGTCGCCCATCTGGTCCAGAACCGCGTGCACATCGCCGACGACGTCCTGGCCGTCGACGCGCAACTCGCTGCCGGGCGGCATGCGCAGCGCCACGTGCAGGACGGCGCGGTCCTCGGTCGTGTTGATGTGCTTGCCGGCGAACATCGCGTCGCGGTGCTCCTCCACCCTGGCCGCCCGGGCCAGGTCGAAGAGCAGGCGCAGCGTTTCGTTCGTTGCCCTTTGCTTCGAGAAGTCGACGACGAGGTCGGCGCCGCCCGCCGTCATGCGGTCCGTCCGTTCGGGATCGTCCGCGAAGAGCTCCCGCAGATGCCGCGTCGAGATCTTGTTGTAGTGCGCCGTCAGCGCCTTCCACTCCGGTGTCGCGGTGAGGTCCATGAACGCAATCTACGGCGCGCCACGCTCTGTTGCGCCGTCGGCGAGGAAGGCAATGAGGGTGGGGAAGGCCGAGGGATCCTGCATGAAGAAGCCGTGGCCCCCGTCGAACATCTCGAGGCGGGCGCCGGGAATGGCCCGGGCCAGGAATTCGCTGTTGGCGGGAGGGGCGATCCCGTCGAAGCGCCCGCCACACACCAGGGTCGGGCAGGTGACGGAGCCGAGTCGGTCGGCCGTGTCGTGCCCGGCGCGGGCGGCCAGCTGATTGGTGAGGCCCGGCGCGGGTGTGCCCCCCTCCCCCTCCAGACCCATGCGCTCACCGAGCAGCGTGACCATCTCGGGATTGGACCGCCGCCACGTCTCGTCCCAGCGGGTGTCGATGAGTTCCATGCGCACCGCGGACCGCTCCTCGGGGTGCAGCTCGGCCAAGAGGTGGAGCGGGTAGGAGGCGCCGCCCGCACCACCGGCCGAGGTGCAGGCCAGGACGAGCCGGCGTACCCGCTCGGGGTGCCGGATGGCCACCTCCTGGGCGACCATGCCGCCGAACGACACCCCGAGCACCGCGCAGTCGTCCCAGCCGACGGCGTCGAGGAGTGCGGCGGCATCGTCGGCGAAGTCGGCCATGGCGTAGGGCCAGGCGGGCACGCTGCTCTGTCCCAGGCCGCGCTGGTCGTAGGCCAGCACCTCGAAGTTGGCGGTCAGGGGGCCATCCATGCGGGGTCGCTGGCGCAGGTCACCTCCCGTGCCCGCAATGCACAGCAGTCGCTCTCCGCTTCCCACGAGCTCGTAGTAGAGGGAGACACCGTTGGCGTCGGTGAAGGGCACGGTGTGCACAGTACCGAGCGGTCGATGCCCGGGGGCGGTGACCGCTGCTAGCGGAGCGCCACCTGCCCGGGCATGATCGGTGCCGGCAGCGCCGTCGTCCCCATGAGCCAGCGGTCGACGGCCGCCGCACACGAGCGTCCCTCGGCGATCGCCCAGACGATCAGGCTCTGACCCCGCGTCTGGTCCCCACACACGAAGACCCCGTCGACACTGGTCGCCCAGCCCGGGTCGGCTGCCACGGTGCCCCGCGGGCCCACCTCGACGCCCAGTTCCTCGACCGCATTGCGGCGCTCCGTCCCCACGAACCCCATGGCCAGGAACACGAGATCGCACTCCAGCTCGAACTCCGAGCCCGGTACCGCCTCGAAGACCGGGCGGCCGTCCTCGGTCCGCATCTCGACGGTGTGCCCGCGCAGGGCATGCACGGCGCCCGAGCCGTCGTCGACGAACTCGGTCGTCGTCACGGAGAAGAGCCGCGCCCCACCCTCCTCGTGGGCCGAGGAGGTGCGCAGGATGAGCGGCCACAGCGGCCACGGGTTGTCGGCCAGCCGGTCGCTCGGAGGCTCGGCCATGATCTCGAGCTGGTGCACCGACTGCGCGCCCTGGCGGTGGGCCGTGCCGAGGCAGTCCGCCCCGGTGTCACCGCCGCCGATGATGACGACGCGCTTGCCCTTGGCATTGATCGGCACCGCGCCCAGGGCCCCCTCCTGGACCAGGTTCGAAGGCTTGAGGTATTCCAGGGCCAGGTGGATCCCGTCGAGCGCACGCCCGGGCACGGGGAGGTCCCGCGGCAGCGTGGCGCCGCCGGCCAGCACGACCGCATCGAAGGCGGCGTGAATCTCGGCCGCCGGCCGCACGGTCACGTCCGGCGCGCACGCCGTCCCGATCCCGCGTTCCTCACCGGGTTCTGCAGCGCCCGACCCCGGTTCGTGTGGGCGACCACCGATGGAGGTGGAGCACACGAAGGCGACGCCCTCCGCCTCCATCTGGGCCAACCGCCGGTCCAGGACGGCCTTCTCCATCTTGAACTCGGGGATGCCGTACCTCAGCAGCCCACCTGGCTTCTCGGCCCGCTCGAAGACGGTCACCAGGTGGCCCGCCCGCGCCAACTGCTGGGCGGCCGCGAGGCCGGCGGGTCCGGATCCCACGACGGCGATGGACTTGCCGGTGCGCACCGTCGGCAGCTGCGGATCCACCCAGCCCTCGTCCCAGGCCCGCTCGACGATCTCGTACTCGATCCGTTCGATGGTGACCGGATCCTCGTTGATCCCGAGCACGCACGACGCCTCACAGGGCGCCGGGCACAGGCGCCCTGTGAATTCGGGGAAATTGTTCGTGGCGTGCAGGCGCTCCATGGCGCCGGGCCAGTCGTCCCGGTAGACCAGGTCGTTCCACTCCGGGATTAGGTTCCCGAGCGGGCAGCCTTCATGGCAGAACGGGATGCCACAGTCCATGCAGCGTGCGCCCTGCTCTTTCGTCTCGTCCTCGCCGAACGGCTCGTAGACCTCGCGCCAGTCGCGTAGCCGGACCGACACCGGCCGGCGGCGCGGCAACTTCCGCGGATACTCCATGAAGCCCGTCGTCTTACCCATGTGCGGCCTCCATGACTGCCTGTTCCACCGAACGCCCCTCCGCCTCGGCGAGGCGGGTGGCGTCGAGGATGCGCCGGTAGTCGCGCGGCATGACCTTGACGAACTCGAGGACCTCGTTGTCCCAGTGGTCCAGCAGGCCGGAGGCCACGGCGGACTCGGTCTCGACGCCGTGGCGCTCCACCAGGGCGCGCACGCTGAACGCGTCGGCCGGGTCGAGCGGTTCCACCTCGACCAGCTCGAGGTTGACGCGCTGCCCGAAGGTCCGGCCCGGGTCGTAGACGTAGGCGATGCCGCCCGACATGCCAGCGGCGAAGTTGCGGCCGGTCGGCCCGAGCACCAGGACCACGCCGCCGGTCATGTACTCGCAACCGTGGTCGCCCACGCCCTCGACCACCGCGGTCGCCCCCGAGTTGCGCACGCAGAAGCGCTCCCCCACCTGGCCCCGGATGAACACCTCACCGTCGGTGGCGCCGTAGAGGATGACGTTGCCGGCGATGATCTGCTCCTCGGCGGCGAAGGGCGAGCTTTCCGGCGGGCGCACCACCAGACGGCCGCCCGACAGTCCCTTGCCGAAGTAGTCGTTGGCGTCGCCGTAGAGGCGCATCGTCACCCCTCTGGGCACGAAGGCACCGAAGCTCTGGCCTGCCGAGCCGGCGAAGGTCAGCGAGATGGTGTCGTCGGGCAGCCCGGCCGCACCGTGGCGCCGGCTGATCTCGGCGCCGAGCAGCGTCCCGACCGTGCGGTCGACGTTGGTGATGGGCAGCTCCATGGAGACCGGGGTGCCGTCGTCCAGCGCCGGCGCGCAGGCGTCCAGGAAGGCGTGGTCGAGCGCCTTCTCCAGTCCGTGATCCTGGAGCTGGGTCTGGCGCCGGCCCACGGTGTCCGGCACGTCGGGCTCGGCCAGGACCATGGAGAGGTCGAGGCCTGCCGCTTTCCAGTGCGTCACCGCGGCTTCGGTGTCGAGCAGGTCGACGCGGCCGATGGCCTCGTCCAGCGACCGGAGGCCGAGCGAGGCCAGCAGCTCACGCACCTCCTCGGCGATGTACTCGAAGAAGGTCTCGACGAATTCCGGCTTGCCGCTGTACTTGGCCCGCAGCGCCGGGTTCTGCGTGGCGATCCCGACCGGGCAGGTGTCGAGGTGGCAGACGCGCATCATGACGCACCCCGAGACCACCAGCGGTGCCGAAGCGAAGCCGTACTCCTCTGCACCGAGCAGCGCTCCGATCACGACATCACGGCCGGTCTTCAGCTGTCCGTCCACCTGGACGACGATGCGGTCCCGAAGCCCGTTCGCCAGCAGCGTCTGCTGTGTCTCGGCCAGCCCGATCTCCCACGGGATGCCGGCGTGCTTGAGTGAGGTCAGCGGCGCCGAGCCGGTGCCGCCGTCGTGCCCGGAGATCAGCACGACGTCGGAGTGGGCCTTGGCCACCCCGGCCGCCACCGTGCCGACACCCACTTCGGCCACCAGCTTCACGTGCACCCGCGCCTGCGGGTTGGACGACTTGAGATCGTGGATGAGCTGCGCGATGTCCTCAATGGAGTAGATGTCATGGTGGGGCGGCGGCGAAATCAGCCCGACGCCCGGCGTCGACTTCCGGGTGCGCGCGATCCACGGGTAGATCTTGATGCCCGCCAGCTGGCCCCCCTCGCCCGGCTTGGCGCCCTGGGAGATCTTGATCTGGAGGTCGTCGGCGTTGACCAGGTACTCGCTCGTCACGCCGAAGCGGCCCGAGGCCACCTGCTTGATGGCGCTGCGCCGGAGGTCACCGTTCCCGTCGGGCGTGAAGCGGTCGGCATCCTCACCGCCCTCGCCTGTGTTGGAGCGTCCCCCGAGCCTGTTCATGGCGATGGCGAGGGTTTCATGCGCCTCCGCCGAGATGGAGCCGTAGGACATGGCACCCGTGGAGAAGCGGGTCAGGATGGAAGAGATCGGTTCCACCTCTTCGATCGGGATGGGACCCACCGGCGCGGGCTTGAGCCGCATCAGGCCGCGCAGCGTGCCCAGCTTCTCGGACTGGTCGTCGACGTCCGCCGTGTACTCCTTGAATACCCCGTAGCGCTTGGCCCGGGTCGCGTGCTGGAGCTTGAACACCGTCTTGGGGTTGAAGAGGTGGAACTCGCCCTCGCGGCGCCACTGGTACTCGCCGCCCACCTCGAGCTCGCGGTGGGCGCGCTCGGTCGGGCGGGCCTCGTGGGCCTGGCGGTGACGGGTGGCCACCTCCGCCGCGAGGACCGAGAGCCCGACGCCACCGATGCGGCTGGCGGTGCCGGTGAAGTACTCGTCGATGAGTGCGCCGTCGAGGCCGATCGCCTCGAAGACCTGGGCGCCGGTGTAGGAGGCCACGGTCGAGATCCCCATCTTGGACATCACCTTCAGCACGCCCTTGCACGCCGCCTTCACGTAGTTGCGACGCGCCTGGCGCGGGGAGACCCCCTCGAGCAGGCCCTCGGAGATCATGTCGTCGATGGAGTCGAGTGCGAGATACGGGTTCACCGCCGCCGCACCGAAGCCGATCAGCAGCGCCATGTGATGCACCTCGCGGGCGTCACCGGTCTCGATCACCAGGCCGACCTTCGTGCGCGTCTTCTCCCGCACAAGGTGGTGGTGGACAGCGGCCGTGAGCAGCAGGGAGGGAATGGGGGCCCAGTCCACGTTGGCGTTGCGGTCCGACAGCACAATGAGATTGGCGCCCTCTGCGATGGCTTCCGAGACCCGTCGCCGCACGTCATCGATGGCCCGGCGCAGCGATTCGCCGCCGGCGGCCGTGGGGGCGCCGGCCTCCCCCGCCTCGCGCACCTCGAAGAGCCCGTCGATGGCGAAGGCCTTGAAGCCCGGCGTCTCGCCACCCTCGTTGACGTACATCAACTTGGCCAGGTCGTCGCGGTCGATCACCGGCAGGGGCAGCAGAATCTGGCGGCACGAGCCGGCCTTGGCCTCGAGCAGGTTTGCCTCGGGACCGATGGTGGCCGACAGCGACGTCACCAGCTCCTCCCGGATGGCGTCGAGCGGCGGGTTCGTGACCTGTGCGAACAGCTGGGTGAAGTAGTCGTACAGGAGACGGGAGCGGTCCGACAGTACGGCGATCGACGTGTCCGAGCCCATGGAGCCGAGCGGCTCGGCACCGGTGCGGGCCATGGGGGCCAGGATGACCCGGAGCTCCTCGGTCGTGTAGCCGAAGAGGCGCTGCTGGGTCACGACGCGGCCGTGCTGTGGCGTGAGCATCGTGCGGGCGGGCAACTCCTCCAGCCGGATCTGGTCCTCGGCCAGCCATTCGCCGTAGGGATGCTGGGACGCCAGCTCGGTCTTGATCTCCTCGTCCTCGACGAGCCGCCCCTTGGCCGTGTCGACCAGGAACATGCGCCCCGGCTGCAGGCGCCCCTTGCGCACGATCCGGTCCGGTGCGATGTCGAGGACACCCACCTCGCTGGCCAGCACGACGAGCCCGTCGTCAGTGACCCAGTAACGCGCCGGGCGGAGCCCGTTGCGGTCGAGGACGGCGCCGACCACCGTGCCGTCGGTGAAGCAGACGGCCGCCGGGCCGTCCCACGGCTCCATCAGCGACGCGTGGTAGCGGTAGAAGGCACGCCGCTCCCGGTCCATGGTCGTGTGGTTCTCCCACGCCTCGGGGATCATCATCAGCACGGCGTGAGGCAGCGAGCGCCCGCCGAGATGCAGCAGCTCGAGCACCTCGTCGAAGCTGGCCGAATCGCTCGCCCCCGGCGTGCAGATCGGGTAGATGCGCGACAGGTCCCCCTCAATGAGCGAGGTCTCGAGGAGTGCCTCGCGGGCGCGCATCCAGTTGCGGTTGCCCGCCAGTGTGTTGATCTCACCGTTGTGGCAGAGGTAGCGGTACGGGTGCGCGAGCGGCCAGCTCGGGAACGTGTTCGTCGAAAAGCGAGAGTGGACCAGCGCCAGGCCCGATTCGAACGTCGGGTCGCGCAGGTCCGGGAAGAACTGGCGCAGCTGCTCGGAGGTGAGCATGCCCTTGTAGACGATGGTGCGCGCCGACAGGGAGGGGAAGTAGACGCCGTCGACGGCGTGCTCCACCCGCTTGCGCAGCACGAAGGCGCGCCGCTCGAGCGCCATGGTGTCGAGGCCGGCACCCGACGGGGCCACGAACAGCTGCTCAATGAGCGGCATGGCGCTCGTGGCGATCAGGCCGAGGCCGCCGGCGTCGGTCGGGACGGGGCGCCACCCCAGTACCGTCAGCCCCTCCTCGGCGGCCGTGTGCTCCACGACGGTGCGTGCCTTCGCCGCGTCGTCGGCGTCGGTGGGCAGGAAGACGAGGCCGACCGCGTAGCCGCCGGCCTCAGGCAGCGTGAACCCGGCCGCCTCGACGGCGGTGGCGAGGAAGCGGTGCGGGATCTGCACCAGGATGCCGGCGCCGTCACCCGTGTTGACCTCGGCACCGGAGGCACCGCGGTGAGCCAGGCGTTCCAGGACGGTGAGGCCGCGGTCGACGATGTCGTGGTCCGGACGGCCGTTGAGATCGGCCACCATGCCGACACCGCAGGCGTCGTGCTCATATGCCGGGTCGTAGAGGCCAGTGCCCATCGGCGTCCTTCCGAGTGAGGAGAAGTTGCACGGATACCGGGACGACGTTGGCCCGAAGTGGAGAGACCAGGATACACGACCGCTCTCGTAGGCTCGGCGCATGGGATCACGCATCCATGTCGTGGGGGGCGGGGTCGTCGGCCTGGCTTGTGCGTGGGAATTGTCACGCAACGGTCATGCGGTCACGGTCCTTGCGCCGGCCCCGGGGCGCGACGGAGCGTCGTGGGTGGCGGCCGGCATGCTCGCCCCCGTCACCGAGGCGCAATTTGGTGAGTCCACCCTGACCGAACTGCTGGTGGAGGGCGCCGGGCGCTGGCCTGCGTTCGCAGGCGCGCTGGAGGGCGCCACCGGTCACGACGTCGGCTACGACACGACGGGCACGGTGACGGTCGCGCTCGATGCGTCCGATCGCGCCAGCCTCGACGACCTCCTCGCCTACCAGCACGCGCTCGGCCTCGAGGCGCACCGCCGCAGTGCCAGCGAATGTCGCGGCCTGGTCCCCGCGCTCAGCCCCACCCTGCGCGGCGGGATCGAGGTCCCGGGCGACCACCAGGTCGACAACCGTGCCCTTCTCGGAGCGCTCGCCGACGCGTGCCGCGCCGGCGGGGTGACGTTCGTCGAGAGCAGCGTGACCGAGCTCGACGACGGGCCGACGCTCGTCCTGGCGGACGGCCGCCGCCTCGCCGCGGACCACGTCGTCCTGGCGGCCGGCACGGGCCTCCGTTCCATCGACGGGCTCACCGGCGCCGGGCTCCCCTTCCTCCGCCCGGTCAAGGGGCACATCCTGCGCCTCGGGGCTCCCGACGCAGCCACGCCCGTCCCGCTACTCGCGCGCACCGTGCGCGGCCTGGTGCACGGACGCTCGGTGTACCTGGTGCCACGTCGCGACGGCTCGGTCGTGGTCGGCGCCACGGTCGAGGAGCGGGGTAGGGACACGGCGGTGCGGGCGGGCGCGGTGCACGAATTACTGTGCGACGCGCGGGTGATTGTGCCCGGCATCGACGAGTTCGAGCTGCTCGAGGCCGCCACCGGCCTGCGGCCCGCCACGCCCGACAACACACCGCGCATCGGGTGGACGGCGCTGGAGGGTGTCATCGCGGCCGTCGGCCACTACCGCAACGGCATCCTGCTCGCACCCCTCACTGCCGCCGCGGTGGTCGACCTGGTCGGGCGCCGCCCGCTCGCCCCGCTCATCGAGGCTCTGGCGCCGGTATGACGGCACTGGCACTGCAGCTGAACGGCGAGCCGATCGAGGTCCGCGCCGGCGCCACCATTGCCGACCTCGTGGTGGCAGTCACCGCCCAGGACGACCCCACGGGGGTGGCGGTCGCCGTCGACCGCTGCGTCATCCCCCGCTCGGAATGGGCGACCACGCCCGCCCGCGCCGGCTCCCTCGTCGAGGTCGTGACCGCCGCCGCCGGAGGCTGAGTCGGTCACTGCCTGACCGCCTTTGTCCGCGCTCGGCGGCCGGTGCCAGAATCGTCCGATGTCCCCTGACCCCTGCAAGGGCCCCACGGCCTTCGTCCTGGCCGGTGGCGGCACGAAGGGCTCCTTCGAGGTCGGCGTGCTCCAGTACCTGGTCGGTGTGGAGGGGATCGCCCCGGAGATCATCACCGCCACATCGGCCGGCGCCATCGCCGCCACCGTCCTGGCGCAGGCCCGCACGCTCCCCGAGTTCCTGGACCGTGTGAACGAGATCGAAGGTGACGTGCTGGCCTGGACACAGACCGAGCACGTGTTCGGTAAGCAGGCCTGGCTGGGCGCCCTCGACGGGACCGCGTTGGGCCGCGAGATCCACGAGGAGATCACCGAGGGCACCCGGCCACCCTTCCCCTTGACCCCCTCGACCGTGCTGGCCGGTAACGAGGTCGTTCCGGCGTGCGATTCCGACCGCAAGGGCCGGCGCCAGTCCCGACGGGCCCGCCGGAAGCGCCAGCGCCACCTGGCGCGGTTGGTGGCCGGCGCCAGCCTCCGGCTGCCCCGCGTCCGGCGTCATCTGCGGAGCAGCGGCAGCTCGGTCCTCAATCTGGACCCGTTGGAAGGCGCGCTCCGCCACGGCAGCGAGGACGGGGTCCGGGCCGTCGATCCCGCCCTCATCGCCCGCCCCGGCCTGCAGTTGCGCCTGGCGGTCACCGCATTGCGCGCCGGCGTCCTGCGCTACGTCACCGAGGACGGCACCTTGGTGGAATCCGATGCCCGCACCCCTGCGCCACCCGGGTCCGCCGGCCCGGTCGACCTGGTGGACGGCGCCATCGCGTCGGCCAGCGTGCCGATGGTCTTCCCGCCGCACCCCATGGCCGACGACGACTACGTCGACGGTGGGGTGGTCGAGATCGTTCCGGTCTCCGCCGCGGCCGCCCTGGGCGCGACGCGGATCATCGCCGTGGTGGCGGTGCCGCTCCGGCTCACGCGTGATGAGCGGGACTATGCCGTGGCCCCGGCCGGCTACATCGGGCTGCGCTCCATGGGGATGATCGGGGTGGCCGAGCGCCAGATCTCGAACCTCAACATCCACCTGCCCGAAGGCACCTCCCTGACGACGGTCGACCCCGTCGTCGACGTGGTCGGCCTGTTCGAGATCGAGCCGGGACTCCTGCGCATCAACAAGGACTACGGCTGGCTGCGCGCTGCCGACCTCCTCTCCGCCGGCGACGCCGACATCCGGGACGACATCGCCGACGGCACCCACGCCATCGTCGAGGCCCGCCGCGAGGCCTGGCGCCTGGAGGAGTCACTGTGGGCGACCGGACGGATCGGGGAAGGCGACGCCGGGACGCTGGCGCTGGTGCGCGAGCACAAGGATCTCGTCCGCACCCTGGTGGACCGGCGCAAGCAGCTCGGCTTCCCGGTGCCCGACGGCTGCGAGGACTGGTGGACCGGCTACGAGGCCCACACGGCCGAACGCCCGCAGGGTCTGCCGCTCTGCTCGTCCGGTCGCTACTGATCACACGCCGACGCCCACCGTGACGGGCCGGCTCAGACTGTTGGGCCACCCATCCAGCCGCGGCGGCGGAACAGCACGACGAGGAACACTACGGTCAGGATGTCGAGTCCGATCGCCAGCACGAAGAAGCTCCACGTAGGGGCCAGCCAGACGCGCACCAGGTAGCTGAAGTTCTGCCCGAAGAACCCGGTCAGGAAGCTCAGCGGCAGGAAGACGGTGGCGATGATGGTCAGCTGCTTCATCACCACGTTGAGACGGTTCGACACCGTCGAAAGGTGGGTGTCCATGACGCTGGAAAGCAGGTCCCGGTAATTGTCGATCATGTCCGCCACGCGGATGAGGTGGTCGTAAAGGTCGCGGAAGTACCGCGTCGCCTCGTCGTTCAAGCCGGGTATGTCGGTGACCCCGGCGTTGAGGCTGCCGATCATGTCGCGCTCGGGTGCCACGATCTTGCGCATGTCCATGAGGGAGCGCTTCAGGTCGAACAGCACGCCGAGCTGCGCCTCGGTGGGCGCCTTGAGGATGTCGTCCTCCAGAGCGTCGATCCTGTCGTCGAACTTGGAGAGGACCGGGAAGAAGCTGTCCACCAGCGAGCCGACGACGAGGTACACGATGACGACCTGGGGCGAGGCCACCTGGGCGAACGGGTGGAGCTCGAGCCGGTCCCGCACGTGGGCCAGAGTCGGGCACGGTCCGCGGTGCACCGTGACGACGTAGCGGTCCGTCCAGAAGCAGTGCACCTCGGCGTTGCCCGTGTGGTCCGGATCGGCACCCCGGCCCACCAGGTAGACGAAGTTGTCGTAGGGGTCGATGCGCGGGCGCTGCCCGAAGCGCTCCGCCGACTGGACGGCCAGATGGTGGAAGCCGAAGTGGGTGGTCAGCAGCTCGCCGACCATGCCGTCCGTCGCCGCGTCGTCCAGATCGAGCCAGAAGAACCCGGTCCCGGCGAGAGCGGCGAGCACGTTCTCCGTGGTCGCCGGCGTGTCCCGGCCGTCCTGGCGCAGCGTCCCCTGGAGCACCGGCCCAGTTTCCTCGCCCCCGCCCGCCCCCTGGTGGATGATCAGGCGAAACGGCCGGGGTCGAACGACTGAGGCAGCGGCGCCTCGTCCGCCGGCAGCGCGACGCTTGCCATGGCGTGCGCCAGCGCCCGAGCGGAATAGGGGCCCTGCAGCAGGCCATTGGCGCCGTGGCCGGTCGCCACCCAGGCGTTGCCCCAGCCCGGCAGCCGGCCCACAATGGCGCGATCGTCGGCAGACGTGGGCCGCAGCCCGACCCGCGTCTCGAGATAGGTGGAGCCGTCGAGTCCGGGCGCGATCGTCAGGCACTCCCGGAGGAGCTCGTGGAGACCTGCTGCGGTGACGCTCACCGAGAACCCCGCGCCGGCCTCGAACGTTCCGCCGCAGGCCACCCGCCCACCGGGCCAGGGCACGAGATAGTGGGTGAGCAGCGGCTGGACGATCGGCCAGTCCTCCGTCTCGGTACCGACGCCGAGGTGCACGATCTGACCCTTGGTCGGGCCGACGGGCAGTCTCATGCCGAGCCACTCGCCGGCCGCCGCGGTCCAGGCGCCGCCGGCGACGGCGACCGCTTCGCACGACACGTTCCGGTGACCCTCCACCTCGACGGCCTCGACGCGGTGCATCTCCCCGGTGCCCGTTCCGGCGCCGCCCGCCTGGACGCCGTGTGCCGCTCCCGTCACGAACGCGACCCCGCGCGCCGCGGCGGCCTGGCGCAGCGCGGCGGCCATGCCGCGGCCGTCGACACGCGCCGAAGCCGGCGCGTGCAGCACGCGGTGCACCGGGCCGAGCGGAGGGAAGAAGGAGCTGGCCTCCTCCGGCGTGATCTCGGTGACATCGCCGGGCGCCCGGCAGAGCACGAGCTCGGCGAAGGGGGCGAACCACTCGTCCTCGTTCGGCCGGAGGGCGAGGGAGAGCATGCCGCAGCGGCCGTACCCCGTTCCGGCGACGCTCACACCATCGGAAACCATCCGTTGCAGCAGGTCGGGGTAATGGGCGCCGGCCTGGCGGGCGAACAGCCACAGCGCGCCATCGGTCTCCATGCTGGTGGCCGGCGACAGGATGCCCGCTCCGGCGTCGGTCGCTCGGCCCGGGTGACCGGCGTCGATGACCGTCACGCTGGCCCCCAGGCATGCCAATTCGTAGGCGAGGGACACGCCGACGAGGCCGGCACCGATCACGGCCACGTCGCAGCGTTCCCCACTCATGGCCCCCGAGTCCATCAGGCTCGTGACCCGAGTGCCAGCGGTGCGGCACTATGAGTGCCGTGGACGTCGTGCGGACACCCGACGAGTGCTTCGCCGACCTCCCTGGCTATCCCTTCGCCCCGCGCTACGCCACGCTTCCCGACGGGCTGCGCATGCACTACGTCGACGAAGGCCCGGCAGACGCCGAGGTCGCGCTCTTGCTGCATGGCCAACCCACATGGTCGTACCTCTACCGCGCCATGGTGGCCCGCCTGGCCCAGCAGGGCATGCGCGCCGTGGCCCCGGATCTGATCGGCTTCGGGCGCTCTGACAAGCCGGTGGCCCGTGCCGCGTATTCGGTGCAGGCCCACGTCGACTGGCTGACCCAGTTCATCGGCCACGTCCGCCTCTCCGACCTGACCCTCGTCGTCCAGGACTGGGGTGGTCCGATCGGATTGGGCGTCCTCAACGCCCGCCCCGGGCTCGTCCGGCGGGTCGTCGCCGCCAACACCGTGTTGCACACCGCTGATCCCGAACTGGCGGGGCGGTTGGAATGGCCCTGCCACGCAGGCCCGGGCGGCACCGTCACGGTGGCGCAGATGCTGCTCGACTACCAGCGCCTCACCCAGGAGCTCACGCCGTTCCGCCCGAGTCTCTTCGTACAGGGGGCCACCGAGTGGGATGTCCCCGACGCGGTTCTGGCGGGCTACGACGCGCCGTTCCCTGACGAGACGTTCTGTGCAGGGCCGCGCCAGCTCCCGCTGCTGATGGGCCTCACGCCTGCGAGCGAGTGCGCACGTCTGAACCGCCGCACCATGCGGACGCTGGCCAACTTCGACGCCCCCTTCCTCACCGCGTTCTCCGACGGTGATCCCGCAACCCGGGGCTGGGCGGAGGTGCTGCAGGAGCATGTGCCGGGTGCGGCCGGCCAGCGGCACGTCACGCTGGAGGGCGCTGGACACTTCCTGCAGGAAGACGCCGGTGTTCCGTTGGCCGACGTCGTGGCGCGCTTCGCGGGGGGCACTCCCCGGGCCTGACTACGTGGCCGGCGTCGACTCCTCGGGAGCGGCGGCCGGCGCGGGGGCGGCCAGCGCGTCGGGCTCGGCCGGCGTGCCGCTCCCGAGCTGTGCCTTGAGAGCTGCCAGCTCGTTGTCCACCTGGGCGTCCTTGCCGACCTGGTCCAGTTCCTTCTGGATGTCGTCGGTGCCGCCGCCCACGTCCTCGAGCACTCCGGATTCGAGCAGCTCGTCGAGCGCGCCCGAGCGCGCCTGCATCGTGGCGATCTTGTCCTGGGCCCGCTGCAGGGACGCCCCGGAGTCGTTGAAGGACTTCGAGATCCCCGCCGTGCTCTCGTCGACAGTCGAGATGGCTTTGGCCGCCGTGTACTGGGCCTTGAGGGTCTCTTTCTGGGTACGGAAGTCGTTCACCCGCTTCTGCAGGACGTCGAGGGTCTGGGTGAGCTTCGTCTCCTCCTCGTCCAGCTGCTGGCGCTGCGGCTCCATTTCGTCGATCTGCTGCTGGGCGGCGGCCTTGCGCGACAGCGCCTCCTTGGCCAGGTCCTCCTTCCCCGCTGTGAGGGCCTGCTTGGCCTGATCCTGCAAGTGGTCGATCGTGTGCTGGAACTGCTCCTGCTGCAGTTCCAGGCGCTTCTTCGACGCGGCGAGATCGACCAGGGCCCGGCGGACCTGGGTGATCTGCTCGAGCATCTTCTCGTACGAGAGATCGAGCATCTCGTCGGGCTTCTCGGCCGCGTCGAGAGCCTTGTTGGTCTTGGCCTGCACAATGTCGTGAGCCCGCTGGAAGATGCCCATATGTCCCTCCCTGAGGGGGTTGGTCCGTCACCCCACCATAGAGTCGAATCAGCTCCCCGTCGCCGGCCATTGTGGGCCGGAGCGGGCTCAGGATCCGGAGGCGGCCACGATCGGCCCGTTGAGATGCGTGCCCGACATGTCGCCGTCGTCGGGGGCGTCCCCGAAGGACGACACCTTGCCCAGCGCGGTCACGATCCAGTAGCCCCCGCCGTCGGACGTGGCGAAGATGGCGGACGCCGGATCGAGGCCGCCCGCCGAACCGCCGGGCATGCCCCCCAAGGACGCGGCGTTGCCGAACGGGAACGCCTGCCCGGCAGCATCGAGGATCCAGTACCCGTCACCGTTCGGCGTGGCGGCGGCCGACGTGATCTTCGAGCTCTGCAATCCCGGCTGCCCGTAGCTCGCGGCGTCGCCGAAGGTGTAGACCGCGCCCGTGCTCGTCACCACCCAGTAGCCGTTGCCAGTGGCGTCGGGCACGACGGCCACCGCTGCCCCGCTGCAGCCGCCGATGCCCGGACACGAGCCCTCGAAGCGGGCGTCACCGAACGCGAAGACGCCGCCGTCCGAGGCGACCATGAAGTACCCACCGCCGTCGTCGGAGGGCACCATGCCGACGATGGGTGCATTCAAGCTGTGGGGCTGGCCCGATCCCGCGGGGTTGAGGCCGCTCCCCGGAATGGATCCGTGGTAACCGGCATTGCCGAAGGCGAAGATTCCGCCGTCCGAGGCGACCAACCAGTACCCGCCGCGGTTCGCTGTCGGCGTGATGCCGACGACGGGCCGTTGCAGGCGCAGCGAGCCGGTCGAACCGTAGAACTGGGTGGCGCCGAAGGTGAAGATGCCGCCGTCCGACCCCACCAGCCAGTAGCCGTGCGGCGGCGGCGGGGTGGCCGGTGACGGAGGAGCCGGAGCGGGAGGCGATCCGGCCGGGGCATTCACCGTGAGAGTGAACACTTGGGTGGCCGCGGGGCCGACGCCGTTCGAGGCGGTGAGGCAGACCGTGAAGGAGCCACCGTCCCCGGCCCGCGGCGTCCCGTCCAGAGTGGCCGTAGTGCCGCCGGTGTAGTCGAGCGTGATGCTGGCCGGAAGTGTGGACGGGGTGCAGCCGTTGAACGCACTGTCGCTGACCGAGCTGACTCCTGGTGTTCCCGTCGTCGTGATGTCGAACACCCCGGCTGCGCCGGCTGCGAACGACCCGTGATCGCTGCTGGTCACGGCGGGCGACGTTCCGGTGCCGCTGCCGGTGTACGTGTACTGGTCGACCGCAGACACCCCGCTTGTTCCCGCCGTGGTCGTGACGGTGATGTTCACGGTGCCGGGGTTGATGGCGGGTGGGATCGTGGCCGTGATCTGGGTCGCGCCGTAGGTCATGGAGCCAATGCTGGCGACCGTTCCGAAATCGACGATCGGTTGGACTCCCCCGCTGGTGAGGTTGGCGCCGTGGATCGTCACACTGCCGGACGGGATCTGCGCTCCTGATGTCGGGGACACGGACGCCACGGCCGGAGCGCTGCTCGGGGCCCAGGTGAACTCGTTCACCTGGGCCGTCCCGGAGGAGCTCGATGAGCCGGCAGGCGTCGACACGGTCACCACGACCTGATCCGTCGCCGTGCCCGCCGGATCCGCCGGTGCGTCGGCGCTCAGCTCGCCGTCCCAGTTCACCTGGACGTTGGTGGCGGCGACGCCGCCGAAGAAGACCTGCGGGGTCGATGACGAAGTGAAGTAGTTGCCCTCTATCGTGACGGGCGTTCCCGCACCCGCGTTCGCGGTGGAGGCCGGAATGATCTGGACGACGTCGGGTGCTGCCGCTGTCGAGGGTGTGGGCAGCGTGCTCGGCGTCAGGGTGTCGACCAGAGAGTCGGCGGGGTCGTCCCGGTTCATGAAGATCTGCGTGTACTGGCCATTGCTTGTGTCCGCGTCGCCCATCTGGGCCGTCACGCTGCCCGTGGTCGTCCAGGGACCGAGGATGTTGTCCCGGTGACCCCAGCACGAATTGTCGCTGGGCGAAGTGCAGTCGAGGTTGGTGCCGCCGTATCCGTCGTTGTACATCCAGGCGTAATCCGCTCCCAGCGGCGTGGAGTCCTGGGCGAAATTCGAGCCCCATCCCGCGTCCAGGGAGCCGACGGGCGCGGACGGGTCTTCGTCGCCTTGCGCGCCGGTCAGCGCCGCTGCGTCGAGAGCGGGATCGAGACCGGCGAACTGCGGGAGACCGCGGTCGCCCCGTTCCTCGTCGGCAATGATCAGCTGTTGCTGGGGCACCGAGTCATTCGCGTAGCTGCTCGGCAGGACCATGGGGCCGAGTCCCTCGAGCGACCGGCCGTAATTGATGTCGTGCAGCGTCGAGTCGATGCATCCCGCGCTGGTGTCGTCGACCGGGGTGGGCGTGCAGCGGGAAACGACCTGGGGCGCGATGTCCACTGCTGGGTTTGCCGGTGGCACGGTGCCCGCTGCGTGTGCGTCGCCCGGTGCGACGGCCGCGACGACACCGAGAGATCCGATAGCGGCCGCGATGGCGAGCACGGCGCGTCCGAGTGAATTCGGCATGGCGCGCACGCCGTGCTGGTGCCGTCTCACGTTCCGTTCGCCCCCTCGTGCCCGGGAATGCAATCAGCCCGAGGAACGTACCATCGGCACTCCTCCGTCCCGAGGGACTACCCGGTGAATTGTCCGCTGGTTGCCGACGAAGATGGCGGTGCAACCGCGTTGCACCGCGCAGTCCGAGAGCGATGGTCGCCGGTGTGGCCTGTTGCAGAATGCTCCCCTCAACGAAGGCGCGGTGGCGTTGTGGTCCGGGTCACCCCCGGCTCAGGGAGCCTCTGGGAGCGATCGCTCGTGACCGGTGGCGAGCCACGCGCGTCGGGTCGTGAGATGCTGGAGCATGAACGAACGATTGTTCTGCACGGGGAGGAGAGATGCCGGGAGGGCCCGGCAACTGCGCAGCCCTGCGTCAGCGTGCAACGATCGCCGGAAGGCGATCCGGGCCCTTGTGAGCGGGGTCATCGGCTTCATCGTCCTGAGCGGAACGGCGCTCGTCGGTGGAGGAGCCGCCTCGGCGGCGACCGTCGCGCCGGCACATCCCGTCTTGGCCCCGCAAAGCGGGTCGTACGTCTTCACGCTCACGTTCGACGGCATGCACCGCGACTACCGGCTCCACGTCCCACCGGCCGCCGCGTCAGGAAAACCCCTGCCCCTGGTGCTCAATCTGCACGGCGCCACCCAGAATGCGCAACTCGAGGAGATCACCTCCGAAATGGACCCCAATGCGGACATGAACGGCTACCTGGTGGCCTACCCCGACGGGACTCGCATCTCCAAGGTGCTCACACCCGATCCGGTGGCAAAGAACGCGCAGTACGGCTGGAACGCCGGAATGTGCTGTGGGCTGCCGGTCACCAGACACATCGATGATGTCGGGTTCCTTCTCAAGGTCATATCGGAGATCGCGACCAAAACCCCCGTCAACCTCCGACGGGTGTACATGACGGGTATCTCCAACGGCGGAATGATGGCCTACGCCATGGCGGCGGAAGCGTCCGGGCACGTGGCCGCCATCTCGTCGGTTTCGGGCCAGGTCGAGATTCCGGTGATTCATCCGACCCGGGCCGTTCCGACCATGGAGTTCCACAGCGTCAACGATCCGATTGCCAAGTTCGACGGCACGCCGAGCGGCAACCCGTTGGACCGACTCTCGGTGATGCAGGGCATCGATCAGTGGGTCAAGGCGGATGGGTGTGACAAGGAGCCCACGACCGGCACCACCATCACAGGTGCCGCCGGCTCGATTTCCGCGGGAGAGACAGCCACGCCGATCATCTATACGCGCTGCCGGTCCGGCGCCGAAGTCGCCCTCTGGCGTTTTACCGGCTCTGGACACGTCTGGCCGGGTAGCCCACTGAACATGGGCCCCGAGAAGACCTGGATCCTGGCCGGCGTCGGACGGGGCATCGTCCTCGTCAACGCCGACGAAACGATGTGGCAGTTCTTCGAGAAGTATTCGCTGCCGTCGGAACCGACGTAGGGCGACTTCGGGCGCGACCTCCTCTTGCGTCGCGCTTCAACGCGGCACTCACGGAGCCGCGCGCTCCTGTCCGATCGTGTTGATCCCGCTGAGAATGGCGGTGATTGCCTGCTCGGTCGCGGAACTCCCGGTGAACTCGAGTCCGACTCGGATGTCCCCTTCGAGTGTGAATGCCGCGTCCTTGATTTCGCCCTCGAGCCGGATGTTGACGGCTTCGCCGACAGCGGACACGCGGATGACGATACGGCGATACACCAGCTCCCAGGGCTGCGGATGATGGAGAGTGATCCCGAGACCGAACATGGAGACGTCGATGATTTCGCAATCGCGCCACAGCGAAGGGGATTCCCCGGCAATGTGGCAGAAACCGGCCCAGGTCGTCGGCTGGCGCTGTACTCGTCGGCGGAAATCCATGAAGACCATTTCCTTCCTCTCGCGCCCGGTTCAGACGCTCTTCTCTGTGTCTGTGACAAGCGAGGCGTTAGACGCCGGCCAAGGCTGCGCTCATGACGCTGAGCACGGAGGTGATCGCCTGCTCGGACTCGGACAGTCGGACGAACTCGATACCTACTCGGATTTCGCCACTCAGCGTGGCCGTCGCACTCTTGATCTCGCCCTCGAGTCGAACCTTCACGCAGCTCCCGTCTCCGGGGAGATTCACGGAGATCGTGCGACCGGAGAGTTCGGCCGGTTCGGGGCATTCGAACGTGATCCCGATTCCAAGCATCGAGATGTCGACGACTCGACAGTCATGCCATCCCCTGGCGGGGTCATCCTCGAGCCGGTAGGAAGCAGCCCAACCAGCTGGTTGACGATGAACACGGCGCCGGTTCTCCATGCGTATCCTCCAATCCGCCGTCTTCCGGCGTCTCTGTGCGGCCTCGTGGCTCGCCACTGCCCTGACAACGGTGCCCACAAACGGTCCTTGTGCGCCCAACGGCCGTTTGGATCACATGTTGTGGCCGAATTGTCCCCGCCCGATCACGGATGCTGGGGACGGCGCTTCCGAGTCTCCGGCTGGGAGGATCCGGACACTGCATCGGAATGTGTCCGGGATGTCTCCGCCCATCCGGGCGGCGCTCAGCGAGTGGGATCGAATCCGGAGGAACCATGTGCACCGACCCGGCGATTTTGGGCCAGTCCGTGGATCTCGGGCCCCGACGCGTCAGGTCGGATCTGGCGTCCAGCGACGGCTCGGCGGTCCCGGCGTTCGGGCGGCGACCGCAACGAACGTCCGTCGGCGCGGTCGGTCTTGCGGAGGTCGGAGGAGAGATACAGGTCCGGGTCACGTCCCCCCACGACTCGTGACTGACGTGGAGCGGTTGTACGTGACCCGGCAGGGCGAACTTATCGGCTCATTTCGTCCGACGGAACGCCGCCCCGGAGACGCTTGTACCGGTATCGGCCTCGGTCCGACAGGCTGCAGTGGCGGGGACGCCCGCACAACTCTCCGACCTGCTCCTCGGTCGGCCGCCGGACTTGAACTCCGGGCCTCCGGACCGCGGCTCGTCCAAGCCTTTCACCTGCGTCCATGCATCACCGCATCGGACCGTCGATCGCATGCGCCCTTCCGGTGAGGCTGGTCGAAACCCGCTATCGCCAGTCGGCCAGTTCGCTGCGAGCTCGAGCAACCATCTCCTCGATCACCGATTGATCGCTCTCGACCCCGAGAAGCGCACCATGGGGGAACGTCACGAACGGTTCGCACCCATTCTCGAAGACCCTCACTTCGACCACGCCCAGCAATTGACCACGCCGATCGATCCGCTCTTCGACCTTCTGCCGCTGTTCGGCGGTCAAATGTGATCTGTCGTTGCCCGAGTAACTGAACCAGCCGTGACCTTCCGTCATCGGCCCATTGTGAACCTCCCTGTTGAAGGTGGCCACCCCCGGCCGCGGGTAGGGGCGGCCCTCCCTGGTCGGAAACTGCTCAGGCAAGGAGCCAGCCCAGTTCGTGCAAGGTCGCCTGGGCGATCCCGCCGAGGTCGATCGCTGATAGCTCGTTGCGTCTGAACCAACCGACTTCGAGTACCTCATCGTCGTCTGCCCGCTCCACCCCTCCGAGTGGTCGAGCCTCGTAGACGATGGTCACGTACGAGGTCTCGTCACCATTGGGATAGATGACTCTGAACCCCGGACCCCCAAGAGCGGCGACAAGGTGGGTCAGCTCCACCAGCAACCCCGTCTCCTCCTGGGTCTCGCGAATTGCGGCCTCATCCGGCCGCTCGTCAACTTCGACGGCACCACCGACAAGGCCCCAGAGGCCGGAGTCTGCATGCCGGACGAGCAGGAGGCGATCATCGCCATCCTGCACGAGCACGCTCACGGACGGCATCAGCAGTAGCTGCTTCCCGATCAGTTCCCGGAGCCGCCGAACGTAATTGGATATGGCCATGGTGAGAAGGTAGGCGGCCAAGGCCGAGCTGTGGCGCCTTGTGCTGTGGTCCCCGACCGCCGGTTGACGGGTGATGGCGACATCGAACGACTCTCCATCGCCGAACTGGCATTGCATGCTGCAATGTCACGCTTGCTCCTCGAGGCGCGAAACGCGAGAGTGAGCAGTGCGCTCATTCGAGTACAAGCGGGTCTTGCTCTGTGACCTCGGCGGGGTGTTGGTCGAATTCTCCTTCGACCGGGCGATTGAGCAGTGGGCATCTGCGTCTGGCGCGGACAGCGCTGCACTTGGCCGGCAGTTCCGCGTGGACGACGAGTTCGAGGCCTTTGAAGCCGGCGGACTCACGACCGAGGGCTACTTCGACCACCTCCGAGCCTGCCTGGAGCTGGACCTGTCCGACACGGAAATGATGTCGGGCTGGAATGCGATTTACCTTGGTGTCAACCAAGACGTGTTCAGCCTCTTGGAGGAGGTGCGGGCGTCAGGCGTCCGCGTCGTCGGAGTTACCAACACCAACCCAGCTCATCTCGCACACTGGTTCCCCTGGTACCAACGGGACTTCCCAGTCTTCGACGAGCTCTACATCTCGTCGCAGTTGCAATGCCGCAAGCCTGAACGACGATTCTACGAGCTGGTGGTGGAAGGCGAGAGAATCGTGAAAGGTGACCATGTCATCTTCGTCGATGATTCTGAACAGAATGTTGATGGAGCCCTTCGCTCCGGGATCGAGGGGTTCCTCTTTCACGATCCCGATCAGATGCGTGCGGAGCTTCGAGAGCGCAAGCTTCTCCGCTAGTCACCAGCGCGATCCGATGCCGAGTTCAACCCTCGCGGACCCACACCCGTAGGGGGCCGGCGGTATCGAAGCCGTTCTTTGTTGCGGCACGGAGAGCGTCACCCGACTCGTAGCCGACGAATGTCTCCGTGGGGAACAGAGCAGTCGCCAGCTCCAGGCAACCCTGCCAAGGCGCGGACGGTCCCCGATCTTCGGCAAAGAAGTTCGAGATGCCGACTACGGCCCCACTGCGACAGAGGATCGCTCCGGCCGCGACCCGGTTGTCGATCTCTCTCCCGAGAACGGTTACCGACGGCTGTCGGAGCAGATCCGTGCGAAGGACATCGGATGGTCCGAGTTCACCTCGCCACGCATCCTCCCATGCGACGAAGGAATCGACCTCACGCACCACCGTCCAGCCCTGGTGGGCGGTGATAGGACCAGGTGTAGCTGGTATCCGAACAATCCACTGAGCGTCAAACAAGACTCTGAATCCGTAGGGTTTCAGGTCCACCGATGCGAAGCTGTCTTTGATCGCACACCCAGGCGATGAATCGATGCGGTCCAAGAGGTCTGCCGGCGCCGGATTGGGGACCAGCGTGACGGCGTCCGGGTACAGCGCTGGGGTCCGGCGCCGGCTTGCCCAGGCCACAGCATCGTGCCCGGCGCTGATGCCGTGCGTCCGACACACGAGGTCACACCACTTCGCATTGTTGGCTGCCGCCTCCGCCGCCCAGGATCTCACTCCTCCCAGCGTGTCAGACAATGTGATCGGCCGCCGGCTGGACGACTACGGCCGAGCTGCCTGGAATATGGTGGCGCATGCCAAACCTTGATGTCGTGGCCGTGATCACATCTAAGCCTGGATCCGAGTCGATCGTCGAAGCAGCCTTGAAAAAGCTCGCCGGCGCGAGCAAGGGCGACCCTGGCTGCGTCGCCTACGCACTGTTTGCCTCCGATTCAGCACCTGGCGCATTTGTCACGGTCGAGCAGTGGGAGTCACAGGCAGACCTCGACGCGCATATGGCCTCGCCGCATATCGCGGAAATGATCAGGGTCGCCGGGGACCACCTGGATGGATTCCCTGCAATCCACACCCTCCGTTCATTGGATTCATGACGGCCCGGCTCGTCTTGCTGGGTCAACGCACCACACAATGAGGCGGAATCGGCACCATTGGAAATGAGACAATGTTGCACGTCTCTTCACCCGAACTACCCGGTCCTTACGTCGAGACTGCGTCTTCGGCCGTTTACCGGCCACGACGACGACTTCCTCATGTCCTGCTACTCCCTACCCGAAGTGCACCGGTACATCCCTATTGGCCCGCTCACTCTCGAAGAGGTGAGGGCCCGACTTCGTAGCGGCCCGTGGTCCAGGTCGACCCTCGAGAACGAAGGCCAGGTCCTCGGCCTCGCCGTCGAAATGAGGTCAACCAGCGAGCTCGTCGGGGATGTGATGCTGATGTGGACGAGCACTTCACATGGCAGCGGGCAAATCGGGTGGGTCATTCACCCTGCCTTTGGAGGCCAGGGCCTTGGCACCGAAGCCGCACGCGCTGTGCTCGAGCTCGCCTTCGATGGATTGGGCCTCCATCGTGTCGTTGCGAGGATCGATGCTCGCAATACGCGTTCGATACATCTCGCAGAGCGACTGGGGATGCGGCGGGAAGCGCGCCTCGTGGAGAGCACATGGTCGGATGACGGGTGGACGGATGAATTGGATTTCGCGATGTTGGCGGAAGAGTGGGCGAACCAGGTCGTTTTCCTGAACCAGTGACGTCGCTGGTACGCCGTGCCAGAAGTGTCCGCCACCGGGGCTGTCAGGGATTTTCGAGGCGGGGAGCTCGTTCTCCTTCTGAGCAGGCCCGTTCGCGAATTGCCGACCGCCCGCTTTCGAGCCGAACAGTCTCATTGATAGCCTGAGAGTTATGAAGACCCTGATTGTGGGGACTGACGGTTCAGAGCTCTCGATCGAGGCAGGCGAAGCAGGTCTCGCGATACTCAAGCCGTGCGATCGGGTGCTCGTCGTCTCCGTCACGGACGGTCCGGATCCTTCGTTGGCCGACGACGAAACGGGTCATGCCGCCGCCAGCTTGACTCCGGGCGAGTTCGACGAGCAGAGCCGGGCGGCTCAAGACCGGAGCCGGGCGGCCGCGGAAGCCACGATTTCGGCACTCCGAGAACGAGGGGCCCTGCCCGACGGCCTGGAGGTGCTGGTTATCGAGGGTGAGCCCGGCCCTGCGTTGTGCCAGCTGGCACAGGAAGTGGCCGCCGCGGCGATCGTCGTCGGGTCGCGGGGCCGAGGTGGCCTGAAGAGAGCATTTCTCGGATCCGTTTCCGACTATGTCGTGAGGAACGCGCCATGTTCGGTCGTCGTCACCCGATGACCCGCCCTGCCCAACAACGTGGCCGCGCAGAACGCCACCGGTTCGATGAGGCAGGCAGGGCCGCATGGAGCTCCCCTTGGAGGTGGGCGGCTTCACCTTCCGTATTTGCTGGTCTCGCAGCTGTCTAGACCGGCGGCCGAACTGCTGACTACGGTCCATTCGTGCGGACCGGTTGGACAGGACTCCTGGTGGTGGCCGCTATCGCATGCGCCGGGTGTTCGAGCAACCCGACAACTGGTACAAGCACATCGAGCTCAGTCTCGCGTCCCGCCATCAGAACGAGTGTTGTTTCGGTGAGTTCCACCAGCCAACTCGGGGACATGGTCAAATGGGATGCGACGAACAAGACGGGTGAACCCCAGCTCGCAACCTGCGAAGTTCTCGTGCTCCATGGGTCGATGCAGCTCGGTGAACTCGGCCCCGTTGAGCTGACTGTCGCCGCTGGCGCAACCGCCGAGCAATACAGCGAAGTGACCACCCTGGCGGGCAACACCGCCGGCGACACGGCCCAGATCGTCTGTCAGAACGGCTAGCTGTACTTCCCCGCGATCCTGTTGACGCCCAAGAATCCGCCGATGCGGAAGGCATCAAGGCAACGCGGAGCTGTTGGCTCACCCATGACGACACGCAGCTCTGACCGCGCGACGTCACGCTCCGTTCAAAGCTGAATGTCGATGGCCAACTTCGAACCGTGGGCAGCCGGAGCGCCCGTCCGAACCCATGTGATTGACGACGAGACTGACCTGAAGTGCCCGACTCCTCGATATCGTCTCCGAGGGCACTGGAGGTCACTCACTCCTAGGACATCCGGCTACCGAGCGGGTTCACCTGTTCCGGATCACCGGTCGGAAGCAACACGTCATTGTGGGCCCGACTACCGTCATGGAAGATGAGTGACACGAGGGTTATGGAACTACCCGACGGTCGAGAGCTTGCCTGGCTCGAGCTTGGCGACGTGAACGACCCAGCGGTTTTCGTCTTTCACGGAACCCCGGGGTCCCGCCTCCAAATATCGTTCGACGATGGCGCGATCAATGCCGCTCGAGTCAGGTTCATCGCCGTGGATCGTCCGGGCTACGGCCACAGCACGTTTCAGCGGGTTCGTCGGCTAGCTGATTGGCCGTCCGATATCGCCCGCCTTGCCGACCACCTGCACGTCGAGGGGTTTTCGGTGGTCGGAATTTCAGGAGGTGGCCCACACGCTGCGGCATGTGCTCGGTTTCTTCCCGTTCGAGTGCGGGGGTTGGCCCTCGTCAGTGCAGTAGGCCCATTGGCGGAACCGGGATCCGAAGCCGAAATGGTGATCTTCAACCGGCTGATCACACGGTTGGCACGCAGGTCTCGCCATCTCGTCTCCCCACTGTTTTCGTTGAGCGGTTCGTTGTTTCGTCGCTGGCCGGAGATGGCGATCCGAGCCACTTCTGGTCAGCTGCCCAGTTCGGATATCGAGATCATGAGCCGCCCTGAAGTGAGATCGGCGTACATCGACTCCTATCGCCGTGCCCCCGCGACGAGCGCGAAGGCAGCTGCACAAGACTTCTCACTCTTTGCGCATGACTGGGGGTTTCGCCTCGGAGACATCACAACCCCCGTCCATGTCTGGCATGGTGATGACGACCGCAACGTCCCGATTTCACATGGTCGCCTCCAGGCGGAGTTGATTCCTGGGGCGTGCATGCACGACTGCCCTGGCGAAGGGCACCTGCTCGTATTGGACCGCCTTGAGGAAATCCTGCGTACGGTCAGCGCGGGAAATACGAAAGCCCCGAGCGGCAGCTGGCCCTAACCTTGAAGCTGAATCCGCTTCCGATGATGGTCAGGCGCTCATGCCTTCGGTCTTCATCCGAGGCAACATCATGAATACCGTGAGCGCCAGTGTCACGACCGCCCCGAAACCGAAGGCGACCACGACGGGGTCATGACCTCCGGGCGGCAACCAAATCGTCGGTGCTCCCGCCCGTACACCGAGGCCGATCTCGTAACGCATGAGCGCGCGCTCGAACGACGCAACCTGAGCAACGAGAAGGACGAGTCCAACTCCTAGTGCAAGAGCCGGAACGACCCATTGCCTCTCGGTTCGGCGGTATCCTTGCGATCGGGACGGGTATTGGAAGGTGGAGGCCACCAGCGGGAACCCGACCACCACAGGAAGCCAGTATCGTCCCTGCCACCATACGTTGATGGTGTCGATCCGGGGCGATTCCGAGCGCGAGGGCCATGGCGAGGATCAACAGCGCCAAGACGGGTAGGGCACGTCGACAAGCCGCCGAGAACGCCAAGGCCAGAGCGGTCAATCCGGCGACGCACGAGGTCCACACAATGACGACCCAGGTCGGGACCGGCGTGTCGAGCCATCCGAAGACCCCGATGCACTGGCGGAGTCGAACCCCGCTGAGGCGCAGTGTCGTCCACATGTTGGAGACAAGGCTGGCTGGATGATGCGGTGCGACGCCGATGAGTGGAGGCGCGCCGAAGGCGGCGAGGAAGCAGCCCGTCGCGAGCACGGCCACCACCACGGGACTCCAAAGCGGTACCAGAGTCGGGTTGAGCCTCTCTCGTAGCCCCCGCCAGCCCACGAGAAAGGCCAAGACGACCGTGATGATGGCGACGTCGAGCGGACTGGTCGGCCGGCTGAGGACGAGCAGCACCGCGGCCAGCGCCGTCCAGATTGCCAGGGCGCGTGGTAGCTGGGAGTGTTCGACGACGCACAGGCCGCCACACCATGTCGCGAACCCGGCGGAGATCTCGAGGCCGCTGGAGCTCACGACAGCCATCAAGAAGAGCACCATCGGCGACAGAGCGATGAGGACCCCGACCAGGGGGGTTCGGCGGGGGTGATAGCGGACGAGGAGCGAGATGCCTATTGCGACAAGGCCGGCATTCAAGAGAGCACTGATGAGGCGCATCGCATAGAGCGCGGACGGCCCCGAAAGGAACAAGGACGGAATCCCTGCCACGACGTAGTACAGCGGTGGGGCGTTCGAGAACTGAGTCAGCGCAACAGCCGGTTTCCTTGTGTCGCTCAAGGTGTCGGCACACGGCAACGCGAGACCGGTCTGTGTCGTGCGGGCCAACAGATCGGAGTTCACGAAGCAGGAGATGGCATTCTGCGCCGCCCATCCTGGTACATGGACCCTGGCGAGCGATCCTTGCCCAGTCGATTCATCGAATTGTCCGCGCACGATCGCGACTGCCTGAGCGATGTGGGCGGGCTCATCAGGGGCCGCCCCGATCGGCGTGGCGAATGACCACGCACAGATCATGGTGCCTACTCCAAGGAAAGCCCAGACGAAGACGATGGCGGTTCGTGGCTCCCCCGCCCCGGAAGTTGCTGGATCACGCCGTGAGACCATTGCACCACATGATGCACCTTTCGGGACCTCGCGCCAATCAGACAAGCGCCGGAACGGCTGGCACACTGATCGCTGTGGACTCGTTCTTCATCAGGTAGAGGAACCTCCCACGACCCCCGGCCGACACGGTGAATCCGCCGACGTTCTGACATCGAAGACCCAAGAGCTTCGGGGGTCGGGACTGGCGTCGAAGGCCCGACGAGGACTGCGGCGGCGAGCACCGGGCGCCCTTGGGATGGCTACCGCCGCAAGTGCAGCGAAGCCCGCGATAACTTCTGTGCCCGTGCGCATCCTCGTGGTGGACGCCGAGCTGGTCGTCCACCGATCGATCGGAAGGTACCCTCCCTCTCGGGACCTTCGGCGTGATGCCCGTCCCGTGCGGCAGCGAGGCGCTCCAGTCCCCGACTCAGACCCCCCGGGAAGCGATCATCCTCACGGACCAAGGGCAGCGAATAGGATCCTTGCGGCCGACAAGTCCGACGTTCTCCATCCATGAGGATCACCGGCCCGAATGTCGACGCTCCACTGCCTACTGCGACCGATGAAGCAGGCACTGCTCCTGGCGACCGGCGCTTCCGCCCAGACATCCAAGGACTACGCGCCGTCGCGGTCGTGCTCGTGGTGCTGTACCACGCCGGGCTGAAGACCCTGAGTGGTGGCTACGTCGGTGTCGACGTGTTTTTTGTGATCTCCGGCTTCGTGATCACTGGTGTGCTCCTGCGGGAACGCTCCCTTGGATTGTCGACTTCTCTTCGCGTCTTCTATGGTCGGCGCAGCCGACGCATCATCCCCGCCGCGACGCTCGTCATCGTGGTCACCGTGGTCGGCTCTTACGCCGTCTTGGGGATCGTAGGTGGCAACCACACGGCGATTGACGGCAGGTGGACCGCGGTGTTTCTCGCGAATTTCCACTTTGCCTCGCTCGGTACGAACTACCTCACCGCGCAAGCGCCACCGTCACCGTTGCTAAATTTTTGGTCGCTCGCGGTCGAGGAACAATTCTACATCGTCTATCCCGCGATCTTCCTTGTGCTCGTTGGCCTCCCGGTGCAGCTTGCACAGCGAGCGCGTCTCGGGATCGGCCTCGGTGTAATCGTTGTTGCATCGTACGCTCTCTCCGTCGCCCAGACGGCTTCGGACCCGACCGTCGCTTACTTCTCACCGCTGACCCGGGCGTGGGAACTCGCTCTCGGTGCCCTCCTGGCGGTGGCGACGCCGTGGCTCCTGGTCATCCCGCGCCGGCTCGGCATCATGGCGAGTTGGGTCGGACTCGGCGCCATCGCCGCCAGCGCGATCGTCCTCGGCCCGACGACTCCATACCCGGGATCGGTCGCCGCCGTTCCAGTCCTCGGGGCCGTTCTCGTGATCGCAGGCGGGACAAGCGCACCGGCGCTCGGTGCCGAGTGGGTGCTCGGGACCGGTGCGCTCCAGTGGGTCGGGAAGATCTCCTATTCCCTCTATCTCTGGCACTGGCCCATCCTCATCCTTGCAGCCGAATCAGCCGGCCGGAGCAGCCTTCCGTTTCGACAAAACGTCTGGTGGCTCGTTGTGGCAGTGGGCGCTGCGGCGATCACCTACTCGGTGGTCGAGAACCCACTCCGCCATGCCTCGTTTGGTCATCGCCGGTGGGCGCCGATCGCGCTCGGTCTGGTGCTGATCGTGGTGAGCGTGGGTGTGAGCACCGTAGAGCTGCATATCCACGGCGGCGCGCAGATCCACATAGTGGCAAGCGCCAAGGACGTCGAACGCGAACTGACCGACGACGTTGCCAGGAACGATGCCGATGTGGAACAGCTCGTTCGCGCCGCTCCCCATATCAAGATCCTGCCCACCGACCTCACCCCGTCACTAGCCTCGGTTCCCCTCGACTTTGGAGGGCCGGCGGCCCCCTGCTGGACGAGCTACGCACAATGGCGCGTGCCAGCATGCCTTTTCGGGGATCCCAAGGGCAGCCACACCATGGTGATCTACGGAGATTCGCATGCGGGCCAGTGGTTCACGGCGCTGAACCTGGCGGCCGATGCCGCACACTGGAGGCTGGTCTACCTCGGGAAAGGCGACTGCCCTGTGAGTGACCTTCCCTATCCCAATCCGGCAGGCTTCGGTAGCCCGGGCGGCGTATTCACCCAATGCAACCAGTTCCACAACTTCGCCGTCAGCAGGATCCGTGCCCTCCATCCCGATCTTGTGGTGATCACGGAGGAGGTCAGGACGAGGCCCAACGGTGTCGAGTACACCAGCGGCCAGTGGACCGCGGGCCTCGAGCGGACCATCAGTGAGCTCGGCGTGCCGTCGAGCGATGTCACCATCCTCGGGAACCAACCGACGCTCCCGCGGAGCGGGCCTCAGTGTCTCTCCCAACATGCCGACGACGTGCAGGCCTGCTCTGCACGGCTGTCCGGGTATGTCCCCCTTTTCAACGAAGCCGAAGAGAAGGCCGCGGCGGCGGTCGGTGCCCGGTATGTCAACGTCATCCCGTGGTTCTGTTCGTCCACGTGCACGGCGGTCATCGGAAAGTACGAGGTCTACTGG
The DNA here is from genome assembly GCA_963721585.1 of uncultured Acidimicrobiaceae bacterium. Classification (GTDB taxonomy): domain Bacteria; phylum Actinomycetota; class Acidimicrobiia; order Acidimicrobiales; family RAAP-2; genus Bog-473. Next base: position 185,659 of record CAVRJN010000007.1, on the reverse strand, counting down.
GACGACTGGCACATTACCGGCAGCTATTCGGTATATTTGGTCCGCGTGCTGGCGGAGGCGTTGCAGCTCGGCGGCTCAGTCTAGGGGCGACGACAATTCTCATTTCGGCGCCGACTCGGTGCCAGCGGGAACAAGGCTCTTGGTGCTGATGCCAGCTGCGTCACCCACTCTCTGTTCACTAGCTCCCGTTGACAATGCGTAGGCGCTTGACAAGATCTCGGGTTCGGCGTCGTCCACTCGCAAGGGCCTTCAAAAGCCCCCGGTTGGGTACGAAAGGTATTCGTTATAACCTTCGCGGCGTGAGTCACGGGGTCATTGAATCCGACGCAGTCATTGGAGTTCTGCCGTCATGGGGATGAGAAGGCGGTCGCGACGTGAGGACACGTGCATCCCAAGCGGGGCGGTTTGGAGGCTTTGCCTCGTCACCCACTTCAGCGGCTCCTCCTCGAAGCATCGTTGGCGAATCAACGACCGTACCAATCGCGCCGGCCACGCGATCCACTCACGGTGGTGCTGAGGTCTTCCTCGACCGCACGAGAATGAGGACACCGAATGACAATGGTGTTCCTAGTAATGGAGGACCTCGTTTCCAAATCAGGAGAGAACCACGTCGACCATCGGAAGTGTCATGAGCACGCCGCTGGCTGAATCGACGATCGCCGATCAAAACGGCTCGCACGAGGTCAAGCCAGAATCGGGCCGACGTCACGCCCAGTTCCTCATTGTCGCCATTCTCGTAACTGCAGCCGTATGGATAGTGCTATTCGTGGCCCGAGTACAGGCCCATCAGGCCGACGTGGACGACTACTTCTACGCCAGTGTGGCTCACAGTCTGTGGAACGGAAACTTCGTGAGTTCGTTCCTCCACACGGGGATGACATCCCCGTTGGTCCCCGCAGTGGCCTCGCCTGGTGCGGCTGTCAGCGGTGTTTACGGCGCCATGGCCGTGGAACTCCCCTTCTTGTTGATCCTGGTGGCAGGCTCCTACTTCCTGGCCCGGTTGTGGATATCACCTCTGGCAGCGATGGTGGCCGCCCTGGTCGTTGCACTCAATGAGGATGTGTCGAGTTATGCAGTCACGTTGAACTTCGCCATGCCCACCGCTGCCGCACTGGTGTGGGCCTTCTATTCGTATATCCGGAGCCGACACTTTCGGAATTGGAAGTGGTCGCTCCTCTTCGGTGTGGCGATTGCGGTTGTGTTGTTGTCGCGATCAATGTCCTTTGTCTATGTCGCTCCTCTTGTGGTGGTTGTCGTCATCGATCTGATGGTCGACATCGTGAAGCATGGCCACGCTCTCCGTCTGCCGGCTTTGGGCGCAGTGGTGACCACATTGGTCTTGGCCGGCCCCTGGTGGCTGGTGTCGGGACACGCGGCCATCCAGTACCTCCAGAGTGCCGGCTATCAGTCATCCTCCGGCTTCACATCTCATGGATTCGCTCTCGACGCGACGACCATCGGCCAACGTGCCCGGTGGAGCCTCTCCGAACTTGGGTGGGGTGAATCATGGGCATTGGGGATCGCCCTGCTCGCCGCGCTCTGGGCTGTGCTGCGACACCATCGCACTTTGAAGGTCAATGCCCTGTGGACGCTTGCGCTCTGGGCGCTGCTCACCACCCTCGTCCTGTCTACTAGCTCCAACCGAGGTACTGGTTTCGGCCTGCCCGTAATCGTGATTCTCATCTTGCTGGCCGCCGCCGTCCTCGGGCAGATGCCTTGGCGCATTCTTCCGCTGCTGGGTGTGGTCCTCGCCGGTGTCTTGGCCGTCGGCCTGGTCGCCGAAGCGACAGGAAGCGGACAGTGGTGGCCCGTTGCCCCATACCGTGACGGTGTGGTCGGCGTGGGAGGCAACTTCCGGACCAACTCCGATCTGATAACTGCTCAGGCGGCGGGACTCATCGGCTCGTCTTCGACGCTGGTCGCTCAACAAAATGACATCCTCAACGTCAACGGGATCCGTTGGAATGGCGAGGTCACACCACTTTCGCTGGTCGTTCCGCCGCCGACCCTGAATGGCACTCAGGTGGCCATCGGAGAACTGGCTCGCGTAAGGATGCTGCTCACCGGTTCGAGTTCCGACTCCTACGACCCCTTGGTGGACCAAGCTGCAGTTGCATCTGCTGCCCATCGCGACGGGTTCCATATTATTCGCGTGTGGTGGGTTAGCCAAGGCGATAGCAGTTTCGTCCTCTGGCGACGGGGACCCACTGGCGGGACGATACAGCTACCGTCTCTCACCACCAAAGTCGCGCGTCCCACAGGCGGGAGCGATGAGCGCGGGGAGGTCGACCTTGTTGCGATTAGCTTTGATCGCCTCTTCGCCACGACGGGCGTCCATTTCACGATCGACGGCATGGCGCAGAGTACGACGATTTCAGCTCACTTGTCCGTGTTCGTTTGGACCGCGGTTTTGGACACCAAGACGCTTCCCGACGGCACCTACACCATCCAAAGCGTGGCCGTCGACGCTGGCGGCGACGTGGGGCGAAGCAAGCCCGTCACCTTCCATGTCGGCAACTGAGTCTGCGGACTTCTGCGACGAACACCTTGCGTCACACGTGCCAGGTGAGCCTTGGTCCATTGCATATCAACGCGTCTCCCCAAAAGGACGACAGACTCGTCGGTTGGATGTTGTGTTGCGAATCGGGCCTCAGACACGCCGCAACCTTCGTAGATGATTGCGGTCGAGCGCGAGGCAGACCGCTGCCACGATGCCGATAGAGGCCAGTAGCGCGAGAGACGGTTCCGCGGCTATTCGCATCCGGGTGCTTCCATAGAAGATGGCGGAATTCAAGGCGACCACGGCGAGGGGTACCGTGATGACGACAAAGGATCTCCTCGAACTTCTGGCCAGCACCACTATTCCGAGGATCGCGAAGGGCAGCAACACCCAGTAGAGGATCCTGCCCGCCTCTTCGTAGCCGCGCACGCGTCCTTCGGCAACCGCGACAGCGAGCTGGTAGTTCTGATTTCCGAACCCCCACACGGTCAACTCACGAGCGACGACAACTCCAGGGATGTCGCTCAGGTGGTTGCGTGCGAAACTCTCGGCCTTACTGGTGTCCGCCCGATCTATTGCCAGCTCAGTCCAGAATCTCGCTCCATCTGGCGGCTTGGTGTTCTGGACTACTGCGAAATCGTCAGTGAGCGCACAGATGATGTTGTAGCTGCCGTAGGAGGGTTCGTTCGGGTTGAAGGTGGGGGGACAGTAAGACCCATCGAGCGTCACCCCACCGTTGGTGGACAGCGACAAGCCGCCGAGCTGGATTTCATTTCGGACGAGCCACGGCGTGATCAGAAGCAAGAAGCCCACGGCCATGGCTAGCCCGATATGGATCCGTCTACGCCAATCGCCGACCGCTAACAAGATGACTGGGACACCGAGAAGTACGATGAAGTCGACTGCCTCGCTTCTAATCAGGGTGCTGGTGGCGATGAGGACTCCAAGGCTTCCGAATCGCCAGATGGAGGGTCGCTCGATGCAAAGGACGGCCATCAGCAGCATCCCTGAAATCGCGATGAGGTAGACGCTCTCGCTCATCAGAATGCCGCTCGGTTGAACCCAAAGGGGATCTAGCGCAGCGATCATCGCGGCGACAATCCCCACCGCTGCTCCAGCTACCTTTCGCCCGAGCAGCCCCACCAGAAGTATTCCCGCCGAAGCGACAATGGAGACAGCGATGCGTTGCGCTCCGACCGACCGTAGGCCGACAAGATCGAAGACGGCTAACAAGAACGGGAAGACCGGTGGGTGTCCCGCTGTCGGATGACCCTGGAAGGTGTCGTAGCCCTTTCCGTTCGCAATGCCCGCAGCAGTCACATGGAAGAGATGAGCATCGCCCGGTAGAGGGTGGGACCAAACCGAGAAGGCGTAGGCGATCCTTACTATGGCTCCGAGCGCCACCACACCAACAAGGGACGGTTGGAACCACGGCGGATTCACTTGCAAGCGATCCCGAAATCCTCGGTCGAGCTGCCGCCATAAGCGAACGGTGCCCATGTCCATTCACACTAACGTTGCGGGATCGTTCCGGGGGAGATGTCACGAAGACGGCCCCATGGTGAGCACCACCCGGTCAATTGAACGAGGATGCTTCTGTTCTTACGCCCCGGGAGACGCGCAGGATCGCGCCGACGGCTCTGAAGCGAGCTCGCACTGGCGGTCTCGCGCAAGCCCCCGGGCCAACGGTTTCAGCGGACCTGAACCGATCTGCACTCTTCGCTCGCGCGGTTGAGTTGGCCCACCTGCCCTCGCGCGAGCAGCTCCAGACCCTCATTCGCCAGCTGGGCATTTGCACGGGATCAGTGATTCGCCGTGGGGTGTCCGTCGCATTCTCTCGGTGTGTGATCGTCCCGGAACCCAATAGTCGAGGGTCAGCCTCCGACAGACACAACGACAGTCCCGCTGTTTGCTCGATGTGACGCGTTGTCATATGCAACGCTGTAAATGACGTACCTTCCGTGGGTCAGGCCTGTCGAGTTCCACTCTGCGAGCCATCCATAAGGACTCTTTGTGCCGCTCAGCTCCGTTCGGTACCCCGTTGCCCCGGAGACCTCAAAGTCGACTTTCGCGATGCCGTAATCACTGCTTGCGCTTGCAAGCAGGACTACTACACCCTTGACGCCTCCTCCATCTTTGGGCCACATCATCGCGGTCATGAGTGACTTGGCATCGTAAGGCAGCCCAGCCCGTCGATAGAGACCGACAGTGTCAGCGTCTGCAAACAAATTCAGGCTGTTCTGTTTGGCGAACGCTGAGAGATGACGCCTTTGCGATACGTAATACGGGTTCACGTTGAGGACGCGCTCGACCATCGAGTCGGGTGCTCGAGCGATATTGACGATGACCTCAGATGCTTGTATCTGTTGCTTCTGCCATGAGGCGGAGTCACCAAGTCCATTTATCGTCCCGAGAACTAGTGCGAGGCATACGGCCACGCCAACAAGTCCGAGGCTTCCCGAATACAGGACCCGGAACTTCCTCTCTTCCCCGGACACTGCACCCCGTCGGCTGACAACCACGAGGTAACACCCAACCAGTGTCAAAAGGTTGAAGGTCGTGTACCGGCTGGCGCCTCCGGCGTTCAACCCAGCCGCAGCACGTCCATCCGTGATGAAAAGTGCGAACAGAAGTCCATAGCAGATTAAGGCGATGCCCAACGGTGCGGCGTCGTCTCCTCTCGGCCGGATTAGGGCTGAGAAACTCAGTCCGACAGCCATCACAAAGATCAGGACACCGAGCAGCACTGATCCGTTTCCGCCATGGGCACCCGTGACGTTGCCGACCGAAAAGAAGAAGAACCGAATTCCTTGCATCGGATGGTGAAGGACGTAGCTGTCACTATTGGCTCCGGTTTGCGTGTCGAAGTTAATAAAGTAGATGGCTGTGGTCATGATTCCAGCTGCGATCCAAATGAGCACGAAGGGTGGCGGGCGGCGTCTCAGGAGGAGGAGTACGAGGCCCGCAGGCCAAATGAGGAGACCTTGCACCGATGAGTAGCTGCCGATAACGGCAGCGATCATTGCTCCGGCCGCAACGAGCCAGTTCCATCTTGGGTCGTCACAAAGGACCAAGGCCACACTCAGAGCCAGCAGCACGAGATACCAGGCGAACTGAAATCCCCAGAGAGTGTTGTCGTTCTGCACAAATGAGAACATCACTACTGCAACGGGCAGGTAGAAGATCCATGGGGTCGATTTGAGTCGTCGTCGGTGGCCGACGATCAGCAGCGTCGTCGCGATAACGAGCAGACAGGCGCTCAGGAATGCTTCGTCGACCACATTGAAATGGGTCGTCTTTGCAAGCAGCAAGACGACCAGATTGGGAAAGAGGATCCGATTATCCGTATGCTGCGCCCACAACGCCGAGAGGGTCAGATGACCCGAGTACGTTTGCTTGATAAGGGCGAGGTCGCTCCATTGATCTACCCAGATCGTGTTTACCGCGAAGGCATCAATCAGCCAGAAATATGCGATGACGAGTGCAGCGAAGCAGACAAAGGTTAAGGCGTTGAGGCCTGCACGTAGAGACGAAGATGAGGCGGTAGCACCCGTCAACCACGGCATATCTCTCGTCGGGCGTGACACTTAGCAATCTTGGCACTTTACAGCTGAGGTTCGCAGGGATTTCCATTGCGTCGGGATGTCGAGGATCCCTTGGCCCAGCATCCACATCTGCGTCAGATCGCTAAGGCTGAGAGGTCCTCTGCTGCCAGCGCATTTCTGACGAGTACCGCTATCTCGTCCGCGACCATTGTCACCGACCCAATCGCGCCACCATTTCATCCGCCGAGAGGAGAGGTCACCTATGACACAGGAAGGGCCCCGCCACAAGAACACCCTTGACCGGCAGCACCGGACAAAAGCACGCCCTCTCCATCGCGTTTCGCTGGGCGGTGAACTCGGATCACCGAAGTGCACGGCCTAAGCAATACCTCGTAGGTGGAAGCCGAGTTCCGTCAACTTGTCGATCAGTTCCCCTCTCGAAAATGGACTGTCAGTACTCCATGAGATCGGCTTGTGCCGGGGCGGCGTCACCGTTGCCACGAATTCGCCGTCTGTGGCGTGTTCATTGGGGCTAACGATGGGACAACCTGCAGTTTCACAGGTGACGCGCATCTGTAACGGCGGATTCACAGAATGTCATGAGAGAGAATCCACTGCGAAGTGCGCAGAACTACGACAAGGGAGCACTGCTCATGGCCGTTTTGATTGAGGACGTCTTTCCGGCCGGGGTGACTATCGAGTTGCTCGACGCCGTCACCGACGAAATGGGAGTCGACGCCAAACTCCCGCCCGGCGGAATCGTGCATGTGCACTTCGAGAAGGACGGACTTGCTCACGGCGTCGACGTGTGGGAGTCGGTCGAGGCTTTTGAGCGGTTCGTCCAGTCAACACTGATGCCAGCCATGGCCAAGGTTGCCGCGGCAAGAGGCCTCGACCCATCACGCATGGGCGAGCCCGAAGTGACGATCACCGAGGTCCATCGTCTGGTTTGCTAAACAACCACCCCGGGGCAAACCCGCGGGCTTGGGAAGGCATCTCCGGCGACAAGGGCAGCCAGCGTGTTGCCTCCAGCGCCGTGGCCAGCGGCTCTACTTGAAGAACTGTCTCCCCATCACCGTCTAAGAAGGGCCGTCGAAATGTGGGCACAAATGATCACTATGCGCTTGAAGCCAGGCAGGGAAGCCGATCTGCCGAAGGTGGCCACGCAATTGCGGGCAGTTGAACAGCCGGGTTCAGGCCTCGTGCATACGACGACAACCCGAGATACGAATGATCCGACCCGGATAATCACCCTCGTTGGAAGAGAAGTCTCGAGCGCGCGAGAACGACCCCGACGTCAGGAGGGCCTTCAGGTCGCCAGGGCCACCATGTTGGAGATCTTCGAAGGTGCGCCGGAATTCACCGACCTGATGGTCGTTGACGACTGGGTGGCCTGCCCAAAAGTGCGAGTACAGGACGCCCCACTTCCGGCAGCGGGGACGCCCGCACCTGGGTGCACCTATCCACTCCCAGAATTCCCGCCGGCCCGGTACTCGGTGAAATGACCGGAGCCACATTGGGGGCAGTGGCTCAGAGCCTCCCTGACCTCAGCATCCCCTTCAGCCTCGCTCATGGTCTGTTCTCCAACGAGGTGAGCCGCTGACTGAAGATGCGGGGTGAGTTCGATGCCCTCGGAAAAGTGTGCGTGTGGCTCCTTGTGCGGCATGAGCCAGGTGTATCCACACTCTGAGCAACGCCGCATCTTCGGGCCACGATGCCGACACCACCAACGAATACCCGCCACGACCAGAGCGTACTGAGCCTCAGGCAGTGGTTGCCGAACCGGCGTACTGGGCGACCCTGAAAGCTGCGGCCAATGAGTACATGGGGGACCCGGTGTACGGAGCGGCGTGATCAACTGGACCCATCACGACGACGGATCCGTCTTCATCGTTATGAGAAGATAGCCCTACGTGCTCAGCCCCCGGGCGGCGTCCGCAGTTGGACGGTGACGCTCCTGGTGGCCGGTGACAACGTCACGGTCCCGCTCCCCTGGTGAATCCGACCGGTCGAGGTGGACTGGATGTTGTTCACGAACTGCGGCAGCTGGAAGAGCACCGGGCCGGTCAGTGGTTTCCCGCGTAACGTGAGCGATACCGACTGGCCTCTCGACGAAATCTTGAGGCTGAGCCTCCGGCCATCGGTTGTCGGGAAGTTCGTCACCGAGATGGACCGACCGTTGCCGAGCCACTGGGGGGCGACTCCCCGGCCGACGACGAGGGCGCCGTTGGTGTGCACGGCCACCAGCGAGGCCAGGAGCACCCCGTTGGCCTGTGACATTCCCCAGGCGTGCGGGGAGGCGCCCTGCCCGGTCGCCGGGTGAAGTCCGATCCACGGGTTTTGGGTCGAGGGGGCAGATGAGCTCTCCCACCATGAATACGGGCCGCTCTGGCTGTGAGTGATCATGAACTCGTAGCTCAAGATCCCCTGGTCCCGGTGACGCTGGCTGGCAAGGCCGGCCGTTCCGTAGCCGGCGTTGTACGCGGTCGAGTAGTAGTCGCCGGGAAATCCGCCGAAAGTGTTGGGTGGGAGCTTGCCCTTGAGGCGGCCGAATCCGTAGTCGTAAGTGGCGTCGATCATGGTCGCGCCCGGGCCGTTGACCGGCGCTCCGAAGAGCGACGCCTCCCAGGCCCAGGCGCCGAGCGGGGACATCCAGTTGGCATCCTTGGGATCCTTGCACCGGTTGGCCGTGTTCGGTCGGAAGATCGAGCAGGGGACGTAGTCGAGGTGGTAACGGGCGATGGTCGCGTCCAGGGCCTTGTTGGTGGCCGAGAGCAGGCTCGCGTACTGCTCGGTCGCCCAGGTCGCTTCGCTGCCGTCCCCCACGCGCTGGGCAAGGTAGCGGTAGGCGGCCAGCCCGATGAGGGCTGAGTAGTCATCCGTCGTCCAGTAGCCCTGCGTGTCGATGTCGTTGGTGGCTGCCATGATCCCCGTGGGGCTGGTCCTGCCGGCGGCGATCGCGTGGGCGGTGTCCTCGATGCTCGGTTGCGCAGCACCGAGAGGTCCCTCCGAGTCGAAGTTCTGCTTCACGAAAGCCAGGTCTCCGGTCTTCATCAGGTAGATGGCCCAGGGCACCGAATACGTCCAGACCCCGTCGTTGTAGAAGCCCTCGCCCGGTTGTTCCATTGCGTTGCGCGCCTCGAGGAGGAGTGCGTCGGCGTCGGTGAAGTAGCCCTGGTTGAAGAGGTTGGACAAGATGCCGATGACATCGTGGTTGAACTCGGCCTCGTAGCCGTTGACCCCGTCGTCCAGGTCGTCGCCACTCCGGGCGATCTGGGTGTAGATGAACCCGCTGCGGTAGGCATCGTCGAGGGACCGATCGGGAACACTAATCCCGGTGATCGCGGCCAGCTGGTCGTTCCAGAAGCCGGCCATGTGCGCGAAGTGCTGGTCGAACGTGCCGGCACCGGCCAGCGCTGCCGCGCTCGGCCACGGGTAGGTTGCCCCGAAGCGGTCCGAGGCGATCACGTAGTCGTGATCGACCGAGGTGTGGGGGGACACCGCATCGGGCGCCGCATTGAGCGGCACCAATCCGGGTGAAGGCTGGGGGGCCGGCTCGATCACATGGTCTGTCGGATTCGTCACGGCAACCCTGCTGTAGACGGCGACAAAAACGTCGCCACCCAGTACCACCTCGTCGCAGAACTCAGTGATGGAGACCTTGGCACCATCCCGACTGAACGATGTGATCTGCGCCGGGAGGTAGCCGTCGGCGTCGGTCCAGGTGGTCGGGCCGCCGTCGTAAATGCCGAAGCCGTAGTTCGTGCCGAAGCCGATGGCGTCGTTCTTGAGCAGGGTGTCCTGGATGTAGAAGGTCCCGCCGAGGCAGGTGACGACGCCCTGGTGATTGCCCTCCCAGCCGATCTCCGACGCGGTGCCGTCGATGCCGGTGTAGTCAGCGTCGGCGGGTCGGATGCTCAGGGCGCAGTCGTACTTGCTCGCCGGTCCACTGGTGGGCGTGGGGGTCGAGGTGCCAGTCGCGGGCGCTGCCGTCGCAGGCGGCTCCGGCGCCAATATGACGCACACGCCCACCGCCACCACGAGGGCGACCGATGCCGCCACCCTAATTCCCCCAGACATGGCTGTAACTCTGGCATGCCGCGCGGCCAGGCGACACGGCAAAGTGAATACCGGGCATACCCGATGGGAGGCACTCCTTTTCGAATCCAACCTGATCGGATCACCGATGTCGTGATGATGGACGCCTGCGAATAGCAATCCGTGCCAGGGGGAGAGTGGCTCCACGAGGACTTCCACCGTGCCGGCGTACCTAGGCACCGTGGGCATCAGGCGCTCACTTGGGTCGGCCGCGAAAGGCGGACTATGTCGTCATGCGACGCATTGGGGCCAGCGTTTGGCGCTTTCCATCGGTCGCGAAGAACGTATCGATCAAATCGGCCACGAGGGCTGGTTGTTCAAAGACCACCAAATGCGAGGTGCCTGGCAGGATCGCGAGTTGAGCGTTCGGCAACGCATCGAACATCGAGACGGTGTGTGCAACTGGAAACATGTCGTCGTCCCCCGCCAATACCAACGTCGGCGTCGAGATGGGTGCAAGGTCTTTGGCGGAAAACGTAGGTTCTTCCTGGAAGCCCATCTTGAAACCCTTTGCGGCAACATTCGGCCAGTGTTCCGCCCCGTCAGGTGAATATTCTGCATAGAGAGCCGCGGAGACCTCGTCAAACGACTCCAACATCTGCTCCCCATCGGGGTACAGGGCATCGTGGTGGAAGTTGCCCGAGATCAGCACCATGGCTCGAAGCAGCTCTGGTCGGTCGAGTGCCACATGCAATAGCAAGTTTGCACCATCGCTGTAGCCAACGACGTTCACGGGTGCAATCTCTAGGGATTCGATGACTGCGACGGCCTCTCGCGCCATGGAGCGATAGTGAAACGGTTCGGGGGTATCCGCTGTGTACCCGTGTCCCCGGCGGTCGAACATGATCACCCGGTGATGCTCACGCAGCCGGTCAGGCAAGTCAGACCAGGAGCTCCCGCTCGAGAGCAATCCGCCGTGGAGCAACAGCACCGGCGAGAGGTCCGATCCATCGTCCGATACCCAGGTTGGATGCCCTTGAACATCGACGTATGACTCCACGGCATCCCCCTATCCAACTGCGGCAAATCATTGCACCGGGTGGACTCAGAATTCGTAGCAAAGCGAGCCTAGCGAGACCTCCCTGCCCGGTTCCAGGGCGGGCCGGCAACTACCCCACCGTCCCGGCCAGCGAACGGGCAGGTCGGTCAGAACTTCGCCGCTGCTGTCAGAATGCCGTCCTGCACCAAGATGTTCACCCGGTCGGGTCGCCGGTCGGACGTGAACACGACCCTCTACCTTTAGCATTGGCATCCTCCACTTCATTCGTGTCCACGACCCGCAGATGTTGGCTCCCGGTTCGCTGAGTGGCCTCGGCAACGGTGAGTCCGACATACTCGTCTCATCTCGGATTTTCGCCAATCATCTGCTCAAACCATCCGGTCCAGTCCACGTCATGAGCGTTTCACCTATCCCACGAACTGGGGTACCCACCCGTCCTTCGGAGTCAGGGCCCAGCGGGCGGATACGCCCGTCTTCGTCAGCAGGGTTCTAAGCGACCCAAGACCGGGTTGGGAACGCTCGCAGCCGTGAGAACGATCTCCACGCCTCGGACCTCTCCGAGGCGCCCGACATCGACGGACGACGGAATAGCGAGCCCCTGAGAGTCGGTCTCGAACGAAGCGATCACGGTAACTCGAACGTGATCGTTCGACCAGTTGACGTTCACAGCGTCATTGGAGGGCAGAGCACCAACGCTCACCGTCAAAACGCCTGTCAGTCCGCCTCTCGTTCCGTCGTAGTGGATGGTTCCGGTCAGAGGAGCGACGGCGCAAAAGCTCTCGATGCCCCGGTATCCGGCCTCCGGTGGGAGGGTTGTCGGTGCATTGGTCGGCAGGATCTTCAGGGTTCCGGCCGGAGTGTGCGAGGGGCTAATCAGGTCTACGTGGGTTGGCTCGCCATGATTCGCCGTCGCCCCCACGGCGGCACTCGCCGCAGCGAGGGCCGTGAGTGCCAGCAATGCCCATGGGATCCACGACCGCATCTGGCATATTCAAGCCCGGTCCAAACGCTCCCGCCTGGCCTCAGATCCGGCTAAACCGCGCCGCTTCCGAGGCGGGTTCCCCATTAGATCCCACTGTCAGCCGTGAGTGGCTCGTGAACCGACAAGGGCCCCCAGTGCTCGACGAAGGTCGTTTGCACCCCCGTCCCCGAGAACACCGACGAAGTCATTTTCGACGGCGAGCGATGCCTTCTCCGCCTGAAAGAGTATTTCCCTGCCGCGTTTCGTGAGTCGATGACGTTGCGGCGACTGTCTTGCTCAGAGAGACCCGTATTTGTCCTGGTCGGAGGCAATCACCGAGCTCAAGCGCCATACGCAACGAAATCGGCCGTGCTGGTCGATACCGCATTGTCCAGCGGTTTGTCCGCCCGCCTGAGACCCCCGCCCACTACCCCGATTTCGTGACTCCGTCGCCGCTGAATCAGATCGAACCGGCCCGCCGCCAAGCAGCGATCGATGAACTCGTGAACCGGATTGCGACCTCTTCGGGCGACTCGGACGAATGGTGGAACGCCAGGACGCACGAAGACCTCGGTGGTCGAACGTCCACAGAAGCTTGGCTGGCCGGAGATCACGACGGGGTGATGCGTGTGATTGCCGGCTGGTACCAGCAGACTGACGAGCGAGCCGAGCAGATACGGAACGATTTAGCGATGCTCGAGATGATTGAGGACCGCCGGCGATCAGTCGCCGAGAAGGCTGACCGCCGATCTGCCTGAGTAGTGCCGCTCGGCGACGTCAGTGCGCTGTACGACTGGGGAGAGCGTGACGATCCCGGATTCCGGTTGTGGAAACGTTGCCGACTGGATCTCGTCCGAGTTGGCCGACAGGCTGTGGGCTGCTCCATCGGCCCCATGCTCCCACCCGAAGGTCAACCCACGGAGATAAGAGGCGTGAAGATCCCCAACACCGGAATCACGGTCGTCTACCAACACCATCATAAGTCGGGTCGTATCGACCTGCCTTACGTCGGGCCGTGAGGCATGACCCCTCTCTCCCCAAACCGGCGGCAATGATAGCGAGCACCCCGCTCCACGCTCCATCGGAGCCTAGAAACATCCGCAGTTCCCCCAACGCGGAAAAAGGCGCAATGATCGGTGGTGAGTCCGGATCGATTTCCTGGCAGTAGTCCTAGCATCTCCGGTCAAGAGTCGACGGTCCTGATTACTGGAACCTCGGGCGCTCTGGGCAGCGCGATTGCAGCGGCGGCCTACTCGCACGGATGGACCATTCGAGGCGTCGACCGGGTGCCGGGACAATGGACGACAGTGGTCGGCGATCTTCGTGACACCGATGTTCGACGCGCTGCTCGCCGCCGCCCATGTGATCGCCCTGGCGAGGTCCGGCGTGACGGGAGTCTTCAACATCGCCGGACCTCTTCTCTTCGATGAGAACGATGTCACCGAGCTCTACCAGTCGGCGCCCACTGCAATACAACGCAAAGCTCCTCAGGTGGCCCGCGCGTTTGACAAACTGGGCTGGCCCTTACCCGATCAAATCGACCGGGTCTACGACTCCCGAGCCGCCAGCCGCTGCCTCGGTTACGAACCTCGAGAGGGCGTGCTCGGCCTCTTGCCCGCCACGTAGCCCTTGATGCTCGGCGGCCATCAGGACGTCGATGGCATGCCCCACTGTCCCGGCGTATGGAACTCACCCCTAACGCGAGATCAAGGATCCGGAGCGTGATAGTTAGATCAGGCTCGCCGCTAGCAGAAGCGCCGCCGAGATCGTCAAGAGGACGGGGCAGATTTTGAACCAGATCACAGGCGTGCGGGCACCGGTCAGGCCGGTGAGTGCGGCCAATGCGACCAAGAGCGCAGCGACCGCTCTGTAGACCCATTGACTGGTGTTGGATCCCGTCCCGCCGACGAAGGTCACTGAAGCGATGATTCCTGCCAGTCCCCACATTGTGAATGCCTCGGCCAACCACTCCTGGAGCACGACCCGACGATTGTCCCGTGTAATGGGCTCAAACCCAGCTAGCACCTGACGAGTCGGAAACGCGTGGGCGACTCCCCAGATGCCAACGACAACAGCCGCAACAAAGGCAAGTGTGGTCGCCATGAGGTCATTTTCTGTCACCGTTCGGCGAACGAATAGGGACCAACGTCAGTTTGATTCTCCGGTGGAACCGCCCACCATGCAGGCGATGATGTGGAACGGCCTGTCAACCTCCCGCGCAAGGGTCTCTTTCACTGTCTTTTTACCGCGACGCGCCAGAGGTGCGGCGCCTGATTGCTTCTGAGCAGTCGGTGCGGCCCCGGTGTGCACACGGAGCGCCCAGAGCCCGAAGGGTGAGGACGAACGGTGTTGACACCGGGAGGAGGCTGCTACTCGTGTCCCCGTACGGATGGAGGTGGTGGTCGAGCGAGCCATCGACGACGCGCCGGAGCGCAGTGGATCGGAGAACCGCCACGATGATGTACGCGAGTCGAAATCGCAAAAGAGCGATTCGCAGGTGGTTGCCTCTGAATAGGGGCGTCCGCGACGCCCTCCCAATAGAGGACGCTGGACGTAACGCCGGCGAGGATCAGATCTGCTGCGGCGGTGCTCCGGTGCGTCGTGGAGGGCTCGCTCAGACGCGGCGCCGATCGCGCGCTGAGCGACGGGAGCTCACGGTGTCAGTCCTTGGCCATCATCTCGGCCCAGAGGAACCCGGCGAGATCCCGGCGAGATCCCGGCGGCCACGACCGAGCGCACGTTCTTGTGCGCAGCGAGTTGACGGAAGCGGCGAGACAGACGGATCTGTGCGGCCCACGAGCGGGCCACGGTCTCGCGTGCACGCCCACTCGGTCATCCGATCTCCATGGGATTTGGAGACCCGGAGTGTCAAGCATCTCCGTCAGTTTTAGAGCACATCCAAGGGTTGTCATCCGATGTCATCCGATGGCGCCGTTAGCAGTTAGCACGGAGCACTTATTCCGCACCAAAGATTCGCGATTCCGATCCTCTGACCTGCACTCTCGAGTCGGGCTGCCGGGATTTGAACCCGGGACCTCTTGACCCCCTGTCGCCTTTGGGTGGAATTTTGAAATAGTCGCTGATCTGCGAGTTTCGGTAAATCTCCTGGTTGGACCATATTTCTTGGTCGCCGTTGGCATCCCCTGTCATCCCCCGTTCTTCGGTGCCGCGCGGGGACAGCGCGGGGATGGCGACCTGAGGCAACGCTCCCGACCTTTCGAGACCCTGATAATCGAGATCGATTCTCCGGTGGTTTGTCCGCCCTCCGGAAGCACCCTCCCGGTAGCCTGATTTCGTGAGTTCGTCGCCGCTGAATCAGATCGAACAGGCCCGCCGCCAAGCTGCGATCGACGAACTCGTGGACCGGATTGCGACCTCTTCGGGCGACTCGGACGAATGGTGGAACGCCACTGCGCAGGAAGATCTCGGTGGACGAACGCTCACGGAAGCTTGGCTGGCCGGAGATCACGGCGGAGTGATGCGGGTGATTGCCGGCTGGTACCAGCAATCTGACGAGCGAGCCGAGCAGATCCGGAGCGATCCAGCGATGCTGGAGATGATTGAGGTCCGCCGGCGATCGGTCGCCGAGAAGGCTGACCACCGCCGATCTGCCTGAGTCGTGCCGCTCGGCGACTTCAGTGCGCTTTACGACTGGGGAGAGCGTGACGATCCCGGATTCCGCTTATGGAAAAAGGTTGCCGACTGGATCTCCTCCGAATTGGCCGACGGGCCCGTGGGCTGCTCCATCCACGCCGATGCTCCCTGCCGAGGGTCAACCGACTGAGATCAGAAGCGTGAAGGTCCCAGACACCGGAATGACGGTCGTCTACCAGCACCATCATGAGTCGGGTCGTGTCGACCTGCTTTACGTCGGGCCGTGAGGTATGACCCCCTCGCCCCGAACCGGCGCATGGGGACACTATTGATCACCGACTCCCGCGCGTTTTGGGGCACCCTTGGGCATATACGCCAATCGCGCCGTCCATCCGCACCATTGTCAGTCGCGGGAGGGTCCAACCGCTCGCGGGAGCAAGTTTCTCGGCCTTCCTGGCGGAGAATGACCACGTCCGTGAGCCAGCCGATCTTGGCAGTGTGGAGCTAACGCGAATAGCCGAGGACGAACAGACACCTCTGGTGCTGGTCAGCCGCCTCGTGGGTCAGCCGGGATCGCGAAGAAGTCCGCTCCGTAACTAGACATGTGACTATTAAGTCACCTATTGTATTCCGGGTGGAGAACGTCTTTCGAGCACTTGCCGATCCGACCCGCCGGGATCTGCTCGATCAGTTGTTCGTCCACGACGGCCAGTCGCTTAACGAGCTCACTGCTCGCTACGGCATCAGCCGATTCGGGGTGATGAAGCACCTGCAGATGTTGG
The DNA here is from genome assembly GCA_963721585.1 of uncultured Acidimicrobiaceae bacterium. GTDB lineage: Bacteria > Actinomycetota > Acidimicrobiia > Acidimicrobiales > RAAP-2 > Bog-473. The sequence goes on along the minus strand of CAVRJN010000007.1, from coordinate 169,179 downwards.
AAGACGCCGCCTTGGTCGTCACCTGGCGTCGAGGTCGAGAAAAGCTTCACTTTCTCAACCCGGTCCCGATCCGTCTTGTCCATGACCGCTGGGTCAGCAAATTCGCGGAGCCGTGGACGGCTTCGCTCAGTGAACTCAAACGAGGATTGGAGGAACCAATGGAAAAGGTCTTTGAGATCTACATCCGCGCCACCCCGCAACGTTTATGGGAGGCGATCACGGATGGTGACACAAGAGCGAAGTTCCAGTTCGGGTGCCAGGTCACATCGGACTGGACCGAAGGCTCTCGCTACGAACTGCGGAATCCGAAGGTCCCTAACCTCATCTCCGAGGGCGAGAACCTTGTCATTGACCCACCCCATCGGCTGGTCCAATCCTTCATCGCCCTATGGAACGACGACGCGAAGGCCGAAGGTACCTCACGCGTCACCTGGGAGATCGAGCCCGTGGGTGACTCCTGCCGACTCACGGTTACCCACGACCGACTCCGCGACGGTGGCGAAGAGGCCATCTACGGCGGCTGGCCCATGATCCTCTCAGGTCTGAAGACCTGGATCGAAACCGGAGAAATTCTTACGACACCTGGCTCCTTGAGCTACTCGTGACCCCGCAGATCCCAACAAGCGAATCAAGAAATGAAGGAGACGATCATCATGCGTGTCAACTTGCAGAGCCAGCCGACAAAGAAGGACTGACGTGTCTGAACAAGAGCGACGGGTCGTGGCGTGGGTCACGATCTCTATGGACGGCTATAGCAGCGGGCCAGGAGGCCCCGCGCAGGACACCTGGCTGTATGAGCATGTCCGAAGAGAATCCTCGGCGGCGCACTTCGAAGGGATCTGGCGTGGCGCATCGACGGTCGTAGTGGGACGCACCAACTATGAGGGGTTCTATTCGGTCTGGCCGGGGATCACCGCTGATCCAGCCACCGATCCGCGCACCCGCGACCTGGGTGTGTTCTTGAACACCGTGGAGAAGGTGGTGGTCTCGCACACCCTTCAGGAGGCGAGACGGGAGAACTCTCGTATTGCCCGCGACCTTGAGTCAGAAGTCAAGGCTTTGCGGGGCTCTCCCGGCCGGGACATCCTCGTGATCAACAGCGCAAGCATCATCCACGCGCTGCTGGCGGCCGGACTGATCGACGACCTGCGTTTCGCCGTGGTTCCTGTGCTTTTGGGGGGCGGCCTCCGCCTGTTCGCCGAGGGACTGCCGAACTCGGCCTGGGGTCTGACCGAGGCCACCATTCTGGAAGACGGCGCGATCGGCCTTCATTACAGCCGTGCCTGATCGTTCCTAGTTTGCGGCGGCCGCTCTAGGAACCGTCCACCTGCGGTCACTTCAGCGCGCGCCATCAAGTTGTCCCACTTTGACAACTCAGTATGCGAGTGGGGCATGCCTCCGAGGTGCCTGCTTGAGACTTCCTGCAGACCCTGCGGGTGATCCGTAGCGTTGAGAAGTCCGGGTGAGATCGCTCTCGAAGTGCCTGCCACCAGCGTCTGCTGGTTGGCTTCCATGCGAAAGGCGTCTCTACCGGGCTTCGCTACGGAGTGGCTCATAAGAGGATCGAGCACAAGCCATCTGCAAGCAGGAGTGCCCTCCGTGGTTCCCACACGACCAAGGAGGAAGTTATGCAAGTGGTGATCGGCATTGACCCCCACAAGGCTTCGCACACCGCGGTGGCCATAGACGGTGGCGAAGAACCGCTCTCGAGCGTAAAGGTGCGCGCCACCCGTCGTCAGTTGGACCAGTTGTTGAGCTGGGCCGAGCCATTCGAGAAGCGCACCTGGGCCATCGAGTCGGCCGGCGGCCTCGGCTACCTGTTGGCACAACAGCTCGTGGCGCGAGGCGAGTCGGTGCTCGACGTGCCACCGACGCTGGCCTCTCGGGTTCGGGTGTTGGCGACGAAAAGGTCCAACAAGAATGATCCGAACGACGCCCTCTCGGTCGCCTTGGCCGCCTTGCGCACTCCGAGGCTGCGGGTCGTCGAGCCGGCCAACCACGCCGAGGTGCTCCGTCTTTTGTCCAAGCGCAACAGCGACATCGTGAGTCACCGCATCCGGGTCGTCTGCCGGCTCCACGCCCTTTTCCAAGAGCTCGCTCCGGGCGGAATTGCCAAGAAAATGAACGCTTCTGACGCCGAGGCCTTCTTGGCGAGGCTCGAGCCCACGACCCCGACGGAGCGGATTCGCTACGAGCTCGCCACTGAGCTCTACGAGGAGTTGTGCCGCATCGAGACCCAACACAAGGCATCGGAGAAGCGCATTAAAGAAGCCGTCAAGGCGTCGGGGACCTCGGTCACACAGATCTATGGGGTCGGGCCCGTTCTCGCCGCACAGCTGATCGGCTACAGCGGTGACGTCCGGCGCTTCGCGAACCGCGATGCTTACGCCTCTTACAACGGAACGGCGCCAGTTGAGTTCTCGTCAGGGGGTCGGGTGGTGCACCGGGTCTCCCAGCGAGGCAACCGGATGCTCAATCACGCCGTCCACATGACGGCTATCACCCAGATTCGTCAACCCACCACTCAGGGTCGGATCTACTTCGAGCGCCGAGTTGGCGAAAGAAAGACAAAGCGAGAGGCGCTTCGTTCGCTCAAGCGCCACGTCTCGAACGCTATCTATCGCCAACTGGTCCTCGACGCTCAATAAGGGGTCCGGGAGGACATCAGGGAACGACTCGCAGCCTGCGTGACCGGCTCTTCACCCTGCACGGCCGGCTCTTCGGCGAAGTCACTCCCGAACCCAGAGAAATCCTACGCCGCTACGCCATTCCGTGGCGGCTCGAATGGCCGCGCCCGATTTACCTCAGAACAGGGGTCTTGACACAAAGAGGATTCGCACGGTGCGCCCCGAACCGGCGGTTTGGACCGGTTATGACGGCTCTCGGTTCTTAGGCAATGGCACCTCGAAATCCATTTCGTCCCAATGCACAACTAGGCGCTGGGCCTGTGACGGAACCCCCGGCGCAAATTCCTGATGTCCCCGTCGTTCGTTGTGTCCCCCACCCCCACCCCCGCTTCTGAAGAGGTACTGCGTGCCCATATCGTCGCTCAGGGTCAGGGAACGACGTTGCATCTGGAGTCGCTCCACCAGTTTGTCTCGGAGGATCTTCTTGAAATCGTCGGAGAGATCCTCGAGGTCGGGCTCTTGCTGGGCGAGTTCCTCGGCGAAGAGGGCCTCGGGGTCAGGCAGTGGTGCCAGCCTCCAATTGACTGAAACGCTGTGGCTGTAGAGCTCCACGCCCAAAATCTGGATCCGACCACCGTATGGCAAGGGTCGGTCGGACAGCTCAGCGGGGACCAGACAGATGAATCGGGAGACCGGTGGCGGGTCCGGGGGATGCTCGGGTCGTTGCGCCCTCTTCACTCCGAAGTTGACGAGCCTGGCAGTGCCCGGCGGCAGCGGCTCGAGGGGCTTCTTGCCCAAGACCACCCGCATTCGATTGTTCCATTCCGCCATCTCCTCCTGTGAAATGGCGCCGACGCCCTTGAGGGCTTCAAGGGCGGCGTTGTAGGCCATGAGCGTCCGCGCTCGGTGCTCGTCAGGATCAGGCGGCGGATTGGTCGGCTCCATGCGAGCAGCGGCAAGGAGCTCGGATAGGTGTGCTTGAGCAAAGGGATCCATCTGCCCTCCTGCTGTGGAACGTACTGCCTCTAAGTGGGCGCCGCTTACCGGCAGCGAGGATTGAGGTGGCCGCTGAATGATCCACCACTTCGGTCTGAACCGCCCCGGGTTTCGTGACTACTCGGTTGTTTGGGTAACCGCCTCGAGGGCGGGTGCTGCCTGACGGTAGTAGGTGGCTTCGAACTCTGCTGGGGTGACGTAGGAGTTGTCGTCGGTGATCTCGCCGTGCAGACGCCGGTGATTGAACCAGTCGATGTAGCCCAAAGTGGCGAACTCGACGTCGTCGAGACCCCGCCACGGCCCCTGGGGGTAGATCAGCTCCCACTTATAGAGGCTGTTGAACGCTTCGGCCATGGCATTGTCGTAGCTGTCACCGCGTGATCCGACCGAAGCGACGATGTCGTTCTCGTCGAGACGCTCTGAGTAGCGGATCGACAAGTACTGACCAGGTTCAATCAGTCGATGCAACACCAGCCTGTTGGAGCGATAGTAGGTGATCGTTGAATACCTCGGCCGGTGTCTTCCAGCCGAGGGTCTTGCGAGGTCGGGTGTTGAGTGCGTGAGCGACCGCCTCGAGCTCGTCGGCGGACCACCGGGACAAGTCAGTGCCCTTCGGGAAGTATTGGCGCAGCAACCCGTTGGTGTTCTCGTTCGTTCCCCGCTGCCACGGGCTGTTCGGGTCGGCGAAGAACACCGGGATGCCGGTCTCGACTCTGAACTGTGCGTGGGCGGACATCTCCTTGCCGCGATCCCAAGTCAGCGACCGGGCCAGCTGCTCTGGCAAGCTCGACATTGTGCCTGCCAGAGCATTCTTCATCGTGTTCGCGCCGTAGCCAGCGAGCGCAGGCCCGTTCTTCGGGGTTTCCTTGTGCCGGTAGCCCGTCTCGCGGGGAAGGTGCACCAGCATCGTGAACCGACTGGTCCGCTCGACGACGGTGCCGACAGCCGAGCGCTCCAGACCGATCAGCAGATCACCCTCCCAGTGTCCCGGAACAGCCCGATCCTCGGCTTCGGCGGGCCGCTCACTGATCAGGGTCTCGGGCGTGACATGCGCCCAGGTCTTCCGACGTGAACGCTCCCGTGGCGCGCGCAGTGCCCGACCGGTGCGAAGGCACCAGACCAGCTCGCGCTTGAGCGCCCCCCGCCCTTCGATGTAGAGCGACTGGTAGATCGCCTCGTGGCTGATCCGCATGGACTCATCATGGGGGAAATCGAGCTTGATCCGGTTCGCAATCTGCTCCGGACTCCAGGCCCACGACCACGGCCGGTCTTTGCGATGAGGCTTGTTCCGGCCGGTGAACCGAGGCGGCTTCGGCCCAGCGATCGGCGTGCCGTCCGGGCGGCTGATCTGCCCAGACAGCCGATTCTCGACGTAGGCGTGCAGCTGCTGGTTGGCGGCCAGTTTCGCCGTCTTTGGCCGCCGTGCAGCCATGTCAGCTTTCCACTGGGCGACCGACGCCCTGTACTCGACCTTTCCGCAGCGCGTCGCTGCGTTTCGTCGCAGCTCGCGAGAGATCGTCCCAGGGTCACGGCCGATTGCCCGAGCTATGGGGCGCACGCCCTTGCCCTGGGCTCTGAGCAGCGCGATCTCCTCGCGTTCAGCAAAAGACAAGTAGCGGCCCGACGGTTTGTGCTTTAGATCGAATGGCGGCATCCCGCCAGCGTTGTGGAACCACCGTGCCCCGACTGCCTGCGCGACCCCCGCCACACCCGCTGCTTCCTCGGGCAAAAGGCCCTTGGCAATCTCGGCCCAGAATGTGGTCTCGACCTCGCGCTGGAACTTGGGATGCCCGGGGGATCTCAGCCTCGGACGGATCGCACGGTCTGCTGCTTGCTGTCGACGAACCATCGAACACCTCCACCATCACGAGGTGTTGCGACGACCAGTTGAATCCGCCCTGGACCCCGCGGTCGCTGTGGTGGACCAGGCCGTCGAGGACCGGGCCATCGCGGGTCCGGTTCCACACCGCCATCTCGAGGGCGTCGATGGCGAGGTCAGATCGCAAGGATTCCGAGATCTGCCAGCCGACGACCATGCGCGAGAACACGTCGAGGATGAAGGCGGCGTAGACCCATCCGGCGTGCGTCTTGACGTAGGTCAGGTCGGCCACCCAGAGACGGTTGGGCTCGTCGGCGCGGAACTGGCGGTCGACCAGGTCGGCCGGCCGGTGCTGGCGTTCGTCGAAGCGAGTGGTCACCTTGTAGGCCCGGCCCCGGCGGGCCCCAGAAAGGCCCAGGTCACGCATCAAGCGCTCGACGGTGCAGCGGGCGACGCGAATGCCCTCTCGGTTGAGCTGGGTCCAGATCTTGTCGGCCCCATAGACCTCGAGGTTCGCACTCCAGACGCGCAGGATCTCACCGCGCAGCTCCTCGTCGCGCACGGCTCGGGCTGATGGTGACCGCTTCTTGGCCATCCAATAGGTGTTCGGGGCGATCTTGCAACCGTGCTCTGAGAGCACCCGGCAGATCGGCTCGACCCCGAACCTGTGACGGTGGCCGTCGATGAAGGCGACTATTTGGGCGGTCGCGGGTCGAGCTCCCGCCGCGAAGAAAGCCGAAGCCGCCTTCAAGATCTCGTTGGCTCGGCGAAGCTCTCGCACCTCACGCTCGAGGTCTTTCATCTTGGCCCGCTCGTCGGTGGTCAGCCCCGGACGCGCGCCAGCGTCGGTCTCGGCTTTGCGGACCCATATGCGGAGGCTCTCGTGATTGACCTTGAGCTTCTCGGCGATCGACTGGATCGCCTTGCACTGCGACGGGTACTCGCCCTGGTGTTCAAGCACCATGCGAACGGCCCGTTCCCGGAACTCGGGAGGGTATGGCGGGCGGGGGTTTCGGTTGTGTCCTGACACTGCTCCATCCTCTCAAAGGAAAGAACAGTCACCATTCCCGGGGCGGTTCACAGCGAGGATTGAGTTGGCCGCTGAGTGGTCCACCACTTCGGTGAACGGATTGGTCAGCGTGTGGGTGGGTGCCCAGGCCAGGTCTGACTCCAGTATTCCGGCTGACGTCCTTTCGGACTGTCTTGATATCGATACGTCGGCCTGGCCCGGTCACCCACTCGACACCTGCCGGTCGGACGGAGTGACCTAATAGGAGCCTGCCTCATACAGGCCCGTCGCTGTCGTGTCCGTCGTCCCGTTCGGTGCGGTGTCACCCCAACCCAATCCAACGAAGGGATGACAGTGACCAATTTGCCACGGAGCATTACCGGCGGGGTCGATACGCACCTCGACGTCCATGTAGCTGCGGCTTTGGACGAGCGAGGAGCTCTCCTCGGCGTGGAGAGCTTCGCCACTACAGAACACGGCTACAGGAAGTTGTTGGGGTGGCTGAGCGACTTCGGCCCTGTCGAGTTGGTCGGTGTCGAAGGGACCGGCTCATATGGCGCCGGGCTCACGCGGCACCTCCAAGACGAAAGAGTCCACGTCGTCGAAGTCGATCGTCCTAATCGCCAGCGCCGCCGGCGCAAGGGCAAGTCCGATCCCGAAGATGCCATCTCGGCCGCCCGGGCGGCCCTCTCGGGTGACGCCTGTGGTGAGGCTAAGACCAGGGACGGAGACGTCGAATCCATGCGGGTTTTGCGGGTCGCCAGGACATCGGCGCGCAAGGGTCGCACCCAGGCGCTCAACCAGATGCGCAGTCTGATCTCGACCGCCCCCGAGCCCATCCGAGACGAGCTCAGAAGCCTCAACGTCTTCCACCTCCTCGAGCGGGCCTCGTCCTATCGACCCGGAGCCAAGCGCGACATCATCTCGCTCACCAAGCTCAGCCTTCGGATGCTGGCCCGGCGTGCCATCACCCTCGAAGAGGAGATCACCGAGCTCGACGCCATCTTGAAGCCCTTGGTCAAAGAGACTGCGCCCCAACTGGTGGCCACCCCCGGCATCGGGACCGACGCTGCCTCGGCGCTCCTCGTCGCCGCTGGAGACAACCCCGAACGACTGCGCAACGAAGCCGCCTTCGCCCATCTCTGTGGCGCTTCACCCATAGAAGCCAGCAGTGGCAAACAACACCGTCACCGACTCAATCGCAGCGGTGACCGTCAGGCGAACTCCGCTCTCTGGCACATCGTGATCACCCGCATGGTCTATGACCCCGCACCACCGAGTACATCGATCGACGCACCAAGGAAGGACTCTCCAAGAAGGAAGCGGTTCGATGTCTCAAGCGCTACGTCGCTCGAGAGGTCTACGGACTCCTCCCTCACCACAGACTGGGGGTTGACACCCCATAGGAGCATCGGTATGGGACAGGCATCGCGTCTGCATAGCTGACTAAGTTGGCGGCCAGAGCGTGGCGACTCGAGCCATGATCGGACCGCACGGAGGGAGGAGTCGATGTCCAGATTGCTCGTCCGGAACCTCTCGATCTCGCTCGACGGGTACGCCGCCGGACCCGACCAGGATCTCGACCATCCGCTCGGTATCGGGGGCATGCAGCTCCACGAATGGATCTTCGCCACCCGCAGCGGAAGGCAGATGATCGGCGATGTCGGGGGGAACGAGGGGCTCGATGACGAGTATTTCTCGAAGCGGGGATCTGGTGTGGGCGCCACCATCATGGGTCGGAATATGTTCGGTCCGATACGTGGACCCTGGGGCGACAGCGAGTGGACCGGCTGGTGGGGAGAGGAGCCCCCCTTTCGTCACCCGGTCTTCGTATTAACTCACCAGCCGCATGCTCCTATCGAAATGCAGGGAGGAACAACGTTCCATTTCGTTAACGGTGGGATCGAAGCAGCCCTCAGCGCAGCCTCCGAAGCGGCCGGTGATCAGGATGTCCTTGTCGGAGGCGGTGCAGCCACAATCGGGCAGTACCTTCGAGCTTCGCTAATCGATGAGATGCACCTCGTGGTTGTGCCTGTCTTGCTGGGTAGCGGCGAACGACTCTTTGAGGATCTAGGCCCCGGTGCGGGTGACTATCGCTGTATCGAACACGTTTGTTCGCCATCGGTGACTCACGTCCTTATCGCACACAGCACCGGTCGTGACGTCGACTCCGAACTCCAACGCTGAGAGATTCGAAACCGTCGATAAGTCGGCTCCGATGGGTCCTGATCGCTATCCCGGAAGTGCCGGAGTGGGGCACCCCCGGCCCGGCTTCGGGATGGCCTCAACCTGCCAGATATGGCACCCGGACACACGCTGGCCGAGGCGGCGGCGGAGCCGCCGCCGACGGCCTTTGCGTCTTGACGACCTCGGCCGACTGACCGTGGAGCGGGGCATGACCGAGCACCGGGGCGTGCTGCTCGAGCGGGACACGAAGACACACCGGTCCCGGGTGGTCGAGGTGCCGGCATCGGTGCTGGCCGAGTTGCGGACTCACGTCGAGCTTCGTGTTGGGAGCGATCCGAACGCCTTGGTGTTCACGACGCCATTCGGCGATCCGGTGCGGCTGTCGAACTGGCGGCACCGGGTCTGGGACCCCCTCGCAGATGAGCTCGGTCTCCCCGGATGGGCGACGCCGTACGTCCTCCGTCACACGGCGGCGAGCCTCCTGGCCCAGAGCGGCGTGCCCGTGACGGCCGCAGCCGCCTCCCTCGGCCATGACCCGGCCATCTTCCTGCGTACCTACGCCCATCTGTACCCGGGTGATCTCGGTGCGGTTGCCGATGCCATGGACGCCGCCCGGTCCGCCGTCGTCGATGCACAGCGCCAGAACGACGAAGGAACCTCGGGGATGGCCCGACACCGCCGCCAAGAGGCCGAGAGGCATGGCCTCTGACCTGCACTTTCGAGTCGGGCTGCCGGGATTTGAACCCGGGACCTCTTGACCCCCAGTCGCTTAAGGGCGGAATTTTGAGATAGTCGCTGATCTGCGAGTTTCTGGAAGTCTCCAGGTTGGGCCATGTTTCTTGGTGACCGTTGGCATCCCCTGTCATCCCCTGTTCTTCGGTGCCGCGCGGGGATAGCGCGGGGATGGCGATCTGAGGCAACGCTCTTTACCCTTCGACACCCCGATGGTCGAGAGCGCATCTTTGCCGGTTTGTCCGCCCTCAAAAGGCACCCCTCGGTAGCCTGCCTTCGTGACTTCGTCGCCGCTGAGTCAGATCGAGCAGGCCCGCCGCCAAGCTGCGACCGCCGAACTCGTGAACAGGATTGCGAGCTCTTCGGGCGACTCGGACGAATGGTGGAACGCCAGGACGCACGAAGAGCTCGGAGATCGAACGCCCACGGACGCTTGGCTGGCCGGAGATCACGACGGAGTGATGCGGGTGATTGCCGGTTGGTACCAGCAGACTGACGAGCGTGCCGAGCAGATCCGGAACGATGCAGCGATGCTCGAGATGATTGAGGACCGCCGGCGATCGGTCGCCGAGAAGGCTAACCACCGCCGATCTGCCTGAGTCGTGCCGCTCGGCGACGTCAGTGCGCTCTACGACTGGGGAGAGTGTGACGATCCCGGATTCCGCTTGTGGAGGCCGTGGGCTGCTCCATCTACCCCGATGCTCACCATCCGAGGGACAACCGACGGAGATCAGAAGTGTGAAGGTCCCCGACGCCGGAATCACGGTCGTCTGCCAACACCATCATGAGTCGTGTCGACCTGCTTTACCTCGGGCGTGATCACCCTCGGGAGTTCCTCGCCACGAACTTATGGAAGCAGGAGGTGACCTAGCTATGACGCTGCAACGTATTGCCGCAACGCCTTGCGAATGAGTTCCGAGAGACTCACACCCTCATCTGAAGCTCGCAGCAGGAGGTCGCGCTTCAAATTCAGGATCCAGGCGTACCGATTCGACTGATGCGACCGCAGAACCCAAGCGTGGTCGACCGCCTCGGTTTCTCTCTTTGAAGGAATCGACGTCGTACCCACGTTCGGCCTCATCGGCCATAGCCTCGATCATCTCGTCGCTAATCGGAGTGCCGTCCTTCAGTTTGCCGTTGGTCTTCTTCGTCATAATCCTCCTTCAAGGAGCGACCGATATTGCGGTCGCATGCCCATGGCGTGGATCACTGCGGGACCAGCTGGTCTGTCCATAACAATCAGCTCAAGAAGCCGAGCAGCTGTGTCAGGTCCCAGCACGAGGTACCTGTCCGGATCTTCATCGACCTGCTCGACCACGAGTGCGTTTCGAAGGGCGTGCTGAATGTCCTCGCTCGAGACCCCGTGACGGAAGGCAGATGGCAGTTCATCCACTTATCAATCGTACTACGAAACCTGCCCGGGCGAACCCTCCGCGCGCCCCAGGCCGGCGTACGGGGCGACCTTGGACGCCGCTACTACGCGCATACGGGGGCAGGTTGGGGATTCACCAGTCTTCAGGTTGCCCGCCGACGGACCAGCCACAGGGTGACGGCGATGAGCAGTACCGACAACCCAAACAGCCAGCCAGCCTCGATCCACTGGAACGCCCAGAACCGGGTGGCAGGCTGGTAGTTCGTCACCTGGGTGTAGCCGTGTTGGATGAGGTACTGCCACGCGGCGAGCGAGTGCAGGTTCGCCCCGCCACCTTCTTTTCCCGCGACTTGCGCTGGTGCGCCCTGGAGCACCTGATAGAGCGCCGACTGGCTGGCCACCCGGCCGCCTTTGGTCCAGTCCTGGCTCACAACCCACACAGAACTTGGCACGTTCAGTGACCTGGTCACGATTGGAGCGAAGTACTTCCCTCGCAGCCACGCCCCGATCGCGATGGCGAGTGCGGCGTACGCGACCAGCGTGCCGGCAATCGCGGGGACGACCTTGCGGATCAACATGCCGGCCAGGGCGCCGATGGCGAAGGCGGCCAGCGTCCAAGCGCCGAACGCGACTCCGCGCAAGTCGAACAGGCTTGGAGCAAGTGAAGTCAACTCGGAGAGGTTCCGGGCCTGGTTGTTCGCGCCGAAGTACGGCTGGTAGTACCAGGAGAACAGCACACTGATGGCGCCGGCCGCAGCGGTCACCGCGACCGCGAGCCCCGCCAATTTCGCCAACGCCCAACGCCACCGCCCGAAGCCCTGGGTCCAGGCGTAGCGGTAGGTACCGGTCTCCATCTCACGGGCCAGCACCGGCGCCCCGACGAACGCACCGATCAGTGCGGGCACCAACTGCAGTATCCAGCCATTCGTCAACAGGCCACTCGGGCTATTGAAGCCACTCGTCAGCTGGAGGCAAGCATCTGAGCCCGCGGGATGGCAGGCGAGTTCGGCCGCGTAGGAGTGGTGAAGCTGCAGGCCGACCATCCACGTGTACGCGCCGATTGCGACCAATGCGACAACCACACCGATCAGCGCGACACGGTGCTGCCGCCAAGTGACCCAGGCCATTCGCCGCCACGGCACCGGACGCAGGCTCGCATCCTCCTGTTGGTTGAGTGGCGCGGTCAGCGTCGTCACTACGGTCATCTGGTCACCTCCGAGCCCTCGACGACCCGGCTGCGGACCGGACCGGGCAGCGCTGCGGCGTCGGGCTCGCGCAAGTAGGCAAGCGCGAGTTCTTCGAGACCGACCGGATTCGATTCCCAACCCCGAGGAACCCGATCGTCCGCGGTGGTCCGGACCAGCAGGTGTGCCTGCACCTCGCCCCGACGGATGTGTACGACAGGGCGTTCGGTGTACGTCGAGGCTTCGCCGGCCGGACCCGTGAGCATGCGGTGCCCCATGAGTAGCTCATCGACCTCCCCGGCCACCTTGACCCGGCCCTGCGACATCAAGATGAGGTAGTCCGCCACTCGTTCGAGCTCGGCGAGCACGTGCGAGGACAGCAGGACCGACACACCGTCTTCGGCCGCCGCCGCGAGCACTGTGGCCATGAAGTCGTGCCGGGCGATCGGGTCAAGCATCGCCACGGGCTCATCGAGTATGAGCAGCCTCGGGTGCCGGGCCAGCGCCAAGGTCAACGCGAGCTGCGCCTGCTGTCCACCCGACAACTTGCCCGCCTTACGTTTGAGCGGGATCCCCAGTTCGCCGAGCCGGGCCTCGGCATAGGCCCAGTCGAAGTGTCGGTTCAGGTTGCGCGTCAGGTGCAGCATGTCGGCAGCCGACACGTTCTTGTAGAGGGGCGTGTCCTGGGCGACGAACGCGATGCCGTCCAGTGCGGCGAACGACCCAGGGGAACGGCCCCCGAGCACGGTGAGGCCACCTTCGGACGGTGCCGATAGGCCAACCGCCAGGTTCAAGAACGTGCTCTTGCCGGCGCCATTGGGACCGATCAGCGCTGCCACGTGACCAGCGGGGATGGCGAGCGTGCAATCGCGTAGCGCCTGCGTGCTGCCGTAGCGCTTGCCGAGGCTGTTCGCCTCGATGACGTTCACGCCACCCCCTCCGTTTCGTCGTCGGCCCCGCCACTGGTGGAGCTCGAACTGCCACTGCGCTCATAGAAATCCCGCATCTCACTGGCGACGAGTGCCGCGATCCCGCTCTCGTCGAGTCCCGCCGCGTCGGCCTTGGCCAGCCAGCCCCGCAGGGAACGCCGGAGCCCGGTCAGCTCGGGGAGCGCGACCTGGCTGAGGGTGGCCAAGATGAACGTGCCCTGGCCTGGGCGCCCCACGATGAGACCCTTGGTTTCCAGTTCGCGGTACGCCTTGGACACCGTGTTCGGGTTGATGGCCAGCGAGGCGACTACATCCCTGACCTTGGGCAGCTGATCGCCGGGTTTGAGGTAGCCGAGTCTCAGCGCGTGTTCGACCTGATGGACGAGCTGGAGATAGGTCGGCACTCCTGAGGCGGGGTCGAGCCGGAAGTCGATCGGCGACACCCGAACGCTGACCTGGTCGCTGTCCCCCTGTCCTATTGCCATAAGACAACCCTATAGGGGTTAGCTCCGTAATGTCAACACCGGGCGAGAACCAAGACGTAGTTGCACTCGACACCTCACGGTGAACCGGGCGCGGAATCACCCGCCAGTGATGGGCGCTGACGTACTGCACCGCCTTCGTCGGCGAGCCGTTCGCACCGAGGTCGTGCTCCGCCTGCCACGGAGGTGTCCCACTTTGACGCCCTCATAACAAAGTGGGACATGCCCTCGTTGTGCCGGAGTGGGGCACCCCCGGCCCGGCTTCGGGAGGGCCTCGACCTGCCAGATATGGCACCCGGACACACGCTTGCCGAGGCGGCGGCGGAGCCGCCGCCGACGGCCTTTGCGTCTTGATCAGGTAGAGAAACTGCTCACAGATCGATCACGGTGGCATGTGAAAGTCCACCTGATGCTTGACATCTTGGATCCACCTGATGCTTGACACTTCGCCCTCGGGCTGAACTTCGTTTCGGTCCGATCGAGACGGAGGTGGCGTCCGTGCTGGTGGAGCTGAGCGTCATGGAACAGCGTTACAAGGCGGTGGCAGAGGTTCTCCGGGCCCACGTCCCGGTCACCGAGGTGGCCGAGCGCTATGGGGTCTCCCGCCAGAGCATCCACAGTTGGATCAAGCGCTATCAGGACGACGGCATGGAGGGGCTGCTCGACCGCTCCCATCGGCCGATGCACGTGCCCGAGCAGATCTCGCCCGAGGTCGAGGCGGCCATCTGCGAGATGCGCCGCAAGCACCCGCGCTATGGGCCGGTCACCTTGCTCTATTGGCTGGACAAGAAGGGCGTCGGACCTCTGCCGTCGCGCACGACGGTCTATCGGGTGCTCGTGCGCAATGACCTGATCGTGCCGGTCTCGCGCAAGCGCAGGCGTGACTCGTACATCCGCTGGGAGCGCGACGTGTCGATGGAGCTGTGGCAGCTCGACTTCATCAAGGGCGTCTTCCTCACCGACGGCACCGAGCTCAAGGTGGTCACGGGCATCGACGACCACTCGCGCTATTGCGTCATCGCCAAAGTCGTGCGCCGGGCCACGGGACGCCAGATCTCCTTGGCCTTCGCCCAGGCGCTGAGCACCTATGGGGTGCCCGACGAGGTCCTCTCAGACAACGGCACCCAGTTCACGGGGCGCTTGCTCAAGCCCCAGTTCCGCTCAGAGGTGCTCTTCGAGCGGATCTGTCGGGAGAACGACATCGTCCAGCGCTTCACCAAGGTGGCCAGCCCCACCACCACGGGCAAGATCGAGCGCCTCCACCAGACGATGCGCGAGTTCCTCGAAAACGCGTCGCCCTTCGGCACCGTCGAAGCCGCCCAGGAGGGCTTCGACGCCTGGCGGGCCGAGTACAACGAGGAGCGCCCGCATCAGTCCTTGGAGATGGCCACTCCGGCCAGCCTCTTCGTCGCCCGACCCGACACCGCGGCCGACCTCGTCGTGCCCCCTGAGCTCTCGGTGCTCAGCGGCGAGCGTCGCGTCGTGATCGAGCCCGCCCAAGAGGCCACCCGCTTCGAAGAGGACCCCGAAGTCCCCCTCGAACACGTGAGCGCCGTCGAGCTCACCCGGGTCGTGCCCCCGAGCGGCAACCTGTCGATCTGCGAGCAGCAGGTCTGGATCGGGCCCAAGTGGGCCGGCCGGGTCATCGAGCTGTGGGCCGACACCGTCTCGGTGCATGTCTCGATGGAGGGCACGCATCTCAAGACTGTGCCGTCGCGCCTGTCGGTTCATTCGCTCGAGCGCCTGGTGCGCGAAGGTGCCACAGAGGCAGGCCCGCCGCCGCGTGGGCCAGCGGCGACGGGACTGCGCGCGGCGAACGCCACCTTGGAGTTCGAGCGCACCGTCAACGCGGTTGGACTGATCGCCGCGGGCGGCAAGCAGTTCAGTGTCGGCATCGACCTCGCCGGTCAGCGGGTGCGCATCCATCTCGAAGGCGACCTCGGCCACATCGTGCGCGACGGGGTGACCATCCGCTCCTTCGCCTGTGCCCTCGAGCCGGCCAAACGACAGCGTCTCCAAGGGGCCCGCTTGCCCGACGGCAGCCTCGCAGTCGGCGCGCCCCAACCGATCCTCGTGGGCCGCGTGGTCTCAGGGACCGGACAAGTGACCGTGGGCGGCCAGCGCGTCCACGTCGGTCGGGCGCACCGGGGCAAGGTGGTCGACGTGCTCGTCGAGCCGAGATACCTCAAGATCCTCGACCAAGGGACCACAATCAAGGTGGTGGCCCGCAAGAGCACCAAGGAGGTGAACCGCTTCAAGGCGACCGGACGGGCCTACGTTTCCTAGGGATGTGTAAAGCATCACCTGGAGCCGTTTTGTCAAGCCTCTACTGGACTTAGGCACGATCACGGTGGCACGGGCACTTCGGGAGCATCGCTTTTCTGTCGACCTAGTCGCTGAAATGAAGCTGAACAGCGACGTTCGTTTTCATCTTTCAGCTGGGTCGGAAATTTCTCGGAAAAAGTTTTGATTGCCCCGTGTCATCCCCTGGTATCCGTGGGTATGCCCTGGCATGCGTTGGCACTCGCTCTTGCAGAAATTGACCCGCAGAGCTGTCACACCGTGGATCCACCCTGGCCGCCATGGATCCGCATGACCACACCATGCTCGAAGCCTTGGTCCGCCACGGTCGGCGTGGCCAACTCAATGAGTTCCTAGCTCAAGGAGATGGCTGCGCCTGGTGTCGCCATCCGATCCGCCTGCGGGGCTCTGTCGTTTCGATCGACGCCGATGGACCCCACATCACCTACACGAGCGCCTCGTTGCCCGACGGGGTCTTTCTCAAAGCGTGCGGCTCACGCAGCCAGGTGCGCTGTCCGGCCTGCGCCCAGGTCTACCGGGGCGATGCTCGCCATTTGGTGCGGGCGGGTCTCGAGGGTGGAAAGGGCGTCTCCGAAGAGGTTGCTGGAAATCCGGCCGTCTTCCTCACCCTGACAGCCCCCGGCTTCGGCGCCGTGCACACCATCAGGGCCGCCGGGGATTGTCACAGCGGGCGGGGACGGCGTCGTTGCGTCCACGATCGCACCAATGTCTGCACGCAACGGCACCGGCCCAACGACGAGGCGGTCGGCAAGCCGCTGTGCCCGGATTGCTACGACTACTTCGGCGCCGTGCTGCACAATGCCTGTACGCCCGAGCTGTGGCGACGCACAACGATCTATCTCGCCCGCCAGTTGGCTTCTGCGCTCGGGGTCAGCCAGGCCGTGGCGGCAAGGCGCATGCGTCTCTCCTTCTGTCGGGTGGCGGAGTTCCAGCGTCGGGGCGTCGTCCACCTCCACGCCGTCGTACGGGCGGACGGGCCCGAGGGCGCCTCCCCACCAATCGGAGCCGAGCAGCTGGCTGAGGCGTGTGCAGCGGCTGCCCGCTCGGTGTCGGTGTCCCACGCACGGGGGACGGCCCGTTAGGGCAAGGAGATGGACGTCCAGGTACTCGGACACGGCGACGAGCGGGCCGCCAAGGTGGCGACCTATGTCGCCAAGTACGCCACGAAGTCCTCGAGTGAGGACCCTCGCCTCGACGGTCGCATCGCATCGCTCCAAGACCTCGAGGCCCGAACCCTCCCCGCGCATCTGCACCGGATGGTCGCCACCGCCCTGGAGCTCGACGCCGAAACGGAACTCCTTCATCTGCACCTGGCCCGCCATTCCCACCGCCTGGGGTTCGGCGGACACTTCCTCACCAAGTCCCGGGGCTACTCGACAACCTTTGCCGCCCTGCGGGAGGCCCGGGCGCAATGGAACGAGGCCCGACGCCACGGGGGCCAGGTACCCGAAGGCCGGGTTACCGAGGGCCACTGGCGGGCCATCGGTGCCGGCTGGGCCAACCAGGGCGAGAGCCTCTTCGCCTCCCATCAGCAGCGGCAGCGGGCCGAGGACCGCAGGGAGGTGCTCTCCGATTGGTACACCCGGAGCGAGTGAGCCGTTGTCCGGAGGCCAAACCGCCGCAGGCGGTGCGGCAGCCACCGTATGACCCGTGTGGTCGAGCGCAGCCATCGGAGACCTCGTCGCTGAGGGCTGGTATTCGAAGGTGGCTGCCGCTCGCTCCCCCGCCGGTCACAGCGCTAGCGTCGCAGTCATCTAGGTGGCCTGGACCTCCTCCCCGAGGAGTTCCGCCGGCGTTCGCCTCCCAACGAAGACCGTTCATCGTGAGGGAGTCGCTGCCGTGAGCATCCATCGTCGAGTTGCGAAGTCAGGCGGGACCACTTGGGTCGTGCGTTACCGGGATCCCGTGCCCCGGGAGCGCACTTTCGACCGCAAGGCCGACGCCGAACGCTTCGAACGCTCGGTGCGTCACCAACTCGACACTGACCAGTACCTCGATCCCGAATCGGCTCGCATCACGGTGCGCGAGTGGGCCGAACGGTGGTGGCCGACGGTCGAGCAGAGCGAACGGGCGCCCAGCACCATCAGCGGCTACGAGTCGGCCTTGCGACTGCAGGTGCTGCCCCACCTCGGCGACCGCCGCCTGCGCACGCTGCGACGCATCGACATGGAGGAGTGGCTGAGCGGTCTCCGGGCGGCCGGCTACTCAAACTCGACCATCCATGCCGCCCGCACCGTCCTCGGCATGGTGCTGACCTCGGCCACAGACGCCCGCATCATCGCCGGCAATCCCCTGACCGGTCTGCGGCAGCCGAAGGGTTCGAGTCGGACCCGCAACGCCCTGACGGTCGAGCAGGTCGAAGCC
Source organism: uncultured Acidimicrobiaceae bacterium (assembly GCA_963721585.1). Lineage (GTDB taxonomy): Bacteria > Actinomycetota > Acidimicrobiia > Acidimicrobiales > RAAP-2 > Bog-473. The sequence continues at coordinate 151,156 of CAVRJN010000007.1, read as the reverse complement.
CTGGCTGCCGCCGTCGATCCGTGGTGGCGGTCCTTCCTCCTCGTGCTCGCCTACTGCGGCCTGCGTCCCGGCGAAGCCCTCGCCCTCCGTCGTAGGCATCTTGACGACCTGGGCCGACTGACCGTGGAGCGGGGCATGACCGAGCACCGGGGCGTGCTGCTCGAGCGGGACACGAAGACGCACCGGTCCCGGGTGGTCGAGGTGCCGGCATCGGTGCTGGCCGAGTTGCGGACTCACGTCGAGCTTCGTGTTGGGAGCGATCCGAACGCCTTGGTGTTCACGACGCCATTCGGCGATCCGGTGCGGCTGTCGAACTGGCGGCACCGGGTCTGGGACCCCCTCGCAGATGAGCTCGGTCTCCCCGGATGGGCGACGCCGTACGTCCTCCGTCACACGGCGGCGAGCCTCCTGGCCCAGAGCGGCGTGCCCGTGACGGCCGCAGCCGCCTCCCTCGGCCATGACCCGGCCATCTTCCTGCGTACCTACGCCCATCTGTACCCGGGTGATCTCGGTGCGGTTGCCGATGCCATGGACGCCGCCCGGTCCGCCGTCGTCGATGCACAGCGCCAGAACGACGAAGGAACCTCGGGGGATGGCCCGACATCGCCGCCAAGAGGCCGAGAGGCATGGCCTCTGACCTGCACTTTCGAGTCGGGCTGCCGGGATTTGAACCCGGGACCTCTTGACCCCCAGGCGCTTCGGGGGCCAATTCGACTTAGTCGCTGATCTGCGACTTTCGCTAAATCCGCTGTTCGGAGCGGATTTCTGAGTAACCGTTGGCACTCGCTGACACCCCCTGTTGCTCGATGCCGCGTGGGGATGGCGCGGGGATGGCGATCCGAGCAGACCCGAGTGGGTTCAGCAATTGGGGGCCCACAACAGTCGGCGACCCGTCGCGTTCTCTCGGCGTGGCCGCTCCGATCTTGTGTCGCCCCAAACCGGCGATAGGGGGCAGTCACTACAGTCAGCGACCGTGACTGAGTGGGAGGGCGCGCTCGACGCAATCCGATCGACTGGCCGGTGGGACCACTACCAGGAGATGCGGATGGGCGCTGGGGCGAACCTGAGCGTCACACAGTTCGAAGACGACCGCGGCCAGACGGTCTATCGGGCCGAGGCTGGGTGGGACAACTCGACCTCGTTCAAGATCACCGCCGACTATGACCGCGCCGACGCCGCACTCGCTGCGCTTCCAGAGTTCGCGGTGGCTCTAACCGACCTGCTTGGAGAGAAGGGGGCGTGGAAAGGGCTGATCCAGTCGGCGCCCCCAGATGCGGAATAGCGGCTCCGACCCGGCGAAGTGGGACAGGTCAGAGGCTCTGGAAACCGTCGGCGAGCCACTTCCAGATGGCTGCGATTCCGTCCTCCACTCGGTCACATTCGACTCTGACTTGAAGTTTCCCGTCGTACTTCTGGACGGTCACGGCTGACCACTGGTCTGTATCGATCGACGTGATGTGGGCATTGAAATCATCGTTCAACGACCAGACCACCCTGGTCAGGAAGTTGCCTGTCACCACGGGACTTGCAATGTGAGTTTTTGACTCCGCCGAAAGCCGCGTCATCACCTCCCGCACGAGAGCGTCAGCGGCGATCTGACCCTGTTCCCGACATGTGCAGACCATCGGTAGTTCGATGTCGGCTGAGGGCTGGTCCATGAAGGGAGATTTTTGCACTGTCAAGCCATGTGGCAAGGGCGTAGACCTGATGGCACACCAGACCGGCGAACGGGGGCAGTCTGGGGATAATGGGTGGATGGACGCTGGACGGTATCCGAGCTTCGCCGACCTTTTCGTCGGCTTCCACGAGGATTGGCGGCTCGACGACACCTCCGCCGACGAGGTGGTCAAACGGTATCTGCGTGTCGCTCCACCCGAAGAGGTAGATCGCCTTGCCGATGAGTTGAGGAGTCTGCTCGCCGAGCGCCGATCCGAAGAGGGTCTGAGTGCCGATCTGGGTCCGTTCACCAACTACGACCCTGCCGAGGATGGACTGACCGTTGAGCAATGGATACAGCACGTACTAAAGCTGGTCGAGAGTCCCATTGAGTAACCCCGGCCCGGCGAACTGGGGCACTCAGGTCACTACCCGTCCAGAGGTATCGCCTGTGCCTCTTGCAAGAAGGCGGCCAGTTCGAGGATGCCTCCCGACGTTTCGTCAAAGACCATCCCATTGCTTCCCTCGGCGAGTCCAGCTGCAGCGTACATGGCAGCCTGTAGCTCCTGCATGTCGCTGTGCGTTACCAGGTCCACCACCCAGTCCCTGCCGCCGGCCTGCGCTGGGACGGGGCCACCAAACCAGTCAGAGATAGGTCCGGCGAAGAACTCAAAGCCGGTGTCGTGTCCCGCTGCCTTGGCGGGCCAGAACCCCGTGTGGCTCCGAGAATCGATTGACTGGTCCAGGTGGAGGTCAAGGCCGAGCCGGTCGAGGGCTGCTTGCCACACGGAGGCTGACGGCACTTCCGCTGAGTGGATGAAGACGTACGAATCCACGGAAATGGGGCCAAGTTACTGACTTCATGGCCTGCCCCCGTCGTGCCGGAGGGTGGTACCCCTTCCGGAGTACGGGTGAATTCTCCTCGCCTTCATCAGCGATGCATATCGGTGATGCGAAGGTTGGGACCGATTACTTGATAGCGCAATCGGTTCGCGTATGGCGCTACGGCCGCACTCCCAACTGCTTCAGCTTCATCCGAGTCTCCACAGTCCATTTCGAGAATATTGATGTCGCAATAATCAAGGAGCTGGACGAGCAAACGGACTTGTATCTCGATCGGAGTCTCAGGGCCGCTCAAAGGTATGCCTCCCACGTCGCTGCCGACGACATTCTACTCTCGGCCTGGATTGATCAGAGGTCAGGCAGCAAGATTGGAACATGCATTGGTACATTCGATCTGGCCCGTTCACGAGACATCAAGGTCCGTGGCGCTGTCGTCATGATCTAGGGAGAAGATGGGTTAGACGATGAGACTAAGACGGTCCGGTAGCCAAGAAGACGCGAACTCAGGAGGCGTAGATCGTTTCTGGACTGACTTTTTTCCAGCGAGGATGAGCGCTCAGCAAATCCACGACTATGGAGTGACAAGCCTCAATCGCGACGATGGGATTGGCACGATTCGAGCCGGGTGGGCTCTTTGGCACCTCGCAGGGCTGAACCAATATCAGGCCGACGACTTCCTCAATCACGGCTACAGAATCTGGACCAACAGTCCGTGGTTCAACACTGGCCAAGCCCTTCAGTTTCTGGTTGAAGTCTTCGAAGACTTAGAGACATCACTTCCGACAGTGCCTGAGGATTTCTGGTCGCGCCCTCAGTCCGAGATCATGCCCATCGCTACTCACTACTCTCGACGCAATTGGGCCGCCTGCAAGCTGATCCTTCTTGCCGAAGAATCCAATCACCACGAAATCGTTGCGGCCTTTTCAGACCAGTGTTACGCAGCAGTTACCAGCGCGCCTGTGGATTTTGTGGCGCCAGCCTGGATTGCGTGGGCGACTTCCGCCGCTGAAGCTCGCGGCGATTCCCCGCCATGGGAAGGTCAATGAGGGCACCCGCACTGGAAGTGAGCACAACAAGCTTGAACTACGCACCGCGTCTTAGGCCCTATCCGGCAATAGGTGATACCCGGAACCCGCTCCTACCTATCCTCGAGCCCGTACATCTTGTTGAGGTCGAGAAGGTAGTGGCCTCGAACCTCTAGGTGCTCGAGATCCAGCACGAGTACGAGCTTCACGTTCTTGTCCTCGCAGGACACAAGGACGTGCTCCCATCGCTCGTCCGGCATGACGTATGCGTCGGAAACACCGCCTGCGCTGAAGTCGTGGCCCTCCCATTCGGTCCGAGGGAGTGAGTCAAAGTACGTCCAGAAGTCGAATGGCGGTTGTTCGTCGGCCGTGATGGCCCGACGACCGGACGGCTTTCCAGCCATCGTCGCCTTGAACTCGTCCAGGGTAAGGCGGGACATCGTGCGCACAGTAGCGGCAGTCACCGAGTGGGACCTGTAGCTCCCAGGACTGCCCCCGTCGTGCCGTTCAGCCACGCCCATGTCCGGCGAGCTCCTATCACTTGTCAACCCCTCTTATGGGGTTCGGGAGTGAAAACAGCGGACACGACATTGATGAGTCACTCGTGGTGAGGACAAGCTCCTATTAGGTCACGCGTTTTCGAGATCGTGGGCTCGAGCTGAGGGTCGGCGAGTCGCTGGCAAGTCAGCTCCGAGGAGCGACAGTTCGGGGGAAAGCCAGACCCCCAGCCCGAGGATCTAGCCGCGAGGCAGGTAGCGATAGACCTCGCGGGCGACGTAGCGCTTCAAGATGCGGACGACCTCGTGCTTGGTCTTGCCATCCTTGACTCGCCGCTCGAAGTAAACGCGAGTGTCGGGGTCGTGGGCCATGCGGACCATCACGATGCGCCAGAGCGCACTGTTGGCCTGGCGATCGCCGCCGTCGTGGGCCTTAACCCGGCCGCTGGTCTTGCCCGAGCCGTCGGGAACCGGCGCCACGCCGCACAGGTGCGCCCAGGCCGCTTCTGATCGGAGCCGCTCGGGGTTGTCTCCGGCTGCCATCACGAGTGCGGCCGCAGTGTCGGGACCGACGCCGAAGAGGTCCAGCAGATCGGGGACGGTCGCCACGAGCAGCGCCTCGATCCGTTCGTCGAGCTCGGCGAGCTCGCGGTCGAGAGCCTCGATGCGATGGGCCAACGACGACAACGACGCCTTCGTCGCAGCGGTGACCGGATCGGGAGATCGCGTTGGCCGCAGCTTGGCTCCTTCGGCAACGAGCGCGGGCACCGAAAGACCCTTCAATCGGCAACGGAGCTGTTCAGGAGCGCTGTAGCCGAGGTGGCGCATCTGGATCAGAGCCTTGACTCGGGCCTGGCGGGCCGAGCGCTTCGCCACGACGAGCACCCGGATGGCCTCGACGGCGCCGTCTCTGGACTTGGGCTTGCCGCTCGCCCGACCACCCAGGGCGGCCCGCGCTGCTTCGACGGCGTCAAGAGGATCGGACTTGCCACTGCTGCGACGCTTCTGGCGATTCGGTCGGTCGACCTCTATGACGTCTATGCCCACCCGCTTGAGGTGGCGGGCCAGGCCCGCTCCGTAGGAGCCGGTTCCTTCGACGCCGATCTTGGTGACGCTGCCAAAGTCCTCGAGCCACGACACCAGGGCCTTGTAGCCGGCGGAATCGGTGGAGAAACTCTCGGTGCCGAGCAGCCCACCAAGCGGATCCAACGCGGCAGCAACATGGACGTCGCGGTGCGTATCGACGCCACCGGTAATTCCACGCGCAGCTTCTACGATGGTCATGGTCATCCCTTTCTCTCAAAGTTGGAGGGATGGCACGGCCGTCCCGGATCGGAGCGACGGGCGGTCTGGGTTGTTCTAGCAACCCGGACCAATCACCCCAACTCTGAGACGGGACGTGCCGTTTTCAATGTGCGGCCAGAAGGTCTCGGTCGACGACGTTTTGCAACGTCACGGGACTCCAAGTCAGACCGAACCTGCCAGCACTCCCGAAGCTATTCAGGACCAGCAATCAAGCGGTGGACCCTTAGAGAAGTATCAATGTTCGGGGGCAGGCTGACCGGCAAGTGGACCGGGTCATCCGTTAGTCGGGAAGTGCCCGAAGTCTGGCTGTGTCACCCTGGACAACCTTGCGAAGTGAACTTGCCCTAGCTTCGCTTGGCTCCGAGAGATACCCCTGTGCAGCGGCGAATAGTCCCGCACATCCGTCATCGTCAGCGGCACCCAGCACGTCCAGAAATCGCTTGGCGGCGTTGACCACCCCAGCGAGCGAGTCCTTCATGAGTGTCTCGGTTGCGTAGTAGATGGACACGACTGCGCCGAATGCGAAAAACCCTGCTCCATCTGGCTCGTCGTTGGGATAACGGTCGATGATGCGGCGGCACGACGCCTGAACCTCAGCAAGTTGCGACCTGTCGCCGGTGGAATAGGCATCTCTCAGACCCGTGGCGATGGAGGCGAACTCGTCAGGATCGATGACCGTTGCATCGACTGATCCATACGGTGAGACGATCATCACCAACTCGACGGCTAATCCTTGCCGCTCATCGGATGAGAGCGCAGAGAGTGAACGCTCCATATCTCCAACCACGGTCATATCTTGACCCAGATGCGGTCCCTGCCTCTCGTCTGGCCCCTGCCCCACTCGTGCCGTACGTGGGCACCCTCGGAGGCAACGGGAAAGCCTGATGACTGGCATACCGGGACCGCCGTCATCCGCAGGCCGAGCCGGCGGCGGAGCCGCCGGCGACGAGCCTGCGTCTTGATCAGGTAGAGAAAGTCCTCACGGATCATCAACGAGCACATCAACGAGTACTGGCATCAGGTGACGAAACTGGCTGGGATTGCTGTCTGCCCTGAGGCTCAAGATTTCTTCGGAAAAAGTTCTGCCGTCCGCTGTTGTGCACTGGTGTCCGTAACTGTCCGCCAGTAGCCGTTAGTGCTGGTTACTGCCGCAATTCGGTTGTCTGACCTGTCACACCCGGGATCCACCCTCTCGGCCATGGATGCCGCGGACCACGCCATGCTCGAAGCACTCGCTCGCCACGGGCGCCGTCATCAGATCGATGACTTCCTCGCTCAGGGCACCAGCTGCGGATGGTGTCGCCATCCGATCCGATTGCGGGGCTACGCAGTCTCGATCGCCAACGGTCGTCGCAGTGTCTTCTCCAGCGCAGCGCTCCCCGACGGTGTCGTTCTCAAGGCCTGCGGCGCTCGGAGCTCGGTCCGCTGTCCTGCCTGTGCCACCGTCTATAGAGGAGACGCCCGGCACCTGATCCAGGCCGGCCTCCAAGGTGGGAAGGGCGTTCCAGATGCGGTGGCCCAGCGACCTGCCGTCTTCATCACGCTCACGGCTCCGAGCTTCGGTGCGGTCCACACTGCCGGCTCCAATGGTGTCTGTCATCCCGCGTCTGGGGGAGCCCGTTGTGCTCATGGCCGCCCGACGCAGTGTGGTTGTCGGCATTCTGCTGATGACGAAGTTCTCGGCACACCTCTGTGCCCGCGATGCTATGACTACGTCGGCGCCGTCGTGCACAACGCCACCACGCCCGAGCTGTGGCGGCGGACGATGATCTACGCCCAGCGGCACCTGGCGGCCGTGCTCGGTGTGAGCCAGGCCAAAGCGTCGAAGTTGTTGGCGCTGTCTTTCTGCCGGGTGGCCGAATTCCAACGTCGAGGGGTCGTCCATCTCCACGCTGTGATCCGAATCGACGACTTCGATGGTGCCGCGCCGCCCCTCGAGGCGGACCGGCTCGCCCGAGCGTGCGTGGAGGGCGCTCACAGCGTCTCGGTTGCCACGTCAGCGGGATGTGCCCGTTGGGGTGTCGAGATCGACGTGCAGGTCCTCGGGGAGGGGGACGACAGAGCCGGCCGGGTGGCGAGCTACCTCGCCAAGTACGCCACGAAGTCCTCGAGCGAGGATCCTCGTCTCGACGCCCGGATCCTGTCACTCGAGGATCTCGGGGCACGCAATCTGCCGGCGCACCTCCATGCCATGGTGGCGACGGCGCTGGAGCTCGATGCCGACCCTGCGATGCAGCATCTGCACTTGGCCAGGTATGCACACCGTCTCGGGTTCGGCGGGCACTTCCTCACCAAATCAAGGGGTTATTCGACCACCTTCGGGGCCCTGCGCCAGGCGCGCGTCGATTGGCGCGAGGCCAAGCGACTCGGGGAAAACGATCCCGAGGAGCACCGAAGAGATGGCCATTGGCGGGCCATCGGTGCCGGCTGGGCCAACCGGGGCGAGAAGCTCTTCGCCGCCCTCCAGCAACGTCAGCGGTCCGAGGATCGTCGGGAGGTGATGTCGGAGTGGTACTGCCGCAGCGAGTAGGTCTTCTCCCAGAGGCCAAACCGCCGCAGGCGGTGCGGCAGTCCCGGCCCGGATCCACATCGCCTGTTGGGCCCTTGAGAGCGTCAGGCACCCAGCGGCGGCGGCTACTTTCGGGTGATACCAGGTGGCCTGGAGCTCTCGGGAAACCGACGGTTCCATCGGCGTTCGCCTCCCCCGCACGACCGTTCAGGTAGGGAGAGGCCCCTGTGAGCATTCATCGTCGAGTCGCCAAGTCGGGCAAGACCACCTGGGTCGTTCGTTACCGGGATCCGATTCCCCGGGAGCGGACCTTTGATCGCAAGGTTGATGCCGAGCGCTTCGAGCGGGACGTCCGCCGTCGACTCGACACCGGTGAGTACCTCGACCCGGAGTCCGCCCGCATCACGGTGCGCGAGTGGGCGGAGCGGTGGTGGCCCACGGTCGAGCACAGCGAGCGTGCTCCGAGCACCATCTCGGGCTACGAGTCCGCCCTCCGGCTCCAGGTCCTGCCTTTTCTCGGCCATTGTCGCCTGCGCACGTTGCGTCGGATCGAAATGCTCGAATGGCTGGGCCGGCTCCGGGCCGCCGGCTATTCCAACTCCACCATCCACGCTGCCCGAACGGTGGCCAGCATGGTGTTTGCCTCCGCCGTGGACGCTCGCATCATGACCGGCAATCCTCTGGCCGGCCTCCGCCTCCCGAAGGGCAGCACCCGGACTCGCAACGCACTCACGGTCGAGCAGGTCGAACGCATCGCCGCCGAGGTCGACCCCTGGTGGCGACCACTTGTCCTGGTCCTCGCCTACTGCGGGCTGCGTCCGGGCGAGGCAGTCGCTCTGCGCCGGATGCACCTCGACGACTTCGGCCGGCTGACGGTAGAACGTGGCCTGACCGAGCATCGTGGGACCCTGCTCGAGCGGGACACCAAGACGCACCGTTCCCGGGTCGTCGAGGTGCCCCCGTCGGTGCTCGTAGAGCTTCGGGCCCACTTGGAACTCCAGGTCGAGCCCGAGGCGACCGCATTTCTGTTCACCACGCCCACCGGTGATCCGGTACGGCTCTCGAACTGGCGCCACCGTGTCTGGGATCCCGTCGCCGCCCGACTGCGACTCCCGGTCTGGGCCACGCCCTACGTGTTGCGGCATACGGCCGCCAGCCTGCTCGCCCAGAGCGGTGTTCCCGTGGCCGCTGCCGCCGCATCCCTCGGTCACGACCCCGCCATCTTCCTGCGGACGTACGCGCACCTCTACCCGGGCGACCTCGGTGCGGTGGCCGACGCGATGGACGCCGCCCGGACCGCCGTGATCGATATCGACGGTCTCGAGAGTGGCCGCTCCCCCGCCTGGCCGCGATCGGGCTCCGTGTCGCGCGGGGATTTCGCGGGGATGGCTCGTCGCCGACGCCTGCAGGCCGAGGGAGACCCCCTGTGACCTGCACTTTCGAGTCGGGCTGCCGGGATTTGAACCCGGGACCTCTTGACCCCCAGGTATCTAAGAGCCAACGGTGTGCGGACCAGGGTTTCCCCTGTTAACTGGCGACCGAAAGGCCGAAAGTTAAACGCAGCTCAACAAGCTCTCGTACGCTTCCACTGTGACCGACGCTGACGACGAACTGATCAGGGCAAAGCTAGACGAGTTCATAACTCCTGCGCGCGTTCTGCGCCCCGGGCATCTCTGATTGGGACGGTCCCTTCTACACGTCGCCCGAGGTGACGGAAGCGTTCTGGGCGGCCAACGGAAAGCCGGATCAGGACGCGTGGGAAGTCTGGGTCCAACTGACGGACGACCCTGACCTTGACCACCCGGAACTCCCCTCACAGCCGACACGTGCCTCCGTGGGACTGTCTGACGATGACGCTACGAATTTGAGTCTGGCGGCCATAGCGATCCGGCTGGCGTGCAACACGGCAGCCCACGCTGCCCACGAAACACTGGAACGAACGACTTTCCACGGCGAACAGATCGTGGACCCACACCTGCCTCACGACGTTCGCAAGAAGGCCGCAAGGGCCGTCGCGGACAAGGTCTACGAATATCTCATGCTGGCTCCGACCCGAACGCCGAAAGACTGACCAATACCTCGTGGCCATGCCCCAGCCCGGCGACCGCTACGCCCAGGCGTTCACCATCGAGCCGGGACAGTGCTGGGCGATGGTCCACGACCGTCAGGGCCACGCGACGCACTGCTCCGAGAAACCCACATGGACGGGCCGCTGGTTCGCACCATCCGGTGACCGCTGGTGGCGTCTGGGCCTGTCCCGCCCACCTTGACGGCCTGACGGGGCTGCGGCTGTTCGGGGGGTTTTCAAGCGTGATAGTGCGGCAATGAGGAATCGATCCTGACAGATTTCTGCCAACCATCCGGATTGTCCGAAGATCCGTCGCCCTCGATGCGATTTTCTGCGCTGCTTCCTCTGCTCTGCTTCGATGAATGGTGACCGGTTGATGGTCGCAAAGAAGTGCCAAGGACCACAATTCCCACAACTCCGAAAGCGATAGCCCAAAAGACCGAGCTGACGAGTGCGGACAGGCATGCTGCCGCTATAAACAGCAGTGCAGCAATGACCCCCAGTTGATTGCGCTTGTATCTCATACCTTTTCCTTTTGATTGTTTGCCTCTCGCAGAATTCTCTCTGCGTGCTCTCGCAACCGCGCTGCCTTCGCTCTTTCCCCATGGCGATCAAGGCAATCCGCGAGAGCCAGAAGTTCTTTGGCAAGTAAGAAGAGTGATCCGGCCGTGGCCAAGATTCCCGGAACCAAGGCAATCCCAGTAAATATTGCCGCGACGCTTCCGCCGCCAACCAGCCCTGCACCAGCTACGCCCAACTTTTCCTTAAGGCACGCCATAGCTGTCCGTCCTCACTCAGCGCTAGCGCCAGCCCCCGCTGGCGCCTCATCGTCTTCGAATACGTCTGGATCAATCCCTACGACGTTTCGCAAATAGTCATCGAGGTTTTCTGCCTTCGCCACAGCGAGCGTCTCCGGATACTCAGACCAGTCGATATCAGCTTCGTTCTGATTGGTGACTTCTGCTCTTTGCGCTAAAGCTATCCAGGTATCGCCCCGAGGTTGACCATCAGCCTCAACGCCGATCTCGCTTTGGAGCTTCCTAAGCGCAATATCCAACTCGGCGTCGATCTCGTAGGACGTATCTCCTTGCCAAATGCGAGCTTCCCTGGCGAGTTCCTGCAAAAGAGGCACCCACTCCCCGCTACGAGGCAACTCAAAACCAATTGACACTTTGGTCAGCTCCTCCCTGGCTCTACTGCCGTTTTACAAGTCTAAGCGACGCGCAGCGCCACGTCATCGACCTACTGATCTGGAGGAATGGGGCGAGCGAGGACCAGGGCCGAAAGGTAAACCCTGGCCGTCGCTCAAGCCCCGCAACGGCACGAGCACGTACGGCAAGAAAGGAAAGAATCCGTACCGTCTCTTCGGGTGAGGAAGCCCTAGCCGCGAAGTGTTGGTGGCGTCGAGTCGTGGGCCGCAAGGACATTGAACAACCCACGACCGACGCTCACCGAGCCGACAGTGACCAGGAGAGGAGCTGTCGGCGAACGGCGCGTGTCAGAGCAGGAGACGAACCCCACAAAGACCCTTCGGCGATATGTCAGCGCCTAGCCGTTTTGGCGCCAGCTTCGGAGTTGCACCGAAGCCAAGGGCTGGTTCCCACTGGCGAACTGCCTGCACTCGTCGCGCATGGCGCAAGTTGCTACCGCTTAGGAATCGCCCTGGGAAGGCAGGTACTCCGGAACGGAGGTAGTGCCGGGAGCAATCCCACTGATGAGGCCCTGCCACTGCGGCGCGTTGTGAGCGAGCGTAGAAATCCAGAACGTGCTGGCGTCATACGTCATACCCATAACGGGCCATTGCAGTTGGACGTAATCCTGTACGACGGCCATTTCGGCTGTCGCGCCGAAATGTTCGCGTGTGGCAATGGGAGCGTCTTCTGGCGCACAAGCATGTTCCCTTGAGCAAGCCAGGGATGGACCTGAACGTCAACGGACTTTCCGGTGACCTCGTTGGTGACGCTCTGGAATAAGCGCGCCGGCAGTGACGTTGTTCATCTGGTCGTTTTGAATGACCACACGATACGAGTTCACGTTCGGTCCACCGAGCAGCGCATTGCTGAGCTGGAGGCGGTCGTAGCCGTTGCAATACACAACGTCCGGATCGCCCTTCACGGCATCCCACAGACGAGGCAAAGCAAGTTTGCAGCTCGACTGCCGGGGGAGCTTGTACTCAGCGGTGCGTTGAGGCGCGTAACGTAACCGCCTGAAGCTGCGGTGTTCGCCAGCAGGCCGTCATAGTTGTTGCTAAACGCACTTGCGTCAGCCGCACCCGAAGTGGTTGTTGCACCACCGAGAGGCTGAGCGCTGATGTAGCCCAGTCGCGAAACCGGTCCTTCCAGCAAAGTAGAAGGGGCCTGACAGACACCGAGGCAACGTACAAGTTGTAACCCAAGTGCGCCAGCGACATCAGTGCCGACATTGACCTGAATGGCCTTGCCAGCACTCACACCGCCCACGCTACGCGGCGACCGTCGAAGGACCCTTGATGCAGGACTCCGGCGGGCGAGGTGAAATCTCCAGCATCTGCGGCGACAATCACCCACGACGTAGACGCAAGCGTCGTTGTCGAGTTGGGATTGGTGCCACTTGGCGGGGCGACCGATGCAGCTGACAGCAGAAAGCGTGATGCTTGCCCGGCGTGCCGAGCGCACCCGACGTAGCCGTTAGCCCCTGAGCTGCCGCGACCGTTCAAGATGTGCCGCTCCTCCCCAAGAAATGAGGCGTAGAGAAGGCTCGTGCGCCGACAATCCGCGGACATCGTCAAAGCCTTCGCCTTGATAAGCCGCTTGGAAAGTCACGCGAGTCGGAAACGTCCCGACGTCACGAAAGTCTGCACAACTGTCGTAGGCGCTGTAGGTGATGTAATTCGGTCGGACCAGATTGATTCCGCTACCGGGCGTCACCGTCGTCTCGTTTCTCGGAGAAGCCGATGTTCATGGAGCATGATGTTTGCTGGTCCCTGAACCAGTGATCCCGTTCAACAACTTTAAATCTGTACGCAGCTCCCATGCCCAGGAATGCGAGGAATTTCGTTGCGTAGCGGCGTGTTGATCGGGTACAGCTGACGAGCAGGTGCCGACAGATCGAATGGAACGAATCCGGTGCTCAACGGGAAGTTGAGCGTGAATTCCTTTGCCAGTCGACCCGTCACTCTTGAGCAGTTCATCCAGATACTCATTGACGAGCTGACCCTGTTGCTTCTTGAGACCACCACTGCCCGCGGCTGCGTTGGCGATCTCCCTTTGATACAGCTGTCGCGATTTGTAGATCGGTCGGCTACTTCCACCATCGGGCGGAAGCTCAAGGACATCGCCAGCGAGACCTTCGCGGACGGCGGCGTTCATCGTGTTGACGAACGTCATCGTGGTGCTTAACCAGTTTTCCTGGCTGTGGGGTGCCCGTGCGGGTGCTGAGGCGTTGGTACGCCATCTGTAACCGCTGCGTCTCCCCCATGCATCTCTTTGACGGATGGGAAGTGCGAGCCATTGTGGCTCCTTTCAAATGAGAAGTTGTAGTGAACAAAAAACGATTACGCGCCTAGCCAAATGGCTCTTTGACACGTCTTCACGCTTCTCGGTGTTGCTTGTTGCTGTTTGCAATCGCGTCTGCACCGAACCATGACCGACCGTGACGCGATCCTCTCGTCATCTCTGCCGATGTGTTGCGATTAGTGCCCGCAGCCGGCGTGACATCGACTGCCGGGCGGTCTCTAAGTCGAGTCGCCAAGCTCACGCAGAGAGATTGTTAGAAACCGCGCCGCTGAAAGGCGAAGCTAGTCCAGTTAGGTTGCTGTTGGTCTTTGAGGAAGTCAACGAGTCCCGCTTGGCTTGGCGGCACTTGTATGCCCTCGGGCATAGATCCCGGTGTCGTAGTACCTGCCATCGCTTCGCGGCCAAGCTGCTCTAACCATTCTTTGGCGGCTGAGTTTGGGGCGTGCGCGGTGAGGTCGATAGATAGCCATAGCGGTCGCGATGACACGGTCGTCGTGCTCTGATTGCGTACGGGTATCGATGCGCATGCACGTTGGGTGATGTTTCACGCAGACAGACGGCTAACAGTTCCTTGCGCAGTTCAGTCATCGTCAGGCAGCAGAATGGTCCGTCCGCGCAGAGCCTGCATAATTGCCGTCGCCAACTTGCCGATTGAGGACTGAACTAAAGACGAACTCTTCAGTGCGAATGCCAGCCTTGCGGATCTGTTCAATAAGCAGATATGCCTGCGAGGGGTCATAGAGCAGCTTGGCTCTGTACGATTTGCACATCTCGGTCAGCCAAAGTCGGACGTCGTCAAGCTGGACGGGATTCGCCAGGTTTCGGGGTCCACACTTCCATCCGGTCTACGATCACACGGGTGGCACTCTTCGCCCCGCTCGCTGTGAGCAATGACGGCGACGGTGCGGTCATTCCGGGTTCCGAGGTCGAGCGTGCAAACATAAGTACACGTCTCGTCGGGTGCGATCGGACCCGCCAGAACACAAGCGGCATCGACATCGTCAGGGTCCGCGATCGAGTCGTCGGCTGCGAGCCACTCGATTTTGCCACAGTAGCGAGCAAACTCAGAAGGCCACATCCTTCGCCGTTCGGCTTCGACTTCTTCGGGGTCTACCCAAGGTGGTGGTCCCTTAATGTCCGACACGCGCCAACTATTGTTCGGTCTTGGCGGTCGTCGAAGATTCTGGCATGCGAAGTGCGCAGGAGTTCCCGCCGTCGTGATGATGATCCCGCGACTGTCTGGAACTTTCGGCAAGCCCGCCCAAAGTGCATTAAAGAAATCGCGGTGGCGAGGAGTGTCGGGGAAATTTGCCAGCTCATCAATTACCAGCCAAAAGGGCCGTAGTCCGTGGGCTCCAGCCTGACTCAGTCGATAGGACCGTCAAGGTCGGCACCGCTCGGGGCGGATACCTTGCGCTGATCCACAGTGACGCGGCCCTGTAGCTCAGGGGTGTTGTTGACGAACTCCGCCATTGATTGCCGAAGCAGCCCGGCTTGTTCGGAGTCTGACGCCGCGATGTAGCCCTGCGCGCCCGGCGGAAACTGCGTCAGAAGTGCCACCAGGCTTAGCGCCGCACAATCTCGGCTCTTGCTGAAGCCTTTGGCACGTCCGATCCAATGCCGACGTGGCCCGTCCAAATCGAGAATCGCCTCAGCGTCGCTCCATTGCGACCTCGTGTGCAATCTCACCCCAGCGGCCAACTGAATCAGTAAGCGCTGCTAGGAGGTCGAGGCTGTCAGTCGTTGCTGTCATTGAGGATCTTCTGAAGCTCTTCGTCGGACTCGGCAAACTCTCGTGCCAACTGCTCTTTGCCGAACTCGACGGCGCGTCGGGACAGACGTAGCGATTCTTCGAACCATTCTCTATTTGGAATGTGCCCGTCCGTGAGCATGCCGAGGCGGGTCAAGTGAACAGGAACAGATGGGTCGCTCCATTCGGTCATGGGTTCGTCCGTCATTGCCCCCTCACTTCCCGCGCCAACTCGGCGTACCCGGCGCGCGCTGACGGGGTCAGAGGCGTAGAGGCTCCGTTCGGCGTATTCGTCGGCATCTGTGTCACTGATGACCGCCACTGCGCCACCGCGCAGGTGCGCCAGTTTCATGGCTGCTAGCCCATCTGCGATAGAGGCGTCGTCGTCTGCGGATGCCTTCACCGTGTAGACCCTGTCACTCTCTTTGGTCAGTTCAAACTGCACGTCGGGGCCGAAGGCATCACTCAACACGCTGACTACGTGCGCGACCGCGTCTGTGTGTTTGCTCATTTGGCTTGCCTTTCTGCAAGTGTGCGGAGCCTGTCGGCACCAGCGAGGGCGACCAACCTGGCTTCGGTTGGGTTCTGGTCGCCGTATGACTGGAGCGCTTCGGCGATAACTGCGTCAATGTCTGCGATGAGTTGGTCCATCTCAGTCGTCTGCATCGGGGTCCTCCCCAGCCGCCATGGCGAGGTAGTACCTCCGCATATCGGGATCGCTCGTCTGCCCGGCCTTAAAGCTCCAGTCGGCACGGATCTGGTCCTGCCGTGCAAGCTCCGCGGTGGCCTGATATTCGCGGGACCTTCGGACTTGTGCTTGTCCGACTTCCAGCCGTTTCATCATTCCGTCGATGCGCGTACGGGCGTCGAGAGTGAAGGCTTCGACTCTTGCAGTCATATCCAGATGGCTTTGCACTGACTCAGCGATCAGACGTTCCGTTTCGGCAACGCGAGCTTTTGTCGCCTCTGCCTTACGGTTGAGTTTGACGGTCTTGCGATTCATCTTCTTCGTCTGCTTTGCCATGTTGATTGCATCGCTCTTGGCCTTCTCGGCCTTGACCAGACTGACGATTCGCTTCGTTTGCGCTTGCTCTCGGTCGTAGTTGGCGAGCCATCTATCGAACCTGCCCCACACGTCGACCTTTGCGAGGCGGTCGAACGCCTGTGACTTGGCGAGTTGGTCCGTGCTCTCTGGGTACTTGCGGTGCACTTCGGCCAATGCCTCGTCAATGCTCCTCGCTGCCTCGTCCCACTGCGATTTATGCAACTGTTTCCAGCTCTTGGCGGTGCCGTCGCCGACCTTGTCGTCTAGGCAGGCAGGACAGATGCGGGCAACGCCATCATCGGTGTTCACGGCGGTCAGGTTCTCGTGGGTTGAATACTGCCCGCAGTTGGCGCACCGCGGCGCTGTTCGTTTCTTCGCTAGGTCGTTCATCGTGAGAACATGCTCCATTCGTTCTTTGGTGGTTGCGGTCGCATACGCGCCGCGGTCGAGTTGATAAGTCGTTGGTCGCCGTCTACTACCGGGCGCACGATCCAGTCGGTACGGATGCTCCGAGGCAGCGGCAGTAACTCGCCGTCGATGCATTCCCACGCCACGAGCGGAACCACGCTGCGGTCGCCGTTCTCGTCCACACGCTCAGCGACCCAGGAATTAGCGGGAATGACAACTGGCACCGACGTACCAGGTAAAGGTTTCGTAGCCTCCTGCGGCGTTCTAGGGGTCTTAGGATTAATTCCTGGGGCACATCATCAGCCTCGTTGTCGTCGTCCTTCACGAGTTGCAGCGACGCCTCTCGGCGTTGCCGGATAGCACGTCCACGTTCGGCCAGCTGTGCGAGCCCTTCACTGGTCGCCTCGGTCGTGGCGGTCAGCGAAGCCAGGCGCGCACGTGACAGCGGTGTGAGTCCCAGGTCATTCGCTGCGCGACTGGCAGCGTTGTCACAGGCGACAGCGCTTTCCCATAGACGGATCGGCACCCTGCGAGCGCCTTCTTCGTCACAGACACGGAAGATGTGATCGGCCAGCAATCGCGCCCGACCTTCAGCACGGCAGTAACGTTCCAGCGCGTCACCGAAAATTGGCTTCAGGAGCCACGGTGCATCGGCGGTCACTTCAGACTTGACCACCTTTGCCATTGCTTCGATGACCCGAGGCGACCGCGCGCCATGCAGCATGTTCTGCACATGATCGGGCAAGAACGGTTCCCAGCTATATCCTCTTGCTGGCAAGCCTTCAGTGCCGTCTTTGCGCTTAATCGGCTCCAGTTCATGGGCGTCGGTCATGTGTCCTCGATGCATAAAACGGGTGGCGGTCGGAGATGTCCGACCAGGGACTTTGGAGTGCATAAACGGCATTCCGGCGAAACCGCAGGTCAAGGCACATATGACCTACCGATACCGAGCAGTTATGCGCGGTTCAACTGAATTCCTATGCAGATTCGTGCATGAAGTTGCACGCTGAAAATCGCTCAAAATGGCAAATGAACTGCATAGGCGCAGGTCAAATGACTATGGAAGAAAGTTGTGACATTCCTTCACGCGCATCATTCGTGGGAGCGAGCCCTAAAACGCCAGAATCGTGGCGTGGAACCAGAATCGTGGCGTGGAAGTTCAGTCCCGCTCGATATGAATGACCGTAGGTCGGCGTGACGGCTTCCACCATGGCTGTGCCCAGACGCTTGAGCCGAATCTGTATCCGTCGCCAACAGGTAACGACGCCTCGACCCCATCGGGAACCTTAACGATGAACGACGTGTACGACGATGCCGCCTCTTGCTCTATCGGAAGTTTCTGAGCTTGCGAAGCTGCTTGGCTGGTTGCCCTTACAAATCTTTGGTTCGCGAAGAACTGGCCCAGAATGCCAACGGCGCCCATGACCATTGCGATCGCGATAAGAGCGACCCCGGCCCAGAGTAGATAGACCTCAAAGTGATGGACCGTTCCCAGGAGGGTATCGATTCCGATGAACGCAAGTCCTCCGAAGCCCATTAGGCCGCCCAACTTGTCGAGCGTTGACCATATGAGCGACGGAGGCTGTAGATCCACCTGGCGATTCTTACCGAAATACGAATCACGGTGCTTGGCTTACGACGGACGGCGCAGTGCGACGATCTCGCCCAGCTCGCGCTTATCGGCCTTCTCGGCGACTCGCGGCACTTCGGGTGATCCGATCTGCTTGATAGCGGCGATGACCTGTGTTGGCTCGCCTTCAAATGTGATCTTTACCATGTCGCTCTCCGATGAGGATTTACTACTAGTCGCGGGTTCGTTATTTGTGTCCCCCGGCGCACCATTATAGCAATTCCGATTTGTTGATTTCGTATCGTCCCTGCGTGCAGTGCCAGAATCCGCAAAAGGTACCCCGGTGACTTTATTGGTCGACTTATCGGCACGACGAGTAGCGATCCATTTGTCGTAGTTGTCGCCCCACGGTCGCCCAGAGGTTCGCCAGTTCTGTTCACACGCTTCACACACTTGGTCACGCCGCAGCTTGATGCCGACGTCGAGGCAGATAAGGCAGGGCACCGAGACGCCGTTAGTGATGCGATGCGGTGATGTGCGCGTCTTCTTGCCTTCGACCTGCCAGCTATAGCGCTGCCATGGCTTCTGCTGTCCCGACACGCCAACCGGCGGTGATGCGGGCTGATGGTAGACGCCGAACGGGCCTACGTCATCGGCCTTCCAGCCTTTGTCGACTCGCCAGCTGTCGCTGTTGACGTTCGCCAGGTAGTTGTCGAATAACGCTCCCCCATCGGCGCGCGCCGTAACGGAAACGATGACGGGTTTGTATTCGTCGTTCTCGTCACGTTCTCGCGTGTCGCCTAGAGGTGCTGACAAGAGATCCGCGGGTGGTGTCCAGCCGCTGTAGGCCAGCCAGCATTTATGACACTGGCCTTTGGCGTTCACACGCGCCGGCGTTTCGCAGATGATGCAGTGGTCATCACGTAGGGCGGTCATTTCCACACCCGGTTAAACAAGAGCGGGTGACTCGGGTCAATGGCCAGCGCGTCGCGGTATTCCTCCACGCGCTTCATGCACCATTCGCTGCCCCAGAAATCTCCGTCGTCCCAGCCCTTGCTGTAAGAGATGGGCTTTGGCGTCGAGTGGCGATCATGGCCCAGGTCTTCGTAGTAGTAGGCGAAGGCGTACAGGTATGCCGGGTCCACCGGCTGCTTGTGTTCGACCAACCACTGCGCGATTTCCTTGCAGTAACGCTTTAGCTCGTTGTAGTTGCTCTGCGTCACCTGGCTCGGCAGTTGTCCGCCGAAGCAGTCTCGCGACATCTGTTGCATGAACTCAGCGAATATCAAGAGCTCACAAGGGAGCTGCTTGGGCAGCCTTCTGTCTCCGATGATTTTCTGAACTTCATGGTCCTCCCCCGGCACCTTCGCTTGCGAAGTGTGCGGAGAGGTATTGATTAGATGCTCTTGATAAGAATGCTCTTGATATATTGTCCGGTTTTCACCCCTACCCCTAGGGGTCGTTTCACCCCTACCCCTAGGGGTCGTTTCACCCCCACCCCGGGGTGGTTTCACCCCTACCCCTTTGGGCGATGTGAGGATCACTTGGTACTGGGACGGCCCCCACCTAACGGCGGGTTTTCCGTTCCTGTCCATCTTGCGCTGTCCGTCCACGAACAGCGCAACCTTGTTTTTCTTCACCTTCACGCACTTGACTTTTTCGGTCAGCACCTTGAGGGGATCGTCTACGGACTTCGGGTCATCCAGGCCGATGCCAGCGGCAAGCGTCGAGCGCCTGACGTTCATCGTCCACCCCGTTTCCTTATCGGAAAACAGGATCAGCAAGCCGAAGAGCTGGAAGACGCGCGGCGACATGTCCGGATGGCTGAATGCCCACTCCGGAATTCCTGCCCAACTGTCGCACGCGTCGTAGATCGTCACCGAAGCCCGGCGATGAATTCGCCGAGACGGTCAGCGTCTACAAAGACGATCTTGAGGGGCCAGGTGTTATGCCACGCGTTGAGGCTGGGTGTGATCCCGGCATCGGCCAAACCGTCGATGAGGCGGTAACAGATCGTCCGTTCCGTCTTGTCTTCACCGGCGAGGCGGTGACCCAGCTCGGGCTTGGAGTAGTAGGCGGTCGGGATCTCCGCTGCCATCTTCTCCGCATATGCTCGGATCTCCGGGACCTGCAACAGTTGCAATAGGTCCGAAGAAACCGCTAAGGTACTCATAGGTAGTTTCACTTTCTGTGTTGTAACGACGGTCCTTTCGGTGCCAGCCGGAGGGACCGCTTCGCGTCCAGGGAGTGGACGAGACTTAGTGGGGGCAGCAGCGCGCCACAACGCCAAGAGAGGCGTCTAGGATGCCGTCAGGCGCCCGCAAGTTAGGAAGTAGGGGGATTGTGCCCACCCCAGACGAAATCGCTAAAATAAGTCATCGACTACAGCGAAATGAGCGCTGTGCTAATGAGCCGATTTCGTAATTGCTCCCCCACTCTAATCTTACTGGGGCTGTCAACCTGGGTCGTAATACTTGGGCACAAAATTCCTGCCAGGGACCATGATTTAAGCGCGGGTCCATTTGGCATTTAATTTGCCATATGAGGGCACTATTTGCATTTATCCCCGTCATCAACTTGTAACATTTGACGGGTAAAAGCCCTAGAACATATACCACCGTTGGTAGCACTTCTTAACACAAAACAGTTGTCGAAGATCTGTAATGTTTCACAGAGCTGACTCCGGTGTCATAGATGTTCCACAGTGCGCCCCATTTAAGAGCCGCTGGGGGGCTTCTATTAGCGGTGTACGCGGTCACTATTGGGGACCTCTCCGGCGCGCCTCTGCCGATTTAATGGCAAGGCGGATCATGTACGCCTTTCGGGCGTGGTCGGCCCTCTTGGCGCGCTCTTTGACGTCCAGTTCCCCGAACGGATCTACCTCACGGTAGAAGCGGTCCAGAAACGCCTTGCGTGCCGGTGCTGTGTTGGTGCCGCCCTGCGCGTGCAGAGCGTGTGCTGCCATGCGAGCGCGCATGGAGCGCTCGACGGATGTATCCATTTTCGTTTCATCTCCGGTGACTTCCTGAGAACAGGAACGCAGAGAGCGCCCGAATCGGGCGGCTTAGCTACAACGGGAAGTCGTTACGCCGCTGCCGTGCCAGCCAGATTCATGGCGGCACAGCGCGGAGGGCCATTAGGCCGATGCGGTGACGTGGTGACGAGCTTGCCCGGTGGAGCGTGGGAACGACATCGCCTCGGTGCGTCGTCGGGATTCTCCTCCAGCAGAAAGGCACCGTGTTGTTCAGCACGTCGCTCTAGGCGGTTCAGAAGGCGTTCATGGCGGGCGGCGGCAAAGATGCTCGGCACTCGTACCGGCGTGCCGCTCAAGCGCTGTACGACGGCCGCTGAGGTCACGTAGGTATGCGGGCCGTCCTCGTGGAACGTCATCCAGATACGGCAGTGACGTGCCCCTGAGAGGGCCGTGTCGGCCGCGGCAAAGGCTTCGCTAGCCCTGCGGTCAACCACCTGAATGGCGTTCATCCGTCGCACAGCGGACATACTACTTACATCCGTGTGGTTCCACAACCTGTAGTGGTTGAGGGTTGGCTTCGGCCCAATATGTGGTGCCTAGACCCGGTCCCCCAGGGACATCTTCCGGTGTGCGCCGTGAGCCCGCTCCACCTGCGCCGATTTGGCATAGCGGTCGAGCATGGATCGGCTACGCCAGCCCGCAATGGACATCAGATCGCCCTCGTTGCCACCCTCGGCCAGCCATGTGTGGGCGAACGTGTGGCGCAGCTGGTGCCAGTGCAGGCGTTCGATCCCGGCGTCGTCGCACATGCGGTGCAGGGCGTTGGTTATCCCGCTGGTGGACATACGGCCCTGGCGTCCGATCCACAAGGGCTCGTCGTTTCCGATGCGCTCGGGCTGCTCGCGCTCTAGGAAGCGAAGGTACTTGTCGATCGCCGAGGCGGTCTTGGCTCCGAAGGGCGCGACGCGGGGTCGCCTGCCCTTCCCCACTACTCGGATCGTCTGGAGTCCGTTGTCGACGTCGCCCTGACGCAGATTGGTGACCTCTGACAACCGGCATCCGGTGTCAAGGAACACGCGCAGGAGTGCGGTGTCGCGCAGGTCGCCCAAGCTCTTGCCGGAGCGGGCCTTCAGTAGCCGTGTAAGGGCATCGTCGGGAACGACCGGGACAAGGCTCTCTTCGACGTTCGGTGCCGTCATGCCCGCCATTGGGGACACCTCAAGCTCATCCTCTTGGACGCAGTGCTTGAAGAACTGCTGGAGGCTCTTGAAGCGCACCAGCGCCGTGGCCGGTGAGCCGCCACGGTGGACACGCCCCTTGCTGTCGATGATGTCCCTCGGGGTCGCCTGCTCAGTTATGAAGAGGCGAATGTCGTCCTTGGAGACGTCGACCGTCAGATCGTGGCCTCGCTCGGCCAGGAACTCACTGAGCAACCGCACCGAGAGCCGGTAGCTGTAGATCGTTTTCTCGCTCTTACCCTCGGCGCGCAACGTGCGTTCCAAAGACTGCGCCATGCGGTCGATGCTGACCCGCCGAACCGGCTGCGCTTCCCGTCGTCCCATGCTTGACTCCTAGGTATCTGGCCTAAAGTTAAGCATAGCCCGCACGCTGTGCCGTGTGGACAACCGGTGATTTTCCGGTATAATCCCTGCTAGTCGGGCTGCCGGGATTTGAACCCGGGACCTCTTGACCCCCAGTCAAGCGCGCTAACCAAGCTGCGCCACAGCCCGCATGCCGCTACCGCACTTCGAGACCGAAGTGCCTCCCGACATCGCCGTAGCGGCGTCGAAACAAGGAACGGCCTGGCGATGGTAGTCGAACCTGGCCTGGAGAGGTCTGAGATCGAGGTTTCCCCTGCTCCGGGCTAGTGCAACAAGAAATTGTTTTAAGAGTCAGCTGGGGTCTTCCGAATAAGCAGATGTGGCGACTCTCGCGCGTGATACCCAGCTCGAATTGCTGCATTACGTGATCGAGACCCAGCGCCTGGTCAACGCTCTTCCGGCGGCGGCTTCCGATCGCGTGATGGGCCTCGTCCTCGATCGGGTTCAGACGGTGACCAACGCCGATGGGGCAGCCGTTGAGCTCGTCGAGGGAAACGTCTTGGTCAACCGCGCTGTCAGCGGCCTGAGCATGGATCGGGAGGGAACGCGCAACGCAAAGGAAAAGAGCCTTTCCGGTCTCTGCGTGCGTGTTGGCATGCCCCTCCTCTGCCCCGACACCGAATCCGACCCCCGGGTGGACGTCGAACTCTGCCGGCGGACGGGCATCCGCTCCATCGCGGTCGCGCCCATGGTCAGGGCGGGAGAGCCTTTGGGTGTGTTGCGGGTCATGTCGAGCGAAGCCGAGCATTTCGACGATGCCGACGTCGAGGTTCTCGAACTGATGGCCAACCTGATGGCCTCTGGGTTGTCCAACACTTCGAAGCTCGATCGGGAAGCTGAGCGTGCCCTCCGGGACCCGCTCACGGGCCTCGCCAATCGATTCATCTTCATGGATCGCCTGGCTCATCACGGTTACGAGGCCCGGCGGTATGGCAGGCCGTACGGGCTGTTTCTCATTGGCCTTGACCACTTCTCAGTCGTGAACGAGTCGCTCGGACAGGAGTGGGGCGACGCAGTCCTTCGATCCGTTGCCCAGGGACTGAACGCCACCGTGCGGGGCGGGGACACCCTGGCCCGCCTGGAGGGCGATCAGTTCGTTGTCCTGTGCGGCGATGCCGAGCAAGCCGTCGTCGAAGAGCGGCTCAAGGGCCGCATCGAAGGCGTTGTTGCCGAGGTCGACAGGGACCTCGATCTGAAGGGCTACACGCTGAAGGCCAGTGTGGGCGTGGCCTGGAGCTCTCGGAACGAGATTACTGCCGCCGAACTTCTTTCCCAGGCTCGCGCCTCGCTGCTTCGAGCCAAAACCCAGCGGTAGGCGCCCCGGCGGTCGAGGTTCGCGCTTACGGGTACTCCGCCTGCATGGATGTCCCATATGGTCGAATGGTGTCCATGACGCCAAATTCCGGACAAGATGGACGACTGGACCCTCGGCTTCGACGGCTCCTCGCGTTCGTCCCGTCGGATCCTTTGCCCGATGTGGAGGACCGCGAGCAGATCCTGGCGGAGGCGAACACTCCGGAGGCTGTCAAGGCCCGGGAAGCCTTCCGAGCGTTTCAGGATCTGTGTGACAGTGAAGAGGCTGCCCCCTCGGCCGGCTTGTCGGTCACCACGGCCCAATTTGCCTCGGAGCCCGACGGCAACACGGTGAAGCTGCAGGTCATCCGACCTGAGTCAGATTTGGCTCTGCCGGGGGTCTATTACATCCATGGTGGCGGCATGGCCAGTATGTCTTGCTTCGACGGCATGTATCGAGGCTGGGGCAAGCACATTGCAGCGAACGGCGTTGTGGTTGTCATGGTGGACTTCCGCAACAGCGTCACTGCCTCCTCGTCACCAGAGGTCGCACCCTTTCCAGCCGGCTTGAACGATTGCGTGTCCGGCTTGCGCTGGGTGGCTTCTCATGCCGCGGACTTCGGCATCGACCCCGCAAGAATCATCGTCGCCGGTGAGAGCGGTGGTGGCAACCTCACCCTGGCCAGCGGGCTCAAGCTCAAGCGAGAAGGCGACCTGGGGCTCGTCAAGGGCCTTTACGCCTTGTGCCCCTACATTGCGGGCCAATGGCCGGCACCCGGGTGCCCCTCCTCGGTGGAGAACGAGGGCATCCTCCTGAGCCTCCACAACAATCGTGGTGCGATGAGCTACGGGATCGAGGCGTTCATTGACCGCAACCCGCTGGCCTGGCCGTCGTTCGCGACCATCGACGATGTCGCCGGCTTCCCTCCGACCGTGATCAACGTCAACGAATGCGACCCGCTGCGCGACGAGGGGATTAATTTCTACCGGCTTCTCCTCGCGGCAGACGTGCCGGCCCGCTGTCGTCAGATGATGGGCACCATGCACGGAACGGAGATCTTCTCCATCGCGTGCCCGGATATCACGGCGGACACCGCTCGGGACATTGCCGGATTCGCCCGCAACTAGGACGAAGCACCAACGTTGCTCCACCCGGTGGTGATGAATC
This sequence comes from uncultured Acidimicrobiaceae bacterium, assembly GCA_963721585.1. Classification (GTDB taxonomy): domain Bacteria; phylum Actinomycetota; class Acidimicrobiia; order Acidimicrobiales; family RAAP-2; genus Bog-473. The sequence continues at coordinate 125,950 of CAVRJN010000007.1, read as the reverse complement.
CTCAGCTCAGGCGGTGCAGGGACTTTCGGTAGCGCTTGGCGTTGTTGACGTACTCGGCGGCCGACACCTGGATCATCGCGGCGTCGGACCTGTTCTCGAGAATCTTGGCAGGCACTCCGAGCGCCAGTGCGCCGGGCGGCACGACCACATGGTTGGGCACCACCGCATTGGCGCCGACGGTGGCGCCAGTGCTGATGACGGCCCAATGGAGCACGACGCTCCCGGATCCAGCCAACGACTCGTCCTCGAGAGTGCAGCCCTCCAAATGGGTCAGATGTCCGACCACACAGCCGTCGCCGATGATGGTCGGGAACCCCGGGCCGGCATGTACGACGGTGCCGTCTTGGATGGATGTGCGCGCGCCCACCGTGATGGTTCCGTAGTCCCCCCGCAGGACGGCGCCTGGCCAGACGCTCGATTCGGAGCCGATCGTGACATCACCGATGACGACGGCGTCGGGGTGGACAAAGGCGTCGGCATCGATGCGCGGCCCGACACCTTCGATTTCGTAGATGGGCATGGCCGGGGAAGGCTACACGTGGCTGGCGATCCAGGTCACGCCCTGATAGCCGCGATAGCCGAGATAGATCACGCTTGCGATCAGCATCGCCTTGAAGTACCAGGGAATGGGTTGACGGTCCTGTTCGGCCAAGATCGTGCCGCACGTCGGGCACTCACCCTGCTCGCCCAGATCCTCGTCTTCGACGAGGGTGTCACACTCCTCGCACCAGGCCATTAGAAGCGGCCGCCCCTCATTTCCCGCCGATCCGCACGCGCAATTTCATCGGCGTGGCGCCGAGATCGAATTTCTCGCGGATGCCGCGCTCGATGTAGCGCAGGTATGTCTGGGGTAGCCGGCCGTTTGTGAAGAGGGTGAAGGTCGGCGGGTCGATCGCGCCCTGGACGATGTAGCGGATCTTGTAGCGGGGTGCCGCCTGGCGGAGCTGAAGCTCCTGCACGGTGCGGTTGAGGGCCCCAGTCGGCACTCGCTGGTGATAGGCCGCGACGCAGTCGCGCAGCGCCGGAAGGATCCGGTGGACTCCTTTTCCCGACAGTGCTGACATCTTGAGGACGGGCGCTGCGCCCAAGAACGCGAGGCGGTCGCCGACTCCGGCCAATACGTCGTCGCGATCGTCGACCGGCACTTGATCCCACTTGTTCAGCGCCACGATGGCTGGGCAGCCCGAGACGCCGATCCGTTCCGCCAGGCGCTGATCCTGGTGGGATGCTCCGATGGTGGCATCGATGACGAGGACAGCGACATCAGCTCGCTCGAGCGCGCGCAGCGCACGCATTGTCGCGTGCTGCTCCGTGCCACGGTCCGTCTTGGATGGTCGCCGAAGACCGGCTGTGTCGATGAACCGGACCGGTCCGTCGGGCGTCTCGACCACGGTGTCGATGGCGTCGCGCGTTGTACCCGGCATGTCGTGCACGATGGAGCGCTCTTCGCCGAGGAGCTTGTTGAACAGCGTCGACTTGCCGACGTTGGGCCGGCCGATGATGGCGACGCTCGGCGTCCCGGGGTCGCGATCTCCCCTGGCACTGTCGTGCCGATCTGCGTCAAGAGCGCCGTGCTCTGCGTCATCGGGCAGCGGAATCGGCAGCAAGGCAACCACTTCATCGAGGAGGTCACCGGTGCCGCGGCCGTGCAGGGAACTCACCGGGTACGGATCGCCCAGACCGAGGGAGACGAAATCCCAGACGGCCGTGTCGCGACTGGCGCCGTCGACCTTGTTGACCACGAGCCGAACGGGTGGACCGGCTCTCCGGATCACCTTGGCGGCCGCCAGGTCCTCTTCGGTCACTCCCGTAGTCACGTCGACGACCATGAGGATCACGTCCGCCTCGGCCAGGGCATGCTCCGCCTGGTCGCTCACCTTGGCTTCGAGGGCATCCCCGGCGGCGAGCCATCCTCCGGTGTCCATGATCGAGAAGGGCACGCCGTTCCACTCAGCCGTGAGCTCCTTGCGATCGCGGGTCACCCCCTTCTCCTCCTCCACGACTGCCGCCCGGGTGCCGACGATACGGTTCACCAGAGACGACTTCCCCACGTTGGGGCGACCGGCCACCACAACCATGGGGCTCATGATCCGCACACCGGTCGGAAGGACGTGCCGTCGAGCGCGAGGCGCAACGAGGCGCCCTCGGTGGGGACGACCTCGACCGGCCGGGGCAGGTCGGCCAGCGTCAGCCCATCGAGAAAGCGCCCCTCATTGAGGCAGGCATCGGGAACCAGACAACGAGTGCGGGCAGGCACGCTCTCGAGTGCGCGAGCCAGATCCTCGCCGGTGAGGAGCCCGGCCACGCCGATATTGCCTCCGAAGAACTGGTTCTCCACGGCACGCAACTCGACGTCTTTGCGGGGGTGCGATGCCACGAGGGGCGCGAGCACACGGGCGCCGTACGTGCCGGTCAGGATGGTAACGGGACGGCTATCGGAGCCTTCTGGAACAGAAGGGAGGCGTGGTGCCCGGTATCCCTCAGCTGGAGCCGAGTCGACCGACGCGAAGAATCCGTGACGCACTCCGCCCGGGCCATCCGAAGCGGGTTGCGCGAACGCCTCCACAAACGCGCGTGCCATGCCGATTCCGTTCTCGTGTTGGGGATAGCCGTCGTAGCTCCGAGCAGAAGGAAGATCACGATCCGCCAACAGGTAGTACTCGTCGGCCGCATAGACCATGCGATGCCCCACCGCCTTCTTGAAGAGGCCTTGCCACTCGCCGACGGTGTCGAGGACGGCCTCTGCTTCCTCCAGGGTGTGGGGACGCATCTCGGCTTCATTGGAGTAGCGGCTCAACCCGAGTGGGACCGCCCCCACGCTCGAGAGTCCCGAGTAGCGGTCCAGAATGCCGGCCAGGGTGTCCTCGAGGGCAGCGCCGTCGTTGACCCCCGGGCAGACGACAATCTGGCCGTGCACTTCGATGCCCCCGTCCAGAAGGACTTCCAGCCATCGCAAGCTGGTGGCACCTTTCGGATTGCGGAGCATGCGGGCCCGCAGCTCCGGATCGGTCGTGTGAATGGACACGAACAGCGGGCCGAGTCGCTCGGTGAGGATGCGTTCGGCGTCGAGTTCGGTGAATCGAGTGAGTGTCGTGAAATTCCCGTAGAGGAACGACAGCCGGTAGTCGTCGTCCTTGAGATACAGGCTCCGCCGCATGCCCTTGGGCAACTGGTAGATGAAGCAGAAGGCGCAGTGGTTGTCACAGGTCCGAATCCGGTCGAAGACGGCCGAGGAGACCTCCACGCCCAGTGGCTCCCCCGCGTCCTTGCCGACCCGTACGATCCGGGGAAGCGGGGCACCGGCGCGGCGCACGAGGACGCTGAGGTCGCCGGCGTCGCTGAGTCGCTGGAAATCGATGACGTCGCGCGGCTCCTGCCCGTCAATGCTCAGGAGCTCGTCTCCCACGGCCAGACCGGCGCGGGCTGCCGGCGACGCCTCGGTGACCGAAGTCACCGTGGGAGCTGACATGACCTAGAGGTTAGTGCCGATAACCTGGACTTTGTGCCCGGAGTAGACCGAGTGATGCTGGCTGAGCCCCGGGGCTTCTGCGCCGGCGTCGAGAAGGCGATCAAAGCCCTGGCCTGGATGGTGCGGGTCTTCGACCCCCCCGTGTACTGCTACCACGAGATCGTGCACAACCGACATGTGGTCGAGCGCTTCCGTGACCAGGGCGTCGTCTTCGTCGACGACGTGGCCGATGTGCCTGCCGGGGCACCGCTGATGCTGAGCGCCCACGGCTCGGCGCCCGAGGTGGTGGAGGCGGCCCGAGCCCGCGGTGGCGCTGTGGTCGATGCCGTCTGCCCCCTGGTGACCAAGGTGCACCACGAGCTCAAGGTGCGGAGCCGCAAGGGATTCACCGTCCTCTACGTCGGCCACGCGGGCCACGAGGAGGCCGTGGGCACAATGGCAGTCGCACCGGAGTCGGTGCGACTGCTCGAGCACGAAGAAGACCTCGACGGCTTGGAGGGAGTGGCGGACGAGAGCACTCCCGTCGCGCTGTTGGCGCAGACCACCCTCAGCCATGACGAATGGCGAGGCTTGATGGAGGCAGCCCGGCGGCGGTTTCCGGACCTGTGGATGCCCAACCGCAGTGACCTCTGCTTCGCGACGACCAACCGCCAGGCCGCGCTGAAGGCGATCGCTCTGGAGTCGGATGCGGTTGTGGTCATCGGCTCGGCCAACTCCTCGAACACCGTGGCCCTCGAAAAGGTCGCCCGGGCCGGCGGGTGCCCCAGGGTGCTGCGTATCAACGAGGCCGATGAGCTACCCGATGACCTCTCGGGCACGGTCGGAGTGACGGCCGGGGCCTCTGCACCTGAAGCCTTGGTCGAGGAGGTCATCGCCCGCCTCGCCCCCGCCCAGGGCGTGACCGAGGTCACGGTCACGACTGAGGACGAGTATTTCCCACCTCCGCCCGAGCTCCGGGAACTCCTGCGGGCCGTGGGCTCCATGCTGGGGTTTTTCGCCGGTGGGATCCGCCCCGCCCGCTTCGATCCGGCGGCCGAGGACCGATCTGTCACCGCAGCCGAGGTCCTCGACCTGCTGGCCTCGTAAGGCTGCAAGCGCGATGATTGACGTATGACGTTCACCCGAATGGACGAATCGACGGCGGAGCAGTGGCAGCACATCATCGTCGAGTCGATCGAACACCAGCCCCGTGTGGCCGACCGCGTGCTCGACATGCTGGCCTCACTCGAAGAGATCACCGACGGCTTCGAGGTCGATCAGCTGGTGCACTCCCTGCAGACGGCGACCCGTGCCGAGGAGGCGGGCGCATCCGATGAGGTCGTGGTGGCGTCGCTGTGCCACGACATCGGCAAGGCCGTGTCCGTGATGAACCATCCCCGAATTGCCGCTGAGATCCTGCGCCCCTATGTGGGCGAGGACACCTACCGCATGATCGAGGCCCACCAGGACTTCCAGGGCAGGCACTACTACGAGTACCTGGGGCAGGACCCCGACGCGCGGAACAAGTACCAAGGTGAGCCCTGGTACGGGTTGGCCGAGCAGTTCGCCGACGAGTGGGACCAGATCAGCTTCGACCCCGACTATCCCACCAAGCCCCTCTCCCATTTCGAGCCCCTGGTCCGTCAGGTCTTCGCCACGCCCCGGACATTTTGAGTTCGCGCCGCGGCGCCACCTCGGGCGCCAGTATCCGGACGGACCCCGACCACGCCCGGCGCGTGATCGAAGCCTCGCGGAAGGATTTCGACACACATCACCCCGATGTGAAGTTGTCCCCGGTCGTGGGGCTCATCTGCGCCTACGAGGAGGAGGACAACATCGGAGCGGTCTTGGCCGCCATGCCCACGGAGGCCTGTGGTCTGGCGGTGACCACACTCGTTGTCGTTGATGGTGGGAGCGACAAGACCGACCAGGTCGCCACGGATTCTGGCGCGCTGACCTTCATCCTGAGCGAGAACCTCGGGCACGGCTACGCCCTCCGCGTCGGCTACGCGCTCTGCATTGAGCTCGGCGCGCAGTTCGTCGTCACGCTGGACGCTGACGGACAGAACGATCCCTCCGAAATCCCGGTGATGCTCCAACCACTGGTCGATGACACGTCTGACTTCGTTGTGGCCTCCCGCGTCCTCGGCCGCGACACGACATCTGACCGGTTCCGCAAGGCAGGCGTCCGCGTCTTTTCTTGGGCGATGAGCGCCATGGGCCACACAAAGTTGACCGACACTTCGAACGGCTACCGGGCACTGCGCGTCAGCATGCTCGATGATGTGGCCTACCGGCTGGTCCAACCGCAGTACCAGACGGCCGAGCTCCTGATCATCGCGTTGCAGCGGGGTTGGCGTGTCAGCGAGCAGCCCACTCTGTGGCTCCCGCGGGCTTCGGGCACGACCAAGAAGGGGAAGAACTGGCTCTTCGGGCTTCGCTACGGGCGGGTCGTCGTGGAGACCTGGTGGAAGGTCCGCAAGGAGCCGCACCACAGCTGAGCCTTATCTCGTGCGACGTCAATAGCGGCCGGTCTTTTCCCGTGCTTCGTCGTACACGGCCTGCAGCTGGCCCACGAGGGACTCCGTTGCGGCCCGGACGGCCGAACGGGACACCCGCCCGCTCGGGGTACGGGCCGGCGGAGGGATGGCCGGACCGATGACGACCTGGATAGTGCGCGGCTTCGGTATCGCGCTCCCCTTGGGCATGGCCAGATCCGACCCCCCGATACCGATGGGCACGATGGGCGCACCGGTCCGGGCGGAGAGGAACGTCGCCCCCTCCATCAGATCTTCCACGGCGGGGCCGTCCCGACGCGTCCCCTCCGGGAACAGGACGAGGAGCTCGCCCCTCCGCAAGACCTCTTCGGCACGCTGGAGCGCCTCGCGGTCCGCCGATTCACGGTGAACGGGAAAAGCCCCCACAGTGAGGAGCAGCTTGCCGAGCCACTTGTTGTTCCACATTTCGTCCTTGGTCATGAAGAAGAGCTTCCGCTCCGTGCAGAATGCGGCGAAGCCGAAGTCGGCGAACGAGCGATGCACCGGAGCCAAGATGGCTGGTCCGGTCGAGGGGATGTGCTCCTTCCCCACCACCTTGGGGCGGAACCAGGCCCAGAGGACCGTGGCAAAGAGCATGCGCTCGACGCGGTACACCACAGAACGGCGAGGGTCTATCTCGAATGGCTGATGCCGCCCGGGTGCCTCGATGTCCTCCTCCCGGCCGCCTTCTGCGTCCGATGATGATCCCGCTGTCCTCACAGCCACGACAGCACCTCCTCCACCACATCCTGCACGCTTCGCCCGGTCGTATCGAGCCGGTGCGCATCCTCGGCCTCGCGCAGGGGCGACGCGTCCCGAGTCGAGTCGATCCGATCGCGCCGTGCCACCCCTTCGGGAGCCTCGTCGTCACGTCGACGGGCTCGTTCCTCGGGCGAGGCGGTCAGGTAAACCTTCAGCTCGGCTCCGGGGAAGACGACCGAACCGATGTCCCGGCCTTCAACCACTCCCCCGCCGTGGGTCCTGACCCAGGCTCGCTGGCGCTCCACCATGTGCCGCCGCACCTCGGGATTGGCGGCGACAACCGAGACCGCACGGCCGACCTCGGGCGAACGAATCAGGCCGGTCACGTCGCGCCCGTCGATGGTCACCCGTTCCCCTACCTCGATGGTCGAGGCTGCAGCGAGGGCCGCGACCGCATTCTTGTCATCCGGCGCTGTCCCCAGCTCCAGTGCGAGGGCGGCGACGGCTCGATACATGGCGCCGGTATCGAGCCGATTGACTCCTAGCCGCTTGGCCACCGCCGTCGAGACCGTCGACTTGCCGGCTCCGGCCGGTCCGTCGATGGCGACCAACAGCGCCCTGGGGGCCGTGCCGGCGGCCAGGCGCTCGATCTCTTCGGCAAACGTGGGGTAACTGGTCTCGACTGCGCCAAATCCGGTGATGAGGCTGCGCTCACCCCGGTTGGCAGCGAGCGCCGCCACAGCTGCCGCCATCGCCATCCGGTGGTCGCCCTGGCTGTCGAAGCGGGCGCCACGAAGCGGACCTCCGACACCGGTGATGGACAGGGCGTCCCCTTCGATCGCGGCGTGGGCACCAAAGGCCTCGACCATGTCGGCCACGGCGCGGAGCCGGTCGACCTCCTTGACCCGGAGCTCTCCGACATCGGAGAAGACGGTCGTACCCTCAGCGACCGCGGCGGCGACGGCCAGGACGGGAATCTCGTCGAGCGAGGGGATCTCGCTGGCGCGCACCACCGTGGCGGTCAGGCTGCTCGCCAGCGCCCGGATCGTCGCGGTTCCCGGATCGCCGGGGATGACGGTGACGGACGCTCCCATCCGCTGCAGGACGGAGACGTAGCCGAGCCGGGCGGGTCCGCTGTAGACGCCGGCAATCTCGACGACGCTGTCCGGCACGACACACCCGGCCACGGCGAAGAAGGCCGAGGCAGAGGGGTCACCGGGCACGATCCGATCCACCGGCTGGAGGGACGACGCGCGAACCCGCACAATGCGGCCTTCGCCCCAGGGTTCGACAGTCAGGTCGGCCCCGGCCTCCACCAGCATCTCTTCGGTGTGCGTGCGGGTCGTGACCGCCTCGCGCACGATGGTGGTGCCGGCCGCCGAAAGTCCGGCGAGGAGGATGGCCGACTTCACCTGGGCGCTGACCACCTTGGAGGTCCAGTCGATCCCGCGCAGCCCTCCGCCTCGAACGAGCAGCGGCGGCAGGCAGCGCTCGCCGTGTCCGGCCACCGTCGCCCCCATGAGCCCGAGCGGCTCGGCAACGCGATCCATCGGCCGGGCCGACAGCGACGCGTCACCGACCAATTCGGTCTCCCAGTCGAACCCCGCCACCAGGCCCGCCAGGAGGCGCATGGACGTCCCTGAATTCCCGCAGTCGAGAGGTGCATCGGGATGGTGGAGGCGAGCCCGGCCCCCGTGCACGACGACCGTCCCGTCGTCGTGGCGCTCCACCGCCGCCCCCAGCGCCTCGACCGCTGCCAGCGAGGCGGCCACATCGGCTCCGTCCGAAAGGCCATGGATGACCGACGCGCCCTCGGCCAGCGCACCGAACAGGACAGCGCGATGGGAGATGGATTTTTCACCGGGCGTGCGGACGGTGCCGCGGCACGGCGTCCCGCCGTCGACGACCAGAACGCGCGGCGCCGTCACGACAGGCGCTCGGCGCGGGCGCGGTACCCGGCAGACTCGACTGCAACCGTGAGCGTGTCGGCGTCGGCTTCGTCGACCACCAGTATCAGGACCCCGAGGTCCCCTTCAGCGGAGTGCGCGATCTCAATGTCGTAGATGCCGATGCCCGCATCGGCGGCGAGGGAGGTGATCTCGGCGAGAACGCCGGCACGATCGGGCACCCGGATCCGTAGTTCGGCCAGGTGATCGGGCCGCACGGCACGGGCGGGGAGGCTTCGCCGGGCCGCGCTGGCCCGCTGCAGCGAGGCGAGGATCTCGGTCCGGTCCCGGGCGGCGACGCGATCGCGCATTGTGCCCAGGTCCGTCATCAGTGCATCGAGTGCGTCGACTATGGCCGCAGCATTCTCGGCACAGATATCCGGCCAAATCCCGGGATGTCCGGCGGCGACGCGGGTCATGTCTCGAAAGCCACCGGCCGCCAGGCGCAGCAGCGTGCCGTCCTGCTCGGCGCCGTCGGTTGCCGCATTCATCAGAGTGGCCGCGACGAGGTGGGGCACATGGGACACGACGGCCACGAGCCGGTCGTGGTCCGCGGCCGGAAGGACGAGCGCGTCGGCTCCCAGGCTGGTCACGACGCCCTTCAACCGGTTGAATGCTTCGAGCTCGGTCACCGCGGTGGGCGTGAGCGCCCACACCGCGCCAACGAAAAGGTCGGGGTCGGCACCGTGCAGGCCGGTCTGCTCCGAACCGGCCATCGGATGGCCCCCGATGAAACGCGGGTGATCCGCCTGTTCCACGATGGAGGTCTTGACCCCGCTCACGTCGGTGACCACCGCGTCGGGAGATCTGGCGTCGTCGTCGAGGAGGCGGCGTGCCACCGCGCCCACGGCGGCCGCCGGCACCGCGATGAAGACAATCTCCGCCCGGGGGTCGTCACCCGCGACGTCGATGACACCAGTCTGCAGCGCAGTGTGGAGTCTCTCCTCGTCGACATCGAGTCCGGAGACGTGCCACCCGCGTTGGCGTAAACCGAGCGCGATCGACCCGCCGATCAGTCCCGTACCGACGACGAGTGCCCGTCGGCGCTCTCCGACCTCAGCCCGGGAGGTCATCGCGGAGCCCTTGGGCGCCGTGCAGGTAGACGTGCCGGATTTCGTCGCGCGACCTGGTGGTGTGCACGTGGAGGAGGACCCTGATGCAGAGCGGCTTGGCCCCGGGGACGGCGACCTCGGCGGCGCACAGGAGCGGGACGGCACCGAACCCGATCTCTCGGATGGCGGTGGCGGGGAAGGTGCTCGTCACGTCCGCGGTGGCGGTGAACAGCACGCTGATGATGTCGTCCTCGGCCAGGTCGTTCCTGGTCATCAGCTCGCGCATGAGCTCCTGGGAGCGATCCGTGACCTGGGCCACCGTGTCCTCGTCGACCGTCGTCGCCCCGCGCAAACCCCTGACTGTGGGAGCAGCTGCCATGGCGGGTCACTCTACCGGCATCGGTCAGAGGCCCTGGTGAACGGCGTTTCCTAGCCCTGCGCCCCGGGTCGGGGGCTTCTGGGGCTGGCCGCCGCGGCCAGGGAGCGGACCTCGCCGGGCTGGAGCGGGCGCCACCGCCCGGGAGCAAGGTTCGGATCGCGTACCGGCCCGATACGGGTGCGGACGAGACGCTGCACGGGATGGCCGATGGCGCTGCACATGCGCCGGACCTGGCGGTTGCGTCCTTCGTGGATGACGAGGCGCAGGACCCCCGGGGCGAGGACACCGACCTCGGCCGGCGCGGTGAGTCCGTCCTCGAGCTCGATGCCCTGGCGCAGGGAGCGCAACGCCCCCGGCGCGGGAGTGCCTCCGCTCACCTCGGCCACGTACTCCTTGGCCACCCCGTGGGAGGGGTGGGTGAGGAGTTGGGAGAGTGCCCCGTCGTTGGTCAGGATCAGCAATCCCTCCGTGCGGCGGTCCAAGCGCCCGACGGCGAAGACGCGTGGATCCGCCGGCACCAGCGTCATCACCGTGGGTCGCCCCTGGGGGTCGTCAGCCGTGGTGATGACCCCATCGGGTTTGTTCAAGAGGTAATAGACGAGATCCGGAGCGACCGGCACCAGTACGCCGTCGACCTCGACCCGAACAGCCAGGGGGTCGATCCGCCGGCCCAGCGTGGCGACCTCCCCGTCGACACGGACGCGCCCTGCTGCGATCAGTTCCTCACAGGCTCGCCTGGATCCGATCCCGACCCGCGCCAGGACCTTCTGGAGGCGTTCTCCTTCCGGCTCAGGCGTCGTCAGAAGTCGCCTCGACGCCGAGACCCAGCGCCGACTGCAGGTCACGCTCGAGATCGCCGGCAACTTCGGGCCCGGGCAAGAAGTCCTCCACCGCCGGCAGCTGCTCGAGTGAGTCGAGCCCGAGGCGCTCCAAGAAGAGATCCGTGGTCCCGAAGAGCGCCGGCTGGCCGGGACCATCGGCGTGGCCGACCACCTCGATGTACCCCCGCTGCTCCAGCAGGCGGCTCACGCCGTCCACGTTGACGCCGCGCAGCGCCGAGATCTGACCGCGCGAGACCGGCTGGCGGTAGGCGACGATGGCCAGCGTTTCGAGCGCGGCGGTCGAAAGGCGGTGCGACACCTCGCGGTTCGCGAACCGCTCGACGTAGGGCGCCAGGTCAGGATGTGTCTGGAGGCGGACCCCACCGGCAATGCGGGCCAACACGAAGCCCCGGCGCTCGCGCTCGTACGACTGCGCGAGCTCCGAGAGCACTTCCTCCACCCGCTCCACAGGCTCTTCCACCAGTTCAGCCAGCAGCTGCGGTGCGATGGGTTCCACCGCCACCAACAAAATGGCCTCGATCGTGCGGCCCAGCTCTGCGTTCTCCACCTGGTTCAAACCCTCACCCTTCGTAGTCGTCGATCTCATAGCCGTCGAGCTCGGCCAAACCGCGGCCACTCGTCACCCCGGCCAGCTCGTCGGCCGCCAGCCACGAGATGGCCAGGTCGCCGAACGTCGCACCTTGCCCCAACGTCACGCGGCCCATCTTGCAGAGCTCCAGCAGGGCCAGGAACCGCACAATGACCTCAATGCGGGTGCGGCAGCTCTCCACCAGCGTGCGGAAGGACGTGGCGCGATCGGACTCGGGCACGGCGATCAGGTCCGAGACAGCTTCGGAGACAGAAAGCGTGTCGACCGTGACGTGTGAGAGATCGACCCGGGGCACCGGGCGCTCGGCCGAGCCACGCAGGTAGGCCTGCGCCAGGTCGTCAGGGGTGATCCCGGCCAAGAGGTCCGGAGCATGCACCACGAAGTCGTCGTCGAGCCCCACCTCACGTGGGATGGAGCGGGAGGCCTGCTCGGCCATGGCGACGAAGACGTCCGCCGCTGCCGCGTAGGCACGGCATTCGAGCAGTCGGGCCAGCAGGAGGTCGCGCTCCTCCCATCCCACGAGATCCTCGTCGTCCTCGTTCGCCTCCCGACCGGGCAGCAGCTTCTGGGACTTGAGCTCAATGAGGATGGCTGCCACGAGGAGGAACTCCGAGAGCTGGTTGAAGTCGATCTGTTCTCGCTGCTCCGAGAGCACGCTCACGAACCCGTCGATCAGGGGCAGGAGAGGAATGTCGAGGATATCGACCTCGTGCGAGGAGACGAGGTGCAACAAGAGGTCGATCGGACCCTCGAAACTGGGAGTGGAGACCGAGTAGGCCACCCGCCGACGTTATCGAACCAGCCGCCATGCCTCCGCGCACCCCTGGCCACCTGCCAAAGCTCCCTCCGGGGCGCCCTACCATGGCGCCCCATGGACAGGGTCCTTTCCGGCATTGCGCCATCAGGCAATTTCACTCTGGGGAACTACCTGGGGGCCCTCCGGCAGTGGGTCTCCTTCCAGGACGGCTACGACGCCTTCTACTTCGTGGTCGATCTCCATGCCCTCACCACCGAGATCGACCCGGCCGACCTCCGCGCCAACACGCTGGACGCCGCGCTGAACCTGCTCGCCATCGGGCTCGATCCCGACCGCTGCACCCTCTTCGTGCAGAGCCACGTTCCCGAGCACACCAAATTGACCTGGCTGCTCGAGTGCACCGCCACGATGGGTGAGCTGCGACGGATGACCCAGTTCAAGGACAAGGGAAAGGGGCAGGAGACGGCGCGGGTGGGGCTGTTCACGTATCCCGTCCTGATGGCGGCCGACATCCTCCTCTATGACGCCGCCGCAGTGCCGGTGGGCGACGACCAACGCCAGCACCTGGAGCTGACCCGGGACGTCGCCCTCCGGTTCAACCACCGCTACGGCGAGACCTTCGTCGTCCCAGAAGCGAGCATTCCGGGAACGGGCGCCCGGGTCATGGACCTGCAGCATCCCGATCGCAAGATGTCCAAGTCGGCGGATTCCCCGCTCGGCACCATCCGCCTCCTGGATTCCGACGAGGAGATCACGCGCAAGGTCCGCAAGGCCGTCACCGACACCGACGGTGAGATGCGGTACGACCGTGACGCCAAGCCGGGTCTCGCCAACCTCTTGGAGCTCCTGGCCGCCGTGACGGGGCGGACTCCCGTCGACGTGGCCGCCGGTTACGAGCGCTACGGCGATCTCAAGAACGACCTCGCGGCAGCGTTGTGCGAACTGATCCGACCGATCCGAGAGCGTCGAGACGCATTGGACAACGACCTGCCGCACGTCCGCGAGGTGCTGGCGCGCGGTGCCGACCACGCACACGGGGTGGCGGCCACGACGTACGCCCGGGCCGCCGACGCCATCGGGCTGCTGCCCCCCGGCTGACTGGTTCCGGGCCTCCGATTCTCAGACGCCGAGCACGCTTTCCCACCAGTTGTAGAGGCGATCGAACAGCCACGTGAGCGGGCCGTGCGGGTACAAGAAGAAGTTCAGCAGCACGAGGCCGAGCAGGATCGGCATGGTGTATTGGCGGTACTTCAGGTAGGTCGGCCAGTAGCGCGCCGGCAGGAGTCGCTCGAAGACAACCGATCCGTCGAGTGGCGGCACCGGGATCAGGTTGAAGGCGCACAGTCCGACGTTCACGAGACTGGCGTAGAAGATGATCTCTGCTCCGGTCGAGAATCTGCCCGATGAGAGCACGTCGGCCCGGGAAAAATGAACGAAGGCCAGTCCGAAGAGGGCGGCCAACCCGGCGTTGACTCCCGGCCCGGCCAAGGAGACCAGCACGCCCTGGTTGCGTGGGCTGCGTAAGCGAGCCGTGTTCACCGGGACCGGTTTGGCCCAACCGAAGAAGCCGACCGAACCCAACGAGAGCAGCGCGGGCACGATGAGCGTGCCGACAGGATCGACGTGCACCGCCGGGTTGAGGCTGAGCCTGCCCGCCCGCTTCGCCGTGTCGTCTCCGAACGCGTTGGCCACGTAGCCGTGCGAGATCTCGTGCAAAATGATCGAGGGCACGAGGACGCAGAAGATGATGATCTCCTGCTCTGTGATGTTGTGGTGGACGACGAGCACCACGAACACGAGCACGCCGGCCAGGATCCAGAGCCAGCGCTTGGTCCGTTGATCCATCGGGCGCCTCCGAGAGGAGGCTCCGGGTGAGCCCACCTAGTGCTTGACGGCGTCGACGATGCAGAAGCGGGCGGCGGGCATGGCTTCGAGGCGCGCGGTGCCGATCGGCTTGCCGCACCCCTCGCAGCGCCCGTAGGTCCCCGCCTCCAGACGCTCGAGGGCGGCCTCGACCTCGTCAAGGGCCTCCTGGAGCTCGGTGGCCAGGCGCTCGGCCTCGCCCCGCTCCGCGGTGACCTGGCTGGAGTCGGCGAAGTTCGAGTCGTAGTTGAGGCCGCTCCCCTGGTCGGCGAACCCGAGCTCGGTCAGCTGGGCCTGCAACCCGGCCTGCTCTGCGTGCAGCAGAGCGGCAAAATCCACGTCGGCGGTCGCTGCCGCAGGGGCCTCGTTCGGCATGGGGTCATGCTACGCGGTCCCTCCCCCCCTTTGTTCCCGCCCTCGGATGGGCCTCTTCATACGCCCGGCGGAGGTGCTCGGGCGAGACCTTCGTGTAGCGCTGGGTGGTCGCGATTGAGGCGTGGCCCAGGAGCTCCTGGACGACCCGCACGTCGGCCCCACGTCCCAGCATGTGGGTGGCGCAGGAGTGGCGCAGGACGTGGGGACTCACCTTGTCCGCCAGACGGACGCGGCCGGCGTACTTCTTGACGACACCGAAGACCCCCACCCGGGAGAGCCGGCCACCGCGGGCGTTGAGGAAGACCGCTTCGGCATCGCTCCGGCGGAGCCACTTCTTGGGCTCGAGCAAGGGCCGCCCCTGACCCGAGAGCCAGTCGGCCAGGGCGGCACGGGCGAGGGCGCCGATCGGGACGACGCGCTCCTTGTCCCCCTTCCCGAGGACCCGGAGCAACGGCAGGTCGGTCCCCTCCACCGCGGCGATGACGTCGCCGAGATTGAGACCCACCACCTCGCTGACGCGGGCGCCGGTGCCGTAGAGGACCTCCAGGAGAGCCCGGTCGCGCAGGACCGTGGGGCCGGTGCCGACGACTGCACCGAGGAGGAGCTCCGTCTCCTCCTCGCTCAACGCCTTCGGCAGCATGTCGGTCACGGAGATGGACGGCAGATGGAGCGTGGGATCGTCGACCCGCATTCCTTCCTCGACCAGGAAGCGGTGGAAGCCCCGGATGCTCGAGAGGGCCCGGGCCACCGAGGACGCACCGTGGGTCCGGCGCAACGCCTCCAAGTGTGCAGCCACATCGGCCGACGCCGCGGCGGCGATGCCGTGGCCGGCCACGTCCTCCTGGTATGTCGCGAGGTCACGCCGGTACGCGGCCAAGGTCCGAGGAGAGCGCCCACGCTCGACCTCGAGCCATGAGAGGAATTCCTCGGCGTCCCGCGGCAACGGCGCGGTCACGGCAGCCGGCCCGCAGCGCTGAGGTGCCGGCGGGCCAGGTGCAGGCCGAGCACGGTCGTCTCGTCCCGCAGGGAGCCGTTCGCCACGAGCCGATCGACGTCGTCGAGGTGAATGGTCTCGACGGTCATATAGCCCTCCTCCACGCCCTGAGGGCGGGTGGGGATGGAGGAGAGACCGGTTGCCAGATAGATGAGGGTGTGCTGGTCACTGACCCCGGGCGAGTTCCAGGTCCCGATGAGCAGCTCCCAGAGCGTGGCTTCGAGCCCGGCCTCCTCGGCGAGTTCGCGGCGTGCAGTGGCTTCGGGCTCCTCGCCATCCTCGTCGCACGTCCCCGCCACGATCTCGAGCACCAGGGCGTCGACCGCGGCCCGGTACTGCCGGACCAGTGTCACGGTGCCGTCGTCGTGGACGGGGACGACCGTGACGGCGCCGGGGTGCCGCACGACGACGCGATCAAAGGGTTGATCGGCGGGGTCGAGGAGATGCAAACGGTCCACCCGGAACACCCAGGCCCGCAGGAGCTCCTCCTCCGAGACGCGGCGGAAGCCCGGCACGGGCCTAGGTGACGGCGTCGAGGTCGAGCAGGTGGGGCTCGCGGCCCTCCGCCCGCTCCAGCGCCGCGGCGATCAGCTCACGGAACAAGGGGTGGGCCCGATCAGGCCGGCTCTTGAACTCCGGGTGGGCCTGGGTGGCCACCCAGTACGGATGCTCATCCAGCTCGACGAACTCGACCAATCGGCCGTCGGGCGAGATCCCCGAGCACACCAGACCCACGGCCGCGAGCCTGGTCTTGTACTTGTTGTTGAACTCGAAACGGTGCCGGTGACGTTCGGTGACGCCCAGAGTGCCGTAGGCCCTGGCCACCTTCGAGCCCGCGAGAAGGGCGGCCTGGTACGAGCCGAGGCGCATGGTGCCCCCCTTGTCGGTCACCTCGGCCTGGTCCGGCATGAGGTCGATCACCATGTCGGGGGAGAGGCTGTCGAACTCACGGGAGTTGGCCCGCTCGAGGCCGGCCCGGTCGCGGGCGACGGAGATCACCATCACATGGAGACCCAGGCACAGACCCAGACACGGGATGTCGTTGTCGCGGGTGTAGCCCGCCGCGGCGATCATGCCCTCGATGCCGCGCTCACCGAAGCCGCCCGGGATCACGACGGCATCGAGCCCCCGCAGCCGGTCGGTCCCGAGAAGGCCGGGCACCAGCTCGGCGTCGATCCAATCGAGCTCCACCCTCGCTCCGTGGTGGAAGCCGGCGTGGCGCAAGGCCTCGACCACGGACATGTAGGCGTCGGGCATGTTCACGTACTTGCCGACGATCCCGACCTTCACGCTGCGAGACAGTGACTCCACTCGGCCGACGAGCGTCTCCCACTCGGAGATGTCGATCGGGTGGGCCGACTCGTCGATGCCGAGGGTGCGGCAGACGTAGGAATCGAGTCCCTGCTCGTGCAGGACGAGGGGGATCTCGTAGATGCTCTGCGCGTCCACGGCCGAGACCACGGCGTCAATGGCGACGTCACACTGCAAGGAGATCTTGCGTTTCAGGCTGTCGGAGATGGGCTTGTCGCTCCGGCAGACGATGACGTCGGGCTGGATACCCCGGCTCCGGAGTTCAGTCACAGAGTGCTGGGTGGGCTTGGTCTTCTGCTCACCCGATACGAGATACGGCACGAGGGTGAGGTGCATGTAGCAGACGTTGTCCCGGCCGATATCCCGGCGAAATTGCCGGATGGCCTCAATGAAGGGCACGATCTCGATGTCGCCGACGGTTCCCCCGATCTCGACGATGACGATGTCGACGTCCTCGTCGGCGAGTCGCTTGATACGGTCCTTGATCTCGTCGGTGACGTGCGGGATGACCTGCACCGTGCGACCGAGGAAGTCGCCGCGACGCTCCTTCGCGATCACCGAGCTGTAGACCCCGCCGGTCGTGGTGTTGGAACGCCGCGACAGATTCTCGTCGATGAAGCGCTCGTAGTGCCCGAGGTCGAGGTCGGTTTCGCCGCCGTCCTCGGTCACGAAGACCTCTCCGTGCTCGCCCGGGTTCATGGTGCCGGGGTCGACGTTGATGTACGGGTCGAGCTTGCACATCGTCACCCGTAGGCCGCGGCATTTGAGGAGCCGGCCGAGCGAAGAGGCGGTGAGACCCTTCCCGAGCGAACTCGAGACTCCACCGGTGACGAAGATGAACTTGCTCACGCCGCCTTCGGCACGTCAAGTATCAAGTCGCGTGATCGGTGCACCCGACCACGATAATCGAAGGCGGTCGAACCCGCGGTGGACTATCGCCCATGTGCGGCGCCGAGCAGCTCACGGGCGTGGGCACGGGCAGCATCGCTGTCAGGATGCCCCGACAGCATCCGGGACAGCTCGGTGACCCGCTCCTCACCCTGTACCGCCGTTGCCGTCGTCACGGTGCGACCCCGGGACTGACCCTTGACCACACTGATCTGCGCATCGGCCTGTGAGGCCACCTGGGCCAGGTGGGTCACGACCAGTACCTGGCGGTCACCCCCGACCTCGTGCAGGGCTTCGCCCAGGGCGAGAGCGGCCGCCCCGCCCACCCCGGCGTCCACTTCGTCGAACACCATGGTCTGGGGACCGCCCAGTCCCACCAGGCGGATGGCGAGCATGGCCCGGGCCAGCTCGCCACCCGACGCGGCGCGTGCCAGCGGCTGCACGGCCTCGCCGACATTGGCACCGAGCCCGAGCTCGACCGGCTCGCCCGCCCCTTCCGGCGCCACCCGCACCTGGAGTCGCGCGCCCGCCATGGCCAACGCCCCGAGCCGCTCCCCGACCAGTTCGCCGAAGGAGCCGGCGGCGCGGGCCCGGACCGTGCGCACGGCCGCCTCGGCATCGGCGAGCTCGCTGGCCCGCACGTCGCGCTCAGCCTGCAGTCGGGCGGCCTCGCCCTCGGCATTCTCCAGCGCACCCAGCCGCAGGGCGCCTTCCTGTCCGTAGGCCATGACCGCTCCGAGGTCCTCGCCGTACTTTCGCCGCAGCTCGGCCAGCAGGCGCCGGCGTTCCTGCACGTCGGCGAGGCGTTGCGGGTCGTCCTCCCAACTCTCGACCTCGTCGCGCAGGGTGCGGGCCAGGTCGGACAGCTCGACGGCTGTGGCGGCCAGGCGGTCGTGGTAGTTCTCGAACGACGCCCGGCCGGCCAGGGCGCCACCAGCGCGCCCGAGCAGGTCGATCGCCCCGCCCTCTCCGGAGGGGTCGACCAGCTCCAGCGCCTCGAGCGCAGCGTCGCGGTACGCCGCCGCGTCGGCCAATCGATCCTCCTGGAGTCGCAGCGTGGCCTCCTCGTCTGGGTCCTCGAGCTGTGCACGGGCGATCTCCTCCACCTGGTAGCGCAGGACATCCGCTTCGCGGGCCCGCTGCTGGGTGTCGCCGCCGAGGGCCGCCAGCGCCTCGTCGAGGGCGTGGATCTGGCTCCGGATGGCCCGCAGGCGGCTGAGATCCGTGCCGGCGAACGCGTCGAGGACGTTGCGCTGCGCGGTGGGCGTGACGAGGGCGCGGTGCTCGTGCTGCCCGTGGATCTCGACCAGCTCCGCCGCCGCCTCGCCGAGTGCGCCGAGGGGCGCCATGCGGCCGTCGACCCAGGCCCGGGACCGGCCCTCGGCGGGGACCGAGCGGGTCAGGATCACCTCGTGGGCCGCGTCGCCCTTCCCCACCACGAAGCGTGCCTCGACCAGGGCCTCCGTAGCGCCGGCGCGGACCATGGCGGGGTTGGCCCGACCACCCAAGACCAGCTGGAGCGCCTCGACGACCAGCGTCTTGCCGGCGCCCGTCTCCCCGGTGAGCGCGGTCATGCCGGGCGCGAACTCCAGCGTCAGGTCCTCGATCACACCGAGGTCGCGCACGTGGAGGTCGGTCAGCACGCCCGGCTCACTGGTTCCGTTCGGCCAGAAGCCGGAAGCGCAGGATGCCGCCGAAGGTCTGCGGCTCGTTCCGCACCACTCGCACCGGGCGCTCGGCCACGGCGCACGTGATGACGGCGCCTGGCTGCAGCCGGCCGATCTCCTGCCCGTCAATGACGAGAACTCCGGACCGGTCCGGCACGATCTCGACGGTGACCTCCTGGTCCTCGGTCAGCACGAGGCTGCGGTCCAGCGAGAAGTGCGGCGCCACGGGCGTCAGCACCATGGCGCGCAACGTCGGGGCCAAGATGGGCCCGCCGGCTGAGAGGTTGTAGGCGGTGGAGCCGGTCGGGGTGGCGATGATGAGGCCGTCGGCGGAGTAGGTCAGTGCCTCCTCCCCGTCGACCGTGGTCGCCAGACGCACGGTGTGGCCGAAGTCGATCTTCTCGATCACCACCTCGTTCAGCGCCAGCAGAGCCGTGACGTCATCGCTCACCGAACGGTCCGAGATCGACACGTCCAGCGCGCAGCGGGCTTCGATGATCGCGCGGCCCTCGAACACCCTGGTGAGGGCGCCGCGCACCTGGTCGGGCAGGAGGTCGGGCAGGTACCCGAGGCGGCCGAAGTTCACGCCCAGCACCGGGACGTCTTCGGCGGCGGCCAGGCGCACCACCCGCAGGAACGTGCCGTCGCCCCCCAGGCTGACGGCCACGGTCGTCCCGCCGAAGTCGACGTCGGCCAGGTCGACGGCGACACCCGCCTCGCTGACCTGGTCGGGACCGCTGAACTGGAGGATTCGGGCGACGTCCCCACGCTCGGTCAGCCAGGCCGCCGTGTCGGTGGCCAGCGCGAGCGCGTCGGCGCGTTCGGGATGAACCAGGAAGGTGACGGTCGCCATCGGCGAACGAGGCTCAGCCGGCCGGGACGGTCGGAGGAAGGAGCCCGTCCGCCTCCGACACGGCGGCGGAGAGCAGGGCGGCGGCCTCCCCCGCCTCGTTCCCTGCCGTGCCCTTCCGGGCGTGCAGCAGGAACTCGACGTTGCCGGCCGAGCCGGTCAGGGGGGAAACCATCGCTCCCATGATGCCGGTTTTCGCGTCATGCAGCGCGGACGCCACGCCCTCGAGCGCGCCCAGCCAGAGCGAGCGGTCCCGGATCACGCCCTTGCCCCGGGAGACAGCGGCGCGGCCCGCTTCGAACTGGGGCTTGACCAGGAGGATCAGGTCGGCGTCGGGGGTCGAGACGGGTCCGGTGAGCGCGGGCACCACGCTGCGCAGCGAAATGAAGGAGAGATCGGCCACGACGAGCGGGCACGGTTCGTACACGGGATCGGCCGCACGGAGGTCCGCCAGGGTCAGGGTCCGCACGTTGGTGCGCTCCAGGACCGTCACGCGGGGGTGCGCCCGCAGCGAAGGGTGCAGCTGCCCGTGGCCCACGTCCACCGCGTAGACGTGGGCCGCCCCGCGCTGGAGCAGGCAGTCGGTGAAACCGCCGGTCGAGGCTCCCGCATCGAGGGCGCGCCGGTCGATGACGGCGATCGGGAAGCGGTCCAGTGCGGCTTCGAGCTTGAGGCCGCCACGGCCGACGAAGGGCGAGGGCGGGCCGAGAAGGACGACGGGCTCGTCGGGGGCGACGAGACGCGCCGGCTTTTCTGCATGCGTGCCGGAGACCAGGACCGCGCCGGCGGCCACGGCCGCCTGGGCCTCCTGCCGGGAGTCGACGAGGCCGCGTCGCACGAGCTCGGCATCGAGCCGGCGGCGGGCCCCGCTGGTCAGCTGGCTTCTTTCTTGCTTGCCGACTTGTTCGCCCCGGAGGCCTTCTTGCTGTGGGACTTCTTGCGGTCCGTCTTGGAGGATCCCGATGACGCCTTGATGCCAGGCAGGCGAGAGGGGGCGACCGATGTGGCGGCATCGCGCGCCCGGGTCGCGGTCTTGCCGGCCTGCGCGGTCACACCTTTCGCCGTCTTGCCGGCCTGGGCCGTGACGCCCTTCGCGGTCTGACCCGCCTTGTTGGTTGCGTCCTTGGCGGCCTTGCCGGCACGCGTCGTCACATCCTTGGTGGCGTCGCGGCCCGCCTTGGCCGATCTCTTCAAGACCTCGGCCACCTGGTTGGCAATGGACTCCAGGGATCTGGGGTCGATCTTCTCGAGCTGCACCGCCACCTCGTGGCGGACCAATTCCAGCACCTGCTCGCTTGACTTGTGGCTCCGTTCGACCAAGTTGTCGACCCACTCCTGTGTCTGGCTGCGCTGGATGTCCCCGGCGTTCACCAACTCTCGCACGATCTCCTCGGCGCGGCCACGGCTGACCTGTCCGAGGACGGTCCCCGCATCGAGGTACTTACGAATCCGCTCATTGCTTGCCATTACACAAGAGTATATGAAGTGCTAGCTGCTGGCAAGCACTTCAGGCGGAGCCCGGGAGGGCCAGGTCGACGAGCCGGAGCAGGTCCGGCGCCACCGCGGCGGGATCGGCATCCAGCGGGACCTCCCCCTTCTTGGTGACCCCCGAGAGGACCAGGCCGAAGGGAATGCCCAGCTGAGCGGCCAGGGCGCCGTCCGTCGAGGGCCGGTCCCCCACCATGACCCGGAGCTCCCCGGGCCCGACGCGGGCGGCAATGGCATCCGCTGTCGGGCGGTGCGGCTTGCCGGCTACCTCGGCTGCCTGGCCGGCGGCGGTGACCACCGCGGCGAGGATGGCGCCAGCCCCGGGCACCAGGCCGTCGGGGGTCGGGTAGGTCGCGTCCTCGTTCGTGCCCACCAGCCGCGCCCCGCCCCTGACCGCCGTGACGGCACGGGTCAGCCTCTCGTAGGTGAAGTCGCGGGTCAGGCCGACCACCACGGCGTCCGCCGGACCCTCGGTCACGACAAGGACACCCCGGGCGGCCAACGCCTCGAGCACACCGTCACCACCCAGCACCACCGCGCTGGAACCGGGCGCCAGCAGCCCGGCGGCCACGTCGGCTGAGCGCAGCAAGTCCGCGTCGTCAGCGGTGATGCCGCACTGCGCCAGCTGCCGGTGCAACTCGGCCCGCGTTGGCAAGGCGTTGTTGGTGGCGAACAGCACGCGCACCCCGACACCGCGCAGCCGGGCGACGGCCTCGTCGACGCCGGGAATGGGCTTCCCCGCGAGCCACACCACACCATCGAGGTCGATGACCCAGGTTCCCCCGGACGGCGGCGGCCACATCCGGCCGAGGCTAACCGTCCTCCGTAGACTCGGTACCCGTGGCTGACCTCGAAGTCGAAGGTGACGAGCTCGTCGTGCATCTGCGAGCGATAGAGAAGGCGGAGGGCATGCACGGGGACATCCGGGTGCCACTCTCGGCGGTGACCGCGGTCCGCTCGGTGGACGACCCGTGGGCCGAGCTGCGCGGCATCCGAGCGCCGGGCACGGGGCTCCCGGACGTGATCGCGGTCGGCACTCGCCGGGGCGACTTCGGCAAGGACTTCGCCGCGGTGCACGGCAAGGGTCCTGCCGTGGTGGTGGAGCTCGAGGGCGCGGCCTACGGCCGCCTCGTCGTCACCGCGGACGATGCCGCGGCGCGGGCGGCGTCGGTCGCGCAGGCGGCCGGCAAGACCTGACCTCACTCGGACCTGACCTCACCGCCGGCCTCGGCGGGTGTCGGTCAGGAGTCGGCCCAGGGCGGCTGGAAGCTGATGGAGCACGCCACGTCGCGCCGGGTGACGAACCCGACCACGCGGTCCTGTTCGATCACGGGGAGCCGGGACCGCTGGTGCCGGCACATGACGGCGACGGCATCGTCGAGGGAGACGTCGACGTCGAGGGCAACGACATCGTCCGCGACGCGGGTGAACTCGGCCAGCCTCACCTCGCGGGGGTCGCGACCCTTGGCCACCACTCGGGCCACGATGTCGCGGTTGCTGACGGTGCCGGCGAGGGACCCGTCGCTCTGGCAGAACGGGACGCTGTCCTCGACGTGGTCGGCGAGGAAGCAGGCCGCATCCGCCGCGGTGTCCGTGATCCGGAGCACTTCCACGTCACCGTTCATGACGTCCCGGATGGTCCTCATGGCGAACTCCCTCCGCACGCCGGTCCCGTGCACCGCCACCGACGTGCTCCACCACCCTCGCGCCCAGCGCGGCCGGTGGCAATCGTCCAGGTGGGACGGATCAGCCCCGGCCGATGAGGTTGGCGGGGCCGGCCAACATTTGGTCCACGTGCCGCTGTGGGGAATGAGCGCAACAGTCGCAGGCCGACTCCGGGTCAGGCCCGTGCTCGCCGTCGCTGGCCGAGCCCTGTGCTCAGGAGGCCTTGCGGCGGGCGGCGGTCTTGGGCCGGGCGGGCGCCTTGGCGGTCTTCGCCGTCTTCTTGGCCGGCGCGGCGCGCTTGGCCGACGCCCGCTTGGTCGCCGATGCCCGCTTGGCACTCTTGCCCTCGGAGCCGGGGTGGGCGGCTGCTGCGATGCTGGCGTTGAGCGCCTCCATCAGGTCGACCACCTTGGCGGCGGGCTCGGGACCCTCCTGCAGCACGATCTCGTGTCCCTGGCGCTTCTCCTCTATGAGGGCTTCGACCTTCTCGCGGTGCGTGTCGTGGAAACGCTCGGGGTCCCAGTCGCTCTCCATCGACTCGATCAGCAGCTGCGCCATCGAAAGCTCGCGTTCGGTCACGTCGCCCGTCTCGGGGAGCTCGAGGTCACGTCCGGGGGCACGTACCTCATCCGAGAAGTACATCGTGTGGAGGGCGAGCGCATCGTCCTCGGGGCGGATGGCGACGAGGTACTCCTTGTTGCGCATGACGAGAGTCGCGATGGCCACGCGTCCGGCCTCGGCCATGGCCCGGCGCAGCAGCGCGTAGGCCTTGTCGGCGCCCGCCCCTTCGGGGGCCAGGTAGTAGCTGGACCGGAAGAAGACCGGGTCGATGTCGACCAGACCGACGAAGTCGGAGATCTCGATCTGGCGCGACTTCTTCGGCTCGGCGGACTCGAGCTCCTCCTCGGTGAGGATGACGTACTCGCCGCCGCCGAGGTCGTAGCCCTTGACGATCCGGTCCTGCGGGACCTCTTCGCCGGTTCGCTCGTTGACCTTCTTGTAGCGGATCCGGTCGGACGTCCCCTCCTCGAACTGGTTGAAATGGATGCTCTTGTCCGAGGTGGCCGGATACAGGCCCACGGGGATGTTCACCAGTCCGAAGCTGAGGGCCCCCTTCCAGATCGTGCGCGGCACGCCCACCAAAATACCAGCCCAGAGCAGGTCCACCACCTTGTTACAGCCTTTCGTCACACTGAAACCATGGTGAAGGACCCCTCGACCGGCTTCGGCCCCGCTCTACTCGGCGGGCTGGCCGAGCTGGGCCCGGTGGAGGCGTTCTCCGGGGACCTGTCCCTTGAACTGGGCATTTCCGTCTGGCTCCGCACGAGCGGGACGTCGTTGATTGCGGCCCGTTCGTCCCTGTTGGAAATCCGCCGGGTCATCCTGGAGGTCTGTGCCCTCGACCCGGCCACCGAGCCGGTCCCGCTAGTGGGGCGTTCTCTTAGGTCCGACGTCGTCAGCCTGGCCGGTTACATCTCGGAGCTGCTGCGCAGAGCGGCGGCGGCGATGGATCGCAGCATCGGCACGGTCGTCGACGCCGTGGTGGCGGAGTTACCCGTACCCGCGCCCGAGGACGAGGCCGTCGGGGCCTGAGCCCTAGAAGCCGAAGGCGGCGATGATCTCGCCGTTGAGGCCGGCGGCAGCCTCGCCGCCCAGGTACGGCGAGTCGCCGTAGGTGAAGACGTCACCGCGGCCCGAGGCCACCCAGTAACCCTGGCCGTCGGCCGTAGGGAAGATGGCGGTGGCGGGGTTGAAGCCGTTCACGTAGCCGACCGGGGCTCCGAAGTTGGTGGCATCGCCGAAGTTGTCGACCACGCCGTTGGCGTAGAGCAGCCAGTAACCGTGGCCGTCCGGAGTGGCCACTGCGTCGACCACTGGCACCGACGACGGCGTCGGCCCGCCGTAATACGCGGCGTCGCCGAAGGAGTAGACGTCACCGAGGCTCGTCACCAGCCAGTAGCCGTTCCCGGTGCGATCAGGCATCACGGCCACGGCCGTACCCGCGCACCCACCGATGCCGGGACAAGAACCCTTGAACTTGGCGTCGCCGAACGCGAACACGCCACCGTCCGAAGCGACCATGAAGTACCCACGGCCGGTGAACGTGGGCACCATGCCGACGATCGGCGCGTTGAGGCTCTGTGACTGGCCGGAGGCGAACGGGTGGAAACCGAGCGCGGGAAGGGAGCCGTAGTACGTGGAGTCGCCGAAGCTGAAGATCCCGCCGTCGGAGGCCACCAGCCAGTAGCCGTTGCCGGTCAGGGTCGGCGTGATGGCAACCACAGGACGCTGCAGCGGTGTGGCCCCCATGGAGCCGTGGAAGGCGGCCGTACCGAACGAGAAGATGCCTCCGTCGGAACCCACCAGCCAATACCCGTGGGAAGCCTCCTGGACCTGGAAACTCTGCGGGCTCCCGGTCGCGCCGAAGTAGTTCGTACCCTGCGCCACGATCGGCGTCAGCGTGCAGGTGCCGAATCCGACGAACGTGACCGTGAGCCCGTTGGACGCGACGCTGCACACCTTCGGCGTGCTCGAGGTAACCGTGGGCGTGCCGTCGCCGGTCGTGCCCACGTTGGGTGTGAAGCCGAAGAACTCGTTGGCGGGCGACGGGATGTTCGTGATGGTCGGCGTCGTCGGGGTAGCGCGGCCGATCACAAAGGTCTGGGCGGTGCCAGAGCCGGCGAGGTAGTTGGAGCCCTGAGCCACTTCGGCGCTCAATGAGCACGTGCCTACACCGATGTAGGTGACCGTGAGACCGTTGGTGGAGCAGACCGTTGGCGTATTCGACGTGACCGACTCAGCGCCGATGCCTGTCAGGATCCCGTACCGCGCTGTTCAGTGCTGCCGTGAAGCGACTGCCGAAGACCAAGCCCGAGGTGGGCACGTTCGTGATGGTGGGTACGGCGGGAAGTGATGCAAGGCCGAAGGTGACGGTGGTCGGGGCCGAGGGGATGGCGCTGTAGTTCGCATCGCCGGCTTTGGTGGCGGTTACGAGGCACGTGCCCGCAGAGCTCGATGTGAGCTGGCCCGACGAAACGGCGCAGCCGGATGCGGTGCCAGGGGCCACGGTGTAGCTGACGGCGCCGGTGCCTGAACCGCCCATGGTGGCGAGCGTAAGGGGCGTGCCGTAGGTGCCCGAGATCGAGGTGACGGTCAGGGGCACCTGGCTCGCCACGGCCAAGGTGACGGGGGTCGGAACCGAGGAGATGGCGCTGTAGGTCGCGTCACCGGCTTTGGTGGCGGTCACGAAGCAGGTGCCAGTGGAGCTCGATGTGAGCTGGCCCGACGAGATGGCGCAGTCGGATGCGGTGCCGTCGATCGCGGTGTAGCTGACGGCGCCGGTGCCCGAACCGCCGCTCGTGGTCAGCGTGAGGGGCGTTCCGTAGGTGCCCAAGATCGAGGTGACGGTCAGGGTTGCCTGATCGGCCGTCGTCAAGGTGACCGTGGTCGGAACCGAGGAGGTGGCGCTGTAGGTCGCGTCGGCGGCTTTGGTGGCGGTGACGAGGCACGTGCCTGGGGAGCTCGATGTCAGAAGCCCTGTCGTGACAGTGCAAACCGACGCGGTGCCGTCGGCCACGGCGTAGCTGACGGCACCGGCGCCCGAACCACCGCTCGTGGTCAGCGTGAGGGGCGTTCCGTAGGTGCCCGAAATCGAGGTGACGTTCAGGGTTTCCTGATCAATCAGGTTCACGGTCTCCATCACGGTGCCCGTATTGACGGCGTAAGTGCCGTCACCGTTGTACGTCGCGGTGACCGTATAGGGAATCCCCGCCGCTGTCTCCGAAATGCCGCAGCTCCCGAGGGTGGTGATGTCGGAGATCGAGCACGTACCTCCTACCCCATCGCTGACGTCGACGGTGCCAGTCGGCGTCCCCCCGTCGGTTGCCGCCACTGTGACGTCGTAGGTGATGGTGCCGGTGGTGCCGGGGTTCGGGTTGCCTGTGATCGTCACCGTCGTCGCTGTGTCGGTGCCCACAGCGCCGCTCGGCGAAGAGGCCAGTAAGCCGACAAAGGGCAGCACAATCGCCATAGCGGCCATGAGCGCAAAAAACCCGCTCCTCTTCGTCATCGATTCCTCCTCGTCGCCAAGACGCCGCACCAGTTCTTGCCATGCAGCTCGCCGTGCTGCTTCAGGACGTGGTCCATCACGGGAACACACAATTTGAGATCAAATCCGCCACGCACCACCGCACACTAGAGCGCCTTCGTGCCTGAGAACAGCGGGATGTGAAAGTTCGGCGCTCGTTCGCCGCCGTCGGGACCACGAAGAGGTCGATGGCACCATCAACCTCAACGTGAGGTCGAGAGTAGGCACGACAGAGACAGGGCCGTCGGTCGGGTCCTCACCCCCGTCACCGGAACAGCGAAGAAGACGCGGGCAGTCGGAGGGTCACAGCCGGTCGCCAGGACGGGGCGTCATGATGGACCTCCATGGCAACGAAGAGGCGGCGCAGACTGATTGCGGGAGCGGTTGGGGCGGTCGTGCTGATCGTTCTCGTTGCGTTCCTGGCCCCCTACGTCTACATCCATTTCATTGAGGGCCCGGCCCCGTCCAAGCTCGAACTGCCCAAATCGTCGGCCTCCACTCCCTCCAGTACTTCGAAGGGATCGGCGTCGACGTCGTCGTCGTCGCTCGACGGCAGCTGGAACGTTGGAGCGGGATCCATGGCGGGCTACCGCGTCCAAGAGGTCCTCGTCGGCCAGAACGCGACGGCGGTTGGTCGCACCAGCAAGATCTGGGGATCCCTGGCAATCACCGGTTCGACGGTGACGAAAGGGACGTTCACCGTCGACATGGCGAGCGTCGTGAGCGACCAGAGTGAGCGGAACGCTCACTTCGACGGATCGATCATGAACGTGAGCCAGTACCCGACTGCGTCACTCACCCTGGCCGCGCCGATCGAATTGGGGACTCCCCCGGCGGAGGGCGCCGTCGCGCACTACAACGCCGTGGGCAACCTCGACATGCATGGGGTGACGAAGTCGGTGAGCTTTCCCGTCACCGCGGAGCGGGTCGGCTCTGCGATCGATGTGTTGGCCGATATCCCCATCGCTTTCTCGGAGTGGAACATTGCCAACCCGAGCATCGGTGGTTTCGTCACCACCGCGAACACGGGAACCCTCGAAGTGCTGCTCCATCTCACGCAGGGATCGGGGAATCCCGTCTCCACCTCCTCCGGATCGGCGAACCCCGTAGGCGGCGGGCCGGTCACGGTGCCCAGCACGACGGTTCCACCGTTGCGCGTCCCTTCCGGCTGACCTCCGCCGTCCGCCTCGTGCCGAGGCGGTGCGGGTACGATGAGGAGCACCGCACCGGCCGCGTTGGCGCTGTTCAGCCCCGTCTCAGTTTCTCGGCTGCTTCGTCACAGCTCAAAGTGGGTATGGCCAGAGGGTCATCACCCGGCAGCCACTGGAGAGGATCCGTGACAACCGTCAACCAGACCCTTCGAGGCGGCCGCAACAGAGTCGGTCGACCGGGCTCGCGCCCGCGCCGGCTCAGGGGATGGACCCCAGCGCTGGCGTCGTTCGGGTTGGCGGTGGCGTATGGGCTGTACATCGCACTACGGACCTACGAAGTGGATCTTGGCGTATACCTGCGCCTGGGCGGAAAGTACGTCTTCACGTCCCACCTCTACTCCTTCGTCCTCCCGAATACGAGCCTCCCCTTCACCTATCCCCCGTTCGCGGCACTTCTCTTCGCGCCGTGGCAGCGGACGTTCTCCAGCGTCGGATTGGTGCAGGCGGTTTGGACGATGGGCAACCTGGTTGCACTGATCGGTGTGCTCGTCCTCTCTGTACGTCTGGTCAAACCCTCACTCGACAGGGTGGCGACCTGGCGCCTCGCCTTGGCGTTGAGTCTGCCCGCCGTGCTCCTGAATCCGGTGCTGATGACGATCGGCTTCGGGCAGGTGAACCTGTTCGTGACCTTCCTCGTCATGTGGGACCTCCTCAGCGACCGCCGTATCGGAAAACGCCAGATGCCCTTGGGAGTGGCGACCGGGTTGGCCGCAGCGGTCAAGCTCACGCCGTTGTTGTTCGTTCCGTATCTGGTGCTCACTCGGCGCTGGCGTGCGGCGTTGACCTGTGTGCTCACCTTCGCGGCGTGCGAGTTGGTGTCGTTCGCCGTCTCACCGGCTTCCTCGAAGGCCTACTGGACGAAGGCTGTCTTCCAGCCGGGCCGCGCCGGCGACCTGTCGATCGTCGACAACCAGAACCTCTGGGGTGTCCTCGACCGGTTCACCCATGGCCTCCTCCCCGATGCCGTCATGCTCCCCTTGCTTCTCTTGACCGCCGCTGCCGGGCTCTGGCTCGCGGCGCAGGCGCATCGTCGATCATCGCCCTTCCTGGGCGTGCTCATCTGCGCTGTGACGTGTCTCGTCGTGTCGCCCATTTCGTGGGTCCATCACATGGTGTGGGTTGTCCCGGCGATCCTGTGGCTGGCGTTGGCGCCCGACCGGCCGCGCTGGGGGCGTCCCCTCGCTGCCGCGACCGCCGTGCTCTTCTGGAGTGCGCCCGTCTGGTGGGTCCCGTACAAGAACACCTCCGATCTCCATCTCAATCCTCTGCAACTCATCGCAGGGAACTCCTTCTTCTTTGCGATGCTGCTCTTCCTCGCCGGCGCTGCGATCCTCGTCATTCGACGCGGAGCACCGCAGACAGACGAGAGGCTTCGGCTGCCACGGTTACCGGCGTAACGAGGCATCACGGGTGGGGCCGGTCATGCGGCCACCCCTACCGCCGCCCCTCCAATACACGCACGGCACACGTCGGACAGCTGTTGTGAGTGCGTTGTTTTGCTACGGACCGAATTGCCCTACTCCGAAGCGAGCGCGACGACCAGACTCATTCGATGAGGGCGGGGTGATCGGGAGTCTCCGGGGGGATTCGTCACCCCGCCCTCCCTGTCGGAACAGACGGACCAAGAGGGATCACATCACATCGCTCTGAAATTGGCCACAAGAAACGGGCTCTCTCCGTGAGAACAGAGGTGGGGGCCGGGTGGAGGGGTTAGGGGAACCTCGCTTCCCGGCCCCCACCCCCATGCCGGTCCCCGTTGCGTTCGTGCCGTGCAAATTAGCAGGGGACCTGCTGGAACCCAAGGATGGACGGCTCTGAGCTGGTTTTCGCCGAGCTCTTCGGCGATGGGGGCTCACGACCGATGTGGCCACCTCCTGATTGGGGCGACCCGTCATGGCGTGCGCACCTCCACGATGAATCGAGCCGCCGCCCGGCGTCCTCACTGCAGCAGTGTTGTGAGGCCGTTGTGCCCGAGTGGGTCTGACCGGCTCTATCTGTACGCAATGCCCGGTGTCAGTATCCGAAACGAGGGGCGGTGACGGGGATCCGATGCACGCACGTCGCGGGTCACCGCCCCTCTTTCGATCTGGCGGCTACGCGTTCGATCTGGCGACTACGCGCTGTCCGCCGCGGCGAGGCTGCGGTGGGCGTCGCGGTGGTTCTCCGCCAGCAGCTCGGCGGTGATCCGGTCCCGCATCGGTATTCCGATGCCGATCGGGACGTCCGACGCGATCCCCTTGCGGCACTGGGGGCACTCCACGGAACAGACGCCATCGTCGAGGTCGATGACCTTGGGGATGTGGGCGCTCTGCATGGGCCGACTCCGTGCTCGCTGCGACAATGCGGTGCAGAGAAGGTAGCTCTGGCTCGGATTCGAAGGTGGGATACCGGGAAGTACCCAGCCTCAAACGGAATCCACCCGGCCGGGAGGATGGTCAGCGACCCGCGGCGGCCATCCTCCGAGGTCCGGCGTGGTTCTCGGCCAGGCGCTCGGCGGTCACTCGGTCCGGCAGCGGCAGTCCAATGCCGATCGGCACGGAAGACGACTTGTCGTCTCGGCACTGTCGACATTCGACGACCCACGGTCCGTCCGGGCGATGGATGATTCTTGGGTGGTGCGGGCTGCGCACGCCGACCTCCTGCTGCTCCTTCAACGCCCCCTCGCCGAGCGGCACCCTATCTGTGACCAGACGGTTGCCACAAAGGCACCGGCCCTGGGGCCCGTGGTACCCCGCAGACGCTCGAGCCGGCGAGGGCCCGCACCGCCGCCACTTCACGGCGACGACAGCCTTCTCGTATCGTTGCGGGGCGAGAATTCCTGAGCAGGAGGCAAAACCCGTGAGCGACTGGGCAACCGAGCCGGACAGTTTCAGGGGACACCCGGCGGCCACCCAAAATGCAGCGACACTGTTCGGTCAGACAATGGGGTACGTCGCTGTCACGGTGGGTTTCTTCGCTCTCGGCGCCTACCTCGGGCGCAATCTGACCTACGGCTGGGGGTGGGTGACATTCATCGGTGCGTTCGTCTGCCTCCTCGGGATGAGATTCGCAGTCCGGCGATCGGCCTCGCTGGCCGCGGGCCTCCTCTTCGTGTTCGGGGTCCTCATCGGGCTCGCGGTGGCGCCGACCCTCGCCTATTACGCCAGCGTGGACGTCAAGGCACTTTGGCAAGCGGGTGGGGCCACTGCCCTCTTCATGATCGGGCTCGGCGCGGCAGGCTACGGGAGCCGACGAGACCTGTCCGGCCTCGCTCGGGCCTGCTTCTGGGGACTGGTGGCGCTCATCCTGTTCGGCATCGTGGCGATCTTCGTCCAGATCCCGAATGCCTCACTCATCTACTCAATCGCCGGACTGGTCATCTTCGCCGGACTCACCATGTTCGACTTCCAGAGGCTGCGCACCAAGGGTGATACCGCTTCGGCTCCACTCATCGCGGCGTCAATCTTCCTCGATGCCCTGAACGTCTTCCTCTTCTTCTTGAACATCTTTGGCAGAGGCGAATGAACCTGAGCCAGAGGTCAGGCGGCGTTCGCTGCGGAGACAAGCTCATCGAGCATGCGGTCGAGTGCCCCGAGGCCGATGGAGAGGTGACCCTCGCCTTCCTCGAGGTGGACCGAGGCCCCCGCGATGCGTGACGCCAGCGCTTCGCCATGGGCGAACGGCACCATGAGATCCAAGCTCCCCTGCCAGATCATGACAGGGCCGGCGAGCTCGTCGAAGTCGAATCCCCAGGGTTCGATGAAAGCGAGGTCGTCGTCCACCCAGCCGTCGACGCCGTGGTGGAGACCCTCGGCGAAGCTTGACGCCATGTCCTCTCCGAACTCGTCGGTGAGGACGGCCTTGTCGACGTCGGGCAGCAGGGAATCGAGTGAGGCGATGATGCCCGCCGTGTCAGTGTCCTTGAGGTGTCCCCGCAGCCCCTCGAGCAGGCGGCGCAACGTACGCTCTCCGAGGAGAGCGGCACCGAACTCGGCCACGTTGTCGTCGCCCATGCCGGCCATCCAGTCCAGATCAGCGAGGCCGTACGGAGCGACCCCCGAGATCACGAGGGTGCCAGCGGCGGAGCCCAGGCGGGCCCCGCAGGCCAGCGTGTGCGGCCCGCCACCGGACCAGCCGGCGACCAGGCAGCGGTCCGCCTCAATCGCGGTGAGCACCGCGGCCGTGTCCGGCACCACGTCGACGACCCGACGGCCACGCAGCCGCGAGGAACTTCCGTACCCCGGCCTCGAGAAGGTGGCGAACCGGAGGCCCCGGTCGTGGGCCGCCCGTTCGAGTGCCCGGATCGGCGTGCCCGCCCCAGGCGTTCCGTGGTGGAAAACGAGCGGAAGGCCGTCGATCGGGCCGCTCACCCGGAAGTCGAGACGCCGGCCGTCGTCAAGTTCGATCTGCCGTTGAGCCGCCATCACTTGATTTTCACACAGAGCCCGTTGATCCTTCGAGTACGCCCCGGAGCTCGTGCCCACAGGACCCGCTCGGTTGCCAGCCGCGCCATCCGTTCAGGGTACGACACGCTCCCCGGCGACCCGTTCGTCATTGACCCAAGATCCAGTGATCAGGAGTGCTCAGTTCGCCGGCGGCAGGCGGGCCCCACGAATTCTTCGGGTAACTGAGGGGTTCAGGCTTGTCGCTCAAGATTCCGTCGGCCACCTCCCAAACGTGGGCCAGCCCGTCGGGCCGCGTGAACAACGAACGATCACCCGTCAGGACGTCGTGGAGCAGGCGCGAATATGCCGGGAGCGACGGCATGTGAAAGGCGCGGCGCAACGGAATGACGACGGTGGCGGTGCCGAGTGCCTCGGACACGCCCGGTTCCTTCACCACCAGCGCCAGTCGGACCTCTCCGTCACCGGAGAGTTCGAAACCGAGCACACTCTGGCCCATCGGTTGATTCGGGAGGCCAGGAACCGGGTCCTTGAAGATCACGCTGACTCGTTGGTGGCTCTCGGCCAGGCACTTGCCGGTACGGAGCAAGAAGGGCACGCCGTCCCAGCGCTCATTGTCCACCCACATCCGGGCGGCGACGAATGTCTCGGTCCGGGAGTCGGCCGCCACCCCTTTCGTTTCGCGGTAGCCCTCGTACTGACCCACGACCACGTCGGCGTGGGTGAGGGGTCGAAAGCAGCCAATGACGCTCTCCCGCACTGTGGTCAGGCATTCGGGTTCGAGGCAATGCGGAGGATCCATCGCCACCTCAGCCGCCAGCTGCATGAGATGCGTCACCAACATGTCGAGAATGGCTCCTGTGGACTCGTAGAACGAGGCCCTCGTCGCGACGTCGAGCGTCTCGGGTACGTCTATTTGCACGCTTTCGATGTGGGTTCGATCCCAGGCACCGGCGAAGAGGCCATTGGCAAAGCGCAGGACGTGAATGTCCTGGGTTGCCTCTTTCCCGAGGAAGTGGTCGATCCGGTAGATCTGTTTCTCCTCGAACGTCTCGTGGGCGATGCGGTCGAGCTCGGTGAACGATTGCAGGGACGTGCCGAACGGCTTCTCGTAGACCACCCGAGAGCCTTGGGCCAGGTGGTGGGTGCCAATGGCTTCTGTAAGCGGGCCAAAGGCTGCGGGCGGGACGGCCATGTAATGGATGAGCTGAGGGTGGTCGCCGATTTCCTTTTCAGCCTGCTTCACGGTGGCGAGCAGGGTCCCTGGATCGGAACTGCTGAATCCGCCGCCGGCGAAGCGCAGCCGAGCTCTCACCTCGTCCCAGGGCCCCTCCGATGGCTTCGGCCCGAATTCTTCGAGACTTTGGCGCACGCGTTCCTGAAAGTCTTCATCGGAGAGGTCGCCCCGCCCGTTGCCGATCAGCCGCCAGTCAGTGGGAAGGAGCCCGGCGATGGCCAATTGGAAGATCGCCGGCAGGACAAGTCGATGGGCCAGATCTCCCGTGGCCCCATAGAGAACGAAGATCGTCGGGTTAGGGGTGAGGGGTCCGTCTGACATGGGCGGTGCTCCTTCTGCGATTCCGATTGCAATTCGGGCCGGCGCCACTGCACTCCGGCGGTGACCGCGTCCTCGGTGCACGCACACGCCTGGCGCAGGCGCAGCCCTTTCCGCACAACGCTAAAGCACCGCGATGGCCGATGTCATCGAACGATCAGTCCCAGCAGCCACCAGGCAACCACCCTGGTCAAGGCCTTGTAAGCCCGACGGCGTCTCGCCACGCCCTCGCGTCGGCGGGGGCACGCTCGAGATTCGTGACCACGATCTGTCGGGGTTGGAATCGAAACGGCGCCTCTGACCCCCCAGTCTCTCGGACACCTTCCGGTGCCGAAGTCGTTGCCGCTCTGAACGACCTGTCTGGGGCCGGACCCGGCCAACTGGCGCACGTTCGACACCTGGGCTCGGCTACGGCCGGGAGCGATATCCGTGGGGAGGATCCGCCCGACTGGCTTCGACCCAACCGAGCGGGGCGGGGACCGATCTCGCTTCCGCCCCGCCGGTGAAATCATGGCCGCACCGGGAATGGGGAGCGCCGGTTGACCCCTCAGGCAGCCACTGAGCAGCTGGCGTCTGACGCGCCGGAATGTTCTCACCCTGTATGTTCGGGTCGTTGCTCGCCAAGGCTCACGTGGAGGTCGATGGCACTGATGCGGCGCTCGCGGCCCGGGCGCACGGATACGGCAACGTGGATCGGCCCGCCACCGAGGCACTCGAAGGCACTGTGCGCTGAACTCCGCGCGTGGCGGACGTCGTCGGTCTGAGGTAATGAAAAGATGGGGCGTCCGATGTTCTGATGCCGTGCAAACGACGGCCATTGAGATGGCTTGCCGCGGTAGACGGGGAGCTGGTCTGGAGGGCCGCGCACACTATGAGCGAGTCGAGACGTCCGCCGCAGGGTTGGGCTGAGTATCTGAGATTTTTCCGATCGAGTCGGAAACTCGTGCTTGAGATCGCTGCGCTTGTCGCGTGCCTGCTTGGCGGGATAATATTTGGGCTCGATACGAACTCGCCGGAGGCGGGGCTCATTGGCGGAAGCCTCCTCATTTTGGGCGTGGTTCTGCTCATTGATGTGTTGGTCAAGGTTTATGAATGGGACCGTGCTCGACCTCGCTAGCGAGAGGGAATCCCGATATGTCGGGGCTGTGCCCGAAGCGCGCTGCACTCGGCGGACCGGATCAAGTTTCGATTCGAATTGCACGCCGTCCCGAACCCACAGCACCCGGACTGCGCAGCAACTGCGGCACCGAGATGCTCAATCTGAGGTCGGCCCGTGGGGCGGTGCGACGCACGATCCCAAACTCTCACATTAGCGGGTCATGGCGATAACGCAGGAGGCGTCCCGGTCGAAGCCTTCAACCCGACAAGGCTACGACCAAAGATTGCGAATAGTGACGGTGCTGGGGTTCGGGCTCCCCATCCTCGTCTACCTCTGGTTCCTTCACCACTACACCTTGAATGTCGTGCACTCGGACCAGTGGTCCGATGTCAACTTGATCCGCGCGTCCTACAACGGCCACCTCACCCTGGCGGCACTGTGGGCTCAGCACAACGAGAACCGGATGTTGTTGCCCAATCTCCTTGTGCTGGCATCGAGTCGCCTTGACGCATTCAATATCTCGATCGAGGAATATCTCAGCGCACTGCTGCTCACCGGGGCGGTGGCGTTGATCATCGTCGCCCACAAACGCCGCGTCCCTGACCGCCTGTGGGTCGCCTATTGCCCTGTCGTTATTTTGATGTTCTCCATCGTGCAGGCGCAGAACACGCTGTGGGGGTTCCAACTGGCCTGGTACCTGATCCTGTTCCTTCTTGCGGGCGTCCTGTTCCTCCTTGACCGCCCGACGCTTTCCATCGTCGGCACCGCCGGCGCCATCGTCCTCGCCATAGTGGCGAGCTACTCGTCCTTCCAGGGACTGCTCATCTGGGTCGTAGGCGTCCTCCTTCTCTTTTACCGGCGGCGTCCGGGCTACCTCGTTGCGGTCTGGGTCGCGACAGGAGCCCTGACTATTGCCATTTACTTCTATAACTTCAACTCGCACGCCGCGGTGGCACCCGATCTGACCCCGGTCCACTTGCCGGCTCAGGCGGTCCGGTTTTTCTTCGAGTCCCTCGGGGACGTACTGGGGGTCCCGTTGACCTTCCAGGGTGTCGGCAGTGATCTGATAACTGTCGTTGGTTGCGTGATCTTCGCCGTGGCCCTCCTGACCTTGTGGACGTACGGTCGGCGTCGAGACGCCCAAAGCGCAGTCCCTATTGGTATCGCACTGACCCTCTTCGGCCTGCTCTTCGCCTTCTCGACGACCTACGGGCGCGCATGGGCCGGGCCAGCGGCCGCATCGGCTTCGCGGTATACGACATACGACCTCTTGGTCGTCGTCGGCGCGTACTTGACCTACATCGGGACTCCGTCCAGAGCAGAAGGGGCGAGAGGGCCGTCTCGTGCCGTCGGCAGACTTGTCGGGGCAACGCTTGGGTGCCTGGTCGCTCTGGTCGCGGTCTTCGGGTTTGTCAACGGGATTCGGTGGGCCAGAGCCTCTGACCAGGTCGATGTCACTGCGGCGGCCGTCACCACGGACATCACCCGCATTCCTGGTCCCGTCGTCCAGAGATGGCTGGAGCCCGCAATCCCGGCGGTGCAGCTAGAAGCAGATGCAAAGGTACTGGAATCGCATGGCCTGAGCTTCTACTCGGACCCTCGGGCTGTCGATGGATACCGCCGTTTGGCGGCCATCGACACGAAGGAAGGGTTGTTCAAGTACACGCGACCTCCTCCCACCCAGGTCGAAACCCCATCTGCCGGCGCCGTGCTCTCGGGCAAGACGCTGCTCGCGGCGAGCGCAGCTCCGGAACTCCACGCGATCGGCGCCCATTTCGTCCTGAGCGGCGCAGGTATTCCTTCGCGAGTTCTCGTTGCAAGAAGGTCGGCATTCGGTTGGGCCCTCATCTGGAACGCATCGACCGTGCCGAACGGTGCGTACCAGCTTGCGAGTGTGGTTGTCGGACGATCAGGCGAACTGACGAGAAGCCTTCCCGTGTCAGTCGTCGTCAGGCACTAGGAACACATCAGATCTGGATCGATGACACGGTAACGACAGGGGAGGCCAGCGCCAGTCGCACGGGGTCAAGAAACTGTCCAGCCTTCGCAGTGGTGCTACGTGAACCGTACGAGAAGGGCGCTGCCTATGGCTGATGTGATCGCGAGTGGATAGCGAGATCGCTGATCGGCAGGAGGGAGGCGAATGCCCGAAACACCCGAGGTGGAGGCTGCAGGTGGCCTTCATAGCCACGAAAGAGGACAGCGATGCTGCCGTACCGAGTTGCCCGATCAAAGTAGGGAGCCGCCCTCCCTCCTTCGCTTCCTCTCTTGCTGCTCTC
The DNA here is from genome assembly GCA_963721585.1 of uncultured Acidimicrobiaceae bacterium. Lineage (GTDB taxonomy): Bacteria > Actinomycetota > Acidimicrobiia > Acidimicrobiales > RAAP-2 > Bog-473. The sequence goes on along the minus strand of CAVRJN010000007.1, from coordinate 87,984 downwards.
CTGGCGGGCCCGCCCAGCGGCCCACGTCTCTCGGCGCCCCTGCCCGGGGTGCGCAGCGCTCTCGGGCAGTTTTGTTGCCTGGGGCACCTGGGCTGGTGGGCGTCTTTGGGTCTGTCCGCAGCGTCTGGACGGGTTGGCGCGCCTACGAGAGTTTGGTCGGTGAGCCTGACAATGCCCGGAGCCCATGAACGGGACAGGCCAGACCATCCATCCGCGATCGACGCACAAGCCGGCCTTACACTTTGTCTGCATGTCGGACTACGAGCGGCAGGTGAAGTTGGCGGCAAAAGGGCTGGCCGAGCGCGATAACTCGCCGATGTCCAACGCCGTCACGACGCCTGAAGAATTTTACGAGGTCATGGCAGCCGCTGTTCTTGACGCCATCGACCTTCCGGCCCTTTTGGAGCGGGTGGCAAAGGCCGAACGGGAACTCGAAATCGTCCGGGAGGCATTATCCCTGGCCGATGCTGCGGCCAAGAACGCCCGTCACAAACCGATGATCAATGGTGAGGCTCCCGAGGAATCTTCGATCACTTCAATTTTGAGCGGGGCGGATGCGGGCCGCGGACCACGAGGAACCCAAAATCCGCGCCCAATCTCGTTGCCAAACAACCCGGAGCATAACGATCCCGTTGGCGAACAGCGCAGGGTGCCAGAGGCGCCACCTCGGCTCAATCGTTCGAGGCAAACGAAGCCGCCACCGCGCCGGCCACCGAATCGCAAGGGGCGAGCCTCCCGAAGAGCGCTGGTGAACCACCTCTCTTTGTTTGTGTGGCGCAGATTGCTACCGCCTAGGAGCCCCCTGCGGAGGGCAGGTACGTAATGGCCGGTAGGTGCACGTCGAGGGACGAGCGTGCAGGGTGACTTCCCGGGTCACTCCACAAAGTGGGATCGGAAGAATCCCTGTCGCATGATTGACCGTGTAGCTGGTATCGGAGGCCTACACGACCCCGACTGCGGGATCGGACCCAGAGACCAGGGACGTTAGGCGGACCGGAGCGTGGTGGGAGCAATCCCGTTCACGCTTCAACCCCAAACAGCGTCCGTACCTCTCGATGCCTGCTTGCCCTCGCTACCCCTTGCTCACGGCACGATTGGGTGACGGTCGATCGTTCAGGAGCGATCATTTCGTCGGAAGCAAACGTTTTCCCCCCAATTTCCGGAAGCCGGCTCGGGTGTAACAACCACGATGTACTCATAGCCAAGGCGGGTAACCGGGGGCACGCTCAGCACACACTCGTGGGAGACAGGCGGCTCCGCAGAACTGCCCTCGTCGAGGGCAGAGTGCCGATCGCTAGTCCCTTGATAGGTGGGATCGCTGTCTGAGAATTCGCTGACGATCTCCGGCGTCGAGACGCGCAGGTTTTGTCGAATCGACGAAGTCCACCAGAGCGGCGACGAATTGTTTCGGCTGCTCTATCTGAGGGAAGTGGCCAACCCCCTCCAGGATCACCAGCCGGCTGCCAGGAATGGCCGCGTGTGCAGCATGCGCATGGCTCACGGGGATGATGTCGTCTCGGTCACCCCAGATGATCAACGTCGGCAGCGAGGAGGCCAGGTAGAGACGATCCATTGCGCTTACCGTCTGGCCGCCCGGGTCGATGACAGATCTGATGGTACGGGCGAAGGCCTGTCGGTTCTCCGCTTCGGCCAGTGAAGCGTACGAGCTCCACATCTCGGTGATCCGACCGAGGCGGATGCCGCGTCCACTGATCGACCGCAACAGGTGGTCTCCCCAGTCGCGAACGAACCCCGGGAAGATCACGGGCATCCAGTACTCGCTGCCCGGCAGCGTCAGAAATCGAAGGATCCAGCTCACTTCTCGACCGAGGCCGCCGCTGTCTACAAGTACCACACGCTCGCACAACTCAGGGTGCTGGTAGGCCAGCTGCAGGGCGACCCCGCCGCCAAAGGACTGACCGACGACGGTTGCCCTCTTGACATTGAGGACCTCGAGAAGATCACGGATCCCACTTGCGAACGCACCGAGCGAGTAATCCCCGACGGGCTTTTCAGACAGACCATGACCCATGAGGTCCGGTGCGATGACGGTGAAGCGGTCCGACAGGAGGGGGATCACGTCCCGCCAGGTCCGCGAGCTACCGGCGATACCGTGGAGAAGCAGGAGTACGGGCCCATGGCCCTCCATGCGAAACGCCACTTCGTGACCGTGGATGGAGACGTGTTGCATCTGGCATTACCGCACTTTCCGCCGCCGAGGGTTCAGGCTACCGCGAGCTGATCGAAGGACAGAAAGTGTCATTCGAGTCTTTCGGCGAGTCATGGCACAACGCACGCCTTGCTGGCGTGCAAGCTCCAGAAGCTCCGGCTTCACCCCAACTGAGCGCTTCTGCACGACCCTTGGGGTGACCGTGACGCCTCGACGAGGTCGAAGCTCCTGCAGATCTCGTCTCTCAGAGTCCGCACGATTCGCGCCACCGGGTTGTGGTTCACGCCGAGCACGAGGAACTCTCGTGCTCGGCGGGACACGCTCGCGTTGCGAGGCGCTCAACGATCAAGTCGACTGCCGCGGAAATGTGCAGTCACCAATCCGCGCCCCTGACTTCGGACACTTCACGCAGTTCATCTCCTCGTCACACGAGCGTTGTCGGACGTTCTAAAGCTGACTATCTTGATCGTCTATAGAAGCTTCAGAGGTATTGGACGGGCAACAGACCCTGGAGAGGACGCTACGAACTGCAGCGAAGGCACTCGGACGTAGCCAATGAAGGCGGACGACATTGGGGCAGAGCGAATCCGGGAAACGAGCCTGACAGCACTTCCGACCCGACGATCCGGCCGGACCATTGGCATGCATCGACGTCACCTCAAGCCAAAAAGGAGAACACACAGATCATGAATCTTCGGAAGCTGCGACATGGCATCGCGTTCGCGTCGTATATGGGTGCAGCGGCGATGTCCGTTGCGCTCCTGCTGGGCGTGGGCCTGGCAGGAACGGCGTCGGCCGCGATCACCATCCCGCCCTTCCCGGGCCAAGCCGGTGCCCCGGTATCGGGCTTCGACACCTACCCCTGGTGGCTGCCGGCATCCACGAGTGGTGGTGTGACCACCTACCCGATCAGCAACACGGACGTCTCTGAGGGATCGGACACGACGCTCTACGTCATGCAGTCCATCAGCGACCTCTACGCCCAGGCGGGCATCGCGCCGTTCTCGTGCGGCATCCTGGCAACTGCCAACACAGTCTGCAACCAGCCCTCGGGGGGCTCGAACCCCAACAACACCCAGTCCGACGAGACCGACAACTTCTCGGGCAACCAGGAACTGCAGGGAACGAACGATGTCGGCTCCGGGAACGGCCAGTCCGAGCTGTGCAACGGGAGCGCTCCCGCCGCACCGGCACTCGGCGTCGACTACTCCCGTTCGTCAAAGCCCGTGTCGACGTCGACCTGCCCCACGGGAGTGGAGCTCGGCTTCGCCAAGGACGCCGTCGTGGGTATCGACTTCTTGAACATCGACCCGGCCGCCTATGGCACTCCGACGGGCTATCAGACCCAGGTTGACCCACAATGCTCGGGCACCGTCACGTCCCAGGACCCGACGGGCCAAGGAGGCGCCGGGCAATACCCCAGCTACGCGTCGTCCAACGGCGCCGTCGTGTGCACCCCATTCCCGAGCGGTGGGATCGGCTCGGTGGCCGACGGTTGGCTGCCGGGTAACCCCGTCACCTGCACCACCACGTGCACGGGGACGAAGTTCACCAACGTCTCCAACACGCCCATCAACGGTGGGACCGGGGCGACCTCTGTCGCCTACCGGCTCTTCTGCCAGCACGGTCCGAGCACGACCCCAGACACCAGCCAGATCACCGACTGGGGCCAGCTGACCAACCTGGCCGGAGGAAAGGCTGTCGGTGACGGCACTCCCATCGGCGTGCCCATCCGCATCATCGGCATCAACAGCGGCGCTGGAACGGTGTCGACGTTCTACAACTTCGCCCAGTCGGGTATCGGCACGCCCGCTGCGGGCGAGCCGTCGACCGACTGCGCCGGTGGTTCGGGTTCGGTCTCGTCAAGCGATGTCGACCAGAATGCGGCCTCGGGTCAGGACCCCCAGGCCAACCAGGGTCCTGCCGGCTCCAACTTCATCCAGAACCCGGAGATCTCGCTCGAGGCGACGCCCGGTGCGATCGGCAACTTCGCCTACGCGGACTGGGGCAGCTACATCTCGGGCAGCTCGGATGCGGCCGACCAGGCCGTGGACATCGACACGTCGCTCTACGCGATGAGCCTGGGTCCAGAGAAGAGCAACCCCAACGCCGAGGTGACCAGCATCGAGAACAACCCCTCGGCCACGACGGGGAACTGCGGTGGCACGGGTGAGCCGTGCACGTTCACGGTGAACGTGATGACGGCGAACTCGCGCACGGCGACAAATGCGAGCGAGCTGAACAACACGTACCCGATGGCGCGGACCCTGTTCACCATCTACCGCACGGACACGGTGCGGGCATCGACGGCAGGCTTCCTCAACTGGCTCTGTGACTCGAACACGGCCCCGGCCAGCCTCGGCGAGACGACCCCCTCGTCGATCCAGAAGGAGACGGACCACGTCGACGGCGGGAACTTCGACACGGACCTGAACAACATCATCCAAAACCAGTACGACTTCATCCGGCTGACCGACAGCACGCAGGAAACTGCCAACACGACGCCGACCGACAACGTGTCGGGCGGTGGTGTCAACGCCTCGTGCGACGCCAAGCTCCCCATCGCCTCCGGCGGAGTCTCGGCCGGCAGCACCACCATCACCATGGCGGCGCCGGTGCCGTCCACGGTCCAGGTCGGATGGCCGGTTGACTTCGCCAATGGCAGTTCGCTGAACTTCGGCGCGGCGAACGCCGACGGTGGTGCTGCCTACGGGACCATCACCAACATCAGCGGCAGCACCATCACGGTGGCCACCGCGCCGCAGTCGTCCGGTAGCGGTTCCACCCCGACCACGCTGTACTTCCCCGGCCAAGCTCCGATTCTGCAGATCAACACGGCCGGGAGCTGAGAAAGGAGGAACCAAAGCCTCCGCGGATCGTGTCGGTGGGGCGTACCCAACCATAAGCACACCGGCTTGGAAGACTAACTGTGCGGCGTGATGTCACAGCGGTCGAGATAGTCACGACACGGGGCTAGACCATGGACATGGCACGGACCCTCCTCTTCTGCCCATTGACAGATTGCCCACTGACAGATTGGCGCGACAACACGGTGTCGGCCCTGCAGTATCGGAGCTTGGGACAGCGCTGCCGAGACTCCACGGCCGCAATGCCGGAGGCCGCGTCGGTCGTTCTAGCTTCCTGTACTCGTTGTCGGACCTTGCGGCGGAACCGCTTTCTTCGTCGATTGCCGACCCAGCAGGGCTACACCCGTATTGCGACGCACTTCGCCCACCGGAGTAAGGGTCGGCGTGCTGTAGGCGCCGGCGTCGTGCAGCTCCGCGTCATGACTGAGACAGGTTTGTGTCCTGAGTGTGACGTAAAGGTAAACCCCGATCCGGCGGCGTGTGACGTAAGGGTAAACTCCGATCCGGCGGCTTGACCGGCAATCGCTCGAACCCGAAACTCCGGAGGACGGAAGAGAGCGATTTCACCTATGTTCCGTATACGCAAAGTTTTTGTTCCAATCGCCGCAGCCCTTGTCGCCCTCGGTGTCGCCGCTCCGCTCGTTAGCGAGGCGGCTATTGCGTACCTGCACTCGTCGACCGTCGCCCTGAGCGCCGGTGGTACAGCGTCCATCAGCTGCGCAGGCACGTCGCTCTCCGAAACGATGCAATCGCCGACGAACATGACACTCGTTTGCAATCCCAGCGCGCCGCCGACAACCACTCCCCCAACCTCGCCATCGACATCTACACCGCCGACAACCACTCCCTCCACGACACCGCCGACAACCGGTCCGCCGACCACAACCGCTCCGTCGACCACAACCGCTCCGACGACGACCACTCCGACGACGACCGCTCCGCCAACGACCACGCCGCCGACTCAGACAACCACGCCACCAAGCGGAACGCACAGCCCCGAGCTCGGCCTGTACAACAACGGGACCACGGCGTCGCAGCTCGGCGTCACCGTGCAAGTCGATTCGGACTACGCCTACGGCCCGGACTGGACGACGTACGCTCCGTCGGGCGCGGTGGCAGCGAAAGGAGAGCTCCTCATGCTGGCAGTCGGCGCACTGACGCCAGCGCAGGCAACAGAAATCGGTACGATCCTCGCCGACAACGGTCAGCCGGACGCGATCATACGTCCCATGTGGGAGATGAATCAGGCCAGTTGGTATCCGCTGTGGAACGAGAACGCCATGTCGGCTGCCTCGTACAAGGCGACGTGGATTGCCATGGTCGACGCCTTCCGATCGGTACCCGGAACAGACTTCAAATTCGATTACGACATCAACGCCGGCACCGGTAACAACGGGAATGGTCGATCCAACTTCGACAGCTATCCCGGCAATGCGTATGTGGATTACATCGGTGAGGACATTTACGACAACGCTGGTTCGGTGGCAGCGGCGCAGGCCGAAGTCACCGAGATGACGAACTTTGCTCAAGTGATGGGATTGCCGTGGTCATTTCCCGAATGGGGCATGAACGGCCCCAACGATGACCCCGCCTTCGTCAACATGATTTCCACAGAGACAAACCTGCCCACCTGCTGGGAAGAGGCCTTGTTCTCTCAGCCGTGGGCATCGTCGGGATTGGGCTCCAACCTCTTGGACCTACCGAACTCGTTCGCAGCGTACAAGGCGGACTTCGACCCCACCACGACATCGACCACCACGACATCGACCACCACGACGACTTCGACCACCACGACGGACCCAACCTCCACGACAGCTACGTCCGTTCCAGCTTCAAGCGTCGGAGCTACGACCACAACGACAACGTCACCGGTATCCCCGGTGGTGAGTAGCGCTTCGTCAACAGGCAACACCGGCGGTCCTTCATCAACAGGAAACACCGGCAGCGGTTCTTCTTCATTGGCGTCTACCGGCCTGGGCGACGCCATGCCGATCCTCCTCGTCGCCGGAATCGCCATGAGCGCCGTCGGTGTTCTGGGTCGGCGCCGCATTGCGGCCCTCGCACGCCGAGCCACGCGAGGGCCGCATATTCAGTAGTCGGTAGCTCTCCTGAGTGCTTCCTCGGTAGCCAGTGGGAACACTCGTTGACTGGGCGGTTCAGTCACCACGAGTGCCGCTGGATGTCCAACGGTTCACCGACCAGCCTTGTGAGCGACGGTGCCGTTGAGTCTCACGATGAACCGCCCAACGAGTCGGTGGCTCGCACCCGAGCACATCTGAGATTCTGCGGCCGTGAGTTTGGATCTGTTGGACGCCTCAGGAAACCCGCAAAGGTCGGGCCGACGTTGAGGCTCGCACCAAGAACGTCCGACCTGAGGTATCCCAGCTCGCCAGATCGGTGTGACGGTCATCGCGATCGCAACACGCAAAACTCGTTACCTTCCGGATCTGTCATGACGACCCAAGGGACATCTCGTTGACCGACGTCAATCCTGACAGCCCCAAGCTCCTCAAGGCGTTGAAGCTCGGCTTCTTGATTGTCCGGGCGAAGGTCGAGATGGACTCTATTCTTTCCTCTCTTCTCTTCGTCGGACGGCATCAGTCCGAGCCTTGTGGTCCCCTGTTCGTCAACCAGGAGGTAGCCGCCAGAGGGGCCTGTCCAGATGTGCTCGAGGTCGAGGGCAGCGCGCCAGAACTCACTCATCCGCTGGAGGTCATTGCAGTCAATTAAGACACAATCAATAACAAGGCTCACGATCCTCCTTGATCCTCGCGTTGGGCCGCCGACCGAGTATGCCTGAGATGGCGCCCCTGCCCCGTACGCTGGATGTGGGCTCACGGTGCTCACCATTCGGGCAGCTGTCACCTGGGATGCTCGAGCGGTTCGAGCGACCTAAGGATCGGTGAGACTCATTTCGCTGGCCCCGATCGGCCCACCTCCGTGCTCTTTCAGGTATCGGTCTCGTTCCACCTCACCCGCAAATAGGAGAACAATCCAGGCATGGGTGGCGCCCATTCGCCGCAGTGTGTCGTAACGATGGTTTCCGTCCTCAACGAAGTACTTGCCGTCGTGATGCGACACCAACAGCGGCGGGGGGTGCCACCCCTGCTCGACGCTGTGTTCCATCGCCTCGACGTCGGATTCCCAGACCCCCTCGGCCACAGGAACAACCACTTCGTCACCGACGGGACCGGCCATCGGCGTGAGTCGGTCGAGCGCGAATCGGATCGGACCGACGTAGGTCGCGCCGCTCATGGCAAAGGCGGCCGCCAGCGCAGAGTTGCTACTGCCCGGGCTAGCGAGGAAGTCAACCACCCATTCAGCCAGTCGGCCCTCGTCCGCGGCATGCTGGGCCGAGGCGAGTGAGAACTTCTGGCCGTCGGTCACGCGGATGGCGTCGCGATCAGCTCGGCGAGCCCTACCAAAGAGTCGATCCGTTCGTAACTGGCGTCGAAATGGAGGCCAAGTGGATCCATGAGAATCGGTCGGATCCCCGCTCGGCGGGCGCCGACTACATCGATGGCAGGCATATCACCGACGTACCAAATCCGATCCGCATCGAGACTCATGAGGTCGATAGCCACCTCGAATATCCGTGGGTCAGGCTTCATGACGCCGACGTTTCCGGAATCGATCACGCACTCGATTTCCACGCCGATGCCGGGACCCACTTGACACAGTTCGAGTTCGGCAAGCCGAGAACCCATCATTCCATCGGCGTTGGAGATGATACCGAGCCGGACCCCGGTGTCGGCGAGGGCCTGCAGTCCTTCGCGGCTGCCCGGGACCGGTTCGACCCACAGCGCCGCATCAGCGAACTCGCTATCGAGGTGGCGATGGGCGTCGTCACGCCGATCTCTCGGTACGCCGCACTCGTCGACATACGTTTGGAGGTAGTCGAGCCAGGCGTCGGTCCAGTTTGCCTCGACGTCGAGATGCGTGCCGAACCTTGCTGCAGCCCGGTAGTGCGCGTCTGCCAGTACCTCTCGACGGACGCAGCACTCGGCTCGTGTGAAAGCCCCCAGGATCCGTTCGGGGTCGGGAAGGACGAACACGCCCCCGGCGTCGAGGAGTACTGCGGCGGGGTCGCCCGTGTAGGCCATGTCCAGAACCTACTCAGGCGGCGCCCCTGCTGGCCGCGTCAGGTCGGTCCAGACATCCACCAATGGCCACAGGCTCGGATCTTCCGCCAATCGCACCTGCCCCCGCCGGGTAGGGGTGCCACCGTGCAGGCACCTATGGCTCCTCGTCGCGCCGTGCTTCGCTTGACGTTGAGGCCACTTCGTGGGCCCGAGGCCCGATATGTCGGTCTTTGAGAGCTTGCCCTCGCGTGTGGCCCATTATTGGTCTGTCCGCTGTCCTCACTCTCGAATCCCTTCGAAAGGGCTTGACATCATCCATAGGAGCATCGGGTAGGTGGCTTGGGTTGCAGCGCAGCCTGCATGGTGACGGATAATCTCTGCACGTTCATCTAGAGCGACCTGAGGGACCTGGCCCTTTGACGGTTCCGGCAGCCGGCTAGAGCACGGTGCCACTGCCAGGATCGATGAGGAGATCAGCGTGGCCCAGCAGGACCTTGTTACGCAGTACTTCGATGCGTCGGACTTCGATATCGATGGCATAGCTGCCCTCCATGCCGACAGCTGGCGACGCCACTACCGAGGCGCCTACTTGGCCTCCTACCTCGACGGGGATGTCGTCGCGGACCGCCAGGAGGTGTGGAGAAGGCGACTGGCCCAACCCGAGACGGGTCACTTCACGGTTGTCGCGCGTCACGGTAACGAGGTCCTCGGATTCGCCCACACCATCTTGAACGAGGACCCACTCTGGGGATCACTTCTTGAGAATCTCCACGTCCGGAGTGATCTGAAGAGAACCGGAATGGGTTCACGCCTGCTGTCAGAGACGGCCCAGAGATTGCTTCGACGTCAGCCCGATGGGTCGCTTCATCTCTGGGTGCTCGATCAGAACACTGCGGCACAGGCCTTCTATGACGCACGAGGCGGCAGGCGAGTCGAGACGCAACCACGGGGACCGTTTCCGGGTGGTGGTCGAGCAATAGGTCACCGCTACCACTGGGACGACCCGACTCGACTTCTGATCGGTCCTGAGTTGCGCGATGGCAGGCCTTCTGAGATCGCCCCATAGCGTCGCGGGGACGGGATGCCACCCTGCGGCACAGCGGTGCATCTACTGACCTCAGTCGGAAGGCGGGAGAAGGTCCAACACGGGACCGGCAGCCTCGATGGCATTGCCCCGGATGACGTAGCGGTTTATCCCCCAACGCTGTTCAGAGTCCCGCACTTTGGCCGCAATCAGCTCTGGCGTCCCGATCCACATGAACGGGGCTCCGAGAAGGTCGGCGGAGGAGGCTCCCGGAACGATCTCGGCTAGTCGATCTGCCAGACGCTGGGGATCGTCTGTGATCTCGACGTGCTGGACCAGGGCCTCAATATCAGGGTGGCGACCAACTCGCTTTGCTGCCGAATGTACGACGTCGAACGAGCGGTCGAGGGCTGCCGGGCCCCAATCAGCCTCGTGCGAGTGGCCGTTGGAAAGGGTCTTGCCGAGCCCAGTAACTCCGACAATGTCCGCCTGCTCCGCTGCAAAGGAGAGGACACGGGTTCCGTTACCGCCCACCATCAATGGAATCGAACCCTGAACAGGAGCAGGCTTCCTCAGAAGGGCCTGTCGAAGTCCAAAGTTTTCCCCCGAGGTACTTACGGAGTCCCCGGCGAGCAGGCGGCGCACGGCATCCACCAGTTCGATGAGCCGATCCACCCTCCGTCCCGCATGAGGGAAATCCAGTCCAACCATCTCCCATTCCGTTGGCGTGTGCCCCGCGCCTACTCCCAGCACGGCACGGCCACTCGACAGAGCATCGAGCGTGACCAACTCGGCTCCTAGTGTCATCGGATCCCAGAGCCCGGCATTTAGAACGCACGTGCCAAGTCGAACCCTGTGGGTCACAGTCGCCGCTGCCGCAAGAGCAACAAAGGGAGCTGCCGATGAACCAGGATGATCCGCTACGTAGAGACAATCGAAGACGGAGCGATCGACCGCCTCTGCGAGTCGAATCCACTGAGTCTGATCAAAGAAGTGACCTTGGACTGAAACGTGAATCATCCCGAATATCCCATCACAACACGGAGTACGGCTATCCCATATCGCAGAATTGCAGCGCACCCGGTTCCGATGGCTGGGCTCTGTATTGTTGTTCCGGTGGACTCCAATGACAGTCTGAGCGAGGCGCTCGACCACCTCTCAGAGCGCGATCAGAACATATTTCGACTCCGCTTCGGTCTAGATGGCGGCAGGGTCCGGACACGTGACGAGGTGGGCGAGAAGTATGGCGTGACGGGTGAGCGGATTCGCCAAATTGAGGCCAAGACTTTGGCCAAACTTCGTCGGCTCGACTCCGCCCTTCAGCTGGGTCATGACCCCGCAGGGTCTTGACCGGCGCCACTGGCATCCGAGGGTGTCCCCTATGGTCGGGAAGGTGACGCATCTCGGCGCTACCGCTCTCCGCAGACCGAATGCCCCAGCCGGTACTCGCTACATGCAGGCGTGAACCGTCGAGCCGGAACAGTGCTGGGCCTTGTAGAGCAAGACCCGAATAGCGGCTCCAGCCCTGGGACCTGGAAAAGTAGGCTGCCGAAGGCCGCCTCGGTGCGGTTCCTTTAACACAGCACCATCAATCAGCATCAGCATCAGCATCGCCGCTCCGCTCCCCACGTTCGGATGTGCCGGTAGCGGGAATACGATTCTCGAAACCGAGCTTGCTGTCCGGAGGCGCTTCGGCCGAACCCAACAGCACGATGCCGACGATTGCGACTACCAAGCCCACGGCCGCCGACGCAACATGACCGCCGCCGTTAGCCGAGAGCCTTTCTCCGTAGACGGCGACCCCCAGGATCACACTCGAGAAGAGTGTCACGGCGTTACTGGACGCCATCGCCGGTGCGAGCACGCCAGTCTTGAGCGCCCCCTGCTGGAGGACGAACCCGATGACGGCCGAGACCACGAGGACATAGACCGACCAGTTGGCGAGAAGTGGGAGTGCTCCATGGCCGAGCTCTCCGACAAAGGTCTTGGTTACGGCGGCCTGGAGCCCGTAGCCGAGGCCGGCAGCGCTACCAAAGACCAGGGCCTTCGGCGCACCCTTCATCCCGGTTCCGAAAGCAGCCAAGCCACCGACCAGGACCAACGTGCCGAAGCAGGCTTCCCACCACAAGGAGGCACTCGGGTGATTCGTGCCTCCGCTAGGGGCACCCGCCCACAAGAAGAACATGATGCCGACCAGCACTGCCGCGGCTCCGAGCCACTCCCTTGGGCCGATGTGCTGCTTGGTGAGCCAAATCCCCAGTGGAAGCGCGATCACCAGGCTCATCGCAGTCAGGGACTGCACGACGACCAACGGACCGCGATCGAGTGCCGCGGCCTGAAGGATCCACCCCGCAGCCTGAGAGATCATTCCGGCCAGCCAGACCGGTTTGTGGAAGATCTCGACCAAGAAGCGTGGATCGTTCTCCCCCGACGAGGTCTGCAGCGTCCCTCTTTGCTGCAAGACCGTGCCGAAGGCGAAGGCCAGTGCGGCCAGCGCCGCTAAGGAGTACGCCACTGCCCCCCTAACCGTGGCTTGTTGTCCGCCTCGAGCAGGAGATGAGATCTGACGTCATTGTGGCCGTGGTTCTCAGACGACTGTTGACTCCTCGACCTGCCCTGGCGGAGGAGTGCCCGTGACGGCCTTCCAGCCGATAGCCGTGAGGCGGCCGCTCATCATCTTGGCGATGGCGAGGCCGATGCCGGCTGCAGCCGCCCACAGAAAGGCGTCTGGCCACGAGAATCCAGGAATTGTGGGATCGAACGGCGTCACAGGTGCTGTGTCCTTGCGGATGGCCCGATAGGCCGCCCTTATGAGCTTCCGGGCGAGCAGACCACCCAGCATGCCGGTGATGGTGGAGACCACCTTCCACATCCGTTCGCGCCCGATCACGTTCAGCACCGCGCATGTCTCGACACACCCGAATTCTATCTGTGCCCGGCCTGATTGTCCTCGTACATCCGCCATTTCTGACTCGCCGAGCCGACCTTTCCCGTCAGAACAGCTTTCCAACGGGTTGAGCAGGAGCGGCACGGTGGAGTGGGTCCGCTCGACCCAGCCGGTCGAGAACACCGTTCGGGCCAATCGAGGCCCCCGACGGGGGGTGAACACTTCGGCGCGTCATCCATCACGGCCGACCGAAGTGCATGATGGGACCCGCCGAACCGGTACTTCAACCACGATCGGAGAAAGATGGTAAATGTGACGCAGCCACCAGACGCCACGCCGCACGCGGTGCCGCACCTCACCGTCGAGGAGCGCGTCAAGCTTGGAAAGGAGGCGCGGGCTCGCGCCCCCCGTTCGTCCCAAGCAGAGTTCAGTCCTCCGACAGACCGTCCGGACCCGGTCAGCCTCCTCGAACGACAGGCCACGACCCGGGTACCCGAACTGCTTCCCATCCGCTACGGGCGAATGCTGGTCTCGCCGTTCACATTCTTCCGTGGCGCCGCGCTCATAATGGCTTCAGACCTGGCCACCACTTCCCGGTCGGGCTTCAATGCCCAGGTCTGCGGGGATGCCCATCTCTCCAACTTCGGACTGTTCGCTTCGCCAGAGCGGAAGCTCATGTTCGATGTCAACGACTTTGACGAGACCCTGCCGGGGCCATGGGAGTGGGACCTCAAGCGGCTTGCCGCCAGCACCGTGATCGCGGCCCGGGACCGCGAGTTCACCGATAACGAGGCCCGTACCGCTGCCCTTGAAGTCGGGAGGAGCTATCGCCGCGAGATGGTCCGCTTGGCGGCGTTGTCCACTCTGGAGGTCTGGTATTCGCACATTGACGTTGCGGGTCTACTGGCCGAACTCGAGGCGGCAGCCGCCAAGACGGGGTCCAGAGCTGACAAGCGCATGGCGGCTCGCACTGCCGAAACAGTGACCAAGGCTCAGTCTCGAGACAGTCTTCAGGCATTGGGCAAGCTCGCCCGTGTCATCGACGGTCGACTACGCATCCTGAGTGATCCACCCCTCGTCGTACCCGTCGAGGACCTGTTCCCCCAGGAGGTAAGCGACGCGATCGGTGATTCGTTCCACAAGCTCTTGCGCGGCTACCGACACAGCCTCCAGTCCGACCGACGCCATCTCCTCGAGGAGTTCCAGTTCGTGCAGATCGCCCGCAAGGTGGTGGGCGTGGGGAGCGTGGGGACCCGGGCCTGGATCCTGCTCTTGGTGGGCCTCGACAACTCGGACCCGCTGTTCCTCCAAGCAAAAGAGGCCGAGGCCTCGGTGCTCGAGGAGTTCGTCGGTAAGAGCGGTTACGCCAACCACGGGGCGCGGGTCGTGGCCGGCCAGCACCTGATGCAGGCAGCAAGCGACATCTTCCTGGGCCATCAATCGTTTGAAGGTCCTGACGGCGTGACCCGGGACTTCTATCTCCGCCAGCTCCGGGACTGGAAGGGGAGCTTCGAGATCGAAGGGGCGATCCCGCCCGGCCTGACCAAATACGTCGGCGTGTGTGCCAAGGCGTTGGCCCGCGCCCACGCCCGCTCGGGCGACCGCGTCGCCATCGCCAGCTACCTAGGAAACGGGCCCACGTTCGACAGGGCTCTTGCGGAGTTCGCCGACACCTATGCCGATCAAAATGAGCGCGATTACGAGGCGCTCCGACATGCCGCTTCCACCGGTCGAATTTCGGCCGAATCAGGTCTGTAGCACCGCGATAGAGCAGCTCGTTCTCGCCCTATCGGGACCGCTTGCACTGAAGTGCACCCAGTCCCCTCGGTGCGCCGTTGCCGTCCCGCTTCTCGCGACAGCGGATCGGCGCTTGGGCGCGTGTCACTTTTCCCCCACTGCCGCGATGGCGGCTTCGAGCGTCGGATAGAAACGGTCACGATCGAGCGTTTCATAGAGACCGTAGCGACGAACGAGATTCTGCAGCCGGGTGCGCATCTCAGCGAAAGCCATATGGACACCGGCGGCGTTGAGTTCACGATCGAGTTGTTCGAGCATGTTTGCTGCCGACACATCGACATCCGTCATCGCCTCACATTGGACGACGACCCAGGCGGCATGTCGCTCGCCGACGACGTGGCGGATCTGCCTCCGGAAGGCTGAGGAGTTCGCGAAGAACAAGGGAGCTTCCCAGCGGTAGACCACGATCCCAGGAATCTCGCGCGCGTCGGGATATCGCTCGATGTCGTGCCAGCCTCCCAGGCTTTTCACTTCGCCGATCACCGCGCCGTGGGGTTGCCAGCTGCGGCGGAAGAACAGGAGCACTGCGAGAGCGATGGCGACGACGATCCCGGGCAGTACTCCCAGGACGATCACACCCAGGCTGGCAACCACCGAGAGAGCCAAGGCGCTCTTTCGAACTCTCGCGTAGCGGACCAGAGCCTGGAGATCAAGGAGGGAGAGCGCGGCGGCGATCAACACGGCAGCCAGGGCCGATTGCGGCAGATCGGCGAGCAAAGAATTGAAGAACAGCAACAGCGCGACGACGATGCCAGCACCTACCAGCGACGCGAGCTGCGACTTCGCGCCGGCCTGCTCGACGACCGCAGTGCGAGAGCCGCTCGTCGACACCGCGAACCCCTGCAGGAGTCCCGCGCCCAGGTTGGCCGCTCCGATTCCGATCATCTCCTGGTTTGGATCCACTTCTTCGCCTCGGCGAGCGCCGAAGCTCGAGGACGTGGCGATGGTGTCCGCCAGCGACACAAGCGTGATGCCCACAGCGGCAACCATAAGGGGGCCGACATCAGCCCACCTCGTCCAAGGGACCGAAGGCGTCGGCACGCCTCGGGGAAGCGTCCCGACGGTCGCGACCCCGTGAGCGTGCAAGTTGAAGATGGCAGAGACGACGGTTGCGGCCACGATACCGACGAGGACCGCGGGGACGACCTTGGTGAACCGGGACAGCACCAGCAAGATGGCCAGCACCCCCACCCCGACCACCAGCGCCGCCCCCACGGTGCCATCGAGCCCGAGCACGAACGCCTTGATCTCGGGGCCAAAGCCCTCGGCGTCTGTCGAGAACCCGAAGAGCTTTGGCAATTGGCCGACGATGATGATGAGGGCGAGACCATTCATGTAACCAACCTGCACCTCGCTCGAGAGCAAGTCAGCGACGAACCCGAGCTTCCCGATTCCTAATCCGATCTCGATGACGGCGACGATCACCGCCAGCATCCCGGCCAGCGCGATCGCCCGGTGCTCGTCGCCACCAGCGAGCAGCGGCACGAGGGCCGCGAAGATCAGCGGCGAGATCGACGAATCAGGACCAAGAACGAGGATCTTCGATGGTCCGAATACCGCATAGCCCACCAGGCATCCGATCGACGTGTACAAGCCGGTCACGGGCGGGAGTCCGGCGAGCTCCGCGTAGGCCAACCCCTGCGGCACCAAGATGGCGGCGAGCACCACACCGGCAACGACATCGGCCCGTGTCCACCTTCTGTCGTAGGCCCGAAGGGTCCGGAACCCCGGTATCCATTTGGCTATCCCCGAGGGGCCTGCGTCCATGGTGCCCCCCATCGATCTGTGCTGTTCGGCCACCTCATGTCGTCGATGAGAACCTACAATGCGGCCGAACAGAAGACCAGGAAAGGCGGACCGCAATGACGAGAACCGTGCGGCATCGGATCCTCCTCCAATGTGGCGACCCGAGGACTGGGCAGGGGTGTGCCCCGACCGTAGACCGAGGATGGAGACGCCGTGGGTGACGCCAGCCGCAGATCGACCATAGGAGTACGGACTCTCGCCACTATCTCGCTCGTCGCGGTCTTTCTCCTCGCCGTCGCGCTGATCGCTTTCCTCGTTCGCAACGGCGTGTACGTCGTGGTCGGGGCAGCCGGTTTCGCCCTCGGTGTCGCAGGGGGATGGTGGGCGATCACAAAGACAGCGCCACGTCGCTGGCTGGGGATCATCGTGATGGGGATCGGTGCGGCCCTGCTGGTGACGGCGCTCCTACGGGCCGGAACTGAGGACTGGGAATCCTTCATCCGCGCCCTGGTTTGCCTCGCCCTACTCGCAACTGCCGTGCTCGCGGCGCGGGCAGCGTTGGCCTCCAACCTGCGGAACGCCGGCGAGGGCCGGGTGGTTCGCATGAGCCCGCCCTCGCATCCGGTCCTCCTGTGCAATCCGTGGTCGGGTGGTGGGAAGGTCGAGAAATTCGGCTTGGTGGAGTTGGCACGCTCGCTCGGGGTCGAGACCGTGATGCTCGACCATGGGCTCGACCTCGCAGAGCTCGCCCGCGATGCCATCGCCCGGGGAGCCGACTGTCTGGGGATGGCGGGTGGGGATGGCTCACAGGCACTCGTTGCCTCTCTTGCTGTGGAACACGATCTTCCCTTCGTGTGTGTCGCGGCGGGGACGCGGAACCACTTCGCTCTCGACCTCGGGCTGGATCGCCGCGATCCCCGCCAGAGCGTGTATGCCTTCCGTGATGCATTCGAGCGTCGGATCGACTACGCGACGGTGAACGGTCGGTTCTTCGTCAACAATGTCTCGTTGGGCGTCTACGCCACCATCGTCCAGCAGGAGGGCTACCGGGAGGCCAAGTCGGCGACGACCAAACAGTTGCTGCCCGAGCTGCTCGGTGAGACCGAACGGCCATTCGATCTACAATTCACGTCGCCCGACGGGGCGGAAGTTGACGGGTCGTTCCTCGTCATGGTGTCAAACAACCCCTACGTCCTGGCAGTGTCACCCAGCACGTCCCAGCGTCTCCGGCTTGACACCGGTCGCCTCGGCGTCTTCGCGGTGACGGCTACAACGGGGACACAAGCCGCTGAAGTCGTGACCCTGGCCCTGGCCGGGCAGGGGCCTCGCAGTGGCCATGCCTTTGAGTTCAGTTGCGACAAGTTCGAGATCCGGTCCCGCTCCGGCACCGCATTCGCCGGCGTCGACGGTGAAGCATTGGAGCTGAACACGCCGATGCTCTTTCGCTCCCACCCGCAAGGCCTGCGCATGCTCGTGCCGGAGGGAAATATCGAGATGGCGCTCCGACGCCGGTCTCGCAGCGTGCGCGTGGTTGACCTGCTCCTCCTTGCCAATGGCACGCACCCTGTCTAGGTGCCCTCTCGGTACCGGTCAGAAGCGCAACGGCACCTCGTGCCGATGCGCACGCGACTCCCGGTAGCCGCCCACCTTCTGGCGTGGCGGCAGCGTCACCGAGGCCTGTTCTTCGCGCTCGTAGGGGACCAGATCGAGGATGTGGCTGATGATGTTGAGACGGGCTCGACGTTTGTCGTCCGAGTTAGCCACATACCAGGGAGCCGTGTCGGTATCCGTCGCGGCGAACATGTTGTCGCGCGCCCTGGAGTAGTCGTACCAGCGGCCATAGGAGTCGAGATCCATTTGCGAAAGCTTCCAGGTCTTGCGGCCGTCGTCGATGCGAGCCGTCAAGCGACGTGTCTGCTCCTCTTGGCTGACCTCGAGCCAATACTTGATCAGAATCACGCCGGAGTCGACGATCGCTTGCTCCACAACAGGAACGAGCTTGAGGAACCGCGCCGACTCCTCCCAGGTGCAAAACCCCATGACCGGCTCCACTCCGGCGCGGTTGTACCAGCTTCGGTCGAAGATGACGACCTCACCGCCTGCGGGAAGGTGGGGGATGTAACGTTGGTAGTACATCTGTGAGCGCTCACGGTCGTTTGGGGCGGGCAGCGCCACAACGCGGAAGACCCGAGGGCTGACACGCTCGGTGAGCCGCTTGATGACGCCCCCCTTTCCGGCTGTGTCCCTGCCCTCGAACACGATGCACACCTTGGCCTGTTCCTGGACGATCCAACGCTGCATCTGCACGAGTTCCACTTGTAAGCGCCGGAGATTCTCCTCGTACTCCTTTCGGCTCATCCTGGTCAATGATTCTCTCCGCTGTCCTGCGTCACGCCTTGGATGTTCCTTCCTCGTGAATCGTCAACTGGTCCAGCACGGAGATGTGAAAGCCAAAGCCTTGCCACGAATGCCAAGCTCCCGAGTCCGAAACTCGGAGGCCCACCTTCGCCACACCAACAAATCTCCACGTGCGGGCGGGCGCTCACGCGACGCCCGGCCAGAGGCCTGCCGAGCTCCTGGAGCACGGAGAGGCCGGTTGCAGGCACGAGCGCCGCCGAACTCCCGCGTACACACCTCTGTCGTCTCGTCGTGCAGGCCGGCCTAGGATTTCTGCGCTTCGGCGACGTCGGCTTCGATCTCCTTCTGATCAGCCTTGAGCTGCTTCTCTTCGATCTTCTGCGCCCGCTTCATGGCAGAGCGGACCTTCGCCTCCATGTCGGAGACGGCCACGACGACCAGCCCGGCCTCACCTTCATCGAGGGATTCGCCCAGGTCTTTGAGATCGCCACGGCTCATGCCCGCGGCGGCGTGTCCGGCCACCGCGCCGAGGAGCGCGCCTCCGCCGGTGGTCGCCAGCAGTAGACCTCCGCCGATGGCGGCGGCGGGGAAGAGGGCGACCACCAGACCTGTCGCCAGGCCGACTCCCCCGCCGAGAACACCCCCGGCCCGGGTCGGCGTCTCATGCTTCTTGACGATCTTGACTTTGCCTCTGTGATCGCGCTCGATGACGGCCGCATCATAGGCGTCGATCAAATTGGCCTCGGTGTGGAGCTCTTTGATGAGCTCGTAGTCAGCCAATGCATCCGCAGTATCGCCGTACACACCTGAGTACACCAAGAGAGTATCGATGGCCATATCAGCGCTCCTATCAGGTCGAGTGTCCCTCAGAATAGTTGCGCTTGAGCGTTAGAGGCGGCTCAGCTCTTGTGGACTCAGAGCCGATTCAACCGGGCCGCCGTAGGCGGCGAGTGCGTAGATCACGAACACGCCGAGAGCGATGTAGGTCAAGGACCAGATCGGGTAATAGGGCATCCACCAGATCGCACTTATGGCGCCGATGGCACCCGCCGCGATGCCGACCCAGCGGCCCAACTGCGAGCGTCCCAGGACCGCCAGGCCGCACAGGATCAAGATGATGCCGACGATCAGGTAGACCCAGCCGTAGGTCTTCAGACTGGTGCCGAAGATGGCGTCCTCGAGATTCTGTGGCACGGCCCCGTGGTAGCGGAACGCCCAGATCGCATCGAAGATGCGCATGACGCCGGCGACCCCCAACACGATCGATGCGAAAATGACCCAGCCGTGGCCACGGTCGTTCATGACGAACCCCCACTCAACGTGCGCATCGCCAGGCAAGGTGCCCGGCGTTTTGATGACGCATTGCAGGTATATACCTGCGTGGCCTCAAATGGAAGAGGTTCAACGAATCCACGAACCAGCCGTCGCTCTATGGAGGTACGCGTCGTCGTATCTGAATGGAACCTGATTCCATAAGCCCCTAGCAATTCTCTAACGGGGGGATTAGAACGTTTCGTGAGCGAAGCATTTCGGGCGCAGAGGAGGAGCCATGCTTGCGTATGACTACCCACTTGGCGGGGTGTTCTTGTCGTTCCTCTACTTCTTCTTGTTCTTCATCTGGATCTGGATCCTCGTCACCGTCTTCATGGACATCTTCCGCAGCCCGGACCTCGGCGGCTGGAGCAAAGCCTTGTGGAGCATCTTCGTGATCATCCTCCCGTTCCTCGGCGTCTTCATCTACCTGATCGCCCGGGGCGGAAAGATGCAGGAGCGCAAGCTTCATGACGCCGCCCAACAGAAACAGGCCTTTGATTCCTACGTGCGTGACACCGCGGGCAGCTCGGGCGGTGACGTCACGTCGCAGCTGACTCAGCTCGCCGACTTGAAGGCAAAGGGAGTGCTCACCGAAGCGGAGTTCGAGACGCAGAAGGCCAAGGTGCTGGCTGCGGGTTGAAACCGAGGACGAACGATCGCGTCCAAGAGGAGGAAATGGAAGATGGCCAAAGGCAATGGCTCTCTGGGTCCGATCAGCTACTTGGTTGTCGAGTTCCCAGGAAGCAAGATGACCGGAGAGGGCTTGCCCATCTTGGTCGATCTCGTCAATGACGGCGTGATCAGGATCTTGGACTTGGTTTTTGTCGCCAAGGGCCAAGATGGTTCGCTGGGCACCATTGCTCTCGCTGATCTGGACCACGACGGGACGATCGATCTCGCCGTCTTCGAAGGCGCGTCCTCGGGTCTGGTGAGTCGGGAGGACTTTGCCGACGCGGCGCCGGTGATCGCACCCGGTTCGTCTGCCGCCATCTTGATTTTCGAAAACCGCTGGGCGAAGCCGTTTGTCCAAGCGCTGCGTCGTGGCGAGGCGCAACTCGTTGCCGCCGGCTACATCCTCCAGGATGACCTTGTGGCCGCACTCGATGCAGCCGAAGGTTGAAAGGAGACCACGTTGCCCCTTCTCCGAGGTATCGCACGCACCGCAGCCATCGCCGGAACGGCCACGGCGGTGTCGAACCGCGTCTCGCGCCGCCAGCAAAATCGCTGGGCTCAACAAGAGGACCAGCAGTACGCCCAGCAGCAGCCGCAGTACGCACCGCCGCCTCAGCCCGCCCCTCCGGCCAGGGACACGGTCGCCCAGCTCAAAGACCTCGCGGAGCTCAAGTCACAGGGCATCCTCACCGATGTCGAGTTCGACGCGCAGAAAGCAAAGATCCTGGCGTCCTGAATACCGAGCCTCGACCGGCGCCAACTCTCCGTACGTGGCCCCGGTGTAACCATCGACTGGTTCTGCTGGCGCGTTTCGACTGAAGTCTTCGGGTGGTCTGTTCACAGGGCATCTACGTCGTTTGAACCACTAGAGACCCCAACTGACACTCCCGACTATGGTTCGGCACCGGCATGAGCGCCGAACCAGAAGATCCCGTGCAGTCAGGGAACGGGGCGAGCCCTCGGCTGGCTCTTTTGCTGGCCGCTGCGATGTTCGTGCTCGTCGTGGATACGTCGTTCATGAACGTATCGATCTCCGCTGTCGTCAAAGACCTCCACACCACCGC
This sequence comes from uncultured Acidimicrobiaceae bacterium, assembly GCA_963721585.1. GTDB lineage: Bacteria > Actinomycetota > Acidimicrobiia > Acidimicrobiales > RAAP-2 > Bog-473. The sequence goes on along the minus strand of CAVRJN010000007.1, from coordinate 66,003 downwards.
GAGCGGCGTTCAGTCGGCAATCGCCCTCGAGGCCTTGGTTTCGGCTGCCTTCATTCTCATCAACTCGAAGATGGGCGACCTCATAGGCCGGAAGCGTGCCTATGTGATCGGTCTGCTCGCATATGCGATTGGCGCCCTGGCGATGACTCTCACCCAGACCCTGACCGTGGTGATCATCTTCTGGGCGATCATCGGGGGTCTGGGAGCCTCCCTCCTGTTGCCGGCCATGCAGTCGCTCATCCATGGCAACTTCACCGGAGACGCCCAGAAGAAGGCCTACGCTTTGGTCGGAGCCTCGGCAGCGATCGCTGCAGCCGTCGGCCCGCTCCTCGGCGGGTTCGTCACCACCTACTTGTCGTGGCGTGTCGGGTTCGGCCTCGAGGTCGTCATCATCTTGGTGGTGTTGTCTCAGATCCGCCTCGTCAACGATGTTCCGTACACCGGTCCGCGCAAGATCGACCTTGTAGGTGCGGTCCTATCCGTCGTCGGCATGGGCGGCGTCGTCCTCGGCATCCTCGTCTGGCAGGAGGGAGGTGCCTACGTGGGCCTCATCATCGCCGTCGGCGCGGTGGGTCTGGCCGCGTTCGCCTACTGGCTGGTCCGGCGCAAGCGTCGTGGGAAGCCAATGCTCTTGGACCCCGACTTGTTCAAGCACTTGAATTTTCGCATCGGCATCTCCCAACAGATGCTGCAGCAGATCACCCTGGGTGGCGCCATGATCGCTCTTCCCCTCTTTCTGCAGATGACCTTGGAGTACAACGCGATGCAGGCGGGTCTTTCCCTCGCGCCACTTTCGCTCTCCATGTTCGGAATGGCATTGCTTGCCGGTCGCAAAGCGGGCAAGCGCCGCCCCGCCAATATCGTGCTGGTCGGTTTCGCTCTGAGCACCGTCGGCATCGCCGCCATCGTCCCCCTCGTCCCGAGAGTGGACACGGGCTGGTACCTCGTGATCCCGCTCCTGATCGCGGGCTCGGGGCTCGGCCTGCTGGTGTCGCAACTCAACAACTTCACCCTGGCGCCCATCGCGGAGGAGCGGGTCAGTGAGGCCGCCGGGGTGAATTCGGCCGCGGGCTCGTTCGGACTGTCTTTCGGACTGGCAGTGGCCGGCGGCGTGCTTCTCTGGGTTTTGGCGGTGAGCTTCACGAATCTGACGTACTCGAGCAGCGTCATTCCTTCCGTCCAGCAGCAGCAGATCGCCGCCAAGATGGAGACAGACGCGGAGGTGATGAGCAATACGCAGCTGCAGAAACAGATCTCGGGCGAGCCCCAGGACGTCCAAAATGCGATCCTTGCCATCAACACCGACGCTCGGAACCGTTCCCTCCAGTTCGCCCTCCTCGTTCCCACCGTGGCCGGACTGCTTGGTTTCGCCAACGCGTTTCGGATGCGACGACTTCCGGACATCAGACCAGCCGCACCTCTCGACGGCGTTGATTTCGGCTAGCCCGACCTGTTCGCCGAGGAGGAGGCCCGTCTGTCCGGCGCCATCCGGGAGGCTCAGCGTGAGGAGGAGGACGCGAGGGTCGACGTGGCGCGCGTGCTTGGAACTCTCGACATCGACAAGGCGTGCAGGGCCGCCGCCACGGGTTCTCCTCTTCACCCATCGGTGGGACGGCGATCATTCGGACTCTCGACACACACCGACCACACGCGTTCTAACTGGTCAGAGAGCGGCGATCTCGCCTCTGCGGGCCGAATCACGGCTTCATTCCCCGGTGGCCGTGACATGGACCGCGGCCGCGAATGCCAGACTTGGTTCATGAAGCGACTGGTCACGATGCTCGGATTGCTCTTGTTCGCGGTCGGCGTGCTGATCGTGAGCGTTCCCTTGCTGTCGTCGATGACCTCCATCGCGTGGACTGTCGTGGCGATCATCGTGGGATTGATCGTTGCGACCTACCAGCCGAGCGGGCTGCCCGGACAGAGGGTTCGTAAGGGTTCGGATGTCCCGCGATGATCCGCGACATCACAGTGGTGTCGGAGGGCCTAGTCGAGCAAATGCCGATTGGCGGCCCCAGCCCTGGGACCTGAGACAGTAGGCGGCCGTCGGCCGCCTGGGTGCGGTTCCTGTAACACCGCACCCTCAAACAGCATCCGAATTCTCACTGCGCGCTTGCCACAGTTGCATGCGCCTCAAACGGCACCATGGGGACACCTCTAGGAGGGGACACAGAACGCCGCCGCTCACCGCTGGATTCGATCCTGTAAGCGTCGTAGTGTCACCAGCAGACTGAGTGGTCGGGGGTGGGGTGGCATGGTTGGACGCCTTTTCCGAATAACCGGCACGGTTCTTGTGGTCGCCGTCGGACTGGTTGTGCCCTTCCTGGCCACGACGATGCCGGCATCCGCCGACACCGTCGTCGACGGCTGCACCATCGTCTCGAACCCCACCGCGACCAACTTCACCAACTGTCCAGGCGCGGACCTCTCGGGTTCCGATCTGTCGGGTGTCGATCTCAGCTTCGCGAACCTGGCGGGGGTCCAATTCGCCGACTTCACCCACGGCATCACGGGCGCCAACCTCACGGGGGCCAACCTCACTGACGCGAACCTCTCCAACGCTTCGTTCTACATTTCCTTTGTCGGCCACCCGGGCCAGCCCCCTGTGAGCATAGAAGCCGACCTGACCGACGCCACCCTCACGGGGGCCGACGTCACCGGAAGTCTCGTTCCCCCGAACCAAACCGAGACGGCAACGAGCGGCGCCGGAGCCGTAGCGATCTGGTCGTCCCCCATGACCGTCCCTGGTGTGACGTCCGGCAGCTGTACTCCGGCGTCGGGATCTACTTTCCCGCTCGGCACCACCACCGTCACGTGTCAGGCTCTTGACGATTTTGGCAATGTCGCCACCGGGACGTTCCAGGTCACCGTGGAGACTTTCACCCATGTCCTCTTACCCTCGAGCGGCGCGGTCTTAGCCGGAGTGCCCGTCCTCGATGCGTGGGCCGCCGATGCTCCGGGGATTACCTCGGTCGTCTTCGAGGTGAGCGGGGGGACCCTCTCCGACCGGGTGATCGCGACGGCCACCCCCACCCTCCTCGGCTGGCTGGCCCAGTGGAACACCACCAGCGTGTCCAACGGCACCTACACCCTCCAAAGCGTCGCCACCGACGCGCACGGCAGCATCGAGACCAGCAACCCCATCACGATCACCGTGAAGAACCAGCCGCCGACGAGCGCGGTGCTCATCCCCTCTGACGGCGCGACGGTGTCGGGCGCCAAAGCACTCCTCGACGCCAGCGCCTCGAGCGCGGCCGGCATCGCTTCGGTCACCTACGAGGTCAGCGGCAACGGCCTCTCCAACCATGTGGTCGCCACGGGCACGCCCACCCTCTACGGATACCTCGCCCAGTGGAACACCACGGCGGTCCCAAACGGCACCTATGCGTTGCAGAGCGTGGCCACCGACACCGTCGCTGAGACCACATCAAGTTCGCCGATCACCGTCACGGTGGACAACCAACCGCCCACGGCCACGGTGCTCATTCCGTCGGATGGGGCCACCCAGTCGGGGACGGCCGCGCTCTTGGACGCCAGTGCTTCAGCCAACGTGACAAGCGTCAAGTACGAGCTCACCGGCGGGACGCTCACCGACCAGGTGATCGCTACCGCCACGCCCACCTACTACGGCTGGCTCGCTCAGTGGAACACGACGACGGTTCCCAACGGCACCTACACGCTCCAAAGTGTGGCTTCCTATTCCGATGGCGTGACCGGTACGAGCCCGGGCGTCACCGTCACCGTGGGCAATCCGGGCCTTGCCGATCTTGCCAACCCGTCGTTCACCTCGACGTCGTCGGGCAGCAGAAGCAGCTGTGGCATCGTGTATTTGACGTTCGACGCGGTCTACCCGGGCAGCGCGGCCGTGGGGAACGTGATCCTCCACATTGCCGGCTGCGTTTCAGATCCTTACACCTACGCCGGGTCCTTCACTATTACGACCGGCGTTGGCACGCTGAGCGGCAGTGCCATGGGCTCGATCACCTACATTGGAGATACGCTGGAAATGAACTATCAGATAGGTCTCTCCGTGACGACCGCGACCGGCTCCTTCTCAGGAGCGACGGGCAATCTGGGGTTCTCCGCGCCGTATGACGCAACCGACTCTGTCACCGGTTGAATAGTCCATCTGGCCGCGCAATGATCCAGGGCGCCACCCCCCCGTTGACCCGAGCGGGTGGACGTCGAGCAAGGCCGGTGGCGGGCGCGGTGTCCAGCACGGCAGAGGACTCCTCAACGGATTTGTCAACTCAACTCGACCGACCGGCCCCGACTCAGACCCACTAGTCCAAGTGGCTCCGTCGGGAGAACCGTACCTGACCACGCACAACTCATCGAGACCCAACCAAAGTGATCATCGTCTTGGAGTGTGACCTCGGGCCACCATAAGAATCAGAGGTGCCCCAGTTCATTGGTAGGTGAGGAACTACGGTCCGGCCACCCAGGTAACGCCCCCATCATGAGTCACTAGGACAACCGGAGTGAGCGGGGCGGACGGGCTTGTGGTGGCGAAGCCGCCTCCAACCGCCATGCACTCTTCTTCGGTTGAGCAGGACACGCCAGAGAGCCCAGCCGCCACAGTCGGAACGACTTGCGAGACCCAGGTCTGCCCGCCGTTGGATGTGGTGAGTATTGAGCGCACGACACCGCCCCGCGGCAGCACCCCACCGCCGACAGCCACACAGTGGGCCTCGGTCACGCATGAGACGGCAGTCAAGAAGTTCGTGTCTGAGGGCAGCGCCTCGGAGGTCCAATGCGCTCCACCGTCCACACTGGTCCAGATGTAGGCGGAAGGGCCCCCGTCTGGGACGAGGAAGTCCCCGACGATAAAGCACTTCGAGACGCTCGGACACGAGATTCCACCCGCGCCGGGGAGCCCCACCGAGTTCAACGGCGGCACACTGGCGGTCTTCCAGGTCCGCCCCCGGTTCGACGTGGTGAGGATGGTCGTGGAGGCTCCTGACGCGCCACCGCCGACGACGATGCATTGCTCTTGGGTGCTGCAAGTCACTAGGGCGAGGCTCTTCTCTCCGACCGGGAGCGGAACCAGTTTCCATCGACTGCCGAACCGGGTCGACACCAGCGCGACCCCAGACAATCTGTCCACGGTGGAGCCGACCGCCATGCAGAACCCTTTGACGGGACATGAGACGCTCGTCAGCCGGCCGATCCCCTTCGGCATCTTGGAATCGACCGTCCAGCTCCGGCCACCATCGTCAGAGCGAACCGCGGCGCCAATGTCGGTGGTGCCGACGATCCTGCCTCCGACCGCCATGCAGAGATGGGAGGTTGGGCACGTCAGAGCCATTGGTTGCGCGCTCGCAGCACCGAACAGGCTGCTCGCCCATTCAGCTCCGCCATCGGTTGACCTTGCGGCGATGGAGGCGAGTGGAACTGTGACTCCCTGTCCGCCTATAGCGACGCAGGTCTGAGGCGACGCACAGCTCACAGCTGCCAGAGTCACCGGCAACGCACTCGGCATGGACGCGCCACCTACATGCTGGGTCTGCGCGGCGGCGGGGATGGCCACCACGACGATCAAGGTCGCGCTCACTGCGGCGATGGGCCAGAACCGACGTCGTGTCCGCTTGTGCACGATCTGAATGCTAGGGACTCGTAGACCGGATGTCTGGCGTGCCCCACACGCGAGGCAGAGCGCCACCAGGCGGCACGATGGGGATACCTCTAGCGCCCGTTTCGCTGTGCGTTATGGGGCGCTCGTTCTGCTCGGATCTGCCTGTCTTCGAACGGGCGCCGATTGGCAGATCGGGCGCTACGGCGACGGGGCCGCAAGCGGAAATCTGTAGAAGATATGGGGACGGAGCCAGTGTCCCGGTGGAACGTTGGGGTGCTCGAAGTCCGACGACGGATCGCGAATCATGCCGAGGCGTTCCATTACCTTCCACGACCGGACGTTGTCTGGGTTGGTGAAGGAAACGATCTCGTCAAGACCGACCTCTTCGAGTCCGTAGCGAACCGCACTACGAGCCGCCTCGGTCACGAATCCGTAGCCCCAGTGCTCGCGGGCTAGGCGCCATCCGACCTCGACCGCAGGCGTGAAGGGAGCGTCAAACGGCACTCGGTGCAACCCGACAAAGCCAATGAACGGCGAGTGGTTCGGCACCTCTACGGCCCACAGACCGAAACCGCAGTCGTCGAACTCCTCCTCGATGCGCGCCACGAATGCGTCGCTCTCCTCTCGGCTCATGGTCTTCTGCATGTGCGCCATTACGTCGGGATCGGCGTTGAGTTCGGCAAAGGGTGCTAGGTCTTCGGCGTGCCAACGCCGCAACACGAGGCGTTGAGTCCGCAGTGTCGGGCCCCTCGCATCGGACGCGAGGTCTCGATCGGGATACACGAGCGTATATTGCCCGATCCGGCGTGATCTTGCGAGAGCTCGGGCCGCACAGAACCCACCAACCCGAATGCCCCAGAACGTGCATCCCCGAAGGACGCGCCACAGGTATCACCTAACGAATCTCCTATCGGGGGGCGGTTTCAAGGGGTGTGAGCAAGTAACTCAGCAAGCGTCTCTGATGGTTTCATGAATCCCGAGGTGGCGCGTGGCCGGTCATTGAGACTCCCAGCGATGCGAGTGAGGTCCCGGGCACTAAGGACCGAGAGGTCGGTGCCGCGGGGCATGTATTGGCGCAGCAGCCCGTTGGTGTTCTCGTTGGAGCCGCGCTGCCATGGGCTGTGGGGATCGCAGAAGTAGATCTGGACGCCGGTGTCGACCGTGAAGTTCACGTGTCGGTGCATCTCCTTTCCCTGGTCCCAGGTGATCGTCCGAACAAGCTCTTTTGGCAACTTCTTGATCGCCCGGCGCATGGCTGCGTCGACCTGAACAGGAAAGCGCCCGTCAGGAAGATGCAACAGCATCACGTAGCGGGTGGACCGCTCGACGAGGGTGCCTACAGCGGATTGGTCGTTCTTCCCGATGATGAGGTCGCCCTCCCAGTGCCCTGGGACGGCTCTGTCGTCGACCTCTGAGGGTCGCTCGCTGATCATGACCATGCCGGGGATTCGGCCTCGGGTTTCAAGCCGACCCTGGGGTCGTCTTTTTGCCCGCCCGGACCGCAAGCACCGGGTCAGTTCTCGGCGCAGCTCGCCTCTGCCCTGGATGAACAGGGTCTTGTAGATCGTTTCGTGGCTCACCCACATCATCGGATCGTCTGGGTGCTCGAGGCGCAACCGCTTGGGGATCTCTCGCGGCGACCACCATTTGCGCAGGCACCGGGTCACCTCGGCTGTTCGTGGGCCCGCCAAGCCCGATAGTCGCCGCGTCCGCCGTTGGCCGCCACCTCTTGAGAGACCGTCGACACCGACCGGCCGAGTTGGGCAGCGATGGCAGTCAGCGTCGCTCCGCGCCGCAGCCCGAGACTGATCTCCTCCCGTTCGTCCAGCCTCAGCCGGCCAGGCCCCGGTGACCAGCTAAAAGGCTTCACTGTCCGGGTGGGTGGCTTCATGATCACGTTCCAGGCTGTCTGGAGTGAGGAATCGATCTGCTCGCCGATCTCTGTGAAGTTGAGTCCTTTCGCCCGCAGCCGCAGGGCCATCGCTCGCTGTTCAGCCGTCAGATGTGGCTTCCCCATGTCGCAACCTCCTCGGTCATTTGAAGCCTCATGGGCTCACCGAGAAGTTGCGCGGACCCCTGGAAACCCCCCCCCCAGACCTGCGGCAAGATCGAGCGCTGGCACCAGACGCTCAAGCGCTACTTGGAAAAGCAGAAGCCGGCGCGTTCGATGGCCGAGCTCCAGCGCCAGGTCGATCGTTTCGTGCTCGCCTACAACGAGGAACGACCGCACCGGGCCCGCGGCTTCGTCGTGCCACGATCGGCCTTCGACGCCTTGGACAAGGCCCGCCCCGGCGACCCGGTGGCCGAAACACACTTCCGGGTCCGCACCGACAAGGTGGACAGTTGCGGCAAGGTGACGCTGCGCCACGACTCCAAGATGTTCCACATCGCCATCGGCCGTCGCTGGAAGGGCACCCCGATTCGCCTCTACGTCGCTGACCTCGACGTCCGCATCATGACCTTCGACGGCAAGCTGCTCCGCCAGCTCACCTTGGACACGTCGCGCACCTATCAGCCGAGCGGGCTGCCCAGATATAGGGTTCGTGAGGGTTCGGATGTCCCGCGATGATCCGCGACATCACAGTGGTGTCGGAGGGGGGACTTGAACCCCCACGCCCTTGCGGGCACCAGCCCCTCAAGCTGGCGCGTCTGCCTATTCCGCCACTCCGACGAACTTGCAACTGAAAAGCAGCGTTCGGCGATCGTAGCGCGTCGCCATCGGTCCGCTCCCTGGCCGGTACCCGCTTCCAGCGGCCCGTGATCCGGGGCTCAGGAGGCCGGCGCGGGCCGCGCCGAAGCCCCCTACGGCCCCGGCAGCGACGGCGTGGTGTTGCTGGTCGACTCGGGCACCTTGACCGCCCAGTACTGCGAGAACCACAGCAGGCTGGTGCTGCGGGGCATGGCGTTGACCCCGGCGATGGTCCGGCTCCACACCAGCACGGTCGGTTCCGCGAACAGCGGCAGCGAGACCATGTTGTCCCACAGCATGGTGTCCGCCTGCGTGTAGAGGCCCATGGCAGTGGTGAGGTTGAGCTGCTCCGAGGCCGACGTCACGAGCTGATCGAACTTGCTGTCCGAGTACCCGGTCCAGTCCTGTGAGCCGTTCTTCCCCGTCGGCCCGAGCAGCTGCGTGTACATCCCCACCGTCTGGCTCATGTACGGGGTGAAGGTCTGCGGGAGCACCGCCAGGTCGGCGAAACCGGCCGCCAGGGTCTCGCCGGTCTGGGTCGCGCCGGCCACGGGGAGCAGCGTCGCGTCCAGGCCTCCCGCCTCCAGCTCGTCGCGGATGGTCGGCGCCGCCGCCGCCGCCCAGGGGTCGCTCGAATCGTAGACCATGTGCAATTGGAACGGCGCACCGAAGTCCCAGTGGTAATACGGATCGCCCGGCGTGCGCTCCAGGCCGGTTGCCGTGATGAAGGTGGCCGCCTGGGTCGGCACCGGCCTCACGGGGAAGTTGACGTTGCCGCCGGCGCCGATCGCCGTGGTGGAGGTCGACGAGGTCGGGGCCGGGATCGTCGTCGTCGGTGAGCCCGTCGGGGCCGGCTGGTAGTTCAGCTGGCCCTGCACGACGAGATGGCTGTCGCCGGGTGCGACGCCCGCCCCGGCCCAGCTGACCTGCTGGTTGACCAGGTCCTGGCGATCGATGGTGAGGGCGATGGCGAACCTGAGGTCAGGCGGGAGGTCGGATTCGGTGGAGCTCGCCATGTCCAGCTGCAGCAGCGTCGACGAGGTGTCCACCTCGCTCTGCGCCCCCGGCAACCCGGTCATCTGGGTCAGGAAGGGCTCCGTCACCGTGCTGGGCGCGGCCACCTGCACATAGCCCGAGGCCATCCACTGCGCCAGCTGCGCGGTCGAGGAAGCGAAGTGGATCGTGATCGACTTGGAGTTGGCCGGAGTCCCCCACCACTTCGGATTCTGGACCAGCCTGATCGCCTGCGGCGTCACCTTGCCGATCATGAACGGGCCGCCCGAGAGGTCGACCGCCGGGTCGACCGTGCTGCAGGCCGGGCTCCATCCCAGCTTCTCCATCACGTGGGCCGGCACGAGGTTGGCGAAGAGCTCCCGCCAGTCGGCAAAGGTGGTCTTGAACTTCACCGTGACCGTGTGGCCGCCGTCGGAGCCGGTCACCGACGCAATGTCGCGGTAGCCCGCGATGCTCGCCACGTCGGGCGAGGAGGTCTCCGGGTTCCCCCGCTGCTCCTCCCAGGCGTACTTGAAGTCCGCCGCCGTGATCGGCACGCCGTCGGACCACACCGCCTTCGGGTTCAGGGTGTAGACGACGGTCAGGGGCGTGAGGCTGATCGGCTCGGCCGATTCGATCAGCGCCGGGTTCTGCATCGGCTCACTGGCGCTGTTGACCACACCCGGCACGAAGGGACTGGGGAGCACCCCGGCCAGCACCGTCTGCGTGCCTGCCGTGTCGCCGCCGACGGTGTTCGGGTTGCAGCCCGTCGGGCTCTCGGTCGTGCCGAACGAGATCGCCCTGCCCGCCACGCCGACGTAGGTGACGGTGGTGCCGCCGCCTCCTGCGCTGCTCCCGCACGCAGAGGCCACCAGGGCCAGCAGCACCGTGCTCGACCCCACCAGCCAACGCCAGCGCCGGGGGCGTCGGCCCCGGCCCGTCACTGCAGCCGGAGATCCAGCGTGATGGTCGTGAGGGCGAAGACGATGGCGACCGTGACCGTGATGCGGTCCAGGTTGCGCTCCACCACGGTCGACCCCTGGGCCGCCGCGCCCACGCTGCCACCGAACATGTCGGAGAGACCGCCACCCTTCCCGCTGTGCATCAGGATCAGGAAGATCAGGCCGAGCGCGGACGCCACCTCAATGGCGATGTAGATCCAGGTGACTGTGTCCAAGGTTGCCAGCACGGCGGAGCCTCCAACTCGCATCCGAACAGCCCGTTCGGCCTAGGAACGGTAGCAGGCGGCGGTGGCCCGAACGATGTCAGTGAAGGCCGCCGCCTCCAGGCTGGCACCCCCCACCAGCAGGCCGTCCACGTCGGGCTCGGCCATCAGATCGGCGGCGTTCTCGGCGTTGACCGAGCCGCCGTATTGGATCCGCACCGTGCCTGCCGCCTCGTCCCCGCCCACCTTGGCCACCAGGGAGCGGATGAACACGCAGGCGTCCTCCGCGTCCACCGCGGTGGCCGCCCTGCCGCTGCCGATGGCCCAGACGGGCTCGTAGGCGACGACCAGGCCGGCCACGACCTCGGGCGACAGCCCCGAGAGGGCGGCCAGCACCTGTTCCTCCAGGACGCTCTCGGTGTCCCCCCGGTCGCGCTGCTCCTCGGATTCCCCGACGCAGAGGACGGGCGTCATGCCGTTGCGCAGGACCGCACGGAGCGTCGCCGCCACGGTGGCGTCGTCCATCCCGAAGAGCGTCCGGCGCTCCGAGTGGCCGACGATCACGTAGGCCGTCCCCAGCCGGGCCAGGAAGCGCGGGCTGATCTCACCGGTGCGTGCCCCCGCGTCCTCGTCCGAACAGTGCTGCGCCCCGAGTGCGAGCGGGATGTGCTCCTTCTCCACCAGCGTCTGCACGGTCCGCAGGTCGGTGAAGGGCGGATGGACCGACACGTCGACGCGCGCCACGTCGTCGGGCTTCAGGCGCAGGCCGAGGTCCCGCACCGTGTGCAGCGCCTCAATGTGGTCGTGGTGCATCTTCCAGTTCCCGCTGACCAGCGGGCGACGGGTGCTCATTGCCTGCGTGCTCACCCCCGTGGGGCGTTGGGGGCCCGGCGCAGGGCGTCGATCCCCGGCAGATGGCCCTCGCGCTCAATGAAGGAGAGCGAGGCGCCGCCACCCGTGGACAGGTAGCCGATGCTGTCGCAGAGCCCCATCTCTTCCAGCGCGCTGGCGCTGTCACCGCCCCCGACGACCGAGAAGCCGGGGCAGTTCGCCACCGCCTCGGCCACGATCCGGGTGCCCTCGGCGAAGCGGGGATCCTCGAAGGCGCCCAGGGGCCCGTTCCACAGCACGGTGCCCGCGCCGGCGACGACCTCGGCGAAGGCGGACGCCGACTCCGGGCCGATGTCCAGTCCCGTCCAGCCGTCGGGCAGATCCCCGTCTATCACCTTGACGCTTCCGTGCGGCTCGTGGCCCAGCGAGGGCGGCCCGAAGGTCCCCCCGGGCTCCAGGGCGCGGGTGTCGACCGGGAGCAGGATGTCCACTCCGGAGTCCAGGAGCGCCCGGCAGGCGTCCAGGTGCGTCTCGTCCAGCAGCGAGCTGCCGATGTGCTGCCCTCGGGCGGCGAGGAAGGTGAAGGCCATGCCACCCCCGACGACCAGCGTGTCCACCTTGGTGGCCAGGACCTTGAGCACCTCGAGCTTGTCCGCCACCTTGGCGCCGCCGACGACCGCCACGAACGGCCGCGCCGGCTGCTCCAAGAGGCCGCCCATCACCTCGACCTCCTTGGCGAAGCGCAACCCGGCCGCGCTCGGGAGGAATTGGGGCGGCCCGACGATGGAGGCGTGGGTGCGGTGGGCGGCGCCGAAGGCCTCGTCCACGTAGGCGTCGAAACCGGCGATGAGCCGCTGCACGAACGCCGGATCGTTGGCCTTCTCGCCCGGGTCGAAGCGCAGGTTCTCCGTCAGTTCCACGCCGGGGCACAGGGTGTGCAGCCGGGCGCGGACCGGGTCCATCTCCCAGCGCGGGTCCGGCCGCCCGCCCGGCCGGCCGAGATGCGAGCAGGCCACCACGTCGGCCCCCGCCTCCTGCAGCCGGCGCAGGGTCGGCAGCGCGGCGGTGATGCGGAAGTCGTCGGCCACCGTGGCCCGGCCCCGGACCCCGATGTGGAGGGGAACGTTGAAATCGACCCGCACCAGCACTCGTTTCCCGTCGATCGCCGGGAGGTCCCCCAGAAGCGGGATGCCGCGGAGGGGGTCCATCGGGCTCAGCCTCCGACCAGGAGGGTCAGGTCGACCAGCCGGTTGGAATAGCCCCACTCGTTGTCGTACCAGCCGAATGTCTTGACCAGCGAGAGCTCGTCGTTGATCCGCATCACCATGGTGAGATCGGAATCGAACGTGCACGAGGCGGGCGATCCCACGATGTCGCTCGAGACGATGGGTTCCTCGGTGTACTCCAGGAACCGGTCCAGCGGCGGTTTGGCCGCCGCGGTGGCGAAGGCGGTGTTCACGTCGGCCACGGAGGGATTGCCCTGCACCACCGCGGTGAAGTCGGTGATGGAGCCCGCTGGCAGCGGCACCCGCAGAGACGTGCCGTCGAGGTGCCCCTTCATGGCGGCCAGCACCAGGCCCGTGGCCCGGGCCGCGCCCGTCCCGGTGGGCACGATGTTGGTCGCCGCCGCCCGCGCCCGGCGCAGGTCCTTGTGCGGCAGGTCCAACAGATTCTGGTCGTTCGTGTAGGCGTGGATGGTCGTCATGAGCCCACTGACGATGTCGAACTCGTCGTCGATCACCTTGACCATCGGGACGAAGCAATTCGTGGTGCACGACGCGTTCGAGATGACGATGTCCTTCTCGGGGTCGTAATCCTCGTCGTTGACGCCCATCACGAAGGTGGCGTCGGCGTCGGGGGACGGCGCCGAGATGATGACCCGCTTGACCGAGCCGCCCAGATGGGCTGCGGCCGCCTCCCGGCTCGTGAAGATCCCCGTGGACTCAATGACCAGCTCCACGCCGAGGGATGCCCACGGCAGCTGTGCCGGCTCCCGCTCGGCCATGACGCGGATGTGGCGCTCCCCCACGAGCAGGTCGCTCCCCTCCACCTGGACCGGCACCGACAGGCGCCCGTGGGTCGAGTCGAAGCGCAGCAGGTGCGCCAGTGTCTCGGGCGACGTCAGGTCGTTGACACCCACGACCTCGACGTCAGCACCCGTCGCCAGAACGGCGCGCAGGAAGTTGCGCCCGATACGCCCGAATCCGTTGATCCCGACCCGCACCGTCATCTGGCCCGCTCCGTCATCTCGTCCCTTCCACCCAACCTTCTCGGCCCAACCCTGTGGCTCCCGCTATGCCAGCAGACCCGACAACGCCTGCGCCAGTTTGGCCGGGCTGTGGACCAGGACGTTCTCCCCCGTCAGGGGAACGTCGTGCACCGGCACGCCCGTCGTACCGATGTTCATACCCCGGATGCTGTCACACAAGACCAGGTCAACAGATACATTATGCCTGGCCAGGGCCGCGACGTGGTCCGAGACGTCGAATCCCTCCGTTTCGGGAACTTCGGGGTGCAGGTTGCAGACGTAGACGACCTGGGCTTTCGAGGAGGCCACCGCCTCGGCGATGCCTCGCACCGCCACGGCGGCCAACACGCTGGTGAACAGGGACCCGGGGCCGATCACGATCTGGTCCGCCCGGGCGATCCGCTCCACCGCCAGAGGCGGTGGCAGGGCGTCCCCGGGCACCAGGGAGACCTGCTGAATGTCCGTCGTGCCCTTCACCGCCACCTGCCCGTTCACGGTGCCGTGGCCCGACTCGGCCTTGAGCACGACCAGTTCCGAGGTGGCGGGCAGCACGTCCCCGCGTGCCCCCAGCAGCCGGGCCGCCTCGGCCACGCCCAGGACGAGGTCACCCGTGGCGTCGATCAGGCCCGCGAGGATCAGGTTGCCCAGCGCATGCCCAGCCAGCTCCCCCTCGTCGTAGCGGCGCTCGAACGCGTCGGCCAGCGCGGAGTCCTCGTCGGCCACGGCAACGAGGCACTTGCGCAGATCGCCCAGGGCCACGATGTTGAGCAGCTCGCGCAGCCGGCCGCTGCTCCCGCCATCGTCGGCCACCGAGACCACGCCGGTCAGCACGCCGGCGTAGCGCCGCGCCGCCTTGAGCGTGACGGCCGTGCCGTGCCCGCCGCCGATCGCCACGACCGAGGGACGCCCGCCCCGCCGCCCACCATCACGGCTCATCGGTCGATGTCCCGGTGGAAGACCGACACGGGCTCGCCGTGCGCGCTCAGCCGCATCGCCAGCTCCCGGGCCAGCGTCACCGAGCGGTGCCGCCCGCCCGTGCAGCCCATGGCGATGGTGAGGTACGACTTCCCCTCGCGGGTGAAGGCCGGGAGGATGCTCGTGAGAAGATCGTCCACCTTCTCCAGGAAGGCTTGCGACTCCGGTTGGCCGAGCACGTAGTCGCGCACCGGCTGATCCTCGCCGCTGAAGGGCCGCAGCTCCTCCACCCAGAACGGGTTGGGCAGGAAGCGGCAGTCGAACACCACGTCGACGTCGAGCGGGATGCCGTGCTTGTAGCCGAACGAGATGACCGAGGTCTGCATGCGCGGCGCCTCGTCGTCGTCGCCGAAGGCCTCGAGGATGCGCAGCCGGAGCTGATTCGAATTGAGCTCGCCGGTGTCGACGAGGAGGTCGGCCCGCTCGCGCACCGGCCCGAGCAGCCTGCGCTCGTCGGCGATCGACTCCTCCACCCCGCGTGCCGCCAGCGGGTGGCGCCGTCGCGTGCCCTCGTAGCGCCGCACCAGGACGTCGTCGGCAGCATCGAGGAAGACGACCCGCACCCTCCTCCTGGTGGCCCGCAGCTCATCGAGCACGTGGGGCAGGTCGTCGAAGTACTCCGAGCCCGTGTTGGCGCCCCCGCGGCCGATCACGAGCGCCACCCGCTCTATGCCCGAACCGGGACGGTCCACCATCTCGACCATCTTCATGATCAGGCCCGCCGGCAGGTTGTCGATGACGAACCAGCCCACGTCCTCGAGGGCCGCCGCTGCCGTCGAGCGGCCGGCGCCGGACATCCCCGTGACCACCACGAATTCGCTCATCGCCCCCCAGCCTTGTGCCCTACCCCATTATGCAGGGCCTCGAAGACGGCGAGTCCGACGTCGTCGGGCAGCCAGGACCGCGAAAGCAGCTCCTCGAGTGGGGCGGCCCGGACGGCGTTCACCCCACCCAGCTCCTTGACCAGGCGGGCCTTGCGGGCCGGCCCCAGCCCGGGAATGTCGTCGAGAACGCTGCGGGTCATCCGCTTCCCACGGCGCTCGCGGTGGAAGGTGATGGCGAAGCGGTGGGCCTCGTCACGCAAGCGCTGCAGGAGGTAGAGCGCGTCGGAACCCCGGCGCAGGCGCACCGGATCCGGTGAGCCGGGCCGGTAGACCTCCTCGAACTGCTTGGCCAGCGACGCCAGCTCCACCTCGTCGCCGAGCCCGAGCTCGCGCACGACCCGCTCGGCGACTCCCAGCTGCCCCTTGCCCCCGTCGACCACAATCAGGTTGGGCCGGTAGGCGAAGCGGCGCGGCCGCCCGCCCGCCGGTACCTCGGCGGGCTGCTTCAGGGCGGTGAGCCGCCGCGTCAGCACCTCCTCCATGGCGGCGTAGTCGTCGTTGCCGCTGACGGACTTGACCTTGAAGCGCCGGTAGTCCGATCGCTTGGCCAGTCCGTCCTCGAACACGACCATGGAGCCCACGTAGTCGGTGCCCTGCAGGTGGCTCATGTCGTAACACTCAATGCGCAAGGGCGCCTCGCGCAGCGACAGTGCCGACTGCAGCTCGGTCAGTGCCTTGGACCGGGCGTTGTGGTCGGCGGCGCGCCGCAGCCGGTGCCGCGCCAGGTCCTCGGCGGCCGAACGGGTGACGGTCTCCTGCAGCGCGCGCTTGGCTCCCCGCTGCGGGACCGCGATGTCGACGGGGCCGCCGCGGATGGTGTGCAGCCAGCTCTGCAGCAGCTGGCGATCGGCCGGCTCCTCGGGCACCAACAGGCGGCGCGGGACATCGGCGCCCTCGGCGCCGTAGACCTGCGCGACGACCCGGGCCATGAACTCGGGGCCCGAGAGGTCCTCGACCTTCTCGGCCACGAAGCCACGGTGGCCCACCACCCGGCCGCGCCGCACGAGGAAGATCTGCACCGACGCCTCCAGCGGGTCCTCGGCCAGCCCCACGACGTCGAAGTCCTCGGCCCGGTCCGAGACCATCTGCTGCGACTCGGCCGCCTTGTGGACGGCGATGATGCGGTCACGCAGCCGGGCCGCCCGCTCGAACTGCAGCTCCTCGCTGGCAGTCAGCATCTCGGCCTCCAGCCGGGCCAGCACCGGCTCGGTGTCGCCCGAGAGGAAGCCCATCAGGTCGTTGACGTAGCCGTCGTAGGCCTCGTGGTCGACCGCGCCGACGCACGGGCCCGAGCAGCGGTCGATGTCGTAGAGCAGGCAGGGTCGGCCCAGCCGCTCGTGCCGGGTGAACTTGGTGTCCGAGCACGTGCGGACCGGGAAGCTCCGGACGAGCAGGTCCAGTGTGGACCGGATGGCGCCGGCGTTGCCGTAGGGGCCGAAGTAGCGGACGCCCTTGCGCTTGCGCCCCCGCACCACCGCCGGGCGCGGCCATTCCTCGTTCAGCGTGACGGCGAGCCAGGGATAGCTCTTGTCGTCCTTCAGCCGGACGTTGTAGCGGGGCAGGTGGGCCTGGATCAGCGAGTGCTCGAGGATCAACGCGTCGACCTCGCTGTCGACCACCACCCACTCGACGTGGTCGGCCTGCGCCACCATCTGCGCCGTGCGGGGCATGAGCTTGGCCGAGTCCTGCCAGTAGTTGGGCAGGCGGTGGCGCAGGGACTTGGCCTTGCCCACGTACAGGACCCGGCCCTCGGCGTCGTAGAACTGGTAGGAGCCCGGTGCGTCCGGGATGGAGCCAGTGGGCGGCCGATACTGCATCAGGTCCACTCTCGCGCAGTCGCTGGTGGGGGGCGTTACACTGGCGACGCCGGCCTGGTTTCCGGCATACAACCTCGCATCGAGGCCGACATACCCGCGGATGGGCGACCAGGCTGTCCCCGCCGGCCATATCGATGCACTCCCGACAAGGGGGCAGACCAGATGCTCAGGCTTCAGACGCCACTTCCGGAGCGCTACACGTCCGCAACCGAGGACGAGCTGGCTTCCATGATCGGCGCAGCCAAAGCCGCGCTCGGATCCAGGTTGTTCGTCCTCGGTCACCACTACCAGCGTGACGAGGTGATGCGCTGGGCCGACGCCCGGGGGGACTCCTTCGGGCTCTCCCGGATAGCCGCCGGACAGGCGGAGGCCGAGTTCATCGTCTTCTGCGGCGTCCACTTCATGGCGGAGTCGGCCGACGTGCTGACGGGCGATCACCAGCAGGTTCTGTCTGCCCGATCTCAACGCCGGTTGCTCCATGGCGGACATGGCGGACATCGACCAGGTGGAGGAGGCGTGGGACGAGCTCGCCCGCGTCGTGGACGTGGACGGCCTGATCCCGGTCACCTACATGAACTCGGCCGCCGCCCTGAAGGCCTTCGTCGGTCGCCACGGCGGTGCGGTGTGCACGTCGTCGAATGCCCGGGCCGTGCTGACCTGGGCCTTGGATCGCGGGCAGGGCAGGGGCGATCGGGTGCTGTTCTTTCCGGACCAGCATCTTGGGCGGAACACCGGCTTCGAGCTCGGCTACGGGGCCGACGACATGCGCGTCTGGAACCCCCGCCTGGCCCTGGGCGGCCTGACCGATCGGGAGGTCAAGGAGTCCACCCTGCTGCTGTGGAAGGGGCACTGCTCGGTGCACCAGCGCTTCCGCCCCGCGCACGTCGAGTCGTTCCGCGCCGAGTACCCGGACGGGATCGTGATGGTCCACCCCGAGTGCGCCCACGAGGTCGTGGAACTGGGCGACGTCGTCGGGTCGACCGACGCCATCATCCGCGCTGTCGCCGCGGCCCCCTCCGGCTCGGTCATCGGCGTCGCCACCGAGATCCACCTGGTGAACCGTCTCGACCACGAGTCGCCCGACAAGACGGTCGTCTGCCTGGACCCGCTGGTGTGCCCCTGCTCCACCATGTCGCGCATCGATCCCCAGCACCTGGCCTGGATTCTGGAGGGGTTGGTGGACGGCGAGGTGCGGAACCGCATTGTCGTCGACGCCGAGACCAGTGAGTGGGCCAAGGTCGCCCTCGAGCGCATGCTCGCCATCACCTGAGCCTGAGCCTGAGCCGGTTGCGGAGACCCTCCGGTAGGGTCCGACCGATAGACCGACCGATAGACCGACCGATAGACCGACCGATAGACCGACCGGTGCGCAAGGCACGGTGCACTGTGCCTTGCGCTGGGTGCTCGATGTTCGGTGCTCTGCTTCGGTACCTGGTGCCGGTGCCCTGAATCCCGAATCCGGTGCAACGCCGACAGGAGGTCATTGCCGTGAGCGACTATCCCGCCCCACCCGTGGCGGTCAACCATGTGGAGCCGGTCCCGCGCCGGATCCGCGCCTTCCTCGCCGGCAGAACGGTTTTCGACACGACCAACGCCCGCTACGTATGGGAGAACACGTCCTACCCACAGTTCTACATACCACTGGCCGACATCGACGCCGATGCACTGGTCGACGAGGGAACTTCCATGGAGACGTCACGCGGGGATGCGAGGCGCTATGGCTTGCGGGTCGGCGAGGTCGACCGGCCCAGCGCTGCCACCTTGCTCACGGCGGCCAAAGTCGAGGGCCTGGACGATACCGTCCGCTTCGCGTGGTCCGCGTTCGACGCGTGGTTCGAGGAGGACGAGCAGGTGTTCGTGCATCCGCGCAACCCCTACACCCGAGTCGACTCTCTCCGCTCGAGCCGGCACCTGCGTGTCGAATCCAAGGGCGTCGTCCTGGCCGAGACCTCGTCACCTGTCCTGTGTTTCGAGACTGGGTTACCGACTCGGTACTACATCGATCGGACCGACGTGGACTTCACCCACTTGGTGGCCTCCGACACCGAGACCGCGTGCCCGTACAAGGGGACCACGAGCGGCTACTGGTCGGCCGAAGTCGACCTCCGCATTCATCCCGACATCGCGTGGACCTACGACTTCCCGACCCGCGAACTCCTTCCGATCGCTGGGCTGATCGCCTTCTACAACGAGAAGATCGATTTGTTCCTGGACGGTGTCGAGCTCGAACGGCCGCACACCCACTTGTCCTGACCTGGCCGGCTGACTGACTGGCCGGTCATTGTCTCCGCTGTTCGTGGGCGACCTGGCCTGACATCGCGGCGACTTCGAGCTCGGGGTGCACCGAAGCCCGGGCGCGCCAAAGCGCCGGGACGCTTGACTTTTCGAGGTGCCGGCCATGCATCGGCCGGGGTGCTGCAGGGGCGGGCTGGGCCAGGCGGGGGCCGCCCCCTCAAGGCGCGGTCGGGGGCGGGCGCTGGCGGTTGTCGGAGTGGGTCGCGGGGTTGGGTTCTGTTTGGTTGCGCAGCCGGTTGTGGAACCCGCAGAGCAGGCGGCCGTTGTCCTGGGTGGTCAGGCCGCCCGAGGCGTAGGTCTGAACGTGGTCGACCTGGCAGCTCTCGGCGGGTTCATAACAGTGCGGGTGGGTGCACATGCGGTCGCGCAGTTCGATGGCCCTCCTGGTCCCCCCGGTGAAGAGGCGGGACCGCACGCTGACGTCGACCCGGTTGCCCAGTGTGAAAAGGGCCCGCTCGAAGTAGGCCGAGTCCATCCAGGGCTCGAGCGCCGACGGTGCGAGCACGGTGCCATTTTCGAGCTCACAGATGCGTCCGTGCAGCGTCTCGTAGCCGACGAAGACCGAAAACAGCGGGGCGGGGCGGATGCCTTCGGCCGGGGCGCTGGCGCTGCGCGTCGCCATTTCCACCAGGGCGTCGGCCCGGCGCTGGGCCGAGGTGCGGGCCAGCTCGTCGATCCGCGCGGTGCGCCCGAGCAGCTCTTTGGCCTGGGCACAGTCGGCCTCGAAGAGCTGGTGCTCCAAGCGGTTGAGCTCGTTCGCCACGATGGCACCCGAGACCGGGTCGAGGGTCATCTGGCCCAGCCACATGCCGCGCAGGCTCGACTCCAAAAAGACGTTGCGGGCGGCCTTGCGCTCCTCCTCGGAGGCGTCGGCCCCGTCGGGGTCGGCCAGCTGGGTCCAGTACTCGAGGACCCGGGAGAAGTCCTCGAAACCCATCTCTTTGGCCTGGGCCACCAACATGGCCTCGTCACGGGCCATGGAGGCCTCGGTGCGATGACGACGGGCCGAGGCGATGGCACAGGCGACGTCCTCCCCGATGGCACCCTCACGCCAGGCCCCCGCCACCTCTGGCAGGTGACGCAGGCTGCGCCCCAGGCGCACCCTGCGCTTGGCGACCCGACGCGGCACCCGACACCGGCTCGAGATCCACGAGGCTGGCGTCTTGGCACCATCGGCCGCCCACTCCTCGGCCACCTCGAAGGCCGCCGTGGCCTCGGTCACAAAAGAGTCCAGGCGCGCCTGCATCCCGTAGAGGCGCTCCATCGAGGCGCTGTCGCCGTAGTTGGCCGCCCCCGATTCGACCAAGGCATCGAGTGCCTCGCCGAAGTTCTCCAACTCCATCTCCTGATGGAAACACGCGGCTGTGACACCCGAGGCCCAGACGAAACCGGCGAAATTGCCGTTATTTCCTTAGAAATCTGCGACATCTGGCCCGTCGGGAAGACCGTTCAGCGGGAGTGTCAACAACGACAAAGGCGCGGTGCCAGGGGTGTGCTGCGACGGGCTCCGGTGCACATGGGATGCAAGCGGTGACGTGCGCAGTGCCGGCGCACCGTCGACGTGGGCTCCTCAGCCCCAGGGACCGTGCCGGCCGAGGGTCTCCACGGGGGTCGCCTCGGGACGAGTCCACTGCGGGACCGGTCGACCGGTCGGGCCCCAGGTGGTGTCACCGTCCGCGTCCGAACGCCAGTACCAGCACGGGTTCCGTCCTTCCGGCCATCCCTCAGGGCTGTCTTCCCACGCCTCGCCGCGGCCGTAGGGCGTCATGTCGAGAAGGCCGAAGGACCCGTCGATCGGCTCGATGCCACGGCCGGTCGTGGAATAGGTGAGGAACACACGGTCGCCGTCGCGCAGGAAGCAGGTGGCGGAGCCCATGCCGCCCCCGACCGGTGGCTCCACATGGCGCACCGAGTACCAGGGCTGGGTGTAGCCCATGAACTCGACGAAGGAGGCCACCTCGTCCCACCGGCCCGTGGTCAGAATGGCGAACGACACGCCGCGTGCGTTGAGGTAGACGGCATCCTTGACGTGCCAGGCGGTCACGGTGCAGCCCTCACACTGCCCTTGGTGCAGAGCGCCGTCGTACCACATGTGCTTGTAGACGACGAGCTCGTCGCGGCCGTCGAAGAGGTCCAGGAACGGGACCGGGCCGTTGGGTCCGACGACCTCGACGGTCCCGTCCAGCTCCACCATCGGCAGACGGCGGCGCGCGGCGGCGATGGCATCGCCCTCGTGTGTATGGGCCTTCTCGCGGACGAGGAGCTCGTCGCGGGCGGCCTGCCAGGTGGGAAGGTCGACAACGGGCGGCATGCCGCGCGGCGCGGTTGGCGGGTGCTCTGGCGTGGTCGTCATGGTTCCTCCGTGGTGTGTCGTTCCCGGCAGCGTCGTGCGAGTTCGTACGACGTCCTAGGGCCTATACCCAACTTGGCGGTTGGCCCTGCCAAACTTCGTCGACCGGGCGTCGACGAGCATCGACGGGCCGCCCGCCCTCGGAGGGCTACTTGGCTCTGGCCAACACCGGCTTGAGCACCTCGCCGGTGTAACTGCCCGCCGTCTTGGCCACCTGTTCGGGTGTGCCCTCGGCGATCACCGAACCGCCCTTGTCGCCGCCCTCGGGTCCGAGATCGATGATCCAGTCCGCCGTCTTGATCACGTCGAGGTTGTGCTCAATGACGACGACCGTGTTCCCCTGCTCGACGAGGCGGCCCAGCACCTCGAGCAGTCGGCGTGTGTCCTCGAAGTGCAGGCCGGTCGTGGGCTCGTCGAGGATGTAGAAGGTGTGGCCCGTCGGGCGGCGGCTCAGCTCGCTGGCCAGCTTCACCCGCTGCGCCTCCCCACCCGAGAGCGTCGGCGCGGGCTGGCCCAGGCGGACGTAGCCCAGACCGACGTCGACCAGCGTCTGCATGTGGCGGGCGATCGGCGGCTGCTTGGCGAAGAAGCTCAGCGCCTCCTCGCAGGACAGGTCGAGCACGTCGGCGATGGTCTTGCCCCGGAAGGTGATCTCGAGCGTGTCGCGGTTGTAGCGCGCGCCGTGGCAGATCTCACAGGGGACGTAGACGTCGGGCAGGAAGTGCATCTCGATCTTGATGGTGCCGTCGCCCGCACACGCCTCACAGCGCCCGCCGCGCACGTTGAACGAGAAGCGACCCGGCTGGTAGCCGCGCACCTTGGCCTCGGCCGTCTGGGCGAAGAGCTTGCGGATGTGGTCGAAGACGCCCGTGTAGGTGGCCGGGTTCGAACGCGGCGTGCGCCCGATGGGTGCCTGGTCGACGTCGACCACCTTGTCGAGCTTGTCCATGCCCTCCACCTTGCGGTGCAGGCCGGGGACCGCCTTGGCCCGGTGCAGGTGCTGGGCGAGCGAGCGCAGCAGGATGTCGTTCACGAGCGTCGACTTGCCCGACCCCGAGACACCGGTCACCGCGATCAGGCACCCCAGCGGGAAGGAGACGTCGATGTCCTTGAGGTTGTGCTCACGGGCGCCCCGCACGGTCACCACGTCACCCGTGCCGGGACGGCGACGGGCCGGCACGGGGATCGATTTCTTGCCCGACAGGTATTGCCCCGTGATCGACGCCTTGTTGGTCAGCAACCCGCCCCGGCCGCGAACCGGACCGGCGTGCACGACGTTGCCTCCGTGCTCCCCCGCTCCGGGCCCGATGTCGACGACATAGTCGGCGGCGAGGATGGTCTCCTCGTCGTGCTCGACCACGATGACCGTGTTGCCCAGGTTGCGCAGCCGCTCCAGCGTGGCGATGAGGCGCTGGTTGTCGCGCTGGTGCAAGCCGATGGAAGGCTCGTCGAGCACGTAGAGCACGCCGACCAGACCGCTGCCGATCTGGCTGGCCAGTCGGATCCGCTGGGCCTCTCCCCCGGACAAAGTGCCGGCAGAGCGAGCCAGGGAGAGGTAGTCGAGGCCGACGTCGAGCAGGAACTGCATGCGCTCGCGCACTTCCTTGAAGACCCGGTCGGCGATCATGTGCTCGCGCTCGCTCAACTCCAGGCCCGCCATCGCGTCGACCGCGTTGGCGATGGAGAGGCTGCAGAGCTCGTAGATGTTGCGCCCCCCGACGGTGACGGCGAGGGACTCGGGCTTGAGGCGCGCGCCCTTGCACGCGGGGCAGTCCACCTCGCGCATGTACTGCTCGATCTGCTCACGTGACCAGTCCGACTCGGACTCGCCGTGGCGGCGCTGCAGCCACGGGATGATCCCCTCGAAGATCGCCTCGTACGAGCGCTTGCGGTTGAAGCGGTTCTTGTAGGTGACGTGCACCGAGCGGCTGCCCGTCCCGTAGAGGACGAGCTTCTTGTCCTTGGCCTTGAGCGACTTCCACGAGGCGTCGAAGTCGAAGCCGCCGAAATCGGCGACGCCGGCCTGGAGCCCGGTGAAGTACTCACTGCGCGCCCCGGCCCACGGCGCCAGCGCGCCCTCGGCGAGGGACAACGAGTCGTCGGGCACGACCAGCTCGGGGTCGACCTCGAACTTCGTGCCCAGACCGAGGCAGACCGGGCAGGCCCCGTAAGGCGAGTTGAAGGAGAAGCTGCGGGGCGCGGGCTCCTCGAAGCTGATGCCACAGTGCGTGCAGGACAGGTGCTGGGAGAAGGTGATGGCCTCGTCGGACCCGGTGTCGGCGTCGGACCCGGTGTCGGCGTCGGACCCGTCGGCGCCGGCTCCCTTGCCCTTCCCACCGCCGGCTCCGCCCCCTCCGCCCCGGCCGTTCATCACGAGCACCTCGGCCGTGCCGCCCGTCAGCTCCAGGGCGGTCTCGATCGACTCGGTCAGCCGCTGGCGCATGTTGGCCCGGCTCACCAGGCGGTCCACTACGACCTCGATGGTGTGCATCTCGTAGCGGGCCAGGTTGACGTCGGCCCGCTCGGACAGCTCTATGGGCACACCGTCGACCCGCACCCGGGCGAAGCCCTGCTTCGCCAGGTCGTCGAGGAGCGTGCTGTATTCGCCCTTGCGGCCCCGCACCACGGGGGCCATGACCTGGAACCGGGTGCCCTCGGGCAGCTCGAGGACGCGGTCGACGATCTGCTGGGGGGTCTGGCGCGCCACGGGCCGCCCGCAGACGGGGCAGTGCGGATGGCCGATGCGGGCATACAGGAGGCGCAGGTAGTCGTAGACCTCGGTGATCGTCCCCACGGTCGAGCGGGGGTTGCGGGAGGCCGACTTCTGGTCGATGGAGATCGCCGGGGACAGGCCCTCGATGAAGTCGACGTCGGGCTTGTCCATCTGGCCCAGGAATTGGCGGGCGTAGGCGGAGAGGGACTCGACGTAGCGCCGCTGCCCCTCGGCGTAGATGGTGTCGAAGGCCAGGGAGGATTTGCCCGAGCCGGACAAGCCGGTGAAGACGACCAGCTTGTCCCGCGGCAGGTCGAGCGACACATCGCGCAGGTTGTGCTCGCGAGCTCCGCGAACGACGAGACGGTCGGCCATCCGGTGAGGATACCGGTGCGCTGTGTCACGCCATCCAGGTCCTGGTCACCGCGGTGGGGTCGCCGCGCCGGGGCGCCGTCGCTGCTCGCGGCGTCAGGCGAAGGTCACGTCCTCATCGCCCCAGTAGGCCTCCACCGCGCTGATGAGACCGTCGTCGGTGATGGTGAAGACCTCGACACCGCGGATGTACATCGTGGCGTCGTCGGCCAGGCCGAGCGTGATCTGGAAGCGGATGGCGGCCTTGTCGGCCACCGGGTGGACCTCCTCCACCTCGAAGGTCATGGTCTCGCACCCGTCGAAGCCCGACTGAATGAAGGCCTTGATCTCGTCCCGTCCCGTGTGGAGTCCGCTCGGGTAGGGATCCATCTGGACGGCATCGGGCGTGAAGAGTGCGGCGTAGGCCCCGGCGTCCTTGGCGGTGACAACGGCGGCGTAGCGCTCCATGACCTGGCGGAGTTGGGCGGTGGTGGGCATGGCGGCAGGCTAACTGGGGTCCATCCGTCCTGCCGGGTGGCCGTCCCTACACTGGCGTGTCGTGCCCGCCACGCCCCCCAACCCCCGTCTCTTCATGATCGGGAACGCACACATCGATCCCATGTGGATCTGGGCGTGGGACGAGGGCATGCACGAGGTCCTCCAGACGTTCAGGGCCGCCGCTGACCGGCTCGACGAGGATCCCGACCTCACGTTCACCGCCAGCTCGGCCAGCTACTACCGCTGGGTCATGGAGACGTCCCCCGAGCTGTTCGCCCGCATCCGCGTCCTCGTGGGGGACGGGCGCTGGGTCGTCACGGGCGGCCAGTGGGTCGAGCCGGACTGCAACCTGCCGGCAGGCGAGTCGGTGTGCCGGCAGCTCCTCTACGGGCAGCGCTTCCTGGCCGAGCACCTGGGGGTCACGGCCCGGATCGGCTACAACGTGGACTCGTTCGGACACGCCGGGTCGCTCCCGCAGCTGCTGGCGGCCTCGGGGATCGGCGCCTATGTCTTCATGCGGCCGGGTCCGGACGAGAAGCCCCTCCCCTCCCCCGCCTTCCGCTGGCGCGGCACCGACGGCACCGAGCTCCCGGCGTTCCAGATCCCCATCGAATACTCCACCCCGAGCTGGGCCGAGGAGGAGACGCTGCGCTCGCGGTCTGCCGAACTGCTCGAACGGAGCGAGGAACTCGGAATCCCCCTGATGGCGTTCTTCGGGGTGGGCGACCACGGCGGCGGGCCGACCCGCCTGGCCATCGCGACCGTGCACGCGCTCGCGGTCGAGCACGAGGGCGCCGTCGCCTTCGGCGACCCCGCCGTGTACTTCGAGACCCTCGATGGCGCGCCGGGCGCGATGGACGCCCTGCCGGTGGTGGACGGGGAGCTGCAGTGGCACGCCGTGGGCTGCTACTCGACACACGCCGACCTCAAGCTGGCCAACGCGCGGGCGGAGGACGCGCTGATCGCCGCCGAGGCCTTCACCGAGATGTGCCGGCTCCTGACGGGCGACGCCCCCGACGTCCGTCGGGAGCTGGCGGCGGCGTGGGAAGGCGTGCTCTTCGCACAGTTTCACGACGCGCTCGGCGGCACCTGCACCGACCGCGCCACCGAAGCCGTGCTGGCGCTGCTGGTCTCGGGCGAGGTCCGGGCCGAGCAGCTGGCGATGCGGGCGCTGCACCGCCTCGCCGAGCAGGTCGACACCTGGGTCGAGGGCGCGGAGGCGGGCGAGAGCATGGAGAGCGCCTTCACCGGGCTGCCCGTGCCCCTGCTGGTGTGCAACCCGCACTCGTGGCCGGTCACCGCGTCCGTCTCCGTCGCGCACCCGATCGCGGTGGCCAGCGACGCCGAGGGGCGGCGCGTCGTCGTCCAGCAGGTCCCCTCGGGGGAGGTGACCTACAGCCCGACGCGCGGCCTGCTCCAGGTCACGGTGCCCCCTCTCGGCTACCGGCGCTACTGGCTCCACGTCGTCGACCCGCACGCGGGAGCCTCGACGGACGAGGTGCCCGATGCGGCGGACGCCGGCGACGACGCGGTCCTCACGAACGGCCGCCTGCGCCTGCAGGTGGACCAGGAGACTGGCGCGCTGGCCAGTGCGATGTGCTTCGGGGGGGACATCGCACCGGGTACCGAGCTCCTGGGGGGTGGTGTCCGTCCGGTTCTGGTCCCCGACGACAGCGACACCTGGTCGCACGGCGTCGCCCGCTACGACGGTCCCGAAGAGTCGGGACGGCTGCTCTCGGTCGTGGTGGGCGAACGCGGCCCGGTGCGCGCCACCGTGCGCAGCGTGTGGTCGTTCGGCGACGGCAGGACGACGGTCGCCCAGGAGGTCTCGCTCACTGCCGGCCGCGGCGACGTGGAGGTGCGCCTCGACGTCGACTGGCACGAGGAGCACCGCGTGCTCAAGCTCGTCGTCCCGCTGGCGCTGGACCAGCCGTCGAGCACGGCCGGCGCACCCTACGGGTCGGTCGAGCGCCCCTGCTCGGGCCACGAGGAACCGATGGTCCACTGGGTCGACCTCTCCGCCGCGGCCGCCGGCTGGGGCCTGGCCTGCGTGACGGAGGGAGCGGGCGGCTACGACGCGCTGGGCGCCACGCTGCGGCTCACCGTGCTACGCAGCCCGCGCGTGGCCGACCACGGGCGGGGCTGGGGAGCCGGGGACCCCACCGGCTACCCGTTCACCGACCAGGGACACCACCGGATCCGCTACGCCCTCGTCCCCCATGCCGGGCCCGCCGCCGGCGCCGCCCTCCCCCGGCGCGCCGCCGAGCACCGGGCCACCCTCCCGGTGGTGCTCGACACCTGGCACCGCGGCCGGCTCGGGCCGGAGGGCACGGCGTTGCACCTGGAAGGGGAAGGGGTCCTGGTGCCGGTGCTCAAGCGGGCCGAGGACGGGGGTGGGACCGTGGCCAGACTGTGGGAGGTCGCCGGTTCGCACCGCCGTGTCCAGCTGTCGCTCGGTCCCGCTGCGGACGGGTCGCCCTGCGCCTGGGAGGGCGAGATCGGGCCCTACGAGGTCCGCACGGTCTTCATGCCCGACGGGAATCCGTCGAGCTCGCGTACCGTGGACATCCCGGAGCTCGACGTGCGGCCTCGGGGTCATGCCGATTTCGCGGGCCTCCTGTCGCGCCACCCGGAGCTGGCGCCCGTCCGCTCCGACATTGAGGCGGCTTTCTCACTCCTGACTCGAGCCATCGAGACAGGAGGGACCGTCTACGTCGGGGGAAACGGAGGAAGCGCGGCGGATGCAGAGCACATCGTCGGCGAGCTGATGAAGGGAATGGAGCACCGGCGACCGCTGGGAGGACCGGAACGGGCGGCGCTGCGACACTCGGCCCCCGGTCCCTTGGCCTGCGAGGCCGACTACCTCGCCGAGCGCCTGGAGGGCGCCCTGCGTGCCGTCTGCCTGACCAGCCAGTCCGGCCTCCTCTCGGCCGTGGCCAACGACACCGCGGGCGACATGGGCATGGCGCAGCAGATCCACGGGTACGGCAGACGCGGCGACGTCTTCTGGGCACTCTCGACGTCGGGGCGGTCTCGCAACGTCGTGCTGGCCTCCCTGGCGGCCCGTGCGGCCGGGATGCACGTCCTGGCGCTGACCGGCGCCGCCGGGGAGCGGCTCGGGAGCCTGGCCGACGCGTGGGTCGCCGTGCCCGCCACCGAGGTCGCCGCGGTGCAGGAACTGCACCAACCGATCTACCACGCGCTGTGCGCCGCGCTCGAGCAGCGCTACTGGCCCGGTGGGGGCGCCGACAAAGCTTGACGAGCCTGCCGTCAGCCGGGGACCGAGGCGCGCAGGTCGGCGATCTCGTCGCGCAGCAGGGCCGCCTCCTCGTAGCGGAGTTCGGCGGCGGCCGCCTTCATCTCCGCCTCGAGCTGGGTCATGAGCTCGATCGCCTCCGCCGGTGTCGAGGCGTCCCCGTCGGCCAGCAGGGCGGGCCGCTGGTTGCCCCGCACGGCCGCGTTCTTCCGCACCTCGGCCCGGCTGCGACCCGCCTTGGCCACCCCCCCGCCGCCGCTGCCGCGCAGGCGCTCCAGGATGTCGGTGACCGACTTGCGGATGGTCTGGGGGTTGATCCCGTGCTCCTTGTTGTAGGCGATCTGCACCTCGCGGCGGCGCTGGGTCACGGAGACGGCCTCGCGCATGGAGTCGGTGACCGTGTCGGCGTAGAGGACGACCACGCCGTCGACGTTGCGGGCCGCCCGGCCCATGGTCTGGATCAGCGAGGAGGCCGAGCGCAGGAAGCCCTCCTTGTCCGCATCGAGAATGGCCACGAGAGCCACCTCGGGCAGGTCGAGGCCCTCCCGCAGCAGGTTGATGCCGACCAGGACGTCGATGGATCCCAGCCGCAGCTCGCGCAGGATCTCGATCCGGGTGATGGTGTCGATGTCGGAGTGCAGGTACTGCACCCTGACGCCGGCGTCGGCCAGGTAGTCGGTCAGGTCCTCGGCCATCTTCTTGGTCAGCGTCGTCACCAGGACGCGGCCCCCGGCCTCGACCGTGCGGCCGATGCGGGCGAGCAGGTCGTCCACCTGCCCCTTGGTGGGCATGATCGTCACCTCGGGGTCGACGAGACCGGTCGGGCGGATCACCTGCTCCACCACCTGGGCGGAGTGCTCGAGCTCGAATGCCCCCGGTGTCGCCGAGACGAAGACGCACTGGGGCACCCGCTCCATGAACTCCTCGAAGCGGAGCGGCCGGTTGTCCCTGGCCGAGGGCAGCCGGAAGCCGTGCTCGATGAGCATGTCCTTGCGGGACTTGTCGCCGGCGTACTGCCCGTGCAGCTGCGGGACGGCGACGTGGCTCTCGTCGATCACGCAGAGGTAGTCCTTCGGGAAGAAATCCAGGAGCGTGAAGGGCGTCTCGCCGGGTGCGCGGCCGTCGAGGTGCCGGCTGTAGTTCTCGACCCCCGAGCAGACGCCGGTCTCGGCCAGCATCTCGAGGTCGTGCTCGGTCCGCACCCGCAGACGCTGGGCCTCCAGCAGCTTGCCCTCCTTCTCGAAGTGCTGGAGGCGCTCCCGCAGCTCCACCTCGATGGACCCCACGGCGCGCTGAATGATGTCGTCGCCGGTGACGTAGTGCGTGGCGGCGTAGACGGCCACGTCGTCCATCTCGTCCCCCATCTCCCCGGTCATGACGTCGAAGGGCACGATGCGGTCGATGGTGTCGCCGAACATCTCGATCCGCAGCGCCTGCTCCTCGTAGGCCGGGTGGATCTCCACGGTGTCGCCCCGGGCCCGGAAGGTGCCGCGCACGAGGTTCACGTCGTTGCGGGCGTACTGCAGGTCGACGAGGCGGCGCAGCATGGCGCGCTGGTCCACCTGTTCGCCGACCTTCACGCCGAGGATGCGGTCGCGGTACTCGTCGGGCGAACCCAGTCCGTAGATGCAGGAGACCGAGGCCACCACGATCACGTCGCGCCGCATGAGGAGCGACGACGTCGTGGCGTGCCGGAGCCGGTCGATCTCGTCGTTGATGGACGAGTCCTTCTCTATGTAGGTGTCCGTCGTCGGCAGGTACGCCTCGGGCTGGTAGTAGTCGTAGTAGGAGACGAAGAACTCCACCCGATTCTTGGGGAACAGCTCCCGCAATTCCGAGGAGAGCTGGGCCGCCAGCGACTTGTTCGGCTCGATGATGAGGGTCGGGCGCTGGACCTGCTCGATCATCCAGGCGATCGTCGCCGTCTTGCCGGAACCGGTGATGCCCTGCAGCGTCTGGAAGGCGTCACCCCGTCGCACGCCCCTGGCCAGTCCGGTGATGGCGGTGGGCTGGTCACCCGAAGGCTGGAAGGGAGAAACGACTTCGAATTCGGGCATGACCTCGCGAGGCTACCCGGGGGCTGTGACAGTTCAGGCGTGCGCCGGGTGCTCCGCCGCGGCCTCCAGCAGCCAGTCCCACAGCTTGTCCACCTCGGCCTCCAGGGCTTCCCGGTCACCCGAGTTGTCCAGGACGTAGTCGGCCTCCTTGACGCGCTCCTCCCGCGAGATCTGGGCCTTGATCCGCGCCTCGGCATCGGCCCGGTCGAAGCCGCGCTGGGTCAGCAGCCGCTCCAGCGCGATGTCCGTCGGGGTGTCCACCACGACGACCTTGTGCAGCTTGACCGTCTCGCGGTGGAGGGCGGTGAGGAGCGGGATGGCCAGGACGACGATGGCGTCGGTGTCGGCCAGCGCCTCCCTGGCCTGGATCATGGCGATGCCGATGGCCGGGTGCGTGATGGCGTTGAGCGCCAGGCGCGCCTCCTCGTCCGCGAAGGCGATGGCGGCGAGGGCCTTGCGGTCGATGGTGCCGTCCGCATTGAGGATCCCGGGCCCGAAGCGGTCGATCAGGGGCTGGTAGGCGGGGCCGCCTGGCGTGACCACGTCGCGGGCCACCCGGTCGGCGTCGATGAGCACGGCACCCCGGTCGACCAGCAGGTCGGCCACGGCCGACTTCCCCGAACCGATGCCGCCCGTCAGGCCGACGGCCAGCATCAGCCCAGGCTTGCCCGGCGCGGGGCCCGGACCACCGCGAAGAGGACCAGGGTCGTGTCGTCCAGCTCCTCGGTGACGAACCAGTCGTCGGCCGTGATGCCCGTGGTGCCACCCGAGTCGTCCCGGGCGATCAGCTTGTAGGCCAACGGCAACAGCCTCGTGTAGGACCACACGTACCAGGAGTGGGGGATGCGGTGGCGGAGGTCGAGCACGTCCAGCCCGAGCACCCTGTCGGCCTTGACCCTGCGGGCGGCCATGTCCGCCTTCACGTGGGGCGCGGCGTCGACGCCGCCCAGCCAGACCTCCCCGAAGTGGCGCTCCAACATGGACCTGAGCTCCTCGCGCTCGAAGAGATGCAGGTGGAAGGGGTTCTCGAAGTCGGCCGGCTTGTTGGGGGTCAGCACGCAGCCGACCCCGTCGTCCTTGAGCACCCGTGCCATCTCGGCCACGTGGGGCTCCGGGTCGGTGAAGTGCTCGATGAGATGCGACGAACAGGCGCCGTCGAAGCTGGCGGGAAGGAAGCCGAGATCCAGCGCGTTCATCTGCACCACCCGCAGTCCCTCGGGCCCGTAGCGGGCGGTTGCGGTGGCGGCCGCCTCGGAGGAGTAGTCGACCCCCACCACCTGGCGGTCCTCCGCGAGGAACCTCGCCGACTCGAAGCCCTGGCCACACCCCACGTCGAGGATGCGGCCCCGGCCGATCCGATCCAGCACGGCCCGGTAGCCCGCCTCGTGCAGGGCCAGGAGCGAGTCGGGGGTGACGCCCTGCAGTGGTCGCTCGCCCGTCAGCCGGCTCTTCGTGCTGGTCACCACGGACGCTCTCCCTTCGTGTGACACTCCGGGGTGCCGCTGGCTGCTTACACTACCCGGCGACCTTTCCCCCCTTCATGACCATCACCTCCCCCACAGTCACCGC
Organism: uncultured Acidimicrobiaceae bacterium; assembly: GCA_963721585.1. Lineage (GTDB taxonomy): Bacteria > Actinomycetota > Acidimicrobiia > Acidimicrobiales > RAAP-2 > Bog-473. The sequence goes on along the minus strand of CAVRJN010000007.1, from coordinate 33,737 downwards.
CCCCCGGGGGCGGCACGCGGCCCCACCGCGGGCACGGCGGGAACGGGCGACACGGTCCCCACGGCCGGTGCGGGCGACCGGGAGCCGCTGGTGGTGGGTCGGCGGGGCCGTCGTCCTGGCCGGCTTCGCCTACGCGCCCCTGCTGGCGGTGCGGCCGGGAGTGGTCACCCCGGACACGAAGACCTACCTCTACCTCGACCCGCTCCGCTTCCTGAGCCAGGTGGCGTTCATGTGGAACCCCACGGTCGGACTGGGCACGGTGACCCACGAGTACCTGGGCTACCTGCTGCCCATGGGCCCATGGTTCGCCGTGTTCCACCTGCTCGGCGTGCCCGTCTGGGTGGCCCAGCGGCTCTGGCTCGGCTCCATCCTCATGGTCGCCGGCGCGGGTGTGCTGTACCTCTCGCGCATCCTCGGCCTGCGTGGCCCGGGTCCGACAGCGGCCGCGCTGGCCTACATGCTGTCGCCGTATCTGCTGCAGTACGCCGGTCGCATCTCGGTGATCCTGCTGCCCTGGGCGGGCCTGCCGTTCATGCTGGGCCTGACCATCGTGGCGCTGCGGCGGGGCGGGTGGCGCGAACCGGCGCTGTTCGCCGTCGTCGTGGCACTCGTGAGCGGTATCAACGCCAGCTCCATCATTTACGTCGGCGTGGCGCCGATCCTCTGGATCCTCTACGCCGTCGTCGTCCTGCGGGAATCGACCTGGCGCCACGCCCTCACCACCACCCTCCGCATCGGCATCCTGACGCTGGGCGCCTGCCTGTGGTGGATCGCGGGCCTCGAGGTGGAGGCGGCCTTCGGCGTCAACGTCTTGAAGTACACCGAGACGGTCCCCTCGACGTCGGCCACCTCCAACGCGGCGGACATCATCCGCGGCCTCGGCTACTGGTACTTCTACGGCACCGATCACACGGGCCCCTGGACGACGGCGGCCGTCCGCTACACCCAGGACATCTGGTTGCTGGCGACGTCGTACGCCGTGCCCGTCCTCGCACTGGTGGCGGCGGCCTTCGTGCGCTGGCGGGAGCGCGCCTTCTTCCTCGTGCTGCTCTTCGTGGGCCTGATCCTGTCGGTTGGCCCGTTCCCGTTCGCCGACCCAACCACCGTCGGGAAGGCGCTGAAGTCGTTCATGACGGATACGACGGCGGGGCTGGCGCTGCGTTCGACGGACCGGGCCACGCCGCTCGTCCTGCTGGCCCTCTTCATGCTGCTCGCCAGCGGGCTGTCGGCGCTGTGGTCGCGCGTCCACGTCGCCGGGCTCGTCACCGCAATCCTCGTAGCCGGGCTGGTGGTGGCCAACAACCCGTCCCTCTTCCTCGGCGACTTCATCGCCAACGGCTTCACCCAGCCGGCGTCGCTCCCCTCGTACCAGCTGGCCGCGATCGACCACCTCAACGCGACCCATCCCGGCACGCGGGTCTTCGCCATTCCCGGGAACGACTTTGCCGCCTACCGCTGGGGTGACACCGTCGACACACCGCAATCGGCCTTCCTCAACCGGGACTTCATCACCCGTGAGCAACAGATCATGGGCTCCATCGCCACCGCCGACACCCTGTACGCCACGGACGGGCCCATCCAGGACGGCACGGCCGACATGAACGCCCTTGCGCCGATGGCCCGCCTGATGGGTGCCGGCGACCTCATGGTCGAATACGACCAGCAGTACGAGCGCTACGGGGTACCCCAGCCCCAGCTGCTCGCCCTCCAACTCCTCCAGACACCGCTGGGGCTGACCGACCCGGTCTCCTTCGGCACGCCGCGACCCAACGTCTCGTCGGTGTCCACCCTGAACGAACAGGACCTCGCTGTTCAGGGCAACGTCGGCTGGCCTTCACCGATCGTCACCTACACCGTGCCCAACCCCCGGGCCATGCTCCGGGGCGAGTCGGACAGCGGCGCCGTGCTCATGGAGGGTGACGCCACCGGCCTCGACAACCTGGCCGGTCTCGGCATGCTCAACACCGACAGTGCCGTCTACTACGCCGGCACGCTGGCCAACCGTCCGTCGCAGCTCGCGAGCCTGGCGTCCCAGGGCGCCCAGCTCGTGCTCACCGACACCAACCGCAAGCAGGCCTTCCGGTGGGACACCCTGACGGCGAACTCGGGCTACACCGAGACGCCGGGCGAGAACCCGGCCAAGACCGACCTGAGCGACAGCCCGATCGAGTTGTTCCCCGGCACCGGCATCACGAGCAAGTCCTACGCCACGTACGCCGGCGCGGTGAACGTGACGGCCAGCAGCTACGGCAACTCGGTCTCCTACACGCCCGAGGACCAGGCCTACAGCGCCATCGACACCAACTTCGACACGGCCTGGATCACGGGCACCTTCGTGCCGGACCCCAAGGGCCAGTGGTGGCAGTCACAGTTCGCCAACCCGGTGACCACCGACCACATCACCCTGGTACAGCCACAGCGCGGCGACCGCGCGCGCTGGGTGTCGAAGGTCACGCTCACCTTCGACGGCAAGGACCCCGTCACCTACGCGCTCGACGCCTCGTCCCACGCCACCTCCGGCCAGACGCTGACCTTCCCTTCCCGCACCTTCCACACGCTGCGGGTGACGATCGAAGGGACGACGGACGACACGGCGACGCCGACCGCGGCGTCCGCGGTCGGCTTCTCGGAGGTGGAGATCCCGGGCCAGCAGGTGAAGCAGGTCATTCAGATGCCGACCCAGATGCTGACCAGCGTCGGCGCGGCGTCCGCCGCCGATCGCCTCACCGTGGTGATGACCCGGGACCGCACCTCGCAGTACCCCCCTCGCAGCGATCCCGAGACGACGATCTCGCGCGAATTCACACTGCCCACGGCGCGCACCTTCACGCTCTCCGGCAGCGCCAGCCTGTCGGCGCTGATCCCCGACGACGAGGTCGACCGCCTCGTCGGGCGCGCCACCACGCCTTCCAGCACGGTCAGGGACGCCTATTCGTCGGGCCGGCTGCCGGGCGACCTGGAGGCGACCGCATCGGCCACGGTCGACGGGAACTCGTCGACCGCCTGGCAGCCCGGACTGGGCAGCGCGGCACAGGTGGGTTCCACGCTGACCTACGACCTGGCCAAGCCCCAGACGCTGACCACCCTCGACATGCAGGTGATCGCCGACGGCCGCCACTCGGTCCCGACGGCCATGACGATCACCTCCGGCAGCCAGACCCGCAGCGTGGCGCTGCCGCCGATCGCCGACGGCACCGTGCCCGGTGCGGTCACCACCGTGCCGGCCTCATTCCCCGCGCTCACCGGCTCGCACTTCGTCGTCACGTTCACGGGTGTGCGGCCGGAGTACGCGGCGAACTACTACTCCGCCGGCCCGCTCGAGTTGCCGCTGGGCATCGCGGAGATCGGCATCCCCGGCGTAGCGGCGAGCCCGACACCGGCCGTGCTCCCCGGCAACTGCGTGTCGAACCTGCTGACGATCGACGGACAGCCGATCAGCGTCGCCGTCGTCGGGTCGACCCAGCAGGGGCTGAACGGCAGGGAGGAACAGATCGTCCCGTGCGGCCCCGACGCGAAAGGCATCACGTTGGGCGCGGGGCCCCACATTGTCGAGACCGCGCCCGGCCACGGCGCCCCGTGCGCCAGCACCCCGACCACGTGCACGGGATGGAACATCGACCAGCTCGCACTCGACTCGGCGGCCGGCGGCGGCGCGGGGTCCGCTGCGTTCCCCACCACGGCCGGCACGCCGCAGCTGCCGGCCACCCAGCCCGGTACTGCGCCCATGGTGGCGTCCACGTCCGTGCACATCGACAGCCACGGGGCCGACGTCACCGGGGCCACCGAGCCCTTCGAACTCGTGCTGGGCCAGAGCGTCAACAACGGGTTCAAGGCGGTCGCCACGCCCGCCAAGGGGGCGCCACCGGGCTCTCACAGCATCGAGCTGGGGCGGTCCCAGCTCGTCGACGGATTCGCCAACGGCTGGCAGGTGAGCGCGGCAGACCTGCATGCCCTCGGCGGCTCGAGCTTCACCGTCGAGGTCACCTGGACGCCCCAACAGAACATCTGGATCGCGCTCGCCGTCTCCGCCGGGACGCTGCTGCTGTGCCTCGTCCTCGGCTTCCTGCCGCTGCGGGGCCGCCGCTGGGTGCGCGCCCGCCTGCCCCGCCGCCTGCGCGGGCCGGCCGGGCCGGAGCCGCCCGAGCGGCCTGCGGTGCCCTTCGACGCCGCGGTCCTGGCCTTTCCGGGTGCCCCGGCCCCCAAGGCGCAACGCCGGCGCGGCTGGCTACGCTTCCCACGGGCCCTGATCATCGGCGCCGCCTGTGGCGGTGCCGCCCTGCTGGTCACCCCGCCCCTGGCGGGGCTCGTCGTGGCCGGAGCGGTCGTCCTCGGGCTGCTGGTCCCGTGGGCCCGCGTCCTCGCCAGCGTGGCGGGCATCGCGTGCATCGTGGCGGGCTCCATCAACGTGGTGCAGGGCCAGAACGTCCACCACTATCTGTCCGGATCCAACTGGGACGCGTCCTTCGTCAACGCGGGCAACCTGATCTGGCTCGGGGCGGTGCTGCTGCTCGCCGACGGCGTCGTCTCGGCCTTTGGCCTGCGCGTGGCGAAGCCTCTGCGCCGGAGCAAGCTACGGGCCCGCAAGCCCGGAGAGTGGAGCCCGCCAGAGACGCCACCCGTCATCATCGGCATCGACGGCTGACCTGGCGCCGTAACCCGCCGCCAGCCGCCGCCGGGTTACGGCGCGGCGCCGCGGCGCTCAGTGCGCCGGCGTCGCCTCTTCCGCCAGCGCCTCGAGGGCGCGGCGGGCCGTGGCGTCCCAGGTGAACCAGCGCGCCCGGGCGAGGGCGCCCTTCGACAGACGGCTGCGCAACACCTCGTCGCCCAGGACGCGTCCGAGCGCACCCGGGAGCTCGTTCAGGTCCTCCACCAGCAAGCCCGACTCGCCGTCGAGCACCGCGTCGGTGTGGCCGGCGATGGCCGTGGCCACGGCCGGAGTGCCGCAGGCGGCGGCTTCCGTGAGCGTCATGCCCCAGCCCTCTCGCTGCGAGCTGCTCGCCACGACCCAGGCCCGGCGGTACCACGACACCAGCTCCGCGTCGTCGACCCGTCCGGGCAGGCTCACCCACTCGGTGGCGCCGAGCTCCTCACGGAGTGCCTCGAGCGCGGGACGCTCGTAGCCCTCGCCGATGATGACGGCCCGCAGTGCCGGGTGGTCGGCCTTCAGCTTGGCCAGTGACCGCAACAACGCGTCGAAGCGCTTCACCGGCACGAGGCGGCCCACCGCAACCACCAGAGGTGTCGCCGAGCGGTGGCCGCCCGGCGTGTAGCGGGCGTCCACCCCCGGCGGCGCCACGCTGATCCGGTCGGCCCGCAACCCAAGGAGATCGACGATCTCGTCGCGCGACGAGTCGGACAGCGTCACGATGCGGCTCGAGCGGTAGAAGCGGGGCGCCACGCGACGCTCGACCATGTTGCCCATACGGGCCAGTCCCGGTGGGAGCACCATGCCCCACATTTCGGCATGGACGTGATGGAGGAAGACGATCCGTGGCCCCCGGTACCAGACGGGCGACAGGAAGGGCATGCCGTTCCAGATCTCGACCAGCGCGTCCCCGGGCCGGTGCCCCATGCGGATGCCCTCCCACGCCGCGCCGGGAAACACGGCGTAGCGTCCCGCCTGGCGCAGCACCCGGTAGCCGTCCCGGGTCAACGCGGCCGGCGCGTCGGGCACGGCCGAGGTGCGGAAGGTGACGTCGAGGCCGGCCGAGGCCCACCGCGAGGCGATCCTGTGGGCGTGCAACTCGGACCCGCCCGCTTCGGGGTCGTCGAGGTCGCGCCAGGCGACGAAGTGGATGCGGCGCAGACCGGCCTGCGCCGCGATGGTGGCCAGCACCTCGGACTCGGAGTGCCCGCCCTCGTCGGCGCGCCGTGCGCCACGCACGGCCGAGACCGGCCCCAGGTCGTCACCCATCGGGTCAGGTTATCCCTACGACCTGCCTCCCTAGACGGACCCTATGGACGACCGCGAACCCGCAGACGATCACGAGCAGGACCCCGGCTTGCACCGCCACGTCCACGTACGCAGTGGCCCGCGGGGCCCCGTGCGTGGCGAGAACGGCCAGCGTGAGAGCGACGGCGCCACCTACGAGCACGGAGGCCACCCAGCGGCGTCCGACGGCGAGCAGATACATCGTCAGCACCACCGTGACGCTCAACATGATCATGGCGAGCACCAAGGGGGCGAGCGCGTCGGCCGCCGAGGTGTAGTCGTGGTGGAAGAAGATCTCGAGGAACTGCTCGGGCGCGGCGAGCGCGACGCCGAGCAACAACACCGATGGGATGGCCAGGAAGACGAGCACCACGGCCAGCTGTCGGAGCGCGTGGCCACCTTGGCGCCAGCGGATGGCTGCCTCGGGCAGGAGGTACCCGCCCAGCACGACAGCGCCGAACACAATGGCCTTGCTCGTGACCGAGACGGCGGCGTAGGCGCCGCTGTGCGACGGGTTGTCGCGGCCGACCACGAGCACGTCGACGTTCTGCAGCACCGCCACCATGGAGAGGCAGACCGACGCCACGACGAGATCGACCACCACCGTGCGGCGCACGGACCCCTGTCCGCCGAGCAGTGCGTCGGGGCGGACTGCCGCCACCCAGCTCCCGGCGTCGAGCAGCCGGGGCACCCGGCCGCCGGACCAGGTCCGCACCGCCGCCCAGCGGGCGTGGGTGGCGGCCACGACCTCACCGATGAGGATGCCGATGGCAGCCCCCGAGGGCCCGAATCCGGCGGCCACGAGCACGACGACGGCGGCGACGCGGATCCCCATCTCGACCAGGAGGTTGACCGCAAGTGGCCGGTACGCCCGGTGCGCCTGCAGAAGGCCCCTGTCCAGCGAGAGCAGGACGAAGAAGGCGGCCGCGGTCAGGATCGCAGCGATGCCGATGCCGCTCTGCTGGTTGAGCAGGACGGCCACGGCGTGCCGGCTGGTGAAGACGATCACGGCCCAGGCGAGGACGACCAGGGTGCACTGCCGGTGCACCCGCCCCGCCCAGCGCCGCACCAGGTGCCCCGTGCCGTCCTCGTGCCAGACCGTCACCCGCCGCACCACGGCGACGACCACGGCCGACCCGGGCATGGACAGAATCAGGTAGAGGCCGGTCAGCTGGTTGAGGACGCCGTAGCTGTGGGGCGAGAGCAGCCGGGCCAGCGCGACGGTGAGAACGACGCTGGCTCCGTTGGCGACGACGCCCGCCACGGCCAAGGGGCCGGCTTGGAGAAGCCCGGCCCGCATCGACTCGACACCCGGACGGGCATCTGGGTCGAGGAGCAGCTCTGCGCCCAGGGTCGGGCCGACCGCATTGGGCGCCAGCGCCATGGCGGCCGGCACCGCCTCGACGACCAGCTCGGCCGCGGGGGTGCCCGCGACCCCCGGGTCGCTCACGTGCGGGCCCTTGCCGCCTCGTCCTCCATGCCGATGCGATCGACCGCGGGCAGAATCTGGCGCTGCAGGAACTCGCCACCATCCACGCTGATGTGGATGCCGTCGGTGGAGCGCACGTCGACCCCCGACAGCGACGGTGTGTAGAGGCCGTCGGGACTCAGCATCTTGTTGAGGTCGATCACGCTGACCACACCGGGATGGGTGTGCGCCACCTGCCACACCACTGCGTTGTAGGCCTGCACGCGGGCCGACGTGTTCTCGGACCAGGGCTGGCCGTCGGGCTGCCGGTTACTGGGGTCGACGTAGGGCATGGTGAACAGCACCACTTTGGCACCAAACGAATGGAGGATGGTGATTGCAGACTGCAGATCGGACGTCAGGTGGTCGTTCCAGGCCGGTTCGCCGATGTGCACCCAGCGCCCGCCGAAGAGGTGATCGGTGACCTCCCAGCGCCCCAGGCCCAAGGCGACGACCTGGGGCCGCTGCCCGGCGATCAGGAACGGCCACAGGCTCCGCCAATTGTCGCACCCCGGCGTGGCCGGCCCCACTGCTCCGGACGTGACGACCTGGAGTTGCGGGTCGAGATCGCACCCGACGGTGGCGTCGTCGGTCACGGTCACGCCGTACTGCTGCTGGGCGTCCACCGAGAGGCCCATGCCCAGCGTCATGGCGATGGAGTCGCCGAGGACCAGCAGCCGCAACGGGTGGGTCCCGTAGGCACCCGAGTGCTCCAGTGCGGCGTGCTCCGTCGCCGTCAGGCCGGGGGCAAGCGGAAAGGCCACCCGGGCGCCCCCCGACGCGTCGGCCCGGACCACGGTCGCGGCTCCCGCGGACGAAGCCGGCAGCGCCGTCAGGCCGACGCACGACGGCAGGAGGCCGACGCACGACAGCAGGAAGCAGGCGGCGCCCAACAGGCTTCGCACACCCGACCTCGTCACGCCGCCACCGTCTTTCTCGTTGCCCCCCACCCTCGTACGGGAAACACGCCCGATCACCGGGCCTGGCCCCCTCGGGCGCCACTGGGGAACCGGTGCCCGGGCGCCGGGGTGCCCGACTCCTTGTCGTCGGCCGGTCCCGGCCGTGCCTTGAGTATCCCATCTACCGCTTTTCCGGTGCCCCCGGGACATCCCCGCTCTCCGGTGCCCCCGGGGCACCCCCGCTTTACGCTGCCCCCCGGGCACCCCCGGCGACGCAATCGGGAAGCTGCATGGTCGCCCTGAAGACCCCCAGCCTCCCCTCGGCCGCTTCGGTGCAGGTGGCAAGCGTGCCCGCCCTGAGGTCGAGGGGTCCGGAGCGGCGCAACTGCACGTTGTTCCAGACCCAGGCGCCGGCCTCGAGGGTGGGCAGGCGGCCGAGGGCGGCCGTCATGAAGGCTGCCGCATAGACGGGGTCGTGGCCCTGCTCCACCCTCGGGGCGGCAGGATCGGTCGCGATGACGACTGTGGTGACCTGCCACACAGCGAGCGCATGACGCACGGCGGCGTACTGCGCGGGCGTCCCGGCCGGTTCGGGGTGGCCCAGACCGAAGTCGAGCAGGCTGAGCAGGTTGAATCCGGCCTTCGCCGATCCGGCCCGGGCCGCCACCCCCTGGGGGCCTCCGCCACCCGCCTGGCTGTAGTGCATCCGGTTGACCGCCTGCCACGCCATGGCGTCCTGCAGACCGGAGAACGGTGCCGGGTACGACAGCAGGACCCGCCCCGACGGGAGTGTGGGTGCAATCTCGCTGTACCAGCGGGGCAGCGTGACCGCCTGCATGGTGAAGGGCAGGCGGTCGCCGAAGATGATGCCAATCGGCACGAGTGCGAACGCCGCCACGGCCAGCGCGCCGAGCGCCCCCCGCCAGTCGGGCACCGCTCGGTGCACATGCTCGAGGATGACGGCCAGGATCACGGCTGCGGCCAGGAAGCCAACCGCCATGAAGCGCTGCTCAATGATGTTGTCGACCACCGGGATCCGCGTGAAGATCCAGGCCGGCTCCCATTGCCCGTGCCGTTCGCCGAGGGACCAGGCCGCACACACGACGAGGGCGAAACCGAAGAACCACAGCCGGCGGTCCCGCCAGAAGGCCACCAGTCCCGCCACCATGACGACCAGAAAGCTCCATCCCAGGTATGCGGCGGACGCCAGCGGGGCGCCCTCGTAGCCGCCGAGGGCCAGGAACACATTGGACCGGGGCGGGTACCCGGTCGTGACGAAGCTCGAGGGGACGAAGCCACCGATCACCCCGACGTGCGGCCAGACCAACCCCGAGAGACTGGCCGGCCCCTTGAGCGCGAACCAGACCGGCCACGCCAGCAGCACGAGGCCGAGCCCGAGGCCGATGGCCAATCCCGCGGCTGCGTGCGGAAACTTTGCGCGCACGGCACCCGCATCGGCGATCAGCGCGGCGGTCACCAGCGCCACGGCACAGACCACGGCCACCACGGCGACGATCGCCAGAAGCTCGGAGGAGAAGAAGAACTGCGCGAACAACAGCACCGCAAGCAGGATCCCGGCTCCGAGCGCGCCGTGACGCTGGCGGATGAGGATCTCGTCGAGGACGGCCAGGATGAGCGGGAGCAGCATGAGCGCCGCCGTCATCAGATGGGCGAACTCGAGGCTCGACAGGACGAAGGGCGAGAAGCCGTAGAGCAGGCCGCCGAGAAAGGCGGCCGGTGTCCACGGGGCCCAGCGCCGGATGACCACGAACGCGGTGAAGGCTGTGAGCGCGGGCGTGATGGTCGAGGCCACGTTGAGCGACGCCACCGGGCCCCAGATCCACGTCACGGGAACGAGCGGGATGCTCAATCCGCTCACCGAGGTCTGCGCCAGCAGGTTGATGCCGCCCGGGTGGAAGAGCGCGCTCGAGAAGAACGGGTTCTGCCCGTGCGCCAGTGCCGTGGCGGGCCACTGGAAGAACCACAGGAACAGCGCGGGGTCACCGCACCCGCACAGGGTGTGGGTCGTGGCGCCCTCAGCCCAGGCGTGCACCCACAACAGGAACCCGAGCGCGACGTACAACATTCCCCCCACGACGAGGGTCATCCACGGTCGCCACAGCCGCGCCCGGCTCGGCGCGTGTTTAGCCAGCTTTGAGCGTGCCTGCCGTGCCGCTCGTGCGGCGCGGCAGCACCGGGGCGTCCCGTCCGGTCGACCCCGCCTCGTGGTACTCCTCCTCGACGTTGACCGACCAGATGTCGTGATCGGCGCCGTACATGTTCTCCACCGTCAGCATGGCGGTGTACATGGAGTGGTCCTGGTTGTTGTACTTGTGCATCCCGTTTCGACCGACCGGATGGATGTTGGGCGCCTCGGTTTCGATCCACTTGCGGATCGTGTCGACGTTGGCCTTGTAGGTGAAGTCGTAGTACGGGTACGCCTTCGGGACGCGCACGACGTAGCCGTGCTCGACATCGCCGGGGGCCGCCAGTCCGAGTGCGATCAGCTCCCGGGTCCCGAGCGCGATGAGATCGTCGTCGGGCAGGTTCCACATGTCGTCGCCCTCGAAGACGAAGTACTCCAGACCCAGGCAGGTCCGCCCGTCCTTGACGAGGTAGGGCGACCACGACCCGTAGTTCTGAATGCGCCCCACCTCGACGTCGGTGGCGTGGATGTAGATCCAGTTGTCGGGGAAGCTGCGCGACTCGGGGACCACGAGTGCCACCGTGAGGTAGTCGCGGTAGTGCAGGTCGTCGGCGGCGGCGACCACCTCGGGCGGCGGGGGCGGCGTGATGGTGTGGACCAGTTCGCGCATCGGCATGGTGGACACCACGTGCGAGGCGGCGATCGTGTGGTCGGAGCCGCCCTGGGTGTACGTCACGGACACGGCGCGGCCCTCTACGACGTTGATGCGGGTCAGCGGCGCCTGCATCTCGAGTGTCCCGCCGGCAGCCTGCACCTTCTCTGCGCAGATCTCCCACATCATGCCGGGGCCGTACTTGGGGTACTGGAACTCCTCGATGAGAGTGGTGATCTCCGTCTGGCCGCGCTTGGGCAGGATGGAGTTGAGCACCGCCTTGCGCAGATCGAGGTTCTTGACCCGTTGGGCGGCCCAGTCGGCCGGCATCTCGGACACGGGCACACCCCACACCTTCTCGGTGTAGGTCTTGAAGAAGGTGCGGTAGAGGCGCCAGCCGAAGCGCTTCACGAGCCAATTCTCGTAGTTGGACTCGTCCTTGGGGGGGCGGATGCGGGACCACAGGTACGAGAAGACGATGAGGAACCCCTCCCAGAGCGCGATGTTGCGCAGCACGTTCAGGGCCCGGAGCGGGTAGTCCAGGAACTTGCCCTTGTAGTAGATGCGGCTCATCCGGGGGCGGAGCATGAAGTCCCCCTCGGGCAGGATCTCGTGCCACAGAGCTTCGACCTCGTCCACCTTGGTGAAGAAGCGGTGGCCACCGAGGTCGAAGCGCCATCCGTCCCGTACCACCGTGCGGCTGATACCGCCCACCACGTCATCGGCCTCCAGCACGACCGGGTGCTCCCCCCGTTTCGTCAGGAGGTAGGCCGCGGTCAGGCCTCCTGGGCCCGCGCCGGCAATGACGACGGGCGCTTCTTCGCGTGCGGTCACTGTGGAGGCAGGTTAGTGGACCCCCCGCGGGCCCTCGGGGAGGGTGGCGGACGCCCCGGGGCGCTCAGGAACCTGCGCCGACGTACTCGGTGAGGTTCATCGGCTCGTAGTACAGGGCGGGGTGGCTGGTCACGACGTTGCGCCCTCCCCCGCCGTTCTTGGTGGCGGCGTCCAGGAGGTCGGTGGCGATCGTCTCGCACTTGACCCCGTACGTCTGGTACATCGGTTCCCAGACGAGCCAGACATGGTGGTTCGTCCCGGCCAGCTGGCCCACGTCGGTGGCGAAGGTGTCGGGATTGGCCGCGTGCACGGTGTCGGCGTAGTTGACCCAGTCGACGATCTGCGGGCCCGTGCGCCGCGGGAACGTCAGCATGGTGTACTGCGAGGGATCGCGGATTTGCCGGTAGACCGACGGACCGAGTTGGTCGGGACAGAAGGCGACGACGTCCCCCGGCTTGGCCTCCGCGTTGATGGCGGCGGCCACGGCGCCGCCCTGGGTCCTCTGCGTGGTCACGTTCTGGGCGGAGGACACCAGCCCGGCCACCACGGCCAACCCGACGATCACCACACGGACCTTCGGGTTGAGCAATGTCGTCGTCCCCAGCGCGACGAGAAGGAGGAAGGGCAGGAACACGACCGCGGCGTAGCGCGAGGAGAACGCGCTGGCGGTCAGGATCCCGCCGGCGATGGCGGCGAACAGCGTGCCCAGCACCACGAAGCAGAGGCTCCGCGCTCGGGGACGCGTGCGCAGGTCGAGTTCGATGATGCGCCCGGACCGGCCGATGCCGAAGAGGGCGAGCGCCAACATGGCGAAATAGATCACGGCCAGCAGACGCCCCTGGTTGGTCCCCGTCTGCAACGTGGAACCCTGGTTGTCCGTAAAGCCCGTGAGGGCGTTGATGACGGCGGAGAAGTTTGGTGGCGCCGCCCACGGAGTGCCGGTGTACTTGGCCTGATAGACGAATGTCGGCACCCACGGAACGAAGAGGAGGCAACCGACCGCCACCGCGATGAGGGCGGCCCACGGCGCCTCCTCGGGGTGGCCGTGCCGCCGGGTGCGGACGACGGACACCACGAGCCAGATCCCGACCATGGCCACCAGGTAGACGGCCCAGTACTGCGTGTAGAGGAGCGCCGCCGTCACGACCGCGACCCCGATGAGATTGCCGGGGCGGGGTCTGTCGACCGCCCGGCCCAGTGCCAGGAAGCCGCAGCCGGTCAGGAGGATGACCAGCGCATACATGCGCGACTCCGTGGCGTAGTACACGGCGAACGGCGCGCTGGCCAGCAACACGAGCGTCGTCCAGGCCAAGGCCCGGCCCCCGAGGCGCCGGCCGCACAGCCAGCCGACCGGCAGGGTGATCACCGCGATCAGACCGGACATGGACCGCACGGCGTCGTCGGACTGGCCGAAGAGGACGATCCAGAAGTGGAGGAGGTAGTAATAGAGCGGCGGTGCGCCGTCGTGCTTGAGCGCGTTGGGGATCTCGTGCAGCGGCAGGCGGGCGATGTCGACGGTCAGGGCCTCGTCCAGCCAGAGGCCCGACCGGGTCCAGAAGCGAAGGAGCAGACCGGCGGCGATCACCACCGCCACGCCGAGGCCGACAACGAGGCGCGTGCGACCAGTGAGAGCGGGTACCTCCTCGGACATGGGGCGCATGGTAGGACAAGGGGCCTGAGGTCTAGGATCATCCGCCGCCGGAGGAGGCCGGCGCAGGCGAAGCGAATCGACACTGCGAAGGGGGGAAAGGGCGCCGTGACCCGTTACATCATCAAGCGGCTGGTGCTGCTCATCATCATCATCATCTTCGTCTCGATCGTCACCTTCTTCCTGGTGCACCTGCTTCCGGGCAATCCGACCGACACGATCCTCGGTCCCAACGCCACGCCGCAGAACGTGGCGACGCTCAACCACCAGCTCGGCCTCGACAAACCGCTGTGGCAGCAGTACTTCATCTGGATCAGCCATGTGTTCCAAGGCAACCTGGGTCAGTCGTACACGACGCACCAGTCGACGACGAGCATCATCGCCCAGTCGTTCCCCATCGACCTCGAACTGATCATCTTCTCCCAGATCATCGCCTTCGCCATCGCCTTCCCGATGGCGATGAAGTCGGCCCGCAAGCCAAACCACCTGTTCGACCAGGCGTCCAACAGCACCACGTTCGCCCTCCTGGCGCTGCCGCCCTTCGTGATCGCGCCCGTCCTGGTGCTGATCTTCGCCGTGCACTGGCACGTCTTCCCCGGCCCGGCCTCCTACGTGCCCCTGACCCAGGACTTCGGGTCGAACATCCACACGATGTTGTTGCCCTCCATCGTCCTGGCCCTCGGCGGCATCGTCGTCTACTTCCGATTGCTGCGGAACGATCTGATCTCGACCCTGCAGGAGGACTTCATCACCATGGCCCGGTCGAAGGGCCTGTCAGACCGGCGCATCATGTGGCGCCATGCCCTGCGGCCGTCCTCCATCTCCCTGCTGGCCTCGGCCGGCGTCACCATCGGCGGCCTGATCGCCGGCACCTTCATCGTCGAGCTCCTATTGCAGATGCCGGGTCTGGGGTATCAACTCATCTCGAGCGTCAACCAGGACGACTACACCGTCGTGCAGGGCATCACATTGTTCGTGGCCGTGGCCATCGTGCTGATCAACTTCATTTTCGACTTCCTGTTCACCATCGTCGACCCGAGGATCGCCCGTGAGTAGCGTCAACCTGACGAGCCCGACCAACGAGGCCTTCGCCGACATCAAGGAGGAGATCGACGCCGACGCGGCTGCCGACCCGACCAAGAAGAAGCTCGGTGTGCTCTTCTGGATCTGTGCGGGCTGGATCGTCCTGGTCGCGCTGGCGGCCACCTTCGCCAACCTCCTGCCCTTGCCCAACCCGAACCTGGGCAACTACAGCAGCGCACAGAACGCGGGACCGGGCTGGGGCCATCTGCTCGGTACCGACGACCTCTACCGGGACATCTTCAGCCGTCTGGTGTTCGGGGCGCGGGTGTCCCTGGTCGTAGGCTTCGGCGGCGCCCTCATCGCCCTGCTCGTCGGCGGCGTCCCTGCGATGATTTCGGCCTACCGCCGGGGACGCGTGGACACACTCCTCAACACGAGCTCCTATGTGGTGCTCGCCTTCCCCGCCATCGTGGCCGTCATCGCCATCGTGTCGTTCTGGGGCAAGTCGCTGTTCAAGATCACGCTTGTCATCGGACTCTTCGCGGCGCCGCTGGTCTTCCGCGTGGTCCGGGCCTCGACCTTGTCTTATGCCACCCGCGACTTCGTGCTGGCCGCCAAGGCGCTCGGTGCCAGCGACACCCGGATCCTCTCCCGCGAGATCCTGCCCAACATCATGCCGACCATCGTGTCCTTCGGGCTCATCGCCGTGGCCACCATCATCGTCCTGGAGGGCTCGCTGGCCTTCCTCGGGTTGTCCGTCGCACCGCCGACACCGAGTTGGGGCAACATGCTCAACGAGGGTTCGTCCCTCCTGTCGGGCGCCAAGGGGCAGACCAATCCCTGGTTGGTGATCTTCCCGGCGACGGCCATGTTCCTGCTACTCATCAGCCTCAACGTCGTGGCCGACAAGCTGCGCGCGTACTTCGACGTCTCCGAGATCAAGCTGTGAACGGTCGCCGGCTGCTCGAGGTCGAGGACCTCCAAGTGTCCTTCGCCACGAGCCGCGGCCCGCTCCGGGCGGTGCAGGGGGTCTCGCTCACCCTCGACCAGGGCAAGACCCTCGGCATCGTCGGCGAGTCGGGCTCGGGGAAGACGGTGTTGTCCCGGGCCATCATGGGCCTCCTTCCGCGCTCGACGACGACACAGACCGGCTCGGTGCGCTACGACGGCACCGAGCTCCTCAATGCGCCGAACGACGAGTTGCGCAAGCTCTGGAGCACGCACATCGCCATGGTGTTCCAGGACCCCATGACGTCGCTCAATCCCGTGCAGCGGATCGGGAACCAGATCACCGAACCGCTCAGGATCCACCTCAATCTCTCCAAGAGCGAGGCCAAGGAGACCGCGCTCTCCCTTCTCATGCAGGTCGGCATCCCCTCCCCCGTCGAGCGGTACGAGGCCTACCCGTTCCAGCTCTCGGGCGGCATGCGCCAGCGCGTCATGATCGCCATCGCCCTGGCCTGCGCCCCGCGCCTCCTCATGGCCGACGAGCCCACCACCGGCCTCGACGTCACCGTACAGGCGCAGATCCTCGACCTGCTGAGCCAGCTGCAGCGAGACCGCGACATGGCCATGATCCTGGTGACGCACGACCTCGGGGTGGTGGCCACGCGTACCGACGAGATCATCGTGATGTACGCCGGCAACGTGGTCGAGAAGGCGCCCACCAACGTGCTCTTCAAGAGCATGGCGATGCCGTACACCGAGGCACTGCTCAAGTCGACGCCGCGCATCGCCGAGCCGAGCCACACCCGGCTGACCGCCATTGAGGGCAGGCCGCCCGATCTCCTCAACCCCCCTTCCGGCTGCCCCTTCTCCCCGCGCTGCCCCTACGTGCAGGACAAGTGCCACCTGGAGAAGCCGCCGCTGGTCGAGGCGGAACCGGGCCACAGCTACGCCTGCTGGTTCCCCCTGACGGCGGCCGACCCCGCTGCCCCCTCGCCGCAGCCCGACCCGGTGCCTGCGTGACCGACACCACGGTGGAGCACGCTGCGGTGACGACGGGCCCGCTCCTGTCAGTCGAGGACCTGCATGTCTCGTTCGGCCGGGGCAACGCGACGGTGCAGGCCGTCGCCGGCATCACCTTTGCCCTGCGCCACGGTGAGACGCTCGGCCTCGTCGGGGAGTCCGGGTGCGGGAAGTCCACGACCGGGCGCGCCATCGTGCAGGTCGAGAAGGCCACGTCAGGCAAAATCCGCTTCGGCGAGACCGAGCTGACCAGCCTGAGCCGCGGCGACCTGCGCACGCTGCGCACGCAGGTGCAGATGATCTTTCAGGACCCGATCTCCTCGCTGAACCCGCGGCGCCGGGTCATCGACATCGTGTCGGAGCCGCTCACGATCTGGAAGATCGGGACCAAGGAGGACCGGGTCGAGACATCGAGAGCGATGCTCGACCAGGTGGGTATCGACCCGTACGTCAACGGGTCGCGTCGCCCGCGCGAGTTCTCGGGCGGCCAGTGCCAGCGCATCAGCATCGCCCGCGCGCTCGTCCTCAAGCCGAAGTTGCTCGTGTGCGACGAGATCGTCTCCGCGCTCGACGTGTCGGTGCAGGCGCAGATCCTCAACCTGCTGCAGGACCTGAAGCAGGAGTACAACCTGACGATCCTCTTCATTGCGCACGACCTGGCGGTCGTCAAGAACGTGAGCGACCGGGTCGCCGTCATGTACCTCGGCCGCCTCTGCGAGATCGCACCCTCCGATCTTCTCTACGAGTCCCCCGCCCATCACTACACCGCCGCGCTCCTGGCCTCCGCAGTGGAGCCCGACCCCGAAGCGCCGCGCATGACGGCCGCCCTGACCGGGGAGCCCCCGAGCCCCATCAACCCCCCGTCGGGGTGCCGCTTCCGCACCCGCTGCCCGCGTGCCGAAGCCCGCTGCGCCGAGGAGGTCCCCGAAATGCGGGAGATCGGCCCCGACCACCAGGTGGCCTGCCACTTCCCCATCGGGACTTGAGCAGCGTCGCCCCGGGCGCGGCGGCCCGGCCACGGCTGGCCGCCGCCTCCGGCGTCCTCTTCCCCGACCTGCACGACGACTGGCCTCTGCTGCGCGCCGCGCTGGCCGGTGCAGGCGTGGACGCGGCGACGGCCGTCTGGAGCGACCCGGCCGTCGACTGGTCCGCCTTCGACCTCGTCCTGGCCAGCGGCACCTGGGGCAACATCCACCATGTCGACGAGTTCCTCGCCTGGGCCGACGGCGTTGCTGCCAGCGGCGTGCCGGTGCGCAACTCCGCCGCCACTCTGCGCTGGAACATCGACAAGCACTACCTGTTGGACCTCGAGCGGGCCGGAGTCCCGACGGTGCCGACGCAGTGGGTGGAGCCGGGGACGGCGGATGCCGGGGTGGCGTCGTTGACCCTCCCGGAGGGCGAGGTAGTGGTCAAGCCCTCCGTCTCAGGCGGCGGCTACCGGACGGCGCGCTACGAACCTCACGGGCACGGCGCGGCACTGGCCCACGTGGCGGAACTGATCGCCTCGGGACGCACGGCGATGGTGCAACCCTACGAACCCCGGGTGGATGCGGAAGGTGAGATCGGCCTCATCTACATCGGCGGCACGTTCAGTCACGCCGTCCACAAGGGCCCGATGATCCGCCGCGGCGCCGGTCCGCTCGAACACCTGCTCGACAACCTGGTCGTCACGCCCGCCACGCCGACGACCCCGCAGCTCCATGTGGCCGGCCGGGCCCTGGCCGCGGCGGAGGACCTCCTCGGGCCGACGAGCTACGCCCGGGTCGATCTGGTGGAGACCCTGCACGCAGGGCCGGCGATCCTCGAGCTGGAACTGCTCGACCCTGTGCTGTTCTTTCCGCACCACCCGGAGGGGGCGGTGACGCTGGCGCAGGAGCTGGCGGGTCTGATGGAGCCCCGGTAGGGAGCCGGTTCACGCGGACCAGTACCCTCAGGCGGATTCGACCGCCTATGCCGCCTACGCCGGCTACGCCGGAGGTTCGGCCGCAGCCGGTGCTTCGGGGGCAGCCCCAGCCTCGGGAGCAGGTACCTCAGCCTCGGCGACAGCCTCGTCAGGGGCCGCAGCCTCGGCGACAGCCTCGTCAGGGGCCGCAGCGACCTCACCCTCAACGTGAGCTTCACCCTCGGCGGGCGGGATGTCGTTGCCGTCCGCGTCCTTGAGCGGCACCACATGGGTGCCGGTCTCCTCGGCGAAGTCGGCCCAGGCCGCCTGGGCCTCCGTCTCGGGGGTGAACTCGCCCTCGGCGTAGTCGAAGCCGATGTAGTTCCCCTCTTCGTCGTAGGCATGCTCGCCGAAGGCCTCGCGGTACTCCTCGGAGACCTCGCCACCCTCGGCCGCCTGCTTGATGGAGAGCGAGATGCGGCGGCGCTGCAGGTCGATGTCGATGATCTTGACCCACAGCTCCTCGCCCGGCGTGACCACCTGCTCGGGCAGGTCCACGTGGTGGACCGCCATCTCCGAAATGTGCACCAGGCCCTCGATGCCGTCACCGACCTGCACGAAGGCACCGAATGGCACCAGCTTGGTGATGCGGCCGTAGACGAGCTGGCCCACCGCATGCGAGTCGGCGAACTCCTGCCAGGGATCGGATTGCGTCGCCTTCAACGACAGGCTGATGCGCTCCTTGTCGAGATCCACGTCGAGCACCTCGACCTCGATCTCGTCCCCCACCGACACCACCGACGACGGGTGGTCGACGTGCTTCCAGCTGAGCTCGGACACGTGGACGAGCCCGTCCATGCCACCGAGGTCCACGAAGGCACCGAAGTTGACGACCGAGGAGACGACGCCCTTGCGGCGCTCGCCCGGCTTGAGGTTCTGCAGGAAGTCGCCCCGCTGCTCCTTCTGGGCCTCTTCCAGCCAGGCCCGGCGCGACAGCACGACGTTGTTGCGGTTGCGGTCGAGCTCAATGATCTTGGCCTCGATCACCTTGCCCACGTAGGGCTGCAGCTCACGCACACGGCGCAGCTCGACCAACGAGGCGGGCAGGAAGCCGCGCAATCCGATGTCGACGATCAGACCGCCCTTGACGACCTCGATCACCGGACCGGACACCATCTCGCCGTTGTTCTTCTTCTCCTCAATGGTGGTCCAGGCCCGCTCGTACTGCGCGCGCTTCTTGGACAGGACGAGTCGCCCCTCCTTGTCCTCCTTCTGCAGCACCAGCGCCTCGACGTGGTCGCCGAGCGAGACGATCTCGGCAGGGTCGACGTCGTTGCGGATGGAGAGCTCGCGGGCGGGGATGACGCCCTCGGACTTGAAGCCGATGTCGAGGAGGACTTCGTCGCGATCGATCTTGACGACCGTTCCCTCAATGACGTCGCCATCGTCGAACTCGATGATGGAGTCGCCCATCGCCTTTTCGAGATCGGCATCACCGAGGTCGTCGTCGACGATGGTGCGAGGGGTGTAGTTGCCCTCGGCGTCGAAGCTGCCCATCGCTTCGGGGGACAGGAGGGAGGTGCGCGCTGCGTCAGCCATGGTGAAGCTCCTTGCGACGGGTGCGACTTGCACCCGCAGGACCGCGCCGGGGTCGGTTCGAGGAATACGGGATGCACCGCCACCGGTGCCGGCGGGCAAGCCGGTAACCATATCAGCTGGCCAGGAGGGTTGTCCCCGGACGACCCCCCGTGCTGCTCAGCCTTTGGCGCCCGCCCAGCTCGCTCCCGTCGCCGCGGAGATGGTCAAGGGCACGTCGAGGTCCGCCGCCCCGGTCAGGGCGGACTCGGTGAGGCGGAGCACGTCGCCCTCCTCCCCCGCCGCGACCTCGACGATGACCTCGTCGTGGACCTGCAGCACCAAGCGGCTGGCCAGCTTCTCCGCCTCGAGGTCGCGGTCGAGGCGGACCAGGGCCATCTTGAAGATGTCGGCGGCCAGGCCCTGAATGCCGGCGTTCATGGCCTGGCGTTCCGCGGCCTGGCGCACGCGGTAGTTCGACGAGTGCAGGTCGGGCAGGGGCCGGATGCGGCCGAACAGGGTGCGGGTGGCCCCCCGGATCTTGGCGTCGGCCACGGCGTGGTCCATGTACTGCTTCACGAGCGGAAAGGCGCCGAAGTAGCTCTCCATGATGGCGGCCGCCTCCTCGACGGGCACTCCCAGGCGCTGGCTGAGCCCGTAGGCCTCCATGCCGTAGGCCAGGCCGTAGGAGACCATCTTGCAGAACTCGCGCTGGGTGTGCGTCACCTCTTCGGGCGGTATCCCGTACACGGCAGCCGCCACCGTCCGGTGCACGTCCGACCCGCTCGTCATCGCATCGATCAGGCCGGGGTCCTTCGAAAGGTGCGCAATGCAGCGGAGCTCGACCTGGTCGTAGTCGGCCACCAGGAAGCTGCTGCCCCGGGCCGGCACGAACGCCCGCCGGAACTGCTTGCCGAGCTCGGTGCGCACCGGGATGTTGTGCAGGTTGGGCCGGTCCGACGAGATGCGCCCCGTGCGGGCCACCGTCTGTCCGAAGGACGCGTGGATGCGGCCGTCGGGAGCGATCTCGGCCAGCAGGCTCTCGCCGTAGGTCGAGCGGAGCTTCTCCACCTCCCGATACGAGAGCAGCGCGTCAATGATCGGGTGGGTGCCCCGCAGGCTCTCGAGCGTCTGGGCATCGGTCGAAAAACCGGTCTTTGTCTTCTTTCCCGGTGTGAGCCCCAACTCGTCGTAGAGGACGGTCCGCAGCTGCGGCGTCGAGTTCACGTTGAATTCGTGTCCGGCCTGCTCCTGCACCTCGGCCTGGAGGGCGGCCGCGGAGTCCTTCAGCACATCGGTGATCGCCTGCAGCTCGGCCCGGTCGACGCCGATGCCGGCCACTTCCATTTTCGCCAGAACCCGCACGAGCGGTGTCTCGATGTCGTCGTGGAGGCCCACCATGTCCTCGGTTTCGAGGCGCCGCCGAAAGCCCAGCGCCATGGCGGCGACGTCGGCCGCCTCGCCGGCGGCGGCCTGGGCCAGGTCGCGCCCGGTCTCGCCGGGTTCCACGATGTCGAGGCTGAGCTGGCCCGTCTGCTCGCGGAGCTGCGACAGCTCGTACTCCCCGGTCGAGGCGTCGAGCAGGTAGGCGGCCACCCCCGTGTCCATCTCGAGGCCGGTGGGGTCGATGCCGAGTGGCAGGAGTGCGCGCATCGTCTCCTTGACCTCGTGCCCCACGAACGGCCGGGCCAACACACTGTTGAGCTTCTTCGCCACCGAGGCGGCGCTGAGCAGGTCCCCGGGCACCAGGACGCCGAGGCCGGCCTCCTCGCCCTCGGTGGCCACGAGGACGAGCGCCACCAGGTCGCCCCGCCCGGGTACGCCGTCCCAGCGGGCGGCCAGCGCGAGCCGGCCGGTGCCGAGCTCGGACAGCTGCTTGGTCACATCGGCCGCCGTCGTGGGCAACGCCACGTCGCGCAGGTCGAAGGGAGGTGCCACGGGCTCCGCCGGTGAGGCATGCCCACTCGCCGCCGCGGCGATCACCGCCTCAGCGCCCTTGGCGGACGGGCCTGCACTGCCGGGGACGGGCTCGCCGAGCGAACCGGCGTCGAGCAGTTCCTCCAGCCGGCTCCACACCGTCTTCATCTCGAAGCGCTCGAAGGTGGCCTCGGCGGTGGCCCGGTCCCACCCGCCCAGTGTCAGCTGGTCGATGTGGACGTCGAGCGGCACGTCCAGCACGAGCGGGATGATGCGGGCGTTGGAGCGGGCGAGCTCCTCGTTCTCGGTCAGGTTCTCGCGCAGCTTGGGCGTCTGCTCGTCCAGGTGGGAGAAGATGCCGTCGAGGTCGCCGTACTTGGTGAGCAGCTTGGCGGCGGTCTTCTCGCCCACGCCGGGGATGCCCGGCAGGTTGTCGGAAGGATCGCCGCGCAGCGACGCCAGCAGCACGTACTTCGTCGGGGGCACGCCGCAGCGGTCGAAGATGCCCTTCTCGTCGTAGAGCGCGTAGTCGCTGACGCCGCGCTTGTTGTACAGGACGCGCACGTACGGGTCCTGTACGAGCTGGAAGCTGTCGCGATCCCCCGTCACGATGACCACCTCGGTCTGGCGCGCCGCCGCCTCCGTCGCCAGTGTGGCGATGACATCGTCGGCCTCGAACCCCGGAGCTTCCACCACCGGGATGGCCAGCGCGGTCATGACGTCGCGGATCATGTCGAACTGGGGCGGCAACAACCACGGCGTCTCGGCCCGGCCGGCCTTGTAGTCCTCGAGGATCTCGTCGCGGAAGGTGGCACCCGGAGCGTCGAAGGCCACCGCCAGCGCGGTGGGGTGATGCTCCCGGATGAGGTACACCAACATGGAGGTGAATCCGTGCACGGCATTGGTGACGACGCCGGTCGAGGTGGCAAGCGTGTCGGGCAGCGCGAAGTAGGCCCGGAAGGCCAGCGACATGCCATCGAGCAGCAGCAGCGGTCCTGATCGCTCCTGCGGGGGCGACGACGTCATGCCGTCGACACTACGGGGTCAGCGTGCCGTCGACGACCTGCTGCGCCACGTCGCGCATGAGGGCACGCGTCTGCATGGCGGTGCGCTGAATGAACCTGAAGGCATCGTCCTCGGAAAGGTCGTCGCGGTCCATCAGGATCTGCTTGGCCTCGTCGACGACCCGCCGGGTGGCGATCTTGTCCTCGGCACCGTCGGAGGAGTGCGCGGCCTCGTCGTCGATGGCCCAGTCCTGGCGGGCCTTCGCCAGGACGTCGGCGATGGCCGGCAGGAGGTCCCGGGGCTGAAACGGCTTGATGAGGTAGGCCGACACCCCCGAGTCCCGCGCCTCCTCGATGAGATCGCGTTGGCTGAAGGCCGTCAGGAGGAGCACCGCCACCTTGTGGCGAGACGTGATCTCGCGGGCGGCCCGTATGCCGTCCATTCCGGGCATCTTGACGTCGAGGATGACGAGGTCGGGTCCGTGCTGCTCGACCAGGGTCACCGCCTCGTCGCCGCGGCCGGTCTCACCCACCACCTCGTAGCCGGCCGTCACCAGGATCTCCTTGAGGTCCAGGCGCACGATGGCCTCGTCCTCGGCGATCACGACACGGGCCAGCGTGGTCGATCCGTTCCCCGGCGTCACGAGCTGATCCCCGCCATCATCGCCGTCGGCGCCCGACCGGACGCCCTCACTGCTTACCCGTGGCGACGGCAGCCAGGAGCTCGTCCTGGCGGCGTTCGAGGTCGCTGACGACTTTGTCCAGCGCATCGCGCGCCCGCGCCATGGCGTCGGCGTGGCGCGCCGCCTCGTTGTGCTCCTGGCTGGCGAGCGGCGTCTCCGACACGAGGGCGCGCACGCGCGCCTCGTCGGCCGACTCCTGGACAACCGCCAACTGCTCATTCAGCACGGCCAACTCCTCCCGCGCCCGGACAAGCCGGGTGTGGACATCTCTGATCCGCCGCTCCAAGAGGACGCGATGCATGAAGGGTCAAGTGTAGGGGGCGGGGAACCAGCGACGCCGCACTTCGAGCTTCTCGAGAACCGTGCCGTCGGGAGGGTTCCCCACGCCCGGAGCGGCACGCACCTGGACCCAACCACTGCGCACGGGCGGGTAGCCGCAGGGGTCGACCGCGAGGTAGTCGGCGGGATCCCCGACGTCGCTGACCAGGCCTGTCGCATCCTGGCTCAGCCGGGCCGCCAGGGCCAGGTTGGCCGCCCTCCCCAACCCGGCCTCGAAGAAGCCGCCGACGAAGGCGGGGACACCGGCCGCCGCGCAGGCGGCGTGCGCGGCCCGGGTGGCCCGTACGCCGCCGAGACGGGCCGGCTTCAGGCAGGCCATGGCGCACGAGCCGTTGCGCAACGCGTCGCTGACACGGCGCGGCGTCGAGAGCGACTCGTCCAGGCAGATGGGGACCGGGAGCATGCGGGCCAGCTGGGCGTGGGCCACGAGGTCAGCCGGAGGCAGCGGCTGCTCGATGCACAACACGTCGAAGTCGGCCAGCTGGCTCAGGACCGCCACGTCCTCTGCGCCTGCGCCGAACGACCCATTGGCATCGACCTGCAGCACGAGGTCGGGGTGCTGGGCGCGCACGGCGCGCACCGGCTCGACCACCCATCCGGGCTCTATCTTCAGCCGCACCCGGGCCGCGCCGTCCTGCACCACGGTGTCGACCTCCTGGCGCAAGGCGGCGATGTCGTGGCCGTCGGGGATCCCAACAACGGCGCCGACTGCCAGGGCCGTGAAGCCCTCCCCCACCCCGAGATCTTCGGCCAGGGAGCGCCCGGCCGTCCGTAGCTCGGCGTCGGCGACCGCCATCTCGAAGGTGGCTGCCAGCATCCGGTCCACCGGCGTGCCACCGAAGAGCTGTGCCACACCCGCCGCGGCGGGGAGCTCGCCGCCCCGGGCCGCCGTTGCCTCGTACAGGCGGGGCACGCCATGCTGCACTGCCGCCCGCTCCAGCGCCGCCAGGGTCGGATCGACGGCCGTGCCGTCCTCGAGTGCGGCGCACTCGCCCCAGCCCTCGCCCTCCTCGGTGACGACCCGGACGAAGAGCAGCGGACGCAGCCGGTGCACGCCGGCGGCGGTGCCGATGGCCTGGCGGAACGGGAGGTCGACCTGGACCAGTTCCACGCCGGTCAGCGTCATGGCGGCGTCGCTCCCACCCCGTCACCGTAGATCGCACCTTGTACGATCGAGTGTTCTCGCCCGGATGGCGGAATGGCAGACGCGGCGGCCTCAAAAGCCGCTGTCCGAAAGGGCGTGCGGGTTCGAGTCCCGCTCCGGGCACGCCGCAACCACGTGGGTGCCCATCTCCTCGGCGAAGTCGGCCCAGGCCGCCTGGGCCTCGGTCTCGGGGGTGAACTCGCCCTCGGCGTAGTCGAAGCCGCATGTAGTTGCCCTCTTCGTCGTAGGCGTGCTCGCCGAATGCCTCGCGGTACTCCTCGGAGACCTCGCCACCCTCGGCGGCCTGCTTGATCGACAGCGAGATCCGGCGGCGCTGCAGGTCGATGTCGATGATCTTGACCCACAGCTCCTCGCCCGGCGTGACCACCTGCTCGGGCAGGTCCACGTGGTGGACCGCCATCTCCGAAATGTGCACCAGGCCCTCGATGCCGTCACCCACCTGGACGAAGGCGCCGAAGGGCACCAGCTTGGTGATGCGGCCGTAGACGAGCTGGCCCACCGCGTGCGAGTCGGCGAACTCCTGCCAGGGGTCGGACTGCGTCGCCTTCAGCGACAGGCTGATGCGCTCCTTGTCGAGATCCACGTCGAGCACCTCGACCTCGATCTCGTCGCCCACCGACACCACCGACGAGGGGTGGTCGACGTGCTTCCAGCTGAGCTCGGACACGTGGACGAGCCCGTCCATGCCACCGAGGTCCACGAAGGCACCGAAGTTGACCACCGAGGACACGACGCCCTTGCGGCGCTCGCCCGGCTTGAGGTTCTGCAGGAAGTCGCCCCGCTGCTCCTTCTGGGCCTCTTCCAGCCAGGCCCGGCGCGACAGCACCACGTTGTTGCGGTTGCGGTCGAGCTCAATGATCTTGGCCTCAATGACCTTGCCCACGTAGGGCTGCAGCTCACGCACGCGGCGCAGCTCGACCAGCGACGCGGGCAGGAAGCCGCGCAGCCCGATGTCGACGATCAGGCCGCCCTTGACGACCTCGATGACGGGACCCGACACCATCTCGCCGTTGTTCTTCTTCTCTTCGATGGTGGTCCAGGCCCGCTCGTACTGCGCGCGCTTCTTGGACAGGACGAGGCGCCCTTCCTTGTCCTCCTTCTGGAGCACGAGCGCCTCGACGTGATCGCCGAGCGAGACGATCTCGGCCGGGTCGACGTCGTTGCGGATGGAGAGCTCGCGGGCGGGGATGACACCCTCGGACTTGAAGCCGATGTCGAGGAGGACCTCGTCACGATCGATCTTGACGACCGTGCCCTCAATGACGTCGCCATCGTCGAACTCGATGATGGAGTCGCCCATCGCCTTTTCGAGATCGGCGTCACCGAGGTCGTCGTCGACGATGGTGCGGGGGGTGTAGTTCCCCTCGGCGTCGAAGCTGCCCATCGCTTCGGGGGAGAGGAGGGAGGTGCGTGCTGCGTCAGCCATGGGGAAAAGCTCCTTGCGACGGGTGCGACTTGCACCCGCAGGACCGCGCCGGGGTCAGTTCGAGGAATACGGGTTGCGCCGCCACCGGTGCCGGCGGGCAAGCCACAAGCGTATCAGCTGGCCAGGAGGGTTCTCCCCGGACCAGCAGCTCAGCCCGGCGTGACCCGTGCTCAACCCTTGGCGCCGGCCCAGCTCGCTCCCGTCGCCGCGGAGATGGTCAGGGGGACGTCGAGGTCCGCCGCCCCGGTGAGGGCGGACTCGGTGAGGCGGAGCACGTCCTCCTCCTCCCCCGCGGCCACCTCGACGATGACCTCGTCGTGGACCTGCAGCACCAAGCCGGCTGGCCAGCTCCGCCGCCTCGAGGTCGTGGTCGAGGCGCACCAGGGCCATCTTGAAGATGTCGGCGGCCAGACCCTGAATGCCGGCGTTCATGGCCTGGCGTTCCGCCGCCTGTCGCACCCGGTAGTTCGACGAGTGCAGGTCGGGCAGGGGCCGGATACGGCCGAAGAGGGTCCGGGTGGCCCCCCGGATCTTGGCGTCGGCCACGGCGTGGTCCATGTACTGCTTCACGAGCGGGAAGGCGCCGAAGTAGCTCTCCATGATGGCGGCCGCCTCCTCGACGGGCACGCCGAGGCGCTGGCTGAGGCCGTAGGCCTCCATGCCGTAGGCCAGCCCGTAGGAGACCATCTTGCAGAACTCGCGCTGGGTGTGGGTCACCTCTTCGGGCGCGATCCCGTAGACCGCCGCCGCCACCGTGCGGTGCACGTCCGACCCGCTCGTCATGGCGTCGATCAGGCCCGGGTCCTCGGAGAGGTGCGCAATGCAGCGCAGCTCCACCTGGTCGTAGTCGGCCACCAGGAAGGTCGAGCCCTCGGCCGGCACGAAGGCACGCCGGAACTGCTTGCCCATTTCGGTGCGCACCGGGATGTTGTGCAGGTTGGGCCGGTCCGACGAGATGCGCCCCGTCCGGGCCACCGTCTGCCCGAAGGACGCGTGGATGCGGCCGTCGGGAGCGATCTCGGCCAGCAGGCTCTCGCCGTAGGTCGAGCGCAGCTTCTCCACCTCGCGGTAGGCCAGCAGCGCGTCGATGATCGGGTGGTCGCCGCGCAGGGTCTCGAGCGTCTGGGCGTCGGTCGAGAAACCGGTCTTCGTCTTCTTGCCCGGCGTGAGGCCGAGCTCGTCGTAGAGCACGGTCCGCAGCTGCGGCGTCGAGTTCACGTTGAACTCGTGGCCGGCGTGCTCCTGCACCTCGGCCTGCAGCATGGCCGCAGACTCCTTCAGCGCATCGGTGATCGTCTGCAGCTCGGCCCGGTCCACGCCGATGCCGGCCACCTCCATTTTGGCCAGGACCCGTACCAACGGCGTCTCGATGTCGTCGTGGAGGCCCACCATGTCCTCGGTGCCGAGGCGGCGGCGGAAGCCCAGCGCCATGCCGGCGACGTCGGCCGCCTCGCCGGCGGCATCCTGGGCCAGGTCGCGCTCCGTCTCGCCCGGCTCGACGATGTCGAGGCTGAGCTGCCCGGTCTGCTCGCGCAGCTGCGACAGCTCGTACTCGCCCGTCGAGGCGTCGAGCAGGTAGGCGGCCACACCCGTGTCCATCTCGAGCCCGGTGAGGTCGATGCCGAGCGGCAGCAGCGATCGCATGGCCTCTTTCACCTCGTGGCCCACGAAGGGCCGGGCCAGCACGCTGTTGAGCTTCTTCACCACCGAGGCCGCGCCGAGCAGGTCGGCCGGCACCAGGACACCGAGTCCCGCCTCGTCGCCCTCGGTGGCGACGAGGACGAGCGCCACCAGGTCGCTGCGCCCGGGCATGCCGTCCCAGCGGGCCGCCAGCGCGAGGCGGCCGGTGCCGAGCTCGGACAGCTGCTTCGTCACGTCGGCCGCCGACGTGGGCAGCGCCACCTCGCGCAGGTCGAAGGGCGGATCGACCGGTTCCGCCGGTGCGGCGTGCCCACTGGCCGCGGCGGCGATCACCGCCTCGGCACCCTTGGCCGGACGGGCCTGCACTGCCGGGCGCGGCCTCACCGAGCGAGCCGGCGTCGAGCAACTCCTCCAGCCGGCCCCAGACCGTCTTCATCTCGAAGCGCTCGAAGGTGGCCGCCGCGGTGCCCCGGTCCCAGCCGCCCAACGTCAGCTGGTCGACGTGGACGTCGAGCGGCACGTCGAGCACGAGCGGGATGATGCGGGCGTTGGAGCGGGCCAGCTCCTCGTTCTCCGAGAGGTTCTCGCGCAGCTTGGGCGTCTGCTCGTCGAGGTGGGAGAAGATGCCGTCGAGGTCGCCGTACTTGGTCAGCAGCTTGGCCGCGGTCTTCTCGCCCACGCCCGGGATGCCGGGCAGGTTGTCCGAGGGGTCGCCGCGGAGGGACGCCAACAGCACGTACTGCGACGGCGGCACGCCGGTGCGCTCGAAGATGCCCGCCTCGTCGTAGAGCGCGTAGTCGCTCACGCCGCGCTTGTTGTAGAGGACGCGGACGTAGGGGTCCTGCACGAGCTGGAAGCTGTCGCGGTCCCCCGTGACGATGACCACCTCCGTCTGGCGCGCCGCCGCCTCCGTGGCCAGCGTCGCGATGACGTCGTCGGCCTCGAAGCCCGGAGCCTCCACCACGGGGATGGCGAGCGCGGTCATCACCTCGCGGATCATGTCGAACTGGGGCGGCAACAGCCACGGCGTCTCGGCCCGGCCGGCCTTGTAGTCCTCGAGGATCTCGTCGCGGAAGGTGGCGCCCGGGGCGTCGAAGGCCACCGCCAGGGCGGTGGGGTGATGCTCCCGGATCAGGTACACCAGCATGGAGGTGAAGCCGTGCACGGCGTTGGTGACCACGCCGGTCGAGGTGGCCAGCGTGTCGGGCAGCGCGAAGTAGGCCCGGAAGGCCAGCGACATGCCGTCGAGCAGCAGCAGCGGTCCCGATCGCTCCTGCGGGGGCGCCGAGGTCATGCCGTCGACACTACGGGGTCAGCGTGCCGTCGACGACCTGCTGCGCCACGTCGCGCATGCGGGCGCGCGTCTGCATGGCGGTGCGCTGGATGAAGCTGAAGGCCTCGTCCTCGGGAAGGTCGTCGCGGTCCATCAGGAGCTGCTTGGCCTCGTCGACCACGCGCCGGGTGGCGATCTTGTCCTCGGCCCCGTCGGAGGAGTGCTCGGCCTCGTCGGCCGCGATGGCCCAGTCCTGCCGGGCCTTGGCCAGGACGTCGGCGATGGCCGGCAGGAGATCCCGGGGCTGGAAGGGCTTGATGAGGTAGGCCGACACCCCCGAGTCCCGTGCCTCCTCGATGAGATCGCGCTGGCTGAAGGCCGTCAGGAGGAGCACCGCCACCTGATGGCGGGAGGTGATCTCGCGGGCGGCCCGTATGCCGTCCATTCCCGGCATCTTGACGTCGAGGATGACGAGGTCGGGCCCGTGCTGTTCGACCAGGGTCACCGCCTCGTCGCCGCGGCCCGTCTCCCCCACGACCTCGTAGCCGGCCGTCACCAGGATCTCCTTGAGGTCCAGGCGCACGATGGCCTCGTCCTCGGCGATGACCACGCGTGCCAGCATGGTCGAGCCCTCGCCCGGCGTCACGAACCGACCCCCGCCGTCACCGCCACGGCCGGGTGCTGTCACTGCTTGCCCGTGGCGACGGCGGCCAGGAGCTCGTCCTGGCGGCGCTCGAGGTCGCCCACGACCTTGTCGAGCGCATCGCGCGCCCGCACCATGGCATCGGCGTGGCGTGCCGCCTCGTTGTGCTCCTGGCTGGCGAGCGGCGTCTCCGACACGAGGGCGCGCACGTGCGCCTCGTCGGCAGACTCCTGCACAACCGCCAACTGCTCATTCAGCACGGCCAACTCCTCCCGCGCCCGGACAAGCCGGGTGTGGACATCTCTGATCCGCCGCTCCAAGAGGACGCGATGCATGGAGCGTCAAGTGTAGGTGGCGGGGAACCAGCGACGCAGCGCTTCGAGCTTCTCCAGAACCGGGCCGTCGGGAGGGTTCCCGACCCCGGGAGCGCCAGGCACCCGGACCCACCCGCTGCGCACGGGCGGGTAGCCACAGGGGTCGACCGCGAGATAGTCGGCGGGATCCCCGACGTCGCTGACCAGGCCCGTCGCGTCCTGGCCCAGG
This sequence comes from uncultured Acidimicrobiaceae bacterium, assembly GCA_963721585.1. GTDB lineage: Bacteria > Actinomycetota > Acidimicrobiia > Acidimicrobiales > RAAP-2 > Bog-473. The sequence continues at coordinate 3,076 of CAVRJN010000007.1, read as the reverse complement.
CGCGCCGCCAGGGCCAGGTTGGAGGCCCGCCCCAGGCCGGCCTCGAAGAAGCCGCCGACGAAGGCAGGCACGCCGGCGGCGGCGCAGGCGGCGTGCGCGGCCCGGGTGGCGCGGACGCCGCCGAGGCGGGCCGGCTTCAGGCACGCCATGGCGCACGACCCGTTGCGCAGCGCGTCGCTGACCCGGCGCGGCGTCGAGAGCGACTCGTCCAGGCAGATGGGGACCGGGAGCACCCGGGCCAGCTGGGCGTGCGCCACGAGGTCGGCCGGGGGCAGCGGCTGCTCGATGCACAGCACGTCGAAGTCGGCCAGCCGGCTCAGGACCGCCACGTCCTCGGCGTCCGCGCCGAAGGACCCGTTGGCATCGACCTGGAGCACGAGGTCGGGGTGGTCGGCCCGCACGGCGCGCACCGGCTCGACCACCCAGCCGGGCTCGATCTTCAGCCGCACCCGGGCCGCGCCGTCCTGCACGGCGGCGTCGACCTCCTGGCGCAACGCGGCGACGTCGTGGCCGTCGGGGATCCCGACGACGGCGCCGACCGCCAGGTCCTCGAAGCCCTCCCGCACCCCGAGATCCTCGGCCAGCGAGCGCCCGGCGGCCCGCAGCTCGGCGTCGGCGACCGCCATCTCGAAGGTGGCCGCCAGCATCCGGTCCACCGGCGTGCTGCCGAAGAGCTGCGCCACTCCCGCCGCGGCGGGGAGCTCACCGCCCCGGGCCGCCGCCGCCTCGTACAGGCGGGGCACGCCCCGCTCGACCGCCGCCCGCTCCACGGCCGGCAGGGTCGGATCCACGGCGGTGCCGTCCGCCAGGGCGGCGCACTCACCCCAGCCCTCGGCCTCCTCGGTGACGACCCGGACGAAGAGCAGCGGGCGCACCCGGTGCACGCCGGCGGCGGTCCCGATGGCCTGGCGGAACGGGAGGTCGACCTGGACGAGCTCGACGCCGGCGAGCTTCATGGCGAGGGCGCTCCCACCCCGTCACCGTAGATCCCAGCTTGTACGATCGAGCGTTCTAGCCCGGATGGCGGAATGGCAGACGCGGCGGCCTCAAAAGCCGCTGTCCGAAAGGGCGTGCGGGTTCGAGTCCCGCTCCGGGCACCGGCACATTTCAAGAGTGAGCCTCGTCCGCCCTTCGCTTTGGGACGCGTTGCGATCAGCCGTTCGTGGTGGACGGCGCTCAACATCCCTTTTTCGCCTTCGATTGCTCAGGCCAGGCCTGCCTGGACCGTCGTGCACAACCTGCCCGCGGACGCCTGCTGTCAAGAGAAAGACAGCCCGGGGACAAAAAACGCGCTTGACGTGAGCCATTGCGACTCTTAGCGTCCCGCATGTTCTCAATCCCCGATGTGGGGTTCGAGGCCATTCGAAGCGGCCGGGTGATGCCGGGCGATAACGGGGAGGACAGAGTGAAGAGATACAAAGGAGTTGTCGCACGGGGCGCCCTGGCAGTCGCAGCCGCCATTGGCATTGCGGGCGCTGGTGCGATCAGTTTCGCCGAGTCGGGCCGACCAGTGCGGCACACCCCGCGCCCATCACGGTGACGCCGTCCACCGGGCTGCAAGCACAGGGCACCACGACGGTCAGCGTCTCGGGCGCCGGCCTCACCGCAAGTTCTGGGCGCCGTTCTTGGAGTGCAACGACGACGGCATCAGCCCCGGTGGCGTTGCCGCCACCCCTGCGCAACCAACAGTTTCGCTCCTGGGGAATGCGACTCCGTTTCCTGTGGGCCACCCCCGCTCGCATCCGGGGCCACAAATCTTGTCCCGCGGGCGCCAGACTGGCTTCCTCGGGCCCGTTCCTTTACGTCACCACGGGCACCGTCGGTCCACCGACGACCGGCACAGAAACGGCCGGAAACGAACCGACGGCCGACGCTGCCAACTACCCATGCCCACCCACGACCGCACAGCAAGCGGCCGGGTATTCGTGTTTCATCGCCTTCGGTGACTCCGCAGGAGACCAGTCGACCGCCCCCATTTCGTTCGCCGGAGCCTGTGCCGCCCGGCGGCACCCGCCGGCTACGACCTGGCCGCTTCGGACGGGGCGTCTTCACCTTCGGCAATCTGCCTTCTGCGGCTCGGCCGGAAGCCTGAAGCTCAACAAGCCTGTCGTGGGATGGCAACGACGGCCAACGCCGGGGGTTATTGGCTTGCTGCCTCTTACGGGGGTGTCTTCAACTATGGCGCGCGCCAATTCTTCGGTTCAGCCGGAAGCCTGACACTGAACATCCCGTCGTCGGGATCGCCGCAACGCACGACGCTGGTGGGTACTGGCTGGTCGCCGCCGACGGCGGTGTCTTCAACTACGGCGACGCGGACTTCTTCGGGTCGGCCGGAAGCCTGAAGCTGAACCAGCCCATCGTCGGCATTGCTGCCACCCCGGACGGCGGTGGTTACTGGCTGGTTGCCTCAGACGGCGGGATCTTCAGCTACGGCGACGCCAAGTTCTACGGCTCGACCGGAGCCTGAAGTTGAACAAGCCCTCGTGGGAATGGCCTCTAGCCCACCGGCGCCGGTTACTGGCTGGTGGCTTCTGACGGCGGGATCTTCAACTACGGCGACGCCGGCTTCTACGGCTCGACGGGAGCCTGAAGTTGAACAAGCCTGTCGTGGGGATCGATCCAGCCCGACCGGCAAGGGCTACTGGCTCACCGCCTCCGACGGTGGGATCTTCAACTACGGCGACGCCAAGTATACCGGCTCGACCGGGGGGCATCATGGTGAACGCGCCGGTTGTCGGCATCGCTGGGGTGGGCCCAACGCTAAGCCCACTCCACCACAGATGAGATGAAACGGCAGGGCCGGTGCGACCACCGCCCTGCCGTTTCGTCTTTTCCGGGCACACGAAAAACGAGCGTGTTCTCTCGTCGTTCGTGTTGCGGACATGGAGCTGTCACGTCGCTCGGAAATTTTGGCGGGTCGATGGTTGGCCTCCTCGCCGGGGCTCCGTGGGAGCCCCCTACCCACCAACCGCAGGCCCGCTACCAGCGAGTTCGCCCTTCATGGGGGCGTCTGCGGGCGCTCTGAACCGATCCGAACGCCAGGGTCTCGGCTCCGCCCGCCAACGCACGTTACGCA
>CAVRJN010000006.1:0-117666 GCA_963721585.1 uncultured Acidimicrobiaceae bacterium | reverse complement strand
CCAGCATCTCGGCGCGCCGGCGCCGGAGTTGGTCGAGCATGTCGCGCAGCCCCGGCACCTGCTCGCCGTCGGCGTTGCGGAACCCGCTACGGAGGAGGCGTCGCAGCGCGTCGTCGAGGTCACCGCCGGCCAGGAGGTCGTCGGTGAGACCGGCCAGCAGGTCGTCGGGGTCGAGGTCGGCGAATTCCTGCGTGCCGTCCCATTCCGAGTAGTCGTAGCGGGCGCTCATGGGTGTGCCCTGCTTCCTGCGGGCTTACTTGCGCCCGCGGTAGAGGGCGCGTGCCCCGGACGCGTCCTTGTTCAACCGCTTGGTCAGATGCAGCCCCTCCAAGAGGAACTCCAGGGCGCTGGCCATCAGGGCCGGCGACTCCGCCTCGGCCGCCTCGGGGCCGGCGAGCTTGCGTGTCGGCGGCTCCAGTTCGGGGACGTCGGCCAGGACCGCCAGGTAGGCCGACGACGGGAGGTCGTCGCCCACGTGCACCACGACCTGCTCGTGGAAGGCGGCCACGATCGCCTGAGGGTCGTCCAGCGTGACGCGGCGGCGGAACACCGCCAGCGTGGCGGCCGCCACCAGTTGGGCCACCACCTCGTCCTCGTGGCCCTCCTCCATGGCCTCGACCTCGATCTTGCCCTGGGTCGACGGCACGAGGGCCGACAGATCACTGATGCGGGGCACCGCCACCGGCTCGCCGGTGCGCAGCGCCCGCCGCACGGCCGAGGCGACCAGCGTCTCGTAGTTGGCAATGGAGAGGCGGACCGAGACGCCGCTGCGCTGGTTGAGGTGGCTGCTGCGCCGGGCCAGCTGGCTGATCTCGGCCACGACCTCCTTCATGAAGCGCGGCACCGTGACCGGCACGCCCGCCGTGGGCAGGTCGGCCTCGCTCTCCATGATCTTGACCTCGGTCATGGTCTCGAACGGGTAGTGCGTGCGGATCTGCGCGCCGAAGCGGTCCTTGAGCGGCGTGATAATGCGGCCGCGGTTCGTGTAGTCCTCCGGGTTGGCCGTGGCGACGAGCGCGATGTCGAGCGGCAGCCGGATGCGGTGCCCGCGGATCTGCACGTCGCGCTCTTCGAGGATGTTGAGCAGCCCTACCTGAATGCGCTCCGAGAGGTCCGGCAGCTCGTTGATGGCGAAGATGCCGCGGTTGACGTGCGGGATGAGTCCGTAGTGCAGTGCCAGCTCGTCGCTGAGGTACCGGCCCTCGGCGATCTTGATGGGGTCCACCTCGCCGATGAGGTCGGCGATGGAGGTGTCGGGGGTCGCCAGCTTCTCCCCGTAACGCTGCGAGCGGTGCACCCACTCGACCGGCGTGGCGTCGCCGAGCTCGTCCACCCGGTCGAGGGCGTAGCGCGACACCGGGTTGTAGGGGTCGTCGTTGATCTCGGAGCCGGCGACGATCGGCATCCACTCATCGAGCAGCCCGACCATGGAGCGGATCACCCGCGTCTTGGCCTGGCCGCGCTCGCCCAGGAGGATGATGTCGTGCCCGGCCAGGATGGCGTTCTCCAGCTGGGGCACCACGGTGTCCTCGAAGCCGAGCACGCCGGGTACCAACGACTCGCCCGCCGCGATGAGCTTGGCGGTGTTGCGCCGCATCTCCTCGGCCACCGGCACCGACTCCCAGCCCGAGGTGCGCAGGTCGGCGATCGATCCGGGGAGGTCGGCCGGGGGCGCGAGGCCGCCGGGGCGCGGGGTCGCGGAGGGGTCGAAAGAGGAAGAGCCGTCCATGGGCGAAGCCTAAACCCCGGGCCCCGGAGACGAAACGGCGGCGGGCCCGGGCGCCGGGGCAGGGGCCGGGGCCGGGGCAGGGGCCGGGGCCGGGGCCGGGACGTGCCGCAGCAGCTGGTCGGCCAGGGCACGGGCGGGACGGGCCAGGGCACGGTCACCGCGCTGGGCCAGGGCGACCGTGCGGCTCAACGTCGGTGCCGTGAAGGGGATGCCCACGAGCGAACCGTCGCCCGGCAGCGCGATGGCGGGCACCACCGCGGCGCCGAGCCCGGCCGCCACGAACGAGAGGACGCCGGCCATCTCGGCCCCCTCGCTGACGAGATGCGGCTCGACACCCGCCTCCTGGCAGGCCGTCAGCGTGACGGAGCGCAGGTCGTAGCCCTCCCGGAACATCACCAGGTCGAGCCCGTCGAGATCACGCACCCGGACCCTGCGCCGGCGTGCGAAGGGGTGATCGGGCGCGGTGGCGAGGACGAGCGGGTCGTCGAAGAGCGGCGTGGTGACCACGAGAGGATCGGTCACCGGCAGTACCACCAGGGCCAGGTCGACCTCGCCCGCCGCCACCTGCGGCACCAGCTGGTGCGAGCCGGCTTCGACCACCGACAGGTCGATGCCGGGGTAGCTGGCGTGGAAGGCCACGAGGGCGGGGGCCAGCGCGCTGGTGATGAGGCTGGGCGTGGCCCCGACGGCCAGACGGCCCCGGGCCATGCCCGACAGGGCCCGCGCTTCGGCTCCGATGGCCGCCACGTCGGCCAGGACACGCTGCATGAAGGGGACGAGGGCGGACCCGTCGGGCGTCAGCGTGACGGGACCCTGGCCGGGTCCCCGGTTGAAAAGGAGCACGCCCAGCTCGTCCTCGAGCAGGCGGACCTGGCGTGACAGCGAGGGCTGGGACAGATGCAGGCGGGCGGCCGCCTGCGTGAAGCTCTTCTCCTCCGTCACGGCCAGGGCATACGCCAATTGGTGGAATTGCACCATTCAGAGCCTATCGCTCTGATCTTCATGCCCTTTATGTCTTTGACGTCGTTATGAGGCGGACCGTAGGGTCGCTGCGACGTGCCGCGGGCAAAGTCACTGCGGTGTGATGGGGAGCAGGCACTCAGGAGGTGCGCGTGACGACGACGGTCGACAACCCGACCACGACGCCGGTGGTCATCGGGGCGCCCCGGGGCGGACCCGACGTCCCGACCCTGCGCAAGGACGGCTGGTGGGTCGAGCCGGCGGTCACGGCGGGGATCCTGCTCGCCTTCGTCATCTACTCGACGTGGGCCGCGTTCGTCGGGAAGGACTACTACGCCGGTGCGGACCTGCACCGGGACCTGATCTCGCCCTTCTACTCCCCGTGCATCGCCAACAGCTGCGTGCCGGGCAGCCACGCTTTCGGCACGCTGCCCTTCTGGAATTACTCGCCGGCACTGCTGATCCTCATCTTCCCGCTCGGCTTCCGCCTCACCTGCTACTACTACCGCAAGGCCTACTACCGCTCCTTCTGGCTCTCCCCACCGGCCTGCGGCGTGGCCGACGCCCACGGCAACTACAGCGGCGAGACGCGGTTCCCGCTGATCCTGCAGAACATCCACCGCTACTTCTTCTGGCTCCTCCTCATCTTCAACTGCATCCTGACCTACGACGCCATCCTCGCCTTCCGCCAACCGGGGGTCGGCATCGGCATCAGCGTCGGCACCCTGGTGTTGTGCGCCAACGCCGTCTTCCTCTGGATGTACTCGCTCTCGTGCCACGCCTGCCGGCACTTCTGCGGCGGCCAGGTGAAGTCCTTCGCCAAGCACAAGACCCGCTACAAGCTCTGGAAGTTCGTCACGCCCCTCAACGCGCGCCACATGCGCTTCGCCTGGATCAGCCTCTTCGGTGTCGCCCTGTGCGACCTCTACGTACGGCTGGTCGCGAGCGGGACCATCCACGACCCCGGCTTCCACTTCTAGGCCGCGAGGACCCGCATGCCTACGCCCGACTTCGAAACGTACGACTACGACGTCATCATCATCGGCGCCGGCGGCTCCGGCCTGCGCGCCGCCATCGAGGCAAAGGAGCGCGGCCTGCGCGTCGCCCTCGTCTGCAAGTCGCTCCTCGGCAAGGCGCATACGGTGATGGCCGAGGGTGGCATGGCGGCCGCCATGGGCCACGTGTGGCCCGAGGACAACTGGCAGGTCCACTTCCGCGACACCATGCGCGGCGGCAAGATGCTGAACAACTGGCGCATGGCGCAGATCCACGCCATGGAGGCCCCCGACCGCGTCTACGAGCTGGAACGCTGGGGCGCGCTCTTCGACCGCACCCAGGACGGACGCATCACCCAGCGCGACTTCGGCGGCCACCGCTACGCCCGCCTGGCCCACGTCGGTGACCGCACGGGCCTGGAGCTCATCCGCACCCTGCAGCAGAAGGTCGTCTCCATGGGCACCGACGTCTTCATGGAGACCAAGATCCTGCGCCTGTTGCCCGACGCCGAGGGCCGGATCTCCGGCGCCGTGGGCTACCGCCGCCCGACCGGCGAGATGGTCCTCTTCACCGCCAAGGCCTTCGTGCTCGCCACCGGCTCCATCGGCAAGTCGTGGAAGTACACGTCGAACTCGTGGGAGTCGGTCGGCGACGGTCACGCCATGGCCATCTGGGCCGGGGCCGACGTCATCGACATGGAATGCGTGCAGTTCCACCCGACCGGCATGGTCTGGCCGCTCTCGGTGCGCGGCATCCTCGTGACCGAGGGCGTGCGCGGTGACGGCGGCGTGCTGCGCAACTCCGAGGGGAAGCGCTTCATGTTCGACTACGTGGCCCCGATGTTCCGGGCCGAGACGGCGGAGACCGAAGAGGAAGCCGACGCCTGGTACGACGACCACATCAACTACCGGCGCACGCCCGACCTCCTGCCCCGCGACGAGGTGGCCCGCGCCATCAACTCCGAGGTCAAGGCCGGCCGGGGCAGCCCGCACGGCGGCGTCTTCCTCGACATCGCATCGCGCCGCACGCCCGAGTACATCCGGCGCCGGCTGCCCTCGATGTACCACCAGTTCATGGAATTGGCCGGCGTCGACATCACGGCGGGTCCGATGGAGGTCGGGCCCACCTGCCACTACATGATGGGCGGGGTGCGCGTCGATGCCGAGACGCAGGCCGCCACTGTCCCCGGCTTGTTCGCCATCGGCGAGGTATCGGGCGGCATGCACGGCGCCAACCGCCTGGGCGGCAACTCGCTCTCCGACCTCATCGTGTTCGGTCGCCGGGCCGGTATCGGTGCGTCCGACTTCGCGGAGGGCCGCGGCGGCACACCGAGCGTCGACGCGGCGCAGGTCAACTCGGTCATCGACGAGGCCTTCGCCCCCTTCGGACGTGAGGACGGGTACAACCCCTACGACGTCCACGAGGAGCTCCAGGAGACGATGCAGGCGCTGGTCGGCATCATCCGCACCGGTCCCGAGCTCGAAGAGGCGCTGGTCAAGCTGGAGGAGCTCAAGGAGCACACGGCCAAGGTGCAGGTGAAGGGCGGGCGTGCCTACAACCCGGGCTGGAACCTGGCCACGGACCTGCCATCCATGATCACGACCTCCATCGCGGTGGCGCAGGGCGCGCTCAACCGCAAGGAGTCCCGGGGCGGGCACACCCGGGAGGACTTCCCGGGCCCGGACCCCGAAATGGGCAAGGTCAACTTCGTGCAGCGCCAGACCGTGGAGCACGGCTACCTGGCGCCGATCGGCATCGCGCCCGAGCCCCTGCCGGTCATGCCGCCGGAGCTCGCCGTACTGTTCGAGGAGGCAAAGTAGCCATGACCGACACGCAGACCGGCACCGATGCGCACGCGGCCGCTGACGACGCGCACGCCACCGTCACCATGCGGATCTGGCGCGGGGACGACGAGGGCGGCGAGTTCACCGACTACGTGATGCCCGCCGTCGAGGGCGAAGTGGTGCTCGACGTGATCCACCGCATTCAGGCCAGCGATGCGCCGGACCTGGCGTGCCGCTGGAACTGCAAGGCCGGCAAGTGCGGGTCGTGCTCGGCCGAGATCAACGGCCTGCCCCGCCTCATGTGCATGACGCGGATGGACACGCTGCCCGAAGGCGAGGCCGTCACGGTGGCGCCGATGAAGACGTTCCCGATCATCCGCGACCTCGTCACCGACGTCTCGTTCAACTACGAGGTGGCCAAGACCGTCCCCGCCTTCAAACCCGGGCCCGAGCCCGAGGGCGGCTACCGCATGATGCAGATCGACGTCGAGCGCGGGCAGGAGTTCCGCAAGTGCATCGAGTGCTTCATGTGCCAGGACGTCTGCCACGTGATCCGTGACCACGAGGACAACAAGCCCAAGTACGCCGGTCCCCGCTTCTTCATCCGCTTCGCCGAGCTCGAGATGCACCCCCTCGACGTCAACGACAGGCGCGAGCTGGCGCACGATCGTGGCCTGGGGATGTGCAACATCACGAAGTGCTGCACCGAGGTGTGCCCCGAGCACATCAAGATCACCGACAACGGCATCATCCCGATGAAGGAGCGCGTGGTCGACGCCCGCTACGACCCGGTGGCCTGGCTCGGGCGCAAGATCACCGGGCGCTCGAAGAAGACGGCCGAAGAGGCCTCCGCCGGCTGATCGGGCTCCGGCCCACCGCCCCCAGACCGGGGCGCTCCGCCGGACCCGCTTCTGCACGCCTCCTCCGACGGGACCAGACTCTCGCCATGCCCCGCTATCTCACGCCGGAGTGGGTGGAGTCCTTCGACGCTGCGCTCGAGCGCGCTCGACCTGTCCGATGCTGTCGCGGCCGCCGGTGCGGGCTCGCTCGCCGCGGCCGACGGCGCCTTCAGCGTGGTCCAGGTGGTCACCGGTGTGCCCGGGGACGTGCAGGCGGCGGGAGGGGACGTGCATCTCGTCCTCACCGTGGCCGACGGCCGGGCCCGCCTCGGGATCGATCCCTCCGGGACGACAGGCGGCACCGCCACCATCGTGCTCGGCTACACCGAGGCGCTGGCGATGGCCCGCGGCGAGCTCGATCCGGCGGACGCGCTGGCCGCGGGGCGTGTGCGTGTGCGGGGTGACCTGGCCGCGCTGGTGGCCGGCCAGGACGTGCTGGCCGAGGCGGCCGCCCGACTGGGGACGGACCTGGAGGAGCTGACGGAACCGCCGGCGCCGGCTCCCTGACGCGCGCCCGTGCTCCGGACCCGCTTCTCCCCCACCACCCAGTCGCCCGACTTCGGCGGGCGCTACGAGGGCCTGGTCGCCGTGGTCACCGGGGCTTCGTGCGGCCTGGGCGCCCAGCTCTCCGTCGACCTGGCCCGGGCGGGCGCCACCGTCTACGGCCTGGCCCGCAACACGGAGCGGCTCGAAAAGCTGGCGACCGACCTTCGTACCTTTACGCCGAGGTCGGGCACCATCACCTGTGACGTCGCCGACACCGCCGCCCTGCGAGAGGCGCTCGACGAGGTGAGGGCGACCCACGGACCCGTCGACCTCCTGGTCAACAACGCGGCGCAGGATCCCGGGGTGCGGCTGGTCGACATCACGGAGGAGGATTTCCGCCACACCCTCGACGTGAATTTCTTCGCACCGGTCGCCGCCACCCTGGCCGTCCTCCCGGCCATGGTCGAGCGCGGGAGCGGGATCGTCGTCAACGTCTCCTCGGACGGGGGTCGCCTGCCCTCCCCTGGTCCCGGTGCCTATCCCTCCTCCAAGGCCGCCTTGTCCGCCTTCACCGAGTCAACCTCGTTCCGGCTCGGCCCGAAGGGGGTCCACGTCCACGTGGTCTACCCCGCCTTCATGGCCACCGAGCTCGGGCTGGGGGCGTTGGAGCGCGGCCTGCGCCGGCCCCCGCGTTTCACCACCCGCAGTGTCGAGACGGTGTCGCGCCGGATTCTGGCCCATGCCGGTGGGCCCGCGCTGGAAATAAGCGTGTCCGGCCTGATCGACGCTGCCATGGTGTTTCGCTCGCTCCTGCCCGGGACCTATCACCGCCTGCGCCGCCACTGGTGAGGGACCGCGCGGGGAGGGCGGGCGCCAGTGAGGTCGGGCGTCCGCTCGGGCGAAGAGAGCGTGACGGAAGTATCGTGGGCGCACCGGCTCGCGAAGGTCGGGCCGCAGGTAGGAGGACGAACGTGCATCAGCCGATCGACGACCACTTCCTTTTGAAGTACCGGGCCCTACTGGATGCTGAAGACGGAGCATTCGACGAGCTCGAACACGCGTGCGAGGACGGTGACCGCATGCAGTTCGACAAGGACATGGTCGATTGGCAGAACGCTCTCGAGCACAAGCTCGTCTTCCTGGCGAACGCCGGGATCGACGTGAAGCTCCCCGTACTGGGATAGTGCTCGGTGCCCGCCGGGCACCCGCCGGGCACCTTCATTTGCACAATTTGCAGGACCATCACCCGCTCTCCGTCATGACGCGACCAGGATGGTGGAGTGCCAAAATCATCTGAGAAGCACGCTTCGCAGGGTGCGTTGAATGGCGTAGCTGCGCCGGCGCCAAGGGAGACCCCAACGGTGTCGGCGCCATCGCACCGGCTGAACATCGCGTTCCCGTTCTCGCAGATCAAGCTCGAGGAGCCGAGCAAAGAGCTGGCGGAGCTGGCTGCGCTCTTCTTCGATTTCGTGGGGACGATGGCCGAGTGGGTCCCCGAGGACCGGCTCGAGGAGCTCAGAACACGGGCGCAGGTATTGCGGGACGCCCTGCGCTGAACACCATCTCCCCGTAGGGCTTCAATTCACTGCAGGCCGAGTGACTCCCCCAGCTGGCGTACGGATGCCTCGAAGAGCAGTTCGGGCTCCAACACCGTGCCGCGCCAGTGCCCGAACACCTCGAGGCTGATGGTGCCGATGAGCGTCGTCCACCCCTGGACGACGAGCACCACCTTCTCGACCGGCATGCCGGGCAGGAGCCCTTCGCTCACGGGCATCACCGCCGCACGCAGTTCGTCCGACACCGGTCGGTCCGCACGCCGGCGGAGGCGTCCCGCCTCCTCCGCCGCCACCAGCGGGCGCACCAGGGCCGCGGCCACCCGAATGTACGGCTCGACGGTGTCTTCGGGCGCCTGGTAGCCCGGGACCGGGGTGCCGAAGATCAGCCCCCACTGGTGGGGGTACTCGAGAGCCCAGGCACGGAGGGCGCGCGGGACCGCCAGCCACCGTTCGGCGTCCCTGGCCGGCCCCTGCTCCTCGTTCCCTCTGGGCGCCGCCTGATCCGCCGCGCGCTCCGCCTCCGCGGCCAGCGCCTCGTAGGCGGTGAGGATGAGCGCGGTCAGCAGCGCGTCCCGTCCGTCGAAGTAGCGGTACAGCGCGGAGGGGGCCATTCCCAGATCGCGGGCGATTGAGCGCAAGGAAAGGGCCGGCGCACCGTCACGGGCGACGTGCGCACCTGCCACGGCCAGGATCTCCGCCGTCATCTCCTCGCGGACCCTCTCCCGGGCCGTACGCGGTGCGGAAGCCGGGGTGGAGGGGACCGCATTGGAATCGGGCGCGGCGGCGGGTGCGGGTACGTGTGGAGGTGCGGGCATGGAGGAAGTCTGACCGTTCTCGAATGAGAACACAAGTACTTGACAAGAACATTGTTCACATTTAGTATCGATGTTCATGAACATCCCGACCAGCGAGGAGCATCCCATGAGCACGGCGAGCACGACCACGAGCGGTCAGGCCGCCGAACCGACGCAGGCGCCCGTCGCGGCCCACTACAAGGAGCCCGACTGGTTCACCCGCCACGTCTTCAACTCGGTGGTCAAGGGCCTCACCCGCATGGGAGTGAGCGTCTGGGGCTCACGTGTCCTCGAGCACAGGGGCCGCACCACCGGCGAGCTGCACCACGTTCCTGTGAACCTGCTGACCATCGACGGAACGCAGTACCTCGTCTCCCCGCGGGGGCAGACCCAGTGGGTTCGCAATGTGCGCCATGCAGGAGGGCATCTGGTGCTGATCCTGGGCCGACGGCGCCAGCTCTGCACGGCCAGGGAGATCCCGGCGGCCGACAGCGTGCCTGTCCTGCGCTCCTACCTCCGCCGCTGGAAGTTCGAGACAGGCATGTTCTTCGACGGCATGACGCCGGACTCGACCGATGCCGAGTGGGCTGCCGTGGCCGCGAACCACCCCGTCTTCGAGCTCCGCTGAATCCTCGCCTCCGTCGCATCCTGTGCTGTGCCCTCCGCGTGCGGCATCATGACTCCTATGAGCAGTCTTCACAGAGGGGTACTGAGGAAGACGGAGACTCCCGGAGCGACGCCATCGTTGTCCGAGGCACAGCTCGGTCACCGCACTCTCATCGCGTTCAATCGCGCAATGACGCAATGGGGCAGCCGCGGCGCGCTGTTGGAGACCGGCGGTGCCGTGCTGTGCGCGGGGGGAACCTGGATCCCGGTTGTGGCCAACGGCGCCTTTCGCTCCGACGACTCGCTGAGCGGCACGGCGCTGGTGGCGGCGGCCGACTCGTTCTTCGCGGGTCTGGCGCGCGGCTACACCGTCAAGGTGCGCGACAGCGGCGAGGACGAGGATCTGCGTCTCGCGTGCGATGAGGCGGGTCTGGAAGTGTTCGGCGATCCAGTGCCCGAGATGATCTGCCGCACGCCGCTCGCCGAGGCGCGCCCAATCGACGGCGTCAGCGTACGCGTGGTCGACGACGAGGCCGGTCTGAACGACTTCGTTGCCGTGAACGCCGAGGCATACGCAACCTACGGGATGCCACCCGAGGTCCTGACCGATCTCTTCGACGAGGTGTCGGCGGTGCTCCAGGACTCAGCCGCCTCCATAGTGGTGGCCCGGCGCGACGACAAGCCGATTGCCACCGCGATGGTCTACGCGAGCGACGGCGTGGCCAGTCTGCAGTGGGTCGGCACGGTGCCCGCAGCGCGCAGCACGGGCCTCGGCGCGTTCGTCACGGTGGCGTTGACCAACCTTGCCTTCGAAGAGGGGGCATCGTCATGCTCGCTTCAGGCGTCACCCATGGGCGCCTCCGTTTACACCAGGCTCGGCTACGAGACCGCCTACCACTACGGGGAGTACGTCCGCTGGCCCAAGCCGCCGGCAGCCTGAAAGGCGAGACTGCTCGGCTCTCCCATCGGACGGTCTCGAGCGGCCGGGATGACATGTTCACCGGGTCCGTGCCCCTGGGCGCGCAGAGCGATCTGTTGGCCTGGGTGCGACTTCGGGGCTCGCGTCGAAGTCGCCCCGACTGATCGGGGATCCGGCCGGGTCGAGCCTGCCCGCGGCTCTCTTTGACCTGTTCGTCGGGACGTTGGTCGCGTGCGCGCAGGCACCCCGCTCGGGGACGTTTTTGGAGTGTATATACCCACTATGTCCACCTAGTGGGTATATACACTCCATGGGACCGGGTCGAAGGTCGGCCTGGACGGAAGCCCGAGGGACTGCCCGAAGGTCGTCAGATCGCGGATGCGGGAATCGGGGTCACTGACGCCACCCCGGTCGCGCTCTGGCGGTCAATCCCCGAGCAGACCGCGCACATACGCCGCCTGTCCCAGGTGCTGCAGGCTGTCGTCGGCAACGCTGACCAGGCGCACGCCGACAGTGACCGGAGGGTCCCAGCGACGATCGATCACGCGGTCGAGGTCCTCGGGAGCCACGCCTTCGAGCATCCCCGTCGTGCGGGCCTGCACTCCACTGAGGTAGTCAAGGAGCACATCGGAGCTCTCGGGCTGGACAGCGCGGACCTCCTCGGCGCTGTGCCCGTAGCCGATGTTTGAGGGATCGGGCGCCAGTCCGCAGCGACCGGCCCAGTCGCCTCTGACCCAGACCTGCTCGGTGCCGAGCAGGTCGGCGACGTGATGGTCCTGCACTCGCGCCAGGTGCCAGACGAGCCACCCGATCGGGTTCGCGTCCGGTTCGGGAGCAGTACAGAGCTGCTCTGCATCGAGACCGCTCACCGCCGTCTCCGCCAGCGGCGGGATCCGACCGTAGAGCTCCAGCAACAGCGATGCGATATCCATGGCCCGCACCCTACGGAACACCGGGCGCCACCGCACGCTACGTGCCGCCCGCGACCTCAGTGCCGGCGTCGGGCCCGGAATGCGCTTCTGGCGATTGGATGTCGAACCGGGCGAGAGCCGTGTACGCGACGAGGATGACGACCAGCAATGTGATGAACCCGGCCGTCTGGAGGTCGCCGAAACCGAGCCCGCTGAGGTCCTTGGGCTTGCTGAAATAGTCGGCGAAGGACGCACCGATGGGCCGGGTGACGACGTAGGCGAACCAGAACGCGAAGATCTCGTTCATCCCGAATCGAGACCACCCGATCCACGGGATGAGGATGACGCCGCAGAAGAAGATCGCCGACGCGAGGTAGCCCAGCCCCAGCGACGTCGCGGTGAAGTCCCCGAGCGCGGTGCCCAGGGCGAACGTGGCGAAGATGGTGGCCCAATAGAACTTCTCCCGGCGGCTGGTCGTGATGGAGTGGATCGACAGCGTGTGCTCGCTGCGGTCCCAGAGGAAGAAGATGGCCGCCAGCACGACGGCCCAGAAGAGCGACGTCCCGGCGTAGGGGACGCCGAAGGTCAGGTGCATGGTGTCGGACACCCCCGTCCCGGCAATCGCAATGGCCAACGCGAGGAACCAGTAGGCGGGAGCAAAGTAGCGCCGCGTGCTGAATTGCGCGATGAGCGCGGCGCCGAAGACGCCGATCTCGACGAGCGCCCCCACCCCTTTGTTCCCGGTGGACAGATAATCCGAGATGGCCTCGCCCGCAGCCGTCGTGAGGATCTTGATGACCCAGAACATGACGGTGATCTCGGGCACCTTCGCCGCGAGGGGTTGCCGCGTGAAGAGGTGGAACAGCGAGCGCACGCTCTCGGGGTCTCCTTGTCTGGGGTCTCGGGTGAACGCCGGGCGACGCGCTGAACCACGTCGTGGGCTCATCGTAGCCAGGCCTTCGGACAGCCCCGTACCGTGTCTTCCGATCGTTGCTCCTGGTCAGACACCGAATCCAGAGCGGCTGCTCCGACTTGGGGATGAGACGGCCGGCGCCGATTTCATCCTCAGGTCGACGGCACGCCGATCGGCGCTCCCCCGGCGGCGGCAGAGCAGTAGGCAGCATCGACCAGGCGGTGGGCTTCCAGCGCGACAGCGAGTCCGGGCTCGGGAGCCCTGCCGGCGACCACCGCATCGGCAAAGGCGCGGTCGGCCTCCACGTAGGCCCGCACGGCGAGGCCGACCTCGTCGTCGGCCAGGGGGAGCGCGTCCACCCACGGTGGCGACGGGCAGGCCCGGACCTCGGTGCCGTCACTGGTCTGCACGTGGAGTGGGCCGCGGAACTCGTCGTCCAACCACACCATGCCCTGGCGGCAGAAGACCTCGAGCCTGCGGGTCGAGCCTCGGCTCAAAATGTCGTGCCAGATGCTCGTGAGCTGCGCCTTAAAACCCGAAGCGAAAGACAGCGTGACGGCGGCCATGTCCTCGATCCCAGGGTGGCCGGCATGGTTGGCCGTACGGGCCACCACCGAGTCCACGTCGCCGAAGCAGTAGCGCAGGATGTCGAGATCGTGGATGGAGTGCTCAATCAGGCAACCGCCGCCGGCCTGCGCGGCATCCGCTCGCCACTGGGAGCCGTACGTCCCCTGAATGGGAAAGTACTGGTCGTCGCGGAACACCGCCCCCATCGGCGGACCCAGTGTTCCGCCCTGCACCAGATCACGAAGGGCCCGGAAGACCGGGGCGCTGCGCAGGACCAGACCGCTCTGACTCGCGATGCCCGACGCGCTGACCGCCTCGACCAGTTCCGTCGCGCGTTGGAGATCGACGTCGAGAGGCTTCTCGCAGAAGACGGCGCAACCGGCGGCCAGGGCCTCGTCCACTGCGGCCCGGTGCGCCGATGTCGGTGTGCAGACCCAGATGGCATCGCAGCGCCGGGCGACCTCCGCCGCGTCGGCAACGACTTTGACGCCTTCACCACCGAGGACGTCTGCGAAACCGCGGGCACGACGTTCACTCTGGTCGTGCACCGCCAGGATCGACGCCTCGACGACACCGCCGTCGATCATCGCCTTGAGGCCCAGGCCGTGCGCCCAGGCGATCAGACCGGACCCGACGAAGCCGACGCGCAACATGTCCGGAGGTTAGGCGGCGGGCGGTATGCCCGCATCAGTTCGTCGATGCGATGGCGCCCCGGCGTCCTATCCGGTAACCGGCTCGACGGCAACCCGCCCGGCCAGCGCGTCAATGAACCGCGACGCCACCATGACCAGCAGCGCGATCTCATGGCGCTCCCTCCGCCTGATGGATGCCGGCCGGCCGCCGCAGACGGTGAAGCCGGTCTCGGCGACGGACTCCACGAACACACCTGAGCCCGTCGTGTCGTTCGCCGGGTCGGCACCACTGCGAGAGCCTTCCGCGAAGGCGGCGACCCACTGCACGGAGGGGACGTCGCCGTAGACCTCGACGAAGCCCGCGAGTTCGTCGTCAGCAAGTGCGAGCCACGTCAGGTCGAAGAGCGTGATCAGGTGCCCGGTCAAGGCATTGATGGCGGCGGTGGCCGTGGCCGCCTGGAGGATGCCGGCGGCGGCGGCCAGGACCGTGTCCTCGCGGTCCTTCGCCTCCGCCATCAGCTCGGTGACCTCTTCCACACCGGCACCGGGGATATTGCGCACGCCGCGGCAGGCGGCGTCGACCGCCCCGGGTTCGTCGGGCAGCTCCACCACGAGCTCGTCGATCGCCACGCCGGCCTCGCGCTCGAGCACCTCGAGACCGATGACGTTGCCGCTCACCGCCCCGATCTCCGCTGCCACGGCGCCCAGGACTCCTGGCGCGTCGGGAAGCCAGATCCGCATCCTGGTCAGCACGCGATCACCACCCCCTGTCTCCTGTCAGTCCGGACTTGCCACGCTCAGTGGACCCTCGCCATGCGGACCGCCACCCGCATGGTGTTCTCGGCGTTGCCGGCGTAAATGCCCTTGACTGGTGGTACGTCGCCGTAGTCGCGCCCGCGCCCGACGGCGACGTGACGCTCCCCCACCGGGCAGTCGTTCGTCGGGTCGTAGCCCCACCAGCGCCCCGTCCACACCTCCACCCATGCGTGGCTTTCACCTGTGATCTCTTCACCGATGGCAGCGTCCGGATCCGGGTGGAAGTAGCCCGAGACGTAACGCGAGGGGAGCCCGACCGACTTGGTGAAGGCCAAGGCCAAATGCGCGAAGTCCTGACACACGCCCGCCCCATCGGTATAGGCCTCGCCAGCGGAGGTGTGGACCGACGTGACGCCGCGCACGTAGCGCAACGACTCGTGCGTGGTGGCCATGATGCGTCGGGCCGTTTCGAGCGGGCGACCCGTGCGCAGACCCAGCGCGATCTCGGACAGTTGGGGCCCGGGCGCGGTGTAGAGGTTGTGCGACAGATGGTCCGCCATCGTCATGGACGCGTCGCCCACGTCCTCCCAGGTGCAGTCGTCGGGGTCGTCGGAATGCTGCGTGTCGACGAGCGAGTTCCCCGTGATCGACAGCACCTCGTGGCCGCGGTCGACGTTGAAGGCCACCACGTGGGTGCCCCAGTAGTCGAGGTACGAATACTGCGGTGCGGCCGGCAACGTCACCACTCTCGTCTCGAGTGCGGTCTGGCGCAGCTCGGTACGGGGAGTAAGCCGCAACTCGTTGTAGGAGGCCCGGGCCGGCGCGTCGTAGTCGAAACGCGTCTCGTGGGAGACGCGCAGCCGCCACCCGTCCGTCCAGCTCACCCGGCTCCACCCCCCTGTCGCCACTGCATGGGGAGGTCCTGGGCGAAGTAGCGCCTCGTCACGGCGTCGCTCACCGAGGAAATCGAGGCCTGCAGCCGCTCCAACCGGGTCTCCAGATCGCGGGACAGCGTCGCCGGCGCCGAGTATTCGAGCTCGGCGCGCGCCAGGCCGACCAGCCCGCGGGCGTCGTCCCACGCCCCTTCGCGTCCGGCGTTGATCTGGTCGAGGCATTCCTCCGCCAGGGTCAGCGAGGCGAAGGCGGAGCGCGGGAAGAGGCGGTCACGCAGGAGAAAGTCCAGGACCCGACCCGGCTCGACGACCCCCTGGGAGAGTCGCAGGTAGGGCTCGTAGCCGCCGCAGGAGCGCAGCAGCATGACGAGGCCGCTGTCGAACACCTCGTCGAAGGCCACCGTGGCCAGCTGACGGGCGACCACGTCGGTGCGCTCGAGACACCGCCCCAGGGTGAAGAAGAGCCACGTCTGGTCGCGGCTCATCATGGTGTCGGCCAGGCCCATCATGCCGGCGCACTGGGTCTTCACGAAGGAGAGGTAGAAGGCTGGGCCGGCCCGGCGACCCGTCTCCCAGCGCAGCGGGAGCTCGGCCCAGGTGGCGTTGATGTGTTCCCAGAACTCCACCGGCACGACGTGCCGCACGGCGCGGGTGTTCTCCCGGGCGGCGGCAAGCGCCCCCGCGATCGACGACCGGCTCTCGGGGTCCGTGGCCAAACGCTCCGTCGCCTGCCACAACGTCTCCGTTCCCGAATCGGGCAGACCCATGACGGCAAGGAGCCGGCGGGCCGCGAGCGAGCCCTCGACGTCGCTCTGCTCGAGGGCCTGGTACACCGAGACGTCAAGGATGCGCGCCGTGCCCTCGGCCCGCTCCACGTAGCGACCGACCCAGAAGATGGACTCGGCGACCCGGCTCAAGAGGGCGCGGGTCACGGGCATGACGTTCCCTGCTGTTGCTGTTGCTGTTGTTGGACACCCAACTCGCCGTCGGACGCCGGCCCGACGTCCATGGGCGGCCCCGCCTGGAACGGGGCGACTTGGCGAGGCGGCAGCACCGGCATGGAGATCCCTCCGCCGACCACCCAGGTGTCCTTGGAGCCGCCGCCCTGGCTGGAGTTCACCACCAGCCCGCCCTCGCCGAGGGCGACCCGGGTGAGGCCACCGGGCAGAACCCAGATGTCCTCGCCGTCGTTGACCGCGAACGGCCGCAGATCGACGTGACGGCGCATCATCGTGTTGTCCACCCAGGTGGGCGACGTCGACAGGGCCACGACGCGTTGGGCGATCCAGTGGCGTGGGTCGGACTCCACCTCGAGCGCCAGCTCGTCGAGCTCGGCACCTGTCGCCGCCGGGCCGATCACCAGACCCTTGCCACCCGAGCCGTCGACTCGCTTGAAGACGAGCTCGTCGCGGCGGGCGAGCGCGTCCTTGCGGACGGCGTTGTCCACGAGGTGCATCGTCTCGACGTTCTGGAGGATCGGGTCCTCACCCAGGTAGTAGCGGATCATCGCCGGCACGTAGGTGTACACGAGCTTGTCGTCGGCCACGCCGTTCCCCAGCCCGTTGGCGATCGTCACGCGGCCCGCCCGCGCCGCGTTGACAATGCCCGGACAGCCCACCAACGATTCGGGGCGGAACTGCAGCGGATCGAGATACTCGTCGTCGATGCGCCGGTAGATCACGTGCACCGGGACCTCGCCCTCGGTGGTGCGGAGGAAGACGTCGGTGCCGTGACACACGAGGTCGCGCCCCTCCACCAGGTGTACGCCCATGAGGCGGGCCAGCAACGCGTGCTCGTAGAACGCCGAGTTGTGCACACCGGGCGTCAGCACGACCACCGTCGGGTCCTGCACCGACGCCGGCGCGGCGCGGCGCAAGGCGTTGATCAGGCGGGCCGGGTAGTCCGTCACCATCTGAATGGGCTGGCCCCAGAACAGTTCGGGCAGCACCCGCGCCATGGCGGCGCGGTTGGCCAGCACGTAGCTCACGCCGGACGGGCTCCGCAGGTTGTCCTCCAGCACGCGGAACTCGCCGTCCTCGTCACGGATGACGTCGATGCCCGCCACGTGGATGCGCACGCCGTTGGACGGCGAGTAGCCGTACGCCGCCCGCACGAACCCCGGGGAGCTCGTGACCACATCGTGCGGGATGAGCCCGTCGCTGACGATACGGGCGGCGCCGTAGACGTCGGCCAGGAACAGCTCGAGCGCCCGCACCCGCTGCACCAGCCCCGCCGCCACCTTGGACCACTCGGCACCGGTGAAGATCCGGGGCACCACGTCGAGGGGGAACGGCCGCTCCTCGCCGTCGAGGTCGAAGGTGACCCCCTGGTCCATGAAGGCACGGGCCAATCGCGAAGCGCGGGCCGAGACGTCCTCGGGGCCCATCTGCGCCAGGGAGGACGCCACCGCGGCGTAGGGCACCCTTGCCGTGCCGTCACGGCCGACCATCTCGTCGAAGGCGTCGACGGTCAGCCCACGGGCCGACGCGCCGTAGCCGTCAAAGAGGTCTCCCACGGTTCTCAGGGTGCCAGGCATGTGTTTCGCTGCGGTTTCACGGCCGCGAACAGCCGGTGACGGCGGCCGGAAGGGCCGGAAGGGCCGGGTCGACCGCGGGACCGAAGGGCAGAGGAAGGATCAAGACCGCATCCTACCGGGGGTGTTACCCGAGGAGTCCCAGGTCCTTGACGTCGTTGCGCTCGGCCAGCAGCTCGTCGGTGGTGATCTTGATGCGCTCGGTGGCGAAGTCGTCGTGGGCGAAGCCCTCGACCACGGACCATCCACCCTTGCCGTCGGCCTCCACAGGGAACCCGAACTGCAGGCCCTCGGGCGCCCCGTACTGGCCCTCGCTGGCGATGGCGACCGAGAAGCAGCCGCCCTTGGCGGTCTTGGTGCGGAGGCTGACCACCGTGTCGATGGCTGCCGCAGCCGCCGAGGCCGCCGAGGAGGAGCCCCGGGCCTCGATGATGGCGGCGCCCCGCTTCTGCACCGTGGTGATGAAGTCGCCCCGCAACCACTCGTCGTCGGTGATCACCTCTGACGCCGGCTTCCCGCCGATGCGGGCGTTGGCGAAATCCGGGAACTGGGTGGCCGAGTGGTTGCCCCAGATGGCCACGTTGGTGACGTCGGCCACCGGAGCCGACGCCTTGGCGGCGAGCTGCGCCTTGGCCCGGTTCTCGTCCAGGCGGGTCATGGCGAACCAGCGGTCGGCCGGCACCTCGGGAGCGTTGGAGCGTGCGATGAGGCAGTTCGTGTTGCAGGGGTTCCCCACGACGAGGATGCGCACGTCGGAGTCCGCGTTCTCGGCAATGGCCCGGCCCTGCGGCTTGAAGATCCCGCCGTTCACGCTGAGGAGATCACCGCGCTCCATGCCGGCTTTGCGCGGGATGGAGCCGACCAGCAGCGCCCACGACGTGCCGTCGAAGGCCGTCTTCAGGTCGGACGTGGCGACGATGTCGTGCACCAGCGGGAAGGCGCAGTCGTCGATCTCCATCACGACGCCCTCGAGCACGCGCATCGCGGGCTCGATCTCGAGGAGGCGCAACACGATCGGCTGGTCCTCACCGAGGAGCTGGCCCGACGCGATGCGGAACAGGATGGAGTAGCCGATCTGGCCGCCTGCACCGGTGACGGTCACGTGGACGGGGGGCTTGGCCATGGGTGGAGTGGTCCTTTCCGACAATTCTTCTGGTCCGACTGGGGCTGTTGTGTCCTGCGGGATCCGCTACAGGCGGTCGACGATGGCCGAGGCGAATTCTGAACACTTCACCTCGGTGGCGCCCTCCATCAAGCGGGCGAAGTCGTAGGTCACGACCTTGTCCGCGATGGTGGCCTCGAGCGCGTGGACAATGTCCGACGCCGCGTTGTTCCAGCCGATGTGCTCGAACATCAGCACGCCCGACAGCAGCACCGAGCCCGGATTCACCTTGTCCTGCCCGGCGTACTTCGGCGCGGTGCCGTGGGTCGCCTCGAAGATGCCGTGTCCGCTCACGTAGTTGATGTTCGCTCCCGGGGCGATGCCGATGCCGCCGACCTGCGCGGCCAGGGCATCGGAAAGGTAGTCGCCGTTGAGGTTCGTCGTGGCGATGACGTCGAAGTCCGACGGCCGGGTCAGCACCTGCTGCAGCGTGATGTCGGCGATGGTGTCCTTGACGAGGAGCTTGTCCCCGGGCTTGCCGTCGCAGTCGTCCCAGCCGACAGCCACGTCGGCGAACTCCTCGCGCACGAGCTCGTAGCCCCACTCGCGGAACGCGCCCTCGGTGAACTTCTGGATGTTGCCCTTGTGCACCAGCGTCACGGACTCGCGCTTGCGCTCGAGCGTGTACTCAATGGCGGCCCGGATGAGTCGCTTGGACCCCATGGGTGAGATCGGCTTGATGCCGATGCCCGAGAGCTCCCTGATGGGCCAGCCCATCTCGGACCGCAGGTACTCCGCCAGCCTCTCGGCCTCGGGCGTGCCGGATTGCACCTCGTAGCCGGCGTAGACGTCCTCGGTGTTCTCCCGGAAGATGACCATGTCGACCAGCTCGGGGTGCACGACGGGCGAGGGCACGCCGGTGAACCAGCGCACCGGGCGCAGGCACACGTAGAGGTCGAGGATCTGGCGCAGCGCCACGTTGAGGGAGCGGATGCCGCCACCCACCGGCGTCGTGAGCGGGCCCTTGATCCCTATGAGGTGGGAGCGGAAGGTGTCCACCGTCTCGTCGGGCAGCCAGTTGCCCGTCTCGTCGAACGCCTTCTGGCCGGCCAGGACTTCCTTCCAGGCCACCTTGTGCCCGTGCTTGGCGGCGGCGGCATCGAGGACGAGCTTGGCGGCCGGCCAGATGTCGACCCCCGTGCCGTCGCCCTCAATGAAGGGAATGATGGGTTCGTCGGGGACTTGGAGTGTGCCGTCGTCGCCCATGCGGATGAGATCTGCCATGGACGGGATGCTACGGGGCGAAACGGGCCTGTCCCAATTCACCCATTGGGGCTCCTTAATTGGCGGATTCTCAGTGCATCTGATTCGGGGGGCCGGCCGGGCCCGCGGACAGCAGCTCTTTCAGGCGGGCGTACTGCCCCGACTCCGGACCGAGGATGTCGCCGACCCATCCGAGCGCCCGGGCGGCGTCGACCTCGGTGCCCCAGCGGAGCATTTCCTCCATGTCGAGCCAGTCCTTGGGCCGGTCAAAAACGGCCTTGCAGATAATGAGGTCCTCGGGAGCCAGTATCGGTATGTCCACCGGGCCGAAGCGGACGACATGGGCACGGTCGGCCATTTCGAAGTGCAGGTCCATGGTGGCGAAGAACACATCGAGGTAGGAGCCGTCCCAGTCGAGCCTCGCCTGCCCGTCGAGAGCGACGGCCGCCCGGCCTTCGGGTGTGATCGTGACGCCCAGCAGGGCCAACGCCTGCAGAATCGGCTCGGCGGCCTCGGGCGGAAGAGTCAGGTTGATGTCGATGTCTGTGGTCGCCCTGGGATTGCGATACCAGGCGAGGGCGATGGCGCCCCCGAACTGGTGCGGCAGCCCGATGGAATCGAGCATCTCGTGGAGCGAGATGATCCTGGTGACCAGGTTGGGATAGGGGCCGGTCGTGGTCGTCGTCAATGATCCGCTCGGAGGCGGGCCAGGGGTGGGAATCGAAGTGGCTCCGGGCGGCGTGGTGTCCGGAAGGCCGAGACCTGGGCGACCAGGTCCAACAGGTCGATCAGGGCGTCGCCGGGATCCCGCGCCGAGCCCGACGGCGCCCGGCGCGACTCGAGAGCCGCAGCCATCCGGCGGGAGGACTCGGCGAACCGTCGCATCTCGAGGCGACGCGGTGTGGCGACACCGCCCAGGTGACCCCGGCCAGGGCGCCGGGCGGCCGCAGAAGCCCTGGCCTTCCCCGCCGAGGCACGCACGGCGTCGAGGTCGAACGGCCGGCTGGCCCGAAGGCGGGCCGTGTCCAGAACCTTGTCCGTGAGCTGCTCGAAGTTGGCCAGCGTGCGGGCACGAGGCCCCTTTGGCGTGTAGACGGACTCCCGGATCTCGAAGCGGCCCTTCGGGCGGGCGACCACGTATGCCATTACCGGCAGTATATACCCACTAGATACCCACTAGGTTTGGCGCTTTCCGCCACCCCGCCGCTCGCCCAGCGTGACGAAGCCCAACGAAGCCTGCCCAGTGCCCCCAGTGCCCCCAGTGCCCCCAGTGCTCCAGCTAAGTGGACCTACGCGTCGACCGTAACGGCCGAGGCGCGGCCACGCTGGCTCAGATACAGGGCTCCAGCGCCAACGGCCGCCGCGCCGGCCAACGCCGCAGCCGGGTAGGCGAACTCTGGCGTCACAGCAGGCGGGCCGTCGCTCCGGGGCCGAGTCAGGACGAACTGGTCGAAGACCACATATCCGGGATTGGTGCCCGGTGCCGGCGGCGTGGTGGTGGCCGAGGTGCCTCCGCTGTTCTCCGGGCAGTGGTAGTAGGTCACGGTCAGTGTGGTGCTCCCGCCCGGCGCGTCACCCGGATTCACGTCGAAGAGGGCAATCCCATAGGGGGAGTTGGCCCCGCTGGCGGGTGCGGGGTCGGTCAGAGCCGACCACACGACCGGCTCGTAGGCGTCTGCCGGCGGTTTGATTGACGTTCCCGACGTGCCGGTCTTGCGGATGGTGACGGTGTGCACCCCCGCGGTGTTGGCCGGGGCGCCGTCGGTCGGTTGGTAGGCGTTGTCGATCGCGTTGGTCCCCCCGCCGCCGAGGACCAGATACACCGTGCCTTCACTCGAATCGATGAGAGGCACTGTTCCCGAGGACGCTGTGGTGGTCGAGACCGCGCCGGAGACCGGGGCGGGCTGGAGCGTCTCGACGACCGTCGATTGGCTCCCGACCTGTCGGCCCTGGAGGGCGGTGTACCCGTGAACCGGTTGCGAGCGTTCGTAGTCGTGGTCGTGGCCATTGACCACCAGGTCGACCTGGTACTGATCGAACAGCGGCTTCCAGATCTCGCGGATCCCCTTGTCGCAGCCGTTGTCGAACGACGACGACATGACGCACTGGTGCATCTGCACCACGATCCAGTCGATGGACGTCGGGTCGATACTCGAGATGGTGGTGATGGACGACGGCGGGGAGGCGGGGACCTGCCCGGGTCGGGCCGATGCCAGCACGTTCTGCAGCCACTCTGTCTGGGCGTTGCCCGCCGGCGCCTTCAAATTGGAGTCGCTCGCATAGGTCCCGCTGGGGGTGCCGGTGTAGTAGCGGTCGAAGCAGTTCGCGCCGACACCCCACTTCCCTGATCCCGTCGCGGTGGTGGAGGCGTACGCATTGCTGTCCTGGTAGACGACGTCGTTGGCGTCGAGCGAGATGATCAGCACCGAGCCCACCTGGAAGTAGTAGAAGTTGCCGGGGAACGAGGCGGCACCATTGTCGGGCAGCACGTAGCGCGAGAGGTACGAGGAGTAGCCGTTGGCGACCTCCGCCTCGTGGTTGCCCAGGCAGGGCATCCACGGGCGGTTCATGGCCGAGCGCTGCACGCTCATGCCGAAGTCCCGCCAGACTTCGGGGGCCTGAGTGGCGTTCTTGTCGGCGTAGGTGAGGTCGCCGTTGATCAGGTGGAAGAGGGGCGCGAAGTACTCCACCGCGTTGACCGCCTGGTAGGCGTTGGCCGAGGACTCGGCCCATGTCGAGTAGGTGTCGTTGGCGGTGCCTTCGGCGTAGGCGTCGCCGTAGGCGTTCGCACCGCTGGTGATGGCTGTCGGCGTTCCGAGATCGCCGTAGCTGCTGAACCTGAACGCAGTACGGCCGGTCGGCGCCGTCGAGAAGGTGGCAGGTGCCGCCAGCGTCGGGAAGTAGTGACCCTCGCCATCGCAGATCGCGTAGACATAGGCCGTATTGGGCGTCAGGCCATTGAGCACGGCGCTGTAGGCATAGACGTACGAACCCTCGGTCAGGTCTTGGTAGCTGAATGCAAAACCCATGAAGGTCCCCGAGGGGGAGCCGGCGGCAGGGTACGGGCCCGCGCCGGCTGCAGAGCCCGTGCTGTTGGCGTTGAGGTTGCCGCCCTGCTGGGTGTTGACAGCGGCATCGACTGTCGTCGTGCCGGCCCCGGTCAGCCCGCCCGGATTCGAGGCAGGGGCGAAGATCACGAACCCGCCCGTCGACGGCTGGGGTTGCAGCCAGGAAACCACGACGGCGTTCGTCGGGTTGTTGGCCGAGTCGAAGGGCCACGTCAGGTGGACCTGCTCGGGCGTGGTGCCTGAACCGGTCGTCGTGGGGCCGGCCGCCAACGCCAGCGACGGCTTCCACAAGCTGTAGGTGGCGACGAGGAGGCCGAGGCCGCCCGCCGTCTGGATGAAGCGCCGGCGGGAGAAGTCTGACTTCGAAAACGGCACGGTCTCGCTCATGGCCGGAACGTAACCAAGCCACCTGAACGGCGCGTGATCAGTAAGTAATGCTTTCGCGGAATCTCCCCGCGGACACAGATCTCGAGACGGGCGGGCTCCCGTATGTCACCCGGATGTCACACACGAGGGCGAGAAACGCACACGCCGGCGCGTTGCTCAAGCGGGGCTGGGCCCCAGTCCGAGCGCGGCATAGATCTCCCGGGTCGCGCTCGAGGTGTTGAAGGTGTAGAAGTGCAGTCCCGGCACGCCGGAATCGAGGAGGTGGGAGCAGAGCTCGGTGGCCAGCTCCACCCCTTCCTTGCGGACCGCGTCGGCGCCACCCCGCTCGTCGGCAGCCCGCAGACGATCCTGCATCCAGTCCGGCGCGGCCGCACCCATGGCGCCCAGCCGGCCCATGGTGGACAGCGAAGTCACAGGGAGGATGCCGGGGAGCACGGGCGTGTCGACGCCGCGCTCGCGGAGGTCGGCGGCGAGATCCTCGTACTCGGCGGCCTCGAAGAAGAACTGGGTGACCCCGAAGTCGGCCAGGGCGAGCTTGGCCGCAAGGAAGTCTCGGTCGCTCGGCAGGTCGGGCGAGCGCGGATGGCCCGCCGGATGGGCCGCGACCCCGATGGAGAATCCCCCGATGGCCCGGGCCAGCTCGACGAGCTCCGCAGCGTAGGCCAGCTCGCCCGGGCCCGCCGCCGGGTCCTCGGGCGGGTCACCACCGAGGGCCATGAGGTTCTCGACGCCGGCCTTGCGCAGTGACACGAGGATGTCGGCCAACTCCAGGCGGGTATGGGCCACACAGATGATGTGGGCCATGGGGTTGAGATTCGTCGTGTGCAGCATGCTGGACACGAGGTCCACGGTGCGCTGGCGCGACTCGGCCCCGCCGCGATAGGTCACCGAGACGAAGGACGGTTCCAACGGCTGGAGCTCGCTGATCGTGCGGGCGAGGGTGGACAGCTCCTTGTCGTTCTTGGGCGGGAAGAACTCGAAGGAGTAGGTGGGCCCGGCCCCGAGCAGCTCCGAGATGCGCGTCATGAGGAGGGGGCCTTTCCAGCTCCTCCCGTTCCGTTCCCGGAATCTCCGGCGCCGACCTCGGCGTCGACGCGGCCGTAGTCGTCATCGAGCCGGACGATGTCGTCCTCGCCGAAGTACGTCCCCCGCTGCACCTCGATCAGCACGACATCCGTGTCGCCCTCGTTGGCGACGCGGTGCGCACTCTCGAGGGGGATGTCGATGGCCTCACCGGCCTGCACGTGGATCACGCTGCCGTCGAGCGTCACCGTCGCCGTACCCGCCACGATGAACCAGTGCTCAGCCCGGTGGGAGTGACGCTGGTAGCTGAGCCGCTTGCCGGGGTGCACGACGAGGCGCTTGACCTTGTGGTCGGGTGCGTCGTCGTCGAGAACGGTGTAGTTGCCCCACGGGCGTTCGGAGTATTCCCGTTCACTCATCGGCTGCTTGCCTCCCTGACTGTGATCCCGGCTCTCGCTGCAGCCTGCCCCAGAGCCTCACTTGGCCGCGATCTCCGCAGCCCGCAACGCGTTGCGCAACAGCATGGCACGGGTCATGGGGCCGACCCCGCCGATGCGGGGGGTGATCCAGCCTGCAACCTCGGCCACCTCGGGGTGCGCGTCGGGAATCAGCTTCTTGCCCTCGAAGCTGGTGCCGGCGGAAACCACGGCCGCACCCGGCTTGACCATGCCCGCCATGAGCAGGTGGGGCCGGCCGGCGGCGGCCACCACGATGTCCGCCGTGCGCACGATGGCCGCCATGTCGGCAGGGCTGACGCCGGTGTGGACGATGGAGACCGCCGCGTTGCAACCAGGGCGCTTGAGGGAGAGGAGATTGGCCAGCGGGCGTCCGATCGTCACCCCGCGCCCGATGATGGCCACGTGGCGCCCTTCGACCGGGACGTCGTAGGCGTGGAGGAGCTCGACGATCCCCGCCGGCGTACACGGCAGCGGCCCGGGGGTCCCGAGCACGAGGCGGCCGAGATTCACGGGGTGGAGACCATCGACATCCTTGGCGGGGTCGACAGCCAGCAGAGCCTGCTCCTCGTCGAGGCCGGGCGGCAGCGGCAGCTGCACCAGGAAGGCACTCACCCTGGGGTCGGCGTTGAAACGGGCGATGACGTCCAACACCTCCGCCTGGCTGGCGGTGGCCGGGAGGTGCTCACCCACGGAGTACATGCCGATGCCGGCACAGTCCTGGTGCTTCAACGCGACGTACCGCTCGCTGGGCACGTCGTCACCCACCAGCAGGGTGCCGAGACCGACGCCGAATCCCTCCTGGCGCAGCCGTTCGACCCGCTCGGCCACCTCGCCGCGTATCCGGGCGGCGACCGTCTCGCCGTCGAGAACGATCGCGCCCATCAGTGGCGGAAGTGCCGCTCGCCGGTCATGACC
This sequence comes from uncultured Acidimicrobiaceae bacterium, assembly GCA_963721585.1. Taxonomy (GTDB): domain Bacteria; phylum Actinomycetota; class Acidimicrobiia; order Acidimicrobiales; family RAAP-2; genus Bog-473. Next base: position 91,516 of record CAVRJN010000006.1, on the reverse strand, counting down.
ATCGCCAGACCCGCCCCGTCAGCCGCGGCGATCAGTTCGTCGTCCTTCACCGATCCGCCCGGCTGGACGACCGCCGTCACGCCGGCATCAGCCAGGACGAGCAGCCCGTCGGGGAATGGGAAGAAGGCGTCACTGGCCCCCGCGCCGCCCTTGGCCCGCTGGCCCGCCTTCTGCACGGCGATCTCGGCGGCGACGACACGGGACTGTTGCCCCGCGCCGACACCCACCGCCTGGCCGGCGGTCACGATGGCGATGGCGTTCGAGGTGGTGCGGCCGCAGACGCGCCAGGCAAGGACCAGATCGCGCCATTCGTCCTCGGTGGGCTGGCGCTTGGTGACGGTGCGCCACTCGGTGCGGGGGGTGGCGAACGCATCGATGTCCTGCACGAGGACGCTGGCCCCCAGGCTCCGCAGCTGGCGGACCGCCCGCTCCGGGACGGGTCCCGACAGCAGCCGGGTGGCCTTGCGCCGGCTGGTCAGCTTCTCCAGCGCTTCGGGCGTATACGACGCCGCGATGATCACGTCGGCCTGCGGTCCGTCGGCGATGGCGTCGGCCACTTCGACCGTCACGTCACCGCCGATGGCCACCACGCCCCCAAAGGCGCTCTGCACGTCGCACTCGAGCGCGCGCTCGTACGCGGTGACGAGGTTGCCGGCCACGGCGGCGCCGCACGGGTTGGCGTGCTTGATGATGGCCACCGCCGCCTGTCCCGCGCCGGCGTCGCCCGCCAATTCGTGCACCAGGCGCCAGGCGGCGTCGCCATCGAACAGGTTGAGGTACGACAGCGGCTTGCCGCCGTGCTGTTCCATGGCGTCCCACCAACTCGCCGTGCCCCCGATCCGGTAGCGCGCACCGCGCTGGTGCGGGTTCTCCCCGTAGCGCAGTACCTCGGTGCGCTCGAGCGTCAGATGCATGGTCGGCGGGAGCACTGCGGACAGCTCGGCTTCCTCGATGTCGGCTTGGGTGGCACCCGCGAGCTCCGCCGCGGGTGCCGGACCGCCGGAGTCGAGCCAGGCGACGATCGCCGCGTCGTAGGCGGCGGTGTGTGCGAATGCTGCCCGGGCGAGCCGGCGCCGCGTCGCAGCCGACAGCGAGCCGGAGGTCCGCAGCTCCTCGAGCACGACGGGGTAGTCGGCCGGCGAGGTGACGATGCCCACGTATTCATGGTTCTTCGCCGCGGCGCGCACCATGGCCGGGCCTCCGATGTCGATCAGTTCGACCGAGGGGTCGGAGGAGAACGGGTAGAGGTTCGACACCACGAGGTCGACGGCCTCGATCCCGTTGGCCGCCAGGTCATCGAGGTGCTCGGGCCTGGAGCGGTCGGCCAGGATCCCGCCGTGGATCTTGGGGTGCAGCGTCTTGACCCGGCCGCCGAGCATTTCGGGCGAGCCGGTCACCTCCGCCACCTCGAGGTGGGCGATGCCCGCCTCGTTCAACTTGGCCGACGTGTTCCCGCTGGCGACGAGCTCCCATCCCAGGTCGGAAAGGCCTTGGGCCAGATCGACCAGGCCACCCTTGTCATAGACCGACAGCAGGGCCCTCATGTCCTCATCTCCGTGTGTACTCCTCTATTGTGGGCGAGAGCGGTGGTGCCGCAGTGACGCCGATCCGGTCGAGGCGGGCCGGTGGCTCGATCTCCCGTCCGGCCTCGAGTTCGGCCAGGGCCCAGGCCACAGTGGCCGGGTAGAGGGACCGTTCCACGACCTTGATGCGCTCGTGCAGGGTCTCCTCGGTGTCGCCCGGCAATACGGGGACGGACTCCTGGGCGAGGATCGGGCCGGCGTCCATCGCAAGGGTGGCCAGGTGGACCGTGCACCCGGTCTCGGACACCCCGGCGGCCAGGGCGTCGCGGACACCGTGCCAGCCGGGGAAGGCGGGCAGCAGGGCGGGGTGCGTGTTGAGGATGCGTGAAGGGAAGGCTGCGTGCACGGCCTCGGTCATGACGGTGCCGAAACCGGCCATGGCGACCAGGTCGACCTGGTGGGCGACCAGCACGGACGCCACGGTGGTGGTGTAGGCGTCCCGGTCGAAGGCGGCCCCGTAGCCGCCGTAGGGGCCCCGGTCGACCAGCTCGGCGTCGGCCCCGAACTGCCCGGCCACACCCAGGCCGGCACAGGGACGGTCGGACAGGACGACGGTCACCGGAAGTCCTGCATCGAACATGGCCCGCAGGATCGTCCCGGAACCCGAGACAAGCACCGCGAGCCGCACTGCCCCAGTGTAATGCGTGACCCGTTCTCCCCGGGAGGGCGGCTGCTACGAGCCGGTCACCTTGAGGACCCAGCTGCACGACGCGGTCGTCTGCACCACGAGCTCCTGCGCCCCCAGGCTGGATTGTGGCGTGACGGATTGCCCGGACGCACCGGTCTCGCTGATGGCGGGCGTTCCGGTCGGGGACGCGGACGATCCGGCCGGTGTCACGTACACCTGGAACGAGGGACCTCCAGCCGGAGCGGGGGCGCAGCTGAACGCCCAGCCGATGTTCCACGGGGCGACCGTCGTCGTGAAAGCGGTACTGGTCCAGTTCCCCTTTTGCTGGGGCGAGAGCAGGAGTACGCGTGTCGGCCCGGCCGCTGCCCCCGCCGCCGTGGTCGCGGTGGTGGACCCCCCGGCGGCGGTGGTCGTGGTGGCCGAGCTGCCCCCGGCGGCGGTGGTCGTGGTCGATCCGCCGGCCGCGGTCGTCGTCGTGGTCCCCGAACCGCCGCCAGGGGCTGTCGTGGTCGTACTGCCTCCGGTCGAACCGGAGGCAGTGTTCGCCGGAGGCAACGTCCCAGAGGTCGTCCCCGTCGCAGTGGCTGAGCCGCCACCGCCCGTATCCCCGTTGATCCACATCCCCAGCACCGCCGCGACGAGGGCGGCTGTCAAGAGCTGCCAGGTCCTCCAGCTTCGGCGCTCCTTGATCTTGAACTCGCCGGGCTGTGGCGCGTCGGTCTCCCGGCCCGATGGAGGGGTCGGGGAGCGTCATCGAGGGGGCCTTGTCGGCAGACCGAAGCCGGTCAAGTCAGCGTGCATGGCAGATCAGATTGAGCATCTCATCACCGGTCAGGTCGAGATCCCGGGCGTCCCGGCATCGAACTCCGCCGAGCGGTGCGCCTGGGCATAGAGCAACTGATCGGCGAAGGCGATCAGGAAGGTCCGGTTGTTGATGAGGGCACGGTCCGCCTCGGTCGAGGAGTTCAATGAACCGCCGATGTTGCGCACGGAATTGCTGGTCGTGAGCCCCTTGATCAACACACCCTGTCCCGAATTCTGGACGTAGAGAACGGTCCGCTCGTAGCTGGTGGATCCGTCGGTCCATCTTCACGGGCAGGATCCAGTACACGATCGACCAGCTGCCGAATTGCTGGGACGTATAGGACATGGCCTGTCCAGTCACGCCGCCGACCAGGGCGACCTGGGTCACATCGGCCAGTGAGTAGCCGTGGAATGTGTAGCAGGCCTGGACGCCGAAGGCGGAGAAGCTGGAAAGATCGGGCGTATTGATGACGTCGGCCACGACGGGGGTGGTGGTGCGGAGCGTACCGGTCCCTACGTTGTGCAAGATGTACCGATTCCAGATCGGACGAGTCACCGAAGAGCGGCTGTGGCCCATCTGAAGGTGGTCTCGTACTCCGACGACCAACCATCGGGCGCGACCGGGCCCTGATGTAGGCCGTCCAGCTTGGCCTGGCCGGCAACTCCCGCCACGAGGTTGTAGGAGCGGAGTCCCACGTTGCTGAATCCGATGACCAGCGACGCCACCACCACGACGACCACGGCCAGAAATGGTTTGGGCACGGCCAGTTTTGCCTTGACCCGGCTGGCGCTGGGCGGGATCGGCCGCGGACGAGGAGCCACCTGCTCCGCCCAACGGGCCTTGGGCGACGGGCGGGCCGATCTGGATGTACATCCCCAGGGGGCGGATCAACAGGAGCATGACGAGCACGCCCACGCAGAACAGGACGAGACCGACGAACGGGTGGAAGACATTGATGGCGATGGACTCTCCCCACTCCTTTCCTGCGAAGAAGATGAAGGTGATGCGACCGAGGTTGAGGAGGTAGAGAAGAAACATGCCCGCCGGCGAGCCAGAGCACCTTGCGTACGATGGGACCCTTGACGATGACGGCAAACACCGAGCCGACCAGGAGGAAGCCGACCACGCTGTTGACCCCGGAACACGCCGACACGATGCTGAGTGCAAAGGTTGTGCCGTGGTGGTCGACTGTAAAGAGTGGGTTGCCGGTGGAGACGTCGCTTGGCGTGGCGAGGTGCGTCCACACGGCGATCTTCTCCATGGCGACCAGGGTGGCGTTGGTGAAGGCGTTGAGAACCCCCAACAGATACTTCTCGTAGGGATAGGGCCAGGCCAGGAAGAGGAAGGAAATCGCCAGCTTCTGACGCCACAGGACCCGGCACCCGAAGAGAATGGCCACCGCACCGGCGACGAAGATGGGTAGCGAGAAGAGGTCGACCCGGTAGAACCAGAACAGGGCCGAAAGGCGGGCCGGAAGCAGCTCGTTGATGGCCACAGCGGCCACGATCAACGGGATCCCGATGGTGTAGTCCACCTGGCGGTCGTAGATCGCGTGGCTCGGGCTTGAGGGGCCGGGATCGTACGGCGGCCAGCGCCACCGCGAAGGCCGGTACCAGACTGATGTAGGCCAGCGGTGTCTGCTCATTGAGCGTATCGAGCAGCGTGCTCAACGAGTAGTTGAAGGCGACCAGCACGGCGCCGAACAGCACACCCAATTGGATCCACGTCCGGTGGTCTGTGACGCATCCGTCCAGCGTTCCTGCCAGGTTTCCAGCCAGTCTGTGCCCGCAGAGCGAATGCTTTTCCGTGTCGGGACGTAGATCGCGTCGGTCATGGGCCGATCCCTCGCAGTGCTGTCCCCTGCGTCCGCGCCATGGCCCCTGGCCGGCCGCTCATCCGAACCGCCCGTGCACGTAGTCCGACGTCCTCGGATCACGAGGATCGTTGAACACTGCCTCGGTCGGCCCGGCCTCGACGATGTGCCCGGGAGCCCCTCGCTGTCGAGGAGGAAGAGCGCGCAGTTGTCGGAGACCCGCTGGGCCTGCTGCATGTTGTGGGTCACGATGACGATGGTCAGTTCGTGGCTGAGCTCCCTGATCGTCTCCTCGATCACACCAGTGGAGATCGGGTCGAGCGCCGAGCACGGCTCGTCCATCAGCAGCACCCGCGGCTGGACGGCCAACGCCCGGGCGATGCACAGACGCTGCTGCTGACCACCCGAGAGGGCGGCCCCCGCCTCGTTGAGGCGATTTCTCGCTTCCCGCCAGAGCCCGGCCCGCTCGAGGCACTCCTTGACCAGGGCGTCGCGGTTGGCCACCCTGGTACCCGAGAGCCTGAGACCCGCCAGGACGTTCTGGGCGATGGTCATGGAGGGGAACGGGTTCGGTCGCTGGAACACCATGCCGATCTTCAGGCGGGTCTCGGTGACCCGCAAGGCCGGCCCGTAGATGTCCACACCATCGAGCTTGATCGACCCGGAGAGCGACGCTGATGGAATGAGCTCGTGCATGCGGTTCAGGATCCGCAAGAAGGTGGACTTTCCACAGCCAGAAGGCCCGATCAGCGCGGTGACCTTGCCGGGCTCCATTTGCAGCGAGATCCGCTCGAGCACTTTGTGCGTTCCGAACCACGCGCTGACGTTCGTGGCCGCCAGGCTCGATGCGGCCGGCCCGACGATCGGACCGGACGGAGCCGGGAGGGTCTGGGGAACGCCGGGCTGCTGCACAGTGGTCACGGCGCCACCCTCCGGCGTCTCACCCGACGGAGTCGATACAGTCCGCCGGCGCCCAGCGCCAGCATCACGAACCCCACCACGAATACGGGGACGACGTCCGACGGCGCACCCGTAGAGGCGAGTCCACTACCGCTCCCCGTGTTTCCCGTACTGCCCGTTGGGGCCGCTGCTCCTGCCGTGGAGGCGGTCGCCGCAGTCGTCGGCGTCGTGGTAGTGGAAGAACTACCGCTCGCACCGCTCGCACCGCTCGAACCGCCAGGGGCCGCGGCAACGGACGCGGACGTCGTGGCCTCGGCATCCACCTGATCCGCCACCTTCAAGTCAGCGGCCACCATGGCCGGGGTCGGCGGTGCCGATCCCACGGTCTCCTCGTCCGACTGGCCCTCTGGTCCAACCACGAAGCGGATGTACTGGGCCAATTTCGCCGCCTTCGCCGCCGTCAGTCCCGACGTGGGCACGACGAGGTAGCTCTCGACCATCATGTAGTTGTTGTAGGCGGTCGCGTTATTCGAGTTGGCGGCAAAGGTCACCAGGTTCGTGGTCGGGTCCATGGTGGCATCTCCTTCGGACGATGCCGCGGCGGCTTCTGCTCGGCGGGACGAATTTACCGGCCGCATTCTCAATGGCTGCTGTCGGTACGTTCCACGGCGTCCCCTCCGGTGCGGCCGCCCACACCGAAGGAAGAGAGAAGACGTCGCCCAGGTTCCACGAGTTGGCCTCCGACGGAGAATCAGTCTCTGCATCGAGATTCAATTCTTTGCCGACGAGACCGGCATCGCCGCCGACGAAGGAGTGGCTGCCCTGGAAGGGCCACGTCTCCGAGGGGGTGTCACTCGAGGTCGTTTCTTTGCCCGCCTGACTCGTCAACGCGTTGTCGAAGAGCTCCTTGGCGGTCGGATCGCTGTCCAGGAAGGCCATCAGCGCCGTGTTCTGGGCCGATGGTTCGAGCGTCGAAGCCTGGTAGATCCCACCACTGGGCATCGGCTGGCCGTTCGCCTGGGTCAGACGCGGATCGGACCACCCGGTCAGGGCGTTCGGGAGATTCTGATTGGGGGACAGAGACGAATTGGTGAGGTTGAAGGTGAAGAGCAGGGCCGCCTGTTCGGCCGTCAACGGGATGTCCGGGCACAGCGCAGCCGTCGAGTTTCCCGTGAGCTCGGTCGCGTTGCACACGGCCAGAGTTGCGATGGCGACCGGCGTGGCGGCGAACGGCACGTAGGCGAAGGTCCGGCCGTCGGCCTTGGCGGTGGCCGCTTCGCTGGAGGTCAGTGGGCGCTCCGAGACGACGAAGTCTGTGTCGTATGCGCCGGGTCCGGTGCCGGCGAAGTCACCGATGGCGGTGTCGAGATTGGCGTCGGTATACGAGGGATTCAGCGGGGCGAGGCCCGGGTCAGCCTTCAGCAGCACGTCGGTCACCGGAGTGAGGAACGAGCCACCTTCGCCCACCAGTGCCGTCGGATCGGTGTCGGACCCCGCCGGCGGCGAGAGCACCGTCACCGAGGCAACGAGGGACAGCAGGCCGATGCCGAGCAGCCCCATGCCACGCCTGAGGGGCGATCTCCCGATCACTATGATCGCCGATCTCGGCGTGGAGACTGGAGCCGGCGACGGCCGAGCACTCCGGCCAAAAGGAGCAGAACGCCGATTACGAGAACCGGTAACGCATCAATTCCCGTCGATGCCATGGCCGAGGTCGCCGCGAGCGAGACCGAGGGATCGACACCGCCGGCAGCGCCGGCCGATCCCGATCCCCCCGCCGCGCCGGCCTTCGTCTTCGCGGCCGCGGCCGCCGCCGCCGCGGCGGCGGCACTCGTCGTCGTATTCCCGTTGACCGTGGCCACGTTCGCCGCACCAGGCGGCGGCGGTGGTGGCGTCCCATTCGTCACACCGCAGGTAGGCGTGGTCTGGCCGGCCTGAACTTCGGTCGGCGTGAGATCGCCGCACGAATAGGCCGCGCTCTCGGCTGCCGTCGGATCCACGGCTCCGGGAACATTGGCGATGACCTGGTCGATGCCATAGCGCTCCAAGGAGAGACCCAGCGAGGCATAGCCGAATGCGGGGGCGGCCTGCTGGCCCAGGGTCAGAACGTAGTTGACGAACTGGCTCATCGTGTCGCCCTTCGCAGCAGACCATCCTTTGGTCGGAGTCAGCAGGTAGCTGTAGGTCGACGGGTTGTACACGTTCGGACCGAGTCCGGCGAAGTTGAGCTGATGGGTTCCATCGGGTAGCTGGGTCGCATACGCGAGAGCAGACGCCACGTCCACCGGAGTCGGCAAGGTGAACTTGCCGCTGGCGTTCTGCACCGCAGCGACCCCATGGGCCGGATTGGTTCCGTTGAAGCCTGAATCGTTGGCGTAGTTCACCTGGACGGCACCGATGGCGCCTGAGTTGTTCGCCACGTTGGACGTCACCGCCGAGGTCGACTGTTCGTCGTATCCGTTCCCGGGTGCCTCCCAGTTCGACCCGGGAGTGGTGGCCGATATCGGCACGCCACTGGGCGGCACGCCGTTGGCCGCCATGTTCTTGGCGTACTGCCCCCACACGGCGGGCTGTTCGTCGATGCAGTACTCCTCCAGGACGAAGTTCGTCCCCGCCGGATCACTCTCGGTAATGGGGAGAACCGGAAGATTCGGCAGCGTGACGCTGGCATTTGCCCCATTCTGCTTGAGCGCAGGATCGTCCCAGTTCTTGATCTGTCCGGTCAGGAGGAGGCATGCGGTGTAGCTGGTCAGCTGCAGCGGCGCGGTCAGACCCGGAATGTTGTACATGAACGCCACCCCAGCGGCGGTGATCGGGATGAACTCGAAGGGGAAGGACGGCGGCGTCGTGCCCACGCTGGAATTCACGTACCCGGTGTCACTGACGGCGAAGTCGACCGTTCCATTGGTGAACTCGTAACGCCCCTGCCCCGAAGAACTCGGCGTGTAGCTGACGCTGATGTTGTACGGCGGCAACCCGACCTTGTCCCCCCAGTTGGTCACCGCCGGGGAGGCGAAGGAGGATCCGTTCCCGGCAATGCTCGTACCGCTGGCGAATTCCTGCTCGGCGACCGGTGGTGGCGTGGGGGACGAGAGCGGCCATGTGGTCGTGGTCGTGGTCGACGAGGTCGTCGACATCCCGCTGTTGCCGGTGGCGGCACCACCCGCATCTGCGCCCGCCGGGGGCGCGGTAGCCAAGAGTGCCAGCAACCCTCCCACACCGATGAGCGTGAGGGCGCGCCGCGGCCGTTGGCGCGCCGGCGGTGTGGAACCGGAACGGGTCAGAGGGAGGAATGTCATCGGAGATTTCACCGGGTGTGGCTCCTTTGGGAGTCTGCACGCGAACAACACGTGATGGTCGGGGGGTCGGGGGTCGTGGCGTGGCATCACTCGTCCGCCGATCGGCTCCGGTGCCACGGCGAGAAGGACCGACGGCGCGAGCCGCCCGATCCGAGCAACCGGGCCAGGATGAACAGGGTCAGCACCAGACTCATGAGGACGAACGCTGCGCCCCACCCCACGGAGATGGCCTTGGCCGACGGCTGGAACACCTGCTCGAAGATCCGCAGGGGCAGGTCGTCCTGGTTGCCGTGGACCGGATTCCAGTTGTAGTGCGGACCTCCACCGGCCGTGAACAGCACTTCAGCCGTCTCACCGGCGGTGCGGGCCACACCGAGGATGGCCGCCGTGATGAGCCCGGCGCGTGCCGTGGGGAGAACGACGCGGAGGGCGACCCGCCATTGCGGCGCACCGACGGCAAGCGCAGCCTCTCTCAGTGAACCCGGCACGACCCGGATCACCTCGAGCGCGGCTCGGCAGGTGACCGGGATCATCATGATCGACAGAGTGACGGCAGCTACCAACCCGGACTTCCCATTCACCCCGTGTGGGATCACCCAAAGGATGTAGATGAAGAGACCCGCGATGATGGAGGGGGTGCCGGTCATGGCATCGACGATGTTGCGGACGAGACGGGAAAGCGCACTCCGTGACTCGACCATGTAGGTCGCGGTGAGGAACGCGATCGGGATGGAGATAAGGGCGGCGATACCGACCTGCTCCAAAGTGCCGACGATGGCCGCCCCGACCCCGTACGCATCGCCCGACGTGCCGCCCGTCATGTCGTTGGTCAGGAAGTGGGGGAAATCGGCGAACACGATCGGCGCACCCTTCGCCACGACATAGAACACGACGGCGAGCAGCGCCACGAGAGCGACGACCGCGCCGGTCCAGACGGCGACCGTGGCCAGACGATCCTTCATCAGGAGAACCCCCGACCGCCGCCACACGAGGATGCCGTAGAGCGTGTAACCGAGGACAGCCCAGCAGAAGACGAACCCGAAGCCGAAGGTGATGCCGGCCAGGCTGAAGAGCAGCCAGACCGCCGCCATAGCCGCGACCACGCCCCCGACAAAATCGATCACTCCCTCGCGGGAGACGCGTCGCTTTCGGTCGGGAGCTTCGGGCGGGAGGTCCGCCGGCGCCCGCATTTCGTCCACGAGGAGGTCGGTCATCAGTCCTGCCCAACCGAACGGCGAGCCACGAACCTGCCACCCAGACTGAAGATCAGCGTGGTGGCAAAGAGGGTGAGCCCGGCGAGAGTCAACTCGCTCTGGCTGTGGACATCGGAGACTGGAAACGTGTCGGCGATTTGCTTGGCGATGTCCCCATTTCCCGGTCCGAGAATGGCCTTGCTCACCACATTGTTGTTGGAAAGAACGAGCACGACGGCCATCGTCTCGCCGAGCGCACGGCTGATGCCGAGGAGCACGCCACCGACGATGCCGTTGCGAGAGAAGGGCAGGATGACATCGGTGATGCTCCCCCACCGCGTGCCACCCAGTCCGAAGGCTGCTTCACAGGCGTCTCGCGGCGCTTGTGCCATGACTTCACGACTGACCGAGGCGACGACGGGGATGATCATGATGGCCACGATGAGGCCACAGGCGAAGACTGAGTCGGAGTAGTTGCCCGGCTCTGTCGTGCGAAAGATCGGGATGAAGCCAAGGTGATCGGCGATCCAGGAGACCGGCGCGTGCATATAGGTGTTCAACGCCTCGAGTCCCCAGAACCCGAAGACGATGCTCGGCACGACAGCCAGCAGATCGACCAAGGCCGTCAGCCACGCACGGAGGCCGGGCGGCGCGTACTCGTTGATCATGAGCGCGATGGACAAGGCGATGGGGAGGGCCACTGTGATGGCGATCATGGCGATGAGTACCGAGCCCACGAGGATCCCGAGCACTCCGGGGTGGATGGGAGCAGACCAGACGGTTCCGGTGAAGAAGTCCAGCTTGAAGGTGCGGAGAGCCCACCAACTGTGGACGGCAAGAAAGGTGAGAATGGAGAGCAGCAACACGAGCACGATCGCGCCGCTGGCAGCCAGCAGGGCACGGAACGCTCGGTCCATGCTGGTCAGGCCAGCCGTCAGCACGAGCGGGGTCTCGTCGACCGGTTCCGGGTCGACGAGGGCGTTCGGCGGTGTGGCGAGCGTCACCATTGATGGTGCCCCACAACTCGTTGAGGACACCGCACGAACGGCACCACCTCACGAGGAGCAAGGAGGCCAGAGAGGCTCATTGCGGTCTCCTCACCCGACCAAGGATCCGTCGAAGGTGGCGTCCCCGTAGGTGAAGATGCCCCCGTCCGAGGCGACCAGCCAGTACCCCTTGCCGTCCGGGGTCGCCGCCATGCCGACGATGGGCTTGTTCAGCTGCAAGGACCCAGTCGATCCTTCGAAGGCAGAGTCGCCGTAGTTGAAGATGCCCCCGTCCGAGGCGACCAGCCAGTACCCCTTGCCGTCGGGGGTCGCCGCCATGCCGACGATGGGCTTGTTCAGCTGCAAGGACCCAGCGGACCCGTAGAAGGCGGCGTCGCCGTAGTCGAAGATGCCCCCGTCCGAGGCGACCAGCCAGTACCCCTTGCCGTCCGGGGTCGCCGCCATGCCGACGATGGGCTTGTTCAGCTGCAAGGACCCCGCCGACCCGTAGAAGGCGGCGTCGCCGTAGTTGAAGATGCCCCCGTCCGAGGCGACCAGCCAGTACCCCTTGCCGTCCGGGGTCGCCGCCATGCCGACGATGGGCTTGTTCAGCTGCAAGGACCCAGTCGATCCTTCGAAGGCGGCGTCGCCGTAGTCGAAGATGCCCCCGTCCGAGGCGACCAGCCAGTACCCGTTGCCGTCGGGGGTCGCCGCCATGCCGACGATGGGCTTGTTCAGCTGCAAGGACCCAGCCGACCCGTAGAAGGCGGCGTCGCCGTAGTTGAAGATGCCCCCGTCCGAGGCGACCAGCCAGTACCCGTTGCCGTCGGGGGTCGCTGCCATGCCGACGACGGGTTTGTTGAGGGTTGGGGTTGGTCCTTGCGTGGTTGCGGCTCCGCTCGACGTCGACGGCGTGAACGTGACGGTCACGGACAATCCGGCAAGTGGCAGGTTGTCCGTGATGTCGGTCGCGGCGAAGGTCACGCTCTCGGCTTTCTTGTCCGTCACCGTGAAGCTGGCGGCACCGGTCGCGTCGGTCACGGCCGTGAGTGGCGCCACGACTGCACTGAGTGACGTCGGGACCAAACTGACCGTCTTGCTGGCGAGAGGCAGACCGTTGCCGTCATTGAGGAGCACCTGCACGGTTGCGCTGGATTTGCCGTCGGCCGGGACGGTCGTCGTGCTCGCCGTAATGTCGGAATCGTTGAGAGCCGGTGGCGTGGGAGTGGGTGTGCCGAACGTGACCTGCACCTCCTCACCGACCAGGGGGAGGTCGTCGGTGATATCGGTAGCCCGGTACCTCACAATCTCCGCGGTCGTGTCGGTGACCTTGAAGGTCGCGTCGCCCTCAGAATCGGTCGCGACACCCGATGCGGTGTCCGGAGTGATCACGGACGAGCCGTTCAAAGCAGCCAATCCAACCATGACGCCAGACACCGGGTTGTTGTTGTGGTCAGCCAGCGACACCGTGACTGTCGACGACGAGGTGCCATCCGCCGGGGCGCTGGTGGGATTGGCCTGCACCGAGGACTGACTGACCTCGACGGCGGTCGAAACGAATGTCACGCTCGCGGTCGCGGTCACCGTGACGTTGTCGCTGGTATCGGTCGCCGTGTACGTGATCGATTCCGCGGTGGTGTCGTTGCCGTCGAACGTGATCTGCCCGCTTGAGTTCGTCGTGGTGATCACGACTCCTTGGGAATCTTGCGAGGGATTCACTCGGGCAGTATTCGAAGCATTCGAGGTGCCGGAAACGACGCCGGTGACGGTCACGGCCTTATTCTGCTGAGGGTTTCCGAACTGATCCTCTATCGTCACGACGATACCGGCGGCGGAGACACCGTCGGCTGGGACCATGGCTGGACTCTCCGCGATCGACGACCTCGAGGCCGACACTGCGGGTAGCTGGAAGCTCACCTGCGTCGTCGCCGTGAGTGAGAGGTTGCCGTCCGAGCTGTCGACCGCATGGAATGTGGCCGTTTCGACGGTGGGGTCGCTCACCGTGAAGGTTGCCACCCCGTTTGACCCCGTCGTTTGCGAGCTAGGCGTGATCTGCGCCGTCCCGGAGGCGCTCAGCGTCACGCTCTTGCCAGCGACGGGACTGGTGCCGTCGAGCAAGGTGACGTCGACGGTCCCCGTGGTCTGCGACACGCCACTGCCCGAGGTGGCGACGATCGGCGTCGTCGTCGCAATGGTGGACTGCGAGGCCGACACGGTGAGGGTTCCGAAGGTGACACTGACGCTCAGCCCACTGAGGACGTCGTTGTCAGTCGAGTCCGTCGCCGTGTAGGTCACCGTCTCGGGCGTGCTGTCGGACACGGTGAATGTGGCCTGACCCTGGGCATTGGTGGTGTCCGAGCCACTCGATGCAGGCGCGATCGTGGACGATCCGGATCCTTGGGAGAGTGAGATCACCTTCCCGGCAATGGGCTGCGGAGCTGCCCCCTGGTCCTTCAACGTGACGGTGATGGTGGTGCTGCCGGTCTGGGGCAGCGTCGTGCTGGCAGCGCCGATGGACGAATTGGCAATGGAGGGCGCGGGCGGACTGAAGGTGACCGCAGCGGTCTGAGTCACCGTCAGACTGTCGGTACTGTCCATCGCCGTGTAGGTGACCGATTCGGCGGTGTCGTCGGTCACGGTGAAGACCGCCTGCCCCTGATCGTCGGTCATCTCGGTGGAGCCGGCGGTGCCGTTGACCGCGATGGTGGAGCTGCCCGATCCCGCCGCCAGGGTGACCGATTTTCCGCTGGTCACCGGGTTGCCGTTGGTGTCCTTCAGGGTCACTGTGATGGTGGAACGGTTCGCTCCGTCTCCGACCACGGTGGTCGGGCTGGCAGCGACAGTCGAGTTCGTGGCCGAGGTCGACGCAAGCGGCGGAGGCGACCCGTCGCCCGGGTCGTCCCCCATGGCGAGCCCGTCGCCGACCACGATGTTGAAGGGCGCCGAGAACAGGTGGGGGTAGGAGAATCCCCCGCCACTCTGCGGGTCAGCGGCGAAGATGCCGATGACGCACTGATTCGGCGCCACATCGCATTTGCCGGTCATGTTGGGCGGTCCGAGGACCGTCGCGGCGGGGAGGTCGTAGACGAGCACCGCCTGGTCGACCAGCGAACCGTCCATGGACTTGGGCTGGGACTCGTCCTCTGTCCCGTGCTCACAACCGTTGGGCGTGGTGGGCAGGTTGGTGGCGAGGCCGCCGGGATCGGTGCACTCCTCGATGTAGTAGAAGCCGGTGGGGTTCCCGCAGATCTGGTTCAGCGCGGCGTATTGGGACTCGCAGAGAGTGGCATTGCTCAGTGAGCTGTTGGCCGTGACCGTGGCCGTGATCGTCTGACCGCTGCTGTAGGGCGTCCCCGGGGTCACGGTCCCGATGGTGGACTGGGTAGACAGGGTGGTGAACCCGTCAGCGCTGACGAGGTCAGCGGCAGCACGGGGCGTCACGCTGAGGAAGGCGACGAGAGCCGAAAGGATGGCCAGGAACGCCATCAACGACACCAGCGCCGCCGATCTCCTTGGGCGCCCCCCTTGATGCCGGTCGCCCCGAGCCGGGATCAACGTCCGCCCACCGGCTCGGGTCGCCGAAAGAACCGAAGGACCGTTCCGGCCACGAGCAGAATCACGCCGGCGCCGAGCAGCCATGGCCAGAGGGCCGGACCCCCGGTGTTGGCCAGTGTGGTGGGCGACACCGAAACGCCAGCCGACGCACCAGCACCACTCGTCGATGCTGCCGAGCCCGACGCGCCGCTCGACGTCGAACCGCCAGCCGACGCATTCGGCGTGCTCGTGGACGCGGCCGCGTTCGTCCTGTCGATCTGGAACGGGGCCGAGAAGAGATGCGGCTTGGTGAAGTCATGTTGGTTCGAGAAGAGCCCGATCACGCACCAGTGCGCCACGTCACAGACCGTCCCGTTGCTGGCACCGATCTCAGCAACGTCGGGCAGGGCATAAATCGTGTAGCCGGGGAAGCTCAGACTGCCGTCTGCTTGCGCGGACGCATTGGCAACCAGTGTGGTGGGATCACACTGAGTCGGCAGCGTGGGCAGGTTGGCCGCCGACCCGCCGGGGTCGGCGCATTCTTGGATCTTGATGAGAACGGCGCCACTTGGAAAGCCCGCGGCCTCCAGCGACTTGGTGCTGAACGTCGAATTCGGACTCACCGACACCGTGACGTTCTGATGGTGAAGAAGTGGGTTCGTGGCCACTGAATTCCCGGAGGCGTCCTTGATGGCCACGATCGAGTTGGAGAGAGGCGACGCGCCGGCGTGAGAGACGAACACGCCGACCATCACGGAGACGATTACGAGAAGACCCCCGAGAAGCTGCAGACCAAGCGCGACAGCGCGTGAATGTAAACGACCGGTTCCGTCCGACCTCTTTCCTGCTGACGTCGACTGCATCACCGGTGGTCTCTCAACTTTCGTCGTTCCCGAAATTGCGCTCATACCTTCTACCTTCGAATACCGCAAAGTGCGGTCTGGGGTCGGTCATTTTCGTTCGTACTAATGACGACACCGAGGGGTGTCCGGCGATCGCTCGCTGGACACCCCTCGGGTCGAGGTGTTGTTACTGCTCGCGCCCGGCGTAACCGAGCAAAAGCTATTTTGCTCTCCCTTCTCAGCTCCCGGGGGTGTTGATCTGCAGAATCGGAGCTTGGCCGGGGAAGTACAGCGTGGTCGGGGTGGAACCGCTACCGGACGACTGCGGCGCGGTGGCCACCGTGATGGTGCTGCCGCTGATGTTGGTGATGGTCCCGTAGGCAGCACCACCGTCGGCGTTCGCCGCGCCGAAGTTCAGCGAACTGCCATTGGCAAAGTCAACCGGCCATCCCACCTGGACCGTGGACGGCACCGGCGCCGCCATGGTGATGGTGGTGATACCGGCTGTTACTCCGCCGGAGGCGATGGCGAGCTTGGCGTCGCACGATGCGTTCACACCGTCGCCCGACACGTTGTCGGTCGGCGTCGTGTTGGCAGTTTCCTGCGTGCTGTCGGTCAGCCGGATGAAGTCGTACTGGTTTTGAATGATGTTGTTCAGGTCCGTGTCGAAGTTCCCGCCGTCGACGTGGTCCGTCTCCTTCTGGATCGACGAGGGGGTCGTCTCACCGAGGCTGGCCGGGGCCGTGTTCGAGTCACAGAGCCAGTTGAGGAAGCCTGCCGTCGATGCCCGCACCGTGTCCGTGCGGTAGACGTTGAACAGGGCACGTGCCATCGGGTACGTGTTGTTCAGCTCGCTCGCATTTGTCGCTGTGTGCCCGTTGGACTGCATCACGTTCACCGTGAACGTGCACGGCTCACCCGTGCCACCGCAGTTCCCCGACGTGGCCGAGGGGTTGTTCTCGATGCTGGTGATCTCGTCGTTGGGGTTGCTCTTCTCTGCACCCAGGCTCATGGAGTAGAGCGAGGTGTCGATGTCCACGGCCTGGTCGGCCGCGTCCGAGCTGCCCGAGATGTAGCTGCCCCAGTCCGCGTAGGCGAAGTCGCCGACCTGGCTGGTCGTGTTCTCCAGCGAGATCTCCGGGTTCTGGATGAAGTTGGAGCCGGCAGGACCCTGGTTGGCCTGGGGGTCCTGACCCGAGGCCGCATTCTGGTCGACATCGCTTGACGAGACCGAACCCGAACCACCGGCGCAGTCGGTCGACGGCTCGCCCGCAGCGGGCGTGCCGATACCCGACTGGGCGAAGTTGTAGAACGTCGACACCGTTCCCGAGCCGCTGTTGATGCCGATGATGCGGATGGGCACGCCGATGGGAGTGCCGTCACCGACAGCCTTTCCTCCGGCCAGGTTGGTCAGCTGGCCCCAGTCGGTGATCTGGCTGGTGTCTGGGGTCGTGCTCGGACCGTGCTGGCAGAAGAGCCGGTAGGCGACAGAGGTCGCCCCGGTCCCACCGTTGATGGGCGTGTTGGAGACGTTGGTGAACTTCGTCCCCGTGCACGTGGTGGTGCAGGTGACGGGGTTACCCGGCAGCCAACCGTCGGCCACCGAGCCGATCCCACCGCTCGGGAATGGGGTGCACACGACGGCGCCGTTGGACGACGCGTAGCTGGGGTATTGCCCGGCGCCTCCTTGGCCCGTCGGGTCCTGGGACGTGACGGTGCCCGAGCATTGTGGGTCAACCTGGGTCTGATAGCCCGTCGGAGTGCCATAGGCGGCCGGGTCGATGTTCAAGAAGTCGATACCCACGACGGCGTCCTTGGCGAAGCCGAGCTCCACTCCCGTGGGGCAGGTCGACGTCGACACGGGCTTTGACGAACGGGAGTAGTCGACGCCGAGTGCCGGTGCGGCGGGAGCGCTCCCGTTGCACAGCTCGGACTGGCCGTTCCCGGAGCCGACATCGTTCGTTCCCACCAGTTCCTGGTTGCCCGAGAAGTTGTCGGTCTCGTCGGACTGGGTGTTGTTGGGGTTCGAGCCCCCCGAGGGCTGGTTGCAGACTGTGTTGGCAGTTGCCAGGATGCCGCACGAGAACGGCGCGATGCCCGCCTGGGCGTAGAGGTCGCTGATGGACTGCATGACGTAGAGCGTCGTGTCCGATCCCTCAGAGACGTCCGTGTTGCTGATCGGGTAGGTGGTCACACCGCCACTCGTGGATGCCGGCAGCCACCAGGGGTAGGTGTCGAAGCCCGATACCGGGGCACCGGCTTGGCCCGGGAAGGGCGGGATGGTGATCGCGGCCGACGCCGTTCCTGCCAGGCCCACGCCCAGCAGGAGCGCAACGGACATCGCCGCTGCACCCACATACGATGCGAACGCAAATCGGCGTCGCAGCTTGAGAGGTTGCATGATTTTGGTGATCTCTCTTTCTTTTGGTTCCGCTCAAATGGTTTGGTGATCTGATTGCGACTTCGCTCTCGGGTGTCGGGCTCAATCCTGAGAGCCCGACACCCGATTGCTTCAAGAGCTCTCGCCCTCAGTTGATCCGGTCAGGCGACCTGCTGCCGTTGCTTGCGCCGGCTGCGAACCACCCATCCGCTGATGCCGAGAAGCGCCACCAGAGGAAGGGCGATGGCCAGCGGCACTTCGGGCGTTCCGTCGCCGGGGTTGTCCCCGCTGTTCGTCCCGTCGCCCCTGTCCACCTGGAACGGCGCCGAGAACAGGTGGGGGTAAGAGAACCCACCTTCGCTCTGCGGGTCAGCAGCAAAGATGCCGATGACGCACTGATTCGGACTCACGTCGCACTTGCCGACCATGTTGGGCGCTCCGAGGACCGTCGCGGCGGGGAGGTCGTAAACGAGGAAGCCCGTGTTGTCCGACGAACCGTCAATGGACTTCGCCTGAGACTCGTCTTCTGTCCCGTGCTCACAGCCATTGGGCGTGGTCGGCAGGTTCGCCGCCAGTCCACCCGGATCGCTGCACTCCTCCTCGTAGTAGAAGCCCGTGGGGTTACCGCAGGTCTGGTTCAGGGCCGCGTACTGGGACTGGCAGAGGGTGGCGTTGCTCAGCGAGCTGTTGGCCTGCACCGAGACCTCGATCGTCTGACCGCTGTCATACGGAGTCCCCGCACTGACGGAACCTTCTGTGCTCAACGTGGTGTTGCCGTCTGAGCTGACCAGGCTGCTGGCGCCCGCTGTACCCACGCCCAGGGTGAGTACAAGTGCGGCACCGCATAACGTGGCGGCCCCGGTCGCGGCGACAGCCTTTACGACATGCCGGATGGACATATTGGTGGCTCCTTATTGTTCTTCGAGGGTTCTGGCGACAAGACACCGGCTAGCGGTGCCCTCAACGACTTGTTCGTTCTCTCACGCGCTCCGGTGGTCGTCAACGTAAGGAGCAGGTAAGCGGCCTTATGACACGGAGAAATCACCCTGGGATAACCTCCCCGTGACACACGCCACGCCGCCCTCACTCGCAACGGCCCATTCCCGATTGCCCTCCCGCCGGCCTGACGCCCCTCTTCGAGGCTCGAACTCGGAGGAGTTGACAAGGTGGGACTGAGGAAGTAACGCTTCGCGAACGGAGCGGATCTACGGCTTCCTCGGATCATGATGCTGCGCGCGATGCTCCGCGGCGCTCCCGGTCCGGCGAATCGTCTGTGTAGTCTGCCGCCCGTGCGAAGCCCTCTCTCGCGGCTGACTCTTGTGGTCCTAGCCGGGCTGTGCGTCGTCGCCAGCGCGTGCTCGTCTCACGCGCAGACAACCACGCCCACGACTCATCCGAAAACGACGGTCAACACAGGCCTCTGCACGCTGGTGTCGCGGACGCTCGTTGCGACAGCGCTGAACGAAAGCATGTACGCCCCCACGGCTCTTACTCGAGGAGCAACGACGGAGTGTGCTTACCGCGCCGAGAGTGTCGCAAACGCGACCGTCATCATTCGTTACGACACCGACACCACTGCATCTGCATTCGTCAAGTACAGAACCACGTTCGAGCGCCACGGGCTGAAGTTAGGTCCCGTCACCGGTCTCGGGGACCAGGGGTACTATTTCACCGAGCAGGCCGGGGGGATGACTGTGAGCACCGTGGTCCTCTTGAAGGGATCCCTTCAGCTGTTGGTCACGGGAACCGCCGCCGTCAACCCGATTGGATCGATTGCGCGCTTCGCATTGGGGGAGTACGAAGCGAAGCACACGACGTCTTCGTCGTCTGGTTGAACCGAGTGACGCGGCGTGAGTATCTCAATCGGCTCTGCCGCGCCGCGGGCACGGGGTTGTGAAGCCGTCGGGCGAAAGCTGGACGGTTGGTGAATGTCGCTGCCCGGCCGCCCCCTGAGGGAGAGGCTGGGGTCGCAGCTCCTGGGTGCAACGCCCCAGACGGGCGAAGCGGGCCTCAAAAGGTTGCTCGGCGATCCGTTGAAGTAAGCCGTCACAGAGCGGCAGGGAAGAAACCGGTCAGCGTGCTGAACAGCAGATACAGGCCGGCCGCCCACAACGGAACGAGGACGAACCACTTTCCGATTCCCGCGAACCAAGTGCCAAACCTCCGGAAAGAGAGGGCGAGGAGAACAAGCAGACATACCTCGACTCCCACTGCTGGGAGCAGTGACCAGTTCCAGCTGGCGGTGGCCGGATTGGCCAGGTGGTAGGAGAGGTCTTTGGGTGCCACCTCGGGACCTGCACCAGGCTGGTTGAGCTTCCCGACGACCACCAGTCGTTGGGTCGAGGAGAACTCCGGGTTGCAGGTAGTGAGCGTGACCCTGTTGTCCCCGAAGTAGTTGAGAACTCCTACGTCGCTGGGTGAGACGGCCTGGGGGGTACCCGACACCACATAGGTGAACTTCTGACCGTACACAGTGGTGAGAATGATCCGGTCTCCCGGAACGAGATGGCCCAAACCGTTGAACGGCGCCCCGTTCGTCGTTCGGTGACCCGCGATGGCGACGTTGCCCGCTTGTCCGGGCACCGCGGTTCCGACGTAGTGCCCTGGCCCTTTCGACAGATCGGACTCCGTGGTGCCTTCGACGACGTACTGGTCCACGCCGATCGCCGGGATCTGGATCTCCGCGACCACCGACCCGTTGGCAGGAGCGGACACTCTTGTCGTCGCCGAGATCAGGGACGCCGATTTGGAGCCGTGTGGCTTTCCGGAATGTTGCGCTTCGAGAGCTTCGAACTGCGACTTGAGTTGGCTCTGAGCGTGGTGCTGAGAAATGGATGTACCCCAGAGCTGCCACGCCAGGAACAGCAAGATGATGGCGCCCACACACGCGGTCCAAGTAAACACGTGATACCACAGTGAGCCCGCATGAGCTTTCCCGTTCAAGACCGCCGCTTCAGCTCCGAGATCGGATTCGTCGCTCAGCGCGGGGAGGACGATCAATGGCGGCGGTTCTGACTCGATGACTCCAACCTGGGCGGTCGGCAGTTCCTGCCGCTGCAATGTCGTGACATCGACGGCTACCGACTCAGCGAATGGCGCAGTCAACGGCTCCTCGATCGACGACGCGAGGTCCACCGGAGCCTGCACTTCGTCAGGTGGGGTTGCCGGTGCTTCGGTGACGACCACGCCCTCATGGATCGGGTCAGCGAAATGCTCGGCCGCCACGGCGGTGTCTTGACCGACCTCAGTGGTGCCGGCAAAGAGGGGCGCATCCAACACCCCGGCGCCAGGGGGGCGAGCTATTGAGGGCGGCGGCGCAATGCGTTGATGTCCCGAGATTGCCTGAGCTGCATCAGAGGCCGCTCGGACAATTCTGCCGATTGCCGCTTCGTCGGAAGGCGCGCCGTCGCCGGCCCGCCAGATTGCATCCCAATCCACCCCGGAAACGTCTTCGGAGTCTTCCGCCGCTTCAGCGCAAGCTTCGGAAACAATTCGCTCGACGAACTCCGCGCACAGCACCCAAGCATCGATCCGAGCGTCGCTCCAGGTGGTCACAGCGCTGAGGCCTTCACGAAGTGCCCGACTCAGGTTGAGGTTGGATTTGCTGGCCGCGCCACACTGCTGGCCGCTCGGCTACCGATCACCCGGGGAAGCATAGGCCAGCAATGATGCCAACTCCGCATCGCCCATTCCTTTTCGAAAGCCCTACGTCCTCCGGCCGCCTGGAGAGATCGCACGACTGCTACGACCGGCGGGGTACGGCACATGCCCGCTCAACGGTCACGCTGTCGCTACGGATGCCCAGCATCCTGAGAACCGACCGAGGCGCGGCGTGAGCGAGAGAAGACGGAGACGACGGTAGGATCGCGGTCGGGACCACACCCAGAATTTGCTGCTTTGTTTCACACTCGTCACGTATGGTTCATTCATATCGTCTCTGATACTGAATGGTTCTCCCATGTACTCCTCCTCCGCCTACCCGACCACAATCCCGTCGAGCGAGTTGGTTACAAGCGTCCACGCCGCCATCGACCCTCGAAGTGGGACACGAGCTCAAGACACGTCTGGCGGCTTTCCTGTAGGCCTGATTCCCCAGCTGATCGATGTGCTGCACATCCTCACCGAGGGGCAGGACCTGCTCTCGCGAAAGATCCGGTCAGCAAGACACGATGAATCAAGCCGCTCGATTCCAATCGACGAGCAGCTCGAGTGCTTTCAAATTCCCGCCGGACAACCTGTCGTCGGCGATGGCTCCCCTGCTGTCGAGACACCTCGCATTCCTTCGTCGGGGGACATTGAGTTTGACGGGCAAACCACGCGAGCAAACACCCTTGGCATTAACTGCCCGTCCGTTCCGGGCGTTGAGGCCGGTGAGGCCGATACCTCACCCGTGAGCGTCTTGGACTCAGCGCCAGCATCCGACTCACCGGTGGTGGCGAGTGCCGATGTGATGGGCGAACCTTCAAGTGGGTCGCTTGCTCGGTCCGTGCTGGTGGACTCCGCTGCGCCCGCCGAGACAACCCCATCGCCGTTGCGTCGCGACTACAACTTCTTCGACGAGCTGGACGCGAGATTGGCAAGTCTCCAGAATCCAAGAGACTGAGTCAAAACCTGAGCCATCAGGACGGAGGATGTTTTCCACGCTTTCCATGAACTCAGTTCTCAATTCTTACGGAGCTGACGTACCAACCACCCGCAGCCTGGGAAACCCTGATCTGATAGATCGGATCGGTCGGCGACGCACCGCCGGGTGGCCCAAACGTGCAGACAATCGGTGAGAAGGACGTGCTGCACCCTCGACTGATGGCCATTCCACTGGCGTAGGTCGCGCTGAAAATTGTTGTAGCCGCCGACGGTGTCGCCACCGCCAGTGCTCCCAATCGATTGTTCATCGACCAGCTCGTCACCAAGTCGTCGGCTGCGACCTCTGCACTGGGACTCAGCCTCGATGGCAGAACGACGGTATTTGGATCCTTCGCGGGCATGGATGTTGTCGTCGTTGTTGGGGCTGATGCTCGTGTCGGGTGCGCGCCATCCGAGTGATGGAGGCGGACGAACAGCACACCAAGAGCACTGAGAGCCAGCACGCCACACACGACGCCATAGGCGACCTTCAACGCATGGCTCATGGGTTCCTGGTTGCGCTCTCTCACATCGTCAGTGGCCCGTCGCGAGAATTGATCTGATGGTGGCGCCGGGTCGGCGACGGAGACGGGCTCCTCACGCACGACACCCGTTGGACCCGGAATGGGGGCTGTAACCTGCTCTTGACTCGGCTCGGGCGGTGTTGGCTGGGTCATGGGTTCGGGTACCGCTAGGCCGTCGGGAGCAGGCGGTTGGCTCTGCGTGGGAATGAACTGCTGCGGCGGCATCAGATCCGACTCGGTTTGGCTCTCGTCTCTCGGAGGTTCATGGTCGCGAGCTTGTCCGGCCTCCTCCGGAGGCGGGGGCACTGCCGCTAGGCCGGCGGGATCTGGCGGTTGGGTCTGCGCGGGAATGAACTGCTGCGGCGGCATCACATCCGACCCGGGTTGATCCACTTTTGTGGGGCCCTCAGTCTGAATTGTTGGAGGTTTGTCGTAGGACCTCTTGCCATCATCCATGACGAGGAGGGTGGGCTTGCCATCTGCCGAGAAGAATCGGAGTTCATGAACCCCGAAAGGATCGGGTTTCCAGTTGGTGGTGGTGTCCACTGTTTCAGTGCGCTGGGGCTCGGTGGGTCATCGGAAGGATGAGTTGCTGACTCTACCTGCAGCAGAGCCGATCCCAAGGCAGGATGAGGCGGGGTCCACGAGCATGACGGATTCCTGTGCCCGACCGGAATCTGGAAAGTGAAGTGGGCGTATCCCGCGTTACGCAAGGATGAACGGCAGGCAAACCTTCGAATTCTGACTTGTCCGTCCCGAAGGGATGCGGGTAAGACTTGGGGAATGAGCACCAAACCAATCGATTCGGTGCTTGCTGTCCCCGAGTGCGCAACGATATTTACTCAGACGCTCTAAGAGAACTTGACCCGGACGCAATCATGTCGGACGCCTTCGATCTTCTAAATCAGCCAGACGGTGACCACGCCGCGGAAGCGGCTCAAACCGCTGGAACTGGTGTTGAGTGGACAAATCCTGAGTTGCAATCGATCGCCACAACCATTGAAACTCTGCAGCGCCGCCTCGAAGCCGCAAACTCTCAGCTAAGCGCTGCGAACGTCGAAGTGACGGAATCCGAGATCGGTCGTCTCTTTGTCGAAGCACAGCGCTTTTCCGAAGAATCCTTATCGAGGCTCGAGTTGCAGATTCATGAGATTCTCTGCGCAGCGGAGTACAAGGCCAAAGCGATCCTCACTGAAGCAACCCAGGAAGCCATCGAGATCCGTCGACAGGCGCAAGAAGCCGCGTTTCTGTCCACAAAGACTGCCCAGGAATTGCAGTCAGCGATTGCTGGCTTCACTACGGTGAACAACGAGCTCGTCAAGGAACTGGGTGCATTGAACTCCATGTTGACTCCGGCGAGCGAGCGAGGAATGACGCAAATCGATCATTCCTCCGGCGAACCTGGAAGCGGCTAACGAGTCCACCTCGAACCGCTTGCAGCCGGCCTCGGTCTGCAAGCACTGAAAATGGTGAAAGCGCCTTGCACTCCCGAATGAGATTCTCGACGACAGCACGACTGCCCAAGGACCCTCCATCTGAATTTCGACCTGGCCCTCCGGTTCTCGCTCAACAATCCCGGTTCTCACCGGAATCGGCTTCCATAACCACTTCCGTTGCCAACGGATCACTCGATCTGGCGCGCGAAATTTCTTGAGCATTTGATGCTCGAGAACGCAGCGGGGGCGGTGGGTCGCGGCGGATCCGTGCAATACGAGATCGACTGGGCCACGGTCGAAGCATCGACATCTGATTGCCAGACGTTAGAAGAGGCCATCGGGCGAGCCGTCGTTGTGGCCCATCAGATGTCCCGGGGAGTCTTCGACGACATCCAAGGCGCCGGTTCATGGCCCTCCTATGACGCCAATGACCCCTTCTTCGCTTTCAGCGTGGCGGACGTCGCACCAGATTTCGGGGACGAGAGTCGCTACCGAAAGAGAGTGGCGAGGAAGGTTGCCGGGATACTCGGTACCCGACGGAGACTGGTGACCACCTAGGTATCGCTCAGAATCACGTTCTTTCGGCTGCGCCCTCTATCAAGCCGCCCGTCAAGGCCAACCTTCGCGTCATACCAGGGCTGGCAGATCGCACCGTTTATCCGCTGCCTTCCTGGACCGCCGACAGTCGTTGGACCTGGCAGGAAATCGCTCATCAAAAGCTGCTGCTTCAGCATGGTTTCGGATCACGGCGATGGATTGACGGCAACGAGGAGGTCTCGGATCTCTTCATAGGCTGGTCTACGGCGCGTTCCTTCAGCCGTACCTCATACGCCACACCCAAAGACTCCGGATGCTGGAACAGTGTCTCCCCAGCGAACTTGACGCTCGATCTCGCCCCGGATTCACACCGTTTGGTTAACTCGCGCGGACTGTTGGGTGAATTTGCACAAACATCTGGGCCGTCTCGTTGCTTCCTTGTCTGAACCCTGGTTACCGTTTGCTCAACTCCGCGGCCTTACGAAAACAGGCAAAGCTGGGACGCAACGACCAAGGAGCAGTCTGGCATGAAGCTGTTGGCCAAAGACGGTTGTCGTCACGGTATGGCGAGACTCGAACAAGCGATGAATCAAGGCTCCCGATTCTCTGCCGTCAGCCTTCGATCCACCCACTCTCCTACCGACCCGTCCTCGAGCAGTTGCTCGCTAGACGGTCACTACCAAACGTTGGACGCTCGGAGGCGTGCGCCGCAGGGCTCCGCTGAACCGTCTGGTCTGGATGTGTCGATGTGAATCCTTCGCTGAGCACTACTTCCGTGTCAGTCATAGTGCCAACCCGCAATGAGCAAGGCAACGTCGATGAACTCGCCACGCGGATCGCTTGTGCTCTCGACGCATGCTCTAAGTGGCAGCTCGTATTCGTGGACGACAGCGACGACGACACTCCTCGTCGGATTCAGTCGCTCCAGATGACTTTGCCGATCGAACTCGTGCACCGCCAGCCAGCAGAACGCTCCGGAGGCCTTGGTGGGGCGGTACTCGACGGTTTCGCCGTGGCCAGCGGGGACATTCTCGTTGTGATGGATGGCGACCTTCAACATCCACCGGAGCTCGCGGCAACCCTGGCCGCCGCCGTGGAGCTTCGGCTCGCCGATGTCGTCATTGCAAGTAGATTCGTTCCGGGAGCAACCGCGTCAGGCTTGTCCGGCAGGACCCGACGCCTTATTACATATGTGACGCGGCGTGCAGCTCACCTCGCGATTCCACGTTCCAGAGGCGTGAGAGACCCCTTGAGCGGCTTTTTTGCGATCAGGGCTGACGTCGTCGCAACGACCGAGATGCAGTCCCAAGGATTCAAGATCCTCCTCGATGTCCTTGCACAGGGTTGGTGGTCCACTGCCCTTGAAGTTCCCTTCACTTTCGGACGTCGTCAAAGCGGTACATCCAAGGCGAGCCTGCGGGAGGGCCTGAGATTTGCCCGGCAACTGCTGCGATCCCGTGTGCATGAGGTGGCCTCATCGACGGGGTTCACACGCATTCCGTCTATCGATTTCACCGAGGAGTCGTCAAACGAGCCAGATCGTTGGGGAGCGAATTCGATTGCTAACTGAGCGAAGCTCGGAGGGGGTGGTCGCTATGAAGTGCCTCGGCTGCGTGGGCCGTCATTTCAACTCGGGCTGACAGCTTGGATGCTTGCCACGAGTTGCACGGACCGACGACTCCGGTGAAAACGCACGTGAATGAGAGCGAACGCCACAGTCACCATTAGGGCCAAGCCGCCCTGGACGACGAGTTCGGCACGCGCCGTGGCCACGATGTTGCCACCGGCCAGGTGGATCAGCACGAGGAGCACCACCACGCCGACTGCGAGCAGCGCCACGATCCAGCGTCGGGCCGCTCCGAAGAGGTAATTCGTCAAGACGACGGTGAGCCCCAGGCATGCCATCGCTCCAACCAGCGTGGCAAACGCTGGCGAGCCTCTGCTGAGCCGGGCTCCGAAGAAGATGGTGAGGAGTTGCTTGGGAGCCACCAGCGCGGCCACCAGGAGCAACAGCGTCGGCGCGGCGAGGAAGACCAGGGTCACGGCCAACTGCCGCAGTGCGTGGTCCCCCCGATGCCAACGAATGGCCGTCTCGGGCAGAACGTAGCTGCCCAGGAGAATGGCCCCGAATACGAGCGCCTTGCTGGCCACCGAGATCGCGGCATAGGACCCCGAGCTCGAAGGCTGTAGCCGCCCGATCAGGATGATGTCGGCGTTCTGAAGCACACCGATCAACGCAAACCCCACCAGCGCCGCTGCCAGGTCGTAGGAAAGGTTGCGTGCGCTGGATCCGGTTTGCCGCTCGATGTCGGTGTCGGCAGGTGAGCTCCACGCCGCGCTCAGCGATCATATGGGCGTGCATGGATGCGGCGATCTCACCGATCAGGAGTGCAACCGCAAAGCCGGCGACCCCGAAGCCCGCCGCGGCGAAGGAGAGCATCAGGACCGTGCGCACGCCGATCTCGACGATCAAGTTCTGGCCGAGGCCACGATAGCGACGGTGGACCTGAAGAACGGCGCGGTCGATGCAAAGCAGGAGCCACACTCCCCCGGCCATCAGAGTCAGCGCGGCGGCCCCGTCGCCTGGGATCCGCAGTGCGCGGGACAGCGGCTGATCCAGTGCGATAGCGAAGACGCACCATGCGGCCACCCCGAGCAGGCTGCGGCGATACAGGCGCTGACACCACAGACGCGCCGACGATTCCTGTCCTTCCGCGGCTCGCTGGGCGATTCTGCGCACGACGCCGACCAACAGCGCCGAGCCGACCATGGAGAGCACGAAGAAGAGGCCGAGCAGCTGCGCTACGGAGCCGTACTGGTGGCTCGTCAGCAGCCGGGCGATGAGGACCGTGCCAAGGATGTTGAGCAGGTTCGCCACCACTCCGCCAATGGCCAATGGACCCGCTGCCACGATCCCCCCAACTAACGAGCTGTCCTCACAGGGGTCGGTCACCAGCCCGACCGTCGGCGTAAGGGCGACGGTGTCGATCAGCGCCCCTTCAGCCATCTCGAGACCAGCGGCCACCTCTGGCACGCTGGGCTCTCCCTCGGAACCTGTCTTCGGCGGCACGGCCGTCATGCCGGCCTGAGGGGTCCCGCCATCGGCCTGACACTGGCACCCGAGCCAGCCAGTATCACCCACGCAATGACCCGCAGATTGCGGGGGCGGACACATACGACGCAGACCAATCGCCAGATGGGTAGCCGTCCCTCCGGGAGGACGAGACGGGAAAGGGATGCGAGCAAGATTCCCGAGTCGGCTGGTGCAAGCCCGCGCCCAACTTCACGTCTCACCATGCAACCTTCCGACGCGCCTTTCGAACCCATCCGCAACCGCACTTCTAGCCCCAACGGCGCCGCGGCGCATCCCTCGGGACCGAGATTTCACCTGGATGTCGCGCCCGCGATTCCGTATCGACACGTGGGACAGAGGTCGAACTGCGCTGGCCCACGTGACCTGCGGCAGTCCGGCGCCTGGGGTGTCGCCGGCAGCCAACTTCACGGACGCCGGCTTCGGCAAGGGACCCCAGGGTGCATGTCCCGGCTCGATGTCCACGTTCCATTTGTTCGCTCATTGCCCATAAGGCCCCCAGATCCAATTCCTTGGGTGGGCTAACCGGAAACCGGGCTTGGAGCCTCTGAGGGTCGGGTACCTGTTACTTGTGCCCGTCGCTCCCAACAGGGATCGAAACACGGAGTGGCGACCCGCTCCGACCACATCAATTCGCCCACAAATCGGATGGCGATGACGGATCCCGGCTCACGGTCAATGCCAGACCTTCCGACAACCTCAGTGTCCCGCAAACGGAAACGGCGGGGATTTGGCGCTCAGCGTGCAGCACAAGTCGGGCTCAAGCGGGCAGCCCCGGCACGCCAATTCCCGTATCGCTTGGGGGGGTCAGTGCTCCGATTTGGTCCGCACGTCGTCGCTCGTAGGGTCGAAGGGACGCGCATCGTACGGATCCGAGTTGTCGTCGTCGCCGCTGCGATGCTCGTCCTGGCTGGGTGGATTGTCCCCGTCCTGGCGGCGTCTCCACCTTCGCAGGCTGCATCGGCGGGGAGCACATCAACGAATTGGATCGGGATCGCCGCCACCGCCGACGGTGGTGGTTACTGGGTAGCCTCCAACAACGGTGGGGTCGAGCCTTTTGGCGACGCAGTGTCGCACGGGGACCTCTCCGGTAGGACCGTCAACCAGCCCCTCGTGGGCATTGCCGCCACTCCCGACGGGGGTGGCTACTGGCTCGATGCGTCCGACGGCGGGATCTTCACATTTGGGAATGCCCATTTTTGGGGGTCCACAGGCTCCATGCACCTCAACAAACCTGTCGTCGGAATGGCTCCGACTCGCGACGGCGGGGGGTACTGGCTGGTGGCATCCGACGGAGGGATCTTCGCATTCGGAGACGCCGCCTTCGAGGGTTCGATGGGATCCCACCGCCTTAACGACCCCATTGTCGGCATGGCCCCCACCCGTGACGGACACGGCTACTGGCTGGTGGCATCCGACGGAGGGATCTTCGCATTCGGAGACGCCGCCTTCGAGGGGTCGCTCGGGTCAAGCCCACCTGCCAGTCCGATCGTCAACATGACACCGACACCCGATAATGACGGCTACTGGTTGGTGAACCAGGAGGGCACCGTCTACGGGTTCGGAGACGCTGGCCGCGAAGGATCACTCAAGGGATGGCCGGCTCCTGCCACGTCCATGGCGGCTAGCTCCTCAAGCGGCTATTGGGTACTGACGTCGGATGGAGGGGTCCATCCGTTCGGTGATGCCAAGGACTATGAGTCTTCGGTCACCGCCAGCGCGACCGCGGCTTCGGCGGTCACCGTGCCCTCCACAAGTCAAGCGACGACTGCAACGGTGGCGTCAGGGGCTTCCGCCGGCTCCGTGAGTCCCGGTGTCTCGTTGAGCAACACGGTCACATCTTCCTCAGTGAAAAGCATCTCCCCCGCGAGTGGAACGGCTGGGGGCGGCGACACCGTGAAGATCACGGGAACCGACCTCACCGACGCGCTTGCTGTCTATTTCGGCAGCAACGCCTCGTCAGACTTCACGGTGACATCACCGACGTCCATCACCGCTGTGGCCCCTGTCGGAGCGGGAACGGTGGATGTCCGCGTCGTGATGCCGGACGGGACCACTGCGGTGACCGCCGGCGATCACTTCGTCTATGCACCAACCGGTCAACTGCCCATCACTGCACAGGGTCAAAACCTTGAGATCGGAGGAGTGTCCGCGAAGTTCACTGGGTTCAATGCCTTCCAGCTGGCCACGGACTGGGGCACCAACGCGGGATGCGGCGGGATGCCCACGAGTGCTCAGATCGACGCTTTCTTCGCTTCGCTTCGACCTGATTCGTTGGTCCGGTTCTGGGCCTTTCAAGGCACGATAGCCACAAACGGCCATACCGACCAGATCGACTGGCAACCTCTCGACAACATCTTCTATGCGGCGGCCAAGTACCACGTCTATCTGATCCCGAGCATCAGTGACCAGTCCGGTACCTGTGATGGTGGTCATTGGCAGGATCCCAGCTGGTATTCCGGCGGGTTCAGGGATGTGTTCAACTCCTCCGACAACTCCGACGGAAGCGGCCTCACCCCTCTCTCCTACTGGGACTACATGAACGCCCTTGTGAGTCGTTACGCCGATTCACCGGCCCTTGGCATGTGGGAACCAATGAGCGAGGCCGAGGCATCAAGCTGTCCGGGAACATCGATTTCTGCGAACTGCGCCAATCCCGTCTGTCCGGATGAGAACTCCGCCGCAACGGCGCTGAGCTATTTCTTCACGACCGTTGGAGAACAAATTCATCTGCTGGACCCCAACCATCTAGTCGAAGCGGGATTCCTCGGTGGAGGGCAATGTGGGACCTCCGGTGGCGACTATGAACGCGTGGGAGCTTCTCCTGGAATCGACGTACTGAGCGTCCACGATTATTACGGGTCGGCACCGCTGGGTGGGGACCTATGGAACGGAATGGCGGTGCGGTTCGCTCAAGCCAAGGCGCTCGACAAGCCTATTATCACTGGAGAGGTCGGCATCACTGCTGGGATCGGCCAAAGTGGCTGCGAAAGCCTTCAGCAACGAGCACTCGACATGTCTGCCAAAATGTCGGCCCAATTCGCCGCGGGAGACAGCGCTTTTCTGGTCTGGAATTGGGCCCCCTACTCTCTGGGACCATGTAGTTACAACACTGCGCCCACCGACACCTCGCTGCTCAACATCATGGACTCGCCCCCTGGTGGCTAACTGCGCCTGACCTGCAATCGGACACGCAGCCGAGCCACAGGAATGTGAAATGAGTGTCTGCCCGCTTACGCGCATATGAACGGCAGGCAAAACCTTCGAATCCCGACTTGATGGTGAATAGAGCGGCTGGTAGCAAGGGCCATACTGTGTTCCCACAACGGATGACCACAAGGCCACGGAGCGCCAGTTGCTCGCTCTCGCGTCGCGTCACTTCTTCTCATTCCATTGCTAGGCGAGAATAAGCCGTCGCGGGTCGGTATGGGTCCGTCATCCAACGACCTCATTGATTGCGATGGTGCTCAGGTATCTGCCACCAGTTCGCACTTGCACGAACATGCACTCTTCCGCACCTAGACCGCGTTATGGAACACACCGCTACCCCAACTCTGGACAGGGTTCCCATAGACGTCGACGATGGGATCGGGTCGCCTATCGACGGGCTGGACGCATTCGGAGCTGACAGCGATGCGGCAAAATCCTCTCCAAGCGCGACACGCATTCGAGCCCGAAGGATCCTCAAGGCCGGACCATTCATCTTCGGCCTAGCCTTTTGCTCTTACCTGGCCCTCGCCCTCCTGCTTGATTTCAAGTACCACGCCTATCCACCAGCCGACGCTTTCTCTCGGATGGCAAACGGCTTCTACATTCTCTATTCCAACGACCGCCATCTGGCAGCGATCGGGTTCGTCTGGGAGCCGCTCCAGTCCATTGCCGACTTGGTGGTCTTGCTCGGAAATCATCTCTGGCCCGACCTTTCGCACATCAACATGGCTGGAAGTCTGGTCAGTGCGCTCTCCATGGCCGGCGCCGTCTACCAGATGTGTGCAGCGCTGCGCGAGTGGGGAGTAAGTCGTGCCCCCCGAATCGTCCTTACTGCGTCCTTCGCATTGAATCCGATGATTCTGTACTACGGCGCCAACGGCATGAGCGAGGCTCTTTTCCTCTTTACGCTGACGACGTGCACCCGCTACTTGTTGCGATGGATGCACGATGGTGATCTCCGCTCCCTTGCCTACAGCGCAGTGGCATTGGGGTTCTGCTATTTGACCCGCAATGAGGCTGCCACGGCCGCTCTGGTCGGAGGGCTGGCCGTTGGAGCGGTCAGCTACTGGCGGGCCCAAGGACGGCGCGCACCTCGGCTCAGGACGGCCATGTCGGACCTGTTGATCTTCGTTGCCCCCGCCTTCACCGCTGCAGTGGGCTGGGCCACCATCAGCTACGTGATCATCGGACAATTCTTGGATGGAGGGGCTCTATCCGTACGTCTTGCCCACCAACGGCAGGACTACAGCACCCTGTCCCAGCGGGTCGTCTATGTGGTCCACGCGGTCGGGGCGCTTGCACCCTTTTTGCCGGTCCTGGTCGCAGTCGCGGCTGTTGTGGCCATCAAGCGGAAAGACCCCCGGGTTCTGGCGCCCGTCGCCGTCTTCGGAGGATCGCTGGGCTTCGACATGATCTCGTATCTGGGCAATGCGATCGACAGTGCGCTCAGGTACTGGATCGCCCTCATTCCGCTCGGCGTCATGATCCTGGGGTGTCTGGTGGCGGCCATTCAAACCCCTGCCCCGGCTCGGGTTGGTGTGCCCGCACGAACTCGATCGTCTCGTGCCGGGCCTCGGATCGCAGGCGTACTGGCTGCCCTTCTCCTAACGCTGGTGGTCATGATCCCGACGACCGCGTCCACTGCCTCCGGCCTGTTGAATCCTCGAATTGGCGTCGAGGAGTCTCAACAAATTGGATTTATCTTCCATCCGAACGACCCCAAATTCAAGCACACGGAGACTCTTCCGTTCGTCAACTCAATGGACCGTTACTTTGAAGCCCTCCACCTCCCGGACGGCGACGTGCTCGTCGACAATGCCGACTCCACTGGCTGTGTGCCACAGATGATCGTTACCAGCGACCAACCGAGGCTCTTCGTGATCCCCAACGACCGGGACTTCCAACGCACCTTGGCCGATCCGATCGCTTTTCATACTTACTACCTCTTGGTGCCCGACCCTGCCACACTCGACGAGGCCAGCGAATTGAGCACCACTTACCCAACCCTGTGGAAGACGGGTGCCGGATTCACCAAACTGGTGCACAAGTTTCAACCTACGTCGGGGTCAGGATGCACCGACTTCCGCCTTTTCCACGTACTGCGACATTCGCCCGAAGGGTCCTAGGGGCCTCCGGAGCGGGAGTCAAGGTGACGACGGCTAGCTGCGAGAGCACTTCCCACGCTTTTTGGGTTCCCGATTGAGAAGCTGTCGATTCAGACCGGGCTGAACTCGACTGACCCATCGTTTCGGACCACATCTGTCACCAGGCCAGTCGTGCCGGCGCGACCGCCGAGCGGGCCAGGCGCTGCGGTCTTCGGCCAATCTCCTTGATGCGTTCCTCGGGTCTTTGGAAGGAACCACAGCGTCCGGACTCCACGTGACGGTGGGTATTCAGCCTCAACTCGTGGATCGGAAGTCTTCGGTCAGGCTGACCGTGGTTCCTCGCGTTCGCACCCTGGGAAGGTGGGCAATGGCTCGGTCCCTGCGCCGGTGGCGATTGGAACTCCACCCCCCCTGGCTCAGAACCGCCTGGATGTCTCCTCGGCGAGCACCTCGAGAACTCGTCGGGCCGTCACGTCCCAGGTATACCCACCAGCGGTGGCCAACGCTCCCTTTGAGAGGCGAGCCCGCAGTACGTCGTCGGTGAGAACCCTTGTCAGTTCGGTTGCGAAATCCCCGATGCCGTCAGGCCCGTGGCCGTCCACCAAGACGCCCGACTCGCCGTCAAGCACCGCATCAGTATGCCCTGCGATGGCCGTCGCCACTGCCGGGGTGCCACAAGCCGCTGCCTCTGTGAGAGTCATTCCCCAACCCTCGCGACGCGACGTGCTTGCCACCACCCAGGCCTTGCGGTACCAAGACACCAGCTCTTCGTCGCTCACGCGGCCTGGCAGATGTACCCAGTCGGTCGCGCCGAGGTCAGCCCGCAATGCTTCGAGGGCTGACCTTTCGTCGCCCTCGCCGATCACCACCGCCTGCAACTCAGGCAGAGACACCTTCGCCAGCGCAAGGGCCCGCAACAAGATGTCGAAGCGCTTCACCGGTGCGAGCCTGCCCACTGCGACCACCATTGGCGGTCCCGAACGCCTACCACCCGGCGTGTATCGGACATCTATGCCCGGCGGCACGACGCTGACGTGCTCACGTGGCAAGCCGAGCATATCGACGATCTCGGCGCGCGAGGACTCCGACAGCGTGACCACGCGGCTCTTGCGATACAAGGGGGGCGCCACGTGGCGCTCAAGGACATGGCCCGCACGCGCCAGCACGGGTGGCAGGACCATGCCCCACATCTCGGCGTGGACATGGTGGAGGAAAACTAGGCGCGGACCGCGATACCAGAGCGGTGACAGGAACGGTACGCCGTTCCAGATCTCGACTAATGCGTCGCCGGGACGGTGCCCCCTGCGGATGCCCTCCCAGGCGGCGGAGGGGAAGACGGCGTAGCGTCCGGCGCGACGAAGCACTTGGTAGCCGCCGCGGGTGATGTCCTCCGGGGCGCCGCTAACCGTCGAAGTCCGAAACGTCACCTCGATCCCAGCGGCCGCCCACTGTTCCGCAACCATGTGAGCGTGCATCTCCGAGCCCCCGGCTTCAGGATCACCGAGGTCGCGCCAAGCCACGAAGTGGACCCGGCGAATGCCCGCTTTTTCGGCGATGGCCGCCATCTCATCCGCCGAGGACGGTGCAACCTCCACCCTTCGCCGCTCCGGCACCGCGAGCGTTGGGACAGCGCTCGCGATCTCCGACACCTCATCAAAGCCGGGGGACGCGACCTCCGCGCTTGCCCGGACCGCATGAGTTTGTTCCAGCGGGGCTGGTTCCAGCGTGGTCGGGGTAAGGGTCTCGGTCATCGACCGTCATTGTCCCGACTCCGCGTTCCAGTTCACAAGCGAAAAGCCCCTGCGCCACGAAGAAATAACCCATTGGTCGCGTCGAGTTCGCCCATGGGAAAGCAATCTCACGCGCTGGTCGAAGCCTGCGCTCGTGGCCGTCTTTCGACCATCTGCGAAGAGCCCTGTACTTCGTCGAGTCCGGGCAGCACTCACGAAGCGAGGTGAAGGATCTCGACCTCCTCCACGCCTGAATCGTCTGGGTCCTTACCGATCCCGTGAGTGGTCTTCTCCCAGAACGAAGGGGTGACCACCAGTTGCCATATCGCTTTTACCGCCGCGACGGACATCATGACCCAGTAGACCGGGACCAGGACCGCCGCAAGAACCAGGCCCTCGTTTTGGACCTGGCGCGCCGTGAGCACCGTCAGATACCAGAGAAGGAAATTCCCGAAGGACCACAGGATCAGTCCTAGGTAGTACACGGGAACTGGGAAGATCTGTCTCAGGATCTCAGGTTGCGCGACAAACCACACGATGGCCGCCGCCCAGAAAATGGGGTTCAGGACTGCAAGGATCGGAGTACCACCGACGAATGCGCAGAGGTGGAGAAGACCCTTCATGCGGACCTGTTTCACAAGTGTCACAGGAGCCCGGAGGTGGATCAGAAAGGTCTGCAGGTAGCCCTTGTACCAGCGGGACCGCTGCTTGACCCAATTGACAAAGTCGACGTTCGCCTCCTCCATGGTTACTGATTCGATCACCTTGATGTCGTATTGCTCCCGGAACATCCGGATCCCGAGGTCGCAATCCTCGGTGACGTTGAAGGGATCCCACCCTCCGAGGTCGCGCAGAGCACCGCGGCGAAAATGGTTTGACGTCCCTCCCAGAGGAATCGGCGCACCCAGCGATGACAAACCCGGAAGGAAGAAGGAGAACCACATCGCGTATTCGATGGTGAACCACTTCGTGATCATGTTCTGGGTCGCGTTGTTATAAGAGAGCTTCGCCTGCACGCATCCGACTTCGGGCCCGAATCGATTCAGCGCGACCGCTGCTCGTCGGAGCTGCAGGACATCGGGAGTGTCCTCCACGTCATAGACGGCCACGATGTCACCACGGGCAAGGGTGAGGCCGAAGTTCAATGCCTTCGGCTTGGTGCGGGGTTCAGCCGGTGGGATCACGACCATACGAAAATGATCAGGCGGACTGGCGGAGCGCAACGCTCTCAACGTTTCCTCATCGTCCTCTTCTACGAGAATCAGCACCTCGAGCCTGTCCGTCGGATAATCGAGCTGCATGAGGTGCCCGATCAACCTGTTGATTACTGACGCCTCTCGGTAGGCCGGGATCATGATTGTGTAGGAAGGAAGCTCGGAGTCCGGAACGAGTAATGCTTCCTCGTCCGTCACGATCTCGAGTGCGTCCACTTTCGACGAGCGAGTGAAGAGGTACGCCCGGTACACGACGGCGACCAGGTAGCAGAGCGTGGCCAACCCGATCAGCACGATGGCCGTCGCCCGAGCGTCGAGCACGGCCCCAATCACCACGATCACCAACAGCCCGATAAAGCCGTTGCGCTGTGGCCGTGTCACGAGACTTCGGGCTGAAACCAGAGGGACCCGGTCAGCCAAGCCCGAGACGCTGGCCCGGAGTCGCATCTGAGCCTCGGCCTCGTTCATCGCGACCGGCTTCACCGGCGGGACTCTAGCAACGACAACCGGCAGAACTCCAGGCAGCAGCTCAAATATGCCACGGAGGAGCCACGGCTTCTTTCACCCAGACGAACATTTGGGGGCGGCAATGACCCGTGAGTAATCGCTGTCTGAACTTCGAGTGACGCGAGGTTCCATCTACCCATTTGCCCCTGCATCGATGGGCGGAATCAATCGACGCGAAACTTGATGAAGAACTCGGGGCGACCGACACCGTTCATCGGAGTCTCGCGACGATCATGATCCGTGTTACCAGAGATTGATCCCTGTATGACACGCAAGTAACCGCCGGCCAAACTTCGGGTGAAGCGGAAATCAGTGTCGTCTCCCGCCACTAGATTGAGCCGTGTGCCTGGACAAGTGGTTGGGTATCGGCGCATACGGGTTTCAGGCCTGAACTCCGAGTCCATGGGCTTTGCCGTTACGATTGAACCCATGGGAATGCGCCGATGAGCGACCAATTGGGTTCCGTCGGGACGACGACCAACGGCAAACACCCGGTCGCCGACGCTCAACCAACGTCAGCCGGAGGCCAGATCGAGCGGCCCTACAACCCGCAGTCGGTCGATGAGCGTCTCGAAGCACTCATGCAGACCATCCGCAAGTGGGACTGGCGGTCGGGTTCGGTCGAACCGGATCCACCCTCGATCAGTGAGCCCGGCGAGACCTCCGGATCAGCCCAGATCAGCTCAGCACCGACAGACGATCGCGGAGGTCCGGACGTTGGCGTTGTCCCGCCGCCACCGGCTGCTGCGGACGCCCTGACCTTGGTCGACCCTTTGCCACGCCACGCCAAGGCCGCTCCACTGCTCGCTCAGCCGACTGACGCAACGGTTCCCTCCCCGGCACCTCCACCCCCCGCCGCACCACAGGAGCCCCCGACGCTGATCGTCGCCGCTCCCGTCCAGGAGTCGCCAGTCGTCGGCTCCCATGAGATCCCCTCGACGACCGCGGCCGAGCCCGTGCCCACCGAGCAGCCCGACGCGTCGCTTCCCTCCGTGCTTCCTCCGCCGCCCGCATCGCCCCAAGACCCGCCGACGCTGATCCTCGCCGCGTCGGTACGGGAGCCTGCCTCGCCTCTCGCGTCCCACGAGACACCCCCGGCAGCCGTGGGCCTTCAGCCCGACAGCGCGCCGGGCGTCGAGCCTCACCCAGAGGTTCTCGACACAAAGAACCGGTCACGGATCAAGGTTGTGCTGATCTGCATTGCTGCACTCGTCGTCCTCCTCCTCATCATCGGAGGCATCCGGCTCCTCTCCGACAAGAACCAGGGCTCGGGCCCGAGCGAGCCGCCCGCCACGACGGCGGTGACTCGGCCCACTACCCACACGGCGTCTTCGGTGGCCCAGGCTCCGCTGCCGATTCCCAGCGCGGCCATGACCCAGTACGAGCAGTATGCCGGAACCTTGAACGAGGCGAATACCACCGCCACCAAGGCATTGACGAGCGGTGGCGATGCGCTGACGACCGCCGAGGTCGTTCCTGTGGCGAACATCTACGCCACCGCGCTGAACACGTACTCCCTCGAACTCGCCTACATCACCTGGCCCGCCTCCTTGCAGAGCGCCGTCAAGGCCGACCAAGCGCAACTCGTCATCACGGCGAGCTATCTGAAGTCCATCGGCGCCGTGAGTCCCACCGGCTTGAACTCATGGCTCGCCCAGTTGAAGGCGCAAGCAACCACGACCGAGACTTTGGACAACGCCCTCCGCCAGCAACTCGATCTTCCGAAGACGACGGCGTTTCCCACGTAGTCTCGTCGGCCCGGGTCCCTCCGACCCGGGCGCGCAGTCCGACCCGCCAGTGCGTGCCCGGCGGGGTGTCGCGCTAACCCTCGGTGGCGTTGGTCGCGCCGACGCGGTTGCGCGCCGCGCTGAAGATGATACGGACGACCGCGCCGATGACGACGAGGTCGAGCAACATCTGGATCGAGACCACCAGGCGGGCGGCGTCAGTGCGCGGAGTGATGTCGCCGAAGCCCACCGTGGAGAAGACGGTGATTGTGAAGTAGAGCGCCTCGAGATGGTCGAGGCTCATCGTGAAGGTCGTCGCCGCCTCGTGCGACATCGCCAGGTAGGTCGACGAGAAGGCCACCAGGAAGACGGCAACGATGACGCCGAGCCCTTCGATAGAGCGCAGTTCGGGCAGGAGCGCCTGGGAAATGCGACGAAGCTGCCAGAACATGACGGCGCCGAGCAACGCGATGTCGGTACCCAGCCTGAGGACGGCGCGCAGCCCCGATTCACGCCCGATCGGGAGCGCGAAGTAGGCCCCGAAGATGAAGACCCAGGAGAGGATGATGGTGGCAGCGCAGACCATCACGGCCCGGCGGCGCTCGACCGGGTCGAGGTCGACCAGGCGCATGGCGGCGACGGCCGTCGGTGGGCGCTTCCAGGGCAACCGGCGGCGCGCGTGAGCCTCGGTCGAGGCCGTGTCGTCCATCCCGCTGCTGAGGTCCGGAGGTGGCATCGGCCCTGACGCTAACGGGGCCGGCCCACCGACGTGAGTCGAACGCTCAGGCCTCGCCGCACCCCGTAGGCTGCTCGACCAGCTGGGCGGTGCCCCGGGGTGCTGCTGGCGGCCTGGCCACCTGGTGGCCGGTCAACCCCGTGGCCCTGTCGTCAGGGTCGCTCCGCCGCCCAGGCACGCGATCTCCTCACCAGCGCAGCCTGGCGGCGGCGCTGGTACGCCAGCCCGAGGCCACCGATGAGCAAGCCCAGGCCAGGAAGGAAGATCGCCTGCGACACTTCGGGGGTCCCCTCGGTCGGCTGGGCCGGCCCCCAGTCGGGCTGGTCGTTGATGATGCCGTTGCCCTCCGTCGACAGGCTCACGTCCTGCGCGTTGGTGAGCCCCTGGCCCATCCCCACGATCATGCCGGTCCACGTGTTCTGGCCCTGTCCGGGCTCGACGAAGGCCACCTCTGTGCCGTCCGGAGAGTAGACCGGCTCGGTCGTCGACTTGAGCGTCGGCCCCGAGCCGACCTGGGCCGACCACAGTGGCGTCACGGTCAGCGTCCCCGACGTGAGGTTGGTCATCTGCCACAGCGTGTGATTGGTGCCCCCCCGTGTCGAGTCGAAGATGACCTTGGTGCCGTCCGGGCTCCAGTCGGGGTTCTCGTCCTGGTACGAGCCGGGGGCGTCGGAGGTTTCCGCGACCGAATCGGTCGCCTCCGCCGACAGGTCCGTGTCCGTGACGCCGTTCTGACCGGCCACGGCTCCGCACGGGTTGGTGGGCGCGGTGGCCGACGGTGCGGGGAGTCCGGCAACAAGGTGCAGGTGGTTGTCGCCCCCGACGTAGAGAAGCTCGGTCGGGTTCTCCGGGTTGAAGATTGCCCTGCTGGCGCGACCGTTACTCACCGCAGCCAGGCCGACTGCCGGGGTGTAGAGAGTGCACACGGTGCTCTGCGGGTCGAGATCGTGGGCATCGAGGGTGTCCAGGCTCACGTCGTTGCGGTTGAAGACCACGGTCCGCCCATCCGGCGCGACCGACGGGGCGTAGTCGTCGTTTGATTCCTGCCCGGACACCTGTGAGAGCTCGGTCGGCGACCCCGGAGGTTCGGGAGCGGCCGTCGAGATGTCGTAGATGACCCATTTGCCGCCGGCGTCGCGGTTGCTCGAGAAGAACACCGTTCCGCCATCGGGCGAGAAGAACGGCTCCGCATCGGTCCCCGCGCCGTTGTCGCCGTT
The DNA here is from genome assembly GCA_963721585.1 of uncultured Acidimicrobiaceae bacterium. Taxonomy (GTDB): domain Bacteria; phylum Actinomycetota; class Acidimicrobiia; order Acidimicrobiales; family RAAP-2; genus Bog-473. The sequence continues at coordinate 50,896 of CAVRJN010000006.1, read as the reverse complement.
GGTCAGCCCGGTCGTCGCCGACTGGTCGCCGTTGGCATTGCCGAGGCCACTCGCCTGGCTGTTGACGTCGAAGATTCCACCGAAGGAGCCCTCGCTCAGCCGGGTCGACGCGAAGGCGATGGGCCCGTTGTTGCCCGCGTAGGCCGCGTGGGCTGCGGGCGCGGTGGTGATGGCCGCGCTCAAGGGCAACGCCACCAGGCCGGTCGCAAGCATGGCGCGTTCCAGGAGACGACGGCCCCGCGGGTCTCTCAGGCCGGTTGCGCTCCGATCATCACGTTGCTTGCGCATGGAGGCTTCCTTGGATCGAACTCACCACCCGCCTGCATGACCGGCGGGCGAGCGCACGAGAAGCGGTTTCAGTGGAGTATGGGTGCGCGTCCGAGCATCGTCAACGACGCGACGGCAGACCGGTGACCTTTGGGCGTCGAATGTGACGCAGTTCTAAGAGCCTGAGCAGGCGTTCGTCGAGATCGGCTGCGTCAATTGGTACGAAGAGCCAGGCCACAGGGGCGACAGCGGCGGTTTGAGGCTCAGAGCAAGATTTGCCTGGAGGTCACCTTCCGGTCACGAAACCGAAGGGGGGCTCCCCTCGCGACCTGGGCTGTCAGCCGTTCAGCCGAGCGCTCGGACGATCGCCACCATCTTCTCGCCGCACTCCGTCGGGTTCTGCGCCACTTGGACGCCTGCAGCCCGCAGCGCGTCCATCTTGGCTTGGGCCGTGCCCTGGGAGCCCGAGATGATGGCGCCGGCGTGGCCCATCTTGCGGCCCGGGGGCGCGGTCACGCCGGCAACGTAGGCCGCCACCGGCTTGGTGACGCTCGACGCGATGAAGTCGGCCGCGCGCTCCTCCTCTGAGCCGCCGATCTCGCCGATCATCATGACGGCCTTGGTCTCGGGGTCGGCCTCGAACGCGGCCAGGCAATCGATGAAGTTGGTGCCCGGCACGGGATCGCCACCGATGCCGACGCAGGTGGTCTGCCCGATGCCCTGCTGGGAGAGTTCGTGCAGAGCCTGGTAGGTCAGCGTGCCCGACCGGGACACAATGCCGACGGGCCCTCCCGCCAACGCGATGTCACCCGACGTGATGCCGATGTTGCACTTCCCGGGACTGATGATGCCCGGACAGTTGGGCCCCAGCAGGCGCGTCCCCGGGAACTCCTGCACCAGGCGGTTGTAGGCCACGGCCTCGTCCTGGGCCGGGATGCCCTCTGTGATGCAGACGATGAAGGCGATGCCGGCCTCGGCCGCCTCGATGATGGCATCGGCCGCGGCGCGCGGCGGCACCGAAATGAAGGACGCCGTCGCGCCGGTCTCCTTCACCGCTTCGGCCACGGAGGCGAACACCGGGATGCCTTCGATCACCTCACCGCCCCGCTTGGGGTTGGTGCCGCCCACGACCTTGGTGCCGTAGGCCTTGTTCCGCAGGCCGTGATAGAGCCCTTGGCTCGTCGGGCTGATGCCCTGAATCACGACCTTGGTCGTCTCGTCGACGAAGATGCTCACGTTGGTTCCTGTTCTCTCTCGGGGTCCGGGGTGCTACGCCGATGCCAGGCTGACGGCCCGGCGAGCGGCTTCGAGCATGGTGGGCTCGGCGATGAGCGTGTCCGACAGATGGTCGGCCAGCAGGGCACGACCCTCGACGGCGTTGGTGCCGTCCAGCCGCATGACGACCGGTGACGACAGCTTCACCCGGCCCATGGCCTCAATGATGCCCTTCGCCACCTCGTCGACGCGGGTGATGCCGCCGAAGATGTTGACGAAGATGGACTTCACCGCCGGGTCCGCGTTGATCACCTCGAGGGCGGCGGCCATCACATCGGCGTTGGCCCCGCCGCCGATGTCGAGGAAGTTGGCCGCGGCGCCGCCGGCTTGGGTCACCACGTCGAGCGTGCTCATGGCCAGACCGGCGCCGTTGGCGATGATGCCCACCGAACCGTCGAGTCCGATGTAGTTCAGCCCTCTGTCCTTGGCCATCTTCTCGCGGGGATCGATGTCGGAGTCGTCCTCGTACTCCTCCCACTCGGGATGGCGGAACGTGGCGTTCTCGTCGAGGGTCACCTTGGCATCGAGCGCGTGCACCTTGCCTTCGGGCGTGAGGATCAAAGGGTTGATCTCGGCCAGGTCGCAGTCACCCTCGACATAGCAGTGGTAGAGCCGGACGAGCAGCGTCGCCGCCTGCCCCCGCGCCTCGGGATCGAGGTTGGCCCGGTCCACCCAGTCGCGGGCCTGCTCCTCGGTGATGCCTGCCACCGGGTCGATGTGGATCTTGGCGATGGCGTCGGGGTTGGTCTCGGCCACCTCCTCGATCTCGACACCGCCCTCGGCCGAGAGCATGCCGAGATGCAGCTTGGCCGGGCGGTCGAGCGTGAAGCTGGCGTAGTACTCCTTGGCGATGTCAGAAGCGTGCTCAATCCAGAGACGCTTGACCACGTGGCCTTTGATGTCGAGCCCGAGGATGTTGCCCGCGTGCAGGCGGACCTCGTCGGCGTCGGCGGCCAGCTTGACGCCGCCCGCCTTGCCGCGGCCGCCCACCTTCACCTGGGCCTTCACCACGACTGGGTAGCCCGCGGACTCGGCCTGCTCGACGGCCTCGTCCACCGTGTCGGCCACGCCTCCGGGTGAGGTGGGAATGCCGAAGCGGGCGAAGTACTGCTTGCCCTGGTACTCGTAGAGGTCCACTTTGGGTGCTGTCTCCTTGTCTGGGGGGTGGTCGGGTGCGGCAATCGGGAACGGCGTACCTGGGTACCCGTCCGGGGCGGGTCAGGCCTCGAGGGCCTCCTCGCGAGCATCGAGGGCATGGGCGAGCCAGCTCCCGATGCTGTCGAGCGGGGCGCCCGGGGTGAAGACCTGCGCGACGCCCTCGTCCTTCAGCGCCGGGATGTCGGCCTCGGGAATGATCCCACCGACGATGACCAGGACGTCGCCGCGGCCTGCGTCAGCCAGCATCTTGATCACCCTGGGCACCAGCGTGAGGTGTGCCCCCGAGAGCAGGGAGAGCCCGACGGCGTCGGCGTCCTCCTGCACCACTGCTTGGACGACCTGCTCGGGCGTCTGGTGCAACCCGGTGTAGACGACCTCGAACCCGCTGTCACGGAGCGCCCGAGCGATGACCTTGGCCCCCCGGTCGTGCCCGTCAAGGCCCGGCTTGGCCACGACCACCCTGTAGGGACGTTTCATGCGGGTCCCAGGATACGGACGGCCTGCTGGGAGCGCCAGACCGGCAGCGACGGGGGCAACTCCTCCTGGCGGGACGGCCGGGACCGCCTCGTGTCCGGCCGGATGGCATCGATCTCCGGAGGCCCAGGTGGTGCAGGCGCCCGACGACCGCCTCGGCCGAGGCGTGGCGTCAAGCCCGGACACCCAAAGTTCACGCCGCGGTCCCACAACGGTCACGTTCGGCGGGAGGGCAACCGCCATACTTGGGGCGACGTTGATGCTGCGGGACCACGGCGACGGCCTTGGGTCGCGAAGGAGCGGACCATGAAGTTGGGACCAGTCGGCGTTGCCCTGATGGCCGTCGTCCCCTGCGTCCTCGCTATGAGCGTGCCCGCCTCGGCCGCACCGACGGCCGGCGGCATTCCGCTTGGTGCCCCGTTCCTCTACGGCGAGTACGCCGCCGGGAGTTCCACGGTGAGCGGCGAGACGGTCGAGGGCGCCGCCGCCTACGGGGGGGACGCCACGATCACGACCTCCATGGTCGGCGCGTCGCCCGAATCCGTGAACGCCCCGGGAGGAGTCACCATGGATCTCGGCGGCGGCACGAATTCGGTGAGCCCCACGGCCCTGGCCCACGGCCACGGGGAGTACGTCGGGTCGTTCTCCGGGAGCGGGAACGTCGGGCCCTTCACGCACGTCACCTCGCTGCCCATCTCCTTCTCCGCCGCCGATTCGGACCTCGCCGCTGCCTCGTCGAACTTTGCCGCCCTCGGGGTGACGAACCGCGCCACCGGCACCTCGACGCTCAACTTGACCTCCTGGGATCCCGGTATCGACGTGTTCGGCCTGACCGAGCGGCAACTCACTGCGGCATCGAACATCTCGGTCCACGCACCGCCCGGAGCCGTGGTCGTCGTGAATGTGAGTGGCGCGGCCGCCCTGTCCCTCTCGACGCAGACGGTGAGATTGAGCGGGGGGGTGACGCCGGACAATGTGATCTGGAACTTTCCCTGGGTCCGTTCGGCTTCGTTCTCGCTCGAGACCTGGGTCGGGACGATCCTCCAGCCTTTTGGGACCTTGTTCATGAGCACCAACACGGTCGTGGGCAGCGTGCTCTTCGGTGGGCGGGCGGCGTGGTTCTTCAGGGACTGGGTGCACTTCGCCCTGTTTCATTGCCACTGGCCGACTGGGCCGGGCGACCCGGCACCCGAGGTTCCCCTTGCGCTCATGCTCCCGGGAAGCGCGATCGTGCTCTTCGGCGGCGTCCTCCTCGTCAAGCGACGTGGGCGCGCCTCGGCCTGACCGCACAAGCCCGCGCCCGGCGCGGAAGGCACCAGGGAAGCGGGGTCCCGCGTGACGTGTCGTGGACCGCGGTGGGGCGTTCACGGATTCGTCGCGTACCAACTGGGGCTCCGCGACGACCTGGCATCGATCGGTGGGCCACAGATAGGGTCGACCCGGGCGCGAGGCGGTTGGCGAGGAGTCGAGCGGTGCGAAAAGTCCACCATCCAAAGATCGTGCAGCGGGCCGACCGTCGTTGGATGGTTGTCTGCGAAGATTGCGGGCGGGACGGCGAATCAGCCCCGCCCATCGGCATCAACACCCCGGTGGAATCCCGAGAGGTGGTGCAGCTCTTGTGGGAGAACCACTGTGAGCGCGGTCGCCTCGGGCGCCGCACCGGGGCCTGAACGCAAGGGGGACGAGCGTCGGCGGCGTCCCAGGTTCCCCGCGACCCGACGTCGCTTTCGAGCCCTCCCCGCCACCGAGGCTCAGGCGCGGCGCAATGGGGTGGCGGTGAGCAAGAGGTTCTTCTTCCCGACCGAGTCGAAGCGCACGGTGGCCTGGGCCCGTGAACCCTCCCCCTTGGCGCTGATGACGACGCCGCGGCCCCAATGGTCGTGCACCACCTCGTCCCCGGCGACCAGTCCGAGGTCCTCGGCACCGGTGCTCCCCCGGGAGGCGGCCCCGCCACCACCCGATCGGGCGGCGCGGGAGGCGGCGGCCAGGGGAACGGCGGGGGCGAACGTCGCGCCGGGGAGGTGCTCCTCGCCCGAGAGCGAGTCGTAGCCGGAGCCGCGCCGGGGTGAGCCGAGACCCACGTCCTCGACCAGGTGCGACGGCACCTCGGTGACGAAGCGGCTGGGCATGGCCGGCTGGGTGCGGCCCCAGGTCGTGCGCGACCAGGCATGCGAAATGGCGAGATGCTGGCGGGCCCGGGTGATGCCCACGTAGAAGAGACGGCGCTCCTCCTCCAGCTCGCTGGGCTCGGCCAGGGAGCGGAAATGCGGGAAGATCCCCTCCTCCAGGCCCACCACGAAGACCGCCGGGTATTCCAGACCCTTCGCCGTGTGCAGCGTCATCAACGAGACCCGGGTGCCGTCGCTGTCGAGCTCGTCGGAGTCGGCCACCAGGGCCACCGTTTCGAGGAAGCCGAGCACGTCGTCGAAGTCGGAGGCCTGGCTGGCCAGTTCGGCCAGGTTCTCTATCCGCCCGTCCGCCTCATGGGTGTGCTCGGCCACCAGCTCGGCCAGGTACCCCGTGCGCTCGGCCACCAGCTGCACGAAGTCGGCCGGGTTGACCGTCTGCACGAGCGGGCGGAGCTCGGCCAGCGTCTTGGAGAGCCCCTCGGCCCCCTTCAGCGCCTTGCCCGAGAGCCCCACCTCCTCGGCACGGTCGATGGCCGCACTGAAGGGGACGTGCTCCACCTGGGCCCAGGCGGCCATGCGCGCCACCGAGGTGTCGCCGATGCCGCGCTTGGGGACGTTGACGATGCGCCGGGCCGAGACCTCGTCGTCGGGATTGGCCAGGAGACGGACGAAGGCGAGGATGTCCTTGATCTCCCGGCGGTCGTAGAACTTGGCCCCGCCCACCACCTTGTAGGGGATGCCGCTGAACTTCATGGACGTCTCGAGCGGAAGGCTCTGCGCGTTGGTGCGGTAGAAGACGGCGAAGTCACCCCACGTGAGGCCGTCCGACTCGTGCATGCGCAGGATCTCGCTGGAGACCCACGCCGCCTCGTCGCGCTCGTCCTCGGCCCGGTACCGCGTGACCGGGCCGCCCGTGTCACCCACGGTGAACAACTCCTTGGGCTGGCGGCCGAGGTTGTTGGCGATGACGGCGTTCGCCGCATCGAGGATCGTCTGGGTGGAGCGGAAGTTCTGCTCCAGCATGATCGTCGTGACGTTGGGGAAGGCGCGCTCGAACTCCAGGATGTTGCGGATGTCCGCGCCGCGCCAGCGGTACACGGACTGGTCGGAGTCCCCCACCACGCACACGTTGCCGTGCGCCTCGCCCAGCAGCTTGACGATCTCGTTCTGCGCGTGGTTGGTGTCCTGGAACTCGTCGACGAGGATGTGCCGGAAGCGCTCCTGGTAGGTGGCGCGCACGTCGTCGTAGGCCTGCAGGAGATTGGCCGTCACCATGAGCAGGTCGTCGAAGTCGAGCGCGTTGGCCGCCAGCAGCCGGCCCTGATACTGCGCGTAGACGTCGGCGATGCGCTTGCGGAAGGGATCCGGCCCGCTGCGGGCGTCCTCGCGGAACGTCTCGAAGTCCACCAGCTCGGACTTGGCCTGGCTGATCACGCCCTGCACCGCCCGCGAGGGCAGCCGCTTCTGGTCGAAGCCGAGCTCGGCGGTGATCATCTCAATGAGGCGGCGTGAATCGGTGTCGTCGTAGACCGTGAAGGCGGAGCGGTAGCCGAGCCGGTCGGCGTTGGCGCGCAGGATGCGCAGGCAGGCCGAGTGGAAGGTCGAGACCCACATCTTCTCGGCGGGCGGTCCGACCAGGTCGGCCACACGCGTGCGCATCTCGCCCGCCGCCTTGTTGGTGAAGGTGATGGCGAGGATGCCCCACGGCGGCGCGTCACCCGTGGCCAGGAGGTGGGCGATGCGACGGGTCAGCACCCGCGTCTTGCCCGAGCCGGCCCCGGCGATGATCAGGAGCGGGCCGCCCCGGTGCTCCACCGCGGCCCGCTGGGGCAGGGTCAGGTCGTCGACCAGCGCGGCCGGCCGGCCCGAGAAGGCACCTGTCGAGGTGGCGGTGCGCCGCCGGCGGTCCTGGCCGTCGTCGACGCCCGCGGCCGCCGCCGCGGCGTCGCCCCCGGCTTCCTCGTCGGTCATGTCGAAGAGGCGTGCGTGCTCGCCGCTCCCCGGCGTCACGGTCACTCCCACTCGATGGTCCCGGGCGGCTTCGACGTCACGTCGAGCGCCACCCGGTTCACGCCGTCCACTTCGTTGATGATGCGCGAGGCGATCCGCTCGACCAGGTCGTAGGGCAACCGGGCCCAGTCCGCCGTCATGGCATCGTCGCTCGTGACGGCACGGATCACGACGGGGTAGGCGTACGTCCGCCCGTCGCCCATGACGCCGACGGTGCGGACAGCCGGCAGGACGGCGAAGCTCTGCCACAGCTCCCGGTACAGTCCGGCCCGGCGGATCTCCTCGACGACCACCGCGTCGGCGTTGCGCAGGATCTCGGCCCGCTCGGGTGTGACCTCACCGATGATGCGCACGCCCAGTCCCGGTCCGGGGAAGGGCTGGCGCCACACGATCTCGTGCGGCAGGCCGAGCTCCTCGCCGACGGCACGCACCTCGTCCTTGAACAGCAGGCGCAGCGGCTCGACCAGATCGAAGGCCAGATCGTCGGGAAGGCCGCCCACGTTGTGGTGTGACTTGATGTTCGCCGCCGTGTCACTCCCCGACTCAATGACGTCGGGGTACAGCGTGCCCTGCACCAGGAAGCGCGGCCCCTCGCCGGTACCGGTCGCCTCGGAACCGCCCGGCGCGGCAGCGGCAGCGTCACCGCCACCGGCCCCGAGATCGCGCGCCACCTCCTCGAAGATGCGGATGAACAGCTCGCCGATGATCTTGCGCTTGCGCTCGGGATCGACCACACCCGCCAACGCGGCGAAGTAGCGGTCGGCCGCCTTCACGTGCACGAGGTCCATCTTGAATTGGCGCCGGAAGGTGTCCTCGACCTGGTCGGCCTCACCCGAGCGCATGAGGCCCGTGTCGACGAAGACACAGGTGAGCTGGTCGCCCACCGCCTTGTGCACCAGCGCCGCCGCCACGGCCGAGTCCACGCCGCCGCTCAGCGCGCACAGGACCCGGTCACTGCCCACCTGGGCCTGCACCGCCGCCACCTGCTGCTCGATGATGGAGACGTGCGTCCAACCCGGCAGGCAGCCGCACACGTCGATGAGGAAGTGGTCGAAGACCTCGCTGCCCCGGTCGGTGTGGACGACCTCGGGGTGGAACTGCAGCCCGAAGAGCCGGCGCTCCGGATCGTGCATGGCCGCCACCGGCGCACCGGCGCTCGTGGCGGTGGCGGCGAACCCGTCGGGCACGGCGGTGATGGCGTCGCCGTGGCTCATCCACACGCTGCATGTCGCCGGCCAGTCCGTGCACAGAGGCGAGGCGCCGGTCTGCGTCAGCTCCGTGCGCCCGTACTCGCCCTGGCCGGTGCGCGTCACCGTGCCGCCCAGCTGTTGCGCCATCAGCTGTGCGCCGTAACAGAGGCCGAGGATCGGGATCCCCAGCTCGTACACGCCGGCGTCGATGGACGGCGCCGGCGTCTCGTACACCGACTTGGGCCCGCCGCTCAAGATGATGCCCTTGGGCGCACGGGCCGTGATCTCCGCCAGCGAGATCGCCGGCGAGACGATCTCGGAATAGACGTGCGCCTCGCGCACCCGGCGGGCGATCAGGCGGGCGTACTGTGCCCCGAAGTCGACGACGAGGATGGTGTCGGTTGTCACCGACGCGTGCTCATCGGCCTCAGTGGCCCATCCCCACGCCCTGGGACCGCTGGAAGAACTTCCCCTCGGTCTGCAGCGACGGGGCGACCATGACCTCGGCCTTCTGGAACTCCTTGACCGTCTCGTAGCCGCACGTCGCCATGGCCGTCTTCAGGGCGCCGAACAGGTTCATGCGGCCGTCGTTCTCGTGGGCGGGGCCGTAGAGGATCTCGCGCAGGCTCCCCCGCACCGACGTGCGCACCCGGGCCCCCCGGGGAAGCGTCGGGTGGAAGGTGGCCATGCCCCAGTGGAAGCCGCGGGCCGGGGCCTCGACGGCCGAGGACAGCGGCGAGCCCAGCATGACGGCGTCGGCGCCACAGGCGATGGCCTTGGCGACGTCTCCCCCCTTGGACATGCCGCCGTCGGCGATGACGTGGACGTAGACGCCGGTCTCGTCGAGATGGCGCATGCGTGCCCCGGCCACGTCCGCGATGGCGGTGGCCTGGGGGACGCCGAGGCCGAGCACGCCGCGGGTGGTGCAGGCGTTGCCCGGCCCCACGCCGACGAGGACACCCACGGCCCCCGTCCGCATGAGGTGCAGACCGGCCTGGTAGGACGCGCAGCCACCCACGATCACGGGGATGTCGAACTCACGGATGAAGCGCTTGAGGTTGAGCGGCTCGGAGGTCTTCGACACGTGCTCGGCCGAGACCACCGTCCCTTGGATCACCAGCAGGTCGAGCTCGGCCGCCAGGATGGCCTTGGCCAGCGACTCGGTGCGCTGGGGGGTCACCGAGGCGGCGGTCGTGATCCCGGCCTCCTTCATCTGCTTGATGCGTGCCGTGACCAGCTCGGGGATGATCGGCTCCTGGTACATCTGCTGCATGCGGGCAGTGGCCTTGTCGTCGTCGAGCTCGCGGATCTCGTCGAACAGCGGGGTGGGGTCCTCGTACCGGGTCCACAGGCCCTCGAGGTTGAGGACGCCGAGTCCACCGAGTTTGCCCAGCTCGATCGCGGTGGAGGGGCTGATGACCCCGTCCATGGCCGCCCCGAGTAGCGGCAGGTCGAAGCGGTAGGCGTCGATCTCCCAGGAGACGTCGACGTCCTCGGGATCCCGTGTCCGCCGGCTCGGGACGATCGCGATGTCGTCGAACCCGTAGGCCTGACGCCCCGACTTGAAGATGCCGATCTCGATCTCAGCCAATGTGCTCGCCCTCCGGCATTCGTGGGGCCGGTACGGCTCACGAACCACACCGGCATGATTGCGACTCTTTCGAACGCCGGGCCGACACGCCGACGAGCCCTCATCCTACTCCCTGGTCGCCTCGCCTCAGGCTCGTCCACGACCCGATTCGGGGCGGAACGGCCGCCGCGCCGGCGCCCACCAGGCCCGTCGTGGCGGCCGGACCCGGTCCGCCGGACCCGGCCGCCCTGACCTCCTCCTCCTGTAGCCCCGTGCAGGCCGCCGGCGCGAGACTCGCCGGATGGCCGACCAGGATGCCGCCGCCGCCGTCTCCCGCGGCATGCGCGCCATGCTGGCGAGCCGGGACGCCGCGCTGGCGGCCGGCGCCGTAGCGGTGGGCTGGAAGATCGGGTTCAACACTCCGGCCGTTCAGGAGCACTTCGGGCTGACCGACGCCGTCGTGGGCTACATGACCGACACCGGGGTGGCAGCGGACGGGGCCACGGTGTCGCTGGCCGGGTGGGCCGCGCCGGCCCTGGAGGTCGAGGTGGCGGTGCGGGTCGGGGACGACGGCGCGGTCGCAGGGCTGGCACCGGCCCTCGAGCTGGTGGACCTCGACATCTCCTTCGACGAGATCGAGCCCGTCCTCGCCGCCAACATCTGTCACCGCGGCGTGATCTTCGGGGACGAGGTGCCCGGGGTCGACCCGTGGGCGATGGTCGCCACGGTGACCAAGCTCGGCGGCGTCGTGGCCGAGGGCAAGCTGGTGGACGACCCGGCGGCGACCCTGCTGTTCGTGCGCTCGTACCTGGCGGCCCACGGCGCCGCGCTCCGACCCGGAGACCGGATCATCGCCGGGTCCGTGGTGGCCCCGGTCGCCGTCGCTCCGGGCGACGAGCTCGACGTCTCGTTCGGGCCGCTCGGGAGGTTGTCGGTCCGCTTCGCCACGTGAGCTCGGGAGGTTCCCCTCCCGAGTGATCAGGAAGTCGACAAGGTGACGACGACCGCGGCGGCCCCGTTGCCGGCGTCGCCCACCGCCTCGCACGTGCTCGCCGTGGGGCACGCGATCCCGTCGAGCGCAACCGGAGGCCCGGACAGGGACTGCAGCGACCCCGGAACGCCTCCGGAGACGCCGAGGAAGACGCCGTGTCCCGTGGTCGTCGCACCCGAAGCAGATCCATTCGTGCCGACGGCGACGCACTCACGGCTTCCCGCACACGCCACGGCTTGGAGGAGCAGCGTGGCGGAGTCGGTGACTCCCACCAGCCGTCCGGGCTTCCCGCTGTTCACGGTCAGCACAACCGCCTCAGGCGAGTTCTTTCCCTTGACGTCACGGACGCCGCGGCCGACGGCGACGCAGCTGCCGGTAGCAGGGCAGGCGATGGCACTGAACGTCGACGTGCCGGGAGGAACGACCTGGAAATTCCCGGGGATCCCCGCGGTGACGGGCACGAGGACATCGTTGTACTTCCCGTTGGAGGTCGACGCCACACTGGTGCAGCTCGTGTCGGGACAGTCAATCCCGTTGACCGAGGTGGTGCCGAACACCCCGTGCACGACGGTGCCCGTGGACACCGCTCCGCTGTCGGTTCCACGTCCTCCCGCCTGGCATGCCGACGACGAGGAACAGGAGATCGCCTGCAGTGTCGCCACACCTTGCACGACCTGTGGCGTGCCGGGGGTTCCCCCCGTGATCGGCACGACGACGCCGTGGCCGCCACCGACACCCGCCGCCTCGCACGTGGCTGAGGTGGGACACGAGACCGACAGGAGGGACTTGGTCCCGTTGACCAGGTGCGGCGCGCCGGGCGACCCCTTGGTGACGGTCACGACGACCCCTTCACCGTTGAGTGCATTCGAGCCGACGGCCTCGCACAGCGTTGCCGTCGGGCACGAGATCGAGGTGAGCTGATCGACACCGGTCGCGGTGTGCGTGGAGACGACGTGGCCGGTTGTCGACGGTGACGACGTGGACGTCGACGTGGACGTGGACGGGGACGTCCCGCAAGCTGCGAGTGATGCGGCCAGCGCCACTACGAGCACCACGATCGATCTTCGCACTACGTCTCCTCGGTGGATCGCCCGCTCGGACCGCTGGGCCATGGGGGGAGACACGCCGACAGACCGCCAAAACAGCGTCGCACTCCGCGAGGCCGAATGGACCCGGGGAGTGCGACCCTCCGCGACAGGAACTCCCTAGTTGCTAGTTGCTGACTTTAATCGTGATCCCTGCGCTGTAGGTGGTGTTGCCGGTACCGTCGGTGGCCAGGCTCTGGAGGGTGTAGGTCCCGTTCACCACGCCCGTGGTGTTCCACGAGTAGTAGTACCCGTAGGCGGTGAGCGTCGCCGTGCCGATCACGGTCTTGTTGTAGGTGCCGCCGCTGAGCACGAACTGCACCTTGCTGATCCCCACCCCGTTGGAGGCGCTGGCGCTGGCATCGAGCGCGGTGCTCGTGCCGCTCACGTTGGCGCCCGTCGCGGGGACGAGCACCGCCGTGGTCGGCGGAGTGTTGTTCACCGTGATCGCGATGCCTGCGCTGTAGGTCGTGTTGCCGGCTCCGTCGGTGGCCAGGCTCTGGAGGGTGTAGGTCCCGTTCACCACGCCCGTCGTGTTCCACGTGTAGTAGTACCCGTAGGCGGTGAGCGTCGCCGTGCCGATCACGGTCTTGTTGTAGGTGCCGCCGCTGAGCACGAACTGGACCTTGCTGATCCCCACCCCGTTGGAGGCGCTGGCGCTGGCATCGAGCGCGGTGCTCGTGCCGCTCACGTTGGCGCCCGTCGCGGGGACGAGCACCGCCGTGGTCGGCGGAGTGTTGTTCACCGTGATCGCGATGCCGGCGCTGTAGGTGGTGTTGCCGGCAGCGTCGGTGGCCAGGCTCTGGAGGGTGTAGGTCCCGTTCACCACGCCCGTGGTGTTCCACGAGTAGTAGTACCCGTAGGCGGTGAGCGTCGCCGTGCCGATCACGGTCTTGTTGTAGGTGCCGCCGCTGAGCACGAACTGCACCTTGCTGATCCCCACCCCGTAGGAGGCGCCGGCAGTGGCGTCGAGCGTTGCGCTCGTGCCGCTGAGGTCCGCTCCGGTCGCGGGGACCAGCACGGAGGTGCTCGGTGGCGTGTTGTCCACCGTGACGATGACGGGTCCGCTGTACCCCGTACCTCCCTGCGCATCCGTGGCCAGGCTCTGGATCGTGTAGGTCCCGCCGGGCACGGTCGTGCTGTTCCACGGGAGGTACCACCCGTAGGCGCTGGAGGTGGCGGTGCCGATCACCGTCTTGTTGTACGACCCACCGGTCAGCACGAACTGGACCTTGCTGATCCCGACCGGCGAACTTGCCGTCGCATCGAGCGTCGTGCTGGTCCCCCCGAGGTCAGCCCCGCCGGAGGGGATGAGCACCGAGGTCGACGGTGCCGGGTCCACGGTGAGTGTGAACTGCTGGGTGGCCCTGTTGCTGTTGGCGTCAGTCGCCGTGATGGTGATCGGGTAGCTGCCGGCGGTGCCCGCAGCCGGCGAGCCCGACAGGGTGCCGTTGGTCGCCAGGGAGACGCCCGAGGGCAGGCTCCCGGACTCGGAGATGGTGATCGGGCTGTCACCAGTCGCCGTGACGGCGAAGGTACCTGCATCCGTCACCGTGAAGGTCGTCGACGCCGCCGAGGTGATGGACGGCCCGGTCGCCGTCACCGTCAAGGTGAAGGACTGGGTCGTCGTGTTCGCGTTGGCGTCGGTCGCCGTGATGGTGATCCGGTAGCTGCCTGCGGTCCCGTAGGCGGGCGTGCCCGACAGCGTGCCGTTGGCGGCCAGGGTGACGCCCGAGGGCAGGGTCCCGACCTCGGTGAAGCTGATCGGGGTGTCGCCCGTCGCCGTGACGGCGAACGTTCCGGCGCTGTTCTCGGCGAACGTGGTCGACGCGGCCGAGGTGATCGACGGCCCGTTGGCGGTCACCGTCAAGGTGAAGGACTGGGTCGTCGAGCTGGCGTTGACGTCGGTCGCCGTGATGATGATCGGGTAGCTGCGTGCGGTCCCGTAGGCGGGCGTGCCCGACAGCGTGCCGTTGGCGGCCAGGGTGACGCCCGTCGGCAAATTCCCGGTCTCGGTGAAGCTGATCGGCGTGTCCCCGTTGGCTGCCACCGCGAACGTCCCGGAGGCGTTCTCGGCAAAGCTCGTCGAGGTGGCGGACGTGAACGCGGGAGCGGTCGCCGTCACCGTCAGGGTGAAGGACTGGGTCGTCGTGTTCGAGTTGACGTCGGTCGCCGTGATGATGATCGGGTAGCTGCCTGCGGTCCCGTAGGCGGGTGTGCCCGACAGGGTGCCGTTGGCGGCCAGGGTGACGCCCGAGGGCAGGTTCCCGGCCTCGGTGAAGCTGATCGGGGTGTCGCCCGTCGCCGTGACGGCGAACGTCCCGGCGCTGTTCTCGGCGAACGTGGTCGACGCGGCCGACGTGATCGACGGCCCGGTCGCCGTCACCGTCAAGGTGAAGGACTGGGTCGTCGAGCTGGCGTTGACGTCGGTCGCCGTGATCGTGATCGGGTAGCTGCCTGCGGTGGCGAGAGCGGGCGTGCCCGACAGGGTGCCGTTGGCGGCCAGGGTGACGCCGGAGGGCAGGTTCCCGGTCTCGGTGAAGCTGATCGGCGTGTCCCCGTTGGCTGTCACCGCGAACGTCCCGGAGGCGCTCTCGGCGAAGCTCGTCGAGGTGGCGGACGTGAACGCGGGAGCGGTCGCCGTCACCGTCAAGGTGAAGGACTGGGTCGTCGTGTTCGAGTTGGCGTCGGTCGCCGTGATCGTGATCGGGTAGCTGCCTGCGGTCCCGTAGGCGGGCGTGCCCGACAGCGTGCCGTTGGTGCCCAGCGTCACGCCCGAGGGCAGGGTCCCGACCTCGGTGAAGCTGATCGGGGTGTCGCCCGTCGCCGTGACGGCGAACGTCCCGGCGCTGTTCTCGGCGAACGTGGTCGACGCGGCCGACGTGATCGACGGCCCGGTCGCCGTCACCGTCAAGGTGAAGGACTGGGTCGTCGTGTTGGTGTTGACGTCGGTCGCCGTGATGGTGATCGGGTAGCTGCCGGCGGTCCCGAAGGCCGGCGTGCCCGACAGGGTGCCGTCGCTGGCCAGGGAGACGCCAGAAGGAAGATTTCCGGACTCGGTGAAGCTGATCGGGGTGTCACCCGTCGCCGTGACGGCGAAGGTGCCCGCTGTGGTTTCGGTGAAGGTCGTCGACGCGGCCGACGTGAACACCGGCACCGATGCCGACACCGTCAAGGTGAAGGACTGGGTCGAGGTGCTCGCGTTGGTGTCGCTGGCCGTGACGGTGATCGGGTAGCTGCCAGCGGTGTCACCGGCTGGCGTGCCCGAAAGGGTGCCGTCGCTGGCCAGGGAGACACCGGTGGGCAGGTTCCCGGACTCGGTGAACGTGATGGGGGTGTCGCCCGTCGCCGTGAAGGTGAAGGTGCCCACGCTGTTCTCGGCGAACGAGATGGACGCGGCCGAGGTGAACACCGGTGCCGAGGCGGTCACCGTCAAGGTGAAGGACTGGGTCGAGGTGTTCGAGTTGGCATCGGTGGCGGTGATCGTGATCGGGTAGCTGCCCGCGGTCCCGTAGGCCGGCGTACCGGCCAGCGTGCCGTCGGTGCCCAGCGTCACGCCCGAGGGCAGGGTCCCGATCTCGGTGAAGCCGATCGGGGTGTCGCCCGTCGCCGTGACGGCGAAGGTGCCCGCCGTGTTCTCGGCGAACGTGGTCGACGAGGCCGAGGTGATCGAAGGCCCGGTCGCCGTCACCGTCAAGGTGAAGGACTGGGTCGAGGAGTTGGCGTTGGCATCAGTGGCCGTGATGGTGATCGGGTAGCTCCCCGCGCTCCCGGATGCCGGGGTACCGGCCAAGGTGCCGTCGGCGCCCAGGGACACGCCCGAGGGCAGGCCCCCGGACTCGGTGAAGCCGATCGGGGTGTCGCCCGTCGCCGTGACGGCGAAGGTCCCCGCGCTGTTCTCGGCGAAGCTCGTCGAAGTCGCCGAGGTGATCACGGGCGGCGACGCCGTCACCGCCAAGGTGAAGGACTGGGTCGAGAAGTTCGAGTTGGTGTCGGTCGCCGTGATGGTGATCGTGTAGCTGCCGGCGGTGCCGAAGGCCGGCGTACCGGCCAGGGTGCCGTCACTGCCCAGGGACACGCCCGAGGGCAGCGTCCCGACCTCACTGAAGCTGATCGGGGTGTCGCCCGTCGCCGTGACGGCGAAGGTGCCCGCCGTGTTCTCGGCGAACGTGGTCGACGAGGCCGAGGTGATCGTCGGCGCGGTCGCGGTCACAGTGAGCGTGAACGACTGCGTCGACGTGTTGTTGCTGGAGTCGGTCGCCGTGATGGTGATCGGGTAGCTGCCCGCGGTCCCGAGGGCGGGTGTTCCCGCCAAGGTGCCGTTGGACGCCAGGGTGACCGCTGAGGGCAGGGGGCCGGTCTCGCTGAACGTGATGCCGGAGTTACCCGTCGCGGTCACGCTGAAGGTCCCCGCGGTGTTCTCGGCGAAGGTGGTGCTCGCGGTCGAGGTGAACACCGGCGACCCGGTCACGGCCACGGTGTTCGACTTCGCCGAAGCGGTCCCCGCTCCGTTGGCGTTGATCGCCTGCACGGTGAACGAGTACGTCGAGCCGGCGGCGAGGCCGGTCACGGTCTCGGTCAGGGCCGTGCTGTTGAAGGTCTGGGCGGTCTGCGCGGTCGTGCCGATGTACGGAGTCACGACATAGCCGGTGAGAGGCGGCTGGGTACCCGCCAGCGCGCTCGGGGCGGTCCACTTGACCGTCGCCGACTGGTTGCCGGCGTAGGTCGCCGTACCGATGGTGGGCGCTCCGAACGTCGTCGACGGGAACGCCGCCGGCGAGGCCACCGAAGCGACGCTCTTGTAGCTGCTCCCGGCGCTGTTCGTCGCCGTCACGGTGACGGTGTACGACGTGCCGTTGGTCAGACCGGTCAACTGGCAGCCCAGGGTGGGCGTCGCCGGCGGGGTCGAGGTCGAGGTGCAGGTCTTCGAGCCGGTGGACGAGGTGGCGGTGTAGCTGTCGATGGTGCCGACACCACTCGAGGTAGGAGCCGACCAGGTGACGTTCAGGTCGCCGCTGGGCGCCGGGGTTCCGCCCACGGCCACCACGTTCGTCGGTGCCGTCGGGGACCCGGTCACCACACCGGTGGAGGCCGACGAGGCGGCGGACGTGCCCGAGGCATTGGTCGCCTTGAGCGTGAAGGTGTAGCTGGTCCCCGCGGTCAGCCCGCCCACCGTGGTGGACGTCGCGGGCGGGCTACCCGAGACGGTCAGCCCGGTGCAGGCCGAGCAGGCCGGGGACGGGGTGAGCGTGTAGCCGGTGAGCGGGCCCGAGGCCGACGTGGGAGCCGTCCAGGAGACCGAGTCCTGCCCGGCGGTGCTGGTGGAGACGACAGACGGTGCGGTCGGTGTGGCCGGGATCCCGACGACCGCCGCGGTCGAGGCCGTCGACGCCGCACTGTTGCCGTTGCCGTTGGTGGCGATCAAGGTGAAGGTGTAGCTGGTCCCGTTGGTCAAGCCGCTCACCGTGGTGGGACTGGCCGTGGCCGTGAGCCCCGTGCAGCCCGAGCACGCTGGGGTCGGGGTCAGCGTGTAGCCGGTGATGGCCGAACCTTCGTTGTTCGGGGCGTTCCAGGTGACGGTGGCCTGGCCGTTGAGCCCGGCCACCGCGACGGTCGGGGCGGAGGGCGTGGCCGGAACCGCCGAGGGGATCACGCCTCCGACGGGGCCGGCGGCCGAGGCCACGCTGGTGCCGGCTGCGTTGGTGGCGGTCACCGTGAAGGTGTAACTGGTCCCGTTGGTCAGACCGGTGACCAGGCAGGTGGTCGCCGGGGTCGCCGGCAGGGTGGACGTGGCGGTGCAGGTCTTCGATCCGGTGGACGAGGTGGCCGTGTACTTGGTGATGCCGGCGCCACCGTTGCTGGCCGGCGCAGTCCAGCTGACCTGCGCATCGCCGCTCGCCACGGAGCCGCCCGTCGTCGCCGTGACGTTCGTCGGGGCGCCCGGAACCGTCGAGGGGACCGCTGTGGTCGCGCCCGAGGCCGGACCGGTACCGCTGACGTTGGTCGCGGTCACGGTGAAGCTGTAGGTGTCACCGTTGTTGAGGCCGGTCACCGTGATCGGGCTGGCCGTCCCCGAGGCCGTGACCACGGGGTTCGTGGGGTTGGTGGTGTCGGACGCGCTGACCGTGTAGCCCGTGATCGCGGCCCCACCATTGCTGGAAGGAGCGGTGAAACTGACCACCGACTGCGCGTTGGCGCCCGACGTCGCCGTCCCGATGGCGGGGGCACCCGGGACGGTCGAGGGCACGACCGGCGTCGACGCCGAGCTCGCAACGCCCGTACCGGCGGAGCTGGTCGAGGAGACGGTGAAGGTGTAGCTGTCCCCGTTGTTGAGCCCGGTCACGGTGCACTGGTCGGCCGGGGCCCCCGCGTTGTAGCTGGGGCTCGCCGGCTCGAAGTAGGTGCAGCTCGCGCCGTTCGTCGGGCTCGAAGGGTTGGAGACGTCCGTGGCGGTCGCCGAGTCGGACAGCAGCGGGTCGGCGCCCGCGTTGACCGGGTCGGTCCAGCTCACCGTCGACTGGGCGTTCTGTGCCGCCGTGGCGGAGACGGCGGTCGGCGTCGCGGGGGCGCCGACGGCGATCGCGGCCGTCGCCGGCGACGCCGTGCTGGTACCGAGCGCGTTCGTCGCCGTGACCTGGAAGGTGTAGTCGTCCCCGTTGGTCAGGCCCGGGACGGTGCACGAGTCGGTGGGACCGTCGGTGCCGGTCACCGTGTAGGTGCACGTCTCGAGACCCTGGCCACCGTTGTTGGGGTCGTGGGAGGGCGAGGAGACGTCGGTGGCGGTCACCGTGTACGACTGCGTGGGCGACCCCTCGTTGAACCCTGGGGTCCAGCTCACCTCGGCCTGCCCGTTGTCGGACGTGGGCGTGACGTTCGCGGGTTGGTCCGGTGCCGCGGGCGGGACGTAGGTGAATTGGTCCCCCGGCGGGTTGACGGCAGAGGTCTGCCCGCCGTTGGTGACCGTAACGTCGACGGCACCGTCACCCGTGGTCGAGGCGGGAGCGACGGCGGTGATGCTCGTGTTGCTGTTCACGGTGAAGCTGGTGGCCGGGTTGGCCCCGAAGTTCACCTGCTCACCGCCGGCATTGGTGAACCCGGAGCCGGTGATCTGCACGGTCTGGCCGCCGGTGTCCGCCCCCGAATCGGTGCCGTTGGCGGTCGAGGTTCCGGTCACGGCCGGGGTGATCGTGACCGCGCTCACCGAGCTCGGGGCCGCGTAGGGCGGCAGGGTGGGCTCCGCCACCTGCCCGGCGGTCGGGTAGCCGTCGAAGGCGACGTTGATGTTGAGGATGTCGGTCACGTTGGTGTTGACCAGGTACTCGGTGTCGTACTGGTTCTGCACCGAGCCCGAAGGGCCACTGGCGACGAACTGGGCGGTAATGGCCGGCAGCGTGTGCAGCTGCCCGCCCTTGGCCTCGTCGGTGGACGCCGTGCCGAGCTGCTCTTCGATGTAGGGGTAGGTGGTCTTGTAGTTGCCTGTCATCTGGGCCGTGCACCCGGTTCCCGCGGCCGTGCAGTACTTGGCCGTGGTGGCCCCCGAAGCCGACGTGAGGGCGTCGCCGCCAACGAGCGCGACCGAGCCCGGCACGTAGGTGAGCCCGGACGGGATCGGCATGATGTAGGTGTCACCGTCGATGTAGTTCACGGTGGCCCCGCTGTTGGTGGTGGGGACGGCACCGCCGGTCGGGGCCTCGGTCAGCGTGATCGTCTGCCCCTGCGCGGCCGTGCTCGGCTCGAAATAGGCCTGGGAGTCGCCTTCGTAGATGTTCTCGGTCTCGATGATCTCGACGATCTGCTCGCCCATCTCCTGGCTCGAGGCCAGCTTGTAGTTCTCGGCGAACGTGGTGCAGTTCCCTGCGCTCGGGTAGGTGAACCCCGGGGCGCAGTAGGCCAGGGTGGCGCTGAAGGTGCTGTCCACAGGGTTGAGTGCCTGGTACATGTTGACGATGCCGGTGGTGCTGGTCGTGCTGGTGGTGATGTAGCCGTCGGCCGCGGGGGGCTGGCTGACGACGGTGAGCGAAGAGGTGTTGACGTTGGATGCCCCGCCGGAGACCTGGGTGAGCACGTTGTTGACGTCGGGAGCGTTGAAGAAGAGGGTCGTTCCGTTCAACGCTGCGGTCGGCGCCTGCGAGAGGACCATGTTGGTGCTGCTCACGCTCACGACCGTCGTCTGGGGGGCGATGCCCGCTCCGTAGACCTCGAGGCCGGCCACCATGCCGTAGTCGGCGAAGTTCCCGGTGTCGGTCACCGTGGTCGACAGGGTCGCGTCGTTGGCGTTCCCGATGGCTTGCGTGCCGGTGAAGGTCTCCGTGGCCGCCGCCGTGACCGCAGCGGACGGATCGGCCGAGAGGACGACGGTCGTGGCGGTCACCGTCGTCACCGAGTTGGGCGTGGTGCTGTCGAGGTCGACGCCGTACGCGCCCATCCCCACCGTGACACCGGCCGTGATCGGGTTGTTGGTGCACGTCAGGGTGGTCGACGACGTGGTCCCGGTGCACCCGGTCAGGTTGACGACCGGGCTGTTCCCGAACGCGCCGAATCCCCCGGCGACGGTGGGGGCACCAGCCGCGTACGCGGGCGCGGCGGCGACCACGGCGATCGCGCCGAGCCCCGAGAACGCGCTGAGGACGAGAATGAGGCTGCCGACGAGACGGCGGACGCATCGTCCCGTGCCACTCGCTTCAACCCCCGTGTGCGCCATGTCTCGACCCTGCTCGGGCACCGACCGGCTACCCCACCCCTTACCCATGTTTCGACTCCCCGTACCCCTAACGCCCGATGCCACCGTTTGGCATCCGGCAACCGCCGTGCAGCCCCCCTCCGACTCACACAAACGGTCGTTGGGGGACTTTTTAGATGATGTTTTGTCCGGAGTCAAGACAGTTATTCAACGCCGGTGGCACCGCTCGGCCGGGTGCTCACGCAACAGATCGACCCCCCGGGGCAGGACCGAAATATTCAAAAGACCGCAATTTGCAGGGTGACCTGCGTTGACGCTGGATCTGTCGTTTACGTTGAGCCCGTGACGTTCCGTCGCGATAACGACGTCATGGCATCGGGGGACAAGCGCGAAAAATTCATCCGATCATGCCTCCCGGCCGCCCGAGTCGAGAGCTGCGAGGCCTCGGACGTTCGCTAGTGCCCGAGGAGCAGCGTCAGTGCGTCAACGAGGATGGCGTGCGTCACGCCAAGGGAGAACCCTCGGCGCTGCCGAAAATAGTCGAGGGAGTCGAATTGCAACAGGGCGTCGATGGCCGCAGTCCTCGACTCTCGCCGGGCGGCGGGGAGGAGATCCAACTCGGCCGCGAACTGAAGCTCAACCTGCTTCCGGGCCAGGCGTTGTGCCTCGTCAAGATGCTTTCGCACCGAGGGTTGGTTGAACGCCAGAAGGTTGGCCGCCTGAGCGGTACCGCCCATGACCTCGTGGGCCTTGAGTCGCACCTGCACGAAATCGTCGATTCGCCGCTCGAGAGCACCCGCGCCGATGGCGTGGATCTGGAACAGCGAGAAGACCGTCTCCATCTGACGGGCGGCCGCAGCTGCGATGAGGGCGTCGAAGTCCTCGAAATACCGGCTCACGGACTTCTGCGACAGACCGCACCGCAATGCAACCTCGGCTGAGGTCGGCCGCAGGTTGCCCTCGGAGAAGAGTTCGATGGCGGCATCAATGACCGCGAGCCGGTTCCTGTCCCGGCGGGCGGAACGGCCGTCGGCGCCCCCGCCCGACTCGGCTGGGTCCGGATACTGGGTTCGAATCTTGAGGTCGCTGCTCTGCGCCATCTGCGAAACTCCTGGTCCTCGGCCCTCCGTCGCCACCTTGGCTGAGGTCACGGGCAACCGTTGAGGCTGTACTGACCCCCATAACCTGTCATGGAGGGAATGTCGCGGCCTCGCGAGCGTGCCGGAAGCCAAACGGGAGTTTCCCCGGAGTTGCCTCTGCCAAACCCCGCCCCGGCGCTCGACCGCAAGGAGCTTGCGCCCCTGGCCGGGTGATACCCCGTATTGCCACGGCACCACTCTGCTCGACCGGCCGATCAAAGTGGTGGACGCGCTCCTTCGAAGTTGCTGGTCACGACACTAGAGCCCGGTCTCCCCGGTCACGACGATGGTGATGAGCTCCGAGAGCATGCGGGCGGTGGCGCCCCAGATCATTTCGCCGGCGACCTCGAAGAAGCGCACCGGGAACGAGTTGTCGGGGCTGCCAGGGATGATGCGCCCGGGGACCCGCCAGCGCTCCTCGTGGAAGATGGCGGGGTCGGCCAGCTCGGCGAGCGCCACGTCGAAGATCCGTTCCACCTCGCGTGGGCTGGCCACCAGGTTCGGCCGTCCCGGAAGCGCGGCGACCACGGGCATGATCAGCGCAGGCGAAGCCAGCGTCGTGACCGGGTGCAGCCAGCCCACCATCGTCACCAGGGCCGGGTCGAGGTCGACCTCTTCGTGGGCCTCGCGCCGCGCCGCCGCTGCAGGTGTCTCCCCCTCGTTGACCCGCCCGCCCGGGAAGCTGACCTCCCCTTTGTGGGTACGCAAGCGCGAGGACCGGCGAGTCAGGATCACACGGGCCTCGCCCCCCTCCTCGAAGAGCGCGGCCAGGACGCCAGCGTTGACGTGACTCGGCATCGTCAGCTCGGCCTCGCTGACGATGGTGGCCCCGCGGAACATGGCGTCCCCGCCGACGTCGGCGGGCACCGGTCCACGCTGCCCCAGGACGTCGAGGGCCCGCAGGACACGGGCAACGTCGATGCCGGTCCGCTGCACCTCGGGGGCGCTCGCCCACGGCGCCGGCGCCCCTGGCTCCCAGGTCGGAGGCCGCGGGATCACCTGGGGCGGTACCGGTCGGGACATCCCCGCACGCTACCGGCGCCCTGCTCGCCCGCCGCGGGGACGGCGCTCGTCGGCCCCTCCCCGGTGCCTCGCTACGCTCTCGCACCGATGACCTCACCCGCAGACCTGCAGGCGCAGGCCGACGCGCTGCACTGGTACCACACCATCGACCTGGGCAACGGCGTCGTGACGAAGGGCGACAGCGCCCAGGACGAGGGGACGGGCATCCTCCCCGACGTCGCCGGCCGGAGCGTGCTCGACATCGGGGCGTGGGACGGCAAGTACTCGTTCCTGGCCGAGCGGGCGGGCGCCGCCCGGGTCGTCGCACTCGACCACTACGCCTGGGGCGTCGACTTCGCCGCCCGCGGCGCCTACTGGGCCGAGTGCATCCAGCGCGGAGTGCTGCCGGACCAGTCCCGTGACGAGACGGACTTCTGGCAGCCCGACCTGCCGGGACGGCGCGGGTTCGAACTGGCCAAGGCGGCGCTGGGGTCGAAGGTCGAGCCGCTGGTGGCCGACTTCCAGACCGTGGACCTCGCCGGGGTGGGCCTGTTCGACGTCGTGCTCTACCTCGGCGTTTTGTACCACATGAAGGAGCCGCTGACCTGCCTCGAGCGCGTGCGCGCCGTCACCAAGGAGGTGGCGGTCATCGAGACCGAGGCGGTACACCTGCAGGGGCACGAGGGCGAAATCCTCCTGCAGTTCCATGCCGGCAGCTCGCTCCGGACCGACTTCGGGAACTGGTACGTGCCGACGATCGATGCGCTGCACAACCTCTGCCGTGCGGCCGGCTTCTCCGAGGTGCGTAGCGTGGTCGGACCCCCGTCACCCCCGTCACCACCGGCCCCGGCCGGCGCCGCCCCCCTCGGTGCGCGGCAACGGCTGGCACGGCGCATCGGCGGCCTCCCCGTGGCGGCCCCATCCCCGCCCCCCCGGCCGTCTGCGCCCAGCGCCAACTACCGGGCGGTCGTCCACGCCTTCCCCTGACGGTCGGACCGGCCGACGCCCCCTCACCCGGTGCAGTAAAAGATCTTGAGCTTCGGGAGGACGGACGCTCCCGTCCCCTCTTTCGGAGGCACGTGGATGCAGTGGGCGGCGATGTAGGCCGTCGCACCCGTGGCACCCGGCCGCGCCATCAGCGCGAGATGGAAGTACCCGTCCGCGATCCGCGTCCTGAGCTGCCCGACGGTCGGCGACGGGATGATCCCGGTGTAACCGCCCAGGGGGAGCACCTCGTCGCCCGTCGCATACACGAACGGGGCGGCCACCGCGGACGTCTGCGCCGCCATCAAGGCAGGGGCGCCGCGCCGGACCTGCTCCAGATCGGCCAGCCCCGGCGGCGACGACTGGGGCGCGAAGACGGTGCGGAGGGCCTCGGTCACCACCACCGGCTGAAACGGGGTGTCGAACGGGCCCAGGCCCTTCGACACGACCGACGCGCTCGCAGTCGCCGGTACGAGAAGCACGGCGAGTCCGCCCAACAGGCAAGCGGCCGCGGTGAGGTCGAAACCGACGGCGCCCGCATCGCCACCGCGTCGGGCGCGACGGGCCGACCATGCGAGCAGCGCGGCCGCCGCGAGCCCGAGCACCACCGCCACCGGTGCGAGCCACGGCGCCACCCCCGTGCCCCCGGGCGGGAGCAGCCACGCCGCGTAACCCACCGTCACCAGCACGACGCCCGCCGCCGCCGCCGACGTGGCCGGGCTTCGCCGGCGTTCCCAGGCCAGCGCGCCGCCGATGCCGAGCAACGCGGCGACCGCAGGTGAGAGCGCCCCGGCGTAATACGAGTTCATGGTCGTGCTGGCGGTGAAGACGACGGCCAGCACGACCAGCCAGGTCCCCCAGAGGACCGCACCGGCGCGCGGCAGGTCGGTGCGGGGGCGCCGCCGCCGGGCCACCAGGACGGCGGCGCCGGACAGGACGGCCGCCGGGAGGAGCCAGCCGGCGTCATGGCCGTACCCTGCGGTGAGCAGCCGGTTGGCCGCCGGTGGCGGCTCGGCCTGCGAGAAGAGCGGCGTGCCCAGCGTCCGCCCGAGCGTCGCATTGGGGGAGGCCTCGCCGACGCGTGAGAAGCCGTTGTAGACGAAGACCTGGTGGAAGATGGAGTTGGTGGTGCTCCCGTCCTCGTACGGTCGCTGCGCTGCCGGCGTCAGGGTGACGAAGGTCATGTACGACAGCGAGACGATGGCCGCCGCCGCGCCGAGCGCGGCGATCCGCCCGAGTCGCGCCACGGTGTTGCCGCGCCCGGCCACGAGGTAGGCGAGGCCGAGGGCGGGCAGCACCAGCCAGGCCTCGATCATCTTGGCCTGGAAGGCCAGCGCCACCCACACCCCGGCCAGCACGGCGCTCCGCCAGCGGCCGGTCACGATGGCACTCACCGTGGCGTCGGCCGCCAGGACCACGAGCAGGATCATCAGCGAGTCGGGAATGTTGCCGCGGTCGAGCGTCACGGTGGCGGGACTGGCCGCGAGGACGAGTGCTGCAACGAGGCCGGCGACCGGCCCGGCCACTCGACGCACCGCGTGGAACAGGACCAGGACGGTCAGCGCCCCCTCGACGGCCTGGGGCAGCATGAGCGACCAGACATGGAAGCCGAACAGGCGCACGGAGAGCGCCTGGACCCAGAACGCACCGGGGAGCTTGTCGACCGTGATGGTCCCGGCCGGGTCGAACGCACCGAAGACGAAGTCGTGCCAGCTCTGGGCCATGCTCCGCACCGCTGCCGCGTAGTAGATCTCGATGGTGGAACCGACCTGCCAGCTGTAGGCCCAGGCGGCGAGCGCCGTTACGGCCAGGAGGAGGGGCCGCGCCCAGCGGGGTTGGCCCGGCGGTGAGCGCCACACCTGCAGTCGCCGGCTCCAGGGGGTCCGCTCGGCGTCGGCTGTGGTCGACGCATGCCGCTGCCCGTGCGGCCCCCGGTCCAGGTCCAGGTCCCCGACCACAGGGCGCAGATTAGGGCCTGGGCTCCCCCCTGACGCGCCACGGCCGGGCCCGAAGGCCCGGCCGTGAAGCCCGACACGCCCCGACAGTAACGCCCGGGGTGCCGACAAGAGGTGCAGCTGGTTACATCATGCCGCCCATGCCGCCCATGCCGCCCATGCCGCCGCCGGCCATGGCGGCCGCCGCGGCCGCGGCGTCCACCTTCTCCGGCTTGTCGGCCACGAGGGCCTCGGTGGTGAGGAGCAGGCCCGCGATGGATGCCGCGTTCTGCAGGGCAGAGCGGGTGACCTTCGCCGGGTCGATGATGCCGGCCTTGACCAGGTCCTCGATCTCGCCGGTGGCGGCGTTCAGGCCGTGGTTGCCCTTGGCGGCCTCCACCGTGTTCACCATGACGGCACCCTCGAGGCCGGCGTTGAACGCGATCCACTTGAGCGGAGCCTCGAGCGCATGCCCCACGATGCGGGCACCGGTCGCCTCGTCACCGCTGAGCGTGTCGGCCAGCTCCAGGACGGACTTGCGGGCCCGGATGAGTGCGGTGCCACCGCCGGCGACGATGCCCTCCTCCACCGCGGCGCGGGTGGCGGACAGCGCGTCCTCAATGCGGTGCTTCTTCTCCTTGAGCTCCACCTCGGTGGCGGCCCCGACCTTGACGACGGCCACGCCGCCGGCCAGCTTGGCCAGGCGCTCCTGGAGCTTCTCGCGGTCCCAGTCCGAGTCGGTGTCGTCGATCGCCCGCTTGATCTGGGCCACACGGCCCTTCACGTCCTCGGCCGAGCCGGCACCCTCCACAATGGTGGTGTCGTCCTTGGTCACGATGACACGCCGGGCGCTGCCCAGCAGGTCGATGGTGGCGCTCTCCAGCTTGAGGCCGATCTCCTCGCTGATGACCTGGGCGCCCGTGAGGACGGCCATGTCCTGCAGCATCTCCTTGCGGCGCTCGCCGAAGCCGGGTGCCTTCACCGCGACGGAGGTGAAGGTGCCACGGATCTTGTTGACGACCAGGGTGGCCAGGGCCTCGCCCTCCACGTCCTCGGCGATGATCAGCAGCGGCTTGCCGGTCTGCATGACCTTCTCGAGCACCGGCACGAGATCGTGCACGGCGCTGACCTTGGAGTTGTAGAAGAGGATGACCGGCTCGTCCAGCACCGCTTCCTGGCGCTCGGGGTCGGTCACGAAGTACGGGGAGAGGAAGCCCTTGTCGAACTGCATGCCCTCGGTGAGCTCGAGCTCGATGCCGAAGGTGTTGGACTCCTCGACCGTGACGGTGCCGTCCTTGCCGACCTTGTCGATGGCGTCGGCCAGCACGTCGCCGATGGCGGAGTCCGCAGCCGAGATGGAGGCCACCTGGGCGATCTCCGTCTTGCCACCGACGTCCTTGGACTGCTTGGCGATGTTCTCGACGGCGGCCCTGACGCCCTTCTCAATGCCCTTCTTGAGCCCGGTCGGGCTGGCACCGGCGGCCACGTTGCGCAGGCCCTCGGTGATCAGGGACTGGGCCAGCACGGTGGCCGTGGTGGTGCCGTCGCCGGCGACGTCGTTCGTCTTGGTGGCGACTTCCTTGACCAGCTGGGCACCCATGTTCTCGAACGGGTCGTCCAGCTCGACCTCGCGGGCGATGGACACACCGTCGTTGGTGATGGTCGGTGCGCCGAACTTCTTCTCGATCACCACGTTGCGGCCTTTGGGCCCCAGGGTGACCTTCACGGTGTCGGCCAGCTTGTTGACGCCGGCCTCGAGACCGCGGCGGGCGGACTCGTCAAACTTCAGGATCTTGGGCATGACTGTGTGGAACTCCTCTCGAGTCCTCGAATCTCAGGAATAACTGCAGGGTGGCCGCCGCGCCGGCCCGGATTGCACCGGGCGGCGGGCTGCCAATTGGATGTGGCCGGGATCAGGCGATCTTGGCCAGGATGTCGCGGGCGGACAGGATGAGGACGTCCTCGCCGTCGAGGACATACTCGGTGCCGCCGTACTTGGAGTAGACGACCGTGTCGCCGACCTTGACGTCGAGCGGGATCAGCTCACCGGTGTCCTCGGAGCGGCGGCCGGGGCCCACGGCCAGCACCTCGCCCTGCTGGGGCTTCTCCTTGGCGGTGTCGGGAATGACCAGGCCAGAGGCGGTGGTCTCCTCGGACTCGCCGGGGCGGACGACGATCCGGTCATCGAGGGGTTGCAGACTCATTTGAAACGGGCCTCCTTGGCACTCGTTAGCACTCTCGGGTTGCGAGTGCCAGAGTAGCGGGCTTTCCGGGGCGCTGGCAAGGGGGTGTCCCCCGGGGGGCGCGAATTGTGCGGCGGCGGCATCGAATTCCGCCCTGGACCAACTTGTGCCGACGCCCGATGAGGTGGCCGGACGGCTCCGCCGGCGGCACTGCGGGACGGGTGTCTCCGGGCTCCGGGCTGCAGGGGCGTCGCGGCCACCAGATCACGCGCACCGCGGCGGACACCCCGTTCTCCCTCGCTCTGGAGCAGCAGATCTTGGCGGTGGCGGCGCGACAGATCCGAGGCGGACGGGTGCGCCGGGCGGCGGGCCCGTGTCGATACGCTCCCGGGCGACCGCCACGAGCCGGAGGGATGCCCCATGGCGCCAGCCAACCCGAAGAGTGACCCCGACCGCTGGTGGCACGGCGGCGTCTTCTACCAGATCTACCCCCGCTCCTATGCCGATGCCGACGGCGACGGCGTGGGGGACCTGCCCGGCATTCTGTCCAAGCTCGACCACCTGGAGCGGCTGGGCATCACCGCGGTGTGGCTCTCACCGGTGACGTGCTCGCCCAACCGCGACTGGGGCTACGACGTCTCGGACTACCGCAATATCGACCCGACACTGGGGACCCTGGACGACCTCGACATGCTGGTGCGCGAGGCGGGCGAGCGGGGCATCCGCATCCTGATGGACCTGGTGCCCAACCACACCAGCGACCAGCACGCCTGGTTCGTCGATGCCCTGAGGGGGCGTGACTCGGCCTTTCGCGACTATTACGTCTGGGCCGATCCCAAGCCGGACGGCGGCCTGCCCAACAACTGGGCCAGCGTCTTCGGGGGGCCGGCCTGGCACTTCGACGAGGCCAGCGGCCAGTACTTCCTGCACAACTTCGAGGCGGCTCAGCCGGACCTGAACTGGTGGAACGAGGAGGTGCGGCGCGAATTCGACGACATCGTGCGCTTCTGGTGGGACCGCGGCGTGGCGGGCTTCCGGATCGACGTGTGCAACATGATGATCAAGGACAAGGAGCTGCGTGACAACCCGCCGGCCACCGAGGACGACCCCCTCGACCAGCAGTTCATGGCTCAGCGCGCCGTCTACAACACCGACCGTCCCGAGGCACACGACATCCTGAAGCGCTGGCGCGTCATTGCCGGCACCTACGAGCCCGAGCGCCTGCTCATCGGCGAGACCAACGTGGAGAAGCTGCCCGTCCTCGCACAGTTCTACGGGGACGGGCACGACGAGCTGCACGGCGGCTTCAACTTCGTGTTCATCAATGCGCCGCTCGAGGCCGAAGCCCTGCGTTCGGTGGTCGAGGAGACCGAGGCCTTGTTGCCCGAGGGAGCCTGGCCCATCTGGACGGGGTCCAACCACGACGTGTCGCGCCTCGCCACCCGCTGGGCCGGTGGCGACCACGCCAAGGTCAAGCTCGCCCTCGTGCTGCTGCTCACGCTGCGCGGCACGCCCTTCCTCTACCAGGGCGACGAGATCGGCCTGGTCGACGGGCCGGTGCAGCGCGAGGACGTGCTCGATGCGGTGGGCGCCCGCTTCTGGCCCTACTACAAGGGTCGCGATGCCGAGCGCACGCCGATGCCCTGGACCGCCGAGCCCGGCGGCGGGTTCACGCCGGCGGGTGTCCGCCCGTGGTTGCCGATGGCCGACCCGGCGGTGTGCAACGTGGCCGACCAGGAAGGGCGCGTCGATTCGGTGCTCGAGCTGTGCCGGCGGGCCATCGCGGCCCGCCAGGCCAGCGATGACCTGGCCGTCGGGCCGTACCGCTCGCTGCCGTCGCCGCAGGGCACCTGGGCCTACGCCCGTGGAGAGGACGTCGTCGTCCTGCTGAACATGGGCGGCGACCCGGCGACCTTCGAGGGCGCGACCGGCACCGTCACCGTCAGCACCGAACACGGGCTCGAGGGGTCGAGCGTGGAGGGAGCGCTGACACTCCCGCCCTGGGGCGCCGCCGTCGTGTCGCGGCTGACGTGGTGACCCGGCGGTTCGTGCTGTGCTCCACGCCGGCCCAGGGTCACACCGTGCCCCTGCTGGCGCTGGCCGGCCGGCTCGTCGGGGAGGGGCATGACGTCGTCTTCTTCACAACTGAGCACTACCGCTCCAGGGTCGAGGCGACGGGCGCCCGGTTCGTGCCCTTCGCGGCGGAGTACGACGCGCACGACCTGATGGTGGCCAACCCCGAGCGCGAGTCGTCGTCCAAACGCGGCGTGCGGGGTGTGAAGGACGACCTGCGCCGCATCTTCATCGGACCGATCCCCGGGCAGTACCGTGATCTGCGCGCCATCCTCGAGGTCTTCGCCGCCGACTGCATCGTCGTCGACTCCATGTTCTTCGGCGCCCTCCCCCTGGCGCTGGGCCCGCGCTCGGCCCGCCCGGCGTTGGCCTGCGTCGGTGCCATGCCCTACGCGTCCAACAGCCGGGACACCGCGCCGTTCGGCGTGGCGTTCCAGCCCGGATCGGGTCCGCTACGCCGGGTGCGCAACGCCACCATGAACTGGGCCACCGAGCACTTCGTGTTGGCCGACATTCAGCGATTCGCCCGGCGCCGGCTCGCCGAGGCGGGCTCGCCGGCGGGGTTCTCCGGCTACTTCATCGACCTCCACCCCAAGGTGGTCGACGCCTATCTGCAAGGGACGGTGGCGGGTTTCGAATACCCGCGCTCGGACCTCGCCCCCACGGTGCGCTTCGTCGGGCCGATCCTGACCGTCCTGACCGCGGCGGCGCAGTCCTTCGAGGTTCCGCCCTGGTGGGACGAGCTCGGGAGCGGCCGCCCGGTCGTCCACGTCACCCAGGGCACGCTGGACAACGCGGACCTGGGCCGGCTCCTCTTGGTGACCGCCCGGGGACTTGCGGGCGACGACGTGCTCGTCGTCGCAACCACCGGGGGGCCGGACCCCGGACCGCTGCGAGCGGGACTCCCTGCCAACGTCCGCCTGGAGCGCTTTGTCCCCCATGACCTGCTGCTACCCCACGTGCACGTGATGGTCACCAACGGTGGCTACGGCGGTGTGCAGCAGGCGCTGGCCAACGGCGTCCCCCTGGTGGTCGCCGGCGACAGCGAGGACAAGCCCGAAGTGGCGGCCCGTGTGCAGTGGTCGGGTGCGGGAATCAACCTGCACACGGGACGGCCCTCGCCGGCGATGGTGGCCCACGCTGTCCGCCGCGTCCTCGGCCACAGCTCGTACCGGCGACGGGCGCGGGCGCTCCGGGCCGAGATCGTCGCCAGCGACCCGCTCGCCACCATGAGCAACGTGCTGGCCGAGCTGTGCGCGGCGAACGACGCGCTGCGCCGGGACAACCGGGCCGACCGGGCCGACCGGGCCGATTCCGTCTAGCCCACCCGCTCGGCTGCCCGCCTGCCTGCCTGCCGGCCGTCCTGCCGGCCGTCGCCACGGCGGTCTCCGGGTGGTCGGCGTCCATGACCTGGTCGAAGCCGGGCCGGTTACAGTCGGCGGCATGCAGGCCGAGTCCAGGTCCGGCCGTGTGCGCTGGCAGAAGGCGAACAAGACCCCTGCCCTGCCGGACTCGTTCCCCGACTCGGGGCTCATTGAGGATCTCCCCGCCCGCGAGCTGCACCGGGGACTGTTCCATCTCCTCTTCGGCCGGGAGCCCGCCCCCGACGACCCGTTCGTGGCCGAGCTCGAGAGTGGCACCAAGAGCCCGCGCCAGCTCATGGAATGGCTGATCCACTCGGCGGAGTGGAGCCACTCCGCCCCCATGACCGAGTTCGGCCCGTCGCTGCACTACGGGCGGGGCGTCTTCATCCGCAGCCTGCCCCGGGCGCGACGGATCCTCGACATCGGCGGCGTTGCGCTCGGTGTGCCCTACGGCGCTCTCGTCCTGATGGGTTACCCCTACAAGTTCCAGGAGATCGTCATCGTCGATCTGCCGAGTGAGGACCGCCACGAGCTGTACCAGGACGGTCAGACGCAGACAACCGTCGACGTCGCGGGAGGGAAGGTCTCCTACCGCTACCACTCCATGACCGACCTCAGCAGCTACCCGTCGGCGTCCTTCGACATGGTCTACAGCGGGGAGAGCATCGAGCACATCACGCGGGCCGAGGCCGAACAGGTGCTGGCCGAAGCGCGGCGTGTCCTCCGGCCGGGCGGGGTGCTGGCGCTCGACACGCCCAACGCCAACCTGACCAGGCTGCAGCAGGACGCGTTCATCGACCCGGACCACAAGTACGAGTACAGGCACCGCGAAATGGCGGCCATGCTGCGCGGCAACGGGTTCGTCATCGAACGGGCCATGGGCATCAACTACGGCGGCGAATCCGTTGCCCGCCACGTCTTCGACCCGACCGAGCTGGCCACCAAGCGCGGGATCTTCGACGACATCGAGAACTGCTACCTGCTCGCCTACGTCTGCCGCAAGCCCCACCGTCCCGCCGTGGGGACGTCGCTCGAGCGGGCCTGGTGGCGCGTCGCCGGGACGCAGGCCACGCCGCGACGGGCCGTGGGGCGGGCGCGCCGCATGCTCGCCCGCTGACGTCCATTCCCCGACGACTGGAGGCCTGTGCCCGAGAGGCCCGGAGAAGCGTTCTCCCTACCGGTCGACGGGGGACATGTCGGCGTAGCGATCGCCCTTGGCGGGAGCGACGGTGTCGAGCACGGCCAGGTCTTCCTCGGTGATCTCGACGTCGAGCGCGGCGACGTTCTCCTCCAGGTAGGTGCGGCGCTTGGTGCCCGGGATCGGCGCCACGTCACGGCCTGCCGCGTGGACGAAGGCCAACGCGATCTGCCCGGGCGTGCAGCCCTTGGCCGAAGCGAGCTGGTCGATGACCTCGACGATTGCCACATTGTCAGCCAGGTTGTCGCCCTGGAAGCGCGGCTGGTAGCGGCGGAAGTCGCTCTCGTCCAGATCGTCGATCGAGCGCAGAGCGCCGGTGAGGAAGCCGCGGCCGAGCGGGCTGTAGGGGACGAACCCGATGCCGAGCTCGCGCAGCGTGGGCAGGATCTCCTCCTCCGGGTCGCGTGACCAGACCGAGTACTCGGTCTGGAGGGCCGAAATCGGATGTACGGCGTGGGCCCGGCGGATGGTCTCCGGTGCGGCCTCCGACAGGCCGAGGTAGCGGACCTTGCCCTCGGTCACGAGCTCGCCCATGGCACCGACCGTCTCCTCAATCGGCGTGTCGGGGTCGACACGGTGCTGGTAGTAGAGGTCGATGTGGTCGACGCCCAGCCGGAGGAGGGAGCCGTCGCAGGACTGGCGCACGTACTCGGGCCGCCCGTTGACGGCGCGCTTGGCCGGATAGTCCGGATCGCGCACGATGCCGAACTTCGTGGCGATGACCGCCTCGTCGCGGTGTCCCGCCAGCGCCGTACCGACGAGCACCTCGTTGGTGTGCGGCCCGTACATGTCGGACGTGTCGAAGAACGTGACGCCGAGCTCGAGCGCCCGCTGAATGGTGGCGATGGACTCGGTGTCGTCCAACGGCCCGTAGAAGTCCGACATCCCCATGCAGCCGAGGCCCTGGCGGGAGACCGTGAGGCCCTGGGTTCCGAGCGCGATCGTTTCGATGGCCATGGCGTGGCTCCTCTCGTCGTGTCCCCTGCAGATCGAATGGGGGCGATCGCGAACTTGGGTCGGGCCCCACCCTACGGGTGCCCGGACGATCCGGGGCGCGTCGGCGCGTCAACACCGGCCGGCCGCCATGACGCCCGTCAGCACAGCCGATGGCTTCGGGGTCGCGTCCCAGTGTCCGCGAACCGGACGGGGGGTCAGACCACGTCCCGTCGTTCAAGAGCGGTGGCTCGCCGCCGAACGATGGGATCACACGATCTCGGTCTCGGAGCCGAAGTGGCTCGAGGAGGGTTGGTTTGTCGAGTCGCCCGAATACACGGCCTGCCACTCGTAGACGCCAGGCGGCAGGTCCGCAACGGTGTTCTGCCCGCCGGAGACACCCAAGGCGACCGCGACCCAAGCTCGTGAAGCTGTTGGACGGTCGTCTAGCGCGGGCGCCCGTTCTCCACCGCCAGCCCCGTGGCGGACAGCTCCTCGAGGCGCAGCGCGTACGCCGCCGAGTCGATGTCGTGGACCCACATGACGAGGGCATCCTGCCCCGTCACGGGGTAGTAGTTCTTGCGCACGCCGACCGGGGCGAACCCGAAACGACGGTACAGGGCCTGAGCCGGCTCGTTGTTCGCCGCCACCTCGAGCGAGAGGTGCTTGATGCCGCCGGCGCGCAGCGTGCGGATGCCGTCGACGATCATCGTGGTGGCCACGCCTCTGCGCTGGAAGCTGGGCGACGTCGCAATCGTGGTCATGTGCGCCTCGTCGTCGACCATCATGAAGCCGATGTAGCCCGCCATCTCGTCCCCGTCCCACACGGCGCGGTAGAGCCGACCCTTGCGCAGCGCGAGCTCGGAGTTGAACACCGCGACCGACCACGGCTCGGGGAAGACCTTGCTTTCGATGCGCAGCAGCTGGCGCAGGTCCCTCCGCTTGAGCTTCTCGATGCGCAACGTCATCGCGAAACCCGCTCCGCCCGGGCGAAGTTGCTGGTCGCATCCGCCTCGCGCATATAGAGGGGAACGACCGCCGCGGGCCCGACTGGCGGTTCTCCCGCGTCCATCCGCGCCCGGACCAGATCGAGCAGCGCAGCCGGAGGCGGGAAGGCCAGGCCCGGCGCCTCCGGGTCGGTCCCGGGGACGGCCCTGAGAGTGTCGGCGTAACGGAGCGCGCCGTCGCCCACGGCATGGACGGGCTCGCCTGCGAACTCGTCCAGCGCACGCACGAGGTCTTCGGGCGCGAACAGGCCCGCCGGCAGCCGCACGGAGGGAACTGCTCCGGCCACGTCCACCTCGTGCACGGCGGCGAATACCTCGCCGCGCCGGGCGTCGACGCAGGCCAGGACCAGGCCTCGCAGCCCGGCCGCGGCGGCTCCCGCCGTCAGGATGTCCAGGCTGGTCGCCCCCACGATCCCGATTCCGAGCGACTGGGCCAGCCCTTTGGCCGTGGCGAGACCGACGCGCAGGCCGGTGAAGAGCCCGGGGCCGATGTCGACCCCCACCACCCCGAGGTCGCCGGGGACGAGATCCAGCTGCCCGAGCAGGTGCTCCAGCGCGGGCGCCAATGTCTCGACATGGCGGCGCCGGCCCGTGAGCGTCGTTTCGGCCTGCACTCCGGCCCCTGTGCGCACCGCGACCCCGACCGTCTCGGTGGCGGTCTCGATCGCCACCATCGCGCGTGGCGCATGCGGTCCGCCCCCGCTCACGGCGTCCGTCGCTCCGCCCCCGCCACCAGCGCGGCGACCTCGTCCGATCGGTCCGCCCAGCGACCCCGGCCCACCAGGGTCAGCGCGCGCCGTTCAGGCGCCCCCAGCGGATCGGGCGCGACCAGGGTGACCTCGAGCGCGCTCTCGCCCAGCGCCGGCGCCGCCAGCTCGCCCCACTCAATGAGGGCGACCGCGTCCTCCTCGACGAGCTCGGCCAGAGCGAGGTCGGCCACCTCGTCCAGTGAACCGGTGCGGTACACGTCGGCGTGGATCAGCACCCCGACCGGGCTGTCCTGCCCGCAGCGGTACTGGCGCACCAGAGCGAAGGTCGGGCTGGTCACGGGGCCCGGCACCCCGAGCGCGTCGGCGAAGCCCTGGGCGAAGACCGTCTTGCCGGCCCCGAGGTCCCCCACCAGCAGGACGACGTCGCCGCTACGGCACAGGGCCGCCACGCGCCCGGCCAGTTCCCTGGTGGCGCCGGGCGACCCGCTCGTCCATCGCACCGGCCACGTCACGAACGGCCCGCCGCCATCAGGCGCTTCGCCCGGACGAGGTCGGCCCGCATTTCGGCCACTGCCTCACCGCCCGCCCGCAACACGTAGGCCGGGTGGTACGTCGGGACGAGGCTGGCCCGTCCCCGCTCGAAGACCTGGCCGCGCAGCTCGCGGATGCCCCTGGTGGTCTCGAGCAGGAGCTTGGTGGCGAAGTTCCCGAGCGTGACGATGACGCGGGGATCGATGAGCTCGATCTGCCCGGCGAGATACGGGCGGCAGGCCTCGATCTCCTTCGGCGCCGGATCGCGGTTCTGGGGAGGCCGGCACTTCACCACGTTGGCGATGTAGCACTCGGCCCGGGTGAGGCCGACCTCTTCCCACATGAGGCGGTCGAGGAGCTTGCCCGAGCGGCCGACGAAGGGCTCGCCGGCGAGGTCCTCCTCGCGGCCCGGACCCTCGCCCACGAAGAGCAGGTCGGCCGTGGGTGCGCCGGCGCCGAAGACGACCTGGGTGCGCCCCTTCGCCAGGGGGCAGAGCGTGCAGGTGGACGCGGTGACGCGCAGCCGCTCCAGCGCGTCGGCGCTAGACATCGGGGCGGTTGATCACAATGCGCGGCATCCTCGGTCCGACGCCGCACACCACCTCGTAGCTGATCGTCCCCACCATGGCGGCCCAGTCGTCCGCGGTGATGACCTCGTCACCCTGCCGTCCGAGCAACACCACCTCGTCGCCCGGCCGGACCGGGGCCTGGCCGCAGTCGACCATGATCTGGTCCATCGTCACCGTGCCGGCCAGGGGCCGGCGCAGGCCGCCGATGAGGACCTCGAAGCCGCCGTCGAAGAGGGAGCGCGGCACGCCGTCGGCGTAGCCGATCGGGACGGTCGCGACCAGCGAGTCGGTGGGCAGCGGTCGGCGCCGGCCGTAGGAGGGGCGCTCCCCCGCCTCGAGCCTGCGCACCGCCACCACCCGCGCCTTGAGCGCCATGGCCGGGCGCAGCCGGTTACCCCCAGCCTGCTCGGCAAAGGCCTCCTGGACAGCGGGGCCCGGGAGGTAGCCGTAGAGGCCGAGTCCGCAGCGCACCATGTCGTAGCGCGAGCGCGGGAAGGCGATGGCGCCCGCCGTGTTGGCGGCGTGCAGGAGCGGGGCCCCGATACCGGCCGCGGCCAGCTCGGCGACGAGCCGGTCGAAGAGGTCGAGCTGCCCCTCCGTGTACGCACGGTCCACCGCGTCGACACCGTCGGCCACGGGCAGGTGCGTCCAGATGCTCTCGAGTTCCAGCAGCGGATCGGCCACCACGGCCGCCGCGACGGCGTGCAGGTCCTCGGGCGCCACTCCCACGCGGTGCATCCCGGTATCGACCTTGACGTGGACGGCGACCGGCCGGCCGGCCGAAGCGGCAGCCGCGCTGAAGGCGGCGATCCCATCGGCGGAATACAACGTGGGCGTGAGCCCGTAGGACAGTGCGGTGGCCGCCGCCGCGGGGTCGCACTCGCTCAGGAGGAGCACCGGCGCGGTGACGCCGTGCTCGCGCAGCTCGACCCCCTCGTCGACCAGCGCCACGGCGAGGCGCCGGGCACCGCCGGCCAGGGCGGCCCGCGCCACCGCCGGTCCACCGTGCCCGTAGCCGTGCGCCTTGACGACCGCACAGAGCTCGGCCGGCGCGACCAGGCGGGCCAGCACGGCCGCGTTGTCCGCCACCGCGGCCAGATCGATCTCGGCCCACGCCGGGCGCGAGCGGCCCTGGGCCATGGTCACGGCCGCGTCCTCGTCGACCGGGCCCGGGCCCGGGGTCACGAGCCGCACCGGGGAGCCCTCAGACATCCTCCGACTCCGGCCCCAGCTCGGACAGCAGTTCCGCCACGAGCTCGGGGAGGTCGCCGGCGACGAGGCCCTCCGCCGGCCCGAGCATGGCGGCGCGCCCGTGCACGTGGGCGGCAACGGCCGCCGCCTCCAGCGCCGGGAGCCCGCGGGCCAAGAAGGCGCCGATGATGCCCGAGAGCACGTCGCCGCTGCCCGCCGTGGCCAGCGCCGGCCCGCCGGCCGCCGCCAGGAGGACGTCGGGGGCGGTATCGCTCGGGGACGCCACCGCGGTGAGCGGTCCCTTCAAGAGGACGACGGCACCGGTGGCTCGGGCCAGTGCACGCGCCGCCGCCAGGCGGTCGGCCCCGGGTGCGGCACCGTTGATGCGCGCGTACTCGCCGTCGTGCGGGGTCAGGATGCTCGGGGCGCTGCGCTTCTCGAAGAGCGCCCGCGCCCCGGCGACGCCTCCCAGCGCGCCCAGCGCGTCGGCGTCGATCACCAGCGGCACCGGCACGGCGGTGATGACCGCCCTGATCTCCTCGGCGGTGGCTTCGGCCGTGCCGAGCCCCGGGCCGATCACGACCGCCTTGCACTTGGCGGTGGCCTGCAGGAAGGCACCGGCCCAGCCCTCGGCGGGCAGCTGCATGCGGACGGCCTCGGTGGGCCAGGCCGCGTTGGGGTTCCCCGGGGAGCCGAGCCGGATCATGCCCGCGCCGGCGGCCATGGCGCCCCGGGTGCACAGGATCGCGGAGCCCTCCATGCCCGGAGAGCCGGCCGCCACGCCGACGGCGGTCGTCCACTTGTTGACCTGGCGCGGGCCGGGCCGGCACGAGCGCGACGTCGGCGTCCTCGATCAGCAGCGCCTGCGGCGTCGGGAAGCCGATCCCGATGTCGGCCACCTCGACCGATCCGCTGCACACGGCACCGTCCCCCTGCAGCAGCCCTGGCTTGAGCGCGGCGAAGGTCACCGTGCGGTCCGCCTGCACGGCATCGCCGGGCGCCTCCCCGCTGTCGGCGTCGACGCCTGACGGGATGTCGATGGCCAGCACGACGGCATCTACCGGAACCCGGGCGCGTCGTAGGAACCGCGGAACCCCGTGCCGTAGGCGCCGTCGATGACGAGGTCGCACAGTGGGAGCGCGTCCCCGCCCCCGACGTCGGCGGCCTCCACGATCTGGACGCGGGCGCCACGCCGAGCCAGGAACGACGCGGCGATCCGGCCGTCGGCACCATTGCTGCCCTTGCCCGCCAACACGACGACGCGCCGGCCGTAGGCTCCGCCGAGCAGCCGGAGTGCGGCGTGCCCCACTGCCGTGCCGGCGCGGCCGACCAGGATCTCGTGCGTGACGGTGGCGAGCGCGGCGGCGTCGGCCGCGCGCATTTCGTCGCGGGTCAGGACGGCGCGCACGGGGCCTGCTCCGCGACGACGAAGGCGATCGCCACGCCGTCGGTATGGGTCAGCGACAGGTGGAAGGTGCCCGCGCCCTGGGCGCCGGCCAGATCGGCGGCCGTGCCGTGCAGCCTGAGGTAGGGCGCGTTGCGGCTGGCGCCCTTCCCGGTCGTCCGGCACACCTCCACGTCGGTGAGCGCGAAGCCCCCGATGCCGGTGCCGAGCGCCTTCATGACGGCCTCCTTGGCGGCGAACCGCGCCGCCAGGCTCTGGGCCACGTCGGCGGATCCGGTGGCGTCGGCACGCTCGGACTCGGTGAAGCACCGCGTGGCGAAACGGGGACGGCGGTCGAGCACCTGCCGGAACCGCACCACGTCGACCGCGTCGACGCCGACGCCGACGATGGCACCGGCAGCGCCGGTGATCACTCGACGGTCACCGTCTTGGCCAGGTTCCGGGGACGGTCGGGATCGTGGCCGTGCAGGCGGGCCAACCGGTAGGCCAGCTGCTGCAGCGGCACGACGCCGACCACGGGAGAGAGGAGCGGGGAGGTCGGCGGGACCCACAGCACGTGATCCGCCTCGCCGGCCGTCTCCTCGTCGCCGTCTTCGGCCAGCAGCACGACCGTGGCTCCCCGGCTGCGCACCTCCGCGATGTTGGACAGCATCTTCTCCCACAGCGGGTTACGCGTGGCGATCGCCGACGACGACGGTCCCCGGCTCAATCAACGCGATCGGGCCGTGCTTGAGCTCGCCAGCCGGGTAGCCCTCGGCCCGCAGGTAGGCCAGCTCCTTGAGCTTGAGCGCACCCTCCAGGGCGACCGGGAAGCCGACGTGGCGGCCCAGGAAGAAGAAGTCGCGGGCGTCGGTCAGCTTGGCCGCCACGTCGTCGACGTCACCCGCCCGCTCCAGCGCAGCGGTGACGAGCCCGGGCAGCGCCTCCATGGCGTTGAGGATCCCGTTGATCTCCGAAGCAGGCAGCGTGCCGAGGATCTGGGCCAGGTACAGGCCCAGCACCTCGAGCGCCACGATCTGGGCCAGGTGGCACTTCGTCGAGGCCACGCCGATTTCGGGCCCGGCCCGCGTGTAGAGGACGCCGTCGGCGGCGCGCGCCATGGAGGAGTCGACGACGTTGGAGACGACGAGCACCTTGGCGCCGAGGCGCTTCGCCTCGCGCAGTGCCTCGGACGTGTCGAGCGTCTCGCCGGACTGGGACACCCCGACGCAGAGCGTTCGCTCATTCAGCACAGGGTCCCGGTAACGGAACTCGCTGGCGATGTCGACCTCGGTCGGCAGCTTGACCCAGTGCTCAATGGCGTACTTGGCGACGAGGGCGGCGTGGTAGCTGGAACCGCAGGCGACGATGAACACCTTGTCGATGGTGCGCAGGTCGTCTGCGCTCAGCCGCATTTCGTCGAGGATGAGCTCCCCGCCGGGCCCACGGCGGTCGAGCAGCGTGTCCGCCACCGCCTCCGGCTGCTCGTTGATCTCCTTCGACATGTAGTCCTCGAAGCCGCCCTTCTGGGCCGACTCGAGATCCCACGTGATCGTCAGTTGCTCGGGCTCGACCGGGTTGCCGTCTGCGGTGGTGACCGTCAGCGCCCCGGGCGTGAGGACGGCCAGTTCGTCGTCCGCCAGGGCGAAGACCTGGCGGGTGTGCCCGATGAGCGCCGGGATGTCGGAGGCGAGGAACGCCACGCCATCGTGCAGCCCGAGGACGAGCGGTGTGTTGCGCCTGGCGGCGACGATGGTGTCGGGCTCGTCGGACGACACGACCGCGATGGAGAACGAGCCCCGGAGCCGTGGCAGCACGGTGCGGGTGGCCTCGACCAGGGTCGCCCCGCCGGCCATCTCCTGTTCGATCAGATGGGCCAGCACCTCGGTGTCGGTGGCGGAGACCAGCGTGTGCCCGGCGGCCTCGAGCTCGGCCCGCAGCTCGGCGTGGTTCTCGATGATCCCGTTGTGGATGAGGGCGAGCCGGCCGGTGCAGTCGATGTGCGGGTGCGCGTTCTCGGCGGTCGGGCCGCCGTGGGTGGCCCAGCGCGTGTGCCCGATGGCCGCGGCGTGCCCGATGGGCGCATCAGCCGTCAGCTCGGCCAGCTTGGCCACCGAGGTCGTGCCGCCGGCCGCCCGCGCCCGCCAGACCGAGTTCGAACCGTCCGCTCCCTCGACCACCACGGCGACCCCGGCGGAGTCGTACCCGCGGTATTCGAGCTGGTGCAGGGCACCGAGAAGGATCGGGATGGCGTCGGACTCACCCGTCACGCCGATGATGCCGCACATAGTGACCCCAGGCTACCTGGGCGCCTGCGGCTCGATCTGCCCCAGGGCGGCCTCGACGACATCGGCGAGCTGGGCTGCCACCGCGTCGGCCTGGGCCTCCACCCGCGCCTCGACCATGACCCGCACCAGCGGCTCGGTGCCGCTCGGGCGCAGCAGGACCCGCCCGTCGTGGCCGAGCTCGGCTTCCGCCTTCACCACCGCCTCCCACACCTCGGTGCTGTCGGCCAGGCGCTCGGGTTGCGGGATGGGCACGTTGACGAGGCGCTGGGGCACACGCTCCACCAGCCCGGTCGAGAGGTCGGCCAGCGATCGTCCTGCGCGCTGGACGAGGTCGGCCAGCGCGATCCCGGTCAGGATGCCGTCGCCGGTGGTCGAGCGGGACCGGAAGATGATGTGTCCCGACTGCTCACCGCCCAGGCTCAGTCCGTCGGCGTCGAGCGCGGCCAGCACGTGGCGGTCCCCCACGTCGGTCTCGCGCACGGCGATGCCGCGGGCCTCCATGGCCAGGCGGAAGCCGAGGTTGGTCATGACGGTGACGGCCACCGTGTTGCCGGTGAGGTGTCCCCGCTCGGCCAGATCGAATGCGAACAACGCCAGCAGCACGTCGCCGTCCACCACTGTCCCGTTCTGGTCGACCGCGATGACGCGGTCGGCGTCGCCGTCGAAGGCCAGGCCGAAATCGGCCTGGTGGGCGACGACCGCACGCGCCAGCTCGCCGGGGTCGGTCGAGCCGCACTTGTCGTTGATGTTCGCCCCGTCCGGCGTGTCGTGCAGCGCTCTGACCTCGGCGCCGAGGTCGCCCAGCACCCTTGGCGCGATCGCGCTGGCGGCGCCGTTGGCGCAGTCGAGGACGATGTGCAGCCCGTCGAGCCGGCGCCCCTCCAGCGTCGCCGCCAAGTGCGCCTGGTACAGCTCCACGGCTCCGGGGTCCGCGCTGA
Organism: uncultured Acidimicrobiaceae bacterium; assembly: GCA_963721585.1. Lineage (GTDB taxonomy): Bacteria > Actinomycetota > Acidimicrobiia > Acidimicrobiales > RAAP-2 > Bog-473. The sequence continues at coordinate 8,639 of CAVRJN010000006.1, read as the reverse complement.
TCCGCCCCACGCCGTGACCGGTGGGGCGTCGGGGCGGGCCGTCCGGGTCGGCCAGGATGGAGTCGAGCTCGCGCTCGATCTCACCCTCGACCTCCACCGGCAGCTTCGTCCCCAGCGAGCTGAAGAGCTTGATCCCGTTGTCGGCGAAGGGGTTGTGCGAGGCCGAGATGACGGCGCCGGGCGCCTTGCGCGACTCGGCCACGGCTGCGACGCCGGGGGTCGGCAGGACGCCGAGGTCGACGACGTCCGCCCCTTCCGCGGCCAGGCCGGCGGAGAAGGCGGCCTGCAGGAGCGGCCCCGAGCGGCGCGTGTCGCGGCCGACGACGAACGTCGGCGCGGGAAGCACACGGGCGGCGGCGCGCCCGAGCGCCAACGCCAGCTCTGGTGTCAGTTCCTCGTTCGCAACCCCGCGCACACCGTCGGTGCCGAAGCGGGTCGGCGCCATCGCTACCGCTTGGAGTACTGCGGCGCCTTGCGGGCCTTCTTCAGGCCGTACTTCTTGGATTCCTTCTCGCGGGCGTCGCGGGTGAGAAGACCGGAACGCTTGAGTGCGCCCCGCAGTTCGGGGTCGACCTCAATCAGGCTGCGTGCGATGCCGAGGCGCATGGCACCGGCCTGCCCCGAGATACCGCCCCCGTCGATGGTGGCGTCGATGTCGTACGCCTCGGTCAGGTTCGTGACGCGCAGCGGCTCGGTCACCAGCATGCGGTGGGTGGCCGAGGTGAAGTAGCGCTCAATGGGGAGCTTGTTGACCGTGATGGCGCCCTGGCCGGGGCGGAAGCGGACGCGCGCCACCGCCTGCTTGCGGCGTCCGGTGGTCTGACTCAGAGGTGCTGGCATTGCGAGGGTGGTGTCCTTCCTTGTGCGCCGGCTCAGCCGGCGCGACGGGCCTGGGGCAGTTCGAGTGTCTCGGGCTTCTGGGCCGAGTGCGGGTGATCGGGGCCGGCGTAGACCTGCAGCTTGCCGAGCATCTGGCGGCCGAGGGTGTTCTTGGGCAGCATGCCGCGCACCGAGCGCCGGATGAGCTCGGCCGGCTTCTCCGCCAGCAGCTCCGCGTAGGTGGTGGAGCGCAGGCCGCCGGGATAGCCGCTGTGGCGGTACGCCAGCTTGTCGTCGGCCTTGTTCGAGGTGAGGATCACCTTGTCCGCGTTGACCACGATCACGTGGTCGCCCGTGTCGACGTGGGGGGCGAAGTAGGGGCGGTGCTTGCCGCGCAGGATGGCGGCCACCGACGAGGCCAGGCGCCCCAGGACGAGGCCGTCGGCATCGACGACGTACCACGTCCTTTGAATCTCGGTGACCTTCGGTGAAAATGTGCGCACAAGACCGATCTTTCGCATCCGCGTGGTGGGCGAGACTGCCTCCGGACCTGCGTCCTGGGGCGGGCTCAACGGTCCCGGGGGTCCCGAGAGCCGACGTACCAGGATAGGGCCCCTGGCAGGAGGGGGCAAGCCGCCGCCCTCGACTGCCGGAACGGGCGGCGGCGGCCGGGCCTCAGTAGCTGACCGACACCAGGCACAGGCCGAGGGCCGGGGCCGGATCGGGCATGCGGTGGCGGGACACCGCCCGCAGCCGTTCCATGAGCCCGGCGGCGTTCTCCCTCCCCCGGCCGACCTCGACCAGGCTCCCCACCAGGGAGCGGACCATCTGGTGGCAGAAGGAGCCGGCGGCGATCTCGAAGCGGAGCAGCCGGGTCTCCCCGGTGCCGCCGTCGGCGTCGCTGGCTTCGGGCCCTTCGTCGACGAGCCAGCGGGCGGTCGTGACCCGCCGGACCAGGGGCCGGCTGGCATCGCTCCCCACCGGGCGGCGGCAGAAGGAGCGGAAGTCGTGGGTGCCCAGGAAGACGTCGGAGGCGGTCCGCATGGAGCCGAGGTCGAGGGGGTCGCGCACGTGCCAGGCGATCGGCGCCAGCAGCGGGTCCGGTGCCGGGGCGTTCCACACCAGGTAGCGGTAGCTGCGGGACGTAGCCGAGCGGCGGGCGTCGAAGTCCGGTCCGACGGCCTCGGCCCGGCGCACCACGACCTCAGGCGCCAGCTGCCGGTTGAGGGCACGGGCCAGCCCGATCCCGTCGTAGGCGATGACCGGCAGGTCGACGTGGACCACCTGCCCCCGGGCGTGCACGCCGGCGTCGGTCCGGCCGGCGCAGGTGATGAGCGGCGCTTCGGGCATGCGGGCCGTCCGCCCCAGCGCGTGGCTGAGCGCACCGGCGACCGTCGGGACCTCGGGTTGGGCGGCAAAGCCCCGGAAGGCCGCACCGTTGTAGGCGATCAGGAGCCTCCAGCGCTGCGTGGCAGCGCCGGCGGGTTCCTCCACCCCTAGACGAACTCGATCCGCGCCATCGGCGCGTTGTCACCGGGGCGCGGACCCAGCTTGAGGATGCGGGTGTAGCCACCCGGACGCTCCGTGTAGCGAGGTCCGATCTCCTCGAAGAGCTTGTGCGCCATGTCCTTGTCCCGGATGAGGGCGACCACGTTGCGGTGGTTCGCGATGCCGCCCTTGCGCGCCGCAGTCACGCACTTCTCGGCTACCGGCCGCAGTGCCTTGGCCTTCGCCTCGGTGGTCACGATGGACTCCGCGGCGATGAGCGAGGCGACGAGGTTGCCCAGCATCGCCTTCTGGTGGGCGGACGACCCGCCGAACCGGCGGCCGCGCTTGGGGGTTGCCTGCATGGCGCCTAGTCCCTCGTGCGCAGCGACAGCCCGCGCTCGTCCAGGCGCTGGACGACCTCGTCGGCCGACTTCTGGCCGAAGTTGGTGATGGCCAGGAGGTCCTCCATGGTGCGCTCGACCAGCTCGCCGATCGTGTTGATCTGTGCCCGCTTCAGGCAGTTGCGGGGACGCTCGGAGAGGTCGAGCTCCTCAATGCGCAGGTCGAGATCGGGCGAACCGCTGGTCGTCGTGCCGGTGTCCCCCAGCTCGAGACCCTGCGGGGCCTCTTCGAGATCGGCGACGAGCGAGACCAGATTGCGCAGCGTGTCACCGGCCGAGGCCAGCGCCTCGCGGGGCGAGATGGTCCCGTCGGTCTCGATGTCGAGCACCAGGCGGTCGTAGTTGGTCGACTGCTCCACCCGGACCGGCTCGATGTCGAAGGTGACCCGGTGCACCGGCGAGAAGATCGAGTCGATCGGGATGACACCGATGGTCGAGGACTTCTTGTTCTTGTCCGCCGAGGCGTAGCCACGGCCGCGCTCCACCGTGACGTCGACGGCCAGGCGGCCCTTGGCGTTCACCGATGCGATGTGCAGGTCGGGGTTGAGGATCTCGACGTCGGCGGTCAGCTGCAGGTCCGCGGCGGTGGCATCGGCCGGGCCGCGCACGTCGAGACGGAGGGTCACCGGCTCGTCGGACTGCACGCGGACCAGGAGGTCCTTGAGGTTCAGGATGATGTCGGTGACGTCCTCCTTGACCCCGGGCAGCGTGGTGAACTCGTGCAGCGCCTCGTCGAAGCGGAGCTGGGTCACCGCACCGCCGGGAATGGACGAGAGCAGGGTGCGACGCAGCGAGTTGCCGAGCGTGGTGCCGAAGCCCGGGTCGAGCGGGCCGATGGCGAATCGCTGGCGGTTGTTCTGCTCTTCGTCGATGATCTCGACGGTCGGCCGTTGGATGATCAGCATGGTGGGTACTCCTGTTGCAGGGGGACGGGGCTACTTCGAGTAGAGCTCGACGATCAACTGCTCCTGAATGGGCTCGTCGATGTGCTCACGCAGTGGCGGATTGAGGACTGCGACCGAGAAGCCGGCGTCGCCGGTCTCGAGCCAGGCCGGGGTCTGGCGCTCCAGCGTGTCCATGTTGCGGCGCACGAGGAAGTTGCCACGGGTGGCCTCGCGCAGCGTGACGGTCTCGCCGGTGCGGACCCGGTAGCTCGGGATGGTGACGCGCTTGCCGTTCACGCTCACGTGGCCGTGGCGCACGAACTGCCGGGCCTGGCGGCGGCTCGCGCCCCAGCCGGCCCGGAACACGACGTTGTCGAGACGGAGCTCCAGGTTACGCAGCAGGTTCTCACCCGTGATGCCGCCCTGACGGTTGGCCTCCTCGTACATGTTGCGGAACTGCTTCTCCAGGATCCCGTAGATGCGTCGGGCCTTCTGCTTCTCACGGAGCTGGGCCAGGTACTCGGACCCCTGGCGCATGCGGTCGCGGCCGTGCTCCCCGGGCGGGTAGGCGCGACTGTGGCGGTCGGTGACCGCCTCGGAAACCGGGCACTTGAGCGAGTAGCAGCGCTCGCCCTTCAAGAACAGCTTGGTCCGCTCACGCCGACAGAGTCGGCAGACGGGACCGGTGTATCGAGCCATGGGGTGTGGTTCCTCTTCCTCTTCGACCTAGACCCGGCGCCGCTTCTTGGGGCGGCAGCCGTTGTGGGGGATCGGGGTGACGTCCTTGATCCCGACGACCTCGATGCCGACCGCGGCCAGCGAGCGGATCGCCGTCTCGCGACCCGACCCGGGCCCCCGCACGAGGACGTCGACCTTGCGCACGCCGTGTTCCATCGCCTTCTTGGCACAGGCCTCGGCGGCCAGCTGGGCGGCGAAGGGGGTGGACTTGCGGGAGCCCTTGAAGCCGACGTTCCCCGCCGATGCCCAGGCGAGGATGTTCCCCTCGGGGTCGGCGATCGAGACGATGGTGTTGTTGAACGAGCTCTTGATGTGAGCGACGCCGTACGCGATGTTCTTGCGCTCCTTGCGCCGGGGCCGGCGGGCGCCGGGCTTCGTTGGCTTGGCCACTACTTCTTCACCTTCTTCTTGCCGGCCACCGTCTTCTTGGGGCCCTTACGGGTGCGGGCGTTGGTGTGGGTGCGCTGGCCGTGGACCGGCAGGCCCTTGCGGTGCCGCACGCCCTGGTAGCAGTTGATCTCCATCTTGCGCTTGATGTCCTGGGAGACGTCCCGGCGCAGATCGCCCTCGACCCGGAAGTTGGCGTCGATGTACGTGCGGAGCCGCGCCACCTCCTCGTCGGTCAGGTCGCGCACCCGGGTGGACGGGTTCACGTCCGACGCCTGGCAGATCTGTGTCGACAGGGTCGGCCCGATGCCGTAGATGTAGGTCAGCGAGATCTCGAGCCGCTTCTCACGCGGGATGTCCACTCCGGAAATTCGGGCCATCTGTCTTTCCTCTCCTAGCCCTGACGCTGCTTGTGGCGCGGGTTATCGCAGATCACCCGCACAACGCCGCGGCGCCGGATGACCTTGCACTTCTCACAGATCGGCTTCACGCTCGGCCGAACCTTCACTTGAATCCCCGTCCTTACTTACTTGTACCGATAAGTGATCCGACCCCGGTTGAGGTCGTACGGAGTGATCTCGACCTGCACCTTGTCCCCAGGCAGAATTCGGATGCGGTGCATCCGCATCTTCCCCGAGCTGTGCGCCAATACCTTGTGTCCGTTCTCCAACTCGACGCGGAACATGGCATTGGGCAGCGGCTCGACCACCGTGCCTTCGAGCACGATGGCATCTTCCTTGGGCTTGGGCAGGTGACTCTCCTGATCGTCGTTCTTGTGTGTGCTGCCCCGGTCACACCGGTGGCGCGAGGCCGGAACGGGTGGAATCGGGTGTGACCGCCGGGCAGTCCGCCCCCATGAGAACGGACCAGCCCCTGGGCCAGCGAAATATTCTACCGCATCCGGGGGGGATTTCCAGCCGGAGTTCGTGAAAGCCCTGGCCCGGCCGGAATTCGGGGGGCCTAGGCGAGCGTGAAGACCTCGGGGCCGTCGGGGGTCACGGCGATCGTGTGCTCGAAATGGGCCGAAAGGCTGCCATCGGCCGTCACCACGCTCCACTGGTCGTCGAGCACCCGGGTCTCGGGCGAACCCACGTTGACCATGGGCTCGACGGCGAACACGTTGCCGGGCTTGAGGGTCGGGCCCCGGCTGCCAGGCCAGTAATTGGGGACCTGGGGCTGCTCGTGCATGGCGGTTCCGATGGCGTGGCCCACGTACTCCCGGACCACGCTGAAGCCGGCCGCCTCGGCCACGTTCTGGACCGCCCGGCCGATCTCGTTCAGGGCGTTGCCCCTGGTCATCTGCTCGATCCCGGCCCACAGGCTCCGCTCGGTGACCTCCAGCAGCTTCTGGGCCTCCTTGGAGATGGTCCCGATGCCCATGGTGAAAGCGGCATCGCCGTGGTAGCCCTCAATGATGGCGCCGCAGTCGATGGAGAGGATGTCCCCCTCCTCCAGCACGTACCCGCCCGGGATGCCGTGCACGATCATGGAGTTGGGGGAGGTGCAGATGACGGCCGGGAAGCCGTGATACCCGAGAAAGTTCGAGGTGGCATCCCGGCGGTCCAGGACCTCGCGGGCGACCGCGTCCAGGTCGGCCGTCGTGACGCCCGGCTTGGCGGCGGCGCGGGTCGCCTCGTGCATCTCCGCCACGACCTTGCCGGCGCGGCGCATCTTGGCGAGCTCGCCGTCGTTCCGCCTCATTCGCCCGCCTCCTCTCTCAGCTGCTTGCGCAGGGCGTCGATGGCCCCGACGACCCGCCGGGTCACGGCGTCGGGCGAACCGGTTCCGTTGATTTCGATCAGCAGGTCCCGTTCCTTATACCAGTCGAGGAGCGGCTCCGTTTCCTCCTCGTAGAGGTTCAGTCGGCGCTCTATCGCCTCCTCGGTGTCGTCCTCGCGCTGCACCACCTCGCCGCCGCAGACGTCGCACGTCCAGTTCACCAGGGGGGGTGCGGCAATCGAGTAGTTGGCGCCGCAGTCCACGCAGACGCGGCGCGAAGCCAGTCGCTTCATGACCAGGTTGGTCGGGACCTGCAGGTCGATCACGAGATCGAGGCCGAAGGGCTGGACGATCTTCTCCAGTGACTCGGCCTGCACCGTGGTGCGCGGACAGCCGTCGAGCACGAAGCCACGGCCGGTGGTGTCCCGCTCGGACAGCCGGCCTCCGACCATCTCCATCACCATTTCGTCGGGGATCAGTTCACCCCGCTCCATGAGCGCCCGCGCCCGCTGACCGAGCGACGAGCGTGACTTCACCTCGCTGCGCAGCATGTCCCCCGTGGAGACGTGCGGCACCACATAGTGGTGCGAAAGGCGCACACACTGTGTGCCCTTACCGGCCCCCTGCTTGCCGAGGACCACGAGCCTGACCCCGGGGATCACTGGCGCCTACTTTAGGAAGCCCTCGTAGTTGCGCATCATCAACTGGCTGTCGATCTGGCGCATGGTCTCGAGGGCGACGCCCACCGAGATCAGCAGGGTGGTGCCGTAGAAGGGGAACCGGTTCAGGTGCCAGAGCGCCATGAGCAGCGACGGCACCACGGCCACCGAGCCGAGGAACAGCGCTCCGACGACCGTGATCCGGCTGAGGATGTGCGCGAAGTACCGCTCTGTCGGCGGTCCGGGCCGGATGCCCGGAACGAACCCACCCTGCTTGCGGATCAGGTCCGCCTGCTGGTGGGGGTCGAAGGCCACGTACACGTAGAAGAAGGTGAACATCACGATGAGCAGGAAGTACGCCAGGATGTAGAAGAAGCTCGTCGGGGTCAGGCTGTTGCGCACGAAGTTCTGGAACCAGTTCCACGGGACGACGTTCGAGAGGAGGACCGGGATGTAGAGCACCGAACTGGCGAAGATGATCGGGATCACGCCGGACTGGTTCACTTTCAGCGGGATGTAGGTCGAGCTGCCTCCGTACATTCGCCGTCCGACCACCCGGCGGGCGAACGTGACGGGGATGCGGCGTTGCCCTTGGTCCATGAAGACGATGAAGACCAACAAGATGATCGACACCAAAATGATGATCGAGAACTTGCTGATGCCACCTTCCTCGTAAATCGCCTTGAACCCGGTGGGGATGGCGGCGACGACATTCGCGAAGATCAGGATGGACATGCCTTGGCCGATGCCGCGCTGGGTGATGAGCTCGGCCAGCCACATGACGAAGGCGGTGCCGGCCGTCAGGATCAGCACCATGAAGAGCGCCAGTGGCCAGTTGAAGCTGGGGATCAGGTCGATGCTCGTCCCCAGGAGGGCGGAGTCGTGGCCGTGGAAGGCGTAGACGAGTCCGGAGGACTGCATGACGGCCAGGGCGACCGTCAGATAACGGGTGGTCTGGGTGATCTTCTTCTGACCGACGGCGCCCTGGTCCCGCCACTCCTCGAGCTTGGGGATGACGGTGGAGAGGAGCTGAATGATGATGGAGCTGGTGATGTAGGGCATGACGCCCAGGCCGAAGACGGCGAGGCGCACCAGGGCGCCGCCGCTGAAGAGGTTCAGGAAGCCCAGCACGCCCGACGCGGAGGCGGAGCTCTCCAGGGACTGCAATTTCCCCCAGTTGACGCCGGGCACCGGGACGTTGGCCCCGATCTGGTACAGGGCGATGATGGCCAGCGTGAAGATGACCTTGTTTCGAAGGTCGGGGACCCTGAAGATGTTGGCGAGCCGGGAGAGCATGGCCCTTCCTCTCAGTGGGGTCCCGGAGCGGTGGTCACTAGCGATTCATCAACGCGTTGCCCGATGCGGGCGGACGCTGCGCAAACGGCAAGGGCGCACGCTCGACGCTACCCCCCGCGGCGGTGATGGCCGCCTCGGCCGACTTGGAGAACGCGTGGGCCGACACCCGCACCGGGCGGCTGAGCGATCCCTGCCCCAAGACCTTGACGAACGCCTTCGGACGGACCAGACCGGCCTCGACCAGCGAC
>CAVRJN010000005.1:0-15515 GCA_963721585.1 uncultured Acidimicrobiaceae bacterium | reverse complement strand
TTGCGTCCCCTTGCCGGCCCCCTGCTTGCCGAGGACCACCAGCCTGACCCCGGGAATCACCCGCGCCTACTTGAGGAAGCCCTCGTAGTTGCGCATCATCAACTGGCTGTCGATCTGGCGCATGGTCTCCAGGGCGACACCCACCGAGATCAGCAGGGTGGTGCCGTAGAAGGGGAACTTGTTGAGATGCCAGAGCGCCATCAGGAGCGAGGGCACGACCGCCACCGAGCCGAGGAACAGGGCCCCGACCACGGTGATGCGGCTGAGGATGTGCGCGAAGTAGCGCTCGGTGGGGGGCCCGGGCCGGATGCCGGGCACGAACCCACCCTGCTTGCGGATCAGGTCGGCCTGCTGGTGCGGGTCGAAGGCCACGTACACGTAGAAGAAGGTGAACATGACGATCAGGAGGAAGTAGGCCGCGATGTAGAAGAAGCTCGTCGGGGTCAGGCTGTTGCGCACGAAGTTCTGGAACCAGTTCCAGGGCACCACGTTCGAGAGCAGGACCGGGATGTACAGGACGGAGCTGGCGAAGATGATCGGGATCACGCCGGACTGGTTCACCTTGAGCGGGATGTACGTGGAGCTGCCGCCGTACATCCTTCGCCCCACCACCCGGCGGGCGAACGTCACGGGGATGCGCCGCTGCCCCTGGTCCATGAAGACGATGAAGACCAGCAAGACGATCGACACCAGAATGATGATCCCGAACTTGGTCTTCCCCCCTTCCTCGTAGATCGCCTTGAACCCGGTGGGGATGGCGGCCACCACGTTGGCGAAGATGAGGATCGACATGCCCTGGCCGATGCCCCGCTGGGTGATCAGCTCGGCCAGCCACATGACGAAGGCGGTGCCGGCGGTCAGGATCAGCACCATGAAGAGGGCCAGCGGCCAGTTGAAGCTGGGGATCAGGTCGACGCTGGTGCCGAGCAGGGCCGAGTCGTGGCCGTGGAAGGCGTAGACGAGGCCCGAGGACTGCATGACCGCCAGGGCCACCGTGAGGTACCGGGTGGTCTGGGTGATCTTCTTCTGCCCCACCGCTCCCTGGTCCCGCCACTCCTCCAGCTTGGGGATGACGGTCGAGAGCAGCTGAATGATGATGGAGCTGGTGATGTACGGCATGACGCCCAGGCCGAAGACGGCCAGGCGCACCAGCGCGCCACCGCTGAAGAGGTTGAGGAAGCCGAGCACGCCCGAGGCGGACGCGGAGCTCTCCAGGCTCTGCAGGCGCGACCAGTTGACGCCGGGCACCGGAACGTTCGCCCCGATCTGGTACAGGGCGATGATGGCGAGCGTGAAGACGACCTTGTTTCGAAGGTCAGGGACTCTGAAGATGTTGGCGAGCCGGGAGAGCATGGCCCTTCCTCTCAGTTGAGTCCCGGAGCGGTGGTCACTAGCGGTTCATCAGGGCGTTGCCCGATGCGGGCGGTCGCCCGTGCGCGAACGGCAATGGCACGCGCTCGACGCTACCCCCGGCGGCGGTGATGGCCGCCTCGGCCGACTTGGAGAACGCATGGGCCGAGACCCGGACCGGGCGGCGCAGCGAACCCTGGCCCAGGACCTTGACCAGGGCCTTCGGGCGCACCAGACCCGCCTCGACCAGCACCTCGACCGTGACCTCGTCGGCCCCGAGGGCGTCGAGCGCGGCCAGGTTGACGGGGGTGTACTCCACCCGGAAGGGGTTCTTGAACCCCTTCAGCTTGGGGATGCGCTGCATGAGGGGGAGCTGGCCACCCTCGAAACCGGCCGGCATGGTGTTGCGGGCCTTCTGGCCCTTGGTCCCACGGCCGGCCGTCTTGTGGCCCTTGCCCCCGGTGCCGCGGCCGACCCGGCGCTTGGCCGAGGTCGCGCCCTTGGGCGGCGCCAGATCGTGGAGCTTCACTTGGACACCTCCTCAATGCGGATCAGATGCGGCACGCGGGCCAGCATGCCCCTGATTTCGGGGCGGTCCGGCAACTCGTTGGACTGGCCGATGCCGCGCAGGCCCAGGGCCCGCAGCGTGCCGCGGTGCTTGGGCTTGGTCCCGATGGCCGAGCGCGTCTGCGTGACGAGCAGCCGGGCCTCCCCCGTCGCCTTCTTCGTCGTGGCAGCCATGGTCAGCGCGTCTCCGCGGCGAACAGGTCGGTCTCACGCTTGCGCTCGCGGTAGGCCCGCAGCACGCCGCCCGGTGTGACCTCGTCGGCCGACTTGCCGCGCAGCGCGGCCACGTCGTCGGGCCGCCGGAGCTGCTTCAGCCCGGCGATGGTGGCGTGGGCCACGTTGATGCCGTTGGACGAGCCCAGGGACTTGGCCAGGATGTCGCGGATGCCGGCCATCTCCAGAATGTGGCGGGCCGCGCCGCCGGCGATGACGCCGGTTCCCGGTGCGGCGGGCTTCAAGAGGACCCGGCCGGCCCCGCTCTCGCCGATGACGGGGTGCACAATGGTGCTCCCGGCCAGCGGCACCTCGAAGAGGTTCTTGCGCGCCTCTTCGATGCCCTTCTGGACCGCCAGCCCGGCCTCCTTGGCCTTGCCGTAGCCCAGGCCGACCTTGCCGTTGCCGTCACCGACCACCATGAGGGCGGCAAAGGAGAACCGCCGACCGCCCTTGACCACCTTGGCCACGCGGTTCACCTTGATGGTGCGCTCTTCGTACTGTGTGTCGACCATGCTCAGAACTCCAGTCCCTCGGCCCGTGCCGCGTCAGCCAGGACGGCGACACGCCCGTGGTACACGAAGCCCCCACGGTCAAAAACCACCTTGGTGATACCGGCCGCCTTGGCCCTCGAGCCAAGGAGCCGCCCGACCGATTCTGCGCCCGTCACGTTACCGCCGCCGCTCCTGCCCAAGGACGCACGCAGGTCGGGCTCCACCGACGAGGCGGAGGCCAGGGTGCGGCCAGCGGCATCGTCGATGAGCTGGGCGGAAATGTGCCGGTTCGACCGGTGCACGGCCAGGCGCGGGCATTCGGCCGTGCCGCTGACCTTGGTGCGGACGCGGCTGTGACGCCGGAGACGCAGGCGGGTGCGATCGCTCGTACGTGCCATTACTTGGCAGCCTTTCCTGCTTTGCGCAGCACTCGTTCGTTGGCGTAGCGCACGCCCTTGCCCTTGTAGGGCTCCGGCTTGCGCAGCTTGCGGATGTCGGCGGCCACCTGGCCCACCTTCTCCTTGTCGATGCCCTTCACGATGACCCGCGTCGGGACCGGCACCTCGAAGGTGATGCCCTCCGGGGCGTCCACGTTCACCGGGTGCGAGAAGCCGAGCGCCAGCTCCAGGGCGTTGGGGCCCTTGGCCGTGGCACGGTAGCCAACGCCGACGATCTCGAGCTCCTTGGTGAAGCCCTCGGTCACGCCCGACACCATGTTGGCCACGAGCGAGCGCGAGAGGCCGTGCAGGGCACGGTGCCGGCGCTCGTCGTCGGGGCGGCTGACGACGAGGGTGTCGCCCTCCTGGGCGATGGTGATGCCCTCGGGCAGCTGGCGCTCCAGGGAGCCCTGCGGGCCCTTGACGTTGACCGTGTCCCCACTGAGGGTCACGGTGACGCTGGAGGGGACGGCGATGGGCGAGCGTCCGACGCGCGACATCAGGCCTCCCCTCGGGTCGGGGCGGTCACGATCGTCGTGACGGTCACGGTGCTACCAGACATGGCACAGCACCTCTCCGCCCAGGTGCTTGCGACGCGCCTCGGCGTCGGTCAGCAGTCCCTGGCTGGTGGAGACCACGGCCACACCCATGCCGCCGAGCACGCGTGGCATGCCGTCGGCCCGGGCGTAAATGCGCAGCCCGGGCTTGGACACGCGCTTGATCCCGGCGATGGTCCTGGTGCGGTCGCCCGAGTACTTCAAGGTGATCTCGAGGGTCGATCCGGGCTTGCCCGTGTTCGGCTCGACCGTGTAGCCCGCGATGAAGCCCTCACGCTGGAGGACGGAGGCCAGCGACTCCTTCAGCTTGGAGCCGGGCATCTTCACCGTGTCGAACATGGCGGAGTTGGCGTTGCGGATGCGCGTGAGCATGTCCGCGATGGGGTCAGTCATCGTCATGGCGGCCTACCAGCTTGCCTTCGTGACGCCGGGCACCTCGCCCGCATGCACCATGACGCGCAGGCAGATGCGGCAGAGCCCGAACTTGCGGTACACGGCCTTCGGCCGGCCGCACCGCTGGCACCGGGTGTATCCCCGCACCTTGAACTTGGGGGTGCGCTGCTGCTTCTCGATCAGAGCCTTCTTCGCCATGGTGCTACCGGTTCTCCTGTCGGAACGGAAAGCCGAACGCTGCGAGGAACGCCCGTCCTTCCTCGTTGGTGCGTGCGGTCGTGACGATGGTGATGTCCATGCCGCGGGTCGTGTCGATCTTGTCGTAGTCGATTTCGGGGAAGATCAGCTGCTCGGTCACCCCGAACGTGTAGTTGCCGTGCCCGTCGAACGAACGGGGGGAGAGCCCCCGGAAGTCACGGATGCGGGGAATGGCCAGGCTGAGCAGCCGGTCGAAGAACTCCCAGGCCCGGTCGCCCCGCAGGGTCGCCTTGACCCCGATCGCCTGGCCCTCGCGCAGCTTGAAGCCGGCGATGGACTGCTTGGCCCGGGTGACGATCGGCTTCTGGCCGGTGATGGTCTCGAGGTCGCGCTGTGCTCCCTCAATGAGCGAGGCCTGCTGCGTGGCGCGGCCGACGCCCATGTTGATCACGATCTTCTCCAGGCGCGGGACCTCCATGACGTTGCCCAGGCCCAGCCCTTCCTTCAGGCTGTCCCGGACCTCGGCCAGGTACCGCTCCTTCAGCCGGGGACGCGCCGGCGCGCTCGTCGTGCTCACAGTGTCGACCCGCACTTCTTGCAGACGCGGACCTTCTCGCCGTCGTCCTCGATCTTGTAGCCGGCGCGCGTGGGCTTGTCGCAGCTCTTGCAGACGAGCGCCACCGTGGACACGTGCACCGGCATGAACTTGTCGATGACCCCGCCCTGCTGGGTGGCGCGTGTGGGCTTGGCGTGGCGCTTGGCCACGTTGACGCCTTCGAGAATGACGCGCTCGCGGCTCGGGATGGCCCGCACCACTTCGGCCTTCTTGCCCTTGTCCTTGCCGGACAGGACGATCACCTGGTCTCCCTTGTGGATCTTCATGTCAGAGCACCTCCGGGGCGAGCGACACGATGCGCATGAAGCGCTTGTCGCGAAGCTCGCGGCCGACGGGACCGAAGATGCGGGTCCCGCGCGGCTGTTGCTGGTCGTTGATGAGAACGGCGGCGTTCTCGTCGAAGCGGATGTAGCTGCCGTCCGGGCGCCGCTTCTCCTTCTTGGTCCGCACGACGACGCATTTGACGACGTCGCCCTTCTTGACGGCGGCACCGGGGATGGCGTCCTTGACCGTGGCCACGAAGACGTCCCCGATGCTGGCGTAGCGCCGGCGCGACCCACCGAGCACACGGATGCAGAGCACCTCGCGTGCGCCAGAGTTGTCGGCCACCCGGAGCCGGGACTCCTGCTGAATCATCGGGCCCGCTCCACGACTTCGGTCAGGCGCCAGCGCTTGAGCTTGGACAGCGGCCGGGTCTCCTGCACCCGGACACGGTCGCCCACCTTGGCGCTGTCCTCGGCGTCGTGCACGTAGAGCTTCTTGGTGCGCTGCACCGTCTTGCCGTACTTGGGGTGGCGCACCCGCTCGACGACGGCCACCACGACGGTGGCGGACATGGCGTCGGACACCACGATGCCCTCGCGGACCTTGCGGCGGTTGGGCCGCGGGCCGTCCTCTTCGGGCTCGCTGGCGGCAGCCGGTGCGTCAGCCGCAGACGGCGCGGCAGCCGGTACGTCAGCCGCAGACGGCGCATCGGCCGCGGGCAGCTCGCGGGCGGCCTCGGCCTCGATGGCCTCGAGGGCCTGGGCGGCATCCTCGGCGGCCGCCACGGCCTCTTCGTTCTCTGGGGTCTCGTCGGCCATCAGGCCTCATCCTCTTCGTCGTCGTCCAGGTGGTCGTGATCGTGGTCGTGCAGCTCGTCCGCCCCGGCCGCCGCTTCGGCCGCCGCCTGCCGCAGCGCCGCCTTCTCCTCGCGCTCGGCATCCTCGGCCGCGAGCTTGGCCCGGGCCGCCTCGTGCTCGGCCGTCGTCGGCGCCACGTAGGCGCCCTCGGCTTCGAGGATCTCCCGGGCGCGCAGCACGGTCAGCATGCGAGCCACCTCGCGCTTGACCTGACTGATGCGCGCCGGGTTGTCCAGCTGGCCGGTCGCCAGTTGGAAGCGCAGGTTGAACAGCTCGCGACGCGACTCGCCCAGCCGGGAGGCCAGCTCGTCGCCGTCGAGCATCGCAAGATCGGAGGCGGCCGGCATCAGATCGCCACCTCGGCATGCCCGTGGGTACCGGGACGCACCACGAAGCGGGCCTTGAACGGCAGCTTCTGAATGGCGCGCTCCATGGCGGCGCGGGCCAGTTCCTCGTCGACACCGGCGAGCTCGAAGAGCACGCGGCCGGGGTGCACGACGGCAACCCACAGCTCGGGGTTGCCCTTGCCCGATCCCATGCGGGTCTCTGCCGGCTTCTGGGTGACCGGCTTGTCCGGGAAGACCCGGATCCAGACCTTCCCACCACGCTTCACGTGACGGGTCATGGCGATACGGGCCGCCTCGATCTGGCGTGCGGTGAGCCAGCCCGGCTCCATGGCCTGGATCCCGAAGTCGCCGAATGCGACGGACGTGCCGCCCTTGGCCTGACCCGAGAGCCGGCCGCGCTGCGTCTTGCGGTGCTTGACCTTCTTGGGCATCAACATGTCAGTCCGACTCCTTGCGGAAGTGCGGGGCCTCGTGGTGCTGGTGCCGGTTCTGGCGCTCCATCTCCTCGTCCTGGGTCAGCTGGCGCTCCAGGTCGTCGGGCTCCGTCGGCGAGGGAAGCAGGTCGGCCGGGGGCGTCTCGGCGTCCGCGTCCGCGTCCTCGGCCACCTCGACCTCGGTGACCGACGCATCGGGAGCGGCATCGACCGCCCCCGTGGCCTCGGCAACGGTCTCCTCCAACGGGGCCTCCGCCTCGTACGGTCTCTTCCTCGACCTCCTCGGCCGCGCCATCCTCGTCGGCGGGGAACGCCTCGGCGCGGCGACGGCCACCCCCGGCGGTGATGAGACGACGCGGGCCGCCCTGGCCCGATGTCTCACCTACGGCCATGGCGGCCTCGCGGGTGATCTTGTCCTCGATCGAGACCTTGTAGGGCAGGATGTCGCCCTTGTAGATCCACACCTTCACCCCGACGCGGCCCGACGTGGTGCGGGCCTCGCGGAAGCCGTAGTCGATGTCGGCCCGCAGCGTGTGCAGCGGGACCCGACCCTCGCGGTACTGCTCCTTGCGGGACATCTCCGAGCCGCCGAGACGGCCCGAGCACTGCACCTTGATGCCCTGGGCGCCCGCCTTCTGGACGGTCTGGATCGCCCGCTTCATGGCCCGGCGGAAGGCGACCCGGCGCACGAGCTGGTCGCAGATGCCCTGGGCGATCAGCGCGGCGTCGAGCTCGGGCTGCTTGATCTCCTGGATGTTGAGCTGAATCCGGTTCTGCAGCCCGGTGAGCTCCTCGAGGTGCTTCTTCAGCCGGTCGGCTTCGGCGCCGCGGCGGCCGATGACGATGCCGGGACGGGCAGTGTGGATGTCGACGCGGAGGCGGTCGCGCGTGCGCTCCACCTCAATGCGGCTGACGGCGGCGGCCTCGAGCTGGCGTCATCAGGTAGTCGCGGATCTTCCAGTCCTCGACCACGAACTCGCGGTAATGGCGCTCCTCGAACCAACGGGACTTCCAGTCCGTCGTGATCCCGAGCCGGAAGCCGTAAGGGTTGACCTTCTGGCCCATCTACTCGTCCTCGCTGTTCTCGTCGGTCGTCGGCCGGAGCCGACTCTTCGTCGGCCGTCGAATCCTCGACGTCGTCGTCCTCGTCCACGCCCCCGTCGACCGTGTCCGCCTCGGTCACCTCGGGCTCTGCATCGGCCACCGCCGCCTCGGCCAGGGCCTGGTCGGTGATGTCCTCGTCGGCCTCTTCCGCCTCCGCTGCGGCAGCCCTCTCGGCCTCGGCCGTGGCCTGGGCGGCCCGGCGACGTGTCAGGCGGCCGGACAGGTCGGCCCGGCGCCGCGAGGATTCGACCCGGCGGGACCGGTTGGAGCTGACCGCCTCCATGCGCTTGCGGCGCAGCTCGAGCTTGTCGGCCGGCAGCCGGCTCACGATGATCGGTGATGTGGCAGGTCCGCTTGCGGATCCGGGTGGCGCGGCCGCGGGCCCGAGGGCGCCAGCGCTTCATTGTGGCGCCCTCGTCGGCGTAGCAGGCCGAGACGTAGAGCTCCTCGGGGTTCTGCTGGTCGTTGTGCGCCGCGTTGGCCACGGCCGACTGCAGCACCTTGCCGATGACCTCGGCCGCCTCTCGCTCGACGCCGTTGAGGATCTCGGCGGCGCGCTGCACGTCCTCGCCACGGATCAGGTCGAGGACCTGGCGTGCCTTGGAGGCGGACATCCCGCAATGGCGGTGGACCGCCCGCGTGCCGGGGCGCTCGTTCGTCTTGGTCGCCGTCATCGGCGGGCTCCCCGCTCCTGCCCGGCGTGGTAGCGGAACGTGCGCGTCGGCGCGAACTCGCCCAGCTTGTGGCCGACCATCGACTCGGTCACGTAGACCGGCACGTGGCGGCGGCCGTCGTGCACGGCGATGGTGTGCCCGACCATGTCCGGGATGATGGTGGAGCGGCGCGACCAGGTCTTGATGACCTTCTTGTCGCCACTCGAGTTCAGGACGTCGACCTTCTTGAGCAGATGGTCGTCGACGAAGGGTCCCTTCTTCAGGCTACGCGGCATGTTTCCTCAACCCCTCGTCTACCGCCGCGCGCCGCGGGTACGGCGCCGACGCACGATCATCGAATTGGACTTCTTGTTGCGGGCCCGGGTGCGGCCCTCCGGCTTGCCCCAGGGCGAGACGGGGTGGCGGCCACCGGAGGACTTGCCCTCGCCACCGCCCAACGGGTGGTCGACGGGGTTCATGGCGACACCGCGTGTCTGGGGTCGCTTGCCCTTCCAGCGGTTGCGGCCCGCCTTGCCGATCTTGACCAGCTCGGCCTCGGAGTTCCCGACCACGCCGAGGGTGCCCCGGCAGTCGATGGAGACGCGGCGCATTTCGGTCGAGGGCAGACGCAGCGTGGCGAAGACGCCCTCCTTGGCGACGAGCTGCACGCTCATGCCCGCACCGCGGGCCATCTTGCCGCCGCCGCCGGGGCGGAGCTCGACGTTGTGGATGGTGGAACCGACCGGGATGTAGCGCAGCGGCAGGGCGTTGCCGGGCCGGATGTCCGCGCCCTGACCGCTCTGGAGCTTGTCGCCGACCTTCACCCCGGCCGGGGCCAGGATGTAGCGCTTCTCGCCGTCGACGTAGTGCAGGAGGGCGATGCGGGCGTTGCGGTTGGGGTCGTACTCGATCGACGCCACCTTGGCCGGGATCCCGTCCTTGTTGCGCCGGAAGTCGATGACCCGGTACTGCTGCTTGTGGCCGCCACCACGGTGGCGCGCCGTCTTGCGGCCGTGGTTGTTACGCCCGCCGGTCTGCGGCTTGGGCGCCAGCAGCGACTTCTCGGGACGGTCGCGAGTGATCTCGGAGAAGTCCGAGACGGTCTGGAACCGCCGTCCGGGGCTGGTTGGTTTACGGGAGCGAAGTGGCATGGCGATTCCCTGATCAGCGCTCGAAGAGGTCGATGGAGTCGTCGGGGTGGAGCGTCACGATGGCGCGCTTGGTGTCGGGCCGCTTGCCCTTCACGTTGGTGCGCCGGTTGCGCGTCGCCTTCCCCTTGCGGTTGAGCGTGTTGACCTTGGTCACGCGCACGCTGAAGGCCTGCTCCACGGCGTGACGCACCTCGATCTTGGTGGCCCGGGGGTCGACGATGAAGACGTAGACGCTCTGGTCCATGAGCGAGTAGCTCTTCTCGGAGACGACCGGGCGGATCAGCACGGACATGGCGTCACGCATCGGTGTCGGCCTCCTCGTCACTCGTGGCGTCGGCGTCGGCGGCGTCGGTGACAGGTGCCACGTCGGCGTCGGCGTCGGCGTCGGCGCGTCGGCGTCGGCGGCCTTCGTCGCCTTGGTGGCCTTCGTCGCCTTCGTCGCGGTCGCCTTGACCGGCTGCTCGGCCTTGGCCGGCGCCTCCGGCGCCTCGTCGACCACGTGGGTCCCCGAGAAGTCGGAAGGGGCGCCCGGCAGCGTGGCGTCGGAGAAGACGAGCCAGTCGGCCCGGATCACGTCATGGGCCGAGAGCTCGCCGAAGGTGGTCGTCTGCACCTGGGGCAGGTTGGCGAAGGAGCGCTCGACGTCGAGCTCGTCCTGGCCCAGCACGACCAGCACGGAGCCGGTCAGCTTGAGCTTGCGCACAATGGTGGCGGCGTCCTTGGTCCTGGGCGCCTCGATCTTCCAGTCGTCGACCACGACGACCTTGCCGATGTCGGCCCGGTCGCTCAGCGCCGAGAGGAGGGCGAGCCGGACCATCTTGCGCGGGGTGCGCTGCGCGTAGCTGCGCGGCTTCGGCCCCAGGGCCACCCCGCCGCCGATCATGGACGGCGAGCGGCTCGAACCCTGGCGGGCCCGGCCGGTCCCCTTCTGGCGGAACGGCTTGGCGCCGCCCCCACGGACCTCGGCCCTGGTCTTGGTCGACTGTGTGCCGGCCCGGGCGGCGGCCAGCTGGGCCGTCACGACCTGGTGCAGCACGGCGCGGTTGGGCTCCAGTCCGAACACGGTCGGCTCGAGGTCGACCGTGCCCAGGTCGTGGCCCGCCGCGTTGCGGTGCGGTGCCGTGCGGGTGACGGGGTCCGGACGCTCCTTGCGCACCGAGTGGCGCAGCACCGAGCCCGTCCGGGCCGTGACCGAAGAGGTGGCGGTGGTCGTCATCGCGACCTCCCGGCCTTCGTCGGGGCCTTGACCGAGTTGCGCAGCACCACGACGCTGCCCCGGGCACCGGGCACGGCGCCCTTGACCAGGACCAGCTCGCGCTCGGCGTCCGCCGAGACCACCTCGAGGTTGAGGGCCGTCACCTGCGTGCCGCCCATCTGGCCGGCCATGCGGGTGCCCTTGAAGACACGGGACGGCGTGGCGCAGGCACCGATGGCACCGGGCACACGGTGGCTGCGGTGGTTTCCGTGCGACGCGCCCTGGCCCTTGAAGTTGTGGCGCTTCATGCCGCCGGCGAAGCCCTTGCCCTTGCTGACCGCGATGGCGTCGACCCGCTCGCCCGCTTCCCACAGGTCGGCGGCCAGCTCCTGGCCCACCGTGTAGTCGGCCACGTCGTCGAGCCGCAGTTCCACCAGCGCCCGGCCGGGGTTGACGCCGGCCTTGGCGTAGTGCCCGAGCTGGGGCTTGGTCAGGGTGGAGTTGCGGCGGAAGCCCCAGGTCACCTGCAGGGCGGCGTACCCGTCGGTCTCGGGCGTCTTCACCTGGACCACGCGTACGGGCGCGACCTTCAGGACCGTCACCGGTACGGCGCGGTTCTGGTCGTCCCAGACCTGGGTCATGCCGACTTTCTCGCCGACGATCGCCTTGCTTGCCACGTACGTCTCTTTCTCCCTGCGCCGTCCGAGTTTCCTGGGCGCATGCCAACGCTCCGCCCGGGAGACCCGAGCGGAGCGCTCGATTGGTTCGGCGTGAGGTCCCGAGAAGGCCGGCTCTCACGCACGTCTGTTGTGCTCGGCAGCACCGAAGTGCCACTCATATGCCCATTTGGGCAGCCCGCGACGTTACACCATGGGCCCGCCCCCCTGCCAGGCGTCCGGCGGGGCGGCGGGGTGGTCGGCCGTCAGGCCGTCTGGATCTTGATCTCGATGTCCACGCCGGCGGGGAGGTCGAGCCGCTGGAGCGAGTCGACCGTCTTGGGCGTGTGCTCGACGATGTCGACCAGGCGCTTGTGGACCCGCATCTCGAAGTGCTCGCGGGAGTCCTTGTACTTGTGCGGCGACCGGATCACCGTGTAGCGGTGCTTGTCGGTCGGCAGCGGCACCGGCCCGAGGACCTTGGCCTGCGTCCGGAGGACCGTCTGGACGATCTTCTCCGTCGACTGGTCCAGGATCTCGTGGTCGTAGGCCTTCAGCCTGATGCGGATCTTCTGCTTCGGGCCGTCGGCCATGCGGGGGGTGCCTGCTCTCGTTCGGTGGTCGGGACTACTTGAGGATCTCGTCGACCACGCCGGAGGCGACGGTGCGGCCACCCTCACGGATGGCGAAGCGCAGGCCCTTGTCCATGGCGATGGGCTTGCCCAGCTCGACCGTCATCTTGGTGTTGTCGCCCGGCATCACCATCTCGGTGCCCTCGGGCAGCGTGATGGTGCCCGTCACGTCGGTGGTGCGGAAGTAGAACTGCGGGCGGTAGTTGGTGAAGAACGGCTTGTGACGGCCGCCCTCCTCCTTGTTCAACACGTAGACCTCGGCGGTGAACTGGGTGTGGGGGGTGATGGAGCCGGGCTTGCACAGCACCTGGCCGCGCTCGACCTCCTCCTTCTTCGTCCCACGCAGGAGGGCGCCGATGTTGTCGCCGGCCCGGCCCTCGTCGAGGAGCTTGCGGAACATCTCGACGCCCGTCACCGTGGTGCGCTGGGTGTCGGAGAGGCCGACGATCTCGACTTCCTCGCCCACCTTGATGATGCCCTGCTCCACCTTGCCGGTCACGACCGTGCCACGACCGGTGATGGACATGACGTCCTCGACCGGCATCAGGAAGGGCTTGTCGACGTCGCGCTCGGGCTCGGGGATGTAGGAGTCCACGGCGTCCATGAGCTCGACGATCTTCTCGCTCCACTCGGCGTCGCCCTCGAGCGCCTTGAGGGCGCTGACCCGGACGATCGGCGTGTCGTCGCCGGGGAAGTCGTAGGCGGTCAGCAGCTCGCGTACCTCGAGCTCGACCAGCTCCAGGAGCTCCTCGTCGTCCACCATGTCGGCCTTGTTCAGGGCCACCACGATGTACGGCACACCCACCTGGCGGGCCAGGAGCACGTGCTCCCGGGTCTGGGGCATGGGGCCGTCGGCGGCGGAGACCACCAGGATGGCGCCGTCGATCTGGGCGGCGCCGGTGATCATGTTCTTGATGTAGTCGGCGTGGCCCGGCATGTCGACGTGCGCGTAGTGGCGCTTGTCGGTCTCGTACTCCACGTGGGCGATGGTGATCGTGATGCCGCGCTGCTTCTCCTCCGGCGCGGCGTCGATCTTGTCGAACGACGTGAAGGAGGTGTTCGGGTTCTTCTCCGAGAGCACCTTGGTGATGGCAGCCGTCAGCGTCGTCTTGCCATGGTCGATATGACCCATGGTCCCGACATTGACGTGCGGCTTCGTACGCTCGAACTTCTGCTTGGCCATCGCCTGGCTACTCCCTGCTCCTTGTCATGGCCACGGTGGCCCTGACGCTCTCTTTCTACGATCTGGTGTACGTGCGCCCGGCCGCCACCGGGGCGGACCGGGGTTGCTGGTTACTCCCCTTGCGCCCGGGCGATGATCTCCTTGGAAATCGACTCCGGAACCTGGTTGTACGAATGGAACTGCATCGTGTACGTGGCGCGGCCCTGGGTGCGCGAACGCAGGTCAGTAGAGTAGCCGAACATGTCGGCGAGCGGGACAAGCGCCTTGACGACGTGACTCGTCCCCTGCTGCTCCATGCCCTCCATGCGCCCCCGGCGTGAGGAGAGGTCGCCGGTCACCGCGCCCAGGAAGTCGTCGGGCACCGTCACGGTCACTTCCATGACGGGCTCGAGCAGCACCGGGCTGGCCTGCCGGATCGCCTTCTTGACCGCCATGGAGCCGGCGATCTTGAACGCCATCTCCGAGGAGTCCACGTCGTGGTACGACCCGTACGTCAGGGTCACCCGCAGGTCGACGGTCGGGTAGCCGGCCAGGATGCCCGAGGTGAGCGCCTCCTGAATACCGGCGTCGACCGAGGGGATGTACTCCTTGGGGATGACGCCGCCGCTGATCTTGTCGAGGAACTCGTAGCCGCCGCCGGGGCCGGTCGGCTCCAGGCTGATGACGACGTGGCCGTACTGGCCCCGGCCACCGGTCTGGCGGACGTACTTCTCCTCGATCTTCTCGACCGGCTTGCGGATCGTCTCGCGGTAGGCCACCTGGGGCTTGCCCACGTTGGCGTCCACGCTGAACTCGCGCAGCATGCGGTCGACGAGCACCTCGAGGTGCAGCTCGCCCATGCCGCTGATGACCGTCTGGCCCGTCTCCTCGTCGGAGCGCACCCGGAAGGTGGGGTCCTCCTCGCTCAACGAGTAGAGGGCCCGGGACAGCTTGTCCTGGTCGGCCTTCGTCTTGGGCTCCACCGCCACGTGGATCACGGGCTCGGGGAACTCGAGCGCTTCGAGCACGATCGGCTGGCGCGGGTCGCTCAGGGTGTCGCCGGTCGTGGTGTTCTTCAGGCCCACGATCGCCATGATGTCGCCGGCGAAGATGGCGTCCTTGTCCTCGCGGTGGTTGGCGTGCATCTGGAGGATGCGGCCGACCCGCTCCTTCTTGTCCTTCGTCGAGTTGGTGATCGAGTCGCCCTTCTGCAGCGTGCCCGAGTACACCCGGACGTAGGTCAGCTTGCCGACGAAGGGGTCGGTCATGATCTTGAAGGCGAGGGCCGAGAAGGGCTCGCTGTCGTCGGCCTTGCGCTCCTCGAGGTCGTCCGTGTGGTTGGGGCGGTGGCCCTCGGTCGGCGGGAGGTCGAGCGGGCTGGGCAGGAAGTCGACGACGGCGTCGAGCATGGGCTGCACGCCCTTGTTCTTGAAGGCGGACCCGCACAGGACCGGCACCACGGCGGCGGCCAGGGTGGCCGTGCGCAGGGCGCGGCGCAGGTCGTCGGCCGTGATGGGCTCCTCGGCCAGGTACTTCTCCATGATGACGTCGTCGAAGTTGGAGACGACGTCGATGAGCTGGTGCCGGGCGTCCTCGGCCTCGGAGGCCAGGTTGTCCGGGATGTCGACGGTCTCCCACTCCTCGCCCATGTCCGACGACCACACGAGGGCCTTCTCGGCCAGCAGGTCGACGACGCCCTTGAACTCGGACTCGGCGCCGATGGGCAGCTGAATGACGGCCGGCAGCGCGTCGAGGCGGTCACGGATCATTTCGACGGTGCGCTCGAAGTCGGCGCCGATGCGGTCCATCTTGTTGACGAAGCAGATGCGCGGCACGTTGTACTTGTTGGCCTGGCGCCACACCGTCTCGGTCTGGGGCTCCACGCCGGCCACGGCGTCGAAGACGGCGACGGCGCCGTCGAGGACGCGCAAGGAGCGCTCCACCTCGACGGTGAAGTCGACGTGGCCCGGGGTGTCGATGATGTTGATCCAGTTGTCGCGCCACGAGCACGTGGTGGCGGCGGAGGTGATGGTGATGCCGCGCTCCTGCTCCTGGACCATCCAGTCCATGGTGGCGGCGCCTTCGTGCACCTCACCGATCTTGTAGTTGCGCCCCGTGTAATAGAGGATGCGCTCGGTCGTGGTGGTCTTGCCCGCGTCGATGTGGGCCATGATCCCGATGTTGCGGGTCTTGGCCAGCGGGAAGTCGCGTGTGGGGAGGGCTTCAGCCATGGTG
>CAVRJN010000004.1:0-165402 GCA_963721585.1 uncultured Acidimicrobiaceae bacterium | reverse complement strand
GCTCCAGCCGGCTCCTCCACGACGTGCGTGCCGGAGAATTGCGACGGGGACGAGGGCAGCGTGCGGTCGGAGAAGACGAGCCAGTCAGCGCGGATCACGTCGTGGGCCGAGAGCTCCCCGAACGTGGTGGTCTGCACCTGGGGCAGGTTGGCGAAGGAGCGCTCGACGTCGAGCTCGTCCTGGGCCAGCACGATCAGGACCGAACCGTTCAGCTTGAGCTTGCGGACGAGCGTGGCAGCGTCCTTGGTCTTGGGGCCCTCGATCTTCCAGTCGTCGACGACGACGATCCGGCCGATGTCAGCCCGGTCGCTGAGCGCCGACAGCAGGGCCAGCCGGACCATTTTGCGCGGTGTGCGCTGGGCGTAGCTGCGGGGCTTCGGCCCCAGGGCCACACCTCCGCCGATCATGGACGGCGAGCGACTCGAACCCTGGCGGGCCCGGCCGGTCCCCTTCTGACGGAACGGCTTGGCGCCACCGCCTCGTACCTCGGACCGGGTCTTGGTCGACTGTGTGCCGGCGCGGGCGGCGGCCAGCTGGGCCGTGACGACCTGGTGCAGCACGGCGCGGTTGGGCTCCAGGCCGAAGACGGTCGGCTCGAGGTCCACCGTGCCGAGGTCATGGCCTGCCGCGTTGCGGTGTGGGGCCGAGCGGGTGATGGGTGCCGGGCGCTCCTTGCGGACCGTGTGGCGCAGCACCGAGCCGGTTCGTGATGCGGTGTCGGTCATCGCGACCCTCCGGCCTTGGTCGGGGCCTTGACCGAGTTGCGGAGCACCACGACGCTGCCCCGGGCCCCGGGAACGGCGCCCTTGACCAGGACCAGCTCGCGTTCGGCGTCGGCCGACACCACCTCGAGGTTCAGCGCCGTCACCTGCGTGCCGCCCATCTGGCCGGCCATGCGGGTGCCCTTGAAGACACGCGACGGCGTGGCGCAGGCGCCGATGGCTCCCGGTACGCGGTGGCTGCGGTGGTTTCCGTGCGAAGCACCCTGGCCCTTGAAGTTGTGGCGCTTCATACCGCCGGCGAAGCCCTTGCCCTTGCTCACCGCGATGGCGTCCACCCGCTCACCGGCCTCCCACAGGTCGGCGGCCAGCTCCTGGCCCACCGTGTAGTCGGCCACGTCATCGAGCCGGAGCTCCACCAACGCGCGGCCGGGGTTGACGCCGGCCTTGGCGTAGTGCCCGAGCTGAGGCTTGGTCAGGGTGGAGTTGCGGCGGAAACCCCACGTCACCTGCAGGGCGGCGTACCCGTCGGTCTCGGGCGTCTTCACCTGGACCACGCGTACGGGCGCGACCTTCAGCACCGTCACCGGTACGGCGCGGTTCTGATCGTCCCAGACCTGGGTCATGCCGACTTTCTCGCCGACGATCGCCTTGCTTGCCACGTACGTCTCTTTCTCCCTGCGCCCGTCGGATTTTCCTGGGCGCATGCCAACGCTCCGCCCGGGAGACCCGAGCGGAGCGCTCGATTGGTTCGGCGCGAGGTCCCGATCAAGCCGGCTCTCACGCACGTCTGTTGTGGTCGGCAGCACCGGAGTGCCGCTCTTTTCGCCTCTGAACTGCCCGATTGGGCAGCCCGCGACGTTACACCATCGGCCACCCCCCCTGCCAGGCGTCTGGCGGGGAAGCGGGGTGGCCGGCCGTCAGGCCGTCTGGATCTTGATCTCGATGTCCACGCCGGCCGGGAGGTCGAGCCGCTGGAGCGAGTCGACCGTCTTGGGCGTGTGCTCGACGATGTCGACCAGGCGCTTGTGCACCCGCATCTCGAAGTGCTCGCGGGAGTCCTTGTACTTGTGCGGCGACCGGATCACCGTGTAGCGGTGCTTGTCGGTCGGCAGCGGCACGGGTCCGAGCACCTTGGCCTGGGTCCGGAGCACCGTCTGCACGATCTTCTCCGTCGACTGGTCCAAAATCTCGTGGTCGTAGGCCTTCAGCCTGATGCGGATCTTCTGCTTCGGGCCGTCGGCCATTTCTCGGGTGCCTGCTCTCGTTCGCTGTGGTCGGGACTACTTGAGGATCTCGTCGACCACGCCGGAGGCGACGGTGCGGCCACCCTCACGGATGGCGAAGCGCAGGCCCTTGTCCATGGCGATGGGCTTGCCCAGCTCGACCGTCATCTTCGTGTTGTCGCCCGGCATGACCATCTCGGTGCCCTCGGGCAGGGTGATGGTGCCCGTCACGTCCGTGGTACGGAAGTAGAACTGCGGGCGGTAGTTGGTGAAGAACGGCTTGTGACGGCCGCCCTCCTCCTTGTTCAGAACGTAGACCTCGGCCGTGAACTGGGTGTGCGGGGTGATGGAGCCGGGCTTGCACAGCACCTGGCCGCGCTCCACCTCCTCCTTCTTGGTCCCGCGAAGCAGCGCACCGATGTTGTCGCCGGCACGACCCTCGTCGAGGAGCTTGCGGAACATCTCGACACCGGTCACCGTGGTGCGCTGGGTGTCGCTGAGGCCGACGATCTCGACTTCCTCGCCCACCTTGATGATGCCCTGCTCCACCTTGCCGGTCACGACCGTGCCACGGCCGGTGATGGACATGACGTCCTCGACCGGCATCAGGAAGGGCTTGTCGACGTCACGCTCGGGCTCGGGGATGTAGTCGTCGACGGCGTCCATGAGCTCGACGATCTTCTCGCTCCACTCGGCGTCGCCCTCCAGGGCCTTGAGCGCGCTCACCCGCACGATCGGGGTGTCGTCGCCGGGGAAGTCGTAGGCGGTCAGCAGCTCGCGCACTTCCAGCTCGACCAGCTCGAGGAGCTCCTCGTCGTCCACCATGTCGGCCTTGTTGAGCGCCACCACAATGTAGGGAACGCCGACCTGGCGGGCCAGGAGCACGTGCTCCCGGGTCTGGGGCATGGGGCCGTCGGCAGCGGAGACCACCAGGATGGCCCCGTCGATCTGTGCGGCGCCGGTGATCATGTTCTTGATGTAGTCGGCGTGGCCCGGCATGTCGACGTGCGCGTAGTGGCGCTTGTCGGTCTCGTACTCCACGTGGGCGATCGTGATCGTGATGCCACGCTGCTTCTCTTCCGGGGCGGCGTCGATCTTGTCGAACGACGTGAACGACGTGTTCGGGTTCTTTTCCGAGAGCACCTTCGTGATGGCGGCCGTCAGCGTCGTCTTGCCATGGTCGATGTGACCCATGGTCCCGACGTTTACGTGTGGCTTCGTGCGCTCGAACTTCTGCTTGGCCATCGCCTGGCTACTCCCTGCTCCTTGTCATGGCCACGGTGGCCCTGACGCTGTCTCTTTCTGCGATCTGTGCGATCTCTGTGGTTCTGCTCGTGTTACGTGATCTGTGCGATCCGTCCGGTCCCGGTACGATCGGGGTTACTCCCCCTGCGCCCGGGCGATGATCTCCTTGGAAATCGACTCCGGAACCTGGTTGTACGAATGGAACTGCATCGTGTACGTGGCGCGACCCTGGGTGCGCGAACGCAGGTCAGTAGAGTAGCCGAACATGTCGGCGAGCGGAACAAGCGCCTTGACGACGTGGCTGGTCCCCTGCTGATCCATGCCCTCCATCCGGCCGCGGCGGGAGGAGAGGTCGCCGGTCACCGCACCCAGGAAATCGTCGGGCACCGTCACCGTCACCTCCATGACCGGCTCCAGCAGCACCGGGCTGGCTGCCCGGATCGCCTTCTTCACGGCCATCGAACCGGCGATCTTGAACGCCATTTCGGAGGAGTCCACGTCGTGGTACGACCCGTAGGTGAGGGTCACCCGCACGTCGACGGTCGGGTAGCCGGCCAGGATGCCCGAGGTGAGGGCCTCTTGGATCCCGGCGTCGACCGAGGGGATGTACTCCTTGGGGATCACGCCGCCACTGATCTTGTCGAGGAACTCGTAGCCACCCCCCGGGCCGGTGGGCTCGAGGCTGATGACGACGTGGCCGTACTGGCCGCGGCCACCGGTCTGGCGGACGTACTTCTCCTCGATCTTCTCGACCGGCTTGCGGATCGTCTCGCGGTAGGCCACCTGGGGCTTGCCCACGTTGGCGTCGACGCTGAACTCTCGCAGCATGCGGTCGACCAGGACCTCGAGGTGCAGCTCGCCCATGCCGCTGATGACCGTCTGGCCCGTCTCCTCGTCGGAGCGCACGCGGAAGGTCGGGTCCTCCTCGCTCAGCGAGTAGAGGGCCCGGGACAGCTTGTCCTGGTCGGCCTTCGTCTTGGGCTCCACCGCGACATGGATGACGGGCTCGGGGAACTCGAGCGCTTCGAGCACGATGGGGTGGCGCGGGTCGCTCAGGGTGTCACCGGTCGTGGTGTTCTTCAGGCCCACGATGGCCATGATGTCGCCGGCGAAGATGGCGTCCTTGTCCTCGCGGTGGTTGGCGTGCATCTGGAGGATCCGCCCCACCCGCTCCTTCTTGTCCTTCGTCGAGTTGGTGATCGAGTCGCCCTTCTGCAGCGTGCCCGAGTACACCCGGACGTAGGTCAGCTTTCCGACGAAGGGGTCGGTCATGATCTTGAAGGCGAGGGCCGAGAAGGCGTCGCTGTCGTCGGCCTTGCGCTCCTCGATGTCCTCGGGGTGGTTCGGCCGGTTCCCTTGGGTCGGGGGGAGGTCGAGCGGGCTGGGCAGGAAGTCGACCACGGCGTCGAGCATCGGCTGCACGCCCTTGTTCTTGAAGGCGGACCCGCACAGGACCGGCACCACGGCGGCGGCCAGGGTGGCCGTACGCAGGGCGCGGCGGAGGTCGTCGGCCGTGATGGGCTCCTCGGCCAGGTACTTCTCCATGATGGTGTCGTCGAAGTTGGAGACGACGTCGATGAGCTGGTGGCGGGCGTCCTCCGCCTCGGCGGCCAGGTTGTCCGGGATGTCGAGGGTCTCCCACTCCTCGCCCATGTCCGACGACCACACGAGAGCCTTCTCCTCGAGCAGGTCCACAATCCCCTTGAACTCGGACTCGGCGCCGATGGGCAGCTGAATGACGGCCGGCAGGGCGTCGAGGCGGTCCTTGATCATCTCCACCGTGCGCTCGAAGTCGGCGCCGATGCGGTCCATTTTGTTGACGAAGCAGATGCGCGGCACGTTGTACTTGTTGGCCTGGCGCCACACCGTCTCGGTCTGGGGCTCCACGCCGGCCACGGCGTCGAACACGGCGACCGCGCCGTCGAGGACCCTGAGGGACCGCTCCACCTCGACGGTGAAGTCGACGTGGCCCGGGGTGTCGATGATGTTGATCCAGTTGTCGCGCCACGAGCAGGTGGTGGCGGCAGAGGTGATGGTGATGCCGCGCTCTTGCTCCTGGACCATCCAGTCCATGGTGGCGGCGCCTTCGTGGACCTCGCCGATCTTGTAGTTGCGCCCCGTGTAATAGAGGATGCGCTCGGTCGTGGTGGTCTTGCCCGCGTCGATGTGGGCCATGATCCCGATGTTGCGGGTCTTGGCCAGCGGGAAGTCGCGTGTGGGGAGAGCTTCAGCCATGGTGCAGTGGTTTCTTCGTGTTGGTGATCGTGATCGTGGATGTGGCGGTGGGGTGGTCCACTACCAGCGGTAGTGGGCGAAGGCGCGGTTGGACTCGGCCATCTTGTGCATGTCCTCGCGGCGCTTCACCGAGGCCCCGATGTTGTTGGAGGCGTCGAGGATCTCGTTGGCCAGGCGCTCGGCCATGGTCTTCTCCCGACGTTGACGCGAATAGGTGGTCAGCCAGCGGATGGCCAGGGTGGTCGCGCGGCGGGGGCGCACCTCGACGGGCACCTGATACGTGGCACCGCCCACACGGCGGGACTTCACCTCGACCTCGGGCCGGGTGTTCTCCACGGCACGCTTGAGCGCGGCCACCGGGTCGCCGCCCGACTTCTCCTGCACCTGCTCCAGAGCGTTGTAGACGATGCGCTCGGCCAGCGTGCGCTTGCCCCTGGAGAGGATCTTGTTGACGAACTGGGTGACCAGGACGGAGCGGTAGACGGGGTCCGGCGCGAGCTCGCGGCGGGTAGCGGGTCCGTTGCGGGGCATGCCTAAGACTCCTTCTTGGCGCCGTAGCGACTGCGGGCCTGGCTGCGCTCGCGCACGCCCGAGGTGTCGAGCGCGCCGCGCACGACCTTGTAGCGGACCCCGGGCAGGTCCTTCACCCGGCCGCCGCGCACCAGGACGATGGAGTGCTCCTGGAGGTTGTGGCCCACCCCGGGGATGTAGGCCGTGATCTCGACGCCCGAGGACAGGCGCACACGGGCCACCTTGCGGAGGGCCGAGTTCGGCTTCTTGGGGGTGGTCGTGTAGACGCGCGTGCACACCCCCCGTCGCTGGGGCGCGCCCTTCAAGGCTGGGGTCTTGGTCTTTGTCACCTTGGCCTGCCGTCCCTTGCGGACGAGCTGGGCGATTGTGGGCACGCGCTACCTCTCGATAATCAGAATGTGAATCCCACGGGCGGTCCGCTTCGTGGCGCTGGCGCGCCACCCGGAGCTGCACATGGCAGGGCTCCAATGATAGCGGCTGCCTGGGGTTCCGACAATCGCGGTCCGCCGCCCCAACGGCGGTGGACCGCCGTCCCCGGCTCGAGCCGCCCGGGTGCCACGCAGTTTACCGGAGCGCCCCCCGATCCCGACCGGTTCCGGCGTGTCGCGGACGTTCCCGGGTGCGGCCCACCGAGCACTCCGGGCGACGGGACCGACGGGCCGACGGGCCGACGGGCCGACGGGCCGACGGGCCGACGGGTCGACGGGTCGACGGGTCGACGGGCACGGTCCGCAAATTTCGCCCCTCCCGAAGCGATCGGCCCGGCTCCGGAGCATCCGCTTCCCTTTGGTCACCTGTTGATCCTGGTCAGGCCCGGTTTCTTCCGTCCTGAGCGGCAACCGTACGACCGCCGCAGGGTGATGATCGCGATTTCAGGCGGTACGCCGGGAGCGTTAGCCTCACCCTCATGGAACACTCCATGGCCGATCGCCTGGCCGACCTGGCCGAACGCAAGAACGAGGCCCTCAATGCCGGTAGCCCGAGAGCCGTCGAGAAGCACCACGCCAAAGGAAAGCTGACCGCCCGGGAGCGGATCGACTACCTGCTCGACGAGGGGTCCTTCCAGGAGCTCGACATGCTGGCCCGGCACCGGGCCCACGGCATGGGGCTCGAGGACAACCGGCCCTACACCGACGGCGTGATCACCGGCTTCGGCACCATCGACGGCCGGCGGGTGTGCATCTTCAGCCAGGACTTCACGGTGTTCGGGGGCGCCCTGGGCGAGGTCTTCGCCGAGAAGATCCACAAGGTCATGGACCTGGCCGCCTCCACCGGGGTTCCGATGATCGGTCTCAACGACGGCGCCGGGGCCCGCATTCAGGAAGGCGTCGTCTCGCTGCACTCGTACGGCGGCATCTTCCACCGCAACGTGGCGGCTTCCGGCGTGATCCCCCAGATCAGCGTGATCCTGGGTCCCTGCGCAGGCGGCGCGGTGTACTCGCCGGCCATGACCGACTTCATCTTCATGGTGCAGGGCACCTCGCACATGTTCATCACGGGCCCCGACGTGGTGAAGACGGTCACCGGCGAGGACGTCACCCTCGAGGAGCTCGGCGGCGCCATGAGCCACGCCACCAAGTCGGGCGTCGCCACGTTCGTCTCGCCTGACGAAAAGGCCTGCCTCGACGACGTGCGCCACCTCCTGTCGTTCCTCCCCTCCAACAACCTGGAGGAGCCGCCGATCGAGCTGAGCGGCGACGAACGCGACCGTCAGGTGACCGAGCTGATCGACTTCCTGCCGACGTCGCCCAACCAGCCGTACGACATGAAGCGCATCATCACGGCGGTCGTCGACGACGGCGAGTACATGGAGGTGCACCGCCACTGGGCGATGTCCATCACGTGCGGCTTCGCCCGCATGGACGGCCGCGTCGTCGGCATCGTGGGCAACCAGCCGGCCGTGCTGGCGGGCGTGCTCGACATCGACTCGTCGGAGAAGGCGTCGCGGTTCGTGCGCACCTGTGACGCCTTCAACATCCCGCTCCTCACGTTCGTCGACGTCCCCGGCTTCATGCCCGGCACCGACCAGGAATACGGCGGCATCATCCGCCACGGCGCCAAGCTCCTGTACGCCTACTGCGAATCGACCGTGCCGCGGATTCAGATCATCACCCGCAAGGCCTACGGCGGCGCGTACGTCGTGATGAACTCCAAGTCGATCGGCGCCGACCTCGCCTTCGCCTGGCCCTCGGCCGAGCTGGCTGTCATGGGCCCCAACGGAGCGGTGGAGATCGTCTACCGGCGGGAGCTCGCCGAGGCGACCGACCCGGCGCGGCGACGGGCCGAGCTCATCGACGAGTACACCGAGCGCTACGCCAACCCGTACATCGCGGCCGAACGCGGCTACATCGACGACGTGATCTCCCCGGCCGACACGCGCGCCGTGATCAACCGCAGCCTCGACATCCTGTCCTCGAAGCGCGAGGAGCTGCCGCGGCGCAAGCATGGGAACGTGCCGCTGTGACGCAGCACGTCGAGCAGGACCAGCTGAACCTGCTCCCCCCACCCGCTCCCGACCCGGCCGTGCTGGCCGCCATCACGGCCGCCGTGCAACTCGCCTGGCCCCGCCCGGCGCCGGCAGATGAGCACGACCCCGTGCACGACCCGTGGCGCTTCAGCGGCCGCTGGTGGAACAAGCCCCTGCCGCTGCGCCGCGACCGGCCCTGGGCACGCCGCTGACCGTCTACGTCGACGACTGGCGTCAGCGGGCCACGGTGCGTGATCGCACCGACCGCTGGTCGCACTTGTTGGCTGACGATCCCGAGGAACTCCACGCCATGGCGGCTGCGCTCGGGATCCCCCGGAGAGGTTTTCAGCGCCACCGTCGCTCGGCGGCGCTGAACCACTACGACGTGCCCGAAGCCCTCCGGGTGCAGGCCATTGCACTCGGCGCCGTCTCGGTCACGTGGCGCGAGATCGGCGCGCCTCACGCGGGTGTGGCGGCGCGCTGGCGCTCGGCCAACGACACCAGGTCCTCCATGATGCGGTCGAAGGAGTAGTCCTTGGGTGTGTAGACCGACGCCACGCCCTTGCCGATGAGGAGCTCGGCGTCCTCGGGCGGGATGATGCCGCCCACCACCACCGCCGCCGTGCTGCCGGCGACACGCAGGCGATCGAGCACGTCGGGCACCAGCTCCATGTGCGAGCCCGAGAGTATGGACAGCCCGACGATGTCGACGTCCTCGTCGAGGGCGGCCGCCACGATCTGAGCCGGGGTCAGCCTGATGCCTTGGTAGATCACCTCGAAGCCGGCGTCACGTGCCGCCACCGCTATCTGCTCGGCCCCGTTGGAGTGCCCGTCGAGACCCGGCTTGGCCACCAGCAGCCGCGGCGGGGCTCCCGTGCGCTCGGCCAACGCCTTTGTGCGCAGGCGGACGGGCGCCAGGTCGTCGCCGCGCCGGCCCACCCCGCCGCTGACGCCGGTGGGCGCCCGGAACTCGCCGAAGACCTCGCGCAGTGCACCGGCCCACTCCCCCGTGGTGCCACCGGCATGCGCCAGGGCGATCGTCGCCTCCATGATGTTGCCGTCTGGACCGTCGTCGTCGGCGAACCGGCGCAGCTCGTCGAGGGCGGCCCGCACCGCCGAGGCGTCGCGCTCCGCCCGCCAGCGCCCCACCTCTTCGATCTGCTCGGCCTCGACGCGGTGGTCGACCCTGAGGACGTTGTCGAACTCGCCGTCGCCGAGGAGCGGCGAGGGTGCGGTCTCGGTGAAGCAGTTGACGCCGACCACCTTCTGCTGGCCCGATTCGATGCGCCGGACGCGCTCGGCCTGGCTGCGCACGAGCCGGCGCTTCAGTTCGTCGATCGCCTCGAAGGCCCCGCCGAGCTCCTCCACGTCGGCCAGCTCCGCCGTGGCGGCCTCGGCCAGCTCGGCCGTCTTCGCCTCTATGACCACCGATCCCTCGAAGATGTCGCCGTACTCGAGCAGGTCGGACTCGAAGGCCAGGACCTGCTGCATGCGGAGCGACCACTGCTGGTCCCAGGGCCGCGGCAACCCGAGCGCTTCGTTCCAGGCCGGCAGCTGCAAGGCCCGGGCCCGGGCGCTCTTCGAAAGGGTGACGCCGAGAGACTCCAGGACGATGCGCTGGACGTTGTTCTCCGGCTGCTGCTCGGTCAGGCCCAGGGAGTTCACCTGCACGCCGTAACGGAAACGGCGGAGTTTGGGGTCCTCGACCCCGTATCGCTCAGTGCAGATGCGGTCCCACAGCTGGTTGAAGGCCCGCATCTTGCAGGTCTCCTCCACGAAGCGGACGCCGGCGTTCACGAAGAAGCTGATGCGACCGACCACGGCGGGCAGTTCGGACTCCTCGATCTTGCCCGAGGCGCGGACGCCGTCGAGCACGCCGATGGCGGTGGCGAGCGCGTAGGCGATCTCCTGCACCGGCGTCGCACCGGCCTCCTGCAGGTGGTAGCTGCACACGTTGATCGGGTTCCACTTGGGCGCCTCGCGCACCGTGTAGGCGATGGTGTCGACGGTGAGGCGCAGGCTCGGTCCCGGCGGGAAGATGTAGGTCCCGCGGCTGAGATACTCCTTGACGATGTCGTTTTGCGTCGTGCCCGACAGCAGTGCGGGGTCGACACCCTGGTCCTGCGCGTTGGCCACGTACAACGCCAGCAACCACGCCGCCGTGGCGTTGATCGTCATGGACGTGTTCATGTTCTCCAACGGGATGCCGTCGAGGAGCTCCTTCATGTGGCCCAGATGGGCCACGGGCACGCCCACCTTGCCGACCTCCCCGGCCGCCTCGGGGGCGTCGGGGTCATAGCCCGTCTGGGTCGGCAGGTCGAAGGCGATGGAGAGCCCGGTCTGCCCCTTGGCCAGGTTGGTGCGGTAGAGCTCGTTGGAGGCGCGGGCCGTTGAATGGCCCGAGTAGGTGCGCATCACCCACGGCGCGTCACGCTGCGGATCGGTAGCCATTCACATCACCTCCAGACGAGGGGGGCGCACCACCATTCTGCCCGGATTCGCGGACCGCACCCGCGCGCTAGCGGCGGTAGTCGTAGAAGCCCTTCTTGGTCTTGCGTCCGAGCTGGCCCGAAGTGACCAGCCGGCGCAAGAGGGGCACCGCCGCGTAGTTGGGGTCGCGGTACTCCTCGTAGAGGGCATCAAGAATGGCCAGCGACGTGTCGAGGCCGACGAGATCGAGCAGTGCGAACGGCCCCATGGGAAAACCGCAACCGCCCTTCATGGCGGAGTCGATGCCCTCCTTGGTCGCCACGCCCTGCTCGAGGAGGCGCACCGCGTTGTTGAGGTAGGGGAACAGCAACGCGTTGACGATGAAGCCGGCCTGGTCCTTCACCTCAACGGGGTCCTTGCCACAGGCGCCGGCGAAGGCGATCGCCGCCTCCACCGTGGCGTCGCTGGCCGTGATGGGCCGCACGACTTCGACGAGGGCCATGGCGGGCGCCGGGTTGAAGAAGTGGATCCCGCACACCAGGTCGGGACGGCCGGTCGCCATCGCCATCTCCACCACGGGGAGCGTCGAGGTGTTGGTGGCCAGGATCGTCTCGGGCTTGCAGATGCTGTCGAGCTCTGCGAACAGGTCCTTCTTGACTCCGAGGTCCTCCACCACTGACTCGATGACCAGGTCGACGTCGACGAGCTCGCCGAGGTGCGTGGTGGCGTGGACCCGGCCCGAGATCGCGGCCGCCTCCTCCTCGGTGCGCTTGCCCTTCTCGACCTGCTTGGCCAGCGACCGGGACAGGCCGGCTGCCATGGCGTCGGCCCCCGCCGTGCTCCGGCTGCGCAACACGACGTCGTGCCCGTTGGCAGCCGCCACCTCGGCGATGCCCGCGCCCATGATGCCCGAACCGACGATTCCCACCCGTGTGATCGACATGGGCGACGAGTTTACCGGTCGGTAACCACAGGCGTCGAGGCGAAACGGTGGTGCAGGGCATGCAAGAGTGGCGCCATGGACACGTCCGGCACGCTGGCCCTGGTCGGGGGCGATGAATGGAGCGAGGGCTGCACCTTTGACGCCTCCCTGCTGAAGGCCTCGGGAGGGACCGATGTGGTCGTCCTTCCGACCGCGGCCGCCTACCAGCACCCCGAGCGGGTCGTGCTCCGGGCGGCCGAGTGGTTCGAGCCGCTGGGCGCCCAGGTCGAAGGGTTGATGGTGGTGGACCGGGCCGCGGCGGAGGACCCCGGCATGGCCGCCACCCTGGCCGGCGCCCGTTTCATCTACCTCTCGGGGGGCTCACCGCTGCACCTGCGCGCCGTCCTCAAACGATCTGCCGTCTTCGAGGCGCTCCTGCAGGCCTTCGCCGACGGCGCCGTGCTGGCGGGGGCCGGAGCGGGCGCCATGGTGCTGACCGACCCCATGGCCGACCCCCGCGGTGGCGCACTGACTCTGGGGCTGGGACTGGTGGACACGTTCACCGTGGTGCCCCATTTCGGCGACGAGCACGACGACGCCCACGGGCAGAAGCTCGAGCGGACCGTTGCCATGGCGCCGGCGGCGCTGCCGGTGGTGGCGCTGCCCGCCCGGACCGCGCTGATCAGGGACGGCCAAGGAGCATGGCGGTCCGAGGGAGCGGGGACGCCCACCGTGTTCGTCGCCGGATCCGAGACCGAGGGGCTGCGCGCGCTCGAGGGCTGAGATCCGATTTGGGCTGACCGCCCGACTCTGCGCGCTCCCTCCCGGCGGGCCCGACCGTTCCTCCCTCGATGCCCGAGACGCTGCGTGCTCTTGCTCTGAGTGGTGCGGACCTCATCAGCGCGGTGGCGGCCGAGTCCAACGCCGAGCTGGCGTCGGGTCTCGACGAGGACTTCGCCCAGTTGTGCGCGGCCCAGGGGAGGTTCCTCGTCCGCTTGGGTGAGTACGAGCGGCGGCAGGCCTTTCGAGACGACGGGGCCACCTGCCTCGAGTCGTGGACCGCCGAGCGCTACGGGGTCTCGATGTCGTCGGCCCGGGCCTACGCCCGTGTGGGCGAGAAGGCCTGGGACATCCCCGTGCTCGTCGGGTCGCTGTGCGCGGGGGACCTGTCCTTTGACAAGGTGCGCGCCCTGGCCGAGGTGGCCACCTCTGAGACCGAGCGCGACCTGTGCGAGCGGGCCACCCAACAGTCGGTGCGTGAGCTCGTCGACGTCGCCCGCTCGAACGCTGAAGTGGCCCGGGCTCGCACCGGGACCCCCTCGCGCTCGGCGCACGACCGTCGCTCCCTGCGCTGCAACGACACCTACCGCACCATCAGCGCCCAGCTGGGCGCCGAGTCCTACGCCCAGGCCAAGGCCTGCATCGATGCTCAGCTCGGGCAGTTCCCCTCCGACGGCGAGACGCCCTTGGACCAGCGTCGCTGCGACGCCTTCATGGAGCTGATCCGCTCCTTTGGTGCGGGCGCCGGGAGTCGCTCCACCACGGCCAGCCCCTCTGTCGTGGTCGCCCACGTCCCTCTCGGGGCCCTGGTCGAGGCAGGCGAAACCTCCCACCTCGCCGGCGAGCTCGAGCACGGCGGCTTGATCGACGCCGAGACGGTGCGGCGGATCGCCTGTGACGCCACCCTCGTCGTCGCCCTCGACGACGACGTCGGGCACACCATGTACGAGGGCCGGGCCAAGCGGTTCCCGAGCGACGCCCAGCGCCGAGAGGTCACACGGCGCGACCGCCAGTGTCGGTTCCCGGGCTGTGCCAACACGACCTTCACCAATGTCCACCACGTGGTGGCCTGGAAACCCGGAGGCCGCACCGACCTCGACAATCTGGCCCTGCTGTGCGAGCACCACCACCATCTGGTGCACACCACGGGCTGGACCATGTCGGGGGACGCCAATGCGGAGCTCAGCTTCATCGGCCCCAGCGGCCGGGTCATGACGTCGCGCCCTTCGGCGCTGTGGACCAGGGTCACGGGCCCGTCGCCGGGCCCGCCGAGTTCTTAGTCCTTCTCCTCGATGGTGACGCTCTCGATCACGACCTGCTCGGTCGGGGTGCCCGAGCGGCTTCCGACGTTGTTGATCTTCTCGACGACATCGAGCCCGGTCACGACCTCACCGAAGTACGAGTACAGCGGAGGGAGGCGCACGCCGTCGGGACCGCTGATCACGAAGAACTGGCTGCCGTTTGTGTTCGGCCCCGCGTTGGCCATGGCCAGCGAGCCGACCTGGTACCGCCCCGCCGACGGCAGTTCGTCGGCAAATCGGTAGCCCGGGCCGCCCGAGCCCGACCCGGTGGGGTCGCCGCCCTGGAGCACGAAGCCCGGGATGATTCGGTGGAACACGATGCCGTCGTAGTAGTGGTAACGCGCCAGGAAGACGAAGCTGTTGACGGCCCTCGGGGCGGCGAGCGCGTCGAGGGCTATCACCATCGTGCCGTGCGAGGTGACCATGGTCGCCATGTAGCGCTTGTTGGTGTCGATCAGCATCGGCGGCTCTTCGTCGAACTTGCGCTGCTGCGGACTCGAGCCGTCGACTTCGGGCGGGGTGGGCGTGGCCATGGTGGAGGTCCTAGCTTTCGTGGATGGTGACGGAGAGCATGCGCTGTGTGACGTCGGGCGGGACACCGGCCGCGGAGCCCTGCTCGTTGATGGTGTCGACCACGTTCATGCCCGAGGTGACGGACCCGAACAGGGCGTAGGTGTTGGGCAGGGACTCGCCCTGCGGCCCGGCGATGATGAAGAACTGGCTCCCACCCGAGTTTGGTTGGCCGGTGTTGGCCATGGCCACCGAGCCGAGAGGGTACTGCGAAGAGGCGTCGGCGGCCTTGGCCGGGTTCTCGTCCTTGATGGTGTAGCCGGGGCCGCCTTCCCCGGTGCCCGTCGGGTCGCCCGTCTGGTCCATGAAGCCGGGAATGACCCGGTGGAAGATCACGCAGTGGTAATAGCCCTTGTCGGCCAGGAACACAAAGTTGTTGACCGTGATGGGCGCGGTCTTGGCGTCGAGGGCGATGTCGAATGTGCCGGTGGTCGTCACGACAGTCGCCGTATAGGTCTTGGACGTGTCGATCGCCATGGCAGGCGCGGACGGGTACTTCTGCGTGTTGACAGTCGTCTTCGTACTGGCCGGGCAGCCCGCTTTGACGGCAACCTCGTTCGCCTGAGCCTGCAGCTTGGCGTCCGCGCCCTTCCCGGCGACGGTGGTGGTCGTCGTGCTCGCGTTGGACTTCGAGGGCGGGGTGTTGTTGCTGCCGCCGGACACCAGGAAGACGATCCCCACGACGATCCCCGCGAGGACCACTCCGATGACGCCGTTGCGGATCTGCTTGCGGCGCTTCTGTCTCTGAGCCTCAGCGGCCAGACGCGCCTCCCTGGCCGCGCGCTGGCGGGCTCTCTTGTCGCTTGGCACGGCCCGAGACCCTACCCAATCCGGGGGGCCGGCTCGGATCGCCCCCATGGGGCAGCGGGCCCCGGGCAGCCCGGGCCGGTGGGAGGACCCCGGGAGGCGATCGGCCCGGCGCGCAGTCTGTAGCCTCGTCCGGATGCCACTGGTCGTCCAGAAGTTCGGGGGAACCTCGGTCGGCGACGCCGATCGGATCCGCGCCGTGGCCGATCACATCGCGCGCACGCGACGGCAGGGCACCGACGTGGTGGCCGTGGTGAGCGCCATGGGGAAGACCACCGACGACCTCATCCACCTGGCCGACTCGGTAAGCGCCACCCAGCCTCCCCGCGAGTACGACATGCTGGTCAGCACCGGGGAGCGCATCTCGATGGCCCTGCTGGTCATGGCCCTGGCCGACCTCGGCGTGGACGCGTCGTCGTTCACCGGGAGCCAGGTCGGCATCATCACCGACGACCAGCACACCCGGGCCAAGATCCGAGAGGTCAGGGGCGACCGGCTGCGCGAGGCGCTGGCTGCCGGGAAGGTGCCCGTGGTGGCGGGGTTCCAGGGTGTCTCCGCCGCGCGCGAAATCACCACCCTCGGCCGAGGAGGGTCCGACGCTACCGCCGTTGCGTTGGCCGCCGTCCTGGACGCGGACGCCTGCGAGATCTACACCGACGTCACCGGGGTGTTCACGGCGGACCCCCGGATCGTGCCCGAAGCGCACCGCATCAACCGGATCTCATTCGAGGAGATGCTCGAGATGGCGGCTACCGGCGGACGGGTCCTGATGCTGCGCGCCGTCGAATTCGCCCGGAATCACAATGTCCCACTGCACGTGCGGAGCAGCTTCACCTGGGAGCCCGGCACCTGGGTAGTGGAGGAGGATGCAGACATGGAAGATGCAGTCGTCACCGCAGTGACCCATGACACCTCGGAGGCCAAGGTCACGGTCAGCGGAGTCCCGGACCGTCCCGGCGTGGCGGCCCGGCTCTTCAGGGCCCTGGCCGACAAGTCGATCAACGTCGACATGATTGTGCAGAACACGTCCGCCAACGGGACCACGGACATCTCGTTCACCGTCCCGACGGCCGACCTCCCCGTCGCGGTGGAGACCTCCCAGGCGCACGCCGACGAGTTGGGCGCATCGGGCGTCACTGCCGACGCCCAGGTGGCCCGGGTCTCGCTGGTCGGGGTGGGGATGAAGTCGCACCCCGGGATCGCCGCCACCATGTTCGAAACGTTGGCCAACGAGAGGATCAACATCGACATGATCTCAACCTCGACCATCCGGACCTCATGCATGGTGGCCGAGACCGACGTCGAGCGAGCCGTCCGCACGCTGCATGCGGCCTTTGCCCTCGGCTGATGGCCACCAAGGCGACGACGGACCGCACCCTGTGGCTGCTGCGCCATGCCAAGGCGGTCACCGACCCACCTTCGGGAGGCACTGACTTCGACCGCGTCCTCGCACCGCGGGGTCGGCGCGACGCCACGGCCCTCGGACGCATGTTCGCCGGGTCGGGCGAGGGGCTCGGACCTGGGCTCAAGGGTGTTCCGCGGCCACGGATCGCGCTCGTGTCGCCCGCCGCCCGCACCGCGGCCACAGCGCAGCTGGTCCTCGCCGGCGTGACCGATCCCCCCGAATGTCGATTGGACAAGGGCCTCTACTCGGCCGACCCCGAGGAGGTGCTCGCCTTCGTGCGAGCACTGCCCGACGACGTCGATGCCGCCATGGTCGTGGGCCACAACCCGACGGCACAGTCGCTCTCACAGGGTCTCCTGTCGGCCCGCGACAAGAAGGGGCTCTCGAGCGTGGTGCGCCACGGCTTTCCCACGTGCGCGCTCGGTGTCTATACCTTTGACGTCGACCGCTGGGCCGACGTCGGGGCCGGGACCGCGAAGCTGGTCGCCATCATGATCCCGCCCTACGCGCGAGCGTCCTAGGCCAGCGAGCGCAATATGGCGGCGTCGCCCTGACCGCCACCCCCGCACAGAGCCACGGCGGCCGTGGAAGCGCCGCGGCGGCGCAGCTCGAGCAGCGCGGTGAGCGCGACCCGGGTGCCCGACATGCCGACGGGGTGGCCCAGCGCAATGGCGCCGCCGTTGACGTTGACCTTGTCCTCGTCGATGCCGAGGTCGTCCACGGAGGCGAGGCCGACGGCAGCGAAGGCCTCGTTGATCTCGAACAGGTCGATGCCACCGACGTCGACGCCGGCCTTGCCCGCCGCCTTGAGGATGGCCCGCGAGGGCTGGGTCAGCAGCGAGTTGTCCGGCCCGGCCACCATGCCATAGCCGACGAGCTGACCGAGCGGCGCGATCCCGAGCTCCTTGGCCTTGGCGGCGGACATGACGACCACGGCCGCGCCACCGTCGGAGATCTGCGACGCGTTGCCGGCAGTGATGGTGCCGTCCTTCCTGAATGCGGGCTTCAGCGCACCGAGCGACTCGGCCGTTGTACCTGGGCGCACACCCTCGTCGGTATCGACCAGAAGCGGGTCGCCCTTGCGCTGGGGTACCTGCACCGGGACGATCTCCTCCCCCAGCCGTCCCTCCTTGGCCGCGGCGGCGGCCTTCTCGTGGCTGGCGGCGGCGAAAGCGTCCTGCCGGTCGCGCGTGACGCCCACCTTGTCGTTGTGCTGCTCGGTGGAGAGCCCCATGGCGATGTGGTCGAAAGAGTCGGTGAGCCCGTCGTACATCATGGAGTCGACCAGGGTGGCGTCGCCGATGCGGAACCCGGCCCGGGCGCCCGGCAGGAGGTGTGGCGCCTGGGTCATGGACTCCATGCCGCCCGCCACAACGATCTCGGCGTCGCCGGCCCGGATCATCTGGTCGGCCAGGTAGATCGCGTTGAGGCCCGAGAGACACACCTTGTTGATGGTGTTGGCCGGGACGGTCATCGGGATGCCGCCCTTGACGGCTGCCTGGCGCGCGGTGATCTGGCCCTGGCCGGCGAGGATCACCTGGCCCATCAGCACATAGTCGACCTGGTCGGCGGACACGCCAGCCCGGGAGAGCGCCTCCGCGATGGCGAATCCGCCCAGGTCCATGGCCGTGAAGCCGGCAAATGCGCCTGAGAGCTTTCCGATGGGCGTACGAGCCCCTGCGACAATGACGGCCTCGGCCATGCTGCACCTCCGGTTCCCGCCGGTCTGGTTACCAGTCGGAAACCACATCTTATTGGGCCACTATCGTCGGGTCACATGAGCGACATCCTGCAGGCTGCCCTGGACGGCGCCAGCCCTGATGAGCTGGCCGCACTCCCCTTGCCCGACTCCTACCGTGCCGCCGTCGTCAAGCGGAGCGAGGTCGACATGTTCGAGGGCTTGGAGTCCTCCGACAAGGACCCCCGGCGGTCCCTCCACGTCCAGGAGGTGGCCATGCCCGAACTGGCACCCGACGAGGCCTACGTGGCGGTCATGGCGTCGTCGATCAACTTCAACACCGTGTGGACTTCGATCTTCGAGCCGCTCCCCACGTTCGGCTTCCTCGACCGGCTGGCCAGGGAGGGGCCGTGGGCGGCCCGCCACGCGCTCGACTACCACGTGGTCGGCTCGGACGCCGCCGGCGTGGTGTTGCGGACGGGATCGGCGGTGCGCAACTGGAAGGTCGGCGACAAGGTCACGGTCCAGTGCAACTACGTGGACGACCAGGACCCGTCGGCCCACGACGACTCCATGTTGGCGGCGAACCAGCGCATCTGGGGCTTCGAGTCCAACTTCGGCGGGCTGGCCGACCTGACGCTCGTCAAAGCCAACCAGCTCATGCCCAAGCCGGCCCACCTCAGTTGGGAGGAGGCCGCCATCAACGCGCTCTGCAACTCCACCGCCTACCGCATGCTCGTCTCACCGAACGGCGCCCGCATGACGCAGGGTGACAAGGTGCTCGTGTGGGGGGCGAGTGGGGGACTCGGCAGTTACGCGGTACAGCACGTGCTGAACGGCGGGGGCACGCCCATCGGCGTCGTGTCTTCGCCCGAGAAGGTCAAGCTCCTGAACGATCTCGGGGTGGAAGCCGTGATCGACCGCAAGGCGGCTGGCTACCGCTTCTGGTCGGACGAGCACCACCAGGACGAGTCGGAGTGGCGCCGCCTCGGAAAGGACATCCGCGGGCTGGTGGGCGCGGAGCCCGAGATCGTCTTCGAGCACCCGGGTCGTCAGACGATGGGGGCGTCGGTGTTCGCCTGCAAGCGCGGGGGGACGATCGTCACCTGCGCCGCCACCTCGGGCTACATGATCGAGTACGACAACCGCCACCTCTGGATGAAGCTCAAGACCATCAAGGGCTCCCACTTCGCCAACTACCGGGAGGCGTGGGACGCCAACCAGCTCATCGTCGACGGCAAGGTGCTCCCGCCGCTGTCGGCCGTCTACCCCCTGGAGCAGGTGGGCGAGGCGGCGTACCAGGTCCACCACAACCTCCACGAGGGCAAGATCGGCGTGCTGTGCCTGGCACCCGTGGAAGGCCTCGGCATCGACGATCCCGAGCTGCGGGCCAAGGTGGGCGAGGACCGCATCACCTTGTTCCGGAGGCACGGCGCATGAGCGATTCCCTGCTGACCGAGATCGACCATGTGGCGATCGCGGTGAACGATCTCGAAGCGGCTATCGCCTGGTACGCCGAGGTCTTCGGCGCCACGGTGGACCACCGCGAGCGCGTCGAATCCGACGGGGTCGAGGAGGCGCTCCTCAAGGTGGCCGACTCCTACGTGCAACTGCTCACCCCGATCAGCGACACCTCACCCGTCGCCAAGTACCTCGCCAACAAGGGTGAGGGACTGCACCACATCGGCTATCGGGTCGACGATTGCGGCGCCGCGCTGCAGTCGATCAAGGATGCCGGCGGGCGGGTGATCGACGAGGCGCCCCGCCCGGGGT
The DNA here is from genome assembly GCA_963721585.1 of uncultured Acidimicrobiaceae bacterium. Taxonomy (GTDB): domain Bacteria; phylum Actinomycetota; class Acidimicrobiia; order Acidimicrobiales; family RAAP-2; genus Bog-473. The sequence continues at coordinate 145,313 of CAVRJN010000004.1, read as the reverse complement.
CCCGGGGCACCACGGTGGCCTTCGTCCACCCCAAGACCTCGTTCGGCACGCTGATCGAGCTGGTCCAGGAGTAGGGGCCACCGGCTGCGCCTGCCACCGAGGACTCGGACTCGGACTCGGACTCGGACGAGTCCCTAGTGGAGCAGGTCGTCCAGCAGTCCCAGCACCAGCGAGATCTGCTCGGGGAGCGACCCCACGTCGGGACCGACCACCAGGTCCGGATGAGCCGGCACCTCGTAGGCGGAGTCGATGCCGGTGAAGCCCGGGAGCTGCCCGGCCCGCGCCCGGGCGTAGAGGCCCTTGGCGTCGCGGCGCTCGCACTCCTCGATGGAGGTGTCGACGAAGACCTCGGCGAAGGGGAGTCCGGCTTGCTCATGCAGCGTCCGGATGAGTCGGCGGTCCTCCTCGAAGGGGCAGATCAGCGCAATGAGCGCCAGGGTTCCGGCTTCGGCGAACATCGCAGCGACCTCGCCCGCCCGGCGCACGTTCTCAGTCCGGTCCTGATCGGAGAAGCCGAGGTCTGCATTCAGCCCGTGCCGCAGGTTGTCCCCGTCGAGCAGGAAGGCGGGCCGTCCGGTGCGCACGAACGCCTCTTCCACCCCGGCGGCCAGTGTCGACTTGCCGGCCCCGGAAAGGCCGGTGAAAAGGAGCGTCCCCCCCGACGTCCCGAGCGCGGCGGCGCGATCCAGCCGCGACAGCCGGCCGTCGTGGCGCACCACGTTCGGACTGGCATGGGTGGTGGCGAGGACCCGGATGACGCCCGCACCCACCGTCCCATTGGTAGTCGGGTCGATGATGATGAAGCTCCCGGTGGAGCGGTTCGTCGTGTAGTCGTCGACGAGCAGCGGTTCGGTGCAGCGGAACGTCAGCCGCCCCACTTCGTTGAGCTCGAGCTTTGTCGCCGTCTCGTCGCGGTGCAGGCCGTTGACGTCGAGGCGGTAGTGCAGGGTCTGCGCCGTGGCCCGCACCGTCCGGGTGCTGTGCTTGAGCAGGTAGGAGCGCCCTTCGGCCAGCGAGGAGCGCTCGTCCATCCAGCAGACGGTCGCCTCGATGTCGTGCGACACCGAGGGGCGGTTGTTGGGCCGGCAGAGGATGTCGCCCCGGGACACGGCGATGTCGTCTTCCAGCGTGATGACGACGGACATGGGCGGGAACGCCTCGGACACCTCGCCGTCCGCCGTCAAGATGGAGGCGATGCGCGACGTCGTCCCGGTCGGCATCACCAGCACGTCGTCGCCCGGCCGCAGGACGCCGCTGGCCACCGTCCCCGCGTAGCCGCGGAAGTCCGGATTCTCGGGCGTCTGGCTGCGGATGACGTACTGCACCGGGAAACGGGGGTCGATGAAGTTCTCGTCGCTGCCGATGTAGACCGACTCCAGGTGGCTCAGGAGAGGCGAGCCGTCGTACCACCACATGTGCTCGGACCGCTGCACGACGTTGTCACCGAGCAGCGCGGACACGGGGATGAACGTGATGTCGTGCACGTTCAGGCGGGCGGCGAACTCCATGAAGTCGGACTTGATCCGCTCGTAGCGCTCCTGGTCCCAGTCGATCAGATCCATCTTGTTGATGCAGACCACCATGTGCGGGACACCCAGCATGGAGGAGAGGAAGGCGTGGCGGCGCGTCTGCTCGATCACGCCCTTGCGGGCGTCGATCAGGATCAGGGCCAGGTGCGCGTTGGAGGCCCCCGTGACCATGTTGCGCGTGTACTCGGTGTGTCCGGGGGTGTCGGCGATGATGAACTTGCGCTTGGGCGTGGCGAAGTAGCGGTAGGCCACGTCGATGGTGATCCCCTGCTCACGCTCGGCCCGCAGCCCGTCGGTCAGCAGCGCCAGGTCCGTCTCGGTGCCGCCGCGCTGCTCGCTGGTGTGGCGGATCGACTCGAGCTGGTCCTCGAAGATCCCCTTGGCGTCGTAGAGGAGGCGGCCGATCAGGGTGGACTTGCCGTCGTCGACCGAACCGGCCGTGGCCAGACGCAGGAGTTCGGGCATTAGAAGTAGCCCTCCCGCTTGCGGTCCTCCATGCCGGCCTCCGAAATGCGGTCGTCGGCGCGCGTGGCGCCGCGCTCGGTCAGCCGGGTCCCGGCAACCTCGGTGATGACGAGGTCGACGTTCTCGGCCATGGACTCGACGCAACCTGTGCAGTCGGCGTCGCCCACGGTCCGGAAGCGGACCTTGGTCTCGAAGACGGGAACGTCCGCCTCCGGCGCCAGGTGCTCGGTGACGGCCATGAGCATGCCGTCGCGCTCGAAGACCTCACGCCGGTGGGCGTAGTAGATCGGCGGGACGTCGATCCCCTCGGCCCCGATGTAGTTCCACACGTCGAGCTCGGTCCAATTCGAGAGCGGAAAGACCCGGATGTGCTCGCCCTTGTTGTGGCGCGCGTTGTAGAGGTTCCACAGCTCAGGGCGCTGGTTCTTGGGATCCCACTGGCCGAACTCGTCGCGGAAGCTGAAGATGCGTTCCTTGGCCCGGGCCTTCTCCTCGTCCCGGCGGGCCCCGCCGAAGACGGCGTCGTGGCGCCCCTCCTCGATGGCCCGCAACAGGGTCGGGGTCTGCAGCCGGTTGCGCGTGGCGCCCGGCGAGGTGTCCTCCACCGTCCGGCCGGCATCGATGTCGTCCTGCACCCGGGCCACCACCAGGCGCACTCCGACTTCGGAGGTGTGGCGGTCCCGGAACTCGAGCACCTCCGCGAAGTTGCGCCCGGTGTCCACGTGGAGGACGGGGAAGGGCACCGGTGCGGGCCAGAAGGCCTTGCGCGCCAGATGCAGCATGACGATGGAGTCCTTGCCCCCCGAGAACAGGAGCGTCGGGCGCTCGAATTCGGCCGCCACCTCCCGGAAGATGTGGATCGACTGGGCCTCCAGGGCGCGCACATGTGACAGGCGGTAGTGCCCCGTGCCCGACCCCGCCCCGGCGGCGGCCGGCGGCGGCGGCGGCGGGAGGCTCGCCGTCAGGAGGATGGGAGTCGACCACCACGCGCGTTGCCACCAACCGACCTCCCCTTTGGCCTTCCTCCGAGAACGGGGGAAGTTTAGGCCCCAGCCTCCGCTGCGCCCGCCTCGGGCACCTCAGCCTCGGCCGCAACCTCAGCCTGAGGCGCCGCGGTCACGCTGGCGTTGCCCACTGCCTCGCTGACCACGATCGGGTTCCCGAAGGCGTCCTCGGCTGTGGGGGCCGCGCCCAGCCAGCTGGCGTCGATGGAGGAGTCGAAGGGGTCCTCACTGACCCCTTCGCCCATGTCACGCAGCCAATTGGCCAGGTCCTCGGTGTCGGACTCGCCGGATCCCGTGGCCCAGAAGGGCATGGCCTCAGCATCGGGCATCTCGAGCCGGATGTCCCGGTAGTGCTCCATGCCCGAACCGGCCGGGATGAGCTTGCCGATGATGATGTTCTCCTTGAGCCCGAAGAGCTGGTCGCTGCGGCCTTCGATGGCCGCCTCGGTCAGCACTCTGGTCGTCTCCTGGAAGGAAGCGGCCGAGAGCCAGCTCTCGGTGGCCAGCGACGCCTTGGTGATGCCCATCAACTCGGGACGACCCTCGGCCGGGACGTTGCCGTCCTCGACCAACGTACGATTGACCTCGGCGTAGATCTGGTTGTCGACGCGCTCGCCCGGCAGGAAGGGCGCATCGCCCGGCTCGGCCACGAGCACCCGGCGCAGCATCTGGCGCACAATCAGCTCGATGTGCTTGTCGTGGATCGACACACCCTGGTCGCGGTACACCTTCTGCACCTCTTCGACGAGGTACTGCTGCGTCTCGCGGATGCCCTTGACCTCGAGCAGCTCCTTGGGGTCCTTGGGGCCCTCGACCAGCGCGTCACCCGCGCCGACTTCCTCGCCGTCAGTGACTTCGAGGTGGGCGCGGGCAGCCACCAGCGTGGTGTCCTCCGTGCCATCGTCGGCCACCACGGTGATGTGGCGACCTATCTCGTCGTCCTCCACGCGGACCACACCGGAGTGGTGGGCCAGCACCGCGGCACCCTTGGGCGTCCGGGCCTCGAAGAGCTCGACGACCCGGGGCAGGCCGTGGGTGATGTCCTCACCGACGACACCACCGGTGTGGAACGTCCGCATGGTGAGCTGCGTGCCCGGCTCGCCGATGGACTGGGCGGCAATGACACCCACCGCCTCACCGAGCTCGATCATCGAGCCCGTGGCCAGCGAAAGGCCATAGCAGGCTGCGCACACGCCCTGGGGTGACTCGCACGTGAGAACCGAGCGGACACGGATGCGGTCGACGGACTCGTCGTCGCGCAGGGCGGCGATGACGTCGTCGAGCAGCAGCGTGCCGACCGGGTAGACGGTGCCGTCCGACAACTTGACGTCTTCGGTCAGCAGGCGGCCGAAGGCCCGGGTCTCGAGGTAGTTGCGGTGTCCGGGCCCGTCGGGGGCCACTCCCTCGATCCAGATGCCCCTGGTCGAACCGCAGTCGTCGATCCGGATGATGAGCTCCTGGGCCACGTCGACCAGCCGACGGGTCAGGTAGCCCGAGTCGGCCGTACGAAGCGCCGTGTCGGCGAGGCCCTTGCGGGCACCGTGGGTGGAGATGAAGTACTCCAGGACCGAGAGGCCCTCACGGAAGGAGGACTTGATCGGCCGGGGGATCATCTCGCCGCGCGGGTTGGACACGAGGCCCTTCATGCCGGCGATCTGGCGGATCTGCTGCGAGTTCCCTCGGGCACCGGAGTCCACCATCATGTCGAGCGGGTTGAAGGCGATCGTGGCCAGCTGGGCCTCCATGGCCCGTCCCACCTCGGAGTTGGCCGAGGTCCAGATCTCGATCTCCTTCTGGCGCCGCTCGTCGTCGGTGATGATGCCCCGCTTGAACTGCGTCTCGGCCTTCTCCGCTTCCTTCTCGTAGCGGTCGAGGATGGCCATCTTGTCCGGCGGCGTCTGCACGTCGTTGATGGAGATGGTCAGGCCCGACTGGGCGGCGAACCGGAAGCCCAGCGCCTTGATCCGGTCGAGGCTCGCGGCCACGACGTTCTTGGGGTAATTCGCCGACAGCTCCTCCACGATCGCGCCGATCGGGATGTTGCGCTTGCCGACCACGTCGTTCACGAACGCGAAGCCCTCGGGCAGCGCCTCGTTGAAGAACACGCGGCCCGGAGTCGTCTCGAACGTCAACATGCCGTCCTCGCCGGGCTCGACGCCCGCCGCGGTCAGGCGCGCCGTCCAGCACCGAACCCGGAGCGGGCCGCAGCGTGATAGGCACCTGCAGGCCCACGTCGCCGGCCTCGAAGGCGGCCTCGATCTCGTAGATGTGGCGGAAGGATCGACCGGCACCGACACCCTCCTCGACCCGGAGGGTGAGGTAGTAGGCACCGAAGACCATGTCCTGGGTGGGCACGGTGATCGGGCGCCCCGTCGCGGGGGAGAGGATGTTGTTGGCCGACAGCATCAAGACCCTGGCCTCCGCCTGGGCTTCGGCGGACAACGGGAGGTGGACTGCCATCTGGTCGCCGTCGAAGTCGGCGTTGAAGGCCGTGCAGACGAGCGGGTGGACCTGAATGGCCTTGCCCTCGACCAGCACGGGCTCGAACGCCTGGATCCCGAGCCGGTGCAACGTCGGGGCGCGGTTCAGCAGTACCGGGTGCTCCCGGATCACGCCCTCCAACACGTCCCACACCTGGGGCCGTCGCCGCTCGACCATGCGCTTGGCCGACTTGATGTTCTGCGCCAGCTCGGCGTCGACCAGCCGCTTCATGACGAAGGGCTTGAAGAGTTCCAGCGCCATCAGCTTGGGCAGGCCGCACTGGTGCAGCTTGAGGTTGGGGCCGATCACGATGACCGAACGGCCCGAGTAGTCCACGCGCTTGCCCAGCAGGTTCTGGCGGAAACGCCCCTGCTTGCCCTTCAACATGTCCGACAGCGACTTCAACGGCCGGTTGCCCGGGCCCGTCACCGGGCGGCCGCGGCGGCCGTTGTCGAACAGTGCGTCGACGGCCTCCTGCAGCATGCGCTTCTCGTTGTTGATGATGATCTCGGGCGCGCCGAGGTCGAGCAGCCTCTTGAGCCGGTTGTTGCGGTTGATGACGCGTCGGTAGAGGTCGTTCAGGTCCGAAGTGGCGAAGCGCCCACCGTCGAGCTGCACCATGGGGCGCAGGTCGGGCGGGATCACCGGCACGGCCTCGAGGATCATGGCGCGCGGGTCGTTGATGCGCCGGCCGTGGTCGTCGCGCCGGTTGAAGGCGGTGACGATCTTGAGGCGCTTGATGGTCTTCTGGCGCCGCTGGGCCGACAAGGGACGGCGGCCGTCCTTGGCGTCGATCATGTCGCGCAGCTTGATCTCCTCGGCATCGAGGTCGATGCGGTCGATCAGCTTGAGGATGTACTCGGCGCCCATGCCGCCCTCGAAGTACTCGTCGTAACGCAGGCGCAGCTCGCGCCACAGCATCTCGTCTTCGAGGATCTTGCGGCCGTGCAGGTTGCGGAACTCGTCGAGGGAGCGCTGGGCGATCTCGGCCTCCTCCTGGGCCCGCTCGCGGGCGGACTGGATCTCCTTCTCGACGGCGCGCTCGGCGCGCCTTGATCTCGGCGTCCTTGGCCCCGTCGGCCTCGAGCGCCTTCAGCTCCTCCTCGAGCGCCTTGAAGCGGCGGTCGATATCGAGGTCGCGCTTCTTCTCGATGTCGGCGATCTCCTCGGCCATCTCGTTCTCGAGCGACGGCAGATCGGCGTGGCGCTTCTCCTCGTCGACCCAGGTGACCAGGTTCGCCGCGAAGTAGATGACCTTCTCGAGCTGCTTGGCCTTGAGCTCCTCGCGGGGCTCGGTGCCCATGAGCAGGTAGGCCAGCCACGACCGGGTCCCGCGCAGGTACCAGATGTGGACGACGGGCGCGGCCAGCTCAATGTGGCCCATGCGGTCGCGGCGCACCTTGGAACGGGTGACCTCGACGCCGCAGCGCTCGCAGATGATGCCCTTGAAGCGCACCCGCTTGTACTTGCCGCAGTAGCACTCCCAGTCCTTGGTCGGGCCGAAGATCTTCTCGCAGAAGAGTCCGTCCTTCTCGGGACGCAGGGTGCGGTAGTTGATCGTCTCGGGCTTCTTGACTTCGCCGTTGGACCAGCCACGGATGGAGTCGCCCGTGGCCAGGCCAATGCGGAGCTGGTCGAAGGTGTTGACGTCCAGAGCCATTAGTTGAAGCTCCTCTCTGCGGCGCGCCGCTCGTCTTCTTCGTCGGAGCCGCGCTCGTTGCGGCTGATGTCGATGCCCAGCTCTTCAGCAGTGCGGAACACGTCTTCGTCCAGCTCGTGCATCTCGATCTCCCGGCCGTCGACGGCGAGGACCTCGACGTCGAGGCAGAGCGACTGCATCTCTTTGATCAGGACCTTGAAACTCTCGGGTATGCCCGGTTCGGGGATGTTCTCCCCCTTGACGATGGCCTCGTAGACCTTGACCCGGCCCAGCACGTCGTCCGACTTGATCGTCAGGAGCTCCTGCAGTGCGTAGGCGGCGCCGAACGCCTCAAGGGCCCAGACCTCCATTTCGCCGAAGCGCTGGCCACCGAACTGCGCCTTCCCACCCAGCGGCTGCTGGGTGATCATGGAGTACGGGCCGGTGGAACGGGCGTGGATCTTGTCGTCGACCAGGTGGGCGAGCTTCAGGATGTAGACGAAACCGACCGAGATCGGGTTGTCGTACTTCTCGCCGGTGCGCCCGTTGAACAGCGTGACCTTGCCGTCGGTGCCGATCTGCACGTCGCCGTTGGCCGAGTCCGAGTTCAGCGTGCCGAAGACCTTCTGAATGGTCGGGTGCGCCCCGGCGTCCTCGACCTCGTCCCAGTGGGCGCCGTCGAAGACCGGGGTGGAGACCCAGGCCGCCGGCTCGGTGCGGGGTCGCGTCTTGCGCGCCGCGCCGTCACCCTTGGCCGAGGTCCCGACGCCCTCGTTCACCGTCACGCCTTCCCAGCCGTGGCGGGCGGCGTAGCCGAGGTGCGACTCGAGCACCTGGCCCACGTTCATCCGGCTCGGCACGCCGAGCGGGTTCAGGATGATGTCGACCGGGGTGCCGTCGGACAGGTAGGGCATGTCCTCGACCGGGAGGATCTTGGAGATGACGCCCTTGTTGCCGTGGCGGCCGGCCAGCTTGTCGCCCTCGGAGATCTTGCGCTTCTGGGCCACGTAGACGCGCACCAGCTGGTTCACGCCGGGCGGCAGCTCGTGGGACTCCTCGCGGGAGAAGACACGGACGTCGATGACCTTGCCGTACTCACCGTGGGGGACCTTGAGCGAGGTGTCACGCACCTCGCGGGCCTTCTCACCGAAGATGGCACGGAGCAAGCGCTCTTCGGGCGTCTGCTCGGTCTCGCCCTTGGGGGTCACCTTGCCGACGAGGACGTCGCCCGGCTCCACCTCGGCGCCGACGCGGATGATGCCGCGGTCGTCGAGGTCGGCCAGGATCTCCTCGGACAGGTTGGGGATGTCCCGGGTGATCTCCTCGGCGCCCAGCTTGGTGTCGCGGGCGTCGACCTCGTGCTCCTCGATGTGGATGGACGTCAAGACGTCGTCGCGGACCAGGCGCTCGGACAAGATGATGGCGTCCTCGTAGTTGTAGCCCTCCCACGGCATGAAGGCGACGAGCAGGTTCTTGCCCAGCGCCAGCTCCCCGTTGTGGGTCGACGGGCCGTCGGCCAGCAGGTCGCCGGCCACGACGCTCTGCCCCTCGGACACCAGGGTCCGGTGGTTGATGCACGTGTTCTGGTTGGACCGGCGGAACTTGGACAGCCGGTAGACCTTCCGGCCCAGCGTGGTCCCGAGGCGGTCCTTCTGCCCCGAGGCGTACTCCACGACGATGGAGTCCCCGCTGATCTCGATCACGGTGCCGTCGCCCTCGGCGAGGAGGACGTCGCCGGCGTCGCGGGCGGCCCGCGCCTCGACGCCGGTGCCGATGTAGGGCGCCTCGGGCGCCACCAGCGGCACGGCCTGCTTCTGCATGTTCGCACCCATCAACGCACGGTTGGCGTCGTCGTGCTCGACGAAGGGGATCAGCGCGGTCGAGACCGACACGATCTGCTTCGGCGAGACGTCCATGAGGTCCACCTCCGAGGGCGGCACGAAGTCGATCTCCGACGTGGTGCCGTACGAGGTGTTGACCGCGCCCATCCGTACGCCGGTCCCCTGCGGGCCGCGGCGCACCAGGACGCGCTCCTCGGTGAGGCGCCCGTCGAGGTCCACCGAGGCGTTGGCCTGGGCGATGACGTGCTCCTCTTCCTCGTCTGCCGCCAGGTAGCTGACCTCGTCGGTCACCTTCCCGTCGACCACGGTGCGGTACGGCGTCTCAATGAAGCCGTACTCGTTGACGCGGGCGTAGGTGGCCAGGGCGCCGATCAGGCCGATGTTCGGGCCTTCCGGCGTCTCGATCGGACACATGCGGCCGTAGTGGGAGGTGTGCACGTCCCGGACTTCGAATCCGGCGCGCTCACGGGACAGGCCGCCTGGCCCCAGGGCCGAGAGGCGACGCTTGTGGGCCAGGCCCGACAGCGGGTTGTTCTGGTCCATGAACTGCGACAGCTGCGAGGTGCCGAAGAACTCCTTCACCGCGGCCACGACCGGGCGGATGTTGATCAGCGTCTGCGGCGTGATGGCCTCGACGTCCTGGGTTGTCATTCGCTCGCGCACGACCCGCTCCATGCGCGAGAGGCCGACACGGACCTGGTTCTGGATCAGCTCGCCGACCGAGCGGATGCGCCGGTTGGCGAAGTGGTCCTGGTCGTCGATGCGGTAGGTCGACTCGCCGTCGGCCATGTGCTGCGCCAGATGCAGCATGTAGGTGGCCGAGGCCAGGATCTCCGAAGGGCTGAGCACCGACTGGCCCGGGGCGGGCTTCTCGATCTCGATGCCGAACAGGTCCGACAGCCGGTCGATCTCCGGGCCGAGCTTGCGGTTCAGCTTGTAGCGGCCGACCCGGGTGAGGTCGTAGCGCTTCGGGTTGAAGAAGGCGTTCTCGAAGTAGACGCGGGCCGCTTCTGCGGAGAGCGGCTCGCCGGGGCGGGCACGCTTGTAGATCTCGAGAAGGGCCTCTTCACGGGTGGGAGCCAGGTTGCGCTCCTTCTCCCACTGCCCCTCGAGGAAGTCGAAGTGACGCACGAAGCGGTCCAGGAAGGCCTCGTCGCCGTAGCCGAGGGCGCGCAGGAGCACGAACAGGGAGAGGCGGCGCTTGCGGGCCACCCGGCAGCCCGCGGTCACGTCCTTGCCCGGCTTGGCCTCGATGTCGAGCTCGATCCACTCCCCCCGGTACGGGTGGATGGTGCCGGTGAAGACCGTCTTGGCGTCACGCCCGGGCTGGAAGATGACGCCCGGTGAGCGCACCAGCTGCGACACGACGACACGCTCGGTGCCGTTGACGATGAAGGTGCCCCGGTCGGTCATCATCGGGAAGTCCCCCATGAAGACCGTCTGCTCCTTGATCTCACCCGTGGTGGCGTTGAGGAAGCGGGCGCGCACGAAGACGGGCGCCGCGTACGTCATGTCCTTTTCCTTGCACTCCTCCACCGAGAACTTCGGCGGTGGGCGCAGGTCGGCGTCCGTCGGGTCGAACTCGAGCTCCAGGCTCAGCTGGCCGGTGAAGTCCTCGATCGGACTGATGTCGTGGTAGGCCTCGGCAAGGCCCTTGTCGAGGAACCACTGGAACGAATCGCGCTGAATGGCGATCAAGTCAGGAAGCGGCAGAGCCTCGTTGATATTGGCGAACGAAACACGTTCGGGACTGCGGGACCGTGAGGGCAACGGTCAACTCCTCCCAGGAGAAATGCGGCGGGTGAGGGCGGTACTGCGAATCGGGACGGACGAGGACGGGACGGGAATCAGGGCTTCGCGGGCGCGCGTCGACACCGGAGAATTACGGAATCGAAGACACGGAGACGCACGGCAACCGTGCATCTTATCGTGGGGCGTGCCTGGATACAACCCTTCGAGCCTCGTCGGCCGAACGGGCGGCGCCCGGGGTCCCCGACAGGGTAAAGGTGACCTCCCCCGCAGTCAAGGATCCCGGTCGTTGGGCCAGGTCAGGACGGGTGTCCTGCCTGGCCCTCCGGACCGGGAGCTACTTGATCTCGACCGTGGCCCCGGCGCCCTCGAGAGCGGCCTTGGCCTTCTCGGCGTCTTCCTTGTTGGCCTTCTCGAGGACCGGCTTGGGGGCCGCCTCGACCAGGTCCTTGGCCTCCTTGAGGCCCAGGCTGGTCAGGGCACGCACCTCTTTGATCACCTGGATCTTCTTGTCGCCGGCCGCCGTCAGGATGACGTCGAAGTCCGACTTCTCCTCGTCGCTGCCACCGGCATCGCCGCCGGCTGCAGGGGCGGCCGCCGCAGCGACGGCCACCGGCGCAGCCGCCGTCACGCCGAAGCGCTCCTCGAAGTCCTTCAACAGCTCGCTCAGCTGAATCACCGAGAGTTCGGCGATCCCGTCGAGGATCTCTTCTTTGGTCAGGGTTGCCATCTGCCTGGCCTTCCTTTCTTTGCTTCGGTCTTGGTTGGTTCGGTTCTCTGATCTGGACTACTCGGACGGCTCGGCAGCGGGGGCAGCCGCCTCCGGTGCCGCCTCGGCCTCCCCGGCGGCCTCCACCGGTGCCTCCCCTGCCGGAGCGGCCGCCTCTTCGGAGGACGGGGCCGCCTCTGTAGACGGCGCCTCGTCTGTAGACGGCGCCTCGTCTGTGGACGGGGCCTCCCCGCCGGCCTCACGCTGCTCCAATCAGCGCCGAGATCCCGTAGGCCATGTTCCGCGGCAACGCCTGGAGGAGCCCGGCCATCTGCTGCATCGGTGCGGCCAGGGCGCCGGCCAGGCGGGCCAGGAGCACCTCGCGGGGCGGCAGGTCGGCCAGCGCCGCCAGGTCGCCGGTCGAGAGCAGCGAACCGTCCGCCAGCCCGCCCTTGATCACCAGGAGGGGGTTGGCCCGGGAGAAGTCGCGCAGGGCCTTGGCCACGGCGCTGATGTCGCCCTGCACGAAAGTCAGCGCGCTCGGGCCACTCAGATACTCCGACAGCGGCTGGTAGTCGCCGCCGTCGATGGCCAGGCGGACCAGCGTGTTCTTGAAGATCCGGTAGTCGCCTCCGACGGCGGCCAGCGACTCGCGGAGCTCGGCGAGCTCAGCCGTGGTCAGGCCGCGGTACTCGCTGACGATGGAGGCGGTCGCCTCGCCGATGCGCGTCTTGACCTCGGCGACGACTTCGACCTTGTGTGCCCTTTGTGCGTTCTGCGTTGCCATCGGTGTCCTCCACCGGACTCGGCCCGAGTCTCCGGTGCGGTGCGACGGCACAGGCCGGAACGTCCCGGCGTGCACAATGTCGCCTCGTCAGGCCGGCCCGTTCGGGCCGCTTCGGCACCCAGGGGTGCACCGGAGGTCTCTGGCGTATCGGATTCAGTGCCCACCCGCCTGGAGGCGGGGAGCTGTGCGGGAAAGCGTAGTACGGCGGTCGGAGCCCTTCCGACCGGTGCCGGTGGCTCAGGCCGGGACGGCCAGCTCCTCTTCGACGTAACGGGCCTTCACCGGGTCGATGCGGACCCCGGGGCTCATGGTGGTCGAGATGGTCAGGGACAGGAAGTAGCGACCCTTGGACGAGGCCGGCTTGGCCCGCTGGAGCTCGTCGACGACGGCGCGGATGTTGGCCACCAGCTGCTCGGCGGTGAAGGAGGCCTTGCCGACACGGATGTGCACATTGCCCACCTTGTCGGTGCGGTACTCCACCCGGCCTCCCTTGAACTCGGCGACGGCCTTGCCAACGTCGGTGGTCACGGTCCCGGTCTTGGGGTTGGGCATCAGGCCGCGGGGCCCGAGGACCCGGCCGAGCGTACCGACCTGCCCCATCAGGTCCGGCGTGGCGATGGCCACGTCGAAATCGAGGAAGCCACCGTTGATCTTGGCCACGAGGTCGTCGGCACCCGACCTCGTCGGCACCCGCGGCGCGGGCCTCGGCGGCCGCCTCGCCGGCGGCGAAGACCGCCACCCGCTCGGTGCGCCCCGTGCCCGAGGGCAGCGAGAGCGTGCCGCGGACGATCTGGTCCGCCTTGCGGGGGTCGACCCCCAGGCGCACGGCCAGCTCGACCGTCTCGTCGAATTTGGCGCTGGCCAATTCCTTCACCAGCTCGACGGCCTCGGCCACGCCGTGCATCGACTCCCGGTCAGCCTTGGTCAGGCTCTCCTTGTACTTCTTGCCGTGTTGGGTCATGTTCTCTCCTCGTCCCGGCCGAACCGCTACCCGGCGACCTTGATGCCCATGGAGCGGGCCGTGCCGGCGACCTGCTTCTTGGCGGCATCGAGGTCTCTGGTGTTGAGGTCGGCGAGCTTGGTGCTGGCGATCTCGGCGAGCTGGGCGTCGGTGATTGTGCCCACCTGCTCGCGGCCGGTGGCGGTGGCGCCCTTGTCGAGCCCGGCCGCCTGACGGAGCAGGACGGGGGTGGGCGAGGTCTTCAACACGAAGCTGAACGAGCGGTCCTCGTAGATCGTGATGTCGACCGGGATCACCTGACCCCGCATGCTCTCGGTGGCCTGGTTGTACTGCTTGCAGAATTCCATGGTCTGCACGCCGTGTGGTCCCAGCGCGGTGCCGACGGGCGGCGCCGGCGTGGCCGATCCGGCCTCGAGCTGGATCTTCACCACGGCGAGCACCTTCTTCTTCGGTGCCATCGTCCTTGTTCTCCTTCTCCGATATCTCTGTGTCCGTGCCCAGGCGCCTAGAGCTTGGCGACCTGGCTGAATTCGAGCTCGACCGGCGTCTCCCGGCCGAAGATGTTGACCAGCACCTTGAGCTTGAGCTGGTCCTCGTTGATCTCCGAGATCTGGCCCGAGAAATCGGCGAAGGGTCCTTCCTTGACCCTGACCGTCTCGTTGACCTCGTACTCGAGGCGTGCCCGCGTGCGCTTGGGCGCACCGCCGGGACCACCCTCGACCTTCACCTGAAGGATGTTCTCGACCTCTCGACGCGAGAGCGGCGTCGGCTTGGTCCCCGGGCCAACGAAGCCGGTGACGCCGGGGGTGTTGCGGATGGCGCCCCACGTGTCGTCGTCGAGATCGCAGCGCACGAGCAGGTAGCCCGGGAACACCTTCTTCTGGACGGTGACCTTCTTGCCGCCCTTGAACTCGTCCACGTCCTCCATCGGGATCACGACCTCGAAGACGCGGTCCTCGATGCCGCGGGAGGCGACGACGTTGCCCATGTTCGAGCGCACCTTGTTCTCGTAGCCCGAGTAGGTGTGCACGACGTACCAACGGCCCGGCCGGTCGTACGGGCTCTCGACCGGGAGCGGCTCCTCTTCGTCCTCGTCCTTCACCCAGCCGCCGAGCTCGCTGTCGTCTTCGGTAGCGTCCTGGCCGTCGGTGGCGTCGAGCACGAGGTCCGGCTCACTCGCTGCGGTCTCCAATGCGATCTCTTCCACGATCTCCTCGGCGATCTCCTCTACCACCGCCTCTTCGATCGCCTCGAGCACGGCTTCTTCGACGACCTCTTCGACGATCTCCTCGATCACCGCTTCCTCCACGACGGCCTCGAGCTCCGCCTCCTCCTCGGCGGTCACCTCTTCGACCAGGTCTGCCACGGTGTCCGAACTCACAGCCGCCTCCTCGGGGGCCGCTTCGGCCACTTCCCGTTCCACTTCGAGTGCCTCGGCGACATCTTCTTCGTCGCCGTCGACCAATGCTTCCTCTGCTTCTGCCTCTGAAGGCGTCAAATCGCTCATGCCGCGCTACTTCGTGAAGAGAAGCGTGACGAGCTTCCCGAATGCGAGGTTCAAGGCGAAGATAAGGGCGATCATGATGATCAGCGTCGTCAGGACCACCGACGTGTAGTTGATGAGCTCGGCACGCGAGGGCCACGCCACCTGGCGCATTTCGTCGCGCACCTCGCGGACGAACTGCACCGGCGTCGTGCGCTTGCGGCCCGGCTGCCGGCTTCGCGGTTGGCGGGGCCCACCCGACGACGAACTCGCGGGGGCTTTGCGGGTAGCCGGAGACCCGTCGGCCTCCATCTGCCCTTGGCGCTGCATCAGGCGCTTGGTCTCGCGGTTCACGACTCTTGCCTCACATACTTCGTTGTCGGGTGGCTACGTCCGGGGCAGGGCAGGAGGGACTCGAACCCCCAACCGCCGGTTTTGGAGACCGGTGCTCTACCAGTTGAGCTACTGCCCTCGGTGGGGTGCCTTCGGTTGCCCTCAAGCAGGTGGTTCTTCCCCCTGACCTGGGGATCGGCCTGCCAGAGTAGCACCGGCCGGCCCGGGTTGGCTCAGCGGGTCTCCTTGTGCAGGGTGTGCTGGCGGTCCCAGCGGCAGAACTTCTTCATCTCGATCCGCTCGCGATCGTTCAGCTTGTTCTTGGTGGTGATGTAGTTGCGTCGCTTGCACACCTCACAGGCCAGGGTGACCTGGACCCGCTTCTCGTTCTTGGCCATCTTCAATCCTTCCTGGTGAAACCTCGTGGCTGCCCGGGGCGACCTGACCCGGACCTGGTAGCGGCGGCGGGACTCGAACCCGCGACAACACGATTATGAGCCGTGTGCTCTGACCAACTGAGCTACGCCGCCATGGGCGAGCCCCCGGTGGGGATTGAACCCACGACCCCCTCCTTACCATGGAGGTGCTCTGCCACTGAGCTACAGGGGCGCCGCGGGTACGTTCCGCGAAGGGTAAATGATAGTCACGGCCCGAGTCGAGCTGCCTCCGCTCCCCTGGTTTTCGCAGTTCAACACTACCATCGGCGGATGCGGATCCGACTCGCCGAGCTGGCCGACGCCGAAGCCATCCGCGCCATCTACAACGTCGAGGTGCTCGAGAGCACAAATACCTTCGACATGGTGCCCCGCACCCCGGCCGAGCAGGAGGCATGGATCCTGCGGCACAGCGGCGTCCACCCCGCCCTCGTGGCCACGGCGCCCCCGGATCCGGGGGCGCCCGGTCGCGTCGGGGCCAACGGCGAAATCGTCCTGGGCTTCGGCTCCCTTTCCGCCTTCCGCGAGCGCTCGGGGTACTCGGCCACGGCCGAGAACTCCGTCTACGTCGACCGGGCCCAACGCGGCAAGGGCGTCGGCAAGGCGCTGCTGGCCGAGCTCCTCGTCCGGGCTTCGGCCCACGGCTTCCATTCGGTCATCGCCCGGATCGCCGGGCACAACGAGACCTCCATCGGCCTGCACGAGGCGGCCGGGTTCGAGTTGGTCGGGGTCGAGCGCGAGGTCGGGCGCAAGCACCGCCGATGGCTCGACGTGGTCGAGCTGCAGCGGCTCCTGTAGTCCCCGCCTGCCCCAACGACCTCCGAGGGGGCCGGACTCAGGACTCGAGCGCTGCGCCGGTGGCCGGCAGGGCGGGCAGGCGCGACCGGTCGATCCGCCACGAGGTGGTCCAGTGGCCGAGCGGGACGATGGCCACGGCCCAGAGCACCATGACCGCCAGGACCATGCTGTCGGGGTCCGTGTGCACCAGCTCGCTCAGCAGGTCGCTCCCGCCCGTGAGGCCGATGAACGGCGCGACCGCCGACAGCCCGAGCACCGCATAGAGCCAACGCCCCGACACGACCGGCGCCACAATGATGATCCCCCACGTCAGGTACCAGGGCTGGACGACGGGGCCGAGGAGGACGAAGGCCATCATGGTGCCGCCCAGTGCGCCGAGCATGCCGATCCGCTCACGGTTCCGCAGGCAGTACACGGCGATCACGGCCGCCCCGACCAGGCCGATGGCCCGGGTCAGCGTGAGGACCCCGCCCAGGCCGACCCCGATCCCCACGAGGTGGGCCGTCCCGCTGATGAGGAGCCCGAAACCCGTGGCCGGCGCCATCCACGAACGCACGGTCCCGGGAGTGCCCAGGTTGGCGATCCAGCCCCAGCCGAGACCCGACACGAGAGACAGCGCTCCCATGACTGCCACCGTGACCAGACCCGCCCGCACCACTATGCGGGCCCGCCGGCGCCAGTCGGCGAACGGCCCGGCCCAGTCCCACGCGATGTAGATGATGCCGATGGCCGCCGGGACCTTGATGGAGGCCGCGAGCGCGCACAGCGCGACACCCCACACGGGGTGGAACGAACGCGCGGCCGTCACCCCGGCGAGCAGCAGGCCCACCATGATGGCGTCGTTGTGGGCTCCCCCCACGAGGGCGAGCAAGGTCAGCGGATTGAGCACGGCGAGCACGAAGGCCGGGCCCGGATCCCGGCCGAACGAGCGCGCCAACTTGGGGATGCAGTACGCAATGAGAGCAATGCCGGCGACCGACTGGAAGCGCAGCAGCACGATCGTCAAGAGCGCGTGGTGGAAGGTGATGGAGGCCGACCAGCCGGCCAGCATCAAGAAGAGCGGCCCGTACGGGGCGGGCGTGTTGGCCCACAGCGGGTCGACGCCTGACACGTACGGTCCTGAGCCCAGCGTGCCTGGCCCGTAGTGGTACGGGTTGATGTGGTGGCTCATCATCTCGCCCTGGGCGGCATACGAGAACACGTCCCGGCTGAAGAGCGGCGCCACCACCAGCAGGGGCAGGATCCACAGCGCCAGCATGTACGCGAGCGGGCGAATCGGCACCCCGCCGCGCGCACGGAGCGTCTGGAAGAGCCCGTACCAGACGCGGACGAAGAGGATCATCCCGCCGTACACGGCGACGACACCCGGCAGCATCAACGTGGTCGACGGCCAGTTGTCCACGCCGAAGAACCACGTGCCGCCCATCTCCAGCTTGAACGGTGAGCTCGGCAACGACGCCCCGAGGCAGACCGAGACGACGGCCAGCAGTCCGAGGAGCGCGGGCCGGCGCAGGAAGGACCAGTCCTCCGGATCGCCCGACTCCGCTTCGACGCGCTCGGTCAGCGTGACGCCTCGGGTGAGGCGCATGTGCACCGCCTCGGCCCCCACGGAAAGGCGGCGCAGCCGCGCGCTCGTCCGATCGAGAACCGTTGTTGACGTCGACGTCGCGCTCTGGTCCACGGGGTAGTCAGTCTCGCTTGTCATGTCCGGGTCCTACGGAGCCCGGTGGGGGGGAGGAACGGGCTCACGTCCGGGGAGCATGTGTCCGCAATCGATCCGACACGACATTGTAACGCCGGCAGCCGGGTCGCCCCGGGCGAGGGTATCGGTGCTGGCAGAATGCGTGGGCCGGGAAGGATTCGAACCTCCGTAGGTGTTAACCGACAGGTTTACAGCCTGTTTCCTTTGGCCACTCGGACACCGACCCGCAGCGTGCGAGATTAGCCCGGACCGGCACCCCGCAGGGGCGGGCGGCGCCGATACGCTGGGTTCATGCCTACCTTTGACATCGTTTCGGAAGTCGACATGCAAGAGGTGCGCAACGCCGTCGACCAGGCCAACCGGGAGGCCGCCACCCGCTTCGACTTCAAGAACACCGATTCCGCCATTGAGCTGAGCGAGAACGAGCTCGTGCTCCGCTCCTCGACCGAAGACCGCCTGCGGGCCCTGCACCAGGTCCTCGACGAGAAACTCGTCAAGCGGCAGGTGTCGCTGAAGGCCTTCGAGGACGCCAAGGTCGAGGAAGCCCAGAAGGGGACGTCCCGCCAGAAGATTGCCATCCGGGCCGGCATCTCGTCGGATCACGCCAAGCGGCTCAACAGGTTCATCAAGGATCTCGGGCTCAAGGGGGTGTCGTCCCAGACCCAGGGTGATCAGCTCCGCGTCACCGCCAAGAAGCGGGACGACCTCCAAGAGGTGATCGCCAAGTGCAAGGCGGAGGACTTCGGCATACCGCTCCAGTTCAACAACTTCCGGGACTGAACCCCGGCGCAGGGAGGCCCTAGTCGAGGGTCGTGTGCTCTGCGGCCGCCACCTTCTCGGCGTGGTGCTCCTCGTACTCGACCGGGGCGACGTGGAAGAGCTTGTTGTAGATCACGAACTTGACGACCCACAGGATGGCGAAGCTCAACAGGTTGGCCGCGTTGACCAGCAGGGCGGTCGATCCGTGGCTCAAGTGGTGATTCCGGGCGAAGTCGCCGGCGATCCAGACCGCCAGGCTCGAGAAGGCCAGGCCGACGAAGGACAGGATCCAAAAGGGTGCAACTTCCTTCCAGAAGTGCGACTGCCCGCTCTTCCCCCAGACCCAACGGCGGTTGAGGGCGTAGGAGGGGATGGTGGCCAGCACATTGGCCACGATGTTGGCCGGCACCTCCGACAAGACGTGGAAGACGCCGAACGTCAGCAGCAGGACGACCTGCGACACGATGGTCGAGATCAGAGATACCCCGGCGTACTTGATGACCTTCACGCTGGACGGGTGCGCCATCATCTGGCGGACCCGGACGTAGAGCGTCTCGTCCGAAGACCAGATGTGTGAGAGGGGCGGGTGCCCGCCGTGCTCAGTCACGGAAGCCTCGCCGGCGCCCGCTCAGCGCCGCGGTCCGAATCGCCACGGCGCAACCCTAGCCTGGCGACCAATTCCAGCCCCATCAGCCTGGTCCGCCCGCGGTGAGGACCCGGTTGGTGCGGGCCACTTCGCCGAACCAGTGCGCGCTCGGCTTGGGCCGGCGTTCGAAGGTGCCGGGGGCAACCGCCACCAACCCGAACTTGGGGCCGTAGCCGAGGTGCCACTCGAAGTTGTCCAACAGGCTCCAGACGAAATAGCCGCGCAGGTCGATGCCCTCCTCCAGGCATCTGTGCGCGCTCCGCAGGGCGTCGGACACGAAGGCAATCCGCTCGGCGTCGTCCGCCGTGGCGATGCCGTTCTCGGTGACGACGACCGGCCGGCCGCTCACCGCGGCCGCCCTCCGCACGGTGTGCTCGACCGCCTGGGGCCAGCGTTCGTCACCCATCTGGGTGAGCGGCACGTCGGGATCGTTGGGCGCCAGCCCGTCCGGGCCGAAGTGCATGCGCGTGTAGCACTGCACCCCCACGAAATCGTCACCACCGGTGGCACGCAGGAAGATGTTCTCGAGCATCTCCTCGGCGGCGTCGCGCAGCGACTCCCCACCCTCGTCGGCCGTGATCTCCGCCATCGAGAGCGTCAGGCCGACCGGGAAGTCCCCCGGCCCGGCGCGCAGCACGTCGACGGCCAACCGGTGGGCGCGCACCATCGACTCGTTCACCGCTGCGTAGCGCGTGAAGTCGTCCTTGACCCCCGGCGGGTACTGGCCCTGGAAGTACCCCATGACGGCGACGACGTTGGGCTCGTTGATGGTGCAGGCCCATCCGATCAGGTCGCCCAGGTACGCCGTCGAGCGCTCGACGAAACGGGCGAAGCGTTCCGGGGCATCGGGCGACTCCCACCCCCCGCGGGCGGTGAGCCATCGCGGGGTCGTGAAGTGATGGAAGGTGACGACAGGCAGGATCCCGTGGCCGTGACACGCCGCGCACGCCCGCCGGTAGTGCTCGAGCGACGCGATGGAGAACTCCCCTTCGGCGGGCTCTATGCGGCTCCACTCGAGCGAGAAGCGGTACGCCCCGAGACCCATGTCCGCCACCAGCTGGACGTCCTCGCGCCAGCGGTGGAAGGAGTCGCACGCGTCGCCGCTCGGCTCGAGCGTGCCCGACGCCGGGTCGTGCTCCCACGCCCACCAGTCGTTGTTGACATTGCCGCCTTCGATCTGGTGGGCCGCAGTGGCCACCCCCCAGGTGAAACCCGGTGGGAACTCGAGCTCGTCGTCCTGCTTTGCCGGTGTCACGCAGCCGCAGGGTAGTTGGGGTCGTGGCGGCGTGCTCTGCGACGGCAGCGACGGACGCGACGGACGCTACGGCCGCCACGGACGCCACGGCCGCCTGCGAACATGGGCGGATGAGCGCGTCCTTGGAGTTCCTCGTCGATCTGCTTGACCTCGAGCCCATTGAGGTCAATATCTTCCGGGGCATCCAGCCCAACGAGGAGCGCCAGCGCGTCTTCGGCGGCCAGGTCGCAGCACAGGCCCTCATGGCCGCCGGGCGCACGGTCGAGCACGGACGGGTGCATTCGCTGCACTCCTATTTCCTGCGACCGGGCGACCCGAAGGTGCCCATCCTCTACGAGGTCGACCGGATCCGTGACGGACGCTCCTTCACCACCCGACGCGTCGTCGCCGTGCAACACGGACGGGCGATCTTCAACCTCTCGGCCTCCTTCCACGACCTCGAGGAGGGTCTGGAGCACCAGATCCCCATGCCCGCGGTCCCCGAGCCCGAGTCGCTGGCTCCGCTCTTCGAGCGCCTGGAGCCCTGGAAGGAGGAGCTGAAGGAGTGGTTCGACCGGCCCCACCCGATCGACCAGCGCCACATCGGCGATCTCCCGTGGCACTCCAGGGAGGTGGGGGAGCCCTACCAGCGCCTCTGGATCCGGGCGGACGGCGAGCTCCCCGACGACCCGCTCCTGCACGCCTGCGTGGCGACCTACGCGTCCGACATGTCGCTCTTCGACACCATCCTCGCCCCGCACGAGACGAGCTGGGACGACCCGGACTTCATGGGCGCCAGCCTGGACCACTGCATGTGGTTCCACCAGCCCTTCCGGGCCGATGAATGGCTGCTCTACGACACGGACTCGCCCGTCGCCGCCCAGGGGCGGGGCCTGGCCCGGGGCTTCCTGTTCGACCGCCGGGGACGTCTGTGCGTCTCACTGGCACAGGAGGGGCTGGTCCGCATGCGCCCGCGGCGGAACCGCTGACTCAGGGAGTCAGCGGTTCCCCATCGGGGTGTAATCGCGCGGCTCCGAGCCGATGTAGAGCTGGCGGGGCCTGGCGATCTTGGAATCCTGGTCGAGCATCTCCTGCCAGTGGGCCAGCCACCCGGTCGTGCGCGGGATGGCGAAGAGCACCGGGAACATCTCGAGCGGGAAGCCCATGGCCTGGTAGATCAGGCCCGAGTAGAAGTCGACGTTCGGGTAGAGCCGGCGGGAGGTGAAGTACTCGTCGTTGAGGGCGATCTCCTCGAGCTTGAGGGCGATGTCGAGGAGCGGGTTCTTGCCGGTCACCGCGAAGACCTCGTCGGCCGTCCGCTTGATGATCTTCGCCCGCGGGTCGTAGCTCTTGTAGACGCGGTGCCCGAAGCCCTGGAGGCGCTGGCCGCCGGTTCCTGCCTTGACCGTCGCGATGAAGTCCGGCACGTTGTCAATGCTTCCGATGTCCGTCAGCATGCGGATGACCGCCTCGTTGGCGCCGCCGTGCCGGGGCCCGTAGAGAGCAGCGGCCGCAGCGGCGGTGGCCGAATAGGGGTCCGAGTGCGACGACCCGACGACGCGCATGGCCGTGGTCGAGCAGTTCTGCTCGTGGTCGGCATGGAGGATGAACAAAATGTCCAGGGCGCGAGCGAGGACGGGATCGGCCTCGAAACGCGGCTCCGCCACCTTCCAGAGCATGGAGAGGAAGTTCGGGACGAAGTCGAGCGAGTTGTCGGGGTAGACGAAGGGCATGCCGACGCTGAAGCGGTGGGCCGCAGCCGCCAGGGTGGGCATCTTGGCGATGAGCCGGATGATCTGCTTGTTGCGTGACTCGGGATCGAAGATGTCCTTGGCGTCGAGATAGAAGGTCGACAGGGCGGCCACGGCCGAGACAAGCATCCCCATCGGGTGGGCGTCGTAGTGGAAGCCCTCGAGGAACCGCTTGCGCACGTTCTCGTGGATGAACGTGTGGTACGTGACGTCGTGCCGCCATTCGTCGAACTGCGCCTCGTTGGGCAGCTCGCCCTTCAAGAGCAGGTAGGCCACCTCGAGGTAGGTCGAGTTCTCGGCCAGCTGCTCAATGGGATAGCCGCGGTAACGCAGGATGCCGGCGTCACCGTCGAGGTACGTGATGGCGCTCTCGCACGCCGCCGTCGACATGAATCCGGGGTCGTAGAACCACACCCCCGGCAGGAGTTTGGCCCACTCCTCAGCCGCTACCCCGCCGTTGACGAGCGGAATCTCAATGGACTCACCATTGCGATTGTCCGTGATCGTGATGCTCTCGGCCACGTGAAGAGCCCTCCAGTCCCTGAATTCGGTGCGTCTCGATCCTAGGACCACCAACGGGTGGGGTCGACACGGGGGTCGCGCGGGATGTCCGCTGCTCGCGGCTCAGGAGCCCGGTGCGACCTGCAGCGGCACCTGGGTCGCAGTGCCGGCCATGAGCGTCTGGCCGGCAGGGGGGATCACCTGGACGGTGAGGAGATAGGAGGCGGACGGCTTCACGCGCAAAGTCACCTTGGGGAGCGTGACCGAGGCGGCGAGGGCGAGCGACGCCGTCCGGACCGTGCTCGTCGTCGCGCCCGAGGTCTGATCGGCCAGCGAGAAGCGGACCGACACATGCGATTCATCGGACGAACCCTGGTTGGCCAGCACCACGGTCACTCCGATCCGGGACGTCGGGCTGATGACGGACACGTTCGCCGGAGCGCCCGGCGGCGTGGGCAGGGCGGGAGGGGTCAGGCGCACGGTGCGGAGGACGACGTAGTGCGTCGCGGTCAGCGTGGGTGAGGTCGCCAGGAGATCGACCTGGGCTGCCACACTCCCCAGCTGCCACACCTGAGGGTTGGTCACCCAGACCGACGGAGGAAGCGTCCCGTGCCCAGCGGCGACGGCGAGCGACCGCCGGACCGAGCGGTAAAGGGAGTCCGAACGCGTCAGGAGGGCGCCGGCCCCCGCAATGCGGTTGGTGGCCTGGGTGGCGGAGAGGAGCGCGGAGGCGCCGGTGGTCACGGGGTTCGCGCCCGCCGGCGCGTTGGCCGGTGCAATGGGCTGCATGCCCAGGAACCCGTAGACCGCGGCTCGCAGCTCCGTCATGGCCTCGGCCCGGTCCGCGAACACGGCGGCAAATTGGGTCGCCACCGTGCCGAGCGGCGTCGAGCCGGCGGCGAGTTGCGCCCGTGCAGACTGGAGGCCGGTCTGCTGCACCGCGCTGTCGAGCGTGGCCTGCAACCCCTGGCGGGTCTGAGTCGGCAGATCGTCGAGGACCTTGCGCACCGAGGCGGAGGTTGCATTCGACTGGTCGGCGGCGACCGTGCCCTGCGCCGCCAGCGCACGGTCGGAGTTGGCGTCGTAGCCCTGCGACTGCCGCGACACCTGGGTGAGACCGCCCACGAGGACCGCGAGCACGACCACCGCTGCGATCAGCAAGGTGACCGGTCGGGCCGATGATCGACGGCGCGCGCGGCGGCGTGGCCTGCGTGGCGGCATCGCCACAGGAAACTACAGGGGGGAGGGAGGCTTTACACCGCGAGGAAGGACGAGTCCGGCGTCTCACCCGACGTCGTCAAGGTGCTGGCAGTCGAACGCCACTGGACCGTGGGTGCGATGGCCCGCACATCCACGCGGCTGCGGTAGCGCTCCACCAGCCCGAGAATGTCGGTGATGACCTGGTCCGTCAGCAGGTGGGGCTGGAGACCCAGGTCGAGCAGCTTGGTGTTGGCGGCGTGGAAGTAGTGCTCCTCGTTCTCGACCCGCGGGTTCGACAGACCCTCGGCGATGTCGACCCGGGTCGGGCAGACCTTCTGGACCATCTGTGCCATCTGGCGCACCGAGAAGGACTCCGTGAACTGATTGAAGACCCGGAATTCGCCGCGGTCGGCGGGATTCTCGAGAGCCAGGGTCACGCAGGCCAGCGTGTCGCGGATGTTCAGCATGCCTCTGGTCTGGCCGCCGGCGCCGTAGACGGTCAGTGGGTGGCCCGTGACGGCTTGCACGCAGAAACGGTTGAGCACCGTACCGAAGACGCCGTCGTAATCGAAACGGGTGGCGAGCAACGGGTCGACGTCGGTCTCGGGAGTCGACTGGCCGTACACGATCCCCTGGTTGAGGTCGGTGGCCCGCAGGCCCCAGATGCGACACCCGAACATGATGTTGTGGCTGTCGTGCACCTTGGACAGGTGGTAGAAGGAGCCGGGCTGCTTGGGATAGGGCATCACATCGGTACGCCCCTTGTGGGTGATCTCGATGAACCCTTCCTCAATGTCGATGTCGGGGTACCCGTACTCGCCCATCGTCCCCAGCTTGACGAGGTGGATGTCTGGATCCGTCTCCTGGATCGCGTACATCACGTTCAGGTTCCCCACGACGTTGTTGACCTGCGTATAGACCGCATGTTCCCGGTCGATCATGGAATACGGGGCGGACCGTTGCTCGCCGAAGTGCACAATGGCGTCGGGCTTCCCCTCGGCGACGACCCCGTACGTGAAGGCGGCGTCGGTCAGGTTCCCGATGCGCACGTTGATGGCGTGCCCGGACACCTGCTCCCAGCGTGTGACGCGGTCCTGCAGCGAAGCGATGGGCACCAGGCTGTCCACACCCATCTCGCGGTCGTACTCCCGGCGCACCAGATTGTCGACGACGGTCAACTCATGGCCCAGAGCCGACAGATGCAGCGCGGTGGGCCAACCAAGGTAACCGTCTCCTCCGAGAACCAGAATCTTCATTTCACCCGTGTTTTCGCTCAGGCCGCGCATTTCGTAGCGCAGTCACGTAATCGTCATAATGGGCCAAGACCCTGAATCCTCGCTGTGGAGGGCCTGTTTTTAGCTTGAGAGCAGGGATTTTCTCCACGGCGGCGGCCCAAGCAGCAGGAAATGTGCGCTCTGGGATGGCCGTGGACGGAAAAACGGCCGCTCCCGCCAGGGTGGCGGAGCCCGGCCAGGGTCAGTCCGGCTCCTCCCAGAGGGCCTGCCGGAGTCCCGACGCCCGCGTGATCGGGCGGTCGATGGCCGAACGGATCAGATCCTCGGTGCCCACCAGGATCAGCCGCTCGCGCGCCCGGGTGACGGCGGTGTAAAGCAACTCCCGTGTCAAAATGCGCGAATCGGCGCTCGGCAGCATGAACGCCACCACGTTGAACTGGGAGCCTTGGCTCTTGTGGACGGTCATGGCGTAGACGGTGTCCACTGCGGCCAAGCGCGCCGTACTGACGGGCAGGACCGTGCCGCCGCGCCGGAAAGCGGCCTCCATCGGCCGGACTGCGCCCTTCACGACGACACCGATGTCGCCGTTGAAGAGGTCGAGCGAGTAATCGTTCTCGGTGACGATCAGTGGCCGCCCGAAGTACCAGCCCTCCCGCCCTTTGAACCCTTCGACCTCCATCTCCAACCAGCGCTCAATGTGGGCGGTCCATGCCCAGACGCCCTCTGGTCCCCTCCGGTGGGCACAGAGGAGGCGGAAACCCTCGAGAGCGTCGAGCGCGGTGGTGGCGTCCCCTTCCCGCGCCGCCTCGATCACCAGGCGGCCGCTCTCGACGGCGCGGTCGTGGATCACGTCGAGTTGCTCCGCCGTCGCCGGATCGGAGGGGTCGAGAGCCAGCCAATCCACGTTGGACCCTTCGGCCGCGAGCTCGGCCAGGGCGGCGTCGGCGTCCCCGGCCTGGACCGCCCGGGCGAAGCCGGCGATGGCGCCCCCGTGGCGTCGGACGTGACGCAACACCACCACCCCGTCCCCGATGGGAGAGCGCGCCGTCATGTTCGTGTCGGGCATGCGATGCCCCGTCGCTTCCTCGAGTTGCGCCCTGGCCGCCGGGCCCATGCAGAGTCCACGCGCTGCGGGACCGACGATGTCGCCGAGGACCGCGCCGGCCTCGACCGACGCGAGCTGCTCATGGTCACCCACGATGATCAGCCGCGCGTCTGGACGGAGCGCCTCGAGGAGCCGGGCCATCATGGACAGTGGGACCATGGACGTCTCGTCGACGACGACGATGTCGTGGCGCAACGGGTTCGATCCGTTGTGCCGGAACCGGGTCCGGTTGCCGCCGGCACGGCCGAGGAGCCGATGCAGCGTCATCCCGCGGAGGGCGAGGAGCCGCTCCACGGCGTCGGGGTCCAAACCCAGCTGCGTCGCTTCGTCGCGCACGGCTTCCTCCAGCCGCAGTGATGCCTTACCCGTCGGCGCGGCCAGGGCAATGAGCGGCGGTGGTGCGCCCCGGGCGACCGCTTGCTGGTCGAGCAACCCCAGCAGCCGGGCCACGGTCGTGGTCTTGCCCGTCCCCGGTCCCCCGGCGATGACCGAGACCCGACGGAGAACAGCGGCGGCGGCGGCCAACGGCTGCAGGTGGTCCGGATCCTCGGTCTCCGGGTCGGCTTCGCGGAACAACCTCGTCAGGCCCGAGCGCAGGAGCTCCAGATCCACGTCCATCACGTCGCTCTCGGCGCGGGCCAGGAGCTCTGTCGCAACCCGTCGTTCGTCGAGCCAGAGGCGGTTCAGGTACAGGTTCGACCCTGACAGCCAGAGCGGGTTGCCCGGCCCGACCAGTGGACTCTGACGCAGCGCGTCGAGCCATGCCCCGGGGTCGGGCCACGGCAGCGCGTCGAGGTCGGTCGCCAGATCGATGTCCCCGCTGGCCGTCTGCCTGATCGTCTTCAGGTCGACACACACATGGCCGAGCCGCGGCGCCCGCGACGCGAAGGCGATCCCGAGCGCGACGGCGTCGCCTTCGACCCCGGCGAGTTCTGCCAGGCGGTGCGCGATGTGGACGTCGGAGCTGTCGAGGATCCCCGCGCGGTTGAAGGCGCGCAAGCTCCCGGATGCCCCGGCCGCCACCGATGCGTCATAGCGATCGAGGCCCACAGCACCGGTCTCCACGGTCGTCATCGCCGCACCCCGTGGTTGAAGAGGTCGCTCAGCGCGGTGACGAGCTCGGCAGGGGGACACCAGGACCAGACCCCGCACGGCGTCTCCCCGAAGGACGTCGGCTCCTCGGCGCTCATGCCGCGCACGAACAGATAGAGGGCCCCACCGAGATGCCGGCCAGCTTCGTATCCGGGCAGGCGCCAACGCAGGTAGCGGTGCAGCGCCACCGAGTAGAGCAAGGCCTGCAGCGGGTAGTGAGCCTCGGCCATGGCGGCGTCGATCGCCGCCGGGCGGTAGTGCCACGCGGTGAGGGTCTCGTCGGCGGCGGCGAGCCGGTTCGTCTTGTAGTCCGCCAGCATGAAGCGACCGTCGGGCAGCCGCAGCACGAGGTCGAGACTGCCGGTCAGGAAACCCCGCAACGGGTCATCCCCGAAGGCCGGGTCGCGCAGACGGTCGGCATAGGCGTACATCGGGTCGCCGAGAGGCACGTGTTCCTCGAGCAGGGTCGCAATGTCGCCGACCCGAAGGTCGCCGACCCGGAGGTCACCATCCCGTCGCGCCGTCGCATCGTCACCGCCGACGAGGGGAAGCTCGAACCCGAGCTCGTCGAGACGGTCCTTCCGAGCCACGTTGCACAATCGCAGGCCGGCCGCCGCGGCGCCTAGCGGCGACTCGATCATCCGGCAGAGACCCTGCACGACGTCGCCGTGGTCGCCCAGATCGACGTTGTAGTACGCCTGCTCCTGGCGCAAGGCGGCATCCACCTCGACGGAGAGATCGGGTGCGTCGAACGCGACACGTTCGAAGACTCCGTGGATCAGCGTGCCGACGAGCGGCCCGCCGGGCATGGCGGCCAATCCCAGGGGGACGGCGCGTGAGCTGATCTCGTCCGCGTCCTCGTTCTTCGCCGCGACCGCCCCAGCGAGGGCGCGCCGAGGGGCGCCGGGCGCATCCTCGTCCAGCGTCAGCTCCGCCTCCCCCTCCGGCTCACTCGCGATGGCCGGC
Organism: uncultured Acidimicrobiaceae bacterium; assembly: GCA_963721585.1. Classification (GTDB taxonomy): domain Bacteria; phylum Actinomycetota; class Acidimicrobiia; order Acidimicrobiales; family RAAP-2; genus Bog-473. The sequence goes on along the minus strand of CAVRJN010000004.1, from coordinate 116,909 downwards.
CGCTCGTGCACGGCGTTGGTGATCGACGAGTACGAGGCGCGGCGCCAGTTCATGTCGAGATCCCGGTCGAAGACGGTGACGCCCAGCTCGGAGGAGCTCTCGCCGTCGCCTTGCCAGCGCACGGCCGGAGGCGGTCCGACCCGCTCGACCGAGACGGCGGGACCCAACTCAATGAAGGCCGCCACGACGGCCGCGTCCGATTGGGCCTTCTTCCCGCTCGCCGGGATCCGGCCATCGGGCTCCCGATCGAAGAGGAGGCGCGAGAGCGACGAATTCTTCGTGTCCTTCGCTCCGGCCCACCACAGCACCGCCTGATGGCAGGCGCGCGTCAGGGCAACGTAGAGCAGCCGCAAGCTCTCTCCCTGCTCCTCGGCCTCCTGCCGTTGCCGGTGCTCGGCGAGAACATGCCCGGGGCACCCGACATCGATGGTGCGCTCGTTGCCGTTGTCGGGATCGTGGAAAACTGGGACGTCGATGGGGAAGGTCCAGCCATCCCAGGCGTAGGGGATGAGCACGACCGGGAACTCCAAGCCCTTGCTCCGGTGGACCGTGATGACCTGCACCGCCTGGGCGTCCGACTCCAGACGGCGCGTGCGCTCCTCGTTCTCGCCGTCCCGGTCCGCCTCGAGGATGCGACGACCGAGCCAGTTGGCGAGGGCGGTCGGGCTCACGCCCTCGGTGACCGCCGCATCGTGCAGCAGCTGGGCGATGTGCCGCAGGTCGGTCATGAAGCGCTCGCCCGCAGGACGACGGAGCACCCGGGCCGGAACGTCGCCGGCGCTCGTCACCGACTCGTAGAGCGTGGCCACACCCCGGTCGCGCAGAAGGCGACCCCACGTGTGCAGCCACCCGTGGAGATCCTCCCAGCGCTGCACGTCCTCCTTGTCCGCCACCTGCTCCGCCGACCAGCCGATGAACTGGGTCATGGCCGCCATGGACGCCCGGGCGCTGGACGCGGGTTGCTCGATCGCCTCCAAGAGGTGCAGCCATTCGCGGGCCGGTCCCGAGGCAAAGACCGACCCGGCTCCGCTGATGACCGCGGGTACGTGCGCCCGCAGAAGGGCGTCGCACACCGTCGTCGCCTGCCGGTTGGACCGGACCAGCACGGCGATGTCACCCGGATGCAGCCGGCGGCACTCCTCGTGGTCGTGATGTGCGCGTCGTGATCTCCGCTCCCGCCTCGAGGAACTCGACCGTCCGCGCGGCGAGGTCGCTGGCGATGAGGTCACGCGCTTCGGGGGCCTTCACTCTCTGCTGGTACATGGGGACGAGACGATCCGCCGTGTGGACGACTCGCACGCGCAGCGGCGCGGCCACGGGCGCGCCGGACAACCGCGGCTCGACGTTGCGGGGAGCGGCGCTGACATGCCGGTAAGTGATGCCGGCTTGACCGAGCTGCGCGCCCTCGAACAGTGCGTCGTACGCCTCCAGGAGAGGCTCGTCGCTCCGCCAGTTGACGTCGAGTGTCCATTTGGAACGCACTGTCGCCTTCGCTTTGAGATACGTGTCCACGTCGGCGCCGCGGAAGGCGTAGATCGCCTGCTTCGGGTCACCGATGAGGACAAGCGTCTTGCCGTCGGCATCGAAGGCGCCGCGCATGATGTCCCATTGCACGGGGTCGGTGTCCTGGAACTCGTCGACGAGGACGACATCGAATCGCTCACGCAGGCGGGCACGCGCCACGGTTCCCCGCGACGGATCGCGGAGAGTGTCGCGCAGGCGAAGGAGGACGTCGTCGTAGGTGAGGATGTTCAGGGCGCGCTTGCGGGTCTCGATCTCCCTGCGCACCCGCTCGGCGAAGCGGCGGCGCGTCGGTTCGAGCTCGTCCCCTTCAGACAGTGGTGGGACCACAAGAGCGTCGGGAATGTCGAGGACCTTGCGGGCGACCTTTCCGGCCTCCTCCCGCGAGAAGGCGATCGTGTTCTGCCGGTGGGCGAACTTTCGCAGGTAGAGGTCGTCGACGACCTCGTCGACGAGGTCGCGCACGTCCTCGACGAGGGTCACGTCGCGATCGATGTCACCCGCGGTGCCGAGCCCGTACAGGACCTGCAGGCAGAACCCGTGCGTCGTCTCGATCGTGGCGGCGTCGAAGTCGGCGATCGCCTTGCCCAGCCGACCGCACCGCAGCTCCTGCTCGGCCCGCGCCACGTCCGCCAGGAGTTGCACGATGTCGTCACCCTCGGGAGCCTCCCTCCCGGCGAGCACATCGGCCAAGCCGTCGAAGGCGCGCACCAACCGGTCCCGCACCTTTTCGCGGAGCTCTCCCGTGGCCATGCGCGTGAACGTCATCACGAGGAGGCGGTCGATCGGCAGGCCGTCTTCCGCGACGTACCGGGCCGTCAGTGCAGCGATCGTGAAGGTCTTCCCGGTGCCGGCACTCGCCTCCAGCAGCGTCGTTCCCCGAGGCAGCGGACCGTCGACTCGGAACGGGGGCATCTCTTCCTCCCCGATTCCCGACACGACGTGCAGCGTCACTGGAGGCGCACCCTTTCGAGATCCAACAATCCGTCCCAGACCAGGCGGGCGTAGACACCGAAGCGATGTGGCTCGGGGGGGTCGAGGTCGAGGCCCTCCTCGGCCAGAGGGATCCCCGTGAAGGTGAGCATCTCGGAGAACGTGAGCTCGCCCCCGAGCACGAACACCTGCTCCTTGTCCCTGTTCTCGTTGTCCCGGCTGTTCGTCGATTCCCATGCCTTGCGCGCCTCGTAGGCGGCCTCGCCGGGTTCGCGGCCGAGAGCCCGGTCACGGGCATAGGCAGCGGAGGTCTTGCAGGAGATCGGCAGGGGCTCGCACATGCCGCTCTGGAAGAGCCGGACGAGACCGGCCAGATGCGCCCGCGCCACGTCGCGGCGGATCAACGGGTCCCCGTCCAGTGGTCCGACGGTGGCGACGGACACGGCCCGCCGCGAGCCCTTGCTCGCCCGTCCGATGGTCTGCGCCTCGAATGGCACCTCGGGATAGGTCGCGCTCAACGCCAGGAGACGCAGCCACGCGCTCAAGCGCAGCGCGGGCTGCATCCTGCGGTAGGTCACCCTGGGAATGAGGCTGCCACGCAACCCCGCCACTGTGCCGACGACGGACGGGAGGCCCGGCAGGTCGACGTCGACCTCGAGCGACTCCGGCGGCAGACCCGGGAGGTGGCCGGCGGCCAGCACGAGCTCTTCGATGTCGTGCTGCATCTCGTCGAGCACCGGGTAGGCCAGCGACGCCGGCGGGAGCGTCCCCCGGGCGATCTCGGCCTGCTCGCAGTCGTTCCAGCTCGCCCCCTCGAGCCGGGCCTGCAAGATCCGCTCGGCAATCCCCCACTGGGTCAGCGCATCGGTCACGATCGGGATGGCGTCCTCGTACTCCCGCGTCCGGTCCCACAACGACACGCCGAGCCGTTCCCGCAGGAAGACCTTGACGGGATCGCGCAGGAAGCGGTCCAGCAGGTCGACGTCGACGGTCTCGACCTCGCTCGCCAAAGGGTGGGCCAGGAACCGCCGGAGTCGTTGGTCCTGCTGCAGCGCGGAGCGGGCGCCGTCGAGGTTGAGCTCGTCGAAGCTCCAGGGGCGGGCCGGGATGAGCTTGCCCGGTTCGAAATTACGTGGGTCGAAGGGCTGCAGCGGGTGCTCGACACGGATGGCGTCGCGGGCTCGCCCCGAGGAAGTGCGGACGGTGTGGTCCACGACATCGAAAAGTTCTCCCACCGGGACCGCCGGCGGACGGGGCTGGTTCGAGCGCTCGTCGTGACCGCTGTAGGTGATGACCAGGTGCTCGCGCGCGGCCAGCAGCGCATCGAGCAGGAGCTGGCGGTCTTCGCTGCGTGCGTCACGGTCGCCCACCCGTGGATCCTGCGCGGTGAGGTCGTCGCCGTCGCGTTCGATGTGGCGCGGGAAGCTCCCGTCGTCGAGCCCGAGCAGGCAGACGACCTTGTGGGGGATGGAGCGCATGGGGACGAGGGTGCACACGGTCAGAAAGCCGGTGCAGAAGTTCGCCCTCGTCGCCTTGCCTTTCAGCCGTTCCGTGAGCAGTGAATGGACGTCGGCGCAGCCGACGGTGACGCCGCTGTCCCCGCTGTCCGTCATCGCCTCCTCGACCAGCTTGTCGAGCAGCGACGTGAGTTCGGCCCGTTGCCATGCGTCACCGGGCGACGTCGCCGTCAGCGAGTCGGTGATCTCCGCGAGCACGCCTGCCCAGGCGCGCATGGTGTGGTTGCCCGCGAGTCCCTCGACGGCCGAGTGCAGCCGCTCGACGAGCTCGGCCAGACGACCGGCCAGCTCGATGTCGCCACTCTCGACGTCGTCGAGCGGAAGCGTCTCCGCGAACAGCCGCTGGTCGTCCTCGGCCATCGCGACGCCGAGCAACACCCGGTCCAACCCGGACCGCCAGGTATTGGCACCGATGCCCCCGAGCTCGAAGTCCCCTCGGTGGTGGGAGTCGAACCCCCACCGCACATTGGACTCCCGGACCCACTGTTCGATGCGAACCAGGTCGTCATCGGCGAAGCGGAACCGCCGCCGCACGGGCTCGCGCCCGGCGAGATCGAGCACCTGGCTCACTGTCATACGCGCCGTGGCCAGGTCGAGCACCTCGGCCAGGACGCCCATGACGGGGTTGGTCTGGCGGAGGGAACGGTCGGCCAGACGGATTCTGAGCTGACGCGTGCCGTCGACTCGACCTCCCTCCTCGTCGTGTGCACCGAACGTCGCCTGAATGAGCGGCGCGAAGTGTTCGATGTCGGGGCACATGACGATGATGTCGCGCGCCTCGAGATCGGGATTGTCTTCCAGCAGATGGAGGATGGCGTCGCGCAGGACCTCGACCTGCCGGCTGCGGCCGTGACAGGAATGGATCCGGATGCTGTCGTCGCCGGCCGCGAGCAGTGGGCGGGCATCGGCGTCGCCCGCTCCGGTCGGCGCCCTGTCGGCCCGGACATCGTCCTGGATCCGTTGCAGCAGGGTGGGCTGCTCGCCCGCATGCTGCGCTGCCGCCGCTTCGTCACCGTGTGTCTCGGCGCCGCCGAGAACGAGTTGCATCTCGCGGGCATCGCGGCCCCAAGACGCGAGTAGCGGGTTGCGCGCTTCCGCTGCCGTCCGGTCCTCGCGGCGCGGCAGATGCCTGGTCTCGGGACCGACGAGCGGCTCGAGGCGTTCCCAGAGCGCGGGCGACGGATGGAGAAGGAAGAGGTGGACCTCGCGAGTGCCGGCGATGGCGTCCAGGACCTGGAGGTAGCTCGCCGGCAGGCGCGTCAGGCCGAACAACGACAGCCGGTCCGGGTGGTCCAGCAGGTCATGCTCTTCGCGCAACCTGCCGCACGCGCTCTCCAGGTGCTCCGCCGGGCTCGGCCGGTCGATGCGGGCGCGCAGGCGCCGCCAGAGCTCGGATTGCCACTCTGCCTCTTCGGGCAGCCGAATGCCCTGAGCCCAACCTTGCACCATGTCGGGCCGGTGCACGGCGTAGCGATCGAAGAGGTCCGCGACGTGCCGGACGATGGAAAAGCGCTCTCGTGGCTCCGGCGTTGCCGCTGCGGCCCCGTCGGGTACGGCAGCGGCATTGCGGATGTGGTCGGCCAGCGGCGCCAGCCACGGCTCGTCGAAATGCTCCTCGACGACTTCCATGAGAGGCCACACCGACCGTTCGGGCAGCCAGGGGTCGGCCTTCGGGTCGTTACCGGTGGCCCGAGCGAGCGCGCCGGAGACCAGAGTCCCGGGGAAGGGGAAGGTGATGTTGGCGCACACCCCGTCATGCGCTCCCGGGGTGACGCCGAGCCGGGCCGAGAGGCGCTGGCTGAGCCACCGTTCGATCCCCTTCGTCGGTACGGACACGACCTCGGGCGTCATCGGGTCCTCGAGCGGTTCGACCACCAGTGTCGCGAGCATCAACACCAAGGTGTCGGTGCGGTCGGATCGGTGGACGTGCAGCACCCCGGCAGAGTACGTCGGTGGTGTTCTCGGGCGACCGGGTCCGGCAGGCCTCCTGCTGGGAGGCCATGTGACCTACGCCGTGCCGGTGTTCGCCCCGCCCTCGGGCAGCGCCACGATGGTCGATTGCCCCGACTCGTCGTCATAGAGATCGGGCTGGTAGGCCTGCAGGTGGCGGGGCGCCTTCTCGATCGGGGTCAGTTCGTCGATCTCGCCTGACTGCATCCCCACGACACCGAGGCCGGGGAACTTGCGGGCGGTGACGAGCACGCGCGACTCGAAGGAGCCGACGGCCTTGTTGTAGGCCTCCACACTCGACGTGAGACTGCGCTGGAGCGACTGCATGTGCCCCGTCATGACGCGCAACCGCTCGTACAGCTCCGCTCCCAGCTCGCGGACCTCGCGCGCGTTCTCCGCCAGCGTCTCCTGCTGCCAGGACAAGGCGATGGTCTTCAGCGCCGCCACCAGGGTGTTCGGGGTGGCGAGCACGATGCCCCTCCCCAGTGCGTGGTCCTGCAGCCCGGGGTCGGCCTCGCAGGCGGCCGCCAGCAGGGACTCGCCGGGGATGAACGCCACGACGAACTCGGGTGAACGCTCGAACTGCCTCCAGTACTCCTTCTTGGCGAGCTGGTCCACGTGGGTACGGAGCTGATTGGCGTGCTTCTTCAGGAAGGCCTTGCGCTCGTCCTCGTCCTCGGACTCGGTGAAGTGCAAGAAGGCGTCGAGCGGAACCTTCGAGTCGATGACGACCTGGCCGCCGCCCGGCAGGTGCACGATCATGTCGGGTCGCAAGAGGCCGTCCGCCGTCGTGGTCGACCGCTGCTCGTCGAAGTCGCAGTGCTCGGCCATCCCGGCCGCCTTGACCGCGTTGCGCAGCGTCATTTCGCCCCAGCGGCCCCTCGTCTGCGGGGAACGGAGGGCGGTGACCAGGTTCCTGGTCTCCTTCTGCAATTGCTCATGGCCGAGATGCAGCGCCGCCACGCGCTCGTTCAAGGTGGCGTAGGCACCTTTTCGTTCCACCTCCATGTCCCGCAGTCCGCGCTCGTAACGAGCCAGGGTCTCGCTCAACGGGTCCAGGAGTTGCGCGATCGCCTGCTGGCGCTGGGAGAGGTCGCCCTGCGTGGCCGTGCGTACCTCGTTCAGCTTGGAGTCGGCCAGCGTGAGGAACTGCTCGTTGTTCTTCGCCAACGCCTGCGCAGACAGCTCCGAGAAGGCCCCGGCCAGGAGATCACGCTCGTGCGCCGCCCGGCGTGCCGCCTCGATCTCCGACGTGCGGAGCAGGTCGAGCTCCGAGACGGCGACGGCACGGGCCGTCTCGGCGGCCGCCGCCGCCTCCGACGCCGTCCTCAGCTGCGTCGCCAAGGAGGCCGCCTGTGCCTGTGCATCGGCGAGACGCCCTTCGGCCAGGCGTGCTGCGCCGGCCGAACTGGCCACCCGTGCCATGTGCCAGGCCAGACCGATGGCGAGCCCGACCGCGAGCCCGATGACCACTCCGAGGACCATCCAGCCAATGTAACGACGGGGTGTGTCACCGACGGGGACGGTCCGCTCCCCCTGCCTGGGGCGCCCGCACCGCCCGCCATCAGGGGGTCGTCATGCCTGAAACGAGCCGATAGCGTGGTAGGGATGTCGTTCAAGCTCGGTGGCAGCACGAAGACATTCCCCGAGGACGTCGAGTCCGGGGATCTTCCCCACATGCAGATCGGGCCGCTCGTGACCGAGCAACCGCTCTGGCCGCGGACGATGCCCGAGCCCCACGAGGTCGACCGCCTGTTCGCGCAGGCCTTTGCCCTGGTCGGTGAGGGGATCGCCGGCGCCACCCACGCATTGTTGGCGGGCGACCGGGACGCCGCCAAGGAGCTGGTGAAGCGCGACGAGGTCATCGACAAGCTGATCGGGCAGATCTCGACCACGGTGCAGCAGCAGCTGGTCCACGGCGAGACGACGTCCGACGAGCGCCGCGAGTACGTGGCCATCCTGCGCATGCTCCCCGACATGGAGCGCAACGGCGACCTCGCCGAGCACATCGCCCGCCGGGCCGCCCGTGGTCTCGGCGCCGAGATGTCGGCCCGCAGCCGGGGCCTCGTCGAGCGGATGGGCGAGGTGGCCACCACCATCTGGCGGGAGACGGCGGATGCCTTCGCCGAGCGGTCGGCCAATGCCGCCTCCTCCATCGACGACCTCGACGACGAGCTCGATGATCTGCACGTCACCCTGACCGCAGAGCTGGTGGCGGGCACCATGCCCCTGCCGGTGGCGATCGAGCTGGCGATGGTGGCCCGTTTCTACGAGCGCTTCGGCGACCATGCCGTCAACCTGGCGCGGCGCATGTCCACCCTCGTGATCGGCGGACCCGAGCCGGTCTCGTCCGGCGCCGACTGATCGCCCACCGCCGACTGATCGCCCACCGCCCGTTGGCCCACCGCCGTCCGGGCCAGGTGCGCCCCGCGGATCAGGATCGCAGCGCCAGCAGCTCTTCGGCGATCTGCACCACGTTGAGCGCGGCGCCCTTGCGCAGGTTGTCGCCCGAGACGAAGAGGGCAAGTGCGTTGGGGGCACCCTGGGCCCGCCGGATACGGCCGACGTAGGAAACGTCGCGGCCGGCCGCCAGCAGCGGCGTCGGGATCTCGGCCAGCTCGACCCCGGGGGCGGTCCGCAGCACCTCGCTGGCGCGCTCGGGGGTGATGGGTCGTTCGAACTCGCACAAAATGGCGGCCGAGTGCCCGGTGAAGACGGGCACGCGCACGCAGGTGGTGGTCACGGCGAGGTCGGGGCGCCCGAGGATCTTGCGGGCCTCGTTGCAGTACTTCTGTTCCTCGTCGGTCTCGAGGGAGCCGTCGTCGACGATCGTGAACTGCAGCGGGATCACGTTGTGGGCGATCGGGACCGGGTACACGCTGCGGGGCGGGAAATCGACCGCCGAGCCGTCGAAGGTCAGATCCGCGGCCCTGTCGACCGTCTTCGACAGCTGCTCCGCCAGCTCGCGCACGGCCTCGACCCCTCCACCGGAGACCGCTTGATACGTGGCGACCACCAGCCGCCGCAGGCCGGCCTCGTCGTCGAGAGGTTTGAGGACGGGGATGGCGACCATGGTGGTGCAGTTGGGGTTGGCCACAATGCCCTTGGGGATGGAACGCAGCTCGGCCGCGTTGGCCTCGGGCACCACGAGGGGAACGTCGGGGTCCATGCGCCAGGCGGAGGAGTTGTCGATCACGGTGGCGCCGGCGGCGGCGAGCCGCGGCGCCAGCTGCCGCGAGACCGAGGCCGGGCGCCGAGCAGAGGGCGAGGTCGATGCCGGAGAGGTCGGCCGTCTCGGCGTCCTCGACGACGATTTCACCGTCGGCCCAGGGCAGCGTCGAGCCGGCGGATCGAGCGGAGGCGAGATACCGCATGGACTCCACCGGGAAGTTGCGCTCGGCCAAAATGGCGCGCAGGACCACGCCCACCTGCCCAGTCGCTCCGACGATGGCGATCCGCATCCGCCAATTGTACGGGACGGAGGCAGCGCCGCCCGACCCGTGCTCCCGCGATCAGACCTCGAGCGGCCGGCGCCCCTCGAGCGCGCGCCCCAGCGTCAGCTCGTCGGCGTATTCGAGGTCGCCGCCCACGGGCAGCCCGCTCGCCAGCCGCGAGACCACGACGCCCCGCGGGACGAGCTCGCGGGCGACCAACATCGCCGTGGCCTCACCTTCGATGGTGGGGTTCGTGCAGACGATGGCCTCGCGGATGATCCCGGCGTCAATGCGATCGAGCAGTTCGCGCAGGCGGAGCTGCTCCCGCCCGATGCCGTCGAGGGGGCTCAACGCGCCGCCGAGGACGTGGTAGCGCCCCTTGAACCCGGTGCGCTCCACGGCGACGATGTCGCGCGGGTCCTCGACCACGCAGATGACCTCGGGATCGCGCCGGTCGTCGCTGCAGACCGCGCACACCTCACCCGACTCGGCCACGTTGAAGCACACGTCGCACAGCGTCGTGCGCTCCTTGACGGCGATGATGGCGTCGGACAGCCGGCGGGCGTCCTCACCGGGAACCTTCAGGATGTGAAAGGCGATGCGCTGCGCCGACTTGGGCCCGATGCCCGGCAAGCGGCCGAGCTCGTCGATGAGGGTGCGGAGGGGACCCGTGTACACCTACTCGGCCACCTCGCTGGCGCCCGGGAACGCCTGCGAGCAGGCGCGCCTGCGCGGCCGACGCCTGATCGGTGGACGTGTCCTCCAGCTCACTCGGGTCGACGTAGTCGACCTCGTCCGCCGGCGGGGCGGGCGGTGGTGGTGCGGCACCAGCCGGCCGGGCGGACGCCGCCGGGGACGGGCCGGGACGCGCTGCCGGCGGCGCCAAGGTGTCGTCGACGTGGAGCACCAACGTCACCTTCGTCCCGAAGTGGTCGGAGAGAGCCTTGCTCGACTACGGCCTGCTGTTCGGCGCACTGCTCCCGGTGCGCGGCGTTGGGCAGCGCGAAGTGGGCGCCCTGCTCGTCCACCGCGACGAAGCGACCGCTGGCGTAGCGAGCCTTGGCCCTCGCCGGGAGGGATTGCAGGATGCCGTCGCCCCAGGCCTCGGTGAGGCCGTCGCGATCGAGCGTCTTGGTTGCTCCCGCCGGCGCGGGTCTCGCTGAAGCAGATCCCGCCGGCGCAGCCGCCGCGGTGCCGGCGGCGGGTGCCTCGACAACGGGCTGTGGTTCCATCGCTGGCATTCCGGCAGCCGGCGCGGCCGGTGGTTGTGGTGGCGGTGGCGGTGGCGGTGGCGGTGGCGCGGCCGCCTCCTTGCTGCGCCGCAGGGCACCGAGAGAAGGTCGCCTGGCCACCTCGGGCGGCGGGCCGGTCGTCGTCGGGGCCGGCGGACCGGCGTCGGCGGGCACGCCACCAGCGGCCTCCGCCGGTGCGCCACGCGAGGGCGATGCGCCGGGACGGGGAAAGGCGGGCGCGCCGGACTGCGCGCGCTCCAGGACGCTGACCCTCTCCGACAGAGCCTCCATTCCGGAGTCGAGGTCGGGCCGCACGGCCCGGACGGCACCGATCTCGAGAACCACCTGTGCGTCGGGCGCCTCACGCATGTCGACCAACGCGTGGCCCAGGATCTCCATGCTGCGCACCACCCGCGCCAGGCCCATGGCCTCGGCCGCAGCGCGGAACCGCTCGAGCGATGGTCCTGACACCGCGCACAGCTCCGGCGCCAGCGCGGCGAGGAAGACCTGGCGGAGATCGTCGATCAGTTCTGTGGCCAGCTGCTGGGGTCCCCAGCCGCCCGCCAGGAGCGCGCTCAGTGCGACGAGCACCTGGCTGACGTCACCGTCCGCCAGAGCGTCGAGGACCGCCGCGAGCTCGGGTCGGGCCGCGTCGGCCGAACCCGAGGCGACGACCTGGTCCAGCGCAGACGAGCGCGTCACGGGCAGAACCCCGGCCGCGCCGCACTGCGGCCTCGAGCGCCTCCTCGTCGACGTGGAGTCCCGCCTCCTCGTTGACCGACTCGAGCAGGGTGTGCAGGGTCTCCGCACCCAGGAGCCGGAATTCCAGGTGCTGGGTGCGGCTGCGGATGGTCGGTGGCACCTTCTGCGGGTCGGTCGTCGCCAGGACGAAGACGACGTGGCTCGGGGGCTCCTCCAACGTCTTCAGCAACGCGTTGGCCGCCGCGGTCGAGAGCATGTGGACCTCGTCGACGATGTACACCTTCCAGCGGCCGGGGGTACCCAGGCCGGCATGGGCCACCAGGTCGCGCATGGCGTCGACGCCGTTGTTGGAAGCCGCATCGAGCTCGTGCACGTTGAGGGAGCTGCCCTGGGAGATCTCGACGCACGATGTGCAGACGTCGCAGGGCTCACCGTCGACCGGCGCCTCGCAGTTGAGCGCCTTGGCCAGGATGCGCGCCGAGGAGGTCTTGCCCGTGCCCCGGGGCCCGCTGAAGAGGTACGCATGCGACACGCGGTCGTCGCGGACGGCGCTGCGTAGCGCCCGCACGACGTGGTCCTGGCCTCTGAGCTCGTCGAACCGCCCCGGCCGGAATCGCCGGTAGAGGGAAACGAAGGGGACGTCGGCCATGGCGGCTGAGCCTACCCATGCGCTCGGACATTGCCGCCCGGTGCTCGGTGCGGCGGCCAGGTTGGCTACGGCACCCGGCCATACCCGCTGAGAGCTGCTGCCTTCCGACCCTGACTCGATTCACGAGCGGCCGTTGCGCAGGACCCGGCCACCGCACCCAGCATCGGGACGGCAACGACGCCAGGTTAGTGGCTCGCCTGCTCCCGCTCCCCTACACGACCAGGACGGCGCACTCCACCCGGTCCATGACACCCTGCGGCACGCTCGAGAGCCGCCGGGACCTGTGGTTGCCGTGCGAGCCGACCACGATCAGATCCGCCCGTTCTTCTGCCGCGACCCGTGTGATCGCCTCGACCGGGTCGGACTGCACAGGGTGCGTCCGAACCCGGGCCGGCGTCTCCGCGGCCAACGAACGGAATTTGGCCAAGAGCCCTTCGACCGGCTTGCCGCGGAAGGCGGTGACGATGTGGACGGTTCCGCCTGCCGCGCCGGCCAACTCGGCCCCGCGTCGCACGGCACGGTCCCCGGCCGGCGAATCCTTGGCGCCGACCACGATGTTGTCAAACATGAGCCATGCCAGCGCCCGCCATCACCGGCAGACCGCGACCTGGGCCGAGGGGGATCGCCCTTTCTCGGCGCGTGCCGGCTGGGGCACCGACGACGGCTCGCTTCGGCGCCATCAGCACGGGGACGTTGGTGGCGGCGGTCAGCTGCTCCCGGACGCTGCGACTGAGCACGTTGTGCGCCAGACGGTGCCGGTCGAGACCCACGACGATCAGGTCGGCCCCGAACGTCACCGCCGCCTCGGAAATTCCGCTCACGAGCTGCTGGTTGCGCGCACCTCGCGTGGCGCCGCTGATCGTGAACTGGTTTGCCATCTGGCGACCTCGACGATGCACGTCGGTGACGATCTCGCCTCGACGGCGCGACGACTCGTCCGCCAGTTGGATGAACCAGACCTTCGCGTCGAAGTGGCGGGCCCAGTCACTGACGAACACGAACGCAGTTCGGGCGTCTTCGGACCCGTCGAGCGCCACCAGAATCCGTCGGAACACTTGCGCCTCCGTGCATCCGTCAGGCATCCCTTGCCAGACTCCTGCTTCCTCGGCGCCGTGTTCAACCCCCTTGAACCACGGATCCTCAATTCGAAATGCGGTCGTCGGCGCGCTCCGAAAGTCCGGAAAATGGCGCCTGGAGTTGCTTTCTTGCCCCGCGCCGAGCAGTCCTGACAATCGGTGCCTGGCGCGACCGTTAGCCTGACCTGGCTGCAAACACGGAGGAGTGCGAGAGCGGCCGAATCGGCACGACTGGAAATCGTGTGTTGGGCAACCAACCGTGGGTTCAAATCCCACCTCCTCCGCTCAGACAAAGAATGAGCGACGACACTCAACCCGAGTGTCCACCCGTCCGATAGGCCGATGTGGACCGAGGGTTCGACCCGGACGCCGCGGACCCACTTCGTGGGTTGCGCGCGCACACCTGCCGCGTTGACGCGCGTGTGGACCTGCCGGGCAACCGTCCGACCGACCATCCCTCGGAACACATGGAGTCAGCGCGGATGCGGCCGTGGAGCCGGCATGCGATGCACGCGCTGTTCGCGGCATGGGCGGCCATCGCCCGCACCTACCGCTCCGACGGGTCCCTGGGCGGAGTGGAAGAGAGCACCGTCCATTCCGGGCGCACCGAGTCGTGAGGACAGAAGGATGACCACCGACCTGACCGGCGACTTCGAACTGGGCGAGGAGGAGTTCGATTGGGACGTGTTCGTGCCGGACCCGGACGACGCCGAGATCGCCGCTCAGGCGGCCGTTCTCGAGGACGAGGACGAACTGGACCTCGACGACTCCAATTTCGATTGGGATGCCGCGCTCCGCGAAGACCCCGAGCCGGAGTCTGGAACGGATGGCGGTGCGCGAGCCGGAGCCGCCTACGACCGGATCGTCGACACCGTGCGGCGCTCCTTCGAGGAGCCGGAGCCCGAAGCGGAGACGGACCCCGAACCGGAACCCGTCTCGGTCGACTCGACAGCAATGGCGGTCGAGACCGAATCGGGACCTGAGATCGAGGATTTCGTGAGCGCGCTGGCTGGCGCGCCGGAGCAGGAGGCCGAGCTGCAGCAGGGCGTCTGGCTCCCGCTCGAGCCGGAGGCGGAACTCGAGCCGGAGGCGGAACTCGAGCCGGAGGCGGAACTCGAGCCGGAGGCGGAGCTCGCGTGGGCGATGGAGCCGGAAGCCCCGGGGGAAGCGGACGACCCGGGGAATGCGCAGAAAGAGCCAGAGTTGGAATCCGTAGAGGCACGTCTGGCGGAGATGGCGGCGACGGTTGCGGCGATGGCGCCGTTCGAATCGTCCCCGATCGCACCAACGGATGCCGAGCCCGACGTCGTCTCCGAGGCGGACCGACAGTGGGGACATGCGGGCGAGGCCGCCTCCGCCCCGAGCATCGTCGCGCCTCGAGCCCGGAGTTCCCGGACCCACAAGAAGCACGAACAGAATGGGAGAAGCCGGGTCTTCACCGCGACCGTCGTGCTGGCGTGTCTTGTTCTGGTGATCGTCGCCGCAGCCGTGGTCGTCCACTCGCGACACCATCCGACAACGGCGACGACCACCGCAGGAGGTGCGGCGGTTCATGCCGCTCCTCCCGCCTCGTCCGCTTCCGAAGCAGCCCGAATCCAGGCGGCGACCGATGCAGTCGACTCCGCGACGACCTCGGCCAGCGTGGGGCTCTCGTCGCTCGCGACTTTTCCGACGCCGTCCAACGTCGAGAAGGTCATCAACCCGTACATCTCGTCGCTGCAGCTCTACGAGACCGTGCTGGCGGGAGCCACGGTGCCGGCTCCGGCTCGCGCCGACGCGTCCAGCACCGGAGCGCAGGTGCGCCAGGACCTGAACTTCCTCGACACCATCGATGCGCTGCCGCCCTTGCAGCTCGGTACCTTCCTGAAGCAATTCGACACCGATGCCACCCAGCTGCAGACGACCCTCAACGCGCTCGAGCAGAACCTCCGGGCCTCCACGTCCTGAAGTGCCCCAGGGCGATTCCGAGGCCCCTCATGGTGATTGGCCAGGGGACTTTCGAGGGGACTTTCCTTCGGACCCTCGACCTCCCATACTGTGCAAATCGCTCCCACTGGCACCACCCCATTGAGCAACGAGAGCGTTCCCGACCCCACGCGGCCAAGCCCAAAGGGGAAGCAGGCGCCATCACCAAAATCTCAGGGCGCGCCCCGTGCCGACGTGGCGCGTCGCTCCCCCAAGGACTCGGATCCCGGAACCGAAAAGCCACGGCTGCAGAAGAACGTGGACGCTGACGCTGACCCCAAGCCCGAAGTCGTGGCGGCGGGCAAACCATTCCGAGCGCCTGAACCGGTGTGGGCACCCGAACCGATGCGGAGGCCGAAGCCGGCACTGCCGCTCGACCGCGCAACAGACGAACCACCGCAGATCCCGAATTGGGAGGGTGACTTGGCGTCGATGTCGCGCCCCGACGCGCAGTGGGAAGACGCCCACGAGACCACCGTCCCGGACGTTCCCGTTCACGCCGCCCCGCTCACCCGTCGTCGGCGCCTGCGTCGGAGCCGTGCCTTTGTGACGGCCTGCGTGCTGTTGTGCGTCATCGTCGCCGCCGTCGCCGCGGCGGCCATCGTGTCCTCCTTTCACAACCCGACGGTCTCCTCAACAGGCCCGCGAACGGCGTCGACTCCCGAGATCTCGTCCTCCGGGATCTCCCGGGTGAAGACGGCCACCGACGCGGCCGACTCGGCCACCACCGCGGCACTGTCGAACCTCGACGCCATTACGGGGATCCCCACGACCACAAACGTGGCTGCAATCATCAACCCCTATGTAACGTCGCTGCAGCGCTACGAAAGGACCCTCTCGGGAACCGCCGTGCCGGCCGCGGCCCGGACGGGTGTCGACGGTGTCCGCTCGCTGGTGGGTCAGGATCTGCAGTTCCTGACCACCATCAACGGGCTGCCGTCCCTGGGTCTGGGCACGTACCTCGCCGAGCTCGGCAAGAGATTGACGCAGCTCCAGACGACCTTCAGCGAAGTCCAACGGGAATTGCGCGCAGCAGCCAGCTGAGCCGCAGCGGGTCCGCCGGCCGGAATTCCCCTCGAACGGCAAAACCTCACATACTGGGGCCATCGCAACCCTGGAGAGGACCCCGCTCGGCGACGAGGACGCCATGGCGCTCGCCCTGGCCCAAGCGCGGGTGGCCTCTGAAGAGGGAGAGGTTCCCGTCGGCGCGGTTGCCTTGATCGGCGGGAACGTCGTCGCAGCCCGCCACAACGAGCGTGAAGGTGCCGCCGACCCGACTGCGCACGCCGAGATCCTGGCCTTGCGCGATGCCGCCAGCGCCGTCGGCGGCTGGAGGCTCTCCGAACTCACGCTGGTCGTCACCCTCGAGCCGTGCCCCATGTGTGCCGGCGCCCTGGTCGCGGCCAGGGTGCGGCGGGTGGTCTTCGGCGCCACCGACCCGCGGGCCGGTGCCTGCGGGACGCTGTACAACCTGTGCGCCGATCCCCGCCTGAACCACGAACTCGAGGCCGTCGGGGGCGTCGGAGCCGCCGAATGCGCTGCTCTCCTGTCGTCGTTCTTCGCCGGGAAACGGACGGAGCGGACCGCAAGCGCCAAGCCATCCGCCTCTGGCGGCCCCACCTGATTGCGGTCCGGCGGCATCCTCCTGACCTCGTTCTTCGCGCCGGCGGTGCTCCCGAGTGCCTCTCCCGAAGGTTCCGGACCAGGTCAGAGCGACTAGCATCTCGCCCGGAGGAGTGCGAGAGCGGCCGAATCGGACGGTCTCGAAAACCGTTGTGCCTCATGGGTACCGTGGGTTCAAATCCCACCTCCTCCGCTCGGGGCCGAAGAGGCCCACCGCACAGGCGGGTGCGGCAAGAACATCGGCAGGGCAGGCGCCTTGCCGGCAGGACCTGGCCGCTCCCCAGCGGCCGGAAAGGAGTGAACCGTGGCACGCGCACGTTCGACATTTGGAAAATTGCAGCGCGACCAGGCCAAGAAGGACCGGGCCAAGGCCAAGATGGACGACCGCATTTCGCGGAAGGAGGACAAGGCGGTGGCGAACGAGCAGGCCGCCCCGTCCCTTTCGGCCGACGACGTGGACCAGACGCGCCTGCTGGAGGAGTTCGCCGCACTGCACGAGGACCTGGCCGAAGGCCGGATCTCTCTCGATGACTTCGAAGTCCGCCAAGAGGAGCTGCGCGCCAAGCTGGTGGTGTGACCGGGTCCATTCCCGCGCCCCAGCTCAGCGGCACGGGTCAGGCAGCAGGACTGCTCAAGGAGCGGCCCCGGCGTCTCGCCCCTCGAGCCACCTGCGGAAACCGGCCGCGTTCGAGTGGACGCCGTTCATGATGTCCAGCTTCTCCTTGTGCGCCGCGTCGATGTCGCCCAGGAGGGGATCGAACCGATCTGACAGCGCATCAGCGATGTCGGCCCCCTCGCGATAGGCCTTCTCGGCCGTCTCGGCCCACAGGCGCAGGGTCTCATCAGCCTCGGCCAGCAGTTCCTCGGGCTGGTCGAGGAGGCCGTAGTGCGCCAGGGCGATCCCCGATGGGCGCCGTGCGGCGAACTTGCCCAATGAGGTGAGCGCTTGGGCGAGATCGAAGTCGGGTGGCGGGGTCGAGGGTCGCAGGACCCCGCCATCGGGCAGCTTGACCCCGACCGCATCGCCTGCGAACAACACTCCGCTCAAGGAATCGTGCAGCCCCACGTGATGTTTGGCGTGTCCGGGTGAGTCCACGGCCACGAGGCTGCGCCCCGGGCCCACCTCGATCTCCTCGCCGTCCTCGAGCACGTGGAGACGCTCGGGAGGCGTGGGGTCGAGACGACCGTAGAGGGAATCGAGAAGCGGGCCGTAGACGCGCGCCGCCGAATCGATGAGGCGTGCCGGGTCAGCCAAGTGCCTGGCCCCCTTCTCGTGCACATAGACCTTGGCCGAGGGAAAGGCGCGGGCGACATCGCCCACTCCGCCCGCGTGGTCGAGGTGAATGTGCGTCACCGCGACGCCGGCCAGGTCGGCGGGACCGACCCCGATCTGGTCCAGCGCGGCGAGCAACACCGGTACCGACGTCTGGCTCCCGGTCTCGATCAGCACCGGCGCCGGCCCCTCGATCAGATAGCCGGCCGTGACACGCTCCCAACCTCCGAGCATGGTGTCGATCTCGAGGACACCGGTGGCGATGGGGCGGGGCGGGGGCACCGCCGGAACCGGATCGCCACTGGCGGGATCGTGCACGTGCAGACCGGCGTCGCCGTGGCGGTGCGCACGGCCGCCGTGTGCATGGGTGCCGCTCACGGCTCGTCGACCCGCGCTCGCATCAGCGCGCCCCGCCGTGGCGGCGGCGCACAGTGCCACGCCCAGAACGCTTCGTCTTCCCGACGGTCGCCGAGGTGAGCGGCGTGTCGACGATGACCCGGGAACCTTCGTCGACGACGCTGAGCGGGTCCTTGCCGCTGAGACGGAACGCAGAGTTGATCAGCGAGACGTGCGAGAACGCCTGAGGGAAGTTGCCCACGAGGCGGCCGGCCAACGGGTCGTACTCCTCAGAGAGCAACCCGAGATCGTTGCGAAGGGCCAAGAGACGCTCGAAGAGCTCCTCTGCCTCCTCGGTACGCCCGATCATGGAGAGGCAGTCCACCAGCCAGAACGAACAGGCGAGAAAGGCGCCTTCCCGTCCGGTCAGGCCGTCCACGGCACCATCGTCGCTGGTGCGGTAGCGGAGCACGAAGCCATGGTCCACGAGCTCCCGCTGGACCGCCTCGATGGTGCTCACGACCCGGGGGTCGCCGGGCGGCAGGAAGCCGACCATGGGGATCATGAGCACGCTGGCATCGAGCTGGTCCGATCCGTAGTACTGGGTGAAGGCACCGACGTCCTTGTTGTACCCCTTGGCACAGACCTCGCTGAAGATGTCGTCCCGCAACTTGCGCCATGAGTCGAGGGGGCCGTCGAGGTCGGGCCACTCCTCCAGCGTGCGGACCGCCCGGTCCACGGCCACCCAGGCCATGACCTTGGAGTGGGTGAAGTGCCGCCGCGGGCCCCGCACCTCCCAGATGCCGTCGTCGGGCTCGGTCCATCCCTTCTCCAGAAACTCGACGAGCTGCTTCTGCAGGCCCCAGGCGGCTCGGCTCTGCGCCCCCTCGGCGCGAGCCGACGAATACAGGGCCGACATGACCTCGCCGTAGACGTCGAGCTGATACTGGTCCGAGGCGGCATTCCCGATCCGGACCGGAACCGAACCCTCATAGCCGGGCAGCCAGTCTGCCTCCCACTCGTCCAGCCGGCGTTCCCCTCCCGGCCCGTACATGATCTGGAGCTTGGAGACGTCTCCCGCCACCGCGCGGAGGAGCCAGTCGCGCCAGGCCAGGGCCTCGGTGTGATAGCTGCCGCGCATCAACGACTCCAGCGTCAGGGTGGCGTCACGAAGCCAGCAGAAGCGGTAGTCCCAGTTGCGGTTGCCCCCGAGCGCCTCGGGAAGTGAGGTCGTCGCAGCAGCCACGATGCCACCGGTCGGGTTGTACGTAAGGGCCTTGAGCGTGATGAGGGAACGCACCACCGCGTCCCGGTACGGACCCTCGTAGCCACATTGCGAGGCCCATTCGGCCCAGTAGGCCTCGGTGAGGTGGACCGCGTAGTAACTGTCGAGCGGCGGTGGGGGCTCTTCGTTCGAGGGATACCACACCAGCGTGAAAGGAAAGCGCTGGTTCGCGGTGACCGCGAAGTCGGCGACGGTGCGCATGTCCCGTCCCACCGCCTCGACCCGGTGCCAGAGCGCCACCGAATCTGGACCGGCGGTAAGCCGGGTCAACCCATCGCTCGACGTGACCCAGGGGACCACTTCGCCGTAGTCGAATCGCACCGCAAGGTCCATACGCATGTCGACCGTGCCGCTCACGCCCTCGACGGAGCGCACCAGGTGCGGATGGCCCTCCCGCACCGGCATGCAATCGGTGACGCGCACCGTCCCGGTGGCGGTGTCGTACTCGGTCTCGACGACCAACGTGTCAGGGCGGTACCAGCGGCGCGTGGCCAGGATCTCCGACGGCCCTCCGGCGGGCGCGATCCTCCAAAACCCGTGGTCCTCGGTGCCCAGCAACCGGGCGAAGCATGAGGGCGAGTCGAAATGCGGCAGGCACAGCCAGTCGATTGAGCCGTCGATTCCCACCAGGGCTGCCGAGTGAAGATCTCCGATGACGGCGTAATCCTCGATGCGCTGGCTCATGGGCTCATTCTTGCGGACCGTTCAGCCCGAGATGCACGGTCCGGTTCCGACCGCCGAGTGGTGCCGCTCGGCTTCCTCCACCCGAGACAGGACTCCGGGCGACGTGAGGGCGTAGCCGACGTCCTGGTAGACGGTGGAACGCGAGAAGACGACACCGATGACCTGCCCCCCCGGACCGAGCAGCGGACCGCCCGAATTGCCCGGCTCCACGTTGGCATCGAGGGCGTAGACGCCCCTCGTGACCGACCCGCTGTTGTAGATGTCCTTGCCGATCGCGGTGACCTCCTCCGTTACGCCGGCGGCACCGATCGTCAGGCCACCGTCCTCGGGAAACCCGAGGACCGCCGCCTGTGTGCCTCGGGCGACCAGGTTCGGGCTGATGGCGAGCGCAGGACCGAGGGGGGCGTCGGTCCGGAGCACCGCCAGGTCGAAGTCGGGGTCGAACAGCACCGGTGTGGCGGCGTACGCGTCGTTCCCGAGCAACACCTGCGTGTTGCCGCTGCCCTCGCCTGCGACGACATGGGCATTGGTGGCCACCAGCCCCGGACCGACCACGAAGCCGGAACCCTCCTGCTCGCTGCTGCACGCCGTGCCGAGAACCTTGACCGTCGAGAAGACGGCCGGATCGGCGAGGGCCCTCGTCTGGGCATCGGTCGGTGTCGAGACCGAAGGGGTCGAGGGCGGGGTGAGCGTCGAGAACACCTGAGGGAAGCCCTGGTCGTTCAGGAAGGTCTGCAGGTCGTTGAAGATGGAGGGTGCCCGGGGCAGGACTCCGTCGATGGAATGGAGGATGTCCGAACGGGCAACCGCGGCGTCGAGCGACGTGAATCGGCTGTTGGGGGACAGAATCACGGCGGCCACGATCCAGACGGAGAGCAGGACCGCCAGGACGGCCACCCCCACACCAAGGGCGGCATCGACGCTGCCCAGGTGATGCCGGCGCACGGTGGCATTGCTCCAGGTGCCGATGACGCGGCCGGCGTACCCCAGGGCACATGCGGTGAACAGGACCAGCGACACCACGAGGACAGAACGGGTGACATCCTCGGTGGGCCCGCTGCTCAGGAGCGATACCCAGACTTTGGTACCGAGGAAGAACCCCAGAAAGAACCCGCCGAAAGTCAGTAGCTGGACGAGGGCCCCGAGCCGGAGGCCGTGGACGGCGGCCAGCAGCATCAGCCCGATGATCAGCACGTCGACCCAATCCACCGCTGCGAGGGTAGCGAACGGTGCCCCGAGAAATGCGGCCCCCACCGCTAGTGTCGTTGTGCCGTGCTTCCACGACCCGTGTTTCACCACAGGCGTGTCCGGCGACGCAGTGGTGGCCTGTTCCTGGTTCTCGGCGCCGTGGCTCTCACAGCGTCGAGCTGCGCGTTCTCCGGACACCCGGGTTCGACAAAGGTGACGCGCGTCCTCGGCGAGTCCAAGGGCACCAGCCTCGTGACGGGTCAACCGGCTCCGAGCGGGACGAGCGAGCTGGGGGCGCTGTCGTGTGCCACGGCTCGGCGCTGTTGGGCCGTGGGCATCGCCGGGCCCAATGCCTCCCCCTCGAGCAGCGCCACCGTGATCGACGCCACCACCAACGGCGGCCACACCTGGAAGGCACAGCACGTGGCGGGAGGAAGCACCCCCCAGCTGAGTGGCGTCTCCTGCCCCACCGCGACCGAGTGCATGGCGGTCGGCTCCAACGGCGCATCGCTGCCGGGCAGTGGCGTCGTCATCACGACCAGCGACGCCGGCGCGACGTGGTCCGCCGCGGTATCTCCGCAGAATGCTCTCGTCGTTTCGAGCGTGACCTGCGCGAGCCCCGTGGACTGCACCGCCGTTGTGAGCGACGGCACCTCGACGTGGTCCGCCCACACTGCCGACTTCGGTCAGAGCTGGCAACAAGAGGGTGACCTCCCGCCAGGGTTCCTGCCCGGGGACGACATCACGTGCATCGCGGGCGGCACCTGCATTGACGCGGGCTACGTCCCCACGACCAACGGCCACGGGCAAGGAGCAGTCGCGGTGAGCGCGGACGGAGGACAGACGTGGGCCTTGGCGTCGGTGCCCGCGGGGACCGGCGTGCTACAGAGCACGGCCTGCATCTCCGCTTCGAACTGCCTCGCCGCCGGCACGACCGGGACCACGGTCAGCGACGTGGTCCCGGCCAAGGGCGAGCTGCTCCACAGCACGGACGGGGGGCACACGTGGGTGCCGTCGAGCGGCACGCCGCCCGTCGACGACGTCTACGGGCTGGCCTGCCCGTCGGACGTGCAGTGCGCCATGGTGGGCACGACCTGGGTGGGCTCCCCTGCCGTGGGCACCGGTGGCGTCGCAGAGAGCACTGATGCCGGGCTCACCTTCCGGAGCTCTCCGACGTCGTACGTCCCCATCACCCTGACCGCGGTGGCCTGCCCGTCTGCCTCTGGATGCCTCGCCGTCGGGGGGGACACCGTGGCCAGGCTCACGCTCCTCCACCCGCCGCGGCCCACCCACCGGACGTAGTCGGACCGCCGGAAGTCCGTCCGAGGAAGGGTCCCTGGTCAGCGAGGTGACACCCCCGTAGACTCAAGACCCGGAACGGCTCGACGACAACGAGCTCGACCTGGAAGCGTGCGGGGGTACGCGGACTCCCTTCGCCTGAGAGATGGAGGACCGTCATGCCCCAGAGCTGCCCCCAGTGTCAGAGCGAAGCCTCCGACGATGCCGGCTTCTGTCCGAATTGCGGAACCGCT
This sequence comes from uncultured Acidimicrobiaceae bacterium, assembly GCA_963721585.1. Lineage (GTDB taxonomy): Bacteria > Actinomycetota > Acidimicrobiia > Acidimicrobiales > RAAP-2 > Bog-473. Next base: position 94,009 of record CAVRJN010000004.1, on the reverse strand, counting down.
CTGAGCGGCAATTCGACGAGCGCCCCGACGGCGCCCGCAGCGCCGGTCGGGGCGGCATCGGGCGCGTCCACCATGCCGGCCTACAAGTTCGAAGCCGCCCGCTGGTCGCTGGCTGACCGGATTTCCGGAGTGGCCACGATCGTGCTGTTCATTTCGTTGTTCTTGGCCTGGTTCGGCATCACCGTCATCGGCATCAGCGTGACGGCAAGCGGTGTCTCGGCCCACGGGTACCTCTACCTGGTGATGATCATCTGCATCCTGATCGTCGCCTACCTCGTGCTGTGCGCGGGGTGGGACGAGCTGCCGGGCGGTCTCAACCTCCCGCACCTCACGACGATGATGGTGGCGACGTTGGTCAACCTCGTCGTCGTGTTCCTGGCCTTCATCTTCAAGCCCGGCGGCTCGGGCGTCGGCTGGGAGTTCGGGGCCTTCCTGGGCCTCTTTGCGGCGATCGTCGCTGCGGCGCCGTACGCCATTCCCCAACTCCGCCAGCGGACAGGGGCAGCGAACTAGCCGGTTCAGCTCCGCATCGCTGCGAGCAGCAGACCGGGGATCTTCGCGGCGGACGGTTCGGCCTCGAAACCCACGAACCGGCGCATGACGTCATAGGAATCGGCTGCGGTCGCAAACCACGGAGGCTTCGGCCGGGCCCGGAAGGGTCCGCGCACGACCGACTTCTGCGGGCGGTCGAACATCGCCGCGTTGCCCACGACGCCGGTCCCCGACTGAATGTCGGTACGTTGATGGCCCGGGTAGGCCCCCCACGTGGTCGAACCCATGGCGAACGACAGCGCGTGCCAGAGATTCACCCCGATTGAGCCGTAGCGCAGATCGGCCACGGCCCGCTCGACGCTCTCGGCCACGGCCTCGTCTTTGAGAGAGGCCGGACTGACGATGATGGTGGCACCCAAGGTGCCCCAGACGACGTCGTTGCAGAAGGCGGTGGCGGCGTCGACGAATGCCGCCGCCGAGGGGGCGGGAAGAGCCGTCTCGGCCACCTGCCCGAAGAACGACTCCACGTTGAAGCAGATGTCTCCGGTGTGGCCCGGGGGAACACCCCGGATGAACGTCCAGGGCAGCGCGTCGTCCGGCCCGCCGCCGTATTCCTCGGCATCGGGATGGGCGGCCACGAAGGCGTCGCGCCGGTCGCCGGCGCCGGGGTAGAAGGCCCGACGCGGGGTGAGACCGACCAGGGTCTGGGTCAGCGCACCGAGGAACGCCTCGCGCTGGGGCCAGTCGGCGTGCGTGACCACGAGGCGGGCCGAGACGCAGTTGAAGCCGGCGTTGTTGACCAACATGGTGGCGACGTGCTCGGCCTGGTAGAGCAGCTCGGGGGCCGACCACTTGCCCGGCACCACGATGACCGGTGAGACGTTGCCCAGCTCGGCGGTCACCGGCTTGTGCAGTGCGGGCTCGTCCGCTTCCTTGCGGCGTGCGCCCTCGGGGCCGGTGCCGAAGACGACGGCGTCGTAGGTCTTGTCAGAGCCCGTGATGTGCACCTCGTCGATGCGGGAGTGCCCGGTCAGGTACTGCCCGACCGCGGCGTCGCCGTCGACGATGCGCAGCACGCCGGCGTCGATCAACACCGCCAGCGCCCGGCTCCAGTACGGGACCAGGTAGTCGTTGACCGGGTTGGACTTCATCACCACGACCTTGCCCTCGACGAAGAGCTTCGAGAGGACATCGCGCGGCCCGAGTGACGCCACGTTGCCGGCGGCCAGGACGAGCGCCGTGCCGGCGTGGGCCACGGGGTCGGCGTAGGCCGCGGCCTGCCCGGGGACGAGGCTTTCCCGGGTGACCCCGGGCTGCATCCAGATTTCGGCGGTCGTCTGGGGGAACGTGATCCTGTCGAACGCCCCGGACGGGAAGACCTTGACTCGAAGCCTGCCGTCCGCCGCCGCCCGCACCGGCCCCGCGAACGCGGGTTTGCCGTCCTTGGCGATGTCGAGCAGGGCGTCGCGCAGCAGGCGCGCCATGCGGACGAACGTCCCGATGCCGCTGAACAGCTCCTCACCCGCCTCGGTCGTGCCCGGCCGCAATCCCTTGGCTGCGCACGCGGCCGCCAGCCACTCGTCCTGGACCGCCATGGTATCGGTGACGACCTGCTGCAGGAGATCGGCGCGGGCCGCGGCATCGGTCCGGGCCCACGAAGCGGCACTGTCGGCGACCTCGTCGACGATCGCACTCAGCCCCTGTGTATCGACCGCTTCGGCTCGTGCCGCCGACGCGGCGTTTCCCGTCGTTGCCCGATCACCGGTCGGGGCCACTGCACCCCGGCTCGTGATGGTCATGTCTGTACCCTCCCCGTTGCGCCGCTCTCCACCGCCGGAGCGGATCAGGAATTGCCTCCCCGGCCTCCAGCAGCGTACCGAGCAACCCGCCGGGCCGATCGGCGCACGGGTCCCGTGGTCCGGTGCGGGCGGTCCCCCTGGTCAGGCGACCCGGGGGAGCACTTCTTCGGAGAGGAGCTCGATGTGGTCCAGGTCATCGAGATCGAGCACCTGGAGATAGATGGACCCGGCGCCGACGCCGGCGAACTGCTCGAGCCGCGCCACCACCTCGTCGGGAGTGCCGGCGACGCCGTTGGCGCGGAGCTCATCCGCCTTGCGGCCGATGTTGGCGGCGCGGCGCTCGACCTCGGCATCGTCGGCACCGCAGCACACGGTCTGGGCGGCGGACAGCCGCAGCGTGCCGGGATCACGCCCCCTCTCCACGCAGGCGGCACGCACCCGGGCGAACTGCGCTTCGGTGTCGGCGACGGAGGAGAACGGCAGGTTGAACTCGTCGGCGAAGGTGGCGGCGAGGCGGGGCGTCCGCTTGGGCCCTCCTCCCCCGACGATGAGAGGGGGATGGGGCTGCTGCACGGGCTTGGGCAGGCCCGGGCTGTCCTTTAATTGATAGTGCCGCCCGTCGAAGTCGAACGTCTGCCCGACGGGCGTGTCCCAGAATCCCGTGAGGATGGCGAGCTGCTCCTCCAGCCGCTCGAAGCGCTCGGCGACCGACTGGAAGGGCACGCCGTGGGCGGTGTGCTCGGCGTCGTACCAGCCGGCACCGAGCCCGAGCTCGGCGCGCCCGCCGCTCATGTCGTCCACCTGCGCCACCTGGACGGCGAGCAGACCCGGCAAGCGGAACGTCGCCGAGGTCACCATGGTGCCCAGACGGATGCGGTCGGTCTCGCGCGCAATGCCGGCCAGGGTCAGCCATGCATCGGTGGGCCCGGGCAGGCCGTCGCCACCCATGGCCAGGAAGTGGTCGGAGCGGAAGAACGCGTCGAAGCCGGCGGATTCGGCGGCCTGTGCCATCCTCACCTGCTGGTCGTAGGAGGCGCCCTGTTGGGGCTCCACGAAGATGCGGAGTTTCATGGGTGCACGTTACCGGGGGCGTCCCCAGCCGGGCCGGGCCGCCGTCGCGCGGCGGCGCCGCGGCGGCACGGGGCAGACTGGCCACATGGATATCGGTGTGATCTTTCCCCAGACCGAGGTGGGCGGTGACCACGGCGCGGTGCGCGCGCTCGGGCAGGCCGTCGCGGACCTGGGCTACCGCCACCTCGCTGCGTACGATCACGTCCTCGGTGGTGACATCGAGGTGCACGGCGACATCGGCGGCCCGTACACCATCGACAACACCTTCCGCGAACCGCTGACGATGTTCGCGTATCTCGCCGGGTGCACCGACCTCGCCTTCGCCACCTCCATCCTCATCGGGCCGCAACGCCAGACTGCGCTGCTGGCCAAGCAGGCGGCCGAGGTCGATCTCCTCTGTGGGGGACGCTTCCGGCTCGGACTGGGCATCGGCTGGAACAAGCTCGAATACGACGCGCTCGGCGTCCCGTTCGAGGAGCGGACCGGCATTCTGGAGGAGCAGGTCGCCGTGCTGCGCGCCCTGTGGACCGAGCGGAGCGTCACCGTCGACGGCCGCTACCACCACATCCGGGCGTCGGGGCTGGCCCCGCTGCCGGTGCAGCGACCGATCCCCATCTGGATCGGCGGCCACGCCCCGGCCGCGCTGCGCCGGGTCGGACGCATCGCCGACGGCTGGTTCCCCATGGTCCGGCCCGGCGGTGGCCTCGACGCCGCGCTCGAGCACATCCACGAGGGGGCAGCGGAGGCCGGGCGCGACCTGTCGAACTTCGAATTCGAGGGCAGGCTCGAATACTCCGTGCGCGACCACGAAAGGATCGCCGAGCACGCCCGGCGCTGGCGGGCGGCGGGAGCGACACACCTTTCGCTCAACACGATGCACTCGGACCTGGCCGACACCGACGCGCACATCGCCGCGCTGGAGGAGATGGCCGAAATCCTGCTGTAAGTCGGGCCTGTCCGGATCCACCCCCTGGCTTTGAGAGAATGGGCGGGTGAGCGACCACAGCGGCTATCCCGGTGCGCCCCCGGGATGGTACGCCGACCCCGCCGGCGGGCCGGGCCAGCGCTGGTGGGACGGCTACTCCTGGTCGGAGGCCACCGTGCTGCCCCAGCATCCCCCGCCGCCTCCGTGGACGGGAGCGGCCGCGCCGCAGGGACCCGCCTCCCAAATTGCGCCGTGGGCCGTGGCGTCGGAGCGCCTCAACACCTTCACCACGGCGCAACGGGTGGACGACGAGCGCGGCATGGTGCCGGTGGCACGCTTCGCCGTGGCAATACCGGGCGTGTACTACCTCGTGACGCTCCTCCTCCAGCGCGTGAACGCGGACCAACTGCGGTCGGCGGGACACCAGTTCCGGATCGACTGGGACGACGCGCAGCGCGGCATCACGCCGCCGCAGTACCACGCGACGAGCAACTCGTTCACGCCCATCGGCCTCGTTGTCGGTCTGGTCGCGGTGGCCGCGGTGGTCTTCGCCTGCATCTGGCAGCACAAGGCGGCGTCAGCCGGGCGTGCCCTGGGCATCCCGTCCCGACTCTCGCCGGCCTGGGGTGTCGGGTGCTGGTTCGTGCCGGTCGTCAACCTGTGGATGCCCTACCTGGCCGTGCGGGACTGCCTCCCGCCCGAGCACCCGCACCGGCCCCGGGTGCTGCACTGGTGGATCGCCCTGCTTTTGGCCGGTCTCCTGAGCTCCGGAGCCGGCGGCGTCGCCCTGTTCTCGACGGGAGCGGCCCTCGTTCTCTCCGTCCCGGCGGCGCTCGCCTGCCTGGCCGTCATCGCCTGGGCGCCCGGGATCGTGCTGGCGATCGCGGCTTCCCATAAGGAGATCCTCAGCACGCAGGCAGCGGAAACCGGCGTGTTCCCGGCGTGAACCATGTCGGGCTGCATGGCGGCTGAGGCTCGGGTAACTCGAACTTACGAACTGTTCACCTCGGGATAGCGCTCCTGTTGCTTGGCGTTCACCTTGCCTCGCTACGTTCCTGGTAGTGGCCGACGGAGAGATCACCCAGGCAAGTTCCAATCCTGTGACGACCGCGGCACAGTCCGATGTCGACCGGGCGCTGCAGGCCCTCGATCCGGACGCGACGCGCCCCGAATGCGTGATGCGCTCGGTCAACCTGGACCTCGGCTTCTCCGGCCGCACCGTCCTGAGCGGCGTGAACGTGGACCTCAAGAGGGGTTCGATCACGGCGCTGATCGGACCGACGGGATCGGGCAAGTCCACCTTCCTGCGCACCCTCAACCGGATGAACGACCGGGTGCCGGGATTCATGCGTACGGGCGACGTCACGCTCGACGAAGAGAGCCTGTGGGCGCAGCACGTCGACCTCCTGACGCTGCGCCGGCGCGTCGGCATGTTGTTCCAGCGGCCGAACCCGTTCCCAATGTCGATCAAGGACAACGTGGTCGCGGGGGTCAAGGCGCACCGCATCGCCAAGGGCAAGCAGCTCGACGTGGTGTGCGAGCGCCGCCTCACCGAGGTCGGCTTGTGGGACGCCGTCAAGGATCGCCTGAACGACTCGCCCTTCCGGCTGTCGGGTGGTCAGCAGCAACTACTCTGCCTGGCGCGCGCACTCGCGGTCGGACCCGAAGTCCTGCTACTCGACGAGCCGACCTCGTCGCTCGACCCCGTGACGACGGAGTCCATCGAGGCACTCCTCAAGACACTCGCACCAGCGCTGACCTTGATCGTCGTGACGCACAACCTGGGCCAGGCCATGCGGGTCTCGCACCAGACGATGTTCTTCTACCAGGGAGCGCTGATCGAGTACGGAGCGACCGACGACCTGTTCAACAGGCCGTCGCACCCGGACACCGAGCGCTACGTCACGGGACGGATGGGATAGGCGGATCCGGACTCCAAAGAGGGGGTCGAATCCAGTGCGCGACACAAACCGCATCAAACGGTTCAACCAGAGCAACACCAACCAAACCCACATCACAAGGAGAGAACCTGTGACAAAACTGATGAGCGCGACGCGACTGCGGGGAGGGGTGATCGCCCTTGCGGCGGTCGGCCTCGCGCTGAGCTCGGTCGTCCTCGGCACGGCAGCGTCAGCGAGCGTAAAGCTCCCGAGCAGCGGCGTCGAGAAGCCCCCCGCCGGCACGGTCACCGAGACGGGAAGCACGCTGCTGTACCCGCTCTTCAACCTGTGGGTGGGTGGCTACAACACGACGTACCCCAGCGTGACGGTGCAGACGGCCGGAACGGGCTCGGGTACCGGGATCTCCGACGCGGAGAACGGCACGATCGACATCGGTGCGTCCGACGCCTACCTGGCGCCCAGCGTCACGTCGGCGAGCCCCGACCTGAAGAACATCCCGCTCGCGATCTCGTCGCAGATGGTGGCCTACAACGTCCCGGGCGTGCTCTCGCACCTGAAGCTGAACGGCAAGGTGCTCTCGGCCATCTACCAGGGCACGATCACCAAGTGGAACGCGTCGCAGATCGCGAGCCTCAACCCCGGCGTCACTCTGCCGAGCATCCCGATCGTGACGCTGCACCGCTCGGACAGCAGCGGCGACACGTTCCTCTTCACCCAGTTCCTCTCCAAGACGGACCCGTCGGGCTGGGGAGCCAAGATCGCCTACAACACGACGGTGCCATGGCCGGCTGCGCCCGGCGCCCTCGGTGAGACGGGCAACTCGGGCATGGTCGCGGGCTGCAAGGCCACACCGGGCTGCATCGCCTACGTCGGCATCAGCTACCTGACCCAGGCCCTGCAGGCCGGACTCGGCTACGCCTCGCTGCAGAACGCCAAGGGGCAGTACGAGGTGCCGACTGCGGCATCGATCGCGGCCGAGGCGGCATCCTTCGTGCAGCAAGACGCCCGCCAACGGCACGATCTCGCTGATCTACGGTTCCGCCCCGAACGGCTACCCGATCGTCAACTACGAGTACGCCATCGTCTCGACCCACCAGTCGAGCAGCACGACGGCCAAGGGGATCCGCTCGCTCCTGGAATGGGCGATCAACCCGAAGCTCGGTGCCGCGACCACGTACCTGGCCCAGGTCAACTTCCAGCCGCTGCCCGCCAAGGTCGAGGCGCAGTCGGTGAAGCAGATCCTGAGCATTTCGTAGTGACGTCCGTCGGCGGCGTAGCGGGGGACCTCCCCGCTACGCCGCCCGGACGCGCCGCACCCCGGGACCCGCTGTTCCGCCGGGTGGCGGACGTGTTCCGGGCCAACGAGGAGAAGGGCTGGCGCTGGAGCGCCCGGGTGGCCGTCCTGCTGCCCCTGGTGGCGCTGGTCTTCGCCGTCACCGTCCTCGCCCTCAAGGCGTGGCCGGCCATCCGCGTCAACGGCTGGTACTTCCTCTACGGCAAGAACTGGACCTACGGCGACAGCTACGGCGCCACCGTCCACACCCATGGCGTCGCCCACGCCGCGGGGGCCCAGTTCGGCGCCTGGCCCATCATCGCGGGCACCCTGCAGTCGTCCTTCATCGCCATCGTGGTGGCCGTGCCGCTGTCCATCGGTGCGGCCTTCGCCCTCACCGAGCGGATGCCGGGGTGGATCTCGCGTCCCCTGGGGTACGCCATCGAGATCCTCGCCGGGATCCCCTCCGTGGTCATCGGCCTGTGGGGCCTGCTGACCTTCGGCCCCTGGCTCGCCAAGAACATCTACCCGACAGTGGCGAGCATCGCGAGCGCTCTGCCCAACGTGGAGCCCTTCAACTACTTCCGCCAACCCGTCGGGACGCGGCGAGGGCCTGCTGACGGCCGGCCTCGTGCTCGGGATGATGATCATCCCCATCATCACCTCGACGACGCGGGAGCTCTTCATACAGGTGCCCACGCTGCCGAAGGAGGGCGGCGAGGCGCTGGGCATGACGCACTGGGAGGTCGCCAACCGCATCACGTTGCCCTGGGTGCGCTCGGGCATCATCGGCGGCACCGTGCTCGGGCTGGGCCGTGCGCTCGGCGAGACCATCGCCGTGGTCCTCGTCGGCGGTGCCTCGCTCCGCCTCGCGCCCAACATCTACCAGCCCTTCGGCACCATCGCCGCCACCATTCTGACCCAGCTCGACGGCGCCCAGGCCGACGGCACCGGGTTCGCCGTGGCCACCCTGGCCGAGCTGGCCCTCGTGCTGGCCGTGATCTCCGTCGCCGTGAACCTGGCGGCGCGGGCCATCATCTCCCGGACCGGCCGTACCGGGGGCCCCGTGGGGAGCGGTGCATGACGACGAACACATCGCTGGCCGGCGGCCCGGCGACCCGCCGGCGGCGGTTCTCCTCCCAGGGATTCCGGGTCTTCACGTACGGCGCGCTGGTCCTCATCATCGCCCCGGCGGTGTGGATCCTCCTCGGCGTCCTGTTCCGCGCGGTCGGGCCACTGGCGCTGGAGCGTGCTGTGGACGCCGCTCACCGCCGCCGGGGGCGGGCTGCGGGACCAGATCCTCGGCACCCTGCTCCTCATGGCGGGCGTCCTGATCCTCGCCGGGACGGTCGGTGTGCTGGCCGGCATCCACCTGTCCGAGATGGCCAACATCAAGAAGAACGGCAAAGCCGAGCGGCGGCCTGCTGCGCACGGCCTCGGACATCCTGTCGGGCTTCCCGTCCATTGTGCTCGGCTACGTCGGCTACGCCGCACTGGTGCTGTACTTCCACTGGGGCTTCTCGTACCTGGCGGCCGTCATCGTCCTGTCGGTCATGGTCGTGCCCTACATCGCCAAGACGACCGAGAATTCGCTGCGCCAGGTGCCCACGGGCTATCGCGAGGGTGCCGAGGCCCTGGGGATGTCGATGGGCTACTCGCTGCGCAAGGTCGTCCTCAAGACCGCCCTGCCCGGCATCGTCACCGGCCTCCTGCTGGCCCTCGCCATCGCCGGCGGCGAGACGGCACCGCTCATCTACACGGCGAACTTCGCCAACAAGATCCCCCACTCGGTGACGCACGCCTCCTTCCCCTACCTCACCTACGTGGTGTTCTCCTTCTACGACTCCTCGCAGGTCTCGTACCACTACCTCGCCTACGACGCCGCCCTGATCCTCGTCGTCATGGTGCTGCTCCTCCTGGTGGCCAGCCGCATCATTGTGGCGCGGACCCAGCGGCACGCCGAAGGGGCCCGGACCAAGACCCGCACGCCCCGGGCCCCCAAGCCTGCGCCCCGACCACGTCGAACTGGTCGACCTCCCCATCAACCGCTGAGCGGGATCGGGGTGCCCCGACGCCGGGGAGTTCGCGCACGACCCCGCCTAAGGTGAAGCCCCACCAACCCGGCAACAAGGAGGAACGTTGAGCGCAGGACCTGAATGGGGACCATTGGCCCGTCTGGCGGGGATCTGGGAAGGCGAGAAGGGCGAGGACGTCGCCTACGCCAACGAGGACGGGAAGATCGGCCTGACCCCGTATCGCGAGCACATCGACTTCAAGCCATTCGGGCCGGTGGAGAACGGGAGCCAGGTGCTCTACGGACTCGACTACCGCATGGCGGCCTGGCGGGGCGAGGAGGAGAGCCCGTTCCACACCGAGGTCGGCTACTGGATGTGGGACGCCCGCGACAGCGAGGTGGTCCGCTGCTTCCTGATCCCCCGGGGATCGGCCATCGTTGCCGGTGCCGTGGTCGGGGCCGACGACACGAAGTTCACCCTGCACGCCAGCGTGGGCAGCCAGACCTACGGGATCCTCTCCAACAACTGGCTGGACAAGAACGCCCAGGCCATCCGGTACGAGGTGACGATCGACACCAGCGTCGAGGGCGAATTCACCTACACCGAGACCACCGAGATCAAGCACGCACGGGTCGCCGAAGAGGTGATCCACACCGACGGCAACACGCTGCGCAAGATCGCCGACGCCTAGGCCCGACCGGTAGGGTCGGCGCCGGCGGGGGTCGCCGAGGTCGCAGGGAGGCACGTCATGTTCGAGTGGTCGGAAGAGCAGCTGGCGATCCGTGACGCGGTGCGGCGATTCGTCGAGGAAGAGGTCAAGCCGAACGTCGAGGAGCTCGAGCACGGTGACACCCCGCCCTACGAGGTGATCCGCAAGCTCTACCGGACCTTCGGCCTCGACGCCCTGGCGCGGGACTCCTTCAAGCGGGCTCTCGAGCGCAAGACGTCGGGTGCGGCGGCGCCCGAGCGCTCCGAGGGCGGCGGCAACGCCGCCATGACGCTCATCCCCATCATTGAGCTGTGCCACTACTGCCCCGGCATCGTGACGGCGCTCGGGGTGAGCACCGGCCTGGCCGGAGGCACCATCATGAAGGGCGGCACCCCGGCCCAGATGGAGCGCTGGGGGCTCGACCTCATGACGCTCGACAAGGTCGGGGCCTGGGCCATCACCGAGCCCGACTCGGGCTCCGACGCCCTGGGGGGCATGAAGTCGTCGGCCCTGCGCGACGGCGACGAGTACGTGCTCAACGGGAACAAGACCTTCATCACCAACGGCCCCTACGCAGACACCATCGTGTTCTACGCCAAGCTCGACGACGGCAGCGACACGCCACTGCGCCAGCGCCCGGTCCTGACCTTCATCCTCGACCGCGGCCTGCCCGGGCTGGAGCAGTCCAAGCCCTTCCGTAAAATGGGCCTGCACTCGTCACCGACAGGCGAGCTCTTCCTGACCGACGTGCGGGTGGGCAGGGACCGCCTGCTCGGCGAGTCCGAGGGGTCGCCCGGAGGGAGCGAGGGGCGCGACAGCGCCAAGGGCAACTTCGTCACCGAGCGGGCCGGTGTCGCCGCAATGTCGCTCGGCCTCATCGAAGAGTGCCTCAAGCTCTCGGTGCAGTACGCCAAGGACCGCCTGCTGTGGGAGCGGCCCATCGCGGAGTTCCAACTCATCCAACTCAAGCTCGCCCGGATGGAGATCGCCCGCCTCAACGTGGAGAACCTGGTCTTCCGGCACATTGAGATGAGCTCGGCGGGCAAGACCCTCACGCTGGCCGAGGCCTCGGCCATGAAGCTGTACTCGGCCCAGGCGGCGTCCGAGGTCGCCATGGAGGCGGTCCAGCTCTTCGGCGGCAACGGCTACATGTCAGAGTTCCGGGTGGAACAGCTGGCCCGCGACGCCAAGGTGTTCCAGATCTACGCCGGCACGGACGAGATCCAGGTGACCCACATCGCACGCGACCTGCTGAGCCGGTGACGTGACGGACCTGTTCGGCCCGGCCCCCGCCGACGCCGTGTTCGACGACATGGTCGACAGGCGACGGGCGCTGCACCGCCGGCCCGAGCTGGCCTTCGCCGAACACCAGACGACGGCCGTGATCCGTGACCACATGGCGTCGCTCGGGATCCCCGAGAGCCTCCGCACCAGCGAGACCGGCGGCATCTTCACGATGGAAGGCGGCCGGCCCGGGCGCAGCGTCGTCCTGCGGGGCGACATCGACGGCCTGCCGGTGCAGGAGGACGAGGCGCGCGCCGTCCACTCCGAGGTCGAGGGCGTCATGCACGCCTGCGGCCACGACATGCACGTCGCCTCCATGCTCGGCGCGGCCTCGCTGCTGGCGGCGCGGCGCGAGGATCTCCCGGGCCGCTACGTCTTCCTCTTCCAGCCGGCCGAGGAGGCGCTGTGCGGCGCCAAGGCGATGCTGGAGGGCGGCGCGCTCACCGCCATGGAGGGGGCGCGCCTCGTCGGCTTCCATGTCACCTCCCAGCTGCCATCTGGCTTCGTGGCCCTGCGCGCGGGCATCGCCATGTCGGAAGCCAACTCGTTGCGCATCACCCTGACCGGGCCGGGCGGGCACGGCGCCATGCCCTCGGCCCAAGGTGACGTCATCCGGGCTACGGCCGAGCTGGTGAGCCGCCTGGGCGACGTGGCCTCGGGGCTGCGCTACGACGAGACCGATTGCGTGTGCAGCGCCGGCACGATCCACGCCGGGACGGCGGTCAACGTGGTGCCGACCTCGGCCCGGGTCACCGGCACGCTGCGCACCTTCACCGAGGCCCAGCACGAAGAGGCCCTGGTCCGCCTGCAGGACCTGTGCGACCGCGTCGGCGACGACCAGGGGGTCCACGTGGAGCTGGAGATGCCCGAGCACACCCGTGCGGTGGTGAACGACGCCGAGGTCACCGCCCTCGTGGAGGCGGAGGCCGGCGTCGTGCTCGGCCCGGACCAGGTCTTCCGGATGCCGCCCGTCTCGCCCAGCGACGACGTCAGCGAGTTCCTCCGCCACCTGCCGGGTTGCTACTTCTTCGTCGGTGGCGGGGCGGCCGACGGGTCGAGCGGCATGCACCACAGCCCGACGTTCCTGGTCGAGGACGAGTCCCTGCGCTCGGGCACCGGCGTCCTGGTGCGCAGCGCGCTGGCATTGGCCGCTCCGTGAGTGCGGCTGGCACACTGAGGCGATGACCGCCTCGAACCTCTTCGACATCGCCGGGAAGACGGCGCTCGTCACCGGCGGCAGCCGCGGCATCGGCCTGATGATCGCCGAGGGGTTCGTGGACGCCGGCGTGAACGTCTACATCTCCTCACGGAGGGCCGACGTGGTGGCGGACGTGGCGGCGCAGCTGTCGAAGAAGGGGACCTGCATCGGGATCCCGGCCGACCTCTCCACCGAAGCCGAATGCCGGCGGCTGGCCGACGAGATCGCAGCACGCGAGGACACCCTCGACATCCTCGTCAACAACGCCGGCGCCACCTGGGGCGCCCCGCTGGCCGACTTCGACGAGGCGGCCTTCGAGCGTGTGCTCGCCCTCAACGTCAAAGGCGTCTTCCACCTGACGAAGTTCCTGGTGCCGCTCCTGGAGAAGGCGGGGACGGTGGACGAGCCGGCGCGCGTCATCAACATCGGGTCGATCGACGGCATACAGGTGCCGGCGCTCGAGACGTACTCCTACTCCGCGTCGAAGGCGGCGGTGCACCAGCTGACGCGCCACCTGGCCAAGCGGCTGGCCCCGACCATCACGGTCAACGCCATCGCGCCCGGACCCTTCGAGTCCAAGATGATGGCGGCCACCCTGGAAGCCTTCGGCGAGCAGATCGCGGCGAACGCACCGCTGCGCCGCATCGGGCGCCCCGACGACATGGCCGGCGCTGCCATCTACCTGTCCTCACGGGCGGGCGCGTACCTGACCGGGGCGATCATCCCGGTCGACGGGGGCATCGCCACCACTCGCTGAGACACATCGCTCAAGGGGGAGACACCATGCTGTTGTTGCATGAAGTACACCGCGTCGCCGGCGCCAAGGAGGACGCCTTCGACGAGGCCTACCGGGACGAGCTCATCCCCGCCCTGGCCACGTCGGACGGGAGCAGGCTGCTGTGGTACCTGCGGCTGTCACACGGGAGCGGGCAGGCCTACACGGTGGTCACCATCACCGGCTGTCGCGACGCGGTGGCGTGGGAGGAACTGGCCGAGCGGGTGCGCGTCGGCGACCTGGCCGGGTGGTCGTCGGAGGTCGACGCCATGCGGCACGGGTGTGAAGCCAAGATCATCCGGCCGGTGCCGTGGTCGCCACTGCAGGAGATCGATCTCACCACGGTGCCCGTGCACGGCGAGACGCACAAGAACTCGCTCTTCATGGAGGACACCGCCTGGCCCTACGCCGGCGGGCTCCAGGCCTACCTGGCCAAGGCGGGCACGCTCTACGACCACACCCTGAGCAGCCAGAAGGAAGAGGGCATCGGCATGATCGAGCTCGAGGCGGCCTTCCAGCCGGTCTTCGGGACCCACCAGACCACCGAGGTCATCCTGTGGCAGCGCGTGGTGAACACGAAGGCGGTGATGTGGATGCTGGGCCACGACCTCCCGCCCGAGGCATCCGCCCCGGGGACCTGGCTGCACGACGCCCTGGAGGTGCGGGACCGCTGGGAGAGCCGGCTGCTGCGCAGCGCAGCGTGGTCACCGCTGTACTGAGGACATGGCGACCGGCGGCGAAAGCCCCTTCGACCTCTCCCGCACGTTCGTGCATTTGGGAAAGGGCTCCACCGCGACCCCATTGCCCGACTTCGAATGGTCGGCCGAGTACGTCGAGGCGTACCGCAGCAGGTACGCCGGCGACGCGCCGGAAGGGCGACTCGTCTGCGTTATCGCGCAGGGCGCGACCTGGGACGGCTGGGAACGGCACCCAGCGGGCGAAGACTCGTCTACCTGCTGTCGGGCCGGGTCGCCGTCGTGCAGGAGCTCGACGGCGCCGAGCACGTGGTGGAGCTGCGACCGGGCGACGCCATGATCGACCCGGCCAACGTCTGGCACACGGCCCGTGTCCACGAGCCGGGAGCGGCACTGTTCGTCACACCCGGCGAGGGCACCGAACACCGACCGTCGGGCTGACGCTCAGCGAACGGGAGCCAGGTCGTGGGGGCCCTGCGGGGGGTACGCGGCGGCGGCGCGAATGGCGTCGCCCCACGGGCCGAGGACGGCCAGCAGATCGTCGAACGAGTCCCCGAGCGCGTCGAGGATGACCCCACACTGCGCATCGGTCACGACCTCGACCGACTCACGTAGCGCGCGTCCTTCAGTGGTGAAGGCGCCGTCGACCACGAAGCCCCGCTCCGACAGCGACGTCTCCGCCGCGGTCAGCTGCTCGTCCGTCCAGGCGCGGGTGCGAATGTAGCTCCGCATGGGCAGTCCCCAGTAGAGCTCGGTGAGGAGCCCCACCTCGGTGGCATCGAGACCGGCCGACGTCCACGCCGCCGTGTGGGCGTCCCCCCGGTATTCGCGGAGCATGTCGGCCAGTCTCCACATGTCACCCATCGGATCGCCGGGCAGTCCGAGACTCCGCAACCCGGCAAAGAGCGGCTTGCCCTCGGGGCGCAGCGGCTCCACCGCCTTGGTCAACAATCCGGTGGCGACCGCCAGTCCCTCGGGCTCCGGGCCCAGGACGCGCACCAGTTGATCGACCGCGCCTTTGGTGCGCGCCGCGCAGATGGTGACCGCGTCGACCTTGCTCCAGCCGAACCCGACAGCCGGTACCACCGCTTCAGGATTGAAGACGGCAAACGCGGCGGCCACCACCTCCCCGGGTACCTGACCCATGACCGAACCCCGGCTCGTGAAGTAGGCGGCCCCGTCCGGGAACTGCACGCCGTTCGGAAGCGAGCCCGGGCTGGGCGAGAAACCGAGCGCGGCATAGGCAGCGTGGCACTCGGGGGAGAAGTACACCTGCCCCGCCACCGGCTCCAGCGCCATGGCCAGTTTTCTTGTCGCAGACGTGCGCAACCTGGTCACAATTGCCACCCTAGGCCGGAGGGTTCCCTTTATCGTCGGAGCTGTGACGACCGGGGACGATCAGCCCTGGCTCCGCCCTTCTCCGCGCCTGTGGCGGATGCGGCGGGCCGAGGCCGGGACGATCACGATCGTGCTCACCGCCTTGTTCGGACTGGCGTTGTGGGCTGGCGCCGGCCCGTTGGCCGGCCTGGTCAGCGTCGTGGTCGTGGTCGCCCTGGGGGCGACCTTCTCCTGGTTCCTCCGCCGTCGGTTCCGGGCCTGGCGCTACCAGGAGCGCCACGAGGACCTCATCGTCGCGCGGGGGGTGATGGTGCAGCGGCTCTCCGTCGTGCCGTACGGAAGGATGCAGTTCGTCGAGGTGACCGCGGGACCGATTGAGCGCCTCTTCCAGCTGTCGACGGTCAAGCTCCACACGGCGGCGGCAGCCAGCGACGCCCGCATCCCAGGACTGGAACAGGCCGAGGCGGCCCGGCTGCGGGACCGGCTGACGGACCTCGGCGAGTCGATGGCGGCGGGCATGTGAGCAACGCCGGCCTCGGTCCACCACCGCCCGACGAAGGCTGGAGCCGGCTCCACCCGCTCACACCGATCGCCCGTGTCGGCCGGCTCGCCCCGGCCCTGGTGCTCCTCCTCGTCGTCTCGAACGTGCACTCGAAGGCCGAGAACGGGCCGGCGGAGACCGATTACCTGATCGCCATCACCCTGATCTCCGCCGTCTACGGCTACGTCCACTGGATGGTCACCCGCTGGCGTCTCGAGGGGGACACCCTGCGCATTGAGACCGGCCTGATCCGCAAGGACTCGCGCCGGTTGCCGTTGGGCCGCATCCAGGCCGTGGACATCGTGCGCCCCTTCCTGGCCCGCCTACTCGGTGTGTCCGAGCTCCGCATCCGGCTCGCCGGCTCGGGCTCGACGGACGGCAAGCTGGCATACCTTTCCGATGCGCAAGCGACCGAGCTCCGACTGGTGTTGCTGGCGGGGCACATCGATACCGTGGGGGCGGTCTCGAGCAACACCGGCCTGCCCATGGCCAGCGTGGACACGGGCCGCCTCCTGGCGTCGGTCTTCCTGTCGCTGGTCACGATCATTGTGATCGGGACGGTGGCCGTCCTGGCGGTCCTCGACCAGTTCGAGCCGAAGACGGCGGCGGCGGTGGCGGGGGTGCTCGCCGTCTACCTGCTGAGCGCCGCCGGTGTGATCTGGCGTCGCCTGTCGGGCCAGTACGCATTCATCGCGGTCGAGGCACCCGAGGGGGTGCGCATCCGGCGCGGGCTGTTGCAGACCATCTCCGAGACCGTCCCCTACGGCAGGATCCAGGCCGTCCGCCAGGTGGAGCCGCTGCTGTGGCGCCCGTTCGGGTGGTGCCGCCTTGAGGTCGACGTGGCCGGGGCGACGTCCCGGAACCAGCGGGGCGAGGGCACGAGCGTCGTCCGCAAGGCGATCCTGCCGGTCGGATCGCAGCAGGACTCCTGGCACCTGCTGGCCCGGCTCCTGGGCGCCCCCGATCCGGAGCGCACGGCGCCGCCGGGACGCGCCCGGTTGAAGGCTCCCCTCAGCTTCCACTTCCTCTCGGCCGGCCACGACACCATGCACGCCGTCTGCGTGACGGGGCGGATCAACCGGGCGACCACCTGGGTCCCGCTGGAGAAGACCCAGAGCATCCGACGCGTCCAGGGCCCGCTGCAGCGGCCATTGGGCCTGGCCACGGTCCACGTCGACGTGGCGGGGAAGCGGGCCCGGGCCGAATTCAGGGACCGCGAGGTCGAGGAGGCCGACCGGCTGGTCGCCGACCTGACCGCGCTGAGCCGGTCCGCCCGCCGGCGCGATCGGACACACCCCACGGCAGCCGGCAGCGATGCCGCCCCCTCAGGCTGGTACCCCGACCCGGCGGGTCGCCACGAGCGGCGCTACTGGCATGAGGGCCGTTGGACCGAGCACGTGGCCAACGGCGGGAGGCGGACCTTGGACCCGGCTACGCCCGCGCCGTGAAACGACGCGGCTACGCCCGCGCCGTGAAACGACGCGGCTACGCCCGCGCCGTGAAACGCATCGGGAAGTAGTCGATGGAGCGGATCCCCGTCGTGTAGACGAGTTGGTGATCGGGCTCGATCTCGTACTCGGGAATGCGCTTGTGCCACTCCCGCAGTGCGACCCGCAACTCCAGGCGCGCCAGGTGTGACCCGAGACAACGGTGAATGCCGCCCCCGAAGGCGATGTGGCGGTTGACCTCGCGGTCGAAGCGCACCTCGTGCGCGTCGGGGAATTCGGCCTCGTCGGTGTTGGCCGAGCCGATCACGACAATGGCGTGATCACCCTTGTGCACCGGGCAACCCGACAGCTCGGTGTCCTCCACCGCGACGCGCGACACCATCATCACGGGGGTCTCCCAGCGGAGGAGCTCCTCGATGGCGTTCGGAATGATGTCGGGGTTCTCGGCCAGCTGGCGGCGGTGCTCGGGATGGGTCGCGAGGAAGGCGAACATGCAGTCGAGTGTGGCCGTGACGGTGTCGAGCCCGGCGATCAGGAAGAGGAAGCAGATGTCGAGGATGTCCTCACGGGAGAGGCGGTCGCCCTCGACCTCCGCGCTCAGGAAGTGCGACAGGAGGTCGTCCTTCGGCTCCTTCTCGCGCTGATCCAGGATCTCGTCGAAGTATGCATAGACCGAATCGGCGATCTTCTGCTGGTACGCGCCCGCCTCAGCCGACCCCTGGGCCGTCCCGGTCACGTGCTCCGGTCGGATGATGCCGTCCTTCATGGTGAGGAACGTGTCCAGCTCGTCCATCGGCAGGCCCAGGAGCGTGAGGAAGACCTCCGAGGGGAACGGAACGGAGAACTCCTTGGCGAAGTCCACCTCGCCGCGCTCGATGAAGCCGTCGATGAGGTGATTGACGAGGTCCGAGACCTCTTGCTCCATGAGAGCCATCTTGCGCGGGGCGAAGATCGGGTCGAGGAGCTTGCGGAACTTCTTGTGCTCCGGCGGGTCGATCTGGAGCGGAATCATGGGCCGCTTGTTCTTGAGGTCGACGGCATCCACGTTGGACGAGAAGATCTCGGTATGGCGCAGGGCGAAGTCGACGTCCTCCTTGCGCGTCAGGAGGACCCCGGGGTTGGAGCCGATGTCGATGGACAACACCGGCATCTCGTCCCGGAGGAGCTTGAAGGTCGGCTGCGGGTTGGCCGCCATGTCGGCGTCCATGCCGGCCAACGCATCGCCGTTGCCGGCCTGCTCTACGGTTTCGGTCTCACTCATTGGTCTCCTCCGAACTGATCTGCAGGATGCGGTTGACTGATTGCACGAGCGAGGCGTCGTCGGTCTCGGGGATGATCCAGCTCGACGCGAAGAGACGGACCACGACGTCGGCCAGCTGGTCCTTACCGAGGGTGCCCGCGGCCACCGCGGGCACCGAGTCGAGGGCGTCTCCGAGCCGGCGCAGAAGTTCCTCCCGCAGCGACGGCAGGTGGTCCAGGAGATAGCTCATGACGAACCCGGACTCGGACTCGAAGAGCGGGCGGCACGGGTGCGAGCGGATGAAGTCGAAGGCGTAGGCCATGAACGCGCCGATGCGCTCCTCCGGCGAGAGCGCGGCCGCCAGCACTTCGTCGAGCCCGTCGGAGAACCGCTGGGCGTCGTAGGTGGCGGCCGCGGCCAGGACCTCCTCCTTGCTGGGGAAGTAGCGGTAGAGGGTGCCCCGGGACACGCCTGCCGTCTCGGCGATCTCCCGCATCCCGAGCCTGCGCACGCCCCGTCGCCCGATGAGTGCGAGTCCAGCGGTGAGGATCCGTTCCTCGGTGGGCCCAAAGGAGGTCGCCTGCGTTGCGCGAGGCGACACGACGGAGTCCACGACCTGCAGCGTTGCCGTCATCAGAGGGACATATTAGACACTTTCTGTACTTTCTGTCTCGCACGGGCGCGGCGGCGGCCGACGGAGATCCGGCCCGCCGTGGTTCAGACGCTCGTTTCAGGTGCTGGCCTGCGTCTCCACTGACGGAGCGCGGGCAGGACGAACAGCATCACGAGAGCCACCAACCCGATAAGCGTGGCCAGCTGTCCGAGGTGATTGGCCACCGACGCGCCATAGGCCAGGGTGACGTCATGGCTGGTGGGGACGACAACCATGAGGTTCGGCGCCACGCGCCAAGGGCCGTCGGCCCCGACGGCCTGCCAGTTGGGAAAGTAGGAGACCTTGACGAGGACCGGTGTCCCCAGCCGTGAGACATGGAAGCTGATGGACGAGTCGGTCTGTGTGACGGCGGACACGTTGGTCGTCCCGACGCGTTTGACGGTCGGATGGACGTCGCCCACCGGGGTCCGGGGCCAGTCCGAGGGTCCGCTCTGGGCCAACTCGACGCTCCACTTGCTCGGATCGGTGTACCAGGACAGGGCAGGTCCCTCGGCGGCGGCGTTGCCGAGCCAGCTCGACGGCCCGGGTTTCACCCCCGAGAGGACCGCCGGGTCGTTGACGAGCGGTACCACGAGGGGCGAGTCCTTCACGAGGTAGATCTGCCACGTCGTGGTCGTGTCGGCCCCGCTGTAGTTGTAGGTCCACGGACCGCTCTCGGCGACGAGTCGCAAATCCGGGTCGGCCGCCGCCTCCTGTTCGACTTGCGTGGTCTCCGCCATGAAGTACTTCACCCCGAGCAGCTGCAGGTGCTGCACCCCGAGCGTCACGTTGAGCGGGCCGTACGGAAGACCGACCTCGGGCTCGGAGGGCCCGGCCGAAAGCTCCGCCTGGTTGAGGAAATGGTACGGCGTCGTGGCGGAGGACTCGAAGAGGAGGCCCTCCATGGAGTCGATGCACCCGTTCGTCTCGTAGGGCAGCAGCATCAGCGCCTCGGGCGTGCCGAAGCGGTTCTCGCTCGCGCTGTACTCCCACATGGCACGGCCGCATCCGTAACGCCGGCCGAGGTCGTCCATCGTCTGCATGAGCGAGTGGAACTCCGGGTAGGAAGTCTGGCCCTGGTAGCCCTCGTAGTTGTAGCTGGACCAATTCGTGACCTCGTTGGGCCCGAGGGTCACCGGGAGCGACGACGCGGGAAGGATGAAGGGCGGGACGACCGCCACCATCACGGCGAGCAGCCCGAGGATGGCGCCGCTGACGGCGGCGGGACCCCAACGCCGCGGCGGTGAAGGGGTCCGTGTCGCCGGCGCCCACCCGGGAAATTCCGCCTCGGAAGCCGACCCGATCGCGGAGCCGGGCCCGTCCCAGACCGCCGGTTCGTCCACTCGCCAGCGACGGTCCCGCACCCGGCGCCACGCCGTCGCCACAATGACGCACCAGGTCCCGAACGCCCAGGCCGCCATCAGGTAGACCGAGATGAACCACAACGGCAGCAGGCGGACGTTGTAGAGGCTCCCCTGCGGGTCCACCGCGGTGGCCAAGGCGAAGGCGATCCCCAACAGGGTCACGGTCATACCGAAGCGACTCCCGCGTCACGACGGCCGTGACGGCCCCGATGGCGGCCAGGACGAGAGCCCATGCATCGGCTTCTCGGAAGTACTGGGCCCAGCCCTCCACGTTCGTGTACCCCATGGAGGATGCGTACGCGTGCTCCAGTCCGAAGGGGACGAGCCACCACCCGGAGAGCAGCAGTCCGATGGCAACTGTCGAACCGGCCCACCACAGAATGCGGGCCCGGGGCACCTGCACCGCGGTGTCGTCGCCGCGCCAGACGTGCAGCGCCGAGTCGCCGATCCCCCAGCGGGCCGGCAGGAGCTCGACCAGCGTGAGGATCGCCGCGCCGGCCAGGGCGTACATGCCTCCGACCATGTGCGAGAGGATGCAGACGGCGAGGACGACGGCGGTCCAGCCGCGGTACCTGCCCTCCCTGACGGCACAGGCGAAGAGCCCGAGAAACAGCACCGCCAGCGACAGGCTGAAGGAATAGGCGTACTCCCCCGCCAACGTCGAGAACAGGTTTCCGCCATAGATGGTGAACGTGTAGTCGAACAGGAAGGGCAGGGTGGCGGCGGCCAGGATGGCGGGCAGCGGCGCCCGGAGACGGAAGAAGCGGCCGCAGCCCCACGCGCAGATGGGGAGGATGACCGACCCGAGGATCGTCCCCAGCTTGAAGGCGACGCCGTAAGGGATGATCCACCCGCCGATCGCAATGAAGAGATCGGGAATCGTGAAGTAGAAGGTGTACAGGGGGAAGCCGTCGTACCAGCCCGGATCCCAGCCTGTGAGGTGACCATGGACGAGCAGGCTCTCGAGGAACTTGGGCATCGCCACGTGCGCGCCCGTGTCGCCGCCGGTGGTCGTCGTGTTGGTCAACAGCATGCCGGGGTGCAGCTGCGACAGGGTGACGACGATCACACTGGCGATGGTGATGACCGTGATGGCTCCCGGCACCCACCACCAGCTGCCGCGGGACGAGGCCCGGGCCGCCGACACGGCCGTGCCAGGTTCGGGTGGGGCCGGCTCGGTCATGGCCTCGGGCCCGCGGGGTTCAGCCACGTGTGACCGGGTGCGAGCCAGCGCGGTCCAAGGTGACCCCTGAGCCACGGTCGTTCGGCCACATCGGGTTTACGTTACCGGCCCGCCCTCCGCTCGAGGGCTCGGGCCAAGGGGCCAAAACGGCACCCTACTTGGGAGAAACACCCGCTTTCACCAGGGAAGACGGACGATCTCCGGGACACCGAACATCAGCGCACGACCCGGAATTGGGCTTCGAGCACGGGGGGCCGGGTCCGAGCGCATGCCGCGCGGAGTGGCTCAGTCGACCTCCTCGAGCTCGCGCTCGATGTTGGCAAACTCGGCCTCGATCGACTTCAGCTGCGACTCGTCGCCCTGCGAGACCGGTCCGTTGAACCACTTGCGGGCGCTGAGGAGCCAGTAGCCGCCGGAGAAGAGCAGCACGACACCCACGGCGATGGGGGCGTAGTTGAAGGTGTCCCAGTTGACGGTGCTGAAGGACACCTCGGGCAGCATGAACAGCACGGCGATGAAGGCCACCCAGAGGATGCCGACCCACCCAACGAGCGGGCTCCACTTGCCGAGCGACCACCGACCGCCCTCCCAGCCCTTGCCTTTGATGCGGCGCAGCAGTGTCGGCAGCACGTAGGCGATGTAGAGCCCGATGGTGGCGATCGACGTCACCGCGGCGTAGGCCACGCTGCTCCAGAGCACGGGCACGGCCAGGAGGAAGGCGAAGACGACGCAGAACCAGATGGAGTTGGTGGGCGTCCGCGTGCGCGGGTTGATGCGGTGCCAGTAGCGGTGACCGGGCACGGCGCCGTCGCGGCTGAACGCGAAGAGCATCCGGGAGTTCGCCGCCGTCGAGGCCATGCCGCAGAAGAACTGCGCCACCACGGCGATCAGCAACAGGAGCTCAGCGCCGACCCTGGACAACGCGGCTTCCCAGATGAGCACAGGGGCCGCCTGTTGGGCGGCAACCGTGGCGTACACCTTGGGGTCGGTCGGGATCACGAACGTGATAGCGAGGATGAGGATCCAGCCGGCGATCAAGGAAATGATGATGGAGCTGACGATTCCCCTTGGCGCCGCGATGTCGGCGTTATAGGTCTCCTCGGACATGTGGGCCGAGGCGTCGTAGCCGGTGAAGGTGTACTGCGCCATCAGGAGCCCGATCATGAAGACGAACCAGGGCACACCGAGAGTCGATTCGTTCTCGAACTTGGTGAAGACGAACGACGCCGACGCGTGGTGGCTCGGGACGAAGAAGAGCACAACCGCGATGGTGAGGACCCCGAGGATGTGCCACCAGGCACTCACGTCCGACAGGAAGGCGACCACACGCACACCGAAACTGTTGAGCAGCCCGTGCGCGACGAGGACGCATCCGTACACCGTCAGGATCCAGCCGGTGCTGTCAGGGAAGTTCGTCGTCAGGTTCAAGAAGAGTGTGAAAAAGATGGCGAACCCGAAGTCGATGCCCGCCGTGACTGCCACCTGGCCGAGCAGGTTGAACCAGCCCGTGAACCAGCTCCACGCAGCGGAGTTCGACTCGGACAGCTTCGCCGACCAGTAGTACAGCCCGCCGGCGGTCGGGTAGGCCGACGCGATCTCGGCCATGCCGAGCCCGACGATCGTCGTGAACGCGCCGACGATGATCCAACCCCACACGATCACCACGGGGCCGCCATACGTCATCCCGAAGTAGTACAGGGTGAGGCACCCGGACAACACCGAGATGATGGTGAAGGAGACCGCGAAATTGGAGAAGCCGCCCATCCTCCGGCGGAGTTCCTGCGCGTACCCGAGCCTGTGCAGCCGGGCGACGTCCTCGTCGACCTGGACGGTGCTCATGAGGCCTCCCCATTCGCCGATCGAGGCCATCCATCGGGCCCCAGGTATCTGGCGCACATGGCACCAGGTATCAATGGCCGTGTCAAGCAGTTGTGGATGAACGCGTCGTGACATCTCCGTGTCCACGGATCACACGCGCACAGGACTCTTCGGAACGCGAAAAGCGGCACCCGCCTGGGGTGCCGCTCGCTCGCGGTTCTGCCGGCTCGGGCCGGGAGACCCTCGGAACTAGGACATCTCAGCCAGGATCTTGGTCTTCTGGTCGTTGAACTCGGCCTCGGTCAGGATGCCCTGGTCCTTGAGGTTGGCCAGTTCCTTCAGCTTGCTGATGAGGTCGTCGGAATCCGGAGCGGCGGCCGGCGGAGCCGCCGCGGGGGCGGGCTGCGCCGCCGCATTCTGCTGGGCGGCCTTCTGTTGCTGGCGGCGGTTCACCCCGCCGGCCACCGCCGTGGCTGTACCGGCGATCACCGCGGTCCGGCCGACCGTGCGCAGCAAGGGACGTCGCATCATTGGCATGGTGTTGCTCCTTCTCTCTTCGTTCTCTTGGTCTTCCCGGTGTGTTGCTTCTCAGCTCTTCAGTGCCTGGGCCAGCTCGTCGAGCGCAGAATCAATGAGTTCGGCCGGAATCCGGGCGCTGTCGATGAGCACTCCGCCCGATCCGCGTATCGCTTCGGCCAGTGGCACCGCCCAGACGTCCTCCCACAGGATGACCAGCGCGGAATTCCCCTCCGGAAGGTTGGCGGCCACATGGTCGAGGTCCTCGGCGTTGACGAGACCACCGACCTCACCGTCGATGTCGTTGAAGGCCGCCAACTCGTCCATCTGGTCGAACTCGATGCTGATGGTGTCGCCCTGCTCGTCCTTGGCCACGAAGACCAGGTCGAGGATGCGCACGGTGCCGTCCGCCACCAGCTTCGCCACCTCGGGGGCGATGTTGCCGTTGAACTGATTGCCGGGGAAGGCGATCACCGTGTAGCTGACTGGTCCGATGGGCATCGTGTCTCCTCGTTTCCTCTCTTTTGTCTTCGATCGGGCTCTGTTGTTCTTTGCGCTTCGCTGCGCTGACGGCGTGGCGCCGGGCGCTCAGGCACTGGCCAGGAGCTTGGATTTCTCGGCCTCGAATTCGGCGTCGGTGAGGACGCCCTTTGTCTTGAGCTCCGCCAGCTTCGCCAGCTGGTCTGCGGTGGTGCTCCCGGGCGTCCCGGCGGTTTGCTTGACGTACTGGTCGAACGCCTTCTGCTGCAGGGCGGCCTGCTTTGCTGCCCGCTCGTGCATGCCGCCGCCCCGGAAGATCAGGTACACCAGCACACCGAGGTACGGCATGACGATGATGCCGATCACCCACAGCGCCTTGGCCCATCCATGCAGGTCGTGGCTGCGGAAGATGTCGATGAAGACCATGAACAGCAACCACAGCCAGATGATGAAGACGAAGAAGTACAGCGTCGTCAAGAAGATGTCGAGGATGGGGTAGTTCGTGGCAAGCATGGGAACTCCTTAGGAACGTGTGGTTGTCATAGCGCAGGCTGGACGGGCCCGCTCCGTACGGCCGGTAAGCATCGCACATCTCCGCAACGGGGGTGCCGCCATCGGCCGGCACTTCCCCTCCAGCCGAAGGCGACCTGCATCGCCATCCCTGCTAGATCCCCTCTTCGGCGTGGAGCCGCCCGGTCTTGCAGGCCCCTGCGAACACCTCGTAGTCCCGCTCGTTCTGGTCGGCGTAGGACTCGGCGAACTTGGCCAGCGCCTTCTCGAAGCTGGCGCCGTTGCCGAGGTACGCCGCCATGGCGAAGCGGTCGCCCGAACGGGCATGGGCCCGGGCCAGGGTGAGGGCGCACACCTTGCCGTAGGCCTCCAAGCCCTCGGGGATCATGGTGTCGGTGTCGATCGACCCTTTCCAGTCCTGCAGCTGGCGGACGTAGTAGTCGCGGCTGACGCCGTCGATGCCGTCGGTCCGCTGCCACCCGAGAAAAATGTCGCTGGCGGCCTGCATGAGGCGCTGACCGGCGACCACCCGGGCACCGTGATTGCCGTATTGGCTCTTCTTGGTGAAGCGCTCCAGGACCGACGCGTCCGCCTCTTTGGCCTGGAGGAACAGGACGTCCTCCTGGCTGGCGCCGTGCAGGAGGAGGATCCAGGCTCTCGTCCCGACACTGCCCACCCCGACCACCTTGCGGGCGATCTGGCTGAACTGGTATTCCTCCAGCAGGTGGCGGCGGTCGGTCGACAGGCTCTGGCGGTACCGGCGCAGAAGGTCCTTGAACATCCCCTTCGTCTGCTCGAACTCCACCTCCGGGAAGAGCTCTTCGAGTGGGACGACCAGCGGAGGGTCACTGATGATGCAGCGCTGGCCGTCCACGACGTGCGTCAATTTGTCGAGTGCGCGCAGGCTGTCCTTCGTCTGCGCCTTCGCCATCAGCTTGGTCGCCGTCGCCGCCATGTGCGCGTCCTTCTTCGAGCCCGAAGCGGCGGCCTGGGACTCCAGCGACGCGACGAGCTCCGATGCCTCCACGTGGAAATACCAGACCTCCAGGTTCGACAGGGTCGCCATCTGGCGCATCGACTCACGGTACGTCTGCCCCAAGGCCATGATCGCCTGGGTCCGCACCGCCTTGGCGTGGCCCTTGTTGCGGCCGGCGATCACGACGCTCGCGGCCAGCCGTTTGACGTCCCACTCCCACGGGCCGGGAAGCGTCTCGTCGAAGTCGTTGCAGTCGAAGATGAGCTGTCGTTCGGGTGTCCCGAACACCCCGAAATTGGAGAGATGCGCGTCCCCGCAGAGCTGGGCCGTCAGGCCGGAGCACGGCGTGGTCGAGAGGTCCGAGGCCATGATGAGGGCGGCGCCACGGTAGAAGGTGAAGGGGGAGACCAGCATCCGGCCGTAGCGGATCGGCACCAGTTCCTGCACCCTGTTCTTCGCCTGCTCCTGGAGCAGCGACACGGGATCGGGCCGGTCCGGGGCCGGTTCGAACGTGGCATTGAGCTCCCGGGGGACCTTGGCCCGGGCCTCTTTGCCGCTCGCCCTGCACTCCGCCACGCTCCTGTGCGAGATGGTCAATTCGGGGCTCTCCGCCAGCTCGATCCCCTTGTCCTCAGCCATGCTCGGCCACCTCCCCCGACACGTCGCCGCGTCATCATGCCGCTCCGAGGCTACGACCACCGGCGCCCCCTTCGCGCCGGCGGGCGCGTGATCCGCCGGTTGGGCCGGCGCGTGCCGCGTCGCACGACCCGGCCCGGTTACCCTTTCAGTCTTTGCCCGCCCGTCCGCCCCGGCGTCACCATGGCAGAGTCGAGGTCGGCGATGAGGGGCAACCAGTGACGGTGGATGGCGGAGATCGGAGCGCATCGGACGGCTCTGGGCCCACGGTATCCGCCGGTCCCTCGCCCGAGGCCCCACCCACGCGACGCGCCCGGGTCGGCGCGTCCATCGGCCGGCTCACCGATGCCATCCGACGCGGCGACGACAAGGCGGTGGAGCAGGCGGTGATCCAACTGAGCCAGCGCCGCCGCTGGCTCGCCCCGCTGGCCCTGATCGTGGGCGCCTTCCTCATGCTGTTCCAGGGCGTGAAGCTCCTCTACACCAACTGGCGGCTCGCACTGATTCAGATCGTCCCCGCCATGTGGATCTGGATCGCCATGCTCGACATCAAGCTCCACGTCCTCCACGGCAAGCAGTTCCACGTCATCCGCGGCCCACTCCTGATCCCCTGCATCGTCGGGGTGATCGCCCTCACCGCGGCCAGCTTCTATCTGAACGGCGTCTTCGCCTTCACCATCTCGGTACCGGGGCCGCCGAAGATCCGCCCTGCGTTCAGTCGGGCCAACCGGCACATCCGCACCATCCTGGCCTGGGGCTGCTCCATCGGTGCCGCACTGGCCTTCTCGGCCCTGATCACGACCCGCTGGGGCCACTGGCCGTTCGTGATCAGCCAGAGCATCGTCGTCGGCATCATGATGCTCTGCTACATCGCCGTGCCGGCCCGCATCGTCGGTGTGGAGAAAAAGGTCCAGTCACGCCGGGACGTCCTGGCGGCATCGGCGGTCGGCGGCGCAGTGGGCGCCGTCGTGTGCTCCCCGCCGTACATGCTCGGCCGACTCGGCATCTTGATGCTGGGCTGGCCCTACGTCTTCTGGCTCGGCATCATCCTGATTGTGCTGGGGGCCACGCTGCAGACGGGCGCCACCAGTGCCGTCAAGGCGGTCAAGTTCTCGGCCAAGCTCGTCGGGCACCCCTCCCAGGTCGTCGCCGAGCAGGGCACCGGCTGAGCACACCTCTGCATGAGGGTGTGGAGGGCCGGCCCTAGTCGGCGACGAGGGCGTCGGTCAGTCCGTTGACGGCCTCGAGGGCCGCCTCTGACTCGGGGCTCAGGCCGTACCGGGAAGCGAGCGTGGCCGGAGCGGTGTAGCTCACGGAGGTGCCCCGGCCCGGTTCGGCCCAGACCAGGACCTTCAACGGGAGGTCGAGCGCGGCCAACGGCGAGGCCACCATGACGCCCGTGCCCGCCGCCGGATTCCCGAAGATCACCAGCGTCGTCTCCCGCAGTTCGAGCCCGACCGCACGTGCCTCCGCCTGCTGGTCGATGACGGCGAAGACCTTGATGCCCTTCGACGTGAGCAGCTCCACGAGCCGGGCCACCGTCTCCCCCACCGCCCGGGGACTGCCCTTGGTCACCACCCCCCCGGCGCCCACGCCGGCCCCTCCGTCTACGTCGGAAGCGGGATTCAAGAGGCGGCGGCCCGCACGGGACGCGCTGCGTGGTTGTCCCGCA
This sequence comes from uncultured Acidimicrobiaceae bacterium, assembly GCA_963721585.1. GTDB lineage: Bacteria > Actinomycetota > Acidimicrobiia > Acidimicrobiales > RAAP-2 > Bog-473. Next base: position 65,498 of record CAVRJN010000004.1, on the reverse strand, counting down.
GCCGCTCGGCGGTCTCGCGGTCCCGCAGCGGCATCCCGATGCCGATCGGGACAGTCGAGGTCGGGTCGTTACGGCATTGGGCACACTCGACCACCCAGGCCCGGTCTGGGCGCTGGGTGACCTCGGGATGATGGTTCTGCATTCCGACTCCTGCACGTTCCCCTGGGAAAGCAGAAGATAGCCAACGACGGCGCCGAACGAAACCCATATTTCGACGCCGCCCCGAACCTGGGAACCGGGCCCTGCAGGAGCCCCGCCCCCCACCGTGGCGCCCCACCGTCCCCGGAGCCAGCCGTGTGTCCGCCGGCCGGACGACAACGGCGGACACGCCGCGGTCAGCCCACGCTGACCAGCCCGTAGATGCTCTTGGCCATGAGGTAGAGCCCCAACCCGAGGGACAGCATCACAATGACCTGGTCCCGGTGCGACGTGATCCACCTGAGGAGCGCGGCGAGCATGCTCTTGACCTTCTCGGGGCGCAGCGCCGCGTAGGTCTCCATGACGAGGTAGCTCGCCGAGCACCACACGCAGAAGGCGAATACGGCGACGTACTGCGCCGTCGACGAGACCTTGGCCCCGGTGATGGTGGCCACGCCGGCCGTGACGAGGACCCACGGCTGCAGCAAGAAGGCGAGGCCCGCCGCGCTCAACGGGTTGACGCGGTCGATGCCCCGCATCCACTTCGGCTGTCCCTTCGGTTCGGACGTGCCCCACGAGCCCCAGCGCCGGTAGGCGATGAAGACGAGCACCACGCCGATGCTCAGCTTCAACGCCAGCGCGCCCGTCGAGGGGTTGCTATGGGGGATGAGCGGCTTCCCCCCCGTGACGAGCACGGTCGCGGCGACGATCACCACCAGGGTGAGCATCCAGCCCAGCACGTAACCGAGGCCCTTCAACAGGCCACCCTCGGTCGCCAGCAGCAGGATCATCGCGGTGAGTGGGATGGGCTCCAGGGTGACCACGAGCCCGATCAGGAACAGGTCAAGCAGCAGCAGTGTGCACCCCCCCATTCGGCCAGGTCGACCGAACCTACACGGCCCGACCGCCCGGCGGCGGGATTCGCCACCACCGTGAAGGCGGCTGACGCGTGGTGGCTCTCCCTCGGACCACCACGCGCTGCCGTCTTCTCCGCCTACCGCCCCCTGGTGTGAAAGATCTTGGCGAAGACGCCGCCTCACCACCAGGGCCGAATGTCACCCCGGAAGGACAACAGAGCAACAACGACACCGCCCCGACCACACACGCGCCGGGTCACCCGGCTCGGCCCACCCGCGCCCGCACGTCGATCCCGAGGTCCAGCACGGTCACCGCTGCCATGGGCAGCTGCTCGGGCAGGGTGACCGACAGTTCACCACCGCTCTCGACGGCGAAGTCGAGTGGTGCGTCCGCCCCGACCAGGCGCACCCGTCGCACCCGCGAGCCGTCGATCGCCCGCATGGTGATCCGCCGCGCATGCGGCATCCCCAGCACCAGCGCGTAGACACCTTCGCCGCTCTGGGTGAAGCGCAACGGCGTCCCGTCCACAGTGGCCGACTCGGCGAGCACCCAGGGCCGGCTGCCGTAGATCGCCTCCGCATTGACGTCCAACCACGCCCCGAGCCCGCGCAGCGGCGCCTGCTGCATGTCGGGGACGGTCCCGTCCGGCCGCGGGCCCACCCCGATGAGGAGGTTGCCGTTCTTCGACACGACGTCGCAGAAGCGCTGGATGAGGTCCGTCTCCGAAATGATGTCCTCCGGCCGCTCGTGGCGGTTGGCGCCGAACGAGTGCCCGACGCCCTGGGCGAGCTCCCACTTGCGCGGCGTCACCGTGCGCAGCACCTCGTATTCGGGGGTGCGGAAGTCGTAGTGCTTCGGGGTGGCGAAGGTGAGGTGCTTGCGCTGCTCGGGAATGAACTGCCACAGCGCCTGGATGGCTGCGCCCGCCCCGCGCACCACCGCATCGGTCACCTTGTTGCGGGCCAGGCCGGGCTCTCTCCAGCGGTCATTGATCACGCCTTCTTGCACGGTGTTGTAATAGTGCGCGAAGAGTTCGGGCAGCCGGGGATCCTTCGGCCATGCAATGTCGTTCCACAACACCGATGGCGCGTAGCGGTCGATGAGCTCGCGGTAGTGGGCCGTCACGTACTCGACGTAGCGCGGGCCCTGGGGCGCGGCCAACACCGCATCGGCGGCTGTCGACAACACGGCGTTGTTGTAGGGCCAGTCGTACCCGCCGGAGTAATAGAGCCCCATGCGCATGCGCCGGGCCCGCACGGCATCGGTCAGATCGCCTACCAGGTCGCGCCGGGCGTGGTACTCGCCCTTCGCCGGGTGCGGGACGGCAGAGGGCCAGAGGGCGAAGCCGTCGTGGTGCTTGGTGGTGAGCACGACGTAGCGTGCTCCCGCCGCCTGGCAGAGTTCGGCGATGCCGTCGAGATCCGCGCCGGACGATGCGTCGTTGAAGGTGCGGACGAAGTTGTCGTAGGGGTAGTCCTCCCCGTAGGTGCGGGCGTGGTATTCGTGGGTGGGGCTGCCCTTGATCTGCATGGAGTTGAGGTACCACTCGGCGTACGGGCTCTCCCGCAACATCCGCTTCGGTCCGTCATGGATGAGCAGCTGCTGAATGTCGGGCACGCGCGGGGCCCACCCGGGCACCGAGTACAGGCCCCAGTGGATGAAGATCCCCAGCTTGGCGTCGTCGTACCAGTCGGGCACCCGGTGGGTCCCCACGGATTCCCACGTCCCCTCGTACATCAGCCGTGGATTCTCCCACGTCCGCCGGCGGCCCCGTCAGCCGGCGGCCAGAGCCGCTCCCCCGGCGCCGGCCGCCCCGTCGCCGTCCTGCCCCGGTTTCCCGTAGCGCAGCCGGAAGGCGAAGTAGGCGAAGGGCCCCACCACAATGGGGAGCCAGTAGGAAATGATGCGATAGGCGAGCGTGGCCACGACGGCATCGACCCCGGGCACGCCGGCAAGGATCAGCAGCGCGCTGAGACCGGCCTCCACGATCCCGAGGCCACCGGGCGTGAGGGGGATGAGGGCGAGCAGCCCGGCCACGGCGTAGGCCAGAAGGATCAACGACGGGTTGGGCTTCACTCCGGTGGCCCGGACGCAGGCCAGCAGGGTCCCGAAGTCGAAGGCGAGGCGCCCGGTGCTCAACAGCGTGGCCGCCTTCCAGCGCCGGCCCAGGACCCGCCGGATCCGGTTGCGCTCGAACACGAGCCGGTCCGGCAGGCCGGTCATGGGCGCCGACTTCCGCCTGATGCGGTTGAGCACCGCCTGAATGACCCGGCCTGCCCACTGGAGGGGCCCGTCCAGCATGAGCACCGCGGCGCTGAAGCCGGCGAAGAGCACGAAGGCCGCGAGGCCGAGCAGCGCCGCGTGCAGCAGGCCGTTGGCGATCGGCGTCCCGGCGATGATGGCAGGGAGGACGAAGACGGGAAGGGCGAGCAACCCGCCGATGCCGAGCAAGGAGAAGGCGGTCAGCCCCGCCACTGCGGTGGCCGGATCGTTCCCGGCCGCGGCGAGCATCCGGAACTGGGTGGCAGCCCCGAAGGCGGCACCCCCGGGCACAATGAGGCTGATGGCGTTGCCGGACAGCTGCGACGTGGTGACCGAGAACCACGCCTTGGTGCGCAGCGCGATCCTCTGCAGCGAGATGGTGCAGGTGAAGTGCGCCACCTGGAGCGCAAAGGCGAAGGTGAACCAGATCGGATCGAGCGAGGTCAGCTTCGGGAAGGAGCCGAAGACCGCGGCCAGGCTCGGGAACACCAGGTAGAGGGTGATGCCTGCCACCACCGCCATGACGGTCTTCTTGACGATCGACCGCCAGGGCGGTGGCGAGGCGAGTTCCTGCTCCATCTGCACGGCGCGCCGTTGCGACAGCGCATCAGGCTCGGCACCGCTCTCTGTGGGTGAGGCCGGACGGGGCTCTTCGGATTCGTGGTCTTCCTGCGTCGCCACCGGGCGAACTGTTCTCGGTGACGAGGGAGCGCCTGCCTAGCTGGCCAGGATCTTGGCCTTCTGGGCCTCGAACTCGGCGTCGGTGAGCACGCCCTGCGACTTGAGGTCGGCCAGCTTGTGGAGCTGGTCGGCGGAGCTCTCACCGGGCGTGCCGGCCGCCTGCTTGACGTACTGGTCGAAGGCTTTCTGCTGCTGGGCCGCCTGCTCGGCCGCCCGCTCGTGCATCTTGCCGCCCCGGGCGATCAGGTACACGAAGACGCCCAGGAAGGGCAGGACGATGATGAAGATCACCCACAGCGCCTTGGCCCAGCCGCCCATGTCGTGGCTGCGGAAGACGTCCATGAACACCATGATCAGCAGCCAGATCCAGATGATGAAGAGGAAGAAGTACAGCATCGTCAAAAAGGCGTCGAGGACCGGGTAACTGGAAGCAAGCATGGAAAAGCACTCCTTGGAATTAGTGGTCGGCGAGGACCCGACAGCCAATGTCTAGCAACTGCAGCTCAAGCGGCGCTGGGATATCCCCAGGTCCACCCCCGGCCTCGCAGCGCCCCTCCCCACTGACCAGGGCGGACGCGCGCCCCCGCGACCAGCCCCAGCCCAGGTCGCGGCGTGGACTGCAGCGCCCCGCAACGGCTTTACTGTGGGCATGGTCCCGGGCCGACCGCCCGGGTTTGTGGGAAGCGACCGGAGGAGAGGGCCTTGGCCAGCGAGGGATTCCATGAGCCGCTTGAGCTGCTCGATGAAGCCACACTCGATTACCACCGCGCCATGCAGTCGTTGGCCGAGGAGCTCGAGGCGATCGACTGGTACGACCAGCGCGCCAAGGCCACTACGGACGAGAGCCTGGCCGCCATCCTGATCCACAACCGCGACGACGAAAAGGAGCATGCCGCCATGGCCCTCGAGTGGCTGCGCCGGCGCGATGGCGCCCTCGACACCCAACTCCGCAAGTTCCTGTACTCGTCCGTTCCGGTCACCGAGGTGGGCGAGGTGGTCGAGGTGGGCGAAGGCGACTCCGGCGAGAGCACGGCAGCCGTCGCCTCGGGTTCGCTCGGCATCGGCAGCCTGAAGGGAGCGGGGCGATGAATCACCTCCATCGCGAACTGGCCCCGATCTCCGAAGCCGGCTGGGACGTCATAGACGACGAGGCGAAGTCTCGCCTCCCCACCTATCTGGCCGCCCGCAAGCTGGTCGACTTCGCCGGCCCGCACGGGTGGACCCACTCGTCGACCAACCTCGGGCGGATCAAGGAGATCACCGGGCCGTCCGAAGGTGTCGCCGCCGCGCAGCGCAAGGTGCTCCCCCTCGTCGAGCTCCGGACCGAATTCAAGGTCTCGCGGATTGAGCTCGACGACGTCGACCGCGGCACGTCCAACCCGGATCTGGCCGAGCTGGACGAGGCGCTGAAACAGATTGCGCTGGGCGAGAACGCCATCGTCTTCCACGGGTACGAGGCCGCCGGGATCGAGGGCATCACCGAGAGCACCTCCCACGAGCCCGTCGCCATTTCTGACATCGCGCATGCGCCTGACGGCGTGGCCCGCGGCGTCGAGGCGCTGCGCCAGGCCGGCATCGACGGTCCCTACGGGCTGGCCATCTGCCCGGACATGTACACCACGATCGTCGAGACCACCGAGTACGGCGGGGAGTTGCTGAAGGACCACCTGCGCAAAATCCTCGGCGGGCCACTCGTGTGGGCGCCCGGCATCGAAGGCGGCGTCGTGCTCAGCCTGCGCGGCGGGGACTTCAAGATCGAGAGCGGCCAGGACCTCTCCATCGGCTACCTCGATCACGATGCCGACGTCGTGCGTCTCTACCTCGAGGAGAGTCTCAACTTCCGGGTGCTCGAGCCCGACGCCGCGGTGGCGATCCGTCTCGGGGGCTGATCCGGGCGCGGGCCCACACCACCCGGGACGACGTTTGCCGACTCCCTTCGCGGGGCCAGCCTCCCTCGCCCCTGTCTACGACGACACCGGCCGCCCCGCCCGGACGGTGTCGAGCAGCGCGGCCATCTTGCCGGCGTCGAGCGGTCCCGAATACAAGAACCCCTGACCCTGGTCGCAGTGCTCGCCCCGCAGTCCTTCGAGCTGCTCGTGCGTCTCGATGCCTTCGGCCAGCGTCACGAGTCCCAGCGTGCGGCCCAATTCGACCAGCGTGTGGACCAGGGCGGCACCGTCGGGCGACCGGCTCATGTCCGCCACGAACGACCGGTCGATCTTCAGTACGTCCACCGGGAACTGCCGCAGATAGGCGAGCGACGAGTACCCGGTGCCGAAGTCGTCGATGGCGATCTTGACGCCCAGCTGCTTCAGGAGGTTGAGCCTGGCCACCGTGGCGACGGAATCGCGCATGAGCGAGGACTCGGTGACCTCGAGGATCAGCAGGGCCGGATCGATGTCGTGCGCGACGAGCGCGTCCTGCACGTCGTCGAGCAACTGGTCCGATTCGAGTTGTCGCATGGAGACGTTCACCGAGATGCTCGAGCGGTGACCGCGCGCGTGCCACACGGCAGCTTCCCGGCACGCTTCGTTCAGCACCCACCGGCCGACGTCCACAATGAGGCCGCGCTCCTCGAGCACCGGGACGAAGACCTCGGGCTCGATGGTGCCCCTGGTGGGGTGCTGCCAGCGCAGGAGCGCCTCGGCACCTTGGATCTGGATCCCCGCGAGATCGAATATCGGGTGGTAGACGAGCGTGAACTGGGCCTGCTCGAGCGCTGATTCGAGGTTCGATTTGAGGGTCAGCCGCTCCTTGGCCGCCGATTGCATGGAACGCTCGAAGAGGACGGACTGGTCACGACCCGCCCCCTTGGCCCGGTAGAGCGCGATGTCGGCGTCGCGGAGGAGATCCTCGGCCGACGGGCGATCGCCGACCGCGATCCCGATGCTCGCCGAGACGGAGATCGTCATGCCGTCGCTCCCCGGAAGGTGGAAGGCCGGCTTGAGCACCTCGTGCACCCGCTGGCCGATCATCTCAGGCCCGCGTGCGAAGGAGACACCCTCGGCCAGAATGACGAACTCGTCGCCCCCGAGCCTCCCGACGGTGTCGCCCGAGCGCAGAATGCCGAGCAGTCGCCCGGCCACCATCTGCAGCAATTTGTCGCCCGCCCCGTGACCCAGCGAGTCGTTGGAGTCCTTGAAGTTGTCGAGATCGATGAACAGCGCCGCCATCGGGACACCCGAACGCCGGGCCCGCTCCAGCATCTGCTGCGCCCGGTCGAGGATCAGCTGACGATTCGCCAGCCCCGTCAGCGGGTCGTGCAGGGCCCGGTGAGCCAGGAGGGCCTCGAACTTCTTGCGCTCGGTGATGTCACGGATGTTGGCGACGTACCCTGCCACCGAGGGCCGGTCCGTCTGGTTCGACACCACGGCTTCGACGTCGCGGGCCATCCCGTCCTTGCGCACCATGCGGAACTCGAGCGCTGCGGTCCCGGGGTGCGACTGGAAGTCCCCTCCCAGCAGCGTCTGGACGGCATGGAGGTCTTCGGGGTGCACGAAATCGGTCGAGTTCAGGCCGACGAGCTCCTCCGGCTCGTAGTGCAGGAGGTCCCTGATCGCCGGTGACACGTACCTGAACTCGGCCGCATCACCGAGGATCATCGTGACGTCGGACGAGTTCTGGATGAGCGAGCGGAACCGGTCCTCGCTCAACCGGAGATGGGTCTCGGCCTCCTCCTTCTGAGCCAGCGCCGTCTCGTTCTGCTCCATGATGGCGCCGGCCATGTGAATGACGAAGAAGAGGACGAAGCCGCCCATCACGTTCAGGGAGGCCGCCGCCGACCTGCTCAGCTCCGACTGCAGCCAACCCTGATTGAGGCAGATCTGGCCGATCACCATGCCGCAGATGCTCCAGAGCACCGTGGCCCGCCAGACGCGCGTCCCGCCCGGGCCATGTTCTCCAGGGCGATGAAGATGTACGCCGCCCACAGCACCGGACCCCACCCCGTGAGGTTGATGACCAACGTGACCGCGGCCACCTGGCTGACGACCCGGAGATCGAGCCTGAACGCGCTCGGGCGCGCCTGGTAGATGCGGTCCACCACCACATTGATCACGGTGGCCCCGACGATCACGATGAGCCACACCCACCACCGCACATGCGCCACGTAGCCGAAGCGAATGAGGACCAGGACGAGGGCGAACGCGACCGGCCCGACCAGGTAGGGCAGCTTGCCGAGATTCAGCCGCGATCGCTCGGCCGACGACCCTCGAACCGGAGGTTCTGGCCGGTCGGCGCGAGCGGGCTCACTCGCGCCATCCTGAGAAACCAGCCCCATGTCCCCCGCTTTGTTCGATCGGCTCAGCCTCCTGGTATCGACCATTCGACCGGGCAACTTGATCAATGGCGGAGCTGGAGAGGATCCCCACCCAGGCGGGTCACGACAGCCCGTCACCTGGGGAAATGCTCGGTGCTCAGGCATCCCGGCACCGAAGCGGATCCCGTCTGGCTCTCCCGGCACGCCGACTCAGGGGAAGCAGCGCTGAAGGCGGGGATCCACCACCCCGGCCAGGGAGGCGGCGCCGCAGATCTCGATGCCAGAACCCGCGACCTGGGCTCGGTGGAGGCCGTACCTGACGGGGCCCGGCCTCAGTGCTGGCGCAGGATCGATCGGGCGTCCCGCACGACCGCGGCGCGGTGCGCCAACACCGGTCCGAGGATGTTCCGGTGAGCCCTGATGATCCGGTACCCCTCGACCACGCCGCCACACCGTCGCACCCGTTCCACGAGGCGCACCGTGAGAAAGCCGCACAGCGGCGCGGCAAGAGCTGCGCCGAGCCCGGCCCACGCGCCGTAGGCGCGACCGACGAGCACCCCCACCAGCGCATAGGTCGCCGCGAACAAGACGAGGCAGCCCAGCAGCTTGACGGTGGCCCTGATGCCCTCGTTGGACGGGCGCTTCCCGACCTGTTTCATGATCTGAAACGGGAGGACGTGGACCAGCGCCCCGATCGCGGCGAACGGGAACGCCGCGAGGAGCTTGAGGGCGGACCAGGTGAGCTGGAGGCCCACGCGGTGGGCCCGTGAGCCTGCCACCAGCTGGGCGTCGCTCACACCGAGCAGCTCGAGGTCGCGCTCGTAGATCGCGAAGTCCGTGAACAGCTGCTGCAGCGATTCGGGGCACGCGTCCTGTCGGGCCGCGAGTCGCGCTGCGACGTGGACCCTGTCGGCCAACCCGGGAACGTCGGGCTGGTCCTCACGGGGACCGCGGACGACCAGCTCGGCGATCCAGGAGAGCTGCGTCGCCTGCGCCCACGAGGAGAACGGGGGATTGACGCGTTCGAGCTGCGCGGCGACGTCCTCGGTGACGGCGCGCACCGTGGCCCGCTCGTCGCGCCGGTAGGCCTCAGCCCATTGGGCCAACTTCACCGGCTGCCCGACCCGGACGAGGGCACGCGAGCGGAACCGGGCCTTGGCGTCGTAGACGAGCCCGACGGCGACCGTCACCAGGTCCTCCGCGGCCGCGTCAGCAGCGGCGTCGAGGGCGATCCGGGCGGCGCCCGTCTTGAGTGGCTGGAGCGACACCTCGTCGTGGCTGATGCCCTCGGGGAACACGGCCACCATCCCACCGTCCCGTAACAGCGTGTGGCTGGTGGCGAAGGCCGACACGTTGTGGTCTCCCGTCACGGCATCGATCGACCGGTACACCGGGATGACGCCGGCCAGCTTCAGGAACGGCCACAGGGGAGGGATCTTGAATAGGGTCGATTTGCCGAGGAAGCGCGGAAAGCGGTGGAGCGCAGCCATGAGCAGAAGACCGTCGACGAGCCCGTTGGTGTGGTTGGCCACCAGGACCACCGGTCCTGCGTCGGGGAGGTGCTCCCCGTCCTCGATCTCGATGCTCCGGAAGAAGACCCGGATCAGCACGCGCGCCAACGCGGTCATTGACCGGTCAGCGAACCGCCGCAGTGGCCGCACGCGGGCCAGCATCTGGCCGCCCTCCGTCCCGAACTCCATACACGTCACCGCGGTATACGGCACGGCGGGATTTCCGGATGCCGGATTGGTAGGGTGCCGGTGCACACGAGAGCCGGTTCTGGTCTGCGGGGTGGCAGGAACAGAAACCGCGTTGTGCAGACGGGGGTTCGGCCATGACACGGATCATCGGCATACGAGCTGCGGGGGCGGCTCTGCTGCTTGCCTCGCTCACCGCGACCGGGGTGCTCCTTGCCCCGGCGTCGAGCGGGGCATCGTCCTCTGCATCCGCGACGTTCGGCACGCTGCCGTCGCCCTGCGGCAAGGGCGACGCGAAGGGCGCCACCGACCAGGGGGTGACGGACTCCACCATCAACATCGCCTATGGCGACGACCGGGGCTTCGCGGGCAGCCCCGGACTCGACCAGGAGATGGGCGACGCGGTCAAGGCGATGATCGCCTGGTGCAATGCGGAGGGCGGCATCAACGGGCGCAAGATCGTGGGCGACTACTACGACTCCGCCGTGACGAACGTCGGATCGGTGATGGCGCAGGCCTGCAAGACCGACTTCATGTTGGTCGGCGAAGGGTTCGCGCTCGACGGCCTGGCCGAACAGACCCGCCTCGGCTGCAACCTCGCGGCGGTCCCCGGTTTCACCGTCTCCCCGGTCGTGGCCAACGCGTACGAGATGTACCAGGCCGCGCCCAACCCGGCGAACGCCAGCCCCGTGTCCATCGCCTACCAGGGGGAGAAGCTCTTCGGCTCCAAAACGCAGCACGTCGGTCAGTACAACTCGACGCTCTCGACCCAGGAAGCGTCCATGGCCAAGGCCGTGCAGGCGTACACCGAGGCCGGCTGGAAGTTCGTCGACTGCCCGTTCCAGGTGAACTACAACGGCGAGGCGAACTACACGCCGTTCATGCAGAAGCTGCAGACCTGCGGCGCGCAGATCGTCTTCAACGATGCCACCCCCGGACCCACCCTCTACGGCGCCCTCGAAGCGGCGAACCAGATCGGCTACAACCCGGTCTGGTTGCTGGACGCCGCCGAGTACTCCGAAGCCTTCGCCCAGTGGAACACCAACGGGCTGGGCAACAACGTCTACGTCCGTCTCGGGGTCGAGCCGCTGGAGTCGGCCAAGGTCGTGCCGGCCGTGGCGCAGTACCTCTCCATCGTGAAGAAGTCCGGCGGCCTGACCTCGGCACTCGGGGAGCAGGCCACCTCGTCCTTCTTGCTGTGGGCCACCGAGGCGAAGGCCTGCGGCTCCACGCTGACCCGCCAGTGCATGATCAACCACCTCTCCAAGGTGACGACCTGGACGGGCGGGGGGCTCAACGCGCCGTCCGATCCGGCGAAGAACCAGCCCGCATCGTGTGGGCTCTTGATGAAGCTCGACAACACCAAGTGGGTGCAGGCCTACCCGAAGAAGCTGGGGACCTTCGAATGCTCGCCCAAGTACATCGTGCCGAACACGGGTTCTGTCATCGGGACCACGCTCAACGCGCAGGGCTACGCGACCGAGTACGCGACGGGTTCGGTGATCAAGCCCCAGGGCTGAGCCCTGACGCGGGCCCGTCGGTGACGCAGCTGGTTATGTTGCGGCCGCTGCACGCCACGGACCGAGGTCGAGCGCGGGATAGCGCTCCTGGGTCCGTTCGAGCAGGCGCTCGCTCCAGACCGGATGACCGGGCGCGGGCCAGCCGAAGAGCGCCAGCTCGCGTGGAGTTGAGCCCTCGACGAAGGCGGTCCACTCCGCCCCGGTCGATCGGCTCTGCTGGGTGTCGTAGCCGATCCATTCGACCCCGGCGTTCTTGAAGGCGATGGCGGCCACAATGCGGGCCCCGGTGCCCGAGCCGAACGGCGCGCCGCGGTGGTACGTGTCCGACCGGTACGCAAGATAGGAGCCACGGATGCCGGCGGCCGGTCGCTCGGCGGCATAGATCTCGGGATTGCCCCTCGGCATGAGGACGCCGTAGGGGTTCTCGATGTGCCCGGTGTCCTGCACCGAGACCAGACGCGTGGGGTTGTCGTCCTCGGTCACGTCGGTCAGATACAGGAACCCCTCCAGGTTCCACCAGGGCGACCCGCTCGCGGCCGGGAGCCACGAGTGGTTCCGGTCGAGGTGCATCGGTTGCTCGTAGTTGGTCACGCCGGCGTACTTGGCGCTGGCGTGGGCCTGGTAGAGGCGGATGTCGTCGTTGCCGAGGGCACGTTCGGCGAAATCGACGATGGAGGGATGCACGCAGACCCGGTTGAGGGATCCGCTGCCCGGGAACGGGAAGGCGGCCCCCCAGCGCTGCTGGGCTGGTCGGAAACCGGGCCCCTCGTCGGGCCAGGCGAAGGCTTCTTCGGGTTCCTTCGGGTGCCCCTTCCATCGCTCGTACACGCCTTCGGGATCGGCCTGGTGCTCCTGGGCGATCGGGAAGATCTCCCGCAGGTCGCCAGCCACGTCATCGATCTCCTCGGTGCCGACGAGGCCCTCGAGCAGGACCCAGCCTTCCTCCCGCCAGGTGGCGACCTCCGCGTCCGTGGCCAATCGTGACGTCACCTTGTCACTTCTCCTTGTCGTTGATCTCCGCGGGTCTGACCCGTTCCCCGACTGGCAAAATAGACGGCATGACGATGAGCAGGGTCGACCTCGACGTCCGCCCCCTGAGCCCGACCATCGGAGCCGAGATACACGGCATCGATTGTGCGGCGGATCTCGACGACGATGTCATCGCCGCCATCCGCACCGTCTGGCTCGAGCGCCTGGTCGTCTTCTTCCCCGACCAGCGCCTCGACGACGACACCCAGATCACCTTCGCCGAGCGGTTCGGCGCGCTGACCGAGAGTCACCCGGTGGAGCCGCAGGTGGTCGAGCGCAAGGAGATCCACTCCATCGAGAGCGGGAAGGACCGCACGGACTTCTGGCACACCGACATCACCTTCATGAAGCGGCCCGCCATGGCGTCGATGCTTCGCTCGGTCGTCGTGCCGGAGGCGGGCGGCGACACCATGTGGGCGGACACGCGTGCCGCCTACGAGTCGCTGGCCGAACCCCTCCAGCGACTGTGCGACGAGCTGTCGGCGTTCCACTTCGAGCCGTACTACGCCCAGGCCGTGGCAGAAGGTCACGGCAACGTGTGGGAGGGCAAGAAACTGACCAAGTTGCTGCCCGCCACCCACCCCGTCGTCCGCGTCCATCCCGAGACCGGCCGTAAGAACCTCTTCGTCAACCCGAAGTTCACCGTCCGCATCAAGGACATGTCCGAGAGCCAGAGCAGCGGACTCTTGCGACTCCTCTACGAGCACATGGCCAGCCCGCAATTCGTCGTGCGCTATCACTGGAAGCCGCGGACCCTCGCATTCTGGGACAACCGCGCCACCATGCACTTCGGGATCTTCGACTACGAGGGCGAGCGCCGCATCATGCACCGTGTGACGCTGCGGGGTGAGGTCCCGCTCGGGCCCACTGACTGACCCAGCGGGCGGGTCGCCCATCAGTTCGGGATCCCCCTCTGGAAACAGAAGGTGGGTTCAGCCCTTGGACGGAGGATCGTGATCCTCCAGCGCCTTCACCAGCAGTGCACGGAACGACTCCCGCTCCGACTCGTCGAGCCCCGACAGGATCTCGTCCTCAATGCTCCCCTGCGCCAGCTCGGCCTCCTCGAGCGCCTCGAGGCCGGCGTCCGTGATGTCGACGAGATGGCGCCGCCGATCGGCGGGGTCCCGCCGCCGTTCCACGTACTCCAGGTCCTCGAGGTCGTTGAGGACGAGGACGCCGGTGTTGGAGTCCATCGAGAGCTGCTCGGTCATGGCCTGTTGCGAGGCGCCGGGGTGGTCCCGCAGGTAGGCGAGGACGACCATGTTGCGCAGCGCCATGCCCACGAGGTCGACGGAACTGCGCAGGTAGACCGCCCTGGCCAACCGGGTCAGGAGCACGATCGTCCCCGTGGAATGACGGGCCGCGGCTCGAGGGCTCACAACGCTGAGCCTACCTGCATGGCCTCATCGATCACCCCTATAGGATAGTCCCGAAATCATGACTATCCAAGAGGTAGGGACCATTCCCCGGGACTCGAGCGCAGCCGGCGACCGCCGGCGCTGGGTCGCCCTGGTCGTCGTCTGCCTGGCCATGTTCATGAACGCCCTCGACGGCTCCATCGTCAACGTGGCGCTCCCGGACATACAGAAGAGCCTCGGCTTCAGCCAGTCCGGCCTGACCTGGGTCGTCGACGCCTACCTCATCTCCTTCGGCAGCTTCCTCCTGCTCGCCGGCCGCCTCGGCGACCTCATCGGCCGCAAGAAGGTCTTCCTGGCCGGTGTGGGCCTGTTCGTGCTCGCCTCCATCGCCTGCGGGTCGGCCGACAGCCAGACCATGCTCATCACCGCCCGGTTCATCCAGGGCATCGGCGGGGCGCTCTCGTCTTCGGTGATCGTCGCCATTATCGTCACCGAGTTCCCGAGCCCGCTCGAGCGGGGCAAGGCGATGAGCGCCTACGTGTTCGTCGCCGTCGGCGGCGGATCCATCGGCCTCCTCGCCGGAGGCGTCCTGACCCAGTTCCTGAGCTGGCACTGGATCTTCTTCGTGAATGTGCCCATCGGCATCGCCACGCTCGTCCTTGGCCGCTTCCTCATTGTGGAGAACGTCGGCCTGGGCATCAAGCAGGGCATCGACTGGGTGGGGTCCGCCCTCATCACCATCTCGGTGATGGTTGCCATCTACGGCGTGGTGACCGCGACGACGTACGGCTGGGCCTCGGCGCACACCTTGGGGATCCTCGGCCTCGCCGTCGTCCTGTTCGTCGTCTTCATGGTGCTCGAGTCGCGCCTGGCCAATCCGATCATGCCGTTGCGCATTCTGAAGCTGCGCACGTTGACCGGCTCGGCCGTCATCCGCGGCCTGCTCATCACGGGCATGTTCTCGACGTTCTTCATCGGGGCGCTCTACTTCGAACACGTGCTGCACTACAGCCCGGTGAAGACCGGCCTGGCCTTCCTCCCGCAGGCGCTGGTCATGGCGGCCCTCTCCACCGGCATCACGGCGAAGCTCGTCGACCGCTTCGGCTCCAAGGTCGTGATGTACCCGGGCATGGCCATGGCCGCGGTGGGATTGGTCCTGTTCGGCGCCGCGGGCCAGCACGCCAGCTACTTCCCCCAGATCTTCATCGCCTTCCTGTTGCTGGGTGCCGGCGCCGGCGTCTCGTTCATGCCGCTGCTGCAGATCGGGATGTCGGAGGTGCCCAGCGAGGATGCCGGCCTCGGCTCGGGCGTGGTCAACGTGTCGCAGCAGATGGCGGGCGCCATCGGGCTGGCCTTCCTGAGCACGATCGCGGCGAACCGGACCAAGTCCCTCCTCGCCAGCGGCCACGCCGCGATCCACTCGTTGACGGTCGGCTACCAGCTGGCGCTCTACATCGCGGCCGGCTGCGTGCTTCTCGGCCTGCTCGTCTCCCCACTGCTGCTGCGCACGAACGAATCAGCGGAGGAGCAGAAGCGGCACATCGAGGAGAACATGCAGAACCCCGAGGCCATGGAGCACCTCGTTCTCTAGGCCGTGTGATTCACGGGCTTGGCCTCTTTGGATGTCCTGGTCTGCGTGCCCATGCACCGTGATGGTTTCACGGGGCCGGACGGGGGTAGCTGCTCCCCGTGGGCGTGATCATCGGCACCTCCGGTTGGCAGTACGCCGATTGGCGGGGCCGCCTGTACCCGGACGGTCTGGCTCAGGACAAGTGGCTCTCCTTCTACGCCGAACGGTTCCAATCCGTCGAGGTCAACAACGTCTTCTACCGGCTGCCCGAACGGTCCACCTTCGAACGCTGGTATGCCTCCACGCCCGATGACTTCGTGTTCAGCCTCAAGGCCAGCCGGTATCTCACCCACGTGCTGCGTCTGAGCGAGCCGGCGGAACCGGTGCGGAGGCTCCTTGGCCGCTCGAGTGGCCTGGGTCACAAGTTGGGGCCCATCCTCTTGCAGCTGCCCGCCAACTTCGAGGCCGATCCGAAGCGCCTGGCCGCGACCCTCAGGACCTTTCCCTCGGACGTCAGGGTCGCGTTCGAGCCGCGCCACGACTCCTGGTACAGCGACGAAGTGGCCGATATCTTGGCGCAGCACCGAGCGGCCCTCTGCCTCAGCGACACGCCGCAACGGAAGTCCCCGCTCTGGAGGACGGCCGACTGGGGCTATCTGCGGCTGCACGAGGGTCGGGCCAGCCCGGCCCCCTGTTACGGACGGAGGGCCCTCACGAGTTGGGCCGCCCGCCTCGCTGACCTGTGGGACGACGACGAGGACGTCTACGTCTACTTCAACAACGACCACGGCGGATGTGCCGTGCGGGACGCGCACCGCTTTGCCCTCGCCAGCGCCCGCGCCGGCCTGACCCCGACCCGGGTACCGACGAGCCGCGAAGCATCGCTGACGGCGGACGCGTGAGCCGGGACCTCAGTTCGAGACCGAGATGGTGATGGGAGCACTCGCGCCGCTGACGCCCCCGGCGTACGAGGCGACACTCTGCAACGTGTAAGGCCCGTTCGGCACGGTGCTGGTGTTCCACGCCGCCAGCCACCCGTAGATGGTCGGGGTGCCAGTGGCGATCACGGTGCCGCTCAGGCTTCCTCCGGTCAGCTCGTACGTGACCCCGGTCACCCCCGGCGAGGCGACGGCGTCGAGGTACTGATTCCCCGACAACGCGGCACCGTTGGACGGCACCACGACGCTCGTGGTCGGTGCCGGATTGTCGACACTGATGGTGACGCCCGGGCTGGTGCCGGTGAGCCCCCCTGACGAAGCCACGCTCTGCAGGGTGTACGTCCCGTTGGGCACAGTTGTGGTGTTCCAACTTGCGAGCCACCCGTAGATGGTCGGGGTGGCCGTGGCGATCACGGTGTCGTTCAGGCTGCCCCCGGTCAGCTCGTACCTGACCCCGCTCACCCCTGAAGAGGCGACGGCGTCGAGGTACTGATTCCCCGACAACGTGGCACCGTTCGAGGGCACGACGACACCCGTCGTCGGTGCGGTGACGGTGATCGTTGCGGCGCTCGTCGTCGCCGATCCCTTGTAGTTGGTGAAGATGGCCCTGACCTCCCATCCGTTCTCGAAAGCCGTGAGTGGCCCGACGGTAAGGGTGGGGTTGGTCGCGCCGGACAGGTTGAGCCAGCTGGCCCCAGCGTTGACCGAGGCCTGCCATTGGATCGTCGGTGTCGTGATGTCTGCCGCCGCGGCGAAGGTCAGCGATCCCCCCGTGACGACCGACTGACTCTGCGGGTTGGTGCTGATGGTCGGCGACTCCGCCGGCTGGAAGACGTCCTGCCCGAAGGGCGTCAGCCCGGCTGCGGCCGCGAACCCGAGGTGCCCTTCTCCATCCGTGCCGCCCGTGGTCAATCCGAGCAGGTCCTCGTAGCTGCGCAAGGCCGAATAGTGGTTGTAGAACCCGGTGGTGTCGACGGTCCCCGGCTGTATGAAGGAGGAGTTGAGCAGCAGCGCCCCGATCCTCCCGCCCCCGGGATCGGCACCGGGCGTGGTGGGCGCCGCGCCCAGGAGGGGGCTGTGACCGGGGAAGGCCCAATTCGGACCGGGCTGCTCGTTGCAGCACGCGGTGGTGTCCGTGTCGTCACCTTCGTCGGAGGTGATGACCACGAGCATCTGACCCGACCGGTACGACGGCGAGGCCATGATCAGCGGCATGTAGTGCTTCAACCAGATGTCCGCCGCCGTCAACCCGCCGGTCTTGCCTCCCTCCAGGTTGGTGCCGGCACAGGTGGCGTCGTGGCCGTCGTCACAGAGGTTCGGGGTGATGAACCCGAACTTGGGCGTCGTCGCCTCGCTGGAGAGGTCGTTGGCCAGGTGGCCGCTGAACGTGTCGGGAAGCGGTGAGCCGTTGAACGTGCTCGGCGTTCCCACCGCAACCGTCCCGAGCGGGACGACGTTGGCATTGCATTCGGCGGTGTTGTCGATGATGGAATGGAAGTACATGAACGGGTTGTGCCGCGTGGCGTATGCATCACCGGCCTCGGCCACGGCAGCCCCGTCGGTTCCGCCCACGGTCGGGTGGGCACAATCGGTCCCGCCGAGCGGGTCGGCCGTTCCTCCGTCTCGCGTCGGATCGTTGCCCATGTCCTCGGCATACTCCCGCCACGAGGCGACGTGGGTGGTGGCGTTGGGGGGGTCGGCCGCGTCCAGCTGGTTGGCGATGGTCGGTGCCCCGTTCGTCGTGGCGGTCGGCGCCGGGTAGATGCAGCCGTTGCCGTCGACCTGCCCCGGATAGGTTGCGCTGTTCGGGTCGTCGGTCCCCGGAGTCACATTGACGTACTGGGTCAGGTTGCAGTCCGAGTCGGTCAGGGGGGTCGGGGCCTGCCCGGAGATCTGGGCGATGTAGTTGTCCAGGCTCACGTGGCCGGTGGCGTAGTAGTTCTCCAGCAACTCGCCCTTCGGAACCAGCGTCCCGTTGAGGTAGGTCGCCACGGAACCGGAGCCGAACGTCTCCGTGGCGTCCTCGTTCTCGAGCTCAATGACGAGCACGTTGTTGATGGAGCCCGGAGCGAGTGCGGCGCGCACGACCGGGGCCTGAGCTCCCGACCCGGTCGCCGTCGCAACTTGCCCGAACGTTGCCGTGGCCAGCACCAGGAGCGCGCCCGCGGCGCCTCCCGTGAGTTTCTGCCTCAGACCCGTCATCGATGACCCCCGCACTCTGGAAGGCCACCACAAGACCATCAAGTTCGGATCACCACAAGTCCCACTCTGGGCATAGCACCTATGCTCTGCGGACATGAACGTCCAGCAGCTGCGCTACCTCGTCGCAGTCTGCGACTTCGGATCGGTCAGCGCCGCAGCCCGGTCCCTGGGTGTCACGCAGCCGGTCATCTCGCGCTCTGTCCACGCCTTCGAGACCGAGCACGGGGTCACCATGTTCGCGCTTTCGGGCACGCGCCTGGTGGTGACCGAGGCGGGCGAGCTGATCGTGGACGCGGCGCGGGACGCACTCGCCGCCTTCGATGTCGTCGCGCAGACGGCGCTGGCGGTGAGGGACAGGCGCGAGCTCGTCATCGCCACCACGCCCACGAACGGGTTGCTCCTCACCAAAGCCCTGAGTGAGCTCCGGCGGTGCGAACCCGGTCTCGTCATCAGGGTGTGCCGGGCCGACGACGCCGAGGACGTGCTCCGGATCGTCCACGAGGGGACGGCGGAGATCGGTTTCAGCGAGATGACCCCCTTGGCAACCGACGATGAGCTGACCGGTGTACCCGTCGCCGAACTCGAAGTGGTCTTCGTCTCACCGGTGGGCACCGATCTCCCGGGAGAAGTGACGTGGGATGACGTGGTGCTGCAGCCGCTGATCGTGCCGCCGCCCGATTCGGGACGCCGTGAGCTCATCAACGACACGGCGATGAAGGCGACGGGGACAACGCCTCAGTCGACGGTCGTCTTCGAGGACCGCGGGGCGTGGATCGCGGCCGCCCAGGCCGGAATGGGGTCCTTCCTCTCCTATCGCTGTGTCGTGGCCGCGCACGAGGACATCGAGCTCAGGCCGTTCACGCCCCCTCAGACCGTCGCCGTCGGGTTCGTCCACCAGGATCTCGAACTCTCCATGGCGGCCGAGCGGTTCATCGACCTCGCACGGCACACCACCTGGGAACCCGCGTAGCGCTGATACGAGGTGCCGCGACCGGCCTCCCGGGTCAGCCCGGCACCGTCTCGATCGGGGGAAGCTCCTGCGCCGGCCCGTCGAGCCAGTCCCGCAAGGCGGCCGTCGCCCGCACGTCGTCCTCGTTGTACTCGAGGAGCCACCCCTGCGCAGCTGCTCGTCCCGCGGGACCCGCCTCTTCGTCGACCGCCTGGTCGTACTTGACCATCGCCAGTGTGCCGGCGCTGTCGCCGGATCGCCAGGCGAATCCGGCCATGGGCGCGGTCTCCTTCAGTCCCATGCTGCGGCCGGTGACCAGCTGCGCCCGGACCACATCCAAGAGATCGACCCAGTCGTCGGAAGCCCAGAACTCGTCGACCTCGTCGCGCAGGCCAAGCCTGTCGGCGATCCGGGTCATCTGCCCCTGCTCGGCGCTCTTGCTGTAGCAGTACGCGTTGAACGAGGCCCCCTCACCCGAAGCCTTCGCCCGCTCGTCGGTAAACCACGACCAGAAGTCCTTGAAGGCGAGCAGCTCGCCGGATTCGATGTCGGGATCCCACGAGGCGAAGGACAGGTACCGGGCCGTCGGCACCGCACCGCGGCGATCGGTGACGAGGGCGCCCCACAGGTAGCAGCCTTCGTTGGTGTTCTCCATGTCCATGTCGACCTCGATGTCGCCCCGCGGCACCGTGATCCGGTCGACGCCGCGCTTGCGGTATGCCGGCGCCGCACCGACGCGGGCCCGGGCCAGCTCGATCTGCCCGGCCGTGTTCGACGCACCCGCCGCGCACACGGCGAGGGTCTTCGCATCCATCGCCTCGAGATCGGCCACCGTCTCCAGGCCGAGCTCCACCAGGACCTCGACCTGCTTCGGCCGGTTCGCGATGACCTCGGCGAGCGGGGTCGACCCCGGGAGTCCCGCCGCCTTCGCACGGAGCCCGTCCACATCGACCTTCGCACGGACGAGCTCGGCCGTCGGCCAGTCGAGCGCGGCGAGATCATGGAGGTTGTCGATCCCGTGGGACTTGTACAGGGTCCGGCGGCTGGCGCCAACCCCGCTGATCAGGCTCAGGTCGGCGACCTCCTCGAGCCGCTCACCGCACCACTCCCGCCAGCGGCACATGTCGCACTGCTCGCAGACGACCGGTTCGGCCAGCAGGGGCGTGACCTCGTCGAAGAAGTGGGCCTCGGCTGCTCCGTAGATCCCGACGCGGTGGGCGAACTCGACCTCGTAACGCGTCATGGCACTGATCTGCGCGGCGGGTGGGTCGGCGACGTACTCCGGCGGATCGAGCACCGGCGCGGCCAGGTCGTGCCACACGATGACGCCCTCGGAACCGCAGACGCCGGCGGCGAAGCACCCGGGCGAGCCGATGCCGGCCGCGTCGAGCAGCGCTCGATAGTGCGCCAGCTGCATCAGGTCGCCGAGATGTTTGCGCGGATTGTGCCCGGCATCGATCACCGCCGCATCGAGGAAGGGTGTCGTGACGTCGGAGACCAGCGCCGTCCCGGACCCCTCCTTGCGGACGCCCTCGAGCGCCTTGTGCGACTTGACCTCGACGGGGAGATAGCCCTCACCGTGCCGCACGAGCAGGTCGGGCTGCCCGACGCGGTGCGACTCGTGGTCCACCGGGAGCCGTCCGCCGGCGATGACCCGCGCCCCGGACTTCACGGCCTGCATGGTCTGCCACTCCCGGTCGCTGAGGTCCTCCGCCCCGATGACGACCGCCCCCTCCACGCCCTCGAAGAGGAGGGCGAAGGTGTCGTCCTCGTGCTCGTTGCCGGCCCGGTAGAGCATCTGCAGGAACGGCGGGTCGGGCAGCGGCTCACAGGGCTGCAGCACGTCGAGCTGGACGCGCTGGGGGCAGGTCTTGGCGAAGGAGGAGTCCCTCAGCCTGATCTCGATGGCGTCCACAAGTGCATTGTGCCGGGTGGGGGTGACATCCGGTGGGATCAGGTCAGGCCGCCGCCCCCACCCGCCGGAATCGGCGCGGCGGCCGCACCAGAGCCACCTTGCTGACCAGGCCCGTTGGTCCCAGCTCGGGTGATGGACCACAAGTGGCGGCGCGGTATCCGACGCCACCGCTCGGCGGCTTCGGGGGCTGTGACTGGCCGGGATTGGGTGATTTGCGAAACAGAGCGGAAAGGGGTCGCAGCATCAGCGCCGGCCCCGAATACAGGTTATTTTCGGCACGGGTGCTCTGTTGGGGAGGGTGTCTCTTGAAAGTCCCTCGGAGGAGTGAAGCGACGGGAGCCTGACTATGGAGTTTGCCGAAGGTCTGCCCTCCATCGAAAGTGACAGTCTCGCCGAACTCGCCGAAGTCGTTGCCGAGACGGGGCAGACGCTGTTCGCTGCGGGCAACGTCGTCGACACCTTGGACAGTGTGGTCACCACAGCCGTTTCCACCATCGACGGGTGTGATTGGGCCGGGATCTTCCTTTTCGACGGCGATGTGGTCGTGACCCCCGCGTACACCGATCCCATCGTGACGGAAGCCGACGCGCTCCAGCATCTCTCTGGCGAGGGGCCTTGCCTCGACGCCATCACGCACCGACTGGTTTTCTACGCCGAGGACTTGAGTATTGATACTCGCTGGCCCGGCTTCGCATCGGGGGCAGCGACAATCGGCATCCGTAGTGCGCTGGCTCTCCCGCTGACTTCTGATGGCCACCGCGGCGCGGTGAACTTATACGCTCGCTTTCCGAGCGCATTCGGGGTTGTCGACCGGGCCAAAGCCGTCATCCTCTCCTCACTGGCGAGCCTTGCCCTCTCCGCCGCGTATTCCCATGAAGACGAAG
Source organism: uncultured Acidimicrobiaceae bacterium (assembly GCA_963721585.1). GTDB lineage: Bacteria > Actinomycetota > Acidimicrobiia > Acidimicrobiales > RAAP-2 > Bog-473. The sequence goes on along the minus strand of CAVRJN010000004.1, from coordinate 43,239 downwards.
AGCGCCGGGAGGCTGGCTTTGCGGCCGCGTTACGAACGCGTGAGGTAATCGGCGAGGCCCTGGGGATCCTGATGGAGCGAGAACGAATCAGCGCGGACCAGGCATTCGATATTTTGCGCAGGGCCTCGCAGCACCTCAATATCAAGCTGCGCGATATAGCCCAAGACCTCGTCGACACGGGTGAGGATCCCGACGTAGGCGGAGAGCCCAAAGTGTGACCGAGGCACGGATCGCCGAGAGACGGTGGCGGGCAACGGCGCACTCTCCGCCTAGGATCGAACCGTTGTCTCGAGGCCTCTGTGTATTCTCGTGGCAATCGGCAGTAGCATGCATGTCGTTACCTTCAGTCCAGAGGGTCTTCGAACACAGTTTCCACGCGCCAGTGCGCGTCGAGGATCACATCGATGGAACCTTCGACAGGGCTCGTGCGAGCCGACGAAGATACCGCCATCGTTGACGGCTGCCTCTCTTCCGTAGCGATCCGCTGCTCGTACTGGCCATCGGGAGCTGGGTCTTTCTGCCGGCCGAGGTCCCCGACCGTGTTTTGGCTCTCGTTTGATGAGTGATTCCTCCGATTTCGGGGTCAGGGCGGTTGGCCTCCCCGCACGCGGCGGCTTAGGCCCGGAGGGGAAGGGTGGGAACGATGGTGTTCCGCCGTCCTTGCCGTTGGGTCTCGACGCCGGGGTCCACCGGCTCACCGCCATGCCGGCGGACCTCGACGTGCTGGACAGCGCGCTCGAGCTGGTCGTCGACCTCGCTCGCTATCGGGTCAATGGCGCTGACGGCGTGAGCATCTCGCTTCGGCGCAATGGGAATCTGATGACGGTGGCCGCGACCGATGAGACGATCAGGGCGATGGATGCCGATCAATACGAGACGGGCGAGGGTCCTTGTGTCGATGCCGCGGAAAAGGGTCACTGGTTCCACGTGGAGTCACTCGACTCCGAGACGCGATGGCCATCATTCACGCCACGAGCCCGCCGGCTCGGGATAAAGGCGATCTTGTCCTCGCCACTGAAGTCGGTTGACCGGCCGGTCGGCGCCCTCAATATCTATTCGCTCACTGGGGAGACCTTCGAGGACAAGGATCAGGAGGTCGCAGCGGGCGTAGCTGCTCAGGCGTCGAGGATCCTGAGCGCGGCCCGAACTGGCGTGGGTGACGCGGAACGCGCGCAGCGATTCCAAGAAGCCCTGCGGAGCCGCGAGGCCATCGCTATCGCCATCGGAGTGGTGATGGAGCGTTACGGGTTGGCCGAGGACGCTGCTTTCGACGCCCTCTTGCGATTGTCCGTGCGCCGAAGTGAACCGCTGCGCGACGAAGCCGAGGCGATGAGGCGCTCCGCTGGACACTCCGACGGCGACACAGTCCGACACCCCGATGCCTGAGCAACCGCTCGATGTTCTCGACGCCTATCGCCGAGAAGCCGGCCTCTCACATGGCGAGCTCTGGCTGCGTTACTTCGAGCTCGGTGGCATGAGCACCGGATTTGAACTTGAGACCGTTCTCTACGGGTTGGTCGCCCCTGAGGGCCGAGACCACGACGTGATCGCTCACGCCTTGAACGAAAGATTCTCCGAGCTCGGCAAGAATCACCCGGTGGCCTACCTCGGGGACGTGTCCAATACGTAGGGCGGGCCAGCCGGGCGACACATTGCTCCTTGTTCGCGCGAGCCCAGCCCGGTCATACTGCCCCACTTTTGATCGACTGGCGCAGAAGATTGGTGAACATATCGTCTTCATTCGATCTCTCGCGCTGCACGACCGTTCCCTTGGCGCTTGCGACACTCTCCCGGCTGCGCAGGACTTCCTTGAATTGCAGGGCTAACCGCGTATTGGCGACACCGACATCCGCATCGCGGAGGATCATGGATGCCTGAGTGGCAAACGCTTCGGCTGTCTGTTGCGCATCCGCGCTGAGAATCGATGCGGTCCGGGCATAGACAGTGAGGGATCCGATGGGTTTCTCAAACGCTTGAAGAGGCAGGGCCAAAATGGTCAAAATACCGAGACCTCGAGCCCGGGGTGTGAACAAAGGCCATCTGGCGTCGGTATCCAACGATTCGGCGCGGAAGGAAGTCCCCTGCAGCGAAGCGTCGACGGAGGGTCCTTCCCCGGTCGCGCACTGATGGGTGTCCACTGCCAAGAAGGCCGCGTCCGTTGCGGCGACGGTCGAAAGCTTTCCGTGACGAAACAGCAAAACGCTGACCCCGTCAGCTCCACTCACCGAGACGCGTACGAGTTCGGCGACAAGACGGAGCACTCCATCGACCATGTCGGGAGCGGCAGAGATGGCGGTCACCGGCCTGACATCCTCGGTCGTGGGCTTGGAGTTGGACGCAACGGCCGGACAGTTCGACTCCCGGACCTGCTCGGCACCGAGTTCGCCAACGCTTGCTAGCGCCTGATCGAGCCGGTCTATCTCGGTCGGCCCTATCGTTGCGAGGAGGCGGCGGACGAGACGCGAGGGTGTTCGAAGGGACAACTCGATGCCGGCCTCGGCAAAACTCCTCTCGGCGTGCGCCAGAGCCAGGAGCCCGGCGGCTCCGATGAATTCGAGCTCGGAGAGGTCGAGGACCACGGCCTCCCCTAGGTTTCGAAGGTCCCGAAGGTCGACGACTTTCTCCAAGGCCGCCCAGAGGTCCAAGGCGGCAAGATTCTCGAGCCGCCCATGAAGGGCGAGCAGAGCACTCCGACCTTCGAAACCGGTCGTAAGTTCGAAACCCGGCGAATCGCTGAACGACATGACGCCCGCCTCGGGAAATTCATTGGCGGGGGCGGCCAGCGCCGTCTGTCACATCCGCCTGATCTCTCGCAACAGGCGTCCCTGGGGCCTTGAAGGGGGGGGGCCGAGACGTCGTACCTTCGAGGGATTCGAGAGGCGCAAAGCCTCCGGAGATGTGACCGACGGCGCAGGCCGTCCTCGCTAAACCCTCGATGCTGAAGGTACTGACCAACAGCCTACCTGGCTTTTGCAACAACCTTCGAACTTTTTTTCACGAATTGGCCGGGCGTCCTCGTCTTCGCAACCAGGTGAGAACGGAATGCGCCCGGCTCCGGACAGCTCCCGATTCTCATCCTCAAGAGCCCGGGCTCACTCCCCCAAGAGCAACCCTGCGTATTCTAAGGTTTGGTTCAGAAACTCTGAGAATCAGGCCGGGGCAGCCGGCTCATGACCAAGCGCGACACCACTACACCCCGGGAGCCGGGCGGACGCCCCGCACGTTGGCCGGGCGCGACCAGGACATGGAGGCATTTCAGTCCCTCGTCGAGCGGCTCGATGCGGGTGCCTGCGAGCGCAGCCTCGTCTACACCGGGCTCCGGGGGGTCGGAAAGACCGTCCTCCTCATGGAGTTCGACGTCCTGGCCAGCGAGGCCGGGTGGGCCACGACCGACGTGCAAGAGGTCGGCTCGAGCCCGGACTTCCGGACCACCTTTGCCCGCAAGGCGGCCCGCCTCCTCATGAACATGAGCCGGCGGCACCGGGCCAAGCAGATGGGCGTGCTGTTCCTGATCGACGAGATGCAGAACCTCGACGGCCCGGCGCTCGGCGCCACCTGCATGGCCTTCCAGGCCATCAGCCGGGCCGGCCTTCCGGTCACGATGGTCGACGCCGGTCTGCCGGACCTCCGGGTGCGGTTGCTGGCGGCCAAGCCGTACGCGGACCGCCTGTTCTCCTACGCCGAGATCGGTCGCCTCTCCGAGTCGGCCGCCTGGCAGGCGCTGGTCGGCCCGGCCTCGACGGCCGGGGTCGACTACGACGAGAAGACGGCACGCCAGATCGCGAACGAGGCGGCCGGGTTCCCGCATTTCCTGCAGGAATACGGGCGGGAGCTTTGGAATTTCGCCGAGACGACGCCGATCATCTCAGCCGACCACGACTGGGCCCGTCCCATTGTGAAGGACCCGCTCGCCCGCAACTTCTTCGGCACCCGCTTCGAGCTGGCCACCGACACCGCGCAGAAGTATTTCGGCGCCATGGCCTCGCTCGGCAGCGGCCCGTACCCGGTGGCCGCGGTCGCGAACGCGTTCGGCGCCCCCGATCAGCGACGCGTCTCCATGCACCGCGACTCGCTCATCGGCGAGGGACTTGTCTGGAGTCCCCGGCTCGGGCAGGTCGACTTCACCGTGCCCCTGTTCGACGAGTTCATCCGCGAGAACGGCGCATCGGCTTGAGCTTCGTGCCGGCGAGGCCGGTTGGTCCGAGACGACCCCGTTAGGCCAGTATTCCGGTCGGCCGAGCTGCACATGAATGGCATCTGCCCGGGCCGCATCAACGAGCAAGGGAGTTGGCATGGCGTCGTCGCAGGAGGAACCGGACACCGAGGCGTTCCGGGCCGAGCTGCGCGTCTGGCTCCACGACAACCTGACCCCCGAGGTCGTGGAGGCGGGCGGCCACCAGATAGAGGGCGAGTCCCTCGAGATCCTTCGGGCCTGGAACCGCACGCTGGCCGACGGCGGCTGGGCAGCCCCCTCGTGGCCGGTCGAGCACGGCGGGCGGAGCGCCGGCGTGCCCGAGCAGCTGGCCTACCTGGAGGAGACCAACCGGGTGCGAGCGCCCGGGCCGGTCAACGTGATCGGCGTCTCCAACATCGCCCCGGCCATCATGCAGTTCGGCACGCCGGAGCAACAGGAGCGCTTCCTCCAGCCGATGCTGCGAGGCGACGAGATCTGGTCGCAGGGCATGTCCGAGCCCGACGCCGGCTCGGACCTGGCCTCGCTGCGCACTGCCGCGGTCGAGGACGGTGACGACTTCGTGATCAACGGGCAGAAGACGTGGAACTCGCTCGGGCACTTCGCCGACTGGTGCCAGCTGTACGTGCGTACGGACCCGACGGCGAAGAAACATGCGGGGATCACGTGCTTCCTGGTCGACCTGCGCACGCCGGGCATCGAGGCGCGGCCGCTGACCACCATTACCGGTGGGCAGTCCTTCGCCGAGCTCTTCTTCACCGACGCCCGGGTGCCTCGCACCGCCATGTTGGGGCCCCTCCACGCCGGGTGGTCGGTGGCCATGACGACGTTGAGCTTCGAGCGGGCGGGTGTGGCGCGCCTGCACCTGTCGCTGGCCAACCGGCTCGACGACCTCCTGGCGGACCCCCGCGCCCGGGCGGGCCTGGAGGACCCGGTGCTGCGGCAGCGCCTGGCCGGCATGTATGCCGACATCCGGTGCATGCGCTTCCTGACGGAGCGCTCGCTGTCCGACCCGGCGGCCGCCGGCGCTGGCGGCTCACTGGCCAAGCTGTCGTGGGCCCACTGCGATCAGGAGCTGGCGGCGCTCGCCGTGGATCTCATCGGCCTCGATGCTCTCGTACACTCGGACCGCTGGGGGGAGAACCTGCTGGCGGTGCGCCAGGCCTCCATCGCCGGCGGGACCACCGAGATCAACAAGAACATCGTCGGCGAGCATGTCTTGGGCTTGCCCCGATGAATCCATAGTCGCCGAAGCCGACGCCCGACGCCCTGTCCGTCCGCTAGAACACCGAGGCATCCGCGGACGTGTGACGTGCCCCTGTTACGTGGCCCAGAGGGACTGGAGTCAGGACGCTACGAACACCGGCGTGGTCACCCTGTAAAAGAGGTTCGAACCTGTTCCCGTGGCCGTCACCGCGGGCATCGTCCACACTCCGAAGACGTTGTTGGCGATCAGGTTGTTCTCAATGGTGATAGCAAGCGGCGCGACGGCGGCGACGATGATGCCGGTAGTGGACAGGTCCACCGCCGGCGAGAAGTCCTTGTCGCCATCGAGGTTGTTCGTGCCGATGAAATTCCCCTCGATCACGTTTCCGTTGAGATCCTGCCCGGGTGCGTGGCTGTGGACGGTCACACCGGCGAGCCCGTTGTTCCAGATGAGGTTGTTCTGCACTTGGTTGTCGTAGACCGCGCCCCCCGGAAGTGGTGTGGCGAGGAGGACACCCGCCCCCTGGCCGGCAATCCCGTTACCGGACACAGAGTTGAACTGGATCCGGTTGTCGAAGACCCCACCGGCGGTGCTCTGGGGCACTCCACCCACGAACGCACCGGGATTATGACTGGCGATCGTGATGCCGCAGTCGAGCGTGTTGTTGGACACGGTGTTGAAGGCGACAACATTACCTTCGGTGGGACCGAATTCATCGGTGAGAAGAATGCCCCCACTGTTGTTGCTGACGTTGTTGCTCACGACGGACGAGTTGTCCGCGACCATGAGGTGAATTCCTTCACCGCAGTCACCGGGAGCCTCTGTCGAGCCGTTGCACTCCGAGTACGGAGAGGTGGTCAGAGGCGCCCCTGTGGGGTTGCCCTGGTCGTTGTGGACGACGGTGTTGTCCGTGACGGTCACGCCCGTGACGGGTGTGCCCGGTACGCCCTGGACGAGCACGCCCTCGCCGATGGCGTTCTCCACCGTGAAGCCCTTCAGCTCACTGTGAGAGGCGAGGATCTGGACTCCGTTGTTCAGCCCGCTCGCGTCGATGACCGGATTTCCCACGCCCTCGATCGTGAGGGGCGTCGTGGGAGGTATCACGACGTCTTCGTCGTAGGTGCCTGCACACACGAATATGGTTGCCCCGGGCGACGCGGCGGCAGCCGCGGCTCCGATGGATGTGTAGCTGCTGCGACCGCAGCCCACGCTCAGCGATCCCCAAGTGGGTGGTCCCGATGGCCCGCGACCCCAGGCACCCGAGTCGGCCGCAGCTTGGCTCGCCGTGATCCCGACGGCTCCTGCAACTAGCGCAGCCGTAGCGAAAGTGGCGACGAGAAACGAGTTGAACTTCGAGCCCACGATGCCCTCCCTCAACGATTTCCCCGACTTTCGAGGACCACCAGTGATCTCGACGCAAGGTAGCGGGGACTCAGAACATTGGCAACCGGCATATCGAACGCCTCGACGACGAGGGCAGATCAGATCAAAGCAGTAGGACACCATGAAGCTTCGACGTATCCGTGACCAGAAACCCACCTTCTGATCCGTAGGCCCTCCCAGCAAGTGCCTCGAAGTCCGTTGAAGTTCGTGCCAATCCGCTGAACTGGAGTTATTCGAGACGACAAGTTCGCTGCAGTTCACTGACACCCGGCTCGGTCCACCCGCTTGGTGGTCAACTTGGTGGTCAAATTCCGCCCAGATCCGGTCAGACCATCCCATCAAGTATGGAACCCCGCCACGACGGACCGCTTAGCGGTCATACGACGACACTTGGTGATGCGGTGCCACGACCACAGCAAACGGACACTCCGATCTAACCGTGCTTAGGTTCATCTGTCGAGTCTCCACCCCAAAGCGCTTGTCCGAGAGCATCAGCAGCCCGCCTCTGCCTCTCAGGTGTGAGATGTCCGTACACGTCAGACGTCACCGAAAGGGTGGAGTGACCTAGCACTGCACTTACCTCGTGCAATGGCACTTCTTGAGCGAGCATCAGGGTCGCAGCAGAATGACGAAGCTGGTGAAGATTTCGATGACCGAGGTCTGCGTTGCGAGCATGATTCATGAACTCTTTTGCCAGATTGGAAGGATCGATAGGCGTCCCGATCGGCGTCACGAAAACCATCTCCGGATTCGCCCAGGAGTCCGCTGCGAGTCGCTCCTGTACTTGGGTGTCTCTGTGGCGCTCTAGTGCCTCCACGCAGGGTTTCGGGAGATTCTGGGTGCGCCAAGAATCGGCAGTTTTTGGGGAACCCAACTCCAACCGTGTTCTATTCCCCTGAGGAGCGTCCCCGTCAACGCCCGGCATAACACGAAGTCTTCTTAGAGAGTGACGAATAATGACCGTCTGCTCATCGAAGTTCACATCTTCCCAGTGAAGTCCGAGCGCTTCGCCCCTTCGTAATCCCAGTGATAGAAGAACGACGTAAACGGCTTCAAGCCGGTCGCCGCTTACCTCCGCTAGCAGTCGACGAGCTTGCGCAAGGTTCAAATAGACCTGCGCTCTACGACTAACCCGCACTGGTTCGCTGAGCTCAACGGCAAAACGGGCTGACTGAGGCACAACCTCATCTCTCAGGCCGTCCTTAATTGCTTTTCTCAAAGTCGAACGCATGATTCTCAGCGAGTTCGGCGAAAATCGATTCCGCTTGCTCGCGATAAATCGGTCGACATCCGTCGCCTTGAGCTTCGAGAGACGAATCTTCCCAAGTCCAGGCTTGAGATGGCGGCGGACAGTATCCGCGTACGAATAATACGTAGAAACGGCGAGCGTTCCATTGGCCACACGGTTCGGGAGCACTATCTCCACCCAGTGATCGAGCCACTGCTCGACGCTGAGACGCTCGCCGACGACCAACAAGTTGTTCGCGCGATCATTCTGCAGCCGCCGAAGCTTCTCCGTCACTTCTCGGTGAGTCGTCCCGTAGACGCTTTTCCTCTTGCGCTTGCCGTCCACCCAGCCAAGATCGATTCGGGCCTCCCAGCGGCCGTCCGCTCGCTTATGGATTGCGCCTTCACCCGAGCCCCTTCGGCCGCCCTTACTCATGTCTGCTCCTCGTGGTCAGTAACCCCTACCTCCACAAGCGCAGAGCGAGCAGCAAGGTGATTCTCGGTGCATTTCAGATGACGACGACGCTCAACGCTTCGCCGACGGGCAGACTAACTGCCCGGGTGACCCGTCTATGCACTCGGCGGACAATCCCATTGCAGGGACCTACCGACAATCAACACCCCCCGGCCTGTCCGGAGTCGACAAGGGCAGATCGCACAGTTCAATGACCTTCGATCCGCCACGATTATTACTCGCATGTGGTCATCCGATTACCGCCAATCACTAAGGAGTAATCCATCCCTGCAGGTTAGAACCCCGATTGGACAATGCTTCAGGGTTGACTTGGTTCTGATTACTCGGCTCGACAATGTGTACGACATGCATAGATCAGAGCGAATTCACGCGGACCGGTGTGAACCCCTTGTCCTAACTGTGGAGGAGGCTGCCCGCCAACTCGGCTTGGGTAGGACGACAGTCTTCGGACTTTTGGCCAGCGGCTCTCTCGGAAGCATGAAGGTGGGTACACGTCGCCTCGTACCGACAGCCGCACTCGACGAGTTCATCGCCAGAAACACCGCCAGCCTCGATTCCGAGCCAAATGTCACCTCGAGATCCCTCGATGATGACTGATTCTTTTGGGCTTTGCGTCCAAAGTCGACGGGAACAACCCCGGTACGAGGGCCCCAACGCTTCGACAGATCACAGCGGCAGTCGAGCGGGCGGACCCGATTCGACTCCAAATGCAACAAGGAGCAAGAGATGAGCGACACCTACTTCGACTATTTGCACGGGCATTGTTTCGAGTGCCAGACGGAGCCTCGGATACTGAACAATGTGCCCCAAATTCTGTATACAGAACTGATGGAGGACGCTAAAGGCACGATCAGTGTCGTACGCCATGGCGACGCTACGTGGATCGAGGTGGCCATCCACGAGGAAGGCAGAAATTGGGGACTCTGGACCTTCCGACATTCGACTGATGAATGCGAGTGGCCAGACCACTGGCCATACGAAAGTGCCATTGTGGTTTCTTGGCACACCCCGTTCGAATCTTGTGCTCACGGACAATGGGAGCAGTTCTCACATCCAATCGAGATGAGAACCGTTCCTGTCTTTAGGTTGCAAGAGTGCCCGGACCTGGACTTCACGGTGAGAGCTGTCATAGGGGCGAGGACCGCAGATCGTGTTTCTCAGCTATTGAAGTTGCCCGCTGAGTAGCACGTGTCAGACAGCTACAGATCCTTCCCACAGCCAGCCAGAGCACTCGCCGTCGGTTCTGATCACTCACCGCTGAAACACCGGGAGCTTCCATCGAGCAGCGAAGCCTCGGAACTAGTCCTGGTCTGGCGCAACTCACCCTAACAACATAGGAGGAACCCAATGGACGATTATCGCTACTACCTGCGTCGTTCGACGTGCAAGGGGCACATGCCCGAACTCGACGCCGATGAGTCGCACGTGCTCTACGAGGAAGAGATGGATGGAACTAAGGGCACCATCAGCATCATTCGCAGTTACGGGATAGAGCGAGTCGAAGTCGCCCTACATGAAAGAAACCCGAGCAACAGCCTCTGGACCTTCCGGTACACGACCAACCCGAGCGAGTGGCCCGATGACTGGTTCGACGAGAGTGCTCTTGTTGTATGCCAGCTGGAAGCGGAGACGTTCTGTCCGGTCTGCTGGGCGGGGTGGGACTACGGGCCGATCGAAATGACGATCGTGCCCGGAGTCTGTTGGGACGAGCTAACTCCGACCGCGCAGAGTCTTCTGGGAAAACACACTGCGGATCGTGTCGTCCAATTGTTGCCGTTTACATCCCCAGCGCCACCCGAGGTCCGAGGAGGTTGGGTTCTCCGTGGCACGTCTGCCGAGAGTTCGGACTAGGTCGCAGCCGTCCAGAAACAGGCATGCTGGGCTCGACTTCGAAATCGAGGCTTATTCGAGAGCCAGACCAGTCGTGCTTTTAGGGCGATGTGATGCCGAAAGTAATCGGGGAATCGAAGGTCTTACTGGGCCACGGAAGTCGTCGCGCTCGGTCCTCTCGACTAGTCCGCCCGTCGTCGGGTCGCGGCGAGCTGATCGCATTAGTTCTAAGGAGTGGAAGCGCAACAAAGTGTCAGGAGGGCTGGGGCGTCGTACCCCATCACTTCTTCGAGTGGCGTTACTCGGTGAATCGGACTCTCTGTCGTGACGGTAATCGTAAAGCGCCGCGTTGTGGCTGGACGGGTACCAGTCGCTAGTACTGCTCTTGTTCATAAGCAGTCGTGTAGTGAACCCACATCAGCATCCACACAATGGGAGCCATTACTCGACTCCCGATCTTCTCTGGGTGCAAGATCTGCATTACTCAAGGCATTCTGGGATGACCTTCCCCCGTGCGCTGACCCCAGAGTGCATTACTCAACGGACTCCGCTACCGGCGAGATGATTGCTGTGCCAAACCGATGGCCGGACAAGCACGGGGAAATCCACATCGACGGATGCGGGAGGAATTCCTGCCCTGTGTGCGTAGTAATGAATGCACGCAGGATCGCGCATGCCGTTTGTCTCGCAGAGCCGACATATTCCTTTGGTCTAACCCAAGTGGGTAATGATGCTGCCGACATCAAAAGCAGGATTACTGATTGGGAGAAGCGGGTGCGCAAGGAGATCCCCGGGTTCTCCTGTGTCTGGGCCGCTGAACCGAACCCAGAGGGAACCGGTAATCACGCTCATGGACACGCTCATCTCGGAGCCTCGGATCGAGTAAACCCAAGGAAGATCATGTCGGCGTCATTGCAGCCATCGGGACTAGGGAGACAGTGGAAGCTTCAACGTCCGCCCGTAGATGCCGGGGCCCAGTGGTTCTCCTACCCCATGAAGGGATTAGCCGACCCCGAACTCGCCCCGCTCATCTTGGAGCTCAATGGCCGTCCTGACAGGCATCAGCTCATTCACGCCAGCCGCAAAGGATTCTGGAGAGACGGTGCGTCGGGTCCTGTACTTAGCAACCGGAGAGAAGCTGAATCCCTCTGGAGCAGCCGTGCGGGCGGGTCTCACTGATTCATCCAAAGATCGAAAGCCCGTCAGAGGGGTCCAGAATTCGGTGAGAGGAGCTGAACCGTCGGGCGTGCAGTCGAGCTAGTAGGTGACGGGCAAAACGCCGTGTGCGCAAACGTCAGGACTGTGGACGCTCGCACCTGCTGCACCAAAGTGAGGTGTCGAAGCGGAAGGTAACCGCTTTGAGCGTAGGTAGTAGTTGGTCCGATCTGGAACATGTGATTCCCCCTGGCTACTCGTGTCGGGCCGACCCATTACTCCCCCCGGTCTCGGTAACCGACGGCGAAGGGAGTAATCGTTTCTGCGTAGGCCTTGGCGACCTCTTCTTGGAAGCGACCCCATTGGTCTCTCGGTAGCCGGGCCCCCACGTAGTCCTGTCCAGCGATTTCCGCGAGCCGTTTTACGAAGGTCAGCGGGTAGAGATGACGGCGGGTTCGGAGATTACTGCGGTTGATCATGAACGGCGCCCGGGGTAATAGGCCGATCTCCACCCATCGCCTGACGGTCCAAGGAGTTCGCCCAGTCGCCCACGCCACATACCCCGTCGTTACAAGGCAGCAATGTTTACCGTTGATCTCAAGTTCGATGGGACGCCGGAGATTCCTGATGTGCTTGGCCATGTCGCCAATTGTTCCAACTGCCGAATGACAATCGCTGTCAGACAACGATGGAACAACGGCGCAATGACCATGACGGAGGACCTTTACAATTGGGGGGCACTATCCAGATGAGGTGAGAGACCGGCTCGTTGACCCTCAGCCAACCTTCCCACTTGCGTGGGCAATCGGTGACCACGCTCACGTAGAACTCCCCAGACCTGCTCACTGAAATTCCCCACCCCTGAGTCCCCGGTGGACTGCACATCCACCAACGAGGGTGGCCCCCTTCCGAAGCTTTTGGTGTCAAAGCCAGAGCCTCGGAAGGAGGACCTCTCTCATGTTCACAGGGAATGAGGACATGGAAGCAACTGCATTACGCGAACAGGGCTGGTCGATCTCGGCCATCGCCCGTCATCTGGGCCGGGACCGCAAGACGATCCGCAACCACCTGAACGGGACCGGGTGGCCGGCGAGCGCCGGCGAGCGAGCCCGACCCCTTCGAGCCGTTCGTGCCCTATCTGCGCGAGCGTCTCCGCGAGGACCCCCACGTCTGGGCCACCGCCCTCTTCGACGAGGTGGCGGCCCTCGGGTTCGCTCTCAGCTACCAGAGCTTCACCCGGGGCCTGCGGGCCCATCAGCTGCGCCCGCACTGCGAGGCGTGCGACGGCGTCAAGGGCCGGGCCACCATCGAGATCGAGCACCCTCCCGGTGAAGAGATCCAGTGGGACTGGGTCGAGCTGCCCGAGGCCCCCTGGGGCGGCGACGCCCATCTGCTGGTGGGCTCGCTCCCGTGCTCGGGCAAGTTCCGGGGCGTCTTCGCCGAGTCAGAAGACCAGGCCCACCTGATCGAAGCCATGGACGGGGTGCTGCGCCGCTCTCGGGGGCAACGCCCGGCGCTGGCGGTTTGACCGCATGGCGACCGTCGTCGAACCCAAGACCGGGATGGTCCAGCCGAGCTTCGTCCCCGTGGCCAAGCACTACGGGGCGAGCGTCGTGGCCTGTCCGCCCCGGCGGGGCAACCGCAAGGGCAGCGTGGAGAAGTCCATCCACTTCGCCACCCAGCGCTTCTGGCGCACCATGACGGCGACGACCATCGACGAGGCGCAGCGCCAGCTCGACCGCTTCTGCGAACGCATCGGCGACGACGGCCACGCTCGATCGCCAAGCTCGAGGAGCTCGTGGGCAAAGAGGCCGCCGTCACGTTCCTCGCCGCACGGGGACGGAAGCGTCCGAGTGTGGGTGATCTGGCCGAGCTCGAGCGGCTCCGGCCGCTGCCGGCCGCCTGCTATCCGGCGACCATCGAGGAGCACAACACCGTCGGGCCCAGTGCCCTCGTGCCCTTCGAGGGCAACGCGTACTCGGTCCCGCCCGGGCTGATCGGGGCCCAGGTCACCGTGCGCCATCGCCTGGGCACCGCCGGCATCGAGATCATCTCGGCGCCGGAGTCCTCCTGGCCAGCCACGACAGAGAGACCCCCGGCGGGGGCTACGTGGTGCGCGACCCGGCCCACAAAGCCGCCCTCGAGCACGTCGTGCTGGCCGCCTTCAGCACCGATCCACCGTGTCGGAGAAAGGCCAACCGACCACCCGGAGACGGGGCCCGGGCCGAGGCGGCCAAGCTTCTGGCCGGCTTCGAGGACGACGAGGTCGTCGTCTCCTTGGCCGCCTATCAGAGCATCGTCGACGACATGGCGCAGCGCGACCGAGGTGCACTCATGAGCGAGGACTCGATCTATCAGCAGCTCCGCGGATCGCTCGCCTACCTGCGCCTGGCCGCGGCCGCCGAGGCCTTGCCCGGCGAGCTCGACTACGCCAAAGAGAAAGCTCGGGCACTCGGCCTTCTTGGGCCGCCTGCTCGAGGTCGAAGTGGCCGCCACCGAAGAACGACGGCGGGCCGGGCTCGAACGCTTCGGTCGACTGCCTGCTCCCTGGCAGGTCGAGGACTTCGACTTCGACGCCCAGCCCTCGGTCGACAAGGCCATGGTCCACGAGCTGGCGACGTTGCGGTTCCTCGAAGACGCCACCAACGTGCTCTTCATCGGGCCGCCCGGTGTCGGCAAGACGATGCTGGCCGTCGCCCTCGGCCGGGCCTCCATCGAGGCGGGCTATCGCACGTACTACACGACGGCGGCCGACCTGGTGGCCCGCTGTCACCGGGCCGCGCTCGAAGGACGCTGGGCCACGACCATGCGCTTCTTCGCCGGACCGCGGCTGTTGATCATCGACGAGGTCGGCTACCTGCCGCTGGCCTCTGAGGCGGCGGCGGCCCTGTTCCAGGTCATCACCCAGCGCTACTTGAAGGGCTCCATCTGCCTGACGACGAATCTCGGGGTCGGGTCCTGGGGGAAGATCTTCGACGACCCCATGGTGGCGGCCGCCATGCTGGACCGGCTCTTGCACAAGAGCGTCGTGTTCAACATCGACGGCGACTCCTATCGCATGCGGACGCACCGGGCCCGCTCCGAGCGCCTGCGTCCGCGCAAGAAGCCTGAGAGCGACTCGTGACAGGAGGAGGTATCACCACGTAACGTCAGCGCAGACAACATCCACACCGGGTGGCTCAACTGGGGAATTTCAGTGAGCGACTCTGGGGACTTTCAGTGAGCGCCATCAAGGTCAGCGGGTAGAGATGACGGCGGGTTCGGAGATTACTGCGGTTGATCATGAACGGCGCCCGGGGTAATAGGCCGATCTCCACCCATCGCCTGACGGTCCAAGGAGTTCGCCCAGTCGCCCACGCCACATACCCCGTCGTTACAAGGCAGCAATGTTTACCGTTGATCTCAAGTTCGATGGGACGCCGGAGATTCCTGATGTGCTTGGCCATGTCGCCAATTGTTCCAACTGCCGAATGACAATCGCTGTCAGACAACGATGGAACAACGGCGCAATGACCATGACGGAGGACCTTTACAATTGGGGGGCACTATCCAGATGAGGTGAGAGACCGGCTCGTTGACCCTCAGCCAACCTTCCCACTTGCGTGGGCAATCGGTGGCAATGCCGGACGATAGGGAGTTCACATGGCAACCAGCAGTATTCCCGTCCGCCGTGGGTTTGTGGGGCCCATCACGGAGCCCTCTTCACACGGGGGTCCGACTGGGTACGACGAAGCGGTTGTCGTCGACGATGATGAGCACCCGAGGACGGAGTTCTTAGCAACTCGACTGCGGGACGTTTTCAAAGACCTCGGACTGGACACCGATCTTGTCCATAGTGTCTCAGCTTGGAGAAACGGGATCGTATCCCTGAAGCTCACCCCGCAGCAGGCCGAGCAGCTTCTCCGTGTGCTTGAAGATCTGGTTGACGAACGTCCAGATCCCTTGATCGAACCTGGGCCCCATCAGCTCTCGTTCTTCGATGACTGAGCCAGACAAGTCCCCCCCTGAAATGGTGATTTCAGGTGAGGACTTTCAGTTTCTCTATGAGTCATTCCGCTTACTAACCTCCCCTTACACCTCGAACGACAGGCTCGCTGAGGTCATCAAGACTGAAGATGCCATCTGGGCGTGGCTACAGCGAATAGAGAGCGGCCAGCCAAACGCATCCTTGGTCCGCAACACCACCGCAGTGCGTGGATACTGGCAAAGTGCGCGCCATTTGCTGCGCTGGAGCGCACGAGGAAGACGGCCGTGGCACAAAGGAGGTTGACCAGGAGGAAGCGGCTGAAGCTGATGACGTGGCTCAGTCTGATCATCGGGATCGCCGGGATCGTTGTCGGATGCTTCTTCTACAGCGACCCAAACTCGGCTCACTACGACCCAACCGACTACACCACCTACGCCATCTGGGCGATCGCCATGACACCTCTCTGTGTCTGTTTCTTCGTTTGGGTGCTCGTCGCAGCGAACTGGTGGGCGCACCAGGCCACGGTTGTTTTTACTCCACTTCCGACTCCGGCTCAGATCTACTCTGAGGTTTTGGCCGAGTTCGGTAGGCCGCCGACACTTGATGAGGTTGCGGCCGTGCAGCAAATGCTCCACAACCGGCGAAACGAAGCTTTGGTGAATGCGGGGATCGGCTTCGGCGCACTGTACGTCATTCACCAGGGGGTGGAGAGGGGTGGGGTCTCCTAAATCACAACGCCGTCGAAGGTGCCACCCGGCAATCGAGGAGCCGAATCAATCTTCGAACGTTGTCCCGTCGGATCTGAGCGCCACAGTTAGATATCGAACTGGCTGGACGCCTTCGTCGCTTTATTGGTCCATCTCGCTCGGAGGCGACTGATCGCTGATGGCGACTTCATTCGACGTTTCAACAAAGGGTACTTGAAAGTACTGCAACTGGAGCATTCGTTCCGCACTCGACGATTCGATCATTGCGTCAAGTTGCTGTAGCTCGTCAGCCGACAACGACCACACCAGCGGTAGCGCAGAGCCCAGTACCTCCGTTAGTGGCGGTTGACCGCTAGTACGAGCCGTTGCAGTTCTTGCGGAGAAATCCAGCTCCACACGTCTTCCTCCGACATACAGCGTTCCCTTCGTCACTCTCGAAAGCGAGCCCATCGCCTCTTCTAACGAACTCAGCTGATCGTCATTGGCGACGTCTTCTCTATCCTCAGATCCGTACGTGAGAATTCGATCCCCGATAGACATCTCAAGGCTGTCTACTGGAATTCCCCTACTTCGCCGCCGAAGCTCAGTGACCGATATTGACGACGGCTCATCGGAGGACCGGACCTGCTTTAGGTCGCCGACAGTTGGCGCCACGTAGGCAGTGAAGTGATCACCGGAGAGCGCAAGCAGGTTGCCATTCAACCGCCACACGAGCTGTCCCCTGTCTACGTCGATGTCATCAAGAAGCCGCTGATCGGAAACAACTCGCATCGCACGAGCCCAAAGACGATCCAAGTTGGCCTCCACCAGGTGGCCTAGGTTCAGCGAGTATCCCGAAAAGGCGATCTCGGAGAGTCGCTTTAGGCTCACGCCCTCCCCGATGGCCCGCCAAAACACCCAGTCGTCGATTTCGTCACCGGCGAGGAGGTACTCGATAGCGTCATCACCAGGGTCATTGTCGCCGAACTCACCACCCGGAAAATCCTCGGTCGAGGCACCGGAGGCATGCCAGATTGCCTTCAGAAATCCCAAATTCCGAGCCGCATGACGCGAATCGAAGAAGCTCGAGATAGTCGAGGCAGCACTGGCTGTTCGCTCGCGATCGGCGGACCTGGCCGCATCGAACCCGTTGCCCACATCTGCCGTCAGAAGATCAGCCGTTGGTTGGTCGATCAGACCTCTGCCACCCTGAAAGATCGTTCGAGTGATGTACCCAGTAATACCGCTCGGAGCGATCTGCGAGAGTTCCGCAACGCCGTCGGGATCGGTTACAAGAGTATTTGAGGACGCCGAACGTTCTTTCAATTCCTCAGTTCGTTCTTGTCGAACCGCGGTCTGGAGTCCATAGACAATTGGCTGACGATTCGCTCTCGTCAGATCGACCAGCTCTTCCGTTATCCACTCTGGCCGTTCGTTGAAGCGCAGGTATACGTAGCGCTCAGCTTCTCGTTTTCCTAGGTGCGGCCAAGTCAGCACCAGGTCGGGGGCAAAGGAGTGATTGAAGTAATCAGTCGTCTCAACGCGCACTCTAACGTCGAGTGATTTTATCGACCGAATCACGGCTCGTTTGACCGCGGTGATGCTGTCCCTCGTATCCGAGTAGTTCAAGGCATTCGAAATCTCAGGCGCAACAGAGTCGGTCACGTGCTCGACCGCTTTCTTCGAAGCGAAATAACAGTGTCTATGTAGTCTGCCTCGATAACGAGGGATTCCTGCCGATCCGACAGCACGAACATCCAGAGACGGTCCGCAACGGCCTTCAGGTCGTGAGGGTCGGGCTCGTCTCCGTTAATCACGAGGGCGCTGTATTTAGCGACTGCCGACGCGACCTCGCTGACGGAGCACAAGTCTTTCCATTTTCCAAGACTGAATGGGTGCCACGTAATCCACATGAAGTGGTCACAGCGGTATGGCATGCTCATGTAGGCCTGATAGCACTTGGCTAAGTAGCTCTCGTAGAGAGATCCTTGATCGCTGGCATTCGAATACTTCTTCACTTCCGCGAAGAACTCTTTGCCATCCACATCTCCTCCGTGGAGCACTCCGCCAAGATCGAATGAGAAGGACGAAGCGTCCTGCCAACTAAAGGTCAGCTTAGCTACGGCATCGGGATTCACCCAGTGAACATCCACGCGAGTTGTTGCCTCCAGCCAACGCTTGGCGCGGATGGCCCCGTCTCTCCCAGCCTCGTGCGCCGCCTCGCCCGGCATAGCCAACAACGATAGCCCGGCCGGATGATCGTGCTGAAGTACCTGTGAACCCAGCTTTGACACGGTCACGACGAGGCTCCACGTTAGATCTCGCTTGTCTCATTCCGCGAGAACGTTGTTCCAACCGAGATAATCCTGGAGCAAAAGGACCCGGCTCCGATCAGGGCGGGACCTTGAGCTCCTAAAAGCATTCGGCAGCCCTAGGAGCCCCGTTATGTAAACGGCTTCCTCCTTTCTATCTCTCGATAATTCAGGTGCCCTCAGGGTTGCTATTAAGCATCATCCTGAACACAGACAGCACGATTCCCACGACCAACCCAGTTCCCGGGACCGTTTGTAGTACGCCTCCGCACTCTCTCGGAACTCCTCACCGGACTGTTCGCGAGCAAAGTGCCTACCGATGCAAAAGACGCCTACCGGCCCGGATCCCGCTTCCTTGAGGGAAGCCGCCGCGCTCTGGACATGCGAGCCAGTCGTAAACGTGTCGTCGATGAGCAGGACCGGCTTCCCAGCCTCTAGCGGCTGGACAACTTCAAATCGGTCCTCATCAAATCGGCGGTCACCTGAGTCGCCAGACCGCGTCCGAAGCAGCGGAACGTATCGTTCGGCCGTTGCTCCGATTGTGCTGCTCAGCATCTGCTCCAGCGGATGCGTCGCCCGTCCGTTAGTGCTCGGCACCATCGTTACCGTCGGAAACTCATCTACACCGGCAGCCTCAGCGAGGCATAACTCGTGGTCAGCGAGAAACCTCCACAAGACCGCTGACAGACCGACTATTACGCGCTCAGCGACGGCAGTCGGCTTGTTCTTGTACAACCAGAGTTCACACGCCGAATTGCTCGCGCTTCACTGACAGCGCTACGAAATCGATGGCGTCGGCTGTGGCCGGTAAGGATCGGATGGCCTCGTTGCATCCATAACAGCGGGGGTAACCACCCGTTAGGAAGGTGTGGCATATCGGGCAGACGTCGACATCCGCCGGAAGCACTGCTCGCAAGTGATTCTCATACGGAGCACTGAGCTCACCAACTGTCGCCACGGGCTACGCCTACGCCCAACTCAGCGAGTCACCTACCGTGGACGTGGTTTTCAGTTGATCGAGCACGTCGTCAGCGGTATCGACCACGGTCGCTCCAGGTCGCGCAGCGTATTCGCGCGCCCAGTCGTGCTCGAGCAAGCTTCTCATCAGAAAAACTGGGCGGCCGTGCTCGAGTGCGAGCCTCGCTTGCATTCGGGCTCCGCTCTTCCATGCGGCCTCGATCACTACTGTGGCAGAGGCGAAGCCACTCATCACGGCGTTGCGCATTGGAAAGCTCCGCTTCGTAGGTGGCGAGTCAGGAAGGAACTGCGAAAGCAGCATCCCCTCCTCGCTGATACGACGTTGCAGATCGGCGTTCTGACGCGGATAGGAAATCCGGAGTCCCGTTCCGATGACGGCGACGGTCCTTCCTCCAGCCTCCAACGCTCCCGAATGGGCGGCCGCATCGATGCCGGACGCGAGCCCGCTTATTACGCACACCCCGCGAGCGGCCAGTTCGCCGGCGAGATCTCTCGCTGATTTGAGGCCCAGCGGCGAGGCGTCTCTCGTTCCAACGATCGCGACCCCTCCGGCATCTCGCGGATCATGATTGCCCTGCCACATGACGAACGGCGGTCTCTGATGAATTGAGAGGAGCTGCGTGGGATATTCGTCGTCGAGTAGTGAAGCGAAGCGCATTCCTTCCCGCTCCCACTCCGCGATTAGCGCATCTGCCTCTTCGGCGCTGTCGTCAGTTAGGCCTGATTCATGAAATAGCCGCCCTTGACCGCTCCTTGAACTGAGGACGTCGAGAGCGCTACCCCTCTCCTCCACTTCCTCAGCTACCGCCATCCATCGCTTGGGGGAGCCTCGCAGCAGGGCGAGGAGTGCACCCCGTTCGGTCGAACTCATTGGCCCATTTTAGCGAACATATGTTCGTATCCTTCAGATATCAGGTGTCGGGCATCGCCGGCATTCCTTCTCAGCATTGCACCTTCAGGAGGGAGGATGGGGCTGCGGGAGGTGCCCGATTCGTCGCCGAAATTCGTCAGACCTTGACCCCATCTACCTGGGATGTTACGATTGCTTCAGCACCGTAACGTGACTCTGAACAGGAATTTCCATGGTCAAGCCAAAAGCGGTCGGATACATCAGAGTGAGCACTACCGAACAGGTCAGTGGGTTCGGTCTCGAGCTCCAGGAGGAGGCGATCCGAAGCTACTGCCGATCTCAGGGGTTTTCCCTTGTCGAGGTCCTACGAGACGAAGGCTTGTCGGGGAGCAATGGGCTCGAGCGCCGGGTAGGTCTGGCCGAGGCGCTGGCACTCCTGAAGTGCGGGGAAGCCAACGTTCTCGTTGTTTACAGACTCGACCGGCTTGCCCGAGACTTAATTCTGCAAGAGACGCTGGTCCAGCGGCTGAGAGAACAGGGAACTCCTGTGAAGTCAGCCTCCGAGCCGGACCTCGACACGGACACAGACGATCCCACGAAGATTCTGATTCGGCAGATTGTTGGGGCAGTGAGCCAGTACGAGCGAGCAGTAATTCGTGGGCGGATGATGGCAGGGAAAGCGGCGAAAGCGGCTGAAGGTGGCTATCTCGGTGGCCGTGTCCCCTACGGCTACCGGCTAGCGGATGGCTCGATCGTTCCAGACGATGATGAGCAGCGAATTGTTGCACTGGTGGGAGAATTTCGACAGAGCGGTCTCAGCCTCCGAAGAATCGCCGCCGAGCTGGAGCGTCGAGACTTCCGACCGAGAGACGGTGGACGGTGGCATGCCAATTCCATTCGGCGTGTTGCTGCCACTTCGCTCTCGGCGGGGACCCTCCAGGCTGAGCTAGCCACGACGTCCTGAGCCCCCCATCATTGACGCTTCGCTCTGCAATGGGGCCCCAGGCAGGTGCCATATGAGGCTGAGCTATATGCGAAGGGGATAACCCACCGCCGTAGCCGTAACGGTGAATGCGTTAGGGGCGTCGACCCAAGGTGCCCGAACGACAAAGCCCGCGCTGCCGATTTCGATCTAAAATCCGCGAGTGAGCGATGACACGGCGGTCAGCGCCTCTGGGTCTGGCTCCACCACGGGAGGGGTCGTCCTATCCGACGGCCAGCGGCGTCCGCCGATTAATCCGATCAGCTGGATACCCGTGCGAGAGGCGCTTCCCGACGAAGCGCGCGACTTCACTCCGTGGTTGGCAGAAAACCTGCGACTCCTGGACGCCTCCCTTGGTGTCCAAGACCTGAGCTTGGTAGAGATCGAATACTCAGTACTTGGCTTCTCTCTCGACATCCTTGCGAAGGCAGTCGGTCAAGACGGGCAGCCGGTATGGGTGGCGATTGAAAACCAGTACCGACGCACTGACCACAGCCATCTCGGCCAACTCATCACCTATGCGGCACACGCTGCGAAGGAGCAAGAGAGTGTCCTCGCCGTTTGGATTACCGAGGAGATCCATCCAGCCCATCTGGCAGCAGTTGAATTTCTGAATAGAACGACCAGTCCCACCTCCGGCATTGGCTATGTCCTGCTTCAAGTCCGTTTTGCTCCGGGCCCAGCCGATTCGATTCACGTCTTCTTTCAGGTACTTGCGAGTCCCAATGCCTTCTTGCAGGAAGGTATCCAATCTGGATCGGGGAACGGCTCTAGCCCGGAACTTGAGGAGCGCCGGCGCTTTATGTCGGCAATCTACGACGTGGTCAAACCTGCGGCTCTAGCCGCTGGTGCAGCAGGTAGCTGGTCTGATCGCGGAGGCTGGGGAATCAACCTCCGGTTTCAGCCGGGCACTCAGGCCCGAATTTGGCCGCTCGAGGTGTGGGTGCGAATGACCGCTACCGAGGTGACAGTGCAGCTCGCAGCCTCCGCAGGCCACAATGCCGACGAGAACAGCACCGTGCTGGATGTCATTCGAAGTGCCGTCGGCGAAAAGGTGGAGCGAGCGATGCCGCCCGGGACGGCTATCAATTGGCACGCAGGGTTCCCCAACTACAACACCGACTATGCCCAGTCGTCATGGGGTAACGGCGGGTACGCGAGCGGCGACGTCGCCGCCGCCGGGACATGGGCTTCGCACGCCGCGAGTGCGTGGTTGTCGGTGCTAACAAGCGAACCCCTTCCGGACCTCGTCGCCGAAGTCAATAGCCGGCTCGTCTCCGACACCGATTCCGACTGAAGGCGGACGACGAGAATGACTACCCCCGGTTCAGATTGGGGCATTCCATGCCCTCGTACATCGAGTTCCGACGACGAACAGATAATTAGCTGGCGCTGAACTGGTCGAAAGGGAGAGAGTTGTGGCGTTGACCGAACAAGAGAACCTCCTTGTCCCCGGCAAGGTCGTCCGTATCCGCGAACGTCTCTGGCGTATTGACCGGGTTTTAGAGAAGGAATTCGCGGCCACGCCCCTGGATGGCCGGGATACCGATGAGCGTCGATTCCACATGCTTCTCGAACACGTCGAGAGCGGCGAAGTGCCTTTGCCGGGCGCAGAGTCGATTGGATCTCCCCAAGAACAGAAGCTAATTCTCGACGCCTATCGGCTCTCGTTACTCCATGGCACAGCCCCCATCCTTGGACTACAGCGCTCAAGGGCCATTCCGACGGACTACCAACTTGTCCCGTTGTTGCTCGCCATGGGCGAGGAACGAGTGCGGATGCTCATTGCCGATTCCGTAGGTACAGGAAAGACCATCGAGGCCGGCCTAGTGCTCGCCGAACTCCTTGCTAGGGGCAGGGTACGCAGAATCCTTATCGCAGTCCCAGCCAATCTTCGCGAGCAATGGCAGGACGCCCTCGACCACTTTTTCCATATTTCCTCGGTTGTTGTTGCCGGTCACCTGATGCCTGCCCTCCAACGACAACTCCTTCCTGGCCAGTCGGTATGGTCAGCCAATGATGTGGTAGTGGCGTCTATTGACTACCTCAAGACCCGCACCCAGACGGTCCTCGCTCATGGCTGGGACGCCATCGTCATCGATGAAGCTCATCTGTGTGCGAAGCCGCACACTCAGAGTCAGTCGAGCATTCCTGATATGGAGCGCTGGCGCTTCGCGGAGGCTGCCGCTCTCAATTGCAAACACCTTCTCCTGCTCACCGCCACGCCGCATAACGGCTACTCCGACAGCTACAGCTCACTTTTCACGATGCTCGACAGCTCACTCGTCTCGGAGACGCCTGCGGGCGTCGCTATCCGGCGGGAGGCGGCCAAGAAGCACGTCGTCCAACGTAGGCGTGATGACATTGAGGCGTGGTATCGAGAGCGAGAGATGGAGTCGCCCTTCCCCAAGCGCGACCCCGACGAAATCCTGGTTCCTATAATGGAGAGCCGTTCTCGTGGTATCTCCGAACGCCTTTCGGAAATGGGCATACTCTTGGCCGAGCTCGGTGGCTACACCGACTCCCTCCTGGGGCAAGCAACGCAAGGCCAGATAAACGGCTGGATCGCAGCTCACCTCCAACGACGGGCGCTTTCGTCCCCCCGTGCAATCCAGCGCTCCTTGGCCGCTCGACTGAAGTCGGTTACAGCCCAGCTCGCAACGGATTCCGACCGTAGAACCACCGCCGAGGCGCGAGCCACGGTGGCCGACCTCTTCGATTCTGCGGATGCAACAGACGAAGAGCAAGTGGTTCGTCTTGACAACTCGGCCTCCTCGCTTGGGGTCGCTGAGGAGGTCGGCCAGCTCGAACGTCTCCTAGAGCTCGCACGACGTGTCACGGCTGCCAGGGACCCGAAGCTTAAGGTGCTGCTGGAACAAATCCCTAGGCGATTGGCGGTCCATCCGAACGCGCGGCGGATCATCGTGTTTACCAAATATAAGGACACGCTCGACTACCTCGTCGAGAACCTCCAATCGCCACCTGCGCGACTTCGCGACTTGCTTCCGGCTGAGACGCAAGTCTTCGCCATATACGGCGATATGAGTTTGTCTCAGCGGTCTGACGTCCTCAACGAATTCGAACGGTGCCCTGTAGCGCTTCTCATCGCAACCGACTGCATATCGGAGGGGCTCAACCTCCAGCATGCGAGTGCCGAACTATTCCACTACGAGCTTCCGTGGAACCCGAACCGACTTGAGCAACGGAATGGCCGCATTGACCGATTTGGCCAGCGGGAGAACACGGTTGGAATTCGAACTCTGGTCTATGACGAGCCGTTGGATACGGCGCTCTTGGAGCTAATCGTCCGCAAATCTGACCAGATGCGAAAGGACTATGGGTTCGTGCCGCCCTTCCTAGCGAATCCAGACATTCTCATGCATGTCACGCGGATCGGCTCCCAGCACCGCCGTCAGTTGACCCTGTTCGAGTCGGTAACGGCCAATGACGAGGGTCAAAGAGTCGTCGAGGAATCGGTGGGGACCGACGACCTCTTAGACCATGACCGGTTGGAGCGGATTCGTGACGACTCGTTCTATGGCCATAGTCAGATCTCTCTGGCCCTAGTGGAGGGTGCGTTGCAGCGATCCAGGCTGGAAGTTGGATCGCCAGAGACGCTCGAAGGCTTCTTTCGCCAGAGCGTCGACCACTTACACGGTGCTCAGGTGCAAGATGTTGGTCCGCACCTGCTCCGTCTCACGGGTTCGTCTGAGGAGCTCATCGACGTTCCTCCCCCAACGCCGGAAACGGTCTTGAGTTTCTATCCAGACGCCGGCATTGACGACCCGACGGTGGAAGTCCTCGATGTCGCCCATCCACTCATACGACGGCTGGTCGACATCTCTCGTGATCAAGCAGCTAATCCCGACGCCACCGGACGGGTGGCAGGGGCGTCGGCAGACGTCGAGGTTGTCGCGGTGGTGCTTCACGTGCTGGCCCGATATGTCGCAGCGGGCGATCCCCCAGTGCTCCTCGAAGAGATCATTCCGGTGTCCATTCCCGTGTGGGGGGACGACCAAGTACCGACGGGGGTGCAGCTACTGACGACAGTTGACTCAAACCACGGCCGGCCACATGCCGAACTGGCTGAGGCTGCCCGAGCGGCACTTGGTCGTGACGACTTGCGTCCGACGGTCGCAGCCATGGTGCAAGAGCGAGCTTCAGCCCTCGCCGTGAAGCACTCGGCCCTCGAGGAGGAGTGGGCACGGGGTCTAGATCACGTTGAGCCAGTGTCATGGGATGTCATAGCCGCGACCGTCTGCTTTCCGAGAGGCCGGCCATGACGGAGGTGGTTCTTGCATCATGCTCAGGTGGGATCGTTAACCTCACCCTCATCGAAGATCTTCGCGGCGATACCGTCAGGGGAGACGCCAAAGAGCTGGCTGACATTGCGCTATTCGAGGATCGTGCGGGCGTCCGGCCCACGAAAACTCAATACGATGCAGACTTCGAAGCCGCCTTTGCGACGGGGCGTTCGCTGTGGTCTGCCCATGCTGACGAGCTGCAAGAAGGGATGGACCCCAGTCGATTGAGGGAGCGTCTGCTCGGCCCGTTCCTCAGCCTTTTGGGATATGACCTGCAGTATCAGCGCTCACATCTCAGCGCCGGGGAAGAGAGCTTTCGCATTACCCACCTCGGTTGGGACGGCGGGGACGCTCCACCGATGATCCTCGACCCTTTACCTCCCGACTCGAGGGGTGAGCGTCAGCGCAGGTCGGCTCACGACGAGATGCAGGCGTATCTCAATGAAAGTCCCCGCCACACGTGGGGCATCGTGAGCGACGGTCGGGTTCTGCGAATCGTCCGCGACTTCCATCACACCCGGACCAAAGGATATGTGGAGTTCGAGCTGGCGCATATCTTTGAAGCGGGCAGTGTGGCGGAACTTCCTGGCACTCTTCCGGGTCTGTCACAGTTCCCGATTTTCGGCGCGGCCGGAACTCCATGCCGAGGATGGCAGCGGACCCCAAAATCCCCACGATCTGTCACTACTGGAGCTGCTGTACCACCGCTCGATATCAGCTGGCGTGGCAGCGGGGAAGCGCCTACAGCCTCAGGTTCGAAGAGCCATCGAACACCTGGCCAACGGTGCTTTGGGGTCCAATCCGGAACTACGGCGACGAGTGCTCGACGAAGCAGGATTCGGACGCGAGCTGTACGGAGAGCTACTCACAGTGCTGTATCGCATCCTCTTCCTTCTCTTCGCGGAGCAGCGGGAGATGCTCCACGGCAACCGACTTTACGAAGCTACCTACTCAATGACCAGACTCCGAAAGACCGCGGAGACCAACCGAACGGAAGGTCGCCGCTTCGACCTTTGGGAGGGACTGAAGGCCACGTTCTCGGCGTTCCACGACGAGACTCTTGCCGCCGCTCTCGGCGTTTACCCGTTCAACGGAGAGCTGTTCGACCCATTACGTACTCCGTACCTCGGAGGGGCCTATATCCCTAACTCGGAGGTAGCAATCGCTATCCGATCGCTCACCACCGTCGAAGTCAGCAAAATGACGCTCTACGTGGACTACCGGAACCTCGGTGTCGAGGAGTTGGGCACGGTCTATGAATCACTTCTCGATTATCGGCTCCGAATCAACGACACAGGTAGCTCCCTGTCCGTCAAAGACGCGACCAGCGAGAGGGTTGTTGGGTCTGGCCTCGCCTATCTCGCCCCGATGTCGACCGAACGGGGTGATCTCGCTAGTTACTACACCCCGCCGGCGCTGGTCTCTCTGGTGCTCGACCGAAGCCTCGACATCTTGTTGGAGGAGCGGCTGACTGCGGCGGGATCAGATCTTGACGCGCGAGCTGCAGCAATCCTCGACCTGCGCATTATCGACCCCGCTTGCGGGTCGGGCGCTTTTCTGGCGGAGGCGCTAGAGCGGCTAGCCGTTGCCTTAGCGAGGGAACGTAGTGTTCCATCAGAGCCATCGGACTATGAGGTTGCCGCCGCTCGACGGGACATTCTCAGCCGGTGCATCTATGGGGCAGATAAGGATCCGTTCGCCGTCGAGTTATGCAAGGTGGCTCTGTGGATCCACTGTGCAGTTCCCGACGCTCCGCTTTCATTTCTTGACCACCACATCGTCTGCGGAGACAGCCTTGTCGGATGGCCCATGTTCGGCATCCCCGACACCATTCCGAGTGAAGCCTTTGAATTCGGTAAGGCTGATGCTGAAGACAAGAAAATTCTGAAGGCGGCGCGATCAGAAAACAAGGAATTCCTGACAGGAGTTCAGACCCTGTGGGCCGAACCAGTTCAACCTGTACAGGGCTTGTCTTTGCCGTCGCTCCTTGAGCGCCCAGACCTCACTCACGATGATGTTCGAGCTAAAGCGTCGGCATACGCGTCGTACAAGGCGTCATCTAGCTACCAAGAGAGGAGGATGTCCGCAGACATCTGGACCTCGGCGTTCTTTTGGACCTATCGGCATGGATCGGCTCCTACGACTAGGCAATACCGCTCGTCTCTTGCAGGACGGCCTGAAGACCCAATCGCCTCAGAATCGAGCGAGATCGTTGCACCGCTAAATCCCCTTCATTGGGCATTGGAGTTTCCTGATATCCGTGACAGAGGAGGCTTTGACGCAGTTATAGGGAACCCCCCCTGGGAACAATATAAGGGCGAAGAGATCGAATTTTTTGCCGAGGCCGCTCCTTCGATCGCTGCTCTACCGTCAAAACCGCGCAAAGTTGCAATCAACGCGCTAGTTGAGACTGATCCGGCACTCTACGACCGCTGGTGTGATTACAGAGCCGGGCAAAATCGTCTAGCTCACTACGCGAAAACCTGCGGTCGTTTCGAGCGAACGCGAAGCGAAACGAATACATACCTCCTGTTTGCTCAACTGGCCGCAGACCTGACTGCCGAGCGCGGTCGTGTGGGAATTCTGGTGAAGTCAGGCATCGCATTAGATGCGGCGCAGTCCGCCGTCTGGTCGTACCTCATCGACGCCGGACGTGTAGCCGAACTACGGGACATGGTTAACGCTGGACAGGGAGGGACTAGCCCAATCTTTCCAAGCGTCGCAGCGGTTGAGCGGTTCTCGGTCCTTGTCCTTCGGCCTCCTCAAGAGTCGACGGAATTCGGCGCCTCAACGATGAGTATGGGATTAGAAGAAGCCATTGCAAAGGATCTGACGCCTTGGAGCCGCGACCGGCTAAAGACAGTCTGTCCCTCAACGGGAACCTTGCTGTCGGCACGAAGGCAATGGGAAGTTGACCTCGCGACTCGCCTGCAGGCTTCTCATCTCACTCTGGACTATGACCAGAGGTCTTCGACGGAACCAGAGAACCCATGGGAGATCGTATCGACGGGACTCTTTCATTCCTCGGGAGCTCAATCCTTGTTCCTTCGTCGAGAAGAGCTAGAGGAGGATGGCTGGCTGATGCAGCCTGACCGGACGTTCCGCCACCCGGATGGACGACTGGCCCTCGCGCTATTTGAAGGACAAATGCTGAACCGTTGGGATCATCGAGCCAGAACGTACGAGGGCTATTCGGGAGAAAAGAAATACGGTCGCAAGCCTCACATACCTTGGGTCACAGATGCCCAACACTCAGACGCAGCATTCGAAGTGGAACCGCGGTATTGGATGCTCGACACAACCGCTGAAGAGCGACTGGATGAAACCATGGGCGACCGAGCAATCATTGGATTTCGTGATGTGGGTGCTCCATGGACGAATCAAAGAAGCATAAAAGCAGCGCTGCTGTACCGCACTCCCGCTACCGACACTCTTCCCTTTATTGGAGTTGCCCGCGAGCGAGTCCTCCTCCTTCTCGCTCTCATTAATTCCACCACGTTTGACTTTTTGGCACGTGTGCACGCACCGGGCACGCATCTCAAGTCTTGGGTGTTATCTCAATGCGCGGCACCAGTATGCGACGACATGGACCCAGCATGCGAGACTCTGGCTGCTCGATTGTCGTCATCGTCTTCGAAGTTGGCGAGGGCTTATGGATTGGAGCTACATCCCTGGGACCCCGACGAAC
This sequence comes from uncultured Acidimicrobiaceae bacterium, assembly GCA_963721585.1. Classification (GTDB taxonomy): domain Bacteria; phylum Actinomycetota; class Acidimicrobiia; order Acidimicrobiales; family RAAP-2; genus Bog-473. The sequence goes on along the minus strand of CAVRJN010000004.1, from coordinate 14,003 downwards.
GTCGACTCATGGAAGCCGAATGTGACGCGCGGGTGGCGTTGTCGTACGGCGTTCATCGTGACGAGTACGACCGCCTCTTTGATCATTTTGAAGTCATGGGTCGAGTGGAGATTTCAAGTGTGGGCGAATACCGCACGAAACGACTTTGTCTGGAAGCGTATGACCGCCTTGAGGGGGGAACCTGATGCAGCCACTAGCTTCGCTCGAGAAGCTTCGAACGTCCTACAACGGATACATCAAGTCGTTTCAGTTCTACCGAAACCCCGCAATAGCCGACTGGGTAGATGCCAATAAGGGGTCAGTGCTGTCGTGGCGCGAGCCCTTCGTCGCTTTGGCCCGTCAATATGAGGACGGTGTGCCCCTTCAGACTCTGGTTGACGAAGGACTCATCGCCGACGGCTGTATCGGTGTGTTCTCGAAGCGTCCCGGCCATCCGGACTCTGGCCCTATTGACCCGAGGCTTCATCAGGAGCAGTCCATCCGGAAGATCATGGACGGTGCCAATGTCGGAGTTACAACAGGTACCGGGTCCGGGAAGTCGATGTGTTTTTTCATCCCGATAGTTTCCGAGTGCCTTAGTCTCCTTCCGGCAGCTCAGGCGGAGGGAGGGTTCCGCGCTCCTGTCGCCGTCATCGTGTACCCGATGAATGCACTGGCGAACAGCCAGTACGAGGACATTGTCGCCCGATTGGCAGGCACTGGGCTTCGGGTTTGCAACTACACGGGCGACCTTCCCCAGACCGACGAGGCCGCTCTCAGGCGTTTTAAGGAACTCTACGGGCGCGACGAGCCGCTCGATTCTGAGGTCATCGACCGAGAGACGCTGCACGGTTCCGGATGCGACATATTGCTCACGAACTACAAGATGCTCGAGTACGCACTGGTTCGGCGCCGTGACCGACCTCTCTTCGCACCGATAGGTGGATCCCTGGTCGAGCCTGCTGGTCGGCTCCGGTTTCTGGTTCTCGATGAGATGCACACCTACTCTGGACGACAGGGCGCCGATATGGCACTGCTTGTCCGTAGGTTGAAGAGCCGAGTCCAGGCTCCCGACCTGCGGTGCGTCGGCACATCTGCGACAGTCGATTCAGACCCTGCAGCTGCAGCTATCACTATCGCCGGCTTCGCCACCGATCTATTTGGCGAACCATTCGACTCAGCGAACATCATTGGGGAGACTTTCGGGCCGCCGGTCACACAATCTCCTGAATCGCCAGAGACCTTCACCCCCGTTGGGTCAGTGAGCGACCACGATCTAGACCTAGCTCGAATGGCCGACGACGACGGAGCGATCGTTCACATTCTCGGGCCGACGCTTACCGGAACCACCAACCCATCGGCACAAGATGTGGCCCGGTCCCTGCCGGTGGAGTGGGCAGAGCGTGCGCTGCGTAGTCAAGCGGCATCTTGGACGGACCTGGTTACCGATTACCAGACTCATGTGCGTCCCAATGCCACCGAGAACGAGGCGGGAAATGACATCGAGGCCGCCCTCATGCTCGGGTCATCAGCGAAGGTCCCTGGGCCCCGTGGAGAAGACGTTGGCCTGATTACACCGAAGGTTCATAGCTTCTTCTCACAGGGCCTTCCGGTAACAGGCTGCCTTCGAGCGGACCCCACCTCACCACACTTGTCTGCCGTAGGAGACTCAACTTGTGTGGTCTGCCGGGATGAGACCGGCGAGGCCGTTCCTAGCTTTCCGATGGTCTTTTGCGCCGCCTGCGGTGAGGAGTGGTGGGTCGCCGAAGTGTCGACGTCGGATGACCATTGGGAACCGCTCGATTTTCTCAAGGCAGCCGAGGGAGGGCGTTCCGTCTACCTTATGCCCGGCGATGACTGGGACGAGGACGCATTTCCTGTGGATCCTGATCACGTCAAGGCGAATGGTCAGCCAAAGAAGGGAAGAGAAGGATCAGTTCCTCGCCGTGTGACGCTCTGTGGGACCTGCGGAGACGTAGCGGGAATCTGCGGACACGGATCTGACCGTCCGTTCGTCGAAGTAGCCAAGCCGTTTCAGTTCTGTCCGGCCTGCGGAATTCGCTACGACGGAACCTTCAGCGAGTTCAACAAATTCTTCCAAGTTGGCACCGTGGGCAGGGCAACGGCGACCGACGTGTTAGTCGGGCGGATGCTCGACGAACTCGAGGGCCGGGAACGCAAGATCATGGCGTTCACCGACAACCAGCAGGACTCCTCCTTTCAGGCTGCCCATCTGAACGCCCTTTTCCGTCGCTTCCATGTCCGCCGTGCGCTTGTGGCCGGCTTGACGTCAATGTCCGCAACCAGCGACTCGGGATGGCAAGACGCCCAGAATGTCGCGATCGCCGCCTACAAGGCGATGGATCAAGACAAGTGCCTCCCACCGTTCGCCAGGGTCATGGACACAAAGAGTCTCAATCCCGAGGAGGACCAGGCGAAGGCAGCCGGGGACTATCGGCGGTATCTCGAAGCAGGCGTTCTAATGGAAGCATCGGGCCATCCCCGAAAATCGCAGCCCACCCTTGAGGACACCGGATTGATGGTCGTCAACTACACGGGGTTTAACGATGTTGCCCTCGTGGCAGAGAAGTCGGGCCAGGATCTACAGCTCGCCAGTTTACCGTCGAACCTCCGCGTCGATCTCCTTAGGACGATTCTGGATCGCGCTCGCCGTGACCAGGCCATCTGTGGCGAGAGCGACTCCCTGGTGGGCGCTCGAGCATTCTCGAACTGGCCAGACTTCGACCAGAGAGTGGTCTCGCGGCTTAATCCAGAGTGCTTGTTTCACTACCCGACGGAACGCCCAAATCGGATGACCGTGCTGAGCGACGATGCGACGAGCAGCGGCCGGGTGGTCGTTTCTCGCATAGCCGGCACACGTCCAAGTCACCCGACCCCACTCGTTCGATGGCTGCTCAAGGAGGCGGACGACGCATCGTTAGGTCTCACCAAGCCGGAGGCGGTGGAGATCGTCAAGGCGGCGGCAAAATGGCTGACCGAATACGGGTTCCTTGTGGCCGCTGGCGAGCAAAAGGTCCACGGGCTAGCGCTCGCTCAGGAGAAGCTCCGATTCTGGCTGTCGTCCGAGCCAGTCGGATGGCGTTGCCCCCGCTGCGCGGTGAGGTATCTATTCACGCAGGTGCGGCGCTGTCCTCGTTGTGTGAAGGTGAAACTCCGCGAGGATCGTGAAGGCGCGAACGACTACTTCATCGCTGAGTACCGAGCCCCATTGACGGAGCGGGGCATTCCGTTGGCAGCCGAGCACACCGGCGCGGTTCCGGGTGAGGAACGTCGAATCATCGAGACCCGCTTTAAGTCGGCCGAGGATCCACTCAATGTGGTTGTGTGTACACCGACAATGGAGCTTGGTGTGGACATCGGCGACCTGGCCGCCGTATACATGCGCAACGTCCCCCCATCGCCGGCTAACTATGCGCAACGACAGGGTCGAGCCGGTCGAGCCGCGCAACCCTCCCTAGTGGTTACGTTTTGCGCCTCGCAGGGGCGTACCGGACCGCACGACCAGTACTTCTTCCGGTTCCCTCAGCGAATCATCGCCGGTCGAATCGCCCCGCCTAGGTTCCTTGTCGATAATGAATCACTAGTCAACGCTCACATGCACTCGATCATTCTCGGAGAGTGGGACGAGGACCTATCGCCGGAGATGGCGACATGGGTTGATCTAGACGGCACAGGCAAATGTGTCCCCGAATACCGGGCCACCCTTGAAGCCTTTCTCATGGAGCGCCGGGAGCAACTGGTTGTCCACGGGCACAATGCCTTTGAAGGAATCCTCGGATCAGGGACAGTCTCTGTCGACTTGCCGACGCAAGTCGTCGACGGGTTCGTGGAAGAGTTCGAAGCAGAGTGGATTGCGTTCTCAGGCCTATACAACGAGACCAAAGAGGAGCTCAGTAGTATCCAGGCCCGAGAACTTCATGGAAATGGAGAGCCTGGCGATGACCGCCGTCGGGCCGCATTAAGCAGGCGCATCGGAGACATGCGTGAAGGAAGGGGGGACTTCCATCCTTTGGGGTGGCTTTCCCAGCGAGCCTTTCTCCCTACCTACGCTTTCCCGCGAAAGGCCGTCACCCTCCTTATGCAGAACCGGGTGGGCGTCAGGGTTCGGAGCCGAGCCGTGGCACTTAGAGAGTTCGCTCCGGGGAATTACATTTACCAAGGAGGCCGCCGGTACGAGGTTGTGCGAGCCAGTCTTGGCAACCGTGGCGGGTCGATGTGGACATCTTTGGCCGTTTGCGAACATTGCGGCTCCTACCTTCGAGGTCCAGACGCTCATAGCGCTGGCAACTGCCCATCGTGCGGTCAGGCCTTCGAGGGCGATCTCAGGTGGACCTCCGCCATCGACATTCCAGATGGCTGGGCAAAAGAGCAGGACCGGGTCGGAGCTGACAACGAAGACCGGCGACGCCAGGGCTATCTGGTGGATTCGTTCTTTCGTGTAAATCCTCTCCAATCTGTCGGGTACCAGTCGCCTGCTGGATTCGGCCTGACCTACGCGCACAACGGGAAGTTGCTCCAGGCAAACCGAGGCCTGCGGGACGATGGGGGAAGAGGCTTCACCTATTGCAACCGATGCAGACTTTGGAATCCGCCTCAAGGTCACTACGGAGACGACAAGGAGTGCACGGACGAGGCCGCAGACAAGGTCAAAGACGTTGTCATAGTCTCGGAAGAGGACCACGACATGCTCCTCCTTCGAGTGACGCCTCCGAATCCAAGCGACCATGAGGAATCCGATGCATTCGCTTGGTCGCTTATGTATGCGCTTCAAGGCGGCATTTCCACAGTATTCGGCGTGGAGGAATCGGAGCTTGGCGGGAATGTCTTTCCCGATACTGAGAACCCGGGCGGGAGACTCTTGCTCATCTACGAAATGGACGAGGGGGGCATTGGTGTCTTGTCCCGCGTCCCGGTCGCAGATTTCTGGCAAACGATCTGCGACAGATCACTGGAGATCCTCCACGTAGATCCTCAATCTCAGGAAGACACGTCGACTGCTTGCGCCACGTCCTGTTATGAGTGCCTCCGGTCCTTCTACAACCAGTGGCACCACGACCAGCTCGACAGGGGGCTTGCTGTGGAGTTTCTCCTGGCAGCCCGAGCGCATGATCCGGCCGTAGTTATCGCCGTGGACGAGTGGGCCAACGTGGTAACGGGGTTCGATTCAGAGCAGGAAAGGTTCATGGCAGAGGCGGTTCGTGACGCCGGCGTTCCAGCCCCCCTAAAGGCCCACTGGTCGGTCCCGCACGATGAACCGATCGCCTCGGCCGATCTCTACTACGAGCTGGACGGCAGCAGAATCGCAGTCTTCCTCGACGGTTCGATCCACGACGGACCGGTGTTGGCCGAACAGGACGAGGCTAAGCGGAACCGCCTCCGTTCAAAGGGGTTTTCCGTAGTTGAGGTCAGCTGGAAAGAGCTCTCGGCTGGCATTACTGCACTTAGACAGAGACTCGGGCTGGGCTGAACAGACGACTAAGCCACGAGATTCGTGCTGCATCTGAGAGGACGACCACAACTTGCGGCCGCTAGATCGTCACAGAGTTCGTAAGACTCGATCCAGCTCGCCATGATGATGGGATGACGTACGTCCCGCCACCGATAGTCGAGCCGGAGGAGGTTCCCGCCTTCACCCGTGAGAGCTCCTTCGACCCCAATAGGTACTTGTATCACTACACGACATGGGAACGACTCCTCGACATCGCACACAGCCGCTCGTTCCGACTGTCTTCGGCGACTCGGATGAACGACCCGAGAGAGTCGAAACGTTGGTTTTTCAGCCACTCCAGCGGCCCGGAGTCACCGCCAGATGCCGCGGCTGGTTTATGGGAAGCAGCCAGAGAGTTTCGAAGCCATGTCAATGTCGCCGCATTCGCAACCGACCTACCCGGTAAGGACAATGTCAGATTCGGTGCGGGCTACGCCCGTCCCCGCATGTGGGCACAATATTCAGCGAACCATACAGGAGCCTGTCTGATCGTTGACCGTACCGAGCTTCTAAGACGATTTGTAGAAGAGTACGCGGAGAAGGAGCCCTCTGCACATTTCACGAGCCACCACGTTCGCTATCTACGTATGGATCCCCTCAAAGCATCCGTGAGCCTTGGCGGAACCAATACTCCAGATTTGAGCGCAATAGTTTCCGAATTCTTCGTCAATAACTGGATGGATGCCTTCTATGTCAAGCATGAGGATTGGCGAGACGAACGTGAATTCCGCTTGGCGGTGTTCGAGCCAGGCCACACAGGAGAGTGCTACATCGATCTACGTGGGGCCGTTGCAGGACTTGTATTGGGCGTCGACTTTTCAGATGAGCATCTAGCAGTTGCCCGGATTTTCAACGATGCACTCGATGTCCGCGGTCGAGTCGCCCGGATCGATTGGAATCTACTTAGCCATCGCCTTCTCCCTGCTGCCGAACAAGAAGGCAATTGGATGATCAGCCGTTCTACGGCAGCGGTGGTGGTAAACCTGAGATGGGACATTCCTAGACCAAATGCTCCATAATCTCGAACCGGAGGTAACTTCCTTCCCGTGGTCGGGCCCGGATCAGTCCGTGGCTGTCGTCCCTAGACCCCCGCCGTCTCTATCGGGTCGCGTCAACATTGCGTTGGATGCGCGGGATCGGGCGCCGGCTAGATGCCGCCCCGTGGTCCTGACAAAGCGTGCCGTCGGTCGGCTATGACCCCACATGGGTGCCCGGCTAGCTGATTCGGAGATCGCGGTAGCTCTTGACCCAACTGTCTCAAGCACTTGACGATGGGCCGACGTATCGCTAGTTTCCAGCCACAATTCTTTGCGCCAAGACGAGAGAACCGGCGGTCATGAACTGTGGGCATCGATGGCGTCCGACGCTTTGACGAATGGTGTGGGACGGGCGATGTCTGATGCCAATCCATACTTGGCCGTTCTAGTCTCGATCGAGTGTGCAGAGTCCCAGTTCCAGGGATGGAGCACGGGTCCGTTGCCAATCCGAGGTGTCATTCCCTCTGACTCCGGATTTACAGAAATAGTCGCCACTGAGGATCGACGGTCGTCTGCGTTCCACAGGCGCGTTCATCGAGTTCTCTATCCCCATCCTCCTGACGGGTTTCGGATGTACCGCTGGATGACACATGATGAGTCTTTCGAGATTACAGATCGGCTAGAGGTGGAAGCTATCGAACTCCTACTTCGCCCAGATGAGTTGAGTCCTGACGTGGAGACAGACACCTTTCGGGGGTTGGTTTGTCTTCATATTCCCCTAGGTGAGGAACTCAGTCTTCGAGTCATTGGACAGCTATACGGTGAACTGCGGCAGCGGGACGGACGGCAACGACTTGGTCAGCGACTGGCGAAGTGGCTCAGCACCCTGAATCTGACTGACATAGATGTCGATGTCACAAGCGCGCCATACACAGTCTCGTTCGCATCCCTACCAATCACCGTCGAGCACGTCTTACCCGGAGTGAAGGGCACGGAGCTTGGCAATCCTCTGCGTGAGTGGCTTTGGCTTTTGGCCTCCCTGACTCCACCCCAAACTCTCGTACCGCATGATCTGCAAGAGAACATAGGTACCGAGCTACCGCTGTCTTCTACCTGGTCGGCGGTCGTACAGCGAGACGGCGCAGCATTTGTTGCCACGAGTACCGAACGAGATCGCGATGTCATTGGGAGCCTCCGCCTATACGCGTGCACAATCTATCTAGATGCTCTCATGTTGGGATTGCTTCAGTCATTGTGGTTGAACGAATTCGCAGATGCGTTGGGTGAAGTTGCAACGAGTTCTGATCGAGACCTTGGCACCGTCGAATCGCTCGACAGAGAGCTCACACGGTTCCGTGCGGCCGTGTGGTGGCGAGATGCCGCATTGGGCTCACACGGAGACAAGCTCATCCGGTCACTCCAAAAGGAGCACCAACTGCCCGAGCTGCTCGAAACCTCAACCGTTGAAATCGGAGAGCTCGTGCGACAGGCCAGGTCTCAGGTAGAGCGCGAGACCTTGAAGGTAACTCGACGGACGGAGCGCATCCTATCGCTGCTCACCGTCGTCGGTTTGCCGGCTGTTCCGATACTTACAATCTGGGCCGCCGTAAATCACACCTGGAGCGGTCTCATTGTTGCCTTAGCGATCACGGTTGTGTTCGCGGTGGCCCTGTCAACATTTCTTTTTAGGCCTCATCTAAAGAGTCGCAGACACCGAAGCCACCCGCGCTCCAATGACCGACCGGACTCACACGGTGCGTGGTCGTGACATTGCGGAAGGGAACCTTCTGAAATGGCGACCGAGCTCCCATCCGATGGGCGTGCTGGTATTGCCGGACACTACGAACGCCTGTCCGAGACGTACGACACAAATTGGGAGTACAGCAGTGAGTTCATAAGCTGGATGACGGATCGGATCTATACGAAGCTCATGCCCAAAGCCGGCCACTTTGTAGCTGACGTTGGTGGAGGAACGGGTCTTTACTCAAAGAGCCTGCGGCACAAGTCGGGAGACGAGATCCAGGTTGTCTGCGTCGATCCTTCAGCTGCGATGCTGAGTCAGATCTCGCCAGCGGATGGTATTCAAACGCTGTGCGCCGCTGCTAGCGATGCTCCGCGTGAACTTGCTACACGAGGGCTTGTGCCGATCGACAGGATTCTGATCAAGGAGGCCGTGCATCACTTCTCTGACATACAGTCTGACCTTGGAAACTTGATCGACACGCTTACCGGCGATGGAGTCATCGTTCTCATAATGCTGCCTCCCACGATTGACTATCCCCTGTTTCGCAATGCCTTAGAGCTCTATGAGCGGCTTCAACCCCACTTCTCGACCGTCGAGACGGTCTTCGCTGACCGCGGTCTTCGAGTGGAGACGACGGTAGAAGCGTTTCCGTTGAAACTTCCGGTTGCGCGTTATCGAGAGATGGTACAGAACCGATACATGTCTTTGTTATCGAATTTCTCTGACGCGGACATCGCACGAGGACTGCAGGAGATGTCTGAGCGTAAGCCAGCCTCGGGAATCTATGAGTTCGAAGATAGATTCATTTTTATTGCGGGCAGCCGTGGAAGCTGATCGACTCGCAACGCTGCGTTCTGAGCTTCAAGCGCGAGAAGAATTACGAAGCTGATCGGGCTCGATATTGAGAGGCCACTGAAATCAATCTCAGATGGGTATCCCGAAAACGCTGTCGCTTTGGTGGGCAAAGCGACTGAACGCGTACTTAAGGAGTTGTGGATCCAGCAGGGTGTACCGGGAGACCCTGCGCAGAAGGCGTTAAATGATCTGATCAAAGGCGTGCGCGACTCGATTGATAGTGCGGGCGTTTTGGACGCGCTTTCGGATATTCAGCGACTGAGGAATCGATCGGCTCATGATGGTTACGAGATTGAGCCGGAAGACGCTCTTCTGGTACTCCGGCGGCTTGTAACACTTCTGGCCTGGGCTGACACCGCGATGGCAGGTTCGCGGAATGACGAAATCCATATAGGTTCGGACCTTGTTGAGCGCCTGCGGTTTCTGACTGGTCTCTACGGATCGATGGACTATGTGGTCTCCAAGAGATTCGACCTATCCAGTGCAACTTCCTACGTCCTCTTCGAGAGGATCGTCGGACTAAAGGCTGAATACGTTGAAGTGTTGCTCGGCACGAGCGTGACAGAGCTACTTCAAGTTCTAGAAGCGACCGATGGACATCTACTCGATACCAGCTACCCAAAACTGACCCGGTTTGTGTTGGTCGATGCCAGCGAGGAGACGGATTCTCAGCGCTTCGCGGATTCCAAGGTGGTCTTGTATCAGGAGTTTCTCGACACTGTCGTCGACTCTCGAGCTCTTGCGGCCAAGGCCTCGGAGCGTGATGACATCGGAGCTGCTCCCGATGTCGCCCGATACGAGCTGGAGGGAGATCTCCTCAACTTCGATCCGGCTGTCATTTCGTTTGAGCTACGCCACGTCGCAAACGTGACCGAGGTACTCACGTCGCTCTGTCAGCGAGATAAAGGAAATCTGCTGGTTATCGGTACGGCTGGCACTGGCAAGACTCGTCTACTGACAACAATGGCAAAGGCAACCGTCACAGACGGGCGGTATCGGTTTTTTTTGGATCTCGCCGACCGGCTTCCAGGAGAGGAGCTCGAAGAGCTGGTCGTGCGGCAACTTGGCTCATGCTTTCTGGTTCCGCATAGCCAGATCTGGTCGGTGTTCACCTTTCTCATTCGATCTGGGCGGTGCGTCTGCTTTGTAGATGCACTCGATGAGGCGGTCGAGGGAGGTTCACTCAGCGAAATAGTGGAGTTGTTTGGGACCTTGTCAATTCTGTTGTCCGCCGCATCAACCACCATCATTAGTACGCGGCAGAGCTTCCTGCTCGACACCCCGTATGTTCGGCAGCTTCTTGACCGAAATGCGTTGATCTCAGAGAAGCTCGCAAATCGGCTGATTTCAGAAGGTGTGGATCCGTTGTCGCTTCCCAAATTCGCTGTACTGCGAATTGCTGGAATCGCTGACCAGGACCACGCCACGCCACTGGACATGATGTTGCAACGTCATGACTCCAAGGAAGCGCTGGTTGATTCCGTCTTGAACGAGATCGACAGATACGGTTCGGAAATTGGAATTCCCGGCAGCGAGTTGATGGAAGGGCTGGGACCTAAGTGCCTCAAAGGTTCTTCGACAGTCGGCGTGTTGGACGTGATATCGGCCTTCGGGCTGTCCGCTTTTGAGGCTTCGCCCACCTCATCTTCATGCAGGCTGAAGCGACTTCTGGCGCCGCTGAGTGAGGATCGGCTGCGGTTCAGACACCAGGTGTTCCGGGAGGCAATCGGTGCATGGTTTTACCTTCGGTATGCGGTCAATGACGAGCAATATGCCGGAGTGCGGTTAACCGATCAGTGTCGTGAATTTCATCTCAGTTCTTAGTAGGGCGATCAAGTTGCAATCGTCCAACCGCGTTGATCGAGCTGACTCGGGCAACTACGTGATTGGACCGCCCGGAGAAACGCGGATCCATTGGCAGCAAGCCCCTCTAGTGATGGGTAGATCGCAAGTCACCGTCGGACAGTATCGGAGCTTCCTCCGTGCTGAAGAGCTTGGCGAGGCAGTCCTCCATCCAGTCTGCACAGATCGGTCGCTAGTTCAACCTCTTTTCGATCGACTTCGTAACGCCAGCTACTACCAATCAGAGCAATTTCTGGATTATCCGGCGACATGCGTGAGCTGGTGGGGGGCTTGGGCCTACGCTGAGTGGGTTGGTGCTCGCTTGCCTACATCTACGGAATGGGAAGTAGCGGCGCGCGGCCAGGACGGACGATTGTTCCCTTGGGGCGAGGATCCCGACATGAGCTCCGCCAACTGTGCGGATCACTGGGCGCGCAGGTTACTTCCGACGTGGGACGAGTGGAAGCGAGCACACGATAGGGGGGAGTTGCGCGAAGGCTACCCGACTCTCCCTGGTTCATTTCCCCGAAATCTCTCCCCGTCGGGTTGTCTGGATATGGCTGGCAACGTCTGGGAGTGGACGGCGACTGTTCTTGAGAATGGAACGGACGCAGTAATTGCTGGCGGCTCATACGACAATCCGATCCGCGCAGTTAGATGCAGTTCTCGAGGGGTATACCGGCTCTCGGGTCGGAGTAACGCTGTCGGGTTCAGAATCGTCGAGGGATAGCAATGAGCCAATCTCAATCAAGCGCAGTGTTTCTCACCGGCGTCGTAGTTGCTGCTAGCTCTTTTGGCGGGGGAATTGAGGGGAAGGGATCGCGGTATTCGGTCGCGGATGATTCGGGCATTTCCTACGTCTGTGAATATACGGATGTGGTTACCGAGGGATTTCGGACACTTCGACCGGGTCAAGTGGTGAGATTCGTCCCGCTGGAGGACGGCGCAGAACTCCGGGCCACGCATGTTTTGAAGATTGATGAACCGACAACGGAGGAGTTGTACGGAACGTCCAGGGAGCCCCGGGTTATCGACGAACTATCTGGGGACTAGGCCGATCCCTACAGCAGTGAGAGAGAGACGATCGGCAGTGCCATGGTGACTGGCCTTCGCAGTGTTCAGCCTTACCTGAAACGAAGGCGTGCAATGCCTGCTGCCGCACGGGGCTTTTCCCCAGTAATTCCTGTTCAGGGCGGAATTATGACAATAGTTGACTGCTATTCACTGATTAGACGACAATGATTATATGTCGACGATCGGTGGGGTTACCGAAGTTTCAGAGCTGCTGGGCATCAGCCGGCAACGAGTCGCGTCCCTCCGATCAAAGCCGGGATTTCCCTTGCCGATTGCCGAACTTGCTGCGGGTCCGATCTTTGACCTCGATGCCGTCAGTCGGTGGGAGAAGACCGCCCGCAGGAAACCGGGACGACCCTCGGCACGTTCCAACAAAGTCGTGGGTGATCGGTACGTTCTTGACGCTAATCCGGTCGCTTCAGGCGGGTTTGGGAAGGTATACCGCGCCGAAGATAGTCAAGCGGAACGGAGCAGGGATGTCGTCGTGGCCGTCAAGGTACTGGACACCGGTGGTGTCGTTGACCCTATTGACTTCGCCCGTTTCCGTCGGGAGCAACAGATTCTCTTGGAAGATCACCACGCAAATGTCGTTCCAGCACTAGACGCGGGTGAGGAAACGGATGGCACATTGTGGTACGTCATGCCGCTTGCCAAAGAGAGTCTTGCGGACGCAGTTGCTTCGATAGCGGGAGACGTTCTCGTTGTCGTTGACATTGTTCGTCAGATCGCTGCTGGTTTAGCTCACCTGCATGAGAAAGACGTTATTCACCGTGATGTGAAGCCCGGAAATGTCCTTCGTTTTCGGCGAGGTGTATGGGCTATTTCTGATCTTGGGCTGGCCCGCCGAATTGGCCCACACGAGACTACGACACTGACGGAAACCGGCGAGGGCGTGGGCTCGTGGTGGTTCACGGCGGCAGAACAGTGGACTGATGCAAAAGCTGTAACGAATGCAGCCGACATCTTTGGCATTGGCAGGGTGCTTCATCTGCTACTTACTGGAGAGCAAGGACCCGTTTCCGACATCGAACACGAGGCCCTACGAGCGGTAGTTCGCAGGGCTACTGATGCCGCGCCGTCTCGTCGTTACCCTTCGATCGAGGCATTTGCTCAAGCTCTCGACGACGCCGCATCGTCACCTACGGGTCTGTGGCAGACCCGAGACGAGCGCAACGCTGACGCCAAGCAACAACTGGCCGAGCGTCTCCGCGGACCTATCGCCGATCCCACCGCTGTCAAAGAGATCCGCCGACTCATTGTCGCCAGCATTGATGATGAGGAACTGTTTGAGGTGCTGGACGAAACGGTGGTCTATCTTTCGGGTCCCGATCTGTTTGATCTGTGGCATGACGATAATGACTTATTGCGCGAGTTCCTCAATCGTTTGGCCCGTTTTATGAAAGATCGCCGATATGAATTTGCGTTCTCCGACCAGATCGCATCCTTCTTTCGTCGCTGCCTGACGGCTTCCGATGATGATCCAGACGTGATGGGCGCCAGCGTGCTAGCTCTAATTGGGGTCGGCGCCAATCACAACCGGTGGCGGGTTCGCGACTCTCTGGGAGCAATCCTTCAGACCGCAAGAACAGGGCCGCAGGCTCTAGCAGTAGCAGAGGCGATTCGCGCTAGCGACGAATACAACCTGGCCTGGTCAATTGAGGACATAAATCTCAGTACCCTCCATCCGGTTGTGGCGTCCTCGATCGACAGGGCGACCACTGAAAACTGAGGCCCGCTAACTAACGTGCGGATCCGCTTTGATCTCCTTCTCGAATGGCTAGAGCCCCGAGCCGTCGCAGACGATCGTGACAAGTACCGAGCACCGCATCGATCATCTCGTTGCACCAGGTTGCGAGCCGCTGGCGTGATCACAGGCTTTCAAGTTGCAATCCGCCTGTATGGAGCAACGACACGGCGCACTGATTAACGGGACGGCAATCCTGGTGGTCAACTTGGTGGTCATGCGAGGCGAGCGGATACCCAGTTGGCCGGGCTACCCTCATGACCTGGGGTTTTAAGCGCG
>CAVRJN010000003.1:0-180566 GCA_963721585.1 uncultured Acidimicrobiaceae bacterium | reverse complement strand
ATCCGCCTCGCATCTCGCAGGGTCACACGCTCGAGGCGCGGTCATGTGCCACGCTGCGTGCGACGCCGGACAGGGGAGGAATCCACATGGGGCAGGGGATCAGCGCGGTCCTGACGTTCGCCATCGGAGTGGCCATCAGCCCCGTGCCGATCATCGCCGTCATTCTGATGCTGTTCTCGCAGCGAGCCCGGGTGAACGGGCCGGCCTTTCTGGCGGGGTGGGTGATCGCCCTGGCTGCGCTGAGCACGATCGTCTACGTGGTCTCGCACGACGGCAATGTGGCGACGAGCAGCACCGCCTCGGACTCTGTGTCCTGGGGCAAGATCGTTCTCGGCGTCGCGTTGCTCGCATTGGCACGGCGCAACTGGCGCAAACGTCCGGCACCGGGCGAGGAGGCAGCGATGCCCAGGTGGCTCGCCAGCGTCGAGTCCGTCTCGCCGGCCAAAGGGTTCGGTCTCGCGGTCGTCCTGGCAGCCGTCAACCCGAAGAACCTGATTCTCACGTTGGGTGCCGCCGCGGGCCTGGCGCAAGTCCAGGGGTTGTCCACCACCGACGCCATCGTCGCCATCGCGGTGTTCGTCGTCATTGCGAGCCTGACCATCGCCGGCCCGGTGCTCTACGCACTGATCGGCGGCGAGAAAGCGCGGGCCACCTTGGACTCCGCCAAAGCGTGGCTCGAGACGCACAACGCGGCGGTCATGGCCGTGCTCTTCCTCGTCTTCGGCGTCGACCTGATCGCCAAGGGGCTGCCACCGCTCACGAGCTGAGCTGAGCTGTGCTGGTTCCCTCCCGCCGGGCCGCCCTGCCGACCCCCTTGACGGACCATGGGGGGTAGGTGCATAGTTATCTAGTCACCTAGATAAAGTAAGCGAGGTCCGGTGATCGAGTTCCACCTGGACAGCCGCTCCGGCGTCTCTCCGTATCTGCAGATCGTCCAACAGGTCCGGCAGGCGCTGCGCGTAGGGATGTTGCGGGAGGGCGACCAGCTCCCGACGGTCAAAGAGGTCGTGGGGCAGCTGGCCATCAACCCCAACACGGTGCTCAAGGCCTACCGGGAGCTCGAGCACGAGGGATTAGCCAGCGCCCGCCCCGGCGTCGGCACCTTCGTGACCGGGAGCCTGGGCGCCGAGTCGATCGCCGCCCAGGGCCCGCTGCGTCAGGCCCTGCAGCGTTGGATCGTGAAGGCCCGCCGGGCCGGGCTCGACGACGAGAGCATCGAGGCGCTGTTCCGCGACTCCTTTCGTGCCACTGCCCAGGAGGACATAGCGTGAGCTGGGTCATCGATGCCCAGGGTCTGGGCAAGCGCTACGGCGGGCGCTGGGCCCTCAAGGACTGCGACCTCCGGATCCCTTCCGGCCACGTGGTTGGACTGGTCGGTCCGAATGGAGCAGGCAAGACGACGCTGCTGCACTTGGCCGTCGGCCTGCTCACACCGACCGCCGGCACCATCACGGTGCTCGATCGCCCACCGGCGACCGACTCCTCCCAGCTGGCGCGCGTGGGCTTCGTGGCCCAGGACACCCCGACCTTCGCCCGCCTCAGCATCGAGGACCACCTCCGCTTCGGCCGGCAGATGAATCCCCGCTGGGAGGACGCACTGGCGAGGCAACGGATCGCAGAGCTCGATCTCGATCTCGGCCAGACGGCCGGCTCGCTCTCGGGCGGCCAGCGGGCGCAGCTGGCCCTCACCCTGGCCGTGGCCAAGCGCCCTGAGCTGCTCATCCTCGACGAGCCGGTAGCGAGCCTTGACCCGTTGGCGCGGCGGGAGTTCCTGCAAAGGCTGATGGAGTTCGTGGCCGAGGGGAACGTGAGCGTCCTGCTCTCCTCGCACCTCGTGGGGGACCTGGAGCGGGTGTGCGACTACCTGATCGTGCTCGTGGACTCGCGGCTGCAGGTGGCCGGTGAGGTCGACGACCTGTTGGCGTCACACCGCCGGTTTGTCGGGCCGCGGCGCGACCCGGCGACCCTCCCGTCGGGGCAAGAAGTCATTGAGGAGAGCCACACCGATCGCCAGAGCACCCTCCTGGTGCGCTGCGACGGACCGGTGCTCGACCCCGCGTGGACGGTGGAGGAGCTCAGCCTCGAAGACATCGTGTTGGCCTACATGGGCAACGCCAGCACGGCGCGCCGGGCCCGCCAGAAGCTGGAGGTGCTCTCGTGATCGCTTTCTCGTGGCGCCAGTTCCGCACCCAAGCGGTCATCGGCGGAGCCGGGCTCGTCGTCCTCGGCATCATCCTCCTCATCACGGGTCCCCACCTGGTGTCGATCTACGACACTGCGCTGGCCCAGTGCCGCGCCAGCGGTGGCGCCAGCAGCGACTGCAACAACCCCGTCGTCAACACCTACTCGAAGCTGCAGGTCCTGGCCGCCGCTCTGGTGCTCATCGTGCCCGTCCTCATCGGCATGTTCTGGGGGGCACCGCTCGTCGCCCGCGAGCTCGAGACGGGAACCTTCCGCCTGGCTTGGACACAGAGCGTGAGCCGGATGCGCTGGTTGCTGGTCAAGCTCGGACTCGTCGGCCTGGCGAGCGCCGCCGTGGGCGGACTCGTGAGCTTGATGGTGACCTGGTGGTACAGCCCCATCGACAAGGTGAACCAGAACCGTTTCAGTTCCTCCGCCTTCGGTCTGCATGGATTCGTACCGGCGGGATACGCGTTGTTCGCCTTCGCTCTCGGCGCCACCACCGGACTGCTCTTCCGCCGCACCCTCCCTGCCATGGTCGTCACGCTCGTCGGCTTCATCGTGGCGCGGTTCTCCGTCAGCTATTGGATCAGGCCACACTTCATGGCTCCAGTCACAAAAGCGTTCGCCATCAACCAGAACGGCGCCGTCGGCTTCAGCGCGAGTCCTGGCGGCACCCTTCATTTCATGACCGGTCCACCGGACATCCCCAATGCGCTCGTCGTTTCGGACAACGTCGTCAACAACACCGGACAGTCACCGTCGGCGGCATTTCTCCAGAAGGCGTGCCCCAACTTGCCGGGCCCCGGACCATCTCCCGGCGTCGGGGGTGTCCAGACGCACGCCGCAGTGCCCGCGAACGGGCAGCAGGCGTTCCAGCAGTGCATCACCACCATTTCGACCAAGTTCCACGAGGTGGTCGCCTACCAGCCGGCCAACCGGTTCTGGGCCTTCCAGACCTACGAGACACTGCTGTTCGTTGTCGCCTCCGCCGCGCTGGCCGGCCTTTGCGTGTGGTGGGTGCGCCGGCGCCTCAGCTGAACCAAATGAAGCGAACCGGAATAGTCGGGTGAACTGATCAGTGCTGGTGCTTCGGGCACCAGTACGTCGTCCGTCCGCCCACCGTCTCCCGGCGCAGCTCCGTCCCGTCGAGCGGACACCGTGCGCCGATGTCGCGGCCATCCATGAGGTCGCCCATGTGCGAGCCGCCGCGCTGCCCCAGCTGGCGCAGCGTCGCGCGCAGCTGCTTGTGGAGCTGGCGCAGCTCCACGTCGGTGAGCGGTGTCCGACGACCCGGGGCCAAGCCGGCGCGCCAGAGGATCTCGTCGGCCAGCAGGTTGCCCACGCCGGCCAGCCGGTACTGGTCCATGAGGCGCGCCTTGAGCGGCGCCGCCACTCCCGACCGTCCCGGTCCGATGGCCAGGGCGGCCCGCAGATCGCCCAACGACACCGTCAGCGCGTCGGGGCCCAGCCGGCTCTCGTCGGGTGCCAGCTCGAGCGACCCGAAGCGGCGCGGGTCGTGCAGCAGGAGGTCGCCCCCGTCTTCGAAGGTGAAGCGGGCGCGCACCCACTTCTCGTTGAAGACACCGGGCCCGTAGCGCAGCCGGTCGAGCGCCTCGTTGCCGTCGACGACCAGGCCGCCCGTCATGCCGAAGCGCAGGCCGAGGGTCGGCCCCCCGTCGGTGTCGAGGAGGAGCAGCTTGCCGATACGCCGGGCCGCGCTGAAGGAGCGGCCGACGAGCGCCGACCGGAGCCGCGCCAGCGTCGTCCCGCCGCGCCCGTAACGGGAGTCGACCATCCACGCCCGGGTGATCGGCCGATCCAGGGCTGCTTCGGCACTGACCCGGTAGAGCTCGACTTCGAGGATCTCGGGCACCGCCGCAAGGTATCCGACTGTGGCGCCCAGCCCGAATATGGTGGACCAATGCCTCCCGAGAAGCCGCAATGGGCCGAGCTGTTCACCGAGGTCGTGACGTCCGGACTGTGCACTGGGTGCTCCGCCTGCGTGGTCGTCTGCCCCTACGACGTCCTCGGCTACAACGACCAGGACGGGGTCTACAGGCCGTTCCATGTCGACGCAGACGGCGGGCCCGACAACTGCACCCACGGCCTGAAGGGCTGCACACTGTGCACCCGGGCCTGTCCGCGCTTCCGCACCTGGGAACCGGACATCGAGACTCACCGGTTCGGCCGGGTCCGCACGGATGACGAGGTGGCCGGAATCTCGCGCCGTACCGTTCTGGCCCGGGCCACCGATCCGACGGTCCAGGGCACCGGGCAGGACGGCGGGTTGGTGTCCGCACTTTTGATCTGGGCCTTCGAGCACGACGTGATCGATGCCGCCCTGGTGTCGGGACTCGAGGGCGACGGCTCGACCTGGAAGGCGGTGCCCCAGGTCGCCCGGTCCAAGGAGGACGTACTGGCCACGGCCGGCTCGCGGTACACCTACTCGGCCAATCCCCTGGCCTATGCCGAGGCGATCGAGGGCGGGGCGGAGCGGATCGCCCTGGTGGGCATGGGCTGCCAGGCCTCGGCTCCCCCGGTGATGCAGGCCCGCAAGGCCGGCAAGGTGGCGCGGCGCTTCGTCCTCACCGTCGGACTGCTGTGCTCCAAGACGTTCGACGACGCCATCTTCAGCGAGCTGTTCGAGGCGAAGTACGGGCTGGCCCGGGCCGACATCGTCAAGATGAACATCAAGGGCGTCTTCCAGGTCTGGATGCGGGACGGCAGCTACCACGAGGTCCCGCTGAAGGAAGCCCACGCCTGGACGAGGGAGGGCTGCAAGAGCTGCCCCGACTTCGCGGCTGAGCACGCCGACATCTCCACCGGCGGCATCGGGGCCTTCGGCGATTGGACGCTGACGTTGCTGCGGACCGAGCAGGGTGAGCAGCTGTTCGACGACATGGAGGCGGCGGGTGTCATCGAGACCCGGCCCATCGAGGACGACCCCGGAGCTGTCACTCTCCTGAAAAAGCTCAGCCGTGTCAGCCGCAAACGGTGGCCGGCCACGGCCGTGCCCATGCCGGGCCGCCTCCCGGCCTCTGCTCCCGGCGCCTGAAGTGCACTGATGAACACCCCCCGGGACGACGCATTCGCCGCCCTGCTCGGCATCGCCGTGGAACGTCGGGACGCTGGCCACACTGTGGCGATCCTCACCACGGACGAGCGGCACGCCAACCCGCACGGCACCGTGCACGGTGCCGTCTTCTACGCGGTGGCCGGCGCGGCGATCGCCGCGGCGGCGAACGACGCCGACAACTCCGGGATCATCTCGTCGGTCCTCGTCGAGTACCTGCAACCCGCCGCCCTCGGCGACGAGCTCTACGCCGAGGTGGCGCGGGAGGTCTCGACAGCCCGGGAGGACATCTTCACCGGGTCCGTGCGCCGGGGCGCCGGGGGCGACCTCCTGGCCTGGGTGCGGGCCCGTGGCACGCGCCGGGCCCGCCCCGCCTGAGTCTGCATCCCGGCCGGGCCAGGGCGCGTCTGGGCCGGCGGCTTCTCTGACGTCCGGTCGGGCGCGTCCCTCGAGCGTGCGCAGACGCCCAGCACGGCTAGGTCAGTCGAGGATTCGCGGACGCCCAGCTCGGATGCGTTTTCCGAGTGTATATACCCACTAGGTCCACCTAGTGGGTATATACACTCGGCGGGCCCGCCCGAAGCGCGGCGTCACCCCCTCCCTCCCACCCGAAGAGCAGATGGGCGGGGTTCGACGGGGCCACAGAGGCGGTCGCGAAACTGTCCGAAGGCCGAATCTGTGGGAATCGGGTCATTGACGCCGCCCCGGTCCGCATCGAGAGTGAAGGACGTGTTCCAGCGTCACGTCGTGATCGTCGCCTTCGAGGGGCTCCAGCCACTCGACGCAGTCGGCCCACACGAGGTCTTCGCCGGCGCCAGCCGGGCGGCTGCCGCCCTCGGGCGGGCAGGCTCCTACCGGGTGACCCTGGCCTCGCCCGGTGGCGCCGCCGTCAGGGCCGAGAGCGGGCTCGTCCTCGGCGCGGGACCGCTGCCCGCGGCCTCGGAGCGCATCGACACCCTCGTACTCTCGGGCGGGCCCGGCGCGGAGGCGGCCGCACGCGACGAGGCCGTGCTCGAATTCATCCGACGGGCGGCGCCGCACTGCCGACGAGTCGCCACCGTCTGTTCAGGCGCCTTCCTCGGGGCGGCCGCCGGACTCTTCGACGGGCGGCGCGTCACCACCCACTGGGCCCGCGCCCGCCAGTTGGCCGAGGACTACCCCGGTATCACCGTCGATGCCGACCCGATCTACATCCGCGACGGCAAGTACTGGTCGAGCGCAGGGGTCACCGCCGGCATCGACCTCTCCTTGGCCCTGGTCCAGGAGGACCTCGGTGTCGACGTCGCCCAGACCGTTGCCCGCTGGCTGGTGATGTTCCTCCACCGACCCGGCGGACAGACCCAGTTCGCGTCCCCGGTGTGGGTTCCCCGCGCCGAACGCTCGACCATCCGGGCCGTGCAGTCCCTCGTCGAGGCCGCGCCGGGTGGCGACCACCGGCTGCCCGCGCTCGCCGCGGCGGCCGCCATGAGCGTCCGCCATTTCACGCGGGTCTTCACGGCAGAGGTGGGCGAGACGCCGAGTCGCTTCGTCGAACGAACCCGGCTGGAGGCGGCCCGCCGCGAGCTCGAAGAGACGAGCGACACTCTCGATCTGGTTGCGGCGCGCTGTGGACTCGGCAGCCCGGAGTCCTTGCGCCGTGTGTTCCAGAAGCACCTCGGCGTGCCACCCGATGCGTACCGGCGGCGCTTTCGTGCCGCACCCCGAGAAAGGACGTCCGCATGACCGACCGCCTGCAGATCGCCATTCCCCTCTTCCCGCAGCTCACCGCGCTCGATGCCGTGGGCCCCTACGAGGTCCTGCAGCGGATTCCCACCTTCGACATCGTCTTCGTCGGCCACGACCGCGGCGTGGTCCGCAGTGAGAACGGCATGATCGGGCTCAGCGTCGACGCCACCTTCGAGGAGGTCGCAGCGCCCGACGTGGTCGTCTTCCCCGGCGGTGTCGGGACCCGGCCGTTGGAACACGATGCGCGGGTTCTCGACTGGGTGCGCCAGGCCCACGCGGGCAGCCGGTTCACCACGTCGGTCTGTACCGGATCGATCGTGCTCGGAGCGGCCGGGCTGTTGCGGGGGTTGACGGCCACCACGCACTGGTCATGCTACGGGGAGCTGGCCGCCCACGGCGCCGAGCCCACGCCGACGCGCGTGGTCGAGCACCTGGCGGAGAGGATCATCACGTCGGCCGGCGTCTCGAGCGGCATCGACATGGCGCTCCGCCTCGTCGAACTCCTGGCCGACCGCACCGCGGCGCGAGCAGCGCAGCTCATGATCGAATACGACCCGCAGCCGCCCTTCGACTGCGGATCGGTGGCGAAGGCGGACGACGCCGTCATGACCCGCATTCTCGAGTACGCCGCGCTGCGGCAGTGAGCCGCGAGGATGATTACGCCAGTCGAAACGGATCGCGCCCGGTGTAGGCCAGGAGCCTCTCCTGGGCGGATGCGCCCGGCCCCACCGGAATTTCCGGCTTGAAAATGCCTTTCCGTTGCTCCTCGGTGAAGCGACCATGCATGAGGGAGTAGGCCGCCTCGGGCAGGCCGTCAGGCATGCTCGCCCCCTGTGCGGTGGACAGGGCGAGGTCCCACCCGTGCAGGAGCTGATCGCTGAAGGCGATGGCAAGCGCCGGACCCGTCTTGTCGATGACGCCGGGCTCGCCGAAGGTCTCGAGCGTCTCCGCACGGGCCCGGGCGAAATCGGCTGGAGGCTCGTCGCTCAGGACATCCGGTGGGGTGCCGCCAGGTGGCGCAGCGTCCTCACCACGTGCCGCCCCCACGAAGTACCGCTGGGTCTGGAGCATGTGGTTCAGCAGTGTCCGGACGTCCCACCCGTCGCAGGTCGTCGGTTCGCCCAGATGCGACGTCGCCCCCACCACCTTGGTCGAGGTCCACTCGCTGGCACGCCCGTACAGGTCAAGCAGGTCGAACTCCATGGTCCCCTCCTCTCGTTGTCTTCCACCCTGCCATACCCATTCGCGGACCGTGTATGTCGCGCCTGTTCTCCCGCGCCGGTCGACCGGAACCCATAATGGGCCCGATCTCAAGGGGAGCATGTGGCGATACGAGCGGTGATGTTCGACTTCGGTGGTGTCATCTCGACCAGCCCGTTCGAGGCCTTTGCCCACCTGGAAACCGAACGCGGCCTGCCTCCCGGGTTCATCCGCCGCGTCAATGCCACCAATCCCGACGACAACGCGTGGGCACGCCTGGAACGGAGCGAGATCGACATCGACACCTTCAGTGCCGTGTGGGGGGCTGAGGCGCGGGCGCTCGGCCACGAGCTCGACGGGGGGCTCGTGCTCGAGCGGCTCGCGGGCGACATCCGCCCGCAGATGGTCGCCGCCGTCGGCGCCTGCGGGAGGTATTACAAGACGGCCTGCCTTACCAACAATTTCGCTTCGTCCGAGCGCGTCGTCTCCGAGAAGGTGGCCGAGGTCTACGCGTTGTTCGATGCCGTCCTCGAATCACGAGTGCTGGGCGTCCGCAAGCCCGACCCGCGCTTCTACGAGCTCGCCTGCGCGACGCTCGGGGTCGAGCCGGAGGAGTCGGTCTTTCTCGACGACCTCGGCGTCAATCTCAAGCCGGCCCGGTTGCTCGGGATGCGCACCATCAAGGTGGCCGATCCCGACGACGCGTTGGGGGAGCTGGCCGAAGTGCTCGGACACCCCGTCATCGCAGACTGAGTACGGAAGGCGCCCGCTCGTCAGGCCGATAGCGGTGCGGCGGCGGCACGCTCCCCGGCCAGGCGGCCGAAGATCGTGCTGTCCCCGATGGAGAGACCGCTGGCGTAGCCGAACGAGCAAACCCCCGACGTGGTGCGCCCGGCGGCGAACAACCCCGCGATCGATGCACCGCTGAGGTCGCACACCTCGCCGTCGACCGTCGTCTCCAATCCACCAAGGGTGAAGGGCGCGTAGGGCGCCGGCCCGATGCGAAGGTCGACGGCCCCGATCGGCGGCACGAGCGGCCGCACCCAGGATCGATCCTTGTGGAAGAGCGGATCCTCCCCCGTCGCCGCATGACGGTTGTAGAGGTCGATGGTGCTCTGGAGAGACCCCGGCGGCAGGCCGATCTCGGTCTCCAGCTGCGCCGACGTCTCGCAGACCCAGGTGGCGGCGAGTCCCATCCAGTTGACCTCGTAGGAGGCCTCGTCGACGATCAGGTAGACCTCGCCGTCCTGCTCGTAGAGGGCGGACTGGCCCACCCGTCCCATGTAGGTGTCCTCGTTGATGAAGCGCTGCCCCTGGCCGTTGACGAGGATGCCGTGGATAAGGGTCCGCGGCGGGGTGATGGGCAGTGACACCTCCCCCGCGTACATGTTCCGCACCGAAGCGCCGAGGGCCTGCGCCATGCGGATGCCACGGCCGTCGTCGCCCTCGGTGCCGACCTTGAAGGTGCCCCGCGCCAACGGCGGGCAGTGCTGGCGCAGCATGTCGTCGTTGAAGATGAAGCCTCCCGCGGTGAGCACGACGCCACGCCGGGCCCGCAACGTCACGGTCTCGCCGAAGCGCTGCGCCTGCACGCCGACGACCGAGCCGTCATCGCACACCAGGCGGTCGACCCGGGTGTCAGTCGAGACAGCTGCGCCGGCCCCGATCGCGGCGGCCGCCAGGTGCTGCATGAGGAGCCAACCCGTGGAACGCTTCGTCTTGGCCAGGTGGCCGCGTGGCGCCGGGCGCGCGATCGCGTTGAACGGATAGGCGTCCTCGCCACCCGAGTACACGAGACCCTCGGTACCGTCCGGCGCCATGGAGGTGTCGGCGCAGAACGTCGGATCGAAGGGGACACCCCGGGCCACCAACCAGTCGAAATGACCCAGGCTCTCCTCGCAGTACCGGGCGATCTTGGCCTCGTTGGGGTCGGGACCGCAGGCCGCCATCATGTAGCGGTACATGTCGTCGAGGGAGTCCTCGAAGCCACACGCCGTCTGGATCGGCGTCCCCCCGCCGAGGTAGACGATGCCCTCGGCCAAGGCCGCCGCTCCCCCGGGACCACCGGTCCGCTCGGTCACCAGGACCTGGGCCCCGGCCTCCGCCGCACCGAACGCCGTCGCCGACCCGGCCGCCCCGAAGCCGACGACGATGACGTCAGCCGTCTGGTCCCAGTGGGTGACCTCCGCCGCATCGCACGGTGTCACGTCGTTCGGCTCGCGCACTCCATCCCTCCCCTGCCGTGTCGCCGAGACGGTAGCCGTTGCTCCCGACCCGGCCGCAGCCCCTACCCTCGGGTCGGTGCCGTCCCAACCCGATCCGCCCGATCCGCCCGATCCGCCCGATCCACTCGATCCGTCCGATCCGTCCGATCCACCGGCGCCACCATCCGAGCTCGAGCAGATCGCACCCGGTTGGGCGGCGACCCTCGCGTACCGTCTCGTCCCCCAACTGACCACCTGGCGGCTCACGGGGCCCGACGGCGCTGTCCGCTTCGCCAAGGTGGCCCGCGGCGGGGCCCGCTACCCGACCTTGCGCGGCGAGTCGGAACGGATGATCTGGGCGGCTCCCTACCTGCCGGTTCCGGTCGTCGTCTCGTTGGACGAGCTCGGCGATGCCACCGTCCTGGTGACGGAGGCGCTTGCGGGACAGGACGCCACGAGCGCGGTCTGGCGGGACGACGTCCCCGGGCTCGTGCGAGCCCTCGGCCGCGGGCTGCGGCGGTTCCACGAGGCCGTCGGCGAGGAGTGGTGCCCTTTCCGCTTCGACCTGGCCCGCGCCTTGGCGCACGTCGAGGAGCGGGTTCGGGCCGGCGACATCTGCCGCAGGGGCTTCCATTCCGAGCATGCGCACCTGTCGCCCGCCGAGGCCCTGGCCGAGCTTGAGGCGCTCGCCCCGGACCAGGAGGACCTGGTCGTCTGCCACGGCGACTTCTGCCCGCCCAATGTGCTCCTCGGGGAGGGCGGGGTGACCGGTTACGTCGACCTCGGCGAGCTGGGCGCCGCCGATCGTTGGTGGGACGTGGCGGTCGGAGCGTGGAGCGTCGGCTGGAATTTCGGTGAGGAGCTCGAGGCCTCTTTCTACGAGAGCTACGGGGTGACCCCGGACCCGAGACGCATCCGTTTCTTTCGCCTGCTCTACGACCTCGTGTCCTGACCGGCACCTTCGATGAGCATGCGGACCCGGCTGAACACGGCGTCGAACATCGAGACGGTCAGCTTGCCTGTGAAGGTGTTCTGCTGGCTGGGGTGGTAGGACCCGAGCAGGGTCCGCCCGTCGGGGAGCTGGCTCTCGGCCAGGTGGCCGAAGACAGGACGCGGGCGCAGCCCGTAGTGCGCGCCGACCGCCTGCCAGGCGACCTGCCCGAGGGCCACCACGACCACCGCCTCGCGCAGCAGCGCGAACTCGCGGGTGAGGTACGGCGCACACTCGTTGCGCTCGGCCGGGGTCGGCTTGTTGGCCGGCGGTGCGCAGTGCACCGTCGCGGTGATGTACGCGCCGGTGAGCTCGAGGCCGTCGTCACGCGCCGTGCTGGTGGGTTGCGAGGCGAAGCCCGCCCGGTACAGGGCGGCGAAGAGCCAGTCGCCCGAGCGGTCGCCCGTGAACATCCGGCCGGTGCGGTTGGCACCGTGCGCGGCCGGGGCCAGGCCGACCACGACGAGCGCGGCGCGCGGATCGCCGAACGCCGGGACGCCGCGGCCCCAGTACACCTGGCCGGCGTAGGAGGCCCGGCCCGTGCGAGCCACCTCTTCACGCCATTCGACCAGCCGCGGGCACCGGCGGCAGTCCGCCACCTCCCGCTGCAGGGCGGCCACCGAGTCCCCCTGGTCACGGTTGGACGGCACGGCGCAGAGCCTACGATGGGCGCTCGTGTCCCCGACCGCCCGTTCCGCTCCCGCAAGAACGCCGACGAGGCGCGGCCGCAAGGCTCCTCCCGCCACCGTCGTCCTGCTGGTCCGCCACGGCGTCACCCCCACCACGGGCAAGATGCTTCCCGGCCAGGCGGCGGGCCTGCATCTCGCCGACAAGGGGCACGAGCAGGCCGGAGCGGCGGCCGAGCGCATCGCCGCTCTCTCCAAGGCTCCGACCGCCGTCTACGCGTCGCCGCTGGAGCGCACGCGCGAGACCGCCGCTCCCATTGCCCGGGCGCTCGGCGTGCGGGTGCGGACCGCCCCCGGCCTCGTCGAGGTCGACGTCGGCAACTGGACCGAGAAACCCCTGGCCCGGCTGTACCGGAAACCGGAGTGGCCGAAGGTGCAGCGCTGGCCCAGCGGCTTCAGGTTTCCGGGCGGGGAGTCCTTCGCCGAAATGTCGGTGCGTTCCATGGACACCGTCCTCGACCTCGTGGCCGTGCATCCCGGCGAGACGATCGTCGCCGTCTCCCATGCGGACCCGATCAAGGCGATCGTGGCGGCGGCGGCGGGCATGCCGCTCGACCTTTTGCAACGGCTGGTCATTTCGCCCTGTTCGATCTCGGCCCTCCTCTTCGCCGCCGGTGGCCCCGTGGTGCTGTGCACGAACTCCACGGGCACCCTGAACGAGCTGGCGCTGTCGTGACGGGGCGGCTGCGATGAGCGACGAGAACGACTTCGACACGCCGGACCACTGCACGGTCGGCGTCATCGGCGAGGTGGGGCAGCGGCTCTTCCTGTTCTATTGCCGCCAGGGCCTGTCCGAAACGACGGTCAAGGTGGAGAAGCAGCAGGTTGCGGTGCTCGCCGGCTATCTGGGGCGCATCGTGAAGGAGCTGGGACGGCCGGGCCACCTGCCCGACGACCTGGCGTTCTACGGAACCGAGGACTTCGAATGGGTGGTGGGGACCATCGGCGTCTCCTACGACGAGGAGCTCGACCGCGTCATCGTGGTCCTCGAAGAAGTGGGGGGCGAGGACGAGGACGAGGACGAGGACGACCTGGACAGCGGGAACGTGCTCCGCGTCGCCCTCACCCGCGAGCAGGCGGCGGCCTTCGCCATTCACGCCACGCGCCTGGTGGAGTCCGGCCGCCCTCCCTGTCCGCTGTGTTCGCTCCCGCTCGACCCGGCCGGACACGACTGCCCGCGCACCAACGGGCACCGGCCACCGGTGACCTAGGGCCGGTGCCCGGCGCCGAGGTCGAGCGCGTCCTCGTAGAGGGTGACATGGAGGTCCACGGGCGCATCGCGGGGAGTTCGAACGCGACGTTGCTCGTCACCTGCCGCCTGGACGGAGAGGAGCTGCTCGCCGTCTACAAGCCGTTCAAGGGTGAGCGGCCGCTGTGGGATTTCCCGGGGGGGCTCTTCCGGCGTGAGGTGGCGGCCTACGTGCTCTCCGAGACGCTGGGCTGGGGCCTGGTGCCCGAGACGGTCGAGCGGCCCGAAGGCCCCTTCGGTCAGGGCTCCGTGCAGCGCTTCGTCCACGAGGACGGCACCTCGCACTACTTCACGCTGCGCGAGGAGCCCAAGTGGCACGCCGCGCTCATGCGGCTCGCCGCCTTCGACGTCGTGGCCAACAACGCCGACCGCAAGAGCGGCCACGTGCTCCTGGCCGAGGACCGCCTGTGGGCCATCGACAACGGCCTCTGCTTCAATCGTGACGACAAGTTGCGCACGGTGATCTGGGACTTCGGCGGGGAACCGCTCGAAGGCGGCGTGGAGGAGGACCTGGCCCGCCTGGCCCGCGAGGGGCCACCGGCGGGGCTCGCCGAGCTGATCGAGCCGTCCGAGCTGGCCGCCACCATGGACAGGGTGGCCTGGCTGCTCAGCCTTTGCGCCCTGCCCGAGCTGGTCGATGACGGGGGGTGGCCTCCGTATCCCTGGCCGCTGGTCTGAGTCCGCCCCGGAGCGCGGCCGGACTCAGGGGATCTTGTAGCCGAGCGTCTGCAATTCGGCGATCACCTGCTGGGCCACCACCTGGCCACCGCCCGGCGTCAGGTGGGTCCCGTCGGGCGTGCGCACGTTGACGACCTGGCCCGCTGCGTTGGTGACGAAGGCCGTGTAGCCACCCTGCGCCGTCCCCAGCGACCGATTGGTGCTCAGATACGTCACGGGTGGATGCGTCTTCACCGCCTGCTGTTGGACCACCGCATCGACGTCTGACATCTGTGCGTTCCGGCCGGCGTCCTGCATGGGCGGCATGCCGACCCAGACGACGGTGGCGCCTCCACTCTGGGCGATCTGCATGAACTGCGCCACCCGCTGTGCGTAGAGGGTGTTCCACTCCGGCGAGGTGTAGGGCACGTCGGGAGGCCCGAGGAAGTCCTGGGCGTCGTTGGCACCGATCATGATCACCACCACTTGCGGGTTCTGCGACTTGAGATCGGCCGACAGTTCGGCGGGCCAGTTGAAGTAATCGGGCCTCGTCAGCCCGGTACTCACCCGGCCGTCGAGCGCGGCCGAGACGACGCCGGTTTGGGCCAGGTCGGGCAGCAGCGCGTTGCCCAGGTCGATGCCGATGGAATCGCCCACGATCAGGACGCGCAGAGGATTGGTCGCGGTGGGGTCCTTGGGGTTGGGCGGCACCGTCGTCGGCGTCGTGGGCCCGGCGCCGCCGCTCGTGGGGTTCGATCCGGATCTCGGACGCGACCCTCCCGCCGGCTGGCCGCCCGGGCGCGGTCCCGACACCGTGAGGCCACCGGTGGGGCCGCCCAGGCCGTTGCCGCGGCCCGTGATGGACACAATGTGCGAGAGCTGCAGGGCGCGGCTGAGCGCGGCGACCGGGCCGGTCACATCGAGGCTCACCGTGCGCCGCGTCCCGACCGGCGACACCTGGGCGTTGTGCTGCAGGGTGGGTGCGTACAGCAGGAACCAGAGTGCGAAGGCGGCGACGCCGAGCTTCAGGACGTGTTGCCAGGGCGCCCGCGCCCGGCGGTCACCGGCTGCCGGCAGCTCGGCGTGCGGGTGCGAGCCGAACTCCAACTCTGGCTCCCAGTCGACATGGTGCGGGGGTACGGGGGTGTCGCCCATCAGAAGCGGTAGTAGATGAAGGGCGCCACGCCGACCGGGCCGAAGGTGGTGATCCCGAGCAGGGCGAAGCCGAGCAGGCCGACCTGCACGACGACCTTCTGGCGGGAGAACGCCGCCTGCAGGCGGTCGACGCGCAACGGGGGAACGAACTGGGAGGCGAGGGTGCCCAGCACGGTGATGACGAGGAGCGGCGTGATCAGAGGGGAGGCCTCGCCCCAGCCGGTGAAGAGGCGGCCGATGATGGCGAAGGCCTGCGACATGCCGGAGGCATTGAAGAAGACCCAGCCCAGACTCACGTACTGGAAGGTCAAGAAGCGCTGGACCCAGTCCCGCACCGGGCCCTCGGCCACGCCGGGGAGCCCGCGCCGCTCCCGGCTCTTCCGGCGCACGTGCCCGAAGCTCTGCCCCACGCCCTGCAGGGCCCCCCAGACCACGAACGTCCAGGCCGCCCCGTGCCAGAGGCCGCCCAGCACCATGGTGATCATGATGTTGCGAATGGTCTGGGCCTGACCGTTGGCACTGCCGCCCAGGGGAATGTAGAGGTAGTCACGCAGCCAGCGAGACAGCGTCATGTGCCAGCGCCGCCAGAAGTCCTGCAGGTTGCGTGCCGTGTACGGCGCGTCGAAGTTCTGCGGGAACCGGAAGCCCAGCAGCATGGCGAGGCCGATGGCTATGTCGGTGTAGCCGCTGAAATCGCAGTAGATCTGCACCGCGTACCCCCAGGCGGCGAAGATCGCCTCCGGCGCCGAGTGCTGGGTGGGTGACGTGAAGACGGGCGTCACGATCGCGCTCGAGACGTACGAGGAGATCACCACCTTCTTGAACAGGCCGGCGAGGATGAGCCAGAAGGCCCGCGAGTAATCGATCGAGTTGGGGTCGCGGCGCCGCCGGATCTGGGGCAGGAGCTCGCCACCCCGCACGATCGGTCCGGCCAGCAGGTGCGGGAAGAACGAGATGTACACCGCGACGTCGAGCGGCTTGGCCGGCTCAAGCTGGCGCCGGTAGACGTCGACCACGTAGCTGATCGCCATGAAAGTGAAGAAGGAGATGGCGATCGGCAGCCCCACCTGCAGCAGAGGGATGGCCCGGCCCATGTCGAGAGCGTGGGTCACGTTGTCGAGGTTCACCGAGACGAAGCCGTAGTACTTGAACCAGCCGAGAATGGCCAGCAGTGCCCCGACCGACACCCCCATGGCGAGCCGTCGCGCCCGCTCGGTCCTCGAGGCGTTGACCCACACACCACCGACGTAGGTCACCGACGTCGTGAGGAGCAGGAGCAGGCAGTAGTTCCAGCCCACCCAGCCGTAGAACACGTAGCTCAGGCCGAGCATGGACAGCTTCCACCAGCCCGCATACGGGTTGAGCAGCCAGTTCACCGTGAAGGCGATGGCGAAGAAGATGGCGAAGTCGATGGTGGGGAAGAGCATCAGGTGCGATCAGCGTCCGGCGCCGAATGTACCGCCGGTCGTCCGCACCGAACGTGCACTTTCGGGAGCGCGGACCTTATCTGCCCCGGCGCAGCCGGTTCAGCGTCATTCAGCCGGCCGGGACCGGTGCGTCACACCCTGTCCCGGGAGCCAACCCGGGGTCGCGGACCCCGGGTGCGGCAGGCTCAGCCCTTGGCCTTGAGCGCCTCGATGAGCGCCGGCAGCACCTTGTGCACGTCGCCCACGATCCCGAGGTCGGCCACCGAGAAGATCGGCGCCTCCTGGTCCTTGTTGATGGCGACGATGTTCTTGGAACCCTTCATCCCGACCAGGTGCTGGGTGGCGCCCGAGATCCCGCACGCGATGTAGACGGTGGGCTTCACGGTCTTGCCCGTCTGGCCGACCTGGTGCGAGTAGGGGACCCAGCCGGCGTCGACGATGGCACGGCTGGCGCCGGCGGCGCCGTGGAGGAGCTTGGCCATCTCCTCGATCAAGGCGTAATTGGCCGCGTCCCCGAGGCCCCGGCCGCCCGAGACGACGACCGCCGCCTCGTCGAGCTTGGGGCCGCTGCGCTCTTCGACGTGGCGCTCCACGACCTTGGCCGTGTCGGTGGCGGCGATGTCGGGGACCGGCGCCGGCACAACGGCCGCGGCAGCACCGCCCGACGGCTCGGCCGCGAAGGACTTGGCCCGGATCACGAAGAGGCCGGGGCCCGCGCCGGTGAACTTCGCCGTGACGATCTGGGTGCCCCCGAAGACGGGGTGCTGGCTGGACAGCCCGCCGTCGGACTCGACCAGGCCGGTCACGTTGGTCAGCACCGGGCGGCCGAGCTTGGCCGAGAGCCGGCCCGCCACGTCACGCCCCTCGTAGGTGGCGGGTATGAGGAGGGCGTCGGGCGCATTGCCGCCTTCGATGAGCGCAGCCAGCGCAGCGGCGACCGGCACGCCTGGCAGCGCGCCCCCCAGGTCGCCGACGTCGTAGAGCGTCGTCGCCCCGTAGTCCCCGAGGGGACCGGCCAACGACGCCGCGTCGGCGCCCCACGCAACGGCCTCGACCGTCGAGGCGACCGCACGGGCCTCGGTCAGCAGCTCGAGCGTGACCGGCGTCGGCCCGCTGTCGCCCACTTCGGCCAGCACCCATACCTTGTCGATTGCCATCTCAGACCACCTTCAGCTTCTCGAGGAAGGCCACGACGCGCTCCGCGCCGTCGCCCTCGTCCACCACGATCTCGCCCGCTCCACGCGCCTCGGCATCGGAGACGTCCGTGATCTCCTGCCCGGCGCCGGCTGCGCCGACGAGCGACGCGTCGATCCCGAGGTCGGCCACGGTCAGGTTGTCCACCGGCTTGGACTTGGCCGCCATGATCCCCTTGAAAGAGGGGTAGCGCGGCTCGACCACACCGGCGGTCACGGTGACCAGAGCCGGCAGGGGGCACACCACCTCGTCGTAACCCGCCTCGGTCTGCCGCTCCACCTTGACCGAGTCGCCGTCGACGGCGATCGCCTTGGCGAAGGTGACCGACGGCAGTCCCATGAGCTCGGCCACCTGCACGGGCAACGTGCCCGTATAGCCGTCGCTCGACTCGGTGGCCATCACGACCAGGTCGGGGGTGGCCCGCGCGATGGCGGCCGCCAGCACCCGGGCCGTGCCCAGCGCGTCGCTGCCGGCCAGCGCGTCGTCGCTGATCAGGATCGCCTTGGCCGCACCCATCGCCAGCCCCGTGCGCAGGCCCGAGGTCTCGCCTCCCGGAGCCATGGAGACGAGGGTGACCTCGTCACCCTCGCCCGAGGCGAGTTGGAGGGCCATCTCGACCCCGTAGTTGTCCGAATCGTCCATGATGAGCTTGCCCGACCGGTCAAGGGTGTTGGTCCCCGGATTGAGCGACTGGGGCGCTGCCGGATCAGGTATCTGTTTGACGCATACGACGACGTTCATGGCCGACCATCTTTGTGGAACCGGGCCGTTCCCCGCCATTCGGCCCGGTGACGAGCCCGTCGTGGCGGGTGGTCCGGGGTGTCGGCCCGCAACCGTCAGCCCGGCCCGCCACCCGCGGCGGCCAGCGTCTCGCTGAGCCGGTCGGTGATCACGGTGTCCACACCGGCGGCCAACATGGCACGCACGTCGTCCGGGGCGTTGACCGTCCAGACATTGACTGCAAGGCCCATTGCATGGGCCCGCCCTACGAGCTCCGGGCCCACCGACGCGACGAAGGGGTGGATGGCGGCGAACCCCGACTCGACGGCCGAAGCCAACGCCGGCTCGACCTCGGCGGCGAAGCCCCACAACGCCCCGAGGGCCAGACGGCTGTCGGCGGCCTGGACCGCGCGCAGCGTGGCCGTCTGGAACGACGAGACGATGACGCGCGCCGTCCAGCCGGCCTCCTCGACGGCCGCGGCCGTGAGCGCCGCCACGGCCTCCCCCGGGTCCCACCCCGGGTCCTGGGGGGCGTTCTTGATCTCGATGTTGACCACCATGCCCTCGCACACGGCCAGGACGTCGGCCAGCAGGGGCACCTGGGAGGGCAGATCGGCCACTCCGAGCTGATCGATCATGCCGATCCCGGGAACCTCGGCGTCGTGGTGCACGGCCAGGGCCCCGTCGGCGGTGAGGCGGACATCGAGCTCGACTCCGTCGGCGCCCAGCCGCCGGGCCTCGGCGAAGGCCTCGATGGTGTTCTCGGTGAATCCTTCTGTGCAACCCCTATGTGCAAAGACCGCCGTCATCGGACCGGGGTCATCTTCTCGTCACGATTCCTCTGTGCCTGCGCCCGAACTTTCACCAAAAACTCCTTGCCTGGCTCCCGGCAGACCGTTACCCTCTTCTTCGTTAACCCGCTTTTCACTGACGGACACCTATTGGGTCCGATCATGTGAAAAGGATCACAATGCTGGTGGAGGCACATTCCGATGGCTCTCATGTGGAACCGGACTGTCGATTGGGACGCGGACGACTGGCGACGCTCAGCCGCTTGCCGCAATACCGAACCGGACCTTTTCTTCCCCGTTGGCACGACCGGCCCGGCCGTCGACCAGATCGACGCGGCCAAGCGCGTCTGCCACGCCTGCGACGCGCTCGAGCCCTGCCTCGACTTCGCGCTGGCCACCAACCAGGAGTCGGGGGTGTGGGGCGGCACGTCCGAGGAAGAACGCCGCAAGCTGCGCAAGGCCTGGCTGGCCGCCCGCCGCTCGCAGCGCGTCGCCATCTGAATCTGCACCACGGCCGGCGCCGGCACACGGCGCTCCGCTGCGGCGCTCACCGGGGCGCCCGCACCGGCACCGATATGGCGACACGGGTCCCGCCCCCGTCGGCCACCGGCACCGGCTGCATGGAGATCGTCCCCTCCAACTGACTGACGACGAGGTCGCGCACGATCGACAGCCCGAGACTCGACGTCTTCTCGATGTCGAACCCCTCCGGCAGCCCCAGCCCGTCGTCCCGCACCTCGACGCGGAACTCCGTCTCGTCGCTGGACATCGTGAGATCGACGTGCCCGACGGGCGTCGTGCCCGCCCCTCCCCCGGCTCCCTCCAGGCCGATCGTCGCGTCCGGCCCCGCTGCGTTCTCGGGATCGAAGGCGTGCTCGACCGCGTTCTGCAGGAGCTCGGCCACCGTCACGGCGAGCGGCGTGGCGACGTCGGCCGCGACCTCGCCGAGGTCCCCGTGGACCGCAATGACGATCGGCTGTGACGAGACCACCGAGTCCTCGGCCATCTGGACCAGCGAACTGACGATTTCGGCGAAGGGGACCTGGTCACTCGGGTCCCGCGACAGGATCTCGTGCACCAGCGCGATCGAGCGCACCCGGCGCTCCGCCTCGTGCAGCGCCACCCGGGCGGCCCGGTCACCCACCCGGCGCGCCTGGAGGCTGAGCAGCGACGAAATCGTCTGCAAGTTGTTCTTGACGCGGTGGTGCACCTCGCGGATGGCTGCGTCCTTGGACAGCAGCAAGCGGTCGAGGCGACGCACGTCAGTGACATCGCGCAAGAGGATCATCGCCCCGGTGACCACGCCGTGCGAGAGCAATGGGATGCAGTGGACGAGGACGATGACGTCGGGACGGCGCTCGACCTCCTCCACGACGGGCCGGCCCGTGGCCAGCGCCCACTCCACGGCGGACTCCTCGACATCGAGATCCCCGAAGCGGCGCCCCTCGGGTTGGGTGTAGATGCCCATGCGGTGGAACGCGTTCATGGCGTTGGGCGACGCGAACTCCACCCTGCCGTCGGCGTCGACCACCACGACGCCGTCGCCCACCCGGGGCGACTCCTCCGTGCCGACGTCCTCGTCAGGGAAGGGAAAGGCCGACTGGGCCACCATGTCGGCCAGCCGCTCGAACACGTCGAGGTACGTCCGCTCGTACATGCTGGTCGGCCCCTTGAGCGGCGCCAACGAGACGCGCAGCAGGGCGCCGATGATGTGGCCCTCGAAGCGGACGGGGATGTTCTCCACCGGGACCTGCTCGCCGAGGACCGGGTGGTGGATGCTGCCGCGCACGATCTCGCCCGAATGGAGGCACTGGGCCACGAGGGTCCACTGCGACTCGTTCACCGTCTGACCCACCAGGTCCTGGTCGACGAGGGTGGGCCGGTTGTTGGGGCGCATCTGACCGAGCACCACCAGCTCGGGGTCCTCGTGCCCGGGGTCCTCCCCGGCGGCGACAGCTTCGGCTGTCGCCGGGGCGGTGCCGTTGCTCGCGGCGGCGTGCACCGGCACCAGCAGGAGCAGGTCGGAGAAGGAGAGGTCGGCCAGGACGCTCCAGCTCCCGAGCAACCGCTGCAGGTGCTCGAGCTCCTCGGGCTTGAGATCGGTGTGGCTGAGCGCCAGTTCGGCCGGCGTCGGCATCAGCCCACCTCCTCCGCCCGGTCCGTCACCGGCACCGCGTAGGGCGCGCGGCCCCGGTACCCCTGCAGGACCCCGGCGCCCACCGCGCCGAGCACGGCCCTGAGGTCGTCGGCCCGGTCGGCCACGTGCTCCAGCCGGTGCGCATCGGATGCCGTGGTCAGGGGCACGCCGCGGGCGACGAAGCGCTCGAGGAGACTCCGGGCCGGGTACTGCTCGCCCGCCGGCTTGCGCCAGCCGGCCGAGCTGACCTCCGCCGCCATGCCCGATGCCGCCGCCGCCTCGGCGATGCGGTCCCACCACTCGGCCGGCGCCGCGGGGACGTAGCCCGCCACCTTGATCAAGTCCGGGTGGGCCAGCACGTCACAAGCGCCGGATGCTGCCAACTCCTCCAACGCCACGGTGTAGGCCTCCCAGCAGTCGTCGACATGCCGCGCCGACCACTCGGCCATGGAAACCGGGTCGTCCAGGTCGTCGAAGCGCCAGCCACCCACCCAGTGCACCGAGCCGAGTAGGACGTCGAAGGGGTAGCCGGCTAGCAGATCGGCCACCGCGTCCATGCGGCCCTCGTAGTAGTCGACCTCCAGCCCGATGACCACCGGCAGACCGGCTTCCTTGGCGGCCTGGGCGCACTCCACGTACGCGTCGAGGTCGGCCGTGGCGTGGAACTTCCAGTATTCGGCCATGGACTCGGCCAATGCGGCCGGGACCCGCTCGTCGTCCCAGAAGCCCCCCAGCAGCGCGTCGGCCTGGCGGAAGCGGAACAGGTGCTCGGTGACCGCCAGCTCGGTCACGCCCGCCACCTGGGCGCGGGCGCAGTACTCGGCCAGCTGCTCCGGCCGCAGCGTCGTCTCGTGCTCCGAATGGGGCCAGAGGTGGAGGTGGTAGTCGAGCACGGCGGCCGTCTCCCGTCCGACCGGTTAGACGGCCCGGCGGATCAGCGTGACGCCATCGCGGATGGTCGTCAGCACGCAGACCACACGGGGATCGTTGACCACCTTGTCGTTGAAGGCGCGCAGCGCCCGCGCCCCCTCGTGGGGATCGTTCTCCGAGGGCAGGACCCCTCCGCCCTGCAACGTGTTGTCGACCACGATCAGGCCGTGCGGGGCCAGCTTGGGTAGCACCGCCTCGTAGTACGCGTCGTAGGTGACCTTGTCGGCGTCAATGAAGACCAGGTCGAACGGCCCTTGCAGCTCCTCCAGGGAGCGCAACGCCGGTCCTTCGATCACGCTGATGTGGCTCTCGAGCCCGGCCTCGGCGATGTTGCCCCGCGCCACCTGCGCGTGGTGTGGGTCGACCTCGAGCGAAATGATGGACCCGTCCTTGCCGAGCCCCGCCGCCATTGCAATGGACGAGTAGCCGGTGAAGGTGCCGATCTCGAGGACGCTGGTCGCCTGGGTGGCGAAGACCAGCAGCTCGAGGAAACGGCCCTCCTGGCGCCCCACCATCATCCCCCAGGCGGCAAAGCCCTCCCTGGTGGAGGCGACCACAGATTCGAGGTGTCCCGCAGGTGCCGTCGTGTGCGCGTCGGCGTACGCCTGGACCTCGGGATTGATCAGTTGGGCCATGTTCTCGTTCCCTGGTACCGCGCAGCCAATGGCTCGGAGTGCCCAATCTAGGTCCTTCCCCTCGGCCGGCGGCGAACGCGAACCGGGGGTGCGGATCTGGTTCCGAGCCGTGCTCATGGTCCCCGCTTCGTATGCCGAGCCGTGTGCCCTCGGCCCTCACCGGAAGCCGAGAAGGTCAAACGTTCGTTTTCTCAACGAGCCCTTCGGGAACTGTATGTTTTCCGCACCACGCAATGAGGCGGCGGTTTTCCTAGGCAAAGGACGATCCACGTGGGCAAGGTAGTGGCGCGCTTCTTCGGAAGCCTCTTCATCCTCGGCGCCGCGGTCGGCGCCGGCACCATCGGTGTGGGCGTGGTGTCCTCCGCCCCAGCCGGAGCCGTGCCGCCGATCGTCGTGAACGACGCGAGTGACCCGGCGTCACCCACGCCGGGCAATTGCATCCTCGCTCCGGAAGGGGACTGTTCTCTGCGGGCGGCCCTGGCGGAGGCCACGGTCCTGGGTGCCGTCACCATCAACCTCCCGGATCCCACGACGGTTCCGAACAACCCGGGCCCCTACTACTCCGTTGACGGGAATGTCGGTGAGCTCGACATCACCGACACCGGGGGCATCGTCACCATCGTCGGGGAGGGTGGCTCCTCCGTCGTCGAGATTCGTGCGATCAACACCACACGGGTCCTCGAGCTCGGGTCAGGTTCGATGGGGGGTGTCCGTGCCGACATCTCGGGGGTGACCATCTCGGACGGAAACGCGCCCAGCTGGGAAGGGAGCGACTGCGGCGGCATCTGTGTCAGCAGCAGCAACAGCAGGTTGACGTTGACGAACTCGGTGGTGTCGGGCAACACGGCGGGCACGTTCGGCGGCGGTATCGGTCTGTACCGCGGAGGATCGGCCACCCTGACGGGCGACACGATCACCGGCAACACAGTTGCCACCGCGTTGAATGCGGACGGTGGCGGGGGTGGCATCTACGTCGTGAACAACGACACCTCGACGGCCGCCAATCTCACCATCCGTGACACGACCATCTCTGACAACGTGGTCGACGCCGGCACCGGCAATGGCAGCGGCGGCGGCATCGACGTCTTCAACACGTCCGGCTCTGGCCTCGACGACAATCTGACGATCCACATCGACGAATCGACGATCAACGGGAACGAGATCAACGGTGCGTCGGGCACGGGTGCGGGCTCGGGCATCGCGGCATCCGACGGGAACTGGTCGGTCACCAATTCGACGATCAGCGGCAACACGGAGACGGGGACGCAAGTCGACGGCGGCGGTGCGTTCATCTCCAACGCCTCGCTCGGGTCGACGTGGAAATTCGACACCGTTGCCGGCAACACGGCCACCAGCGCGAGCAGTGGCGGCAACCTCGACGTGCAGAGCCCCAGCACACTGAACCTCGGTGAGAGCATCGTCGCCGGCGGTGTGTCGGGGGGAGCCCAGGACAACTGCTCGGGCGGCGCCTCGCTGCACTCGGCCGGCTACAACCTGATTGACGACACCAGCTGCGGAACGCCGGCCGCCGGCGACATCGTCGGCCAGAGCCCGCAGCTCGGGGCCCTGGGGAACAACGGCGGGCCGACCTTCACCCAGCTTCCCGCCTCCGCCGGTCCCGCCGTGAGCGCCGTGCCCGCGACTGTCACATCGAGCACGAGCGTCATCGTCGATCAGCGGGGCGATGCCCGCGGACAGGGCCAGAACGGCTCCTCCACCATTGGCTCCGTCGAAGTGGCACAGGCCACGCCCACACCACCGACCTCGCCCCCGACTCCCACACACGGTTACTGGCTGGTCGGCTCCGACGGCGGCATCTTCTCGTTCGGTTCCGCCCAATTCCACGGGTCGACCGGCGGCATGATTCTGCAGCGGCCCGTCGTCGGCATCAGCCCGACTGCCAACAACG
Organism: uncultured Acidimicrobiaceae bacterium; assembly: GCA_963721585.1. Lineage (GTDB taxonomy): Bacteria > Actinomycetota > Acidimicrobiia > Acidimicrobiales > RAAP-2 > Bog-473. The sequence continues at coordinate 155,699 of CAVRJN010000003.1, read as the reverse complement.
CCGGCTACTGGCTGGTGGGGTCCGACGGCGGCACCTTCGCCTTCGGCAACGCCGGCTACTACGGGTCGATCCCCGGTGTCGGCCTCGCGCCCGCCGGGTCCGGCCTCCGTCACAGCCTCAACGCCCCGATCGTCGGGATCGTGCCGTCCTCCGACGGCGGTGGCTACTTCATGGTGGCCTCCGACGGAGGGGTCTTCGCCTTCGGTGATGCCCACTTCGCGGGGTCGTGCCCCGGCGTCGGCGGCTGCGCCGGGGCCGCCGCTGCAGTTGTGCCGGACGCCTCCGGCAACGGGTACTGGCTGGTCACCAAGACCGGCAACGTCTACGCCTTCGGCGACGCGCCGTACTACGGCGCCCCGGGGATCCAGGGCTTTCCGGTGACATCCGCCGTCCGCACCCCTGACGGGGGTGGCTACTGGGTCCTCCTGGCCGACGGTCACGTCTTCGCCTACGGGGACGCGGTGGCGCGAGGCGGCCCCGTGGGATCCATCGGGGCCCTCAACGAGGCCTCGGCCATATTCTCGGACGTTGACGGCGGGGGCTACTGGGTCGCTGCGGCTGATGGAGCCGTCTTCCCCTACGGCAACGCCACAGACGAGGGATCGATGGCGGGGAGCCACATCAACGGCTCGATCATCGCCGCCACAGGTTTCTGAGCACCGCCTGACCCGAACGCGACGGGGACTCCCGGCCCCCGTGCCGCGCCCTATTCCCAGACCAGCGCGCCCAGCCGGAGCAGCCCGGCCATGTCATAGATGTCGGCATCGAAGAACGGCACGGTGACCAGCACGTCGGGCGCCCCCTTGAGCTCCGCCTGTTGCTCGGCCTCGCGCCGCGCCACCACGCCGAAGTTGAGGAAGCTCTCGGCCACCTCACCGAGTACACGGCCCGCCACGACGGGATCGTCCGTGAGGCCGTCGCCCAGCTCGACGGCGCGGGCGGCGATTGACTGGGCAAGCTTGTCGGTCTTGGCATCGCGCAGGTACTCGGGCAGCACCTTGTTCAACACCACCGCACCGAGATGCAGCTTGCGCGCCGTGAGCTGAGCCGAGAAGAACTCCGCTTCGCGCACCGGCGTCGCCTCGAGCGTCGACACGACCATGAAGGTCGTGCGCCGGTCCGACAGCAGCCGTGTGACCGCGTCGGCGCGCTCGACGAAGCCGGCGTACATCGACTGGAACAGGATGAAGAACTCCGAGATGTCAGCGAGGAACTGCGTGCCGAGGATGCGGTCGGCCACTTGGTAGAAGGGCCGCGAGGCCAGGTTCACCAGCCGTGACCGGTAGGGCACGATGAGCCAACGCAACAGCCGCGAGGAGAAGAAGTCCGCCATGCGCTGGGGGGCATCGAGGAAGTCCGAGCGCGTTGCGCGTCGGCGGCGTGTCCACGACGATGAGGTCGTACTTGCCCTCGGAGTGGATCTCGTAGAGCCGTTCCATGGCGATGTAGTCGTGCGACTGCACGAAGCGGCCCGAGATGTTCTGGTAGAGCGGGTTGGCGAGGATCTGCTCTCGCGTCTCGGCGTCGGGGGCGTGCCTCCGGATGAGGTCGTCCCAGCTCTGTTTGGTGTCCAGCATGGCCGCCCACAGCTCACCCCTCGGGCGGGCCGCCGCCACGGTGAACACCTCGTCGGGGATGCGGACCTCATCGTTCCCGATGCCCTTCAACCCCAGCGCGTCGGCGAGCCGGCGCGCCGGGTCGACCGTCAAGACGAGCACGCGGCCGCCCTCCTCGACCACCGCCGTGGCGGCCAGCGAGGCCGCCGTCGTCGTCTTGCCCACGCCACCCGGGCCGCAGGCGATGACGATGTCCTTGGCGGCGAGCAGCTGGCCGACGGTCTTGGCCGGTGCCTGGGTCGTCGCGGTCACAGGCCCAGCTCCTCACCCAGCGCATGCGCCACCTGGCGCGTGGTGCGGGCCCCGAAGCTCCGGACGAAGAGGTACGGGAGCAACAGCACCGGCATGCCCTCGGGAAGCCCCGCCTGCAGTCGCTGCAGGTGGGCCGACCGGGTGCGCCGCATGGTGACGGCGAGCCGCGCCGCCTCGAGCACGGGGGCCACCGAGCCACCCGCCCGCTCCGACAGGACACCCTCGGTCTCCGGGGCGCGCAGCTCCTCGAAGATCTCCTCCTCGCGTTGGCCGAAGAGCTCGGGCAGCACGCGGTTGACCACGACCGCCGACATCCGCACGGTCGTCTCCTCCCGCACGCGCTCCTCCAGCTCGAGGGTCTCGCTCACCGGCATCTCCTCGGGCGTGCAGACCGCCACGAGCCCGGTCTGGTGGGGATCCGAGAGGATCTCGAGCATCCAGTCGGTCTGGCTGCGGATCAGCCCGACCTTGACCAGATCGTTGATGGCCTGGGGCGCGGCCAACTGGCCGACGATATGGCCACTGGCGGGGGCGTCCACGACCACCAGGTCGTAGTGCCGCTCCTTCACCTCCCAGCAGAACTTGCCCACCGTGAGGATCTCCCGCACCCCCGGCGCCGCCGTCGCCACGAAGTCGAACGCCTTGGCCAGGGGCCCGATCCGCCCGACCACGGGGATGCGCAATTGCAGCTTGAGGTACTCGCGCAGGGAGGCCTCGGTGTCCATCGACATCGACCAGATGCCGGGCGCGATCTCCCGGGGGGAGAAGTCGGTGGGGGGCGCCTCGAACAGCGAGGTCACGTCGCCCTTGGCATCGACCTCGCAGACCAGGACGCGCTTGCCGTGCTCGGCGGCGAGCTGGGCGAGGCCGGCGGCGACCGTGGTCTTCCCCACGCCGCCCTTGCCGGTGACGAAAACCAGGCGCAGGTCCAGCAGATCGGGCACCGGGGCCGTGCTCACCAGCCGCCCACCCGTCCCGCCGTCACGTCCGTCTTCAGGGGGCGCCGAACCCGACGCGGCGATCGCTGACCGGCGCGCCCACCTCAACGTAGGCGACCTTGACGACCGGAACGCCGACCCGGCGACCCTTGCGGTCGGTCAGCCAGAGGACCCCGTCGCCGGTCTTGAGCAGCTTCTCGATGTCGGCGACCACCTTGTCACCGTCAGCATCGTCGGGCATCTCCACTTCGATTTCCTTGGGGCTGTGGGTGATGCCGATGCGCACGTCCACCTGGTCTCACTCTCCTTACGACCTGTCGGACGGTTCCGCGGCCACCTCGACGTTACTGCGACGGGGCAGACTTCTTGACATGCACGGCCCGCCCACATCCGGAAAGACGGAGCGCAGTGCCCGCTGGGCAGCGACCATGGCGGGCTACGCCGGGCCTGTCCGCCTGGCCCACGCCGACTCGCACGCCCGTGTCGGGCCGGCTCCGGGCTCGGTCCCGCCCGCCCCGGCCCACCGTGACGAGCCGAGGGGGCGCTCGGAACGCCAGGAACTCGAGGACTCGCTGCTGGCGCCCGGGGCGACGCGCTCCTCGGACGCCGGCAACCGGGCCGAGCCAGAGCAGCCCGATGCCTGGCGGACCTGCTTCGAACGCGATCGCGACCGCATTTTGCACGCCACGGCGTTCCGGCGGCTTGCCGGCAAGACCCAGGTCTTCGTCTTCCCCCAGGATCACCAGCGGACACGGCTCACCCACGCGCTCGAGGTGGCGCAGGTCGCCACGGCCATCGCACGGGCCTGCCGCCTGAACGTGGCCCTCACGGAGGCCATCGCCCTCGGGCACGACTGCGGGCACGGGCCAGGAGGGCATGCCAGCGAGGACGCGCTCGACCCCTACGTGCCCGGGGGGTTCGATCACGCGCCGTGGGGGGCGTCGGTCTCCCTGGCCCCCCTCAATCTGTGTGCCGAGACCGTGGACGGGATCGCCAACCACAGCTGGTCGCGCCCGGCGCCGTCCACGCCCGAGGGAGAGGTGGTGAGCTGGGCCGACCGGATCGCCTACGTCTGTCACGACTGGGAGGATGCCGTCCTGTCGGGCATCGTGGCCCCGCATCAGCTGCCGCTGGCCGTCCGTGCGCTCTGCGGCGAGCGCCGCAGCGCCCAGCTGGGCGCCCTTATCAACGGCGTCGTGTCCGCCACGCTCCGCACCGGCCAGGTCGGCATGGAGGAGGAGGAGGCCGAGGCTCTCGCCGCCTTCCGGACCTCAAACTACGAGCGCATCTACCTGCGCGATGCCTCGCTCCGGCAGGGCGATGCGGTGATAAGCGTGCTGCGCGCCCTGGTAGAGCACTTCTCCGACCGTCCGCATCTGATCACCGACCACGCCGAGGGCACCCGGGAACCGGACGTTGTGGCGGGCGGCGAGGGTGCGGTGCGGGCTGCCGTCAGCTACGTGGCCGGCATGACGGATCGGTTCGCATTCCGTCAGGCCGTGGCGCTGCTGGGCTGGGATCCGGCCAAGCTCCCCGCCGGAGTGGACGCCTGAAGACCCGGGCTCAGGCCGGTGGGTCGGGGAATGCCGGCAGGCGCTTCTCGGTCAGGGCGGCCACCCCCTCGGCGAAGTCCACGCCCGCCATCATGTCGGCCATGCGGGCGCTGGCGTCGTGTACCGACGAGGCGACGTCTCGGTGGAGGTCGCGGTAGAGCTGCAACTTCGTCACGGCCAGCGAGGACGGAGCGATCTCCGTGGCGAGCCGGCCGGCGTAGTCGTAGGTGAACGGCAGCAGCTCGCCGGGCGGTAGCACCGTGTTGACCAGCCCGAGCCGCTCCGCCTCCTCGGCCAGCACGACCCGGCTCGACAACAACAGGTCGGCGGCCCGGGTGACGCCGAGCAGCCGGGGCAACAACCACGAGAGGCCGTACTCGGCCGGCAGACCGAGGCGGCCGTGCGACGTGGTCAGCTTCGCCCCCTGCGCCGCGAAGCGCAGGTCGCAGTAGCAGGCGAGCACCAGGCCGACCCCGGCGGCCGGGCCGTTGACGGCGGCGATGATCGGCTTGGGGATGCCGAACTGGAATGCGAAGTCGGCGTCGAATTCCGGCCGGACGCCATAACCGGGCATGGCCACGTCGCCGCCGAGTCCCGCGTCGTACCCACCGCGCTCGACGTGGCCCTCCAGCGCCAGCGCGTCGGCGCCGGCACAGAAACCCCGGCCCGAACCGGTGATCACGACGACCCGGACGCCGGGATCGGCGGCGGCGCGCTGCAGCAAGGACCGGTACTCCGCGTGCATGCGGCCGGTCCAGGCGTTGAGCCGCTCGGGGCGATGCAAGGTGATGGTGGCCACCCGGGCGTCCACGGCGTAGCGCGTGACCTTCAGCTCGGAGAGATCCACGTCAGTCGAGAGTGGCGTAGCGGGCGAGGTGGAAGGTGCCGGCCTCGACCGCATGCTCGAACTCGACCTGCAGCGGATGGGCCTCGACTGCACGCTGGAAGGCGCCCGCCGCCTCCTCTGTGGTCCACAGGGTCACCACCAGCCAGTCCTCACCGTGACGGGCCGTGGTCCGCCGCAGGAAGCCGGGCTGATTCGGCACCAGCTCGGTCTGCAGGCGGCGGTCCAGCGCCAGAAACGACGCGTCCGTCACTCCCTCGGCCAGCCGGAACGTGGTGATCTCGACGATCGACAACGATCAGGCCTGTACCAGCATCACCGGATTGCCCTCGGGGTCGGTGATGCCGGCCAACGTCGGGCCATCGGGGAGGTCGAAGGGCTCGGCGACGATGGTGGCTCCGAGGGACACCGATCGGTCGAGTGAGGCGCGTAGGTCGGCGACTTGGATGTAGAGCGTCACGCCGGACCGGTCACCGCCACGGATGTGACCGCCGGGTCCGGGCTCGGGTCCGCCGATGCCGGGCGGGATCTCCATGATGTAGCCGTCACCGATGTTCCAGTTGAAGAGATCCGCGTAGAAGGCACGCTGCCGCCCGGGGTCGGTGGCCTCGATCTCCCAATGCACCACCGGCCGGGCCCAGTCCTGCACCACACCACCTCCCTCCTCGCGGCCCACAGTACCCAGCCCAAAGGGCCGGGGTGCCGCTCGCGGCCAAACGGCCCGCTACCGCTCCGGGCAATCGAAAGATATCGTGGGGAACCAACGCGGTGCAGGCGGCGTGCAGTCACCGCGCGGTGATGTTCGGTGATGTTCGGGCCGCGAGATCGGAGCTGGACCCGGGTCGTCGAGAGCTGGCGGAGCTTTCCCAGAGGCAGGTCCGCCCGGACGAAAAGAGTGGCGGATAAATTGAGTCGCGTTGGTGACGGGCGAGGAGTAGGATCAGAGCAGAGTCCCGGGTCTGGCGTGCCCGGCGAGCGAGCCGTTGCAGCACTTGGCGAAAGGGCCGACGCCCCGCAGGAAGGACACCGACGGTGACGCACTGGACGAACATTCTGTCCAATGTCGCACTGGTCGAATTCGTCCTCCTGGCGGCCCTGACAACATTCCAGTGGGTCCGTCACCGGATCCGTGGCGCGGGGTGGGTCGCACTGTCGTTTGCCATTCTCGGGGGGCTTTTCCTGGCTCTGAAGATCGACCCGGGTCTGGTCGCCAACCAGTACGCGGCCAAGTCCGCCATCGCCCTGTTCATGGTCGTGCCGTACTGCCTCTTCCGCTTTGCGGCAACGTTCCGCACTCCGGGTCTCCCCGTGCGCGCCGCGGCGATCGCCGTCACGGTCGCCATCGTGCTTTTCACGTTCACGTTGCGGTACCTGCCGGCGCCGGGCTTTGCCGCGCCACCCCATTTCCTGGCCTATCGGATCTCGTTCCTGGGCGCCTTCGGCTTTCTCTGCGGCTACGTAGTGCTTTCGTTGTTCTTGGCCGGGCGCGGAGAGCCCCCGATCGCCGCCTCCCGCATGCACCTCCTGGCCATCGCGGTGGTCGGGCTCGAGGTTCAGGTCGTGGTGGCCGCACTCGGACCGCGAGGTCCCTCCGTCGATCTCGTCACGCAGGCGCTGACCGTCGTGATGGGCGTCCTGTTCCTGATCGCGCTGGTGCTGCCGTCGTTCGTGCGGGTGTTCCTGAGCCGCCACGAAGATGCGGCCTTCCGGCGGGCGGTCGGCGAACTCGTGGCCGCCGGTGACTCCCGGGACGTGGCCGAACACCTGCTGCCCCATGTGTGCGCCCTCGTCGGTGCGTCGTGGGCGGCGCTGCTCGCCGGAGACGGGACCGTGGTGGCCCGCTATCCGGTCTGGACCGAGGACGACGGGCCCGATCAGTGGGATGCAGACAACTCCACGAATGGACAACGACGGATCACGGTGCGGACCCGCAGCGGCGCCACCCACTCGCTCGCCGTCAACATCAGCCCGTCCATGCCGTATTTCGGTAGCGAGGAACTGCACAAGCTCGATCAGCTGGCGGGCATGGTCGGGCTGGCCATCGAGCGCTGCGAGATGGCCGAGCAGATCGCCTTCCAGGCTTCACACGACGGGCTGACCGGCCTGGCCAACCGCACCATGTTCATGGAGCGTCTGGAGGAGGCCCTGAGCCATGTGGGGCGCCGCCGGGCCGCACTGGCGGTGCTGTTCATCGACCTCGACCGCTTCAAGCTGGTCAACGACCGGGCGGATCATTCAGCCGGCGACCGGGTCCTCAGCGAGATGGCCGACCGGCTGACGGCGATGACGCGTGGGGTGGACCTGGTGGCGCGCTTCGGCGGCGACGAGTTCGTGGCCTTCGCCGAGGTCGACCATCAGAACGATGCGCTCGACATGGCCGAGCGCATCCGGACCGGATTGAGCGCTCCCGTCGACATCGGCCACGGGCACCTGGTGGTGACCGCCAGCGTGGGCGTGGTCATGACGTCCGACGAGTCCGTCTCGCCGCTGGCGCTGCTGCGTGACGCCGACAATGCGATGTACGAGGCCAAGCGGTCCGGCCGCGATCAGGTGGTGCTCTTCCACCACCACGCCCGCGATGTGGCGAACCGCAAGTGGGGTCTGACGCACGCCCGCACCCGACACGTCAGCGCAAGCTGAGCTCCCGCCGGTAGACCCGGGCGGGGCCGAGGGAGGCCAGCTTGTCGGCAATGTCCCGGAACGCCCGCGCCGTCTCGCTGCCGGGATCGACGGCGACGACCGGACGGCCCTCGTCGCCGCCCTGGCGCACGGCGTTCACGAGCGGGACCTGCCCGAGCAGGGGGATGCCGAGGTCTGCGGCGAGGGTTGCTCCCCCGCCGGCGCCGAACAGCTCGTAGCGCTTCCCGTCGTCTCCGGTGAACCAGCTCATGTTCTCGATGACACCGCGCACGGAGAGCTTGAGCCGCCGTGCGGCAAACGCCGAGCGCTGGGCGACCCGCTGCGCAGCGGCCTGCGGCGTCGTCACGACGACGATCTCCGCCCGCGGCATCACCTCGGCCAGGGTGAGCGCGACGTCGCCCGTACCCGGCGGCATGTCGATGAGGACGAAGTCCGGCTCCCCCCAGTACGCATCGGTGAGGAACTGCTGAATGGCCTTGTGCAGCATCGGACCGCGCCAGATGACCGGCTGGTCGTCCGGCACGAAGTAGCCCATGGAGAGGCACTTGACGCCATGCGCCGAGGTCGGGATCACCATGTCGCCGATGATGATCGGATCGTGATCGGTCCCGAGCATCTTGGGGACCGAGAAGCCGTAGACGTCCGCGTCGAGCAGTCCGACCTGGTGGCCGGCCTGTGCCAGCGCGATGGCGAGGTTGACCGTCACCGTCGACTTGCCGACGCCACCCTTGCCCGACGACACGCCGATGACGCGGGTCTTCGAGTCCGGTCCGAGGAACGCCGGCATCGGCGCGGCTGGCGCGTGCCCGTGTCCCCCGTGGTCGTGCCCGTGGCCGTCGTCACCGAGATCGAGCTCGGCGCCGCCCGCCATGCCGGCCCGCAGCCGGCGGCGCAGACCGGCCCGCTCCTCGTCCGTCATCACGACGAATTCGAGCTCGATCTCTTCCACTCCCGGAACCGAGGCTGCGGCCCGGTGGATCTCCTCGGCGAGCGCCTCGGTCCCGGGCCATGCGGCCACCGGCAGGGCCACCTCGACCTGTACGCGACGGCGGCGCGGGCGCACGGACCGCACCAGGCCGAGGTCGCCCAGGGACAGGCCGATCTCGGGATCAAGGACCGCGCTCACTGCAGCCTCGAGTTGTGTTTGGTCTCCTGCCATGCATTCCCTCGTCTCGGGTGGGATCGGGCTCTCGGCGCACTCTGGGGACTGCGTGCACTCGGGGACACCGTCCGCGTCGCCCCAGCTGAAGGCGTTGATCCCTCGGTAGACTACCCAGGGTGAGCACCGCTCCGATCACCATGGAGACCGAGCGACCTGCGGGTGGCGACGATGGCCGGTTCAGCGCCGCCGTCGCCGCCGTCGCCGCTGCGTTCGGTGACCCGACCCGCCGTGACATCTTCCTCCACGTCCGTGCCGTGCCTGGCGTCACCGCCGGCGAGGTCGCCACCACCTTCTCGCTGCACCCCAACGTGGCCCGCCACCACCTCCAACGGCTGGTCGACGGCGGCTACCTCAGGGTCGAGACGGGGCGCAACGCCGCCGGTGCGGGCCGGCCCTCCAAGCGTTACTTCTGCGTGGAGGAGGAGCTGCAGCTCGGCCTCATGCAGCGTCGCGACGACCTTCTGATGCGGCTCCTCGGCGAGGCGATGCGCCGGCTCGGGCCCGAGGAGGCCGAGGAGATGGCGGCACTCGTCGGGGAGGAGTACGGACGATCCTTGGCCTCGCGCATGACACCGAGCGAGGGACAGCGGACGGTGCGCGCCGCCATGCACGTGGTGGCCGAGACGCTCACAGCGCACGGGTTCGCGGCGCACGCTGAGGACAGGGGCGAGACCACCGCGGTCATCGCCGAGCAGTGTCCCTTCGGCGATGCCAGCAGCACCAATCCCGTGCTGTGCGCGGTGGACCGCGGCATGGTCAAGGGCTTGTTGGCGGGGCTGTGCGGCAGCGCGTCGCGGCAGGCCCTCCCGGTGATCCTCTCCTCGCGGGCGCGGGGCGACGACGCCTGCACCGCCTCTGCCTGATTCAGCGTGGCGCGCGCCTATCTCGATCACGCCAGCACCACACCGCCGCGGCCCGAGGCCGTCGCCGCCCTGACACAATGGGTCGCCCTGCCGGCTGCTGATCCCGGGCGGCTGCACGAAGAGGGTCGCACCGTCCGCGACGCGCTGGAGGTCGCCCGCACCCAGGTCGCCGATCTCGTGGGCGTCGCCGGCCGCCAGGTGGTCTTCACCTCGGGGGCGACCGAGTCCGTCAACGCCGCCGTCTGGGGTGCGACGCGGGCGGCCCCGGGGCTGCCCGTGCTCTGCGCAGCCGTCGAGCACTCGGCGGTCCGTGACGCCTCGGCGCGCCTGGCGCCCACCGAGGAGATCCGCGTCGACGGCGCGGGGCGGCTCCAGGTCGAGGCGCTGCGAGAGCGCCTGCACTCCGATGCTCTCCCGCGCCCGGCGCTGGTGCACTGCCAGTGGGGCAACCACGAGGTCGGGACGCTCCAGCCGGTGCACCAGGTGGTCGCGCTGTGCCGGGAGGCCGGCATCACCGTCCACGTGGACGCCGCCGCGGCCTGCGGGCACGTCCGGACGGACCTGGCTGCGCTCGACGCCGACCTGGTCAGCATCAGCGCCCACAAGCTCGGTGGGGTGCCCGGCGCCGGTGCGCTGATCGTGCGGCGCGGGAGCAGGTTCGAACCCCTCCTGGTGGGTGGGGAGCAGGAACGAGGGCGCCGGGCGGGGCTGGAGGCGCTCCCGGCCCTGCTCGCCTTCGGTGCCGCGGCTGGGGCACTGGCCGGCGGAGAGGAGGGCGCGATCGCGACGGAAGCAGCGGCGGCCCGCCAACGCATCGCCACCGTCGTCGACGCCGCGCTGGCGGTGGAGGGGGTCGCCGTCGTTGGGCCCGGCGCCGAGGCCAGGCTCCCCCATCTGGTGTGCCTCGGCGTGCACGGGGTCGAGGCCGAACCCGTGCTCATCGGGTTGGATCGCGCGGGCGTCGCCGTCCATTCGGGCTCCGCCTGCTCGTCCGAGAGCATCGAGCCGTCGCCCGTGCTCGAGGCGATGGGCGTCGATCCCAGCCATTCCCTCCGAATCAGCGTCGGGTGGACGACGACGGATGAGGACTGCGGCGCGTTCGCCCGGGAGTTCCCCGCGTCGTGGGCGGCCTGCGGGCGCTACGGAGCTGACGTTGTGGTGGTGGTCGTGGTGGTCGTCGTCGTCGTCGAACCGGTGCTGAACTGGGACGGGAGTGCAACCCCGGCCGCCTGGTAGGCGCCGCTGACGAGAGGGGCGGCCTGGGACAGCTCGGCGGCGGGTGGCCCGTCGGCCAGGAAGTCGTTGAACTGCGCCACCGCGGCGGTGTCGTTGTGATCCTGATTGGCGAGAACCAGCCCGTAGAAGAGGTGACCCTGGAAGTAGCTGGGCTCATCCTTGACGGCTGTCTCGATCTCCGCCCGCCCGATCCGCACGAGCGAGGCCACGTGGCCGGTCGTGCCCACGTTCCACTGGAGGAAGCCCGCATAGGCCAGCGCGGCCGGGTTCGACGGGTCCTCGGAGAGGACCTTGTCGTAGAGCTCGAGCGCCGCCTTGGTGCTCCCCTGCTGGTTGAGCGAATTGGCCTGCCCCAGCTGCTGCACGATGAGCTGCGCCTGCGACAGCGTCACACTGCCGGACGACGCCTGTCCGGGCTGGCGGGCCTGCACCGAGTGCACGACCAGAATGACCGCGCCGGTGACGATCATCAGGCAGGCCGCGACAATGCCGAGCTTGCGCCACAGCGGCATCGGCACGTGCTCGGACTGCTCCGGCTGCGTTCGCCCGGTGCGCGGGGCGGCGGCGGTTCCCGATGTCGCGGTTGCCGCCGCGTCGAGTGCGGCCAGCTCGCCCTCCACATCGGCCAGCCGCGACCTGTCGCGCGCCACCAGGAGCGCATGGTCCTCGCTGGAGAGGTCGCCCGCTTCGCGTTCTCGTTCGGCGTCGGCGAGGGAGCGCTGCAGGAACTCACGCTCGTCGGCCAGGTACCAGCGCTCGTCGCGGGGTCTGCGTTCCTGCTCTTCCGTGGTGGGCGTTCCTTCGACGGTCACACCTCGACCTCTTCCGCCTTCAAGGCACCGAAGTCACGGCCGCGACGCCAGAAGAGAATGCCCACGCCCGCCAGAGCCGTGGCGCCGAGGACGATGGGGATGATCCAGATGAGCGGGACACCGCCGGCATCGGGCGGAACGAGCAGGATCGTCTGGCCGTACTCGGACACGAGGGTCTGGTCGATGTCGGCGTCGGACTGCCCTGCCGCCACCATGCTCTCGATCTGATGGCGCACCGCGATGGCCGTGGTGGCATTCGAATCAGCCACCGAGACGTCCGTGCACGACGGGCAGCGCACGTCCGCCTCGAGTGCGGCCGCCCGTTGCCCCGCCGTCGGCGGCGCCGAGTCCAGCGCACCACTGCCGAGGACGAGCGCACCAACGAGGACGGCGAGCGGCAGGAGTACCCGGACCCACAACGGCAGGCGCGTGGAACGGTCAGCCACTGGACGCGCCGGCCTGTTCCGTCCGGGCCGCCTTCAGGAACGAGTCGAGATTGCTCTGCGTGGCCGGGCCCACGAGCACGGCGGTGACCTTGCCGGTGGGACTGATGAAGAAGGTGGTGGGCGGAGCCGTCACCCCGTACCGCTCGGCGATGGCGCCTCCGGGGTCGCTGATGGCGGGCCAGAGATCCCCGTTCTTCTCCAGGAATTGCTTGGCCGTGGACGTCGTGTCGTGAAAGACCACGCTGACCATGTCGGCCCCGTCGGCCGCGTGCATCTGCTCGTAGTGGAACCGGGAGAGGTCGGGTGCCTCTTCCTGGCACGGCTCGCACCAGCTGGCGAAGAAGTTGACCACGACAGAGTGACCCCGCAGGGAGGAGAGCGAGACCGGCGAACCCGTCGTGAGATCGGTGCCCGTGAAACCCGGTGCCTGCCGGCCGAGCAGCGCGCTCTGGACGGCGGTGGCCTCCTGGGGCGTCCGGGTGGCCAAGACGATGCCGACCACCACCAGGACGAGGAGGACGGCGCCCGCCACCCACCGGGTGGCGTGACGACGGCGCCGGCTCATAGCGGGCCCGCTGCGCCCCGGGCCACGAGCGCGCCCACGGGCTCGGGCGCGGCGTCACGCTGGCGTGGCGGTGTGGGCGCCGCGCCCGTGACGAGGTCCGACGATGCCGAAGCCGGATCGGTGGGCCGGCGCCGCGACCCCGGGATCAGGGCGAGCACGCCCCCCACGCCGATCAACAGGCCGCCGGCCCACAACCAGGCCACAAGCGGCTCGATGACCACACCGATGGCGACCGATCCCTGCGGCAGGTTGTTGATGGCCTGGTTCCCCGATGCGGAGCCGAGCCCACCGACAGCGTCGAACGTGAGGTAGACGTCGCCGAAGAGACCTGAATCGATTGCCGGCGTCCCCACGACCGACAGCGCGCTGCCGAAGCTGGTCGTGGCGGGAGCGAACACGGCGCCGTCCACCCTCACGAGGGCCTGCTGCGATGTCCGTGACGGGGAGCTCACGGTGCGCAGCCCCTCGAACTCGAAGCGGTGAGCGTCGTAGGTGACGACCTCTCCCTTGTGCAGGGCCAGCTCGGACTGGTGGCGGTAGGAGGTGGCCGCAATGATCCCGACCGCGAGCAGGACGACGCCCAGATGCACGATCATGCCGCCGTTGGCCCGCCCCACCAGGCCGCGCCACAACCCGACATGGCGGATGTGGGCCGCGCGCACGGAGAGGACGAGGGCGCGTGCCGCGGTGGCCGCCGCCATGGCACCGAGGCCGAACCCGATCAGGGTACCCAAGCCGCGGAGGCCGAAGGCCACGCAGACCACGACGGTGCCGACACCGATCCACACCGGGATCGCCAGGCGCTGCCACAGCACGGGGGCGTTGATTTTGCGCCAGCTGAGCACCGGCGCCACGGCCATGAGGAAGAGCAGGGTGAGGCCGACCGGTATGGCCACGGTGTTGAAGAACGGCGCCCCCACGTTGACCTGCTGTTGGGTCGCCGCCTGGTAGAGGAGCGGATAGAGGGTGCCGAGCAGTACCACGAAGGCGAAGCCGACGAAGAGCACGTTGTTGAGAAGGAACGCACCCTCGCGGCCGAGCGGGGCGTCGATGCCGCCCGGGGAGCGCAGACGGTCTCCGCGCCAGGCGATGAGCCCGAACCCCACGATGACGACCGCGAAGAAGAACCCGATGAGCAACGGCCCGAGGTCCGACTCCGAGAAGGCATGGACGGAATTGATCACCCCGGATCGCGTCAGGAAGGTGCCGAGGATGGTCAGCGCGAACGTCGCGATGGACAGGGAGAGGTTCCAGACTCGCATCAGGCCACGCCGTTCCTGGACGAGCGTCGAGTGGAGGTAGGCGGTCCCGCAGAGCCAGGGCAGCAGGGCGGCGTTCTCGACGGGGTCCCAACCCCAGAAGCCACCCCACCCGAGTACCTGGTACGACCACCAGGCGCCGAGCACGATGCCAACGGACAGGAAGGTGAAGGCCACCAGGGTCCATCGGCGGCATTCGATCTGCCAGCGGTCGCCCACCCGACCCGTGGCCAGCATGCCGATGGCGAAGGCGAAGGGCACCGTGAAGACCACGAACCCGATGTAGAGGAGCGGAGGGTGGATCGCCACGAGCGGGTTGTCCTGGAGCAGCGAGTTCGGCCCGAGCCCCTGCGTCGCTCCGGGTGCGGTCACGAAGGGGTTGGCCGGCCCGGTCATGAGGCCGAAGAAGAAGGCCGAGACGACGTAGAGGACGAGCGTGGCGTAACGGATGACGGCGTCATCCGCGAGTTTCCGGTAGCGCCACACGAAGACGCTCGACACGACCGCGAGGACGAGGCCCCAGAGCAGGATCGACCCGGCCAGCGCGGACCACATCCCCGTGACCGAGTAGAGCAGCGGCGTGACGGTGCTGTTGTTCTGGGCCACGAACACGAGCGTGAAGTCGTGGGTGACGAGCGTGTGCTCCATGGCGCCCGTGGCGAGGAGGGCGCCCACGAGCACCACCGGTGCCAGCAGTCTGGCGTCGGGTGCCGTCCGATCCGTCGGAGCAGACGCTCCGGTGTGTGCGGTGTCCGCCGCGAGCCTCCGATGGATGATGAGCCCGGCGACACTCACGACGACTCCGGCGATGCAGGCCAGGAAGGCGAGCCAGATGCCGATGGTCCCCAGATTGGCGTCCAGCATCAGCAGACCGGGCCGGTTGGCGTCACCTTCACCCGGTTCGGGTACTGGGCGATGTAGGTGCTCGAGTGTTTGATCAGAATGGAGTTCGAAACGAAGGCGGCGGACGCGTCCGATGCGAAGTGCCCCACCACGACGACGGGTACCCGGGACCCGAAGAGTTGCGGCGGACTCCCCGTGTTGGCGACGTGGATCACGCGAGGACCCTGACAGATGGCGAAGTCCGCTCCGGCCGCAGTGGCATGGATGGTGCCCGGGACGACGGTGCCCTCCAGGCGAAACGTCTGGGTACCGAGCGAGTGCTTGTTGGCCAGCGCCTGGTCGACGGTGTCGAAGTAGTCCAGCGAGCTGCCCAGTCCCTCCACGAGCAGGAAGACGAGTGCCACGGCCACGACGACGAAGACGGTGAGAACCCGCCAACTCATGCGGCGGCGGGGGCGCAGCGGCGGCACGGCCGGGCCGCGGTGCACCTCGGACGTCGGCGGGCTGGGCGGCGGGATCGGCTCGGTGGACGTGCCGGTCACGACGGCTCGCCGCGGACCGGCGCGGCGTCGGGCTCGGCGGCGGTCTCCGACATCTTCAGAGCCCGTTCCCAGCGCCGGCGCCGCACCACCAGGGTGACGGCATAGACCAACATGGTGCCCAGCGCGGCGGCATAACCGGCATCGACGTAGCTCACGCTGCGCCACCACTCCCGTGCGGTGCCGGGCCGCCTGCGACACTGACGAGATCGGCGTCCTCACTCCAGCGCTCGGACAGCGAGACCTCGAGCTCCTGGTCACCCACGGCGTCCTGGAGCACCTCGACCTGGTACCTGACGCCCAGAAGCCACACGAAGACCAAGGTGAAGGCCACGAAGGAGAGACCCATCGTCCACAGCATGATGCCGTGCACGTGCAGGTCGAAACCCGGATCGAGGATGGTCCCGCCCTGATGCAGCGTGTTCCACCAGTCGACCGAGAAGTGGACGATCGGTACGTCGACGGCGACGAGCAGAGCGGCGACCGCGCACCGCTTGGCCCGGACATCGAGGTCGGCGGGAACGCGCCGCAGGGCCAGGTAGCCGATCTCGAGCAGCAGGAGGAGCGCCGTCGAAGTCAGGCGGGCGTCCCACGTCCACCAGACGCCCCAGACCGGCCGGCCCCACAGTGATCCCGTGACCAGGGTGAGCGCCGAGAACACCGCCCCGACCTCGACGGCGGACGCGGCGAGGCGGTCCCAGAAGAACGAACGCGTACGCGGCCACAGGTAGAGCAGGCTGCCGCCGGCGGCGACGCCTCCCGCCCAGTACAGCGCCACCGTCGCGACCGCCGGGTGGACGTAGAGCAGACGGGCCAGATTCCCCTGCACCACGTCGGGCGGCGTGATCCACAGGCCGAGCCACACCGTGAAACCCAGGGCCACGATGCCGAGGATGCCGACGACATCGAGCCAGCGCGGCCGGCGGGGCACGATCACCTGCTCGGTCATGCCGCCTCCTGGAGTGGCCCGTAGACGACGACACCGACGACGAGATAGATCAATGCGAAGGGCACGAGGACCTTGAGCCACTGCGTCCCCGAAGAGGCGTTCCCATTCAGCGCGGCCTCCCACGCTTTGGAACCCGCCAGCAGAATCGGGGCGAGCACAGGCAGCACCAGCAGGGGGAGCAGCGTGTCGCGCACGCGCAGGCCGGCCGACAGCGCGCCGTAGAGCACGCCGGCGCAGGCCAGACCGACAGTGGCCAACAGGCTGGCCACCACCGCGAGCCACACCACGTGGACCTGCACGTCGAAGAGGAACGTCACGCCCGCCCACAAGACGACCTGGAGCGCCAGGAGTTGGAGCCCGACCGCCGCCGCCTTGCCGAGGAAGATCCCGGCCGGGTCGATGCCCGAGAGGCGCAACCCGTCGCGCGTACCCTCGCCCGATTCGACGGCGACGCTGCGCTGAATCGCCAGCACCGTCGAGAAGAGCAGGGCCACCCAGAAGATCCCGGGGGCGGCGTGGCGCAACGACGCCTGGTCCGGACCGATGGCGAACGCGAGGAGCACGAGGACCAGGAGGGCGAAGGGGACCACCTGCCACAGCCCCACGCGTGACCGCGCCTCGATCCGCAGGTCCTTGCCCGCCACGAGCACGGCGTCATGCCACATGGCTGGCCCCCGGTGTGCGCAGCGGTTCGTCCCGCGCCTCTGTCGGTACCGCCGTGAGGGTGACACGCCGTCCCCCCGGCTCCTCACCGGTGACGCGACCGCCGCCCATGGACACGACGCGGTCGGCCAGGGGGACGGAGAGCTCCGGCTCGTGCGACGACAACACCACGCTCGCCCCGTCCGCCACTGCCTCGCCGATCAGCTGTCCGAGCAGGGTGCGCGACGTGGCATCGAGCCCGGCGTGCGGCTCGTCCAGGAGCCAGAGCGCGGGGCGGCGGGCCAGGAGGGCGGCGAGCGCGACCCGGCGGCGTTGGCCGGCCGACAGCCGGCCGGCCGCCGTGGTGCGCAGACGGCCGGTCAGGCCGAGACGCTCGAGCGCCAGGTCGGCACTCTTCACGGGGAGGCCGAGCGCGCGCACGGCGAACTGGACGTTCTCCGCCGCGCTGAGCTCGTCGTAGACCGGGGCGGCATGCCCCAGGAGCCCGACATAGCGGCGCACCGACGTGTGGTCCGTGGTCAGATCGACGCCGAGGACACTGGCCTCCCCAGACGTCACCGGGAGCAGCCCGGCGCAGGCTCGCAGCAGGCTGGTCTTGCCGGCGCCGTTGGCGCCGACCACCACGACGACCTCACCCTGGTCGAGAGACAGATCGACCCCGGCAAGGGCTGGGAAGCGGCCGACGAGTGCGACCGCGGCACGAAAGTGAACGACAGGGGCCATGGCGAGCCTCACCATGGTAGGGGGGGTGGGTCCCAAGGTTCCAAGCGGGTGGTCAGGTGGCGGATCGGCTCCCGGTCGGGACGGGATTTCTCCGGCTCCGGCCGGTCGGCCCCCTGAGTAGGCCTTCGGCCTGGCCAGGGCTTCCCGGCAAGGCCCCCCGGTGCGCAGGGTGCTCGTCACTAGTGTCTTCGGCGCTGATGGTGACCGTCCTCATGCCGCTGCCGGCCGCTGATTTCGACCCGACCGAGGTGGCGGTCACCTGGAAGGTGCTGACGTCGGCCGGGCACGACGTCGTGTTCGCCACGCCGTCCGGGCAGCGGGGCCGGGCCGACGACCTGATGCTCACGGGCCGGGGCCTCGACCCTTGGGGTTTCGTCCCGGGCCTGCGGCGGCTCACCGTCGTGGGCCGCGTCCTGCGGGCCACTGCCGGCGCCCGCTCCGCCTATTCCGCGATGCTCGAGGACGCTTCCTTCGCAGCGCCGCTGCACTGGGGCGCGGCCCGGCGCAGCGCCTACGACGCGCTCGTGCTGCCCGGTGGGCACCGGGCCGAGGGTATGCGTCCGTATCTCGAGAGCCCCGAGGTGCAGCAGATGGCGATCGACGCCTTCCGCGCCCGGAAGCCGGTCGGGGCCATCTGCCACGGGGTGCTGGTGGCGGCGCGGGCCGTGGACCCGGTCACGGAGCGCTCAGTGCTCCACGGCCGGCGGACCACGGCTCTGACCTGGGCGCTGGAGCACAAGGCGTGGCGCATCGCTCGCTCCACGCGGTTCTGGGACTCGAACTACTACCGGACCTACGTCGAGGAGCGCGGACAGCGCTGGGGGTACATGTCGGTGCAGCAGGAGGTGACGCGGGCGTTGGCCGATCCGGCCGACTTCGCCGACGTGGAGAAGGGCTCGCCGGATTGGCGGCGCAAGACCCGCGGACGCGCCCGCGATTCCTTGGACGACGAGCGCCCCGCCTTCGTCGTGCGCGACGACTCGTACGTATCGGCGCGCTGGCCGGGCGATGCGCACACCTTCGCCCGCACCTTCGTGGCCGTCCTCGCCGAGCGCGACTGACGGCTACGCGCCGTGAAAGCACGAGGTCGAACGACTCCGGTCGCATCAGCCGCTCGAAGTAGAGATCTTCCGCCTCGCTCCAGCGGGCCTCCCACTCGGCCCGGTAGCGCTCGCCCTCACGCAGGAGGAGACGTTCCCGACGCGTCTCGCGGGGGACGTCGAGGAGCACCCCGCAGCGCAAAGAGGTCGGCCAGCTCCGGCCGGGCGCTGTAGGCACCGTCGAGGACGACGACCGCCGCGGGATCCACGCGCACCTCTGCTCCCGGCCGCCCGTCGTCGGCCTCCCAGTCATAGGGCTCCCACCACGCAGGCTCGCCCCGTCCCAGCTTCGTCACAAGAGCGAGCCGGCGGCGCCAGTCGATGACGAGATCGACCTTCTCCGCCGGGCTGCGCGCATGCCAGAAGGCGTCGTCGCCCCGCGGTAGAAGTCGTCGCCATCGATGACGAGGGCACCGGTCCGCACTGCGACCTGTTGCGCCAGGGTGGATTTTCCCGCTGCTGAACGCCCGTCAAGCGCGACAAGGACGGGCGCCGCCGCGAAACCCCGCAACGAATCGATGCGATCGCACAGCGCGTCGGCCGCGAGGCTCGCCCCGGCCCGCGCCGGGTCGGGAGCTCCGCCGTCTGCCGTCAACTCGTGCTGAGCCGGCCCAGGCCGACGTCGTTGAGGAAATTGGAGAGCTGCGACGACACCCAGGTGATGTTGTCCGTCAAGAGCAGTACGCCGAAAGCGACGAGGACGACACCCGCCACGACCTCGACCGCCCACAGCCAGCGACGTGCTCTGGCCAGCATGGCCGTGAGCCGGCCGAAGGCGAGCCCGACGAGCACGAAAGGCACGGCCAGGCCCAACGAGTAGGCGAACAGGAGGAGGACGCCACCGGGCAGGGTCCCGTTGTCGGCGGCCAACTTGAGCACGACGCCGAGGACCGGTCCGATGCACGGCGTCCAGGCGAACGCGAAGGCCATGCCCATCACCGGCGCGGCCCACAGCCCGAGCCGGGAAGGCCGCACGTCGAAGCGATGCTCGCCGGTCGCGCGGGTCACCACGCTGAGGGTGCCGGAGCCGGCATGGGCCCAGACGCGCGACGGCAACGCGCCGAGCAGCATGATGGCGCCGAGGACGATGATCACGGCGCCGCTCACGTGGGTGAGCGCGATCTCGTGCGCATCGAGCAGGCGACCGATGCTCGAAGCGGCCGCACCGAGCGCGACGAAGACCACCGTGAAGCCGGCCACGAAGAGCCCGATGCCCCGCAGGACGGGGCGCAAGGCGGCCGACGGTGTCGCACCATCCCCCCCGGCCTCCAATTCGGCGGCCGAAAGGCCCGAAACCATGGAGACGTAGCCCGGCACGAGGGGCAGCACACAGGGCGAGACGAACGACAGTATCCCGGCCCCAAAGGCGACGAGGACGCCAGCCGGATCGGCTGAGATCGCGGCGGATACGGGCATTGCAAGGAGCGCAGCGGCCCCCAGTTACCTGAGGCTCTTGCGGACCAGGTCCATGTCAGCCTCCACCATCATGGCGACCAGTTCGGGAAAGCCGACCTCGGGACGCCACCCGAGCACAGTGTGGGCCTTGGTCGGATCGCCCACCAGCAGGTCGACCTCGGCCGGGCGCAGGTACTTGTCATCGATGACGACGTGCTGCTCCCAATCCAACCCGGCGGCCTCGAACGCGAGGCGGCAGAGCTCGCGCACGGCATGTGTCTCGCCGGTCGACACCACGTAGTCGTCCGGCGTGTCCTGCTGCAGCATGAGCCACATCGCCCGGACGTAATCCGCGGCGTAGCCCCAGTCCCTCTGGGCGTCGAGGTTGCCCAGTGCCAGCTTGTCGTCGAGCTTGTTGGCGATGCGCGCCACCCCGTGGGTCACCTTGCGGGTGACGAACTCGAGGCCGCGCCGCGGTGACTCGTGGTTGAACAAAATGCCCGACGAGGCATGCAGCCCGTAGCTCTCGCGGTAGTTGACCGTCAGCCAATGCCCGTACACCTTCGCCACGCCGTAGGGGCTGCGCGGGTAGAGGGGCGTCGACTCGCGCTGGGGCACCTCCTGCACCTTGCCGAACATCTCTGACGAGCTGGCCTGGTAGAAGCGGATCTCGGGGTCGACCAGCCGGATGGCGTCGAGCACCCGCGTCACGCCCAATGCGGTGGTCTCGCCCGTCAGCACCGGCTGGGTGAAGCTGGTCTGCACGAAGGACTGGGCCGCCAGGTTGTACACCTCGTTCGGACGGTGGTCGCGCAGGATGTTGATGAGCGACACCTCGTCGAGGAGGTCGCCCGCGACGAGCTCGATCTGGTCCTGAATGTGCGCGATGCGCTCGAAGTTCAGCGTGCTGGACCGCCGCACCATCCCGATCACCGTGTAGCCCTGTTCCAGCAGCAGCTCGGCCAGGTACGAGCCGTCCTGGCCCGTCACGCCCGTAATCAGTGCCCGTTTTGCCATCGCGGCAACGCTAGCCGACCGGCCAACGGGCTCTTCGGCACGCATACAGTTCGTCCGTGGCGACGGCGTGCATGATCTCCTTCCGGCTCGGTGGTGAGGACGGTGTCGCCGTCGAGGCGGCGAAATGGGCCGGTGCGCTGGGTGTCCTCGGCTGGACGGTACGGAGCGTCGCCGGCGTGGGGCCCGTGGACGCCGTCCTCCCGGGCCTGGCCATCGACGCGTCGGAGCCCCCCACGCGCGCCGAAGTGGACGGCGCCCTCGCCGACGTCGATCTGGTCATCGTCGAGAACCTCTGCTCGCTCCCCCTGAACCCGGGAGCGGCGGCCGTGGTGGCGGCGGCCTGCGCCGGACGTCCGACGCTGCTCCATCACCATGACCTGGCGTGGCAGCGTCCCCACCTGACCCACCTCCCACCGCCGCCGGACGATGCCGCATGGGTGCACGTGACCATCAACGATCTGAGCCGAACCGAGCTGGCGACCCGCGGGATCGAGGCCACGACGATCTACAACGCCTTCGACCCGGACCCGCCTCCGGGCGAGCGGGCACGCGTGCGCGCCGCCCTCGGTGTCCCCGATGGCATGCCGTTGCTGCTGCAACCGACGCGCGCCCTCCCGCGCAAGAACATCGGGGGAGCCATCGCCCTCGCCGAGGCACTCGAGGCCACCTACTGGCTCCTCGGTCCGGCCGAAGACGGCTACGGACCTGACCTCGCGCGCCTGGTCGCACTCGCCCGTTGCCCCGTCGTCCTGGGCCCGACGACGGACGGCTGCTCGATCGCCGACGCCTACGCCGCGTGCGACGCCGTCGCGCTCCCTTCGCTCTGGGAAGGCTTCGGCAACCCGTCCGTGGAGTCGGCGACCCACCGGCGCCCGCTGGCCATCGGCCCCTACCCGGTGGCGAGGGAGCTCGAAGATTTCGGCTTCCACTGGTTCGACGCCGCCGAACCCGCGCCGTTGGCCCGCTGGCTGGGCCGACCGGACGCGCGCCTCATCGCACACAATCAGCAGGTGGCGGCCCGGCATTTCAACCTGGCCGACCTGCCGGGCCGCTTGTCAGAGGTGCTGCGGCGCGTCCCCGGTCTGTGACCGTTCGGTAATCTCAACTCGATGGCAGGCGCGATACAGACTTCCTCCGGGCGCTTGACGGCGGAACAGCGACGGGGCCAGCTCTTCGCCGTGGCCCTGGAGCTCTTCGCGCAGCGGGGCTACCGCGCCACGACCATGGACGACATCGCCGAGGCCGCCGGCGTCACCAAGCCGCTGCTCTACCAGCACTTCTCCTCCAAGCGGGCGCTCTACCTGGAACTGGTCGACTCCATCGCCCAGGAGATGCTCGTGGCCATCGGGCGCGCCGTCATGCGGGCCGAGGGACCGCGCCAGCAGGTCGAGCTGGGATTCGCGGCCTACTTCCGCCTCGTGGTCAGCCGCGAGGCGGAGTTCCGGCTGCTCTACGGCCGGGACCACGCCGACGACCTCGAGCTGGGCCGCGCCCTGCGCGCCGTCGAGGACGCCATTGCCGAGGCGATCGACCCCCTCATCGACGCCGGGCTCGACGACGACCACCGTCGCCTTCTCGCCTACGGCATCGTGGGCATGGCGGAGGGCGTGAGTCGTCGCTTCATGGCCCAGCGACCCGATTCCGAGGCCGAGGTCGACGAGGAGGCCCGGAAGCTGGCGGGACGCGTGGCCGACCTCGCCTGGGCGGGGCTGCGCTCGGTCCACGCCGACTGACCCGCGCCGCGCCCAACATCACAACACGGTGACGAGCGTCCCGCACAACCCCCACAGCTCGTCGACACACGCGGCGTAGACGTCGGCCTCGTGCCCCGCCGGGTCGAGGACGTCCTGGGCGTCGTCGAGCTCGACCGCGTCGAGACCGAGGGCCGCCACGCGCTCGCCCAGCGCGGGCGGCGACGGTGCCAGGTGGTGACACAGGTAACGGATGGTGCCCGTCTTCGCAGCGGCATCGGGGAACTGGCGCCGCACGAAGCGCACGTGGTCGGCTTCCATCACGACCACCAGCTCGGCGTGCACGAGGTCGACGCCGTGCACTTGCCGGCTCCGGTGCCGGCGGAAGTCGGCCCCCTCGAGCTCCGGGATGCGCATCAGCGCCGTCCGGGTGCGCAGGCCCATGGGCTGGCCGTCGATGGTGTGCGTCCCCGCCGTCACGACGTGGAGCGGCTCACCGGGGCGCCCGCCCCTCAGGGCATCGAACATGAAGCCGGCCATGACCGACCGCGCCGCGTTGCCGGTGCACAGCACCAGGAGCTCGGTCATTCCGCGGCGAGGAGCAACGCGGGGGCATCCGCATCGAGCGCGTGCTGCGCGTGGCGGGTGGCGCTGGTGAGGAACATGAGGTCGCCCCGTTCTGTCCGCTGCACGACCATGGACGCCACGATGGCCATCAGGATGCCGGCAAACGTGTCGCGTCGACTGTCGGCGCGCAGCTGCTCGAGCGGATAGTCGCGTACGCCGCGTCGGACCAGGGTGTCGTGGTAGCGCGCCACCAGTTCCTGCTCGTGGACGCGACGATCCTCGGTGCCGAGGCACCCGCCGATGAAGTAGGCCACGTCGACCGAGGCGCCGGCCCAGGTCGCGGTCTGCCAGTCGACGACCACGGGCCTCGGGTCGTCCGGCTGGAACAGGAGGTTGTCGAGACGGAAGTCGCCGTGGCTGACGGTGCGGGGTCCGCGTCGCAAACGCAGATAGGCCGGCAGGTGCTCGACGAAGAGGCGGCACACCTGCTGGTGCTCCGGGGCGAGCGTGTCGGCGTAGCGCTCCAGGAAGCCGGGGAGGAGCGAAGGCAACAAGGCGACGAGAAAGCCGTCGGACTCCGGGGTGGCACGGTTGAGCCATTCCAGGCCTTCGAGTTCGGGCACCTCCCAGCACGGCGCGTGCAGGCCGGCCATCTCGTCGAGGACGGCCGCCGCGACGTCGGGACTGCAGGCCGCGATCTGGTCGCCCTGGGCCGCACCGGCGATGTCCTCCATCAGCAGGGTGAACCAGCCCGTCTCGGGCTCCACCTCCGCCAAGTGGACCGCCGGCACCCGGGCGCCGATGCGGGCCGCGACCTCGCGGTAGAAGCGGACCTCTATCTCGTACGCACGCAACGCCAGGCCGGTCCCGCGGCTCTGGTCGTCAGCCGAGGCGAATTTGCCCACCACGTGGGCCGGGCCGGCTCCGGGCTCATCGAGGGTCAGCGTGAAACGGGTCGTGTCCGCCATCTGTCCCGTGCCGATCGGAGCCATCTCGAAGGAGCGCACCGCGGCGCCCTCCGCCAGTGCGCCGGCCTGCCTGAGGACATCGGTCAACCACTCCGGGGTGACGTCGGAGGCATGGCGGAGGAGCCGGGGCACGGGCATGGCACGCCGAGACTAGGGCCCCGCCTGGAACGCCGCGCGGTGCGCCCGCCGGGAGTACGCGGCGGGTCGTCGTGCCCGCCGGCTCACACGCGCTCGGCGCGGGCCAGCTCCTCGACCTGGTGGGTCGTCGATCCGTTGCCTTCGGGCGAGTTCGACTTCGTTCCGGGATCGTGCAGGACGATCTGATTGCGGCCCGAGCGTTTGGCCACCAGGAGGGCGTCATCGGCCCTGCGCAGCACCGCGGCCAGTTCCTCTCCCGGCTCGATCTCCGTGATCCCGAAGCTGGCAGTGAATTTGGGCAGCCCGCCGACGGTGATGGCGGCGTCGAGCTGGGCCGCGACGGTGTTGAGGGCGCGGGTGGCGTCGACCGAGGAGCAGTCGGGGAAGGCGATCGCGAATTCCTCGCCTCCGTAGCGGGAGATCAGGTCGTGCGCCCGCAGCGAGTCGCGCAGGACGCGGGCGAACAGCCGCAGTGCCCTGTCGCCGGTCTCGTGCCCGTACGTGTCATTGAGGTTCTTGAAATGATCGAGGTCGGCCATGGCGACGGCCACCGGGTGCAGTTCGTGCGGCACAGCCGCAACCTTCTCGGAGAAGGAGCGCCTGTTGAGGAGACCCGTGAGCGTGTCGGTCGACGCCTGCAGCTGGGTCTCCGCCATGACCCGGAGCAAGCCGATCCGTGCGCCGGCCAACTTGGCCAGCGTGGTCAGGTCCTGAATTTGGGAGTCCCCCACCACCGCGTCGGGCTCGTCGGTGGCGTGGATCACGCCCACCGTCCGCCCCATGATCGAAACCGGCACGCACAGGGCGGAAACGCGACCCTGCGGCCGGTTGCGGAGCTTCGGACACGCGTCGAGATGGTCGCTGTCCGCGAAGACCTGCACCTGGGCCCGCCGGGCCGCGGGGCAGCGGTCCGGGGAATCGACGCTGCAGGCAGGTGGCTCGCCGTCGGGCCCGACACCTGCCATACGCATCAGATGCGCGTGGCTGTTGTCGGCCAGCAGCAGCTCGACCGGCGCCTCGGGCACGACGGCCGCAAACGAACGCTCAATGACGTCGATGACCTCGGGCTCGCCCTCGGCCATGTCCAGCGCATTTGCCAGTCGACTCTCGAAGCGCTGGCGTTGTCCCTGCAGCTCGCCGCGTGACTCCTTCGCGGTCGGCGACCTCGATCGCCTCACCGAGCTCGTGGGTGAGTACACGGACCTTGTCGTCGGTCTTGCGCTGCTGGCGGTCGCTGATGATGACCAGCAGGTAGATCAGGGGGAGGAGGAGTGCCATGAGGACGCCGGCCGTCACCGCGTATGCGGAGAGACCGGACCCGAAAGACCGGCCGATGGACACGGCGGGAACAGTGAGCAAGCCGAGCACGACGAGTCCCGCCAGCGGGCTGATGAAGCGGAGGCGCTTGGCCTTCGCCATCTCGCTTTGCCATTCCTCTTCGGTGACCATGCTCACGATCCCTTCACGCGCCGCGCCGGGAACCCCGGCGACCCCCGAAGAGGCTCGCCGCCCCGACGCATCCGCCTTTCTGTTGTCGACTGCAACGGGGGAGTTCTTTAGGTGGACTCGGGTCGCGGCTCCGCCCGTTTCCGTGAGCCACCGGCACGCGAAAGTCCTGCTAGCCCATGATACGGGAAGGCTGTGGCTGACCCCGTTGAGAGATTTGGACCGCCGAGCCGCCACGTGGCTCCGACATCGTGGGGACTCGCTGGTTCCCGCGCTCTTCCGTGCCGGGAGGGCCGAGGTCTTTACGCCCGTTCGTCCTTCGCAGTCCGCTCGGGCCCCGCCCAGGGGTCGATCAGGGACCGCTCATCGCCACGATGGGAGCGTTGAGACGCACGGAACCGGTCGAGCCGTAGAACGGCGCGTCGCCGTACGAGAAGATGCCTCCGTCGGAGGCGACCAGCCAGTAGCCCACACCATCTGGGGAGGCGGCCATCCCCACGACCGGCTTGTTCAAGTGGACGCCACCGGTCGAGCCCAGGAACGTCGCAGCGCCGTAGGAGAAGATGCCCCCGTCGGTCGCCACCAGCCAGTAGCCCTTCCCGTCGGGCGTTGAGGCCATCCCGACGATCGGGGCGTTCAGGTGCATGCCGCCGGTGGAGCCGAAGAACTTGGCGTCGCCGTAGGAGAAGATCCCTCCGTCGGATGCCACGAGCCAGTAGCCCTTCCCGTCCGGCGTCGAGGCCATCCCCACGATCGGTTGGTTCAGGTGGATCGAGCCGGTCGAGCCGTAGAACTGCGCGTCGCCGTAGGAGAAGATGCCTCCGTCGGTCGCCACCAGCCAATAGCCCGCTCCGTCTGGGGTGGCAGCCATGCCCACGATCGGGGCGTTGAGGCGGATCGCGCCCGTAGAGCCGTAGAATTTGGCGTCGCCGAAGGAGAAGATCCCGCCATCGCGGGCCACCGTCCAGTAGCCGCCCGCATCAGGCGTATTGGCGATTCCCACAACGGGCTGATTGATGTGGATGCCGCCAGTCGATCCGCAGAATGGCTGGTTCCCGTAGGTGAAGACCCCTCCGTCGGCGGCGACAAAGCGATAGCCGATGGGCGTGCTCGTCGGTGCGGTGCATGGAACGACGAGCCCATTGCTGAGATCGACCGGAGCGGTGTACATGTACCGGACGGCATTGCAGGCCCCGCCGTAGTTGGTGCACGGGGCCGACCAGGCCGCGTATCCGAGCCACCAGTTTCCAGTGGCGTCCTGGAAGAGCGAACCCCCACCTGGCCCATAGGCCGTGCCATACGTGGTCAAGAACGGCGCGGCCGGCTGGGCACACGGACCGAGCGGCCCGGAGCACGTGGCCATGGCCTCGTCGTAGCTCGTCGAGGTGAAGTTCCCGCCCGAGAAGAGCAGATCGTACGAGCCGTAGGCGGAGATCATCTGCGGGTCGTCGGTCGTGGTCTCCCACGGCAGCTGCGCCTGGTCGACAGTCAGCAGCACGGTGGGAGACCCGACGATGCTCGTCCCGCTCGCATTCAGTTGCGCGGTGAAGACCTGCGACGCCGCTGCGGAGCCACCGCCGTCATTCGACTTCCACACCAATGAGGCCTGCCCGGTGGCCGGGTCGATGAAGGGGCTCGGGTCGAGCACCCCGATGCCCGGGGTGCCGCAGTAGAGCGGACCACTTGAGCTGTCGGCGAACACCGGCGGGCTCAACGTCGACGCCGTCGCCACCGAGATGCAGCTGAATCCGGAGTCCTCGGGATGGGGGCTCTGCGACGCGTCGTAGAACATCACCCAATGCCCGCCGTAGAAGAACACGCCCGGCGATGTCTGGGTGTCTGCTGTCTCCCAGGAGGGAGGGTTCGGCAGCGCGCTGGAGCCCGAACCGCCCGTGAAGGGCTGCCATCCGGTGGAAGGGTTGCTCGACGTCAGAGCCTGGATGTGGTTCCCCAGCGCGGTGCCCGTCGTAAATGCGTAGTAGGTGCCATTCGAGTAGAGCGGGTCGGGGTCACCCGCGTCGTTGGGGTAGGCCGGCGCTGAGGACGGCGTGAAGATGACATGGGACCTTGCCCCCGCTTGGGTTGCGCCAGCGGAGCTCGCAGCACCAACCGAAGAGGAGATGGCTGCCGCCACGCCGACGAACGCGAGGAGCGCGGCCGACGGAATGCGCCAACGACTCCGGATTGGCACGGACCGATTCATCAGGGACGCGGTGCAATTCATCGCCGGAGCGTACCGGCCGACACGGAGGTCGCAATGAGTGTCGTGCCCCGGGCGTTCTCACCGTCTCTCGACCCGGTGAAGCTCCAGGATCGGAATCGAGTCGGCGAATCGTCTCTCGAACGGGTTACTGGCGCCGAGACTTCCACGCACATCGCGAAGAAGAGGCACCTGAACGCTCAGTTGATGTGGATCCCCGAGATCGCCCGGCTGATCACGAGTCGCTGGATCTCGCTGGTCCCCTCGAAGATGGTGTAGATCTTCGAGTCCCGGTGCCACTGCTCGACCGGGTTCTCCCGGACGTAGCCGTAACCGCCGAGGATCTGGATGGCCTGATCGGTCACCCACACAGCATTCTCGCCGGCGTAGAGCTTGGACATGGAGCCCTCGCCGTTCTCGAACTTCTTGCCCGTGCTGGCCATGTTGGCGGCCCGGTGCACGAGCAGCCGGGCGGCGTCCGTGTGCATCTTCATGTCAGCCAGCTTGAAGGCGATGGCCTGGTTCTCGATGATGGCGCGACCGAACTGCTTGCGCTCCTTGGCGTAGTCGAGCGCGTACTCGTAGGCCGCACGGGCGATGCCGACCGCCTGGGCACCGACAATCGGGCGTGATGCCTCGAAGGTGGCCATGGCCGCCTGCGTGGAGGTCTTCTTCCCCTCTTTGGCCCGCGCCAGGCGCTCGTCGAGCTTGTCCTTGCCACCGAGGAGGCAGCGGCCCGGGACCCGGCAGTCGTCGAGAACGACCTCGGCCGTGTGCGAGGCGCGGATACCCATCTTCTTGAACTTCTGACCCTGGGAGATGCCCGGCGTTCCCTCCGGCACCACGAAGCTGGCCTGGCCGCGGCTCCCGAGCGACGGGTCGACCGAGAGCACCAGTACGTGGGTGTTGGCGATGCCCCCGTTGGTGATCCAGGTCTTCGTGCCGTTGAGGACCCACTCGTCCTTCGCCTCGTCGTAGACCGCGCGGGATTTCAGAGAGGAGACGTCCGACCCCGCGTCGGGCTCGGAGACCCCGAATGCGGCCAGCTTGACATCGTCCGGCGTCCCGAAGCACTGGGGGATCCATTCGCCGATCTGGTCGGGCGTCCCGTTGGCGAAGATCCCGGCCACGGCCAGGGTCGAACCGAAGATTGCCAGCGCGATGCCGGCGTCGCCCCAGCTCATCTCCTCGTTGACCAGGCACGTGAGGAGGCCGGTCGGATCCGAGAAGCACTGTGCGATGAAGTCGAAGGAGTAGAGCCCGTTCTTGGCCGCCTCCTGAATGATCGGCCAGGGGGTCTCCTCCCGCTCGTCCCACTCGGGGCCGGCGGGACGGACGACGTTCTCGGCGAACTCGTGCACCCACTTGACGATCTGGAGCTGGTCCTCGTTGAGCTCGAGGGAGAAGTCAGACATTGTTGGGCCCTCCTTGCACGACCCCGGCCGTGACCGAAGCCCCTGCGTTCGAGGGAACCGCTCCTGGAAACGTCCGCCACGCCCAGCACGGCAAACCGGAGGGGTTCCGTTGTTACTCAAGAGTAACCTACGACCCGGTGAGGTTCCACCCTCGGAGGGAAATGGCCGTTGGCCTGGGTATTTCTTCCGGATCAGCGGCGGATCGCGGTGCCGCTCGCGGTGTCCTCGACGGTCCACCCGCGGGTAACCAGCTCGTCCCGCAGGGCGTCGGCCCGGGCGAAGTCCTTTGCGTGGCGGGCCTCGTCACGCTCGGACACCAGCCGAGCCGACTCCTCGTCGACGTCGGTGTCCGCCGCTCGGAACGACAGCCCGAGCGCGGCGGCCAGCACGGCGGCGGTGCGGGCCAGGTGCGCGCCCTCCTCCTCGTCGCCGCCGTCCGCCGCCGAGTGCGCCGCGGTCACGAGCTCGAAGATGCCGGCCAGCGCGCCGGGTGTGTCGAGGTCGTCGTCCATGTGCATCCTGAACGTCGCCAGCGCGTGCTGGTCGATGTCCGCGGCGGGCGGCGTGCCTTCGACGACGTACCCCTCGGGCGTCCGCGCCAGAAGCTCGGCAACGTCGAAACGGCGGGCCAGCCCGTCCAACCTGCCCAGAGCCTTCTGCGCATCGTCCAGGGTCTCGGGCGTCACCTCTATGGGCGAGCGATAGTGCGCACGCGCCACGAGGAGCCGGTAGGCGCGGGCATCGGCGCGGGACAACAGATCGGGCAACGTGGAGAAGTTGCCGAGTGACTTCGACATCTTCGTGCCCTCCACCTCGACCCAGCCGTGATGCATCCAATGCCGGGCGAAGACCTTGCCGTCGGCGACGGCCTGCGCCCGCTCGTTCTCATGGTGGGGGAACTTCAGATCCTGCCCGCCGCCGTGCAGGTCGAACCCCTCGCCGAGCAGGTCGAGCGACATCACCACGCATTCGGTGTGCCACCCGGGCCGGCCGAGCCCCCAGGGGGACTCCCAGCTCGGCTCGCCCTCCTTCGCCTTCTTCCACAGCGCGAAGTCCAGAGGGGACCGCTTGTCCTCGTTGGCCTCGACCCGAGCTCCCGCCTGCAGCGAATCGAGCGATTGCTGTGCCAGGAGGCCGTATCCGTCCACCTTGGAGACCTCCAGGTACACACCGTCCGGTGTCTCGTAGGCCGTCCCCCTGTCCACCAGGTCGCTCACCAGCGCCACCATGTCCTCGATGTATTGCGTGGCGTGGGGGATGTTGTGCGGGCGCAGATCCCCCAGTGCGGCCATCGACTCCCACCAGCGGTCCTCGAATTCGGCGGCCACGTCGGGCTCGGTGCGTCCCAGCTCGCTCGCCCGCTTGATGATGTTGTCGTCGACGTCGGTGACGTTGGCCACGTGGTGCACCCGCAGCCCCGTGAAGCTCAGGTACCGGCGGAGGATGTCGAAGGTCAGATTGGCCCGTCCGTGGCCGATGTGGGGCAGGTCGTACACCGTCGGCCCACAGACGTACATCGACACCTCTCCCTCGGAGCGGTGCTCCAACGGGCGGACGGTGCCGGTTGCGGTGTCGTAGAGGCGCAGCACCCGGGTACGGTAACCCGATCATGCCGATCCCATCGACCGGAGCGCCTCGCGTGCCCGACAAGCCCACGCTCGACGATTTGGAGGAGCGCTGGGCCGCCGCCTGGGAGGAGGCGGGTATCTACCGCTTCGACGACACCGCCACCCGGGACGAGGTGTTCTCCATCGACACGCCCCCACCCACTGTGTCCGGCTCCCTCCACATGGGCTCGGTCTTCGGCTACGTCCAGACCGACGCCATCGCCCGCTACCGGCGCATGCGGGGGTGGAAACTCTTCTACCCCATGGGATGGGACGACAACGGGCTCCCGACCGAGCGGCGGGTGCAGACCTACTTCGGGGTCACCTGCGACCCTTCGCTTCCCTACGACCCGGACTTCACCCCGCCGGAGGAACCGGGGAGGGAGGACGTCCCGGTCAGCCGGCCGAACTTCATCGCGCTCTGCCACCAGCTGACCGCAGAGGACGAGCGGATCTTCGAGGATCTGTGGCGACGCGTCGGGCTGTCCGTCGACTGGGGGCGCACTTACGCCACCATCGACGACAGGAGCCGGCGCACCAGTCAACGTATGTTCCTGCGCAACCTGGCCCGGGGCGAGGCCTATACCTCCGAGGCACCCACGCTGTGGGACGTGGACTTCCAGACGGCGGTGGCCCAGGCCGAGATGGAGGACCGCGAACTCGATGGCGCCTACCACCGCCTGCGTTTCGACGACATCGAGATCGAGACGACGCGTCCCGAACTGGTGGCCGCCTGTGTGGCGCTGGTCGCCCACCCCGACGACGAGCGTTACGCGGCGCGTTTCGGTTCGACGGTGCACACGCCGCTCTTCGGGGTCGAGGTGCCGGTCCTGGCCCACCCCCTCGCCGAACCGGACAAGGGCTCGGGCATCGCCATGATCTGCACCTTCGGCGACGTGACCGACGTCGTGTGGTGGCGCGAGCTCGACCTGCCGACGCGGAGCATCGTGACGCGGTCGGGCCGGATCACCGAGACGCCTCCGCCCGGGGTTTCCGACGGCGAGGCCTGGCGCGCCATCGCCGGCCGGAGCGTCAAACAGGCGCAGCGGGCCATGGTGGAGCTGCTGGCCGCGTCGGGAGACCTGATCGGCGACCCGCGGCCGATCAGGCACCCGGTGAAGTTCTACGAACGGGGAAGCCGCCCGCTCGAGATCGTCACCAGCCGGCAGTGGTTCATCCGCAACGGGGGTCGCGACGAGACCCTGCGACGCGCGCTGCTCGAAGGGGGTACCCGACTCGACTGGCACCCTCCCTATATGCAGGTCCGCTTCGACGACTGGGTCCGCGGCCTCAACGGCGACTGGCTGGTCAGCCGGCAGCGCTTCTTCGGGGTGCCGGTGCCGGTCTGGTACCCGGTCGGGCCCGACGGAGAGGCCGACCACGCGTCACCCATCGTCCCCGACGAGGCGATGCTTCCGGTCGACCCGACGACGGACGTCCCTCCGGGCTACTCCGCCGAGCAGCGCGGCGTCCCCGGTGGTTTCACGGGTGACCCCGACGTCATGGACACCTGGGCCACGTCGTCGGTGACACCGCAGATCGCCTGCGGCTGGGAGGACGACCCTGCGCTCTTTGCGGCCACGTTCCCCATGGACCTGCGGCCGCAGGGGCCCGAGATCATCCGCACCTGGCTCTTCTCCACGCTGCTGCGCTCCCACCAGGAGCACGGCGTCCTGCCGTGGCGGCACACCACCATCAATGGCTGGATCCTCGACAAGGACCGCAAGAAGATGTCGAAGCACAAGGGGAACGTGGTGACCCCGGCGGCCACGCTGGAGGAGTTCGGCTCCGACGCCGTGCGGTACTGGGCCTGCAACGGCCGACCCGGGACGGACACGGCGCTCGACATGGGCGTCATGAAGATCGGGCGCCGCCTGGCGATCAAGGTCCTCAACGCGTCGAGGTTCGCGCTGGGACGGCTGGGCGAGGGCCCGATTCCCGGGATCGACGCGGTGCACGACCCTCTCGATGCAGCGCTGCTGGCCGAGCTCGCCGCGCTCATCGACACGGCGACAGCGGCACACGACGGGTTCGACTACGCGCGGGCCCTCGAGGTCACCGAGACCTTCTTCTGGTCCTTCTGCGACGACTACGTCGAGCTGGTCAAGACGCGTGCCTACGGCGAGGCGGCACAAGGTGGGACCGACTCGGCCCGGGCGACGCTGGCACTGGCTCTCTCCGCCCTCCACCGCCTCTTCGCACCGTTCCTCCCCTTCGTGACCGAGGAGGTCTGGAGCTGGTGGCAAGAAGGCTCCGTGCACCTGGCGTCCTGGCCCGACGCCACCGACGTCGGACCCCACGCCGCGGCCGACAGGTCGGTGCTGGCCGTGGCGGCCGAGGTCCTCGGCGCGGTTCGCCGGGAGAAGACGGCGCACAAGCGCTCCATGCGGGCGCGGGTGGCCTTGCTCACGGTCACCGGCCCGCCCGAGACGCTGGCTGCAGTGGAGTCCGCCCGGAGCGACATCGTCGACGCCGGCGGCGTGGACGAGCTCGTGGTCTCGGCGGGCGGCGCCCTGTCGGTGGACGTGGTGCTGGCCGACGAAATCTGATCTGGCGGTCAGAGGTAGGCGGACTCGGCCGCGTGGGCCATCTCCTCGGGCGTTCCCTCGTGGGCCACGCGGCCGTGCAACATGATGGCGGCGCGGTCGGCCACCCCGAGGGCGGTCTCGGCGAATTGCTCGACCACGATGACGGTCACCCCACTGGCCGCGATGCTCGCCACGAGCTCGTAGAGATGGGCCACGATGATGGGCGCGAGGCCCATGGAGATCTCATCGAGCAGGAGCACCTTCGTCTCCCCGGCCAAGGCGCGCGAGATGGCCAGCATCTGCTGCTCGCCCCCGGACAGCGTTCCGGCGAGCTGCTTGCGGCGTTCCTTCAGCCGGGGGAACTGCTCGTAGGCGCGTTCCTCGACCTCGGCGGTGGTCAGGCCGCCCCGGTAGGTCCACATGCGCAGGTTGTCGCGCACCGTCAGATTCGGGAACACACCGCGCCCTTCGGGGATGGCGATGACGCCGGCCCGGGCCAAGACCTCGGGCGTCCAGCTCGAGGGCGTCACCCAGTCGATGGCGACAGTCCCTCCAGTCGGGCGCAACCGCCCGTTCATGACCTTGAGGAGCGTGCTCTTTCCGGCACCGTTGGGGCCGAGCAGCGCGAACACACTGCCGCCAGGGATGTCCAGGTCCACACCGTGCAACACCTCGATGCGCCCGTAGGCGGCGTGGACACCCTTGATCGCGACGCCCGCGCCCAGGTCCGCCTTCATGCGCCCGCCTCCGTCGGCGCCGCATCCGCGGCATGGCCGAGGTAGGCCTCCTGCACGGCCGGGTCGCGGCGTATCTGCTCGGGGGGACCCGAGGCGATCACCTGGCCGAAGTCGAGCACGTGGACCGTCCCACAGATTCGCAGGACGAGGTCGGTGTCGTGCTCGACCAGGACGACGGCACGGCCCTCCGCGGCGAGCGACGTGAGCAGCTCGCCCAGGGCCACCGTCTCGCGCTCGTCGAGACCCGAGCACGGCTCATCGAGCAGGAGGACTTTTGGCTCGGTCGACAGCGCGCGAGCCAGCTCCACCAGTCGAGCCGACCCCGTCGGAAGCGACGACACCGGGGCAGCAGCCTCCTCCCCTACGCCGACCCGTTCGAGCAGTCCGATTGCAGCGGCCGGACCGGCGCGGCCGGAGGCTTCGAGGCCGACGCGGACGTTGTCCACCGCGCTCAAGGTCGAGAAGAGCTCGAGGCGCTGGAACGTCCGGGCCAGGCCGAGTCGGGCCCGGACGTGTGTGCTCTTGCGGGTGACCTCGGTCCCGCCCAGCGAGACGGAGCCGCGATTCGGCCGCTGCAGCCCCGTGATGACGTTGAAGAGCGTCGTCTTTCCGGCGCCGTTCGGACCGATCAGACCAGTCACCATTCCCGCCTCCGCATGGATCGAGACGTCCGACAATGCAGCCACCCCGCCGAAGTGGACGCTCACGTTATCCACGTGGAGAGCGGAGACATGGCCGCCGCCGGCCCCGCCAGCATCAGGCGGCATTGGCCACCTCGCGTTCGACGGTCAACAGACCGCTCTCGTCTTCCTCGTGGCCGAACGGCAGGTGGACCCGGTTCGCCAGCCAGGTCATGCCGAGGATCCCATCGGGGCTGCGGGCCAGCAGCACAATGCCGATGCCGGCCGCCAGCCCGGTGAGATCGGCCAACGAGGTGGGAAGGTGGGTCTGCAGGACGGGGAGCGCCGCGGCGGTGAGACCACCCAGGAGAGCGCCGCTCAGCGTGCGGATGCCCCAGATCGCCACGAACAGGAGCAGGGTCAGGCTGCCGATGTACTGGACATCGGTCGCGCCGATGCCCCCCTGCTGCCCGGCATAGAAGACGCCGCCGAGACCGGCCATGGCGGCAGACAGGCTGAAGACGATCACCTTGGTTCGGACCGAGCTCAGGCCGACCGTGGCAAACGCCGCCGGCGAGTCGCTCATCGCCACCAGCCGGCGGCCGAAGATGCTGCGCCGCACCAGACCCACCACCAGGACGCAGAGGGCGGCGACCACCGCCACCTCAATCAGCTCGGACTGGTTGCTCACCGTGTTCATGAAGGGCAGTCCCGGCCGCCCCACGTTGATCCGGGATCCGTCAGAGATGATGCTCGAGTTGTCGAAGAAGGCGGAGTACATGACCGCTCCGAAGGCGAACGTGGCCAGCGCGAGGTAGAGGCCGCGGAAACGGAGCGTGGGCAATGCCACCAACGCCCCGACGGCGCCGGATACCGCCACCGCCAGGAGCACCCCCCACCACGAGTCGCCCCCGAGTGTCTTGCCCATGGTGAACGCGCCGATGCCCATGAAGGTGAGCTGGCACAGCGAGACCTGCCCCGCGTAGCCGACGAGGAGGACGAGCGACAGGCCGACGATCCCGAGAGCGAGTCCCTGTGTGAGCGTCGCCAGGGCGGTCGCGCCCGTCATGGCGGCGAGGAACACCATGACGGCGACGAGCAGGACCGCGCCGACCGCCGACTGGCGCGCCGTCGCCACCTTGGGGGCGGACCGGACGGCCAGGCGCCCGGCCGGCGCGAGGCGGGCCGCGGGAATCACGAGCAACGCGACGAAGAGGAACGCGACCGGGATCACCTCGACCAACACCGCAGCCAGCCCGGCGTTGATGTGACCAGGCAGATAACCCTGGGCGTAGTAGGTGATGAGTCCGAGGATGAGCGCACCGACGAAGGTCATCGGCAGGCTGCGCAGCCGGCCCACCACTGCAGCAGCGAATCCGTTGAGGGCCAGGAGCGTCAGCTGGGTCGACGTCAACCCCGTCTGCCCGATGAGCGGAGCGATGAGGATGCCCGCGAGTGCGGCGAGCATGAAGCCCAGCACCCAGCCCATCTGCGACATCCGGTAGGGCTTGGCGCCGGCCAGCGCCACCAGCTCGGGATCGTCGACCACGGCACGCATGGCCACACCGAGGCGGGCCCGCCGGAGAAAGACGCCGAGCGCGACGCCGACCACCGCGGTCACGACCACGATCATGATCTGTTGGTACTGGAGCGTGACGCCGTTGGCCCCGAACAGGCGGACCGACAGCACCGTCCCGTCCGACTGGGTGAAGAACGGCGACACGGAGCGGATGACATCGGGGCTGCTCCAGAAGATGGTCGCCACCCCGAGCAGGATCACCAGGAGACCGAGCGACACCATGAGCGACCGTTCCACCGTGGCCCCGTGGATGCGGCGGAAGAGCACGAACTCCACCACGAGAGCCAACAGAGGCGCCTCGACGAAGATGATGAACACGATGGCGAGAAGGAACGGCCAATGCTCGTTCTGCCACAGTTCCCAGTACGAGAACGCAGCCACCATGCCCACCGCGCCCTGGGCGAAATTGAAGACACCGGTCGTGTTGTAGGTGACGACCAAGCCGATGGCCAAGAGGCCGTAGACGGCACCGAAGACGACGCCGAGCACCGTGAAGGAGAGGAACGTGCTCACGTCTCTACCTCTCGCCCACCGCTGAAGAAACCAACCGCGACACGGGCCTCAGCCCGTGACCCCGGATGCGTCGTACAACTTCGCGTTGCAGTCGAAGCCGGTGCCCGCCGGCAGCTCTCGGACGAAATTGCCGTCCTTGATGCCGGCCATCAAGAAGCAGGGCGTCAGCGTCTTGGCCGCGGGATCCGATCCACCGAAGAGCCCGTCGGCGTTGAAGCTCGTGATCTTCTTGAGCTGCGCAATGACGGATCCGCGGGTCGGATGTGGCCCGGCTGCCTTGAGCGCCTGGACGAACATTTCGCCCGAGGCCCACCCGAAGAGCGTGTAGAGATCGGGGACCCATGACGGGTTCACCTTCTTCACATAGGTGTCGAACTGCTTGACCGCCGGCACCTTGCTGGCGTCCTGGCCGAGGTAGAGGGCGTAGACCTGCCCGATCTGGATCCCGTTGGTCACCGCCGGGCCGCCGGCGTGGGAGATGAACTGGTCGGCGTAGACAGGACCTTCCGAGAAGATCAGTCCCGGGTGCCAGTTCTGCGTGTTGGCGTTCTCGACGAAGATGGCCGCGTCCTGCCAGTCGATCCCGGTCAGGTCGACGGCATTGACACCTTTGTTCTTCATGTTGATGACATCGGTGGTGAAGTCTGACGCGAGCGGATTGACATCGTCGACATAGGCGATCTTGTAGCCCTGGCTCTTCAATCCCGCGAACTGCTGGGCCATCTGGGTCTCGGCCGAGGCGACGTCCGAGACGATTGCTCCTACGGTCGTGTCCTTTGGGTAGTGCTTCTTGTAGTAATCGACCGGCCCCAGGGTCTCTTGACCCGATAGCGGTTGCGCGCTGAAGTCGTTAGGTAGCGCGTTCGTTCCGGCGTCGAGCGTCACGGAGACATCCGGGACGGCGGTGTCGGTCGCAAGCGCCGCGCACCCGTAGCCGTCGAAGAGGGAGAAGCTCCCCACGAGCGCGAAGTCGCTGTTGATCGCCTCCTGGGTGTCGGTCATGTTCTGCTGGCCACTGAAGGCGTCGTCCTTGGAGTCGACGAGCAGCTTGCGGCCGTCGACGCCGCCCTGGGCGTTGATCATGTCGAAGTAGGCCTTCACGCCGATGGAGGCACCCTCGAACAGACCGGGGACGGGACCGGAGATGATCGAGACGTTGCCGACGGTGACCGACTTGGGGGTGATACCCGTCGTGGAGGCATTTTGCGCCGCGGTCGGTGCCAGGGCCGGCGTGCAGGTGCCCGCGGAAGAGGAGGCTGCGCCGGCCGGGGCACCATCCACCAGGGCACCTCCCGCTATGACGACCGATCCGGCGATGACGGAGCCAGCCAGCGCACCCCGAAGGGCTCTCCGTGACCTGCAGCCGTACTTCTGCCTCTTCCCCACAGCCACCCCTTCTCGTTCTCCCGCGTCGCCGGCCCGCTTCCGACTGGGACGGGGCGGACGGTCACAATTCGGGAGCTGACTCTACGTCAGAAACAATTCGCGAGGGCGTCGCAGTGCCGGCGCGCGCCCGGGCGCCCCCGCTCAGGGCGCCCTGGAGGAAGTCTGCAACGGCCGAGGTGGTCGCCTGACAGCGCACGGAGGCAAGGACGTCGAACGCGTGTTGGGCCAGGGGCAATTCCGCGTACGCCACCGGTTGGCGCGACACCGCCCGCAGGCGATGCACGAATGTGCGCGCCGATTCCACCGGCACCAGGGTGTCATTCACGCCCTGGAGCACGAAAAACGGGGGTGCCTCAGCCCGGACGCGGAAGGTGGGTGACGCCGCACGGAAGACCTCGGGGTGCTCGGACTCGGTCGTCTTCATGACCGTCTTCTCCAGCATTTTGACCAGGCCCGGACCGAAGAGCTCCGAACCGCCGGGGGAGCTGGTGAGATCCATGACGCCGTAGAACGGGACGCAGGCCTGCACCGACGTGTCGACCTCCTCGAACCCCGGTTGGAAGGCGGCGTCGCCGGCGCTCAGGGCGAGCAGCGCGCACAGGTGCCCGCCGGCCGATCCCCCGCTGACCGCCACGAACGAGGGGTCGCCCCCGTACTCGCCGATGTGCTCCTTGACCCAGGCCACCGCCCGCTTCGCGTCGACGATGTGATCCGGCCAGGTGGCCTTGGGGCTGAGACGGTAGTTGATGGCCACGCAGACCCAGCCCCGGGCGACCAACTCGTACATCATCGGCTTGCCCTGCTCGCGCTTCTCGCCGATGACCCAGGCGCCGCCGTGGATGTACACCATGACCGGCGCCTTCGCTGGAGGCGCCAGCCGGGACCGGTAGACGTCGAGGCGGTGGCGGCGGTCCCCGTCACCCCAGTAGTCGATGTTCCGCGTGGCCTGCACGGCCCGCGAGCGGAACGGGATGGCGCGGGTCACCCGCCACCAGCTGCCCCACGTCGGCGGGGTCGGGTCGACGGGGACGGGGAAGCCGGCGCTGCGCACGTCGGCCAGCGCGGAGGCGGTGACCCGGACGGTGCGGTGTGCGGCGACGCCGAGGCCGATCAACCCGACCCAGCCCGCCACGGCGACGGCCAGGGCGAGCCAGCCGACCCAGCTCGAAAGAGCCCCGAACCAGATGAAGAGCCCGGTGGCCACCAGCTGCCAGACGATGTTCTGGAAGGCCAACTCCCCGGCGATCCACCCGCAGGTGAAGCTGAGAATGGTGAAAGGCTCCCTGCGGATCGGGCGGTACGCGAGCACCACGGCCACGGCTCCGACGAGGGTCACGGTCAAGAAGGCGTACGGCACACCACTATCTTCGCCCGATCCCGCCGTCCCCGCAGGTCCACCCTGGTCGGAGGTGTCGCTGTCCCGTTTGCCCTGGCCTGGGGAAGGCGCGAGGTTATGCACGCCATCACGATGACCAAGGAGAGTCGATGACCCCCGAACGGCTGACCGGGCTCGATGCGAGTTTCCTCTACATGGAGACCCCGACCCTTCACATGCACGTGGCCATGGCTGCCGTCTTCGATCCCTCGACCGTGCCCGACGGCTACTCGTTCCGGCGTATCCGCCAGCTGATCAAGGACCGCATTCCACTGGCGCCGGTCTTCCAGCGCCGCCTGGTGGAGGTGCCGATGCGCCTCGGCCACCCCG
The DNA here is from genome assembly GCA_963721585.1 of uncultured Acidimicrobiaceae bacterium. GTDB lineage: Bacteria > Actinomycetota > Acidimicrobiia > Acidimicrobiales > RAAP-2 > Bog-473. The sequence continues at coordinate 115,184 of CAVRJN010000003.1, read as the reverse complement.
TCTGGGTCGACGATCCCGAGTTCGACATCGACAACCACCTGCGACGCGCCGCGTTGCCTTCCCCGGGGGGCATGCGTGAGCTCGGCGACTTCGCCGCCGACGTGATCAGCCGCCAGTTGCACCGCGACCGCCCGCTCTGGGAGATGTGGATCGTCGAGGGTTTGGAGGACGGGAAGATCGCGCTGGTGGTCAAGATGCACCACAGCACGATCGATGGCGTCTCCGGAGCCGAGCTGCTGGGCGTCCTCTTCGACCTGGAGCCCCGCCGCGTGGAGACGCCGGCGCAGACGGCACGCCAGCTCGACTCACGCATTCCCTCCGGTCTGGAGTTGGTGTCGCAGGCGATGGTGGCCGGCCTGGTCGCGCCCTTCGACCTCGGACGCGTGGTGCTGCGCACCGCCAGGAGCATCTTCGACGTGCGTCGGATCCGCCAGAACCTCACGGGGAAGGCTGCTCTGCCGCTGACCGCACCGCGCACCTCGATCAATGTCGCCGTGCACTCCCGGCGCCGCGTCGCGTTCGCCGCCGCCAGCCTGGCCGACGCCAAGGCGCTGAAGAACAAAATGGACACGACGGTCAACGACGTGGTCCTGGCCATGTGCACCGGCGCTCTGCGCACCTACCTGCTCGCCGGCGACGAGCTCCCGGACATTCCCCTCGTGTCGGTGGTCCCGGTCTCGGTGACCCCCGACGTCGCCGAGCTGAAGGGCTCCAACAAGGTCTCCGCCATGTTCGTGCAGCTGCCCTGCCACATAGAGGACCCTCTGGAGCGCCTGCACTTCATCCACGAAGGCACCAAGGGCGCCAAGGAGGAACACAAGGCGCTCGGCGCGACCACGCTGCAGAACTGGGCCGAGCACGCCACACCGAACGTCTTCGCCGCGGCCGCCCGGCTCTATACGGGGATGAAGCTCGCCGACCGGCACCGGCCCGTGGCCAACCTCGTCATCTCCAACGTCCCGGGCCCTGATGTTCCCCTCTACCTGGGCGGCAGCCGGATGCTCGGGATGTTCCCCCTCGGCCCGGTGATGGACGGAATGGGCCTCAACATCACGATCATGAGCAACATGGGCGTCCTCTATTGGGGGCTGGCATCGGACGCCCGGGCCGTCCCGCGCCTGTGGGACGTGGCGGCCGCCATCCCGCACGCCCTGACCGAGCTGATGGAGGCGGCGGGGCTCGAGTCGCAACCATTCGACGTCCCGATCCACCTCGGACCCGGCATGCCGCCCACCGCCCACTGGGTCCGCACGGAGGCGTCGGTCGATGCCGAGGCGACCGGTAGCGTGGGCGCATGACCGTTCGGGAGCTGGGCCACCTGGTGCTGTACGTGCGAGACCTGGGGCGTTCCGTGGCCTTCTACCGCGACGTGCTCGGCTGGAGGCAGATCCTGCCTGCTCCCGGGGAGACCCCCGTCGGCGCCGCCGGATTCTCCTCGGGACGCACGCATCACGAGCTGCTCCTCATTGAGGTCGGCCCCGACGCCGCGCCGATCCCGTCAGGGCGGCGCGTCGGGATGTACCACTTCGGGCTCAACGTCGGCGAGACCGACGACGACCTGCGCGCCGCGCTGGCCTCGGTCCGCGCCGCGGGCGGCACCGTCGTCGGCTCGGCGGACCACACCGTCACCCACAGCCTCTACATCCTCGACCCCGACGGCAACGAGATCGAGCTCTACGTGGACGTTCCCGGCGTGGACTGGCGGTCGGACCCCACGCTCATCGGTGCCGCCGGCCGCCCCCTGCGGCTCTGAGCGGCCCACCCGGCCGCCCCGGCGAACGAAAGCGGCCGACCCCGTGAGGATCGTGCGCGCCGACAGCGAAGGCGAGCGCGTCGCGGCGGATTGGTTGCGTGGAGGCGGCGTCGCGGTTCTCCCCACGGACACCGTCTACGGCTTGGCGGCGCGGCCCGACGACGCCGACGCGGTGCAGGCCGTGTACCGCTTGAAGGGCCGGCCCGAGGGCATGCACCTTCCCGTTCTTGCCGCCTCCGTGGCGCACGTGCGCGCGCTGGGCGTGGCATTCACGCCCGGTGCGGAGGCGCTGGCCCGGCGCTGGTGGCCGGGGCCTCTGACGCTGGCCTTCGGCTTCGCACCCCAACTCGACCGGCCGGCCTGGTTGGACGGGCGGGACGAGGTGGCGGTGCGTATCCCCGATCACGCCTTCCTGCGCGCGCTCTTGGAACGGACCGGCGTGCTCGTCGTCACCAGCGCCAACCCCCACGGCGCACCCACGCCGCGCACGGCCCATGACGTGGTGGCCCGTCTCGGCTCCTCGGTCGACCTCGTCGTCGACGGCGGGGAACTGCACGACGTGCCCTCGACGTTGGTGAACGTCAGTGGACCTGAGCCGTCCGTCGAACGCGAGGGCGCCCTCGCGCGGACCGCCATCGCGGACGCCCTGGAGCACGCCCGGTGAGACGAAGCCTGCTGGCCATCGAAACGTCGTGTGACGAGACGGCGGCCGCCGTGGTCGACGAGACGCTGTCGGTGCGCTCGTCCGTCGTGGCCAGCCAGATCGATCTCCACGCCGCCTTTGGCGGGGTCGTCCCGGAGTTGGCCAGCCGCGCCCACCTCGAAACCATGACGCCCGTCGTCGAGCGTGCCCTGCACGAGGCCGGAGTGCGCGGGGAGGACCTGACCGCCGTGGCCGTCACGTCCGGACCAGGTCTGGTCGGTGCCCTGCTGGTCGGGATCGCCACCGCCAAGGCCCTGGCCCTGGGCTGGGGCATCCCGGTGGTGGGCGTCAACCATTTGGAAGGCCACTTGGCCAGCGTGTACCTGGCCGACCCCGAGGTGCCGTTCCCCCAGATCGCACTGCTCGTATCGGGCGGCCACTGCATGCTGACCCGCTGCACCGCGCCGGGACGCTACGAGCTCCTGGGCGAGACCGTCGACGATTCCATCGGGGAGGCCTACGACAAGGTCGCCCGCTTCCTGGGGCTCGGGTACCCGGGCGGGCCCGTCCTGGACCGGTTGGCCGCCGCCGGTGAGGACGTGCTCGGCTTCCCCCGTCCAATGCTGGCCGAGGGCTACACCTTCTCCTTCTCAGGACTCAAGACCGCGGTCGTCAACCACGTGCGTGCCGACCCTGGGTTCTCAGAGACCGAGGTGGCAGCTTCCTTCGTCGCCGCGTGCATGGACGTGCTCATCGCCAAGCTGCGCCGCGCCCTCCAGGAGTTTGGCGACCCCGCTGTGGCCATCGTGGGCGGCGTGGCGGCCAGCCCCATCCTCCGCACCCGGGCCCGGGTGCTCGCCGACGAATTCGGCGCGCGGCTGCTGATCCCGCCGCACGCCATGGCCACCGACAACGCTGCCATGATCGGCGTGGCCGGCTGGCACAAGCTCGAGGTCTCGGGTGCCAGCGCTCCGTCCTTCGGGCCCGAGCCGGACCTGCGGCTCCAGTTCTCCTAGGTGGTGGCCCGTCGGCGCTCCCGGCGCCGGCGGGCCCGGGAACTGAAAGCGTGTGAAGAAAGGTCGAGCAACACGCCGAGGGCCACGATGAACCACCCGAACGAGTCCACCCCCGTCCCCGGCGAATAGACGAGCGCGTAGAAGAGCGTGGTGTACGGCAAGAGGATGAAGCCGATGATCCCCTCCCAGCCCGAATGGAAGGCGACGGTCAGGCGGTCCGAGAAGACCCAGAGCAGGAAGATGACGAAGCGTGGCGAAATCGCCGCAACGAGTGCGAGGAGGCAGCCCACGGATCAGTAGAGGCCGACGACGTCGCCGTTGCCGTCAATGTCGATCCGCTCAGCGGCCGGACTGCTCGAGAGCCCGGGCATGGTGCGCATGTCCCCGCTGACCAGATAGACGAACCCGGCACCCACGTTGGCCCTGGCCTCACGCACAGGGAGGCGCCACCCCCGCGGTGCACCCCTGAGCTTGGGATCCGAGGAGAGCGAGAGATGCGTCTTGGCGATGCAGACCGGGAGCCGGCCAAAGCCGGCCTGCTCGTACCTGTCGAGCTGACTGGCGGCCGCCGGCAGGTAATCGACCCCGTCGGCACCGTAGACGTCGGTGGCCACCGTCTCGATCTTCTGCCGCAACGTGGCATCGTCGCCGTAGAGCATTTGGAATCGGCCGGGCTCTGCGGTGGCCTCGACCACCGCTTCAGCCAGCTCGACCGCGCCCTTCCCGCCGTTCTCGAAGTGCGTGCACACCGCTGCCCGCGCCCCTACCGACGCGGCGATCTCCCGAATGGCGGCGTGCTCGGAAGGGAAGTCGCCCGCCATGGCGTTGATCGCCACGACGGGAGTGACCCCGTGACGACGCACGATGGCGAGGTGCGCCAGGAGGTTGGCGGCGCCGAGCTGGACCTCCTCGGGGTTCTCCCCGAGCATGGCTTCCGGCAGCGCCCGCCCCGCCACGACGCGGTGGCGCCCCGAGTGCAGTTTCATCGCTCTCACCGTCGTGACCACCACCGCGGCGTCGGGCACGAGGCCCGACGTCCGGCACTTGATGTTGAAGAAGCGCTCCGCGCCCATGTCGGCCCCGAACCCCGCTTCGGTGACCAGGAACTCGCCGGCATGGATCCCGATCATGTCGGCCACCACCGACGAGTTGCCATGGGCGATATTGCCGAACGGGCCGGCGTGCACGAGGACGGGGGTGTTCTCGAGCGTCTGCAACAGGTTGGGCTTGATGGCATCACGCATGATGACCGTCATGGCACCGGCGGTCTCGAGCTGCTCGGCCGTGACGGGCTCACCGGCGGCCGTGTAGCCCACGACGATCCGCCCCATGCGCTGGCGCAGATCGCGCAGTGACGTGGCGAGCGCGAGCACGGCCATCACCTCGGACGCTGCGGTGATGTCGAAACCGGTCTCCCGGGGCGTCCCGTCCTGCTTCGTCCCGAGCCCGCTCACAATGTGGCGGAGCGAGCGGTCGTTGACATCGAGCACGCGCTTCCACGTCACACCGTGCGGATCGAGGCCCAGTGCGTTGCCGTTGTAGAGGTGGTTGTCCACCATGGCGGCCAGGAGGTTGTTGGCTGCCGTCACGGCGTGCAGGTCCCCCGTCAGGTGCAGGTTCAGGTTCTCGAACGGAACCACCTGGCTGTAGCCACCGCCCGCCGCACCGCCCTTGATCCCGAAGGTGGGCCCCATGGAGGCCTGCCGGATGGCGATGGTCGCCTGCCGGCCGATGCAGGCGAGGGCCTGCCCGAGTCCGACCGTCGTCGTTGTCTTGCCCTCCCCGAGCGGCGTGGGGGTCACTGCGGTCACCACTACGTAGCGGGCGCGTGGCCGATCCGCCAGGGCTTCCACAGCGTCGAGGCTGATCTTGGCGACGTTGGTGCCGTAGGGCTCGAGGAGCCCGGGCTCAATGCCCATCTGCGCGGCGATGTCGTCCATCGGGAGCAGCGTGGCCTGTCGGGCGATCTCGATGGCCGGGGGAAGAGGCACCGGCAGGGATCATGCCAGACGGACGGGAAGGCTCGCCCGCCGCCGCGTCTCGCAGGACGGGCTCCACCGGCCTACCCTCAAGGGAGAGCGCTCCGGAGAGACCGGTGCGCGCGGCCCGCCAGCGGGCATCCGGAAGGGAGCGTCGCCATGTCGAAGTCCGATGGCGTCTTCATCTACATCGGCACCTACGCCAGCGAGGTCGACGCCCGCGCCGACTACGACGTCGTCAAGGATCTCCATGCCGTCGGTGCGGTGGGCACCTACGACGCCGCGGTCATCACCAAGGACGACCAGGGAAAGATCCACGTCAACAAGGACGAGACGACAACGCGCCACGGCGCCTGGGGTGGCGCCGCCGCCGGTGCCCTTGTCGGCATTCTGTTCCCCCCGTCCATCATCGGTACCGCCATCGTCGGTGCTGCCATCGGCGGGGTCAGCGGGCACCTGTGGAAGGGGATGTCACGCACCGACGTCAAGGAATTCGGAGAAGCGATCGACGCCGGCGAGGCGGCATTGGTGATCGTGGGCGAGACGACGATTGAGGCCGCCATAGAGAAGGCCGCCCTCAAAGCGGAGAAGAAAGTCGCCAAGGAACTACAGATCGACAAGAAGGATGTCGACCAGGCGGTGCAGGAGGCCGCGCAGTCGCTCTCCTGATCCGTCGCACGCCAGCGCCGGTCCGCACACCATGATCGTCCTCCACATCCTGTCTCTGCTGCTGGGCGTGGCGGTCGCGTTCGCCGTCCTGGGCTCTGCGCTGAAGACCGTGGTCCTGCCCCAGCACGGCAACCCCCGGCTCTCGCAATTCGTCTTCGCCCTGGTCTACCGGCTCCTGGTGCACCGGGGCCGGAACGATGTCGCGACGAGGTCGCTACGCGGCCTCTACGCGCCGGTCGCCCTCGTCAGCTTGCCGCTGGCCTGGATGGTCTCCATGATGTTGGCGCTGACCTGTGTCTTTTGGGGCGCAGGTGGCCTCAGCAAGTCTCGGGCCTTCGAAATCAGCGTCTCATCGCTGACCACCCTGGGGTTCGCCGAGCCCAACGGGCCAGGGCGGATCTGGGTCGCTTTCGTCGAGGCGACGATCGGGCTGGGCCTGGTTGCACTCCTCATCAGCTACCTCCCCACCATCTACTCCGCCTATAACGGCCGGGAGAAGGGCACCAACCGCCTCCGCCCGGTGGTCGGTTCGCCGCCCGACTCAGCGGAATTCCTTCAGAGCCTGCAACGCCTGGGCAGCCTGGAGAGCCCCGACCTCTGGCAGAGCTCGGCCGATTGGATGCTCGACCTCGAGCAGACCCACACCGCGTTCCCGATCCTGAGCTACTTCCCCGGATCGGACAGCGAGCAGTCGTGGGTCGCCACCGTGGGGACGGTGCTCGATGCGGCGGCGTTGGTCTTCGCCGTCTCCGAGATCGACATGGACGCGGCCTTTGCCGACGCTCAGAAGGGGCCGCTGACCGTCCTCGTCTACGGTCTCCCCCTCATTGTGCGGATCGCCCGCGCCGTCTACATCCCGCTGCCCCCACCGACCAGGCTCCAGGACCTCATGGCCGGGATGGGCCCGTCCGCGCCGGCGATAAGCGTCAGTCGGGAAGAGTACGACGCCGCCATGGCGACCTTGTCGGGGGTCCTGGTCGTCGAGCCGGGCCGGGAGGAGGAGGCGTGGCGCAGGTTCGCCTGGATCCGCTCCGCCTACGACCCCGCGCTGCGGGCCCTGGCCGGAGTTACCCTGGCCTCTCCCGCGCCGTGGACGACCGACCGGCCGGCGGAGGTGGGCAAACCTCGCTTCATTCGCCGGCGCCCATTGCGCGTCGACTGGTCTCTGGCACAGGTGGTGGCACCAGTCGGCGGCAGCACTCCTACAGGTGGCTGAAGCCGCCTGACTCCTCCTTGGTCATCGACACCGAGACCGGGTGGCGATCGAAGTGGGCGATGGACTGCGTCATGTCTTCGAGCAGGAGCCCCGCCAGGTCCCGGCTCACTCCCTGACGCACCAGGATGCGCTGCACCGAGATGTCGGCGACGGAGCCCGTCAGCGGGTAGGCCGGCACCTGCCAGCCCCGCGTCCGCAGGCGGTCGGCGATGTCGTAGAGCGTGTACCCCGGGTCCTCGCCCTCCCGGATGCGCCAAGCCACCGAGGGGATCCCCGTCAGGGGGTTGGAGTCGCACAGCAGCTCGAACGGGCCGAGCTTGACGACCTCCGCCGACAGGAACTGACCGGTGTCGTAGCAGGCGGTGTGCACGTTGCGGTAGCCGTCCATGCCCAGGCGGATGAAGTTGTAGTACTGCGCCACGATCTGGCCGGCGGGCCGCGAGAAGTTGATCTGGAACACCGGCATGTCCCCGCCGAGATAGGTCACGTGGAAGATGAGGTCGTCGGGCAACTCCGTGGTGTCCCGCCACAGGACCCAGCCCACGCCGAGTGGCGCCAGCCCGAACTTGTGCCCCGAGGTGCTGATGGACTTGACGCGCGGAACCCGGAAGTCCCACAGGATGTCCGGGGCGCAGAAAGGGGCGAGGAAGGCGCCGCTGGCCCCGTCCACGTGGATGTCGATGTCGAGGCCGGTGTCCTCCTGCAACTTGTCGAGGGCCTGGGACAGCTGGAGCACCGGCTCGTACGAGCCCGTGTAGGTCACGCCGAAGGTCGGCACCACCATGATGGTGTTCTCGTCGACGCGCTCGAGCATCTGCTCCACGTCCATGCAGTAGCGACCCGGGGACATGGGGATCTCGCGCATCTCGATGTCCCAGTACTTGGCGAACTTGTGCCAGACCACCTGGACGGGCCCGCACACCATGTTGGGGTTGTCGGTCGGCTTCCCGGCGGCCCGCCGCTTGGCGCGCCAGCGCCACTTGGCCGCCATCCCACCGAGCATGCAGGCCTCCGAGGACCCGATGGCCGAGCAGCCGACCGGGTCCTCGGTCGTGGGCGCGTTCCACAGGTGGGACAGGATGGAGACGCAGCGGCGCTCGATCTCCGCGGTCTGTGGGTACTCGTCCTTGTCGATGAGGTTCTTGTCGATACTGAGGTCCATCAACTTGTGGACCTGCGGTTCCTCCCACGTCTGGCAGAAGGTGGCCAGGTTCTGGCGTGCGTTACCGTCGAGGAGGAGCTCGTCGGAGATGGCCTGGAACGCTTCGGCCGGCGGCATCTCCTGGCCGGGGCAGTGATGCGTGGGAAGGCCGGACAACAGGTCCCGGTCGGCGTAGATCGAGTCGAGCAGACCCTCCCGGACGGTTTCCCTCTTGTGCAAAGGCATGGCGCGCTCCTTGGCTCGATCGTGGTCGGAAGCCGTACCGTATCGGTCCTCCGCGGGGGAGGCGACCTGCCTGCGGGAGCGCGTCGACCCGGCGACCCTCAGGGCCGCCGGGCGACATTCGCGAGTCTGTGCCTCAGCTGGCGAGCAGCTGCAGCCGGGCGCGTCCGGCACGCTCGAGGTTGCCGGTGCGCCGGGCGGGTGCTGCAGCCGGGTCGACCCGGGCAGTCTCGGGGCGGTCGGCCAGCTTCGAACGGAGCTGACGGAGCGCCTTGGTGTGGATCTGACAGACCCTGCTCTCGGTGACACCGAGCACTTGCCCGATCTCCGTCAAGGTCAAGCCGTCGTAGTAGTACATCATCAGGACGCTGCGTTCCCGCTCCGGCATCCCGTCCACGGCCGTCACGAGCGCTTCTTTGGACTCCTTGGCCTCGAAGGTGTCCACCGGGCCCCATGACCCGTCGGGCAGCGTCTCGCCCAGCGTGGAGCGCTCGGAGCGGTCGCCGCCGCGCAGCACCTCGTCGAGGGCCATCATGCCGACGGTCGAGATCTTGCGCAGTGCCTTGTGAAAGTCGCCAACGGACATTTCCAGCTCGGCCGCGACCTCCGCCTCATTGGGAGTACGCCGCAGCGTCCCCTCCAGGTGGGTGAACGCTTGTTCGACCGCACGGGCCTTGGTGCGCACGGATCGGGGTACCCAGTCGATCGATCGCAACTCGTCGATGATCGCTCCCTTGATGCGCGGAATGGCGTAGGTCTCGAAACGCAGATTGCGGTCGAGCTCGAACCGCTCGATCGCGTCGATGAGCCCGATGATGCCGTAGCTGACGAGATCTTCCTCGTCGAAGTGCCGCGGCAGTCCTGCCAGCACGCGGCCGGCAATGTACTTCACGAACGGCGAGTAGTAGATGATCAGCTGGTTACGAAGCGACTGTTCCCCGGTTCGCTTGAACTCGGACCAGAGACTCTCGATACCCGCCTCCGCCGATTCCTGCGCCGTGGAGAACTGACTTGGCGTCGATCCCACGTTTTCCCCCTTCGTCATTTGCACCATCCGACTGGTGCAACTTGTTCCTGGAGCCATCAGTTGACCATACGGATTTCACGTATTCAGGAGTAGTCACCACTCTAATAGATCGCCCTCTTGCAGGTCGGTTGCGTAACCGTTGTGGAACGGTTGCAGAGCCCACGCAACCTCTACGCAACCCTGCCGGGGACCTTGATCCGGGCTGCAATTCCTGCCATTCGCGCCGTCTTTTCGCGTGGCGCGAAAGCCGCGTATTTCGGTTATCGGTGCGATGCCTTTCGTCATGGAAGACGCATCGCTATCACCGCGAATACGCGTCGCATATTGCACAGGGCTTTTGGCCCACGTCGCGCGGCGTCACGCACCGCATGCTCGACTGTGGCGCCTGCCCTGGTTCGGACGATCTGCGATTCCCTCAAGTTCGGCGGAGGCACAGCCGACAATCTCGACATGGGCAACACACCCTTGCTGCAGCGACGGACTCCGGGGTCTCGTACGGAGAAGGTCGGCGAATGAACTCGCCGGCCGGCGTGGCGACACGCGTCCCCACGCAGCACCGCGGCCTCCGACCGCTCACGCCGGCCAACACGGATCCCCTGGCGTCGCCTGGCGGGGTCGAGCAGGGTCAGCGCACAATCCTCGTCGCTGAAGACGATCACAGCTGCCGCAGCGCACTGCTGCAGTACTTCGACCGCAGCGGCTACCGGGTCACCGAGGCCGCCGACGGGCCCTCCACGCTACGGGCGGTCTTCCAGCACTCGGCCAGCCTTGTCATCCTTGACCTGGGACTTCCCGGCTTCGACGGCATGGATGTGCTGGCCAAGATCCGTCGCCACAGCGCCGTGCCGGTCATCGTCTGCTCCGGAAGGGACTCCGAGGAGGACAGGATCCGTACCCTCAACCTGGGCGCCGACGACTTCGTCGTGAAGCCGTTCTCCTTCGCGGAACTCGAGGCGCGAGTTCGGGCCGTGCTGCGCCGCGGCAACGGCGAGCCGGCCGCCACGTGCCTCCATCTCGGAGAACTCGTGGTCGATCGCGACACGCGGACGGTGACCGTGCGCGACAAGTCCGTTCCGATGACCCGCAAGGAATTCGACCTGCTCGCCTTCCTGGCGGCGTCACCGGGCCAGGTGTTCTCCCGCGAGGACCTTCTCGAGCGGGTCTGGGGCTCGACCGAGGAATGGCAAGGCCGCTCCACGGTGACCGAGCACGTGCGCCGCGTCCGCCTCAAGATAGAGCCCGACCCGGATTCTCCCCGCTGGATCACAACCGTCCGCGGCGTCGGTTACCGGTTCACTCTGCCCGACGCATAAAAGGCCATGCGCGAATCGGTCCGGCGTGCGCGGGAGGGAGCTCGATCGCGTTTGCACTACGGGCGCCCAATTTATTGGTCCAAAAGTCCTATGGAGCCGGATCCGTCACCTGCCGACACTGAGGACACAGCTCGGCGCCCAGCCGATGTGAGGAGCACGCTGGGTGCGCCCGGGCGTACGACGAACCGGTCTGCACGGGGTGCGGGGCGAACGAGAGGGGCAAGGGACATGGTCGGCACGGCGCAAGCGCTCACTCGACGTCAAGACACCTGCGAGCTCTTTGGGCACCGCGCCCGAGCCAGGATGTCGTCGACACCGGACGGTGTCGCATGACGTTTCCATTGGATGCCTCGGGGGAGGGAGCGCCCTACAGCGAGAGCCTCCGCACGGTCGACACCAACCCGACCTCCGTCTTCACCCCCGTGGGCCAGGCCATGGCCGAGAGGACGATCCTCGTCGCGGAGGACGACACGAACACGCCGCCGGGCACTGCAGCATTACCTCAAGCGCTCGGGCTACGAAGTCAGGGAAGCGGCCAACGTGGACGAGTCGCTGGAGGCGGTCTTCGCCCAGTCGTCGGATCTGGTCATCCTCGACTTCGACATTGGTGGCGGGACTGCAGACGTGCTGACCACCATCCGGCGCCGGAGCTCCGTTCCGGTGATCGTCTGCTCCGGCCGCTCCTCGGAGCGCGATCGCGTGGCCCTGCTGAACCTCGGTGCTGACGACGTGCTCACGAAGCCGTACTCCTTCGCCGAGCTCGAAGCCCGCATGCGGGCGGTCCTGCGTCGCGGCTCCTCCACACCCACGACGACACTCGAGCACGGTGATCTCGTCATCGACCAGGGCACCCGCAAGGTGACGGTCGGCGACGTCGAAGTGGTCATGACCCGCAAGGAGTTCGACCTGCTCGCCTTCCTCGCCTCCGCACCGGGGCGGGTGTTCTCACGCGAGGATCTGCTCGAGCGCGTCTGGGGATCCAACGGACGCTGGCAGGGCCGGTCAACGGTCACCGAGCACATCCGCCGCGTCCGACTCAAGATCGAGGTCGACCCGGAAAATCCGCGCTGGATCACGACCATCAGAGGTATCGGGTACAGATTCGCCGCGCCGCCCAGCTGATCACTCCTGGCGACGCCGGGCAACGGCCCCCTCCCCCGTCGCTCCGAGCGCCTCGCCGGCGATGGGCTCGTTGGACCGCGCGCCGCGCGCTCGGCGGGTGGCAGCGGTCACGTTCCTGGCAATTGACCTGGACGTAGGCGAAAATGGCCTCTCCGATTTTCGAGGGGACAGATCCGATGGCGAGAGATGTCGGCAGCGCGCTGATCGGGGATCTCGCTGCCCCCGACCCGTGGCCGCTGGTCGGCCGCTCGAGGGAGATCTCGCAGTTGCAGGCATCGATCAGCAGCCGACGCGGCGCTGTCATCGTGGGAGAAGCGGGGGTGGGCAAGACGGTCCTGGCGACGCTTGGCGTCGAGTTCGCGCGCGATCGCAATCTGTCGGTGGCCCTCGTTGCGGGAACCGAGGCGGCCCGGCCCTATCCCTTCGGCGCCTTCGCCGCACTCCTCCACCGCGACTCGGACCTGGTTGGCCCCGAGTCGCATGCCGATCAGCTCCGCCGCTACATGCATGAGCTCCTCGACGACGCCGGCCAACGGCCGCTGCTCGTTGTCGTCGACGACGCGCACCTCCTCGACGACGGCTCGGCCTCCCTCGTTCATCAGCTCGTGCACACGGGTGCGGCCACCGTGATCGCCTGCGTCCTGCCATTGGGTCGCGCCCCAGGCGGCGATCCCTTGGTCCTGTTGTGGAAGGACTACGGCGCCACGCGCATCGAACTGGGGTCTCTCGACGGGCAGGCAGTCGAGGATCTTCTGTTCGCCGTGCTCGGAGGCCCGGTCGATACCGTGTCGATTCGCCAAATCGCGGAGCGGTCACTCGGTGATCCCCTCTTTCTGCACGAGCTGCTCGCCGCGGCCCTCGAAAACGGGTCCCTGCGTGAAGAAGGCGGGGTCTGGCGGCTGCGCGGTGCTCTGCAGCCGAACGCCCGCCTGGCGGAGATGGTGACCACCCGGCTCGGGCGCCTGTCCGATGACGAGCGTCACGCCCTGGAGCTGACCGCCCTGGGTGAGCCCCTGGCCCAGCCGGCACTCGACCAGCTCGCTGACGCCGAGGCGATCGACTCGCTCGAAGCCAGAGGCCTGATCGTCAGCCGAATGGACGGACGTCGCCTGCAGGTGCGTCTGGCCCATCCGGTGTACGGCGACGTCGTGCGCTCGGGCATCAACCCCCGACGACAGCGTCTCCTGGGCCGGGAACTCGCCGAGGCATCCGCCGGCAGGCGCAAGGACGACACCCTGCTCCGCGCATCACTCCGCCTCGCCGGCGGCGACGGGAGTTCGGATCTCCTCGTGGCCGGAGCAAGAGCGGCGCGGGAACGCCGCGACTACGCGCTCGCGGAGCGCCTGGCCCGGGCGGCCATCGACGACGGAGAAGGGTTCGAGGCCAGGCTCTTGGCGGCCGATGCGGCGCATATGAGCGGGCGGCACGAGCAGGCCGCCTCGGAACTCGACGGCTTGGCGAGCCTGGCCGCCGAAACCAGTGAGCGCGTGCGGGTCTGCCTCCTTCGCTTCGATCATGAATTCTTCCTCCACGGCGCCGCCGGCGTGACGGCCATTGACGCGCTGCTCGCGACGGACCTCGATCCCGTCTGGCGCGACGAGCTCTTGGCCCGGCGCCTGTCGCTCGACGGCCTCATCCGGGGTCCCGCAGCCGTCATCGACGCGGTGGAGCCGATCGCTGAGACGATCGGTGCCCGGCGTACAAGCATGCACACCCTCCTCGGCGGGTGCCTCACACGTACCGGTCGCTTGCACCAGGCATTGGCCTTCCTCGTCCCGCCCTCCGGCACAACCGTCCGCCAAGGCTCGACGGTCCTTTCCGAACCGTGGAACCCGTTCGGGAACCATGTGCTCGCCCTGATCGGGCTCGGCCGGCTCGACGAGGCCGAAGGGCTCCTGACTGCCGCACAACAGGAGCTGTCGGCGCACGAGGGTTCACAGGAGAGCGCGATCGTCGCGGCCTCTCTCGCCGCGCTCCGCCTGGAGCAGGGCCGGGTGCAGGCTGCATTCCTGCAGGCAGCCAGCGCCGCTGCGCTCTTCCTCGACCTTTCGCTGCCGGTGTGCGCCCGCTGGTGTGAGGCGCTGGCCGCCAACGCCCTGTCCCTGGCCGGGGTGGCGCCCAAAGCCAACCAGACGCTGGCCGCCCTCGACGCTCTGGGACTGCCGACCGACATGTCGTACGAAGTCGAGGTGCTCCAGGCGCGAGCCTGGGCCCGGGCGGCCAGTGGCGACGTGGGCACGGCGCGCACGAGCCTCGAGACGGCGGTCGAACGGGGCAAGGAGACCGGAGACCTGCTCGGGGCCACACGGGCCTTGCATGGGATGGCGCGGATGGGTCGGGCCCGGCAGGTGGTCGACGAAATGGGAGCGCTGGCATCGAAGGTGGATGGCGAGCTCGAGCGCGGCCCGCTTTTCCTACACAGCGGCCGCCGCCGACAAGGACAGTCAGGCGCTCGCCGCCGCGGCCGCCCGGTTCGAGGAGCTGGGTGCGCTCCTCTACGCAGCCGAAGCCCTGGGCGAGTCAGCTGTCCATCTCCGGCGCGACGGCTCGAGCCGAGACGCCGCGGCGACGCAGCAGGCGGCCGCTCGGCTTCTCGCCCGCTGCGAAGGCGCCGTCACGCCGTTCGTCCGCGCCATTGGGGCGCGCGCCCGGCTCACTCCGGCCGAACTCGACACTGCCCTACAGGCTGCGACCGGGAGCACCGACAAGCAGATCGCCGAGATGATGCATCTCTCGGTGCGCACGGTGGAGAACCGTCTCCACCGCGCCTACCAGAAGCTCGGGCTCTCGCACCGCCGCGACCTGGCCGAGGCGCTCCGGGATCTCCCGGGGATCTGATCTTCAACGCGTCACGTCGCCGCTCTCCCTGGACTCGTCGAGGAGAGGCTGCCCCGTCATGGTGAAGACCGTCTCGTCGTCACATTGACGCCACAGATCGAGGAGCTCCAGCGACACGGGGTCGCAGCCGTACCCGCATCGGCCCGGACGTGTCGAGGATCGCGTCGACGATGGTCGATGCCGCCTGCGCCGGTTCGACCACCCGGGGATCGGCGTGTTCGCGACGGAGGGATCCTGCCACATCGGCCAGGGCACGGTATTCAGGAAACCGGGCGGCGCCCTGCTCCCCCGTCCTCAATCGGAACGCAGGCATGCGGGATAGTCGGATGGCAAGTGGGTTCCTACGGATTTGCGCCCTGTCGGATAGCGCGAAGGAGCTGTGGATACTCGATTTCCAATGTGTCGAACGGTCGCGTCGACCTGAAAGACAGACGCAGGAAGAGGCCGGCATTGCTGCCGAGGTTTGACCTTGGAGAGCGGTAGGCCCATGGGACAACTACCGGGAGCGGACGATCAAGGTGCGTTTGAGTGTTGTCCGAGTGTTCTCGTGCTGCGAGAATCGGCTAGGGAGCTTGACAAAGGGATGCCCAAAAGGCACTAGATCGTCTTGTTCACCGCTCAATGACGCCGAACCCGGTCAGCTCGTCACGAGCGACTGATTCATCACACCGACTACAGCGGCAAGCAGGGCCTCTTCCATTGGAGAAACCCCGACGAACTCGACTCCGACTCGGGCAATTCCGCTCACTGCGCTCACTGCCGCTGCATTCTTGATATCGCCCATGAGCCGGACATCGACAGTGTCACCCGCGGCGGGTATCTCCACCGAGATACGACGCCCGATCAACTCGGTCGGCCGGCGGAAGCCGAACGTGATCCCCAGTCCGAGCTTCGAGATATCGACAATCTCACAGGCTCGACCTCCGGCTGAGGACTCGCCTTGCAGTCGGTACAGGCCAGCCCAATTGGCGCGTTGGCGTGGCGTTCTGCGGTTGTCCATCATGTGCACCCCCCCTTTCGAGCGGCGCCCCAAATCAGCCCGATGGGCGTTCTACGTCCCCACGGACCAACCCGGTTGCGCCATGCTGAGACCTCGCATCCCCCCTGTCGCGGAGCTGCTGTCTTGCACTTTCGATTTGGAGTATCGAGCGTCGGGCCCGAAAACTTGAGAACTTTGTTCTTAATTTCCCAGGTGAAGTCCCCTCTACCCGCAACAGCGGGTAGCACTAAGTAGTGGCGGGGAGCGGTGAATAGCGTGGAGCGAGTGGGAAGACGAGAGCAGGCCATTGAGGCAGTCGGAGCGTTGGAGGCCGACCTCGACGCGCTGCACCAGGCTCAGATGCGCTTCCGACGTGCCTATCGGAGTCTCAGACGAAAGCTCGAACGCGGAGCGCCTGCCTCGCGGGCATTGAAAGCAATGGACCTGCCCGGCCTCCGTGACGACGTCGCCCAAGAGATGGCCCGAATCGAGCAGGCTCGTCAGCGCCTGCGGACAAACCTCGTCGGCCTATGCCTCGAAGAAGGTCTGAGTAGCTCCGAAGTGGCCGAGCTGTGGGGCTTTTCCAGACAACTGGCCCAGCGATACGCCAAACAGGCGCAGACGCCCACCGGGACCGATGACACGGACGACTTCGACCTGCCCAGCTCCAGTAGCGAGTAGGCCCTTGTGGCGGGGCCGTTGGTGACGTTTCGGCCCTTTCGGAGGTCTGTCGGCCGCTGAGGACAGTAAAGGCTCGGTCTCGGCGCGCGCATCAGTTCTCCGGCGGACATCACTTCATTGCGCATCGGCGAGTTCTGCGTGGTCATAAGCCGTTTGCGCACGGGTGTCTCCTCGTCCGGGATCATCTTCGATCCGCACTCTTCATCGGGTCGTTGACAGTGTCATGAGGTGCCGAAAGTCCCCCGGCGAGGAGCGGGGATCCGTTTCGATGGATCGCGACGGATTGCCCAAATGGGGCCGGTTCCAGGCGGGGGCAACGGCTGCAGGCAGGTCGAGAACTCAAGTGGTGTTCGGGCCGACTGGGGCAGTCCGGGATCGACGAGATCAGAGCCCGGCCCCAAGGCGGCGATAGAGGCAGGTCTCGATAGGACGATCTCACTACGCTTCGGCAGCAGCGCGATCACACACAGAGGGGATGGTGCAGGTCATGACAGGATCGAATCGGCAGGACATCTCAATCGTCGGCAGAACCATCGTTGAGGAGCTCGACGATCGCAACGAGGTCGAATGGCAGTTGAACGCTACGCCCGAGCTCGAGTGGGCAGAGATCTTTCAACTCACGGGTCCGTCCGAACGTAGAGGCTCGATCCAGTGGGTCAAAGGCACCGGGCCTGATGTAATCGGCGGCGTCATACGATGGTTTGTTCCGAACGGCGAAGTTGAGGACGCCGATGCGGAGGTGAGACACCGCCTGTCAGTGGCCAACCAGAGGATCGGGTGGGACCGGAATACCTGAGGATGTGAGAGATCTGCGAGCTGACCTCTCAGACTTTCGGGGTGAAACGTGATCCTGAGGTGAGGGTGCTGTGACGCCTGGACCGCGGGCAGAGCACCGGAACGGGAAGTGCCAACCGCGTCGGCATCCCTCCAGCGCTCATCGGGACGTCTGCGGATCCTCCTTGGCATCGCTCCGGGGGCAGGCAAGACCCTTTTGATGCACAGCGAGGAACGACGCCTCGCCAAAAGTGGGCGTGACGTTGTCGTCGGACTCGAGGAGACTCTTGGACGAATCGAAACCGACGCCGTGGTCGCAGTCACCGACCAGGTTCAGTTCATCGACATCACGCCTGAACAGCTCCGAGCTCGCGTGGCCCACGCTGAGGTCGTCGGATCGGATATGGCCGTATCTGCGTTGTCCGGGTTCTTCAGCGCCGACCGCCTCGCCGCGCTTCGTCGTCTAGGCTTGAGGTGGCTCGACGAACACGACCTGCTGGACCCTGCATGGAGCACCCCATGCAGGACCTCGGTAGATCGATCAGACCACCTGTACGCGTACAGGTTGCCCTCACTGGCGCTCCAGAGGCGGAACACGCAATTCGGCGAGCATCACAGATCGCCAGCACGGTTCATGCGGAACTCGTCGGTGTGTACGTGTGTACGTGTGCGTGCCCACCGACAAGGTCGAAGGCGAGCCATCATGGCTGGCCGGTCAGCGGCGGTTGCTCACCGAGGTCGGGAGGCACTACACCGAGCTCGCAGGCATCGATGTAGCCATGACGGTGTTGGAGTTCGCCCGGTCCGAAGGGGCCGGTCAGCTGGTATTGGGCGCGACACGTCGCTCTCGGAGGAACGAACTCTTGTACGGGTCGGTCATCAACAAGGCCATTCGCCGCGACCTGGCCGAGGCGCTCCGGGATTTCCCGGGGATCTGATCTTCAACGCGTCACGTCGCCGCTCTCCCTGGACTCGTCGAGGAGAGGCTGCCCCGTCATGGTGAAGACCGTCTCGTCGTCACATTGACGCCACAGATCGAGGAGCTCCAGCGACACGGGGTCGCAGCCGTACCGCATCGGCCCGGACGTGTCGAGGATCGCGTCGACGATGGTCGATGCCGCCTGCGCCGGTTCGACCACCCGGGGATCGGCGTGTTCGCGACGGAGGGATCCTGCCACATCGGCCAGGGCACGGTAGTCAGGAAAGCGGGCGGCGCCCTGCTCCCCCGTGCTCAAACGGAACATGTCGGTGTCGATGGGCCCCGGAAGGATCTCCACCACCCGGATGCCCGAGGACGCCACCTCGACCCGCAGGCTGTCACCGAACGCGGACGCGGCGGCCTTGGAGGCCCGGTACGCCGAGAAGAAAGGCACGGACGCGATGATGGACGACGACGTCACCGTGCAGACCACCGACGGTTGATTCTCTCGCAAGGTGGGAATGGCGGCTGACGTCAGCGCCACAACCCCGAAGACGTTGGTCTCGAACATCCGGCGCCAGTCGTCGATGTTGGCATGTTCAACCGGGAGGTAGTCGGTGTCGACGCCGGCGTTGTTCACGAGCACCCGTAGGTCGCCGGGAAGGTCGAAGGTGGAGGGGTCGGTGACGTCGAGCCGGCGGACCTTGAGACGCCCAGCCGTCTCCGCGGCCAGCGTGGCCCCCGCGTCGGGATCCCGCATGGTGGCCACCGTGTCGAAGCCGCGATGAGCCAATTCGAGGGCGACGGCCCGGCCGATGCCGCGGCTCGCCCCCGTGACCAGGGCACTTCCGTGAATGTCCATGCTGGGATTCTGCCTCACAGCGCTACACGGCCGGCACCGCTCCTGTCACAAGTCTCCCCGCGAACCGATTGTGCCTCGCCTTGCGCACCCGTGTGAGCCGCCGGGCTCACAGTGCGAATGCGGTGGGGTGCCGGGGTTCGTACAGCATCATGTGGCCGGCGCCGGGAACTTCGAGGGCGATGGGTCGTCGCATATGAGCGAGATCTCATGGTGGTCGGGTCCCCCGTTGGCGGGGTGGACGCCGAGCTCCGACG
The DNA here is from genome assembly GCA_963721585.1 of uncultured Acidimicrobiaceae bacterium. Classification (GTDB taxonomy): domain Bacteria; phylum Actinomycetota; class Acidimicrobiia; order Acidimicrobiales; family RAAP-2; genus Bog-473. Next base: position 95,755 of record CAVRJN010000003.1, on the reverse strand, counting down.
GCCCGGTGTCGAAGATGAGCCAGCGCCTCGGCGAGCGCACGTGCAACGCGTTCGTGACTCCGCCACCTCGCTCGGCTCAGATGTTTCCCGACTCCTCTTTGAAGGGCGCGACATCGATGCGGCCCAGCTGGTGCCGCAGGCACGGCTCGAGCGACGGATGGCGAAACTCGTGTCCCGCTGCCATGAGGCGGGCCGGTGCGACGCGCTGGCTCGCCTGGACCACTTCGCGCGCGCCCTCGGCGCCCAGGAGCAACTGAGGACCGAACGCCGGGACCTTGAGCAACGCCGGCCGTCGCATGACGTGAGCCAGCGTCGAGGCGTACTCGGCGTTGGTGACGGCACCGGGTGCCACGGCGTTCAACGGGCCGGCCAGCTCGTGGTCGGCGAGCGCCCGCCCGAAGATATCGAGCAGGTCGTCGAGGCCGATCCATGACACCCATTGCGATCCCGGCGAGAGAGGTCCTCCGAGGCCCAGCGAGAAGAGAGGGCGAAGGAGCTTGAGGCTCGCTCCACGGGCGGACTGAACGATACCGGTCCGTATGTACACCACCCGCACGCCCGCATCGGCGGCGGGCCGCGCCGCCGCCTCCCAGGCCCCCACCACGTCCGCCAGGAACCCTGCGCCGCGCCCGCTCTCCTCCGTGATCAGTTCGTCTCCGCCTTGGTTCCCGTAGAAGCCGACTGCCGACGCGCAGACAAGGTTCCGCGGTCCATCCGGCACGGAGGCCATGGCACGCGCCAGCTTCGAGGTGGGGCCGACGCGGCTGTCACGCACCAGCCGCTTGTGGGCCCCGGTGAAACGGCCGGCGATGGATGCCCCGGCGAGATGCACGACGGCGTCGATGCCTTCCAGCGCGCGCGGATCGGGCCGCTCGGGATCCCAGGTCCGCTCGAATGGATCACGGGCCGGCCGCCGCACCAGGCGGATCACGCGGTGCCCGCCGGTCGAGAGGTAGGCGCACAGGGCTGAGCCAATCAGGCCCGAGGAGCCGGTGACCGCGATCGCCAGGAGCGGCCCGCCCCGCTGCGCCGCGCTGCGGTGCGCAGCCAGATCCCCGGCGAGCTGGTGATGGCGGTAGCGGAAGGTCTGCCGGAGGAACGACCCGGGCACGGGCGTCTCGACGTCGTCGATCACCCTGGTCCCCCCATCGCCGACCGTCTCGAACGAGTGCGTGTGACGCCAGTGCAGCGGGAGCGACACCAACTCGTCCACGAACCGGTGCGGCGGGTCGTCACCCGAGTGTTGCGCAACCCAGCGCACGCGCCCAGGCAGCTGCAGGACGGCCCGCCCGTCAGCCAGCGAGTGCGCCTGCTGTGCGACCTTGATCGGTTGCCACGGCGGCACGAGGCGCAGGAGTGCTCCCGGCCGCTCGTGCCAGGCGAAGACCTCGGCCAATGGAGCGCCGACGACGCTCGAATAGTGCAGGCCCATTGTTGCGCTCCCTCCCGGCGCGGCCCGGTAGGGCCTCGCTGCTGTGCCACGTGTTGCAGGATATGGCCGAGCCGACAAAAGGGATCCCACCATGGACACGCTGCAGGTCGACCAGCCACACGAGGGCGTCACCCGGATCACCCTCGACCGCCCCGAGCGCTTGAACGCCATGAACGTCACCTTGATTGCAGAGCTCCACAAGGCCTTGGCGGACGTGGCCGCAGATCGCGCCTGCCGGGTGGTCATCCTCACCGGCGCCGGGCGAGGTTTCTGTGCCGGGCTCGACCTCGCAGGGTACGGCGACGCGCCGGGTTCCGGTGCGCTCGACCGGGTGGGAGCCACCTTTGCCACCCAGACCCATATCGCCGCGCTCGTCCCCCGGTTGCGTTCGCTGCCCCAGCCGGTGATCGCCGCCGTGAACGGCCCGGCGGCAGGTGGCGGCCTCGCCCTGGCACTGGCGAGCGACATCCGCATCGCGTCCCGCGCGGCGCGTTCCAACGTGGCCTTCGTCCGCCTCGGACTCTCGGGCTGCGACATCGGGGTCAGCTGGCTCCTACCGCGGTTGATCGGCGCCTCACGGGCCTGGGAGCTGATGCTGACCGGTCGCATCATTGAAGCCGAGGAGGCTGACCGGATCGGCCTCGTCCTCCGCGTGGTGCCCGATGACGAGCTGCAGGGAGCCGCTCTCGAGACGGCGGGCCTCATCGCGGCAAACACACCGTGGGGAGTCCGGATGACCAAGGAGGTCATGTGGTCCCAGCTGGAGGTCGGCTCGCTCCAGGCGGGCATCGACCTCGAGAACCGGACGCAGGTGTTGTCGTCCATGACCAACGACATGCAGGAGGCGGTCGCCGCCTTCCTGCAGAAGCGCCCCCCTCGGTACGGGAGTTCTGCGGACCGTTGATTCGGTCTTCGGCGCTGCAGCCGCGACAGTCGACAGCGGTCGGCGTGACTACGTTGTGCCGTCTGATGCGGGCTTCTCCCGACCTGACGCATCGACCGACGCGCCGGCTGCCCCTGTGGCCGGGCGCCTGCATGGCACTGGCCCTCCTCCTGACGGGCTGTTCGACCGGCGGACAGGCGAACGGTGGCCTCGCCGATCCGGCGCGCTCGGTGTCCCCCGTGCCGGACTATCCCAGTTCGTGCGCTCCGGTCGGCGTCGACACCACGACCCCGTGCCTGCGCATCACGCTGGACGCCATCGACGCCGCCAGGGCGGCGGAGGGCGTGCGGCCCATGGAGCTGCCCGCTGACTTCCCCGGGCTGACCGTTCCCGAACAGCTCTTCGTGGCCATCGATCGTGAGCGGGTCGACCGCGGCCTTGCCCCGTTCACCGGGCTCACGACCGCGCTCAATGCGGACGCGCGGAAAGGGGCCGACGCTGCCCGCCTCCCGACCAGGCCAGGCGCGGCGTACGGCTCGGTGAACTCCGAATGGATCGGCGACGTCGACAACGGGCTCGATGCGGACTTCGAATGGCTGTACAACGACGGTCCGCACAGTGGCGTACCGGGGTGTTCGGGCAGCGCGACCTCAGGCTGCTGGGCCGACCGGCAGATCGTCCTCAACCGGTTCGGAACGGGACACCTCGTCATGGGAGCCGCGTTCGACCCGACCGGCGACACGTCGAGCGAAGACCCCGGCGGATCCTCGCTTGCAGCGATGCTCGCGACCTCCCCCCGTGCCGGGCGCTACGCCTACACCTGGAAACGGGCCCTGGCCGCCATGTCCAACGGGACACTCCGGCCTCTGCGGGCGATCCCCCCCTCGGAGTCCGACACGGGGATTGAGAACCCGGGCCACAACGTGCCGCCGGTGCCCGACTACACGCGCGTCTGTGTCGCGACCGGGGTCGACAACTCCGCTCCGTGTCTCGATTCCGTGCTGGACGCGATCAACCATGCCCACGCACTGGAAGGAATCCGCCCGATGGTGCTGCCGACGAACTTCGCCCAGTTGAGCATTCCCGACCAGCTCTTCGTCGCGGTGAACATGGAGAGGGTGGACCGGGGACTCCCGGCCTTCGGCGGGCTGACCGCCGCGCTCAATCGAAACGCGCAAGAAGGGGCGGACGACGCCAACGACCCGCCCGACCCGGGACAGGCCTACGACCTCGACGACGCAGAGTGGGCCGGAGGATCGTCGAACGGGCTCGATGCCGTGTACGGGTGGATGTACGACGACGGCTTCGACAGTGGCAACCTCGACTGCCTGCACCGGGGAGACGCCGGATGCTGGGGCCACCGGAAGGGCATCCTCGACGACTTCGGCTCGGGATCCAATCTCGTGATGGGAGCGGCCATCGACATGACCGGTGACACGCACCGCGGTGACGACCGGGGTACGTCCATGGCGGTTTCGCTCGCCGTCGCCCGCGCTCCGGTGCAGACATTCACCTACAGCTGGGCCCAGGTGACCGCCGGGCTCCCGCCTGGAGCGGTCTGACCGGAGCACCGTAAGGTGCGTGTGATGCCTCCACAGATCTATATCAACCCGTCGTGCTCGAAGTGCCGTACCGCGCTCTCGCTCCTGGAGGAGCACGGCGTCCGGGCGGACACGATTGCCTACCTCGACGAGCCCCCGACCGTGGCGGACCTCGAGAGGCTCATGCAGTTACTGTCCATCGACGATCCCCGTTTGATGATGCGCACGGGCGAGCCGGTCTATGCGGAACTGGCGCTGGACGGCGCGGCGGGCGACACCCTCCTCGAGGCCATCGCCCATCACCCCATCCTGTTGGAACGCCCCATCTTCGTCATCGCCGACCTGGCCGTCGTCGCGCGCCCACCCGAGAGGATCCTCGAGCTCCTCTGACGATCCTCCGGCGTCGCGGGGGCGGGCCTCGTTAGGGTGTGCGCACGCGGGGGCACGAAACGGGGGCGACTGTGACGACTTCTCTGGTGTTCTACGGGATTCTCGGCATCGCGAGCACGGTGGCCGCCTTTGCCGTCAACCGCCGCCTCTTCACGGGGGGTCAGGCCGGTTCGGTCTCGCTGCTGGAGGGGATCTATTACGCCGTCGGCGTGTGTTCGCTGCTCCTCGGGTGGTACTTCAACGTGCGCTACGTGCACCTCTACGGACACCGCGCCAGCTACATCGACTACACCAAGATGCTCTTCTCCAACTGGGCCGCCGACTCTGCTGCCCAGGATTACACGATCGTGAACCTGGTCCTGCTGCCCTTGTGGACGATCACCGAGGGCAGGCGGCGCGGGCTGCAGTGGGCCTGGATCTTCTTCGTCATGAGCCTCTTCACCAGCCTGGCCTTCTCCGTCGCGTTCTTCCTCGCCTTCATGGAGCGCCAGCTGCGCTACGACCGGTCGCTGGCTCCGTCGAGCACGGCGTAGCCGCAGTTGTAGCCGGGAATGAACGTGACACCGGGACCACCGTGGCATCCGGCCCCGCAGAGGTACAGACCCTCGACGGGAACGGGCGCATCCGGCCATCCCGTCGGCCCCGGCCGGAACGGCCCCATGAACTCGGGCTGGAGCAGCCCGTGGGTGAAGTCGCCTCCGGCACAGCCGAACATCAACTCGTAGGTGTAGGCGGGGTAGTTGAGCTGGCGCTCAATGAGGTCCGGGAAGTTCGGGGCCGCCAACGCGATCTTGGCCACGATCCGCTCGGCCATCTCGCCGCGCAGCCTGCCCTGCGTCTCACGGTCGGCGATCGGCAGATAGAAGGCGAAGCTGCTCGCGGCGTGCATTCCCTCGGGGGCGAGGGTCGGATCGTCGAGTGAGGGGATCTGCAGGTTGAAGCTCGGGGACGCCGGCACCTGGCCGCGCACACATCCCTCGAAGTCAAGCTGCATCTGTTCCGCCGTGCCGAAAAACGTCACGTTGCGGCCCAACATGGTGTCGTTCAGGGCCTCGTAGGGTGCGCGATATTCCGGCAGCCCGCGCAGGGCGAAGTGAGCCTGGAAGTAGGCGGCACGGTGGTCGATGGCGCCGACGCGGCAGGCGAAGCTCTCCGGCAGGCTTTCGGGGTCGAGCAGATGGGTGAATGTCGTCGTCGGATCGAGATTCGACACCACGACCGGTGCGGTCGCCACCTCGCCCTCGCCCAACTCGACACCGGTCACCGCGCCGCCCTCGACGACGATGCGGGTCACCTTGGCGTGGCGGCGGAGTTCACCGCCGTGCTGCTCGAACAACCGAGCCAGGTGATCGGCGATGGTGCCCAGGCCACCTCGCACCTTCGACATCGTCGCGGTCCCCGGCGATGCCAGCGCGAAGGCGAGGCACAGGGCGCTCCCGGGGGAGAAGGGACCCCGGAACGTTGAGTTGACCGCGAGGAAAGCCAGCATGCTGCGCACCGGCGCATGCTTCGACCGGTCGGGAAGGTAGCGGTCGACGACATCCATCACGCTGCCGAACATGGCGGTGCGGATCGCCTCACGCTCGGTCTCGTTGGCGGCGCATTCCCACATTTCGTCCAGCGACTTCGGAGGCGTGCGCACGTCGAAGCGGCCGATGGCGCGGGCCGGGGCCTCGGCCCACGCCGCCACCTCGGCCATGCCGAGCACCGCTTCGATCCCGATGGTCTCGCCCAGGTGCTCCAAGAGCCGTTCCGGGTCCGAATACAGGAGGATAGGCGGCTGGCCGTCCTCGCTGATGCTGGCAGACTGGACCTCCGGCTCGTATATGGGGCAGGCGCCGAGGTCCAGATCCTCGAAGATCTGGTTCGGCACCGGGAACTGAATGGAGCCGGCCAGCTCGAAGCGGTAGCCGCGGATGAGCTCCGTGGTCGACGCCATGCCGCCGATGAAGTGATTCTTCTCCAGGCACAGGACGCGCAGACCCCCGCGGGCCATGACGGTCGCCGCGGTCAGGCCGTTGTGACCCGCTCCGATCACAATGGCGTCGTAGTCACTCATTGCAACCGGACTGTAGCGACCTCCGGCCCGCCCGGCTCGTCCGGTCGGCGACGGACCGGGACCGAGGGTCCCGACCGCCGGGCCGCTCTCGCCACGGGCGGCCTCGACTGCCGCATGTCGCCTGCCGCATGATTAGGGAAGGTGCCGTTTGGCAATGCATCTTTCAGAGCAAAGGAGAGACCATGAGCGAAGACGTGGACGAGGCGACGCAGGCCGAGGAGGCGCGGGAGGCCAGCGCCGCCCACACAGCCGACCGGCCGCCGACGGCCGAGGAGGAAGCCGCCGCAGAGGGCAACACCCTCGACCCGGAGGTCTCCGAGCACGAGAAGGAGATGGGCAAGATCGGCGCCCAAGTCAAAGGGGAGGGCGAGATCGACTAGCCGGGCGCTCCGGGAGGGAGCGCCGTTCCGCGGATACGGGCGTCAGCGGTGGATCAGCCCATGGTCTCGGCCACCCGGCGCATGCCCTCGCGCCAGTGCACCCGGGTGTGCCCGAGCACCTGGTGCATCCGGGTCACGTCGGACCAGATCGGCCAGGGCGCGCCGGGGTCATAGCGGATGCGTGCAGGGCGGCCGACCAGCTCCCCCAGGTAGGCGCAATACTCCTCGGCGCTGACCGTCTCGCTGCCGGCGACGTTGACGACAACCGGGTCGCGCGCGGCCACCTCGAGGGCGCGGACGGCCAGGCGGACGTAGTCGTCCTCGTAGATCGGGTTGTAGTTGTTGGGTGCGTCGGGATACAGGACGATCTCCTCGCCGCGAAGGATGCGTCGGAGCCGGTTGACGGGTGTGCCCCCCTCCGGCCCGTATGTCGAGAAGATGCGGATGATGGTAAGGGGGCTGGCCGATTGCCCCGCGGCGAAGCGCACGACCGCCTCCCCCGCGATCTTGGACAGGCTGTACGCCCCGAGGTGAACCCCAGGCGGGTCGTCCTCGCGCAACGGCCGCTGGCCCTGATAGGCATAGGCCGAGCCAGTCGAGCAGTACACGAAGGCGGCGCCGGCGCAGGCGGCAATGAGACGGCCCGACGCTTGGGCGTTCGTTGCAAAGACCTGCTGCCAGTCCCGTTCCTGTGCTTCACGTCCGAGGCGGGCCGCCGCATGGAAGACGTGGGTGATTCCCCCGGGAAGCTGGCCGAGGTCCATCTCCGCCAGGTCAGCAACGATCGGCATCACCCCGGCACCTTCCAGGCGGGCACGGTCGCCTTCGCTCCGGCAGCGCGCCAACCCGTACACGTCGTGGCGGGCAGCGAGAGCCCGTGCGACGGGGAACCCGACACGCCCGGTTGCCCCCGTCACCAGCACGCGCCAACGCTCTGAATCGGAGGCCAGCGTGTTGGTCACGCCATACAGTAAGGCAGGCCGTTCGTGCCCGTCCGGTGGGCGCGCGAGAAACCTGGAATTCAGTTGCCGAGGATCCCGAGTCCCTCTTCGCGGATGCCCTTGGCCCGGGCGTCGGCGAAGTGCTCGAGCCATTGCCGGATCTCTTCGCTCCCCGTCTCGTCGGCCCACCGTCTGGGCATCGCCGGGAACGAATAGCCCGCTGGGAGAGCGGGCGGCCGTGGCTCACGCTCCCGTCTCTCGAGCGCCGCGTCGACCGCCGGCCTGACACGCGCCGCCTTCAGCCGCACCTGGGCGTCGTCGCGTTCCTTGAAGGCGGGGAGCACCTCACGACCGAACAGTTCGAGCGACTCGCAGATGTGCTCGTGGCGGTTCTTGCCAGCTTGCAGCACGAAGATGACCTGATCGACTCCGGCCAGCTCGAACCGCTCCAGGTACTCGCGCACCTGCCGCGGTGTGCCTGTCGCGCCTCGCAGACCGGTGCGCTCGCCAGCGGCCAGCTTGGATCCGAGGCGTTCCTGGCGGAGCGCGGTCTCGACCTCGGGCGAGTACCCGTGATCACCGCGCCGCTCGAGGTATTCGCTCCACACGTCGGTCGAGCCGGGTCGGTGCTCGCCGAAGACGTAGTAGTGCCCGAGCGAATAGCCGAAGAAGTTCCCGCCCTCCAGGCCGCGGTCGAGCGCCACCTTCTCGTCGTCGTGACACATCATTTGGGTCACGCACGCGATGTTCGGGTTCACCGCGAGTCCGACGGGGACGCAGCGCTCGGCGAGGGTCTCCTCGTAGTCCGCCACCCACTTCTGCGCTTCCTCCGGGTCGATGAAGGCGAAGGTGAGCGCGCCGATCCCCTTCTCGGCCGCCAACAGGATGGTGTCGCGTCGAGAGCACGCCACCCACAACGGAGGGTGCGGCTTTTGCATGGGCTTGGGGACGACGTTGCGTGGTGGCATCTGGACGAAGCGGCCGTCGACGCCGGTGAAAGGCGTCTCGGTCATGCAGCGCAGCGTGACCTGCAGACCTTCGAGCCAGGCGTCGCGCTTGGTTGCCGGATCGACCAGGAAGCCACCCAGCTCGGCTTCCGAGCCGGACTCGCCGGAACCGAATTCGACGCGTCCGCCCGAGAGCAGGTCGAGAGTGGCCACCCGCTCGGCCGTGCGGGCCGGGTGGTTGTAGCCAGGTGCGGTCTGAATGATCCCGTGCCCGAGCCTGATGTCCCTGGTCCGTTGACTGCACGCGCCGAGGAACACCTCGGGTGCCGACGAGTGGCTGTATTCCTCCAGGAAGTGGTGCTCGACCTCCCACACCACGTCGAACCCGAGGCGGTCGGCCAGCTCGACCTGCTCCAGGGCGTCCTGCAGAATGCGGTACTCGGAGTCCTCCACCCACGGGCGAGGGAGCTGGTGCTCGTAGAAGACCCCGAATTTCATGCGGCGCCGAGCGAATGGAATTCCGCCAGGATGTCCGCCCCGTTCGTGCGCTGCGCACACCAGAACTCGACCTCGGCGAGGGCCGCACGCCGGCCCTCCTCCCGCACCGGACCAAGGCTGTTGGCGAGCAGCGGGTCCCAGATCCGCCCGATCATCTCGGTGCCGGCGTACCGGCGCCCCCCTTCACCCCGCCAGGTGCGGTCGCGCATCTCGGTGAGCGCAGCCCGCAGGTAGCCGACGTGCGGGGACTCGTCAGCCCTGATGTAGCCCACGAGCCGGGCTGCCTCCCCGTCCCCCGCCACCAACTCGGTGTCGGACATCCATTCCTCCGCCCAGGCGAACGTGTGGAATGCGGAGATCTCAATGAAGAGGACCCGGACCATGAGCGAGACCATCATTTCGAGCTCATGGGGGACGTCGCCGGGGAGCACGCGGGCGGCATCGGCACCCGGACGGCCCGAGCCGAATCCCATCCGGGCCAGCATCGCCTCGATGTCGAGCTCCGCGCACGGGCGCTCGAAGGCGATGTCGCGGGCAGCGAACCACATGTCCTTGTGGCCCGCCTCCTCGTCCCAGCCGGCCTCGTCACGACCGTGTGCCTCGAAGAGACCCCGGCCGAGGTGACTGAGCGCGGTCCCGCCGATGTCCTCCACGAAATGGCACTGCAGATCCTTGGGTTGCAGCAGGCGGATGTTCGCGCCGAATCCCTCGACGGTGCCGATCCGGGTCAACGTCGCCATCAGCGGCTCGGGCACCCCGGCACGGATCAGGAAGCGGGCCTGCTCGACGCTGGGGAACGAGCGCTCCCACCACTCGAGCGGAACCTCGATCAGGTCGCTGGCGAACTGCGCGCTGTTCTGCTCGCCCCACGCGCTGATCGCCGGCAGCCGGAATTTCGTGCGGGGTGAGACGTACCGACCATCCTCGTCGAACCCGCCGTGGCAACGGACGCCGCCGGCGATGAGCGGCTCGGCGACGGTGAGGTCAGCCAGGAGCTCCTCCTCGGTGAACTCGACCTGCACCGTGCCCATGGTTGCTCCCGTCCCGGGTCATCCCGCTGTAACTCTCGGGTATATACTGGCTGGTATACAGACCGAGAGCAAGCTGCTTCCCCGAGCCGAGCGGCGCGCCGCCATCCTGCACGGCGCTGCGCTGGCGTTCGCATCGTCCGGATTCGCCGACACCTCGATGGACGACGTCGGCGCGGCATGCGGGGTCACCAAGCTCATCGTCTACCGGCACTTCGTGTCGAAGGAGGAGCTCTACCGCGAGATCCTGCAACAGGTCTTCGATCACCTGGGCGTCGAGCTCCGTGCGGAACTGGCGATGCCGACGCACGCCGGACTCGGCCCCCGCACACTGCTCACAGTGGCGCGGGAGGATCCTGCGGCCTTCACGTTGTTGTGGCGTCATGCCGCACGCGAGCCCCAGTTCGCCGCCTACGCCGCCGAGCTGCGATCCATCTCGGCCTCGGTCGTGCGCAAGCTCAGCGAGCTCGACACCGGCGACGAGCTGTTCGACGCCTGGCACTCCGAGGCCCTCTTCGGATGGCTCGTCGAGGCGACGCTCACCTGGCTCGAACGCGGTGATCCTGCCCGCGACGATGCGTTCGTGGAACAGACGTCGGCCGGCTTCAGGGCGCTCCGCTCCGCACTGACCCAAAGCACCCTTCTGGTCTGACGATCCCCCTTCCGCGTCGGGGACGCCCTCGACGGCGCGGGTCGGCCGCTCCCGTTCTGACACTCGTTCCGACAACGGCGGCAGAATCTGGTCCGGGGCCGCGCGGCCCGGAGGGAGGCTTCGAGGTGGCCACATTCGTACTCGTTCACGGTGCCATGCACGGTGGCTGGTGCTGGCGCGGCGTCCATCGCCGGCTGGCGCGACGTGGCCACGACGTCTACCGGCCGACCCTCACCGGGCAGGGTGATCGCCGGTCCGGCCTCACGCCGGACGTAGGCGTGGACACACACATCGCGGACCTCGAGGAACTGCTGTGGTTCGAGGACCTCTCCGAGGTCCATCTCGTGCTGCACAGCTATGCCGGCATCCTCGCCGGCCCACTGGCCGAGCACGCCGGGGAGCGACTGGCGTCCCTTGTGTATCTCGGCGCGTTCGTCACCGCTCCGGGCGAGAGCCTGCTCGACGTCGAACCGCCCCAGGTGGCCGAGCGGTATCGGCGCCAGGTGGCCGAGCAAGGCGACGGCTGGTTCCTCCCGGCGTCCGATGCCTTCCTGGAGCAATGGGGCATCGAGGACGCGACCCAGCGCGAGTGGGTCGGCCCGCGGCTGACAGACTTTCCGTTCCGCTGCCAGATCGAGCCCACCGCATTCGACCCGGCGCCGCTCTCTCGGCTGCGCAAGGTTTACGTGGCACACACCAATCCCCCGCTGCCCAGCCTCGGACGCTTCGCCGAGGCGGCGCGCGCCGCGGGCTGGGAGACCCACGAGCTTCCGTACGGGCACGACATGATGCTCGCCGCGCCGGACGCCACGGCCGATCTGCTCGAGGTGATCGCACTGGAGTGAGCGGGCCGTGACCGGAGACGGGCGAGGCGAGGCGGGGTGAGGTGAGGGAGTCGTTGCCTTCCGGCGACGGAGCGGCGACCATAGGCCCTGCTCGACACATCCCCGATGGAGACGGGCGAGGAGGAGTGCCGTGACCCGGAAGCTGGCCGAACGCGTGGTGACCTGGCGCTGGTACATCATCGCCGGCTGGATCGTGCTCGGCGCCCTGCTCGTGGTGCTGGCGCCGTCGCTCACCAACTTCACCTCGTCGGGCTACGGCCTGCCGGCCTCGTACCAGTCGACCCAGGCAGAGACGGTCGCGTTGAAGGACTTCCCCTCGGTGGCCTCGGCATCGGGCATCATCGCGGTCAACGCCGTCGACAACTCGATGCTCACGGCGCCCGAGCTTCAGAAGATCGACGCGCTCGCCGCCGCCTTGGCCGCCGACCACATCGACTCCGTGGACTCGGTGTCCACGTCGCCCCTGTTCCTGTCGAAGAACGAGAAGATCCAGCTGATCGAGGTCGCCATGACCGGACAGCCGGGTGACGACGGCCCCAATGCCGCCGTCACGACGCTGCGATCGGACACCGAGACATTCCTGGCCGGGTCGGGATTGCGGGGCCAGCTCACCGGGAACGCGGCCATCTCGGTCGATCAAGCCGGCGAGTTCAACCGGGCCGAGAAGATCATTTCGATCGCCACCGTCCTGCTGATCTTGATCCTGCTCGCGTTGGTGTTCCGCAGCGTGGTCATCGCCGTCCTGCCCCTCCTCGTCGTGGGACTGGTGCACCAGATGGCCCAGTCCCTGACCGCCTTCTTCGCCCAGTGGTTCGGGTTCTCGGTCGGCACGGAGCTCGCGCCCCTCCTGATCGTCGTGATGTTCGGCGTCGGCACGGATTACATCGTGTTCATGCTGTTCCGGTACCGGGAGGAATTGGGGAAGGGCCAGGACCCGCATGAGGGCCTGATGATCGCCCTGTGTCGCGCCGGCGAGGTCATTGCGTCCGCCGCGGCGACCGTCATGCTCGCCTTCGCCGCGCTGCTGGTGGCTTCCATCGGCCAGCTGCGATCCCTCGCCCCGGGGCTGATCATCGGCGTGGCGCTCATGCTGCTGGCAGCTCTGACGCTGGTGCCGGCCGTCCTCAGCCTGTTCGGCGCAACGGTCTTCTGGCCCTCGAGACCCACGCCCCACGACCCGGCCCACCGGACGCGCTCGGAACGGATGGGCGCGGCCGTGGCCAGACGCCCCGGCGTCGTGCTCTTCGCCAGTGTCGTCGTCCTCGTGGTCCTCGCCAGCGGCGTCCTCGGCCTCAGGGTCACCTACAACCAGCTGGCGGAGCTCCCGCAGAACAATCCGTCGACCCAGGCCTACAACACGATCTCCTCGGCGTTCCCGGCCGGCTTCCTGGGGCCGAGCCAGGTCTTCGTCACCTCATCGGCGCCGCTCGACACGACAGAGGTCGACGCGCTGGCTTCCAAGCTGGCCCATACCGAGGGCGTGGCGCAGGTCCTGCCCGTGCAGTACGCGGCGGGGAACAGCGCCGCCATGATCCAGTTCCTCCTGACCGACGATCCGTACTCGAATCAGGCGATCGCCGACATGGCCGGACCCATCCGCTCGGCCATCGTCGAGGGCGTCCCGGGAGCCACCGTCGTGACCGGAGGCCCGACGGCGACCTTGACCGACGCGAAGGCGGCGCTGCGGATCGACACGCGCAACGTCCTCCTGCTGGCACTCCTCGCGGTGGCCGTCATGCTGGCGATTCTGCTGCGGGCGTTGGCGGGCGCGGCCTATCTCCTCATCGGCATCCTTCTGACCTATGCCGCCACCATCGGCGTCGTGGCCTACATCTTCATCCGCGGACTGGGCTTCGACGGGCTCGACTTCTCCATCCCGATCGTCGCGTACATCTTCGTGATCGCCGTCGGCACCGATTACAACATCTTGATTGCGACGAGGCTGCGCGAGGAGTTCGCGCGGGGCGTCGAGCCGCACGAGGCGGCCCGCATCTCCATTGTCGAGGGAGCACCGGCCGTGACGGCGGCCGGGGTCATTCTGGCGGGGACGTTCGCTTCGCTGCTGCTCACCGGGATCCAGCTCCTCGAGGAGATCGGCGCGGCCGTGGCTCTCGGCGTGCTCCTCGCCTCCAACGTGCTGGCGACCCGCATCGTTCCCACGCTCGCCGCCCTGAAGGGCTTCCACTTCTGGTGGCCCCACCACGCGCACACCAAGACGGTGGGCGACCGGGAGGAGCTGGTCTCGCACCTGCGCAGCGGTGTCCCGGTGTCGGTCGGCAGTGAGCCGGACTAAAGCGTCACGCCCGCAGGGAGATCCCGGCCACCCAGGTGGCAACGATCCCGGCGACCTCCGCCTCGCTCTTGCGCAACGAATGGTCACCGTCGACGAAGACGCGGGTGACCGGTCCAGGGATCGTGGCCGTCTCCCGCTCGAGCTCCTCCGGCGTGGCGAAGGCATCGCGCCGGCCGGAGACGAAGAGACACGGCAGGCGGAGCTCGGGGAAGTGCTCTGTGCGGAGGCGTTCGGGGCGACCCGGTGGATGGAGCGGGTAGCTGACGAGGACCAGGGCGGCCACGTCGAGTCCCGCGGCGGCGGCCATGGAGCACATCCGCCCACCGAAAGAACGGCCGCCGACGCCGATGCGGCCGGTCGGGACCGAAAGCCCTTCCGCCAGCGCCTCCGTGGCGGCGCGCACGGCCTGGATGCACACCGCCGGCGGGTCGGTGCGGCGCTTGCCGGCGGCCTGTCCGGGGAACTCCACGCGCTCGACGGCCACGCCGGCACGGCTGACCGCCACGTCGATGGCGACGAGCCCGGACTGCTCACGTCCGGCACTCGCCCCCGGCGTGAGCACGAGCCCGGCAATTCCCGCGTTGGCCATCGGACCATCATGGCGTGCATGGCTGAGTCGGCGTCACTGGCACACGTGCGACGGCGCCTCGCCGGCGCTGTCGGGACGGTCGATTCGGCTCGCCCGCTCGGAGGCACGGCCTACCTGGTCGAGGTGGATGGGCACCGGCTCGTCGCCAAGTTCGGGCCGGGCTGCTGCGACGAAGCCGAGGGGTTGCGCCAGCTCGGTGCAGCGCCGGGAGGCCCCCCGGTACCCGCGGTGCTGGTCGAGGAGCCCGATCTCCTCGTCACCGCGGCAGTCGACCAGGCGCCCCGGACCGCCGGGCACGACGAGGCGCTCGGCCGCGGCCTGGCGCTGTTGCACCGGCGGGCCTTGCCGCACTGGGGTGGGGGCTCGTCATGGGTGGGGGCCTGCCCGGTCGACCCGTCCGCCCGGTCCGACGGCGCTGCGTTCTACGGGGCGCGCCTGCTCGCCCTGTCGGCCCGTTGTGCGCTCGATCACGCCGTCGGCCGCGTCGCCGCCCGATTGGAGGAGCTCCTCCCGCCTGGCGGCCCGGTCCTGGTGCACGGCGACCTCTGGTGGGGCAACGTCCTCTTCGGGAGCGACGGCCGCTCGTGGCTCATCGACCCATCCGTCCACGGCGGGCATGCCGAGGAGGACCTGGCGATGCTCGCGCTCTTCGGTGCGGTGCCGGACCGGCTACACCGTGCGTATGCCGAGGTCCAAACCCTGCACAGCGGCTGGGAGGAGCGGGTGCCGCTGTTCCAGCTCGCCCCGCTCCTCGCGCACGCCGTGCTGTTCGGTGGCGGCTACCGGGCCCAAGCGGAGACCACGGCGCGACGTTTTGCCTGACATCGGACCTTGTGCGTCAGAGGTGGCGGTCGACCTCGTCGAGATATCTCGCCTTGACGGGGTCCGGGAGGAACGCAGCCCGGAACGAGTTGCGCGCCAGGTCGGCGATCGCCGCGCGCGAGAGGTCGAACGCCTCCGCCACCGCGGCGAAATTGTCGGCGACGTATCCACCGAAATAGGCGGGGTCGTCCGAGTTGATCGTCACGAGGAGGCCGCGTCGCACCAGAGCCGGAAGATCGTGGTGCTCCAGCGTGGGGAAGACCCGCAGCCGCACGTTGGACAGGGGACACACGGTGAGCGGGACCTGCTCGGCCGCCAACCGCGCCACGAGGCGGTCGTCCTCCAGGCACCGCACGCCATGATCGATGCGCCGCGCCTCCAGCACGTCCAGCGCCTCCCAGATGTACTCGGGCGGGCCCTCCTCGCCGGCGTGCACGACGCCCGGGAGGCCCATCTCCCTGGCCTGTCGGAAGACCCGTGCGAACTTGCCGGGAGGGTTGCCCACCTCGGCGGAGTCGAGGCCGACGGCCAGCAGGTGTTCGGCGAAAGGCCGGGCTTCCTCCAGCGTCTGCAGTGCCGCCTCCTCGCTGAGGTCGCGCAGAAAACACAGGATCAGGCCCGACGAGATCCCCAACTCCGCTGCGCCGTCGTAGAGGGCGCGGCGGATCCCCATGCAGCAGGCCTCGAACGCGACACCACGCCGGGTGTGCGTCTGCGGGTCGAAGAAGACCTCGGCGTGACGCACGCCCTGACCGGCTGCCCTGGACAGGTAGGCGTGGGTGAGGTCGTAGAAGTCCTGTTCGGTCCGGAGCACGGCGCAGTTGGCGTAGTAGATGTCGAGGAACGACTGGAGGTCCTCGAAGCTGTAGGCGCGGCGGAGTGCGGCCACGTCGGCGTACGGGAGCTGGACGCCGTTGCGCGAAGCCAACGCGAACGCCAATTCCGGCTCGAGCGTCCCCTCAATGTGCACGTGCAGCTCGGCCTTGGGCAGTTGCCGGACGAATGCAGCGCCGTCGCTCATGAGTGACCTCCCTGGTCGACGAGAATCTCCACCATGGTGGCCCACGGCGGCCATGGCACCGCCCTGAACCAGGCCGCGGCCCGAGATGGTGCAACGCTGATCATCCGGCATCGTGGTTGTGTACGGCGAGGGTCTGCCCGCCGGTCATCGACAACACCGTCGCCTCTTTCCACGAGAGCCATCTTTCGACGAGAGCCATCTTCCGAGCACCTACGCCATGGTGCTGGTCCTGGTCCTCTCGGGGCATAGGCAGCCTCCATGCCCAGCGCAACTTCTTATTCCTGACCGTGAAATTTGGAAATTGGCACCCACCAACACGGACCAACTGCTCCGCTTCGCCCACTAAAGTAAGCGGAGTGAAAACTCCGGATACGAGCCGGACGGAGGCGCTGAGCGGGCCGGGCCCGACCGTGATCCGACCGATGCGCAACGACGCCTTGGAGAGCCGGGAGCGTCGCAGCCACGGACCGTCAGCGGCGAGGCCGGACGGGTGAGCCGATGACCACGCTGCGGGACACCGACGTCGGAGCGGCGGACAAGGCGACGGCCCGGGCCCACCTGTGGATCCTGGTCATCATCGCCGGGGCGCAGCTCATGGTGGTGCTCGACACGACGATCATGATCATCGCCCTGCCCTCGGCGCAGCGCGCCCTCGGATTCTCCAACACCGATCGGCAGTGGGTGGTGACCGCCTACACGCTGGCATTCGGCGGCTTCCTCCTTCTGGGGGGACGCATCAGCGACATGTTCGGGCCGAGGCGCACGCTGATGATCGGCGTGGCGGGCTTCGCCCTGGCGTCGGCCCTCGGCGGGGCCTCGCAGACCACGCTCATGCTGATCGGCGCCCGCGGTCTGCAGGGCCTCTTCGGCGCGCTGCTGGCGCCGTCGGTGCTCTCCATCCTCACCTCGACCTTCGCCGACCCGAAGGAGCGGGGGCGTGCCTTCGGGATTTACGCCACCATCGCCATCGCCGGATCCGCCTTCGGGCTCATCCTCGGCGGCTTCCTGACCCAGTACGTCGACTGGCGCTGGTGCCTGTACGTGAACCTGCCCATCGCAGGACTGGTCCTCCTCGGTGCCTTCAGGCTGATCCCCAGGCGTCCGGGCATCGCGGGCATCCGCCTGGACGTGCTGGGCGTCGTCCTCGGGTGCGGCGGACTGGTGGCTCTCGTGTACGGGCTCGGCGAAGCCGGCACCAGTGGCTGGGGTGCCACCGATGTCGTCGTGGCCCTGGTCGTCGCCGGGGTGCTCCTCAGCGCGTTCGTCCTGTGGCAGAGCAAGGGCCCCAATCCGCTCCTTCCTCTGCGCGTCGTCCGCAACCGCAACCGGGCCGGCTCGTTCGCCACGATCCTCCTGGCAGTGACCGGGATGTTCGGGACATTCCTGTTCCTCACCTACCTGCTCCAGACCATCGACCACTACTCGCCGCTCAAGACCGGCGTCGCCTTCCTCCCGCTGATGGCCATGAACGCGCTGGCGGCGACCCAGGTGGCGAGCCGTCTCATGCCGCACGTGCGAACCCGGCTGCTCGTGGTCCCCGGCCTCCTGTTGGCGGCGCTCGGCGTCGCTTTGTTCACCCAGCTGACACCCGATGCCTCCTACTGGAGCAACGTGCTGCCGAGCGAGTTGCTCCTGGGCTTCGGACTGGGCCTGGCCATCGTGCCGTGCATCAGCACCGCCACCCAGAACGCCGACCCGAAGGACGTCGGTGTGACCTCGGCCATGACCAACACGTCCCAGCAGATCGGGGCCTCCATCGGCACCGCCCTGCTGAACACCATCGCGGCGGCGGCCACCGCCACCTATCTCACGTCCCACCACGTGCAGAGCAGCTCCGTGGTGGCCGACGCGACGGTGCACGGCTACGCCACGGCGAGTGCGTGGGCCGCCGGGATCCTCGTGCTGGCGGCGGTCCTCGCCGGCATCCTGATCGACGTCCACCCGGGACAACGCCTGGAGCCGGCCGTCGCGATCGAGGAACCCGTGTCTCCTGAATACTGAGAGCGGAGAGTGCACAGGTTTGAGCGCACAGGTTTGAGCGCACAGGTTTGAGCGCAATGGTCTTCGCCGACCGGCCCCTCTCCCGATCGGGCTCAGCCCCGCGACAAGAGCGACCCCAACTCCGCCAGCGTGATCACCGCCGCCCGGCGCGGGAAGATCTTCTCGAGCAGGAAGGTGTGGACCTCGGCGTCCGTGTCGGCGCACCCGTCGGCCAGCACCAAGACCCGGTAGTCGAGGTCGTGCGCCTCGATCACCGTCGACAGCACCACCCCACTGGTGCTGATGCCGGCCAACACGAGGGTGTCGACCCCCGCGTCTTGTAGATGGTCGTGCAGGTCGGTGGTGGAGAAGGCCCCGACCCGCGTCTTGCGGACCACCACGTCGCCGGGCGCCGCGGCCACCCGCCCGTCAATGGCCGTCGTCGACGAGTCGGCGTGGAACGTGCGACCGGAGTCCCGCACCGACACCCCCATCCGGCTCGAGTCGGGAAAGTCGAATTCCTCGTCCTCGAAGGCCACCCGGACGTAGCCGATCTGCCCGCCCCAGTCCCGGACCAGATCGATGGCGGAGCGCGCCCGCTCCAGGAGTCGGTCGGCCTCCGGGACGCGGGCCACGATCCCTGCCTGATAGTCCATGAGGAGCAGGGCGGTATGTGGGCATTCGAGCGATGGCATCTGGTCGGTCATCGGGTCGGGCTCATTTCGGGAGTCGGGGTGGTCGGGACGAGCGGTGCGCGAGCATCGGTGGCGCGCCGGCCGCGCAGCAGGGAGGCCAGCCCGGCGATCACCGAGAGGCCGGTGGCGAAGGCGAAGACCACCACCAGTCCGTGGTGGAAAGGCTCGGAGATCAACTGCGGGAAAAAGGTGTGGCCGGTGAGCAGTCGCCGGCTGGACGTCGAGAGAGTGGACAGCGTGCCGCTGGGAGCCAACAGGTGCTGAATCGGGTTGACTCCGAGCAGCGCTGCGAACAACGAGGCCACCGGCGGCAGCGAGCCCACGTGTTGGGCCACGCTCTGCGTGACGCCGTGGCGGTGCAGCCCGTTGGTCAACGTCGTCGAAAGCGTGCCGGTCAGCCCTGCGATCATCAGTGAGAAGAAGATCCCGATGGAGAGCGCGGTGCCCGAGTTCTGGAATGTCGCCCGCATGCCCGAGGCAGCCCCGCGCAGACGGGCCGGAACGCTGCTCATGATGGACGACGTGTTGGGCGCGGCGAACATCCCGCTGCCGATGCCGCTGGCGGTGACGAGCAGCGCGAAGGTCCAGTACGGGAAGTCCACCGGGAGCGCCAACAGCCCGACGAAGCTGCCCCCGAACACCACCGTCCCTGCCGTGGCCATGCCCCGGGAACCGAACCGGTCCGACAGGGTGCCGGCCAGCGGACCCGAGACCAGGAAGCCCGCCGTCAGCGGGAGGAGGAAGATACCGGCCCACAGTGGGGTCTCGCTGTACGAGTACCCGTGCAGGGGCAACCAGATGCCCTGCAGCCAGATGATGAGCACGAATTGCAGGCCGCCGCGGGCCACGGCCACCGCGAACGCGGCGATGTTGCCGGCGGTGAAGGCGCGGATCCGGAAGAGGCGGAGCTGGAACAGCGGTTCGGCCACCCTCGTCTCGATCACGACGAACGCGGCGAGCAGCGCCGCCCCGCCGATGAGGAGCATGTCGACCGCCGGGCTCGTCCAGCCCATGGCGTGGTGGCCGTACGGCTGAATCCCGTAGGTGACGCCGATCAGGATGGCGCCGAGCCCGACGGCGAACGTCACGTTGCCCCACCAGTCGATGCGGCCGCCTTGCCGGTCGCTGATCTCGCGGAGCCTCCAGTAGGCCCACAGCGTGCCGAACACGCCGACGGGGACGTTGACCCAGAAGACCAGGCGCCAGTCGACCGCCGCCAGCAGCCCGCCGGCGACCAAGCCGACGAACATGCCGGCCAGGGCGGCCACCTGGTTGAGGCCGAGCGCGAACCCCCGCTGCCGGCTCGGGAAGGCATCGGTCAGGATGGCCACCGAGTTGGCGGTGAGCATCGACCCGCCCAGCGCCTGGACGAGGCGCCACCCGATGAGCCACTGCGCGCCGCGAACACCCACGTACGGGCACACCGAGAGGAGTATGGACGAGACGGTGAACACGACGAATCCGGCGTTGTAGATCTTGACCCGGCCGAACATGTCGCCCAGTCGCCCGAAGGTCACCACGGTGACCGCCTGCACCAGGCGGTAGCCCATGATCATCCACAGGAGATACACGATGTTGCCCGGGGCCAAGGGGTCGAGATGGATGCCCCGGAAGATGGCCGGCAGGGCGATGATGACGATGGAGCCGTCGAGCGTGGACATGAACACCGCCGCGGTGGTGTTGGCCAGGGCGACCCAGCGGTAGTGGTCGTCGACCTTCGCCGACGGGTCCTCTTCCACCGCCGTCACGTGCCGTGCGCCAGCCGTTCGAACAGCGGGGCGGCGGCGCGCAGCTGCTCGAGCTCAGCCGTCGTGAAGCCGGTCGCCAGCGCGCGGACCATGGCGTCGGTACCGGTGGCCCGCCGCTGCTCCAACGCCCGTCGCCCGAGGGCCGTCAGCGACATGACCACCTTCCGCCGGTCCCCGGGATCCGGTCGCCGCTCCACCAAGCCCCGCTCCTCCAGGCCGGCCAGCGTGGCGCCCATGGACTGGGGGCTGATCTGCTCCTGCTTGGCAAGCTCGCTGCTGGTCGACGGCCCCTCCCGGTCGAGCCGGGACAGGCAGCTGGACTCGGGCATGGTGAGTTCGCCGGCGGCCTTCCTCTGGCGCAATCGACGTACGAGCAAACCCACGCTGGCGCTCAGGTCCGCCACCAGCTCGTCGATGTCCGGGTCTCCCGCCATACCTTCAGTGTACCTTATTAGTTTGGCTTACTACATGCTAGGCCACCAGTTCCGGCCCCGACCACTCGAAGCCCTCGCCGTCGACGAGCTCGATCTCCCTGCACGCGGCCTCGCTGGCGCTCTCCGCTTCGGCGTCGCCCGACGCCGCAGTCTCGGTGCCGGGCAGGTGGACCAGGAGGGCCACCATGACCAGCGCCGCGCTGCCGAAGATGGCGGCGATGCCGAACGTGATGTCGAGACCGTGCACCAGGTGGGTCGGCACACCCGCACCGGCCTTCAGCTGGGCGTGGCCCGCGGCCGCGCTCAGGACGGTGACGAGTACCGCCAGTCCCAGGGCGGCACCCACCTGCTGGGTGACGTTGACCAGACCGGACGCTGCCCCCGCGTCAGCGGGCTCGACGCCGGCGAGCCCGGCCTGGGTGAGGGGCACCAGTGCGGTCCCCGAGCCCACGCCCAGGAGGACGAGGCTGACGAAGATCTGCAGGTACGACGCCCCGGCGTGGAGCTGGGTCGACATGAGCAATGCGACCACGGTGAGGCTGATGCCGCTCATGATGAGCACCTTGGGATGGACCCGGCGGATGAGCACCTTGCTCACCAGCTGTGACGACAGGAACACCGACGCCGGCACGGGCAGGAAACACAGGCCGGTGCGCAGGGGCGAGTAGCCCTCCACGTCCTGGAGGAACTGGCCGACGAAGAAGAACATGCCGTACATGCCGGCGTACATCAGCCCACGCGAGACATTGGCCGTTGTGCGCGTCCCGCTGGCGAAGAGCCGCAACGGCACGATCGGCTCCTCGGCCCGCGTCTCAATACGGACGAAGACGCCGAGTAGGAAGGCCCCGACGGCGAGCGAGCCGACGGTGAGCGCGCTGGACCAGCCGTGGGTGCCGGCCTCGACGAGCCCGAACACTATGCCCACCATCCCGAGCGTCGACGTGACGGCGCCGGCGATGTCGAAGTGCCCGCTGCGACGGGGCGTCTCCTGCAGGGCGATGCGCCCGACCAGCAGGACGGCGATCCCGATCGGGACGTTCACGAACATCACCCAGCGCCATGAGACGAGCTGGGTGAGCGCGCCGCCCGCCACGAGGCCGATCGCTCCCCCGGCCGCCGACACGGTCGTGAACAGGCCGATGGCCCGGACCCGCTGGGGCCCGTCCGAGAAGATGGTGGTCAGGAGCGCCAGTGAGGAGGGCGCGGCGAGGGCGGCGCCGACGCCCTGCAGGGCGCGGGCCGACAGGAGCATCCAGCCGTCGACCGCCAGGCCACCGAAGAGGGAGCTCATGGTGAAGATGGCGATGCCGAGCAGGAAGGTGCGGCGCCGTCCGAGGAGATCGCCGGAGCGGGCCCCGAGGAGGAGGAGTCCACCGAAGGTGAGCAGGTACCCGTTGATGACCCAGGAGAGCTCGCCCCCGGAGAGGCCGAGGCCCTCTTGTATGTGGGGCAGGGCGACGTTGACGATGGTGGTGTCCAGCACGACCATCAGCTGGGCCGCCAGAATGACGAACAGGAACACCGCAGGGCTGGTGAGCAGGGACTTCAGGCGTCCGTGCGGACCCGAGGCGGGGACGCCGACGGGCGCGACAGACGAGGCGACAGTGAGTGAAGAAGGCATTTGATTCCGATCTCTCCGCTGGTATTCTGAGTAAGCGGAAGCTTCCTCCGGTTAGTATACGGAGGGTGCCTCCGTTTAGCAACCCCATAATTTTCGCCGGGAGGGAACGCAAGAGCATGACGGCGCCACCGAAGTCGACGACGGCAACGGTCGATCGCATCGACGAGGACGAGGCGACCCGCCCGATGCGGGCCGACGCCAAGCGCAACTACGAGCGTCTGGTGACCGCTGCCCGCAAGGTCTTCGACCAGGAGGGCGGCGGTGCCTCCATGGAGTCCATCGCCAAAGAGGCCGGCGTCGGGATCGGCACGCTGTACCGGCACTTCCCGAAGCGCATCGACGTTGTGGAAGCCGTCTACGTCGACGACGTCGACGAGCTGGAAGCCGTGGCGCGCACCGTGAGCGACGACCTGGAACCCTGGCCCGCGTTCGTGGCGTGGCTGGAGGCCTTCGTCCGTTATGCGACAGGAAAGAAGCGGTTCATGAACGAGCTGCACGAGGCGTTCGAGAAGGACCCCGCCCTGCGCTCGGCCTCGCGGGAGCGGATCGAGGGCGCCCTCAGCATTGTGCTGACCCGGGCCCAGGACGCGGGTGTGGTCCGCTCGGATGTCGACGCGGCCGACTTGATGCAGCTGCTCGGCTCCATGTGCATGAGTGCGACGCTGACCCCCGAGCAGAGCGTGCGGCTGCTCGTCATGATTCAGGATGGCCTGCGGCCCCAGCGCTGAGAACGTCCGATGGGCGCTCCGGTGCGTCGGCTCCTGTCGCCGGCGGTCAGATCCCGGTGTGCTCGGCCCGCACCGGGTCCGGGTCGTACACGTGCGGCATGAGCGCGTTCGGCGGGATGGTCCCCAAGCGGCCGGCCTCGAAGTCCTCGAGGGCCTGCCCGATTTCGGCCTTGGTGTTCATGACGAAGGGGCCGTAGTGCTCGACATGCTCCCCGATCGGGCGGCCTCCGAGGATCAGCGCCTCGAGGTGGCTCGTGTTGGAGTCCTGCGTGTCGTCGGCCCGCAGCGAAATGAAGCCTCCGGGACCGAACGCGACGAGTTGCCCGCTCGTGACCGGTCGCCCGTCGCTGCCCACGCGGCCAGACCCGGCGAGGAGGTAGACGAGGGCATTGAACCCCGGGTTCCACGGCAGCTCGAGCAGCGCGCCGGGGGCCACCGAGGCGTGCATCAGCGCCATCGGTGTGTGGGTCGAGCCCGGGCCGCGGTGATCGCCGACGTCTCCGGCGATGATCCGGACCAGGGCGCCGCCGTCCCCGGAGGCGAGCAGGGTCACGTCATCCGCCTCGAGGCCCTGATAGGCGGGGGCGATCATTTTGTCCCGGGCCGGCAAGTTCACCCAGAGCTGAATGCCGTGGAACGTGCCCCCGGCCACGACGAGCTTCTCGGGCGGCGTCTCGATGTGCAAAATCCCCCGCCCGGCGGTCATCCACTGCGTCGCTCCGTCCTTGATGAGCCCACCACCGCCATGGGAGTCCTGGTGCTGGAACGTGCCGTCGATCATGTAGGTGACGGTCTCGAACCCGCGATGGGGATGCCAGGGCGTGCCTTTGGGCTCCCCCGGCGCGTAGTCGACCTCCCCCATCTGATCCATGTGCACGAACGGGTCGAGATCCTGCAGGTGCACGCCCGCGAAGGCGCGGCGGACGGGGAAACCCTCCCCCTCAAGCCCGCGGGGCGCCGTCGTGACGGACTTGACCGGACGCTCGGCCGCCTGCGTGCGGTCGAGTTCCGGCACGGCCGGCAACTTGCTCAGATCACTGACGGTGACAGCGGGCATGGGAACCTCCGATCATGGTCGGTCGGCGGCGCTGACGCAGCAGCCGACCCTGTCTGCAGGATATGGGTCTTGCCGCCCGACATGTCCGGGCCCCCACCGCGTCATCGGCGGCGGCCGCCCGTCAGTGGAGGTGCCGCTGCCAGTCGGCCGGCACGCGCCCGGCGGGACCGGGGGTCGGCTGATCAAGCGGGTGGTGCTGCGGCGCCGCCAGCTCGGGGCCGTCGTAGTACTGCTCGGTCGAGTAGTCCCAGAACCAGTCCTCACCGGGCTCGAAGCTCCGGACGATGGAGTGGTCGTCCGTCTGGGCATGCTTGCTGGCGTGCTGGCTGGGCGAGCTGTCGCAGCAGCCGATGTGGCCGCAGGCCGCGCAACGGCGCAGGTGGAACCACCACCCGTCCGTCGCGAGGCATTCGACACAACCAGTCCCGCTGGGTTGCGCCGCCGGGTTGATCGCTTCGTCGGCCACGGTCAGGACCTACCCGGCGAGCGCGTCGCTGCGCCGGGGCAGGACCCAACCCGGGCGGGGGAAATGGCACGTGTACCCGTTCGGGTAGTGCTCCAGGTAGTCCTGGTGCTCGGGCTCCGCCTCCCAGAACGGTCCCGCAGGGGCGACCTCCGTCACCACCTTGCCGGGCCACAGGCCGGAGGCCTCCACGTCGGCGATGGTGTCCTCGGCCACTCGCTTCTGCTCGTCATCGAGGTAGAAGATGGCCGACCGGTAGCTCAGCCCCACATCGTTGCCCTGACGGTTCTTCGTCGTGGGGTCGTGGATCTGGAAGAAGAACTCGAGGATGTCCCGGTAGGAGGTCACGCTCGGATCGAAGGTGATCTCGATCGCCTCGGCATGGGTCCCGTGGTTGCGGTACGTGGCGTTGGCCACGTCTCCCCCGGTGTAGCCGACCCGGGTCGAGGTCACGCCCGGGCGCTTGCGGATGAGATCCTGCATGCCCCAGAAGCATCCGCCGGCCAGTATGGCCTTCTCCGTTGTGGCGCTCACGAGGCCACCTCCTCCTTGGTCGCCCCTCCGTCGAAGAGCTTCGTGTACTCACCGTATCCCTCGGCCTCGAGATCCTCGTAGGGCACGAAGCGCAGCGCGGCCGAATTGATGCAATAGCGCAGGCCACCCTCGTCCGGGGGACCGTCGTTGAAGACGTGGCCCAGATGGCTGTCCCCATGGGCCGAGCGGACCTCGGTCCGGATCATGCCGTGGCTGATGTCCTGGTGCTCGACGACGTTGGCCGGGTCGAGCGGGATGGTGAAGCTCGGCCATCCGCATCCACTGTCGAACTTCTTGAGGGAGGCGAACAGGGGCTCGCCCGACACGATGTCGACGTAGATGCCGGCCTCCTTCTTGTCCCAGAACTCGTTGTCGAAGGCCGGCTCGGTGGCGGCCTCCTGGGTCACGGCGTACTGCCTGGGGGCCAGCTTGGCGACTGCCTCTGGGTCCTTGCGGTAACGATCGGTCATCTCAACTCCTTTGCCACCCACTGGTGGCTCTTCTTACTCCTTTTCAACGTTGATTTCCCTCCCTTTGTTTCCACCACGCCGCCGTTGCGCCCGCAATCTTCCCGGGCGCCGGACCCGGTCCGCGCTCCGGGCGGCGCCGTCAACCGAGAACGGCGGGGCTCTGACCTTCGGATTCGCGACCGGGCGGCCGGGCTGCCCCGCCAGGCCCGGCCGCCTAGCCCAACCGTGTCAGCACGTTCCGGGTGATCTGCTCGATCTGGGGGTCTCGCCCCGCCAGCCCGTGGGCCCAGTCGGTCGACCCCGACGTGATCACCGTCGCTCCCGCAGGGTTCGTGTAGGCACCGAGCACCGAGTGGCCGTGCCGGATGCGCTCGATCCCCTCGGGATCACGCGTGCCGAAGATGCGTGCAGCGATGTACTCCAACTCGCTCGGCTCGCCCGGCTTGGGTGGGCGGGGCGCGGTCTCCCGGGTGAAGTGCTGCGTCGGGCATGTGCCGAGGATCTCGAAGGTCGGCGGCGTGCCGTCCTCGCCGGTCGGGTACGGGAGCCCGTCCCGGTAGGTGAACATGCACCCGTCGCACTCGTAACCCACGACGGTGCAGGACGCGCCGAGCACGTCGCCGTAGCCGAGCCCGGTGCCGTCGAAGATCCAGTGGCCGGCCCGGTGCACCGTGTAGCCGCCGAGGCCGGCGGTCACATTGCGACCGATGCGGTGATAGCCCCCGCGGGTGAACGAGACCCCTGTCATGGTGTTCTCGGGCCGGCCGACGACGACGTCGGACCAGAACGTCGTCACCTCCGGCTCGAGATCCGTCCCCATGAACGGATCGTTCTTGAAGAAGGCCTTGTAGCCGACCATGACGTCGTGCTCGTCCCCCTCGAGCCGCACCTGCCACAACGACGTGTTGCCCGAGAAGAACGCCGCATTGCCGCCGCCGGCGATGAACGCCTCCACCGTGTCACGCATGCCGCGTGACCAGTACTCGTCGTGCCCGACGGAGAGGTACAGGCCCGCACCCTGCAGCACCTCGGGGTGCTCCTCCAGATCGGCATTGGTGCACACGCCGATCTCGAAGCCCTCGTGTTCGGCCCACTGCATGAACGGCAGCTCCCAGTCGGGCCAACCGGCCGACCCGGCGTAGCCCGAGAGGTGGTTGATCTGGATGTAGCCGACGTGCGCTGCATTCTGTGGATCGGGCGCGCCGGTCCCGGTGACGCGACGACCCTTGCCCGGTGGCTTGTACAGGTAGCCGGCCGCCATCGGCCGCTGCATGGCGACGTGGGTGCCGCCGGTGTAGAGGTTCGGTCCGCCGAAGTCGTTGTAGGCGTGCCACGTATTGGTCGCCAGCGCGAGCACAATGCGTGTCCCAGGAGTCGGACGGACGACGAAGAACGCGTAGTCGCGCCGCACCTTCTCGCCGACGTCGATCTCCATGACGACCTCGTAGTAGCCCGATCGCCATGTCGGCTCGACCTCGAGGGTCAGCGCCACCGGCCACCCGCACCCCTCCGACGCGGCGTCGGGCGGCGTCGGGTGCTCGCCGGCGGCGACCGCGTCGGAGCTGAACACGACCTCCCGCCGCGCGCCGACCCGTGCCACCTCGACCCGCACCGGTCTCCCTCCTGCCGACGACAGGTGCAGGCCCACCCGTTCGCCCCGGCCGACCGATTGCGGCCAGCAGTACCCCGTGACAACTTCTCGCGCCATGGCGCGACCCTAACGAGGCCGGGCGGGCCGGTGCGTGCGAGGAGATCAGTGCCGTTCGGCAGTACCGTCGGGCGCATGACCGATCAACTGGGCTACCTGGCAGACCGGCGGGAGATCGACGACCTTCTCGTTCGGTATGCGACCGTCATCGACACCCGCCGGTGGGACGAGCTCGAAACGGTCTTCGCCCCCGATGCCGTCCTCGACTACCGCTCCGCCGGCGGCATTCGCGGTCCATTGGCCGAGGTCGGCGAGTGGCTGGCCACCGTTATCCCCTTCTTCACGTGGACGCAGCACCTCGTCGTCAACCGTGCCGTGCGCCTCACGGCGGGAGCTGACGACGCAACCTCGCACTCGTCGTTCTACAACCCCAACGGCGCCGAGGTCGACGGCACGCCGTGGCTGTTCGTCGTCGGTGGCGCCTATCACGACCGCCTCGTGCGCACCCCCGAGGGCTGGCGCATCGTGCACCGGGTCGAGGAGACGGTGTGGTGGGACAATCCGATGCCAGGGCTCCCGGCGGTTCCCTTTCCCGTCCCTGACGACGCCTTCTCGCAGTGACGGGGATTGGCGGGTCGACGCTCGTCGAGGCATGCCGACCTGTTCGTCCGCATCGACGGCATCCGTGCTGGCCCGGCGGGAGCACCAGTGGCCGAGCCACCGCCCACCCGAGGCCCGGAGCGATGAAGGCAATCTCAGTTGCACTGCACGTGCAACCGGGAATCTTCTTGCCTGTGCAACCAGATAGCAACCAACCGCTGGGCGGATTTTGTCCGACAGTAGAGACGTGGCCTGGCGCGACATGAGGCGGGGACAACGACAAGCACCCGTGCGGGGAGCAGCAGACATGGAACCCACGCTCGGCGGCGGCACTGCTGCCACGGAGGCGGCGCCATCGACGGAGGACGTGGCCTCCCTCGCCGGTGCTCTGTTGAAGCTGCCCGACAGCGTCGTGATCGTCGACGAAGACGGCAACGTCGCTTGGGGCAACTCGTCGGCGCAGAGCATGTTCGGACGATCGCTTGCCGATGGAGTCGGCGTATCGGGCTTGACCTTGGTGCACCCGGATGACCAGGAGTTGGTGCTCCGGTCCCTGACCTCCATTCAGGACAAGGAGGTCGGCGATCCCATTGAGATCCGCGTCGATTCCGTCACGGGCTGGCGCCTCGTCGAGATCGTCGGGACACCACTCAAATTATCCGGAAAGAACCTGGTTCTTCTCTGTCTGCGCGACCTGACGAATCGCCGGCGTTTCGAGCTGGCCAGCGGCCGTGAGGCCCGCTTCAGGTCCCTGGTGCACAACGTCGGATCGGTGACGATGCTGGTTTCATCCACGGGACTCCTCGAATCCGCCTCGGGGGCAATCACCCGGCTCTTGGGCCATGATCCCGAGCTCATCGAGATGCGTCCGCTCACCGACATCGTGGTCAAGACGGACCGCCGGCAGGTCGTGACCGCCCTGCGCGACGCGGCCCGCGGGGCGACGGCCGCTCATCCGGTGACGGTCAGGGTCGGGCTGCTCCGCCATGACGGGAAGTCCTCGGTTCCGTTCGAGCTGAGCATCGTGGACCTCATCGAAGATCCCCTCGTTGAGGGTTTCGTCATATCGGCCCACGACGCTTCGGCGCAGGTGGCCGCCGAACACCAGCTGCGCGACGCCCTTTCCCTCCTCACCGCCACCCTCGACTCGACGGCCGATGGGATCCTCGTCCTCGACAACGACGGGGTGATCACCGGTTTCAACGCGCGGTTCTCGGAGATCTGGCATATCGCCACGAACTTTGTGGCGGTGGGCGACGACTCGACCCAGCTCTCGTTCGTCCTCGACCAGCTCATCAACCCGGCGGCCTTCCTGGCGCGGCACCAGGAGCTCCAGGACAAGCCGGAGCACGAAAGTTTCGACACCCTCGAGTTCAAGGACGGGCGCGCTGTCGAACTGTCGTCTCGACCGCAGACGGTGGACGGCACCATCGTCGGTCGGGTCTGGAGCTTCCGCGATGTCACCGATCGCATCCGGTTGGAGGACGAGCTGGAATACCGAGCCTTCCACGACCCGCTGACGGGGCTCGCGAACAAGGCACTGTTCCAGGACCGGCTCGAGCATGCCCTGGCCCGGATCGACCAGACCGGTTCCCACCTTGCTGTGATCTTCATCGACCTCGACGACTTCAAGACGGTGAACGACAGCCTGGGACACGGGGAGGGGGACCAGTTGCTGAAGAGGGTGGCGACCGACCTCTCGAACTGTCTCCGGCCCCTCGACACCGCGGCGCGTCTGGGCGGAGACGAATTTGCCATCCTCATCGAAGACGTGTGGTCCCGCGAGGACATCATGACCTTGGCCCAGCGGATCCTCGACTCGCTCCGTCTGGCCGCCCCACAGGGCACCCGGTCCTCCGCCTCAGCTGGCAGCATCGGCATCGCATTCGACGAGCCCGGAATCACCTGCGAGCAGCTGCTGCGCAACGCCGATATCGCCATGTACAAGGCGAAGGAGGGCGGCAAGGACCGCTTCGAGATCTACCGGCAAGAGATGCATGCCGCGGTGCTGGCGCGCATTGAGCAGGAACGCGATCTGCGCGCCGCCATCCATGACGGTGATCTCCTCACGCATTACCAGCCGATCTATGACCTCGACACGCGCCGGATCATCGGCTTCGAGGCGCTCGTCCGCTGGGCGCACCCGATCGGCGGTCTGGTCGACCCGCGGCTGTTCGTGTCGTTGGCCGAGGAACTCGGGCTGATCGAGGAGATCGACTCGTTCGTCCTGGACTCGGCCTGCCGGCAGGCGCGCCAGTGGCGTACGGAGGGCCTCTGGGACGCGGGGCTGGTCATGAGCGTCAACTTGTCACCGGGCCGACTCATCGACCCCGACCTGGCCCAACGGATCACCGCGGCAGGTCGAGGCATGCCAGTTCGATCCCCGATCGCTGATTCTCGAGATCACCGAGAGCGCCATGCTGTCCGACAACGAGACGACCGTGCGCAACCTGGTCGAGTTGCGATCCCTTGGTGTGCGCGTCGCGCTCGACGACTTCGGTACGGGGTACTCCTCGCTCTCGCGCCTCGACCGGCTCCAGGTCGACATCGTGAAGATCGACAAGTCCTTCGTCCATACCCTGGGGTCCGGCGACGACTCGCACGGTCTGGCTGCCGCCATGGTGCAGCTGGCCCACACGCTCGGTTACGAGACGATCGGCGAAGGCGTGGAGAACCAGGTCCATGAGAATGGGCTCCGGACGCTGGGCTGCCGGTTCGCCCAGGGCTACCACCTGGGTCGACCGCTCAATGTCGAATGTACCGACCTCTTGCTCAGGACGCAGGGTGTACTGGACCCGGTCGCGGGAACCCTGTTGGGGGACTGAGCGGACACTCAGCCCATACGGAGGTCAACGCATTCGTCCGCAGAATCACAACGTCTCGAAACCGATGCGTCTTGACGCTTCAACCCCGAGGGCGATTCAGGCTTCGAGGTAGTAGCGGGTGGCGTCCCCCTGGAGAGCCTGACTCGTCCGGCCGTCGAGACCGACGACGGGGATCCCTGCCGTGGTGACCCGCTGCATCCGCCGGCGTTGGTCTGCGTAGTCGGCGATGGCGTAGTGCTGCGTGGCCCTGTTGTCCCAAATGGCGACGTCGCCCTCTTGCCAATGCCAACGGACGATGTTCTCTGGCCGTGTGACATACGCCTGAAGGATCCGGATCAGGTCCACTGACTCGCTGAGGCTGTGGCCGACGAGCCGCTGGGCGAAGCCCCCCACGAGGAGGGCGGGCTCTCCCGTCTCGGGGTGCACCCGCACCACGGGATGTTCGGTCTCGTAGACCTCCGAGACGAATGCCTGCAGGTGTGCGAGCTGCTCGGGACGCAGCTTGCCCCTCATGCGCGCAACGTCGACCCGGCCGTAGTCGTGTCCGTTCGAATGCACTGCCACCAGACGGTCAGCCAGCTGGCGCAGGTCATCGGGCAGGTCCCGGTAAGCGGCCACCGTGTTGGCCCACAGGGTGTCGCCGCCGACTTCGGGAATGATGAGCGCGCGCAGCACCGAGAAGATCGGAGGGCGCTCGACGAAGGTGACGTCGGTGTGCCAGTGGTTCGCGCTGGCGCCCGCAATGGAGTCGAGGTCGAAGATCTCGTGCTCCTCGGTGAGCTGGGGCAGGGTGGGATGGCCCAGGGTCAGAGGGCCGAGCCGGGAGGCGAAGGCGATCTGTTCAGCTGCCCCGATCGACTGGTCCCGGAAGAAGACCACCCGGTGGGCGAGAAGCTCCCGGCGGATGGCCGCCACATCGCTGTCGTCGAGACGGGCGAGGTTGACTCCGGAAATCTCGGCTCCGATGCACCCGGTCAGGCGCCGGGAGCGCAGCTCGGTGGATTGGGCGACAGCCACGCTAGACCTCCTTAAAATACCGAAACTCCGATGGGTTTGATCGTAAATATAGCCCGGCGCCCTCGGAGACCGGCAAGGTGTCCTCTCAACGGCCACTGACCCATGCAACGGCCACCGACTTTCGACGGCCACTCAGATGGGGCGCCTGTCGCTCACACGGTGACGGTCTTCACGGCCTCCGCGAGCAGGGTGACCGATCGCAGCCGCCCTTCGATCGTAGGGGCCTGGTGGACCGTGATCAGCTCGTCGGCGCCGGTCAGGCCCAGGAAGTCGTCGAGATACTCGCCCACTTCCCGAAGGGTCCCAGCCGCGGTGTAGGTCATCATGTGGTCCACCTGCGCCGAGGCACCGGCTGCCAGCAGCTGATCGGCCTGCTCGTCGGTCAGATCTTCGAGCGGCACACCCAATCGCCGCCCGAAAAGACTTATGGCGCGGGCCCGGCGGATGCCAATGAGCTGCTCGTGGGCGGCGGCGGTCGTCTCGGCGGCGATCACATTGACCCCCGCAATCACCTGTGGCCTGTCCAGCTGATCGGAGGGCGTGAATTCATCCCGATAGGCCGCGATCGCCGCCAGGAGGTCGCCCGGCGCGAAGTGCGAGGCGAACGCATACGGCAGGCCGAGAGCAGCCGCCAGCTTGGCGCCGAAGAGCGACGATCCCAGGATGTAGAGCGGGACATGGGAGCCCTTTCCGGGAACGGCTTCCACGCCGGGAATTCGGCTTTGATCGCCGAGGTAGCCCTGCAGTTCGAGCACGTCCTGCGGAAAGGCGTCGGACGAGTGTGGATCGCGGCGGAGCGCACGCATCGTGATCTGGTCCGAGCCAGGGGCCCGGCCCAGGCCCAGGTCGATCCGCCCCGGGTACATCGCCGCCAGGGTGCCGAACTGTTCGGCAATCGTCAGAGGCGCATGATTCGGCAGCATGATGCCGCCCGCACCGAGCCTGATCGCCCGCGTCTGTGCTCCGACGTAGGCGATGAGCACGCTCGTCGCCGACGAGGCGATGCTCGCGATGTTGTGGTGCTCGGCGTACCAGACCCGCTCGTAGCCGAGGGCTTCGGCTCGCTGGGCCAGCGCCGCACTGCCCGCAAAACTGTCGCTGGCCGTCTGGCCGCGCGCGATCGGCGCCAGATCAAGGATCGAGAGTCGGGCGCGTGTCACAGCTTCGCCCCAGCCGGCCGCAACGTCAGCATTCGACTAGAGATATTGCTCGAGGTCCGTCTTGATGTCGGCGGGCGACACGGACGGCTCGTAACGCTTGACGACATTCCCCTTGCGATCGACGAGGAACTTCGTGAAATTCCATTTGACCTCGTCTGTGCCGTCGGCTTCGGGACGAATGTTCGAAATCGCCTGGTAGAAATCCCCGTACTGGGGTCCGAAGTCTCCGGGCGCCTCTTCGCGCAGGTACCTGTAGAGAGGGTCGGCACCCGGCCCGTTGACGTCGATTTTGGCGAACACAGGGAAGGTGACGTCGTAGGTCGCCTTGCAAAAGACTTGGATCTCGTCATCGCTCGCCGGTTCCTGCTCCTTGAACTGGTTGCAGGGAAATCCCAGGATCTCCAGTCCGCGGACGTTGTCGTCCCGGTAGAGCGACTCCAATCCCTCGTACTGCGGCGTCAGCCCGCACTTGCTGGCGACGTTGACGATGAGCAGCATCTTGCCCTCGTAGTCGGCCAACGGAACCTGGGTCCCGTCGGCCGCGGTAGCCGCGAAATCGTACGTCGTGGTCATGCCCAACCTTCTCTTCCCGTCCATCCCTGCGGACCGTGCCGGCGCATTCCCGCCGTGCAGTGCAACCGACGAGCATGCTGATCGATTCCCTCCGTGTGCCGCCAGCGGGCAATTCTGTCGATCAGATTCGTCAAGAACTCTCGTCTACTGTGAGGATGGCATGACGCAACCATTCGAAGGACATGTCGGTCGGACCTATGCCGATTCGAAAGGCTGGTGGCCTCCGCTGGAGACGCCTCCCCCCGGCGCCCCGAACGTGGTGATCGTTCTCCTGGACGACGTGGGATACGCCCAGTTCGGCGCCTACGGATCTGACATCGCGACACCGACGTTCGACCGCCTCGCGTCGCAGGGGCGCCGCTACGCCAACTTCCACACGACCGCCCTCTGCTCGCCCACCAGGGCCTGCCTCCTCACAGGACGGAACCACCACTCGAATGGCATGGCCCGGGTCGTCGAGCTGGCGGCGGGTTTCCCGGGCTACAACGCCACTATCCCGAAGGAGAACGGGTTCCTCTCGGAAATTCTGCGCGACGAGGGCTACGCCACCCTTGCCGTCGGCAAGTGGCACCTGACGCCGGCAACGGAAATGTCGGCGGGAAGCCCACGCGACAGGTGGCCCCTCGGACGGGGCTTCGACCGGTACTACGGGTTCATGGGCGGCGAGACCGACCAGTACCACCCCGAATTGGTGCAGGACAACCATCCAACCGAACCACCGCGCACTCCCGAAGAGGGATATCACCTCACCGAAGACCTGGCTGACCACGCCATTCGCTACCTGGCGGACCTGCGGGGAGCGTCATCCACGACACCGTTCCTCCTGTGGTTCGCCCCCGGCGCCTGCCATGCTCCGCACCAGGCTCCGGCCGCGTACATCGAGCGCTATCGCGGCGCCTTCGACAAGGGATGGGACCGTTGGAGGGAAGAGGTGTTCGCCCGGCAATTGGCGTCGGGTCTCCTCCCCCCGGGTACCCGGCTCTCCGAACGCCCATCGTGGGTTCCGGCCTGGGACACATTGAGCCGTGACGAGCAACGGCTCGCCGCCCGGCTCATGGAGGTCTACGCCGGCTTCCTGACGCACACCGACGCCCAGGTCGCACGTGTCCTCGACTTCATTGAGCAGCTCGACGAGACCGACAACACCCTCGTCATCGTGATGAGTGACAACGGCGCCTCTGCCGAGGGCGGTGCGAGGGGGTCGTTCAACGAGCAGTACTTCTTCAACTTCATTCCCGAGAGCCTCGAGGAGAACCTCGAACGGATCGACGACCTCGGTACACCCCGGGCCAATAACCACTACCCGTGGGGATGGGCATGGGCCGGCAATACGCCGCTGAAGCGGTTCAAGCGCGATACCCACGAAGGTGGGGTCGCCGATCCACTCATTCTCCACTGGCCGGCGCGCATCGGCACCGAGGGCGGTACGCGTCATCAGTACGTCCACGCGATCGACGTCCTGCCGACGCTCCTGGATCTGATCGGTGTCGCTGCGCCCGACACCATCGCTGGCGTCAGGCAGTCACCGATCGAGGGCGTGAGCTTCGCGTCCTCCTTGAATGATCCGTTGGTGCCGGCGGCGCACCAGACGCAGTACTACGAGATGCTCGGCTCACGCGCCCTCTATCACGACGGCTGGAAAGCGGTGGTCTTCCACACCCCGCCCTTCATTGCCTACGACGGGTCGGACACCACGAGACCGTTCGACGAGGACGTGTGGGAGCTCTACCACGTGGCCGAGGATTTCTCCGAGGTAACCGACCTGGCCGACGCGCATCCGGAGAAGCTGGCCGAGCTCAAGGATCTCTGGTGGAAAGAGGCGGAGCGGTTCCAGGTTCTCCCGCTCAACAACCAACCCGGGCTCTTCGGCGACCCTCGCTATCGCCGCGATCACTTCGAATTCCTCGGACAGGTCGGCCCCTTGGCGGAAGCGCTCGCGCCGAACGTCAAGAACCGGTCGTTCGTCATCGCCGCCGACCTCGTCCCCGTTTCGGGTGGGGTCCCCACCGGCGTGATCGCCGCGCACGGCAGTCACGCCGGTGGGTACGCGCTGTTCATAGACGATGGCCGCCTGCACTTCACCTACAATTTCGTTGCCACACAGATCACCACCGTCACCGCGGAGGTACTTTTGCCCTCCGAGCCCCTTACCGTGAGGGCGGTCTTCACGCGGACTGGTGCGGGGGGCGACCTCGAGCTGTTCTACGGGGACGTCCCGGTCGGCCACGGCCAGATCCCCAGGACCACTCCCTTGACCTACGGCACGCCCGGATTTGCCGTCGGCTTTCAGCCGGCCGGACCGATCCACCCTGCCCTGCGCGGACGGGCCGAGCTCCCGCCAACCACGCTACGCCGCGTGGTCATCGAGACCTCCGGCCGAGATCCGATTCGCGACGCGCTCGTTGAGTCGCGCGTCGACCTCGCCACGCAATAGCGGCTCGGAGCCATCCGACCGCCCGGCGGCTGGCGGCGTTGGGCGGGCGATGACGGAACGGTCGACTACCCCACTGCCGAGTCGGCCTCGACCGCGGGGCGCCTTGCCGCCATCGCCTTCGGCATCGGGGGTCCGTTGGCCCCGTCGTCCGTTGACCCTTTCGGTGGACGAGCTCCCTTCTTGCCATACTCGTGAGCATGCGTTGGCCGGAAGGGTTCCTCTGGGGCACGGGCGCCTCGTCCACGCAGTGTGAGGGTGCTGCTCCCGCTTCAGACTGGTGGGATTGGGAACGCTCCGGTCATGCTCCGCTTTCTGGAGACGGAAACGGGTTCGCGACCCGGTACGCGGAGGACTTCAGCCGGCTGGCCGCTCTTGGCCTGACCCATCACCGGCTGTCCCTCGAGTGGGCCCGTCTCGAGCCCGACCAGGGCGACCACGACGAGGGGGCCATCCGTCACTATCGCGACGTGCTCGCCGCGGCGCACGATGCCGGCATCGTGCCCTGGGTGTCGCTCCATCACTTCACCCTGCCCCGGTGGTTCCTCGCCTCCGGCGGATTCCTTGAAGAGGAGAACCGGACGGACGTGTGGCGGCGACACGTCGACTTCGTAGCCGAGACGTTCGGAGACCTCGTCGGCGGCTGGCAGCCGATCAACGAAACCAACTACTACGCCCGCGCCGCCTACGGCGGACGCGGCTGGCCCCCGGGGCACACCGACAACGAGGAGGTGGCCATCGTCAACGAGGCGATGCACCTGGCCTTCGCCGAGGCCTCCATCCGTCTGAAGCAGACCGGGGTTCCCGTCTCGTCCATTTTCGGCCTGTCCCCCATCGTTCCCCACGACGACGATCCCGCCACCACGGACCTGGCCCGATCGCTCGATGACTACTACTGGCAGCCGTGGATCGGACTCTTCCGTGACGGGGTGCTCGCAGTCCCCCATCGCGATCCGATCGAGCGGCCCGATCTGGCTGGTTCGGTCGACATGGTCGGCTTCTCGTACTACGCCGCCATGGGCGTACAGAGCGGCAACCTGGCCATCCATCCACCTGATGCACCCGTCTCCCCCCTCGGCTACGGGATCTGGGCCGACGGGGTCGGGCTGGTCCTCGATCGACTGCACGACGAGCTCCCGGGAGTGCCCCTCCTGGTGGCCGAATACGGAATCGGGACCGAGGACGACGGCGTACGGGCCGAGTACCTCCGACGCGGCCTGGCCGTCATCAACGAAGCAATCGAGCGGGGCGTCGAAGTTCGGGGGGTCTTCCACTGGACCGCCGTCGACAACTATGAGTGGCTCCACGGCTACGACGTCTCCTTCGGCATCATGGATCGCGACCGCAACGTGCGACCCAGCGCCCGCGTCCTGCAGCAAGAGGCGCAGCCTTGAGCGACGACTGGCGCATCGGCCCCTTCATCGCTCACGGGAGTGCAGTGATCGCGTCACGGCCCGATGCCAGTTTCGACTGTCCAGTGAGCAAAGAGCACGTTCGCTGGGCAGCCAAGGACGTGTTCGATCCGGGTGGCGTCGTTCGTGACGGGAAGATCCACCTCCTCCTCAGGGCAGAGGACTCCGTCGGTCGCTATGACGGGACGTTTCTCATCGGACTGGCCACGAGCACCGACGGCATCAGCTTCGACCTCGAACCGGCACCGGTGATCTACCCGGCCAATGACGCCTGGCAGGCGTGGGAATGGCCCGGTGGGTGCGAAGACCCCCGGGTGGTGGAATCCCCCGACGGCGGCTTCGTGTGTTTGTACACGGCATTCGACGGCAAGGTCGGCACGCTCTTCGTCGCCACCTCGGGCGATCTGCGGGCGTGGACCAAACACGGTCACGCCTTTGCCGGTACGCCGTACGCCATGCGCTCCTCCAAGAGCGGTGCCGTCGTCACCGAGGTGGTCGACGGCCGTTTGATGGCCGCCCGAGTGGACGGGCGATTCTGGATGTACTGGGGCGAAGGAACATGCTTCGCCGCGACCTCCGACGATCTGGTTCATTGGTCCCCTGTCGAATTCGACGCCACCCGCGACCTCTATTTCACCTACATCGCCTAGTCTGAGCGGCCGCACTGGAACATACATGTCGTGCCTGGGCGGGCGGTGCTCCGCCCCCTGCTCTTCCCTTGCCCGGGCCGTTTTGACTCGCTGTTGGTTGAGCCCGGTCCACCGGCGCTCCGGACGGAGCGCGCGATCCTGCTGCTCTCCAACGGTGCCAACCATGTTGAACGAGGCGACCGTTCTCTGCCCGCGTTCTCGTACCAGCCTGGGCAAGTCCTCTTCGACCCCTGTGATCCGTCCTCGTGTATCGCCCGCGACACCGAGCCATTCCTCCGGGCCGATCAGGTTGGCGCGGGCGACGGCCAGGTGGCCAACGTCTGCTTCGCTCAGGCACTCGTCCTCTTCGACGGCGCATGGCGCCTGTACTTCGGCATGGCCGACTCGCGCATCGGCTGCGCCGTTGCCGCCTGGTCAGTCGGTTGAATGGCCAACGAGGGGCTCGGCCGGGGTCGCCACCCACCGTCCGCCGTAGCGGCGCCTAGGCCTGGACAACGAGTCGCTGACGTGCATTCGGGCACTCCCCCTGCTCCACAAACGCCCTCCGGATCGCAAGCCTACGAGTCGCTGGTCACAATGACGCGATCGGCGTAAAAGGCAACGTGGTCGCGGATGGCTTCGACCGCACCGTATGGATCGGGGTAATACCAGACCGCTCCGGCCAGGACATCGCCGTCACCGGGGATGACGTCGTAGTAGGAGGCCTCTCCCTTGTATGGGCAATAGGTGTGCTCGTCGCTGGCTCTCAGCAGTTGCTGGTTCACGTCGCCAAGGGGAATGTAGAGCACGGGCGGATAGTTGGATTCGCGCAGCTCGAGTGCTCGGTCGGTCTCGGCGATGAGCGTCGTTCCGCTTCGGACGCTGACGCGCCCCGCGTGGAGCTGAACGGTGATCGGATGGTCGGGGCCCGGTTCGAGTCGGGGGCGGGTATCCGTCATTGTGATCTCCTTGGTTTCTGAGGACGAACTGCTGGCTGAGCCTTGCGCTGAAAGCCGGGAGCGATACGTCCTCAATCGGCGAGACCCCAGGGGCCGATCCCCGAGACGTGCTGAGGCGAGATGCGAGTCACGAATCCTGCGGGCCAATTGTCTCCGGGCGGCGGGAACTCGCCGCGAGTGATGCGGCGAAGCAGAGGTACCGCCCCACCCTCCTCGACGCGGGCGATCCCTTTGACGACAACGTAGGGACTGAATCCCTCGAATGGAACATCGGATTCGACGGACAGCGTCACCCGAGGATCGCGCCGGATATTACGAAGTTTCACGTGATCTGCAAGATGACCCGCGACGATATCGTCTCCGTCCCAACCGGCATAGACACAGGTCACCTGGGGAGTGCCGTCCGGGTCGATAGTGGCCAGATGGACGAGCCGCCCGGAGGCCACGGCCGCCCGGGTGGTCTCGTCGAGTCGGATGAGGTCGTCAGCCATTGTGTCTCCTCCATTCGTCGTGTTGGCGGAGATTACCGGGCGTTCCCCGCCAACGGATCGCCGATATCTGCAGGCCTGTCTCAGTCTCAGGCGCGGCGACGTTCGCGAGCAAGGCCTTTGACGATCGCACGAAACACCTGATCGACATCCT
Source organism: uncultured Acidimicrobiaceae bacterium (assembly GCA_963721585.1). Taxonomy (GTDB): domain Bacteria; phylum Actinomycetota; class Acidimicrobiia; order Acidimicrobiales; family RAAP-2; genus Bog-473. The sequence continues at coordinate 55,808 of CAVRJN010000003.1, read as the reverse complement.
GATCGCCGTCGATGTCCAAGACCAATCCACGTGCACGATAGAAGCCCAGGAGCGGCTCGGTATCGGCGGCGGACACCTCGAGCCTGTGCGTCACGACGTTCTCTGCGTCGTCAATGCGTCCCTCTTGACCCCCCCGAGCGAGCAACCTCCTCGTGAGTTCCTCGAGAGGGACATCCAGATGCACCACGGCTTGCAGCTCGATCGACGGAATCTCTCTTGCGGCTCGATACGCCGCTTCGGCTTGCCGGAGATTTCGGGGGAAGCCATCGAGCACATAGCCACCATTGCGTGCTGCCTCGATCAGCGGCTCGGCGAGAACCTGAAATATCAGACCGTCGGGCACCAGATCGCCTCGCCGAACGTAGCCGATCGCCCTTCTCCCTATTTCGGAATCTGCTGCAATCTCCCGACGCAGCAGCGCCCCGCTCGAAAGGTTCGCGACCCCGTAGTGGTCGGCAAGCTTGGCGGCCTGGGTGCCCTTGCCTGCTCCAGGTGGGGCAACGAGCAACAACCGCATGAGGGCCGAACTTACATCTCTCTCGGGTCTCTCGGGCGGGCTCGCGAGAGGTCCGATGTGCCGGATCGGTCGGTATTGCCACGCGTCCCTGGAGACTCGTCGGAGTTGCGAAGGTGCTGGGCTCGGTGACGAGTACGAAATATCACCTTTGAGGGTCGAGGGTGAAGGGAATCGCCGTCCCGCTTCGAGGATCCGATCGAGGTCTTCGGCAGCAAGAGGACGCTGGGCGTGCGTGCGAACGTTCCGACGGGATCGGACAATGTCCGGCATCTCCATAAATGGTGAACCTACGAGTCGAGCCTTGATGCCGAGCGCTACCGTAGAGGGCAGTGTCCGACACCGATGATGTCGTCGAGCAGATCCTGACTACCTATGCCACCATTACAGTTGTCGGAGCAAGCGCCACACCGACCAAGGCCGCCCACTCCGTTCCCGCCCACATGCAGCGGCACGGCTGGAGGATTATTCCTGTCAACCCCCGTGCTACGCAGATCCTCGGCGAGCACGTGTACCGCCATGTGGCAGACATCCCCGAACAGGTCGGCTTGGTAGACGTGTTCCGGCCCTCACCGCAGGCGGCTGACATAGCCCGACAAGCGGTTTCTGCAGGTGCGACGGCACTGTGGCTCCAGCTCGGTATCACTTCAGACGAGGCGCGCGCCATCAGCGAGGACGCCGGATTGCTCTACGTCGAGGACCGCTGCCTCATCATTGAGCAACGTCGGCTCGGCCTCGACGCACCAAGAATTTCCTGACCGAATGGCGGAGCTCGATACATGACCGGGGCAGTTCCTCTCCCTGGCGATCACGACACGCTGCCGATCGTTCAGTGCGGTGACCCGGTCCTGCGCCGCGCCGCCGAACTGGTCGAACCGTCCGCGCTACACACTCCGGAACTGCGCCGTCTCATCGCCCAAATGCGCACAACCATGGAGTTGGCGCCCGGCGTCGGACTCGCCGCACCCCAGGTCGGCTTCTCCCTTCAGCTCGCGGTGCTTCAGGATGGCCCGCAACAGTGGGGCCACCTGAGCGACGACGAACGGGCGGCCCGGGAGCGCGAGAACCTCCCATTCACCGTCCTCGTGAACCCCACCATGCAGCCGGTCGAAGGCGAACGCATCAGCTTCTACGAAGGGTGCCTCAGCGTTCCCGGCCTCACCGGAGTGGTCGCCCGTCACCGAGCCGTGCGCGTCGAGGCGCTGGACCAGGACGGCCGACCCATCGATCAGGTGTTCTCGGGGTGGGCGGCGCGCATCGTCCAACACGAAATCGACCACCTGCGCGGCCGTCTCTACCTGGACGACGTCCAGTCCCGCTCACTGTCCACCCTCGACAACTACGCCAGCCGTTGGGCCGGACGACCCACCAACGACGCAGCGGAGGTCCTGGGGTTCGCGCTGGACCAACCCAGGCTGGACTAACCCAGGATTTGAGACTCAGAGCTCGAGTACCTGGCGGCGACGCCGCCTTAGCTCTTCGGCGTCATGCCTAGAACGGGCGCTCGCCCTTCAGCGTCACGCGCTGCATCGATCGGTGTTGGTCGCCGTAGTCGACGACAACGAAATGCATGGTGGCGGCGGCGTCATTCTTGGTCAAGGAGGTGCTCTCGAGAGACCGAGCGACGTTGGTGGTTTCCGGCCTCGAGGTCCGGACGCCGCGACGGCCTCCCGTCCGAAAATGCGGAGGCGGTAGTGAGGTGCACATACCGTCCTTTCGCTGTCGCCCCGGACCGCTGCCGCCGTCGCGCGACTGTCGCGGAGCAGATGTCGGAGGTCTGCGCGCCAGCTCGGGAAGGGTCCTCGCCTCGGATAAGCGGACTGCGGCTGAGAAGAACGACGCTCCCCACCAAGAGGGCCAATGCCGCGAGCTCCCCGGCCAAGGCGATCGGCGCGTGGGCCAGCCTCTCCCCGAAGAGCACGACGCCGAGCAGACTGGCGACGAGAGGGTCGACGACGGTCAGACCCGGCTGTGACGCGGCGAGTGATCCCGACTGGAAGGCGTGGGAGGCCAGGAACATCGAGGCCGCGCCCGAGAGCAGCAGGACGTAGGGGGACCAGTTCGAAAAGACGTCGGCAGGCCCCTGGGCAAAGTGCGTGCTGAGTTCCTTGATCACGGCCGCCACGAAGCCGAACCCGGCCGCCGCCGCGATGCCGAGAAACGCCGCTTTACGGTTTGCACTGGGGCGGACACCATGTGCTCCGGGCACAGAGGCCATGAGAGCCAGGACGGCGGCGAGAGCAAAGGTGGAGATGCCCGCCAGGACCCACATGGAGCCCGAGGCGTGATCATGCCCGCCGACCGGCCTGGCGAGGGCGAGGAACCCTCCAAGGGCTATGGCCATTCCGAGCGCTGCAAGCCAATCACGAGCATGCACCCTGTGCCGATGGCGCAGGGCGATGATTGCAAACACGATGAGCAGCTCGGTCGCGATAATCGGCTGCACAAGGCTCAGGCTTCCGACCCGAAGAGCCGCCACCTGAAAGACGAAGCCGAGGATCATGCTGGCGATCCCGAGAAACCAAACGGGCCGACGGAGCAGGTAGTGGATGAGGTGGAGCCCGAGGCCGTTCTGTCCGGGTGCAGGCGCCGCAGCGCGGCGCTGGGCGACCGAGGCCAGCGCAGTGAAGACGCTTGCCGTCAGGGCGAGCGCCACAACCTCAACCTTCATGACCGCGCCTCAGGATGCAATCGTCGAAACAAGAGAGACGGCCAAAACCGCGCCGGAACCAACCTCACTGGTCTTGTAACACCTTGCGCACGTGGTCGATTCCCGGTCCCACGTCCGGATCCGTCCCGGTCGCCGTGGAGACGAGGAGTGGGTTTCGCGGGATCTTATGTGTGCCTGAATGTGAGCGATTTCCGTTTGCGCAGTCGGACCCGGGCTAGAAGGCCACGATGCCCTCGCCGCCGGCAGCACCTGCCACCGTCACGTGTCCGACCTCCACCAGAGACCCATTGGCGTTGACCTGGAACTCGTCGACGATCCCGTTGCCACCCGTTTGGACATAGAGGTACTGGCCACCGAACGAGGCCGAAGCATCAACAGTGCCAGGATCGGTGCTTGTCGCCGGGCTCAACAACGTCAGCTGACCGTTGGCGGTGGCCTGAATTCCGCTCACGGTGGCGCTGCCTGCGTTCGACGCGTAGAGATAGCCCTGGGCAGGGGCGACCCAGCATGTCGCCGCCGCACCGGTCCCGACCGTACCGAGCAGGCTCACAGTCCCATCAGCGTTGAGGGTGAACGTGCTGACCGAGCTGGGCCCCGCATTGGCGATGACGAGATGACCCGCGTCGAAGGTGATGGCAAAGGGCACGGTGCTCGGCGGTTGCGTGTTGATCACAGGGGATGCCGAAGGCTCACCGAACCACCCGACGCCGAACACGTCAATGCTATTGCCGCTCGCCTTGGTGGTGACGATGAGCTGGGAACCGTCCGGCGAGAAGGCCACCTGGCCGGGTGTGCTGACGAATTGGTTCCCGTTCGACGGGATGGACAAGTTCAGGTTCCGGTACGACCCCGGCAGAGGCAACAGGTGGCCGAAGAAGTTCACGAAACCTTGGATGCTCCCGCCGTTGAGGGCGTTGAGCACATAGACGAGGTTCCCGTGCACCGCGACGCTCACCGGGAAGTCACCGCCAGAACTGATGACCTGTCGGAGGGTCAGGTCGTCACCACGAACCGAGAAGACCGACACGCTGTTGCTGCCGGCGTTCACGGCGTAGAGCAGCGAGTTGTCCGGGTCGTAGCTGAGCGAACCCTGGGAAGCGGTGTGATCGACGGCCGATCCGAGGAGCTGACCGCCAGTCCCGCCGGTGTCATAAGTCCCGGCGATGGTGAGGGACCCGTTGGCAGCGCGGTCATAGGCGACGACCTGGTTTCCATTGACGTTGTCGGTTTGGACGAAGACCGCGTGGCTCGCGCCAAGGCCGAAGAATGGCCCGGACGGACCGTCGGCGCCGGCAGTGGCAGGCGCGGCAAAGGCCGACAGTCCCAATATGGCTCCTGCGCCCAAGGCGATGCGCGTCAATCTGTGCATTGCAGCTCCTTCATATCGAAATGACCTTCCCGAGCACAGTCCGCCGTGGGTGGCAAAGCGTTACGCGGACACCTTCGGGCTGATTCCTTCGTAACGTCCTGAACGCAGGAAGACGGAGGCGTGACGCTCGGGCGACGGGACTGTCGTGGTTAACAACACGTCGCCCGAGACCGAAAGGTGCGGCGTCGTGTCGACTCAGACGCCCTACGCTGCGAACCGTGGAGATGGACCTCGAGTTGCTCGACCGCCTGCGCGACGGCGACGAGGAAGCCTTCTTGGTGCTGGTAGGTCGCTACCAGCAACAAATGCTGCGCCTGGCTCGGTCCATGGTTTCGAGCCAGGCCGTGGCCGAAGAGGCGGTGCAAGACACGTGGATGGGGGTGGTCCGAGGAATCGACCGATTCGAGGGGCGCTCTTCGTTCAAGACCTGGTTGTTTCGTATCCTCGTCAATCGAACCCGATCGGCCGGTGCGAAGGAGGTCCCGAGTGTTCCGATCGAGAACGCTCATGCCGTCGACCCTGCGCGGTTCGACGCTCAGGGCCACTGGGCGGATCCGGTGACACCGTGGACGGAGCAGGCGGACGATCGGCTCGATGCAGCCAAATGGTCACAGGTCCTGACTGCGGCGATCTATCAGCTTCCGGACCGCCAGCGTCAAATCGTCATGCTGCGAGACGTTGAAGGGCTGTCGAGCGCCGAGGCGTGCGACGTGCTCGGAATCAGTGCCGGTAACCAACGGATCCTGCTCCACCGTGGCCGGACCCGATTACGCGAGGCCATCGAGACCGAGATGGGAAAGGGCTGAACAGATGCTGTCATTGCGGGGCAAGGACATCGTGTGCCAGCAGGCAGTCGAGCTGGTGACCGACTACCTGGAGGGAGCACTGTCGCGTCGGGACCGGCGCCGGTTTGAGGCCCACCTCCGGGCGTGCCCGAACTGCAGCGCGTACTTGGAGCAGATCCGGGCGACCATCCGGTTGACGGGCAGCGTCGAACCAGAGGATCTAGCCCCTGAAGCGAGGGCGGACATCAGCGAGCTCTATCGGCGGTGGCGGGCCGAGTAGCCGCCCGGAGAAGCACTCTCGTTTCTCATTCATCGTTCATGACAGAAGCACGCTCTGCACCCAGCAGCTACCCCCAGGCGGGCCCTCGGCAAGGGGGGAATCAACCTGACGAATTGCCGATTTTGGGTCCTCAGACGGGTGGAGCGGACGCGGCCGATTGGGTCTCTCAACTGGTAAAACTCTCTGGTGATGCTGGCGAGTGGGGACGTCAGGAGTGCAGGCAGGATTGGTTTCCGCGGGACCCCCCTGAGATCGGATCACCTCCGGGGGGAGCCAGGGGAAATCGTCCGGCTGTTGCGGACCTTGGCCTCGGCATGGTGGTGCGCTTCGTCGACGGGTTTCGGCCTGACCCGCCGAGGGACAACTTTGTCCAGGCCCTTCCATCGGCCTGGTTCACGCGGTTAACTGATGGCTGGACCATCTGGACCATCTGGACCATCTGGACCATCTGGACCATCTGGACCATCTGGACCATCTGGACCACGCGGTGGCCGAGCTGTGCCGTGGAACAGAGGAATCCCGATCATTGCAATATCGGCTCGAGGCCCCGTCGTAGGCGGGCCACGAGTCCCAAACCAGCGGAGGTGCCACTTTGGCCGAGTTCACAGAGCCCGAAGGTGAAATTGTGCTGGCCCACTTCATCGTGTCCGATGACGTCGAGCGCTCTCGGCGCTTCTACACCGAAGTACTCGGCGGCAAGATGGTCTTTTCGGGAGGGGTGACCTATGTCGCGCTCGCCAACAGCTTCATCATCATCAACGTTGGCGGAGGCCCGACCGACGACAAACCCACTGTCACTCTGGAGACGCCGACCGACCCGGACCGGGTCAGCAGCTTCCTCAATATCCGGGTCAAGGACATCGAGGCCGTGTACGCGGAATGGAGTGCGCGAGGGGCTGACTTCCTGACGCCGCCGAAGCACCACAAGTACGAGATCCGTTGTTACATCCGCGATCCTGACGGCTATCTGATCGAGGTGGGGCAAACCACCGACCCAGAAGGGGACTGGTCATTTTGGCTGCCCTCTCCAGCCGAGTCATGAAAACCGAAAAGCGGGTATCCCATGCGATCTGATATCACTCCCGGCACCGTCTTCCCCGATTACGCGTTGCCGGACCACACCAACACGGTGCGCAAGCTCAGCGAGATCCAAGGCGACGACCCGCTGGTCCTCACGCTGGCCCGGGGTAACTACTGCCCAAAAGAGCACCAACAGCACCTGGAACTCGCGGCGAACTACCCGAAGATCGCCGTCGCCTATACCCAGGTGGCCACGATCTCGACCGACGACCACCACTCGTCACAGGAGTTCCGTGGCGCAGTCGGTGCCCAGTGGCCCTTTCTCTCCGACCCCGCTCGGACGGTTCAAAAGGACCTCGGCATTCAGGAATACACCGACCCCGAGCACGATCCGATGATCCCCCACACGTTGGTTCTGAAGCCGGGACTCGTGGTGCACCGCATCTACAACGGCTACTGGTTCTGGGGGCGCCCGTCGTTCTACGACCTCTGGTCCGACTTGTGCGCCGTGTCGAGCGAAATCCGTCCCGATTGGGACCTCAGCAAGCCGGGCCTGCGCGAGGCCTGGGAAGCAGGCGACTATTCGAGTTTTCACGGGTGGAACAAGCGGGCTCCCGAGTCGACTCCGTCGTCGTATGAGTCATAGGTGAGTGTGAATCGGTTTCGGCCGGCCTGACGAGACACGTCGGCTGGTTGCGGACGCTGCAAACCGGAACGAGAGGGAGATGGTCATGGTGCGAACGCCGGTCTGTGGGCTGCTCGGGATCGAACAGCCCATCGTCCTGGCGGCCATGGTGGCCGTGCCCGAACTGGCAGCAGCGGTCTCGAATGCCGGTGGGCTCGGCATGGTGACACTGACATGGTCCACTCCCGCCGGAGATGTCGTCCGCCAGACGGCGGCGCTGACCGATCGCCCCTTTTGCGGGCAATTTGGTGCTCACCTCCGATCAGCACCATCGCCTCGATGAGGCCCTCGAGGCCGGCTTGCGGATCGTGTCGTTCTTCTTGGGAGATCCTGCCGGCTACGTCGAACAGGTCCACGACGCCAACGGACTCGTTCTGTGTACGGTCGGAAGCGCCGAAGAGGCGCGGCGGGCAGTCGCCGGCGGAGTTGATGTCATCGTGGCGCAGGGTTGGGAGGCCGGGGGCCACGTCGGGGGGCAGATTGCGACACTCCCCTTGGTGCCCGCCGTCGTGGACGCGGTGGCACCCGTGCCGGTGATCGCGGCCGGCGGAATCGGGGACACTCGCGGCGTGGCCGCCGTCCTCGCGCTGGGGGCTCAGGCAGCATGGGTGGGTACCCGGTTTCTCTTGGCCCAAGAGATGCCCATCCATGACGAATACCGCAGTCGCTTGATCGGCGCAACCGAGAGCGATGCGCAGTGGTACCCCGACCTCTACGACGTCGGGTGGCCGGATTCGCCCCACCGTGCCCTGCGCAACTCTACAGCCGAGATGTGGGAAGCAGCGGGACGGCCGCCTCTGGAGAGTCGACCCGGATACGGCGATGTCATCGCGCACTTTGCCTCTGGCGAGGCAATCGTTCGCTACGAGCCGGCGCCGCCGATGGTGGGGACCACCGGTGACATCGAAGCGCTCTCGCAGTGGGCGGGACAGAGCGTTGCGCTCGCCAGACAGACACAACCGGCGGCAGAGATAGTCGCCGAGCTCGTTTCCGGTCTGTAAGGAGGCAGCGTACCGCTGCCGGCGGTGAGACGTAGGTGAATCGATTCGAAGAGACGGGATGGTCTTTCAGGCCGACTCGGAATTCGAAATCCTGCAAGGCTCTGGGTCATTGATGTGCCGGTGGATCTGGTAACTCTGGATGGAAGATGCAGCTCGGGTATGACGAGGGCCACGTTCGGGTCCTCTGCCCGACAGAAGACTTGGAGCGCGGAATGAACTTTCAAGGTGTTGTGATGAACGTGGCCGACCTCAATCGATCGATTGAGTTCTATCGTGAGGTGTTCGACTTTACGGTGCGCTCCCAAGAGGAGCAATTGGCGGCGGTGAGCGCTCCGGGGAGCGACAATCCTCAGGTCATTGTGCTGCGGGCGTTCGGGAGCAGTCCCATCGGAGGAGCTCGCCATGTCGGTCTGCGGGCCTTCATATTGGAGGCCGACTCGATCGATCAACTGGAACGGATTGCGAGCGAGTTGCACTCTCGGAAACTCCTGGTCAACCGACGTGATCACAGCGACTGGACGGCGTTGGTAGCTCGCGACCCGGACGGGGTCGCCGTCGTCGTGGCCGCGGACCCCGGCGGGGGGCGACTTACCGACAACGGCTGGAAAACGCTCGACGACTTTCTTTACGGAATCGGCGAGTAGGCGCGCTCCCGGCCGCCTCAGGTGAGGAGCTCGGCGACGGCGACCTCGGCCTCAGCGGCGACGGGGAGCACGGCGGCCACGCGGGGGATCGTAGGGAGCTGTCCGTCTGATTCGTAGCGGCCGATCACCCGGGGGTCGACGTAGGAATTGCGCGTCACAGTCGGAGTGTCTCCCAGCCAGTCCGCCACCTCGCGAACGCCAGCCAGGATCGCGCTCTTGCGGCTCCGGACCGTCGGGGCCGGATCTGAGTTGGCGAGGAACAACGCCATGAGTACGGTCGAGTTCCAGGTGCGGAATTCCTTGGCGGTGAAGTGTCCACCGGCACGGATCGCTATGTACGTACTGACTTCGTGAGAGTGCAAAGGCCGCCACGCACCGCGAGACTCAAGGCAGAACAGCGTCCCATCGCTGGTGTCGCTCTGCAATAAGTCACGCACGACGGCGAGAACCGCGTCATCGTTGATACTGATTGTCCGGCGCTTACCTTCCTTGGCGATGTAATCGAAAGTGACACTGTCCCGCGTGATCGTGACGTCGCGCTTTTGCAACGTGGTCGCGCCATAGTGATGATCCAGCTCGGCGTACCTTTCCCCGCCGATGCGGAAAAGGCCGAGGTCGATCAGCCGCACTGCGGCGGCAGTCACCCGGTCACGATCGAGATCCGGGCGATCCAGGTCCTTCGCGGTGGCGGTCCGCAAGTTCGGCAGCGCGCGTGCGAACCCGACCATGTGCGCGAACTTCTGAACCTCACGCTGCTCCCGCCACAACTGGTGATACCGGTACTGGGTCCGGCCCCGGCTGTCAACGCCGGTGGCCTGAATGTGGCCGATCGGGTCAGGCGAGATCCAAACGTCCTTCCAGGCCGGCGGGATACTGAGGGTACCGATGCGCTCCAGCGTTGCGGCGTCCGTGACCCGAGTGCCAGAGGGATCGAGGTAGTCAAAGCCTTGGGCGCCCCGTTCACGGACGATCCCGGGAGCGTGCGGGTCACTGCGTGTGAGCCCGGGAACGGCAGCGGGCGAAGAGGATCTATCCACACCCAAAGACCCTTGTGTTGTTCCTGGTGATGCGACCCATTTCCCTCCGTTCGGCTTGTCGCCAGTGATGGGCTGAGTAGGAGACAACTCTACGGAGGATGGGCTTAGGTCGCTCGCCCCGACTCAGATCGCGCGGACATATTGATGTCACCGGGCGCTTCAGCGCCAGCCGAGCTCGGGCGCCACGAAGTTGAGAAGGTCTCCGAGCAGGTGCACGTTGTAGTCCACCCCGAGTTGGCTCGGAATGGTGAGCAGCAGGGTGTCCGCTGCCTCAATCGCCTCGTCCTGGGCGAGCTCTTTGACGAGGACATCCGGTTCGGCAGCGTAGGAGCGTCCGAAGATCGCCCGGGTGTTCTCGTCGATCATGCCGATCTGGTCCTTGGAGTTCCGGTCACGGCCGAAGTAAGCATGATCGAGCTCGGTCGTGAGCGCGAAGATGCTGCGGCTCACTGACACCCGGGGTTGTCGTCGATGTCCGGCCTCTGCCCACGCAGCGCGGAACGCCTCGATCTGCTTGCGCTGCTGGACGTGGAGCGGCTCGCCGGTCTCGTCGTCCTTCAGTGTCGAACTCTGAAGGTTCATGCCGAGCTTCGCAGCCCAGACGCTCGTCACGGTCGAGCTCGAACCCCACCAAATGCGCTCTCGTAGGCCCGCGGCGTACGGCTCCGGCCGCAGCAGCCCAGGTGGGTTCGGGAACATCGGCCGTGGGCTCGGTTCGGCGAACCCTTCGCCCTCGATCACCTTGAGGAACACCTCGGAGTGCCGCCGGGCCATGTCCGCGTCGGTCTCCCCCTCGCCAGGGACGAAGCCGAAGTGACGCCAACCCTCGATCACCTGCTCCGGAGAGCCCCGGCTGATGCCGAGCTGCAGCCGGCCGTCAGAAATCAGGTCGGCCGCTCCCGCGTCCTCCGCCATGTACATCGGGTTCTCGTAGCGCATGTCGATGACCCCGGTGCCGATCTCGATGCTCGAGGTCCTCGCGCCAATCGCCGCAAGCAGGGGGAACGGACTGGCCGCTTGCCGGGCGAAGTGGTGGACCCGAAAGTAGGCACCGTCCAGCCCCAGTTCCTCGGCGGCGATGGCGAGGTCGATGGATTGGTGGAGGAAATCGCTCGCGGAGCGGGTCTGCGAGGGCGGAGCCGCCGACCAGTGACCGAAGGAGAGGAAGCCGATCTTCTTCATTGACCGCAGCGTAGACGTGCCTGTGGCGGCGCCCTTGGGCGGGGTGACGGGACCCGCCCACGATGAGGGCGGACCTACCCCTGGACCCCGGACGCGCGCCAAATGGCCTGCCCCATGGCTCTGGGACACACCCGCCGGTCGCTGGCGGCCGGCCCCGTTTTTCTCCATGCGACACCGCCCGGGGGCGACCGTACGCACCGGCACAAGGTGTCTACGCTCTAGCGGGTAATCGATCGCGGACCGAAAGAGCGAAGGTGATGGCGAAATTGGGACGATTGCCGCTGCTGATGATGGCGGTTTTCGTCATCGCTGCGGGGTTTATCGCAGCAGCGCCGGCCTCGGCCGGAGCCGCTGCGGTGCAACCGCCCATCGAGACTGCATTCAGTGCCCCGGGGCCGTTCGCCACGACGACCGGAACGGTCATGGAGGGCTCCACGGCCGAGTACGACCTCTACCGCCCGCTCGATTACGACACTTTGAAATTCAAGAGTCCCATCGTCACCTGGGGCAACGGGACGGGTGCGGCCTCGGACCAGTACTCGAGCCTGCTCCTCCAGTTCGCTTCGTACGGTTTTACGGTCATCGCCACGACGCTCCAAAACACCGGAAGCGGCCGGGAGATGGATGAGGCTGCCCACTACCTCGTGAAGATGAACGCAACGCGAGGCAGCGTGTTCGACGGCCACCTCAACGTGCACCGGGTGGCCGCGGTCGGACATTCCCAGGGCGCCACCGGTGCAGCAAGGGTTGCCATCATGGATCCGACGTTGATCTCTACCCTGATCACGTTCTCTATCCCCGCACCGAAGTTGGCTGCAAAGAACCCTGACTGCCCGCTGGTCACGGATTGCGAGGAGAACATGGCGTTGGTCCGTCAACCCACCTTTCTGATCTCCACCCACGGTTCCGAAGACAGCTACATCTCCAGTCCCAGTGTCGACCGGACCTATTTCAACCAAGTCAAAGGGCGCGCGGCCCTGGGGATCATCGAGGAGTCCGGGGGAGTCAAGACTGACCACACCTCGATAGAGAACGCCGCCATAGGCGGAAATCCCGATGAGGAGATCGCCTACGCAACCGCATGGCTCGAGTTCACCTTGCGCGGGAACCGAGAGGCCGCAGGAGCCTTCACGGGCGCCCATCCCGAGCTCACCTCTAATCCCGACTGGCCCGGAAGCCTGGTGAAATCGTAAGCGATCCTTTCCGCCGTTGTCCGGGTGGCAGTAACCCCACCGGTTCAACCGAAACGGACAACGACCCCGGCCGGGCCGACTCTCAACCCGATGTCGTCGTCACCCCCGAGTCGGTCGTCGTCGTCGTTTGGATATCGCTGGTCGTCGACGTCGTCGAGCTCGGCGGCTCGGTCACAGTCGTGGATGTCGGCGGCACTGTCGTCGAGGGAACGGTGGACGGCGCAACGGTCGATGTGGTCGTTGTCGTCGGGGCGACGCCCGTGTCAGGGGATACGCACCCTGCAGGCGGCGCACTGGCTCCGGTTTGACCCGGCATCAGCACGGTCCCGGCACAGCCGAAGTCGGAAAAGGTCGACTCACTGCTGGTCGTGGAGCCGTCGGAGAAGTGCGCCACCGAGCGGGTCTGACGAATGTATCCGGAGGCGTCGACGGAGACCTGTACCGTGGAGCCCGTGAAGCCCTGCTGCTTCAGGATGGCGTCTGAATCAGCGATCGCTTTCGCCTGCTCCGCGTTGAGCCCCGGAATGTTCTCACCCTGGCCAGGAGCGATCGAGATCGTGTAAATGGTGACGGCCACGCCGTCAACAGTGCCCGTTCCCGTTTGGTTGGCCCCACTGATCATGCTCTGGTCCAGATCGAGGTATCCCGTCGGGCTCGAGAGCCCGCCCATCGCCAGCGCTCCCTGCCGTGCGCCCAACGTGCCCTCGACGAGGCCGGCGAAGCCGGAGAGCGACGCACCCGGCCCGGTCTCCGAGGACCCCGGAGCCAGCCCGTAATCTGCACCACCGAACTCCCAGACGTTGGTGCCGTTGTCCCGCAGGGTGATCTGCCCCAGACCGGCCACGTTCGAAACGGCGACCATCGCAAAGGGGTCGGTGTCGATCGTCCCATTGCCGGTCGTGACCGAGGATTCTTCCGGCGACGACACGCCCCCCACGCTTCCGGTGCACACCTCGGAGGTCGCAGGCTGAGCTCCGGCTTGCGAGCCAGCCACGCCCTGAGCCGGGGAGAGGGCGATGACGTGGCACGTGGGCACTTGCGTCGTCGTGGTGGTGGTGACCGTGGGCGGAGTGGGCGGGTCGAACTCGTAGCTGACGTTGAAGCTGCCAGAGCTCGTGGTAGCGCTCAGGGCGGAGATCACTTGTTGCTCGGCGACCCCTCGCGTGAGGTGCGGTGACGCAGTCTTCACAGGCTTGGCCGTCGGTCCACTCGACGAGAGAGCCACCGCAACGGGCACCGCCAGGGCGGCGATGCAGACCACGCTTGCCACCACCACCCACGCGCGGCGCCTGTTGGCCCGGCGGGACGATCCTGCGGGCGAATCCTCGAACCAGAGGCCCTCGTGCTCCTCGCTCTCAGGCATGGTGTGAACTCCTTCTCAGCGTGGCCGCGTGCATGTCAGGAGGTTGTTGTCGTGAACAGGGTCGTGGTCGTGGCCGACGTCGTTCCAGGTGTCGACAAGGTCGTCGTCGTGGAGGGCGTGACCGGCGTCGCCGGCGAAACAGTCGTCGGGGATTGCAGGCTCGGGCCTGTCGTGGTCGTCGACGTCGTCGGTGCAGTGCCGGTGTCGGTTGATGCACAGCCTGGAGGCGGAGCCGGGTCTCCCCCCTGGCCCGGCATCAAGACGGTGCCGGCGCAACCGAAGTTCGAGAAGTGTGCATCGAGCGTCACGGTCCCACCGCCATTGAAGGTCACAGTGGACGCCGACTCACGGATGAAGCCCGATGCGTCAATGGAAACGAGATCGCGGATCGTCTGATAGCCCTGCGATTTCAGGGTCTGAATCGCCGCGTTGATCGCGCCCTGCTCCTCGGTGCTGGTGCCCGGAGCCGTGGCCAGGGACGCGGGGTCGATCGTCAACTGGTACTGCGTGACCGCTACGCCGTCGACTGTGGACGTCCCCACCTCGGTGGCGCTGGTCACCGCCGGTTCGACGAGGTCGAGGTATCCGGTCGGGCTCGCCATGCCCATCATGGCGACCGCGCCTTCCCTCGGGCCGAGAGTCCCTTCGACGAGGCCGGCAAAACTTGGAAGATCACTTCCGCCCGCGTCGTTGGCCGCTGGGGTCAACCCGTTGTCGGCATACCCCACCTCCCAGACCGTCGTGGGGTCCACCCGCACTCCGACCTGGAGGCCACTCACACCGTTCGAGCTGATGGCCGCTGACGCGGCCATGGCCATTGGGTTGGTGTTGATGGTCCCCGACCCCTGTACCAGGGTGCTCTGTTGGACCGCGGTAGGAGCGCACGAGGTACCCATGCAGTTCGGGCCCCCGACTTCTGTGACACTTTGGTACGGCGATTCGTTCAGCTGGTAGGTGAAGGCGAAATTCCCAGAGTCCGTCGTGGCGCTCAGGGCGGCGAGAACCGATCGCTTGGCGAGACCGCCAGTGACGGTGACGTGATGCGGGGGCGATGTCTGCGGAGCCGGTTCGGGTCCCGAGGCGGCCAGAAGCCCGACAGGGACAGCGATGAGCGCCACGCAGGCTGCCACACCGAGCACCATGCCGGCGCGACGTCGGTTCGAATGCTTCCGGGAGGACCCCGAACCCTCGTCGATCCACAGGTCACCCTCGTCCGAGGGCCGCTCCGCGCCGCCTCTTGGTGTCCCGTCGTCCATCGTGGCACCCCCCTTATCGGCTCGAGGCCGACTGTGGCGCTGCACCCGCATCACATGCGGGTTCCTGAGCAATCGTACCGAAGGTACGAACGCATGTCCAGGGTCGGAATTCGAATCCGTAAAATTCGTTATGGGACCTTTGACCAGGGAGATGTCGACCTTTCCGTCCCGCAGAAGCCCGGCCCGCCCCGCCGACTCGAGCAGGACCCGGGCGGTGGTCCTGGACTTGGACGAGTCCTCCCCGAAGCGGCTTTCGAGGGCAGTGGCGAGCTCGTCGACGTCCCCGAGCGCCGCGCCAGAGGCCTCCTCCAGCGCGCGACGGAAGAGAGGGACCGCCCAGCAGGCCTCGGCCAGGGCAGGCCCCTGCACGGCGGGATCGGAGGAGAGGCAGCGACGCCCCCTCTCGGTGAGGACAACCTGGCCGGATCGTCCCGCCACCAGGCCGAAGAGCCTGGCGTTCGCCAACCGGCTCAGGAAGGCCCCGTTGCGGACTCCGCTGTAGGAGAGCGCCGATGCCAGGGAGTCCACGTCGGTGCGATCGCCCGAACGGGCAACCGTCTGCGCCAGCGCCAACGAGGCCTCCAGCCCATAGGTGACCGAGCGATACAGCGAGCGCGCCATACGTGAACTATGACCTTCCTTTCAAGCAGCGCATCGATTCACGCCTCCACTCCCGGTGCGGCTCCTTCAGTTTTCCAGGTGAGTCGACCTGATCGACCACACGTCGGCCGGCGCAAACCCCTATCCTCTGCCCCGTGCAAGCGATGGCGCCGGGCCGGCTGTAGAGGACGACGACCTCCGAGGTGCACGACGGGCACGGAGCATGTGCTGAGGAGGTCGCCCTGACCCCCGATGCTGCCGAAGAGCTGGGCGCCCTGTATGCCCGGATCGTCGAGTCAGTACAGAGCGTCCTGTACGCCGACGACGGCACGGTGCAGCTCGCCGTCGGGTGTCTGCTGGCCCAGGGCCACTTGCTGGTAGAGGACCTCCCCGGCTTGGGGAAGACCACGTTGGCAAAGGCCCTCGCCCGTTCGTTGGGGCTCGACTTCCACCGGGTGCAGTTCACTGCCGACCTCTTGCCCGCCGACGTCACCGGCGCCATGGTCCTGGATCGGGAGAGAGGGGAACCCACGTTCCGGCCGGGACCGATCTTCACCAACGTGCTGATGGCCGACGAGCTGAACAGGGCGTCAGCTCGCTCACAGTCCGCCCTTCTCGAGGCGATGGAGGAACGTCAGGTCACAGCAGACGGCACGACGATGCCCCTGCCGCGACCCTTCATGGTGCTCGCCACTCAGAACCCTTTTGACGCGGCAGGCACCTCCCCGCTCCCCGCCGGCCAGCGCGACCGTTTCCTCCTTCGATTGTCGATGGGGTATCCGAGCCGTGCGCATGAGGACCGGCTCCTCGCGCGAGTCGGTCCCTCTTCACCCGTCGACTCACTCCGACCCGCGCTCGAGTCGACCAGATCTTGACGCGTTGTTGCGCGGGGTCAGCGACGTCCATGTCGCAGAAGCCATGCGGGGGTACATCCTCGACATCATCACCGCCAGCCGCACCCACCCAGCTCTCGCCGTCGGCGCGTCGCCGCGCGGTGCCATCGCGCTCCGGCAGGCGTCCGGCGCCATGGCGTTGGCCGCGGGCCGCCACTACGTCGTGCCAACGGACGTGCAGAGAGCTGCCGAGCCTGCGCTCGGCCACCGCCTCGTCCTCCTGCCCGGCAGCGAGCGCTCGGGGACCGGTGTCCAAGAGGTCGTCGCCGACCTCGTTCATCAGATCCCTCTCCCGGGGCCCGAGACACTGGCCGACACCCGAACCCGGGGCTGAAGGCATGGCCGGCGAGACGACCACGCGCGGCCGGCCAGCATTGCCTGAACACAAAGCGCAACCTGGTGCGGGCATCACCAGACTGCGGCCGACCTGGCGAGGCGTCTCGGTCGCGCTTGTGGCCATCATCCTGCTCGGCATGGCGGTCGGCACGGGGGATTCGACCCTCCTGCTCGTGCTGGCGGCTGTCGCCGTTCCTTTGGTGATCGCCCCTGTGGTGGTTCTTGGTCGTGCCCATCGTGCGGCCGGCACCGTGGTCCACATGATGGTCACCCCCCCGCTGGTACCCGTCGGTGCGCCCTGCGTCCTCCTGGTCCAGTTGTCGCGTCGGGGCGCCGCCAGCCTCCCTCCGTTAGGTCTCGAGCGGCCCTCGGACCATTGGTACGCAAGCGTCCCCGTCACGCGACCTTTGAACGGACCCGCACGTCCGCGCGTCGCGTTGGCCACCGACGTCGGCCGCCTGCTCCGGTGGGATCGCATCGGTTGCGACACCGGTGCGTCGTCGAGCCTGACGCTGCCGACCCGGCGACGCGGTGTGTTCACGATCGGCCCACTGCGGTTGTGGGTCCACGATCCCTTCGGCCTGTTCGGCCTGACGGTCGGCGCCGCCAGGCCGGTGACACTCGTCGTCCACCCTCCCGTTGTGGCCACCATGGCGCCGCCGGCCGTTCGTCCCGGATCGAGCGGCTCGACACAGTTCGGCGTTGGACCTGCCGGTGGCCACACTGACGATCCCGGCGGAGAGTGGAGCGGGCTTCGGCCCTACGAGCCCGGGGACCGGCTGCACCTGCTCTCCTGGCAGGCGGAGGCTCGGTTCGGGACCCTTCTCGTCCATGACTTCAGGCCTGACTCCGAGGACATCGTCACGATCGTGTTGGACGACCGGGCCGGCGTCCACCGCCGTCGGGCCTTCGAGCAGGCCCTCGGCGCCGTCTTCGGGCTTGCCTCCGCCGCTGATGGCCAAGGCGCTGACTACGACGTCTCGACGCTTTCGGGGCGCCGTGTCCGGGGCCCGACCACGCCCGACGGCATGGTCGAGCTGGCGACCTTCCTCGCCGAGACCCAGCCGACCCGGTCGAGCGACCAAGCGATTGGATCCGCATCGCCGCTCCCGAAGGGAGCGCTGGTCATCACGACACCGACCGCGGCGCCCACCCTTCGGTCGTCGCTCGATGATGCTTCGATCGTGGTGGTCGAGTGATGCGCTCGCTTCGACGCCTCCGACCTGACATCTGCCTGCTCGCCGCCTCCGTGATTGCCGCCGCGGCGGTCGGGCGGCTCTTCCAGGGTGGTCTGGGGTCTCGCACCGCTGGTCCGCTGCTGGTGGCGGCTACCGTCGGCTCAGCGGTTCCTGCCCTCTTGGCACTGAAGCGGGTGCCGCTGCCCATCCGGGCCGTCACAGGCACTGTTGCCACGATCCTGACGAGCCTGTGGACGGCGATCGGCGCCGCGACCACGTTCGGCTTTCCCACCGCACACACGTGGCACGTCGCCCAGTCGGACCTGCGCGGGGCGCGGCCACTTCTCGCTCCATTGGTCGTCCCGCTCCGCCCTGCTCCGGGACTCGTGTTCCTGGCGGCGATGGCCTGTGGCGTCGTGGCGATGCTGGCATCGGTTCTGCTGCACGCCAGCGACACGCGGGATCGCGTGTACCCAGGGATCGCGCTCCTCGGCCCGTTGGGCCTTCTCGCGTTCGCATGCAGCCAAAGCACTTCGGGGGCCATGGTGGTCCTCGTCATCCTTTTCGCCGCCGCCGGCGCGCTGACCTTGGTCACTGCTCCAGCTGACGCAGTCGGCCAGGTACGCCAGGTCCGGCCGGCCGCAACCCACCGGCGGAGCTGGATCACTCCCACCGCAGTGATCGCGTGCACCATGGCCGGTGTCGTGCTCACCGCCGTCCTCGTGAACTCGTACGCGCAAGGAGCCGGACCTGGTCCCGGCGTCGCCCCGGCCGTATCTCTGAGTGCGGAGTCACTGACCTCCGATCTGCTTGCGGTGGAGATCCACGATGCGAATGACGTGTTGTTCCAGGCCAACAGCGAGTACCGGACGTACTGGCAGGTTGCCGTGCTGAACGTCCTGCGCGATGGCGTGTGGGTGCCCGATCCTGTCACCCAGAACTCGGCGCACGGCACGAGCAACAGTGCGGCGGTCACGCAATCGCAGGGGGGCGCCGTGTCCGCGGTCGGGAGTCGGGATTTCAAGACCACCATCCAGATCGACGCGCTCACCAGTCGCATTCTCCCGGTGCCGCCCGGGACCGTCGCGCTCTCGGGAACCGCCGCCACGTTGACGGACGTGGGCGCGGTCTCGTCCACGCCGACGACGTCGGGCCAGCAGTACACCACCCGCTCCACGCCGCCGGTGACCGAACCTGAGTCTCTTGGTGGCAATGCACCCGTCACGACGTACGCGCCAGCCCTCGTGCAAGCCGAGACCGCGCTTCCCGCCCTTCCCCCTGGTATCGAGACGCTGGCCCGCGCCGTAACGACCGGCGCACAGGGCCCCCTCGCCCAGGCGGAACTGCTCGTCAACTGGTTCCGCTCCGGCCACTTCCACTACACCCTCGACCCGCCGGCATCCCCGCCGGGAACGGACCCCTTGGTGAGCTTCCTGACCCAGACCCGGTCGGGCAGCTGCGAGCAGTTCGCCGGCGCGTTCGTGGTGTTGGCCCGGTCCCTCGGGCTCCCCAGCCGGGTCGTCGTGGGCTTCACCGCTGGTCGCTACAGCGGTCCGGGTGAGGTCACCGTCCGCGGTGCGGACGCTCACGCGTGGCCGCAGGTGTACCTGGGACCACGGGCCGGCTGGGTCTCGTTCGAGCCCACGCCGCAACAGCCGCGTGGAGAGGTTGCCGCCGAAGGCGTCGTCGGACCCAGCGGCGTGAGCACCACGACGCCGACCACTGCTGCGAGCTCCCCGACACCGGCTTCAACGCCGACGGCGCCGCTCACGGTGCCAACAACGCTGCCGATTCCGAGTGGATCCAACACCATCTCACCCACGGCCGCTCCGGGCTCGGGATTGGGACCCGTCTGGAGCACGCTCATCGGTGCGGCCGCCGTACTCGTCATCGTGCTCGTGCTGCTGCTGATCCGGCGCCGCCGTCGTTGGTCCCCGGCGGGTCGCACGCCGGAACAGCTGGCTCTCCTCTCCCAGGGCGAGGTGGACCGTGCGTTACGCCGCGCCGGCGTCGAGCGCCCCCCATGGAAACCGATGGAACTCTTCTTCGAGGACCTGCACCTGCCCGGGACAGACCGGCGCGACGACGAGCCAGCCGCTGCTTCGCCCGCGATGTCTCCCACCGCGTCGCTGATCGAAGACAGCGTCGCGGTTGCCCGCGCAGCAGATGCGGCCCTCTTCGATCCACTCGCCCCATCTGAGGAGGGGGGTCGCGCTGCGTATCAGGCAGCCCTTCGCGTACGGAGGGGCCTGCCCAGGGTCCAGTTCACCCCGAGAGACCAAGACGAGCAAATGGGGTGAAGGGGTGAAGTTCGGCACGTCAACATACGAGCTCGGTGCCGCGGTGCGAAGATCCGCACTGGGAGCCGAGGGAAACCGGTGGTGCTCAAGGGACCTGTCGTCCCGCCACTCCACCCTTCTCCTGGGGGTGATCAGCGGTACTCGCGATCACCGACGACGAGGTCGGCGTAGCGGGTCAAGTAGAGCGGCCATCCGCCGTCGCTGTCGACAGCGCCGCGAAGCGATTCCCAACCCGGTCCATGGCGATCGAGGTGACGGTGTTCGAGTTCCAGGCGCGTCCGTTCCGGCGACTCGGCGATGAAGCGGACCTCAACCTCGCTGGCGTTGCTTTCGTCCGCCTCGAGCTGCCACTGCGGGCCGATGTCCCAGCTGAAGACGACCCGGTGGGGTGGCTCATAGACGAGGACTCGGGCCCACCGGCACTCCCTCCCATCAGCGGCACTGTCGTAGATGTGACCACCAACCCGTGGTTCGAACCGGGTCTCGATGATCTCGGCGCCGAGCAGGTTGTGTTCCGGCGGCTTGAAGTCACCGAAGCGTTCGACGAACGCCGTAAAGGCACGCTCGGTCGACAAGTCGACGACGACCTGACGACGGACGACCGCATCATTGGACAGATTCATCGCTTCTCCTTGGGTGGTTGTTTGACGAGGTCCTCGTAGCCACTCAGCGCCCTACTCCAAAAGGTGTCGAGCTGGTCACGCAGGGCGACGACTCCGGCCCCGTTGAGGCGGTAGATCCGGCGGGTTCCCTCTGTCCGTTCGGCCACCAGACCGGCGTCCCTCAGCACTTTGAGGTGCTGGGACACCGCCGATCGGCTCACTGGAAAATACGCTGCGAGTTCCCCGACCGGCCTGGGTCCTTCGGAGAGGCGCAGGACGATCGCTCGCCTGGTCCGGTCCCCCAGTGCGTCCCAGACCTCGTCCACTTGGTCAGTAGCCACTAACGGTTAGTTCAACCTAACGGATCGGCGATGTCAAGCCCGGTACGGATTACTCGTATGCACGGGGCAGCGCAGACAGGAGCGGGGGGCACCCCCTCGGTAAACGAACATATGTTTGCTTACAATCCCACTCATGGAACCTCCACCGGCCAGGCAAGCGACGATCCTGCATGCCGATCTCGACGCCTTCTACGCGTCCGTTGAGCAACTGCTGGACCCTTCACTGCGGAACCGGCCCATCGCCGTGGGCGGGAGCGTGGTGCTGGCGGCATCGTACGAAGCCAGGAGCTACGGCGTCCGCGGCGGCATGCCCGGGTGGCTGGCCCGCCAGCTCTGCAGTGATCTCCTTTTCGTCGGCGGCCACTTCGGCCGCTACCAGCAGTTTGGTGACGACGTCATGGCTGTCTTTCATGACTTCACCCCCCGGGTCGAGCGGGTGTCGATCGATGAGGCCTTTCTCGATGTCGGCGGTGCCATTCACCTCTTCGGGGCACCGACCGAGATTGCGCATGCCATCCGCCGACGCGTCCGCGACGAAATCGGCCTGCCTCTGTCGGTTGGCGTGGCCCGCACGAAGCACCTCGCCAAGGTGGCGTCACAGGTGGCCAAGCCCGACGGTCTCGTCGCAGTGGATCCGGGCGACGAGGGCGACTTTCTCGACCCCCTCCCCATCGGGCTGATATGGGGAGTCGGACCCACGACGGAACGGCGCCTTCACGAAGCCGGCATCTACACCATCGGACAACTGGCCAAGGCCGGCAGCCCGATCCTGGGCGGCCTGCTTGGCCAGGCAGCCGGAGCAAAATTGGCCGCCCTCTCCGCCAACGTCGATGAGCGGGCAGTGGTGACACCGGCCCGGTCGAAGTCCATGGGCGCCCAGGCTGCCCTCGGAAGGCGTGACGCAACTCCAGAGCTCATCCGAGAGACGCTCGGCTACCTCGCCGACAGAGTTGCCGGCCGCATGCGAAAGGCAAACCTGGCGGGTCAGAGAGTGACCGTAAGGGTCCGATTCCCCCGCATGCGCTCTGTGACCCGGTCCGTCACGTTGGCCCTTGCGATCTCGACCACGCTGACACTGACCGAGGTGGCCGAAGGGTTGGCCCAGGCGGCCATCCTCGACAACGAACGAGAACGCGAGATCACGCTCATCGCCGTTTCGGTCTCCAACCTGCGGCCAGATCATTCCCTGCAACTCGAGCTACCCCTCGACGCCGTCAACCTGCGGCCGGATGCGGGACACCGACCAACATCCGTCGTCGAAGCCTCCAGATGGGGAGTTGACCGGTGTGTCGATGCAATCCGAGACAAGTTCGGCCGTACCGCCGTCGGCTACGCAACCGTCGCTCTTTCCGACTCCGATCGAGTACCCGAGGAGTTCCGAGAGCTGGCCGAGCGTGGACCGCGTGATACTCAAGAGTGAACGCTATCGTTCGGTCGAGCGGCGAGCGGCGGCGTATCCCGCCAGCTCCAGTTCAGATCCCCAGCAGCGCAGCGGTTGCTCGGATGGGAAAGTCAAAATAGGTGTTGGGATAGGGCTCATCTCTTAGCGAGTAGTGCCACCATTCACGCTCGTATGCACTGAACCCACATCTCTCCATGATGCAACAGAGGTATTCACGGTTTCTCGCTTCGACTGTCGTGATCCCTTTTGCCCCATGATGTGAGATCGGATCCATCAGGTCATGGCCACCACCCATTGGAGCAAGTTCACCGGTCGCCAAATGAAAGAGCGTCAAGTCGACGGTGCTGCCCCGACTGTGGCCCGATTGAGGGGCTACATAACCCATTTCGAACAGCTCAGGTCTGTCGATATTGGGATAGTGGCGTGGTTTCTTGTGACCGTCTTCCGCCCGCTGTGACCAACGCAGAAAACACTCCACGGCGCGTTGAGGGCGATAGCCATCCCAGAGAAGCAGCCCGAAGCCGAGCGATGCGGCTACTGCCTGCACCGTTTGTAACGCCGCGCACAGAGCCATCGTGCCGACTATTCGATTTGCCAGATATCCGTCGACCGGCTTGCCAGTGAAGTTGTCCCAGGTGGCGTACTTGGCGTCCCAACGTATTCCCGGCACAGATTCGTCGACAAAGACAAACCCGAGATTCATCGGCCGCTTCTCGCCAGTGCCAGCGACACCACCTGGTCGATCACCTCGGAAAGCGGCATTCCCGCGGCCATCATCATCTTCGGATACCGGCTGTACGACGTCATACCGGGCAACGTATTGACTTCGTTCAGGAGTACTGATCCATCCTCCTTGAGGAACATGTCCACCCGTGCCAGTCCCCTGCACCCCAACGCTCGATACAGCGTCTTCGCCGTTTCCCGGATCAGCCAGCCAGCTTCGGCTGAAATGTCAGCGGGAACGACACACGTTGCGTTTTCAGAACCCCTTTCTGGCTCCTCCTCCTGATGAATTCTGAAGAACCCATATGAAAGTGCAACTCGGTCGATCGCTCCGGCGATCAGCTGCGTGCCGTTTCCGAGAACTGCGCATCCGACCTCCATGCCGGCGACGGCCTCTTCGATCAGCACTTTCGAGTCGTACTTCCTGGCGGCCTCCACCGCAGTCATCAGTTCTCGTTCTCGAAATACCTTGCTGACGCCGAACGATGACCCAGAACGGGCCGGCTTTACAAAAACGGGATAGGTGAGGCGCTGGAGATCAATATGCTCGTCGGCCCTAAAGGACCAGAACGTCGGCGTTGCGATCCCAGCGCTTCTCGCGACGATGTACGCGAGTGATTTGTCCATGCACACAGCAGAACTCTGGACGTCGCAACCCACGTAGGGGACACCGGAAAGCTCCAGCAATCCCTGCATCGCCCCGTCCTCGCCGAGTTTGCCGTGCAGAACCGGAAAGGCCACGTCCAAAGGAATCATTTCATATCGTTGCTGCCCCAAGACGAGCAGTCCGTGCACGCTTCTGTCGGGTGAAAGTATCGCCGGACGGCAATTGCCGCTCTCCCAACCCGCATGAGGGGTGCCACAGAGCTTCCAGGCGCCTCCCTTCGTGATCCCGACGTAGAAGGGCTCGTACTTTTCGAGATCAAGGTGTTTTGCAACTTCTTGCGCGGACTTGACGGAGACGGGATGCTCCTCGGAGCAACCTCCGAAGATGACGCCGAGCTTCAAACGCCCCATACCGCTCGTCTTTCGAAACGAAGGCAATTGGTGAGGGTGTTCTCGACGATGTCGCCCAGGGCGTGATCCGTGTAGTAGGCGGTGTGCGGGGTAATCACCACGTTCGGTAGCTGTTGCAACCGCAACAACTGTTGGTTCTCAATGGGACGCTGGCGGTGATCGAGGTAGAAGACTTCCTCCTCACGTTCGACAACGTCCAACGCAGCGCCGCCCAGCTGGCCGCGTTCCAACGCCGCAAGGAGAGCCTCGGTATCGAGCAGCGAACCGCGCGCTGTATTGATGACGAAGGCCCCGTGTCGCATCTGTCCGATACGTTGGCGATTGAGTAGATGGTGAGTGTCCGCAGTCAATGGCGCATGGAGCGTCACCACGTCGCTCTCCTGCAAAAGCGCATCGAGCGGCGCATACTCAGCATGGACCTTGCGCCACCGGTCATAGGCCAGTATGCGGCAGCCGAATCCTCGCAGCCTGTCCATCACTGCCGCGCCGATGCGCCCCGTTCCAACGACTCCAACGGTCATGTCACGGAGCTCTTTCCCGCGCCGGTCGTTCAACCGGTAGTCATGAGCCTGGACACGACCGATGGTGGACTTGGCATTTCGTGCCACCATCAGAATCAGCATCAAGGCATAGTCGGCCACGCTGTCGGGCGAGTAGGTGACGTTCTCAACGGAGATGCCCGCGCGCTCAGCGCATTGCATGTCGATGTGGTTGTATCCGATACTTCGCGTGGAGACGTACCTCACGCCAGCTTGGCCCAGCGCGAAAAGAATTGGGGCGGAGATCTGACTTTTGTGGTCGATGCTGATGCAACGATTTCCGAAGGACAGTTCTATGGTCGCTTCAGACACCGCTGCATCGGTGATTGTCGGCGTCGCGCAATATCGTGGCGCCATCTGTCGGAACAACGCGGCCTCGTCCTGCCCGCATCCATAGATCGTGATTCCGATGTGTGGGTAAGCGTCTTCTGCTTGGGCCGTTGCACCATGGTGATCGAAGGCAACCGGCGGGGGTGTGGACGCCAGCGTTCGGGTGCGGCAAGCTGTCGTTCCAACCGGTGTGGACTTCATCACGCCCTGACTCAAGCAAGCTTGACGTTGCCAGCACGTATCTGATTTTCGATACGCCGACGATATGGTTTGGCGCATAGGATCAAAGGAATGTGCGTGTTCTGATCGTCGAGGACGAGCCCTACATGGCAGAGGCCATCCGAGACGGCCTGCGCCTCGAAGCGATCGCCGCCGACATCGCCGGTGACGGTGACGCCGCTTTGGAACTGCTCAGGATCAACGCCTACGACATCGCCGTCCTCGACCGCGACATCCCCGGCCCCTCCGGCGACGAGATCGCCGGACGCATCGTCGCTGCCGGTAGCGGCATGCCCATCCTCATGCTCACCGCTGCCGATCGGATCGACGACAAGACCTCAGGGTTCGGGCTCGGCGCGGATGACTACCTCACCAAGCCCTTCGAGCTCCAGGAGCTGGTGCTTCGCCTAAGAGCGCTCGACCGCCGACGCGCCCACAACCGACCACCCATCCGTGAGATCGCAGGCCTACGTCTGGACCCGTTCCGGCGCGAGGTGTACCGCGACGGCCACTACGTCGCGCTCACCCGGAAGCAGTTCGCCGTGCTCGAAGTACTCGTCGAAGCAGAAGGCGGTGTCGTCAGCGCCGAAGAGCTATTGGAACGGGCGTGGGACGAGAACGCAGATCCGTTCACCAACGCAGTGCGCATCACCGTCTCGGCATTGCGCAAACGCCTCGGCGAACCTTTGATCATCGCCACCGTGGCCGGCGTCGGGTACTGCATCAGCGCTCAACCCGGCACCCAATATGAGGGTGGCCATGGATAGAGCTCCTGGCTTGAGCGTTCGGCTCAAGCTCACCCTCAGCTACGCCGGCTTCGTCACGATTGCCGGCGCCTTGCTGCTCGGAGTGGTGTGGGTATTCCTCCTGCGATACGTGCCCAGGGGCACGACCGTCATCGTCCACAACAGGCATGTCGCCGTAACGCCCGGACGGGGCGCTCTCCTGCGCGATTTCGCTCCAGCCGCGGCCATCTCTGGGGCCCTCCTGTTGGTATTCGGACTCCTGGGAGGATGGCTACTCGCCGGCCGGATGCTCGCACCCCTGGCCCGAATCACCGACGCAACCCGCATTGCGGCATCCGGATCGCTCTCTCACCGCATCCGGCTACCGGGCCGCAGAGATGAGTTTCGGGAGCTCGCCGACGCCTTCGACGCCATGCTCGCGCGACTCGAAGCACAGGTCGCTGAACAGCAGAGATTCGCAGCCAACGCTTCCCACGAGCTGCGCACTCCACTGGCGATCACGCAGACCCTTCTCGACGCCGCCCGCAACGATCCGGCTCGTCACAACGGTGAACTCGATGAACGCCTCCGCACCGTCAACACTCGAGCCATTGAGCTCACCGAAGCATTGCTTCTGCTCAGCCGCGCCGACCAGCGGTCCTTCACCCCGGTACAGGTCGACCTTTCCCTCGTCGCGGAGGAGGCAACTGAAACGCTACTTCCCCTCGCAGAGAAACGAGGCGTCACCATCGAGATCTCCGGCGAGATGACCCCCGCCATCGGATCAGATGCGCTTCTGCTGCAGATGACGACGAATCTCTTGCACAACGCCATCGTCCACAATCTGCCGGAGGCGGGAACGGTGCGGGTCACGACCAGCGTTCAGCCCAATGCCGTGGTACTTACTGTCGAAAACACCGGCGAAAAGCTCACCCCAGAGCTCGTTTCCATCCTTGTGGAGCCATTTCAGCGTGGCACAGAACGTATTCGCACCGACCACGCGGGCGTCGGCCTCGGCCTGGCCATCGTCAAAACCATCGCCGAAGCACACGACGGAACCCTTGCCTTGGCCCCCGGGGCGGCTGGTGGGCTCGTCGTCACGGTGCAGCTACCGGCCGCGCCATCGGGCGCTGGCGGATGACGATGGACGGTCCCGCGAAGCACGGGCAGCAGGAGGGCCTGTCCCGAAAGCGACCAGAATCTACAATTTCTTTGCTGGCCGGGCGACGCCGGCAAGGCGGGCGTTCGTCTCTGTCGTTCAGGGCCGTCGTCTGAGCTGCTCCCGCGTCCTCAGAAGTCTCCAACCGGCCCACGTGATCCGAGCCTGTAGTAGAGCGGTCCACGACGAGATCACTCGCCTTCACTCAGAGGAGCCCTACATCGAAGCTCCAGGCCGTGGGTGCAAGTGATATCAAGTCAGCGATCGTCCGCAGGCGAACCTCCTTTCCGGTATTTTCAAGCCGACATGGTCCAATCCCAGGCGATGCCGGATGATGATCGCAGTCCCGCGTCCCATCGACGACAGATCGTTCGGATCCTGACGACTGTCGCACTCGCTTTGACGGCGCTCGTCGGACTTACGTACTCGAGTGTTCGATCTGTTCAAGGCATCACGGGCAGGTCGTCGTCACGACAGATGGTGCAGTGGCAGCAGGACGTTTCTTATTGGAGCTGTCTCGCCATCGAAGCCCAGAGCCTCGTGGTCCCCGGCGAGCGGGTGGAGATCGACAAACAAGGGCTTGCATCGAAGGTCATCCTCGAGAAGACCGTTGGCGGATGGACGAGGCTGGTCTCGAACGCACAGAACCCCTCCGCTATTCTTGCCCTCGAGAACGATCATTCCCAACGTTCGTGTTTGGGTTCTGTCGTGGTCGAATATCCGCCTGGATCTCGTTTGAGGGGCCAGCCGGAAAAGATCGGCTCAGGGGGATCCGATCCCGGCAAGAACTCGCTGCCGGCCACGCCGCTGTGAACACGATTGAGGCAACGACCCTCACTTTTCTGGCTTTTGCGATCGCTGGGACGCTGCCAGCCGTCGCCCTCACTGGACTGTCGGGCGCCACTCCGCCCCTGGCGATTCTTGTTGGTGCAGCTGAGACCGCCATGGCCGGTGCATGCGCACTTGTGATCGCCTCGACAATTCTTCCCTGGTTCCTATCGATTTCCGTGCTGGGCGCCCTTCTCTCTCTTCCGGCTCTGATCCGAAGACACCGTCGGGAGCCGGTGGCGGAGAGATCGGCTCACCGAAGCTCACGGGTTCCGTCCATCGCCACCATGACTGCACTGGTGCTGACTCTGGTCGTCTGCCTCGTGCCGTTGCGAGTCCCATCGGTCGGTTGGGATGCTCGGGCCATCTGGTTACTTCGATCATCGTGGTTCCTCCAGGGACACGGGTATCTGCTCTACGCCATGCGGGATGCGACTCAGAGCGGACTGATCGCCCATGCCTCGTACCCCCCTCTGGTGAGTACGGCGGTTGCGGTGTCATGGCAACTGACTGGGAACCATTCGGAACGATTGGGAGTCGTCGTCATCACCTTGCTGAATGCGGCCGCGACACTTGCAACGGCATGGGTCATTGTGGAAATAGGTCGCATCGGCGGGCGCAATGAAGAACCCGGAAAGAGGGCCCGTCTTGCGGAATTGATCGGGGCCGTGTGCGCCGTGCTCTTCGTGCTCGTGGCCTTCGACGTGTTCGGCCCCTTTGCCACCAACGGATATGCCGATCCCCTGTGGTCGATGGCCGCAGCCGGTGCGATCGGCTACGGCCTGATACTTCCGTGCAACAGACGGAACGTCGGCGCCGCGGCGATCCTCTTAGCCGTGAGCGGTCTCACGAAGACTGAGGGAACCGCGACTGCCATACTTCTCGTGATCCTCATCTCGACTCGATACGCACTGGACGTCGTGCGGCCCCGGCTGAAGGAGGCATCTGGCCTCGTTCCACGACAACGTTTCAAGGCTGCTGGACGCGCGCTCTGGCCCGTGATTGCGTGCGGTACAGCCGCCATCGTGTGTCTTGCTCTCTGGCCAGCGCTCGTCAAAGTGCTCCATACCGCGCGCGATGTCAATACAAGCGGTGCGCGTCAAGGCACCTGGGGCTCTCGCTGGCACGACACGGTCACCGCCATGGCCCCCTACTTGCACCTTCTCCTTCTCGCAGTTCCTGTCGCAGTCGTCTCTGGCTTCGTCCTCTCAAGGCTTCGCCGTGCATTGAAGCTCGGAAACGACCTCTGGGCTTGGCTCGGCCTTCTCGGAGGGATGTTCGTCGTCACAGCGGCGTATGTGACCGGACCCGGCGACACTTCCTTCTGGCTGCTCACGTCGGTACACCGAACCACAATGTTTCCCGTCACTGCGGCTTGGCTGATCCTTGCGGTATGGACCGTTCTCGCTCTGGTGTCGTTGGGCGTGCCCAGGAGGCGGACAAGCTTGCCCTTGGCCTGAACCCACCGGGATGACTTCAGACAGTCTGACCGACAGCGAGCTTCTCGAGCGCTGCGATCCTGTCCTCAATGGGAAGGTGGGTGCCATACAGTCGGTGATGCCACGATTCGTGGTGCCGCACCGGATCGTCGATGCACATTGCGGCAGTGGCATGGTTCATCCACTTGAAGGGCTTGTCGTTTGCCTGAAGCTTCTTGAGCGACGGCGGTGCTGCCGCGATCGCCCCCGGGCAACCCAAAGGACTGCGACGCCTCATGCGGCGGAAGTGGAGGACCTCTGACCCACTGGCCGCTGTGCCAACCGGGTACTCAGATGTGGCGCCAGAAGTTCTGCAGTTTCAGTCGACGCTGTTTGCCGGGACATACCCTCCCGAGCCAGGGCTTCCGCCTGAGCTCCCATGGTCTCAAGCACCGATACGTGGTATCTCCCTGCTGTCTCCGTGGCCCACTCGGCGAACACGACATCCTCGAGCAACGTCTGGAGCCCAGCGCCATCCACGGTCGAGACCGGGCTCCCGGTACGCATCACTCATGCCGGCGCCTGGGTACGACTCTCCCACCGTCGTCGAGGCCCTATGGTCATCGTTCGACAACCTTCCTTGCGGTGCCTGCACGGGCCAACGGCCCGGATCATTCGTCTGATACGAGACGACTAGGTGTGGCGCTTGCATTGCTGAGCTCGATGAACCGCGCAGCTGCCGGGGACACCGGCCCGAGCGGATGCACCAGGACCAGTTCCCGCACCGCCGGTGGGCTCGGGCGCGCCACGACTGCGCCGAGCTGTTCGGCGATAAACGCCATCGCTTCGGGGACCAGTGCGGCACCGGCACCCGCCACCACGAGCGGGAGGATCGCCTCACGTTGCGCCGAGACCACGGCTAGAGGAGGTTCGCGGCCCAGTTCTCGGATGTGCTGATCGAGCAGCCGGCGCGTCGACGTGCCGGCTGGCGCCACGACGAGCGGCACTTCCGCGCGCTCCAAAGCCTCGAGTGGATCCTCTCGGGCGCCAACAGAACCCGGAGGGAGAATGAAGACGAGCTCTTGGGTGCCCAACCTGATCGGCACGAGGGAGTCGGGGACATCGACGGCGTCAGTGACACCGAGCTCACACGAGCCGGACTCGACCAAGGTGAAGAGGTCCTCGCTGTCCTCTGGGGCTGCCAGGTCCACGCGGACACCCGGGTGGTGGCGCCGGAAGTTGCCGACCATCTGAGCCGTCGGGTCGGCGGCCAAAGTCGGCAAGCTGGCCAACGCCAGCGAACCCGCCAACAGCCCGGTCACTGCCGCCACCGCGGTCCGCCCGGTTTCAAGGTCGCGCAGGACCTGGCGAGCCGGTCCAAGCAGGGCTATCCCTGCCGCGGTCAAAGAGACCCGATGCCCGATCCGGGTGAACAGCTGGGCTCCGACCTCGGCTTCGAGATCCTTGACTGCAAGCGACAACGCCGGTTGGGACACGAAAACTGCCTTGGACGCTGCCGTGAAGCCACCGTGGTCCGCCACGGCGACGAAGTGGGCGAGCTTCCGACTGTCCATTTGTCCAGCTTATAGATTTTGTAAGAAATCACTATTCGACTTCTGGTCCGACCCGGTGCACGATCGAAGCAACCGTGGACGATCGACAAATGGGCATCGCTGAGGACACCGAGCCAGCGGGTTGGCAGCGGCTCCTCGTCGAGCCCCGCCGGCCCGAGTCGGTCCGCAACAAGGCGAACGCATATTGGCTCGCCGTCGCCGCAGTGTGCATCGGGGCCTTCATGGGACAGCTCGATGCCAGCATCGTCACCGTCGCCCTGCCCACTCTGCAGCGGACATTCGACTCCAGCGTCGGGGCGGTCACCTGGGTCGGTCTAAGCTACCTGTTAGTCCTCGTCGCCACCGTCACCGCCGTCGGCCGCCTTGCCGACATGTGGGGGCGCAAGCTCCTCTACGTCTACGGGTTCGTCGTCTTCGTCATCGGCTCCGCTCTCTGCGGCCTCGCTCCGAGCCTCGGCATCCTCATCGCATGCAGGGTGCTCCAGGCCGTCGGTGCCGCCATGCTCCAGGCCAACAGCGTCGCCATCATCGTCATCGCCGTTCCTCGCGTCTCACTCGGCAAAGCGATCGGCATCCAAGGAGCCGCCCAGGCCATCGGGCTCGCCCTCGGTCCCTCCGTTGGCGGCCTCCTGCTCGCCGTCGGTGGGTGGCGTCTCCTCTTCATGGTCAACGTGCCCTTCGGGGTGCTCGGCGTGCTCGCCGGTCTTGCCTTCATCCC
Source organism: uncultured Acidimicrobiaceae bacterium (assembly GCA_963721585.1). GTDB lineage: Bacteria > Actinomycetota > Acidimicrobiia > Acidimicrobiales > RAAP-2 > Bog-473. The sequence goes on along the minus strand of CAVRJN010000003.1, from coordinate 23,906 downwards.
GCGCAGCCTCAAACTCAGCGAGCGGGCGCCATTCGACTGCAAAGGCCTGGCGTTGTTCTTCCCGGCCGTCGTGGCCGTGCTTTCAGCCATCTCATTCGGGAACACCTACGGCTGGACGTCGCCGTTGATCATCGGGCTGGTTGTTGTGGGACTGTGCCTCGGGGCCTCCTTCGTGATCTGGGAGCGGCGCACCAACGACCCGATGTTGGATCTCTCCCTGTTTCGCCGCGCCCGGTTTCGCTCGGGCATCACCAGTGGCCTCCTGTCCTATCTGGTCATGTTCGGCGTGCTTCTCCTCGTTCCCTTCTACTTCGAGCGCGGACTCGGGATCGGAGCGGCGCGCGCCGGCCTCGAGCTCATGATGATGCCCCTCGCCCTCGGGATCGTCGCCCCTTTCGCCGGGCGGGCAGCTGATCGCATCGGGGCCCGGCCCCTCACCGCCGGCGGGATGTCGATGGTGGCGATCGGGCTGTTCGTTCTGGGTGCTCTGCGCCCGACGACGGTCGGTTTCCTGGGTCTGCTCGCACTCATCGGTGTTGGCCTGGGCTGCTTCACCCCACCCAACAACGCGTCCATCATGGGCTCGGTCCCCGAGCACCAGGCCGGCTTGGCCTCTGGAGTGCTGAACATGACACGGGGCATGGGCACCGCCCTCGGACTGGCCCTCTCAGCCCTGGTCTTCGACGTCGCCGGCGGAACGTCACCCGCCCGGCTGACGGTCGACCATGCCTTCTCCGTCACTGCATGGTTCCTCGCTGGCGCAGCAGTGCTGGCCGCTCTGGTCGCGGCGACCGGGGAGCAGGGGCCTCTGTCACAGTCCATCCTCGCCACCGCGGAATAACCATCGGGAGCACTCGTGTAGATACCCCCGGGGGTATCGTGTTATCGTTTCTGTATACCCCCTAGGGTACCCGTGCAGACGTCCTAGATTCGAGGTGCGGCTGCCGGTCCGAGCAAAGGACGGCCCCATGGCAGCGACCCGAGGTACCAGTCTCGACCACCCGCAAATGTCAGCAGGGACGGCGGTGGCGGATCGGCCGAATGGGATCGCCGACAGTGATGGTGGAGACGAGGAGGCGCTCCGCGCGAGCCATCGGGGGCCTTTCGCCCGTCTTGGCGCGTGGGCTGCCACCCACTTCCGCCGAGTGCTCATCGCCTGGGTTCTGGTGCTCCTCGTCTTTGGGATCTTCGCCGTTCACGTGGAGAACGCGCTCGCCGGCGCCGGGTGGCAGGCATCGAACAGCCAGTCCGTCGCCGCCCGTGCGATCGTCGAGAAGGAGTTCTCCGGACTCGGTGCCACCGCCCTCCAGGTCGTCGTCGTGGATCATCACGGTCCGATCGCTTCTGACCCCAAGGCCCAGGCCGCCGTGGTCGAGGCTACCAATGTCCTTCGCCACGATCCCCGAGTGTCCACCGTCGTCCCACCTCAAGCCGGAGTCTCGCTGTCGCGCGACGGCCGGACCGCGGTCATAACCGCCGGATCGGCTGCGAACTCCAACGAGATGGTGCAGGCGGCGGACTCGGTGGAACCGAAACTGGCCGCCCTGTCATCGCCGGGCGTCAGCGTGACCTTGACCGGCGACAGCGCCTTGTGGGCCAACTTCAACACAGCCAACCGCTCGGCGATGTTGCGCTCCGAGATGTTGTCGTGGCCCGTGACGATCGTCATCTTGGTGATCGCCTTTGGGAGCCTGGTGGCCGCCGGGCTGCCCCTGCTCTTGACCATGGCCGGCTTGCTGGTGGCTGCGGGCGCGCTGGTTATCACTACCAAGTTCATGCCCGTCTCCATCTGGGCCCTCAACTTCGCACTGATGTTCGCCCTCGCCCTGGGTATCGACTACGCCCTCTTCTTGGTCATGCGGTTCCGCACCGCACTCAAACGCCGGGACGCCGAACCCGGCGACCACGAGGCGATCGCTGCCTCGGTGGCCGAGACGGTCGACACTGCGGGCAAGGCGGTCGCGTTCAGCGCGCTGACGGTGCTCGCATCGCTCGCCGCCATCATGATCGTGCCGAGCCCGGCCTTCCGCTCCATGGCCTTCGGCATCATGCTCTCGGTGGTCGCCGTGTTGGCAGCCACCCTCACACTCCTACCCGCCGTGCTCGGCAAGCTCGGGACCAACATCAACAAGGGCACGATCCGGCTGCGCCGAGGCCTTCGCCCCGAAGGTGAAGGCTCGCTCGACCGGCTCCTGCACCGCTGGGGCAACTTCTTGTGGCGTCATCCCTTCTCGGCCGGTGGGGCAGCGCTGGTCGTGCTCTTCCTGGCCGCCGCGCCGATCATCGGTATGCGGACCAACATGCCCTCGATCACCATCGTGCCCGCCAGTGCCAACGCCCGGATCGGTTACGACCAGGTGACCAGTGCGTTCGGCCCGGGTGCTCCCGGCACCCTCCAGGTACTGGTCCCTCGAGGCGAACAATCCCGTGCCCTCGCCACCCTCGTCCACGCGTCCGCCGTGGCCGGGGTCGTGCCCGGCCCGACCGCGGCCGGGTGGACTCTCGACCAGGTGGTCCCGAGCACCGGACCCTCGACAACCACGACCGGAGCGACCATCGACCACCTCCGCCAGGTGCTGCCGCCCGGGTCCATGATCGGCGGCGCTGCGGCCGAGAATCACGACCTCCAACAAACCCTGGCCTCCTACACGCCTCTTGTTCTCGCCATCTTGGGCATCCTCGGGTTCGTGCTGCTCCTGATCGCCCTGGGCGCGCCGCTGATCGCAGGGCTCGGTGTAGTGATCACGGCCTTGTCAGTGGCGGGCGCCTTTGGCATCGGCCGGCTCATCTTCCAGAACGGCTACCTGTCCGGATTCCTCGGGTTCCAGCCCCAGGGCTTCATCGACGCCTGGGCCCCGCTCTTCTTCGGCGCCATGGTCTTCGGCGTCGCCATGGACTACACCCTGTTCATGTTGTCGGCGGCCAAGGAGCGCTACGAAACGCATCCCGATCCCGAACGCGCCATGGTCGGGTCCATGCGCACTTCGGGGCGAGTCGTGCTCTCTGCGGCCGCTGTCATGATCGCCGTGTTTTTGACCTTTGCGCTCTCGGGACCGTTGGCCCCCAAGGAGATGGGCGTGATCCTGGCCGTCGCCGTCGCGCTCGATGCCCTCGTCGTCCGCCTGGTGGTGCTGCCGGTCATGTTGCGCTTGGGCGGACACAAGGCCTGGCACCAGCCGAAGTGGCTCGAACGGATCCTGCCCAAGGTGAGGTTCTCCCACTAAGCAGCGCCTTACGACATGAAGATGTAATCAACAGAAGGAGTAACCATGCAACTACCTGACGATGTGGTGAGCGATCTTCGCCTGCGCCTCAAGCGCGCCGGTGGCCAGGTCGCAGCCGTCGAGACCATGCTCGCCGAAGGCCGTGAGTGTCGAGACGTAGTGACCCAGCTCAGTGCGGCCATCAAGGCACTCGAGCAGGCTGGCTTCCGGCTGATCGCCAGCGGTCTGACCTACTGTCTCGAGAATCCCGAGGAAGCAGCCGAGTCCGGGTATCCCCTCGACGAGGTCCAACGGATGTTCACGAAGTTGGCATGAGCACCTCGGGTCCCGTCATTGAGGTCTTCGCTGACATCTGGTGCCCCTTTGCCCATGTCGGGCTGCGGACGATCTACGAACAGCGCGCCCGTGTCGGCCGCACTGACATGCCGATCTGGGTCCGGGCCTGGCCGCTCGAGTTGGTCAACGGGATGCCTCTGGACCCCGCACTGACTGCCGAGCACGCCAACGAGCTTCGAGAGCAGGTCGCCCCGAACCTGTTCCGCCACCTCGACGTGAACGAGTTCCCGAGCTCAACGCTCGACGCCTTGGCGTTGGCCAACCGGGCCTATCGAATCGACTTCCAGGTCGGCGAACGGGCCAGCTTCGCGCTCAGAAACGCCATCTTCGAGGAAGGCCAGGACATCTCGGACCCGAGCACACTCGAAGACATATCGCGCGACCTCGGTGTCGCCATGCCCGACGAGTCCGACCGCGTCGGCGTGCTCGCGGACTGGCACGAAGGCCAACGGCGCGGCGTCCTCGGCTCCCCACATTTCTTCTGTGACGACGACGACGTGTTCTGCCCTTCGCTCGACATCACGAAGGACCCGGTCAAGGGCCTGTCGATCGTGAGAGACACCTCGCGTTTGACGGATTTTCTGTCGCGCTGCCTGCCCCCGCACGTCCAGGACTGAACGCTCGCCACGAACTCCAGGTCATGCCCAGATTGGGAGGATGGTCACTAGCAGGAGGGACCTTTGACCCCTGATCCTGCGATGCCTTAGAGAGTTGGCTGGAACCAATGGCACATCGCGTGGTGATCCTGGGCGGCGGGACAGGGGGAACGCTGACCGCCAATCGGCTGCGTCGCCTCTACCCCGAGTCCGACGTAGAAATCACCGTCATCGACCGAGACGATAGCCACGTCTACCAACCGGGCCTGCTCTTCGTCCCCTTCGGCCTGGCCAGCGCAGAGCACATCGTGCGGCCGAGGGGGCGCCAGCTTCATGCCGGGATCTCCTACGCCAAGAGCGCGATCGACCGCGTTGATCTCGGCACCAGCCAGGTGACACTCGAGAACGGAACGACTCTCGGCTATGACGTCCTCGTCGTGGCGACCGGCGCCGTGCTCGTGCCCGAGGAGACCGAGGGCCTGACGGGTACCGGGTGGATGGACACGGTCCACACCTTCTACTCACTCGAGGGAGCGACCGCGCTTGCGGCGGCACTGGCCGCCTTCGAGGGTGGCCGTCTGGTCGTGAACGTGGTGGACATGCCGATTAAGTGCCCCGTCGCCCCGCTTGAATTCTGCTTCCTGACCGACTGGTACTTCCACGAGCGCGGCATCCGTGACCAGGTGCAGCTGAACTACGTCACCCCGCTCGACGGTGCATTCACCAAGCCCGTGGCCTCTGCCCGCCTCTCGGGGATGCTGGCCGAGAAGGGCATCGACCTTGTGACCGAGTTCAACACCGGAGAAGTCGACGGGGCCGGCGGCCACCTGACCGGCTACGACGGACGCACAGTGGACTTCGACCTGGCAGTGGTCGTCCCGCTCCATGGGGGGGCTCCCTATATCGGCCGATCTCCAGGCCTGGGTGACGAGTTGAATTTCGTTTCCACCGATGAGCACACCCTTCAATCCAAAGCCGCACCCAACGTCTTCGTGATCGGCGACGCCGCGAACGTCCCCGCTTCGAAGGCGGGGTCGGTCACGCACTTCGAAGGCGAGGTGCTCGTCGAGAACATTCGATGTTTCCTGGCCGGAGAGCCGCTCGATCAGAGCTTTGACGGGCACACAAATTGCTTCATCGAATCCGGATTCCACAAGGCTCTGTTGATCGATTTCAACTACGACACCGAGCCGCTCCCTGGTCACTACCCGAGCGGCGTCGGTCTGCCGTTGCTGGCCGAGTCCCGGCTCAACCACCTCGGCAAGCTGATGTTCGAGTGGTTCTACTGGCATGGCTTGCTCCCGGGACGAGATGTCCCCGGGATCAGCTCGGCCATGCCCTCCTCCGGAAAGATCCCCGTTCAAGTCGGCGGATCGAGAAAGGACTGACCGATGTCGACCGTCACCATCGCCGCAACAGACGTGGAGCTCAACGACGAGGGCTTCTTCGTCCGACCCGAACAGTGGACCGAGGACATGGTTCCCGAGTTGGCCCGTCGCGAGGGCATCGACGAGCTCACCGATGCGCACTGGCAGGTCATCCACTTCATGCGGTCCGAATTCCTCGCCAAGGGGACCGGGCCCACGGTTCGGGTTCTGGGGAAGACCTCGGGTGTCTCGATCAAAGAGCTCTACCAGCTCTTTCCCAAGGGACCGGCGAAGGTGGCCGCCAAGATCGCCGGCATCCCCAAGCCACGCGGCTGCATCTAAAAGGAGTGACCATGAGTGACGCAATCGAAAAGGTCTCGATCATCATCTCGAAGGGCTCCCTCGAGGGCATCTACCCGGGACTGATCATGACCAACGGTGCACGGGCGGAGGGGATCGAGGCGAACCTCTTCTTCACCTTCTTCGGCCTCGACGCCATCCACAAGGCCCGCAACGAGCACATCAAGCTGGCGACGGTCGGCAACCCCGGCTTGCACCTCGCCACCGTGGCCGGAGGCCTCCCCGGTGTGTCGACGGCCATGACGCATTACATGAACCACAAAATGGAGAAGCTCGACATCCCCTCCATTCCCGAGTTCATCGAGATGATCGCTGACACCGGTACCGGGATGTACGCCTGCAAGGCGTCGGTGGACCTCTTCGGGTTGGAGAAGAATGACTTCATCGACCAGGTGCAAGACATCATCACCGTGGGCGAGTTCTACGAGAAGGCTGCTGGCGGCCAGATCATCTTCACTTGACCCTGTCTCGGTCTCTTTAGTCCGTCATCGGCCCGTACTCCGGAACCTTCTACGTGCTCGGTGGCGTCGCTGTGCAGCCGAGGCACGGGCCCAAACCGTTGAAGTAGGCCGGAATGCTTTGCGAATCGGTAGGGGGATTCGTCGGCAGGAGGACTGGAGCCCGAGGCGCCTGGTTGAAGTCGAAATCGTTGACCATGTTGCCGAGGATCGTCTCGTCCTCGCGGACGTCAGGCCGCGGATCCGGCCGCTTGTCCGTCTTGGGGTTGAGTCTCGATCCATCCAAGAAATCGTCCTCGATGAACTTGAGGTAGGCATCGCTCGAGAGGGTCTGGTGATCGATGTACCCGGTCTTGGCGTAGGGCGAGATCACCATGGCCGGCACCCGCAAGCCGTAGCCGTTCTGGTCGACGGGGGGCGGCACGACGTTGTCGTAGAAGCCGCCCCAGTCGTCCCACTGCAAGAAGATGGCGGTCGAGTTCCAGTCGGGACTCTTCATGGCTGCGTTGACGACCGCGGTGACATAGGCCTGGCCCTGGTGCACGCTGGCCGGTGGGTGCTCACTGTCGGCCTGGGATGGAGTGACCCACATGACCGAGGGCAGGGTTCCCTTCTTAGCCTCGGAGAAGTAGTTGTTCAGCGGCTGGATGTTGCGGATCTGGTGGTCCTTCTGCACGTCCTCGAAGATCGGCAGCGGATTCCAGATGCCCGGGGTGAGGTAGCTCTGCGCCACCGGCGGGCAGGCCACGGCAGAGTCGTTGTCGCAGTCGGGCTGGTCGCCGGTCTGGACGTAGTAGGCCCACGAGACATGCTTGTTGTAGAGGAGCCACGTGATATCAGTCCATGCGTTGGTGACGTCGGCCGTGCCGGTGTCGATGGCCTGGTCCACGTACTTCTGCATCTGCACAGGGGTGTAGGGCCCTTTGATCTCGTTGACGCAACTCGACGGGGCCGGGCTCGAACACTTGGCCGACCAGCCCGACACGAGGTAGAGGTGATCGGGCAGCGACCACGACGCCACCGGCTCGAACATGTGGTCGTCGAGGGTGAAGTCCTTGGCGTAGGTCCAGTAGTTCGGGATCTCCGCCGCCGTGTGGTAGCCCATCACGTCTGGTGTGGCCGAATTCGAGCACGCGGGATTATCGACCGTGTTGACATTGGCGCCGCACCCCTTCTTTCCGCTGGTGGCCGACGCGATGAAGCCATCCATCTTCCCCCCGTTGACGTCGACCTTCGCGTTGTGCACACCGTGCGGCCCGCCGCCGTTGACGTCGGCGGTGTCGTGGTAGGGCGCTTGGCAACCCCCCGCTGGGACGGGCACGCAGACCGTCGGCCCGCCCTTGGCCATCGGAATGCCATCAGCCCCGGGATAGGTGCCAAAGTAGCTGTCGAACGAGCGGTTCTCCTGCTCAATGACGATGACGTGCTTGATCTTGTGGATACCGGAGGCCACGAGGTAGTGGCCCGTCGGCCCGCCGCTCACTCGTTCGGGAGAGGCCGCCGGCTGGGCGGGCGAGCCACCGCACGCGCTGAGTGCCAGCGCCAGGACGGAGAGGGTTCCCGCGGCAACGGCGACCGTGGATCGCCGCAGTGATCTCGCGGATCGCTTCATGTGTGACTCCCTTTCGGTGCAACGGAGAGGCTGAGAGAACTGAGCAGGGACGTTGCCACCCACGCCGTGCCGTCGGCGGGATAGAAGTTGCAGTCGTAGCCGCCGTAGTAGATCCGGCCGTCGGCGAACGGCGAGGGCACGATGCTGCGAATGGAGACGAACGCCTGCCCAGAGCGGATGGGCTTCGACACCTGAGCGGAGGGCCTCACCGTTGGTCCATCCAGACAGCGCAACGTGTAGATCGGCGCTTGACCCTGGTCGGTCCGCACGGCGAAGCAGGCGCTGGCGTTGAAGTGCACGACGCCCGACGCGACGGGTCCACACTTCTGCGTCGGGGGGCAGACCCCCTGGTAGCCCCACTCGAACCCGAACACCTGCCGGTCGACGCCTCCGATCCTCAGGGTCCCGAAGCCGCCGTTGTTGTAGGCCGCGATGACGTAGGCGATCGAGCCCCGTCCAGCTGCGGGGATGACCGTGCCTTGCATCGCCAGCATCTGGCGGATGACGGGAGCGGGTTGGAACTCGAGCGTCTGCACCAGCCCGTCGGAAACCGAACCCGGACTCGGGCTTGCCACCGTATCGAGCTGGCCTCGTGGCAGATCGTCGAACCGGTAGACGTTGCCGTTCCCCTCCGTCGAGATGAGCAGCGACGCCGACCCGTTGTTCGCGACACATGTGATACCTCGCAGCCCGCTGTTGTGCGGACCCACCGGTGGCGCTCGGTAGACCGGGGCCCAGCGAGGGATTCCCGAGGGTAGGGTGCCGTCGTTTCGCCGGTAGAGCGTCGTGTTGATGGTCGTGTACAAGGCCCCGCCGCAATCGGCGAAGCCGGTTACCTTCTGTGTCACGGCACCAGGTGATCCTGGTGCCACCGTGAGCTCCGGGCTGGGATCGAACGCCAGAGTGTGGCGAGCAGGCGACCAGACACCTTGAATGACCCCCGTCGGCCGAACGCCGGCGTAGACGGACCAGACCCCATCCGACTCGTGCGCCCCGAATGCACGCACGTCGGCGCCCGAGGGCAGTACATACGAATTGCGAAGGGAAAATGAGCTGCCACCGTCGAGCAACCACTGGATCCTCGAGCGCCCGGCGACGATGGCCTGAGTCACGAGAAGGGAGTGGCCGGAACCGAGCCCCTGATCACTCGGGATCAAGAAGGAGTCCAACGCTTGGACCCGAAGAGACTGTGTCTGCTCGAAGACTGACCACGGAGCGGTCTTCGAATTCTTTACCAGGACCTGCCCGAACGCCGAAGGGCCGGGATACTCCCACTGGCCCGTAGCCGCGAAGAGACGACCCGACTGCACCGCGAGCGCTTCGGTCTCGGTGTCGTGGGCTACCGCGGACTTGGCATTCGTGGTCAGCGGCTGACGCTGTGCCGCCACGACGTAGGACGCGGCGAGACTTCGGACGACGCCCGCCGCTGACGCTGGGGCCGCTGCCGCGCCTGCCAGCGACGCATTTGGCGTCAGCGCAATCGCCACCGCCACCTCCAGGGCGCAAACAACCGCACGCACGGAGTGGTGCCGTGTCACGGGGGCGGCTTTCTTGGACCGCCCAGGTCCGAGCGCAGCGCGACTCGGTACATCGTGGTGTCCGCGCTCTGCATGTTCGCAGTATCGGGTGCCTCAGGCCGACTGTCAACTAAGTTCACAGTTCGCTAACATCTCCCCGTGGTCCCCGACGCCGACACGTCAAGCGTTGAGTCGACACCAGTGGGAATCGGTGCGGCACTCAGACGCGCCTGGCTGGGATACCAGCTTCGGTTGGACCGAGCCATGGCCGAAGCTGGGTTCGGCGAACGCAGGTTCCCCGACGGCCGTGTATTGCGAGTGTGCTCTGACGAAGCTGGATCGACCATCTCGGCCATCGGACGAGAACTCGGCATCACCAGACAGGGTGCGAGCAAGGTCGTGGCGGAACTGTCCCGTCGCGGCTACGTGGTTGTAACCGATTCGTCCACCAGCAAGAGGGAGAAGTCGGTCGTCCTTACGCCAAGGGGGGTCGACTACCTGGCGAACCAGCATGCGGCGGCTCGGACGATCGAGGATGAATTGCGGGACGAACTCGGGGACGCGACATTCGCGGCGCTGGGTGCGTTGCTCGTCGCGCTGGACGCCGGGGACGGCGACGAGGTGCGCCTTCGCGCGCACCTTCGTCGCTCGTCCAGGGTCTGACTCGAGCGGCAATCCCATTCGTTATCGACTATGTCCGTCGATCTTGGTCCTCGCTGGGAGATCGGCCCAACTGCTCTCTCCTTCGGAGCAGTGGTACGACCATGAAGTGCACGCCGGAGTGGTTTCCGTCAGAAGGTCCTGCCCCCAACTCTTGAGCGTGGGCGGAGTGTCACCAGTAGAGCCCAGGCTCTGGCCGGATTGCGTGGCCAAGTCAAGCCATGGGATCAGGGATCTTGGAGCCGGCATTTCGGTTTGGCTGATATCAAACGCCCATCAATTCGAACATGTTGGCGCCCATGATCTTGGCCACCTCCGCTTCCGACAGGCCGACCTCGTCCCTGGCGTAGTGCGAATACTCGACCGGATCGGCAAGTCCCTCGGGATGAGGCCAGTCCGAATTGAAGAGCACATGCTCAAGTCCGACTGCATCGATCAGTGGCCCGAGCGGGTCCTCCCAGAAGGGCGCGACGTAAAAGGCGCGCCTGAGAGCTTCAAGTGGCTGCTCCGCGAACAGGTGCGGAAGCTTCCCGTACCCGCTCGTCAAATCTGCCACGACCCGGGTGATCCACGTCGATCCGTTCTCGATGAGACCCAGCCTGACATCGGGGAACCGGCTGACCATGCCGTGGATGATCGCCGAGAAAACGGTGTCCATTATCGGGCGGTACGACTGCGACACGGCTGAGAATGCGTTCTGCTCGAACGGACGCATCTCCTGATCCGAGCCGTTCCACTCGTTGGCGTACTTCGTGTAGCCGGAGTCGGATGCGTGCAACATGACCGGGGTACCAGCCTCTTGAATACGGGCCCAGAATGGGTCGCTGTCCGGCAGGAACGGTGACCGCGGTCCACGGAGTCCGGCGACCGGACCCGGCCGCACCAGTACCGTCTTCGCTCCTCTTTCCAGTGCCCATTCCAACTCCTTCACAGCCCCGTCGACAGTCGCCAGGTTGATGACAGGGGTGGAAAAGATTCGGCCCCCGTAGTCGAACCCCCACTCGTCATACATCCACTCATTGAATGCGTGGACAACCACTTGCGTACCGATCGGATCGTCCATGAAGTTGACCTCGATTAAGGACGCAAGGGTCGGGAAGTTCACGATTGCTTGAATGTGCATCCGGTCCATCAATCTCATACGGGCATCGCGATCGGTGAATTCGGGAATTGCACGCATTGGCCGCACGATGTCACGGAAACTCTTACCTTCGGTGTTACGACCCGAGAAGTACTCCGCTGCGGAACCTGGCTCGGCAACGACATCGAAGGTCGGGTTCGGGATGTAGTCCGAGACACGACCGCGAATGATCATCTTCGTGCGTCCGTCGATGTTGGCCAGGCGCACCAACCCTTTGTACTGGGTCGGAAGGTGGCGAGTGAAGGCGTCCAATCCCTCGTAGAAGTGGAAGTCGCAGTCGAAGACAGCATGACCGAAGTCGCTGTAGGACATGTCCGAGCTATAACGCCGGTACTCCATCGCCCCGGTTCCCCTTTCTGACATTGGCGTCAATCTTCTTAACAACTATGGCGGCTGAGGTCGTAAGGTGACTAGGGACCTTGGTCCCGAACGGGGCCACGACATTGGAGACTCGAGTATTGACACCTCAAGCCGCTTGTCAGAGTTCAAGTGTGCCTATTGGCGAGAGCGCTGTCCTCAATGCAGTTCAACGCTCTGGCTGACTTCGGACGGATCCTGGGCCTGTTCGCGCTGCGGTCTGGGGACGAAGGTGTCATGCCTCAAGACGCGTCACTTGGAGCAAGCCACCACACGAGAGCTACCCGCTGGTCGGTCGAATGACGCAATACCGACCAGACTTCAAATGCCATCCCGCGTGACGGCGCGTGGGTCGCGTCAGATGCGTCTTCTCGGCCAGCACCGCGTCAAGCCCTTGAGGGTGACCCTTCGATCCGGTCATGAAATACCGCTCCGACCCGTGACATGCGCAAGCTATGTTCCCTGTGTACACCCACACCCCCCTGGTTGGATGTGCTGATCCATCCATCACCACACCTCTGGCAAGCTCCAACGCTTGGTCTCGCCTGGCGGTGTCCCCAGCCACGGCACTGAAGGAAGAGCGAGAGTGACACAGCAACACGACGGGATAGAAGACTCTGCATTCGACAAGTTGCGGGAGCGCTATCACCAGGAGCAGCAGAAGCGCATCCGTACAGACGGCATGGCCCAGTGGCGTGAGCTGGGAGAGGAACTAGACGAGGACCCATTCATCGACCCCGGCTTCACGCGAGGCCCGGTGGTCGAAGACACGACCGTCCTGGTCGTGGGAGGGGGCTTCGCCGGGATGCTCACGGCGATCGACCTCATCAAGCACGGAATCACCGATTTCCGCATCGTCGAAAAGGCGGGCGACTTCGGTGGTACCTGGTATTGGAATCGCTACCCAGGCTGCATGTGCGACGTCGAGTCCTACGTCTACCTGCCCCTGCTGGAAGAGACGGGCTATATGCCAACTGAGCGCTATGCCAGCGCGACAGAGATCTTCAACTATTGTCAGCAGCTGGCCCGGACATTCGACTTGTACCCGCGGGCGCTCTTCCAGACCGACGTCACCGGGGCTGTGTGGAACGAGGACGCGCTGCGCTGGCATGTGACGACCAGCCGCGACGACCGGCTTTCTGCCCGCTTTCTCGTGTTGGCAGGAGGAATCCTCCACAAGGCCAAGCTTCCAGGCATACCCGGGATCGATCAGTTCGAGGGTAAGGCCTTCCACACCAGCCGCTGGGACTACCGCTACACAGGCGGAGGACCGGACGAACCCATGAATCAGTTGGCCGATAAGCGCGTTGGCATCATCGGCACCGGAGCCACCGGAGTGCAGGTGGTGCCACAGCTGGCCGGTGCTGCCAAGGAAGTCTTTGTGTTTCAACGCACACCGAGTGCGGTGGGTGTACGCAACCAGCAAGCCACTGACGTCCAGTGGTTTCAGAGCCTGGAGCCCGGTTGGCAGCACGACCGGATCATCAATTTCACCCAGGCGGTCACCGGTGACCAGCCCGAGGTGAACATGGTGAATGACGGATGGACAGAGGTTATGTGGGTCGACACTCAGAGGGGCGCTGAGTCAAAGGAGGAAGCCGAGGCACTCGAGCGCATCGATTTCGAGGTGATGGAGGCGATCCGACAACGAGTCGAGATGGTCGTTGACGATCCCGATACAGCCGAGAGACTCAAGCCGTATTGGGGCAAACACTGCAAGCGCGTCTGCTTTCATGACGACTATCTCGCATCCTTCAACCGGCCCAACGTCCACCTCGTCGACACAGAAGGACTCGGTGTCGACGAGATAACCGCCAGAGGGCCTGTCGTCGACGGTGTCGAGTACCCGGTGGATCTGCTGATCTACGCCTCCGGATTCGAAGTCACGACGGATCTGCACCAACGGCTCGGCTTTGACCCCAAGGGGGTCGACGGCTTGGCGCTCTCGGAACGGTGGGCTGACGGCGCCCACACGCTGCACGGGGTGTTGGCCAGCGGGTTCCCCAACCTGCTTCTTATCAGCCTCGTCCAAGGTGGCTTCGGCACGAACTTCTCGCACCTGCTCTCGGAGGCGGCTCGGCACGTCGCGCACATCATCGAGGCCTGCGAAAAGCAGGGAATTGTCAGGATCGAGCCGGAAGAGGCTGCGGAGGAGGAATGGCTCTCGGTGCTCCTCGCCGTCGGCGCCGGTGGCGCCCGCTATTTCCAGAGCTGCACACCGAGCTTCTACAACAGTGAGCAGCAGGCGATTGATGCCCGGGCCGTTCGCAATCTCACCTACTCCGAGAGCCTGCTCGACTACGTCGGCTACCTCGAGCGCTGGCGTCAAGATCCCAATTTCATCGGCGTCAAGATCCAGAGGGCGAAGATCGTCGACAACGCTTGAACCGAGGTCCCTACCGTCCCCAACGGCGATGACGCCCTAGTGAGAATCGGAATGCCGTTGAACGTGGCCGCAAGTACGCCTGTCCCGACGTCCTGGCCATAGTGGAGGACATCGCACCGCCATCGGATCGAGGACGCGAGGCCGAAATACTCCAGACCTATATGCGACTTAAGGAACCTCGACCTCGGTGACGACGTCCGAAAGAGCGGTGCCGTTACCCGGGTGAAGGTCGAAGGTCACCGTGTACGTCCCTGCCAGCGTGGTCGCCGGGACATGGAGACGGATGGGCTCCGCGGACTTGGACTCGCTCTTGACCGTCAGGGTCCCGGCAGCCGGCTCCACGGCGATGCTGGAGCGAGATTCCGAGATCGCGCTCCAGCTGACGTGCTGGGAAACCTTGGACATGCTCTGGACGCCGAGGGAGATGTCCACGCTCGACCCGGGATCCACGACACTCTCTCCGTTGCTGTTGGACACGTAGCCGAGCGCTGGGAGCAATCCCTCGGTGCTCGACGGTGGGGCGTCCTCCGCCACAGTGCCCCACCTGGTGCTGGGCCAGGTGCCGAGCGTCCAGTCCAACGTACCGCCCTCGGTGAACATGCTGGAGCTGAGGTAGGTCCGCGTCCAGCTCGTTCCGTTGACGGTCAGACCCTGTACGTACGGCGCGTTGTCAGCAGCGTCGGGGGCGTTCTCGGCGATGGTCCCGCCGTCGCTCAGGTGGAAGACGATGTGTTTGAAGAGCGGGCTCCCCAGTACGACCTCGGAGGACCCGGGATTCTCCGGATACGCGCCGAGAGCGGACCACACGTACCACGCGCTCATCTCCCCCAAGTCGTCGTTCCCGGCCAGGCCGGTGGGGCTGTCGGCGTAGTCCTGGTCCTGGATCTCCCGTACGACCTCTTGGGTCTTGAAGGGAACGCCGACGTAGTCGTATTCCCAAGGGACGCCGAAAGACGGCTCGTCGCCCATCTGGATCTGGTTGGTACCGTCGGCCACGACGCTCGAGGTCAGACCGTTGAGGAGCGCGATCCAGGCCTGGTCTCCACCTTCCGCGTCGACGAGGCCCCTGACGTCGAAAGGAATCATGGTTGTCGACACATAGGAATCGGTCTCGGTAAAGCCGTCGAATGGGTTAGGACCGAATCCCGGTTCGGGACCGAAACCCGGCTCGAATGCCCCGTTGAGAAGCTTCGGTTGCATGAAACCGCTGGCAGGGTTGAAGACGTTCTGCCAATTCTGGGCACGGGTCGCAAATTTTTTAGCAACTTCATTCTCTCCCAGCTCGCCAGCCAGCTCGGCGATGGAGTTGTCATCGACGTTGTACTGCTCCTGCGTGGACACCTGCGCGTTGGAATCACAACAGCCGTACTTGCCGTTTATCGGGAGATACCCATCGCGCTCGTAATAATTGAGGCCAGGACGGATGATGCTCGGAACGTCGGCTTGTCTCTCCATGTCCTCGAGCGCCTGCTGAACGTTGAAATTTCGGGCACCAAATGCGTAAGCGTCAGCAATGACGTCATCTGCAGGGTCTCCCACCATCGCATAACCCTCGGAGTCGTCCGCCGGCCACTTAGGGAGGTGACCGGTCTGCGTATCGTCGTTCAGCATGGACGTGATTATGTCGTCCACCCTGTTCGGCACCAAGAGCGACAAGAGTTGAATCTCACCCCGGGAGATATCCCATTCCGAGAGGTTCGTATATTCGGCATTCTGGTCCGGACCGATCTTCTGGACCTTTCCGTCATATCCCATGTACTTGCCGTTTACGTCATTGAACACGTTGGGCTGGACTAACGAGTGATAGAGAGCGGTATAGAAGGTTGCTTGCTGGGCTTTGCTGCCACCGGCAATCTGCACTCTTCCCAGAAGGGAGCTCCATGTCCGGTGAGCCGCCTCTCTGACCGACTGGAAGTCCCAGCCCGGGTTCTCGACGCGACGGTTGAGCACGGCGTCGGCTGTACTGACGTAGGAAATACCGACCTTGGCCAGCACCACCGGATCAGCTGCGGTGTCAAAGGTCACGTCCCCGCCTCTGCCGTTGGTGCTCCAATTTCCTGACGAAGCGAACGACCGGTTGAAGACCATGTCGAAATACATCTTGTAGGTGCTGGTCGTCACAGAACCGTCGACCTCGGTGCCGCTGACAACGTGGAAATCGCTGGCCGTCATGGTGCTCGCGCTGTCCGACACCTTGAACAGGAGCGTGCCATTTCGTGAAGCGCTGGGAAAGGTGAAGATGGCCATGCCGGACCGGGTAGTCGTGGTCAACTGCGTTCTCACCCCGCCAGCCAACAGGCTGTAATAGCCGGGCGAAGCTGCTTCGTCGCTGTGGTTCAGGGGCTCTGTGGCGTCGGCAGGATCCGCCGGGACGGTTCCCTCCACGGGAAGGATGGGGACATCGCCTTCTATCGGGCCGCCGGTGCCAGAGAAATGGGTCAAGCTGTACCCGATGATCGACGTGTCCTTGTAGTCATACCCCCCCGTGTCCAGCCGGGTCGGAGTGTCGGGGCTCCATTGGACCATGCCGAACGGCACGTCTGCTCCAGGGAACGTGTTGCCCCCGGTTTGGGTGCCCACAAAGGGATTGGGCGTCCAGCCTGGAACGCTAGCGGTGCCGACGAACGGATTGACCAACGATTCGGGGGCGGTCACGTAGTGCACAGATGCACCGGCTTGGCCGGGAATCTCGAACAAACCCACCCAGGCGACCGTGCCCGCCAGCATCGCCATCACGATTACCCACGCCCCGGTGAACACCCGCCGACTCCATCCGGTTGGCGTTCGGACGCTCCGCCACACGTTGCCCCTCCGTTCCGCGTACGCTCCCTCGCAGAGGGTAGTGCGCGCTCCTTTGCGGTCACCGGCAGGGTACATCGGGGCGCCCCGTCCGGAGGAAAGGAGGTCCAGCTCCATGCGCTACCGACGCGAGGTCGGCTCGGCGATCGTGGCGAGCCTGATCTCGGCCGCAACAATGCTTGGCGCTACGTCATCTGCCGAGGCGGCGACCGCGTCCTCACCACGCGCCCCGCGTCGTTGCAGGCTGTCGCCGGCAACGGCAAAGCGACCCTCTCCTGGAAGGCCTCGTCGTCGAGCGGCAGCGGGGGGGTCGAGCGGTACCGGGTGACCTCTCGACCGGGGAATCGCCACTGCACCACGACGGGCCCGACCAGCTGCACCGTCCGCGGTCTCGTCAACGGAGTTCGGTACACGTTCACGGTCGACGCCCAGGTGGCCGCGGACTGGAGCAAGCCCTCTTCACCAAGTCTGGCAATCGTACCCGGGGTGCCTGTCGACGGCCATCTGCTCTACCCGGGAGCTGATCTTGCCGGCGCCAACCTCAGCGGCGCGGACCTCCAGCACGTCGACATCGACGCCACTGATCTGAAAGGGGCTGACTTGTCGGGAGCAAACCTGGCGCACGCCGACCTCCTCGGCGTCGATCTTTCAGGCAGCACGCTCGCCGCTGCCACGCTGACCGGTGCAGATCTGGCGTTCGCGAACCTCTACGACGCGACCCTCAAAGACACCGACCTCACGAACGCCGACCTCAACGGAGCCACTATGACCGGTGTGATCTCGGGTGGCATCACCACCGTGCCGGCCCAATCTCCCTTTGGGTTCAGCGTCGTCGACGGGTACCTAGCGGGGCCGGGCGTCGACCTGGCCGGCGCCAACCTCGCCGGCCAGGACCTCACCGGCGTCGATCTGGCCGGCGCGGACCTCACAGGCGACATCCTCACCGGTACTGACCTGACGGACGCCGACCTCACCGGTGCGGTCATGACGGGAGTGACCTCCGGCGGCATTACGACACTGCCGGCCCAGTTTCCTCTCGATTTCAGCGTCGTCGACGGATACCTGGCGGGGCCCGGCGCTGATCTGGCCGGCGCGGACCTGTCTGGCGCGGACCTGGCCGGCGCGGACTATTCCAAGACCGACCTGGCCGGTGCAAACCTTTCCGCCGCCGATCTCTCCCGCGCCGACCTCATCACCGCCGACCTCTCCACTGCTGCTCTGGTTAACGCCGACATGTCCGGAACCGATTTCCTCGGCACCGACCTGACCGGCGCCAACCTCTCGGGCGCTGACCTCCGGAACACGTCCTTCATCGCGCCTATAGCAACCGACGCCGACTTCAGCGGGGACAACCTCGCCGGCGCGTTGGTCGCCGGGGACGACTTCAAGGGTCTCAATCTCTCCAACACCGACTTGGAGGGAACCAAGCTCGCCGGCGCGAATCTGACGGGTGTCGTGTCCGGTGGGTCCAGGGGCACACCGACCTCACTCCCATCCGGCTGGACCTTGGTCAACGGCGCCCTGGTGCCTCCAAACTGACGGCATCGGAGGAGGGGTCGAGCTTCACGGGTCGTTGCTTCTGGGCTGCGAAGGACGACTGCCTGGGCGGTCTCATCCATGAGTAGCGAGTGGTGACCCGAGCCGGGTGGTTCGGGTCACCGCAAGTATCCGGAGCAGAAGGGTCAGCGCCCGGCCCTGACCTGCGTACTTCTGAGTGGCGGGGGTTCAGGACCAGGGCGCACCCTCCGGGTTACAAGCTCGGCAAAAGTGCTGGTCAGCGGCTCTGCCCTATGCAGCCGCCCAGGCACTGCACTACTCAATATCGTCGCACCAGGTGCGGAGTCCCGAGAAACTCGCTTATCCGGCCGATCTTCGGGTTCCTGCCCGAAGGTAGCTTGACCCGGCAGTCGGTCTTCCCCTCCTCGCTCGTCTGGCTATTCGACCGTGCTGCTAGTGACCTTGTAGGCGTACACCGCGGTAGTACCCGCGTCACCTCCGCCTGGTCCGCCCTTGAAACCGGCTTCGTGGAGCGTACTCTCCGCGCTTCTGGCATCAGCGTTCGACGCCGCTGTCCGGTAGATCCACCCCCCTTTCTCCTCGTCGACGTTGTGGTCGTTGAACATTCGATCCTTGGGATCGGTTGCGATTCCGGCGTACCAGCTGGAGTAAGGAGTGCCCGCGTGAGCCTCGATTTGGGCCACGATTTCGCT
The DNA here is from genome assembly GCA_963721585.1 of uncultured Acidimicrobiaceae bacterium. Lineage (GTDB taxonomy): Bacteria > Actinomycetota > Acidimicrobiia > Acidimicrobiales > RAAP-2 > Bog-473. The sequence continues at coordinate 4,883 of CAVRJN010000003.1, read as the reverse complement.
AGTTGTTTTCGCCATCGATTTCATCTCGACTTTCCGTTGACTGGGGCGACGGACCGTCACCCCTCACGACATGGATCTGGCTGTAAATTCGGTCCCGCGCCGGACCTCGACCCAGGAACGCGGGAGAGGTGGACGGCGCCTACTTCTTGCTTTTACCCTTCCCCTTTGCCTGTGCGAGGTCGCTGGCTGCGACGCTCTTCACGACCTTGGGGGTCTTGGGGTTGGACAGGAGCTTTTCTGCCTTTGAGGCGTCACTCTTGCTGGTTGCCATTGCTTCACACCTCCTCCACATGCTCAGGCGGCCCGCGTTGTCGCCCCGATTAGGCCACACGATCTTGCGACAGCTTGGACAGACATAAAGAACGACCCGCGTGCCGCAGCTTGGGCAACTGGCCGAGGTGACGACGTCGACGGCGGCGTGCACCACCGGCACGATCACCGCCCAGGGCACCCCGCCGGGGCCGGTACTTCTCACCTTGGATCCCATCGTTCTTCCCTCCATGGCCGGATTTGGGTTTCTCTACTCCGACCGGATCGTTCTTGATAGAGAACACCTTATCCGCGTTCGCTTTCGAGAACAAGTAACCTGGTCAACAGAACCAATGTCCACGTCCCACTCACTCCTCGAAGAAGCTCGGTTCGCTCTCCCAGGCCGTTCAGATCTCGAGTGCATCCAGGAGATCGCGGCGCGGATCATTGAGGACCTGGGGGAGGAACCGCCGATCTCACTCGAAGTGGTGGCGAGCTACAGAGACATCACGGCGGTCAAGGTGGAGCCCCTCCCCTTCGCGGGCTCACTCACCCCGGAGGCGACCGGCCTCGTCATGCGCCTTAACGCCAGCGATAGCTGGGGCCGCCGGCGCTTCAGTGGCTTCCATGAGGTCGGGCACACCTTTCAGCCCGGGTATCGGCAAATGACTCTGTTTCGCTGCGACCCAAGTCCGACTCGCACCGCAGCGAGTCAACCCGAGCAACTTGCAGATGCCGCCGCAGCCGAGCTGCTCCTGCCGCGGCGCTTCTTCCTTCGCGATCTGATCGAGGCTGACTCTGGTTGGGACGGCATTGAGCAAATCGCATCACACTATGACGCCAGCCTCTCTGCGACAGCGCTTCGAGCCGTCCACCTCGCACCCAGACCCACCTTGCTTGTGGTGCTCGAACCTGGAGTTCGAAAGGAAGAACGAGGTCGCCTCGATGCCGAGTCGAAGCTCCCGCGTAACCACGAGCGCTTCGAGTGGTTCTTTTCCATTTGTCCCGCACAACAAGTCAGCGACTGAAGGCGGCACGCTTAATCGCGCGTTCAACGGTGAGATCGTCGAGGACATCACGTCACTCAATGAACTCGGGATCAACTCTGACAGGCTCCACGTTTCAGCTCGGCTCTTCCCCTACACTGACCACCGGGGTGGCTACCACAAACGGGTCATGGCGATCTTCTGGCAGGACCGCCATCACTCAGCGGCTTGATATGGATGAACCGACCGTTGGTGCGCGCATTCGCCAACGTCGAAACGAACTTGGCCTCACCCTCAGCGCTCTCGCCGAGAAGGCTCGCATCGCGAAGAGCTACCTCTCCAATCTGGAGAACAGCAAGCACGAGGTAAGGCCCTCCGGCCGTACGCTCTACCAGATCGCAGAGGCGCTCGGGACAACGATGTGGGATCTCCTAGGCACCCGCATACTTGTCGCGCCGACACAGACGTTTCCTGATTCACTGCTGGCCTTCGCCAAGTCGGCCCAGCCGCGGTACGCGATGTCGAGATGCTGGCTGGTATCAACTCCGAGGGCACCAACCATCTGATGAGGACTCATGGGCTTTTGCTCTGGCGCGCCATTCGTGCCAGCGTTAGTGAGAGCGATGAACCCGAGTAGATCTGGTTCACCCTGAGACAGGAAATCTGCGGACACTCGGTTGTCAATGACGCCCAGTAATCGGTGCGACGTTTGGAGCTTCAGAACTAGACAGTCGAGCCTCCGTCAATCGTTATCGTTTGGCCCGTAATGTGGCTCGCCTCCGACGAGCATAGCCATATGACTGAATGTGCGACCTGGTCAGCCGTTGCCATCGGGCCGAGCGGGGTCGAGCCGACCGGAACGATCCCACTCGTTCCGGCAGCATCGTTGAGTCTCGTCCTCATTGGAGTGTCGACTGCGCCCGGAGCGACCGCATTGACGCGTACTCCCAATGGAGCAGCCTCAATGCTGGCCGTTCTGGTCAGACTCTCAATGGCAGCTTTCGAGGCGGCGTAGGCGGCCGCATTTCTGACCGGCTGCCGCGCCTGAATGGAGGAGATGTTCACGATTGCCCCGGATTTCGGGAGGACATATGTGCGAGTTCTTCGGCGAGACACAACCAGGTGCCTCGGGCATTGATCTCCATCGTGCGATCAAACTCGTGAAGGTCTCGATCGATGATCGAACCCAGGGCACCTTCAAAACCCGCGCCATTGCCGGCGTCGTCAATATGCCTCAGTTCCTGAAGTGCAGTAGCCATCATCGTCTGGACCGAGTGTGGATCTGCCACGTCGGCTATAGCGAATGAGGATCTTGTCCCCAAAGCGCTGACCTTCACGGCTGCTGATCGCCCCCTCTTCTCGTCTCGACCCGCAATCACGGTTCGGATGCCCTTTACGCGAACAAACTTGCCACGGCAAGCCCTATGCCTGACGAGCCCCCAACAACGAGGGCTGTAAGGTCCTGCGCCTGATCAGGTTGGGGACTCGAGGCGGGAAGGGGCACGTCCGGGACTCTAGGCAACAGCGACCGCGTCGCCAGCGCTGAGTCTCTTCCGGCTCGACCGACTCTTCTCGCTCCTCGACTATCGCCAGCTCCACCCGAGCTGTCTCGTCAAAGACTCCAAGTGCCGAATGAATGTCGGATGTGAAGATATGAACGCTGAACCGGTCGTAGAGGTCCGCCAGCTTCTCCATTTCGCCGAAAACGAGCTGTCTTCCTGCTGTACAAAAGAACAACTGCAACCGGTCGTAGAAGGCTCCAACGTTCTGAGCCTCTGCCCCGTAGTCAGCTCGTACACAGATCTCGATGTGAAGATCCCTCGTCGCGGTCATGAATTCGAAGGGCATCTCGTCCTTCGCTGCTCGTTTCATGCGGTCGACAGCCCCTCCGACACCGCTTCCTGCGAGATCAGCTGGTAGCTGCTCGACGATCACACGCTCCATGGCGTGTCGGACATGAACGATGCGCTTGGCTTCCGCTGGCGTCACTGGGGGCACGTCAAACCCCACCTGTGGAAGCTGCCGTACCCGCCCGCGTAGGGCCAGCACGGCTAGCGCCTCCCTGATCGGGGTCCTCCCCAGATCCTCGCTGGCCAGATACGTGTCGGTAAACTTACGCTCCGAGAGCGTCTCGCCAATGGGCACCTGACCCTCCAGGACGGCCCTTCGGATCGCGTTATATGCCTGCTCTCGCTGGGTCATGGTCTATGCTCCTCGCTTGCAACGTACTAACATGTTAGTCGACAGAAGTCAGAAATCAAGGCTCAAAGGACGAAGCCGAACTGGATCGGCAAACTCCTAGGTCAGGGCAGTGCTGCTACACCTCGAACGGCTGCTAGGGCCGACTGGATCGCCCCCTGGATCCAGCCTTGAGCCACCCCATGATGCTCTCCAGCGAAGAACACCCGGTCGCCGTGCGGACGGCAGAGCCAGGGCCCGTACCGGCGCTGCTCAGGTGGGTTCGAAGTACGCAAAGGCCCCCCCACCCGGGTTGTCCTCGTTCGGCCAGCAACGGACCTCCAAAGGCTCCAGAAGGTATGTGTCGATCCAAGGGTGAGTTCGACGTATTGATCTGAGTAACTGCTCCTGGCGAGTGGGATCGGGCATGGCAGCGATTCGCTCGGCGTTGGCTCCCCACACGTAGGCCGCAATGAAGACACCTGGACCATTCAGGTCAGGATCCGCTGCTCGCCACTTCGTTGGTACGACTACCGGAAAACCCTCCTCGTCAACCTCGTCATTGCTCGTCCGCTTCCCACCAAGAGGTCCTCGTCCGCCTCGGCAGTAGCGTTATCAGACGGATACCAACACTGCTGGTGCAGTCGATCGGTCGCGCTGGACCCGCCGAATATCCCGTCCAGGGTCTCCCACGCCCGCTCCTTACAGTGGGCCAATGCCTTTACTGCCGGGAAATAGCGAACCGCCCGTATCGCCTCTACCTGTTTCGAGGGGAGCTCTGGCGTGAAGTCAATGCGAGCGACAGCCGGGGCTGGGACTGCGCAAATGGCAGCGTCGAAGCGGAGACGCTGCCCAGGAATGTCGACCAGCACCCCGTCATCCGTTGATAGCTCTATACCGTTGACAGGTGTATCGGGACGGAGCGCAACACGAGCATTCATCAATCCTATGAGAGAAAGCTCTCGACGAGCCTGCCCATTCCTCCTTGGATCTCATAGCGACCCTTCGGATCCAAGAGATCTTCCACGTTCGCCCAGAACAGCACCGAAGCGTCTTCGATCCAGTGAAAACCGAAATATCCGCCAACGAATGCCCACTCTTCCTCGTTGAGTGGAGCGACGCCCGTCATCGTGCCGTCGATGAGCTGAGCGAGAGAGTGAGATTCAATCCCCCTTAAGAGCGGATCTGAGAAGTCATTTCGGAACTGCCCCCAACCAGAGTTCGATGGCCTGGGGTATGCAGTTCCCACGTTCAACCTGATGAGCGTCTCGGGATGGAGGAGTACGCCGTAAAGAGCGGCTATATCCGGCCAGGCCGCTCGCCTCCTCTTCATCTCCCTGAATTCCAGAATTGCGTCGTCGTTCTTGCTCACGAACGATCGGGTCATGAGTTTGAAATGGTCGACGTAGTGGTTCACACAGCCGTGGTGGTAGGGGACACGCATCGCACCAAGCTCCCCGTAGGTTCCGT
>CAVRJN010000002.1:0-135245 GCA_963721585.1 uncultured Acidimicrobiaceae bacterium | reverse complement strand
CTCGGAGGGATTCGAACCCCCAACCTTCTGATCCGTAGTCAGATGCTCTAGTCCGTTGAGCTACGAGCGCTGGGTGAAAGAGGCAGTCTATCGGACCCCGGACGAGGCCGACGGGCGCTAAATCTGCTGATCAGAGGCGGTATGGACCCGCCAAGTGTGTGGACGTCGGAGTAACCGCTCGTTCGATGCGCTGAGTCACTACGTTGAGCGCCATGGGTGACGCGCGCAGGTTCGGACGACGGGCGCTTCTCGGCGGGGCGGTGGCGACGGGAGCCGCCGTCGCCGGCCTGAGCACTGAGACGGGCGCCAGCGGTAACGGTTATTCGGCGGTGCTCCCGAACGGCAGGGCGCCCTCGGGGGCGCCCGGCCTCGGGCCCTGGGGGCAGCTTCTCCCGCCGGACAGCCTGCCCTACCCCCATCTCCCGCCCGGCACCGACACGCTGCCCGCTATTGAGCACGTGGTCATCCTCATGATGGAGAACCACTCCTTCGACGACCATTTCGGCATGCTCGGCCGCGGCGACGGGCTTTCGTTCGGCCGGAACGGGTCGCCGCTCAACTACAACCCCGGACCCGACGGTGACTACATCCTCTCGTTTCCGATGCCGAACACCGCCACACCGACCGGCTCCCAGATCAGCCAGAGCTGGGACAGCTCCCACCTGTGCTGGGCCGGTGGGACGAACTCGGGCTTCGCCCAGACCTGTGGGCCGGCATCAATGGGTCACTTCACAGGCGCGCAGCTCCCCTTCTATTACTCGCTGGCCTCGCAGTTCCCCATCGGTGATCGTTACTTCTGCTCGGTCATGGCACAGACCTATCCGAATCGCCGCTTCCTGATCGCCGCGACGGCCCTGGGTGACGTTTCGACGAACGCGACGGGTATCTCCGGCACGGATGCACCCAACGGAACCATCTTCGACCGGCTGAACACCTACGACATCACCTGGAGGGACTACTACTCGGACCTTCCCACGGCAGCGCTCTTCCTCCCCGAATACCTCGACAACCAGACCGACGGGAAGATGGCGCCCATCAACCAATTCCTGAGCGACGCCGCCGCGGGCCAGCTCCCCCAGTTCTCGCTCGTCGACCCGTACACCGATTACTCCGAGGAGGACGGCGACATCTCCATCGGCGAGGCATTCGCCGCACGGATCATCGCTGCCGTTCTGGCGTCTCCCAATTGGTCCAGCACCGCGATGTTCCTCGTCTACGACGAGCACGGCGGATGGTTCGACCACGTGCCGCCCCAGCCCGCGGTCCGGCCGGACAACGTGCCGCCGGAGATCACGGTTCCCCCGGACCAACCCGGCGGTTATGACCAGACCGGCTTCCGGGTCCCCTGCGTCGTCATCTCGCCGTTTGCCCGGCGAGACTTCGTGTCCCATGTCGTGCACGACCACACCAGCTTGTTGAAGTTCATGGAGACGAAGTGGAACCTGCCGGCCATGACCTACCGTGACGCCAACGCCATCAACATGTTCGAGTTCTTCGATTTCGAAAGGCCGGCGTTCGCCGAGCCTCCCACCCTGGCGGCGCCCCTCAACCCGTTCGTGGGACCTCTGCCCGCATCGTCGAGTTCCCCTGGCTTTCACCCCATCGCCACCGGGGTGGCCGCGTCGAGTCTCCCCCCGGCGGGCTACACCGTCAGCACGCCGCCGCGACGGTGGTGGTGACCCGATAACGGCCGAGTCGCTGGCTGACGGCCGCCGGACGCCGGCGCGCCAGGGTTGCGATCGGCCTCAGACGCTGATCGGCAGCTTGGTGTAGCCCCGCACCGTTGAAGTGTAGAGCGGCACCGCCCGGGCCATATCCACCGACCACTCGGGGAATCGCTTGAAGGTCTCCTCCAGGGCGATCCGCCCCTCGGTCCGCGCCAGGGCGGCGCCGAGGCAGAAGTGGATGCCGTAGCCGAAGGACAGGTGGTGGTCGAACTTCCGGTGGATGTCGAAGCGGTCGGCGTCCGGGTAGGCCCGCTCGTCCCGGCCGGCTGAACCCGTGATCATCACGACCTTCGAGTTGGCCGGAATGGTGCCCCCGTGCACCTCGACGTCCTCAGTGCACCAGCGGCTCTGCACCGGCGAGGGTGCTTCGTAACGCAGGACCTCCTCGACGGCGTTCGGGATCAGGCCGGCGTCGGCCACCAGCTCGGCCCGCTGGTCCGGGTTGTTGTCGAGCGCCAGGGCGGCCCACCCGAGCATGCGGGCCACGGTCTCGGTGCCGGCGCTGCCGATGAGCGCCGCGAAGTTGACCGCCTGCTCCAGCGTCAGCCGACGGGGCACGCCGTCGTCTTCGGTGATCTCCATATTGACGAGGTCCGTGAACATGTCGTCGCGCGGGTTGGCCTGGCGATCGGTCAGCGTCTTGCCGAGGTACTCCATGAAGCTGAACATCGCCGTTTGCGAGATCTCGTTGGACATGCCGGTCTCGGGATCGAGGTGGAACGACTCGTCGATCCAGCCGCGGACCATGTCGCGGTCCTCCGGTGGCACGCCGAGAAGCGCGGCGATCACGTAGGCGGGGACGCGGGCGCCGAAGTCCTGCACGTAGTCGAACGAACTGCGGCCGACCAGGCCGTCGAGCAGGTTGACGCACAGGGCGCGGATGTCGTCCTCGAGGAGCTTCATGCGACGCGGCGTGAAGGTCTTGGAGACCAGGCGCCGGTAGCGGGTGTGGTCCGGCGGGTCCATGAAGATCATCATCTGCATGTCGATCGGGTCGGCCGTGATCATCTCGAGGACGGTGCCGTGCGAGGAGACGAACGTCTTGGGGTCACGGCTGAAGGCGTCGACGTCGGCGAAGCGGCTCACCGCGTAGAAGTCGAGCTCCTCGTTGTAATAGAGGGGCTGCTCGTCGCGCAGGCGCTTCCAGACGGCGTGCGGGTCCGCCTTGTACTTCTCGTTCAGCGGATCCCAAGCCAAGGGCTCGGTGTCGATCGCGGTCACTGCGGTCCCCCTTCGACGCCGACGTGCTGACCCTCCCAGAGCTTGATGCCACCGAGGATGCCGGCGCTGTTGTCCACCACGGTGATGCGCTCGAGCACGTCGCCCAGGTCGCGCCGGTTGACCCGGCCGGCGTTGCCGCCGCCGATGTAGAGGTGGTCGAAAAAACACAGCGAATCGAGATAGACGATGGCCTTGCGGACCCGCTTGTTCCAGCTCTCGTCGCCGGCCTTCTTTCGTGCCGCCTCGCCGATCTGCTCGTTGAAGGTCTCGCCCTTGCGGAACTCCAGGTGCGAGAACTCCAGGTGGGGCATGAGGCTGCCGTCCATGAAGAACGCCGTGCCGAAGCCGGTCCCGAGGGTGATCACCGCCTCGAAGCCCTTGCCCTTCACGACGGCCAAACCCTGGACGTCGGCGTCGTTGGCGACGCGGCACGGCTTGCCGATGGACTTTGTCAGGGCGGCGGCCAGGTCGAAATCCGACCAGTGCGCGAAGAGCTGAGGATCGACCTTGGAGCCCGGGCCCTTCTCCAGTATGAAGTGCGGCGCGCTGAGGACATGGCCCTGGCGGACCATGCCGGGGAAGCCGCACGACACCCTGTCCCCCTCGGGCAGCTTGGCCACGAGCTTCGTCAGCGTGTGGACCAAGTCGTGGGGCGGCATGGGATAGGTCGTGGGCACCCGCACCCGCCCCGCCACGGCCACACCTTCCTTGTCGAGGACGTCGGCCTTGAGGCCTGTGCCGCCCACGTCGATGGCGATCGTGAAGGGGTGCTCGTGCGGCATTCCTGCTGGGGCGTCAGTCACCGTCAGGAACTGTAGCCAGCCGGGGCTGGGGTTTTGTCCGGCGGGACCAGGGCCGTCATCCGCCGAGGACGTCGTGGAGGATGTCGCGGAGCATGACCTCCAATTCCTCTTTGCTCGTCGAATCGAAGGACGCGTCGCCCAGGAAGATGCTCGAGAAGACGACGCCGAAAGCCGCCGCCATGCGCACCCGGTCCCGCGCCGGCACCCGCTCGTCGCCCAGGACCCTGCGGAACTGGTTCTGGATGTCCTCGTGCTCGGCGTCGTGGTCCTCGCGGTGCAGCTTCTCCAACACGGCCTGGTTGCGCTCGTGCATGAGGAAGAGTTTGCGCTGGGCCAGCATCTCGCCGACGATCTGATCGAGCAGCTGTCCCCACAGCTCCAGCGTGACCGGCCCCTCCCCGATCAGCATCAAGGCCTCCCGACCGAAGTCGTGGATGCGCATGTGCAGCGCCATGAGGATGTCTTCTTTTGATTCGAAGTGGTAGTAGAGGGCCGCCTTGGTGACGCCCAGCTGCTCGGCGATCTCCCGCAGGCTGGTGCCGTCGTAGCCCTGCTCGGTGAAGAGGTCGAGAGCCACACTGAGGATGCGCTGGCGGGTGTCGGACTTGGCGTCGACCAGGGGTGGGACTGCGCTGGCGGCGGGGGTGGTGGTAGTGGCTCTGGTGGCGGCTGGGGCTGAGGCTGGGGCTGGGGCTTGGGCTTGGGCTGGGGCTTGGGAGAGCGGGCCGATGTCGGGCTCCTCGCCGATGACGGACTCGAGCTCGCCGATGGCGTCTTCCTCCGCCTGCTCGGCCTGCTGCGCTCGTGCCTGGTCTGCCTGGTCGTCGGTGGTCTGGGTCACGTGTCCCGGCTCTGCGGTGTCTCGGTCATATCGCTGGCGATCTCGTCCATATCGTCCATCTCGTCCATCTCGGCCTGCACCTTACCCGTGAATTGTCCTGCTACCTACTTGACGACAGGTAAGTACAGGCTTACCATTTCTTTGGACAGCAGTTTACTTAACGACCGGTAAGGATGTCTATGGCTACTGACCTCATGATCCAGGCGGAAGGACTGACCAAGCGCTACGGGGAGACCCAGGCGCTGGCGGGTGTCGACATCGCGGTGCCGGCCGGCACCATCCTCGGCCTCCTGGGCCCGAACGGGGCCGGCAAGACGACCGCCGTGCGGGTGCTGACCACGCTGGCCCGACCCGATTCGGGGTCGGCGACGGTGGCCGGCATCGACGTGCTGCGCAATCCGGCCGAGGTGCGGCGCCACATCGGCGTGGCGGCCCAGGACGCGACGTTGGACCCGCTGCTGACGGGGCGCCAGAACCTGGTGCTGATCGGCGAGCTGTCGGACCTGGGCCGGGCGGAGTCCCGGGTCCGGGCCAAGGAGCTCCTGGCGCAGTTCGAGCTGACCGACGCGGCCGACCGCGTGCTCAAGGGCTACTCGGGCGGGATGCGCCGCCGGCTGGACCTGGCCGGCTCCTTGATGACCCGCCCGCCCGTTCTGTTCCTGGACGAGCCGACGACGGGTCTCGACCCGACATCGCGCCAGCGGGTCTGGGAGGCCATCCGGGAGTTGCTCGGCGAGGGCGTCACGGTCCTGCTGACGACGCAGTACCTGGAGGAGGCCGACGAGCTGGCCCACGACATCGTGGTCGTCGACCACGGCCGGGTCATTGCGCAGGGGACCCCGCAGGAATTGAAGCAGGCGAGCCGGGGCGCCCGCCTGGAGGTGACTCTGGCCGAGCCGCATGCTTCGGCAGTCGGCGCCATGGCACCGCTGGTGTCCGGACCGGTCCACGTCAGCAAGGACGGACGAACGCTGAGCGCCGGCGTCGACTCGTCCACGGGCCTGGCAACCCTGGTCGTGCGGGCACTGGACGACGCGGGTGTGCTGGTGGACAACATCGAGGTGCGGCAGCCGTCTCTCGATGACGTGTTCTTCTCGCTCACGGGCGGGCACATCGAAGAGGAAGGTGCCGACGAGGACGACGGGTCTGGGTCGGGCTCGGGCTCGGGCTCGGACGCGGGTTCGGGTTCGGGCGGTGCCGCTGCTGGTCCCCCCGGTCCGGTCGGGTCCGGCGAAGGCCGTCACGAACTGGAAGGAGTACGCGCATGACGACTGCCGTCTTGACACCGTCGAGCACCGGGTTCGACCGCCCGCATTCGGGTGGGAGCTTCCTCGGTTCCCTGGCGGACATCTGGGCCATGACCCGGCGCAACCTCGTGCACATCTCCCGGGAGCCGATGCAGCTCTCGGACGTGACGATCCAGCCGCTGCTGTTCACGGTCCTGTTCGTCTACATCTTCGGCGGCGCCATCCCGATCCCGGGTGGCGGCAGCTATGTCGACTTCCTGCTGGCCGGCATTCTGGCGCTGAACCTGACGACATCGACCATGGGGACGGCGATCGGCCTCAGTACCGACCTCCACGAGGGCATGATCGACCGCTTCCGCACGCTGCCCATGTGGCGCTCGGCGGTGCTGGTCGGTCGCTCGGCGGCGGACTTCCTGACATCCGTCTTGTGCGCCGCCATCGTCATCCTCACCGGGCTCGCGGTGGGTTGGCGTCCCGGCGCGAACGCCATCTCGGTCGTCGGGGGGCTGGGTCTGCTGTTGCTCTTCGCCTACGCGGTGGGGTGGGTGTCGGCCTGCGTCGGGCTGAACTCCAAGAGCCCCGAGTCGGCCGGCTCGTTCGGCTTCATCGTCTTGTTCCCACTGACGTTCGTGTCCAACGCGTTCGTGCCGACCCAGCACATGCCGGGGTGGCTCCAGGCCATCGCCACCTGGAATCCGGTCAGCGCCGTCGTGTCGGGAACGCGCAACCTCTGGGGCAATCCGAATCCCTCTGCCATGGTGCAGGCCTGGCCGATGCAGCATCCGGTCGAGGCGGCGCTGCTCTGGTCGGCGGCCATCCTCGCCGTGGCCTGCCCGCTGGCGGCGCACTCCTTCAAGAAGCGGACGACGGAGTAGACGAGGTGTGTGGCGGCGCTGACCAACACCTCCATTGACTCAATGGTCGGGACTAATGGTCGGCAGTGGCCGCTGCTCATTCCGGCCTGGCGCGATGAGCGAGGCACCCCCAGGGTGCGGGGTGTCCCTGGCTTCTGACGGTCTTACGTGGGGGCTACCGCATAGGCGTGCTTCTCCGGTTCGGGAGAGGTGCGCACTACTTCGAAGCGCCGTTTCAGGCTCAAGCATGGTTTCTCGACCAGGACATAGCTGGCGGACGCCAAGAGCATGATCAAGGCCAATGCCACGATGGCAAAGCCTCGCCAGTCGATGGGGTAGGAAGCCAGGTATTTGTCGAGGAGAATGATGGATGGGATCATCCACAGGTACATGCCGTAGGAGATGCGGCCCACGGACACCGCGGGCCGGGTCATCAGTGCCCGATTGACGAGCGAACGGTTCATGCCCACCGACAAACCCACGATCAGGATGGCGGCACTCGCTCCCGCCCATACCTCTTGGAGGGGATAGAACGAAGCTCGCGAGAAGTGCTCGCCGTAGAGCTCCACCCCGAGGAGCCCGGCCAATCCCAACCAGCTGAGGGCATTGGAGGCGCTTCGGCTCTGAGCCAACTTGGGCTGGAGTCGGGGGAGCAGAATTGCCAAGAGACAACCAAGAAAGAGCTCATTTGCCCGCGTTTCTGGGCGGAAGTAGACCAAGGCATTCCCGCTGTAGTGACTGCCCCATTCCACGGACAACGCCGTGGTGGACGCCAATGTCAGGGCCAAGGTCACCTTCATCAATGGCCATCCGCGCTTGAGGCAGAGGAAGAGCAACGGGGCCCACAAGAGGTAGAACTGCTCCTCCAGGGCGAGGCTCCACGTGAATCCGAGGGATCCATGAGGACCACCTCCGTATCCGGAAACAAGGTCCTGAAGATAGAACCCCGAATACGCAGCTGTGTGGAGGTAGCCGTTGAACGTGTCGGTTTCTCCAAAAAGGCCATACCAAAACGCACAGACCAGCAGCATCGCGAGCAGGGCGGGATACAGTCGCAAGGCGCGTCGGAGATAGAAGTGACCGAGCGCAATCGACGAAGTGCGATGGAACTCTCGCACCAGAATGGACGTGATGAGGTAGCCCGAGAGCACGAAAAAGACATCGACGCCCACCCAACCGCCTGACAAGTACGGCACGGCAAGGTGCGATGCGATCACCAGCAGCACGGCCAACGCGCGTAGGCCGTCCAGCTCGGGGCGATGGTTTACCACGGGCCTCCGCCTTCCGAGTCGCTCGTCCGGATGTGCCCAGGACGCCAATCCCTCGGCATGCGAATTTTACATAGTTGCACTTTGGCAAAGCGACGCTGAGATTGGATTTGTGAGTCCATTGCTGATCGTCTGCATGCGTGCCTGGGGAGCCGCTCGTCCTGGCCAACGTGCTGCTGGGTATTCGGTTGTACTCGAGTAGGCGGTCCGGGGCCGGGTGCGTTTCGCGTCTCACAGCACCCATGAAGTGACGTCCCGGCGTCCATGAGCGGAAGCCCTTGAACACCCAGCATGATCGGATGTCCCTAAAGGATGTCTCCATCTCGGCGCACGGGTATGGGGCACTTCGGACAACTCCGGGACGAGGGGCCGGCGGAGCCAGCCGAGTTGAAAATGAGACCAATCCGGCTCCGGATTTGCATTGCGAAATGATGAAGCGGATCCGTGTCGTTGCAATTCCCGCTCGCAGTTCGAGGAAGGATCCAGACATCCGTCTCGGAGTAGCTCAGGTACCCACACGTACCTTCGTAGTGCCCGGTACCCTTCGAAAGCGACACCGTGCCAGTGGCACTTCCCTCTGTCGAACAGCTCTTTGCCCGCTGGCGCTGCACTCCTTCAGGAGGCGGACGACTGAGTAGACAGCTTTCAACGAGTCAGGTTGTCGCGACATTCGTGTCGCCGCAGCCTGACCCTTTACCCCTTGTTGTCTCGATGATGAACGCTCCGTTACCGGGACGCGACAAAATCAAAATGGGGGTGGCAATCCCACCAACATCTTGTTATACATGCGTTCGTTGTTCAGATATTGGCGGGGGCCAGTGGCGGGGGGTCATTGGGCGGTTCCCAAATAGGCGGGGTGCGTTCAACGCGCTCCAAGGGGGCAGTTGACCATGTTGAAGCCGTCGTCTTTCCGCGTCCGTGTCGGCGGTATCGGCCTTGCGCTGATTACCGGCATGCTGGGCGTCGTCGTCTCAGGGACGCCTTGGGCGGCACCAGCGGGAGCGTCCGGAACCACGGTTGTGTACGACTCCACCGTGAGCCCGCTTCCGGGCAACCTTCCGAGCCTTGGCTTCGAGGCAACGCAGACCTCCGAAGTCGGGAACCAGGTCTCCCTGAGCGGTGCGGCGAACGATTTGAACAACGTGGTCGTGACGATGAGCTCCTGGGGTTGTCAAAACGGTGCCTGGGGTCAGGGATATGGCACCGCCGATGCGTGCGTGACCACCCCCGGGGCGACGTTCAATGAGCCCATCACACTCAACATCTACGGTGTCGGTGCCAACAATGCGGTTGGCGGGTTGCTGGCAACCGACACGCAGACCTTCGCGATTCCCTACCGTCCGTCGGCCAGCGATCCGAGCGTCTACTCGGCTGAGGGTTGCACGGCGACCAACGGGAAGTGGTTCAACGCGAGCGACAACACCTGCGACAACGGATTGGCCACCAACGTCACTTTCGATCTCAGTGGGCAGAATGTCGTGCTTCCCAGCAACGTCATCTACGGGATCGCCTACAACACTTCGGACTACGGAGCTAGCCCGTACGGGGACTCGACCGCCTGCCACGCCAGCGTGTCCGGCTGCGGCTACGACTCCTTGAACGTCGGGCTCAGCCATGACCCGACCAACGTGAGTACGGGGACCGATCCCAACCCGGGCACCATCTACTGGAACACGCAAACCGCAGCGGACTACTGCGACAATGGAGCGGGCGGGACGGGCACGTTCCGCATCGACGGGGCCGCCGACACGTCGAGCTGTTGGGACGGTGGCGCCAATACCGGGTGGGCCGTCAGCGGAACAGGATCCCCGTACTACGTCCCGGCGGTGCGGTTCAACGCCACGGCCGGGCCGAGCAGCACCGTCGTGGTCACCCCACCGAACCTCGTCTCGGGGTCTCCGACCACCGGGCAGTTCGTCGTGACCAACGAGTCGAGCGGCGGCGGAAGCGTCAGCATCGTGAACGGCCCGGCCGGCGGCCCCAGTGCGGGCAGCCTTCAGATGTCGCTGACCGGCACGAGCGACCACTGGGATGCCTTCAACTATGACCACGAGGGCGTGGCACTCTCGAATATCTCGACACTCTCGTACTCGGCGTACACGAACAATGCCCCTAACTACGATCCGGGATTCCAGTTGCAGGCCGATCTCAGCCCCAGCATCACCTTCTCGACGATCAACTACGAACCGTACGAGCAGGCCACTCCCGACACGGCCAACACCTGGCAGAGCTACAACGTGCTCTCCGGCGTCGTCTGGGCCACCCACATCGCCTCTTCTGCTCCGGGAGGCATCGACGACCCGATCAGCTGGAGTGCCTTCCTCAGTCTCTACCCCGGTGCCACCGTTCTCGGGGTGGGTGCTGACGTGGGTGGCGGTTGGCCGGCAATGATCGGCAACGTCGATGCAATCTCGATCGGTACCGATGGTGCAGGTGGGGCAACGACGACGTATGACTTCTCCCCCGGCACAGCCCCGGTGGTGACCACCCAGCCGGTGAGCCAGACCTACACCTCGGGGGGTTCGGCCACCTTCACCGCAGCGGCCAGCGGCACCCCGACTCCCACTGTGCAGTGGCAATACTCGGTGAACGCGGGGAGTACCTGGAGCAACCTCTCAGGGGCCACATCGACCACCTTGACCGCGTCTTCACTCAACGGCCTCGAGAACGGCTGGGAGGTTCGGGCCGTGTTCACCAACTCGATCAGCTCGGCGACGTCCAACCCCGCCACCATGACCTTGGGAGCCGCCCCGGTGGTGACCACCCAGCCGGTGAGCCAGACCTACACCTCGGGGGGTTCGGCCACCTTCACCGCAGCGGCCAGCGGCACCCCGACTCCCACTGTGCAGTGGCAATACTCGGTGAACGCGGGGAGTACCTGGAGCAACCTCTCAGGGGCCACATCGACCACCTTGACCGCGTCTTCACTCAACGGCCTCGAGAACGGCTGGGAGGTTCGGGCCGTGTTCACCAACTCGATCAGCTCGGCGACGTCCAACCCCGCCACCATGACCTTGGGAGCCGCCCCGGTGGTGACCACCCAGCCGGTGAGCCAGACCTACACCTCGGGGGGTTCGGCCACCTTCACCGCAGCGGCCAGCGGCACCCCGACTCCCACTGTGCAGTGGCAATACTCGGTGAACGCGGGGAGTACCTGGAGCAACCTCTCAGGGGCCACATCGACCACCTTGACCGCGTCTTCACTCAACGGCCTCGAGAACGGCTGGGAGGTTCGGGCCGTGTTCACCAACTCGGTCAGCTCGGCGACGTCTCACGCCGCCACCATGACTGAGACCTAGTCGACCGCCAGCTCAGATATATGCGGACCCACGCGGGGCCTGGCCATGCCAGCACCCTCTCCCGAGAGGTTCGCTCCAGCGACGGCCGTCCTTTCGGTAGCCTCGTGAGTGGTGACAGGAGAACCATGGGCGGGCGACGCATGCTCCCTCGTCGACGCCTACCGGGCGGGCACCATCTCGCCCACCGAGGCGCTGGAGGGATCGCTGGCGGCCGTCGCCGACTCGAAGCTGAACGCGGTGTGCTTCGTCGACGAGGAGCAGGCCCGGGAGGCGGCCGCTTCGGCTGACGTGAGCCTGCCGTTGGGCGGCGTGCCGATCGGGATGAAGGAGCTCGACCCCGTCCAGGGCTGGCCGCAGACCGAGGCGTCACTGGTGTTCAAGGACCGGGTCTCCGAGTACGACGGCATCATGACGGACCGCCTGCGCCAGGCCGGTGCGGTGCTGGTCGGGCAGACGACGGCGTCGGAGTTCGGCGGCATCAACTGCACCTACACCCGCCTGCACGGCGCGACGTCGAACCCCTACGACCTGGCGCGCACGCCCGGTGGATCGTCGGGCGGTTCGGCCGCGTCGGTCTCGGGCGGACTGCTCCCCCTGGGCACGGGCGGCGACGGCGGTGGCTCCATCAGGATCCCGGCCGGCTTCACCGGATTGTTCGGCCTCAAGGCGACCTTCGGCCGTATCCCGAAGGGGCCGCACACCGAGATCGAGCCGCTGACCGCCGTGTTGGGGTGCCTCTCCCGTTCGGTGCGTGACACCGCCCGCTGGTTCGACGCCTGCAACGGGGCCGACGAGCGCGACCCGTTCTCGTTGCCGCGGGTCGAGGGCTGGGAGGCCGGGCTGGGACAGCAGGACGTCCGGGGAAAGCGCGTCGCCGTGTCGGTCGACCTCGGCGCGGCGATCGTCGCGTCGGCCGTGCGGGACAAGGTGGACCAGGCGGCCGACCTGCTGATCAAGGACGCCGGCCTGACGCGGGTCGACGTGCCGATCGCGCTGCCGCGGGGCGGGCTCGAATGGGCGCTGGCCGGGACGGCGAGCCTGCTCGTCGGGCTGGGCGACCTCTACCCTGCGTGCGAGTCGGAGCTCACGCCCGAGATCATGCTGGCGGCCAACATCGCGACCAACCACTACAACCTGGACACGGCCAAGAACATCGAAGCGTTCCGGCGCCAGATCATTGTGCAGATGGCCGAGATCTTCGAACAGGTCGACTGCATCATCTGCGCCACCAACCCGGACGTGGCGTTCGCGGCCCAGGGTCCGATGCCGACGACCATCGACGGCGTGGATCTGATCTCCGAGCACGGGTTCGAGGCGGCGGTGGGCAACAACGGCGCCCTGACGATCCCGGCCAACACGACCGGGCACCCGGCGGTCGCCATCCCGATCGGCCTGGTCGACGGTCTCCCGGTGTCGATGCAGATCATCGGCCGGCGCCACGCCGAGCAACTGCTCCTCGACCTGGCTCGCGTGGTCGAGCGCGAGCGTCCGTGGCCGCTCGTCGCGCCCGGAGCGCCGATCTGAGTCGCCCGCTCTGACGGCGACGCGGTTTCTCCGGCGGTCCACGGCGTCGTGGGTGAGCGAGCAGGGCACAAAATCCGCACAATTTCTCGCGATTTTCGGGAGCGTCCCGCTCGTTCCGACGAGGTGGTAGCGGGGGCTCGTCTGCACACCTCGACACCGGATCCCGTCGGGTCGCGACGCACCCGCAGCCGCTGAGCGTCAGCGGCACGCCGAGGTCAGCAAGCGTCTGGCCACGAGTTTTGATGTTCTGTTGTGCCTTTGTGTGACTTTCGGTACCTGAGGAAAACAGCCGCTTGTCCTAGCCTGTCCTGAGAAATGGCGGAAGAAATGCTCTTCACCGTCGCTGGGTCCGTCGCGATGCCGGCGCAGATGATCTCGCTGGAAGAGGCGGGCCTGGAGCAACGCGCCGATCTCCAGGAGTGGGTCCTGTCGAACCCCGCCATCCTCGGCCCCGCAATCAAGGTCGTGACCTTCGAGTTCGACGGCGTCCCGACGGCCGGTGGGCGCGCCCGTGACCGTGTCTCGGTGCTCGGGCTCGGAGCCGACGGCCGATTGGTGGTGGCCGAGCTCAAGAGCAGCCGGTCGGCCGACACCGAGATCTCGGCGATCAAGTACGCCGCCTCGGTGAGCCGGATGCTGCCCGAGTCGCTGGCCGACCACTTCGCCCGCTTCCAGTCCCGCCGCCAGACCCCCATCAGCCCCGAAGAGGCCCTCGCCGAACTGCAGGCGCACGCCCCCGACCTCTCGCCGGAGTCGTTGCGCCGCCCGCGCATCGTCCTGCTGGCCCGCGACTTCTCGGCTGTCGTGAGCGCCAGCGTGGTCTGGCTCAGCGAAATGGGCCTGGACATCTCCCTCGTCCAGATCAGTGCCTTCCGCTCCTACATTTACGGGCAGTCGGGCAGCAGCAACGTGCCGATGATCTCTGTCAGCCAGCTCTACCCGGTACGCGAGGTCGAGGACTTCACCATCAGCCCGGAGCGCCAGCAGGCCAAGGAGGCGGCCGAGGCCAAGCGACGGGTGCAGGATGCGGCGCTCGTGCGGCGGCTCATTTCGACGGAGTCGGTGGCAGATGGCACGATCTTCACCCTCAGTCCGCGCACCGATCTCAACTTCGACATGCGCAGCCAGCTCGAGGAGTGGCTCGACATGGATCCCGCTCGTCGCACGGCGCACTGGCAGAACAACCTCACCGCCCCGCTCGTGTGGGACGTCGACAAGGCGGCGTATACGCCGGCCGGTCTGGTCCGTCACATCGTCGAGCAGGCCACGGGGGTCGGCGGCCATTACGTCGGCACGCAGTGGTGGCGCGATCCGACCGGCTGGAACATGGCCGAGCTGGCCGGACCGATCGGCGGGGGCAAGGGGGGCATGTACCGCGAGTACTGGTCGCGCTGGCTCGACAAGGTCCGCGTCCGCCACCCGCAGTGGACACAGATGACGACCCTGCCGGCGCAGAACTTCATCACGCTGCCGTCCCCGGTGCGCGGCACGCACTACGGCCTGAGCTTCGTCGCCGGCGGGCGCCTGCGCTCGGACTTCTACGTCGACCTCGGGACCCCCGAGGCCAGCGCCGCACAATTCGACGTGCTGCAGGTCCAACAGGACACGCTGGAGTCGCTCTACGGCGCACCGCTGTCGTGGGAGCGCCTGCCCGACCGCTCGGCCTACCGCGTCGCCGACTACAGCGAGGGGGACATCACCCAGGTCGAGGAGTACGCCTTCTTCATCGACTGGATGATCGATGCGCAGGAGCGACTGCGTTGGGCCGTCAACTCGGTCCTCGAGACCGGCGAGCCACCCGACGACGAGGACTTCGACCGGCGCTGACCGTTCATTTGGCGTCGGTCAGCGCCGGCCG
The DNA here is from genome assembly GCA_963721585.1 of uncultured Acidimicrobiaceae bacterium. Taxonomy (GTDB): domain Bacteria; phylum Actinomycetota; class Acidimicrobiia; order Acidimicrobiales; family RAAP-2; genus Bog-473. The sequence continues at coordinate 120,603 of CAVRJN010000002.1, read as the reverse complement.
GGGTCCATGTCGCCCGAGAAGACATGTCGCTCACGAAGACTTCAGTTTCCAGACCGCGATCGGCGCGAACACCACCACCAACCCGGCCGTCCACAGGAGCGACGGCACGAGGTAGTACGGCACGGAGTGCCCCAGTAGCTGCTGGGCCTGGGGACCGCCGGTGAGCAGCCGCACCGTATTGACCATCTGCGTCATCGGCTGGTTGTTGGCGAAGGCCTGCATCCAGCCGGGCATGGTTGAGACGGGAACATACGCGGAAGAGACGAAGCTGAGCGGGAAGACCAGGAACGACAGGCCCTGCGCCGCCTGGGGGCTGCCGGCCATCAACCCCAGGGCGATGAACAGCCAGACGAAGGCGAAGCCGTAGAGGATGGTCAGGCCGAACGCCGCCACCGCGCCCGCCGTCGTGCCGCCGACGCGGAAGCCGACTGCGAAGCCCGCCGCCGTCATGACGACCACGCCCCAGGCCACGAGCGCCGTGTCGGCGCCCACCCGCCCCGAGACGATGGACAGCAGCCGGATCGGCAGGCTGCGCAACCGGTCGAAGAGCCCACCCTCCTTGTCGTCGGCGACCCCGCTGGCCGCGCTCATGCCTTGGAAGAGCACGCCGGTGACCACGAAGCCGGGCACCAGGAAGTCCACGTAGGAGAGGCTCCCGGTGTGGCCCACCGCCCCGCCGAAGACGTAACGGAAGATGAGCAGGAAGAGCAGCCCCTGCGCGGTCCCGGCGATGAGGAGCGCCGGCGAGCGGACGAACTTCTTGAGCGTGCGCGCCGCCACCTGCTCGGTCGCCACGAGGAACGACGCGCCCTGGTTGCTGGCCGCGTCCATGGGCCTTGCCGGGCGCGGCGGATCGAGGGTGATGGTCATGCTGCGTCCTCCTTGGGAGTGGTCGGGTCGGTCGTGGTGTGCCCGGTGAGGGCGAGGAACACTTCGTCGAGGGTGGGCCGCCGCAGCGCGATGTCCTCTACCGGCACCTCGGCGTCGTCGAGCGCGCGGACGACGACGGGCAGGAGCTTCGAACCCCCCGGCGCGGCCAGCGAGCACCGGCGCGTCGACGGATCGGTGGACGGCTCGGCCATCCTGAGCGACGCCAGCACCTCGGCCGCCCGCTGCATGGTGGCGACGTCGATGGTGTGCAGCTCGACCATGTCGGCACCGACGCGGGACTTGAGCTCGCTCGGCGTGCCCTGTGCGATGACACGGCCGCCGTCGATGATGACGATGGTGGAGGCGAGGTGGTCGGCCTCATCGAGATACTGGGTGGTCAACACGATGTCGGTCCCGTGCGCGCTCATGACGTGCACGGCGTCCCACACCTCGTTGCGGCTGCCGGGGTCGAGGCCCGTCGTCGGCTCGTCGAGCAACAGCAGCCGGGGCGAGCCGACCAGGCTCGCTCCCAGGTCGAGCCGCCGTCGCATGCCGCCGGAATAGGTCTTGGCGCGGCGGTCGGCGGCCTCCACCAGGTCCATCTGCTCGAGGATCCGCTCGGCGGACGCCACGGATTGGGCGCGGCCCTGGCCGTACAGCCTGGCCACCATGACGAGGTTCTCACGGCCCGTCATCATCTCCTCGACCGCGGCGGACTGGCCTGCGAGGCCGATCATGCGCCGCACCGCCATCGGGTCGCGCACGACGTCGTGCCCGTTGACGACGAGCGTGCCGCGGTCGGGCGCGATGAGCGTGGCCACCATGCGGATGAACGTCGTCTTGCCGGCGCCGTTGGGCCCGAGAATGGCCACCGGCTCTCCGGCCGGCAAGGTCAGGGTCAGCTCGGAGAGGGCCTGCACCTTTCCGAATTTCTTGCTGAGGCCGTCGGCCTCTATGAGCGCGTGCATGCACGCCTCCTTCCGTGGGGTCGTGGGGTCGTCGTCCCGCGGAGGTCGCCTACGCTCTCGGGTGCCGCCTCGGGCGAAGGTCCTTCGTGGATCGGCTCGTGGTCGTACGGGCCCGGGGTCGCGTGGTGCTTCACGCGGCCCCGGGTCATTATGGGTCGTTGCAGGGGTCATTCCTTGGGGAGGTCGAAGGTGAAGTGCACCTCCTCGGGATTGAAGTCCTCGGTCTGGAAGAGACGCCACAGTTCGAGGCCCTCGAGCGTGCCGTTCTCCATGTCCTCGACGAGCGCCCGGACGAACGCGAACTCGGCGCTGAGGGAGCGCTCCTCGTATTCGGACTCGAGTTCGAAGATCCGTGGCAGGCCGGCGTCGCGGGCGGCCTGCATGGCGCCCCTCATGGCGACGAGCTTCATGGTGAGGGCCTCGGCGCGGCGACGGAGCGCGGCAAGGGCGTCGTCGGGATCGAGCGCGGGCAGGAAGGAGAGGCCCGCCTGGAATGCGGGGTACTCCTTGGTCGGCGTGCCGATGAGCTCGGTGAGCCAGTCCGTCATTTCGAGCGAACCCTCGTCGGTGATCTCGTAGACGGTGCGCTGGGGGCGCTTGCCCTCGCGCAGGGTGCCGGTGGCCTTGATGAAGCCCTTCTTCTCCAGGGACTCGACGACGGCGTAGAGCGAGCCGTAATTGAGACGGACACTCTGTTCCTTGGCCCGGGTCCGCAGCGTCTGCGCCACCTCGTAGGGATGCATGGGCTTCTCGTAGAGGCAGACGAGGACGGCCAGGGCCAGCGGGTTGGATCGGGACCATCTCGGCATCGTCGGTCAGTATATTTGATTCAGAGTAATCTGTAAAGAGTGCTCTGAACCGTGGATCCGCATCCAGGGCGGCAGGGGATGCGGCGGGCGTAACCTCCCTGGTCGTGGCCCCGACCATCCTCCATGTGGCACCGCACCCCGACGACGAGGCGGTGGGATGTCCCGGTGCGCTGCTGCACCTGCGGGACCGGGGCTGGACCGTGGTCAGCGTCGTCGCCAGCCTGGGCTTCTCGGGCCAGTGGGAGCGACGACGGGCCGAGGCGGAGGAGGCGGCGCAGCCGGGCCGGCTTCGTGCCCGTCTTCTTGGACCCGCCCCTGAACCTGGACCTCGAGGGGGACCTGGCCCTGGCGACCCGGCGCGTCGCCACCGAGCTCCCGGGCATCGTCGAGGAACACGGCGCCTCCATCGTCGTCTCGCCCTCGCCGCACGACGTGCACCACGGCCACGAGGCCGTCGGCCGGGGCGTGCAGCGCGCCGTCGCGGCCCTCCCCCCGACGCTGCGCTGGTGGATGTGGGGCGTGTGGGGCGACCTGCCGGCGCCGAACGTCTACTACGGCTACGACGCCGCGGTGCTGGAGCGGGCGCTGCACATCCTCGACGCGTATGCGGGTGAGCTCGAGCGCAACGACTACCGGCCCTTCCTGTCGGGGCGGGCGGTGGCGAACGCCGTCATGGGATCCGAGCGAGTCTTCGGCTTCGGCTCCCCCGCCGCGAGCACCCGCCCCTACGCCGACCTCGTGACGGAGGTCCGGCTGGTCGACGGCCGCTTCATGGCGTCCGAGCCGCACCACCTGGACCAGGGTCCCGAGCCTGCTGACTCGCTACGACGTCGACCTCACGCCGTGGCTCGACTCGCCGACGCGTCCACGAGCTCGTCGGGCTACATCCGCGAGGTGCGGGGGGAACCGGCGCCGTGACCGCGGTCACCGCGCTCACGCCGCGCCTCGTCGAGGACTTCCGGCGCGACGGGTTCGTGGTGGTGCCGGACCTGCTGTCCGCCGACGAGCTGGCGCACTTCGGCGCCGCGGTCGACGAGGGGGTCGCCCGGCGCAGCCGGCACGACGCCCGGACCCTGGCCGAGAAGTCGCGCTACGAGCAGAGCTTCACCCAGTGCCAGAACCTGTGGGAGGACTGCCCCGAGGTGCGGCCGCTGACCTTCCATCCGGTGATCGCCGAGGCGGCGGCCCGCCTGCTCGGGGTCGAGGCGATCCGGATCTGGCACGACCAGGCGCTCTACAAGGAGGCCGGCGGGCGGGAGACGGACCCCCACCAGGACCACCCCTACTGGCCCATCGTCGAGACCGACACGATCACGGCCTGGATCCCCTTCGACGGTTCGACGCTCGAGACCGGCGCGATGGGCTACCTGCCCGGGCAGCCACCGGCTCGGCGTGCGCGAGTTCGTCGACATCTTCAGCGGCTTCGGAGACGACCCGCTCGCCCGGCGACGAGCTGCAGGCGATCGCGCCGGTGTTCGTCGAGGTGCCGGCCGGCTCGGTCGCCTTCCACCACGGCCTGACCTTCCACTTGGCCGGGGCCAACCTGACCGGTACCGTCCGCCGGGTGCACACCGCCATCTACTTCGCCGACGGGTCCACGCGGGGCGAGGGGTACTTACCCGCACCCCGCGGTGGAGCGGGCGGGCATCGCCATGGGAGCCGTCATCGCCAGCGACGTCACGCCGATCGCCTGGCCGCGTCCCGCACGGCGTGCTGCCCGATCCTCCCGCGGAGCCGATGGCCTGATGTCAGTGCTCACCGCCGCGCAGCAGTCCGTCGTGGACCGAGCGGGGCTTCTTCCGGATCGGCGGCTTCGCTCCGGCGCGAGACGTGCAGCGCCATGCTGGACCGGGTGACCGCCGTCGTGCGGGACCCGGTCCTGGCCGGCGATCTCGGCGTCAAGGTGCTGCCGGAGAGCAACAAGGCCGGCCTGCCGGTGGACCATCCCGAGGACGGCGTGTCCAAGATCTTCCGCTTGCACCGGGACCCGGTCTTCGCCCGCTTCGCGCATTCGGCCGGCGTCGTCGACGTCGTGGCGGAGCTGATCGCCCCCGACATCGACGTCTTCCTGTCGCAGTTCATCTTCAAGACGGCAGGTGCCTGGGGACAGCCCTGGCACCAGGATTCCTTCTACTTCCCCTTCGAGCCGGCGCGACCGGTCGTCGGCGTCTGGCTGGCCGTGACCGAGGCGACCCTCGCCAACGGATGCCTCCACGTGCTGCCCGGCTCGCAGGCCGAGCCGGTGCACACGCACGTCCCGGACCGCCGGCCGGGGGCCAACTACGGCTACTTCGAGATCGTCGACCACGACATGGAGGCCGCCGAGCCTGTGCTGATGGATCCGGGCGACCTGCTCGTCTTCGACAGCCACCTGATGCACTGCTCGACGGACAACGAGTCCGGCGGCATCCGCGCCGCCATGGTGTACCACTACGCCGCGGCCGGCACCGTCGACCACTCCGAGGAGTACTTCCCGTCGACCAACGACTGGGTGCCGGTGCGCCGCAACGGGCGGCCGACGCCGCCGGTGGCGGCGTGAGCGGGCACGGACAGGTGGCATCGTGCCGTTGAAGTTCGACGCCATGCTGCCGGCCCAGCCGCTCCGCCAGGCGGCCGAGCTCGGGCGCCGGGCCGCCGAGGCCGGACTGTCCGGGCTGGTCGTCACGGAGGCGGGGCGCACGGCGTACCTCACCTGCGGCGCGCTGGCGGTGGCGGCCGACATCGACGTGCTGACGGGGATCGCCGTCGCCTTCCCGCGCAGCCCCATGGTGACGGCGGCGACGGCGTGGGAGCTGGCCGAGGCGAGCGGGGGCCGCTTCCGGCTGGGTCTGGGATCGCAGGTGCGGGCCCACATCGAGCGCCGCTACGGCGTCCGAGTTCGACCATCCCGGACCGCGGCTGCGCGAGTACGTCCTCGCCGTGAAGCAGATCTTCGAGTCCTTCCGCACCGGTGCGCCGCTGGCGGTGGAGGGCGAGTTCTACAACCTCTCGCTGCTCCCGCCCATCTGGGCGCCCGGTCCCATCGACTGCGCGGACCCGCCGGTCGACGTCGCCGCCGTCAACCCCTGGATGCTCCGCATGGCCGGCGAGGTGGCGGACGGTGTCCACGTCCACCCGCTGAACACGCCGACCTATCTGCGCGAGACGGTGCTGCCGAACCTGGAGGCCGGCGCGGCCCGCTCCGGACGCCGCGTCGAGGACCTCGAGGTCATCGTCCCCGCCTTCCTGGTCGTGGGCGACACCGAAGCCGAGCGGGCCGTCTGGCGCGAGCGGGCGCGCGTGCAGGTGGCGTTCTACGGATCGACGCCCAACTACGCGTTCATCTTCGAGCAGCTCGACCGCGAGGACACGACCGACCTGCTCCGCGAGCGCCAGCGGGCCGGCGACATTGCGGGGATGGCGGCCGAGATCGACGACGACCTCCTGGAGAACTTCGTCACCGAGGGCACGTGGGACGACATCGCCGACAAGATCGTGGCCAAGTACGGCGGAATAGCCACCAGGGTCGTCAGCTACTTCACCGGATCCGACGTCGTCGCGGACCCCGGCACGTTCGAGCGGTGGGGCGCACTGGCCCGGCGGGTGCGGGACTCCTCGTAAGGTCTCAGCGGCCCGGCCCCGGGTCGCCCTCTATGCGCTCGAAGAGCGTCGACGGCGTCGATCCCGGTGGTGGCGGAAGCCGGCGCCCTGGGGAGTTGAGGCCCGTGCACGGGGACGCGGGACGGTCGCACCGGGTCGGCCATCGTGATCCTCCCCTCCACTCGAATGCCCGTGCTCAGCACGCATTTCGGTGGATGCTGCCGCGGGAGGTGGCCTCGAGCGGAGCTCCGACTCGATGCGAGCTCCGACTCGATGCGGAGCACCCGTCACGGGCGGAATAGGATGCCAATTTTCCTCCCGGATTTCAGGGGGAGCAACAGAACGACACGCGACGACTCAGGGAAGGACTGCGGTGGCGATCCAATTGAAGGCAGGAGTGAGGCTGCGCAGTGCGACCGACGCCTGCGAGGTCGTCGTGGTGAAGGCGCCCGCAGATCCGGTCGACCTGCGCTGCGGGGGCCACCCCTTCGTGGCCGCCGATGCCGCGCCTTCGTCCGAGAGCATCGTGGCCGGCTTCGACGGCGGCACGCAGCTGGGCAAGCGCTACAGCGACGACGAGCTCGGCCTGGAGCTGCTGTGCACCAAGGCGGGCGAGGGATCCATCTCGGTGGGCGAGACCGTCCTGGCCGTCAAGGGCGCCAAGCCGCTGCCCGCCTCGGACTGACCGTCCGGGCCGTCCGCCCCCACAGAGAAGGAAAGAGGGGGAACCCGTCGTGAACATCGCCATGCTGCTCGAAATGGCGGCCGAGGGTGACCCCGAGCGCATCGTCCTCGGCTCCCACGACGGCGGCATCACCACCGCCGACCTTCTCGAGCGGGCCCGCCGGGCCGCCGTCTACTTCGAGAAGAGCGGTGCCGAGATCGTCGGCTACTTCGGCCTGAACTCCGACACGCTGCCGGTGGCGCTCTTCGGTGCCGCACTGGCGGGCGTGCCCTTCGCCCCGCTCAACTACCGCGCCCCCGACGAGCAGCTCCGCGGCATCCTCGCCCGCGTCAAGGGCGGCGTGATGATCGCCGACGACGAGGAGGTGGCGCGCCTCGCTGCCGTCGGCGCCACCAACGTCATCACCAAGGACGACGTTCGAGGCGGCCATCGCCGAGCCCGTCACCGGCGAGCATCCCTTCGTCGACCCCGAGGAGATCGCCGTGCTGCTCTTCACGAGCGGCACCACGTCGGAGCCCAAGGCGGCGATCCTGCGTCACCGGCATCTCGTCTCGTACATCATCTCGAGCGTCGAGTTCCTCGGCTGCGAGCCGACCGAGGCGCAGCTGATCTGCGTCCCCTCGTACCACATCGCCGGCATCGCAGCGGTGTTGAGCTCGCTGTACGCGGGACGGCGCATCATGTACCTGCCGGCCTTCGAGGCCACGTCGTGGGTGCAGCTGGCGGCGTCCGAGCACATCACACACGCCATGGTGGTGCCGACCATGTTGGGACGGATCCTCAGTGCGCTCGAGGAAGGCCACGTCGAGCTGCCGGCGCTGCGCCACCTCTCCTACGGCGGCGGTCGCATGCCGCTCGAGCTGGTCGAGCGCACCCTGACGGACATGCCCCACATCGACCTCGTCAACGCCTATGGGCTGACGGAGACCAGTTCCACCATCGCCATGCTCACCCCCGACGAGCACCGCGAGGCCTTCGCCAGTGACGACCCGACCATCCGGGCGCGGCTGGGTTCGGTCGGGCGACCCCTCCCGTCCCTCGAGGTGGAGGTGCGCGACATCGACGAGGCGCCCCTCCCACCCGGCGAGAAGGGCGAGATCTGGGTACGCGGCGAGCAGGTCGCAGGCGAGTACGTCGGGCAGACAACGCTCACCGACGACGGCTGGTTCCGCACGCGTGACGCCGGCTGGTTCGACGTGCACGGCTTCCTCTACGTCGACGGGCGCCTGGACGACGTCATCGTGCGGGGGGCGGAGAACATCTCGCCGGGGGAGATCGAGGAAGTGCTCATGGCGCACGCCGCGGTCGCCGAGGCGGCGGTCATCGGCATCCCCGACGCCGAGTGGGGCGAGGCGGTGGCGGCCGTGGTCGTGCTGCACGCGGGCGGCGAGGCCTCCGAGACCGAGCTGCAGGTCTGGGTCAGGGAGCGGTTGCGCTCCACCAAGATGCCCGGCGTGGTCGCCTTCCGGGAAGAGCTGCCTTACTCGCAGACGGGGAAGCTCCTGCGGCGGGTGTTGCGCGACGAGCTGTCCGGATCCGGTCAGTCCATCGACTGAAACACACCCTCGTAGTCGTCCTCGAGCAACGGGATGACGCCCTCGCGTCCTCCGGTTGGCGCCAGCGCCGTCTCGCCCATCGTGTCGTGCAGGACGACCCGGTCGCGTCCCTCGTGCTTCGCCTGCAGCAGGGCGTCGTCGGCCCGGCGCAGAATCGTCGCCAGCTCCTCGCCCGGTTCGCACTCGGTCACGCCGAAGCTCACGGTGAACTTGGGGAGCCCCCCGACGGTGATGGCGGCATCGAGTTGCGCGCGCACGGTGTTGAGCGCCCGCGCCGCGTCGACAGCGGAGCAGTCCGGGAAGGCGACTGCGAACTCCTCGCCGCCGTAGCGTGAGGCCACATCGCTGGCCCGCAGCGAATCGCGCAGGACACGGCTGAAGAGCCGCAGCGCCCGGTCCCCGGTTTCGTGCCCGTAGGTGTCGTTGAGGACCTTGAAGTGGTCGAGATCGGCCATGGCCATGGCGACCGGGTAGAGGTGTGACGGGATCGCGTCGACCCGCTGGGAGAAGGACCGCCGGTTCAGCAGCCCGGTGAGCGTGTCCGTCGAGGCCTGCAGCTGCGTCTCGGCCATGACCCTGAGCAGGCCGATGCGCGCCCCCGCCAGCTTGGCCAGCGTGGCCAGGTCGTCGACGCGATCGTCTTCCACGTTTGCTCCCGCCTCACCGGTGGCGTGGATCACGCCCACCGTGCGGCCCATGATGGACACGGGCACGCAGAGGGCCGAGAGGCGGCCCTCCGGGCGGTTGCGCAGCTTCGGGCACGCGTCGAGGTGGTCGCTGTCGGCGAAGACCTGGATCTGGGCGCGGCGCGCCGCCGGGCAGCGGTCAGGAGAATCGACGCCGCAACTCGGCGGCTTTCCCTCGGGACCGACGGCCGCCATGCGGTGGAGGTGCGCATGGCTGTTGTCGGCCAGGAGCAGTTCGGCCGGGGCCTCGGGCAACACGGTCGAGAAGGACCGTTCAATGACCTCAATGACCTCGGGCTCGCCTTCGGCCATGTCGAGTGCGTTGGCCAGGCGACTCTCGAAGCGCTGTCGTTGGACCTGGGCATCGCGGATCTCGGCCTGGCGGTCGGCGTGCGACATGGCTTCGCTCAGCTCCACGTTCAGCCGTTCGGCGTCGGCCACGGCGCTGCTCAACTCCGCGTTGAGGTCGCGGACCTTCTCGTCGGTGCGCCGCTGGTTGCGCTCGCCCAGGGCCACCAGCACGAAGGCCAGCGGGAACATGATGCCCATGAGGATGCCGACCGCCACCAGGTCGGCATAGATGCCCGAGGCAAGCGCCTGACCGGCCATCATGCAGGGGACGAAGATCAGGGCAAAGGCACCGAGGGCGATGACGGGGCTGATCAAGCGGAACCGGGCTGACCGCGCTACCTCTCCGGACCACTCGTCCTCGGTGACCATGTGGTGCCCCCTCTCCCGCGCTGCGAGCGGCGGGTGCCTCGCCAATTGCCAGGCCCCCCACTGAGTCGAACAGGGCAGAGCTCGGCCATGCCTGGAAACGACTTCATAGGGGTTTCGTCGCGCCTCGCCGCAGCCTTTAGGGGGCTTGGGAAAATGGGATCGACCCGACCAGGGGGGATCCAGGAATTGGGCGGAAGTTGCACGGACGGCGACGCTTGGGGCGCCCTGGGTTCCCCTCTCCGGGCAGTCGGAAATCGTCCACCGGCCGTGCGACGGGGGTCGTATTTGAGTATCCTTAATCTGTGATCCACTCCCGGGGGGAGCAGCACGAGGGTCGTCCCGGGCCGACCCGCCGGACGGGGCCGGGTCGGGAGTGTGGTCCGGGGCCGTCACGGTGAACACCTACATCGAGTTCCTCCTCCTCGGGCTGGGCAACGGCGGCGTCTTCGCGGCGCTGGCCATGGCGCTCGTCGTCACCTACCGCTCGTCGGGAGTGCTCAACTTCGCCACCGGCGCCCAGGCCCTCTACGCCGCGTACACCTACTCGCTGCTGCGCAACGGGCAGCTGCTCATCCCGATTCCGGGCATCGGGCCCACCGTCAGCGTGGGGTCGGACCTGGGCTTCTGGCCTGCGCTCCTGATAACGCTGGCCGTTCAGGCGGTGATGGGTGCCGTCGTCTACCTGCTCGTCTTCCGGCCGCTGCGCAACCACCGGCCCGTCGCCAAGGCCGTCGCCTCCATCGGCCTCATGGGCGTGCTCACCGCCGTCGTCACCTACCAGGTCGGCACGCAGGTCGTCCTGGTCAACCCGATCTTCCCGCAGAACCACGTCAGCTTCCTCGGCGTCAGCATCTCCACGGACCGCCTGCTGCTGGCCGGCACGATCATCGCCCTGGGCATTGTGCTGACCGTCGTCTTCCGCTTGACCCGCTTCGGCCTGGCCACCCGAGCCACGGCCGAGACCGAGGTGGGCGCGCTGGTCAGCGGCCTCTCACCTGACCGCATCGCACTGGTCAACTGGGTCATCAGTTTCGTCGTTTCCGGCATCGCCGGCGTCCTGATCGCCCCGCTCGTCCCGCTGCAGCCGGGGACCTACACGCTGTTCATCGTGCCGGCGCTCGCCGCGGCGGTGGTCGGGCGCTTCCACTCGCTCGGCTGGGCCATCACCGCCGGGCTGGGCATCGGCGCGCTCGAGTCGCTCTCGGTCTACGTCAACGGCGTCCACCCGGACTTCCCGGCCGGCGCCGGCGAGCTGATCCCCCTCATCCTGGTGCTCGTCGTGCTGGCCGTGCGCGGCCAGGCGATGCCGAGCCGCGGCACGCTCATGCAGGTCACGCTCGGGCGCGCCCCGCGTCCGCACTGGCGCATCGCCACCGCCATCGTGGGGACGGCGGTCGGCGTCGCGGCCATCTACCTCTTCACCGGCAACGACCGCGCCGCCCTCTACGCCAGCTTCATCACCGGCGTGATTTCGCTCTCGCTCGTGGTGGTGACGGGCTACACCGGCCAGATCTCCCTGGCGCAGCTCACCCTGGCCGGCGTGTCCGCCTACATCCTCAGCACGTTCGCCACCTCGTGGGGCATTCCCTTCCCGATTGCGCCGATCCTTTCTGCACTGGTCGCCGCCGCCGCCGGCGTCGTGATCGGCATCCCGGCCCTGCGCGTGCGCGGACTCATGCTCGGCGTCGTCACGTTGACGTTCGCCGCGGGCGTCGAAGCCATCTGGTTCAACAACAACTCCCTCGACGGCGGAGCGTCCGGACTGAACATTCCGACCCCGCGCCTCTTCGGCATGAACCTGGGCATCGGGTCGGGCAAGGACTTCCCACGCCCCGCCTTCGGCATTCTGTGTCTCGTCGTGCTGGTCCTCGTCGCGTTGGGGGTGAGCTGGCTGCGCACCAGCCGCTTGGGTACCGCCATGCTCGCTGTGCGCTCGGACGAGCGCTCGGCCGCGGCCGCCGGCATCAACGTGGTGCGGGTCAAGCTCATCGGCTTTGCCATCGGGGCGTTCATCGCCGGGCTGGGCGGATCGCTGCTGGCGTACCAGTTGGGCAACGTGACGTTCCAGGACTTCGACGCCTTCCTCGGGCTGGTCGCCTTCTCCATCGTCGTGGTGGCGGGCATCACGTCGGTGAGCGGCGGCATCCTCGCCGGCATGATCTCGTCGGGCGGCCTGCTGGTGGCGCTGATCTCCTCGGGGGTCGGCAGCGGTGGCGTCGACAACTGGTACGGCGTCGTCGCCGGTATCGGCGTGATCCTGACCGTGATCTTCAATCCCGAGGGTGTCGTCGGGCCGACGCATTTGTTCCTCGAGCAACAGCGCACGAAGGGGGCGCGGGCCCGGCCACAGGGCGCGCTGGTGGCGACCGTGTCGGCGACAGGGCCGGCTGCATCTCAGGCACGCGCGTCCGTGCCGTTGGTGACTCCGGAGTTCGGGACGACCGGACGTATCGCTGGCGCGGCGGCGCTGTCCACGACCCCGAGTGCAATGACCTCGGGGGGTGAGCCGTTGCTCGAGGTGCGGAACCTCACCGTGCGCTACGGCGGCGTCACCGCCGTCGACGACGTGAACCTCTCGGTGGACGAGGGCCAGATCGTCGGTCTGATCGGGCCCAACGGCGCCGGCAAGACGACGACGATCGATGCGCTGTGCGGATTCTGTGGCTGCGAGGGCACCGTGCTCTTGGACGGGCAGGACATCGGCGGACGCTCACCCCACCTCCGAGCGGGCTTGGGCCTGGCCCGCACCTTCCAGCTCGCCGGCGTGGCCGACGACCTGACGGTGGAGGAGAACGTGCTGGTCGGCCAACAGCGGGCCACGGCCGGTGACGCCGGCGAACTGAGCCGGATCCTCCATGACCTCGGGTTGTCGGACATGCGCGAGCTGCAGGTCTCCACGCTGTCCCAGGGCCAGCGCCAGCTCGTGTCGGTGGCCCGGGCCCTGGCCGGATCGCCCCGGCTGCTGCTGCTCGACGAGCCGGCGGCGGGCCTCGACAGCACGGAGAGCCTGTGGCTGTCCGAACGTTTGCGGGCGGTGCGCGACAGCGGGGTCACGATCCTGCTGGTCGACCACGACATGAGCCTCGTGTTGAACTTGTGCGACACCATCGACGTGCTCGACTTCGGCGCGCTGATCGCGCACGGCACCCCGGAAGAGATCCGCCACAACGAGACCGTGTCGACGGCGTACCTCGGTGCGACGCACCAGCGGCTGGCGGTGTCGTGAGCGGCGCGGCGGTGCTCGACGGCGCGGCGGCGGGAGATGACGGTCGCGCGAGAGGGGGGTCGGACCGCGGCGGTCCGGTCCTCGAGGTGCAGGGTCTCGATGTCGGCTACGGCAAGCTCACCGTCGCCCGCGACATCACGTTCAGCCTGCAGCCTCGCACCGTGCTCACGATTCTCGGCCCCAACGGCGCCGGCAAGACGACGCTGCTCATGACGCTGGCCGGGTTCCTGCCGCCACGCGCCGGCCGCATCCGCCTGAACGGCCAGCCCGTGAAGGGGTCCTCGCCCCGGCGCATGAACCGGGCCGGGCTGGTGCTCGTTCCCGACTTCCGCGCCCTGTTCACCGAACTGACCCCCATTCAGAACTTGAAGCTGGCGGCCAAGGGCGCCGACCTCGACCCGGTCCTCGAGCTCTTCCCCGCGCTCCAGCGGCGCGAGAAGCTGCGCGTGGGCGACCTCTCCGGCGGGGAGCAGCAGATGCTGGCCATCGCCCGGGCGCTGGTGCAGTCGCCCAAGTTGCTCCTCATCGACGAGATGTCGATGGGTCTGGCGCCTGTGGCCGTCGAGTCGCTCATGCCGGTGATCAGGCGTGTAGCGGACGAGCACGGCGCCTCGGTGATCATGGTGGAACAGCACGTGCAGCTGGCGCTCGAGGTGGCCGACGAGGCCATCGTGCTGGTGCACGGCAGCATTGTGCTCTCCGGCCCGGCCGAGAACTACCGCAACGACACCAGCGCGATTGAGTCCGCCTACCTGAGCGGATCGGTCTCGAGGAGCTAGCAGCCCCTCAGTGGTCGCACCGCGGCGGCGGTCATGCGGGTCAGCGGCGCGCTCCGAAGCCGGCGACATTCTGCGCTGTCGACGACACCCGGGTGAGATGCCCGCCGACCTCGACAGGGACGGTCGCCAGTTCCGTTCCTGAACCCGTGCCGAGCTGGCCGCTCCGGTTGTCGCCCCAGGCCCAGAGCTGGCCGGTCTGATCGACGGCGTAGGTGGCGTAGCCGCCGGAGCTCACGCTGACGAAGATGGCGTCCTTGGGCACGTGCACCCGGACCGGGACATCGGAGTCGGTCCGGCTGCCGATGCCGAGCTGGCCGCGATCGTTGTTTCCCCATGTCCAGACGGCACGGTTGCGCAGGAGGGCGATCGTCTGGCCGTTCTTGGGCCCGCTCCCACCTTGGAACACCTCGGCGACGGGGTTGGGAAGTGCGACCTCGACGGGCACGGCACTGTTGGTGGTCGAGCTGTTGCCGAGTTGCCCTGCCGCGTTGTAGCCCCAGTTGTAGTAGTCGCCGTTGCGCAGCAGCGCACCCGAGCCCTCCCACGACGACGTCAGGGCGGCCACCCTGACCCCGTTCGGCAATCCGACGACGGGTGTCGGGCTGCTGGCCGAGGCGGTCGATCCGTTCCCGAGCTCACCGGCATCGCCGCTCCCGCAGGAGTAGACGGTGCCGTGCGCGTCGAAGAGCGCATGCGTCCGGGCGCCTGTGGCCAGCGTCACGTCGGAGAGCGGAAGCTGCTGGGGACGGTTCTCGACGAGCCCAGCGAGGCAAAGGTCGTCAGCTGCGTTGAGACCCCAGCCCCAGGCGTGGCCAGTCGAGTCGATGGCGAGCGCGCCGTCGAAGGGCATGGGGTTGGCGAGGGAGGTGATCGTGACGCCAGCCGGGAATTGGACCTTGAAGGCCTTCGTTTCGTAGGGCGACAACCGGCCGTCGCCCAGCTCGCCGTAGCTGTTCACTCCCCAGCCGTACACGGCGCCGGTCGAGGTGCGCGCGTAGCCGTCGGAGTTCGAGGTGGCGATCTGGACGACCTTGCCGCGAATGCCGGCAATGGCGGTCGGCGTCTGGAGCTCGAGTTGGGTTATTGCGCCCTTGTTGCCGACGACTCCCCACCGGTACACGGTGGAGCCCGGCGTCGCGGCGCCGTGGGGCACGGTGGTCCCGCTGCTGCTTCCGCTGTTGTTGCCGCAGGCACTGAGCACCAGTGCTGCGACCGAAAGCATGGTCACGCCGAGCCCGGGGACCCAGCTGCGACGGCGGCCAACTCGTGTCGGCGAGGTGCGGATGGGAGCTCCTGGGGCGGGTTCGTCGATCATGGGCCTCCCTGCGCGCTGCATGCTCATCGTTTAGCGAACGGTTGTGAGCAGAATGTGAGGCCCCCGTGAGGAGCCACGGGGGCGACCCTCCCGGAGAGAGGTACCGCCCCCGCAGCCTGGTCCCGCAGAGCCGGCAGAGCCGGCCGCCCAGAGCCTCCTCGTCAGAACAGAGGCGTCGGGTTGTACACCTTGACCGAGACGACCTTGCCGGCCTTGCCGCTCTGGACGACGCCGATGCCGGCGCTCGCCGAGCACACCGACTTGAGAAGGGGGATGGCCGTGCCGTTGCAGGTGAACGTCAGGCCGCCCGAGAGCGGGATGGTCACGTTCGTCGCCGCCGCCGTCGCCGCCTTGACGCCGGCCGCGGTGACGGGCTGCGTCGATCCCTTCATGATGGAGCCGAGCGCGAGTACCGGGGTCACTCCATCGGCCTGGTTGCTGCTGACGTTCGGATTCGGGCTCACCTTCGGCGCGAACTTCTTCATCATGAAGGCGTATTGCGCGTTGTCCGCCTTGGACGAGGCCGTCGAGGTCGTGATGTACGAGCCCGTGAGCGTCTTGTCGAGCGTCGGTGAGTTGAGAATGCTCGAGTCCTGGCAGGTCGAGAGCACGTACTTGGGCAGCTTGAGCCCGAGCGTGTTGTAGGCCTGCAGGAACGACGTGCACAGCGTCACGTCGCCGACCATGCCGACTGCGTCCGCGCCACCCGACACGGCCGTCTGCATCTGTGGGCTGATGTCGGCGGTGCCCTCGTTGACGGGAACCACCGAGAAGCCGACACCCGCCGCCTTGTAGACCATGGCGCCGAACACCTGCGCGCCTTGAATGGCCGCCGGCACGTTCTCGACCAGGAAGGTGACCTTCTTGAGGCCGTGCGCCTTCGCGCTCAGTGCCATGGCACCCAGGTAGGCGGGGAACCCGCCTTCGAGGTCGTAGGCACCCGGCGTGGTGAGCTCGGCAGTGGAGCCACCGCTGACGACGATGTAGGGGATGCCGGCGCCCACGATGGTCGGGACCTCAGTGGCACCCTGCCCGGTGAACGGCTCGACGACGGCGACGACGCCGTGCTGCACCATGTCGTTGGCACAGGTCTGGCCGCCGGCCGGCGTGGACTGGTTCTCGCAGACGTAGAGCGTGACCTTGTGGCCGGCCAGGCCACCCTCGTACGCGTTGAGGTAGGACACGGCGGCCTTGGCGCCCTGCTCGACCAGCGCAGCGGTGCCGATGGAGCTGCTGCCTCCGCCGTCGGTGATCATGCCGATGGTCACGGTTGATTGGGTGGCGGCGTCGGGCTTCTCGGTCGGCGCAGCTGCCGCCCCGGCCGTGCCGCCTGCGGTGCCGACCACGCTGGCCGAGAGGGTCGCCGTGGTGAGGGCGGCCATTGCCAACATGCCGAGGCTCACGGCCCGTGCCTTGGTTCTTCCCCGCCGCCCGCCTGATCGCCTGATCGCACCTGATGTGAGCACTGTCTCCTCCTTGAGGATCAGGGGGCGGCAGTTGTGCCCATGAAGCCGCAACGAGCCCCCCGGACGCTGCGACAAAAGAGGATACCGTTTATGGGTTCCGAGCGTCAACATACTGCAACATTCTCCAAAATTGCTGGCAGGACCCGTTCACTTTTTGGGCCCTCGGAGGTCCCACGACGCGCCATCGGTGCTCGTGGCCGCCGCCCCGCTCCTCCCTCGTTGCCGCCCGTCTACGTCCCCCGCCCGGTGCCCACCGGGTGCGGCCATTTGGAAAGAACGGGACACTGTTTGCCGCCGAACCAGCCGACGGGTGCGACTCTCGCCGCGTCCATCGTCGCCCCTCGGGACGCGGCCAGGTCGCTCCCTCAGTCCTTCTGCGATCATCGCTCCCATGACACAGACAGCGCGATGCCCGACGACGACGCCCCCGCGGACCGGAGGCTGACGGCCGTGGGGAGCATGGACGGGAAGGTGGCGGTGGTCTCGGGCGCATCGAGCGGATCAGGGGTCGGCATCACGCGGCGCTTCGTCCAGGAGGGTGCGACCGTGATCATGCTGGCCCGGGCCCGACCGCGCCTCGAAGAGGTCGCCACCGAGTTCGGCGCGTCAGCCGTCCCGATCGCCACCGACGTCGGGGACCCCGACAGCGTGCGCGGCGCCTTCGCGCAGGTCGCTGAGCACTTCGGGAAGATCGACGCGTTGGTCAACCACGCCGCCGTCTACCGACCCTGCGCGGTGGAGCTCCTCGACGACGAGGACATCACCCGTCAGATGGCCACCAACTTCTTCGGACCCGTCTACGCGTCGCGGGCCGCCGTGCCGCTGCTCAGGGCGGCCGGCGGTGGCGACATCGTCAACACCTCGAGCGAGTCGACGCTGCACCCGTTCCCCATGCTCTCCATGTACGTGGCCTCCAAGTGCGCGCTCGAAGCGTTCGGCAAGGTGTTGGCTCAAGAGGTGCGCGACGACGACATCCGGGTGACGACGGTCGTGCAAGGCACCGCGGCGGGTGCCGGTGGCGGCGCCACTGACTACGCATGGGACCCCGGCCACACCGCCGCCGCCCACGCCCTCTGGACCGAGCGGGGCCTCTTGTCCGAGGTGTTGGGGCGCTACAACGGGCAGAGCGTCGACGACATCGGCGACGTGCACGTCTTCATCGTCACCCGGCCCCGCGAGCAGCGGCTCGACACGGTCCACGTGCGCAGCTTCTGACGACGGACGGGTGTTCGTCAGGGTTCGTCGGTAAGGGCGTCAGCGTCGGCCAGGGCGCGGACGAGGTTTCGCTGGGCCCGGAAGTGGGCGTCGAGCCCCGAGTGTGCGGTCAGGAGGTCTCGTTTGTCACCGGTGCGGAAGAGGTGGCCGCCCGTCCGGCTCGACATGCAGGCGCCCAGCCCGAAGAAGACTCGGTAGAACGTGACCGCCAACTCGTCGGCGGCCTCTGGCGACCCCCCGGCCGAGCAGTAGGCGGCGACAAAAGCCGGCCATTCCATGAGGGCGGTCGCCGCCGGCCACGCCGCGCCGAGCTCGCGGGCCGGGGGTCCGATGGTGGCCGCCTCCCAGTCCACTAGTGCCGTGACCCGCCCGCCCTCGACCAGTGTGTTGTGGAGTCCGAAATCACCTTGCAAGAGGGACAGCGGGCCGGAAGGGACGACGTCGTCGACGTGGTCGAGCAGCCACTGGCGCGCCAACGGGACGGCAGCGATGGGCGGCCCGCCGAGCTCGCCCACTCGGATGGCCATGCCGTTGACGGCAGCCGAAAGGGATGCCTCGTTGACCTGCGCGTCCAGGTCGAGGCCGGTCCCGGCCAGGGTGTCGAGCGGGACGGAGTGCAGATGGGCCAACGCCGTCGCCAGCTGCGTCCCGATGGCGTGTCGGTATTCCTCGGGTGGCCTGGCCAGGTCGGGGAAGTACTCACCCGCTTTTTCGCCCCGCACCCGCTCCATGACGAGCAGGGTGCTGACGTCGTCGGCGTCGTCGGCGTCGTCGGCGAAGAACGGTCGTGCGACGGGGACCCCTCCGTGGTCGTGCACTGCCCGCAGAATGGCGAATTCGTCCGACGCCTTGGTGGCCAACAACCCGATCGGCCGGTCCTTGCGGACGATGACCTCGTTCGGAAGCTCGGTGGTGCCGGTGAGCGAGACCAGCAACGTCTCTTTGGATCGACCACCGGGCACTACGTCCAGCTGGGTCACGCGGAGGTCAGGCGAGTCCGGAAACCGCCCCCGGAAGTACGCTTGTAGGTCCTCCCTCTTCACCGAGGACTCCGTCGGCGATGCGGACGCGTCGGGCGCGTGCTCCTCGTCCAGGACGATCTGTCGCAACTCGTCGACGCGCTCGAGGAAGCGGCGCTCGACGTCGACGAGCCGGCGACACTTCGCACGTTCGGCCGGGTCGTCACTGCCCGCGCTGTCTGCGACGAACTCCGCCGCCAGACTCCGCAGTTCGACGAAGCGCGCCGGCGCCACGACCTCTTCGGCCCCCTCGACGGGCAGGTCGAGAAGCGCCTCGAACTCGGCTCCGAATTCCTGGCTGAGCGCCGGCGCCCATTCCTCCTCGACGACGAACTCGGCCAGGATCCGGTCGACCAATCCCACCGCGTCCTTCGCCGTGGCGCTGGTCAGTTCGGGTGCAAAGACCGTGGCGACCGTTCGCCGCAGCTGGCGGTAGTACAACGCGCGGTCCTCCGCCGGTTGCCTCACGTCGGCCGGACGATGCCGTTGGTCATCGCCTCACCGAGCACGTAGCCGGGTGGCGCCGATCCGTTGCGGGCGTTCAAGGTCGTCTCGAGGAAGCCCCAGCCACCGGGCACGCCGTCGACGGTGACGTCGCCGACCGACTCCCAACCGTGGCGCTGCGCCGTGACCCCGATCATCCCGCCGACCGTGTCGATGCGGACGACGGTCGACACGCCGTCCTCGAGTTCGTAACGGACTTCGGCCGAAGGGCAGGACAGGGAGTCGTCGCCGACGTGCACCAGCATGGCGGCGTCCGCCACGGGCACCTTCCGGCCGGCGCGTGTGAGCGCGCCGATGCGGAAGAAGCTCCCGTTGGACCCGACCATCGACGCAAACCGGAAGTGCAGCGCATCGTCGCCCGCTCCGTGTGAGCCGCCGAAGCTCCGGCTCGAGACGAAGCTGTCCCAGCGCCGCACGCCCCAGGAGTGATCGCGCCAGGCCGGAGCGTCCGCCACTTCGGAGCGACGGCCGTCGAGCTCGACCGTCCCGCTGACACGGCAGGCCACGTGGAAGTTGTTGGAGAAGATCGTGCCGGTCGCCCCCGATGGCCCCGAGAACGTCGTGGCATTGGCGAACGACCTCTCCCCCTCGTCGCTGATCACCAGGTCGGCGCGGCAGCCGTCACCGCCGGCATCCAGGACGAAGCGCAGCTTCTCACCGTCGTGGAAGATGCGCTGCGGCCCGGCACCCACACCGAACACGCCGGCGGCAACATCGTCGAGCACGACCTGCTCAAGCCCTTCGCCGTTGCAGCGGAAACGGGTCCCTCGCTCGTGGTACACCCCGCACCACAGGTTGGCCGTCGCCCGGTTGAGCTCGTTGCCGATGCGGTGGTTGCCGCCCAAGCCGCTCGAAGGATCACGCCAGGCCAGGTAGGCCGACTCCTGCCAGTCGGGGTCGTCGCCGGCCGGGTGCAGCCCCTCGTCGGCGACGGTCGAGGTCGGGTCGTCTGAGGGCACGGCTGCTCAGGATACGGAGAGCGAAGCGGCGGCGGCGGCTGCGGTCGAGTCGCCCGGCGCGGTCACTTCGCCGCCCGGCCCGTCGGTCACTTGTCCGAGACCTTCTCGGTCCCCTCGGACGCCGGGATGTCGGGATTGGAGATGTAGCGGACGTTGGCGATCGTCATGTCGCAGGCGGCGAAGCTGGCCGAGACGGCGATGTCGGGCACCAGGCGGTCGTCGCCCCAGGCCGACGCGTCGAACGAGGTGAGCGAGGGCCGGCCGCGGTCGGCCCGGCGGAACTCGTACTCGGAGTCCACCTGCACGATCCGTGGCACCCACACGCCGTCGCGCTCCACCCGACCAAGATGCATCCCAGGCGGGTACTGCACGTCGTGCCCCGTCACCGGCACCGGGTCGATCAGCGACACGTCCAGGATCGTCCGGTCCCCGTCCGAAACGACGCAGTCCACCCGGTCATGGAAGCGCCGCAGTGCGATTGCGCCGGGCGTCACCCGGAAGCCCCACGAGCGGGCCAACAACGACGACAGCGCCGGATTGTCGCAACGGGCGGAGACCAGGTAGGCGCGGGGCCGCACCCCCGACCGGGCCGTCAACCGCACCTGGGCCAGGGCGAAGGGGCCGAACGCGGACTCCTTGGCCCGGTAGACGAGGAAGCTCACGACCGGCGGGATGGTCGGGTTCAGCGCCGGGGGCACCAGCGACTCCCGGTCGGCCACCCGCACCTCGTACAGGACCTGCAGGATGTCGACGTCGTCCACCCGCAGCTCGGCCTCGTCGTCGAGCACCACCTCGGGCGAGCCCGAGAGCAAAGGGCGGATGTCCAGCGAACCGGCCAGCGGCATCAGGCCACCTCCGCCGCGGCGGCCACGCCAGCCCCGACCGGAACCGCCACCGGGCGACGCGACGCGCCGTCCCTCGTCTTGAACCGTGGCATGACCTCTTCGGCGAACAGTCGCATGGAGTCGAGCACGTACTGCTGGGGCACCACCTCCATGAACTGGTGGATGAAGTTGATGCCGTCGAACCCGACGTTCTCCCACGCCGCGATGGCGTCGGCCACGTCGTCGGGCGTCCCCATGGTCACGCCCTTGAAGGCCTTGGCGGCGTCCCCCGGCGAGCCCGACTCGCGCCGCAGCGCAGGCAGCAGGCCCTCGGAGGGATAGGAATGCGTCGGCAGCACTTCCTTGGCCGACAGGAGCTGTGCCGCCATGTAGGAGAACATGGACGCCACCTTCAGCCCGTTGCGCCGGCCCAGGTCACCGTCCTCGCAACACGACAGGAAGTTGACGGTCAGGACCTTGTCGTTCACGAAGGCGCCGACCGGCTCGCACGTCGCAATGTGCTTCCGGTAGTTCAGGACCTTCTTCTCCGAGTCGGCAAAGCCCCCCGGCGACAGCCCGAGACAGCCGAGCCCGCGGTCTGCCGCGTCGATCTCGGTGCCGGGCGACGTGACGGCCACCCACATCGGCGGGTGCGGCTTCTGCAAGGGCTTGGGCAGGATGGCCCGCTCGGGCATGGAGAACATGCGGCCGTTCCAGGCGAAGCGCTCTTGCATCCACATCTTGGGGATGACCCGGACGAACTCGTCCCAGGTCTTCTTGGTGTCGTCGGGGTTGGCCCCGAAGCCGCTCAACTCCGGCCACGTCGCGGAACGGCCGGTCCCCAGCTCCAATCGTCCGCCCGAAATGATGTCGAGGACCGCCGCCCGCTCCGCCACCCGGATGGGGCTCTGGTACTGCGGCACGCACGCCACGACGCCGTGCCCGACCCTGATGCGCTTGGTCATGGTCGCCGCCGCCGAGAGGAAGATGTCGGGGCCCGAGCAGTGCGAGTACTCCTCGAGGAAGTGGTGCTCGACGGCCCAGATGTAGTCGAAGCCGAGCTCGTCGGCCAGGCGCACCTGCTCGAGGGCGTTCTCGTAGACCTGGCGCTCCGAGTCGGCCGTCCACGGGCGTGGCACCGACAGCTCCATGAACAAGCCGAACTCCACGCCCGCCCTCCCGTCCCCTTGCGATTTTGTTAACGACGATTAAACTTTAAGCATGCCTCGAGGGTCGAGTCAACGTGAATCAGCCGGATTTGTGATGCATGACTAACATCCGTGCCCATATGAGCCCGTCCGGGAAGGCCGCCGCGCCGGTTCCGCCGGACCCCGCCGCGGCGGCTCTGGCGGCATCCCCCCGGACCAAGACCACGAAGGGCGAGCGCACCCGTGAGGCGATCATGGCGGCCGCCACCGACCTCTTCCGCGAGCGCGGCTTTCGCGAGACCAGCCTGGGCGACATCGGCGCCGCCGCCGGCGTCAGCGGGCCAGCCATCTACCGTTACTTCGACAGCAAGGGCGAGCTCCTCTCAGTCCTCATCGAGGAGGCGGCCATCATCTGGAGGGGAACGGTCGACGACGTCCTGAACGAGGACCTGCCGCCGATGGCGACGCTCGAGATGCTCATTGACGCCGCCATCGTGCTGCAGCTGCGCAACGGCAATCTGCGCGACGTCTTCGTCAAGGAGTACCGCTCGCTCGACGACGACGCGCGGCGACGCGTCGCCCGCATTGAGCGGGTGCGCATGGCCGAATGGGTGCACCTGTTGTGCGAGGTCCGACCCGGCCTGGGCGAGGACGAGGCGCGGGCGGCGGTGACCATGCTCGATGGCATGCTGCGCTCCATCACCACCCTCGACCGCTCCGACCCCGAGTTGCTGGCCCGCGTCATGAAGGACATGGTCTTCGGCGGCCTGCTCGCCGTCGGCCTCCCCCGATCGACGGCGATCGGCAGAAGCGCCACGTCGGTGAACGGGTCGACGACGGCATGACGGATGTCTCCGTCGCCGGTCCGGGCTCCCCTCCTTCGGAGGAGGCCTTCCGGGAGGAGGTCCTGACCTTCCTGCGGGCCACGCTGCCGGCCAAGGGTGACGGGGCGAGCGGCGTCGTCTCGTTCGGCGGCTCGGGACTCTCCCGTTCGGTCGCGTACCAGCGCCAGCTGGCCGAGGCCGGCCTGGCCGGCATCACCTGGCCGGCCGAGTACGGCGGGCGCGGGCTCTCGGGCCGCTACCAGCGCATCTACGACCGCGAGTCGAAGGCCTTCAAAGTTCCGCCCCGCTCGCTCGAGATCGGGCTCGGCATGTGCGGGCCCACGCTGCTGGTGCACGCGAGCGAGGAACAGAAGAAGGCGTTCGTCCCACCACTGCTGCGAGGCGACCACGTCTGGTGCGAGCTGTTCAGCGAGCCGGGCGCGGGCTCCGACCTCTCGAGCGTGCAGACGCGCGCCCGGCGCGACGGCGACGAGTTCGTGCTCCAGGGGCAGAAGGTCTGGACGTCGGGCGCCCAGCACAGCGACTACGCCGCCTGCCTCGTGCGGACCGACCCGGCGCGGCCCAAGCGCGAAGGCATCACCATGCTCATCGTCGACATGCACGTGCCGGGCGTCACCGTGCGGCCGCTGCGCCAGCTCACCGGCGAGTCCCACTTCAACGAGGTGTTCCTCGACGAGGTGCGGGTGCCGGTGGCCAACGTGGTGGGCGCCATCGACGACGGGTGGCGCGTGGCCCGCACCATGCTCGCCTTCGAACGGCAGGCTCTCGGCAACATGGGCGGCGGGGGCGGCGGCAAGGGTGGCTTCACGGCGCTGGCCGAGGAGGCGAAGCGGCGCGGCCTGGCGGGACGGCCCGTCCTGCGCGACCGCCTGGTGCAGCTGCGCATCCGGCAGATGGTCCTGCGTCACCTCACCTCCTACCTGCAGGTGAAGGCCAAGGGGGGCGACGGTGCCGCGGCCTCGTTGCTCAAGTTGGCCATGGCCCAGCTGGTGCAGGAGTCGGGGCTGGTCGCGGTCGAGGCAGCGGGCATGCATGCGACGGCATGGACCACCGACGACCCCGACGCCGGGCGCTGGTCGGACCAGCTGTTGAGCTCCCTGTCGGCCTCCATCGGGGGCGGGACCAACCAGATCGTGCGCAACGTCATCGCCGAGCGCGTGCTCGGCCTGCCCCGTGACGAAGAAGGTGACCTCATGCCGGGCGATCTCGACCGTGGCGGTCGGGATCCCGGCGACGCCCGGGCGGGGACGGCACCTGCCGCCACACCGGCGGGCGCAGGGGCGACTCGTGGCCACTGAGCATCCGCCGCCTCCGGATCCCCCCGGGAGCCAGGCGCCGGTGCTCGGTGGCCTGCGGGTCGTCGAGGTCGGGCAGTACGTGGCCGCCCCGCTCGCCGCCACGATCTTCGCCGACCTCGGGGCGACGGTGGTCAAGGTGGAACGCCCGGGGGGCGACCCGCTGCGCGCCGATCCCGCTCGCTTCGCCGCCTGGAACCGGGGCAAGGAGACGATCGAGCTCGACCTGCGCTCGCCCGCCGGTGCCGCCGCATTGCGGGATCTCGTCGACGAGGCCGACCTGCTGATAGAGAACCTGCGGCCGGGTGCGTTGGACCGGCTCGGGCTGGCGCCGGCCACGCTGCGCGCCGGCCGACCCCGTCTGGTCACCTGCTCCATCACCGCCTGGGGTGCTGACGGGCCGTCACGCGACGAGCCGGGATGGGAGCCGCTCGTGCACGCCCGGGCGGGCGCGGAACAGGGGCTGTTCACCGGGGACGATCCGATCTGGCTCCCCTTCCCTGTGGCCAGCGTCTCGGCGGCGCTGGTGGCCGTCCTCGGTGCCGGAGCCGCATTGATCAAGCGCGCCTCGACCGGGTACGGCCAACACGTCGAGACCTCCCTCCTCGATGCGCTCTTGTTCTTGAACGCGGCGGCGATCTTCCATCGGCAAGGGCACCGGCCCCGCATTGTGCGCC
The DNA here is from genome assembly GCA_963721585.1 of uncultured Acidimicrobiaceae bacterium. Lineage (GTDB taxonomy): Bacteria > Actinomycetota > Acidimicrobiia > Acidimicrobiales > RAAP-2 > Bog-473. The sequence goes on along the minus strand of CAVRJN010000002.1, from coordinate 95,458 downwards.
AGACCAAGTCGCCGATCCTGCGCGTCTTCGACACGGCCGGCGGTGGCGCCGTCATGGTCAACCTCAGCGGGACGGAGCGCTGGCGCGAGCTCTGCCGCGTCCTGGGCATGGACGACGGCGGCCTCGACTACTCGACGCCGGAGGGGCTCTCGCGGCTCTCCGACCGCGAGTGGAACCGCGACATGTTGCAGCGTGTGATCGAGGGCTTCGGGTCCAAGACGGCCGACCAGTGGGAAACAGCGCTGTTGGCCCAACCCGCCGCGGTGGCCAAGTGCAACACGCTCGCCGAGTGGCTGGCGCACGACCAGGCTCGCATCGACCGCCTCGTCATCCCGGCCGATGACCCGGTCCTCGGGCGGGTGCCGCTGGTCGGCCCGCCCGTGCGGATTTCCGCCGGGTCCGGCGAGCGGCGGCCCGGACGCCGGCACGGCGGGGAGCAGGGCGCGCTCGGCGGCCACCGCATCGTCGACCTCTCCTCGTTCTGGGCCGGACCGCTGGCGTCCCGGCTGCTGGCCGAGCTGGGCGCCGACGTCGTGAAGGTGGAGCCGCCAGGCGGCGAGGGCGGGTTCCAGATGATGCCGGTGCTGCCCAACATTTACGTCGACGCCAATCGCTCGAAGCGCGGGATCGTGCTCGACCTCAAGACTCCCGAGGACCGGGTGCGGCTGCTCGACCTCGTGGCGGCGTCCGATGTCGTGGTCGAGAACGCCATGGCGGGGGCGTGGGAGCGGCTGGGCCTGGCCGAGGACGCGCTGCGGGCGGTCAACCCCGCGCTCGTCTACGCGCGGGCCAAGGGCTTCGGGGTGGCGGGGCCGCTGGCCAGCCGCCCTTCCTTCGATTACGTCGTGCAGGCGGCGACCGGGATGGAGATGACGCAGGGCGGCGGTGTGCGGCCGGTGCCGGTCAACTTCACCGCCAACGACTACGGGACGGGGCTGTTGCTGGGGGCGGGGATCGTGCTCGCCTTGTTGGGACGCACTCGGGGCGTGGCAGTGACGGGCGTGGACGCGTCGCTGGCGTTGACGGCGACCGTGTTCCAGTCCGAGGACGTGGCGGCGTTGGCTCTGGCCGGTGCCGTGCCGGATCGGGTGGGCGCTGACTTGTGGGGCCCCTCCATGTGGTTCCACCTGTACCGGGCCAAGGACGGGTGGGTGACGGTCTGTTGCGTGACAGCTGCCCAGCGGACCGGGTTGCTGCGGGCGTTGGGTCTCTTCGGCGGCGGTCTCGACGGCGACGGTGACGGCGCCTCGGCGCCGCTCGTCGACGAGGTCGCCGACGCGGTCGCGCTCTTCACGGTGGAGTCCGCGCTGTCGGCGCTGCACTCCGAAGGCGTCCCGGCGGCGGTGAGCGTGCACCCTTCCGCCGTGCCCGACGACCCCCAGGTCGTGGCCCGAGAGCTGCTGCGCCGCTACCGGCACCCGGCGGCGGGGCGCTTCGTGCAGGTCGGGCTGCCGCTGTCGTTGTCGGTCGACGCACCGGCCGTCAAGGGGCCGGCACCGACGCCGGCGCCCGTGCGACGACGGATCAAGCCCACCGCGGCATCGGCGTCGGTGTGAGGGCGCGGACGCGATGAAGATCGACGGCGGTCTGGGGACGGAGCTGCCCCCGGTGGCCCACCGGGTGGCCGCCGCCGAGGCCGCCGGGCTGGACTGCGTCTGGGCGGCGGAGACGACAAACGATCCGTTTCTGTCTTTGACGCTGGCCGCCGAGCACTCGACGTCGGTGTCCCTCGGGACCGGGATCGCCGTGGCCTTCGCCCGCAACCCCATGAGCATGGCGTACACGACCAACCAATTGCAGGAGTACTCAGGCGGGCGCGTCGTGTTGGGGATGGGGTCGCAGGTGCGACGGCACATTGAGAAGCGGTTCAGTTCCCCGTGGTCACACCCGGCGGCACGCATGCGGGAGTACGTGCTCGCCCTGCGGGCGATCTGGGCATCGTGGAACGACGCCGTCCCCCTGGAGTTCGAGGGCGAGTTCTACACGCACACGCTGATGACACCCGTCTTCGCGCCACCCCCGCATTCGTACGGTCCCCCCCGCGTCTTCCTGGCTGCAGTCGGGCCTTTGATGAACGAGATCGCCGGCGAGGTGGCGGACGGCGTCATCACCCACGGCATCTGCTCGGCGCGCTACCTGCGCGAAGTGATCCTGCCGGCGGTGGACAAGGGGCTGGCGGCGACGGGCCGGAGCCGTGACGAGGGGTTCGAGGTGACGTGCCCGGGCTTCATTTCGGTGGTCGAGGACGAGGCGAAGTTGGAGAAGGCCCGCGACGCCATGAGGAACCACGTCGGCTACTACGCCTCGACGCCGGCCTACCGGCCCGTGTTGGAGCTGCACGGATGGGGCGACCTGCAAGCGGACCTCTATGCCTGCTCGAAGAACGGTCGCTGGGACGAGATGGCGCGCCTCGTCGACGACGAGGTCCTCGACACGCTGACCATCGTCTGCACGCCCGACGCCCTGGCCCGCGAGGTGGGCGCTCGCTACGGCGGCCTGGTCGACCGCATCAACGTGTCGTGGTGGCGCAAGGACTGGTGGCCGGACGTCGAGCGGGAGCTGCGGGCCCTGTGACCGACGTGACCGACCTGTCCGACCTGTCCGACGTCAAGGGGTTCGTCGCGCCCGGATTCGAGCGTGTGGCCGAGATGTTGGGCGCCGGCGCGACGCTCATGCTCGGCGATCGGGAGCGACGGGCGGACCTCGGCCAGGGCGGCGGTGCGTTCTGCGCCTTTGTCGACGGGGAGCGCGTCGTCGACATCTGGACCGGCCCGGCGGGACCGGACGGTCGGGCATGGCAGGAGGACACGCGGGCGGTCATCATGTCGTCGACCAAGGGCATGACGTCGTTGTGCGCCCACATCCTGGAGGACCGGGGCGAGCTCGACCTCAATGCGCCGGTCGTCCGCTACTGGCCCGAGTTCGGCCAGGCGGGCAAGTCGCCCACCACGGTGCGGCAGCTTCTCAGCCACCAGTCGGGGGCCATCGGCGTGCCGTGCGCCGACGAGCTGCTGTCGTGGGACGGGTCCGGCTGGAAGGAAAGCGAATTGATCGCGGCCGCCATCGCCGGCGGCGAGCCGGCATGGGAGCCGGGGACGCGTCACGGCTACCACGGCGTCACCTTCGGCTGGCTCGTAGGCGAGCTAGTCCGGCGGATCAGCGGTCAGAGCCTGGGGACGTTCTTCGAGGCCGAGGTGGCGGGCCCGCTCGGAGTGCAGTGCTCCATCGGCACCCCGGCCGACCGGCTCGGATCGGTGGCGACGGTCATCGACTTCCCGGTCAAGCCGGGCAGGGACAGCGCGCTGCGCGCCATCGATCCCGAGTCGAAGTCCGGGCGCTCGGTCCTGGCCGGCGCGCACGGGAGCCTGTTCGCCGACGAGCACGGCCGGCCCCGGTTCGCCGAGTTCATGAACAGACCCGACGTCCTGGCCGCCGAGATCGGCGCGCTGGGCGCCACCGCGACGGCACGGGCGCTGGCCCGGACGTACGCCGCGCTCGCCGACGGGGAGGAGCTTGTCTCGCGGACGTCGGTGGAGCGCTTCCGCGCCGAGCAGGTCTGCGGGCGCGACGCCGTCATGGGCGTCCCCACCCGATGGGCCGTCGGCTACTCGCTCGAACCGCCGGCACTCGTCCCGGGCGCGCCACCGATGCACGGCCCGAACGACGGTGCGTTCGGGCACATGGGGGCCGGCGGCCAAATCGGGTTCGCCGATCCGTCAGCCCGCGTCGGCGTCGGGTTCGTGCGCAACCACCTGGAAAACCAGGCGCTCCCGCTCATGGGCGCCTCCCTGGTGGGGATGCTGTACTCGTGCCTGGGGGACGCGGGAAAAGGGGGCGCCGGTGTACGCAGCTGACCATGCCAAGGAGCACCCGGACCAGCCGGCCATCATCATGGCGCCCTCGGGCCGCACGCTCACCTTCGCCGAGTACGAAGCAGCCGCCAACCAGGTCGCCCACGTTCTGCGCGAGACGGGCCTGCGCAAGGGCGACCACGTCGCGATCTTCATGGAGAACCACCCGGCGATGCTGCTGGCCGAGGCGGGGGCCGAACGCACGGGGCTGTACTTCACGCCGGTGAACTCGTATCTCTCGGCCGAGGAAGTCGCCTACGTCATCAATGACTCGCGGTCCCGGGTCGTCGTGACGTCGACCGCCAAGGCAGAGGTTGCCGCACAACTGCCGGCGCTGTGCCCCGACGTCGACCGCTTCATCATGGTCGACACGACCAGCGGGCCCGGGGCGGGCGGAGACGTCATCGACGGCTACGAGTCGTGGGACGACACCGTCGGCGCGCACTCCACGGACCATGTCCCGGACGAGCAGATGGGCGCCCCCATGATGTATTCGTCAGGCACGACGGGGCGACCCAAAGGCATCCTCCGCCCCATGTTCGACATCCATCCCTCCGAGACCAGCATCGGCGTCCTCGGGATCGCCGGGCTGTGGCGGCTGCGTGAGGGCATGGTCTACCTGTCGCCGGCGCCGCTGTACCACACCGCCCCGCAGGTGAGCGTGGCCATTGCGCTGCGGATGCAGTCGACGGCGGTCGTGATGGAGCACTTCGACCCGGCGCTGTATCTCGAGCTCGTGGGCCGCTACGGCGTCACGCACTCGCAAGTCGTGCCCACCATGTTCAGCCGGATGCTCAAGCTGCCCGCCGAGGTCCGTGCCGCCGCCGACCTCTCCTCGTTGGAGGTCGTGATCCACGCCGCCGCCCCGTGCCCGGTCCCGGTCAAGGAGCAGATGATCGAGTGGTTCGGGCCCATCCTGCTCGAGTACTACGCCGCCACGGAGGGCAACGGGTGCACGTTCATCACGTCGAAGGACTGGCTCGAGCACAAGGGCAGCGTCGGGCGTTCGGTCTTGAGCGACATCCAGATCCTCGACGACGACGGCCGGCCCTGTCCCGTCGGCACGTCGGGCACGGTGTGGTTCGCCGGCGCCACGGACTTCGAGTACTTCAACGACCCCGGCAAGACGGCCGGTTCCCGACGGGACGACGGTGCGACGTCCACGGTGGGCGACGTGGGGTACCTGGACGCCGACGGCTACCTCTTCCTGACCGACCGCAAGGCGCACATGATCATCTCGGGTGGGGTGAACATCTACCCGCAGGAGACGGAGAACCTCCTCGTGACACACCCGTCCGTGTTGGACGCCGCCGTGATCGGCGTCCCCAACGAGGACCTCGGCGAAGAGGTCAAGGCCGTCGTGCAGCTCGTCGACGGGGTCGAGGGCGACGCGGCCCTGGAGACTGCACTGATCGCCTTCTGCCGTGAGCACCTGGCCCACTTCAAGTGCCCGCGCAGCGTGGACTTCGTGGACGAGCTGCCCCGACTGCCCACGGGGAAGCTGTACAAGGGTGTGTTGCGCGAGCAGTACTGGGCGTCGCACGACACCCGCATCGTGTGAGCGCCGCCGCCGGGCTGCCCGACGACCTGGTGTCGTGGATGGAAGAGGTCGGCGGGGGGCGGGTGGTGCTGGCCGACCGCAGGCCGGGCGGCGCCCGCAAGGAGGCCTGGTTCGTCGACCTGAAGATGGCGGACGGGACGATCGCGTCGTGCTTCCTGCGTTACGACCGCTCCGACCCCGCTGTGACGAAGGATCCGTGGACGTTGCACCGCGAGGCGACCGTCTATGTCGCCCTGCAGGACGGACCGGTACCGGTGCCCCGCGTCCTCGGTGTGCATCCCGTGCACCAGGCCATGTTGTCGGAGCGGGTCGAGGGCGGGAACTGGTTCTCTCGCATCGCCGACCCGGCCGAGCAGGAGGCGACGGCGCGGGACTTCATGACGAAGCTGGCGGCGCTGCACTCCCTGCGTGCGTCGGCGCTGGACCTCCCTGCGTTCCCGACCGTGACGACGGTGGCCGGGGCCGTCGTGGCCGAGCTCGACGAGTGGCAGCGGATGCTGGCGGCGAGAGGCGGGACTCCCGACCCGGCCCTCGTCTTCTCACTGCGCTGGCTGCGGGACCACATTCCTGATTACGACGGTCCGCCGGTGCTGGTCCAGGGCGATACGGGGCCCGGGAACTTCATGTATCGCGACGGGAGGGTGACCGCTGTCGTCGACTGGGAGCTGGCCCACCTGGGCGACCCCATGGACGACATCGCCTGGCTGACCCTCCGGGCGACGCAGGAGCCGTTGACCGACTTGCCGACGCGGCTGCGCGAGTACCAGGCGCTGTCGGGCAACGTGATCGACGAGGCCCGGGTCCGCTACTACCAGGTGATGGCCGAGACCAAGCTCCAGGTGATGAGCCACCGGGGCCCGCGAGCCGCTGACGACGACAGCGATACCGCCGACAGCGGCGACAGCGACAGCGGAGGAGACGCCGGCGGCAACGACGTCGGGAATGGCTTCATCTACCAGATCCTCCATCGGCGGTTGTGGTTGGAGGCACTCGCCGCCGCCAACGGCCTGGAGCTGGCCCCCGCCGAGAAGCCCCAGGCCCGGGACCCCCGCGACAGCGACTGGATGTACGACGTCGTCCTCACCCAGTTGCGCGATGTCATCGTCCCCCGCACGACGGACCCGCTGGCGCAGGCGCGCGGGAAAGGGGTCGCCCGCATCGTCAAGTACCTGGCTCGAGTCGACACCTACGGTCCCTCCTACGAAGAGCGCGAACGGCAGGATCTGGCGACGTTGCTCGGCCGGCCGGCCGACTCGGTGGTGCGCGGCCGGGCGGACGCCGCGGCGGCGGTCGCTGCGGGGACCATCTCCGAAGAGGACTACATCCGCGTGCTGTGGCGCCGAATCGCCCGCGAGACCGAGCTGGCCCGTCCTGCCATGGGCGTGCTCGCCGACCGCCATTGGCCGCCGCTCCGATGAACACGGCGCCCAGATGAGCACCGCGTTCGGAGTCGACCTCGACCAACTCCGCCGCGAGCGCACGTATCGCGAGCTCGTCCCGGCGGACGACGACTTCCACGATGCCGAGCTCAGCGACCGTTGGTGGGAGACCGAGACGTGCTGGTTCTCCTGGAACGTGCCGGAGCGAAACCTCGGCGGCTGGGCGTATTGCCAGGCGCGACCGAACGCCGGCATCTGCAACGGCGGGGCGTGGGTCTGGGACGACCGCGCCGCCTACCCGTGGGAGTTGGCATACCGGGCCGAGTATTCGGGACTGCAGCTTCCGCCGCGAGCGGAGCGGGACATGCGGGACTTCGAGTGGCCCAACGGGGTCCATGTCCGGGTCGTCGAGCCGCTGAAAACCTACGCCGTCGAATACAGCGACCCCGGCGCGCTCGAGGTGGACCTCCTCTTCGAGGCCATCATGAAGCCCAATCCGCACCCGAACGGCGTGGTTCCCTTCGTCAAGGGTGCGCACTTCGACCAGGCCGGCCATGTGACGGGGACGATGGTCCTGCACGGCGAGGAGATCCCCGTCGACTGCTACTCGGTGCGCGACCGGTCATGGGGACCACGGCCGCTCGGACGGCCGAAGCCCAGACGACCCGCCGCCGGTGAGCAGGCCGCGGCGACCCGCGCGGGGGCGGAACCGTTCGGCGGCGTCGGCTATTCGTTCTGTGCCGCCGGACCGGGTGAGGCGTGGCTCACGTACGCCATTCCCGGACCCGAGGTGGAGCCAGTCGCCTGCGGGTTCCTCCTCCGCAACGGCGAGTACGGGCACATTCTGGCCGGAGCGCGTCGGGTGACGTTCGATGCGGAGACGGGCTGGCCACTGTCCATCACCTTGGAAGCGGTCGACGAGTTCGACCGCCGGCTCTCCGTCCGCGGCGACGCGGTGAGCCGGCACTGGCGGGGCCACGGCGGTGACTCCCTCGTCCACTGGCGTTGGGACGACGGGGTCGAGGGCTTCGGCGAGGACCAGAGTTACTTCAGCCGCGACCAGTGGGAGGCCAACCGCCGGAGGTAGCGTCGCCCTCGTGCATCCCTTCACGGCGGCGCCACCCGCCGCCCGCGTGCTCCTCGTCGTTAGCGCCGTCGTGTGGCTTCTCGTGGAGTTGCGGGAGTCGACGAACCATCGACCGGAAGCCACCGCGTCCGACCGGGGCAGCCGCATGTACATCCGCGTCGCCGCCGTCGTGGGGGTGGTGGGGGCGGTCGTGCTCACCCGCAACGTCTCGTCGGGTCGGATCAATCCAGACATCGCATGGGTCGGGCTCGTCGTGTTCTGGTGCGGCATCGCGCTGCGATTCTGGAGTTTCCGCGCCCTCGGCCGGTACTTCACGTTCACGGTCCAGACGAGCGTCGACCAACCGGTGATCACCAGCGGCCCCTACCGGTTCGTGCGCCATCCGAGCTATGCCGCCGTGCTTCTCATGGTCATGGGCGCGGGGCTGTTCCTCGGATCCTGGTGGTCCTTCGCCTGGCTCACGGCCAGCGTGTTCTGCGGACTCCTCTTCCGGATCCGCGTGGAGGAGCATGCACTCCTTCTGCAGCTCGGTGATCGCTACGACGCCTACGCGGCCAGCCATAAGCGGCTGGTGCCTTTCATCTGGTAGCCGGCGCGGCGACCGCCGCGCCAGAGCTGAGATCGAGTGGCTACTGCAGCGTGACTGGAAGCGCCCGGAAACCACGGAGGGCCTGCACGGGCTTGTACTGGAGGCGGTCACGGGGCACGGCCAGCCGCATGGAGGGAAAACGCCGGACCAGTGCGCCGATGGCGATCTGCCCCTCCAACCGGGCCAGCTGGTTGCCCAGGCAGAAATGCTTCCCGAAGGCGAACGACAAGTGGCGGTTCGGATCCCGGCCCAGGTCCAGCACTTCAGGGCGGTCGAACACCGCCTCGTCCCGGTTGGCCGAAATGATCATGCCCATCACCTTGGACCCCTTGGGCATCCTCGTGCCCTCGATCGAGACGTCGTCCAACAAGGTCCGGGCGGTGCCGCACGGGACGGGCGTCGTGAAGCGCAGCAGCTCCTCGACGGCCGAAGCCGTCAACTCCGGCTCCGCACGCCACCGTTCGGCCTGATCCGCGTGCTCCATCAGCGCCACCGCCGAGCTCCCGATCAAATTCGCCGTCGTGTCGTGCCCGGCCAACATGAGCAGGAAGATCATGGCGATGATCTCGTCGTCGCTCAGCGAGTCGCCGCCCTCGTTGGCCTCGAGCAGCCCCGAGATCAAGCCGTCGTCCGGCGATGCACGGCGCAGCGCGGCCAGCCGCTCCAACACGCGGTAGAGCCGACGGCCCGTCGGCACCGCCCGCAGCGCGTCACCCGCAGAACCGCTTCCCAACCGCACGACGAAGCGCTCCATCAGGACGTGGAACTCATCGCGGTCGTCGTCCCCCACGCCGAGCATGGTCGAGATCACCGACAGAGGCAGCGGCGTGGCGAAGTCGGCCACCAGGTCGACGGTCTCGCCGCCCCGCCCCGCCAACTCCTCGACGAGCACACCGACGATCCGTTCGATCTCCCCCGTCATCTGCTGCACCATCCGGGGCGTGAAGGCCTTGTTGACCAGGCGCCGCAGGCGCGCATGGTCCGGATCGTCCTTGTAGACCATGGAGCTCGTCAAGAGACGGAACATGTTGGGGAGATGGCGCATGAGAAAGCTCGAGCCTCCACTCGTGGGGTCGCTCGAGAAGCGCACGTCGTTGTGCAGCAGCAGGACGTGCTCGTGCCGGGTGAGCATGAACCCGGCCCCGCCCATGAGCTGCTTCGAGAACGCCGGCGACACCGCACCGCGTCGGCGCAGCTCGGCGTAGCGCGGGAACGGGTCGGAGAACATGACCGGGTCGGCCAGGTCCGTCACGGCATCGCTCACCGGTTTCGCCACCTGCGTTGCAAGGCTCGTGCCACGCAATTGAGTATACCCATTTTCGCTTCGGCCGCCCCGTCCCTCGACCTCGCGGGGCCAGCCCGCCTACGTCGTCGAGAAGACCTTGCGCGAGTAGTACCAGACCGCCAGCGCGCTGAGGACGACCGCGAAGACGGCGAGCGCGCCGATCTCCGGCAACGTCTGCGAGAAGCTGTCGTGGTCGGAGATCAGTTTGACGAACGCGTCCATGGCCCACGCCTGCGGCACGATGTGCCCGACGTTCTTCACCGTGGTGCTCACCGCGCTCAGTTGGTAGACGCAGCCGCCGAGCATGCCGGCGATGATGGCGACGATCACGGCGGTCGCGATGGCCTGCTCCTGGGAGCGCGACCAGGTGCCGATGAGTACGGCCACCGCCGCCACGCTGATCCCGAGCAGCACAATGACGAGGAACACGCTGAGCGGGTTGCCCCAGTGCACCCGGAACAGCACGAAGCCGACGAAGATCAACCCGATCGCCATGCTGACCGCGGTGACCATCATGCTGGCCATCTGACCGAACACGATGGCGCGCTTGTGCACCGGTGCGGCCGAGAGCCGCTGCAATACCCCCAGCCGGCGCGTCTCGACCATGCCGGCGGACAGCACCAGCACCGCGATGCCCATGAAGAGGACGAGGTTCGCCGGCGCCACGTACCAGAACGGGCTGAGCGGCGCCTCGGTCGGGGTCGCCTTCAAGGTGGCGTCGGTGAACTTCGTGTTCGACCCCTCGGCCGCCATCAGGTCCATGAGCGCGACCGCGTCCGTGCGGGCCTGCACGGCATCGGTGGTGGACGACTCGACCAGGAAGTCGGCACGCACCGAGTTGCCCGGCGCCGGCAGCTGCTCGATCCCCGCCACCACCCGTCCCCGCAGAATGTCGTCGGTCAGGTCCGTCTTACTGCTCTCGATCCGGACCTTGATGCCGTCGGTGGTCTGCGCCAGGTGCAACAGCCGCGCCGACGGGTGGTACAGACCGATGGGCTCCTTCGGGCTGCCTTCGAGCAGCCCCGTGATGAGGATGATGACGACCGGGACGAGCGTGCCGATGATGAGCAGTCGTCGGTCTCCCATGGCGCGGCGCAGGTTCACCCAGATGACGGCGAGCACGCTACGGCTCCACCATCCGTCGCACGCGGGTCATGGCCAGGCCACCGGCCACCAAGGCGATGACCAACAGGATCACGAAGGGGCCGATGACACTGCTCGCCGGCTCACCGAGCTGGTCGAGCCGGCCGAAGCCGACCAGGGCCCATCCGTTCGGGGTGCCCAGCGCCAGCACCTGGAAGGCGTCGGGCAGCGAGCCGGACGGCAGCAGGTTGCCGCCGACCAGCGCCAGGAAGAGGCCGACCAGCATCGTGATGCCGAACGCCTGCTGCTCCGTCTTGGCCAGCGACGTCAGGAAGACCCCGATGCCGCACATGGCGGCCGTGGCGCCGACGCACATCAGCAGGACGCCGAGCGGATTCCCCCAGTCGGCCCCGAAGGCGAACGTCGTGACCGCCCAGATCACGAAGATGGTGGCCATCCCGGTGATGAAGATCGCCAGCAGCTTGCCCAGCACGATCTGGGTCGGCCGCAGCGGTGCCGCCGTGAGTCGGGCCAGCGTGCCGGCCGACCTCTCCATGAGCAAGGAGCGCATGCCGAGACCGCTGCCGATGAACAGGAACACGACGGCGATGTTGGGCGCGAAGAAGTTCAGGTTGACCTTGCCGCCATGACCGACGCTCTGGCTGTTGATGGCCACCGACGCCTCGGTCGGATCAACCGGGTCCGTCGACACCGCCGCGTCGTGGGGCACCCGGGTCGAGTACATGACGCTCGAGATCCCCGCCGCCACGGACTCGGCGTACTCCTGCCCGAGGGGCGACGTGCCTTTGGTGACGACGTCGAACCCGGGCGTGTGCGTCGCACCGGGGTCGACGATCGGGATGAGCAAGGTGTGCAGGCGCAGCTGGGACGGCAGGACCGCCACGCCGCCGTCGAGGGTCCCGCCGGCCACCGCGTTCTGCACCGACGCTTGGCTGGGCAGCGTGGTCACCGTGACGTTCGTCGGGAGTTGGCTGGCGTGCAGCGCTGCCGAGAGCATCTGGGGCGAGGCCCCCGAGACGCCGATGTGGACCGGGGCGACGCTGGCCCCTCCGGCAAACGACAGTCCGAGGACGGCCGCCATCAGGAGCGGCGCGCCCAAGCAGCCGATGAGGACGGAACGATCCCGCAGCCGGCGCCGGAGCTCGTTCCACGCGATGACGCGGATCAATCGCGCAGCTCTTTCCCGGTCAGGGTCAAGAAGACGTCCTCGAGGTTCGGTGCCCGCACCTCGACTCCCGTGAGATCGACGCCGTGCCGACTCGCCACGGCGACCACGGCGGAGAGGACGGCCGGGCCGTGATCCGTGGTCAGTTCCAGATTGCCTTCGTGTTCGTGGACGTCATGGACGTTGTCGAGCTCGAGGCAGGCGGCGGACAGCTCGTCGAACGACTCGCCGTCACAGGACAGGTGCACCTTGTCCTTGCCACCGTGCGTGGCGATCAGGCTCTCTGCCGTGCCCTCGGCCACCAGCCGGCCGTCGTCAATGATGCCGATGCGGTCGCACAGCCGGGCCGCCTCCTCCATGTAATGGGTCGTGTAGAGGACAGCGATGCCGAGCCGGCCGACGGTCTCGAGGATGGAGTTGCGGCTCTGGGGGTCGACGCCCACCGTGGGCTCGTCGAGAACCAGCAGCTTTGGTCGATGCAAGAGACCCGCAGCCATGTTGGCCCGCCGCTTCATGCCCCCCGAATAGGTGCCGATCCGGTCCTTGCCCCGGTCCGCCAACCCCACCAACTCGAGCGTCTCGCCGATGCGGGCATGGAGCTCCTTGCCGCCCAGCCCGTAGAGCTGGCCGAAGAAGGTCAGGTTCTCCACCGCGGAGAGGTCGGGGTAGAGAGCCAGGTCCTGGGGGACATAGCCGACCGCCGCCTTCGCCTCGAGCGTCCCGCCCTGGAAGCCGTCGACCGTGACCTCTCCTTCGTCGGGGATGGCCAGGCCGCACAGCATGGAGATGGTGGTGGTCTTCCCGGCGCCGTTGGGCCCGAGCAGGCCGTAGCACTCACCCTCGGCGATGGTGAAGGACACGCCCTTGACCGCCTGGCGGTCGCCGTAGCTCTTGCGCAGGCCCTCACAGCGCAACATTGTCTGCCCCATGCACCCTCCCCAAGGGAAAAGAGGACCCTCTTTTTGCACCCTAGCAGAGCGGGTCCACAGGCTCAGTTCAGGACATGGGGACGGATGTCTCAGGTCAGGGCTGAACTTCTCCGCTCCGCTGCCGGCACCGCCGCCCGCGTGGGGGCGGCACGAGCTCGCTGCATCCCCCCGTCGAGGAAGTCAGCCTTCGGCCAGCCGCAGGGGGAACGAGTGGGCCGCGACGGCCAGGATCTCAATGCGGTCCTCCTCCAGCACGAAGCCGGCGGCGATGGCCGCATCGAGCGACACACCGAACCGTTCGAGGTACTCGTCCTCTCCCCCGGGGTACAGCTTCGCCAGCGTGGCATCGTCGAAGGGCTCGGTGCGGCCGAAGAGCATGGCGAAGGTCTCGCCGCTCTGGCCGAGGCCCGCCAAGACGGCGGTCGGCACGTCGACCCACGGGGTGCGGATCCCGCCCCGGGCGATGCCCTGCTCGTCGAGGACGTAGCCCGTCTTGTCGGCGTTGAGCTCGAGGCTGGGAGCCGAAGGCGGCGCCTCCCCACCCGCTGACCACCGGTCGAGGTGTGCCAAGGCGGCCTGGGCCACGTAATGCTGCTGCGGCCCTGCGTTGATGGGCGTGTCCGTCTGGCCGATCATGAGGTTGCTCGTGGGGCGCAAGAGCTCGGCCATCCGCTCGGCGGTCAAGCTGCCGTCGTCGTGACGGCCTGCGCTCACCGTGTACGTGTCGGCGTGGGCCGCACCTGTCATCTCCCAGGTCCGGAGGCGGTCAGAGTCGGGCTGCGCGGCCAGGCCACCCCCGAGCAGGACCACGTCGGTCTCGCTCTGCAGAATCAGGACCGGCACCCGGGCGTCGTCACGGATGCGCTCGCCCCGGGACGAGATCGCCACGCGGGTCGCCTCCATGCCCGCGCGCTGCGACGCCGGGATGAACACGCCATCGATGGAGACGCCCGACGCCGGCCGGCCGTGCACGAAGAAGCCGTCGAAGAGCTGTGTATGCGGATCCACTGCGTTGATGTAGGTCACCAGGCAGGCGGCGGACTGGGACTCGCCCGCGGCCAGGATCTGCGTCGGCGCCAGGCCGACCAGCGGGTTCTCGTCCGCCGGCAACTGCAGCAACGCCCCGACCTGCGTGAAGATGTCGAAGGACCAGGCATCGCCGGGATGTTCGAGGTCCTTGTAGCGCTCCGGCGCCAGCAGCTTGAGGTGGATGCTCTCGACGAAGCCACCGCCGTCGATACCGACCTTCTGCGCCGACACGCCGACCCAGGCGTGACCCGCCGCGGCCAGGGAGCGATGGAAGAATCCCCAGTCCGGCGCGGCGTCGATGCCGGCCGACACGTTGTGCCACTCCACCACGACCGTCCCGCTGAAGCGCAGTGCGTCCTTGGGCCAGCGCGCCACGAACCGGGTCCGGAAGGGAGCCTCGGCACCGGGGGTCACGTCCCAGTGGCCGTCGGCACCGCGCTCGCCCTGCAATTCGTAGGACCCGGCAGTCCCTTCGAGGCTGTACTCAATCTCCTCGTACCCGAGCGTGGACAGGTCGTAGTCCCGCATGATGTCCGGTGCCGCCCCCGGCATCACCTTGAACACTCCCTGCCGCGTGCTGGCCACGGTGAACCTCCCTGGATCGACGCCGCCCCAGGGCGGCATGCACGAGGATACGACGTGTCCGAGGCTTGAGGCCTCCGCGGGGGCCGTGCTACGCATCACGGGTGTTCACGATGCGCTTCTCCCAGCGGTCCGCCAGGCAGGAAGCGGCGGCGCGGGCCGACCTGTACGCAGCGACCATCGACATGTGCGCCTGGGCCGAGGACCACGGCGCGCTGGCGGCCATCCTGAGCCAGCACCACGGCTCTGATGACGGCTACCTCCCGTCGCCGGTCCCGCTCGCCGCCGCCATCGCGGCGAGGACGAGCACGCTGCCGATCACGGTCGCCGCGCTGCTCCTCGCGCTGTACGAGCCCGTGAAGCTGGCCGAAGACCTCGCCGTCGTCGACCTGATCAGCCGCGGCCGGGTGTCCTACGTCGTCGGTATCGGATACCGGGACGAGGAGTTCGACATGTTCGGTGTCGCCCGCCGCGGTCGGGGACGCCTGGTCGAAGAACGCATCGGGCTGCTGCAGCGCCTGTGGACCGGCGAGGAAATCGACGTGGACGGGCGCCCGGTGCGGGTGACACCACTGCCCTTCACGCCGGGCGGTCCGATGCTCGCTTACGGCGGTGGCACGGAAGTGGCGGCGCGGCGGGCAGGGCGGCTCGGCCTCATGTTCATGGCCGAGTCGCACGACACCACGCTCGAGGAGGCCTACCGCGCCGAGGGCGGGGATGCGGCGCCCGGTTGCTTCTTCGCGCCGGCGGGGGTGCCGAACACCGTGTTCGTCGCCGACGACCCCGAGCGCGCCTGGGCCGATATCGGCGAGTATTTGCTTCTCGACGCCCTCAGTTACTCAGGTTGGAACGCCCACCGGGAGGGCACCGTTTCCATCTCACGAGCACCGACGGTCGCCGAGTTGGCCGCTGAGAAGGGCGCCTATCAGATCATCACTCCTGCCGAAGCTCGCGACCTCATTGCCAGGGGCAACGCGCTCGGACTGCAGCCCCTGGTCGGCGGGATACCCCGCGACGTGGCCTGGCCGTACCTCGAGAACGCGGCCGCGGTCTCGGCAGCGGTTGCGTAGAAGGATCCGTCAGGACGAGAACTGTGTGACCAGCGCCGCCTTGTCGATCTTCCCGGCCGGTGTGCGCGGGAGCGACGCGACGCATTCCACTTGTTCGGGCCAGGCGATCCGCCTCAGGCCACTCTCCTGGAGCAAGCGGTTCACTGCACTGACTTGGAGCTGCGGCCTCCCCGGAGCCATTGCGAGTACCGCACACACCCTCTCGCCGGTCCGGTCATCGGGCAGCCCGATGACCGCAGCGTCGGCCACATCGCTGATCGCCCGCAAGAGGATCTCGACCTCGGCCGTGCTCACATTCTCGCCGTTCCGGATGACGACATCCTTCAACCTGCCGGTAATCCGGACATACCCACTCGAGTCGACCGTTCCCAGGTCCCCGGTCCTGAGATAGCCGTCGTCGTCGAAGGCTTCGCGCTCGAGGCGTGCGTCGACGTACCCGAGCATCATCTGCGGTGCCTTGGCACGGAGCTCACCTGGTGTTCCGCTCGCCGCCGCCGACCCGTCCGATGCGACGACCTTGAGACGGACGCCGTCCAGCGCCCGACCCTCGGTTTCAGACAGCTTGCGATCGGGGTCGACGGGTGAACCCATGGTCAGGACCGGAGCTTCCGTCAAGCCCCAGCCGGACACGATCCCAGCCCCGCCGAGCGCGTCCTTCACTCTGTCGTGCAGCCCTGTGGGCTTGGGAGCGCCGCCTCCCGGACAGCACCGGAGCTCCGGGAAGAGAGGGACGGCCGGTCGTTCTCGTTGGATGTCGAGATACCCGAGATGGAACGCCGTTCCCGACCCCGCCATGGTGACGCCGTGCCGGGCCAGCACGCCGCACGCCTCTCTGGCCTCGAATTTCTCCAGCAGGATCAGGGCAGACCCCGAGATGAGGGCCGCCATCAGGTTGATCGGGCCGCCGATATGAGCGATCGGGAATGCGATCCCGCTCCGATCCGTCGGCGTCATCATGAGGCGTTCGGCCATTGCGCGCGCGACGGAGGAGAGCGTCTCGTCCGAGTGCAGCACGCCCTTGGGCAGCCCTGTCGATCCCGACGTGTAGAAGACCCATTGCGCACCGCTCGCCGCGACCGTGGATCGCGTCGCAGGTTCGACGGCGGGTGCCGGTGGTGGGTGCTCCGCCAGAACCGCCTCGACATCGATCACGCGGGGCCGGTCCGATGCAGCATCGACCAGGCCGGGGATCATCGCCCCGTAGTCCGTGCTCCGGTGCGACTGCACGGAGATCACGACATCGACGGACGCCTCACGGAAGATGTGGCCGATCTCGCGCGCGCCGTACATGGGGATGATCGGGTTCTGCACCGCTCCCACCGTAGAAAGCCCCACCATGACGAGAAGGGCGTCGATCCCGGTCGGCATGATCCAGGACACGAGCTGCCCGGCCCCGACCTCGAGGTCCGTGAGGTTCGCGGCGACCCGGGCGCATTCCTGATGGAATTCCAGCGCCGTCAAGCACCGGTCTCGATCGTCGGCGACCAGCAACGCCTGCGGCGCCTCACGTGCTCGGTACGCCACGAGTTCGACCAGCGACCCGGGTGCCTCAGCAACCGTCGGAGACGCGGGTCGTGTCGCTGGTTCAGCCCTTGTCATTGCGGCGCAGGGTCTGGGCGTCGTCCGCGTCTGTCCGACGAGGACTACGCCGGAGTCGTGGATCCACTGACCGGTGCTTGGGCCCGCAGCACCTCGCCGAACGGTCGATCGCGATCGGGTGCCGGCTCGCGGGGCAACCCGAGAGTCCGTTCGGCGATGATGTTGTGATGAATCTCGTCGGTGCCGCCGTAGATGGAGGAGGCCGCAGAGAACACCATCGCCTTGCTCACGGTGCCGCCTTCGACGGCGGTGGGGCCCCAGAGCAATCCGTGAGGGCCTGCGATCTCAGTGGCCAGGCCGGCGGCGAGCTTGACGATCCGGGTCTGGCTCAGCTTGCCGGTGCTGGCCACGGCCTGCCCCCCACCGCGCTTCGCCTCTGCCTTGCCCCGCTGCGCATTCCACATCCCGGTCTCGCTGAACGCGTACAGACGGGCGAGCTGTTGTCGGATCATCGGGTCAGCCGTCCGGTCGAACGTCCGGGCCAGTTCGACTACGTCCTCGTACCCCAGGGTGAGCTTCGCATCCTCGGGCTCCTCGCGTGCGGCATCGCCGGCGCTCCGGCCGAGCATGCCGCCGCGGCGACCCGGTTCGGGAAAGCCGGCGTGGATGCCGCCCGCACCGATGCCGGTGCGCTCGAAGTGCAAGGTGGTCTGGGTCACGGACCACCCGTTGTCCAGGCCGCCGATGAGGTCGCCGTCGTCACACACCGCATCGTCAAGGAAGATCTCGTTGAAGACGGCGTCACCGGTCATTTCGCGGAGCGGCCGGACGGTCACGCCGGGCTGATCCAGCGGGAAGGCGAACCAGGAGATGCCCTGGTGTTTTGGAACGTCGAAGTTCGTGCGGGCCAGCAGCATGCCGTAGTCGGCGCCCACCGCTTGGCTGGACCAGACCTTCTGCCCCCGGATGACCCACTTGTCGCCGTCTCGGGTGGCCCGGGTGGTGAGCCCGGCGAGATCGGAGCCCGCCCCTGGCTCGCTGAAGAGCTGGCACCACGCCACCTGTCCATTGAGGATGGACGGCACCAGCCGGTCGATCTGTTCGGGCGTCCCGTGCGTCAGGATCGTCGGCGCGGCCATGAGCAGGCCGAGGCCGCCGGGCGGTCGGAGCGCGCCGAACGACTTGAACCCGGAGCGCACCGTGCGGACGACGCGGCGCGGGAGACCCCGGCCGCCCTGCTCCGGCGCGAAATGCGGGGCGGTCCACCCGGCGGCGGCAACCAACTTCCACCATGCATCGACCGAGCGATCCGCGTCCCAGTTCTCAGTGAGCCACGTCTGGACCTCGTCCCACAGTCCTGCGTTCGGGCGAGCCTCGGCCGGCGCCGGCGCCGTCGTCGACGTTGCGGCATCGTCGCTCATGCAGGCGACCCCAGGAGTTCCTCGCAGTTGTCGTGCATGATCTTCTGCGCGTCGGACTCGTTGAAACCACCGAGCTCCTTGGTGAAGTCGAGAGGACTCGAGACACCCTCGCCGTGGGGCCAGTCGGAACCGAAGAGGATGCGCTCCACCCCGATCAGCTCCGCCAACGCCTGCAGGTCTTCTTCGAGGTAGGGCGTGACCCACACGTGCTTGCGCAGTGTGTCCAGTGGGTCCTCCACGAAGACCCACGGCGTCTGGTTGCGTTGCTTGCGCAACCGCTTCACCAGCAGCGCCATCCAGTCCGACCCGTTCTCGATGCTGGCCACCCGCAGCGTGGGGTGCCGCTTGAAGACCTTGTGGATGATGAGTGACGCAATGGTGTCGTGAATGGCCCGGTCCGACACGAGGATCCTGCTCAGGATGTCCGTGTTGCCGAATCCCTCGAAGCTCGAGCTCGCGCCCCACCCCGCGGCGAGGAACCGGTTGTAGCCACTGTCGCCGAGATGGAACGCCACGGGGACCGATGCCTCAGCCAGCCTGGCCCAGACCGGATCGTGTGACTTGTCCCCCAGCGAGCGGCCTGTCCCATTGGGCCCCGGGACCGGAGCGGGCCGGACGTGCACGAGCCGCGCCCCGCGCGCAATCAGGGACTCGACCTCGGCCACGGCCGCCTCCGGGTCCGCCAGGGAGAGCATGGGGGCGGCGAGGATCCGGTGCTCGTAGTCGAAGCCCCAGTCCTCCTCCAACCACCGGTTGAAGGCCGAGATCGAAGCCATGGTGGCGTCGATGTCGTTGCGCAACCCCTCCTCCACGCCACAGCCCAAGGTCGGGAAGAGCAGCGCGGCACCGAGACCTTGCTCGTCCATCACCGCGAGGCGCTGGTCGCGGTCCTGGTACTCGGCGCGCAGCGGCTCGACCTGCAGGAGGCTGCGCGGGTCCACCCCCTCGGGGATCCGCCCGCGGAAGAGCGGGTCCATGCAGCCCGGCACGATGATGGGATCGAACGTCGGGTTCGGGATGAACCGGTTGACCGTGCCCCCCATGAGGAGCTCGTAGTGCTTGCCCGACTGGACCGGCTTGACGCCGCGGTCGCGGAACTTCTTGTCGAGGTGCCGGGTGAAGGCATCGAGCGACTCGTAGTAGTGGTTGTCGGCGTCTATCGGCCTCGTATCCATGCTGAACGGCCCTTCTGATCTGCGACTTCGGTGGGTAGTGACGTTTTCCCCCTCGTACAGTAACGCTTTCCGACGGCCGGCGGCTAGGGGCGTTCGGAACCCTCGTCCGGTGCGAAGAAGAAGGCCTCCGCGTTGCCGTGCAGCCAGCGCGCCAGAACGTCTTCGGGCAGGTCGAGCGCGTGCGCCTCCCCCAGGCAGCGGTTCATCGAGAGCACCGGATAGTCGCTGGCGAAGATGATCCGGTCCTTGCCACGGGTCCGCATGAAGTGGAGCAAGGACTCGGGAAGCCTTTTGGGCGACCAGGCGGACGTCATCAGCCTGAGGTTCTTGTACTTCAGCATCAACCGGATGGCCGTGTCCCACCAGGGGTCCGCGCCGTGAATCATGCACAGGCGCAATTCGGGGAAGCGGATGCAGACCCGGTCCAGGTAGATCGGGTTCTGCACCTCTCCGGGAATCGGCGGTCCGGGGATGCCGCTGTTCATGCAGAGCGGGAGATCCAACTCACAACATTTCGTGTACAAGGGGTAATAGACGGGGTCGGTGGGCGGATACATGCCATCACCCCAGAAGCTCGGCCCCACCGTGGCGCACGCCACAGGGTGGTCGCGCACGAACGACTCGAGGGCGCGCACGGTCTTCATGGGACGGAGCAGGTTGAACCCGCCCACCGCCAGCTTGAAGCGACCGGGTTCCGCTTCGGCGAAACGCTGCGCCCTGTCCTCGGGGCCACTCGCCTTCGTGATGAGGATGGCCCGCTCGACCCCGTTGGCGTCCATGTCCTCGAGCAATTCGGGCAGCTCCGGGCTCTTGAAGAAGGAGTCCCCCCCTTTGAAGTAGTCCTCCTTCACCCGCACCATCCATTCGGGCTGCTTCTGATCCGCAAAGTCGACATTGACGAGGCAATCGATTGCTTTCAACGGTGGCTCCATTCCTTCATCGTCCTTGCACCTGCATCACGCCAGTACGGCTTCCGAGAGCAGAAGCCGCTGCAGCGCAGGTTTGTCGACCTTCCCCGACGCCATCATCGGGACGACGTCGGGGTCTTTCGTCAGGAGCCATCGAGTCGGCACCTTGAACGCGCTGAGTCGGGACTTGACCGCGCCGCGCACGTCTTCGATGGAGGCATCGGTGATCACGAGCGCTCCTATCTCGCGCGGTGCCCCGTTGTCGGACACCTCGACGACGAAGGCCTGACTGACGTCGTCGACGGAGCGCAGTGCGGCTTCCACCTCGGACGGATAGACGCTGGCGCCCTTGACCTTCACCATGTCGTCGAGGCGGCCCGAGTACCAGAGGTAGCCGTCGGCATCGAGCCGGCCCAGGTCCCTCGTCGGATACGACCCATCTTGCGTGAAGACGGAGGATCGGAGCCGCCCGCAGATGGCCCGCAGCAGGTGGTCGCCACGCAACCAGATCTCCCCCTGCTCGCCGGCGGGAACGACCCGACCCGACTCAGGATCGACGATGCGCACCTCGACACCGTCGAAAGGCCGGCCGGAGCTACCGAACTTGTCCGGGGGCAGGTCCCGGTCCAGCCGGTCACCACAGTAAGGACCGAACGATTCGGTCATGCCGAAGAGATTGGCCCGGGCCCCGGAGTCCGGACGTCGCTCGGGAGGAAGGACGCCGGCCAAGCTCCCGTCCCGCAACGAGGACAGGTCCGCGTCGGCGAAACCCGGCTGCGCAGCCAGTCGAGCCGCCTGATCCGGCCAGCCACGGAACAGAGTCGCTCGCTCGCGTTGGAGGAGCTCGAGCGTTGACGCCGGTTCGGGCTCGGCTTCGGTCAGCAAGGTGGCGCCGGCGACCAGCGCGGTCAGAAGGCCCTGCCCGAAGCCGCCGGTCCAGAAGAAGGGCATCGGGATGTAGAGGCGCTCGCCCGGTCCGATGCAACGGGCCTCGAGTCCCGATGCGACCGCACGCAACGCTGCCCCATGGGTGTGGATGACGCCCTTGGGCGCTCCCCGGGATCCCGAGGTGAAGAGCACGACCAGGTCGTCGGCCGGCCGCACGCGCTCCTCGAGGGCGCGCACCAGGCTGAGCGGCACTCCGGCGGCGGGGACGCCGTCTGTCGTCCAGACCCGGCGCAACGACGGTGCCGCCGGGTGACGCGTTCCGGCGCCGAGGGCCGCGCGGAGTCCCGGACTGGCCTCTTCGAGCTCGTCGAGGTAGCGCCGGCCGCGGAACTCCGCCGCCGTCACCAGGTGCGACACGTTGGCCGTGGTGAGCTGCGCCAACAATTCCGGTGGTCGCAGCAGGGTGCTGAGGGGAACGAGCACCGCACCGATCCGCATGACGGCGAACCCGATAGCCGCCCATTGGATTCCGTTCGGCGCCAACAGGCCAACCCGGTCCCCCTTGACCACACCGTCGGCCACGAGCCGGGCCGCCAGGGCGGCGCTCATGTCGTCGATCTCGGCATACGTCACTGCCTCGTCGAGCGTGACCAGGGCCTGCAGATCGCGGTCGCGCGTGGCTCGGCGGGCCAGAAGGGCGGGGATCGTCTTGGCCTCAGGCTCCACTGATGAGCTCCTTGAGCGCCTGCAGGTCGAGCTTGCCGCTCGACATCATCGGCACCTTCTCAGCCGGGACCGCGACGACACGGCGAGGCACCTTGTAGGCCGAGAGCCGACCCCGCAGGCGTGCCCGGAGGTCGTCGACGTCCACGCTTCCGTCGGGTGCGCGCACCAGCGCCGCCGACGAGCTGGCCCCGGGCCTCGTCGTCGATGCCGACCACGTGGGCAACCAGGCCGCTGACTTCGAGGATGGCGGCCTCGACCTCACGCGGCGAGACGTTGGCCCCGGCCGTCTTGATCATGTCGCTCTCCCGACCCCGGAAGTAGAAGAAGCCGTCGTCGTCGACCGTGACCAGGTCTCCGGTGTGGAACCAGTCGTCATCGTCGAACGTCTCGTGCCGTTCTCGCCCGTCGTAGCCCTCCATGAGGAAGGGGCCGCGGAACGCGAGCACGCCGGCCTCACCGGTCGCGCACGGCGCGCCGCCGGGGCCGACGACCTTCGCCTCGAAGCCGGGAACGGGTTGCCCGAACGAGCCTCGGCGGTGCTCGGGCTGCTCGGACTCGTCGTCGCTGGCCAGGCAGACGCTGCCCGCTTCCGTCATGCCGAGCATGGCGTGATGCAGCTCGGGGTCGGTCGGTCGCGCACTCGCCGGCATGATCGGAAAGAGATTGCCTCGACGGATGGACGTGAGGTCCCGCGAGGCGAACGTCGGATCCTCCGCCACGTGGGCCACCGAGGCCGCAAACCCGTTGACCATGGTGGGGCGCTCGCGCTCGAGCACATCGAGCACGTCTCCGGCATGGGGCGCGTTGGCGCAGACCAGGGTGGCCCCGGCGACGAGCGTCCCCAGAAGGGCATAGGCGAACCCGCCGATCCAGAAGAACGGCGAGTTCGAGAAGAGGATCTCGCTGCGGTCGTACCGGCGGAGTTGGTTCAGGTTGTCCAGATGCCGGATCAGCGCGCCGTGGTTGTGGATGACACCCTTCGGCTCGCTCGTGGACCCCGAGGTGTGCACGATGACCATCGGATCGGCGGGCGTCACGGCGAGCTCGGCCGCCGCCAGCACATCGGTCTTGACGGAGGACGCCGTGGCAAGGAGGCCGTCGAGTGTCCAGCCGGCGTCGATGCCCTCGCCAACGGGCCCGTCGAACGCGAAGACGATCCGCCGCAGCGAAGGCGCCGCCTCAGCCAGAAGTGGCGGTGGCGCGGCCAGGTCGAGCGCCTCTATGCCGGCGGAGAGACTCGCCACGTAGTCCTGTGATCTGTAGCCGGGTGTGCTCAGAAGCAAGGTGACGTCGGCCCCACGCAGGAGGCCGACCAGCTCGGGGCTGGTGGAGAAGGTGCTCAGAGGGACGCTCACCGCGCCGATGCGGGCCAGTGCCAACCAGGAGACGACGAATTCGGGCCCGTTCGGGAAGAGAAGGGCGACCCGACTGTTCGGACCGATACCGGCCGCCAACAATCCCCGCGACAACTCCGCCGACTGGCGGGAGGCGACGCCATAGGTCAGCACGCCGTCGTCGACAGCCAGGAGCACACGGTCCGGCTCCGCGTCGGTGCGGCTCCTGAGCAGCGCCGGGATCGTCAGGGGGAGCCCGTCGCCGGCCTCGATCTGCGCAGATGTCACGTCGTGACCGCCTGGCGAGGCGAGACCTCGGGCAGGTTGGCCCGCACGCCCGCGATGGCGCCGACCTCCGCCTGGCAGACCACCTTGTCGCCCTGCGAGAGAGTGCCGAGGGTGCGGATGCGGTCGTCCCCGACCGAGCGGTCGAGCACGAACGTCAGCTCGGTGAGGAGCGGGGTCGGGCGCCGATACGTCAGCAGGAGCGACGTGGTCTTGCCGGCCAGACCCAGCTCGCAATTGTGGTGTTGCACGACGCAATCGAAGAAGACGGCCAGGAATCCTCCGTGCACCAGACCCGGTGGCCCTTCGTAGGCGATGGGAAAGGTGACGGTTCCCTGCGCCCGGTCACCCTCGACCTCGATCGTGTACTCGGGAACGCACGGGTTGTAGGCACCGATGTCGAAGGCGTGGTCGAGATACACCCGCCCGTCGCCGGACGCGGCGTCGCCCACCCGAGGCCCCGAGTCGGGCGGCACGCGTTGGCGCAGGGCGGCCTCACACCGTTCCAAATCGATGATGAGACGTTCGACCTGGTCGTCCTCGATTTCGAGCGCGAGCGTCAAGCTCGTGATGCGACGCAACAGCGACGCGGCGCGCATCGTCTGTGGGAGCGGAGCGACGCCGAACGTCCAGCGAGTCATACGTCGCTACCTCTCGGCCGGTTCCGAGTCGAGGAACGCGTTGACGGCGAAGAGGTCGACCTTGCCGGACTCCGTGCGGGGCAGGCGCTCCATGCGGTGGATCTCGGTGGGCAATTCGTAGCGAGCCAGGACTCCGGTCAGGTAGCGGAGCAGGTCCTCGGTCGACACTGGATCCGCGCCGGGGCGCAGCTCGACGACGGCAACGGGCACCGCGCCCAAGCGGCGGTCGACGCGACTGACCACGGCGGCACCGCGCACGGCTTGGTGCCGCTCGAGCGCCGCCTTGATGTCATCGGGGCGGACCTTGAACCCACCGCGAATGATCGCCTGGTCGGCCCGACCCAGAATGAAGAGGAAGCCGTCCTCGTCCAGCCGGGCCAGGTCCGTTGTGCGGACCCAGGAGTCGTGGCCCAACTGCCTCGCCTTGACCTCCAGGAGACCCTCGACACCGGGCGCCACAGGCGCTCCGGATTCGGCATCGACCACGCGCAGCTCGCAGCCATCATGAGCGCGGCCGACACTGCCCCGCTTGGCGGCCCAGAACCTCTTGTGGTCGTCCAGGTTCCATCCGGCGACACTCCCGCCGAACTCGGTCGCTGCATACGTGATCAGCACAGGAATGCCGTACTTGGCGGTGAACGCGTCGGCATCGTCGGGATCGAGCGGTGCCGTACCCGACACGACCGAGCGGATGCTCGACAGATCGCCGGCTTTGAGATCGGCCTCGAGGACCATGCGCAAGGCCGCCGGGACGAGGCTGGCGGTCGCCGGGCGGTGGCGACGCACTGCGTCGGACCAGGCGTCCACGGTAAAACGTTCGAGGAGGCAGAAGGAGCGGCCGTCGGTCACGCACTGCAGCACGCGGAAGAGGCCGCCGAGGTGGACCAGGGGCGAGTTCACGATGGCGACGCCGCGGCGGAGGTGGACGGTCTCGTCGCGGTTCGACTCGTAGTGCTTGGCCCCGACCAGGACCCGCTCCAGCATGCGGTAGCTGAGGTCCACGCGCTTGGGAGGCCCCGTCGTGCCGCTGGTGAGCATGCGCACGGCGGTCTCGGGCCGTTCGGGATTCGTGTGGATCCTCGGTCCGGCAGCTCCCGGGGTGATGACCATCGGTTGCCCGAGGGCCGAGGCCGCAGCCCTGGTCGCCCGCAGGCCGTCCGACACCAACTCGGCCAGATCGTCTGCCTCGCCGGCCAGGACAGCGAGGTCCAACGATGCGATGTCATCGCGGGTGCGATCCCGGCCGCGTCCCGGGTTGATGGTCACGACGCAACCGCCGGCGGTGAGCACCCCCAGGAGGAAGCCGATGGAGGCCGGCCGGTTGCGCAGGATGATGCCGACCTCTGCCCCGCCATGGTCGACCAGCGCGGCCGCCTGCCGCGCCGTGTCGGCCAGGTCGCCCCACGTGGACCACGAGCCCTCGTATTCGATCGCCGGCGCGTCGGGGTCGACGGCCAGCACATCGGTGATGCGCGGCGCGAGGCCGTCACCGGTTATGTGGGCCGGCACGCTGTCGATCACCGGAGTCGGGTCTCGCGACGCGGCGGCGGATGCGCGGTCACCTCGGCCTGGCCGATCGGATTACCGACGCGGGTATAGATCAGCCCCTGTTCCATGGCGGCGCGGTAGGGCCGATCGAGTGACTCCCAGATCGCCCGCACCGTGCCCTCGGTGGCGGCACGGGGGAAGGCGGCGATGCCTGCGGCCAGCTCGTGCGCGCGGTCCCACAGCGCGGCACGCTCGACCACCTCGGTGACGAGGCCGATGCCCAGGGCCGTCCGCGCCGTGACCCGCTCGTCGTTTCCGGTCAGCGCCATGCGGAGCGTGTGGGCCAGGCCGACCCGACGCATGAGCCCGATCGGCTCGAGCGCCGACACCAGCCCGTACGTCACGTGCGAGTCGAAGAACGTGGCCTCGGCCGAGCAGATGACGATGTCGGACTCGTTGAGGAAGTAGAAGGCGCCGGCCGTGCACATCCCCTGCACCGCACAGACGACCGGCTTCCACACCTTCTGCCACTTCGGGCTCAGCAGCTCACCGGGGTCCTCATGGTTCCAGACGTCGTCGGGCTGCCCGTAGGGCTTCTTCGTATCGAGCCCGGCGCAAAAGGCGCGATCGCCCGCGGCCCGCAACACGACCGCATGCACATCCGGGTCGTCCTTGACGAGGCGCCACGCGTCACGCACCTCGTGGCACATCTGCCGGTCGAAGGCGTTGAGCACCTCGGGCCGGTCGAGCGTGATGGTGGCGACGTGGTCGGCCGAGGTCTCGTAACGGATCGTCGTGAACGAGGACGGATCAACCTCCCGCCGGTCGCTCACGTGCCACTCCACTTCGGGTCCCGCTTCTCCCGGAAGGCCAAGGGGCCCTCCTTGGCGTCGTCGGTGCGGACGACGCGCTCGCGGAAGGTCTCGGCCAGGATCTCGGCCTCGTGCATGGGCAGGTCGAGGCCCTTGCGGATGGCCAGTCGGGTGCCCCGGACGGCCAACGGCGCGTTCCTGTTGACGAGCGCCGCCACCTCCTTTGCCCGTTCGAGCAGGCGGTCGTGCTCCACCACCTCGGAGATCATCCCGAGCTCGTAGGCCCGCTGCGCGCTCATTCGCTCGTGACGACCGGTCAGGGCCACCCGCATGGCGATGCCGGTCGGCAGCACCCGGGCCAGCCGCACCATCTCGCGGCCCGACACCAGCCCGATGCTCACGTGCGGGTCGAAGAACTCGGCGCGCTCCGAGGCGATGGTGATGTCGCCGCAGGTCACGAGGTCGAGCCCGGCTCCGCAACACAAGCCGTTCACCGCGGTGATGATCGGCTTGGTCATGGTGCGGAACGGCGGGGTGGCCTCCTGCGGCGCCTCCCACTGCGGATAGGTCGAGAGGTACGGCTCCTCGTAGACGACCCGGCCGTCGTCGGGGATCTCGGTGACGTCGGCGCCGGCGCAGAAGGCACGCCCGTTCGCCGTGATGAGCAGCGTCCAGACCTCCTCGTCCGCCTCGGCGGCGGCGTAGGCGCGACGCAACTCGAAGGCCATGTGCGGGCTGATGGCGTTCAGCTGGTCGGGCCGGTTGAACGTGATGAGGGCGGTGCGCTCCTCGACCTCGTAGAGGATGGTGTCGAACTCCATGCCGGTCCCTTCTGTCGCCGTTCTCGCCCGACCGGTCCTCAGCGGCCCTCGAACGTCGGGTCGCGCCGTTCCCGGAATGCGCTGAGACCCTCGCGGAAGTCGGCACTGCGAGACGACAGCTCGATGGCCATCGCCTCGCGCTCCATGGCCTCGGTGAGACTCCCGTCGAGGGCGCCGTTGATGCAGTGCTTGGTCAGGCCCAGGGCGACGGTGGCACCGGCGCGCAACTCGTCGACCAGCGCATCGACCGCGCCCGCCAGCTCGGCAGCGCGGACCGCACGGTGGATCATGCCCCAGGCCGCGGCGTCGGCGCCGCTGATCGGCCGTCCCAGTAGCAGGAGCTCCTTCGCCCGGGCGACCCCGACCAGCCGCGGCACCAACCAGGTGGCCCCGCTGTCGGGGGTGAAGCCCCGCTTGACGAAGGGCAGCCAGAACCGGCTGTCCTCTGCCGCCACGGTGAAGTCGGAGGCCAGGGCGATCTGACACCCGAGCCCGGCCGCCCAGCCCTGCACGGCAGCGACCACCGGGAGTTGGATTTCGAAGAGGAGGGCGATGATGCGGTGCGCCTGCAGAGGAACGCGACGTTGCACGCTTCCAGTACGTGGCTTCTCGCCTGACGCATTGGCGGCGACCCAGTCGGAACCGGAGCAGAAGTCGTCACCCGTGCTCGAGAGGACGACGACGCGCAAGGTGTCGTCGGTCGATGCTGCTTCGAGCGTGTCGACGATGCGCCGCGCCGCCGGGGCGTCGAGCGATCCCTTGCGATCGGGCCGGTCGATGGTGACGCGCAGCACGCCCTTGGCTGACTCGACGATGACGCCGTCACTCGTGCCGACGCCGAGGTTCATGGCGTGGGTCCCGGACTCGGGCGAAGCCCGGCAGGCGGGGCCTCGGCGCAGCAGGTCCGCGCTCCCGACGGCGCGGGCCACCCCTCGGAGGTGCCGTCTTCCACGGCCTTCCTCCCTGCGGCTTCCCCGGGCGCGCTACTGGAAATATCTATAGCTTTTAGTTTAGGATGGACCGAGCGAGAACGCCAGCAGCGCCTCAGGAGGGCCCCACGGTGAGTGACCGACGAGTGCGGATGGAGCGAGACGATGCGTCCGGCATTGCGCGCCTGACGCTGGACAATCCCGAGCGGCGCAACGCGTACGACCCGGCCATGCGCGAACAACTCGGGATATTCCTCGACGAGCTCGCCTACGACGATGCCATCAAGGTCGTGATCCTGCGCGGCGAGGGTGGCGTGTTCAGCACCGGGGCCGACATGAACAACGCGTACTCCTGGTACGGCGACGGAGCGAAGCCCGAGGCCAACGGGAGCGGCAACGGCACGGCAGGGGCCGCTAGGAGCCGTCGGCCCAGCCAACGCCGTCGACTCCTGACCGACCGCAAGACGTTCGACTTCTACCACTTCTTCCTCGGCTACCCGAAGGCGACGGTGGCCGAGGTCTCGGGCCTTGCCCTCGGGGGTGGCTTCGAGCTCGCCCTCATGGCGGACATCTCCGTGGTGGGCAGCGATTGCCAGGTCGGCATGCCGGCCACCCGTTTCCTCGGTCCGGCACTCGGCTCCCTGCAGATGTTCTTCTACCGGCTCGGTCCGGTGCTGGCTCGCCGGCTCCTGTTGACCGGCGACACGATTGACGCGGCGGAGCTGGCCGGCAAGGACGTCTTCACCGAGGTCGTCGAGCCCGGCGCGGTGGAGTCCCGGGCGACTTGGTGGGCCGAGAAGGTGGCGCGGATGCCGGCCGACGGGATCGTCATGGCCAAGGAGGCCTTCCGCCTGATTGAGCAGCTGCAGGGGTACCAGGGCGAAGAGGTGCTCAGCTATCTCTTCCACGCCTACGGCACCAACCTGCGCTTCGAGGAGGGCGAGTTCAACTTCGTCAAGACCCGGGCCGAGCACGGGACGAGGAAGGCCTTCGAACTCCGCGACCAACACTTCGAGGTGCCCGAGCCCGAAGCCTGACCCGCGCCGACGTCAGAAGTCGGTGCCGCCGTCGACGTTGACAGTGGCGCCGGTGAGGTAGCTGGCCCGCTCGGAAAGCAAGAAGGCAATGACGTCGCCGAGTTCCTCGGGTCGTCCGGGCCGTCCCAGTGCGACCTGCATCCCCCACTCCTCGGTCATCACACGCTCCAGCGCCTCGTCGTAGGGCCAGCGTCGCGACTCCGCGACGCTGGCCCGCAGCGAGGCAAGTATCTCCGTCTCGGTCGCGCCCGGGCACACGCAGTTGGCCCGCACGCCCAGGTGCCCGAACGACTTGGCCACGTTCTTGGTGAGCGTGGCCACCCCCGCCTTCAGCGTGGCGTAGGGGAATTGGTGGGCCTTCGGGGCGCGGATGGAATAGGCGGCGGTGGTCACGATGGACCCACCACCTCCTTCGATGAGGACCGGCACGGCGGCACGACACGCCCGCACCGTGGCCAGGAGCACATCGTCGAACGTGGCCAGCCAGTCCTCGTCGGACCCGGCCAACAGGTCGCGCTGGCCACGCATGCCCAGCCCCGTCGTGATGGCGACGCCGCGCAGGCCGCCGAGCGCCTCGAAGGCCTCGCGCACGACGGTCTCGGCCGCACCCGGGTGCGTCAGGTCGGCGGTGAGCGCAACCACTGGCTCCTCGGATGTGGTCGACAGCTCCGTCGCGGTCGCCACGGCGCGGTCGCGGCCGCGGCCGGCGATCGCCACGCGGGCGCCCTCGCCGGCGAGGGCCTGCGCCGCGGCCTTGCCCATGCCGGCCGATCCTCCGACGATCAGGTAGCCCCGGCCGCGTACTCCCAGGTCCACTAACGCCCGCCCCCGCCGGCGGTCGCATCCGCCGCCGTCAGCGCAGCCTCCTTGGCCCAGCCGTAGTCGGGCTTGCCGTTGGCGTGGCGCCGGACGCCGCCCACGACGGCCACCGCGCGCGGCGCCTTGAAGCGGGCGATCTCTTCCGCCACGAACTCACGGATGCTGCGGGGATCGATCGTCGCACCCTCTGCCGGCGCCACCACTGCGACGACCTCCTGGCCGAAGCGGTCGGAAGGCCGCCCGACGACGAGCGCGTCGGCCACGTCGGGGTGGCGGCGCACCACATCCTCCACCTCCTCGACGAAGACCTTCTCGCCGCCGGTGTTGACCACGAGCGAGTCCCTCCCGAGCAAGAGGATGCGCCCATCGGCCGAGAGCTGGGCCCGGTCGCCGGGGAGGGTGACGCGCTCCCCGTCGATGATCGGGAACGTGCGTTCGGTCCTCTCCCGGTCGTGCAGGTACCCGAGTGGCACACGCCCGCGACGCGCCGTCCAGCCCACCTCCGGGTCGCCCGCCCGCAGGAAGCGGGAGCGGTCCTCGGAGATCACGGTTGCGCCCGCGCTCGGCGCGAACCCCTCGCTCTTCTTCCCTTTCGTGCGGGCACCGAAGGCCATGCCTCCGGTCTCCGACGCGCCGTAGCCGTCGAGGATCACGACCTTGGGCAGCATGTCGAGCAGTGCATCCGTGTGCTGCTCCCCGGTGGCGGCACCGCCCGTGCCCAAAATGAAGAGCGACGACAGGTCATAGGGCCGGCGGCGCAACTCGTCGACCATGGGAACGGCGTAGGCGTCGCCCACGATCGACATCAGCGCGACCTGCTCACGCTCCGCCAGCTCGAGGACGGTTCGTGCGTCGAACGGACCGCTGTCCTCGTGCACCACCACGGTGGCACCCTGGTTCAATCCGGAGAACGCGGTCCACTGGGCGGCGGCGTGCATCAGCGGTGCCACCGGATACCACGGCCGGCCCGACCCCGTCCCCGTGGTGGCCGCCGCGACGATCGACTCGACGGTGGCGTCCTCGACACCCGCCATCGCCGAGACGTAAATGTCGGCCTGGCGCCAGAGCACCGCCTTGGGCCGGCCTGTCGTCCCACCGGTGCAGACGAGGTAGAGATCGTCCGGAGACGTCTGGGGCAAGGGCCCCGTAGGCGGGGTGCGGGCGGCGTCCTCGAAATTCGTGCTGCCGGGCAGCGGGGCCACCCCGGAGCCGTCCTCGACGTCGATCAGAACGACCTGTCGGTCCGCGATCGCCCTCTCGACGAGCGGGCCGTAGCGACGGTGGTAGACGACCGCCTTGACCCCGACATCGGCCAGCAGGGCCGAGATCTCCGCGGGTCGGTAGTGCTGGTTGACGTTGAAGGGAACGGCGCGAGCCCGGTACGCCCCGAACATGGCCTCGAAGTACTCCGTCCCGTTGTGCAGGACGAGGGCCACCGGGTCCTGTCCGCACTCCCAACGCTCGAGGTCGGCGCGCTCGGCGTGGATCCCGACGCCCCGTTCGAGTAGGAACGCGGCGATCGACTTGGTCCGTTCCGCCACTTCGGCGAACGTGCGCCGCATCGTCCCGCACACGACCATGTCGCGGTCGGGCGCCGTGGCGGCGAGGACGTCGTGCACGGCGACGAAGGACCACTCGCCCGGATTCGACATGCAAAAAGTCTAGAGGTTTAGCGGAACGGGCGCAGCCCTGGTCAGGCGCCGCCGGCGGGCCCGGTGACGGCGACGCCGGAGGCCACCAGTGCTTCGATCTCGTCGGCGGGCACCTGGAGCTCGGCCAGGATGGCGCGGGTGTGCTCACCGACATGGGGGGCACGAAAGCGCGGGCGGGGCGGCTCGCCGTCGAAGTCGGCCGGCGTCGCCAGCATGGGCATGCTGCTCTGCTCGTCGGGCACATCGACCACCGACTTGGCCGCCAGGAACTGCTCGTCGGCGATCACGTCCTCAATGGAGTTGACCCGACTCCAGAAGAGTTCGGGCTCGGCCTCGAAAGCCTCGGCCCATTCGTCGAGCGCCCGGGTGGCGAAGATCTCGTCCAACAGGCCGACGAGCTCGCGGGCGTTGATCGCGCGACCGGTGCCGGTGGCGAAGCGCTCGTCCGTGAGCCACTCGGGGCGCCCGACCGCGCGGGCCAGAGCGGGCCAGTGGCGGTCACCTTCGAGGCCGACGATCCAGAAGGGGCGACCGTCCCCCGCCGTGTAGTTGTTGACCACGGGGCTGTACATGGTCTCGCGCACCCCGACGTTCAACGACCGGCCCCACATGAGCATGACGTTGAGGTCGAAGCCGATGGTGTAGCAGCCCTGGCGGAGCAGCGACGTCGAGACAACCTGGCCGCGGCCGGTGCGGGCGTGCTCGACCAGGGCGGCGCTGATCATGGCGGCGCCGGTCATGGCAGCCGAGTGGTCGCCCATGCCGCCTCGCTGGAAAGGCAACGGACCCCCCGGCGTACGAAGCGCCTCGGCGATCCCGGCTCTCGACCAGAACGCAGCAACGTCGTAAGCGCCCCGTTCCGCGTCAGGACCCTCCA
Organism: uncultured Acidimicrobiaceae bacterium; assembly: GCA_963721585.1. Lineage (GTDB taxonomy): Bacteria > Actinomycetota > Acidimicrobiia > Acidimicrobiales > RAAP-2 > Bog-473. Next base: position 62,475 of record CAVRJN010000002.1, on the reverse strand, counting down.
AGCCGTAGCCGGTGATGATGGCGTACACGAGGCCGGGGTGGCGCCCGTGCACCTGGTCCGGGCCGAGCCCGATGCGCTCCAGGGCGGCCGGGCGCAGGTTGGTCAGGAAGACATCGGCCTCCGCGACCAACCGATGCGCCAGCGCCAGGCCGCGCTCGCTCGAGAGGTCGAGGGCGATGGCACGCTTGCCCCGGTTGTCCAGCTCGAACACCGGGTTGGAAGGCAGATCACCACCGAGGACATTGAGGAACGTCCGGCACGGGTCACCTTCGGGTGGCTCGACCTTGACCACGTCGGCGCCCCAGTCGGCCAGGATGCCGCCGGCTCCCGGGCCAGCGACCCAGACCCCGAGCTCGACCACCCGCACACCTTCCAACGGCCCGCTCATGGAGCGGGGGTGGGGGTGAAGCGCACGGGCATCGACTCAAGACCACTCACGAAGTTGGAGGGACGGTATTCCAATGCAGCGGAGTCGGCCAGCGCGAGGTCGGGCAGCCTGGCCAGGATCTCGCCGAACAGCACACGGAGCTCCAGGCGGGCCAGGGCCGCCCCGAAGCAGAAGTGGGTGCCGAACCCGAAGGCAAGGTGCGGGTTGGGGTCCCGGCGGATGTCGAGCTCGTCGGGACGCTCGAAGACGTCGTCGTCCCGGTTGGCCGAGGGGTAGAAGAGCATCAGCTGATCGCCTTGGCGCAACCGCTGGCCGCGCACCTCGACGTCACGGGTGACCGTGCGGGCCATGTTCTTGACCGGCGACACCCAGCGCAGCAGCTCCTCCACGGCGACAGGTAAGAGCTCCGGATTCGCCGCCAGTTCGGCCAGCGCATCCGGGCGTTCGAGCAAGGCCGCCATGCCGCCGCTGATGACGTGACGGGTGGTCTCGTCCCCACCGATGAGGATGAGCAGCGCCTCGTTCACGATGGACTCGTCGTCCAGACCGACCCCGTCGATCTCGGCCTGACACAACTTGGAGATGAGGTCGTCGCGCGGCTCGGCCCGGCGCCGTGCGATGACGCCGAGCTGGAACTCCCGGAAGCCCATCATGGCGTCGAAGCCCGCTTTGGCCTGCGTGGGTGTGGGGTCGGCGGTGGTGGCCCGCATCAGGTCGTCCGACCAGCGCAAGAGGTCCTCGTGGGCGGCAGCCTCGAAGCCCAACAGGTCGGCGATGACCATGAGCGGGAGCGGCGCCGCCACGTCCCATACGAAGTCACACGAGCCCACCGCGCTGACGCGATCGACGATGCCGCGGCACAGGGCGTCGACCTTGGGCTCCATCTCGGCGATACGACGGGGCGTGAACCCTCGGTTCACCAGGCCCCGGCGGGCCCTGTGCTCGGGATCGTCCATGGAGATCATCATCGGGAGGTGCATGCCGTGTGGCCGAGGCGCCCGGAAGCTCGAGAAGGCGACCGGGTCCTTCTCAATGGCAAGGACATCGTCGTGCTTCGCGATGCCCCAGACGTCGGCCGTCTCGTCGTAGTAGACGGGCGCATGCCGGCGCATCCAACGCCAGACTTCGTGCGGGTCGTCCGCATACCAGTCACCGTCGAGGAGGTTGAGCCCGGGCCGGACGGGGTGGGTCGAGCGCACGTCCTCCTCCCTACGATCGGGGTAACCCGCACCGGCGCTGGGCGATGATGTTGCGCTGGATCTCGCTGGTTCCGCCGTAGATCGTCATCCCCAACGAGTAGCGCAGCGCGTGCTCAATGAGACCGCCTTCGAGCGCGGTGGGGTCGAGACGGCTGCGCAGGGCATCGGGCCCCACCAGCGCGGTGAGCGACTCGGCGTGGCGCACCACGCTTTCCGTACTGTAGAGCTTGCTCATCGGGCCCTCGGCCATGGGAACCTCGCCGATCGATTCCATCCACGTGCTGCGCACCTCGAGCAACTGGGACACCTCGAGGTCGGCGGCAGCGCGGATCAGCTGACGCTGGACCTCTTCCCGTTCGACCGGTGCCGTGCCGTCGGGACCGGGCTCGGAAGCCCAGGCTTCGGCGTGCTCCAGCAGGCGGTCGAGGTGCGAGCTGAACGGGGCCGAGTGCTCATCCTGGAGGGCGAGCAGCAACGACGACCAGCCCGCGCCGACCTCGCTGATGCGCCAGCGGTCTTCGAGGAACATGTCGCCGTAGAAGGTGATGTTGGTCCGTTCGCCGGAAACGGTGAACACGCCTTGGGCCTCGAATCCGTCGGTGTGCAGCGGGACCAGGAAGGTCGTCAGACCACGGTGCCGCTCGCTCTCCGGGTCGGTGCGAGCCAGTAGGAAGACGTAGTCGGCGATGTGCCCGTTGGTGGTGAACATCTTCTGACCATCGATCACCCAACCGCCTTCCGCCGGACGCGCCCGCGTCGTGACGGCGGCGACGTCGGAGCCGGCCTCTGGCTCGCTCATGCCGAGCGCGATCGTCACCTCGCCGCGCAGCACCCCGGGCAGGACACTCGCCTGCAGCTCGTCACTCCCGACCGCTTTGATCACCCGCGCCACCATCATGGACGTGGAGACGAGGTAGACCGGAGCGTCAGCCTTCGTCAGCTCGTCGGTGAGCACGTGCACGCCGAACACGTCGAGCGGCTCGAATCCGTCGCGGGCCCAGTCCGCCCCGATCCAGTTCTTGGCGCCCATGGCGCGAGCGAACGACTCGTCGTGGGAGACGCCGGTCTCATACACGCGGTCCTCGAGGTCGGCACTGAGATGCTCGCCGAGGAAGGCCTGGATGTCGGCCCGCAGGTCTTCCTCTCGTTTGTTCCAGGCAAAATCCATCACGCACTCCGCAGGTGTGCCGCGCTGTAGCGCGCCGAAGCAGCACGCCGGTAGGCGTCGTCCGCGCTGCCCCAGACGCGGGCGCCCAGCCGCGCGCCCGTCGGTAGAAGAGCTGGACATCATGCTCGAGCATGAACCCGTACCCGCCGTGGAAGTGGATCGCCTGATAGGTCACTCGATCGGCCGTTGTGGAGGCGAAGGCGAAGGCCAGCGCAGCGAGCTCCCGGCGGCGCGGGTCGCGGGTGTCGAGCGCCCAGGCCGCCTTCTGGGCCAAAAGGCGCGCCCCGTCCAGGCGGGTGGCATCCTCAGCCAAAGGATGCGCGACACCCTGGTAGCCGCCGATGACGCCGCCGAAGGCCCGGCGCTCAGCGGCGTAACGGCACACGTTCTCGTGCGCGGCCGCACCCATGCCGACCAGCGCGGACGCCGTGAGCACGAGCCACTCGTCCAACACCGACTCGAAGGCTTCCGTCGCCGCCGCGCCACTGGCGAGTTCGGCGCCATCGGCAATGTCGATGTCGGCCAGCGGAGCCGATCCCAGGTTGGCGACGGCGCGTCGTCTCTCGTCCGGCGTCGGGACCAGCAGCAAGCGGTCCTCATCGAGCACGACGAGTGCGTCGCAGACGGTGCCCGCCGGCACCAGGGCAGCGACGCCGCCCCGGGCCGGATGGAGGGACAAGGAAACCAGCCGGGTGCCGGCGATCGCCGCGGTCAGCGTCTCGAGAGCGACAGCAGAACCGACATGGGCCAGGAGTCGCGCCGCCACCTGACATTCGATCACCGGAGCCGGCGCAAGCCAACGACCCGCCTGCTCTGCCACCAGCCCGAGGTCGAGCATGGACGCGCCCCAACCACGTTGCCGCTCGGGTACGGCCATGCTGAGCACGCCGGTCTCGGTCAGGTCGTGCCAGAGCGCGGCGTCGAACCCCGCCGGCTCCGCCGCACGCACCTGGTCGGGGAAGGACCCCCGGCCGAACAATCCGGCGAATGCCGTGATCAGCTGCTGCTGCTCCTCGCTCAGCGCGAGGTCCACGTCACTCTCCTCGGAATTCCGGCGGCCGCTTCTCGGCGAAAGCGCGCATCGCCTCGGCCATGTCTTTGGTGCCCAGGTTCACGTTCTGCGCCACGGCCTCGGCCTCCAGCGCCTGCAGGAGGGACGACGTGGTCGAATTCTCGAGCATCCGCTTCGTCATCGACAAGGCCATCGGCGGTCCGCCCGCGATGCGCTGTACGACAGCGTCGACGACCTCGTCGAGTTGATCGGCAGCCACCACGGCGTTGGCCAGTCCCAGCTCCGCGATCCGCTCCCCGCCCATCATCTCCGCCGTGAGTGCCACCTCCATGGCCCGATGCAGGCCGATCCGCTTCGCCAGGAACCACGAGCTCCCGTAGTCGAGGCTCAGCCCGAGCTTCGCAAAGACGGCCGACATACGGGCCGTCTCCGAGCACCACAACATGTCCCCCGCCAGGGCAAGGCCGAACCCGGCACCCACTGCGACCCCCGGGACCTTCACGACCACCGGGACAGGGCAATCGTGCACGGCCATGACTGACTCGCCGAGCTGGCGCATGGCCAGGAGCTTGTTTTTCTCCCAGCCCGTGTTCGTGGCCGAAGGTGTCAGATCCGCACCGGAACAGAAGTCCCCGTTGGCGCCCGTCAGCAGCACGCAGCGAGCGTCGGACGCCGAAATCTCCCGAAACGCGTCGCGGATGGCCAGCCACATGTTCATGGTGCAGGCATTGCGCGTCCCCGCCCGGTCAAGGGTGACGGTCACCACATGATCCGAGCGCTCGACCCGCACGTGCTCGTCGCTGATCATCGCTGCCTGGCTCCCTTCGCCGGCCTTCCCCCGAGGCCCCCGAGAGGTCGCAGGTGACCGGACATTCTGCATGCGCAACGGTACGCTGCGCCGATTGTTACGAAACCGTGACGATCTAGAGGTTTTTCGCAGAAACCTATAGAGGTTGCATCCCTTAAACCTCTAAAGGTATCGTTCGGCCAGCAGTTCGTCCACCCGGCGCGAGCGCCGGCACAACGTACGGGGGGTTTCCGTGTCGCACGCCATTCGCCGAACGGCCAGCATGGCCGCGGCGGGAGGGTTGATCCTCTCTGCCGGACTCCTGGGAACCCTGCCCGCCTCTGCGCACGAGGACGCCAAAGGCCCCTCGTACACCATCGTCTACGAAACCCAGCTCAGCGGGAGCGCCGCCGACAGGGGCGTGGAGGCTGCCGAAGCCCCTCAGGCCTTCAAGGCCGCTTATGCCGGGTCCCCCGTCACGATCGATGTGTGTGACGACCAGGGGACGACGACGGGGAACATCGATTGCGAGCATGAAGCGGTGGCTGACCATGCCGCCGCGTTTGTCGTCACCCAGGCCAGCCAGGATCAGAGCCTGGTCGATGCATCCAACATTCCCGTCGTCGGAGTGGCCAACGACACCAGCCCCCAGTCGTTCGACGTCGAGCGCGCAGCAAGGCCTCTTCGCAGGCATGGCGGTCGCTCTCCAGAAGAAGGGGTGCAAGAACATCGGCCAGGTGATCGACGAAGGCGGGGAGTCCTACGGCGACCAGGTGGCCAAGGCCGTCAAGTGGCAATCGGTGACCGATGCCTACATCCCTCTCTCGGCGCCGGACCTGTCTCCGGACATCGCGAAACTCGCACAGGCGCACGTGCAGTGCATCGACATGGCGATGCTCTCCACGCAGATCCCGCAGGCGCTGACCGCCGTCAAACAGGCGAAGCTCTCGGTCCCGATCGCGCTGCCCGGCGTCATCTTGACCCCGTCCGTCATCAGCTCGTTGGGGTCGCTGGGCAACGGCCTGGTCGAAATCATCAGCACGCCTCCCGCGACTTCCCCTGCCGCGACCGCAGTGGCGAAGAAGATGCACGCCGTGAACAAGGGGATCAAGGTCGACGACGCCAGCCTTGACTCCTGGGCCATCGCCAGGATCATTCAGGACGGTGCAGCAAACGTCCACGGTTCTGTGACGAACACCTCGCTGCTGGCGGGATTGAACAAATTGCGGAACGCCAGCACCGACGGCCTGCTTCCCCCTCTTACCATGAAGCCGCAGTCCAACCCGGCCGCCCTCCGCGACTTCGACACCTACGTGGAGTCCGCCATCCTCAAGAACGGGCAACAGACCCAACCCAGTGGGTTCATCAACATCGCCCCGCAGATCAACACCGCGCTGACGAACGGCTAGTCGCGGCCTGGGCGGTCGCCCTCGAGACGTTCTGCTTCAGTCCGGCTCTCCGGACAGAGCGGACGAGTCGAGGTAGGCACGCTCGATCTCGTCCATACGCCCGATGATCTCCGACGCCTGGCCGGAGATCACCACCGACCCGTTGGAGATGACGTAGGCCCGGTCGGCGAACTCGAGCGCGTCGCGCACTCGCTGCTCAACGAGCAAGACGCCTGCTCCCGCGTCGGCCGCGGCGCGCAGAGCGATCAACAGCCGTTCGCAGACGAGCGGCGCCAGACCCAGAGAGAGCTCATCGGCCAACAGGACGGCCGGCCCGGCCGCGATGGCTCGGGCCAAGGCCAGCATCTGCTGCTCGCCGCCCGAGAGAAGGCCGGCCTTGCGGTCCATGAGCCGCTCGAGCTCCGGGAACAGTTCGAGACATTTCTCCCTGGGCTGACCACCGAGCCTCAGGTTCTCCGCCGTGGTCAAGCTCATGAAGGCGCTGCGCTCCTCGGTGATCACGCGCATGCCGGCCTTGGCCCGCTGGTGGAGTGGAGCGGTCGTCGCTTCGCCTCGGAAGTACACCTGACCTGCCGTGGGCTTGATCTGGCCAGAGAGGGCACGCACCGTTGTCGTCTTGCCGGCTCCGTTGATGCCGAGCAGGGCGACGAGCTCCCCCGAGCCCACCTCAAGATCGAGATCCGTGACCACCGAGACCGATCCGTACCCGGCGCACAGTCCCTCGGCGGCGAGCACGGGACCGGCAACGCCACCGCGAGGTCCGGGCGTCCGGGCGGTCCGAGAGAAGAGGCCCATGGTCAGCGGACCCCGGCGTTCTCGGCCCGGTGCTTGGCCGTGCCGAGATAGGCGTCGACCACGTTGGGGTCCGTGCGGATGTGCTCGGGAGAGCCGCTCCCGATCACGAGGCCGAAGTCGAGGGCAACGATGCGGTCGCAGGTGCGCAGCACCAGGTCGACGTTGTGCTCTATGAGGAGGATCCCGATCCCGTGTTCCTTGGCCCAGGCGACAATGGTGTCGGAGAGCGCCATCGCATCGACGTGGCCGAGACCGCTCGCCGGCTCGTCCAGCAGCAGGATCGAGGCCCCGACAGCGAGCGCCCGGGCTACCCCGAGCAGGCGTCTCTGGGCGAAAGACAGATGCCTCGCCTGGGTCGGCAGGCTGTCCTCGAGCCCGAACGCCTTGATGGCCTCTGCCGCAAGAGGGCTCAGGGTGCCGAGACCCGGATGCACCAGGTCGCTCGCGTAGGCCAAGCGGTCGCGCCGGTCGCACGCGGCCTGCATGTTCTCCAGCACGCTGAGGTCGTCGAAGAGCTCGAGACTCTGGAACGAACGGGACAACCCGGCACGAGACCGCTTCTCGGGACCCCATCCGCTGATGTCGACGTCTCCGAGGACGATCTGACCTCCGCTCGGTTGGACAAAGCCGGTGATGGCATCGATGGCGGTCGTCTTCCCAGCACCGTTCGGTCCGATCAGGCCCACGACTTCGCCCGATCGGACTTCAAGGCTCAGGCCGTGCAGCGCCTTGGTGCCGCCGAACGTGACGGAAACCTCGTTGAGACGGAGCACGGTGCTGGCAGGAGGCTGCGCCACTCCTGACGTCAGTGACTCGAGACTCGGGGCCTGGCGCCGGGAGAACCGCGCCCGCAATGGACCCAGCCAACGGGCCGATGCCCTCTCAATGAGCGGCACCAAGCCGTCGGGAAAGCGCGGGAGGGTGATCAGAAGGGCGGCGGCGCCGGCGATGGCCAGCCAGATGGCGACATTCCCGCCAAGGAAGGAAAAGATCTGGGGGCCGAGGGTGTCGGGCTGATAGCTGCTCGCGACGAGTGGCCCTCCGAGGTGGCCCACGCCACCGAGCACGCCTGATTCGGCGAAGGTGATTGAGGTGATGCCGACGAAGTTGGTGAAATCGGGTGCGCCCAAGAAGAAGCAGAGGAGCACCCCGCCGATCGCCGCGATCATGCCCCCGAGTGCGAAGGCATAGACCTTGGCGCCGGCCACCGAGATCCCCATGGCAGCCGCGGCGCGCTCGTTCGTCCGCACCGCAATGAGCCGGCGCCCGGCCCGGCCGCGCCGCAGATTGGCGACGGCCAGCCCGATCAGCACGAGGAGGACCAGGGTCAGAGTGGCGAAGCGGGCCGGGTACTCCAGTCCGCCGACCGGGAGGCCCAGGAGATGCGGATCGTCGGTGACGAAGCCTTCCGGTCCGCCGGTGAATTGCGTGTTCGTGAAGATGATGGCTTCGAGCGAGAAGGCCAAGCCAAGCGTCACGATGGCGAGCGCGACGCCGCGCGTGCGCACCCCCGCTAGGGCGACCACCACCGCAGCGGGAACCACTGCGACGACCCCGGCCAGCAAGGCAATGAGGAAGTCCACGTGATAGGTCGAATACAGCCATGAAGCGATCAGACCGCCGACGCCGGCAAAGGCCATCTGGGCCAACGAGATCTGCCCGCAATAGCCGGTCACCACGACGAGCGACGTGATGATGATGGCAAACACCAGCTGGTACTCGAATGCGACGAGCCAGTCATAGGGAAAGACGATCCAGATGCACAGCAACGAGACCCCGCTGCCGAGAATCAGCAGGTACGGGGCCGTTCTGCCCGAGCCGACCGACGGCAGTTTGCCGAAGAACTCGCCGCGGCCGGCGACGCGGCGTCCGCGGAAGAACAGAATGAGGGTCACCGCGATGAACGGCACGGCGGTGTCCCATCCGGGCGTCGAGACGTACCGGGTGACTTCGCTCTGGGCCACGCCGAGCACCAGGCCGGCGATGGTCGTGATCGGGAAGGACGAGAAGCCTCCGATCACCGCCGCCGCCAGGATGGGGATGACGATGAGGCTGAGATTCTCCGCGCTGAGGGTGGTGATCGGAACCAACAAGATGGCGGCCAATCCGCCGAGCGCCGCGCCGATGAACCAGTTGGCGGCCGCCACCACGTCCGGCGAAATGGCCAGAGTCGCGGCCGCGGTCGGGTTTTCCGCCACCGCTGTGGTGGCGAGCCCGAAGGTCGTGTACTTGTAGATCGCCCAGAGCACCACGGTGAGCACGATCACGATGCCAAAGATCCAGAGGCGGTCCTCCCCGATGGACGCCCCGAGGATCGTGACCGAGTTGGTGGGGAGCGATGAGTTGACGGTGCGGGGCTGGGCCCCGAAGACGAGGTTGATGACTTCCTGCGCAATGACGAAGAGCGCCAGCGTCGCCACGATCTTGATCAGATTCGAGGCATCCTTGAGCTGGCGGATCTCGAAGTAGTAGAAGGCCGCGCCGAGAGCGCCCGACACGAGGAGACCGGCCGGGATGGCCAGCACCACGCTGAGATGCCAGTTCTGGTGCAGCTCGTAGAAGACGTAGGCCGCCATCATGCCCATGGCGCCTTGGGCGAAATTCACGACCCTCGATCCGCGAAAGACGAGAACGAGGCCGATCGCCGCGATGGCATAGAGCGAGCCGGCTCCGAGGCCGATGACGGCGAACTGAAAGACCTGGCTCATGGCACCCTCGTCCGGCCGGCGACGGGGCCGATGACGCACCCCATCAGGACACCGCAGAGCTCATGCGGCGAAGCCATTGATCCTCCGCGCGCCGGCTGTCGCGTCCACCTGCGTCCCGGAACTGGCTGCGCCTCCACGTCGTCCGGGCCCGGACACGAGGCTGGACTTCGACATTGACCCCCCGAAAGGCACGTGGTCCCGATAGGCAGTGGAGCGCTGCCGACCGAACGTAGCACAGAGAGGTCTAAATATCTAGAGGTATCCCCTCAATAGGACGAGCCCCGCAATCACTTTCCACTGGCGCGCCGACCGGCGGTGGACCCGGTGCGGCGGCGTGCTGACACGATCGCGTTCTGCGCGGCGGGCACCGGAAACCGGAGCCGGGCGGAGACCGTCTCGTGCCAATCGTCCGGCACTTCCGCGCCCAGACCCCGCAGGCAGAAGGAGGTGATCCCGACCAGATCGGGGCGTCGCACCCCGGCGTCGTTCCCGAGCGTCTCGGCCGTGATGAAGGCGGCGTTGATCGTGAGGATCAAGAACGTCGCACCTTCGGGATCGACGACGGTGATGCGATCGGCCGCCGCGGCCGCCTCGACCAACCCGAGCAGCAGGGACGTCACCGCGGATTGGGCCCGGCCCACCAGTTCCGGCTGCGTCTCGGACAGCTTGACGCGTAGGCGGATGAGTCCCCGGTCGAGGGCGGAACCGCTCAGCTCTGGCATACGCACCGCGGCCAGCATGGCGCCGGCCAGGCGTTCGAGGGGGTCGTCCAGGTCCGCGATCGCCTCGTCGATGAGCTGGGCGTACGTCCGCATCGCCTCTTCGAAGACGGCGAGGAGGAGGTCGTTCTTGCTCTCGAAGTACTGGTACAACGTCCGCAGCGACTGCCCCGCCTCGTCTGCCACCTCCTGCACGGTGATATCCGCCCCGTTGGAACGGGCCAGAACCGCCGCCGCGGCGCGGATGAGGTTCATCCCCCGGTCGACGGAACGCTCTGCCGCAGTGCGAAGAGAGCGGCCGACGACCCGACGCTGCCAATCGGCATCCGAGTCCTCGGCCAGGGGATCATCGACGACACCCTGCAGCCGGCCGCTCTTGCCCACGGCCATCCGCTTACTGGTGGTCCAGCAGGTCGATGACCGTCTTTGCCTGCTGCCCCAGCATCACCTTGCCGACGACACCCATGTGGGTTCGCCAGTGTGTTTCCGCGCCGGCCTCATCGCCGGCTTCAATGAGGTCGACCAGGCGATGCTGTGATCGCACACCCCGGCGACGCGTCGCCGACGATTCGCCGCTCGCATCCGCCTTGCTCACGATGGTGACGGCGCGGGCAACGACCTCGTTGAGCATCTCGGCCACGATCGTCAAGGTCTGGTTGCCGGCCAACGCGACCAGCTGTTCGTGGAACTCGGCATTGGCGATGCCAAATGCCTCCGGGTCCTCGATCGCCGCCTCTTCCTCTGCAATCAACGACCGCAACGTGCGGGCGTGTGCCTTCCTCTGACGGCTCGCCGCCACCAGGCGCACCGCTGCCGGTTCGAGAATCGTCCGGGCCTCGAACACGTCGGCCAACGAGACGTTCCGGGACTGAAGGACGATTGCCGCCGTGCGCGCGGTCTGACGACGGTCGGGCCGGTGCACGACGACGCCGCCCTGCACCCCGCGAATGACCGAGATCAGCCCTTCGGCTTCGAGGATCCGCAACGCCTCCCGCAGCGACGGCCGCGAGACGCCGAAGCGCTCGATGAGGTCGGGCTCGTGGCCGAGCGAGTCGCCCTCGTCCAGCTCGCCCAGAATGATGAGCCGTCGCAGCTCGTCGGCAATCTGCTGGGGCTTCTCCCGTGGCTTCGTTCCGGGACGACGTGTCGGGCTGTTCGTGGCCTTGGCGGCCACTAGCCGACAGCCGTCTTCGGAGCCACGGACCAGGATATTTTCGCTGCAGGAGAGTGGGACATGTTGGATTCAGATACTATGACTTTCCCTATGGGAACGCCACGAACCAAGGGTCTGGAGCGCTTCAGCGGGCCAGCCGACGCCCAGCTGCTCCACGAGACGCAGCTGATGAAGATGCCGACGATGGATCCACCGGCCCCCGACGAGTTGATGGAATGGGCGACCGCGTCCGGCCAGGTGGTCAAGGTCCTCTTCGGCGACCCCGAGGCGGGTGGCATGAGCCTCGTGTGGTCGTGGTTCGCACCCGACTTCCCTCTGCCTCGTCACTCCCACAGCGCCGACTGCCTGTACTACGTGACCAAGGGCGAACTCCACCTGGGTCGACAGGTGGTCAAGGAGGGCGAAGGATTCTTCGTGGCCGACGGCGCGTCGTACGCCTACACGGCGGGACCCGACGGCGTCGAGGTCCTGGAGTTCCGCGCGGTCAGCGAATTCGACATGCAGATCACCGAAAGCCTTCCCCGTTGGGCGAAGATGGTCGAGATCGCACGCGAGCGCCGCGACACCTGGGCCGAGGAGCTTCCCGCCCACTCGTAGGTCGACAACGTCAGCGCGCTGCGCTGCTCACAATGACGGATCGATCACAATCTTGCCTTCCGTCGAGCTCGCCGCCAGGAGATCGAACGCCTCGTTCAGCGAGCCCAGCCCGAGCGTGCGGCCGACCAACTGGACCGGTGTGATGGCGCTCGAGACGAAGGCCTCAATGACCGTCCTGAACTCGTCCGGGGTGTAATAGACGGCGAAATGAATGGACAGTTCCTTCATGAGCGCCGCGATCGACCAGAAGGGATCCTGCTCGGTGCACACGCCGGCAATCACAATGCGCCCCTTGGCACGGGTGGCGGCGATGCAGGCGTCGAGCAGCCCGGGCTTGCCGACGCACTCGATGGCCACGTCGTACGCCCCCGGCTCGGCTGCTGCAACGTCGGCGAGGGCGTCACTCGCTCCGAACGCCTCGGCTCCGGCCCGGCGGGCGTCGTTGGGATCGACGACCGTGACCCTCCCAGCTCCTCGCAACCTGGCCCAGGTGGTGCTGGTCAGCCCCACCGTCCCCGCCCCGACCACGAGGACCGAGTCTCCGGGCTCGATGCGCGCCGCCTCGACGGTATGGAGCCCGACGGCGTAGGGCTCGACCAGGGCGGCGTGCAACGGCTCGATTGGATCGGGCACCGCAAACGACGAAACGGCGGGCACCGCGACGAGCTCGGCGAACCCACCCGGGCTGCCGCCCAACCCGTAGAGGACCGCGGACGCGCAGTGCACGACGTCGCCGGAGGCGCAGGAGCGACACGATCCACAGGACGCCACCGGCAGCACCGCCGCGTGCATCCCCTCGGACCAACCGTCGGTCCCGGGCCCGGGACCGACCCCGACCACCCGGCCACCGAACTCGTGCCCGAGGATCACGCCGGCCGGCATGGCCGGACGCGCCTTGAGGTCGGAGCCGCACAAGCCACATCCGGAGACCTGGAGGAGGAGCTCGCCCGCCTGCGCCACCGGATCCTCGACCGTCGTCACATCGAATGATCCACCCTCAGCGAGTACAGCAGCCCGCACGTCCCTCTCCCTCCGGTCGACCTGCGCGTGATGATACCTCTACATGTTTTGACGAACCCGCTGCTAACCTCCGCCCATGCCAGAAGGACGTCTTGCAGGAAAGAACGCCGTCGTCACCGGCGGCGCGTCGGGTATCGGCCTTGCCACGGTGCGCCGCTTCGTGGCCGAGGGAGCACGCGTCATGATCGGCGACATCAACGGCGAAGCTGCGGCAGCGGTCGCCGGGGAGCTCGGTCCGCACGTCCGGGGACGGCGTTGCGACGTGAGCGACGAGGCTGACGTGGAGGCCTTGTTCGAGGACACCGAGGACGAGCTTGGACCTCTCGACATCGCCTTCGCCAACGCGGGCATCGGGTCGTTCGCTCCGATCGTCGACACCGACATCGGCGAGTGGAAGCACGTGGTCGACGTCAACCTCATCGGTCCGCTCTTGACGATGAAGCATGCAGCCCGGCGCATGCGGCCGGGTGGCTCCATCGTGGCGACCTCGAGCTTGAACGCGGTCCAGGCCTCCAACGGCATGAGCGCGTACTGCGCCACCAAGGCGGGCCTCGCCATGCTCGTCCAGGTGGCGGCGCTGGAGCTCGGGCCCGGCGGCATCAGAGTGAACGCCATTGCGCCGGGTCTGGTGCGCACCCCTCTCACCGACGCCATGTGGCTGTTGCCCTCCATCGTGGAGGACTTCGACGAGAACGCGCCGCTGGAAACCCAGACCTCGGCAGAGGACGTCGCCAGTTTGGTGACGTTCCTGGCGTCCGACGAGTCGACGTCCATTTCCGGCACCCTGCAACTCATCGACCGGGGAGCGCATACAAAGCGCTATCCCGATCTTCCGGCTCATTTCGCCCACGCGACGAGCGCTCACGGGGACTGAGCCGCGCCGGAACGGGCGCGTCCGCGCCAGAGGGCTAGTGGGCGCCGGCGGGCGTGCGCTTGACCGCCTTACCCAGGTCGGAAGATTTGACCACGCCGGTGGCCTTCTCCTTGGGCCTCGTCGAACGCACCGACACGTCGTGGCCTGCTGCCTGCTCCCGGAGGGCGCCGACCGTACAGTTCTCGCGGCCTCCGAGGGCCGAGAACGGGTCGTACGCAAAGTGGTGCATGGCGTTGAGGTGTGTCATCCGGTTGACGTCATGGTCACTGACGCCCTCCAGGTAGAGGCCCAACTCCTCGGGTGAGAACGGCCAGGTCGAGTCCGAATGCGGGTAGTCGCACTCCCACATCACGTTGTCCATGTTCAGGAAGTCGCGGCTGGCCACGCCGAAGCGGTCGTCGATGAAGCACGTCAGGACGTGCTCGTCGAAGACCTCGCTGGGGAGCCGGTCTCCGAAGTCCTGGCCGGTCCAGGTGTGGTGCTGCTTGTACTGGTAGTCGATGCGCTCGAGGAAGTACGGGATCCAGCCGATCCCACCCTCGGAAAGGGCGACCCGCACATCCGGGAAGCGGCGGAACACCGAGGACCAGATCAGGTCCGTCGCCGCCTGCACGATGTTCAGCGGGGTCAGCGTGATCAGGCAGTCGATGGGCGCGTCGGGCGACGTGACGACCATTTGCGACGACGAGCCGATGTGCATGCAGGCCACGACGCCCTCTTCACTGCAGGCCTTCCAGAAGGGGTCCCAGTGGTCCGAGTGCAGGCTGGGCCAGCCCAATTTCGAAGGGTTCTCGGAAAAGGTCACTGCGTGCGCGCCTTTCGCCGCCGTCCGCCGGACCTCGGCCGCCATGACCTCGGGGTCCCAGATGGCCGGCAGCGCGAGCGGAATGAAACGCCCCGGGTGCGAGCCGCACCATTCGTCGATGTGCCAGTCGTTGTAGGCCCGGATCATGGCGAGCGCGACGTCCTTGTCCTCGGTCCGGGCGAAGAGCTGCCCGCAGAACTGCGGGAAGGACGGGAAGCAGAGGGCACCGAGCACTCCGTTCGCGTTCATGTCCTTCACCCGTTCGTCCACGTCGTAGCAGCCGGGGCGAATGTCGCTGAAGGAGGTCGGCTCAATGCCGTATTCGTCCTTTGGCCTGCCCGCAACGGCATTCAGCGCGACGTTGCCGATTTCGGAGCCCTCGTAGCTCCAGACGTTGGTCCCGTCCTCTTTCGTCAAGAACTGGGGAGCCAGGTCGGCGTACTTCTTCGGCAGGCGATCCTTGAAGAGGTCCGGCGGTTCGACCACGTGATCGTCGACGCTGACCAGAACCATGTCGTTGATGTTCACTCGTCCCCCTAGGAACCGTTGCTCGAGGTCGCCGGCTTGGCGATCTCGGTCTTCATGTCGTCGAGCAGCATAAGGATGGGCAGACCCGATTCGCTCAGTGCGTGGCCGTGTCCAGTCTGGTGGATGTCGAACACCGACTGCACCGCGGCGTAGAAGCCCTGGACATCGAGGGTCTGGTTCACCGCCCGCTTGGCCTGGCGCAAGGCGAAGGGGTGCTTCTTGGCGATCTCTTCGGCCAGGGCACGCGTCTCCGTCCGCAGATCGTCGAGCGGCACCACCTTGTTGACCATGCCCAGGCGCTCCGCCTCCTCGGCCGTCATGGAGCGGCCGGTGAAGAGCATCTCCTTGGCCTTGCGAGCGCCCCATTCCCACGTGTGCCCGTGGTATTCGACGCCGCCGATGCCCATGTTGACGACCGGGTCCGAGAACTTGGCGTTGTCCGCCGCGATGATGAGGTCACAGGGCCAGGCCAGCAACAGGCCGCCGGCGATGCACACTCCCTGCACCGCCGCGATGGAGGGCTTCGGTATGTTGCGCCAGCGCAACGAGTACTCCAGGAAGCGCCGGGACTCGGTCGCGTAAATACCGGCGAGCGTCCAGGTCGGAGCCTCGCCGCCGTCACTGCTCACGCCCTTGATGTCGTGACCGGCGGAGAAGTGCTTTCCGTTCCCCTGCAAAATGATGACCCGCACCTCGTCGTCCTCGGCCGCCCGTCGCCAGGCCTCGTCGAGGTCGTCGAGCATGGGCAGGGTCTGCGCATTAGCCGCCTCGGCCCGGTTGAGGGTGATCGTGGCGATCCGCCCCTCCACCTCGTAGTCGATGAACGTCGTCTCCATGCGTGCCCCCTGGCTCAGTTGCTGGAAAGTACGACTTTCAGTCTACGCATGCGAGGCTTTCCCCCTCAATGGCGCCCTCAACCTCCGGGCGGAATCTCGTAGAACTGCCGGGCCCATTGCCGCAGCGCCTTGTACGGCTTGGCGTCCTGCCGCGCCAAGGCCGGGTGCTCGACGTACTTCTGGTAGCGCCAGATCTCGAGGTCGTCCCACATGGTGATCATGAACTCCTTCTCAACCCGCTCCCGCAGGTCCTCAGGCGGAGTCATGGAATCGTCGCCGGGCAGGCGAGGCCACCACACTGTGTAGAACATGTCCGAGTAGCCGTCTTCGACCGGTGTCACCGCGAAGACCAGTCGATGGCTCTGTGCCCCTTCGAATGCGCTGATCGCCCCGCCCAGCCCGAAGAGGTGACTGTGAATCCGCAAGGACATCGCATCCGGGTCGTCACTCCGCACATCGGGCCAACCGGTGAGGAACTGCCACTCGTGATCGACGACCTTCCAGTCGAGCGCCACGGGTGTCACCGTCGCCCGATGGACGCGCTGGAAGTGCACGCTGTCGGGGCCATTCTCGGCGACCACCTGCGGGTGCACCGGTTCGCGCGCGGCGCGTTCGACGAAGACCGGGTACGGGGGGTAATAGGCGTCCGGATCGGTCTCGAACTGGGGGAACGACAAGAAGACGTCGGGCATCGGCCACGTCGGCTCCCTCCCTTCCGGCTGATGCCACATGAAGACGCAGCCGTACTGCTCGCTCAGTGGCCAGACGCGCAGGCGCTGTGACGTGTTCGGGCGGTCCTGATAGGGGATCCGCTTGTTCTCCCCGTCGGGGCCCCAGACCCATCCGTGGTAGGGACATTCGACGCAGTCACCGGTGACCGTGCCACCGTGGCCGATATGGGCCCCGAGGTGCGGGCAGTGTCCCTGCAGGACGTGCAACTCGCCGAGATCGTCCCGGTACGCGACCAGGTCCTCGCCGAAGAACCTGAGGGGGCGCACCTCGCCCGTCTCGAACTCGGCCGACCGATCTGAAACCAGCCGGTCGGTTTCCAGGTGAACGGGACTTCCACTCGCAGGCGCCTCCGACTCCGCTCAGAAAGATCTAGATGTATTTGACCAGAGAATGGCCCAGCAGGCAATGCCGCCCCGACAGCTCGCTCCGGATGAGGACGTCAGCGACTGCTTCCGGACCGCCGGATCCCCGGCGCGGCAGATCAGCGGTACTGCGTCTCCGACTTGTCCCTCGGCGCCGGCGGGTTCGGCGGGTAGTTGCCGATCAGGGTGTACGAGAAGCCGTTCTGCAGAGCAGCCGTTCGCGTCAGGTCCAAGGATTCCCAAATGGCCCGGATCGTTCCTTGAATCGCCTTGGGGTTGCGTCGAGCAATCGACACAGCGATCTCGCGTGCCCGGTCGCGCAAGACGTCGCGGGTCACGACCTCGGTCACGAGTCCCAGGCGGAGGGCCGTCGGCGCGGTGATGCGCTCCTCGTTCCCCATCAGTGCCCAGCGGAGGACGTCACCGAGCGGCACACCCCTGTGCAGCATGCCCACCGGCTCCAGCGAGCTCACGATTCCGACATTGGCATGCGGGTCGAAGAACAGTGCGTCCTCGGAGCAGATGATGATGTCCGATTCGTTGAGGAAGTACTGGGCCCCGCCGGCACAAAGGCCGTGCACCGCGGTCACCACCGGCTTCCACACCTTGTGATGCAGCTTCGGGCTGAGGCTCTCGCCTGGATCGAAGCTGTTCCACGTGTTCTCCTTCATGAACCACGGGTCCTCACCCCGTATGTCGACGCCGGTGCAGAAGGCGCGATCCCCGTTGGCCTGGATGACGACGCAGTAGATGTCGTCCGTTTCCCGGACCGTCTCCCAGGCCCACTGCATGTCGGCGGCCATCGCGTTGTTGAACGAATTCAGGCTGTCCGGCCGGTTCAGCGTGATGGTGGCGACGTTGTCGGCAACCTCGAACAGGATGGTCTCGCGGTCCATGCATCCCCCTGGCGGAGTGGTCGGTAGGAATAAAGAGTATCCTCTTTGTGCCCCGGTCCCCGGTTTGCGGTCGGGCGCACGCGGCCGACAGCATCACACACGACGAAATCGAATACAGACAACCCGACGTCCGCTGGCAGCGGCGTCAGAACAATGGAGAGGAACACCTCGTGGAGATCCAGGGCAAGAAAGCCGTCATCGTCGGTGGCGCGTCGGGCATGGCCAAGGCCTCAGCCGAGCTGCTGCACCAGAAAGGCGCCGACATCGCGATCCTCGACCTGCCGAACACAGCCGGGGCAGAGGTCGCCAAGGAACTCGGCGGCACGTTTCACGAGGTTGACATTCTCGACGACGCCCAGACCGAGTCGGCGCTGGCCGACGCGGTCGGGGCGCTCGGCGGCCTGCACATCGCGGTCAACACCGCCGGGGGTGGCACCGCCAAGCGCACGCTGAGCAAGGACGGCCCCCACCCACTCGATGCCTTCCGCCGCACCATTGAGCTGAACCTCATCGGCACCTTCAATCTCAATCGGCTCCAGGCGTTCCACATGTCGACCAACGAGCCCGAGGATGGCGAGCGCGGCGTCATGATCAACACCGCCTCCATCGCCGCTTTCGAGGGCCAGATCGGGCAGGTCGCCTACGCCGCCGCCAAGTCGGGCATCGTCGGCATGGTGTTCACCATGGCCCGCGACCTGGGCAGCCTCGGCATCCGGGCCATGGCCATCGCGCCGAGCCTGTTCGCCACCGGGCTCACCGAGGGCATCCCCGACGAATTCGCCGCCACCCTGACCAAGGACGCCGCCTTCCCCAAGCGGTTGGGGCGACCCGACGAGTACGGCAAGCTCGCCGTCGCCATCGTCGAGAACCCGATGCTCAACGGCCTCTGCATCCGGCTCGACGCCGGCACGCGCTTCGCCCCCAAGTAGAAGGAGAAGGAGGAGGGGGCAGGGGCGGGCGTCGTGCGAACGACCGAGCTGCGGGTGGACGTCACCGATGCCGCCGGCCTGGGTGAGCCCGCTCACATCGCGCTGACCGTGACGGCACCCCAAGAAATGCCGGCCGACCCTGTCGTCTGCTTCGCCAAGCCGGGCGCCGGCTACTCGCGGGGCTACTTCACCGAGGCTCTGCCCGGACCGCGCTCAGAGGCGGGCTCGCAGGCCGCCTGGCATGCGAGCCGTGGCTGGATCTTCGTTGCCGTCGACCACCTCGGCGTGGGCGACAGTTCGCTCCACGACCCTGATCGACTGTCCTTCGTCCCGATCGTGGCGGCGGCGCAGGCCGCCGAAGCCGAGGTACGGCAGAAGCTGGCGGCGGGCACCCTGCTCGACGGGCTCGGCCCCGTGCAGAATGCGGTCACCGTCGGCATCGGCCAGTCGATGGGCGGCGCGTTCACCATCGTGCAGCAGGGGCGCCACCACTGCTACGACGGCGTCGGCGTGCTCGGCTTCAGCCCGCTGCATACGCAACCGCCCACGCGGCCGGGCACGGCGCCGCTCGCACTTCCCTGGGTGTCCCGGGACACACGGCCGTCCGAGGGGATCTTCACCAACGCGCCGGCGCTGGCCGATCTCACCGCCGCCGGGAGTGCGCCTTCGCCGAGCGACGACAACGTCATGGCGTGGGGATTCCACTACGACGACGTGGACCCGGTCGTCGTGAAGCGGGACATGGACGACTACCCCGCCCGGAACGGCAACCTCCCTCCGTGGGCATCGGCAACGATCCCCGGCACGGCCGTCCTCTGGAGCCTGGCCCCCGGCTCCATCCTGGCCGAGGCCGCGGCCATCCGCTGCCCGGTCCTGGTTGCGCTGGGCGAGCGCGACGTGGTCGTCGACCCCCGCGGCGAGCTGCGCGCCTTCGCGTCGTCGGCGAGCGTCGACTTCTTCGCATGCCCGCGTATGGCGCACATGCACAACTTCGCCGGCACCCGGGAGCTGTTCTGGCAGCGCATCGAGACGTGGGCCGGCTGGGTACGAACAGTCCGGAACTCGCAGCCCTGACGCGCTACTCCCCGACTCGGAACTGGTAGGAGCCAGCGGTCACCGCTCTGTCGCCGTCGCCCTCGTCGTGGAGGGTCGTCCGCACTGCCGCCATTCCGTCGGACGCCACGACCGGTTCGGCCTCGGCGCGGAACGGGCCTACCTTCCCGCGCGCCAGGAACATCACGTGCGAGGAAACCGCCTGCACCTGATCGGTGCCCGTGGCCTCGGCCGCCAGGTCGAACGCAGCGGTCTCGAGCAGGACGAACTGCGGTCCGAGGTGCAGCGCCGCATCGGGAGAGGCGACTGCAGATGACAACACCGGCAGCACCCAATGCCCGTCGGGGCGACGTTCTGCCCCGAAGACCTGCCACAGCGGCGGCAGGTCCGGACCGTCTTCAATGACGATCGGCTCGACCGGCATCTTCCCGAGCCCCGAGGGGGGCGTGCCGATGCTCACCCCCTGGCCCTGCGTCAGCGCAAGGACCCGGTCCGGTTCGTCCGCGTCGACAATGCGCGAGCGGCTATACGCCATCTTCCGGCCCTGCTTGAGGACCTCGGACAGCACCTCGAACCGTTGGACGTCGCGCCCCGGGTCGAGGACCTGGCAGGAGTGGATCACCGGGTTCGGCACCGCCTCCAGATCGCTCATGCCACCACCTTCGGGCGCAGCGATCCCCAGCACCGCGAGGAGAATGGCCCCGCTCGGGCTCCGCATGTCGCTCCGCAGCGTCACCGTGTTGTCGGTCGGGCCGAGGTCCATCTGCGACCAGGTGCGACCGATGTACCGGTAGCTCAACAAGCCGCCCCACCTCTGGCGCAGCTCGGCGGCGTAGGCCGCCGGATCCTCGCGCAATTCCCGTATGTCTCTGGGCATCGGTCCTCAGTTCAGCGCAACTGGTAGCTGATCGGGATGCTCTTCGGTCCCTGCACGAAGTTGGCGCGGATCCAGGTCGGCTCGCCGTCCAGCTCAATGCGCTCCGCTCGTCCGAGGAGCTCCCTGAAGATGGCGCGGATCTCCATGCGGGCCAGGTGTGCACCGAGACAGAAGTGCCGCCCGAAGCCGAAGGCGAGTTGGCTCGCTGCGTTCTCCCGCCGGACGTCGAGGTGCGACGCATCGCTGAACACCGACTCGTCCCGGTTGGCCGACGCGAAGGAGAGCAGGAGATGGTCGCCCGGCTGGAACGCCACGCCGCCGACGGTGAACGGCTCCCGACAGGTCCGCATGAAGTGCTTCACCGGCGACACGTAGCGGATGAGCTCGTCGGCGGCCGAACGGATGAGCGTGGGGTCAGCCTGCAGGAGCGCCAGCTGCTCGGGATGGTCGAGGAGGGCGAGCAGCCCGCCGCCGATCACGCTGGAGGTGGTGTCGTGGCCGGCGGTCGCGATGATGACGTAGTGGCCGAGCGTGTCCATATCCGGCAGGGACCGGCCGTCGATCTCGGCGTTGGCGATGACCGAGGCCAAGTCGCCCGTGGGGTGCGCTCGCCGGTCCGCGGTCAGGGTGGTGAAGTAGTTCATGAAGTCGACGAGGACCCCGAATTGCGATTCGTCCTCCACCAGGCGGGCGATATCGGGGTCCTCGGCCCCGAAGAGCTCCTGCGTCAGCCTGAGCATGCGCGGGTAATCGTCCTCGGGCAATCCCAGGATCGCCAGGATGACATGCAGGGGGAAGTAGACGGCGACGTCGTTGGCGAAGTCGCAGCGACCGCCCAGGTCGGCCATCCGGTCGACGGATCCCGTCGCCAGGGTGTCGATCCGCTCCTGCAGGGTCTTGAGACTCGCCGGCTTGAACCAGTCGTTCACGATGTTGCGGTGGGCCTTGTGTTGATCCCCGTCCATCTGGATCAGCGTCTTGACGGCCACGTTCGTCGCCGCATCCACATGCGATGAAGGGGTGACAGTCGGATACGGAGCATTGGTGAAGACCTCGGGATTGCGTTCGACCTCCATGACGTCGGCGTGTGTCGTGATGGCCCAGAAGTCGGGGTACCCCTCGACGTGGACTTTCAGAATCGGGGACTCCTCACGGATGCGCTGCGCCGCGGCATGCCAGGCCACCGGGTCGGCGTAGGCGGCGGGGTCGACGAAGATGGCGCCGAGGTCCTCGACGGCGATCGTGCTCATGGTGTCGAGCATACGAGAAGAGCGTGGAAACTATCTAGAGGTTTCACGCCGGGTCCCGGACCCGTCCACTTGCCCCGGCGGCGCTCCACCGCACACTCTTGAGCATGGACCTCGCCGACGACCTGCGTTCGCTCCTCACTCTCGAACGGGTCGACAAGGACCTCTTCCGCGGCCGGAACGCCAACTACGGGCCCCGCCGCACCCTCTTCGGGGGGCAGGTGGCGGCCCAGTGCCTGCTCGCCGCCGCGGCCACCGTCGAGCCGGGACGGCTGCCGCACTCCTTCCACGGCTACTTCCTGCGGGCCGGGCGGAGCGACCTTCCCGTCATCCTCGAGGTGGACCGTGACCGGGACGGACGGTCGTTCTCGGCCCGGCGCGTGGTCGCCATACAGGACGGCGAGGTCATCTTCTCCATGGTGACCTCGTTCCACGTCGAGGGCGAGGGCAGCCGCTTCGACAACGCGCCCCGGCGTGACGTGCCCGAGCCGGAGGACGTGGCGAACGGCGGATGGAACACGCTCCTCGACGTGCGACCCGTGACGCCGACCGACTTCTTGAAGGGCGTGTTCACCGACTGTCTGTGGGTCCGATCCGCCGTGTCCCTTGGCGACGACCCGCTTCTGCACCGCGCCGGCTTGACCTACCTGTCCGACCTCGGCACGGGGTTCGGCCAACAGGACAGGGCGCTCGTGGGCCGCGGCGGCCCGTCCATCGATCACTCCGTGTGGTTCCAGGAGGACATCCGGGCGGACGAGTGGGTCCTGGTCGACCTGGTGCCGGTCAAGGCCCGCAGCGCCCGGGGCTGCTACCACGGCTCGTTGCGCGACCGCGACGGCCTCCTCGGTGCGACCATCTATCAGGAGCAGCTGCTACTCCCCGGCTCGGCAGCCGACATGCTCGCCGCAGCCCTTCCCTCCGACGAGGACCAGCCGGTGGACCGTGATCCCGAGGAGGCAGCGGCTCGTCGGGGGGCGCACGAGGAGCACCCCGCCGGGGGCTGACCAGCGGACGGCCTTTGGCGCCCCGCCGCCTCGCGGTGGCAGGGTGGCCTGGTCAGATACCCATAATAGAGGATACTCTTTAGGCCATGCCGATCGCCATCACCGAAGACCACCGGACCCTGGGGCAGACGGCCTCGGATTTCCTCGCCAAGCACGATTCCCGAGGTGCTGCCCGGCTCCTGCTCGAATCCGACACCGAAACCCTGCCCCCGTTCTGGGGGGACATCGCCGACCTGGGCTGGCTGGGGCTGCACATCCCCGAGCAGTACGGCGGCTCGGGTTTCGGGCTGCCCGAGTTGGTCGTGGTCGTCGAGGAGTTGGGACGCGCCCTAACGCCCGGGCCCTTCGTGCCGACCGTGATCGCCGGCGCCGTCATTGACGCCGCCGGCTCCGACGAGCTGAGGGCACGGCTGCTCCCCGGCCTGGCCGACGGGTCCACGTTCGGTGGCGTCGCGCTCGAGTCCGACATCACGCTGCGCGACGGCCGGGCCGCCGGGACAGCGCCGGCGGTCCTGGGCGGCGGCCTCGCCCACATCCTCGTCCTGCCGGCCGGCGACGACGTCATCGTCGTCGACGTGTCGGCCGGCGCCGTACGGGTGGAGGTGCCGCCGAACCTGGACCCGACGCGGCGGGCGGCGCGGATGA
Organism: uncultured Acidimicrobiaceae bacterium; assembly: GCA_963721585.1. Taxonomy (GTDB): domain Bacteria; phylum Actinomycetota; class Acidimicrobiia; order Acidimicrobiales; family RAAP-2; genus Bog-473. The sequence continues at coordinate 38,711 of CAVRJN010000002.1, read as the reverse complement.
CGCTGGACGGCGCTCCGGCCGAGGTGATCGCCGGCGGGCGGCGCGCGCTCGTGGACCTGGCCCGTCTCATCGTCGCGGCAGAGGCGACCGGCATCGCCAACGAGTGCACCGAACAGGCCGCCGCCTACGCCAAGGTGCGCGTGCAGTTCGGCCGGCCGATCGCCACCTTCCAGGCCGTCAAGCATCACTGCGCCAACATGCTGGTCGCCTCGGAGCTGGCCACAGGTGCCGTCTGGGACGCGGCGCGGGCGGCCGACGAGGGCGCCGACCAGTTCACCTATGCCGCCGCCATCGCCGCCGCGCTGGCACTTGCCGCCGGCGACGAGTGTGCGCAGCTCAACACACAGGTGCACGGTGGCATTGGCATCACGTGGGAGCACGATGCGCACCTGTACCTACGCCGGGCCACCGCGCTCGAGGCGTTCGTCGACGGCGAGGCGGCAGCCCGTGAGATCACCGACCTGGTCCGGCGCGGGACGGCCCGCACGCGCACCATCGACCTGCCACCGGAGGCCGAGCCGATGCGCGACGAGGTACGGGCCTTCGCCCAACGCCTGCAGGGGCTCGACGCCGCGGCGCAGCGCGACGCCATGATTGAGACGGGCTACGTCATGCCGCACTGGCCCCATCCCTGGGGGCGCAACGCCGGGGCCGTCGAGCAGCTCGTCATTGAGCAGGAGTTCGCGGCGGCGGGTGTGCGGCGTCCGCAGTACTCCATCACGGGCTGGGTCATTCTGACGCTCATCCAGAACGCCACCGAGGACCAGGTCGAGCGCTGGGTCCTCCCCGCGTTGCGCCAGGACGTCATCTGGTGCCAACTCTTCAGCGAACCCGAGGCCGGGAGCGACGCCGCCGGCGTCAAGACGCGGGGGACGCGGGTGGACGGCGGTTGGCTGGTGAACGGCCAGAAGGTCTGGACGAGCGGCGCACACTACGCCAGCTTCGGGCTGGCCACCATCCGCACCGATCCTGACGTGCCCAAGCACCAGGGCATCACGACCATGGTGATCGACATGCATGCCGAGGGCGTGGAGGTGCGCCCGCTGCGCATGACCACGGGGCAGTCGGAGTTCAACGAGGTCTTCTTCAACGATGTCTTCGTGCCCGACGACGACGTCGTCGGGCCGGTGAACGGCGGGTGGACCGTGGCGCGTGCCACGCTCGGCAACGAGAGCGTCTCCATCGGCGGCGGCCAGGGCGGACAGACCACGCCGGCGGGCGCGGTGATCGGGCCGTTCGACGCCCACCCGCAACGCCTGCCGGGCGGGTCCGGACGGATCGGTCGCTACATTGCGCAGACCGAGGCCGTGACGCTGCTCAACATGCGCACCGCCCACCGTGCGCTCATCGGGGGCGGGCCCGGACCCGAAGGCAACGTCACCAAGCTCGTCCTGTCGGAGCTCGGCCACGAGGCGTCGGCGATCACGGTCGCGGTGAGTGGACCCGGGACCCTGTTCAGCGACGGCGCCGGCGCCATGGTGTCGAGCCTGGTGCTCATGCACCGAGGCATGTCGATCGCCGGCGGCACCTCGGAGATCAAGCGCAACCAAATCGGCGAGCGCATTCTCGGGCTGCCGAGGGACCCGCTCATCAACTGAGATGCTCGCTGTACTCTCGGTTGGTGTCATCACGGCTGGACAAGTCATGGAAAGTCCTTGCCAGCCCTTCCACGACCAGCGTGGACCGTTGCGTCGATATCTTCCTCAGGCCCGACGGCACCTTCGGCTTCGAAGAGTTCCGGCGAGATCCGGAGGACCGTGGAGCGTGGACGCCTGTCGCGTATTTCTCGGGTCAGGAGTACGCCTCGGAGCAGGACGCTCTCGCCGCGGCCCGAGCACGTGTTCCGTGGCTCGGCGACGTCCTCGACGGAGGCCGCTAACCGTCACCTGACGCGATGCGAAGGCACGGTGCCCGCTTACGCCGGCCCGAAGGTGGTCTCGGGCGAACGCCAATCCGTCGACACGAATCGGTGTGCGATGAGCCAGCGGTCGCCCATGGGAACGAAGCGGTCCCGGTAGCGGCCCATGTGGTCCAGGCCGATCTCGGTGACAACGGTGAAGTAGCTGGCGACGAGTGCCTCGTCGGGCTGCACGGACTCGAACCGGATATTGGTCACGTTGTGGCGCACGATCCGACGCTTCGCACCGGCGCCTCGCAGTTGCGCTGCTTGTTCCTGCGCTTGCGCCGCAGCGGGCGCACCACCGAAGCGCGCCATGATGGCCTCGCGCCCTCGGAGTGGTTCGGCACCGCGGATCTCGAGCATGCCGTCCTCACAGAACGCCCCGGCGAACTCTTCGAGAAGATAGCGGTCACCACTGTGGGTGTACTGCGCCAACGTGTCGCGGCACGCCTCGCGGGCGGTGAGCTCCCACAGTTCCACGGCGGCGTCGACCTCTCTCATCGGGTTACGGGTTACGGCTTACGTCCGTGCGGACCCGCCCGATCCTACGCAGACAACGGCAGACCCAACCGGGTATCGCCGGTGTACCCGTCGCTCCCATCCCCGGCCCGTAGAGTGCGCCCATGGCAGACGACCGCGGGGGTCAGGCCACCGGCCTCTTGAATCTGTTGATCGGTCCGCCCAAGCGGGCGTCGCACGACGGATCGGGGAAGGACCGCATCACTCCGGTCCAAGGGTTGTCGGCCCTCTCGCTCGACGCCCTGACGTCAGTGGCCTACGGGCCCGAAGCCATCATTTTGGTCCTGGCCGTGGCCGGCGCAGGGGCGCTGCATCTGGTCCTGCCCGTCACGATCGCCATCGTCGGCCTGTTGGCGATTCTGGTGTTCTCGTACCGCCAGGTGATCGACGCCTATCCGATGGGCGGCGGGGCTTACGCCGTGTCCCGGGCCAACTTCGGTGCGCACACGAGCCTCGTGGCCGCCGCCTCTCTGGTCGTGGACTACACGCTGACCGTCGCCGTCTCCATCGCGGCCGGCGTCGCCTCACTGCAGTCCGCCTTCCCGAGCCTGAGTGGCGCCACCATCCCGCTCTGCCTCGGGATCCTCTTCTTCATCATGGTGCTCAACCTGCGCGGCCTCGGCGAGACCGCTCGGGCCTTCCTTCTGCCGACCCTCCTGTTCATCGTCGGCCTGTTGGCCATCATCGCCATCGGCCTCATCCACCCGCTCGGGCTCAACGAGACGCAACTAGGGAAGTCCCAGATGCCCACGGTGGGGCTCAAGGCCGTGACCTTTCTGCTCGTCCTCAAGGCTTTCTCGGCCGGGTGCAGCGCACTGACGGGCGTGGAGGCCATCGCCAACGGGGTGCCGCTCTTCCGTGAGCCCCGGACCATTCGGGCCAAGCGGACCGAAGTGCTGCTCGGCCTCATCCTCGGTGCCATGCTGCTGGGCCTGGCCGTCCTGGCCAAGCGGTGGCACATCGGGCCCCGCTCCGGACAGACCGTGCTGAGCCAGATCATGGCGATGTCGATCGGGCGGGGCTGGGCGTACTACGTCATCTCCATCACCATCACGGTCGTGCTGGCCTTGGCGGCCAACACGTCCTTCGGCGGGCTCCCCGTCCTGGCCAGCCTGGTGGCCCGGGACAACTACCTCCCCCACTTGTTCAGCATCCGGGGTGACCGGCAGACATTCGGCAACGGCATTCTGGTCCTGACGGTCTTGTCGGGCGCGCTCCTGGTGGCCGTCGACGGCAACACGAACGAGCTGATCCCCCTCTTCGCCATCGGGGTGTTCATCGGGTTCACGCTCTCCCAAGCCGGGTTGGTCGTGCATTGGTGGCGCGAGCGTCCGACCGGTTGGCGCCGCCGCGCCTGCATCAACGGCTTCGGCGCGTGCATCACCGCCATCGCCACCGTCGTCTTCTTGATCTCCAAGTTCACCGAGGGTGCCTGGGTGGTCGTCATCGCGATCCCGGCCTTCATCGTGCTGTTCCTCCGCATTCACGCGTACTACGAGCGGGCGGCCAAGGATCTGCGCTTCGACGAGGACCCGGGTCGGCCCGCGCCGAAGCACACCATCGTGGTCGTCCCGGTCAATCGGATCTCGCGCCTCACCGAGCACGCGCTGAGCGAAGCCGAGTCACTCGGCCAGGAGGTGATCGCCGTGAGCGTCGTCCTCGAGGGCGGCGACGACGCCACCACCTACGCCAAGCGCCTCTTCGACGACTGGAACAGGTGGAACTGCGGCATACCGCTCCGCATCCTGCACACCGAGTACGCCTCTGTCGTCCAGCCCATCGTCGATTTCCTCGATCAGCTGCGGGCAGATCACCCCGACGATCAGCTCGTCGTGTTGATCCCGGTCATCCGGCCGGACAAATTGCGGTACCGGATCCTCCACAACCAGATCGACCTCGTTCTCTCGTCGGCGCTGCGCGGCCGGGACGACATCGTCGTGGCCCGGGTCACGGTGCCGCTGGAGCCTCCTGATGACGGGCACGAGACCGGGCGAAAGGTCGAGTCCCAGCCCTTGCCCGAGTCCGGAGCCGGGAAGACCTGACGCCCGCGCTCAGCGGCTCAGCGGCCCTTCCACACCGGGTCGCGCTTCTCAATGAACGCGGTCGCACCCTCCTTGGCGTCCTCGCTGCCGAACACCTTGGGCTGCCATTCCGCGGCCAGCACCTTGGCCCGCTCGAGGTCGGTCGACGCCGTGCGCACCATCTGCTTTGTCGCGTGCACTGCCAGCGGACCGTTTCGCGCGATCCGCTCGGCCAACGCCAGCGCGGCGTCGAGCACGTCCGCCGGTGGGACGACCTGGTTGATCAATCCCAGGGACAGCGCCCTCCCGGCGTCGATCGAATCGCCGGTCAGCGTCAGCTCGAGCGCCACCGCCAGTGGGATGCGCGTGCTGATGAAGACGCCTCCACCGGCAGCGAAGAGCCCTCGCTTGACTTCGGGCACCCCGAACGAGGCCGCCTCCGAGGCCACGACGACGTCGCAGCCGAGCAGCAGCTCGAACCCGCCGGCGACGGCGGTGGCGTTCGCCGCCCCGACGATGGGGACGCCGATCTCCCCGTTGGTGAAGCGAACGAAGCCGCGCATGGCATCGGGATTCCCGCTCATGCCGCCCGAGCCACCCTCGGCAAAACCGCGCAGGTCCATGCCGGCGCAGAAGGCCCGGTCGCCCGTCCCCGTGAGCACTACCGCACGGACCTCGGGATCCTTCTCGGCATCGAGCATGGAGAGGCCGATGGCCGACAGCAGCTCGGGGTTCAATGCATTGCGTGCCTCGGGCCGGTTGAGCCGAAGTATCTGCACCGCCCCCCGCCGCTCTTTGACGAGAATCGGCTCGGCCGCCCCCTCCGTCGCAGTGTCCGTCATCAGGTTCACAACCTTCCTCTTCATGGCCAGCGATCGCCCCGGTCGGGTAACTGAGTTCGCTCAGTATGGCCGCGCCCGCCTGCGGGTTCGGCCACACCGTGATCGAATGTCCTCGGTTTTAGTACACTCAATAGGGGACGACCAAGGAGACACTCCGACACGTGGCGGCACCCGACGACACCGAACCGGTCCTGCTCACCGGAGTGACCGGACGAGTGGGAACGATCACCCTGAACCGACCGGCGCGCCGCAACGCGCTGAACGGAGAACTGATCGGCGCGCTCGATGCCGCCGTGCGCCACATGGCCGACGACCCCGAGGTCAAGGTGGTCGTCCTGACCGGTGCCGCGCCCGACGGCGGCACCGGAGGCTTCTGCTCGGGCGGTGACGTCAAGGACGGCGCGCGCGGGCCCGGTGGGGAGAGGGGCGTCCCGGTCGACGCGCTGTCGGGCGACCTGTCCCGACACGATCTTCACGCCGCCATGTTGCTGCACGTGATGCCCAAGCCGACCATCGCCATGGTGGGCGGCCCGGCCGTCGGCGCCGGCTGCAGCCTGGCTGCCGCCTGCGACCTGCGCTTCGCCTCGGAGGATGCCGTCTTCTCGGTGAGCTTCTCGCCCAACGGCCTGTCGGGCGACTACGGGGGTTCCATCTTCTGGACCCGCATCGGCGGGACGGCGTTGGCCCGGCGCCTCTACTTCTTGAACGAGAAGATCGCCGCGCCGCGGGCACTGGAGTTAGGCATGGTGCACGCGGTGCTGCCACCGGCGGAGCTCAGCGCGTACACCTACGAGGTCGCCGAAACGTTGGTGCGGACCCCGGCCACCTTGCTGGCCCTGGTCAAGGACAACCTCAACGCCGCCGAGGACGAGCCGGAGCGGCGCCGCTGGCTGTTTGCCCACGAGGCCGAGAACCAGTTGACGTCGGCCAAGGCATTCACCCGGCGTGCGAAGGAGCAGCGCTCCGATGAGCCGCCGGCAACCTGAGTCAGCGCGACCGGTCGGCGCTCACGTGCGCCTGTGTCCGTGCCTGCGCTCCGGAGTGGAGCGTCCCGGACGCCGAGGCCAGTGGTCCGCTCCACACTCCCACCGTGGCGGCAATGGCGCAGAGGATCCCGGCGCCGATGACCCGTCCCTTGTGCAGCTGCATCCGTGCACTCTTCCTCCGAAATGTTGGAGGAAGACGAGGGGAACATAAGAATCAGCAAAGAATCATCGGGCCGGCTCAGCGGCTCAGCCCTCGCCGGCGGCCTTCCGCTCTGCCACGATCTCGTGGTGCCGCTCGAGCATCTGCACGGCCTGGGCCGCCAGGTCGGCGGGCGGGTCCGGCAGGCGCACCGGTCCGTGCTCGCGGCTGGGCAGCGCGACCGTGGCCTTTGCCGGGCACGTGACGGTGTCGCGCTGGTTGGTCCCGCGCATCTCAATGTCGACCACGCACCGCCCGTCCTCCTGACGCTTGTCGACGACCTCGCCGGTCAGGATGTGCGTGTCACCGATGTAATTGAACTTGCGGATCTCGCTCGACTGCGACACCAGCCACCCTTCGTCGCCGATGTAGTCAGTCATGTAGTGGCTGAGCCAGCAGTCGCGCATCACCCCGTAGTCGTAGGCCATCGGATTACCGATGGCCTGGGCCCACGCGTTGTCCCAGTGCACGCGTTGCGCCACGTCGGGAACGCCGTAGTCGTTCTTCACGTAGAAGGGCGCAATGCGCTGACGGTTCTTGTAGGCGATGCGGTTGGCGCAGGGCTCGTAGGGGACGAAGCCGTAGCCACCGGCGTGGAAGACGATCATGTCAGTCGTCGTCAGCGGTCCCTTCGCCATGGGCCGCAGCACGTCGCCGACGTGCACGTCCTCCCAATGACGCGGCGTGGCACCCCGCGGCTCCTCGGCCGCGTAGACGGCATCGATCCTCTCCATGTCGGCGTCGTCGTACGTCGCCGGTTCGAGCGCGGCGTACTTGCCCTTCTCGCGTGCCGTCTTGCGTTCCGTGTAGATGGCGAGTGTGCGCGAGATGGCCACGATCTCGGCGCGCTGGTTCATCTTCACGCTGGTGTACGCGGTGAGGAGCGAGCGCTCGGCGAACTCGGACTTCTTCTCCACCACCGACTCGGTGCCGCCGAAGCTGTAGAGCCCGTCGCCTTCCTGCAGCGGGCGGAACCACTGCCAGGCGCTGCCGGACACGAAGACGTGGATGCCGCGGAACGACGGCCGCTTGATCCGCTCCGCGTGCGGGTCACCGTAGAGAGGCCGATTGAGCGCGATCGGGATCATGGGCGCCGCGATCTGAGCGCCCCATCGGGTCGTCTCGCCGTACTCGTCGGAGATGAAGAGCGGGTTGTCGTCGCCGTAGCTGCGGGCGAAGTTGCGCATGGCGTCGGGCGTCGCCGTGGTGAGGAACTCCCGGCCCCCCACCGGCGACCAGCGGCCCACCAACGCCTGGGCCCGCTGAATGTCCTCCTCCTTGAACTGGTAGTCCGTCGCTTTCTCGAACTCTGCGGATGTGGTGGTCGCCATGGCTCCCCTCCGGTTGCTGCCAGGTCAGGACTCTGTGTGACCTAAAGAGTATACTAAAAGGTCACCGGGCCGACCACCGATCCCGGCCTTCGTGGCGGGCCGACGCCGTTCCGCCGGACCGCTTCAGCGCACAAGCCCGCCGAGCGCCTCGAGATGGCGGCGCATGCGATGGCGGGCCAACTCGCGGTCACCGGCGTCGATGGCGGCGGCGATGCCCTCGTGGGTCCGGTGCACCTCGGCCTTGATTTGGTTGCGGGTCTTCGGAGCCAGCCGCTCAATCTGGTGCAGGCGACTCAGCCGGATCAACACCAGGGCAACCAGCTCCAGGACCCGGTTGTGCGCCGCGACCGCGACGGCAGCATGCAGATCGTGCACGGCTTCGACCAGCTCGACGTCGGTCGCGCTCTCCTCCCTTATGAGGGCGTCACGCATGCCCCCGGTGCCCTCGCTGTCGATGCGCTGCGCGGCCAAGTCGCTGATCGCTACCTCGACGCCGGTGCGCAGCTCGGCCAGATCGACGAGCGTCATGCCTCGGCGGGCCAGGTAGATCGCGGCCGTGTCCGTCACCGCGTTGGCACTCGGGGCCATGACGAAGAGGCCGCCCCCGGGGCCACGGCGCATGCGTGCGATGTGGTGATACTCCAACAGCCGGACCGCTTCCCGCAGCAGCGCCCGGCTCACCCCCTCGCGTGCAATCAGCTCGGGCTCGGTCCCGACCAGATCGCCCGGTTGGAGATTCTCGGCCACCACGGTCTGCGTGATGTGGCGCGCCACGGCCTCGGCACCCTTGCCCTGCGGCGACTCCGCCAGCACGACCGAGTCCGGGAGGAGCTGACGGGTGGAACGGCGGCGGCGGAAGAACTCCGCCTCCGCTTCGAGATGCTTCCGCATGCGGTTGCGGGCCAGGCCGGCATCGCCCGCCATGATCGCCTCGGCGATCTTGGCGTGGGCGTGTTCCGTCTCACGGCCGAGTGCCTTCCCGAAGTGTTGCCAGTCCGGTGAATACAGCTGAGCGACCCGGTTGAAGACGTCGACGAACAGCTCGAGCCCGGCATTGCGGCTGATCTCGGCCACCAGCATGTGCAACCCGCGGGGATCGCCGCCCGGCTCCATCGGCCCTTCCTCGACGAAGCGCCGGAGCGCCGCCAGGTCGGCCTCGTCGGTCCGCTCGGCTGCCAGCTGACAGGCCAACTCCTCCAGAACGATGCGGGCCTCGAAGATCTCGTCGAGCGTGGCGTCGACGCGATGCAGGTAGAGCACCACGGCATCGCTGACGGCTCCGACGGTCGGCTCCGTGATCACCAGACCGCCGCCGGGGCCCCGACGGGTGCGCGCCACCTGCTGATGCTCCAACAGGCGTACGGCTTCCCGGAAGACGGCGCGGCTGACGTGATAGCGCTCGAGCAGGTCGGCCTCCGACCCCAGCACCTCGCCGACGGGCCAGCCCAGCGCCATGACGTCTTCGACGATGCCGTCGGCGACCTTGGCGGCGCGCTTGGCGTTCGACTCGGTGCCCGGACGCGTCATTTCGCGCCCCGCCGTCGGGGTCGTCATGCGGCAACACTATCCATCGGATGTCGCCTCTCAGACGTTTTGACCTGCACCTTCACCAATAGAGTGATCCCAAAGGTCGCACCCGCCGACTCCGCACCTAACATGAAAAGATGATTTGCGAACAGGAGGTCCGGCGCTGCCGCAACTGAGCCCTCCTCCTTCTGATCCGGTCGCCGCGCCACCGGCGCGCCGGCCCGGGTCCGTGCGCCGCACCTCGACCGTGCTCATGTCGTGGCCCGACGGCATGGGCAACGACCTGCATCTCAAGGGCCGGGCCCGCGACCTGCTCACGCCGGTCGCAGACGAGCCCGTTGTCGTCCATCAGGCCGACCTGTACGCGGTGACCGGGCGCGAGCGAGACATCCAGCGGATCGAAGCGGATCCGGCTCCGGCTGGTCTGCAGCGCTTGGTGGGTTGCCGGGCCGGCGGCAACCTGCGCAAGGCGATCGCCGCCGAGCTGCCTGACGAGGCGGCCAAGGGCAGCCCCCTGCACCTGCTGCTCGACGACCTGGCCGGGTCCACGCTGATCTCCGGCTTCGTCTTCGTCCGCTGGCTCGACCACCTCCCCGAAATGCGTGAACGGCTCACCAAGGCCCCGGTCCATCAACAGATGGCGGACATCTGCTCGGGATTTCGAACCGGCTCGAGCGCCCTGCGCAGTGATGGCTCCATCGTCCACAACCAGAACACCGCGTACCCCGGGCCGCTGGCCGATCCGTCCGACCCTCTCGGCTGGCACGAGCTCGACGAACCCCCGGTCCCGGCCATGCGGCGCGCCCGGCGCATCGACGTGTGGGACGAAGACGACGGCGCCATCGGGATCGATGCCATGTTCCGCGACAGCGCATGGGATCCCGACGGCCGCGAGCTGGTCGTGCACGAATACCAGATCTTCGGCCAGGCGGATGGCGCATCGGGCGTCTTGGCGTCGGTGACGGCCGTGCCACGTGTGCTGCCCTACGCCGAGTGTCCCGGTGCCGCACCGAACGCGGCGTGGATGGCCGGCACCGAACTGCGAGCGATGCGCCGGGAGGTCCTAGCGCGGCTCCGCAACGCCGACTGCTGCACGCACCTCAACGACGGGCTGCGCTCCCTGGCCGAGGTGCCCGTCCTCGCCGCGTCCCTGTCCGGTTAAACGCGCAGCGCGGAGGAGGTACCGTGCCCGAGACAGCGCCGGCGACCAGGGCGGGGCGGCCCCGTCGCTTCGAGACCGAGGACGAGCTCCGCATCCTCTTGAATGCCGCGCTCGTGGTCATGGAGCGCAACGGTTACACCGATGCGGCAGTGGCAGACATCCTGCGCGAGGCCGAGCTGTCGACGCGCTCCTTCTACCGGCATTTCGAATCGAAGGACCAGCTGCTCTGCGCGCTGTTCCGGCGCGAGGCCGACGCCGCGGCGGCACGCTTGCGCGCCAAGGTCGAGTCGGCGGCAAACCCACGAGAGGCCTTGGACGCCTGGATCGACGAGATCCTCAGCTTCGGCCATGACCGGGTCAAGGCGGCCCGCGTCAGCGTCCTGGGCTCGCTCGGCGCCATGAAAGCGGAGGGTTACGCGCGAGAGATGCACTACGCCTCGGAGGTCCTGACGGCACCGTTGGAAGCGCTACTGCGCGACGGAGCGGCCGACGGCTCGTTCCCCCTCGCCGATCCGGCTGCCGACGCGCCGCTGATTCAGTCGGTCGTATGGGTCGCTGCGGGCCTGCATCCCGCACGAGGCAAGCCCTCGTCACGGGCCGAAGCGGCGCGCCGGGCGCGCTCCTTCTGCGAGCGTGCGCTGGGGGTGACGTCCGAAGCCTGACGAGCTCCCCGCCCCTGCCCGCGCGGCCCGGCGGTCAGATGGTGGCACGATCCGTCAGGGACCAGAGGGCCGGCTCGCCGTCCTCGACCTCCACCACACCGTCGATCTCGAGGACGCGCAGGTGCGAGACCGCTTCCCCGACGGCAGCGCGTCGCATGAAGCCCGCGATGTCGTCCCAGGGGCGGGACCACTTCATGTGGGAGGCGACGTCCCAGGCGCTGTGTGGGCCCTCCCGCAGGATGGCAACGACTTCACCGAAGCGCTCCCGGTGGTGCTGGCGCAACTCCTCGAGCCGGGCACGCAGGTCGTCGAAGCGGTACTCGTGCGCCGGCAGCACCTCGCTGACCTCATAGGGCTCGAGCTTGTCCAGCGAGGCCAGGTAGTCACCGAGCGGGTTGGCGCCGGCCTGGGGGTGGTAGGGGATGTTGGGCGTGATGCGGGGCAGCACGTGGTCGCCCGAGAGCATGAGCTCCTGCGTTGCCTCGTAGAAGCAGAGGTGTCCCGGCGAGTGGCCCGGCGTCCAAATAGCAGTGAGGTCCCAACCGGGGACTTCCGGCCGCGCCCCGTCCTCGAAGAGGATGTCGGGCACCACCGCATCGACCAGCTGCCGCACCGGCATGGCGGCGTTCTGCAGTGGCTCCAGCTCCTCCGCCGGCGCGCCCATGCGCCGCAACGCGGCCGCCACCCGCTCGAGTAGGTCGTCCGGCTCGTCGTAGCGGTCGTGAATGAGCTCGGCGTCGGCGGGGTGCAGCGAGATCCAGGCGCCCGACGCCTCCCTGATGCGACCGGCCAGGCCGTAGTGGTCCGGATGGATGTGGGTCACCATGACCCCCTGCACGTCCGCGATGTCGCACCCGATCTCTTTCATGCCACCCGAGAGCGCGCCGAAGGCGTCGTCGGTGTTCCACCCGGCGTCAATCAGATAGGGGCCGCGGTCGGTCTCGAAGACGTAGACCAACACGTACCGCAACGAGTTGTTCGGCAGCGGCACCGGAATGCTCCACAGCCCGTCCCGGACCTTCTCGACGCCCGGGAAGGGGTCGTTGGCCGCTGCGGCGCCCCGGGCGCGCTGGGCGTGCGGCGGGCCCGGGTGGGGATGGGGGTGCGGGTGCTTGTGCTCGTGGCGCGACGTCGACGTCACGACTGGGACTGCCCGCGGGGCTCCCGGGGCAGGCCCAGTCCGCGCTCGGCGATGAGGTTGCGCATGATCTCGTTCGATCCTCCTGCAATGGTCCAGGCACGAGCGTAAAGGAACGCGTCCTGCCAGCGCCCATCATCCTCTGCCAGCTCCTCGCCCTCGACCGCCATGGAGCGGGGTCCCAACAGGGCCAGGGCTGCCTCGGTCGTCTCGAGGTTGAGCTCGCTGAACCAGATCTTGGCAACGGGGGCGTCGGCTGGCGTGATCTGCCCTTTCATGGCCTTCGTGGCCATACGTTGCCCCAGGTGGCGCTGAATGCGGGACCGTGCCGCCAGGTCCCCGATCTGCTGGCGCACGGCTCCGTCCTCAATGGCCGGCCGGCCGAATCGCTGCGAGCGGCGGGCCAGGCGGATGAGGCGCTGAGCCGGGTCGACCCCACCGCCGGCGGAACCCACGCCGGTGCGCTCCTCGGCGAGGCTGGCGCCGGCGACACGCCAGCCCTCACCGGGTGCTCCGATGACATTGGCCGCCGGGATCCGGACCTCGTCGAAGAACACCTCGTTGAAGTCGGTGGTGCCGGTCATCTCACGCAGGGGACGGACGTCGACGCCGGGGCTGTGCATGTCGAGGATGAAGGCGGTGATGCCGCCGGCACCCTCCACCGGCTCGGTGCGAGCCAGCAGGTAGCCGTAGTCCGCCCACTGCGCCCACGTGCTCCACACCTTCTGGCCCCCCACGACGTACTCGTCGCCGACCCGGGTGGCCCGGGTCTGGAGCGAGGTCAGGTCGCTCCCGGCGTCGGGCTCGCTGAAGAGCTGCGTCCAGATGTGATCGCCCCGTGCCATCGGCGGGTAGTACGTGGCCCGCTGGTCGTCGGTGCCGAAGTGCTTCAGCGCGCCGGCAACGAGCGGATTGCCGGGCACGTGCGGGACGCCGGCCGCGCCGAGCTCCTGCTCCAGGACGCGCTGCTCGTACGCGTCACCCCGCTCGGTCGAGAAGCGGTCGAGCCGGTAGCAGGCGTCGTAGAGGTCGCGCGCGTAGCCACGCAGCAGCTCCACGTCGTCGGCCCGGTCCGGCACGCGCACTCCGGTGCGCTGCTTCCACACCAGCACCGGCTTGTGTTCTGCGATGAACGCCTTGAGCGTGGCCCGGTAGTCGTCGTAGTCGTCGGGGATGGGAGGAACGAGCACGTCCATTACGTCAATTTCCCGTCCCCATCTCGGTCAGGCGGACCAGGCGCTCCCGGTGCCACGCCCCGTCGCCGTAGAGCACCTGGTTCACCTTTGCCCTGCGGATGAAGAGGTGGACATCGTGCTCCCAGGTGAAGCCGATGCCGCCGTGCAACTGCAGCGCCTCGCCGCAGATGTGCGCAAAGGTGTCGTCGACGTAGGACCCGGCGGTGGCGACGGCGGCTGCGGCGTCGTCGAGGCCGTCACCGAGGGCGAGCGCGGCATAGTGCGCCGCCGCCCGCATGGCTTCGAGCTCCATGAGGAGGTCGGCGAACCGGTGCTTGATCGCCTGGAAGCTGCCGATGGTCCGGCCGAACTGGACGCGCTTCTTCGCGTAGTCGACGGTCTCTTCGAACAGCAGCTCCGCCGCGCCGACCGACTCGGCCGACTGCAGGACGGTGGCGAGCGACAGGCAGAGGTCGACCGCGTCCTCACCGCCAGGCAGCAGACTGGTGGCCGGAACCGTCACACCGTGGAAGCGGACCTCGGCGAAGCGTCGCGTCACGTCCAGTCCGGACAAGGTCCGCTCGGACAGGCCTCCGGTCGGCCGCGGGACGAGGAGGTTGCGCACCTCGCCCTCTGGGTCCTTCCCCACGACCAAGAGGAGCGAGGCGTTCCCGGCCGCATGCACGTAGCGGGCCACGCCGTCGAGCCGCCATCCGTCGCCCTCCGGCTCGGCCCGCACCTCTATGGCCCCGGGCTCGGGCGAGCCGTCGCCGCTGAGGCACCAGGCGGCCGTCGCCTCGCCTCTCGCCAAACGGGGCAGGTGCTCCTTGGCCTGGACCTCCGTGCCGAAGCGGGCGACGGCCGCGGCCACCACGTTGCAAGGAATGAATGGGCCGGGGTTCAGCGTCCGGCCGAGCTCCTCACCCAGAACAACGAGGTCGACCAGCGGCTGCTCCGTGACGCTGCCCCCCTCGAACTCAGGTGGGATGAGCATGGCGGTCCAACCGAGCGCGGCGCCCTGCCGCCAGAGATCTCCGTCGAAGACGTCAGGCCCTTCGATCGACCGGCGCACCTGAGCCAGCGACTGCTGCTCGGCCAGGAAGCGGCGCGTGGTCGTGCGCAACAACTCCTGATCCTCGGAGAACCCGAAGTCCACGGTTAGGAGGATCCCATCACACTCTGCGCTCCGCCGAGGCCCAGTACTCGTCGCGCAACAACCGCTTGTACAGCTTCCCGCCGTCGGTCCGCGGCAGGTGGTCCCGGAAGTCGACGCTGCGCGGGCACTTGTAGCGGCCGATGCGCTCCTGGCAGTGGTCGATCAGCTCGGCGGCCAACTCGTCGCTGGGCTGCACGCCCTCGACGACTTCGACGACCGCCTTGACCTGCTCGCCCCATTCGGCATCGGGCACCCCGATGACGGCGACATCACCCACCGCCGGGTGCTCGGACAACACGCCCTCGACCTCCGCTGGGTAGATGTTCACGCCGCCACTGATGATCATGTCCTTGGCCCGGTCACGGATGAACAGGTAGCCGTCCTCGTCCATGACGCCGACGTCCCCGAGCGTGAAGGCCTTGCCCTTGCTGACCGACGCGGTGAGCTCGGGGTCATCCTTGTAGGCGAACGTCGCTCCCCGCTCCGGCTCGAGGTACACGTCCCCGACCTCGCCCGGCGGTACCTCGTTGCCGTCCTCATCGAGGATCTTCACCTTCATGCCGGCGACGGATCGCCCGACGGTGCCGGGCTTCTCCAGCCAGCGGTACGGCTTGGCAATGGTCGCCGCTCCCTCCATGCCGCCGTACGTCTCCCATATGACCGGGCCCCACCACTCCATCATCTGCT
Organism: uncultured Acidimicrobiaceae bacterium; assembly: GCA_963721585.1. Taxonomy (GTDB): domain Bacteria; phylum Actinomycetota; class Acidimicrobiia; order Acidimicrobiales; family RAAP-2; genus Bog-473. The sequence goes on along the minus strand of CAVRJN010000002.1, from coordinate 23,406 downwards.
TCTTCACTTCCAGGGGACAAGGCGCCGCGGAATGGACGACGACCTCCAGGCTCGAGATGTCGTAGCGGTCCCTCACCCCCTGGGGCAGGCGCAGCAGCCGAACGAACTGCGTCGGGACCATGTAGGCCGTGGTGACCCGGTGCCGTGCAATGGCGTCGAGGGTCTCCTCGGGGTCGAACTTGCCGAGGATGGCGACCGCCTGCCCGACGTTCAGCGCGCCGAGATAGAAACCCTGGCACCCGCCGTGGTGCATGCCGGCGGAAATCAGGTGTACACCCGTCAGGGGTTGGAACTGGAAGGCGTGGCCGAACGTCTTGGCGCCGTCCGCCGCCACGGAGGGATCGACCGTGCGCGAGCGTGGCCGGATGACGGCCTTGGGCTGCCCCGTCGTGCCGGACGAGTAGTTGATCGGCAGGCCCAGCACCCGGTCGTCCGGTTCCGTCGTGGGCTGTCCTGCGATGAGCTCCGCCTCGCTCGTGAAGCCCGGGATATCCCCCCCCACCGAGACCCGCAGCGCGATCGAACCAGTGCCCGACAGTTGCGGCACCCGGTCGGCGAAATCGTGGTGCAGCACCAGCGCCACCGCTTCGGAGTGGTCCACGATCCGCTGGACCTCGCCGCCCGAAAGGGCGGGATTGAGGGCGATGGATGCGAACCCACCCTCTTGAGCGGCCAGCTGCCAGGACACCATGTCGACGTCATTGGGTAGGGCGTAGGCGAAGATGTCGCCGGCCTGGAGGCCCCGGGCCCGGAGCCCGTGCACCAGCTGGTGGGCGCGTCCGGCCAGTTCCCCAAACGTCAGCGTGACCCCCGACGGACAGGCCACCACCGCCGGCTGATCCGGGTACTCCTCGGCGAGATACCAGAATCCGAGCCGCCGATCCCAAGGGTGCTGCATGGCGAATAGAGTATACCAATAATGTCCTCCGATCGCCTGGCCAGCGACGATCCGACGGCTCTGGCGCCATTGACCTCCACAGCCGACTGTTGGGTCTTCGACGTCGACGGCTGTCTCATCGATTCGTTGACCGGCACCTCCATGCGGCCCGGTGCGCGCGATCTCCTGGAACACCTGGCCCGACACGGCCACGACAGCATCCTGTGGAGCGCGGGTGGCGATGCCTACGCGCGAGCCCGTGCGGAGGAGTTCGGTGTCGACCACCTCGTCAGCGGCTACTTCGCCAAGGACGGTCGCGACGTCGACGGCCACTACCTGACGGCGCATCTTCCCCTCCCAGAGCGCCAAGCAGTCTTCGTCGATGACAAGCCGGAAGACCTGGCCCATGACCTCGACGTCCTCGCGGTCTCCCCGTACCTGAGCGACGACCCCCACGACCGCGGGCTGCAACACGTGGCCCGCCGCGCTGGACTGGTCGAGCCCTAAGCCCGCCAATAGGGTGTACCCATCTCGCAGAAAGAGCAGATCGGGGACAACATGGCTGGCCCGTTGAGTGGAGTGCGCGTCGTCGAGGTCGCCAACTGGACCTTCGTACCCGCAGCCGGCGCGGTGCTGGCCGACCTCGGCGCCGATGTCATAAAGGTCGAGCCCCCGAACGGAGACCCCCAGCGGGCGCTGCTCAACATGCTCAACCTGAAGGGGGGCGGGCCCAACCCCTTCATCGAGATCCCGAACCGCGGCAAGCGCAGCGTCACGTGCGACCTGACCACCGACTCCGGCCGCCAAGCGCTGGCCGCCATCGTCCGCACGGCCGACGTCTTCGTGACTTCGAACCTCGCCCCAATCCGCACGAAGCTGCGCATCGACGTCGAGGACATCCGGGCCATGAACCACGACATCATCTACGTCCGGGGCACGGGGTGGGGCAACGATGGCCCGATGGCTGACGTCGGTGGCTACGACATGGCTTGCGGTTGGGCCAGCAGTGGCATGGCCTACAAAATGACGCCGGGCGGGATCGAGCCGCTGCCGCAGCCTCCCGCCTTCTTCGACCTCCAGGGCGCCAACACCATCGCCGGTGCCGTCGGCATAGCGTTGTTCAAGCGTTCCAACACGGGCGAGACATCCGTCGTCGACGTGTCGCTGCTGCACGTGGGCATGTGGGCGCTGTCGCCCGACATCGTCGGATCTCCTTACATGGGGGACATCGCGAACTACGGCGACCGGACCAAGGCACCCAACCCTTTGGTGAACGGCTACGCCACCAAGGATCAGCGCTGGATCTACTTCGTCTGCTTGCAGCCGGACCGCTTCTGGGACGAGTTCTGCACGCTGCTGGGTCGCCCCGACCTGATCACCGACCCGCGCTATGACAACTCCGCGCATCGATACGAGAACAGCGTCGCGCTGGTCGGCGAGCTCGATGCCAGCTTCAGCACCTTGACCCTCGACGACGTCAAGGAGAGGTTCGCCGGCTTCAGTGGCGTTTGGGCCCCGGTGCTGCGCCCCTCCGAGCTGCACACCCACCCCCAGGTCGAGGCCAACGGGTTCTTGCCGTCCGTGACGGCGCACGACGGCAGCGACTACCGCATCGTGGCGGCGCCGGCGCACTTCTCGGGCCACACCACCGCGCCGCCCGGACCGGCTCCAGAACTGGGTCAGCACACCGAAGAGGTTCTCCTCGAGGCGGGGCTCGACTGGGATGCAATCACCGCGCTGCGTGAAAGCGGTGGATTGGGTTAGCCGCCCGCTTCTGCGCGCTCCCTCCCGGCGGGCACGACCATTCTTCCCCCGATGGCCCGGATTCCGACTCCGACTCCGACGAGCTTGAGCGGGGCCGATCTCATCAGTGCGGTGGCGGCCGAGTCCAACGAGGAGCTGGCGTCGCATCTGGCCGAGGACTTCGCCCAGATGAGTGGCGCCCAGGCGCAGGTGATCGTCCGACTCGGTGAGTTCGAGCGCCGCCAGGCCTTTCGCGACGAGGGGGCGACCTCGCTCGAGTCGTGGACCGCCGAGCGCTTCGGGGTCTCGATGCCGAGCGCCCGGGCCTACGCCCATGTGGGCGAAAAGGCCTGGGACCTCCCCCACCTCGTGGGCGGGCTCTCCTCGGGCGAGATCTCCTTTGACAAGGTGCGGGCGCTGGCCGACGTGGCCAGAGCCGAGACCGAGGAAGGGCTGTGCTCCCAGGCCAAGGAACGTTCGGTGCGCGAGCTCACCGACATCGCCCGCTCCGAAGCCGAGCTGGCCCGGACTCGGTCTCCTTTGACTTCGCGCTCTGAGGACGAGGGTCGCTTCTTGCGCTGCAACGACACCTTTCGCACCATCAGCGCCCAGCTGCCCGCCGACTCCTACGCCGAGACCAAGGCCTGCATCGATGCGGTGCTCACCCAGATCCCCTCTGACGGGCAGACACGCTTGGACCAGCGCCGCTGCGACGCCTTCTTGGGGATCATCCGCTCGGCTGTGCCGGGTCCAGCGGGTCGGGCCACCACGACCAGCCCCTATGTGGTCGTGGCCCACGTCCCCTTGGGCGCCTTGGTCGGTGACTCAGGCGAAGAGACCTCTGTCCTGGCCGGGGAGCTCGAGCAGGGGGGCCTGATCGACACCGAGACGGTGCGGCGCATCGCCTGTGACGCCACGATCGTGGTCGCCGTTGACGACGACGTCGGGCACACCATGTACGAGGGCCGGGCGAGACGGTTCCCGAGCGATCCCCAGCGCCGAGAGGTCATGCGACGCGATCGACACTGTCGCTTCCCCGGTTGTCCCAACGTGACCTTCACCAATGTCCATCACATCGTGGCGTGGAAACCCGGGGGCCGCACCGACCTCGACAATCTGGCCCTGTTGTGTCTGTTCCACCATGGAGTGGTGCACAAGAAGGGCTGGACCATGTCGGGCAATGCCAATGCGCAGCTCACCTTCTGCGGCCCGAGCGGCCGGGTCATGACCTCGCGCCCCTCGCCGCTGTGGACCAGGGTGACGGCTCGGCCAGGGTCGGGTCCGTCGGGCTGAGGACCTACATCAGCACGCCCGAACGACCGTCGCCATTCGAGCCCAGCCCAGCCCCGGTCAACCTTCGAGTTCGTCGACCAGGCCCCAGGTCCGCGCCGTCGCGGCATCGATGGTGCTCCCGGAGAACGCGAGCCACGCCGTACGTAGCCGCCCGATCCGTCGCGTCAAGCTGACCGTCCCACCTGCTCCTGGCACCAAGCCCAGGCCGATCTCGGGCAGCGCGATCTGTGTGTCGGGCGCTGCGACGACCCAGTCGCTGAACGCCGCCAGCTCGATACCGGACCCCATGCACGCCCCATGGAGGTAGGTCACCGTGGGTTTGTCCAGCTCGAAGATCGCACGCCCGACGCTGCGCTCCAGGCGAATGACGTGCGCCGTCGCCGGATCCGACCTGCTGCCGAACTCGTCAAGATCACCACCGGCGCAGAACGCCCTGCCCTCTCCTCGTAACTCAACCCGTGCAATGTCGGGCGCGGCGGCGGCCAGGGTGAACGCCTCGACGAGCCCATCGCGCATGGCCGCATCGAGCGCGTTGAGTCGATCGGGCCGGTTCAACGTGACGGACAGGACGCCGCCATCACGTGCCACCCGGACCCGAGGCCCGCTGTCCCCCTCGACCCGTACGGAACGTGCGGCATGATCGCCACGCCAGGCGGAGAACTCAGGCCCGGACTGGAGCACGGAGTACGCGGCCGACTCGGCCACGAGGCCCTCGCCGACTGACAGGTGGTGCTGCCCGCGCAACAACAGGGCGAGGGTCGTCGCGGTGATGGGGTGGTCGGTGATGTTCTCCGCAATCGGCTCCAGCGCCGCATCGCCCTCATCGACCGTCACGTCGCACAAATCGAGCCATCGTTGGCCGACCGCACCGTGGGTCACGCCGACGACCACGAACGGGAGGCTCACCCGAGTTTCCACTACTGCCTCACCAGGGTCCGCCAAATCTTCGGACAGATCAACCAGGACTGCGCCGGTTCGCTCAGCAGGGATCTCGCTGCGCAGTTCGGCGAGCAATGCTTCGGCGCTCAGAGGTTCGAGGATCGCGAGACGTTACCCTGCCGACGTGGACGACCCCCGGGTGGAGCGCTGGGCGAGTAGCGGGGCCATGGCGCTTACGGGTTGGCCCGACGAACCGTTCGGACCACCGGAGGGCTTGGTGGAAGGGATCGATCGGCTCGCCGAGCCGTTCCCGGGACTGGATGGGGTCGCACTCCTGGGCGAGCGGGCTGCGCTCATGGGATTGTGGCGAAGGGGGGACACGAGCTGCGGGGGGAGCTGCCGATTGCTCCGCTGCGCGGACGGGTTCATCGCCGTCTCATTGCCCCGCGACGAGGACATGGAGATGGTCCCTGCCTGGCTCGAGCTTGAGACGGTGCCCACCTCCGCGCCCGCCGCGTGGTCCACGGTGGCGGCGCAACTCGCCGACGCCGATCCGCACGTCCTCTTGGAGCGGGCCCGGCTGCTCGGGCTCCCGGTCGCCCGCGTCGGCGAAGCGGCCCGGTTCGAAGCACGCGCCCCGGTACTCGACACACGACTCGGCGACGCACCACCACGCGACGACGTGACGGGCATCGTCGTGATTGACCTGTCGGCCCTCTGGGCCGGCCCACTGTGCGGCGATCTCCTGGCCCGGGCAGGCGCCACCGTGGTGAAGGTCGAGTCGACGCGACGACCTGACGGAGCGCGCCGCGGCACCCGCGAGTTCTTCGACCTTCTCAACGGGCGGAAGCAATCCGTCGCCCTCGACCTGCAGAGCCGTCAGGGCATCCGGGTCCTCCGGGCACTGATCAAAAGAGCCGACATGGTGATCGAGGCCAGCCGCCCCCGCGCCCTGGCACAGTTCGGCCTGGAAGCCGGCGAGGTCGTCACCGAGAACGGCGGCCCTCGGGTCTGGGTCTCGATTACCGGTTACGGCCGCACCGGCGAGGGCGCCAACCGAGTGGCGTTCGGCGACGACGCTGCCGCAGCCGGTGGTCTCGTCGTGTGGACGGACGACGGTCCGCTCTTCTGCGCCGACGCCGTCGCCGACCCGCTCACCGGTCTGACGGCGGCGGGCGCCTGCGTCGACGCCCTCCGCACAGGCGGGCGCTGGCTGCTCGATATCTCCATGGCCGCCGTCAGCACAGACCTCACCGGCCCGACGTTGCCCATGACCTACCGGGCTCGCTGCAGCCGCGCCGCACGCACGCCCGGCGACCTCGAGAGCACCCGAACCTCGGAGCCGACACCGCCCGCGTCCTGGCGGAGCTCGGCATCGACCCCTGACTCCAGTTAGCTCCAGGCCAGGTTCTTGATCTCCGTGAAATCCTCCAGCCCGTGCCGTCCCCACTCTCGCCCGAGCCCCGACTGCTTGTAGCCACCGAAAGCGCCGCTCTGGCCGATACCGGTGAACTGGGATCCCCATCCGGGGCCCTGCCCGCCACCCGGGCCCGACGTCCTGCAGCGGTTCGGTCCCGACCTTCTGCACCGTCACGAGGCCGGCCCGGATCTGCCGGGCGACGTTGAACGCCCGCGAGTCCGACGTGGACACGACGCCGCCGCCGAGGCCATAGATGGAGTCGTTGGCCAACCGCACCGCATCCTCGTCCGAACCCGAGTACGGCACCACCGTGAGCACCGGGCCGAAGATCTCCTCCTGCGCGATGCGGAGGTCATTGCTGCTCACGAACACCGTCGGCTCGAAGTAGTACCCCTTGGACATCCCGTCGGGTCGCTTCCCGCCGCACAACAGCTCAGCGCCCTGTTCGAGCCCTGACGCCACATAGCCCTCCACCCGCGCTCGTTGCTGCTCGCGGATCAATGGCCCCAAGACGGTGCCGTCGGAACGAGGATCACCGATCGTGATCAGAGGACGCATCGCCTCCAGGCCCTCCTTGTAGGCGTCGAGGAGGTGCTCGGGCAACAACAGGCGCGTATGGATCACACAACCCTGGCCGCAGTGCATGAGCACCTGCCCGAACCCGACAGAGCGCGCATAGTCCTCACCGACGTCACCCAGCACCACCGTCGCGCTCTTGCCACCGAGTTCGAGCTGGACCTTCTTCACCGTCGCCGACGCCGACGCCATGATCCGGCGGCCGGTCGCCGTCGAACCGGTGAACGTCACCATGTCGACCATCGGGTTCGACGTCAGCTCGTCGCCCACCTCACCGTGCCCGGTGATCACGTTGAGCACCCCCGGCGGAATGCCCGCCTCGGCCGCCGCCTCGGCAATCATCATGGCGTCCAGAGGCGTCCAGGGATGCGGCTTCAGCACCACGGTGCATCCGACGGCCAGGGCAGGCGCCACCTTGACGACGTTGAGCATGAACGGGAAGTTGAACGGGGTGATGGCGGCCACCACGCCGATCGGCTCGCGCACAATGGCGCTCCCGCCGATGCCGGTCGGCCCTCCCGTCGGCATGCCGTTCTCTACCCACGGGAACGCGTGCTCCACGAGCGCGGCATTCGACCGCAGCATCCCGATCGAGCCGGCCCCCTGCACCGCATCGGTCAGGAACCCGGTCGATCCGGTCTCGGCGATGATCAGGTCGCGCAGGTCGCCGGCCCGCGCCTCGAGGATCTCCGGCCATCGCCACCAACTTGGCGGCCCGCTCCGACGGCTTCATATACGGCCACGGGCCCGTCGTCGAAGGCCCGGCGCGCCGCCTCGATCGCCCGCACGGCCGTCTTCGTCGACGCCTCCGGGACAGACCCGATGACCTCTTCCGTCGCTGGGTCCAGGACCTCAATGGACCCCGTGGCCCCCTCGGACGTCCATGCGCCGTCGATGAACAGTTCGTAGTTCCAGGTCATGTGGCCTCCCCGTTCCTTTCCCCGATTGAGGACACTCTGTTAGAAAGTAAAGACCTTCCGATGACGCCGCGCCAGTTGAACCCGGCCGAGACCGGCGGTGTCCCGATACGGTGAGACTCGCTCGACAGCACGATTGGAGACGGAATGACCCTCGCCAACGACATCACCGCACCGTTGCAACACGCGGATCGCTTCTTCATCGGGGGCGCATGGGTGAAGCCATCGTCGGATGCCCTCATCGACGTCATCGACTCCACCAGCGAAGAGCTGTTCTTCAGCGTGGCCGAAGCGCAGGAGGCCGACATGGCGCGGGCGGTCGGCGCGGCCCGCCAGGCGTTCGACGAGGGCCCTTGGCCGCGTCTGCGCCACACGGAGCGGGCCGAGTACCTGCGGGCGATCGGCGCCGCCTTGGAGAAGCGGGCCGAGGACGTCGGCCAGATCTGGCCGCGCGAATCCGGCGTGCTCCATGTCATCGCCAAGGCGTCGGTCCCGGGTGCGGCCAGGACCTACGACTACTACGCCGGGCTGGCCGAGACGTTCCCCTTCGAGGAGGAGGCCCGGCCGAGCATGGGCGGCAAGTTCGGGCTGATGGTGCGCGAGCCCGTCGGAGTGGTCGGGGCGATCATCCCCTGGAACGCACCCCTGAGCCTCATCACCTACAAGATCGCCCCCGCCCTGATTGCCGGGTGCACCGTCATTCTCAAGGCCTCACCCGAGGCCCCCGGCGAGGCCTATCTCATGGCCGAGATCGCCGAGGCGGTCGGACTGCCGCCCGGCGTGCTCAATGTGGTGACGGCCGATCGGGGTGTCTCGGAGCTGCTGGTGCGCGACCCGCGGGTGGACAAGATCACCTTCACCGGTTCGACGGCCGCTGGGCGTCGCATCGCCTCGTTGTGCGGAGAGCGCATCGCCCGCTGCACACTCGAGCTCGGTGGGAAGTCGGCGGCCGTGATCCTCGACGACATGGACCTGTCCGCCGCCGCGGCCTCGCTGGCCGGCGCCGAATGCTTCCTTGCCGGACAGGTCTGCTCCTCGCTGACGAGGATCGTCGTCAGTCAGAACCGTCACGACGAGCTCGTCGAGGCACTGGCCGGGACCTTCTCCCAGGTGCGGGTGGGCGACCCTTTCGACGCGCAGACGCAGATGGGACCTCTGGTCGCCGAGCGGCAGCGCGACCGCGTCGAGGGCTACATCGCCAAGGGGATCACCGACGGTGCCACGCTGGTGACGGGCGGCGGGCGCCCGAAGGATCTCGAACGAGGCTGGTTCATCGAACCCACCGTCTTCGGCAATGTCGACAACTCCTCCGCCATCGCGCAGGAGGAGATCTTCGGGCCGGTGCTGAGCGTGATCCCGGCGCAGGACGAGCAGCAGGCCATCGCCATCGCCAACGACACCATTTACGGGCTCAACGCATCCGTCTTCACCCACGATGTCGAGCGGGCCCGCGACGTCGCCCGCCAGCTGCGCTCGGGCACCGTCGGCCACAACGCGTTCCGGACGGATTTCGGCATCGCGTTCGGAGGGTTCAAGCAATCCGGCATGGGTCGGGAGGGCGGCACCGAGGGACTGCTTCCCTTTCTCGAGACGAAGACCGTCATTTTGGAAGGTCGGCCCAGCGCCTACTGACCACCCCGAATCGATCTGACCTGGCCCTTCACCCCCTCGGGCCAGAGCCCGGTTGGCGTCGCCCTCGGTCGATCAGGGAAGCTGCGTCGGTCACGTCCGCGCAGGGGAGGGATCCACGTTGTCAGACATCATGGAGGGTGTTCGCATCCTCGAGGTCGCCGAGCACACCTTCGTGCCGGCCGCGTCCGCCATATTGGCCGACTGGGGCGCCGAGGTCATCAAGGTCGAGCACCCCGAGCGAGGCGACGCCATGCGTGGACTCGCCTCCAGCGGTGTCATGCCATCGATGGGCGCCGTGCACGTCCTGCTCGAGCACTCCAACCGGGGCAAGAAGAGCATCGGCATCGACGTCAGCACGCCCCAAGGCCTCGACCTCATTTACCGCCTGGCCGCGACGTGCGACGTCTTCTTGACCAACAAGGTGCCCGCCGTCAGGAAGAAGCTGCACATCGAGCTCGAGGACATCAAGGCCCACAATCCCAACATCATCTACGTGGCCGGGACGGGCGCGGGCGAGCGCGGGCCGGAAGCCGATCGCGGCGGCTACGACTTCTTGAGCTACTGGTGCCGGGCCGGGAGCGCCATGGGTACGACGCCCACCGACGTGGACTATCTCGCCGGGCAGCCCGGGCCGGGTTACGGGGACTCCATCGGCGGCATGACCATCGCCGGCGGCATCATGGGGGCCCTCTTCCACCGGGAGCGTACGGGCGAGGCCCTGCCCCTCGACGTCTCGCTACTCGGTGTGGGCATGTGGGCCATGAGCCCGGCCATCGCCCTGTCGCTCCAGCTCGACATGCCCTGGCGTCCCGGTCCCAGTAAAGGGGGCGGCATCAACCTCCCGAACCCCCTCGTCGGCACCTACCTGACCCAGGACAACCGGTTCCTGGCCTTCTCCTGTCTCCAGGGTTTCAAGTACTGGCCGAGCGCCTGCCGGGTCATCGGCCGCCAAGAGCTCATCACCGACGAGCGCTTCTCCACCCACGAGCAGCTGGCCGCCAACGCCGCTGCCGCCCGCGCCATCCTCAAGGAGACCTTCGCGTCCGCTCCTCTCAGCGAATGGCGGGATCGCCTCGACGCATTCGAGGGACAGTGGGCGGTAGCCCAGGACAGCATCGAGGTCACGAAGGACGTCCAGGTCGAGGCGAACGGCCACCTCGGCGAGACCCAGACCGCCGACGGGGTGCCCTTCACCCTCGTCACGACACCGGTGCAGTTCGCCGGCGTGCCCGCACCGCCGAAGCGGGCGCCCGAGTTCAACGAGCACTGCGAGGAGATCCTCGCCGACATCAACTGCACCGAGGAAGAGATGATCGAACTCAAGGTCGCAGGGGTGCTGGCGTAGCGCAGATGAGCGAGCCCCGCACCACTGCGTTGCTCTTCGTCGAGTGCCAGCGGGGGGTCATCGGCGACCTCTCCGTGCTCCCGGCGCTCGCCGAGGCGGCCCAACCTGCGCTCGCCGCCATGGCCCGCCTCGCCGCCGGTGCCCGTGGCGCGGGCGTGCAGGTGGTCCACCTGACATACCTGCCCCTCGCCGGCGGCCGCTCGGCCAGCCAGCGTTCACCGCTCATGCGCGCCACCGCGGCGACGGCGGCCTGGCAGCGCTCCGATGCGCCCCTCGAGATCGTGCCCGCAATCGGCACCGGCCCCGACGACCTGGTGCTGCCGCGCCACCAGGGGATCTCACCCGTGCACCGCACCGAGGTCCTGTCCATCCTGCGCAACATGGGCATGGCCGACATCGTGGTGGCCGGCGTGTCGACGAACCTGGCTGTCCCGCTGGTCGCCGTGGGCGCCGCCGACGAGGACTTCGGCGTCACCGTGGTCTCCGACGCCACAGTGGGCACGCCACCCGAGCACCACGCATCCATGCTGCGGCACAGCCTCGCCTTCGTGGCCCGCCTCGCCACCACCGACGAACTGCTGGCCGGGTGGTCCGTCTGAGGCTCGCGACTTCAGAGCCCAAGCAGAGTCAGCCCGGCCAGGCGATGGCCTTGGTCTCGAGGTACTGCTCCAGACCCTCGATGCCACACTGGCGACCGATCCCGCTGTCCTTGTAACCACCGTAAGGCGAGTCAGCGCCGTACCAGAGGCCGCCGTTGACACCGATGGAGCCGGTGCGGATGCGCCGCGCGATCGCCGTAGCGCGCTCCTCCGACGCCGACACCACGCCGCCGGACAGGCCGTAGTTGCTCTCGTTGGCGATGCGGACGGCGTCGTCATCGTCCTCGTAGGGGATCACGACGAGGACGGGACCGAAGATCTCCTCCTGGGCGATCGTCATGGAGTTGTCGACGTCGACGAACAGCGTCGGCTCCACGAACCACCCCTTGGGCTGGTCAGCCGGGCGGCCGCCGCCGAAGACGAGCTTGGCGCCCTCCTCCTGGCCCTTGGCGATGTAGCCCAGCACGCGGTCCCGTTGCTTGGCGCTGACGAGCGGACCCATGACCACGGCATCGCTCGAGGGGTCGCCGTAGGGCACCGCGGCCATGCCGGCGGTGATGAGCTCCACGCCCTCGTCGTAACGGGAGCGCGGCAGCAGGAGCCGCGTCTGCATGGCGCAGCCCTGACCGCCGTGCACGCAGACCATGGAGGCCATGGGGACGCTGGACGGGAAGTCGGCGTCGTCGCACACGATCAGGGCGGACTTGCCACCCAGCTCGAGGAAGACCCGCTTGAGAGTGGCTGCACCCTTCTCCATGATGCGCTTGCCGGTGGCCGTCGATCCCGTGAAGGAGATCAGGTCGACCTTGGGCGAGAGCGTGAGCTCCTCGCCGACCAGGTGGTCCGACGAGGTCACCACGTTGACCACGCCGGCGGGGATGTCCGTCTTCTCGGCAATGAGGCGGCCGAGCCGGGTGGCGTTCCAGGGCGTGTCGGGCGCCGGCTTGATGATCGTGGTGTTGCCGGTGGCCAGGATCGGGCCCAGCTTGTTGAGCGTGACCTCCAGGGGGTAGTTCCACGGCACGATGGACCCGATCACGCCCATCGGCTCCTTGATGACGCCGCGCCGGCTCTTCATCCCCATCATCTCGGAATTGGGGAGTGACCGCTCCCACTCGAACTCGTCGATCATCTTCGTCGGCCACCCCAGGGCCTCGTCGATCGGCCAGTCGACCTGGGCCGCGAAGGTCATCATGCGCGGCGAGCCGACCTCGGCGATGATCTCCTCGCGGTACGCCTCCCGCTCAGCCTCCAGCGCTGCCTGGAGCTGCTCCAGGCAGCGCTTGCGGAACGCGTGGTTGGTCGACCAATCGGTCTCGTCGAAGGCCCTACGAGCAGCGTCAATGGCACGTCGCATGTCCTCGGCCGACGCATCGGCCACGTCGCCCAGCACCTCTTCGGTGGCCGGATTGACGTTGTCGAACCGTTTGCCGGACGCAGCCTCGACGAGCTCGCCGTCAATGAGCATGCGCACTTCGCCGGCACCGACTGGGTTGGTCATGGCTGCGCCCCTTCCTCTGGAATCTCGCGGCGAGACTACGAAGCGGTGCCCAGAATGGCAAAGTGAGGAGCCGACCGGCTCGTCAGCGGTCACCCGCCCGGCGTGGCAGTCCGTCGCAGGCGCCCCCGCCCCTGTGCCCACCAGGGCCGCAGCTGCAGCCGTGCCGGCGGCAGCGATCCGTAGACGAGCACGGCGCGACCCCGCGGCAGGCAACGGAGCGCCTCGGGCGGCAGGAGCCGGCGCGGCGCCGTCGACGACGTCGTCGAGCGCCGGCCCGTGGGGTCACGCGTGACCGAGGGGTTGGAGGCCTCCTCGTCCCCGATGAGCCGGCTGGCGTACTCCAGCGTGTCGGGGTCGGCGATGCCGGGCAGGAACAGCTTGGCCCTGTGGTTGTTGAGGACGGTCGGCGCCCTGGCGCCGTAGCGTCCCCGCACCTGCGCCAGGTCCTGCCAGACCGTGACGATCTGAATCCCGTGTGACGCACAGGTGGCGGCGAGCCCGTCGAGTTCTGGCAAGGGAGCAATGTGCGCCGCCTCGTCCAGCACCACGAGCAGGGGCGGATCGAGCGGCCGGCCGGATTTCGTGGCGGTGGAGAACGCGTGCGCCAAGACCGCCTGGGTCAACGCCGTGAAGTACCCGCGCAGCCGGCGCTGGTCGTGGGCCGGCGCGCAGAGATACACCGTGTGGGCCCCGCTCAACAGCGCAGCCGGCTCGAACGTGCCGTCGGTCCGCGGGCCGGGCGGCGGATGGGCGAAGGGGGCGAGCACCGTCTCGGCCGTGGTGTAGATGGAGCTCCGCGTGCGGTCGTCACGGCACCAGGTGGCCTCTGCCGCATGCAGGACCTCGGGCGGTGCGGCGCGCTCCAAAATGGCGGCCACCTCGCCGACTTCCTGCGTATCCACCCAGCGCACCACCTCGGCCATGGTGCGGCCGTCGAGCGCCGCGGCAGCGAAGAGGGGCGCCAGGAGCTTGCCTGCGGTGGCGTACCAGAACTCGCCGTCCGCCGTCGTCCCGTCACCCTTGGCCGCCTCGCACAATTCGGCGGAGGCACGGCAGGCCTCGCGCCACTCGCCGCATCCGGTGAGGGGTGACCAGGTACTGGCCCGTGCCCCCGTGGAGCCCGTCGGGTCGATGCACCACACCTGCCCCAGGCGCGCCCGCGTCCCCAGGGTGTGGCGGAGGAGGTCGCTCTTGACGCTGGCGGCCAGCACCGGGCCTCTCCACCCCAGAATCGCCGGCACCGCCAAGCTCGTCGTCTTCCCGCTCTGCGTGGGTCCGACGACGACCAGGGACTGGGCCGTCTCGGCGGCCAGGCCCGTCAGGCGTGCCGTACCGGGCAGGACGCCGAGAAGGAGCCGACCGGGTGGCGCTGCCTCAGGGGCCACCCGCAGCGGCCGCAGGTCGCGCCTCCTGGCCCAGCGTGCGCCCCGCGCCGGGTCGCGGCGACTCCGCCCTGTCCGCGCCGTCCCCCCTCGTCCCGTCAGGGAGAGTCCGCGTTCTCCGGTGAGGGAGATTCCGGCCAGCAGCGCGCCGCCGAGACCGAGTGACAGCACAATGGCGGGAAGCGCCACCGGTGGCCGCCCTACCCCGCCGTCATGGCCGCGTCGGTATCGACGATGCTCCGCTCCATCGCGCTGAGCCGGTGCTGCACCAGGAACGATCGCTGACCCACCTTCCACAAGGCGACGCCCCGGCGCAGCTGCGGAAGCAGATCGCTCTCGGTCGCCGACAGGGAGAGCAACTCCGCCGCCGCGTCGAGCTCACCCGGCGACTGCGCGTAGACCACGCGTGTCTCCGAATCCGACAGGAGCCCCTGGGCAAGCGCCACCTGCTCGGAGTCCGATGCCCCCACCGAATGCAGGTCCGAAACCCTGTGCAGCACGGCCACGTTGGAGACCCCGAAGGCGCGGGAGAGCTTCCACGACGACTGGAGCCAACGCGCCACTCCCAGGTTCGAAAGAATCGCCCACGCCTCGTCCACCACGAGGAAGAAGCGGCCGCGACCCGAGGACGTCGACGCATCGCCACCGCCCGCGTTGACGGCCGTGCGGGCCAGTGCGGCCTGCAACCAGGCGGTGGCGCACGCCATCAGGACACCCAGCGCAGCCGAGGAATACAACGCGGAGAGGTCGAGGACGACAAGCGGCGAGGACAGATCGAGGCCGACGGTGGTGGGCCCGTCGAACATTCCGCAGAGGTCGCCGTGCACCAGCCGGCGCAGCTCCAGCGCGACATCTCGCCCGTCTTCGAGGAGGTCCCGCTGCTCGGTCCGCAGCGAGCGGGCGGCGTCGGCGGTCGGGGTGAGGAGGGCTTCGACGACCATGGGGACGGTGGGAACCGCGGTGGCGCGGGTCGCCTCCGCCAGGGCCACGCCCAGGGCGGCGCGCTCGCGGGGAACCAGTCCCCGACCGAGACAGGCGCTGGCCAACGACGAGAGCAATTCCATCCTCCGGCGCCCGGGGACGTCGGGCGCTGCCCCGCCGTCGTCGTCCGGACCCGGATCCAGCGGATTGAGCCGGATGGCACCGCCCGGTCGCAGGGCCACGGGGCGCACACCCCAGGCATCCGCCAGATCGCCGTACTCGCCCTTGGGGTCGACGACCCAGGCCTTGCGCCCGAAAACGGCCTGCCGCCACAGGAATGACTTGACGAACGCGCTCTTCCCCCGCCCGATCTGACCGAAGACGACCATGTTGGGGTTGGACACCACGCCGGCCGCGTAGAGCTCGAAGGGGTCGAAGACAAAAGAGCCACCGAGGAGGTCGTCACCGATGACCACGCCGCGTCGGCCCAGACCAGCCTCGGCAATGAAGGGATAGGCCGCTCCGAGGTTGCGCGTCGTCACCTGATGGGCCGGCATCCGCGGCATGCGTTCTCTCACGGCGGGGGAACGGTCGCCCGCGGGGGCCACCGTTACCTTGACCTGAGTTACCTTGACCTGACGCGCAACCAACCAGCGCAGACTTTCTCGAAGACATTCGCCGGGCTTCTAATGTCTCCTGAGTTGGTCCTGGTCATCCGGGCGAACTCGATCGGCATGGACGACGAACCCGATCCGGCCACGACCAATCCGGAACAGGCGCTGTTCTGGAGGAACATCTACACCGAGATCCTGACCATGGAAGAGGCGGTACTGGACCGGATCCGTCAGCTGATGGCGACTCAATCGCCCGAGGCACGTCATGAGGTCGAACTGACCAACGTTCCGGTAGTGGTGGCCCAGGTTGAGCGGTTCCGGGCGAGATGGGAATCTGGGACTCCCTTGTCCGAGTGCATGAGGAGGAAGGCGGCCCTGCTCGCGGCGCGAGTCACCATGACCGATGTCGTCACTGCAAGGAGCGCACTCCACCACGGCCTCGATACCTCGGCAAACCGGGCGTAAGCGCATCTCGCCGCCTTGGATCGGCGTCATGGCGGGTGCCGGCGTTGGTCATGGTGTCCACCTTGCAGAACACGAGAGCGCTAAAGGTCATTTGCTTCGCATTCACTGAACGATGCCCCTTGAGATCGCCCTTCTGCTTGCCGCTATCGCTGGACCGCTTCTCGCCGAAAAGGATCGCCTCGCTGCGAATCTGGCAGCTGCGTCGCCGCCTGGTGAGACAAACCAACTCCTCTCCTCACGTCGCTGCCTCGGATACATCGAGCCGCGGAGGCTGACGGTCGGCCCGCCTCCAGGCCGTCGCCCACAACCTCGGGTGTGTTGCTGCATTTGTTGCGCCCCACGAAGCATGTTGATGCAACGGCTCATCCTGAGCCGAAGCCCTTCCGCTCTCGGGAGGAGATCGGTCGTCCCCCCCCATGGGACCCCAGACCCACGTGCTGACCAGCCCTCCTGCGTCCCCCGCCGATGTTGCTGGCCGTCACCCGACGTCCCCCGACACCCTGCAGACCCAAAATAGAAACGTCCCGGGGCACGAGCACAACCTGCGATTCGCCGATTGGCTCTACCGTTCCCGGGCCGCCAGCGTGCTCTGGCTTGTGGTGCGACTCGTGCTCGGCTACTGGTGGCTGAACGCCGGATACCAGAAGATCTGGGGCAGCGAGAAGGCCGCCTTCTGGTTCGGGGGTGGCGCCGGGGTCAAGGGCTTTGCCACAGCCGGCGTAGTCGGGTCGGCGACGGGCAAGAGCGGAGCCAGCTACGGCTGGTGGGCTGCATTCCTGCACAACTTCGTGATCCCCAACGCCTCGTGGATCGCCAAGCTCATCTCGCTCGGTGAGATCGCTATCGGAATCGCGCTGATCCTCGGGTTGTTCACCGGCCTCGCCGCTCTGGGCGGGCTCACGCTCAATATGGTCTACATGTTCACCGGATCGGCCGGGGTCAACCCTGCGTACATGATCCTCGAAGTGCCGCTCATTTTGGCCTGGCGCAATGCCGGATACCTCGGCCTGGACCGCTACGCACTCAACAGTGACTGGTTGCGGAGTCACTTCGGCTGGTTCACCGATCGCTTCGAGCATCGACGGGCTGTGGACACGCTCCAGGCGCCCGGTCTCACGCACTGAGCTGACCGTCGAATCTGCGAAGTTTCAGTCCTCGGGCTACGACGCGCCCGCTTCTCTCACAACGAAATAGGGGAACACGCCATGAAAGCACTCGTCTACCACGGGCCAAACAGCAAGAGTTGGGACGACGAAGTACCTGACCCCAAGGTGATCCATCCCACCGATGCTGTCGTCGTCGTCGACACCACGACCATCTGCGGGAGCGATCTGCACATCCTCAAGGGCGATCTCCCCGAGGTGACGCCCGGCCGGATCCTCGGCCATGAGGCCGTCGGGACGGTCGAAGAGGTCGGGGGCGCAGTGCGGAACTTCAAAGCGGGTGACCGGGTGCTCGTCTCGTGCATCTCGGCCTGTGGCAAGTGTCGCTTCTGCCGTGAGAGCCGCTTCGGTCAATGCCTCGACGGCGGCGGGTGGATACTCGGCCACAACATCGACGGAACCCAAGCCGAAAAGGTACGCGTGCCCTTCGTCGACACGTCGGCCTATCCGGTTCCGGCCGGCATCGCCGATGAGGAGATTCTCATGCTGGCCGACATCTTGCCGACGGCCTACGAGGTCGGCGTTCTCAACGGCTGCGTCTCTCCTGGCGACGTCGTGGCCATCGTCGGCGCCGGGCCTATTGGTCTCTCCGCCATCACTGGCGCACTTCTCTTCAGCCCCAGCCACATCATTGCCATCGACCTGGCCGACTCCAGGCTCGAAGCAGCCAAGCAGTTCGGCGCCGACGTCACGATCAACAACGGCAGGGAGGATCCGGGTGCCATTGTCAAGGAACTTACTGACGGCCTGGGCGCTGACGTGGCCATTGAAGCCGTCGGTACGCCGGCGACCTTCGAACTGGCAACCGAACATCAGGCCGGGGGGCCACGTGGCCAACATCGGCGTTCACGGCAAGCCGGCCACCATTCACCTTGAGAACCTCTGGACTCGGGACGTGACGATCACGACTGGACTCGTCGATACCTACTCGACCCCCATACTCGCCCGTCTGATGGGAACTGGACAGCTCAAGGCGGCTCGTTTTGCCACACATCACTTCGGTTTCGACGAGTTCATCGAGGCCTACGACGTGTTCTCCGACGCCGCAGAGACCGGCGCCCTCAAGGTCGTACTCACCCGTGTAACGTGAGCGGCTTCGCCACTCCCTGAACCAGATACCCGTCGGGATTGCCGGTCATGGCATCAGGCGAAGGTGACGCAAGGCAGCAATGACGTGTGCGGGGGGCCCAGGTGAGCGTGACTGGTCGAGCGCTGCCAATGAGTTCAGAGTCCGACGACGTCCCCTTCAGACTGCGCCTCCTACCAGTTCGAGACCGGGGTCGGGTGTGCGACATTTCAGCAACGGGGCTCAACCGGGGAGGACGCCCCATCCCACCCATAACCTGGCAAGGCGACCACGGCGTCGGCGGTAAAGGCGGAGCCGATCCCACGTCCAGATTTCGCCCCAGACCAAGACGCGGACCCGTGATCAGGATTTCTTTGCACCTTTGTCTGTCGCATGCCAACACCGCCATGTTGGGGTTCGACACCACGCCGGCCGCGTAGAGCTCGAACGGATCAAAGACGAAGGAACCGCCCAGCAGGGTTTCACCGAGCACGACCCCGCGCCGTCCGAGCCCCGCCTCCGCGATGAACGGGTACGCCGCGCCGAGGTTCCGCGTCGTCAACTGGTGGGCCAGGACCCGGGGCATCAGCTCCCTCACGGCGGGTGCACGGTCGCCCGCTCCGGCGGGCGGTTCCGTTACCTTGACGGAACCCGACCGTTGGCGTCGCGGGGAAGGTGGAGCGCAGATGAGCGAGCCCGATCGTCGACCCCCACCGCCCCTGGTGGTGACCCTGGCTGCCCTGACCGTCGTCAGCGGCTTCGTCGACGCCGTGAGCTTCCTCGGGCTCGGTCACGTGTTCACCGCCAACATGACCGGCAACGTGGTCCTGCTCGGGTTCGCCGCGGCTGGCGCCCCGGGGTTCTCCATTGGCGGCAGCCTGTGTGCGCTCGCAGCTTTTGTCATCGGCGCCGTCGCCGGCGGACGACTTGCGCGACGGGTCCAACCCCTCCGGAGCCTGCTCCTCGTCGCCATGGTGATCGAGGCAGCGTGCACGACTGTGGCCGCTGTCGTCGCCGGCATGGTGCCGAACGTCAGTTCCGGGTGGCCCCGCTACACCATCATCGCCCTCCTCGCCGTGGCCGTGGGACAACGCAACTCGGCCGTCCGCCGCGTCGGGGTCCCCGACATGTCCACCACCGTGCTGACCACGGCCTTGACGGCGCTCGCCTCCAACTCACTCCTGGCGGGAGGGACCAATCCGCACCCGCGCCTGGCCAGGACGACCGTCCTTTGCATGTTCGGCGGTGCGGTGGTCGGCGCCGTGCTTGTCCTGCACGCCGGTGCCACCTGCTCGCTGGGCGTCGCCGCCGGCACCGTCGCCGTCACCGCCGTCTTCTACGACCGGGAGGTCCCCCTCGAGCTCACCCCTCCGTGATGAACAGCGCTGGACAACTTGGCTGCGCCCGCGGACCTGGAGCTCGACCCCTGCGACGTCGATGACCCGGCACCGAAATCGCTCCGCAGCGCGGCGGCGCTCAGCGGTGTCACGCTCAAGGTTTCGGGCTCGAAATCCCAGTAGCTCGCCTCGAACACGCCGTGCGCGTCGATCCATGCCGCCATGTCGTCAATGAAGGTCGGGTCATCGCCGCCACCGAGCTCCTCGTCCTGATAGGTGCCGTTCAGGTCGGTGGGATTGAACACACCGAGGCCCCATTCGGGCAGCACGATCGGCTTGCCTTCCTTGGTGGCGAACTTGGCCAGCCAGTTCAACCCGAAGGACTCGGTGAGGATCGCGTGGAACTCGTCCTTCTGGCACGCGACGCCCTCACATCCCTGCGCGCCGTAGTACCCCCACTGTTGGTCGTAGACGTCGAGGCCGATGTAGTCGACGTAGGCGCTCCCCGGGTAGTAGGTGACGAGGTTCCCGGCCTTCGTCACGCCGGCAGTCGGGTTCCATTCGAAGGTGAACTTCTGGCCGGCCACCGAGCGCATGGTGTCGACGATCTGCCGCCAGTAGCCGACGAACGCGGCCGCCTGTCCGCCGGCGGACCACGGGAACCAGTTGCCGTTGAATTCCCAACCCAGGCGGATGATGGAGTTGGCCTCTCCGCCCGCCACCATGTCCTTGGCCAACTTCCGGAAGTAGGAGTTGTACGCCCCGGCCGCCCCCTGCTGCAACGTGGACCCGCTGTCGGAAGCCACGGCGCTGGAACCGCCGGAGGACGCGTCGGGGAGGATCGGGACGCCCCAGATCATCCGCAAACCTGACTTTTTCCAGGCTGCCATGTAGGACGGCGCCGTCTTCACGAGTGCAGACCACGAGTCACCGTTCAAGAAGTCCATGGCGAAGCGCGGCCGTTCGCCGACGGCTCGACCGAACGTGCTGACTCCCTCGGGTGATTGGTAGCCGAGATAGACGCCGAGACGACCCGGACCGGCGGTCGCTGCGGCAGCTCCCCCCGCAGTCGACACGCCCACGCACGTCAGGACCGCGGCGGCGAGCACCAGGGACGCGAAGGAACCCCTGCTGATTTGCAACCGCCGCCAGAACCGAAACATCCGCGAAGACCCTCTTTGCTCGCCGTGAGGTCACGGCCCCTCGATACTAAGGGAGCGCTCCTCGCGGCCCACCGCGGCTCAGACAGGCCGTCCGTCCTCCAGGTACACGCACGTTTCGGCTGCCAGCGCCGCCCCCACGCGCCGGCGCAGCGGTCCACTGAGCAGGGCGAGCGCCTCGTCCGGATCCTCCAGGCGGTGCTCGGAGAGCTCCTCCTCCTGCAACGTGACGGAGGCCAAGACCGAATCGGGCAGCACTCCGCAATCGAACAGGAACCGCATCCCACCTGGCTTGGACGGCTTCGGCCGCAGGAAGTCGACAGCGACCAACCGGCCGTCGGCGACGTCGAGGCCCACCTCCTCGCGCACCTCCCGCCGGCACGCTTCCCACGGCGTCTCGCCGTCGGCCTCCATGATCCCGCCCGGGATCGTCCAGTGCGCCTTGTACGTCGGGTTGGCGATGAGGAGCCGGCCCCGCTTGTCGAAGATCAGCGCGCTTGACGACGCCGGGATCCGCGGGAGGACGAATGGCCCGCTATCGCCAGCTTGATCAGTCGTCATGCGTCATGCGTCATGCGATGCCCAACCGCTCGAGCTGCTCTCCGGGCGCGTCGACCGACACCAACGCGTGGCGGAGCAGCTCCACCAGGTCGGACTCTACCGCCGAGCCCACCAGGTTTCGGTCTTCACCCGGGTCGTCGTCGAGGTCATAGAGGAAGTGCGCGTCGACCGTGTTGCGCCCGACCCAGAAGGGCAACCGGTCGCCGGGCTCGAAGGGCTGGCGTATCACCGGCACGTCCGAACCCGGCATGAAGTCGAGCCTGGCCCGCCGGTCGGGCGGAGGGAGACGGACCGCGTCCTCGAGCCCGTGGACCGGCATGGTCGACCAGCGGTTGGACCACATCGACAAGGGGAAGTTGGTTCCGGACGCCCCGCGGGCGTACTTGCGGTGGCCGTCCGTGACCTGCACCCAGTTCCCGTACACGCCGCCGATGGCAAAGTCCCGTACCTGCGCCGTGGAACCACGCAACAGCGGAACCAGCGAAGCGCCATGCCGATGCCCATGCCCGACCCCTCCCGTCGCGACATCGAACACATCGGCGAGCGTCGCGTTGATGTCGACGTTGGTCGTCAGCGCCCCGCACGACGTCCCGCCCGGGACACCCGGCCAGTGCACCAGCAACGGGATGTGCCCCAGCGGCTCGTACTGCATGACTGCCGGCTTTCCCCAGATGTCCTTCTCCCCGAGATAGTGCCCATGGTCCGTGCACACGATGACCGCCGTGCTGTCCCACAGCCCCCGCGCACTCAGCGCGTCGAACACCTCGCCCACCCAGTGGT
The DNA here is from genome assembly GCA_963721585.1 of uncultured Acidimicrobiaceae bacterium. GTDB lineage: Bacteria > Actinomycetota > Acidimicrobiia > Acidimicrobiales > RAAP-2 > Bog-473. The sequence goes on along the minus strand of CAVRJN010000002.1, from coordinate 1,175 downwards.
CGATCATGCTGAGCTTCGAACCGTAATTGGCCCGGATCTGCCGGCCCTCCCGCTCGGTCAGTCGCCCGGCACCGACGGCACCGACGTCATAGGGGGGCCAGATCAGCAGCTCGCCGTCCCAGTCGGGGTCGTAGCGCCCGGCCCAGGGCTCGGGCGTGTCGAAGGGCTCGTGCGGGTCGAACTCGTCGACGAAGAGCATGAAGGGCGCTCCCCCCGGCCCCGGCGCGCCGTCGCGCAGCCACCCGGCCGCGGCACGCATCGTCTTCGGCCCCGGATAGTCCGACTCGGCGCGGAAGAACGTCCGGGAGCGGTCGTACGGCCGGTCCCCGGCGTCCGCCCACCCCAGGCGATCCCGCCAGAACCACCCGCCGCCACGGGCCGGCATCGCCGGCGAGCCGATGGAGCTCGGGTCGGGGTACGTCCGCCACGGGTCACCCTCGTGCCCGCGCACGTAGTCCCACGCGGCTGAAGTCCGTGTGGTAGTTCTCGCCCCCCACCTCGAAGAGATGCGGATGGTCCGACACGAGCATGGTCGTCACGCCCGCCCGTCGGAGCCGTTGGGTGATGGGCTCCTCCCAGACCTCTACGGAGCCCCAGGGACGCCAGAGGAAGTCGAGCGAGCCGCACAAGATGTCGTGGCGCGCCGGCATGCACGGCAGCGAACCGGTGACATGGGACGTGAAGCGGACGGCGCGCTCGCGGGCGAACCGGTCGAGGTGCGGCGTCTCGAACTCGGTCCCGCCGTAGCTGCCGAGCATGTGGCGGTTGAGGCTGTCGAGCAGCAGCACGACGACATTGCGCGGACCACCGCCGGGCTCTGCATCGAGCCGTTCGGGCGGCGGTGCATCGGGACGGATGGCCACGGGCTCATGGTACGGCCGTCTCGCGTCAATGGAGTCCGCGACAGAGCGGGAGCGTGCAGGTGTACGCCGAGGCCTGGTCGCCGTAGAGGCGCCGCAATGCCAAACGGCTCTGTCCCGCCGCGTGCTGCACGATGTCGCAGGCCGCCGCCAGCTGCTCCTCGCTCTGGGCGGAGACGGTGACGTAACCCGAGTAGCGGAACGAGGCGTGGCCCTCGGCGAGCTCGGCCTCGCGCCGCGCCAGGACCTCTGACTCGCGGGCGTGCCGGGCGGTCGAGACGAAGCCGCCGCGCCGGCGCAGCTCGCTGTCGGCCA
>CAVRJN010000001.1:0-454458 GCA_963721585.1 uncultured Acidimicrobiaceae bacterium | reverse complement strand
TAATGAAGATGTCGCGGGTTCGATTCCTGCCTCGGGCTCCCAGTTCCGGGCACAGTCCTTCCCGTCCCTCCCCTGCCATGGTGCCCATACGTTGGGTTGGGACGGGGTCGGGTACGGGTACAGAACGGGCGGGACTTGATGACCGGGGACGCGGTCAGGTCGGCCGGTTCGCCAGAAGTGATGAAGGAGGGCCGCGTGCTTTCTGACTTCAAGAAGTTCGTATTGCGGGGCAATGTCGTCGATCTGGCCGTGGCGGTCGTGGTCGGCGTCGCCTTCACGGCGATGATCACCGCGTTCGTGGCCGATCTGATCACACCGTTGATCGCCGCCATCTTCGGCAAGCCCAACTTCGACAACCTGACCTTCACTCTCAACCACTCGCAGTTCAAGTACGGGTCGTTCCTCAACGCGCTGCTGTCGTTCCTCATCGTGGCGACGGTGGTCTTCTTCGCCGTGGTGGTGCCGCTGACCGCGCTCATGCGACGACTCAACGTGCTGCCCAGCGAGGAGCCCAAACCCGAGACGCGCGAGTGCCCGGAGTGCCTCAGCGACATTCCGGTCGCGGCGCGACGGTGCGCCTTCTGCACGTCCGAGGTGGCAGCGGCGGCGTAGGTGTCGTGTCCGGTGCCGGTCAGCCCCGCGCCGACCGCTGGCGGGCCACCTCGAAGCAGGCGACCGCTCCGGCGACGCCGACGTTGAGCGAAGGCAGCGTGCCGTGCTGGGGAATGGCGGCCACCGCATCGCAGCGGCGGCGCACCAGCGGGGCCAGTCCCTTCTCCTCGCTGCCGACGACCAGTGCCACGGGGCCCTCGCCGAGCGGAAGGTCGTAGAGCGACTGGTCCGCCTCGCCGGCGAGGCCGATCGACCATACGCCGAGGTCGCGCAGCTCGCTGAGTGCGGCCGGCACCCCGCCCACCACCGCGAAGGGCAGGTGCTCGATCGCCCCCGCCGCCGTCTTGGTCACGGTGGGCGACAAGCGCGCCGAGCGATGGCGCGGCAGCACCACACCGGTCACGCCGGCGCACTCGGCGCTGCGCAGGAGGGCGCCGAGGTTGCGGGGATCGGTGATGCCGGCCGCCACCAAGAGGAACGGCGCGGTGCCGTGGCGGTCGGGGCCGGCCAGGTCCTCGAGCGCCACCGGCTCGAGGGGGCGGGCCAGGGCCAGGACGCCCTGGGGCGACTCGGTGCGGGCCTGGGCGTCGAGCCGGGTACGCGGCACCGTCTCGACCGGGACACGCATGCGCCCGGCCAGCTCCTCAATGCGGTCCAACTGCGGCGAGGGGTCCTGGTCCTCGGCCAGCATGATCCGCCGCACGGTCCGCCGCCCGACCGCCAGCAGTTCGAGCACGGCGCGCCGCCCCTCGACCTGGTCACCGCCGAGCTCGCTGCGCGGGCCGGGACGGCGATCCTGTCCGCCCCCTGCGCCCCGGCGCGGCTCCTGGCGGTTCCCCGCCTCCTTCCGGCGCGGCCCGCCCCGCGGCGGCGGACGGCGGCTCACGCCGACTCCATCAACACGACGGCCAAGCAGGCGATGCCCTCGGCCCGGCCCAGCGCGCCCAGCCCCTCCGCCCGGGTCGCCTTGACCGAGACGGGAGCGCCGAGCACCACGCTCAGGCGTACCACCATGGCCGCGGTGTACGGAGCCAGGCGGGGGGCGTCGGCGATGACGGTGCAGTCTGCATTGGCGCAGGCGAACCCCTGCGCGGCCGCCATGCCCACCACCTCGGTCAACAGGGTCACGCTGTCGGCCCCCTCCCACACGGGGTCCGTGTCGGGGAAATGCCGGCCCAGGTCGCCCAGACCAACCGCACCGAGCACGGCGTCGGCCAGCGCGTGACAGACGGCGTCGGCGTCGCTGTGGCCGCCCAGGCCGCGCGCGCCCTCGATCTCGACGCCGCCCAGGACGAGTGGGCGGTGGGGATCCTCGGAGAAGCGGTGGATGTCGATGCCCTGGCCGATGCGCACGCTCACCTCACGCCTCCCGTTCGGCCAGGAGGCGCTCGGCAGCCCCGAGGTCGCCGGGGTCGGTGATCTTGAGGTTGTCCGGCTCTCCGGGCACGACCAGGACGCTCCCGCCCAGTGCCTCGACCAGCATGGCGTCGTCGGTGGCGGCGGCCGGTCCCTCGCCGTGGGCCTGTCGCAACAGGGCGGCCCGGAAGGCCTGCGGGGTCTGGACGGCCACCAGCGTGGCGCGGTCGAGGGTGCTGGTGACGCGCCCGGACTCGTCCACGGCCTTGATGGTGTCACTTGGCGGCACACCGGGCACGGCCCCGTCCGCTCGCCCATCGGTCACCACCGCAACGACGGCGGCGAAGAGGGCCGGCGAGGCCAACGGCCGTGCCGCATCGTGCACCACGATCACCGCCGCATCGGCGGGAACGGCCGCCAGCCCGCAGCGAACCGAGTCGGCCCGGGTGGGACCGCCGGTGACGACGGCATCGGCGCCGTGAAGTTCATCGTCGCCCTCTCCGTCGGGTCCGTCGGGCACGACGAGGACCACGCCGGCGGAACAGGTCCGGCACGCCGCCACGGCCCACTGCAGCACCGGGCGGCCGCCCAGCAGGGCGTACTGTTTCAACTGCCCGAAACGCCGGCCACTGCCACCCGCCACGACGATCGACCACACCTTCGCCTCCGCGTGGTCGGGCCCTGCGATCAGGTCAGCGCCTCGTTCAGACGCTCTTCGGCCGTCTCCTCGTCCACGTTGAGCGCAAAGGTCAACTCGGACACCAGGATCTGGCGCGCCCGCTGCAGCATGCGCTTCTCCCCGGCGGACAGGCCCTTGTCCTTGTCCCGGATGGAGAGGTTCCGCACCACTTCGGCCACCTGGTAGATGTCGCCGGATCGCAGCTTCTCGGAGTGGTTCTTGTAGCGGCGGGACCAGTTCGTCGGCATGCGCGCCTCCTTCTTGCGCAGCACGGCGAACACCTCCTCGACCTCTTCGTCGTTGATGACCTCGCGCAGGCCCACGCCCTCGGTGTTGTCGGCCGGGACGTTGAGGATCAGATCGCCGTAGGCGAGGCGCAGGACCAGGTACTCGCGCTTCTCACCGAAGGCGACCTTGGTCTCCCGCTTCTCTATGACCGCGGCCCCGTGATGGGGGTACACGACTTTGTCTCCGACCTTGAAGGACACAGGACTCAGGGCTCCCTTTTGGGTGGATCGGCTGCGCCCGCACGGGCACGCAGAGCTGCGGCGATGCTGTGCGGAGGCGGCCTGGACGAGGGTTGGCCCGTCCGAAGGTGACTGCCTATTTTACCAGATCACCGCATCATTCGTATCGCTCGAAAATGCTGGCCTCGACCAGGCGCGCCAGGCCGTCGCGGATGTGGCGGGCGGTGGCGGCGCCGATGCCCTCGACGGACTCGAGCTCGGCTGCCGAGGCGGAGAGGATCTCGGGCAGCGAGCCGAACCGCGCCACCAGGCGCTCAATGAGGGTCTCGGACAACTGCTGCGGGAGCCGGTGCAAGAGGCGGTACCCGTGCGGCGCCAGCCCGATGTGGAGCTGATCGTCGGAGTCGGGCAGGTGCAGGGCCGCCACCACCTTGGGCAGGTCCATCAGCGCGTCGGCGGAGAGCGAGCGCAGATGGGCGATGGCCCTGTCGTCGGCATAGTCGCGCAGGACCAGCCCCAGGCTCTCGGGGACGCCGGAGCGGAGCTCGTCGGTCTGCAGGTGGATGAGCCGGCCGTCGGACCCGAGTTCGACGAGGTGGCCCTCGATCTCCTCGGCGATGCGACGGACCATTTCGCCCGGCTGCAGTGCGGACACGACATCACGCACCGAGACCGAGTCCTCCATTTCGAGCCGGGTGAGCGTGGAGAGGGCGTCGTCGTAACGGGCGCGGAAGCGCTGCAGGGTGGAGAGCGCCTGGCTCGAGCGGTCGATCAGCCAGCCGGCGGACTGCGTCGTGTGCTTGAGGTCGTTGCGGTAGACGGCGATGGTCGCCATCGCCTCGGAGACGGCGATCACCGGCACGTCGATGGAGCGGGCCACCCGTTCGGCCGTGCGGTGGCGGGTGCCGGTCTCCGAGGTGGGGACGGTGGCCTTGGGGACGAGGTGCACGTTGGCCCGGGCGATGCGCGAGGCGTCGGGGGCCAGGATGATCGCCCCGTCCATCTTCGCCAGCTCGGACAGGCGTTGGGGCGAATACTCCGCATCGAGCAGGAATCCTCCCGTGCAGACCGAGAGGACGGCCGGGCCGTCACCGACCAGGATCAGTGCGCCGTGCTTGGCCTGCAGTATCCGGTCCAGACCCTCGCGGAGCTTGGTGCCCGGCGCGATCATCGCCAGCGCGTCGTTCAGAGGCTGGCTGCCGCCGGCGCCGTCGGCCACCCCGGCATCGTACCTGGTGCACTTCGCTCGCCGGCTCCGGATTGGAGGAGGCTCAGGGCCTCGGCCAGTGTGCGGACCCCGTGCACCCTGAGGCCGGGCGGGGCCGCGGCCGGCGCCCCCGCCATTGAGGCCGGCACCAGCGCCCTCGCGAAGCCGGCCCGGTGGGCCTCGGCCAGGCGCCGGTCCGCGCCCGGGACCGTACGCACCTCGCCGGCGAGGCCCAGCTCCCCGAACACGACGACATCGGGAGGGACGGGCACGTCCGTGATGACCGACGCCATGGCCAGGGCGACGGCCAGGTCCGCCGCCGGCTCGGTCACGGTGATGCCGCCCACGGCGGCCGCGAACATCTGGGCCGAGGCCGGGATCTCGACCGCGGTGCGGCAGGCGAGGACGGCCAGGAGCAGGTTGGCCCGCGCCGCATCGATCCCCAGCGTCTGTGGCCGCGGCGGGCCCGTCCCGCCCCCGCTGCCGGGACCGAGCAGCGCCTGCACTTCGACCAGCAACGGCCGCCGGCCCTGAAGGACCGGCACGACCACGCTGCCGGGGACGCCGGCCATACGGTCGCCGAGGAGCAGCGGTCCGGGATCGGGCACGGCGCGCAGGCCGTCGTCGCGCATCTCGAAGATGCCCACCTCACCGGCCGGCCCGAAGCGGTGCTTCACCGACGTCAGCACCCGCAGGGCGTGGTGACGGTCGCCGTCGAAGGACAGCACCGTGTCGACCAGGTGCTCCACGGCCCGGGGCCCGGCCAGGTCGCCGTCCTTGGTCACGTGCCCGACCAGGAGCAGCGGGGCACCGGTCGACTTCGCCATGCGGGTCAGGCGCTCGACGCAGGTCCGCACCTGAGCCAGGCTGCCGGCGGGCTGGCCCAGCTCGGGGTCCGAGACCGACTGGAGCGAGTCCACCACCACGAGTGCCGGGCGGTGCCGCTCGACGGCGGCCTCGATCGCCTCGACATCAGGCCCCTCAATGGCCAGGAGGTTCCGGGGCACAACGCCGATGCGCGACGCCCGGCCGCGAACCTGCGCCAGCGACTCCTCGGCCGAGGCCAACATGACGTCGAGCCCGGTGGCCGCCAGTGACGAGAGCACCTGGAAGAGCAGGGTCGACTTGCCGATGCCGGGGGGCCCGAACAGCAACGTGACCGAGCCGGCCACCACGCCGCCGCCCATGACCCGGTCGAGCTCGCTGACTCCGGTCGCCAGCGGGTGCATGGCGTCGGTCGAGACGTCAGCCAGCGCCAGCGCCGGCGGGCCCTCGGGCCTTGCTGGGGCCGAACCAGCGCGGCGCACCGGCGCCGGCCCGAGCGTGTTCCACTCAGCGCAGGCGGGGCAGCGCCCGGCCCAGCGCAACGAGGTCGCGGTGCACGCGGAGCAGAGAAAGGCGCCCTCGCCTCGTGGGCGCGTGCGAGGAGCCGTGGCCATGGCGTGACCCTATTGGAGCGGTGTCACAGCACCGGGGATCGTGGAGCTGACGACCCTGCCCCCGCGGTGGCAGGCTCGGTCCGTGGAGGCACCGACGCAGCATGAACGGACCGGCCGGCCGTTGCGATGACGGTGACCGTCCGTCCGGCACGCCCCAACGACGCCGCGGGCGTCCTCGCCGTCGTGGAGGACGCGTTCTCCTACGGGGGTACGCGCGATGCAGGTGAGGAGCTCGCGATCGTCCGGGGCACCTGGTCCGCGCGGAACGGCCACTCGCTGATTGAGCTCGTGGCCGACGACGCCGGCGCGGTGGTCGGGCATCTGCAGGCGGCGGCGGGATCCCTCGACGGGCGCGCCTCGCCGGTGGCCGGGGTGGCGCCGGTGTGCGTCGGCGCGGCCGACCAGGGGCGCGGCGTCGGCAGCGCGCTGGTGATCGCGCTGCTCTGTGCGGCCGAAGAGCGGCGCTGGCCCCTGCTTGTGCTCCTCGGCGACCCGGCCTTCTACGCGCGGTTCGGTTTCGAGCCGGCCGCGCCGCTCAGCCTCAGCTATCCGCCGGTCGGCGCGGACAACCCGCACTTCCAGGCGCGACGGCTCCCCGGGTACACCGCGACATTGCGCGGGGAGTTCACCTACTGCTGGGAGTGACTACTCGGCGTCGGCGCCGGCGCCGGCCAGCTCGAGCGGCGGGGGCTGAATGCCCTCGATCGCGGTGAAGCTGAGCTGCGGGCCCTCGCCGTCGATGGGCGACTCCTCGACGTCGACGACGATGGTCTCGCCGACGCGGAATTCCTTCCAGAGGATTCGCTCGGACAGCGGGTCTTCCACCAGCTGCTGGATGGCCCGGCGCAATGGCCGCGCTCCCAACTGGGGGTCGTAGCCCTTCTCGGCGAGGTGGGCGCGGGCGGCAGGCGTCAGCTCGAGGCCGATGCCCTGATCCGACAGCTGCTTGACGGTCCGCGACATGAGGAGGTCGACGATCTCGGTCACCTCGGCGCGCGACAGCTCGTGGAAGACGATCACCTCGTCGATGCGGTTCAGGAACTCGGGGCGGAAGTGCGCCTTGAGCGCCTCGTCCACCTTGGCCTTCATCCGCTCGTAGGTGACGGCCTCCGACGTCTTGGCGAACCCGATGTTCGCCTTGCGCAGGTCGGCCGTCCCGAGGTTCGACGTCATGATCAGCACGGTGTTCTTGAAGTCGACCGAACGACCCTGCGCGTCCGTGAGGCGCCCGTCCTCGAGGATCTGCAGCAGCGTGTTGAAGACGTCGGGGTGCGCCTTCTCGACCTCGTCGAAAAGCACGACGGAGAACGGCTTGCGCCGCACCGCTTCGGTGAGCTGGCCGCCTTCTTCATACCCGACGTAGCCGGGGGGCGAGCCGACCAGCCGGCTGACCGTGTGCTTCTCCATGTACTCGGACATGTCGAGCTGAATGAGCGCGTCCTCGTCGTCGAAGAGGAACTCGGCCAAGGTCTTGGCCAGCTCGGTCTTGCCGACGCCCGTCGGCCCCAGGAAGATGAACGACCCGCTCGGGCGCTTGGGGTCCTTGAGGCCGGCCCGGGTGCGGCGGATGGCACGGGACAGCGCCTTCAGCGCCTCCTCCTGGCCGATCACGCGCTTGTGGAGCTCGTCCTCCATGCGGAGCAGCTTGGCCGTCTCCTCCTCGGTGAGGCGGTAGACGGGGATGCCGGTCCAGGCCGCCAGCACCTCGGCGATGACCTCCTCGTCCACGACGTCGAACAGGTCGACGCCCTCGGCCCGCAGTTCGGCCTCCTGGCTCTCCTTGCGGTCCAGGCGCTCCTTCTCCTGCTCGGCCAGCTTCTTGGCCTGCTCGAAGGCGCCCTTCTCTATGGCGGCTTCCTTGTCAGCCCGCAGGCGGGCGATCTCCTCGTCGAGCTTCTTGGCGTCCGGCGGTGTGCTCATGCGGCGGATGCGCAGGCGGCTGCCGGCCTCGTCGATCAGGTCGATGGCCTTGTCCGGCAGGTAGCGGTCGGCCAGGTAGCGGTCGGCCAGGTTGGCCGCGGCCACCAGTGCCTGGTCGGTGATGCTGACCGCGTGGTGCGACTCGTAGCGGTCGCGCAGGCCCTTGAGGATGTCGATGGTCAACGCCACCGTCGGCTGGTCGACCTTCACCGGCTGGAAGCGCCGCTCGAGGGCGGCGTCCTTCTCGAGGTGCTTGCGGTACTCGTCGATGGTCGTGGCGCCGACGGTCTGCAGTTCGCCGCGTGCCAGCATCGGCTTGAGGATGGAGGCCGCGTCGATGGCACCTTCGGCGGCGCCCGCTCCCACGAGGGTGTGGATCTCGTCGATGAAGAGGACGATGTCGCCCCGCGTGCGGATCTCCTTGAGGACCTTCTTCAAGCGCTCCTCGAAGTCGCCGCGGTAGCGGCTGCCCGCCACCAGCGCGCCCAGGTCGAGTGTGTAGAGCTGCTTACCCGTCAGGGTCTCGGGCACCTCGTTGGAGACGATGCGCTGAGCCAGTCCCTCGACGATGGCCGTCTTGCCGACGCCGGGCTCGCCGATGAGGACGGGGTTGTTCTTGGTGCGGCGCGACAGGACCTGCATCACGCGTTCGATCTCTTTCGCACGTCCGATGACAGGGTCCAGCTTGCCGTCACGGGCGAGCTGGGTCAGGTTGCGGCCGAACTGGTCGAGAACCGGCGAGCCCGACGGGTTGTCGCCCGAGCTGGAGCCCTGGCTCGCGCCGACGGACTCCTTGCCCTGGTTGCCCGACATGAGCTGGATCACCTGCTGGCGCACGCGGCCGAGGTCGGCGCCGAGGCTCACGAGCACGGTGGCGGCGACGCCCTCCCCCTCGCGGACCAGGCCCAGGAGCATGTGCTCGGTGCCGATGTAGCTGTGGCCGAGTTGCAGAGCCTCCCGCAGTGAGAGCTCGAGCACCTTCTTGGCCCGCGGCGTGAACGGTGGCGAACCGCTCGGCGCGGTGCCGGCCATGCCGATCGTCTCTTCCACCTTCTCGCGGACGGCCTCGAGGGAGATCCCCAGAGACTCGAGTGCCTTCGCGGCAACACCCTCGCCCTCGTGGATCAACCCGAGCAGAATGTGCTCGGTGCCGATGAAGCTGTGATTGAGCAGGCGCGCTTCCTCCTGCGCCAGCACCAACACCCTCCGTGCCCGGTCGGTGAAACGTTCGAACACCCTGACCGCCTCTCCTTGTTCCTCTTGCTTCTCGGTTCAGTGTACCTGTGGCCTTAGTCCATCACGCCGCAGGCGACACGTCCCGCACCCTGGAGGAAAACCTGCAGGCGGGATGTGCCATGCCCCTTTCTACCTGGTGGTTGTCGGCATTCTGCGCCCGTGCCCTAACGTTTGGACCAGTGAACCCGACCGAAGCCCTGGGCCTGCCTCGCCTACAGGAGGGAATGCGGCGACTGGAACCCCTGCTCACCGCCTCTGTCGTGACCGGTGACAGCTTCCTGGACGAGGTCACGACACACCTCATCGCGGCCGGAGGGAAGCGTCTGCGACCCCTGTTGGCGCTGGCTGCGGCCACGGGCGGCAGCCGCGACGCGACCGAGGACGAACTGATGGGCGGGGTCGCGGTGGAGCTCGTGCATCTCGCCTCGCTCTACCACGACGATGTCATCGACGAGGCGACCATCCGGCGGAACGTCGAGAGCGTCAACAGCCGTTTCGGGAATCTCGTCGCCATCGTCGCCGGCGACTACCTCCTGGCCCGCAGCGCCGCCATCGCCGCCGGTCTCGGCGTCGACATCGCCCAATTGCTGGCCGACACGCTGGGCCGACTCTGCCAGGGACAGGTGACCGAGGTGCGGTCGGCCTTCCAGATCTCCCGTAGCCGTGACGACTATTTCGCCTCCATCAGCGGCAAGACGGCGGCACTCACCGCGACGTCGTGCCGCATCGGCGCGCTGACGGGCCGGCTTCCGACGGCCGAGGTCGATGCCTGCACCGAATTCGGGCACTGCTTCGGCATGGTGTTCCAGATCCGTGACGACATCCTCGACATCACCGCCACCGACGGCCAGCTGCAGAAGCCGGCGGGGCAGGACCTGGCCGAGGGCATCTACACGCTGCCAGCCCTGGTGGCCCTGTCCGACGCCGACGCGGGCCCTGACTTGCAGGCACTGCTCGGAACGCCCCTGGCCCAACCCGAACGCGACAAGGCCCGGGCCATCGTGATGGCATCGGACGGGATCGCCGAATCCGTCGAGGCGGCCCGGCGCTACGTCGACGACGCGGAGAAGGCCACCGCCGGGATCAGCCAACCGGAACTGCGGGCGGGGCTCTCCCGGCTGGTCGCCGAATTGCTGAGCGACCTTCCGGGCTGATCCGGGGCCGACTCCGGGCTGATCTCGACTGCACCGGGCCGACAGTCGACGGCCATGCCGGTGTCCCGGGTCGTGCGGCCGGGCACGAAACACAAATCTTCGCGGGCGGGCGTGAATTCGGCCCGCAATTGCGGAGCGGCCACCGCCGGGTCTCCCCGGTCGGCGGCCGCTCGCGGCGTGCTGACGTACGCGGGATCAGCTGGCGGTGCTGCTGCCCGTCCCGCTGGCGCTGCAGGCGGCCTGGGCCTTGGCCAGCCGCGCGTTCACCTTGGTCTCACGGTTCTGGACCCTCGTGATCCGGGCGGCGATGGCGTCGGCGCGCTTCGTCTTGCCCGCAGTATTGGCGGCGGCCTCTCGGGCCTGCGCCTTGGGCAGCCACGTCGTGACCTTGGCCTCCACCTTCTGGACCTTGGCCTGAAGGGCCGGGAGCTTGGCGCACAGCGCGGCCTTGTCGGGACCCGTCGCGCCGGCGGCGGGGGTCGACGTGCCGGCGATGCCGACTGCGCCAAAGGTCAGGGCACCGGCGACTGCGGTTCCTGCGATGATCGTGCGAAACATGGTGTCCTCCTTGGACCTCGGGTGCGCTCTGCACGCTCCACCGCTCTCGGCGGCACACCCCATACTGAGTGCGAGATGTGAGGGAACCGTGATCGAGGTTTGAAGAAAGCATCCTGAACGTAAGGACGGACGAAGAACGAGGAGCACCGGGGCCAACCGGGAGGTTCGGCACAGAAACGACAGCTCGGCGCCGCTCAACCCCGGTCGGGCCGCAGGGTGGGGAATGCGATCACCTCGCGGATATTCGACACGTCGCCGAGCAACATCAGCAACCGGTCGACCCCGAGTCCGAACCCCGAGGTCGGGGGCAACCCGTACTCGAGGGCGCGGAGATAGTCCTCGTCCACCACCGCGGACTCCTCATCGTCACCGGCCCGGGCCTTCGCCGCCTGCTCCTCGAAACGGGCGCGCTGGTCGCCGGGGTCGATGAGCTCGGTGAAGCCGTTGCCCAGCTCGCGCCCGGCCACCACGGGCTCGTAGCGCTCGACCAACTCGGGCCCGTCGCGGTGGCGCCGGGCCAGCGGCGACACCTCGGCCGGATAGTCGATGACGAAGACGGGGCCCCACAGCTCGGGCTCGGTCGTCTTCTCGTAGATCTCGAGCAGGATCTTGCCCGGCCCCCACGCGGCCTCGACCTCGATGCCGACCTCGGTCGCCACTTTGACCAGCTCCTCGCGGGGCGAACGCACGTCGAGCGTGAAGCCGGTGGCTTCCGCCACGAGCTCGCTCATGGTGGCGCGCCGCCACGGCGTGGTCAGGTCGAGGTCCCGCCCGCCATAGGTGAGCTTCGTGGTCCCCAGCACGTCCAGTGCCAGCCCCGCCACCAGCTCCTCGAACACGACCATCGTGTCGGTGTAGTCGGCGTAGGCCTGGTAGAGCTCGAGCGTCGTGAATTCCGGATTGTGGCGCGGCGAGATGCCCTCGTTGCGGAAGCTGCGGCCGATCTCGAACACCTTGTCGAAGCCACCGACGACAAGCCGCTTGAGATACAGCTCCGGTGCGACGCGCAGGTAGAAGTCGGTGTCGAACGTGTTGTGATGCGTGACGAACGGCCGCGCCGTGGCTCCCCCTGCGATGGGGTGCAGCAACGGCGTCTCCACCTCGACGAAGCCCTGATCCCACAAGCGCCGGCGCATGTTGCGCACGACGTCGCTGCGCATCTGCAGCAGTTGGCGGGAGCGCTCGTTGGCCCACAGGTCGACCTCGCGTTGACGGTAGCGCGTCTCGACGTCGCTGACGCCGTGCCACTTGTCGCCGAAGTTGCGCCGCGCCTCGGCCAACAGCGTCCACTCCTTGACGAGCACCGACAGCTCGCCACGCCGGGTTCGCACGACCTCACCCGTCGCGCCGATCCAGTCACCGAGATTCAGCTTCACGAACTCGTCGAAGCGCTCCGTCACGGCAGCGCGGGCGAACAGCTGCAGCGTGCCCGACGCGTCACGCAACTCGCCGAAGGCCGCTTTCCCTTGATCGCGCAGGAGCATGACCCGGCCGGCCACCCCGACAGTGACGCCGGACTCCTCTCCGGGCGCGAGCGACGACCACGCCTCGACGACCTCGGCCGTCTGGTGCGTGCGGTCGAAGCCGTAGGGGATCTCCGGCGACCCCGTCCCACTCTCGGACTGGTCACTCATGAGGGGACGTTGCGCTCGTACACGATGCGCAGGCCATGCAGGGTCAACCAGGGCTCCACGTGCTCAATGGTGTCCGAATACGGAGCGATGAGCGAACTGAACCCTCCCGTGGCCACCACGACGGAGGGGCCGAGCTCTTCCATGAAGCGGCGGGCCAGCGCATCGACCAGACCGGCGAACCCGTAGAGCGTCCCCGACTCAATCGACTCCACCGTGGAGCGGCCGATGACGCTGCGCGGCTCGACCAGCTCCACCCGGCGCAGCGCGGCGGCCGAGTGGTAGAGGGCGTCGAGGCTCACACCCACCCCAGGCGTGATGGCGCCGCCGATGTACTCGCCGTTGGCGCTGATGGCCTCCACTGTCGTCGCGGTGCCCATGTCGACCACGACACAGGGACCGCCGTAGAGGTCGTAGGCCCCGACCGCGTCGGCGATGCGGTCCGCGCCGACCTCCTTGGGGTTGTCGTAGAGGATCGGCATCCCGCTCTTGGTGCCGGGACCCAGCACGACGCTCGGCAGGTCGGAGAACCAGCGGGACGCCATTTGGCGCAGTTCCGCCGTGACGTGGGGCACCGATGAGCACACGGCGATGCCCGAGACCGACGTGGAGATGTCGAGGCCCTCCAGGTCCAGCAACTGGGTGAGCAGGACGGCGTGCTCGTCGGGCGTGCGGCTGGGCACGGTCGAGAGGCGCCAGTGATGCGTCAGCCCGCGCGGCGCCGTCGGGTCGTGCTCGGTCCCGATGCCGACACCGATGTTCTCCTCCGGTGCCGGGGTGGCACCGTCGGCGTCCGGCGCGTACAGGCCGATCACCGTCTCGGTGTTGCCGACGTCAATGACCAGGAGCACGTCTCAACGCCCTTCCGCGCGCGGCCCGGCCGTGTCGGCCGTCGTCCACAGCAGGTCGAGCCCGAGATCGAGCACCGGGGCAGAGTGCGTCAGCGCGCCCACCGAGATCCGGTCCGGGCCGGCGGCGGCATAGGCGCCGATCGTGGCCAGTGTCACCCCACCGGAGACCTCCGTCAGGATGGGCCGGGCCGCGTCCACGTGCGCCACCGCGATGGCCTCGACGACCGTGCCTGGATCCATGTTGTCGAGCAGCACGGCATCCGCGCCCGCCCGCGCCGCCTCCGCCACCTGGTCCAGGGCGTCGCACTCGATCTCGACCATCCGGCCCGGCCACAGCGCGCGCGCCCGCTGCACGGCGTCGGTGATGCTCGTCCCGGCGAGGTGGTTGTCCTTCACCAGCACCGCGTCGGAGAGGCCGAAACGGTGGCTGGTGCCGCCACCGGCCCGCACCGCGGCCTTCTCGAGCATGCGCAGGCCGGGCGTCGTCTTGCGGGTGTCGAGCACAGCCACGGACGGGTTGCTCTCGTGCGCGGCCGTCACGAACTGCGCCGTCAGCGTGGCGATGCCGGACAGGCGCCCGAGAAAGTTCAGCGCGGTGCGCTCGGCCGTGAGGATGGGTCGCAACTGACCGGCCAGCTCGAGCACGGTGTCGCCGGCCGACAACTCGTCCCCGTCCGACGCCCGCCACCGCAGGTCGATCCCGGGGCCGATGCGCCGGTACGTCTCGGTGACACAGTCACAGCCCGCCAGCACACCGGTGCGCCGGGCGCGCAGTGCGAACTGGGCCCGCACCTCCTCGGGCACCAGCGCCGATGTGAGATCGCCCTCGGGACCGAGGTCTTCAGCGAGGGCACGGTCCACGGCATCGCGCACCGCCTCGGCGTACGCCTCCGTGTCGTCGTTCCCGGCACCATCCTCACCCACGGCGGTCCTCCCCGTCGCGCCCGACGTGGCCGTGGACCAGGCGTCGACGCCAGGCCGGGTCGGTCTCGGGGTACTCGCGCCGCGCGTGGGCGCCGCGCGTCTCGGTGCGGGCGAGCGCGGAGGCCAGCAGCGCGTCCGCCAGCCGCAGCAGGTTCGCCAGCTCCCCCGCGCCGACCGAGGCGGTCGCGTCCCCGAGCGCGGCGGCCGCGTCCTCCACGACGGCGCGCGCGCCCGCCAGCGACTCGGCACTGCGCACGACACCGGCGCCGCGCGTCATGGCCCGCTGCACGGTGTCGCGCAATTTCGTCACGTCCACGTCCACGTCCGGCCACCGGTCCGGGTCCGTCGGCAACGACGTGGCCGGCTGCTCCAACTCGGTGCATTCGATGCCGTCGATCGGTCCCTCGCCGAGCACCGCCCGCAGCGCGCCGCTTGGCTCGGGGCTCCGCGCACCCGACGGGATGCGCTCGGCCAGGCGGGCGCCGAACACCATGCCTTCGAGCAGCGAGTTGGAGGCCAGCCGGTTGGCCCCGTGCACGCCGGTGCAGGCCACCTCGCCCACCGCCCACAGACCGGGCAGCGCCGTGGCACCCCACAGGTCGGTGACCACGCCACCCGACAGGTGGTGCGCCGCCGGGGCGATCGGCAGCCAGTCACGCTGGGGGTCGAGACCGATGGACGAGAGCGACCCGGCAATGGTCGGGAAGCGCGCCGGGAAACGCTCGAGCCCGGTGGCATCGAGCCAGAGGTGGTCGACGCCCTGCTCGCCCATGCGGGCCGCCATGGCCCTGCTGACCACGTCGCGCGGCGCCAGCTCGTCGACGAAGCGCTCGCCGTCGCGGTCGCGCAGGAGCGCGCCGTGGCCGCGCAGCGCCTCGGAGAGCAAGGGACGGGGCATGGCCGGGTGGTGCAGCGCGGTCGGGTGGAACTGCACGAACTCCACGTCGGCCGTCGGCACACCCGCCCGTAGCGCCATCGCCACGCCGTCGCCGGTGGACTCCGCCGGGTTGGTGGTCACCGAGAACAGCTGGCCGGCACCGCCGGTGGCCAGCACGACATGGTCCGCACGCACCTCGACCGGGCCGTCACCGCTCCCTCCACCGGGCGGCAAGGCCACAACGCCGGTGCAACGGCCATCCTCGACCAGCAGATCGAGCGCGAACCAACCCTCGAGCACCGCGCTGGCCGAGCGGTAGGTGGCGTCGACGAGGGCCCGTTCCACCTCTGCGCCGGTGGCGGCGCCGCCCGCGTGCACGACGCGCGGCCGGGAGTGGCCCCCCTCGCGCGCCAGCGCCAGCAGGCCCGTAGCCTCGCGGTCGAACTCGACCCCGAGGGCGATCAGCTCGTGGACGCGTCCTGGACCCTCGTCGACGAGAACGCGCACGGCCTCCTCGTCGCAGAGACCGGCCCCGGCCGCGAGCGTGTCGGCGAGATGCAGGTCGGTCGAGTCCTCGTCGGCTCCGAGCACCGCGGCGACGCCACCTTGTGCCCAGCGCGTCGCCGACTGGGACAGCGCGCCCTTGGTCAGCACGCCGAGGGAGAGGGAGGGCGAGGGCCCGCCGGGGCCGGCCAGCCGCACCGCGGCCGACAGACCGGCGACGCCACTCCCCAGGACCAGGACGTCGAAGGGTCCGGGCGGCGCCCCGGTGGTCACGCCGATTCGTTCAGTGTGAGTTCGGCGTCGAGGCGGGCCGACACCTCGTCGATCACCCGGTTGCGCCCGTCGACATGCACGACGCGGGGCACGTAGGACTCGAGCTCGGCGCGCTCGTAGTCGGCGTAGGTGATGATGATCACCTTGTCGCCCGGCTGCACCAGGCGCGCCGCCGCCCCGTTGAGGCAGACCTGTCCGCGCTCGCCCTCGATGGCGTACGTCTCGAAACGGGCGCCGTTGTCGATATCGAGCACGGTCACCTGCTCGTAGGGAAGGATGTCGGCCAGCGCCAGCAACTCGGTGTCGATGGACACCGAGCCCACGTAGTGCAGGTTGGCCCCCGTGACGGTGGCGCGGTGGATCTTGGACTTCATCATGCGGCGGCGCATCGGCTCACCGGATCCTTTCGAGTTGGCGCACCTTCTCGGTGGGCACGGGTTCGGCGCGGACGTCATCGGCGGTCGTCAGGGCGGCGCTGTTGTCGATCAGCCGCACGGGACCCACCTGGGCCGCGATGAGCAGGCGGAGCGACTCGTGGCCGTGGCCAGTGAGATCAGCCACCTCTTCGAGGGTGCCGGCGTCGACCACGACCGCGTAGTCGAGCTGCACCAGCGGTTCGGCGGCGACGGCGGCACCCATGGCCCGGCTGACCGCGGCACCCGAGGGCTCGCCGTCCTTCAGCACCGCCCGGCCGGCCGCCAGGGCCCGCGAGAGCACGGTGGCGGCCCGTCGCTCGTCCGCCGACAGCCTGACGTTGCGACTGGACAGGGCCAGCCCGTCGGGCTCGCGCACAACGGGGCACCCGACCACCTCGACGGGCAGCGAGAGCTCGCTCGCCATGCGCCGGACGACGGCCAGCTGCTGGAAGTCCTTCAGGCCGAAGTAGGCCCGGCACGGGCCCGCCATGGTGAACAGCTTCGCCACCACGGTGGCCACGCCGTCGAAGTGGCCGGGCCGGGACGCCCCCTCCCAGGCCTCGCTCACGCCGCGGACCGACACCGTGGTCGAGGGGGCCGCGGGCCACGACGGGTACATCTCGTCCACGCTCGGAACGAAGACGACATCGGACCCCGACTCCGCGCACACGAGAAGGTCGCGCTCGAGCGTCCTCGGGTACCGCGCGATGTCCTCGGGATCGCCGAACTGGAGCGGGTTCACGAAGATGCTGACCGCCACCACGTCGCACTCGCCGCGGGCCCGGTCCACCAGCGAGGTGTGCCCCCGGTGCAGCGCGCCCATTGTGGGCACCAGCCCGACGACCCGACCGGCGGCGCGGGCCCGGTCCAACACGGCGCGACACGCGGCGACTGACTCGACGACCTCCACCGTGACCGCTCCTACACCGCGGCCGGCTCGGCCGGCAGCGTGGCGTCCGTCTGGGCCGGCACCGATGCGGACGGCTCGGCCGGCAGCGTGGCGTCCGTCTGGGCCAACCGGGTCGCCAGGGCCGCACCGGCCTGGTAGCCGGCGCGCTCGGACTCGGGCAGGGCATCGAGGTGGCGGCTGAGCGTCGCCCAGTCGCCGCGCCGGGCAGGCCCCGTCAGCGCGGCGACGGCGCCCAGCGCCGCCACGTCGTCGACGGCGGCCCGGGTCAGCGGGAGGAAGGACTCCAGGTCAAGCCCGACCGAGGCGGCCACCCGCTCCACCTGTCCGAGCAGTGCCACGACGTGGTTGGCCGCGATGCAGGCCGCTGCGTGGTACGCCGCCCGGTCGCCGTCGGCGACCTCGACCGTGCGCCCGCCGAGACTGGCCACCAACTCCCGGCCGGCCGGCGCGCCGGCCACGGCGAAGGTGACGCCCGAGCCCAGGCGGGCGGCACCGACCTCGCCGTTGGGGAGTGGCACCAGCGGGTGCACGGTGGCGCGCAACGGGTGCGGCGCCAGCGCGTCCAGGCCGAGTGAACCGGACAGGTGGATCACCGTGGTGCCCGGTACCGGCACGACGGCCGCCGCGACCTCGGCCACGGCGTCGTCGGGGGTGGCGATGACGAGCAGGTCGACGCCCTCGGCGGCGTGCGCCAATTCGTCGCGGCGCCCGAGGAACCCGGCGAAGGTCCAGCCGCGCGCGGACAGCGCGGCGGCGAGGGACGTGCCGGCCCGACCGGGACCGATGATCCGGATGGAGTGCATCTGACCTCCTTCGGCGTTCCAGCCCCTTGCGGGTGCCGTTCACCTACAGACGATCGAAGATAACGACCGCTACAGACTACCCACACGGACGACCTCGCCACCAGAGCCCCCGAGCTGCTCCGATGTCACGAGGTCGGGGGCCAGGTCCGCCAGGGGCTGCACCACGAAGCGCCGGTCCCACAGCCGGGGGTGCGGGACGGTGAGGTCCTCCTCGTCCACCGTCCAGCCCTCGACCCACAAGACGTCGGCGTCGAGGGTCCGCGGGCCCCAGCGGACCGTGCGCACCCGTCCTGCCCTGGCCTCAAGGGCGCGGCTGCGCTCCAGCAGACGGCGGGGCGTATCGGTGGTCGACAACTCCACTACAAGGTTGAGGTAGGGGCCCTGCCCCCCGGGGCCTCCCACCGGCTCGGTCTCGTAGAGCGGCGAGACGCCGGTGACGTCGCCCGCCGCGCCCAGTTGCTCGACCGCCTGGCGCAGCAGGGCGCGCCGGTCACCCAGGTTCGATCCCAGCCCGATGAAGGCACGCCACGGCGGGGGCGCCGCTCCGGCCATCAGCGGGAGCGCCGCACCCTGACCCCGGTCGAGCCCACGTCGAGGGCGAGCGGCGGGCGCAGCTTGCGCACGGTCACCTCGACCGCCTCCAGACGGGGGTCCATGATGAGCAGCGCGCTCGCCAGACGCCCGCCGAGGGCCTCGAGCAGGCGGTAGGACCGGCCTCCCACCACGTCGGCAGCGGCCTGGGCCAACGCCCCGTAGTCCACTGTGTCGGTGAGGTCGTCGCTCTGCTGGGCGTCCTCCATGTCGACCCAGGCCACGATGTCGACCGAAAAGGGTTGCGCCCGGTCCCGCTCCTCGGGGAGCACGCCGTGGGTCCCCGTGACCCGCAGGTCGCGGACTTCGATGCGGTCGCTCACTGCAGCTGACCGCGCGACGGCATGCCCTCCAGCTCCGAGAGCAGCTCGCGGCCGGGCTCGCCCATGGCGTGGCCCACCACGTGCTCGACCAGCGCCACGGCCTGCGGCTGGTTGCCGATCCGCTCCGACCAGACCAGATACCCGGCCAGCACACCCATCACCCGGTCACCTAGCTCGTCCTGGTGGACCAGGATGCGCAGGCCGGCCGCCAGGGAGTCGTCGATGTCCCGGTAACACGAGGCGAGCACGGACCGGGGGTCCCCCGTCCGCTCCAGGGGGTAGTGGGCCCAGGCGATCCCCTCGTCCTCGTAGGCGGCCAGGTTGTGCGGAGACGCCAGGAGGGAGATGACGCGGCCGAACCCGTTCACGCGAAGCCAGATGATCTCTTCCTGACGCCGCACCCGGCGGTGGTTGACCGAGAACCCGCCCGGCCGCTCGCTCACGGCCAGGTGATCGGTGATCACCCAGGTGAAGTTGCGCGGCGGAATGCCGGCGGCCCACTTACCCTTCATGCGGCAGGACCATACAGCCGCGTCATCTGCACCGTCGCCGCCACATCGTGGACCCGCACCATCCCCACCCCGGCCACAAGGGCTGCGGCCGCCGTGGCCAGAGATCCCTCCATCCGGTCCGCCACGGACGCCGGCTCCCGCGACCCCCGGTGCGCGGCCAGGAGCCCGAGGAAGTTCTTGCGGCTGGTCCCGACCACGACCCCGGCGCAGCCGGCACCGGCCGCGGCCTCCACCAGTTCCCCCAGGTGCCGGAGCACCGACAGATTGTGGGCCTTCGTCTTGCCGAACCCGATGCCAGGGTCGACCCAGACTTCGCGCACCCCGGCCTGCAGGGCCAGCCCGGCCCGCTCGAGCAGGAACGAGCGGACCTCCTCGGCCACGGCCCCGTACCGCGGGTTCTCCTGCATGGTGCGCGGCTGGCCGCGCATGTGCATGGCGACCCAGCCCGCGCCGGCCGCGCCGGCGACTTCCCACAGCGAGGCCGAGATGTCGTTCACCAGACTCGCCCCCGCCGCCAGCGCGGCCCGCGCCACCTCGGGCTTGACCGTGTCCACCGACAGCCGCACCGTTCGGCCGCTCCGCCCCACCGCAGGGGCCAGGGCCTCGATCACGGGGATCACCCGATGCAGTTCGACACCGGCCGGGACGGGCTCGGCTCCGGGCCGGGACGACTCCCCCCCCACGTCGATCAGGTCCGCTCCCGCGTCGATCATGTCCAGTCCACGGGCCACGGCGGACTCGGTCGTGGCGTAGAGGCCACCGTCGGAAAAGGAGTCGGGCGTGACGTTGAGCACACCCATGACCAGGGGCTGGCGTCCGCCCGGCCGCACGGGCCTCAGTGACCCCGGATGAACTGCATGGCCTCGGCCCGGGTGGCGACGTCGGAGCGGAAGAGCCCGCGCACCGACGAGGTGACCGTAACCGTTCCCGGCTTCTTGACGCCGCGCATCGACATGCAGAGGTGCTCGGCCTCAATGACGACGAGCACGCCGCGGGGCGACAGGACCTCGGCGATGGCGTCGGCGATCTGCGTTGTCATGCGCTCTTGCACCTGCAACCGGCGCGCAAAGCCGTCGACGAGGCGCGCCAGCTTCGACAGGCCGGTGATGCGGCCGTCCTCGGCCGGGATGTATGCCACATGCGCCTTGCCGAGGAACGGCACCAGGTGGTGCTCGCACAGCGAGGCGAACGGGATGTCCCGCACCATCACCATTTCGTCGTGCCCGGCGGCGAAGGTGACCTCCAGGTGCCGCGCCGGGTCGTCGTGCAGCCCGGAGAACAGCTCCTCGTACATGGAGGCGACGCGCTCGGGGGTTGCCACCAGGCCGTCCCGCTCGGGATCCTCCCCGATGGCGATCAGGATCTCGGAGACCGCGGCCCGGACCCGTTCGACGTCGACGCTCACGTCTCCACTCCCTTGTAGCGATGGACCCCGCGCAGGTTCCGGTAGCGCTGGGCCACATCGAGCCCGTAGCCGACCACGAACTCGGGCGGGATGGTGAAGCCGATGTAGCGCAGGTCGAGGTCGACACGCTGCTCGCCTTCCTTCACCAGGAGGGCGCAGATCTCCACGCTCTTCGGTTGGCGGGACGTGAGGTAGCGCCGGAGGTAATTCAGGGTCAGCCCGCTATCGATGATGTCCTCCACGACGAGGACGTGGCGCCCCTCGATTTCGGAGTCGAGATCCTTGACGATGCGCACCACGCCCGACGTCTTGGTGGCGCTGCCGTAGGAGGACACGGCCATGAAGTCGACGTCGACGGGGAGCGCGATGGCCCGGCACAGGTCGCTCATGAAGAGCATGGCGCCCTTGAGGACCGCGACCAGCAGTGGCGGCTGGTCCGCGGCGTAGTCCTCGGTGATCTGCTGACCGAGCTCGTCCACGCGGGACGCCAGCCGGTCGGCGTCGACCAGCGCAGGACCGACATCGGCTGCAGCCCACGACGGGACGTCCGCTGCGGACTCGTCGAGGGTCACCGGCGTGACACTACCGGAGGGTCGCCCCGACTCGACCCGGAGACGACCGCCGGTCCGACGCACCTGCCGGCCCCCCGACAGCTCCGTCCCCACCGAGGCGCCCGCCGCCACGGCCAGGGTGCGGTCGACCTCGGCCAACGACGGCGGGTGGTCCCCATCGCCCGCCTCGCGCAACCAGCGGCGCAGGGCGCGGCGCGCCAGCGGGCGCTCGGCCCTCGCCACGGCCCTGGCGTCGGCGGGATCGGGCAAGAGGTTCGCCGCCAGCGACTCCAGGAGTGCCACTTCGTCGCGCAGCACGCCGGCCTGGCGGGCGAGCAGCGGGACCGGATCGCGACCGGCCACCCGTGCACACAACGGCAGGAGTTCGTGACGGATGCGGTTGCGCACGAACGCCGGGTCGTCGTTGCTCTCGTCGCACACAGGCTGCAGGCCCGCCGCGGCGCACAGCGCGTGGGTCTCGCGACGGCGCAATCCCAGGATCGGATGGCGCGGCCCCGGCTCCATGCCCGCCAATCCGTCGGCCCCCGCCCCGCGCAGCAGGTTCACGAGGATCGTCTCCGCCTGGTCGTCCATGGTGTGCCCGGTGGCCACGCCGGCCGGGAGCACGGCGAAGCGGGCTTTCCGGGCCCGGGCCTCGAGGTTGGGCCCGGCGACGACGGAGACGCGATGGCTCTCGAACCGCGCGCCGAACCGCGCCGCCGCCGCCCGCACAATCTCGGCCTCGGCCTCGGCTCCCGGGCGCAGTCCGTGGTCGACATGCACCGCCGTGACGGCGCATCCGGCGGCGACGGCCAGGACGAGGAGGGCCAGCGAATCCGCTCCGCCCGAAACTGCGCAGGCCACTGGTGCGCCCTCCGGCGGGAAGGTGCACCGGCTCAGAAGCTCGGGGATGGGGGTCGAGGGAAGGGCGGCGCCTTCCTCAGCCACCGGCTCGGGCCACCCAGGCTGCCGGGTCGCGGATCTCCTCCAGCGTGGGCAGCCAGTCGGGACCTTCCCACACCCGGGCGAGCAGGGCGGGCCCGCCGGCCGCCTCCACCGCCTCGACGAAGCGCTCGCCCTCGGCGTACTGGCGCATTTTGGCGTCCAGGCCCAACAGCTTCGACATCACCTTTGTCAGCCCGCGCGCCTGGGTCCGCCGCTCGTGGAGGACCTGGGAGAAGTGCGCCGCCCCCGGGACCTCGGCAGCGCCCGCCCGGTCCATCGTCACGTCGCCGTGGCCCTCGAGAAGGCTCATCATCCCGGAGATCTTCGACAGCGCGATCTGCTGCTCGGGGGTCGCCAGCATGCCGATGACCCCACCCTCGCGGGTCGGGTTGCGACCGGCACGCAGATCATCGGTGACGCGGCGCGCCAGCTCGGCCAAACCCGCCGGATCACCCGAGAGCGGTCCGAGCAGTTCGCTCACCAACCCGACGAAGTAGTCACGCAGCCAGGGCACAGCGGTGAACTGCATCCGGTGGGTGACCTCGTGCAACGCCAGCCAGAGACGGAACTCGCCCGGCTCGAACCCGTACTGCGTCTCGACCGCGACGATGTTGGGGCCGACGTAGGAGACCAGGTCCTGATCCTCGGGATCATCGTCGTTGATCAACAGGTCGTACTGCCCGAGCACCCGCGTCGCCATGTAGGCCAGCATCAGGCCGAGCTGCGTCCCGGCGACGGCGCGGCCCACGGCGAGGGACGGTCCACCGAGCTTGGCGCCACGCTTGTGCTGCAACTCCAGCATGGCCGGACCGACCAGGCGCTCGACGGAACGCACGTTGGCCGCCGCCCAACCGGGACGATCGGTGACCTTGGCCCGGGCTCGCCCGTGCGCCGAGTGCAGACCGGTGGCCTCGCTGACCAGTGTCTCGGCGCGCGCCGTCAACTCGTCGAACTGACCCTGCAGGTCCCGCGAGCGATAGGTGGCGGGTGCGGGCTTGAGGATGAGGGCGCCTGCCGCCACTCGGCGGGCCAGAGCCCAGTCCACCATGGCGGGACCATCGGCGACGGCTTCCGGAGCCGCCGGCGAGAGGTCAGTGCTCGCCGTGGTGCTGCTTGCTTTCTTGGTCGATGGCCTCGGCCACGCGGCGGATGAGGCTGTCGGGCACCCGGTCCTTGCACCGGTTGGCGATGACCCTGCGCAGCTCGGCTTCGAAGCCGGCGGCGCCGCT
The DNA here is from genome assembly GCA_963721585.1 of uncultured Acidimicrobiaceae bacterium. Classification (GTDB taxonomy): domain Bacteria; phylum Actinomycetota; class Acidimicrobiia; order Acidimicrobiales; family RAAP-2; genus Bog-473. Next base: position 431,085 of record CAVRJN010000001.1, on the reverse strand, counting down.
ACAGGGACCGCACCAGTCCAGGTGGACGCGGATCTCCGCGCGCCGTTCCTCGGTCAGCTCACCGTCGAGATAGTCGTACAGAACGTGGACCGCCTCCTCGCAGTCGATGGTCGCGCCGAAGAGCCCGTCCGCCTCCACGGTCCCACTGTCCTCGCTCTCCGCCACGTTCTCGCTCATTCCATCGACCCTCCAGGCAGGCTACCGACCAGGCCGCGCGCTTCAGCCACATTGAGCAACGCCTTCTGCAGTGCCCTTCTTCCCCGGTGGATCCTGCTCATGACCGTCCCGATGGGGACGTCGGTGATCTCGGAGATCTCCTTGTAGCTGAACCCCTCGACGTCGGCCAGCAGCACGGCCATCCGGAAGGCCTCCGGCAGTGCTTCGAGCGCTGCCTTCACATCGTCGTCGGTGAAGCGCTCCAGCGCCTCGTCCTCGGCCGAACGGCCCGGATCGCTCCCGCCCGAGCCGGCCAGGCGCTTGTAGAGGTAGAGGTCTTCGACATCCTCGACGTCGGCCACCTCGGGGCGCCGCTGGGCGGCCCGGTAGTTGTTGATGTAGGTGTTGGTGAGGATGCGGTACAACCAGGCCCGGAGGTTGGTCCCCTCGGTGAACGACGCGTAGGAGCGGTACGCCTTGAGGTAGGTCTCCTGCACCAGGTCCTCGGCGTCGGCCCGGTTCCGCGTCATCCGGAGTGCGGCTGAATACAGCCCGGGCATGAACTCCATGGCGACATCGGTGAAGGTCGCCTGATCTGCCATGGGTCAACCCTATCCACCCGGGGATATCGTCTCGACCGTGACCAACCCACCTGCTGCACTGGGGATCGACCTCATGGACGGAGAGTTCTACGGGCGAGAGCCCCACGACGCGTACGCCTGGATGCGGGCCCACGCGCCCGTCTACTACGACGAGGCCAACGACATCTGGGCCGCTGCCAGCTACGCCGCCGTGAAAGCGGCCTCGGTCGACACCGAGGCGTTCTCGAACGCCCAGGGCATCCGGCCCAAGTACCCGCCCCTGCCGATGATGATCGACTTCGACGCTCCCGAGCACGTGCGCCGGCGCCGGCTCGTCTCGGAGGGTTTCACGCCCAAGCGGGTACGGGCCATGGAGGACCAGCTCCGCGTGGCCTGCGACACCATCCTCGACTCTGTCTGCGAGAGGGGCAGCTGCGACTTCGTGGCCGACATCGCGGCACCGCTCCCCATCGCCGTGATCGGCGACATGCTCGGCGTGGCTCCCGCCGACCGGGCCGAGCTGCTCGAGTGGTCCGACGTCATGCTCAAGTCCCAGGGCTCGCCCGATCCCGATGCCATGGTCGGGGCCATGCACGCCTTCGAGGGCTACACCAGCTACATCACGCCCGTGCTGGCCGATCGCAAGGCCACCGGCAGCGCCACCGACCTGGTGGGGGTGCTGTGCCAGGCCGAGATCGACGGCGACTCGCTCGACGATTCCTCGCTGATCCACGAAACGCTGCTCATCCTCATCGGGGGGGACGAGACGACGCGTCATGTCATCAGCGGGGGCATGGAGGAACTGTTGGCCCACCCCGACCAGCTGGCCCGCCTGACCGCCGATCCCGAGGGACTCATGCCCGGCGCGGTCGAGGAGATGCTGCGCTGGGTGTCGCCGATCAAGAACATGGCCCGCACGGCGACGCGCGACGTGGAGCTGGCGGGCGCGACCGTCAAGGAGGGTCAGGAGCTCCTGTTGCTCTACCCGTCGGCCAACAGGGACGAGGCGGTCTTCGACGACCCCGGCAGCTTCGACATCACCCGGAGCCCCAACCCGCACATCGCCTTCGGCTTCGGTGCCCACTTCTGCCTCGGCAATCAACTGGCCCGGCTGGAGCTCAAGGTGATGTTCGAGCGCCTGCTGGCCCGCATGCCCGACATCCACCTGGCGGCCGAGCGCGACACGCTGCCCCGTCGACCCGCCAACTTCATTTCTGGCTTCGAGGCCATGCCGGTGGCGTTCACGCCTTCGGCCCCGCTGGGCCGTCGCGCCGGCGCGGTGTGATGGCGGCACCCGACACGTCCGCGGGGATCGCCGGCTGGTCCATCCTCGTCACCGGCGGCGGGAGCGGCATCGGGCTCGCCACGGCGGAGCGGTTCGCCGCCGACGGTGCGCACGTCACCATCTGCGGGCGCACCGAGCAGAAGCTCCTCGACGCCCGCGCCCGCATCGCCAACGCGGCGACCGGCGGCGCCACCGTCCGCTCCGTCGTGGCGGACGTCACCGACGAGGAGCAGGTCGCGGCCGCCGTGGGCGCCACCGCCGGGGCCACGGGCCGCATCGATGGCCTCTTCGCCTGCGCGGGCGGCTCGCTGCACCTGGGCTCGGTGCTCACCGCCGATGTCGACGCGGTCCGGGCCACCATCGACCTCAACCTGACGGGTTCGGTGATCTGCGTGAAGCACGGGGCCGCCGCCATGCAGGCCCAGGGAGGACCCGGCTCGATCGTGCTGATGTCCTCGGGCGCCGGCCGCTTCCCCCACCCGCATCTCTGGGCCTACGGGGTGTCCAAGGCCGGGATCTGCTTCCTGGCCGAGACGGCGGCCGAGGAGCTCGGCCCGCTGGGCATCCGCGTCAACGCCGTGGCCCCCGGGATCATCGCCGACGAGTTGATGGCCTTCATCACCGCAGGTGGACCGCTGCTCGACGACTATCTGGAGCAGATGCCCCTCGGCCGGGTCGGCACCGTGGAGGACGTCGCGGCCGCGGTCCGCTACCTCATCGGTCCCGAGTCGTCGTTCGTCACCGGTGAGACCCTGGGCGTCGACGGCGGCCACCACCTACGCCGGGGCGCCGACTACTCCCTGCTCTTCGGGAGCTGACGCGGCCCGCTGACGCCGGAAGCCCTGACGCCTGCGCAGACCGACCGAGACCCGGCCGACAGCGAAGCACGCCGCGCCGTAGATCCCCACGAAGAAACCGACGGGCCAGTCGGAGAGGTAGGAGGAGCCGATCGCCGTCCACGCCGTACCCAACGCAAGGCCGACGGAGAGGGCGACGGCCGGCAACGGGCGGCCGACGAAGGCCCGCGCCGCCGCCGGCGGCCCGATCATGAGACTGAAGATCAAGAGCGCCCCGACGACGGGCACGGTGACCGTGGTCGCAGCCGCCACCACGAGGAGGAAGCAGATCTCCATGGGCCGGGCCCGGATCCCCCGCGCCTCGGCGACGTCGGGCGCGGCCGAGGAGAGCAAGAGGGGTCGGGAGAGCAGCGCAACCGCGGCGATGCAGGCCACGCCCACCGCGAGGACCGGCAGGAGCTCGGTGGTGCTGACGCCGAGGATCTCCCCGAACAGCAGTGAGTAGATCTCGGGTTCGTACCCACCACTAAGGCTGAGGAAAAGCGATCCGAGCGCGAGCATCATGACGAGCGCCAGGGCCGTGGTCACGTCGCGCCGGCTCCGCGCGCCGGAGGAGCCGATGCCGAGGGCGGCGAGCGCCGCGAAGACGCCCAGTCCGACGAGCGTGTTGAGCCCGAGCCAGTACGCGCCGGCCGCGCCGGCAAAGGCACCGTTGGGGATGGCGTGTGCGGCGAACGAGGAACCGCGCAGGACCACGAAGAAACCGACCACTCCGGCCACCACCGCCACGATGGTGCCAATCGCCCAGGCATTGACCATGAACCCGGAGAACACTGCCCCCCCTATCCGCCGGCCCGGTTCCGGCGGTGGGCCAACCGGCCGTACAGCGCGGGGAGGCCGCTGCCCACATAGACGAGGACGTCGACGGCGACGATGAAGAAGCTCACCGGGAGCCCCCGTTGTGATGAACCCCAGTAGTAGCTGTCGTAGGCGAGCAGGATTCCGAGCCAGGTGATGGCGATCCCGAGCAGCACGGCCGCTCCGATGGCCCAACCGAACCGACGGGTCAGCCGCAAGGCGCTGGCGGCGGGCCCGATCAGCAGGGCCGTCGAGAGAATCGCACCGATGGCCAGCGCCGACAGGCCGACAGCGACCGCGAGCGCGACCATGAAGAACGAGCCCACGAGCCGCAGCGGCACGCCCTGCGCGGCCGCTGCCTCCGGGCTCAGGGAGCTCAGAAGCAACGGTCGGAAGATGAAGGCGACCAACCCGAGGGCGGCGATGCTGCAGCCCACCACCAAGGGGATCGTCGAGCTGTCGACCGTGAAGATGGAGCCGAAGAGGATCTGCTGGGTGGCGCCGGTGATCGCCTGTGTCGTCGTATCGAGGTACAGGAACAACGCGGCCAGGCCGGTGGCGGCCCCGAGCACGATGCCCGTCGCCACGTCGCGGCCCCGCACACGCTGCACTCCGATGAGGTCCATGGCAAGCGCGCCGAGCACACCCCCCCAGAGGAAGCCGCTGAGGGGGCTGAACCCGAGGAGGAGCGAGCCAGAACCGCCGGCCGTGGACACGTCGGCCAGCGAGTGCCCGGCGAAGGACTGGCCGCGTAGCACGGTGAACACCCCGACGACGGCAGAGACAGCGGCGACGACACCCCCGATCACCAGCGCTGTCTGCACCGGTGCACTCGAGAAGAAGCCGGGCTCGAACAGCCATCCCATGCCTCTCAGGTTCCCCCGTGCGAAGGGTCGGCCGGGAGGACCGCCTCCACCTCGTGGCCCGGTCCGGCGACGACAATGACCCGGCCGTGCACGTTGAGCACGTCGACGTGGTACCCGTAGAGCAGGCTCAGCACCTCCGGTCGCACGACATCGTCGGTGGTGCCACTGGCCGCCCGGCCGCCGGCGAGGTACACGATGCGGTCCATGACGGGCAGCAGGACGTTCATCTCGTGGGCGGAGAGCAGGACCGCCACCTCGTGTTCGGAGGCCAACCTGTGCAACAGCACCACGATCTCGTAGGCGCTGGCCGGGTCCAGGTTGGCCAGGGGTTCGTCGAGAAGGAGAAGCCGGGGCCGGCTGATCAACGCATGGGCGATCATGATGCGCTGCAGCTCGCCGCCGGAAAGAGTGCCGACCCGGGAGTCGGCGAAGTCCTGGGCGCCGACGGCGACGAGCATGCCCTCCACGGCGGACTGGCGCTCCCGCGAGGGCAGGCGGAGGCCGAAGCGGTTCCCGTCGATGCCCAGGGTCACCAGGTCGCGGGCGCGCAGCGGGACGTCGGGATCGAGCACGACCTTCTGGGGCACGTAGCCCACCGAGCGGTGTCGCCGCGACCCCGGGGCGCCGGGCATGAAGACGCGCCCACCGGCGGTGCGCTGCAGACCGAGAACGACGCGGAGCAGTGTTGTCTTGCCCGCGCCGTTCGACCCGATGAGACCGGTGAACTCGCCCGCCCGGATTTCGAAGCTGACGTCGTCGAGAACCGCCCGCCCCGAGAACACGACGCGGACATGCTCCACGGCGAGCACGGTGTCCGCCCCCCCGGCGGGTGCGAGGTCCGAGACGGGAGCATCGGCGGGCGCGGTCATAGATGCTCGGTCGACGTCTTGCTGCTCATCGCGGCCTCTATCGCCTTCACTTCCGCCAGCATCCATGTCTGATAGTCGTAGCCGGGTGTGGGCATCGTCTCGTACACCCCCACCACGGGTACCCCGGCGCGCTCGGCCGTCGTGCGGATGGAGGTCGTGAGGGGGTCCACCACCTGCTGGTTATAGACGAACACCTTGACCTGGTGCTTCGTGAAGAACCCATCCTCGAGCGTCACGTCCTCCGGGGCGGGGTCGACGCCGTTCATGACGTCGGCCTGGAACGGGAAGGGCGTGAGGTTCCGGATGCCCATCGTCTGCAGGAGGTAGTCGGCGACCGGCTCGGTGGTGGCGGCCGTCGCGCCCGCGTACTTGTCCTTGAAGGCGCTGATGGCGGACAGCCAGGGCTGCAGGGACGTGTCGAACGTGGCCAGGTTGGCCGCGAAATAGGCGGCGTGCGCCGGTTGGATGGCGGTGAGCTCGGTTGCCATCGCCCTGGCCGCGGCGGGCATGGTCCGAGGGGAGTACCACAGGTGCGGGTTGGGCGTATTGTCCGGCAGGTCGAGCAGATGCTGGACCACAATGACTTTTCGGGCGCCGTTCGGGGACGCCGCCTCGATCGTGTTCATGAAGGTGTCATAACCCACGCCGTTCTGCACGATCAGCTGGGCGGCACTGACCTCCTGGGCCACGCTCGGGCTCGCTTCGAAGGTGTGCGGGTCGGTGTTCGGGTTGTTGAGGATGGAAGAGACGTGCACGTACTTCCCCCCGATCTGTGAGAGGACGTTGGCGTATTCGTTCTCGGCGCCGATGGCGTTGATGACTCCAGGAGTGCTCGCCCCCGTCGCGGCCTGGCCCCAGGTGGCGCTGAGAACGAGGGTGGTGGAGAGGGTGGCCAGTGCAAGAAGGAGGGGACGCGCCCACGAGAAGGGGCCGCTGGCCGTCACGGAGGTGCGGTGCGTGATCATGACAATACCCTATACTGAGACTCATTCTCATTACAAGTCCCGATATTGAGGCTGATGGACAACAGCATGTGTTTCTATGGCGTCCATGACGGGCACCACCCACGAGCCGGGTGACGGGTGACAGTCCGGTCGACGTCGCTGCCGCGGCGGGAGGAGCCATGAGGACCTCAGCCGACTCCGAGGACCCTCTCCACGAGGTCGCCGAAGAGCGCTTGCGCCTGATTGAGCAGCGTTACACCGCGGGACGGCGCGCCATCGTGGAACTCCTCCGTGACGCCGGGCATCCCGTCAGCATCAGCGACATTGGCGACATGCTTCCCGACCTGCCGCGGAGTTCGGCCTATCGCCACCTCACCGACCTGCAGGCGGCCGGGCTGGTGCGGCGGGTCGCCGCCAATGACGAGTTTGCCCGCTTCGAACTGGCCGAGGACCTGACCGAGCACCATCACCACCTGCTCTGCGTGCGGTGCGGCAAGGTTACCGACGTGACGCCGAGCGCGGCGTTCGAGCGCCAGGTGACGGTGACGGTCGACGAGCTGGCGGCCGCAGAGGGCTTCGAACCGCAGAGCCACCGCCTTGACGTGCTCGGCCTGTGTGCGGCCTGCCGCTGACCCCGCGGCGGCCGCCTGATCCCCTCAGGCCAGGGTAAACATTCCGGCGTCGATGACCGTCTCGCCGCGCTGCGTCTCGGTGCGGAACCGGAACGCCCCCGGCAAGCGGTCCGTCGCGTCCCACAGGGAAACGGTCAGCGTGTCACCAGGCAACGTCGGCTTGGAGAACCGGGCGCGCATGGCACCGAAACGCGCCGGGTCCGAGCCGCACACGGCGTGCAGCAGGGCGCGCCCGGTGAAGCCGTAGGTGCAGAGCCCGTGGAGGATCGGGCGGTCGAAACCGGCACGCTTGGCAAAGGTGGGGTCGGAGTGCAGAGGGTTGCGATCCCCGCTCAGCCGGTAGAGGAGCGCCTGATCGGTACGCGTGGCGTAGGACACCACCTCGTCGGGCTCATGCGCCGGCAAAGGTTCGGCCACCAGCGAGCTCTCGGCGTCGTCCTCCGGGTTGCGCGGGCCTCCGAAGCCGCCGGCCCCGCGGATGAAGAGCGCTGTCCGATTGGTGAAGGCCAGTGCGCCGGTGCCGGTGTGGCGCGATTCGCTCTCGAGGACGACCAGGGCGGCCGAGCCCTTGTCGTACATGCCCGCGACCTTCGTGGTGATGGAGACCGTACCCGCCACCGGGATCTCGCCGTAGAGACGGATGGACTGCTCCCCGTGCACCAGCATGGCGGGGTCGTAGTCGCCGATCTCGGCCCGGCCCCCGCCCTGCCCGACGATGGCGCTGAAGGAGGGCAGGACGCGCTGGGTCACGTCGTCGGAGTTCTCGGTCGTGAACTCGAGCTCGAAGCCCGTCGGATCGAGCGCACCGGCACCGACGCCGATGGCGTAGAGCAGGGCATCCTTGGAATCCCAGGACCGCTCGGAAGCCTCGGAGACGACCCCCACCGCATTGAGATTCAGCCCCATCGTCACACCTCATTCCCCTCGTCCAGATACTGACGGGTTTTGATGTTACATGAAAAGATGTTATGCTTGTCAAGTGGAGAGGGTCGACGCCGGGATCTTGACCATCGACGGCCTGGCGAGCGCCGCCGGCACCACCACCCGGCGCATCCGCTCTCTGCAGACCCTCGGCCTGCTCGCCCATCCGGTCCTGCGCGGTCGCACCGGCCTGTACGACGCGGGGCATCGGGACCGCCTGAGGGCGATCTTGCGCCTACAGGAGCAGGGGTTCTCGCTCGAGTCTCTCGGCCTGCTCTTCGACGCCCTGGACGCGGGACGTTCGCTCGCCTCGGTGCTCGGGACCGCGGCGCTCACGGTGTCGGCCGGCGAGGCGGACGCCGAGACGGACTCGGCCGAGCTGTACGGCTTCGCCGAGCTGCAGCCAACCAGCCCCGGCTACCGGAGAGACCGGGCTCTGCTCTCGCTGGTCCCGACCACGCTGTGGGACGAGAGCGAGGCCTCGTAGCCCGGGGCGGCGTGCCGCCGGACCGTCGGGCGTCGTGCTCTCGGTAGGGTCGCGCGGCGTGCCCGATCCCCGCGCCGTCCCACTGCTGCGCTGGCACCAGGCGCCGGAACATGGCGCCGCTGTGGCCGTCACGACTCGCCACGGTGGCGCCTCCGCGCCCCCCTACGACTCCCTCAACCTCGGCCTCCACGTGGGCGACGACCCCGCCATCGTCGTCCGCAACCGGGACCGTGCCGCGGAGGCCTTCGGCGTTGCGCTCGACGCGTTGGTCTTCGCCCACCAGATACACGGCGCCGCCCCCGCGCTCGTCGGGCCCGAGGACCGGGGCCGCGGCACGCTCGCCGAAGGCGACGCCGTCCCCGACGCCGACATCCTCGTCACCGTGTCAACCGGGGTCACGCTCGCCATCCTGGTGGCCGATTGTCTTCCGCTGGCGCTGGTCGATGCAGAGGCCGGCGTCCTGGCGGCCGTCCACGCAGGGTGGCGCGGCACGGCTGCCGGGGCGGTCGGCCGCGCCATCCAAACCATGAGGGACTGCGGCGCGGACAGCGAGCGGGTCCACGCCTTCCTCGGACCGGCCGTGCACCCGGACCGGTACCAGGTCTCCGATGAGGTGCTCCGGGCGTTGTCCGGCGCGGTGGGCCCCGGCGCGCTCGACCCCGCGGTGGCGCGACCCGATGGGCCGGGCCACTGGCTGGTCGACCTGGTCGCGGCCAACCGCCAGCAGCTGGTGGCCTGCGGGGTGCGGAGCGACCACATCACCGAGAGCGGCGCCACCACATCCGACGAGGCGTTCTTCAGCGACCGCGTGCATCGACCGTGCGGGCGATTCGCCCTGTTGGCCCGCCTCGCCGGCTGAGGCCGGTCCGGGGCCGGCTGCGCCGTAGCATGGGCACGCCCGGATCGCCGGGCCACCCCACCTGCATGCCACCACCCGACCGGTTCCGCTACGACGGTTACGACATCGACCCGGCGGACTCGGTCGTCGTGTGCCGGTACGCCACGGGTGCCCACGCCTTCACCGAGCGCTTCGCATTCGGACATGGCGGCGACTGGGACGACCCGACGGTCGTGGCCGCCGTGCGCATCCTCTACCTGCTGGCGGGCGTCTCGTACTACAAGACCTCGGCCGCCCCCCTGGTCGACCTGGGCGGGCTGGAGACGACCGCGACGGAGCGGGACTTCCTCCGCAGCTTCTACATCAACGGCCTCGGTGAGTTCGCCTACCGCAACGGACTCGACCTGCGCGGCCTGCAGGTGGATGGCCCGGATTCGGGTGCTGCGTCGCCGCTCGGCTACGAACCCGACACCGGCCGGCCCCTGATCCCGTTCGGCGGTGGCATCGATTCCATCGTGACGGTGGCGTCGCTCGTGGCGGACCACCCCGGCGCCGCACTGTGCGTCGTCGAGCCGCCCAATCAGCGCTTCGCCGCCATTGAGGACGCCGCCGCCGTCTCCGGACTGCCCGTGACGCGCATCGTGCGCACCATCGACCCTTTGGTCCGGCGCTCGCCCGAGCTCGGGTTCCTCAACGGGCACGTGCCCGTCACGGCAATCATCGGCGCGGCCGCGCTCGTGGCGGCCGTCCTCGACCGGCGCGACGCCGTCGTGCTGTCCAACGAGTGGTCGGCATCAGTCCCCACCGTCGTGACCGACGGGCTCGCAGTGAACCACCAGTGGTCCAAGAGCGAGAGCTTCGAGCAGGCGTTCGGCGACCTCGTCCTCTCGACGCTGGGGCCGCGCATGTCGGTGTTCTCGTACCTCCGCCCACGCACCGAGCTCTGGGTGGCGCAACGGTTCGCCAGCCTCACTCAGTACCACCGCACCTTTCGCAGTTGCAACCGCGCCTTCCACCAGGACCCCGCGCAGCGGCTCGACCACTGGTGCGGCCGTTGCGACAAGTGCTGTTTCGTCGACCTCGTCCTCGCCCCGTTCATCGGCCGTGCGGACCTCGAAGCGGTGTTCGCCGGCGACGAACCCCTGCAGAACCCCGGCAACGAGGAGCGCTTCCGGACCCTGCTGGGCCTGGGCCCGGGCGTCAAGCCGTTCGAGTGCGTCGGAGACACCGACGAATGCCGGGCCGCCCTCGTGCTGACCGCACAACGACCGGACCGTGCCGGCTCCGAGCTCGTGACGCGGTTGCGCGCCGAGTTGGCCGACAACGCGCCCGCCGACCCCGCCGCCCTGTTGCAGCCGCGGGGCATCCATCGCATCCCGGATCGCTATGCGCCGACCGATCTCCTGGTCCGCACTCGCTGACGCGTCCGTCGGCGTCTGGGGGCTCGGCGTCGAGGGACAGGCCAGCGTTCGCCGGCTGCAATCCATGGGCCGCGACGCGGTGCTCGTCGACGACGCACCCGTCGCTCCGGCGCTCGACGGGGTCGAGGTCCTGGCCACCAGAGACGGAGGACTGGACGCACTGACCCGCTGTGACGTCGTGGTCAAGAGCCCCGGCATCAGCCGCTACCGGCCCGAGGTGGCGCAGCTCGAGGAGGCGGGGGTCGCGGTCTGCGGCGGACTCGGCCTGTTCATGGCCGAAGCCGATCCGACCCGCGTGGCCTGCATCACAGGGACGAAGGGGAAGAGCACCACGACGGCACTTGCGGTGCACCTCTTGACCGGGCTCGGCAGGCGCGCCCGCGCCGGCGGGAACATCGGTCTCCCTCCCTGGGATCCCGCCGGTGGACCGGCACCGGACTACTGGATCGTCGAGACGTCGAGCTTCCAAGTCCCCGATCTGCAGAACGGGCCCGCCGTGGTGGCCGTCACCTCCTTGTCACCGGACCATCTCGACTGGCACGGAACGGTCGAGCGCTACTACGCCGACAAGTTGTCGCTGTGCACCAAGCCCGGGGTGACGCTGGCCCTCGCCGACGGCAGCGACGAGGAACTGCGCGCCCAGACCGGGCTCCTCGGTCCGCACCTCCGATGGGTCAGCAGCACTGAAGTGGAGCAGGACACCCGCTGGTCGGCCGCTCTCGGCTTGACCGGCCCACACAACGCGCGCAACGCCTCGCTGGCGCGCGCCGTGCTCGAGGGCCTCGGCATCCCCGGCGCGTCCGACGTGGATCGCCTGGCCCTTGCAGCGCAGAGTTTCGACGGGTTGCCCAGCCGATGCCGCTCGCTGGGATCTGTCGGGGCGGTCGAGTTCGTCGACGACGGCCTCTCGACCAACGTGCTGCCCGCACAGGCCGCGCTACAGGCGTTCGCCGACCGTCCCGTGGCGCTCCTCGTAGGAGGGCACGACCGAGGGCTCGACTACGCGCCGCTCGGCCGGACGATCGCGGCGCGCACCGCGCCGACGCTCGTCGTCACCATGCCGGACAACGGCCGGCGCATCGGGCAGGCCGTGCGGGACCACACGGGCGGACAGGTCGAGGTACGCGATGCGGCGAGCCTGGGCGCCGCGGTCGCGGTCGCCTTCGATTGGGTTCCTGCCGGTGGCGTGGTGCTGCTCTCACCGGCGGCGCCCAGCTTCGGGCGCTTCGGCGACTACCGGGAGCGCTCCGCGGCCTTCGCCGAGGCGGCCGGTCGCCTGGGGACGCTCAGCTGAGCGGTCTCAGCAGTGTGCGCCGACCGGCGCCAGCTCGTCACGCTCACTGAGGAAGAGCCACCACGAGTCGGCCGAGACGGTCGCGGCCGCCCGCACCACGTCGTGGTCGGCTTCCAACGCGGTGAGGGCCTCCATCGACCACCCGGCGTGGTCCACCTCCTGGGTGCGGTGCACGTCCCAGAAGCGTGTCCCCTCGTCGTCGAACCCGTAGTGGCGGCGCAGCCCGTCGCCCTTGGAGCCTGCGATGTCGGCGGCCTGGACCTCGTAGGCGGCCACCATGGCCAAGGCAGCCACGGGGTCGTTCGACGCCGTCGTGCGCACGACGGCCAGCAAAGCGGCCGTCGAGGGTGTCGCCGGCGCGTCCGATTCGGCACCGGCCGCCGCCGCGAAGGTCTCGAAGAGCTCCACGTGCGGTTCGGGCGAGCCGAGTTCGTCCGCGAGGTTCGCCTCGACGAGCTCGCGGGCGTGTCCCGGCTGCAATGCGCCGGCGATGGTCGCCAGCGTCACCGGGAGTGCGCGCTCAATGTGGCGGTACTGCTCCGCGTAGGCGGCCAACTCGCCCTCGGTGAGGGTGCCGGCTTCCCAGCGACGGTAGAAAGGGTGGCTCAGCAAGTGACGCCCGACAATCGCCTCCGCAAGCACCTCGTGCATCGGTTGCGTGTGCATCGGCGAACCTTATCCGCTCCCCGCCGGGCGTCAACTGGGCCGGTGGGGGTCCGGCAGCGGCCACAATCGGGGTGTGCTCACCCTGGTGTGGTTCGTCGTGGGTGGGCTGGTCGGATGGGGCGCGGCCCGTGGCGGTCCGGCCGTGCAGCGGGCGTGGCCCGTCTTCCTCCGCCTGCAGATCCTGGCCACGTCGGCCACGCTGTCGGCGGTGGCAGCCTGGCGGCTGACCTCTGCCGGTCAGCTTCTGGGGCCCCTCGCGTTGTCGGCGGGGATGTGGCTCCTCCTCGGGGCGACCCTGGTCTCCCGGGGCGAGCGGAGTGCCGGCCAGAGCTCGCTCGAGGCGTGGGCGGTGACCCCCAACGCCGGCTTCTGGGTCGTCCCGACCGCGGCCGCCTTCGCCGGATCGGCCGGGACGATGATCGCCGTACTGGCCAACGTGATCACCACGGCCTGGAACGCCGTGGCCGTCCACCTCATGCGGCGAGACGCCCCGTTCCGCCAGCGCCGTTCCACGACCTGGGTCGACCAGTCTCCCGTCCTGGCCTCGTTGGTCGGGCTCCTGCTCCATCTCCTCGGACCGGCTCCGGCCTGGACCGCCGAAGTGCTGATCCTGGCCGGACCCCTCCTCGCCTTCTCGGGCTCCGCCCTATTCGCCGGATCGGTCATCCACCCGCACAACCTGGCCGTGCCGCAGACGGAGCACGCAGTGCGTCGCTGGGGTTGGCTCACCGCGCTGCGGGTCGCTTACTACGCGGTGGTCGCCACCGTGGCGGCACTGGTCGGGTCGACCGCGCTGACCGTGGTGGCCGTCCTCACGGCTCTGAGCGCGCCGTCGTTCCAACCCATTCAGATGTCGGTCCTCTATGGCTATCGCTCCGAGGTCGTCGTGGTCGCGGTTCGCTGGGGCTGGACCCTGGCCCCGCTCGGACTGGTCGCAGCGGCGCTCGTGCGTTAGGCCGGCCGTACCCTCGCTCCGCTCCGCCGCGCGGGTACGGGGGGCACCTCAGCGTCGGCGCAGAATCCGGTCGAGCTGGGCGATGGTGAGCGGATCGTGGACCGGGGTCTGATGCCCGGGCCGGAGGCCGTCGAGCGCGAGCTCAAGGAACCGCAGGGACGGCTTGGAGGACTTCGTGTCGCAGACATCCGCGATCGAGCGCACCGCCATGAGCAGCACGACGATGTCGGCCACCTCGATGTCGCAACGGACCGACCCGGCACGCTGGCTGCGGTCGAGGATCTCTTCGAGCAGTGGCGCCGTCTGACCGAGTCCCGTCCCGCTCGTCCTCCACGGCGGGGCCGAAATCGTGGCCCGCCAGCAGCTGGGCACCGCGATACAACGGCGCACGAATTCGAAGACCCCTTCCTCGCCGGCGACTTCGGCGAGGACCGCCTCTGCGATCTGACGTTTGCGCTCCTGCGCCGCCTCCACCACCGCGTCGAGAAGATCGGCCTTGTTGGGGAATCGACGGTAGAGGGTCCCGACGCCGACGTCGGCGCGCAGGGCGATGTCCTCCATCGAAGCCTCGTAGCCGTTCTCCGCGAAGGAGTCACGGGCCGCGCTGAGGATCCTGCTCAGGTTGACCTCGGCGTCCCGCCGGAGTGGCCGGTGCTCCACGCCACCCACGCCGGAACGGGGGGCGGCACTCCTCGTCACGCCAGGTCCTCGGGCCCGAACGCGATGGCGCCCACGATGACCTCGGCTTCCGCCGTGAGGGCGCGGTGCGGCTCGCGCTCGACGATGGAGGGCACGGTCCGTTTGGGGATGGTCAGCGCGGCGAGCGCGGCGACGACCAGGGCGAGCCCACTGACGGCGAACGCCAGCAGGTAGCCCTGCTCTTTTGGCAGCCCTCCGGGCATGAGGCCGCTCACGACCAGACTGGTGGCGATCCCACTTCCCAGCGCGGCGCCGATGTTGCGGATGTTGGTGTTCATCCCGGTGGCCACACCGGTCTGCTGAGCCGGCACCGCTTCGATGATGAGGTTCGCCATGCTGGCGAAGCCCATGGCGATCCCGATGCCGAGGAGGCCTGTCGCCGTGTAGATCGCCCACTGATCGTCATGGTCCAAGATGAGCAGGAGGTAGCTCGATCCGGTGACGAGCGACCCGACGACCAGCACCATCTTCGAACCGAACGCCTTCGAGAGGCGCCCGGTCATCGGCGCGATGACCACCATGGCGGCCGCGAACGGCGCCAGGTAGAGCCCCGACTGGGTGACGGACGCCCCGAATCCGTAGCCGGCGTGGGTGGGCGTCTCGGCGTACTGGGGCAGCGTCACGAACATGGCGAACATGCCGAACCCGAAGAGCAGCGCGGCGAGGTTGGTGCTGGCCACCGCGGGAATGCGCATCATCTTCATGTCCACCAACGGCGAGTCCGAGCGGTTCTCCGAGATCACCCAGAGAACGATCAGG
Source organism: uncultured Acidimicrobiaceae bacterium (assembly GCA_963721585.1). Classification (GTDB taxonomy): domain Bacteria; phylum Actinomycetota; class Acidimicrobiia; order Acidimicrobiales; family RAAP-2; genus Bog-473. The sequence continues at coordinate 416,057 of CAVRJN010000001.1, read as the reverse complement.
ACTGCGGTAGCCCCCAGTAGGGCGATCACCGTCGTGTCACCCCAGCCCCACAGGGGTGCGTACGAAATGGCGAGCAGGCCCGTCACGAGCCAGGCCGACATGAGGACCGCCCCGAGCCAGTTGATGCGGCCCGGCGATCGCACCGGCGATTCGGAGACGAACAGGAAGGTGGCGACCGTCGCGATCGCCGACATGATCATCGGGATCCAGAACAGCCAGTGGTAGTTCAGATGCACGAGGATCGGGCCGGCCAGCACGATCCCCGCCCCGGCACCCGCGCCGAGGATGGCCGACATGACACCGATGGCGCCCGCCACCCGCTCGGCGGGGAACTCGTCGCGGATGATCCCGAAGGCGAGGGGGAAGATGGCACCACCCACACCCTGAATCACCCGGCCCACCAGCATGACGGGCAGGCTGGTCGCCAGCGCGCTGAGCAACGACCCGACCGTGAGGGCGAGCAGGACGGCGACGATGATCTTCTCCTTGCCCAGCATGTCTCCGACGCGCCCGAGGATCGGCGTCGCAATGGCGGCACTCAGCAGATACGCCGTGAGGAGCCAGCTCGCCCCGCTCTCCGACGTGTGCAGCGTCTGTTCCAGCTGGGGGATGGCCGGGATGATCAGGGACTGCAGCAGCGCAAAGGCGAGCGCGGCCGTCCCGAGTACGGCAAAGGTGAGTGCGTAGTTGGTGCTTCGTATCGCCATGCAGATCCGATCGCCAGAGACGGAATGCCGTGTTCCGTTTAGGCTAACAGAAGCGGAAGGCAATATTCCGGAAGTGCACCGGTGGCCATCCCCACCGCGGGCTTGTTCGGCACAATGGGTCCGGTCGAGCCGTCGAAGTCGGCGTCGACGTAGTGAAGATGCCCGCGTCGGTCGCCACGAGCCGGTAGCCGCCTCCGTCGGGTGTCGGAACCATCCCGCGATCGGGTTTGTGCAAACGGCGACGAACCGGCAGCCAGAGAGCCGGGCGTCGCCGCAGCAGATACTCGGGGCAGCAGCACACCAAGACCGGACAAGGTACTCAGCACGTCGAAGGCAACTGAGGCAAACCGCGGATGACAGAACGGTGAACGGTCTGGGGCCGCCATTGCTAGCGTCCATCGTCATGGAAGACCAGGCCATCGGGAGCTCATCGGGGCAATCCGGAGAGCCAGACCCGCCAAGCCCTGGCTGGTGGAAGGCCACGAGCGGGAAGTGGTACCCGCCCGAGATGTACCCGAGCGACACGCCGCGAGGGGGCGACTGGTGGAAAGCGGCGAACGGAACCTGGTACCCACCGCAGTTTCACCCCGACTACAAGCCTCCGGCTCCTCCCCCGCCCGCTCCCGCGCCCCAATCCGTAGAGGCCGCACCTCCGCCTCAAGCCGTCGTGCCTCCACCCGCGCCCGCATCGGCATCCGCATCCCTCGTGCCTCCACCCGCGCCCGTGCCCCAATCCGTAGAGCCCGCCCCTCAAGCCGTCGTGCCTCCGCCCCCGCCTCCGCCACAAACCCAATCCGCCGTGCCTCCGCCGTCGCCCGCCCCCGCACCCCAATCCGTCGTGGCGACCCGGCCGACGCCTCCACAGCCGCCGCCGGCGCCGGCTCCCCAAGCCGTCGCGCCAGCGCCGTCGAGCCCGGAACCCAATCAGGGGGCTCTCGCTCCCGCCGTCATCGCCGGTGGCATGGCGCCCTCACCCGTCATGGCGACACCGCCGGTGGCCTCTCCTTCCGCTCCGCCCGGCCCGATCCACAAGATTGCTCTCACCTCATGGGAGGGCATCTGGTACATCGTGATGTGCATCCCGCTCGGTGCCGCTTACCTCACGAAGATTCCCGCCAAGAAGGCGCTGAGCGATTTCGGGCTCACGGAGCTGACGTCTGGCGAGAGCTCTTGGTACGTCGTTCTGTGCGTCTTTTTCGGCGCCGGCTACTTCGCCAAGATCCCGACCGCCAAGGCCCTCTCCGAGCTCCCCCAATACCGGGCTGCAGCACAGAAGAATCTCAGGACATCCGACCACTGACGGAATCTCCTGTCACCAAGATCTCCGTCCTCGTCGACGTGTCGCGCCGCACCATCGAAAACCCCGGTCGAGCACGCCGAAATCGACCTGACGCATCACCGAGGGCTGCGACGGCGTCCTCAGCCGGTTGCGTGACTCAGCCAGATTCGGACTCCCGGGAACCCAACGAGCTCTTGAGCGATGTGGAGAGTTGGTGCAGCTTGCTGCGGACGGCGGCGGGGACCAGCCGTTGCTCGCGAGGACAGAGGTCGATCAGTGCGACTGACTCGAGCGTGTTGAAAGTGCGCACGGACGTCGGGAGACGGGTCTGGCTCTCCACGCTGCGCGCTCCGTCGGCCACGTCGACGAGCGCGGCGTCGATGCCTCGATCCCGGAGGAGGAAGGCACAGAACGCTGCGCCGTCTGTCAACATTGCCCTGAGGGCGACGTTGCCATCCTGCTGCGTGTAGGTCGCCAGGTCGCTATCTGCCTGGGTGACGTTCGTCAGGTAGGCCGCGTCCTGCACCGGGGTGGTCTTCGGTGCGCGCAAGGGACCATCCGCCGGGACGCCAGAACCCGCCCACGCAACACCAGTCCCGCACGACAGACTGCTGACGAGGAGCGTTGCCGCGAAGAGGAGGACACTTGGTCCTCCGCTCCGCCTCACCAGCGCCCCGCGTGTCAATCGTTCTCGACCTGGAAGTCCCACTTGGCCACGATGTCGTTGCCGTCGGGGGCCCAACGCAAGAGCCCTTCACCCGTCGGCATGACGGTCCGGACCTTGAAACTCAGGGCTTGGCCCGCGTTGAGCGTGGGTGGCAGGGAGCGCTGTCCAGGGACGAGGAGCATCTTGTAGACCGTCTGATGGTCGTCGATGGCGTCGAAGTCAGCCACGTTGATGGGTACCGTGCCGTGCACGCGGCTGAGGGTCACCGTGAACGTCGAAGTCGTGAACCTCTGGATCACCGGAAGGCCCTCGCCGGGCACGACCGGACCGTCGACCACCGCCAGGGTGGAGAAGGTCGGGGTCTTGACTTGTATGAAGTCACCCTCCACGCTCAGTCCGGGGTGGGCCGGGGACCCGTCGATCGTCCGATCGACGGGGTGGTCGAGCTGCTGCTTGGGCAACCATGACTGGGGATTCGTGGCGGTGACAAGAGCAGGTTTCACCACGAGACCATGGATACCCCAACCCATCACCGCCGCCAGGACCACGACGACTCCCCAGACGAGTGTCAGGCGAACAGCCGAAGGACCGGGCCGCCCGACCCGGTCCTTCGGTGCTCTCGCGCGAGGCGCGAGCGCAGTCGTCATCGAACGATCGCCCCGTTCCTCCGACGGCGGACCGCCCAGTACCCGGCAATGAGCAGGAGCCCCATTGCTGGGAAGGCGACCGCCATCGAGAACTCAGGGAGGGCCTCGCCGGGGTTTTGCGGGATCGGAGGCATGAATCCGTCGCCCAGAGGAGCGGTGAAGACGTCGGTGCCAAAGGGCGTCAGGCCGGTCTGGGCGGCATAGCCGATGTGGCCCTGCCCATCCAAGCCGCCACACACGGAGGTGCCGGCAGGATAGGTCAGGCTTACGTCGGCGGCGGTGCCGGCACAACTCGACACATCGAACAGATCCTCCATTGTCCGCAGCCAGTTGTAGTGGTTGTAGAACGTCGTGGAGACGGTTCCCGGCTTGATGTAGGGGCTGATGAGCACGCTCCCCGTGTCCCCGCCACCGGTGGTCGGATCGGTGGCGTCGAACAGCGGGTCAGCCGTCACCGGTGCGGTGGGCGTGGACAGCGTAGAGAGCTGGGACGGGTCGCCCTCAGCGCTCAGCGTGACGCTGGTAACGGTGCCAGGGATCGCCACCGGATTCCCCGCGTCGTCGATGGCCTGGAAGGAGGCGGCCACGGTCGGACCACCGCTGTTGGCTGGGTACAGCTCCCCGCTGTCGGACACGGTCCCGACGAAGAGACCGTTGGGGAAGTCGGCGGTGTACGCCGACGAGCCGTAGGTCACTGCAACGCCGTTGATGGTGATGGCGTTGACCTCGCGGCCGGTGTCGTCACCCACCAGAGCCGGGTTCCCGCTGGCCGGCGACGGGTACGAGACGGTGCTCGACCCGCCGCCACCCGTCACCGTGTCGGTGCGGCCGCCGGGGCTGCTACCGGCGTCACCACGGACGATGCCCGGCACGCAATCCGCCGGTTGCAAGGTCGGCGTGGTCTGGGTGCAGGTCGGAGGCCGATCGATGTCGAGGTTGAACCCCGGACCCGGGTACAGCTGGTTGTTGTTGCTGTCCGTCTGCAAGGGGGCGTTCGGCCCGGTCGGCTCGGAGTTGACGTTGGTCCCGCCGATGTTCTCCCCCGCCGAGTCGGCGGAGATGCTGTAGGCCCCGAAGGCGGAGTCGGCGCCCGGGGCGGTCGACCCCGGCGTCCCGTAGGTCGGAGCGTCCGCCGGCGGCGACGACAACGGCGACGACGTCCCTTGCCCGGCCGGCATGCTCGGCGAGCCGATGGCGGTGGTGGTGCTGGTCGGCACATTGTTGAAGCTGTTGCCCGAGTAGGTGAAGGACGGCTCGCCCTCGTCGAAGGTGATGTCGATCAGGCCGCCGTTGGCGTAGGCCGACGACTCCTCGATGAGCGGTACGTAGTACGCCAGGAACAGGTCGGAGGCGTACAGTCCACCCGTGAAGTTCCTCGGCGTGGTGGCCTCGGGGTCGTAGTCGGGCAGACCGGAGGGCTCCCCCGCCGCCACCCGATCGGCGTTCGTGTAGAGCGGGTCGTTCAGGTTGACCTGGCCGGCGTGCGGCCCGCTGGCATAGGTCCCGAAGGCACCGGAGAGGTTATTGCCCTTGCAAGTGGTGTCGTGGGCGTCGCTGCAGTTGTCCGGGGTGATCCAGCTGAACTGCGGGACGGTGTTGTTGTTGAGGTCGGACACCAGCCCGTGCTGGGGATCGTCCAGGTTGGCGATGTGGTTGGCGTCGCAGTTCGAACCACCGGCGGGTTCGGTCAGCGGCGTGCCGATGGGGTCCCCAGATCCGCCGCCGGTCAGGGAGGCGAACCAAGAGAAGGGGAAGTGCTTGGCAACGTACTGGTCCGAGTACTGCGGGTTGTTGTTGCTCGAACCGGTGCCCTTCACCAGAGACGCCGAGGTGAGGGCGCTCACGTCGGCCGGGAAGGTGGAGGTGTCGCTCATGAGGGTCGGGTTCGTCACGGGGTTGTTGCTCGACGAGCCAGGGGCCCCGCACGCGCCGTCCTCACGGCCGGGCACGCTGTCGGACACGAACGAGGTCGATCCGATGGGCTGGGCACCTCCCAGGTCCTGGGCGTAGCCCTTCCAGCTGACGCCCGCCGCGTTGAACTGGTCGAACAGCGTCGGGGTGTCCGTCGGGTAGATACAGCCGTTCGTCGATTGGATGGTGGGGGGGCTCGTCCCATTGTTGTAGCTCGAAGGGGTCGGTGCGTTCGGACCGAGTGCGGAGGCGACCTGCCCGTAGGTCCAGTTGCTGTCGCCGCCCACCGCCCCAGCGGTGACGATCGTGGAATTCGAGCCGAAGGGCGTGTCGGCGTAGCTGCAGTCGTTCTGCGTGTCGGGCTCCGGACCTTGACCTGAGGCAAGGGCGATGTAGTTGTCCTGGCTCGTGTGGCCGGTCCCGTAGTAGTTCTTCAACAAGACGCCCTCGGAGGGAAGGGTCTGCCACAGGTACGAGTTTCCGTTTAGGCCGGTGAAGGTCTCGTCGTAGGACTTGTTCTCGAGGATGATCAGCCACACGTGATGGATGGTGCCGGCGGGCAGGCCACCGACGCTGTCCGGACCAGAAGCCTCCGCCACCCCATTGCCGACCAGGGGCACGATCGCGGTCAGTGTCACCAAGACCGACGCTCCCAGTGAGAGCGCGAGCGGCTTCAGACCACTTCTCCTGCGGAACCGCGAGAGCATCGTTCTTCCCCTTTTCTTAGAAACCGTTGGATTGGTTTTAACGAGGCAAGCGAAAACGGACAATGCATTCCGCCGCGCTGCGTCTTGGAGATCACAGAACGTTCATGTCGCGATCGCGTAACCATCACCGCCGTCACGAATCTGAATCGGGACACTCGAAGCCTGGGCCGGGAAGCTGCAGACCTGTCGAGGCCGTGGCGCGCTCACCACGCTGTCCGCACGGACACAGAGGCGCGCGTGATCGTCGACGCCGGTGAGCACCGTGCGCTCGGTGCCGTCGTCTAAGACGACCCCGTCCCGCCATGTCCATGTGCCACAACTCCATGGGCCGTGGGCGCCCCAGCGCTGGTAGGTGCGCAGGCGCTTGCACTGGGTTCTTGGGCTCGATGAGGCAGTGACGCACCAGGGCCCGAAAGACGGCAGCTGATGGTGAATCCGCCCGTTATCAGTGAGCCCGAGTTCACACAGTTGATGGAGCCAGTGAACTTGAGGGATATCTGCGCCGACTGACCCGGTTCACGCTGAGGGTGAAGGCCTGGGTGGGTGTAGGTGGGATCAGGTTGGCCGCCTGGAGAATGAACTTGTGGGTGCGGGCGACCACAGCCGAGGTGCCCGCCAGAGTCGCCGTGCCGTTCCGGTGGTTCGTCAGCGTCATCCCGCTCGGGGGAGTCATCCCGCGGCCGTACCGGCGTGTCGCAAGGGGGGACTGAATTTGTGGATCCCGGACCCGCTAACCCTCGCCCGGAGCGGGGTGGTAAAGTTGCTTTCCTCCTGCGCCTCGGGCGCGCTCCCGGATGAAACCTAGTTGTTCACCTTCACGGCGACGGGCGAGCTCGTGCCGGATGCTCCACCGTTTGGAAACGACGCGACCGCTGCCAGTTGGTAAGTCCCGTTGGTGATGGTGGTGCTGTTCCACACCACCACCCAACCGAAGGAGTACAGCGTGGCCTGGCCGATGGCGTCGTTCGTCAGCCCGTTGCCGTTGAGTTCGAACTCGACCTGGGTGACACCCGAAGAAGGCAAGGCGTCAAGGATGACCGAGGAGCCACTGACGGTGGCGTTGTTCGCCGGGATGAGGATGGTGACGGTCGGCTTCGAATTGTTCACGGTGATGGTGATGGGTGCACTCGTGCCGCTGACACCGCCAGAGTAACTGGCCACGCTGTTGAGCGTGTAGGTGCCGTTGGGGAAGGAGGTCGAGTTCCAGTAGGCGAGCCATCCGACGCTTGTCGAGGAAGCCGTGGCGATCACGTCGGCACTCAGGCCGTTACCACTCAGCTCGTATTGGACCCGGGAGACCCCTGACGAGGCGCTGGCGTCTAGCCACTGACCGCCCGAGACGGTGGCGTGGTTCGCTGGTAGAGCCACAGTTGTCGTTGGTGCCACGTTGTCCACCGTGACGGTCACAGAGGGGCTTGTGCCGGTTGGGAAACCGGTAGCCGTGGCGACGCTGTTCAGGGTGTAGGTGCCGTTGGCCACACCGGTGGTGTTCCAGGCCGCGATCCAGCCGTAAAGGTTCGGGGTCGCGGTGGCGATCACGTCGTCGTTGAGGTTCCCGGGACCCCCGCTCAGCTCGTACTGGACCTGCGTCGTCCCCGGAGAAGCGGTGGCGTCGAGATACTCGCTCCCCGAGAGCGATGCACCGCTCGTGGGGAGGACGACATCGGTCGCGGGGGGCAGCGGGCTGGTCGTACCTGCGACATTGGGATCCGAGGCGATGCCGGCGCCACCGGTCGAGCCGGCGCTGCCAGGATCGCCGGCCGCTCCGTCCGTTCCGTCGGGGTCGCCGCTTCCGCCCGCCCCTGCGTTCCCGCCCGATCCTCCGTCGGCTCCGGCGACGCTGGGCGCCGCCGTGACCGAGTTGCCTGCGAACGTCACGCCAACCCCAACCTGCATCGTCCCGGACACGGCGATTGCGCCGCCGGTCGCGCCGCCGCCGATCGCGCCGCTCCCTCCGCTGCCTCCATTCCCGCCATCTCCACCGTCACCACCGGGGCCGTCAGTCCCTGCCCCGACGTTCGATCCTCCGTCACTGCCGTTCCCCCCGTCCCCACCGTCTCCACCCGTTGACACCGCGCCACTCGCGCTACCGACCGCACTACATCCCGAGAACGAGGCCGTGAGGACGGTCGGCGAGCCTGACGAGAAGATCGCCCCACCCGTGGCGCTTCCACCGGCGCCGGCACTCGCACCGTCGCTGCCGTCTGCACCGTTCGCCCCATTGGAACCCGCCCAGCAAACGAAGTCGGCCGGCTGATCCTGATTGCAGCCACCACCGCCGCCTCCACTACCGCTGCCGTCCCAGCCAGAGGCCGACGAACCTCCCCACCCTCCGGCGCCACCCACCGCCGAGTCGGCGCTGAACGTGGCCGCATTGATCTCGAGCGTGCCGCTGCCGGCGATGGCTCCGCCGGACGCATTCCCGCCGTCAGCTCCGGTGCCCGGGGAACCGGGTGACCCGGGGTCACCGTTTGCACCTGGATCGCCGTTCGGCACGCCGCCCCCTCCACCGCCACCAGCCGTCCCGCCGATGGCGCTCGCGACCGCACCTCCGTCACCTCCGGTGCCACCGGTTGCGGTGTCCGAGGTGAACGATGAGGAGCTGCCGTTCAATACCAGGGTGCCGTCGTTGGCAATGGCGCCTCCGGACGCATCGCCCCCGAACCCGCCTGAGCCGGCGTCACCTCCTGTCGCCCCAGAACCGGCAGCTCCTCCGTTCCCACCTTGGCCCGCCATCGGATTCCCCGCCGGGTCGGCGCAGATACCCGCAATCCCTCCGCCTCCGCCGCCACCGGTCTCGCCGGCGCTCGCACCGGATCCTCCATCGCCGCCCGCACCTCCGACAGCGCTGTCATTCGTGAACGTGGACGTGGTGACGGTCACTGTGCCGTGGTTGTCGATCGCACCGCCTTGGGCAGTACCACCGTTGGCGCCGTTGCCACCAGAACCACCGGACCCGGCATTACCACCCGCGCCGCCGTCACCGCCGTCACCGCCTTGACCCGGGTAGTTCGGGTCGACCGTCCCGCCGGACGGTCCGGGGATCCCTCCAGAGCTCAGCGTGTTGGTCGAGAGGTCACCAACGGTGCCGGACGTTCCAGCCGCCGCATCCCAGTCCGGGCTGCAGCCGGTGCCGCCACCACCGCCGCCACCACCGCCACCCGAGCCGCCGTCGCCGCCGTCGCCGCCGTCGCCCCCCTGCCCACCCTCTGCCTCACTCGACGAGATGGTCGTCTCGACCAAGTTGACCGCCGCGCCAGCGGCGACGTAGAGGGCGCCGCCGCTGCCGGCGAGACCGGCCGACCCCGACGCTCCAGCACCGCCGTCGGACCCGTCGGTGCTGTCACCGCCTTGCCCTCCGTCCCCTGCCCCACCGTCGCCGGCCGTACCGTCGTCGCCGGTTGCACCGTCCGCACCCGTGGTTCCCGAGAGCCCGACTGAGAACCCGTCGGTGAGGGTGACGTCTGTGAGGCCCAGCGTGCCGCCCTCGACGTCGAAGATCCTGGTGGTACCTCCGCCACTGATGGTCACCGACTGGCCCGTCCCATCGAGGGTGACGTTCTGGCCGGTGTTGACGACGATCTGGGATGTGAGCGTGATCGTTCCGCTGCAGCTGAATGTCACGTCGCCGCCGACAGCCATCGCGTTGGCAAGTCCCGTCGGCGTGCAGCTGGACACGACCGGTCCGCCGGCCGCACCTGCGGAGCTCGCCCATGGCACACCGAATATGGCCGCACCCAAGGCCAGGGAACCGACAAGTCGGGTGCCGATCCGGAACCGTCGAAGAACGCCGCCAACGCGCATGTACGCCTCCCAAAACACTTTCCCGGCAAGCGGGAAAATCCAGTACCTCTGATCTATAGGGTCCAACTCAACTGATAGAGAATCGTCTTCCCGTTCGGAGCCAATCCGTAGCCGACGCCCGATACCCCGTTTGCGCTGACCCTGGTCAGGCTCGGCGTGAGGACGAGGGCGACGGTGTTGAGGTGAGCACCAGGATCACTCACACTGACATACCCGGCATAGAACCATCCGAGGAAGGGCACCCACTCCCGTTGGACGACCACCTTGATCGCCCCAGAGCCACCCTTGAGCCCCGGAATGGTGCCGGTGCCCGTCACCGAGGTAACGGTGCCCGTGGCCGGTGAGACGGTGAATCCTCCCGAGGTCAACGAGCCAGAGTTCACGTAGGTGATGGAGCCGGTGAACTTGAGGGAGACCCCGACGGTGGGCGCGCTCACCATGAGCTTGGTGTTCCCGCTGACCGAGCCCAAGGTGGCCGTGATGGTCGAGGACCCCGCGGCGACGCCCGTCGCCAACCCGCCCGAGGTGATGGTGGCCACCGAGGTGGTCCCGCTCACCCAGGTCACCTGGGAGGTGATGTTGGCCGTCGAGCTGTTCGAGTAGGTGCCCGTGGCGGTGAACTGCTGCGTGGCTCCCTTGGTGATGGTGGGATTGGCCGGTGTCACCGCGATCGAGGTCAGGGTCGGCGCGCTCACCATGAGCTTGGTGTTCCCGCTGACCGAGCCCAAGGTGGCCGTGATGGTCGAGGACCCCGCGGCGACGCCCGTCGCCAACCCGCCCGAGGTGATGGTGGCCACCGAGGTGGTCCCGCTCACCCAGGTCACCTGGGAGGTGATGTTGGCCGTCGAGCTGTTCGAGTAGGTGCCCGTGGCGGTGAACTGCTGCGTGGCTCCCTTGGTGATGGTGGGATTGGCCGGTGTCACCGCGATCGAGGTCAGGGTCGGCACGCTCACCATGAGCTTGGTGTTCCCGCTGACCGAGCCCAAGGTGGCCGTGATGGTCGAGGACCCAGCTCCTACTCCGCTGGCCAACCCGCCCGAGGTGATGGTGGCCACCGAGGTGGTCCCGCTCACCCAGGTCACCTGGGAGGTGATGTTGGCCGTCGAGCTGTTCGAGTAGGTGCCCGTGGCGGTGAACTGCTGCGTGGCTCCCTTGGTGATGGTGGGATTGGCCGGTGTCACCGCGATCGAGGTCAGGGTCGGCGGAGGGGCTCCTGCGGAGAACGAGTCAGAGGCAGTGCTAGCCGTCAGCGTGCTGCTGCCCGAATAGGTAGCACTTATTGGCAAGAGTCCCGCGGTCGAAGGCGTGACTTGGCACGATCCCTTTCCGCTGGCGTTGGTCGTGATGGTGCAGGACTGCGAACCAACCGTGACATCGACAGTGGCGCCGCTGACAGGCGTGGCTGGGCTCTGGCTGATGTCCGAAAGATCCGCGTCTAAAGTGGCCGGGCTGCCGACGGATCCGGATTCCTGGCTCCCGTTTAAGGTCAGGAAGCTGGTGTCAATACCGGCCACCCATGTGAATGTGGTCGGGTTCGAACTGAGTGAAATCGACCCCGTAGTTGTAGTTGCCGTGACCGTGTCCGATCCAGGATCGAGGGCACTGTAGGTGAAGGCTGCTGATCCACTCTCATTGGCGTCGACCAGTTTGAACTGCGGATTAGCACCGGTCACCGCGAACAGGATCGGCGTGCCGGTCGGACTCGTCACGTTGCTGAGATGTGCCGTGAAAGTCACTGAAGAGCCAGCCGGCGGGCTGGTCAGTCCCGGCCCAGAGAGAGACAACTCCGGTCCTGTCGTAGTGGAGGGAGACGACGCACACGAGGGCGGGCCAATCCTGACGATGGTGCCCGGAATAGCACCGTAGGCACACCCGTTGGCACTGGAAGCCGTGATGTAGAAGAAGGAAGTCCCGGTGGCGATCGTACTGACGGCGGGCGGCGATTGCGTAAGATCAATCGAATAGACATCGCCGCTGTAGGTGAACACGTCAAGTGAGGTGGCATCACCCGCTGAATTGATCCCCGTCACCGCAACCGAAAACGGCGTGCCGGATACAGCCGCGACGGTGCTCTCGGTCGGTGTGGCGGTGTTCGTTCCAGTGATCGCGTCGACCTCACCGTTGCAGTTGGCCAGATAGAGGGTGCCATCGGGCGCAAATGTCAGGCCGAGGTTGCAACCGCCGGTCGTGTAGTAGTCAGACACCGTCGGGCTTGCTCCGCTGGGATCGCTGATGCGGCTGATCTGGTTGCTCGCCGCGTAACCGGAACACTCGTCATCCGTGAAGAGATCGCCGCTCAGCGGGTCAATGGCCATGATGTACGGGCAGTCAGGGAGGCCCGTGGCGGTGCTGGCGATGACTCGGATAGTCGCACCCGTCGTGGGATCAAGCTGCACGATCTCGGGATTGGAGATATCTGTAGTCAAGTTGATAAGCCCGGCGTAGAGCGAACCATCCGGTCCGAAAACGAGTTGACCTATTGAATCGGGTGGGAACGAGGCGTCCGGAAGTTGATTCGCCGACGTGAGTGCTCCTCCGGAGGGCGGCAGGACGTGAATGGTGCCGTCGTTGGTATCCGCTATGTACGCGTTCCCCGAACTGTCGAACGCCGGCGCCGACCCCGTGATGCAGGCATTTTCGGTGACGTTCCCAGGGAAGACACCACCTACCGTGTTGTAGGTAACGCCGGTGGCGAAGGCCGATACGGAGTACCCGCCCGCTGCGGTCGGAAGTGCTGTCGGACACGTTGCAGTACTGGGGGCAAAACTCACTGCCACGGAACCCGGTACAGGCAGATTGCCGTCAGTCACGTCCGTGGCTGTGAAGTTCACGGCTTCGGTATTGACGTCCGTCGCTGTGAATACGGCGTTACCGGCACTGTTGGTAACAGCTGTCGTTCCCGGCGTGGATGATCCCGCCGGTGTGATCACGGCACCGCCAGAGCCCTCGCTGAGCGTTACGGTCTTTCCAGATGCAGGCCGATGGAGACTGTCTTCCAGATAAACGGTGACTGTCGCTTCGCTCGTTCCATCGTTGGGTACCTGGTTAGGTCCCCCGTAGATCTCGCCTCCTGATGCCAAGGGTGGAACAAACGCAATCGTGGGTTGAGTAGCTAGAGTCAGGTCGTCTGTCGCATCAGTCGCGGTCAGGGTGCAAGTCTCGACGGTGGTATCCGTCACCGTAAACACGACGGCTCCTGAAATTGCATCCGAAGTACCACTTGCTGGTGAGATCGAGGCGTTACAACCAGGATTCGTCGTAACCTCCACCGTCTTTCCTGCAACTGGAAGGCCGTTTTGGTCGAACAGGTCGACACGAACTAACCCCGGCTGCGTGCCATTTGCGTACGGTGCACCAACCGTGCCGACCAACGATTTGGAGGCGCTCACTGGTCCGGGCGATTGCTTTGCGAAATCCTCATAGACGTTGATGAAATCCGGTGAACCAAGTCCCACGTGTGCAAAATCACTGCCCATACTTTGGGCTGTATGGAACGCACTTGTTCCCGCTAAGGGGTACAACGCTGAATTCAAATTACCGATGTTTTGCCCGAGCGCCGCGTCAAGCGAGGCCACTTCACCTGCAAGTAGCGGAGTGGCAAGGCTGGTCCCGCCGGAGTCCGATCCATCCGGGCAGCCGCCTGCATCCGCCTCGCATATCTGTAGTCCGTCAAACGGATCGGCAACGGTAGAGATGTCTGGCACCGAACGCATGGCAGAGGTTGTCAAACCATTCTGGTAGCTCGGTCGAGAGAAGTAGCGGCTCGTTCCGTAGCCGCCAGCACCGCTCGGCGGGTCAGCGCTTTGGTCATTCCACCAGGATTCCCCTCCGTAGGTGAATCCTGGTCCTATCGCCTGTGAAGTTCCTCCAACAGCCGTCGCATTTGGCGAATCTGCAGGGACAGTTATTGTGTTCGAGGAACCATCGGAGCAGGCTGAGCCGTAGTCACCGGTAGCGTTAAGCACTGATATGCCACTCGCTGAAGCATCAGCGAGGACAGAATCGATGGCGTCTGCCTCAGCCTCGCTGACTTGATCTTCGCATTCATACCAACTGTTCGAAATGACGTTATCACCATCATTGATCATGGCCTGGAAGAGCTGGACAAAGCTCGTTCCTTGGGGTGCGTCGTACACCACGTAATTGATTCCAGACGATTGCGCCGTTGCAAGCACGGCATCAATGTCCAAAAGAACTTCTGCTTCTCCTGCCCCAGGAGAACTGACTCCGCCGTTGACGTTGACCTCGGAGAGTCGACTTGCAATGCTGGCAGGAAGGCTGACCAAGTTGAGCCAGTCTGTCACATCTGATGGACGATATGTATCGTATTCGAGCAGACCAACCTTGGGGTCATGTCCGTTCAGATAGCCACCAAATGCAGCAGCTGATGAAAACGCAAGCTGCGCCGCACAGTCATAGGCAGCGACAGTAATCTTCGTATAGCTAATGGGATTCAGCCAGAATGTTATTTGATCATAAAGGGCAAGGAGGATCGCGAAAATATCAGTCCCATCGGACGGAGGGTTGGGGAGGATCTGTTGGAACAACTTCAGGCAGTTGTCGGTCGCTTGCTGCACGGTCTCATTGCTCGGCACAGGTCTCGTGTTCGCTGGAGAGCTCGATGCCGGCGCCACATCCGACAACCCGCTAATTGACTGTATGGACGGCGCGAGCGAATCAGGTATTTGGGGACTCTGGGTATTGGCGTAAACCACACGTTTCGAATTGGTGAAACTCTCGATGGGAGTAGCGAAGACACGTTGTACTAGCGCGCGCGTACCCTCGACTGTGAGCGTGAGCCGACTCGCGGAGCCGTCAACCAGTTTGAGGCCTTGGCTCGTCAGCCAATCCTGAACGGCTGCGTATCTGGACAGGCTCGGTCCGAATCGGTTGGCAAGCTCCGTTTGAGTCAGGAAATGACGATATTGCGATGACGCCGGGTCTTGGACTTCCGAAAGGAAAGAGTCAAATCCGGACTGATCGTTCCTCTTCAAAGTTATCGTCAGCGTGAGTGGTTGATTTCCTGCATTTGAAGTCAAAGCTTGAGGCAATTGACCTGTGGCCACGACAGGCACAACGGAATTTGGAATCCGTGTCACAGCCGGGGAAGATGGTGGACCAGCGGAGTTTGTGGTTGCTGCCGCATACGGCGCCATACCAAGGAGAACGGCGATGACGGCACCTATGACACAAATACTTTTGCCGGAAGTCTTCCCCACCACGGCCTCCATTCACTGCATTCGCCAAACGGGGGTTTCTTAGCTCAATGGCGTCACTGTTTCAAGTGGGAATGCGGCCGCTGTCATCGCAGGGACCAAAAAGCACGCCCTACCAGTGTTTTTTCGAAGCAAATGTCAGGGCTTCGAGGCCGCTCTGTGCCACCAGCATTCCCGGAGGGCTTCCCGCGAGGATCCCCGTCGGGCTTCTGTCGCTCCGTGTCCACCCAATGGGTCGCCGCCCCTTGCGTTCTATTCCACGGACCTCGAAGTCGCGTCCTACTTCCTAAGGCCGCGCGAGATGTTTGTGTCCATGCCAGCGAGCCCTCGGATGACGACCCTGGTGCAGATCATCTTCTAGCGCCCGTTCGGTTCGGCTCTAGTTCCACTGACCATAAGTCCTCCTCCGTAACGGTCGCGGGCCGCGGGGGCCCGGGAGGAAAGGTGGCGCCTGCTCGGCCCCCAAAATGCGTGAGCATGTTCGGAATGACCCTCGATTTAGCCAGTTGCATTCTGTTCCACAGCCACCCGTGCGGGCACCTTCGAGTGGGCAAGCTGTGGATTGGCTGTCGTGGGCGGGCCAAGTCGCCGCCCTGTTCGACCCACTCCACTGCCCAGGAGTTCAAGGACTCCCACAGCATTCCATGCGACTGAGAGCTTTCTGGGCGCGAGCTGGCACCTAGATGTGAGAAGTGATATTTCCCGACGTGATCTTGCGAAGCGCAATCGCTCGACGCATAAATCGAACCCCGTCTCCCTAAAATCCGATCGTGATCAGCGTTGTCGTCCCACTGCGCAACGGCATGCCATGGCTGGAGCAGCAGCTTCGTGCTTTGTCGGAGCAGGAATGTCACGAGCCCTGGGAAGTGGTCGTTGTCGACAACAACTCCACCGATGAGAGCAGTCTGGTGGTGCGGGAATGGTTCAATCGCTTCCACACGATTCGTCTCGTCGACGCGTCGAAGGTCACAGGACCGGGGGCTACACGAAATACGGGCGTCGAAGCAGCCCAGGGCGATCTCTTGGCTTTCTGTGATGCCGACGATGTTGTGCAGCCAGGCTGGCTAACGGCTCACGTTTTGGCCCTAGCCGATGCCGAAGTCTCCGCGGGTGTATTCGACTTCTGGTCGCTCAATGGGCTGGCCGCTCCTTCTCCGCCCTCGTATGCTCCTCCTCCCGGCCTGGGCCTTTTCGGCTTTTTGCCTGGGGGTGGAACTGCAAACCTGGCAGTTCGGAGGCGCGCCTTCCAGGAGATCGGTGGTTTTTCAGAAGACCTGATGACCGGAGAGGACTTCGATCTGTGCTGGCGTGCACAGCTCTTTGGACATCGCTACGTCTTGAGCAAGGACGCTGTGGTAGCCAGACGTGACCGGCGGGGCTTCAGACCGGTATTCAAGCGGTACACAGCCTACGGGCGATGCGGACCAGTCCTCTACCGACGCTTTCGGGCTGACGGCCTCCAGCGCGATCTCGTTCTAGCTGCCAAGACGTGGGTGTGGTTGGTGCTGTTATCGCCACGCCTCGTCCAGCCCGAGTTTCGCGGTCGTTGGGCGCGCATTGCTGGATGGAGAACCGGTTGTCTCGTCGAGTCGGTGCGACAGAGGGTGCTCTTCCTCTGAGGTTTGCGAAAAGTATCCCTATGGTGCTGTGCGCTCAGGTGGTCATTGCAACACCAGCCTGATTGGCGGACATTGAGTCCGTCGATCAGGAGGTTGCGTTGTGAGGCGCTTCAGCGAGGCTGAGAAGCAAACCATCTGGGACATGTGTGAGGCAGGAGCCCCCGTCAAGCGCATCGCCAGGCATCTGGTCCGAAATTTCGAGGGGCCTGGCGGCCGGTCACTGTATTCGCGCCATCGCTGCGGACCTCGGTCGGTCGCCTTCGGCGATGTGCCGAGAGGTCAACGCCAACGGCGGACGCAAGAAATACCGGGCCCTGGTGGCCGACCAGGCAGCTTGCGGACGGGCCCTGCGGCCGAAGAGAGCCAAGCTGGCGGCCTGCCGGCGACTGCGAGGGATCGTCGAGTGCGAGCTCGAGGCGAGGTCGTCACCTCAGCAGATCTCGGCGTGGTCGGCTCTGGAGTACCCCGATCGTCCGGAGATGCAGGTGTCCCACGAGACCATCTACCAGTCGCTCTTTGCGCAAAGCCGTGGAGCGCTGCGCAAAGAACTCCATACGTGTTTGCGCAGCGGTCGGGCGAGGCGCCGGCCCAAGACCTACGTCAAGGCCAACCACATTGGGGCGGGCAAGGAGCTGGGAGTTTGTATGAGCGATGCTCATATCTTTTAGGTGATAGGCAATGCTTATCATCTATCATCATTTGACCTAGAAGGCGCCCGCCCAAGTGCGCGCTGTGCGGCTGTAGCCGCGCAGGCCAAAGTGAAGAAGGTGAAGCTAGCCACTGGCGACGCCTACGACGTCGGGAATCAGTCGTTTAACATCACGGTCCTCGACACCCGGACCACTCGGCGACCACCGGAACAGCGACCGTTTCAGGAGTACCGATTCACTGATGTTGACGGCATCGAGCGCACCGGTGACCCGGCGAATATCGTGGAATACGAGTTCTCGGACTGAGCGTTTGTGGCTATACCCGAGCCTAGAAATCGTGCCTAACACCGCGTAATCCCTGGTAAGTCTGACCAGACGTGACTATACGGGGTCTTCGGATTCTGGCGGGGTCTGCGACCTCACCGGACGACGATCGAGCCCAGGACGCGCCAGTTCGGCTTGCCGGCGTAGAGCAGCGCTCGGATCCGGTAGTTCTCGAAGTTGCGGAATCCGAAGCCGATCCGCTTGATCCGCTTGATCAGGTTGTTGAGCGCTTCGGTGGGGCCGTTGGACACCCGGGCCAGGTGGAAGTTGGCGATCTTTTCGAACCAGGCGTGCAGGGTCCGTCCGAGCCTCTGGATTTCGGGAGGCATGGTGCGTCGGCGGCAGTGCTGCTCAAGCTCTCTGAGCATCGCCTCTGCTGTCTTGGGGTGGCGCGTTCGATAGAACTCGCGAAGGCGCTCCTTGACCCGATAGGCGACGGCCACTTCGGCCCCGGGATCGCCCAGGGCGAGCAGTGACCACAGGCGTTCGGTGGCAGCGGTGTCGAGGTGCTCTTCGCCGCGCAAAAGGACCCGGCGGGCCCGATAGAGCGGATCGTCGCGTCGCCCCCGATGGCCGGTCTGTTCGGTCTGGACGCGCCGGCGGACGGCATCGAGGCTGCGATTGGCCAGCGAGATGACGTGGAAGGGGTCGACCACCTGGGCCGCCCTGGGCAACATGACCGTGTAGACCGCCGCATAGGTGGCCGACATGTCGAGGGCCCCGAAGCGGATGCGCTCCTTCCAGGGCTTGGGTTGTTTGTCGATCCAGCCCGCCACATCGGTGTATTTGCGGGTGGGGAGGATCTCGATGATCTGGTGGTTCTCCACGTCGGCCACCGTGGTGGCGTAGTCGGTCGTCACCCGCGAAGAGAGCTTGACGAAGGACGTCTCGTCGAGGCCGATGGCCGTGGTGCGGTTCAGGCGCTTGCGATCCGCGGCCAGCAGGGCCTCGCCATAGGTGCACACGGCGTCGTTGACCGTGTGCCAGTCACAGGAGAGCTCGGCCGCCACTTCTGAGACGGTCCGGCCGCCTCCCACCTGGACCGTCGCCCACTTGGCCGCCCTGGTCGTCAACAAGCAACTCTTGGCCGCGATCCGGTGATCCTCGAGCACCCAGGACCTCTTGGGGCAGCTCGGGTCTAGACAGCGCAGCCGGTGCTTCTTCCAGGCCAACGACATGGGGGTGCCGTAGACGGGCAGGTCCACGTAGTGCACGACCGGGCGCTCTTTGATCTGGGCTCGCTGCCCGCACGTCGGACACGACAGCTCCCCGGTCACCTGCTCGATCATGAGCTCGACGCCGGGACCCCGGCGCACGTACGCGAGGACGCGGACGTCTTTGAGACCCACCATGGCCCTCACGATCTCGCTAGGGTCAGTAACGACGAAGGTGCTGCTGGGAAGTTGGCTCACACCACAACCCTGGAGCACCTTCGCCTAATTCAGGGGGACCTCCGGACGCGGTGGCTCCCCGCTGAAATCCGAAGAGCCACTATACGGGTGATGCCCTGCGATGGGGTCAGAAATAGCCTCTGACCAGGGAGCCTGAGAGGAGATTCGAACTCCTGACCTGCGCATTACGAGTGCGCTGCTCTACCGACTGAGCTACCCAGGCAACCGCCGTCCCCGAAAAATGGCCGGAGGCCTCTGCAGACCCCCGCATCCGGAACCGGGCCAACATGGTAGACGCCGCAGTCACGGGCCCAGCGAACCGGCCTACGGCCGCTGATCCATTGCCCGACGGCCCCAAGAGCCGGCCGGTCCCCCTCTCAAGTCAATCCCGGCCGCTGACGATACCTAGCTCCACATGACCGGATCCGGCGCACAGCACAACGGCCAACGAACGGGAATGGAGGTGACGGCGTGACGGCATCGAGCGCTCCTCCGACCGAGGCCCAGGCCATCGCCCGCGCCGCCTGGACGGTCGCCTCGACGGCCGGGACGACACCCTTGTCGACCGCCGACGAGCGCGGTATCACGGGCGCCCTCTCCACGGTCTTCGGCTACCACGACCCCGTGGACCTCCATGCGCTGACACCTATTGCCTCGGGCGAGCTGGTGCGGACGATCACGGACCCCGAGCGGCGGCTCGAGCTGATCCGGGTCCTCGCGGTGCTCTCTCTGCTCGATGGCGGCATCGAGAAGGGCAAGCTCGGCGTTGTGGTCGACATGGCCACCGCCCTGCACGTCCAGGCCGAGTTCGTCGACGCGCTCACCCAGCTGCACCTGGACCATGCCCGCTGGGCCGGGTTCGACATGATCCGCGCCAACACCATGACCATCCCCGGCCTGCCGTGGGACCCCGACGATCCCTACAGCCCCTTTCACCCCTACGGTGGCGACGCCCGGGACCCGGTGCTGGTCGCCCGGTTCGACCGCCTGGTCGACCTTCCCGAGGACACGCTGGGCAACGCGCTCTACCACCACTACAAGCGGAACGCGTACACCTGGCCCGGGGATCCCGATGGCCTGGCCGAGCTCTGGGCCATCAACCACGACTGCCTGCACCTGTTGTCGGGCTATTCGACGTCGGCCCAGGGCGAGTTGCTCGTCGCCGCCTTCACCGGTGGGCAGTTCGACCCGCACGTGGACTTCATGGAGAGCCATGTGCTTCCGACAATCATGATCTACCACCTCGGAATCGACATCAACAAAGGTCTCAATGCCGGCGACAAGGCACGGATGGAGGCCGATCCGGACTGGGCGGACAACTACGAGGGCAACGTCCACCTCGGTCTCGACGCCGCCAAGCTCTGGGTGGCCATTGCCCGCGGCCGGGCCATGACGGAGAACCTCTACTCGGGCCACTGGGACTTCTGGGCCCACGCTCCCGAGCCAGTCGAGGACCTGCGCTCGCGCTGGTCCATTCCGCCGCTCGACCCCGCCATGGCAGCCCTCGACGACGACCAGATCCACCGGGAGGACTACGAGCGGCCGGGCCTGCCCGCGCCCGGGCTCGTCTACGCCCCCGTCGTCGCCGACAGCGCTCCCTGACGGCAGGTTTCGGCAGTAACGAGCGGTCGTTCGGCGACCGCCCCAGATCGGCCCTTCGCTGCTCCGCAACAGCTGCAACAGTCCTGCAATGACGGTGCAAGCGACGGGGCGCAGACTGGCTGGCGCCGGAAGCCGTCGCGGGACGCCGTCGACCGCACCAGGAGGGAGGGGAGGTCGTGGTATCCACCATGGGGAGACAGGCGACCGTCGAGCGGCTGAAAGCCGTCGACCTGCTGCGGAACTGCACCCATGCCCAGCTGCAGGACGTCGCCCAACTGGCCGAGCGGGTCCAGGTGGGCGCGGGTGAGGTGCTGGCCCGCGAAGGGCGGATCGGCCGCGAGCTCTTCTTGATCCTCACCGGCTCGGTGGCGGTCACCCAGCAGGGCCGGCGGGTGAACACTCTGAGTGCGGGTGATTTCTTCGGCGAGCTGGCCGCCATGGACCCCGGCCCGCGCAATGCCACGGTGACAGCCCTGTCCGATCTCGATGTGCTCATCATCGGCCCACGCGAGTTCTCCTCCATGGCCGACATCCCCGGATTCCGCGACGCGCTGTTCCGCAGCATGGCCAGCCGGTTGCGTATCGCCGAGGCCCGGTTGGCGGCCGCGCTCGATGCGCCGGACCATGGCCGGCACCGAGGGAAGGCGTCTCCGGCGACTCCCCGTCTGTGACCTTCGGCCCTTCGGGAGCCCCCGGGTCCCGGACTCCCCCAGGTGGGTCCGCCAAGGGAATACCCTGACGACGCGGGGCACGGCTCTCCGCCGACGGGGAGAGCGGATGAGCACAGACGACGAGGGAGGCGAGCGGGCCGCACCCGACCGCCTCCAGGGCGTGCCCTGGTTCGCCGCCTGCACCGAGGAGCAGCTCATCGAGATGGCGCGCATCGCCGAGCGCCTCCGGATTCAAGCCGGCGAGGTCATCCTGCGCGAAGGTCGGCTCGGCCGCGAGCTCTTCGTCATCTTGGAGGGGACGGCCACGGTCACGCGCGACGGGCACGTGGTGAACATCCTCCATGCCGGCGACTACTTCGGCGAGCTGGCGGCCATTGAGGCCATGCCCCGCAGCGCCACCGTGCACGCCACGACCGATCTCGACGTCCTCATCGTCGGGCCGCGGGAGTTCGAGTCCATGATGGAGATCCCTGGGTTCCGCAATGCGCTGCTCAGCGGCATGAGCCGCCGTATCCGCGAGGCCGACGACAGGTTGGCGGCGTACGAAGACGAGGGGATTCCGGCGCGGGGCTCACCCGACGGGGAGACCACGGCGCACTGACGGCGGCGTCAGCCGGGCTCGGCGGCCAACCGCGCCAGCCTGTGCAACCCCATCGCCAACGCGGACTCTTCCGCGCTGCGCAGGAGCACGGCTACCCGTTCCTCGTCAGCGGTCGGCCGGCGCATGCGCAGTATCCGGGCGAGCTCCACCTCCGCCGCGGCCACGAAGGGTGGAGAGCCCATGCGACGGGCCAGACGCAATGCTGCTTCGTGGTGGACCTCGGCGAGTGCCAGGTCGCCCATGGTCCCCGCCAGGAGCCCGAGATAGTGGTCGGCGGGCCCCAGGCACGCCGCGGCCGGCGCGCGGACCACGATCGCGGTCCCGGCGTAACGCCGCATGCCCTCGTAGAGGGGCGGCGCCACGTCGCTCGCCAGGTCCCCGAGCACGCTGCAGGCCGCTGCCGCCATGGCCAGCGACACGCCCTCGCTCTGATCGTCCGCCACGTTCTCCCATCCGACCGCGGCCAGCCACCGCAACTGCTCCAAGGATGCCTCGGCATTGCCCGCCTCGGCATGGAGCAGGGCGAGAGCAGCCGGCACCGTGAGGTACTCGGTCGGGGTCTGCTCGACGACCTCCCGAAACATCCGCACCGGCCCGGTCAGGTCGCCGCGCTGCCACCACGTCCAGAGCATGAGCGCCCCGTAGAAGCTGAGCGCGAGTTCGTTGTGACCCTCCGCCACCTCCAGGGCCCGTTGGCCGAGCTGCTCCGCCTGCTCGAACTTTCCCTCCAACAACGCCATCATCGCCGTCACGTTGAAGGCGTACGACGCCTCGAGCGGATGCACCGGACCGGTGTCGCGGGCACGGAACCGGGCGATCTCCTCGTTCACCGCGTCGACGTGGCCCTGGGCCAGCAGCTCACGGATACGCCACATATGCCCGTGCAGAGCCAGGAGCTCGTCGCCGATGTCGTCGGCGATCTCACCGAGCTCCGTCCCCGTGGCGAGCCGCTCGGGCGCGGCCCCGACACCCCACAGCGCGTGCATACGCGCGTTGAGTGCGTACCCGAGCGCGACGCGGTCCCCGAGACGCCTGGCCATGGCGACCGCGGCATTGCTGAGCGCGAGTGAGCGTCGCAGGGATTCCGCGGTGGGCAAGTCGGACCTATACACGATCACGAGGCCGAGGCGGGCCGTCACCATGGCGCGGAGGTGTGAATCCTTGCCCTCGGGCAATGCCGCCAGAGCCTCCTCCAGAAGCCGTATCTGTTCCTCGTTGGCCCGCACGATCCCGAGATAGCTCAGCGGGCCGGCGCGCAGAGCGGCGGCCGCGAGACGCTCGGCATCGCGGATGGACCGTGCGAGTGCGGCCGCCCTTTCGAAGTTGGCGTTGGCCGACGCCGTGTCGCCTGCCCGGTTCTGGGCCTCGGCGAGAGCGATGAGGGCGTCGCAGCGCGCCTCGGGGGCGGAAGAGCCGAACTGCTCGGCCACCTCCAAGCTGCGGGTGAAATGGACCGCCGCCTCCTCGAACGCGAGGAGGCGGAGCGCGCGCTCCCCGGCGGCCCGGCAGTAGTGGGTGGCCTTGTCCGCGTCGGCCAGGGCCGCGCCCATGTAGAAGTGATGGGCCAGCTCGTTGACATAGGTGTCCAACTCGTCGGCGTGCAACCCGCTCCATGGCGACGGCGATCTTGTGGTGGTAGCGCAACCGCCTCCCGCGCAGGAGCTCCCCGTAGATGGCGTCGCGTACGAGCGTGTGGGTGAAGGCGTAGCGGTCATGGAGCTCCTCGCCGACGCGGCGGAGCAGGCGCGACTCCTCGGCCCGGTCGAAAGCGTCGAGCTGTCGCTCCGGGGTCAGCTCGGCCGCCTCGGCGACAACGCCCGCCTCGCATTCGGGGCCGGCCACGGCCGCCGCCTGCAGCAGGTAGATCACGTCTTCTGGAAGCCGCGAAACGCGCCGGGCGACGAGCTCACGGATCGCTTCGGTCGGGCTCAGGTTCGGCGGGACGGGCGCGTCCCCCTCCTCGGCCTGCTCGGCCTCCCGGTAGCCCAGCTGACGGAGGAGCTCGTCGAGGAAGAGGGGGTTGCCGTCCGTCAGCCGGCAGAGCTGGGGGACGAGGTCCGCCGGTGCGTTCGGCCACCCCTGCACCAGTTCCTCCACCCCGGCGCTGCTCAAACCCCGCAGGTGCACCGTGGCCACCGGGTGCACCGCCCGGAAGTCCGCCAGCATGGCGCGCAGGCGGTGGGCAGCCGGCACCTCGGTGTCGATGAACATCCCCACGATGCCGAGCTTGGCGTCGTCGGCTGCCCCGCAGCACGTGGCGCAGCAACAGCAGGGTCGGCTCGTCGGCGGCATGGAGGTTGTCGATCACCAGGAGGACGGGACCGCTGGACGCCAGCTCGTTCAGTGTGGCCACGACCGCCTCGAAGAACCGGAAACGATCCCTTTCGGGGTCGCCACCCTCGTCCTCGGCCGTCGGCACGTACTCGCGCAGGCGCAGGACCAGCCGGGAGAGCTCGGTGAGCTGCCAGTCGGGCATGCGCGAAATGCGATCCGCCGAGAGCGACTGGAAGTAGCGGCCCAGCGCCTCGGCGAAGGGCTGGAACGGCGCCACCGGGTCCTCGTCGCAGCGTCCCCACAGGACCAGCGCACCGTCCGCCTCGACGGCCCGCGCCAGGTCGACCACGAGACGCGTCTTCCCGATGCCCGGGTCGCCGTCGACCAGCAGGAGACGCCCGGCGCCCAGCCCGACCGACGTCCACCAGTCGCGCAGGAGCGCCGACTCGCGGGCCCGGCCCACCAGTGGCCCCTCGCGCTGGGACGCCGGCACACGAACCTGGTAGCGGAACGACGACGGTGCCGCCGACGCCGTGGTGGCGCTGCTGGGGCCGGCTTCGTGCGGGACCACGAAGTCCAACGCGGGGTCCTGGGCCAGGATGGCATGCTCCAGCCAGGACACGTCGTGCCCCGGTTCGATCCCCAGCTCGTCGACCAGGACGACCCGCAGGTCCTGGAACACCCGCAGTGCCTCCGCCTGGCGGCGGCAGCGGTAGAGCGCCAGCATCCGCTGCGACCACAGCCGTTCGCGCATGGGGTTGGCGCTCGTCAACGTTTCCAGCTCACCGGTGACCGCCTCGTGGCGGCCCATCGTGAGCTCGGCGTCCATCCTCGTCTCGGTGGCGAGCAGCCGCAGTTCCTCCAGGCGGCGCGCCTCGGCCCGGGCAAACGGTTCGTCACGGACCTCGCTGTAGGCCGGCCCGCGCCAGAGCCCCTCGGCCTCGGAGAGGAGCCGCACGCACTCGCTCGGGCGCCGCCGGGCCAACTGGACGCGGCCCTCTGCCACCAGGCGTTCGAGCCGGAAGACGTCCGTCGCCTCCGCGGGGACATCGAGGAGATAGCCCGGCGCCCGCGTCACGATGACGTCCTGGGGCACACCAGCTTCGCGGATGCGTTTGCGCAGACGCGAGATGGTCGATCGCATCGCGATCTCAGCCCCCATCCCGTCGTTGTCGCGCCACAAGGAGTCCACGAGACGGTCCACCGACACGATGATGTGGCGATCGATGAGGAGCCGGGCGACGAGCGCCCGTGCCTTCATCCCCCCGATATCGATGAGGCGCCCGTCCCAGGCGATCTCGACCGGACCGAGTACCCGGATCTCCAAGCGCTGGGGGGGAGGTTCGCCTTCGGCCACCATGCATCCACTCGCTTCCGCCACCCTCGGGAGATCCGGCGAGACTCTAATGCTCTGGCCCCTCACGCGCCCCTGACGCCACGTGAGGTGCCACGCCGGGGGCCCCAGGCGGCGTGCGTGGGTGCGTTCGGTACGGAAGGCTCTAGGCAGCCAGCGCAGCCAGGCGCACGAAGAGCGACTGCACCAGAAGGGTCTCGTTGGGATTGCGCGGGAGCGCCGCCGCCGTCTCGGTGATGAGGCCGACCGCCTCGGTGGCACTGCGGACGTCCGGATCGCCCACCACGATGCTGCCGCCGGCCGCCCGGACGACACGAGCCGCGGTAGGCCCGGGCCAACACCCCGAGCCCGGCCCGCAGGGCATCCGTACGGAAGCGCCGCTCCTCGCGCTGGTGCTGGTCGACGATCTCCTTGCGCCCGGGGAGCCCGCGCTCGCCCATCTCCTTGGCGGCCGCGGTCAACGACTCGATCTCGCGGGCATGGGCGGCACGCAAGGGCTCGACCGCCCGGTCGGCCGACTCCAGCACGCGCCGGGTCATGCCGGCCGCGGTCATGCCGGCCGCCGTCAGCTCCTCGGGCACCGAGGACCACAGCGCGACTCGCGCCGCCACGTCGGGATCGTCGACCATGACGCGAGCCGCGTTCGGGGTTGCCACCGCTGCTGTCCGCCACCACCACCGCCATCTCCGGCGGCACGCCTGAGTCCGCGAGCCACTGCACCAACTCGGCCCGCGGCACAGGCGGAAAGGCGACCTCGACGCAGCGGCTGGCCACTGTCACGAGTTCGGGGATGACATCGTCCGCCAGCAACACGAAGACGGTGTTGCCGGGCGGCTCCTCGAGTGTCTTCAGGATCGCGGGCGCCCGCAACGCAGCGAGATGCGCGTCGAGGACGACGATCACCTGACGCGCCGCATGAAGCGGCCGGCGCTGGGCCAGCGCGACCACCTGGCGCAGGTCGCCGATGGAGACCGAAGCCCCGCTGCGGCGCACGACGTGCAGATCGGGGTCGGTGCCGGCCAGGGCCGCCCGGCAGGTCGCACACTCCCCGCACCCGCCCTCGGGGCACAGGAGCGCCGCGGCGAACCCGTAGGCCGCCGCGAGCCCCCCGTTCCCGGGCGGGCCCCGGAAGAGGTAGGCATGCACGGGATGGGCCGCGGCGGCGCGGAGGGCCGCCACCGCCGCGTCCTGTGACACGACGCCGGCGAAGAGTTCGGGGACGGGACGCTCGGCCGTCACCGGCGCCCAGCGGGCGCGTCACCGAGTCGTTCGCGCACGCAGGCCACGATATGCGCCGTCGAGCGCGTCGACCTCCAGCGTCCCGTCGACGACGAGCCAGTGGGCCGGGTCCTGCGCCGCCTGGGCCAAGAACCCCCCGCGCACCCTCGCGGCGAAGTCCGGCCCCAGACGCTCGATGCGGTCGGCTGCACTCCCGCCCTGCGCCGCCAGCCGGGCCGCCGCCACGTCGACGCTGACGTCGACCAGGATCGAGAGGTCCGCAGCCAGCCTGCCGGTGGCCCACTGGACCAGCCCGTCCAGCTCGGCCGGGTCGAGGCCCTGCCCGAAGCCTTGATAGGCGACGGTCGATCCGGCGTAGCGGTCGCTGACCACCCACTCGCCCGCGGCCAGAGCAGGCTCCACCATGCGGGCCACGTGTTCCGCCCGGTCCGCCGCCATCAGCAGCGCTTCCGTACGCGGCGTCGGCGGTGCCGCGTCGGGTGCCAGCAGGAGCTCGCGCAACCGGGCCCCGATCGGCGTCGCGCCGGGCTCGAAGGTGAGCCGGGCGGCGAGAACGTCTGCCAACGCGCGGGCCTGGGTGGACTTGCCACAGCCGTCGATGCCCTCGAGCGCAATGAGGCGACCCCGGGCCGGCATCTCAGAACGGTTCGGTCGGCGCAGCCTTCTTGGTGCCGGTGGCCTTCTTCGTCGCCCCGCTCTTCTTGGCGGCCGCTTTCTTGGCCGTGGCTTTCTTGGCCGTGGCCTTCTTCTTGGCCGGCGCGGCCTTCTTGGCCGCCTTCTTCTTGCGTGTCGAGGGGCCGGCGGCTCGCCGGTCGCCGAGCAGCTCCGACGCGCGCTCAATGTCGATCGACTCCACGACGTCGCCCTTGCGCAGGCTGGCGTTGGTGGTGCCGTCGGTCACGTAGGGGCCGAAACGGCCCTCCTTGACGACGACCGGCAGGTTGGTGGTCGGATCGGTGCCCAGCTCGCGCAGCGGTGCGGCCGACGCGCGACCCCGGCGTTGCTTGGGTTGAGCGAACAGCGCCTGCGCTTCGGGAAGGGTCACGGTAAGCAGCTGCTCCTCGCTGCCGAGGCTGCGCGTGTCGGCACCTCGTTTGAGGTACGGGCCGAAGCGGCCGTTGTGGGCCACGACGTCCTCGTCCGTCTCGGGGTCCGTCCCGATGACGCGCGGTATCTGCAGCAGCTGCAGGGCCTGTTCCAGCGTCAGCGTGGACGGCTCCATGGAGGAGAAGAGCGACGCCGTGCGCGGCTTGTCCCCACCCTCCACCACCTCGCCCACCTGCACGTAGGGGCCGAAGCGCCCGGCCTTGACCTGAATGTCGAGCCCGCTCTCGGGGTGGGTGCCCAGCACGCGGTCGTTGGAGGGGGCGGCCAGGATCTCCTCCGCCCGCTCGATCGTCAGCTCGTCGGGGGCCATGTCGTCAGGGATGGAGGCCCGGTCCTCGCCGCGCTGGAGGTAGGGGCCGTAGCGGCCCACCCGCGCCACGATCGGCTCGCCGTCGGTCCCGTTGCCGAGGGGGATGGAGTTGATCTCGCGGGCGTCAATTTCGCTGAGGTGCGTCGCGACCGAGGCCTTGAGCCCGACCGTTTCGACCTCCTCGCCGTGCCCGTTGGTCGCGCCGGGGACATTCGTGCCGAAGTAGAACCGCGTCAGCCAGGGCAGGGCCTCCTCGCGCCCGGCAGCGATCTCGTCGAGATCGTCCTCCATCGATGCCGTGAAGCCGTAGTCGACCAGATCGCCGAAATAGCGTTCGAGAAGCCCGACCACGGCGAAGGCGGTGAAGCTCGGCACGAGCGCCGTTCCCTTCTTCCACACGTAGCCGCGGTCGAGAATGGTGGCGATGACGCTGGCGTAGGTGGACGGTCGCCCGACCCCGAGCTCCTCCATGGCCTTGACGAGCGAGGCCTCGGTGTAGCGCGCGGGCGGCTGTGTGGTGTGCGAGCCGGGCTCGAACGCGCTGCCCTCCACGACGTCGCCCACGGACAGCGCAGGAAGCACGACCTCGCGGTCGGCCAGTTCGGCGTCAGGGTCGTCCTCCCCTTCGACGTAGGCTCGCAGGAATCCCGGGAATGCGATCACGCGCCCGCTGGCGGAGAACTCGGCCTCCTGCCCCTGCGCCACGCCCTCGGGCACCTCGGCCGTCAGGCGGATCTGCGCACTCGTCCCCGTGGCGTCGTTCATCTGGGAGGCCACCGTGCGCTTCCAGATCAACTCGTACAGGCGGAGCTCGTCCCCCGACAATGCACGTCCGGCCTGCTCGGGCGTCCGGAATGTCTCGCCCGAGGGTCGGATGGCCTCGTGGGCCTCCTGCGCATTCTTGACCTTTCGTTCGTAACGGCGCGGCGCATCGGGGACGTAGGCGTCGCCGTACATCTCCCGGGCCTGGGAGCGAGCGGCCGTCAGCGCCTGGTCCGAGAGCGTCGTCGAGTCCGTGCGCATGTACGTGATGAAGCCCTGCTCGTAGAGGCGCTGCGCCACCTGCATGGCCCGCTGCGCGCTGAAGCGGAGCTTGCGGCCCGCCTCCTGCTGCAGGGTCGAGGTCATGAACGGCGCCGCCGGCGAGCGGCGGAAGGGCCGTTCGGTCACCGCGCTGACGGTGAAGGAGCGGCCGACCAGCGCGCCCGCGACCGAGGTCGCCTCCTCCTCACCGAGCACACGGACGTCGCTCTTTCCGGTGCGCTCCCCGTGCTCGTCGAAGTCCTTGCCGGTGGCGACGGTGGCCCCGCCCAACCCGATCAGCGCGGCGCCGAAGCCCGACGTTCGCGGCATTGGTGAAGGTGCCGTCGACCCCCCACCAGGTGGCGGAGCGAAAGCGCATGCGGGCCCGCTCGCGCTCGACCACCATGCGGGTGGCCACGCTCTGCACCCTCCCGGCCGACAGGCGCGGCATGACCTTGCGCCACAGGACCGGAGACACCTCGTAGCCGTAGAGGCGGTCCAGGATGCGGCGCGCCTCCTGTGCGTCCACCAGGCGGCGATCGAGATCGCGCCACTCCTCGACGGCACGGGTGATGGCGGCCGGCGTGATCTCGTGGAACACCATCCGCTTGACCGGGACGGTCGGCGACAGCACTTCGGAGAGGTGCCACGCGATCGACTCGCCCTCGCGGTCCTCGTCCGTCGCGAGATACAGCTCGTCGGCGCCCTTCAGCAGTTTCTTCAGGTTGGCCACGACCGACTTCTTGGGGGAGGACACCACGTACAGCGGCTTGAAGCCGTTGTCCACGTCCACCCCGAGCCGCGCCCACGACTCACCCTTGTAGGCGGCAGGGACCTCGTCGGCACCCCGGGGCAGGTCGCGGATGTGGCCGATGGACGACTCGACGATGAAATCCGGCCCGAGCATGCCGCCGATGGTCCGCGCCTTGGCCGGCGACTCCACGATGACGAGCGCCTTACCCACGGCAAACCCCGCGGGGCTGCAGTCGGGTGGGGGGAAGGATGGGCATGGTCACGTCAGAGTGGGGTAGGCCGCCCCACCTGTCAAGGGCAAGGTATACAACCAGGGCGCCGGCAGAACGGGCCGCTATGCGCCTGAGCAGGTCATTCGACCGGCGCAACAGGCGCCGCCGCCGGTGTGGAGTCGGCCGAGTCGGCATCCATCGCCTCCGAGCCCCGCTTGGAGAAGGCGAGCGCGGCGAGCAGGATCACCAGGGCGACGCCGGCGATGGCGAGGCGGGCGCCCGTGTGGTGCCGCAGCGTGATGACCGCCGGCAGAATGAGGAGGGAGACCAGGTTCATGACCTTGATCATCGGGTTCAGGGCCGGTCCGGCCGTGTCCTTGAAGGGGTCGCCCACCGTGTCGCCGATGACGGCGGCCTTGTGGGCCTCCGAGCCCTTCCCGCCCTCGTTGCCGTCCTCGATGTACTTCTTGGCGTTGTCCCACGCACCGCCCGAGTTCGACAGCGTGTTGGCCAGCAGCTGACCGGTGAGGATCGTCCCGGCCAAGAAGGCGCCCAGTGCCAGGTAGTTGATGCCGAAGCCCACGATGACGGGGGTCAGGATGGCCAGGAGGGCCGGGGTGGCCAGCTCGCGCTGTGCCGCCGCGGTGCAGATGCTGATCACCCGCCCGTACTCGGGCTTCTCGGTGTAGTCCATGATGCCGGGGTGCTCGCGGAACTGGCGCCGCACCTCGAGCACGACCGTGCCGGCCGAGCGGCCGACGGCACGGATGGCCAGTGACGAGAACAAGAACGCGATCGAGCCGCCTATGAGCAGCCCGATGAACGTCGTCGGGTTGGCCACGTTGATCTGAATGATCGAGAAGAGTTTGGCTCCGGTCGCGTGCAGGCTGGGGAGCTGTTCGCCGATCGTCTCGATGAAGGACGCGAAGAGCGCGACGGACGCGATGACGGCCGAGCCGATGGCCACGCCCTTGGTAATGGCCTTGGTGGTGTTCCCCACGGCGTCGAGGCTCACCATGACGCGTTCAGCCTCACCGGTGAACTCGCCCGACATCTCGGCGATGCCGGCCGCGTTGTCCGACACCGGGCCGAAACTGTCCTCGGAGACAACCATGCCGGCGGTGGCCAGCAGGCCGATACCGATCAGGGCCACCAGGTAGAACGTGAGTTCGATGTTGCCGTCGCCCAAGCCGATGGCCACGCCGATGGCGATGGCGATGGCGATGATCGCCCAGACGGAGGACTCGAGCCCGATGGAGATTCCCGCCAGCACCGTCGTGGCCGGCCCGGTCCTGGCGGACGCGGCAATCTCCTTCACCGGCCCGCGCTCGGTCGAGGTGAACTGCTCGGTGATCTGGCTCGCCACCAGCGACAGGACCACCCCGGTCAGGACGGCGTAGAAGACCTTGAGATCGTGCACGTAGAACTGGGCTACCAGGAAGGCCCCGATCACCGTCAAGATGGCGGCCAGCCAGAACCCGC
Organism: uncultured Acidimicrobiaceae bacterium; assembly: GCA_963721585.1. Classification (GTDB taxonomy): domain Bacteria; phylum Actinomycetota; class Acidimicrobiia; order Acidimicrobiales; family RAAP-2; genus Bog-473. The sequence continues at coordinate 384,507 of CAVRJN010000001.1, read as the reverse complement.
GGTTGATCGGGGCCAGCGCGTTGCGGTCGTTGTTGCGGGCCCGCACCACCAGGACGCCGATGACGGAGGCGAAGATCCCGATGGCCGGGACGATGAGGGGATAGAGCACCGCTGCCGTGGTGTGGTGGAGCCGGAAGGCGGAGTACCCCAGGATCAGCGCGGCAATGATCGTGATCTCGTAGGACTCGAAGAGGTCGGCCGCCATGCCGGCGCAGTCGCCCACGTTGTCGCCCACGTTGTCGGCGATGGTGGCCGCGTTGCGGGGGTCGTCTTCTGGGATGCCCGCCTCGACCTTGCCCACGAGGTCGGCACCCACGTCGGCGGCCTTGGTGAAGATGCCGCCGCCGACACGCATGAAGAGAGCGAGGAGGGAGGCGCCGAAGGCGAAACCGATGAGCACGGCCGTGGCGGAGTTCTGGAAGATGAGGACGATGGCTGTGGCACCGACGAGGCCGAGGCCCACGCAGAGCATGCCGGTCACGGCGCCGGTCCGGAAGGCCACCCGGAGGGCCTCCTTCATGCCACCGCCCCGGGAGGCTGCCGCCGCCGTGCGGACGTTTCCCCGCACGGCGATGCTCATGCCGATGAAGCCCGTCAGTCCGGAGAAGGCCGCACCGAAGAGGAAGCAGATCACTCGGTAGAAGCCGTCCTGGACGAAGGTCAGGGCGACGCTGCCATCGGGCCGCACCACCTTGGTGGCGGTAAAGAAGATCAGGATGGCCAAGGGGATGACGATCAACGCGATGGCCCGGAACTGCCGGCCGAGGAAGGCCTGGGCCCCCTCCTGCACCGCCAGGGCGATCTCCTTCATTTTGGCGGTGCCCTGGTCGAAGGCGAGGACGTTGCGGGCCAACAGCAGGCCGGCGACGATGCCGACGATGCCGGCCACCAGGCAGATATAGAGCCACGTCTTGTCCACCCCGCCGAGGTGGAAGGCCTGGTAGCCGCCATCGGCTGCGAGCAGTTTGATCATTCCCGGTGTGCCCTTTCTCTTCCTGTCCGTCTGGCGGGGAGGTGAAGGAGGCGCCCTCCTCCGTTCGGTGCGGCAGCGCTCAGCACCGTTGCTTCGATGTCATCACCCCAGGCCGACGGCGCCACGGTGGGGTCGCACCCGACGCTGGGCCGGGGGGGACGTTAGCGACTGGCGACCGGTCCGGCAATTTGGCCCACGCTCAGGCGGCTCGGGTACAGGCGAAAGGCTCAGGACTCCGCCGGATCGCTCGGCGCCCCCTGCACCAGCTCGAAGGAGGGGTTGAGCATGGCGGGCCGGCGGCCCCAGGTGCCCACCATTCCCTCGGCCACCAGGCGCGCCCCCGGCTCGATCCCGGCGATCTTCGGCCTCCCCTGGAAGACCAGGAGCAGGCCCCCTGTCCCGTCACTGAGCACGCATTCGAGATTCGAGGTGCCGGCCCGGGGCTGGACCCGGACCGACTTCACCCGCCCGGCGACCCGGATGCGCTGGCGCGGCACGACGGAGGCGATGGGCGTCGTGGCACCGGCCCGCACCGCCAGCGTCTGATCGGCCGCCAGGACGGTCGCCGGGCGCCTGGGTCCGTCCCGCCGCCCCATGCGGTCGACGCCCGTCCGGCCCTGGTCGTCGACCGGCGCAGTGCCACCAGCCGGGGCGCCGGCCAGCCGGGCCCGCTGGACCGAGCGGCCGTACGAGCGCACACGCTCGCCGAACCGGCCGCCCACGGCGAACGGCACGATGGTGGCACTCACGTGAGGCACCTGGCCCAGGACGGCGGCGATCTTGTCGGCCGTCCTGTCGTGCAGGAAGCGCTGCCAGACCCGGCCGTAGCTCCGCCGCGGCAGCAGCACCGTGCACTCTGTGTCGCCGTCCAACGTCGCATCGGCGACGAGCTCGATCGCTGCCCGGCCCAGGCGGCGATCCGGCACCTCGATGATGTCGAGCGGCAGCCGGCCGAGGCCGAACCGGCCCCACTCGGCCTCGAGCTCCCGGGCCGCCTTGGTGTCGATGTCGAAGTGCACCGCGCGCAGGTCGTCCGGTGCCAGCGTGCGCGCATACTGCAGGGCGCGCACCACGGCCATGTCGAGGCGGTCGACGAACACGACGACCACGTGGCGCCGCAGAATGGGCTCCTCGGACGCCTCGGCCACACCCGTCTCGAGCATCTCGGCCTCGGCCACGTACTGGCGGTGCAGACGGATGAGCCCGATATAGAGGAGCGGTCCGACCACGAAGATGAGCCAGGCGCCTTCCTTGAACTTCGCCACGGCGAAGATGAGGACGACGGTGAAGGACAAGAAGGCGGAGAATCCGTTGATGGCGACGCCGCGCCTCCAGTGGACCCCGCGTGCCGTCACATGGTGCTTCACCATCCCCGAGCCGGCCATGGTGAAGCCGGTGAACACGCCGATGGCGTAGAGGGCCACCAGCCCGTCGACCTGTGCCTTGTACACGAGCACGAGCGCCAGTGCCACCCCGGTCAACACGAGGATCCCGTTCGAGAAGGCGAGGCGATGGCCTCGCCGCGTCAGCTGGCGGGGCAGGAAGCGGTCGCCGGCCACGAAGCTGGCCAGATAGGGGAACCCGTTGAAGCTCGTGTTGCCGCCGGTGTAGAGGATGAGCATGGTGGCCAGCTGCACCACGTAGAACGCGAGGTGGCCGACCGGGCTGGTCCCGAAGACGGCACGGACCTCCTGCGACACCACCGTCGGCGTTCCGTTGGCGTAGGGGACGGCGTGGGTCCACCGGGCCAGCAGCGTGACGCCCAGCACCAGGAACGCCAGCGTCGAGCTCATGGCCACCAGCGTCTGGCGCGCGTGCTTGGCCTCCGGTTTCTGGAAGCTGCTCACCCCGTTGGAGATGGCCTCGAGGCCCGTCAGCGACGACCCGCCGTTGGCGAACGAGCGCAGCAGGAAGATGAAGGCCAGCCCCATCAGCCAGCCGTCCCCGGGCGTGCCGATCTTCCCGCCGTAGACCTCGCTCGCCGGCGGGAGGGGGATGTAGTGCAGCGTTCCCAGCGCTTCCTTGATGAACCCGATCACAATGACACTGGCCAGCGAGAAGATGAAGAAGTAGGTCGGGACGGCGAAGTAGCTCCCGGCCTCGCGGATGCCGCGCAGGTTGCCATAGAGGAGGAGCAGGATCACCGCCACCGTGATCTCGACGGTGAACCTCGCCAGGCTGGGCACGGCGCTGGTGAGCGCGGCGGTGCCGGCCGACGTCTGCACGGCAACCGTCACCGTGTAGTCGATCAACAACGCCACGGCCGCGATCTGCGCGACACGCGGGCCGAAGTTGTCGCGGGCCACGACGTAGGAGCCGCCGGCCTTGGTGTAGAGCTGAATGACCTCCAGGTACGAAAGGGTGACGAAGAAGAGGACGGCCAGGATGGCGATGGTGATCGGGACGACCAGGGCGAAGGCGGCCAGGCCGACGTAGGGCACCAGCTGGGTCAGCATCTCCTCGGTGCCGTAGGCCGAGGACGAGATGCAGTCGGGCGCCAGCACCCCCAGCGCGATGGGCCGCCGCAAGCGCTCCGAGGCGAGCTGCTCGGTGACCAGGGGCGGCCCGAGCAGCTTGTTCTTCAAGCGATAGCGGCGGGTCTCGGGGATGGATTCTGCCGTGAGCCCCGGGAGGGGGACCGGAGGTGGGGTCGCCTTCTCTGGGGCCTCCGTGATCGGGGTCGCCACGGGCACACAGTAGAAGCAATCATCGGTGGTGCCGGTCCACGTGCCTGTCCGCTTTTTGCAAGACCCGACGCGGCGTGTTGCACTGTGGCGTGCACGTCATCGTCGTCGGGTGTGGCCGCGTGGGGTCGGGCCTCGCCATCTCGCTCAGCGCCGAGGGCCATTCGGTCGCAATTCTGGACAGATCGGCCAAGGCCTTCCGCCGGCTGAAGGAGTGGGATGGCCCGTGCATCGTGGGTTCGGGATTCGACCGCGACGACCTCGAGAAGGCGGGCGCGCTCCGGGCGGATGCCCTGGCTGCGGTCACCAGCGGTGACAACACCAACATCCTCACCGTGCGCATCGCCCGAGAGAACTACAAGATCCCCAACGTCGTCGCCCGCATCTACGACCCTCGCCGCGCCGAGATCTACCAGCGACTCGGGATCCCCACCGTGGCCACGGTGACATGGACCATCGACCAGGTCCGCCGGCGCCTGCTGCCCCACAAGGACGTCGACGACTGGTCCGACGCCACGGGGCGCCTCACCCTGGTCGACCGGTCGCTCCCCGAGGACTGGGCGGGCCGGCCCCTCTCCGAGATCGAGCAACCCGGGCACCTGAGCCTGGTCTCGGTGACCCGCGCCGGCGTACCCCGGCTCGACGGCCGCGAGCTGGTCGGCCAGGAAGGCGACGTCCTGCACATCGCGGTCCTCGACGATGCCCTGCGCCAATTCGACGAGATGCTGGCCCGCACCGCGGGACGAGCCCCGGACGGCGGGACGTGAAGGTCGCCATCGCAGGCGCGGGGAGCGTGGGCACCGCCATCGCGTCCGACCTGCACGCCAACGGCCACGAGGTGCTCCTCTTCGAGCAGGATCCCGAGCTGGTGGAGCGGCTGCGTCCCACCCTCGACATCACCTGGGTGGCAGCGGACGCCTGTGAGGTCTCCTCGCTCGACCGGGCCGGCCTCGCCACCGTCGACGTGGTGGTGGCGGCCACGGGCGACGACGAGGACAATCTCGTCATCTCGCTGCTGGCCAAACAGGAGTTCGCCGTTCCGCGCGTCGTCGCGAGGGTCAACCATCCCAAGAACCAATGGCTCTTCAACGAGAGCTGGGGGGTGGACGTCTCGGTCTCGACGCCCCAGCTCCTGACCGCCCTCGTCGAGGAAGCCGTCTCGGTGGGCTCCCTCGTCCGGCTCCTGCAGTTCAAAGGCGGCGTGGCCCACCTGGTCGAGATCACTCTGGCCGAGGATTCGCCGGCCAATGACACCGCCATCGCCGATCTGGCCTTCCCCCGCGACGCCGTCGTCGTGGCGGTGGTCAGGGCCGACCGTCTCGTCGTCCCCCGGGGCGACACGACGCTCCAGTCCGGCGACGAGGTCCTCGTTCTGGTCACAGCGGATGCCGAAGACGCGGTGCACGCCCTGTTCATCGCCGAGCAGAAGGCGTAAGTCGCAACCAGGCGGCAACCCCCGCGACGCCCCAGTTCAGGGGCACCGGATGTTCGCGGGCCCGTTCTCCAATTGTCACGAAGGCTCAAGGCGGGGGTCCAGTCACCCGTACCATTAAAGGTATGGAGGCGGCCTTTTTCGATCTCGACAAGACGGTCATCGACCGTGCGTCAATCGCCGCGTTCGGGCGGCCCTTCCTCAAGGGCGGGCTGATCAACCGGCGGATGGTGGCGCGGGCCGCAATCTCCCAGCTCATCTACCTCTACTTCGGCGCCGATGAGGATCGGCTCGTCCGCGTGCGCGAGTCGATGCTGGCCCTGACCAAGGGATGGGACCGGGCCCAGGTCCGCCAGATCGTGCGCGAGACGATGCTCCAGACGATGGAGCCGATCATGTACGCCGAGGCACTCGAGCTCATGGAGTTGCACCGGGCCGCCGGTCACCGTGTCTATCTGGTGTCAGCGTCGCCCGAGGAGATCGTGCTGCCGCTCGCCGATCTGCTCGGGGTCGACGGGGCGATCTGCTCGAGAGGTGAAGTCGACGAGCAGGGGTGTTACACCGGCCGCATGGCCTTCTACGCCTACGGCGACTCCAAGGCCACAGCGATGCGCGAGCTGGCTGAGCGCACCGGGCTCGACCTCGCCGCCAGCAGTGCCTATTCCGACTCGGGCACCGATCTGCCGATGCTCGAGGCGGTGGGACGCCCGGTGGCAGTGAACCCCGACCGGGCCCTGGCCAAGGTGGCGCGTGAACGCGGCTGGGAGGTCCGCAATTTCATCAAGCCCATCCGCCTGCGCGACCGCGTCGGACGCACCACGCCGGTCGTGACGACGAGCCTGGCGGTTGCCGGCGCCGCCCTCATCTTGTGGCGGCGCGGCCTACGTAGCCGTCACGCCGCGGCGCGCCTCGCTGGGCGAGCCGCCTAGATCAGCGCCTTCTGGGTTTCTACGCCTCGCGCAGGCGGCGGGCGGCGAGAACGCCCAAAGCGACCAGCACGGCGAGGATCAGCAGCTTCTTCATGGTCGCAGAGCCTAGGCGCCGCTAGACGGTCAGTAAATCACGTGCCCCGGTGTCCGAGGACGGGTGGCGCAACTTCGACATGGCCCGGGCCTCGATCTGGCGGATGCGCTCCCGGGTGAGATTGAAGTGCTCGCCGACCTCCTCGAGGGTGCGGGGCTCGCCCCGATCCAGCCCGAAGCGGAGGCGCAGGATCTCGCGCTCCCGCTCATCGAGCGGAGAGAGCAACCGACCGATCTCGTCGGGCAGCAGGGACACCGCCGCCACCTCGAAGGGCGACTCGGCGGAGCGGTCCTCGACCACGTCCCCCAGCTCGGCGTCGCCATCCTCGCGCAGCGGCTCCGACAGCGAGAGGGGCTCTGCCCGGAAGCGCAGCGCCTCGACGAGCTTGTCCTCGGGCATTTCGACTTCGATGCCCAGTTCGGCCAGCGTGGCCGGACGGCCCAGCTTCAGTTCCAAACGTGCCTGAGCCTTCTGCACACGGGCCAGCGTGTCGCCGGCGTGCACGGGCAGGCGAATCGTCCGCCCCGTGTTCGCGATGCCGCGGGTGATGGCCTGGCGGATCCACCAGGTGGCGTACGTGGAGAACTTGAAACCCTTCCGCCAGTCGAACTTCTCGACGGCGTGCATCAGACCGAGGTTGCCCTCCTGAATGAGGTCCAGGAGCGGGAGCCCGGAGGCCTGATACTTCTTGGCGATCGAGACGACCAGGCGCAGGTTCGACTGCACGAACGTCTGCTGGGCCTGCTCGCCCTCCATGACGGCCCGGCGAAGCTCACGCTTCTTGGCGGTCGTCAACCCCTTGGGCGCCTTGGCGACGTCCGCCTCGGCGTCGCGTCCGGCCTCAATGGCCTGAGCGAGCCGGACCTCGTCGTCCTTTGTCAGCAGCGGGTACTGCCCGATGTCAGTGAGGTAGAGCCTGACGAGATCCTCGTCATCACGCTCAATTCGTTCCTTGGCCAAATTCCTCGCCAAACCTTCCGTCCCATGACCACGGCAGGGGAACCTGGCCGGGCTGTCGCGCTCGTAATTGCGCAGCCGACGACCGTTTCGGACGTACGAGGGCTGCCCAGACAGTGTAATGGCACTGTCAAGATGCGGGTACAGCAGGGAAAACGTCTGTTTCGTCAAACGCCTGTTCGATCCGGCCCGCCAGCGCGGCGTCCCTCGTGAGCCGCTCGGCCGACCCCTCCAGGACGGCCCGACCACCATTCACCTCGGCGGCCAGGTCCCGATGAGCTGCCCCCAGGACCTCCAGAACAGAGCCCTCGCTGACCGGGCTCGCCGTGTGCCGGTGAGCGCCGTAGACGGCCTGCAGGCGGGGGAGGAGCGTCCCGACCAGCGCCGCCAGGCCGACCCGGGCGTCAGATGCGGCGGCGAGCGCGTCGAGCTCCCGGGCCAAAGGTCCGGCCGGTGCAGTCACCAGAGCGCCCCGATCGACACCCGCCCGCACCGGGAGCCGCTCGGCCCAGACGGCCGCCAGCAGTCCGTGACGCCGGGACACGGCGGCGCACCACACCCGCTGCGCCGGTTCGAGCCCGCCCCACGGGCCGTTGCCCGTCCCTGTCGCCCAGACCCCGGTGACCTCGAAGATCCGGTTCTCCACCCAGCAGTAGGCGCCGATCAGCCCGGCCAGCTCGTCGATGCCGCGCCAGCGCTTCGTGGCGACGTCCACCTCAGGCACCGCCCTCCTCCAACTCCCCCAGGGCCGAGGATCGGTAGCGGTTGGTAATGGGCATGCGCCGGTCCTTGCCGAACGCCTTCGTCGTGATGCGCACGCCGGGCGGCATCTGGCGGCGCTTGTACTCGGCGCCGTCGACCAGGCGGACGACCTGATCCACAACCACGGGGTCGAAGCCCTCGGCCACGAGCTCCGCCGCGGTGCGGTCGCCTTCCACGTAGCCCTGCAGGACCGGATCGAGTTCCTCGTAGGGCGGGAGCGACTGGTCGTCGCGCTGATCCGGGCGCAGCTCGGCCGAGGGCGCCTTGTCGAGCACGCTGTCGGGAATGGGACCGGGCAACCCTTCGAGCACCGCTTGCGTGTTGCGGTAGCGGCACAGCTGGTACACGAGCGTCTTGGGCACGTCCTTGATCACCGCGAAGCCCCCGGCCGAATCGCCGTACAGCGTGGAGTATCCGGTGGCCATCTCGCTCTTGTTGCCGGTGGTGAGCACGATCCATCCCTTGGCATTGGACAGCGCCATAAGGAGCACGCCGCGCAGGCGCGACTGCAGGTTCTCATCGGTCAACCCGAAGGGCTCGCGCCCGAGCAACGGCGCCAGCATGGAGGCGAACGCGACGTGTGCCTCCTCAATGGCGACCGTCTTGAGGTCGATGCCCAGTCGGTCGGCGAGCGCGCCGGCATCATCACGGGAGCCTGCGCTCGAGTAGCGCGACGGCATGGAGATGCCGTGCACCCGCGACGCGCCGAGCGCGTCCACGGCGATGGTGGCCACCAGGGATGAGTCGATCCCGCCCGACAGCCCGATGACGGCTTCCGAGAAGCCGTTCTTGCCGAGATAGTCGCGCGTGCCGAGGACGAGGGCGGCGTAGACCTCGGCGTGATCGCTCAGAGCGGAGCGGGGCGCCGCCGGGGGCAACGGGAGCCGGTCGGCCCGCCGGGCCTCAGTGACGGCAATGCGCGGCAGGAGCTCGGTCACGGCGCGCGAGGGATGGAGTCCGACGGGCAGATCAACGACGACAAGGTCCTCGGCGAACTGGACGCCCGATCCGATCAGCGTCCCGTCGGCCGCCATGACGAGGGAGTCACCATCGAAGACCAGCTCGTCCTGGCCACCCACCTGGTTCACATAGGCGATGGCGCAACCGGCCTCGGCCACCCGGCCCGACAGCATGGTGAGGCGCTCGGCCCGCCGGCCCCGGTTGTACGGGGACGCGTTGAGGTTCACGACCACGTCGGCGCCGCCACGCCCCGCCTGCGCGACAGGACCGTCGTCGAACCACACGTCCTCGCAGATGGAGACGCCCACCCAGGCTCCCCCCACACCGAAGAGCGGTGGTGGCTCGCTGCTCGGCACGAACCAGCGCTGCTCGTCGAACACGCCGTAGTTCGGCAGGAACCGCTTCTGGTAGACGCCCGCCACACGGCCGCCCGCACACACCGCTGCAGCGTTGGCCAATCCGACCCCGCCCGGCGCGGCGCCGACGAACCCAACCACCACGGCGCAGTGCCCGGTGGCCGCGGCGACCTTTTCGAGCGCCGTCACGTTGTCGGCGACGAACCCCGGCTTGAGGAGGAGGTCCTCGGGCGGGTATCCCGGGATGGCCAGCTCGGGCACCACACAGATATCCGCCCCCGCCGCTTCGGCGGCGGCCAACGCGCCGAGTACCCGGTCCACGTTGCCCGACAGGTCGCCCACGACGGTATTGAGCTGCGCGGCAGCGAGGCGCAGATACGGCATCGACCCAGATTACCGGGGGGCCCCGCACCGCCCGCTGGAGGTGCCGGAACGGGCTCCTGAAAGAGCGTGGTCCCCGGGCATGCGAAGCTTGTGCGGTGCAAAGCCAGCGGGATTATGTGCTCCGGACCGTGGAGGAGCGGGGCATCCGTTTCGTCCAGCTGTGGTTCACCGACGTGCTGGGGACCCCCAAGGGGTTCAACATCACCTCGGCCGAGCTGGAGAACGCTCTCGACGAGGGGATGACCTTCGACGGCTCGGCCATCGACGGCTTCAGCCGGGTCCAGGAAGCGGACGTCCTGGCCCGGCCCGATCCCAAGACCTTCCAGCTGCTGCCCTGGCACCACGACGACGCACAGGTGGCCCGCGTCTTCTGCGACATCGCCAACCTCAACGGCACGCCGTTCGAAGGTGACCCCCGGCACGCCCTGCGCCGGACGCTCGAGCGGGCCCGGTCCGCCGGCTTCACGTTCTTCGCCTCACCGGAGGTGGAGTTCTTCTACTTCGCCGACGCTGACCCGGGGCGGGGCCCGGTCACGCTGGACTTCGGCTCCTACTTCGACCTGTCGGTGGCCGACCTGACGAGTGACCTCCGCCGGCGCTCGGTGCTCATGCTCGAGGAGATGGGCATTCCCGTGGAGCACACCCAGCACGAGGACGCGCACAGCCAGCACGAAATCGACCTGCGCTACACCGACGCGCTCACCATGGCCGACACCGTCATGACAACCCGCATGGTGATCAAGGAGATGGCGCGCCAGGAAGGCGTCTTCGCCTCCTTCATGCCCAAGCCGCTGGCCGGCGTGCAGGGCTCGGGGATGCACACCCATATTTCGCTCTGGGAGGGCGAGCGCAATGCCTTCGCCGATGAGAACGACGAGTACGGACTCTCAGAGGTGGCGCGCCGCTTCATCGCCGGCCTGCTGCACCACGCCCGCGAGATCACCGCCGTGAGCAACCAGTGGGTGAACTCCTACAAGCGACTCATCGGAGGCTACGAGGCGCCCGTGCACGTCAGCTGGGCCCGCAACAACCGCTCGGCGCTGGTGCGGGTGCCCGTGGTGAAGATGGGGAAGACCGAGTCGACCCGGCTCGAATACCGGGCGCCCGACAGCGCCTGCAACCCCTACCTCACCTTCGCCGTGATTCTCGCCGCCGGGTTGCGCGGCCTCGCGGAGGACTACCCGCTGCCCCCCGAGGCAGACGACAACCTGTTCTCGCTCACCCCCAAGGAACTGGCGAAGAAGGGCATAGAGCAGCTGCCCTCGAGCCTGCACGACGCCGTCAACGAAATGGAGGGCTCCGAGCTGCTGGCGGAAACCCTGGGTGACCACGTGTTCGAATGGTTCATCCGGAACAAGCGCGAGGAGTGGGACGCCTACCAGGCCCAGGTGACCCAGTTCGAGCTGGATCGCTACCTGCCGCTTCTCTGACCACGACGGATTGATGGACCCTCTCCTCTGTTTCCCAGCCGAACTCCCAGCCGAGGTGACCCTCGCACTGCAGAACGCGGGCCTCGGGCACCAGAGCGTGACGGGGCCCGACGACCTGGCGGCCCCCAGCCCGGACGGCCGCACCACCGGCTATTCGGGTGCGCTGGTCGTCGCCGGCGACGATATGACCGCCGCCGTCGCCTTCTGCCGCCACCTCCGCCTGCGCGAGGTGCCCATGACCCCGCTGCTCCTCGCCATCGGGACCGACCAGGTGGGAGAGCTGTTGCTGCGCGACGACCTCTACGACGACTTCTGCGTCCTTCCCTCCCGACCCGACGAGCTGGTGGCGCGCTTGCAACACCTCTTCTGGCGCACGGGCCAGAGCATGCGGCCCGACATCATTGAGTACGGGCCCCTCATGCTCAACCTCGAGACGTACCAGGCCGCCGTGTCGGGCCGCGTCCTCGACCTCACCTACATGGAATACGAACTCCTGCGGTTCTTGGCGGGCCACCCGGCCAAGGTCTTCACCCGCGAGACGCTGCTGAGCCGTGTCTGGGGCTACGAGTACTACGGCGGCGCCCGCACGGTGGACGTGCACATCCGGCGCCTGCGGGCCAAGCTGGGTGAAGAGCATGCCCACCTGATCCAGACCGTCCGCTCGGTCGGCTACCGCTTCGGGCAGGTGGCCTGGCACCCCGGTGTGGTGCAACGCAACGGCGCCACGGGGCCGGCGGGAGCGCCGTCGGCGGCCCCGTCAGCTCAGACGACCGGCGCGTAAGCCCAGGCTTCGACCTCGATCCGGGCTCCGATCGGGAGCGCCACCACCGCGACGGCCGAGCGCGTCGGCCGGTTCTCGGTGAAGTACTCCACCCAGACCTCGTTCACCGCGCTGAACTCCGACATGTCGAGGAGGAACACCGTCGTCTTCACGACGTCGGACAGCGTCGCACCCTCCGCGGCGAGCACCTCCGCCACGTTCTGCAGTACCTGTCGCAGTTCGGCCACCGTCCCACCCTCGACCAGACTTGCCGCGCCACTGCTGTCGGTGGCCACGCCCACCTGGCCCGAGGTGATGACCCAGTCGCCGACGCGGCGGACAGGGGAGTAGGGACCGACGGCAGGACTCATGCGTTCTCCTCTCAGCCCCCCGATGGTGCCACGTCACGCGATGGCGCACGCACTGCATCGCGCCGCGTCGGCCAGCGACCGGGCAACCCTTCGGCGATCCACGCCGCGGCCAGGGTGGCGACGAACACCGCGTCAGATCCGTTGACGGGCCCGCTGTCTTCGTGGTGGAGCCGGACCGCGACGCCGGGCATGTCACGCGCGGCGAGGATGCCGAAGGAACGGATGGTCAGGTCGACCGGCTCACCGGCGGTGTCGAGGGCGATCCCTTCGCTCCACACCATGCCGAGCGCCCGATGCACTGCGCCCAGAGCGTAGGAACGCAGCGTCACGGGACAGAGGATCTCTCCCGCCCATACGTCGACTTCGACCCGGCCGCGTGACCCGTCCTCGACGTGAAGTTCGACGCGGGCAGTGCCTGCACCGGGAACGTCGACGCGCGCCTCGCCGCGGCCCGCAGCGCGATCGCAGGACGCACGGCCCTGGAGCACGGCCCGCGCCGCGAGCACCTCGGCCCAGCCCGCGCCGCGCAGGTCGGACGACACGGGCGGTCCGGCGACGTCGACCACTTCGACCTCCACACCCGGGCAGCATGCCTGCACTCGGGCCACCAGCGGCTCGAGACCAGCCGAACGCTCCGTACGCCCGACCCGGACCAGCCCGGTGCCGTCGGGACGGAGTGCGACGGCCAGGGGCGGGCGCTTGGGCCCGCGACGCACCACGTCTTCACGCCGCCACAGCACGCGGACAGCAGCGCCGGCGGCGTCGGCCAACTCGCGGGCGTCGACGGGCGTCGGGCTGTGGCGCTTGCCCCCGAACGCGCCGCCGTTCGCCAGGGGGGAAGCGGGGGTTTGGCCCGGGCGGGACCAACTCGCGTCGGGCTCGACGTACGCCGGCTCGAGCCAGGACGTCTGGAGAGTCAGGGCCCAGTCGCCGTGCGGCACCTCGACGGGGTGCGACAGCGGCACCGTGCTGTTCCTGCCCTGGACGCGGCCGCTCCCGGCCCGGGCGGCCCGCAGGCTGGAGGCGAGCGGTCCACCGGCGCCCAACTGGACGAGCGCGTCGAGTGGCGCCGAGTCGTCGGCGAAGCCACCCCCGCCCAGGACGACGTCCGGGCCCGAGCTCTGAAAGGCCGGCCCTTCGACCTGGGCGCGCCACGCGGCCAGGAGGGGGTTCCGAGTGTCACCGGCGGATGGCCTCGAGGAACCGTCGACACCCAGCGCGCTGGATGCGGCGTCGACGATGGACTGCCAGCCGGTACACCGGCACAGGTGGGCGCGCAGGGCCGACTCGATGTCGCGGCGTGACGGTCGCCTCCCCGACCGCGCCCCTTCGAGCGCGGCCAGCCGGAGAACGATGCCCGGCGTGCAGAAGCCGCACTGGCTCGCCCCGTGTTCGACGAACGCGGCAGCCCAGCGCCCGCGCAACTCCTCCGGCGTTCCCTCGAGGGTGGTGACCTCACGCCCGAGGACGCGCCGGACAGGCGTCACGCAGGCAACGCGGGGCGCTCCGTCGACCCACACGGTGCAGCACCCGCACTGACCCTGCGGGCTGCATCCGTCCTTGACCGAGCGGCAGGCGAGCTCCTCGCGCAGTGCGTCCAGGAGGCTGATCCCGTCCTCGACCTCCACCGCCTCCCCATTGAGGACGAACGGGACGGACCTGGGCGCGTCGACGCCCGGGGGTCGCTCAGGAGTGGAGCCGGTTCCGCTCAGAAGGCGGGGTACCCGAAGCTCAGCTGAAGGAGGAGCCGCATCCGCAGGTGCGGGTGGCGTTGGGGTTGATGATGTTGAAGCCGGCGCCCTGCAGGCCGTCGCTGTACTCGAGGATGGAACCCGTCAGCAGCTCGGCACTGGCCGAGTCCACCACGACCTTGACGGCGCCGAACTCACGCACGACGTCGTCGGCCATGACCTCGGTGTCGAAGAACATCTCGTAGCTGTACCCGGAGCAGCCACCGGGCTTGACGGCAACTCGCAACGCGAGCTCCTCGCCTTCCTCCTGGGCCAGCAATTCGGCGACCTTGGTCGCGGCATCGTCGCTGAGCGTCACCGGTGCCGGCTTCTTCCCGATGTTGACGGAAGTGGACATCGTGGTCACTGGATCCTCCTCGTTGCGCCGTACGCCTGGCGACCGACAGTCCGGGGAGCAGGGTGCACCACGGACGTGACCATGTTACCGGCGCCCGACGGCGCCGAGCACCTCAGCCCGGCAAGGCTCGAATTCCCTGCCACGTAGGTACAATTCCAGAGTATGACCACTCCCGCCGCACCGACGTCCCCGTCGGGGGAGTCCGCGGGGGCGGCCCGCGAGGAGGAGGTCCGCGACTGCCTGCGGGCGGTGGTGGACCCCGAATTGGGAGACACCATCGTGGACCTGGGCATGGTCCGGGGGATCAGCGTCGAGGGTGGCGACGTCATCGTCGACGTCGCCCTGACCATCGCCGCGTGCCCGCTACGCAGCCAGATAGAGCGCGACGTGGTGAACCACGTGCGGTCCCTCGACTGGGTCCGCTCCGTCGACGTGCAGGTGGCGGCCATGGATGCCGAGGAGCGGGCCGCCGTCATGGCACGGGCCCGGTGGAAGGCTCGCGAGGACGCCCCCGAAACGGCGATCGCCACATCCACGCGGGTGCTGGCCATCGCATCCGGCAAGGGTGGCGTCGGCAAGTCGTCCGTGACGGTCAACCTGGCCGTGGCGCTGGCCTCCCGGGGCCTGGTCGTCGGGATCCTCGATGCCGACATCTGGGGCTTCTCCGTCCCTCGGCTCCTGGGCATGGAAGGCGACGTCGAGGCCAGAGCGGGGAAGATGATCCCGCTGGAGCGCTCGATCGGACCAGGCACGGTGAGGGTGCTGTCGATGGGCTTCCTCGCCGGTGAGGAGCAGGCGATCATGTGGCGCGGGCTGGTCCTGACCCGTGCAGTGCAGCAGTTCCTCCAGGACGCCGACTGGGGCGATCTGGACTACCTCCTCATCGACCTGCCCCCGGGGACCGGCGATGTCCAGATGGGCCTGGCCCGCCTGCTGCCACGGACCGAGCTCCTCGTGGTCACGACGCCACCGGTGGCGGCCCAGAAGGTGGCGGCCCGGGCAGCCGACATGGCGCGCCGGGGATACCTGCGTGTGGCCGGGGTCATCGAGAACATGAGTGACTTCACCTGCGAGCACGGCACCACCTACGCGCTCTTCGGATCAGGCGGTGGCGCCCGCCTGGCCCATGGTCTCGGGGTGCCCTTGCTCGGCTCCATCCCGCTGCACCCGGATCTGGCCGCCGGTGGGGATATCGGGGTGCCCATCGCCATGTCGGGCGATGCCAGCGAGCTCGGCGCCGTCTTCAAGGAGATGGCCCGGCTGATCGCCGAGGACGTGGCGCCGGTCATCGACGTGCAGGGCTGCTCCGCCCGCCTCATGGAGCGGGTCGAGGCAGCGGTGGCCCAGGGGGACGCCCGGACCGGCTGAAACCGGATCCCCGAGACGCCGGTCTGTGGATGCCGGTCTGTCGACCCGGTCTGGGGACGCCGCTCAGGCGGCCACCCAACGGGTCTCGATGGTGTCCTCCTCCCCGCTGGGAGCGTCGGAGGGAAAAGCCCTGTCTTCCCGGCCCAACGCCCGCAGGTGGGCCCACAGGGAGTACCGGGCGACGGGCAGCTGGCGTTCGGTGACGTCGCCGTAGACCTGGGGCAGCAGCTCGTCGACCGTGCCCTCGCCGCGGCGCGTCAGGGCGGCTGCGATGACCTCGTGGCGACCCAGCCGATGGGCCACGAGCGCATCGATCAACTCGGGCACGTGGTCCATCATCCGGCCGTGCCCGGGGGCCAGTGTGCGGATGGCGGGCGTGGCGTCGCGGACACGAGCCAGGCTCGCCAGGTACTGGTGCAGATCGCCGTCCGGTGGGCGGATCACGACAGTCGAGCCGTGCATGACATGGTCACCGGTCATCAGCAGGGACCGCTCCTCCACGAGCCAGCACAGGTGGTCGGAGGCATGGCCGGGCGTGTGGAGCGCCCGCAGCGTCAGATCACCCGTGCCCGCGTCGCCGGGACAGGGCAGGGTCCACCCCTCGCCGACGCGCTCGTCGGGTTCGAAGTCCTCGCCGGCCCCGAAGCCCACGACGCGCGCCCCGGTTGCCGCCGCCAGCGAGGCGGCGCCCGGCGCATGGTCGGCATGGGTGTGGGTGACGAGGATCGTGCGGACCGGGCCCAACGGGGCAGCGGCCGCCACGATGGCGGCCGTGTGCACGGGTTCGGCCGGGCCCGGGTCGATGACGACCGCCTCGGCGCCGCCCACGAGGTAGGTGTTCGTCCCCGGTCCGGTCATGAGGCCCGGATTGGGAGCGGTCAGGCGCAGGACACCGGGGAGCACCTCGTGCGGGCGGCCCGGCGAGGGGGTCGGGCCGATGCCGAAGTCCGGCACCGCCGGGATCACGACTGGTCGGTGGGTCGTTCGCCGGCAGGGCGCGGTCCGGGCGCGGTGTCGGGACCCTCCTCGTTGGCCCGCATGGAGACCTCGCGCACCGCCTCGTTGAAGTCGCCCCGCGCGCTGCCATCGCCGGGGTCGGGCACCGCTCCGCGTTCGTAGCCCGGATCGCCCGGCAGCACGATGCGCATGCCGTTGCCGTCCGGCACGACCCGCGGCTCAATGGCCGGGACGGCGCTCGAGGCCTCCTCCGCCGCCTGCAGGAGTGTGGCGCTCGTGGCGAAGCGCCCGATCGCCTGAAGGTTGCGGATGGTCGGGAAGATGATCTCGATCTCGCCGGCGCGGTGCCGGGCCAGGGCGTCGTGCGGCGAGATCCAGACCTCGGCGATGGTCTCCCCGGCGTCGTGCGCGGCGATCTGGCCGGGGGGCGCTGCCGCCACGAAGAAGCGAGTGTCGTAGCGACGCGGGGCGCCCCGCGGGGTGATCCAGTGGGCGAAGTAATGGATGTCGCCGACCGAAAGACGCAGGCCCTCGGCGCGGCACAGGTCGAGGAAGCGACGCGTGCCCCGGTTGACGGCGGCCCGCTCGGTGGTGAAGCGGGCCTCCTCCTCGGGATCACCGGCCAGGAGGTCGGGGCCGCCCTCGCGCCGGGCCAGGAGGATGCCCGCCTCCTCGAAGGTCTCGCGGACCACTGCGACCCAGTAGGCCAGGCCGCCCGATTCGAAACCCAGCAGCGCGCTGGCCCCGGCATCGGACCGACCGGCACAGATGGCCTCCGCCTCGGTACCCCCGTCCAACGGGTCGACGGCCCCGCCGGGGAACACGTAGGCCCCGCCGACGAAATCAGAGCGCAGGTTGCGCCGCACCATCAGGACTTCGAGCGAGGTCCCGCCCGTGGCCGCGGGAGCGTCGCGCACCAGCATGACCGTGGCGGCCGGGCGGATCTCCACCGGGGCCGGGACAGACCCGTCCGCGGGGGCCGGTGGAGGAGGGGGAGCCGATGGAGGCACGCCGGAGAAGGGTACCGGCAGCGGGGGGCGGCGCCCCCGAAACGGGGGCACCCCTTGACTAACCTGACCCGGTCCCATGAGCCTGCCCGCATCCGCGCCCGCGTCGCCGACCACGTTGCGCCACATCCCGCGTCGCTATCTCGCTCTCGGGCTCATCGTCGTCGCCATCATCCTGCTCGGCGCGCTGGTCCTGGTGCGGGACAACTCCGGCCCGAGCACCACGTCGACGGTGGAGACCTTCAACCCCGCGCCCTCGTCGCTCGTCGCCACCATGACGTCGGTGCCGGCATCGGTCTACGACGCCGTGGGCGTGAGCTCGCCGGCCAACCCCGTGCAGGCACCGCTGCCGACCGGGAACGGCACCGCACCGCTGTGGCTGGCCACGGCCGACGACGGGCCGCCTCTACCGGTGGTGTTCTTCTACGGCGCCGAGTTCGCGCCCTACGCCGCGGTCCAGCGCTGGCCGCTGATCCTCGCCCTGTCGCGCTTCGGCACCTTCAACGAACTCGGGCTGATGCAATCGAGCGGGACCACCGCGTTCGCGGACCTGTCCACGTTCACCTTCTGGAACGCGTCGTCCACACCGTCGTACACGAGCAAGTACCTCATTTTCGAGTCCGTCGAGCGCTACAGCTCGCTGAACCCCACCGGCGGGCGCTACCTCAGCCTGCAGCGGCCCGACGCCAAACAGGCCGCGGCCATCGCGAGCTACGGGCAGACCCCCGACACGTTCGCGCTCACCGACGTGGCCAACCGCTACGTCCTCAGCGGCGCCAGCTTCGCCCCCGGCGTGCTCGCGGGGCTCTCACAGAGCCAGATCGCCGGCGATCTCTCCACGCCGGCCAGCCCGCTCGCCCAGGCCGTCGTGACGGCAGCCAACGAGATCACCGCTTCCATCTGCGCAGTCGACAACGACAAACCGGGTGCCGTGTGCGACAGCCACGCCGTATCCGTTGCCGACCAGCAATTGAGGATCACACCCCCGCACTGAGGCGGGGGTGGCCGTGGGGTGCGAGTGGTCGGGGTCAGCTGGCCCGGCGGTCGAGCATGAGCTTTCGCTCCAGTTCGTTCATACCGCCCCAGATCCCGTGAGGCTCGCGAATCCTGATGGCGTAGTCGAGGCAGTCGCCGCGGACGCGGCACTGGTCGCAGATGGTCTTGGCCCGCATCTCGCGCGAGGCCTTCTCCTCCTTGCGTTCCGCGTGCGACGGCGGGAAGAACACCGCAGCCTGCGGTCCCCGGCACGCTGCCTTCAACTGCCACATGTCTTGTCCCTGGTGCATCTAAACCCCCCGATAAAGGCACATCGGATCCCCCCGCTGGGTCAAGCTACCGCCGGGGGTGATCGCTTTCAAGGGGTGTGACCAGGATCTTTGGCCGGCGATCGATCTGCGGGTGGGGCCCGGCCACTACGCTCGGCCCCGCATGGACGTGGGTACCTTCTGCGCACAGAGCCACGTCATCGTCGTTGCCGGCAAGGGCGGCGTGGGCAAGACGACGATGAGCGCGGCACTGGCCAAGATGGCTGCCGGAGCGGGCAAATCGGTGCTCATCGTGGAGCTCGAGGGCAAGTCGGGCATCACGGCCGCCTTCGGCCGCCAGGGGGACCTGGGCTACGAAGAAGTCCTACTGGCACCCCCGGTGCCGGGCGGACCGGCCGGCTCCATCCGGGCCCGGCGGCTCACGCCCGATGACGCCCTGGTGGAGTATCTCGAGGTCCACGGCCTGAAGCGCGTGTCGAAGCGGTTGGCGCGCTCGGGGATCCTCGACGTCGTATCGACCGCCATCCCGGGCATCCGCGACGTGCTGGTCCTCGGCAAGGTCAAGCAACTGGAGCGGGACGGCGCCGCCGACCTGATCCTCGTGGACGCCCCGGCCACCGGCCACGCCATCACGTTCCTGACCTCGGCCAGTGGGCTCGTCAGCGCGGCCCGGGGCGGGCCCCTGCGCAGCCAGGCCCAGGACGTCGTCGACCTCCTGAGTGACCCCGCCCGCTGCCGGGTGCTCCTGGTGACCCTGCCCGAGGAGCTGCCCGTCTCGGAGACCATCGAGTCCGCCTACACGCTCGAGGACAAGGCCGGCGTCCAGCTGGGGCCGGTCATCGTCAACGCCTGTGACCCCGAGCCCGTGGGGCTCGAGCATCCCGTGGCTCAGGTGGCGGCGGCGGCCGGCCTGACCCTGGCACCGGAGCACCAGACCGCGCTGGAGGAGGCCCGGGACTTCCGGCTGGCCCGCCATGCCGTCTCGGCCGAGCAGATCGAGCGCCTGCGCCGGGACCTGCCCCTACCCCACCTCCTCGTGCCGGGGCTCGACGCGGCCTCCATCGGGCCGGAACAGACCCACGTGCTGGCCGATGCGTTGGCGGACGCGGTGGCGGCGCTCGTGCCCGAGGAGGCGTCGTGAGCACCCCCGGCGAGGCCGGAGAGACCGGCCAGACCGACAAGACCGACAAGACCGGCAAGACCGGCAAGACCGGCCAGACCGGCAAGACCGGCGAAGACACGAAGCCGGTGCCGACGACGCTGCCCGGCCTGGTGGCCGAGCGGTCCGTCGTGGTGTGCTGCGGGTCTGGTGGCGTCGGCAAGACGACGGTGTCAGCCACCTTCGCGCTGGCGGCGGCCCGGGCCGGGCGGCGCTCCTGTGTGGTGACAGTGGACCCGGCGCGGCGACTGGCCGACGCCCTGGGCGTGGAGTCGCTCCCCAACACGCCCTCGGAGGTGGAGGGCGACTGGCCCGGCCACCTGCACGCGCTGATGCTCGACTCGAAGGGCACGTTCGACGACCTCGTCCAGCGCTACGCCCGGACACCCGAACAGGCCCAGGCAATCCTGGCCAACCGGCTCTACCAGAACCTGGCCGGCGCGCTCTCGGGCACACAGGAGTACATGGCCATGGAGAAGCTCTACGAGCTGGTCAACTCCGGGGAGTTCGACATCGTGGTCGTCGACACGCCGCCCACCCGTAACGCGCTCGACCTGCTCGACGCGCCGCGGCGGCTGACACGCTTCCTCGAGAACCGCCTCTTCCGCGCGCTCCTGGTGCCAACCCGCATGTCGCTACGCGCAGTCGGCGTGGCCACTCAGGCTCTCCTGCGGACGATCTCCAAGGTGGCCGGCGCAGAGATCGTGCAGGACGCTGTCGGCTTCTTCCAGGCCTTCGAGGGGATGGAGGACGGGTTCCGGAGCCGCGCCAGCGCAGTCCACGAGCTCCTGGGCGACCCGACGACGGCCTACGTCCTCGTCACCTCCGCGCGCCCCGACGCCCTCACCGAGGCCGGCTTCTTCGCCGAGAAACTCGCCGAGCGCGATGTGGCCGTGGCCGCCCTGGTGGTCAACCGCATCGCGCCCTCCTTCGGGGACACCAGCGGAGCCGTGGCCGTCGACAGCGCACCGGAACTCGGCGCGCTGGAGGCCAACTTGGCGGCGCTCAACGCGTTGGCGGCCCGTGAGGAACAGGCGTACTCCGGGCTGGCCGCGCAGGTGGCGCCGGCCCCGGTCGGCCGGATCCCCCTCTTCGGACAAGACGTGCACGAATTGCTCGGGTTGCAGCGGGCAGCCGACCAACTCTTCTCCTGAGACCCGGTCGGCGGGTTGGGCGCGGGGTGCCGGTTTTCGGCCGCGGCGGCGGGTCCGATAGTGTCCCCGCGGTGCAGACCATCCTGGTCGCCAGCGACGCACCCACGCTCCGCAAGGACGTGGAGGCGGTCATCAGCGGGCCCGACAGAGAAGTGCGCGCCGTGACCTCGGGGCCCGAGGTAATTGCATTCGTCGGGGAGGAGTCGCCCGACTTGCTCATCGTCGACATGCAGATGGGCAACATGGGCGGGATGGCCGTGTGCCTGGAGTTGCGCCTGCAGGAGTCCTACGACGCGCTCGACCATGTCGCCGTCCTGATGCTGGTCGATCGGCGACCCGACGTCTTCCTCGCCCGCCGATCGGACGCAGAGGGCTGGCTCGTCAAGCCGCTCGACCCGCTCCGGCTCCGGCGCGCCGTCGCCGCACTGCTCGACGGCGGCACCTTCGCAGACGACTCGTTCACGCCCGTACCCGTGCTGGTGGGCGGCGGACCCCAGCTGCAGGCGGGACCCGAGTCGCGACACTGAACAGAGTCGCCGTGTCGGACCGATCACGACGTTTGTGGCGACGATCCGTCGACGCCGAGGGGTCCGGCGGGACGGACCGCCAGAGCCCGTCGCTCGAAGCTGAGGCGTCCGAGCAGGAGCGCTTCATCACCGACGCGCTCGCCGACCTGCGCGACATGGACGTCCGGGAGGTGATGACGCCGCGGGTGGACGTCACCTACCTCACCATCCCCGTCCAGGCCGAAGACATTGCCCAGGCGGTGCGGACATCAGGGCACAGCTGCTTCCCGGTCGTCCACGACGATCTCGACGACCTCATCGGCATTCTGTTCGTCAACGACATCTTCCGCACCAACCGCCCCGATGTGCGCGCCGGCGACGAACCGGGGAGCGCCACCGATCCCAGCCAGTTGGAGATCTCGCGCAAGGTGCGCCAGCCCTACCTCCTGCCCGAGTCGCTCGGCGTCCTGGAGGCACTGGCGGACATGCGCAAACACCGGCGAGCCGTGGCGGTGGTCGTCGACGAGTACGGCGGGGTCGCGGGTCTCCTCACCGTCAAGGACCTTCTGGAACCGCTCGTGGGAGATCTGCACGACGAGTTCGACGAGGGCGAGGAGGCGAGCATCGTCCGGGTCGACAACACGCGGTGGCTCATTGACGGGCAGACCAATGTCGACGACGTGCGCGAGCGCATCGGCATCGACATCCCTGACGGGGAGTACGTCACGCTGGGCGGCCTCCTCTTCGAACGCTTCGGGCACATCCCCACCGAGGGCGAGTCGATCCGCGTGGGGGAATGGGACATGCGGGTGGTGGAGATGGACAAGCGCCGGGTGGCGCAGGTGGTGGCGACACTCGCCGGCGAGGAACCCGTGTCCACACCGATGGACCCCGACCGGGGCAGTGCCACTCCGGCCAACGGCACAGGGGAAGCCGCCGGCTGAGGCCGCGGTAGTGTTGCCCGTTGCTCCCCCTGGGGAGCGGACGGGCTGTGGCGCAGCTTGGTTAGCGCGCTGCGTTCGGGACGCAGAGGTCCCCGGTTCAAATCCGGGCAGCCCGACTCAAAAGTCCTGGTCAGGGCCTCGGGATTCCGGAGCGCCCGAGCCCTCGGAAGGATTGGCGCGGAAGTGGCGCGGAGATTTCGTGCCTGCGGCCCTTTTGGCCTTTTCGCCGAAGAAGCGCTCGCCAATGACGTCGGCTGCGGCCCGATCTATTGACGCCGGAGCGGAGGCGTAGACCGACAACGTCGTCCTCGGATCAGCGTGGCCGAGTCGTGTCCGCGCCGTCTTCACGTCGATGCCTTCGACGACGAGCGTGGTGGCGTTCAGTCGGCGCAGATCGTGGAAGCCGGCACCGGCACAGCCGGCGGCAGAGGCGGCCGGGAGCCAGACCCGGCGGCGCCAGTTCGAGTAGCGCAACGGCCCACCCTCCTCGTCGGTGAAGACGAGTTCGTCGGTGTCGTCGTCGGTGAACCCGGCCCGCTCGAGGTGGGCCGACAGCATGGCGACAATGACCTTGGGCATGAACATGGTCCGCTGGCCTGCCTTCGACTTGGGCGGCCCGAAGAGATTGCGGCCACCGGTCCCCCTGACGAGCGCCTCGGCCACCGCAAGCCTTCCGGCGTCGAGATCGAGTCGGCCGACCCGGAGGGCCGCCACCTCGGACCAGCGCAGGCCGAGCGCTGCACCGATCCAGATCATCGGGCGGTACTCCTCTGACACGTGAGCGGCGATGCCGGCGACGTCTTCGGGGGTGAGGTCGAAGCGACGAGTTCCCTCGACCGGCGGCAGGTTGACGTTGCGACACGGGTTCCGGGCCAACCAGTCGTTGCGCACGGCGTAACCGAACATGGCTCGCACGACCTCGTAGTTCCGCTTGACCGTCCGGGGAGCGTGCTCGGCCCGCCAGGAGTTGACCAGCCGCTGGATGTCCCGCGGCCCGACCCGCTCGATCCGAAGCTCGCCGATCGCCGGGAGCACGTGGAGGCGGAGGGTGAGCTCCTCGCGGGCGGTGGTCGACTCCCGCTTGTTCGGGTTGGAGGTGGTCCACTCCTGGGCCAGCTCGGACACCTTGAGGCGGCCGGCCCACGGGTCGATCCACACGCCCCGGCGGATGTCGGTCTCGACGGCGGAGAGGAAAGCCCGGGCGTCGCCCTTGTTGGTGAAGCTCGTCGGTGCGATGTGGCGGCGGCCGTTGTGCCAGTAGCTGGCTTCGTAGAGCCGGCCCCGCTGGCGCACACTCCCGAACGGGCGCATCGACGGCACCGGCTACACCCCCTGCAATGAACGACCACTACCCGGCACGACGGTTCTCCGTCCGACCGAGTCGTGAGGCTCGCAGTGCGTCTCTCGGTGACACGACGGCGACCCGGTGGTCGTCGACCCAGTGCTCCACCGCGTGCGCATCGAAGCGGACGAAGCGACCGACCTTGACGATGGGGATCCGCCGCTCGGCCACCAAGCGACGTACGTGACGCAGGCTCGTCCCCAGTCGGCACGCAACCTGGTCCATGGTGAGGAGCGCCGACGGCGGACACTGCTCGCCGCATTCGGCACAGCGCAGGGAACGGGTGGGAGGCCGAGTGGGACGGACGGCGAGGGCTCGGCCTCTGGGCCGGCCCTCGCCGTCGGGCGCCTGTCGGCGCCCTCCCTCCCGCTCGGTACCGGTGGTGCTGTCGTGACGCTCGGTGCTCACCGGAAACCCCTTTCTGCTCGACGGCGCTGGACCCGCTCGGCGAAGGTCATGCGGCGCACGATCTCGTCGTTGGCCACGGCGTCGAGGAGCTCCCCGAAGGTGTCGTCGATGTCGGAGGTCCCCCTCACCACGGCGAAGGCGACGAGGTACCCGACGAGTGCGGGCATCAGGTTGCGAAGGAGGGTGGCCCGCTTGCGCTCCCGGATGAACCGCAGCTCCGTAGCGCCGTGGGCGAGTGATGCCGCCTGCACGGCCTGCCAACGAGGATCGACCGGCCACCGGGAACGGTTGGAGTCCGCACTCGGAGCGCGCAAGGTGAGCCACTCCCCTGTGCAATAGGCCCAGAGCGACGGCACGGCGGCCAGCACGGCCTCGGGGCGGTATAGCTCGAGATCGCTCAGGTCGGCCCGCCCGACTTCGAACTCGATCCGCCACACCTGGGCCCCCGGGGTATGACGGTCGCCCCACACGAGCTCCCACCAGTCGGTGCTCTTGAGGGCCATTTCGGCGGTCTTGTCGTAGAGGCGGGCGCTGATGCGCTGGGTCCGTCTGGAGCCGAAGGCGAAGCCGGTCACGGTGTTGGCGTTCTCGTAAGTCGTGCAGCCGTCGCCCCGGCACACGAACGCACTGCGGTCCTGCGCACACAGCTGCATCCCTTCCATGTCCACGAAGAGGTCGAGGCGCGCGACGCTCAAGACCAGTCCTTCAATGAACGGTCGCACCAGGTCGGCGAAATGTCGCACCGTTTCCTCTGGCCCGACCGCATGGAGGAACTCGGCCCGGGGCTGAATGCGCACCGAGGGCAACCGGCGGCTGGAGGTGAAGCCGATCCGCCCCGTCTCGTGGTCCAGGCAGTAGCGGTACTTGCCCCAGCCGTGGGGGTCCAGCCCGAAGGTGAGCGAGCCCAGTTCGAAGGGGACGGGCACCGACACCCGGTCGGCGAAGATGCGCTCCTCTTCCAGCTGGGCGAGGAGGCCCTTGGAGAGGTAGCCGTGACCCGAGAGGTAGAGGGCGTCGACGCCCGAGGCCAGCTCGCACAGCCCGTCCTCGGATGCCAGCACACGCATATTTGCGACTGTGTGAGCAGACGTGTGGGGAGACGGAGGCATCGGGATTCTCAGACGGGTTCCGGGTCAGGGTTGACGGAGGTGATCAGGGCGTCCTTGAGCTCCTCGCTCCAGGCTCGCCGGAGATCGAGCTTGATCCACTCGAAGCGGTGCTCGTCGGGATGGGCACCGAAGCGGGCCCGGAAGCGCCGGATCTTGCGGTAGACGGTGGCCCGATGCCAACCGCCGGCCTCGAGGCCCCCGAACCCGCCGGCTTTGTGCCAGGCCACCCAGAAGCCGATGAGCTCGGCGTCCTCGACAGCTGTGCTGGTCACCTGCTCGCGGATAAAGGCTGGATAATCCTCGATGGAGGCGATGGTGGCCTCCCGGGAAGCCTCGGCCTGGACGTTGTCCGGCATGGAGTCCCAGAAGGCGGCCAGGCGGCCGTAGGCGATGCCCCGCCCTTCCGGGCTCTCGCTGGGGTCGGATCGGAAGTCGGGAGCGTCGGTCATATGGGTCGCAACCATGCGACTGTTGCAGGAGGCTGTCAAGGCTCTTTTTCAATGAGTTTCCGTGACCCCCGACCTCGGCCAGAGCAAGTCGGCTGTACCGTCTGTTGTACGACAGAAAGAGCTGGTGCCTATGGGAATTACGGCAAACGAGGCCCGGAAGAACCTCTTCACCCTGATCGAGCAGGTGAACAACGACCGCCAGCCGATCGAGATCACCTCCAAGCGAGGAGACGCTGTGCTCATGGCGAGGGCGGACTACCTGGCCCTCGAGGAGACGGCCCACCTACTTCGTGCGCCGGCGAACGCCCGTCGTTTACTCGAGAGCCTGGAGCAGGCCCGCCGCTGTCCATGACGCAGCTTCGGGTGACTACACTGTAGTCATGGTGACTCCCGTATCCATCCGTTTCCGTCGGGCCGAGGTGGCCGACCGACTCAAAGCCGAGGCCGGAGCTCGCAATGTCTCGACCTCAGCCCTGGCCGAGGAGCTCATCGAGGAGGGTCTGCGCCTACGGCGCCACCCGATGATCGTCTTCCGTGACGGTCCGTCTGGTCGTCGGGCCGGGCTCATCGGCGGCCCGGACGTCTGGGAAGTGGTCGGCGGGCTCGTCGGCGGGGACGTCCCCCCCGAGGACCGCATCGCCCGTGCGGCCGAGCACCTGGGCCTGTCCCACCAGCAGATCGACGCCGTGTTGGACTACTACGCCGACTTCACCACCGAGATTGACGAAGAGATCGCCGACAACGTCGCCGCAGCCGACGAGTTCGAGGCGGCGTGGCGGCGGCGCCAAGGCCTCCTGGCGGGGTGAAGCTACTGCTCGACGTCCATCACTCCCGCCTCGCGGCACAACGGCTCACGGCTGCGGGGTACGACGTGGTGGCTGCAGCTGACTTCCCCGACTTAGCGACCCTGTCGGACGAGGAACTGCTGCGCCGTGCCAGCGTCGAGGAAAGGGCAATCGTCACCGAGAACGCCAAGGACTTTGACCGCATCGTGCGGTCCTGGGTAGCAACAGGTGAACATCACGCCGGAGTGGTCTTCACGTCGCCTCGACGCTTCCACCGTGGTGGTGTCGCCTACCCGGAGAACCTGATTGCGTCACTGACTCAGTTGTTGGAGTCACCTCCTGAAACCGAACAGGACTGGGTGCACTGGCTTCAGTGAGACATTGACTCGCATGTATTTTGCGGGTGCTGTGTTACAGGGCACGCACCCGCTCGTGCAGTGGCCCAACTGCGCATCCAGGCCGGCCGCTGGGCGCCCGGCCAATTCCATTGTGGGACGACGAATGGACTTACGACGCGGCCCTCAAGGATCCGCTTCGCCGGCCTTCGGCCGTCCTTGACCGCCGCTTCACATTGCGAGGGTCCTGGCGCCGTGCCGTCGGCCTCGCAGTCATACTGGGCACATGAAGGATCCACGTCCTCCGATGCCGTGAGAATGTCAACTTGATTTGGCCCCACCGTGATCATCTGATTTGGCCCCACCTAAAGGCCCAGGTCGGTCGGGCGTTGGTGCTGGGGGTCATCGTCTCCTCGTCAGGAGTGCCAGGGCATTTGAGCGCCTCCACGTAATGTCGGGGCGTGCCACAACCTCCCGGTCAGAGCGTCTTTCGATTGCGGATCCAGCTCAATGATGTCGACCCAGTGATCTGGCGTCGGCTGCTGGTCCCTGGCGCGGTGCGGATGGCCAAGCTGGCCGACATGCTCATTGCCGGCTCTCGGCCTTACACCCCGCTGGATCGGCGACGACTCGAGCGAGGCCGTCGCCGCCCTTGAGCCGAGCCGCTTCCACAATCACGGAGCCCAGGAGTGGGAACGGTTCCTCGCTGGGGCCGCGCGCCGAAACGAGCTTGCTCTCGCCTTGTCCACACTGAGGCCGCCGCGAGAAGGGACTCCTATTTCAATCGGGGGTGGAGGAGCAGGTCTCACGCTGACCGGATCCGACGGCACCTACCTCGGGGGTGCCCAGATCTTGTTGGCGACTCCACCTGAACTGGCTACTGACCTCTCGAAAGCGCAGACCGAGACCTGGCGCTGCGCCTCCGAAATCGTTCACTTGATCTCCCCTGGTGGACCCTCGAAATGAGAGGCGAAATGAGTTACCGAGGTGGCGTTCCAGAGACATTGTGGGAGCCCCAGGGTGAGATCTCGCCACTCCTGATTAGCAGTGCGGGAGAAGTCGTGGCAGCCGTCTGGAACAGTCCCGACGGCACCATCAGGCACTACGTCCTGCCCTTCTTGCCGTCATACATCCCCTTCTTGGAATGGCTCGTTGAGCAGGCCATCCCGGAACTCGTGCCGTCAGCGGCGCGTCGAGTTCGTGGCTCGCTTGCCTCTGAGCCCGCGCTTCTGACCGTGGCTGAAGCAGAGACCAGAGATGCTCTGCGGGACTTCGAAGCCGACGTGGATCGCCGGGGACGTGACCTTCGGGAGAGAACCGAGCGGGCAACCAGTGAGGCCGACGAGGTCCGAGATCCGAGATCCGTTGCTCTACGCCTCTGGTCGTCCTCTTGTCGAAGCTGTCGGACGAGTTCTCGAGGATGCGGGTCTTGACGTAATCGATCTGGACGAGCTCCTTGGAGACACCACAAACGCTGACCTGCTTGCCAATCTCGGTGGAAGACGAATGCTCGTCGAGGTCAAGGGCGTTAGCGGTAATCCCTCAGAGCGGATTGTCGATGATCCGAAACGACACCTCGGTACCTGGCCACAGCTTCGCCCCGACCTGCCGGTTGAAGGGGTGATTCTGATTTTGAGCCATCAGATCAACACCCATCCTCTGGACCGCTCACCGCAACCGTTCACGAGGCAGGAATTCGTTGCAACCTTGACGATCCCCGTCCACACGACGAGGCAACTCTTCGACTGGTGGCGCGTTGGTGACTTTCAACAGATACGGTCGGCTGTCTTTGGGGGGGACCCGGCTACTACGGGCGCGACGGCCGTCTCCGGCATCGAACTCGCCGACCCGGAGGTCCCCAGAAATTCCGCCCTGTGACGCGGAAATTGATAGGTGCTGCTACGCCTGCAGGGAGATGATCTTCCGAGGTAGTAAAGGCGCTCGGGGCGTCGCCAGGACCTCGTAGATGGATCGCAGCGGCTGGGTGACCATCACGGGCTGTGGGACAGCAAGAGTGGTGCGAACGACGCAATCCAGGACCCCTTAGGACCGGTCGATGCCTCGAACATGTGCCTCCGGGCCGGGGGCCTGTTCTGGGGCAGCCTCGGACCTGATCGGTATCGCCAACCCGGGCCGGTCAAATGCATGCACCAATCGGGATCGGCGGTTATGAGCCTCGGTCACCGCTGATCAGTATCAGGGATCGGTCGCCAAACGAAGAGTCCGATTCCTTGGTACCGCCTGTGTCCTGCTGGGCTTCTCCACCCGGGCGACGATCTGCTTCAGGGCTCCGATCTCGTACTGCAGTGCCTTGACTCCCCGGCGAGTAATGGTGACCCAGGTCTTGGCCCGACGAGCCTCGTATCCCTTCTCGATGCTCACCAGGCCCGCAGCCTCCAATACCTGAAGGTGCCTCGAGAGATTTCCCGCGGTGAGCTCAAGTGTCTCCTGGAGGAATCCGAACTCGACTCGCTGGGCCTCGTGGGTGATCGTGAGTATCCCGAGCCGGGTCCGCTGGTGGACCACCTCGTCAAGGGAGTTGCTCGGCTCGGTCACGGGTTCCCCCCCATTCTGTGAAGCACACGACGGTCCGCCCACCAGAAACCGGCGCCACCAATGAGCAGGAATAGACCCGGCACCACGACGTTAGGGAGGTACCCGGCGCCAGCCGGGAGATGCCAGCCCAGTCGGTAAACCATATTCTGCAGGTCGTAGAGATTGGCGAGGAGAGCCAGAGCGATGAACATTGCGGCGAACACAGCCAAGGCCCAGCTGCGTTCGAGCCCAGCCAGGATCCCGACGCCAATCCCGATGACGAGCAGCGGATCAAGGCCCCGTCCTTGCAGCAGGAGGATCGGGATCGGGACCCCCCAGGTCGGAGGCCCCGACAGGTGGAGCCACCCGTGGGACTCAAAGGATCCGACCATGAGGACCAACAGTGCCAGGCCGACAACGGCGGCGGGCCAGACCCGCCCGGCCACGCCCGTTCGCCGCGCTCGGTGGCGGTAGTAGAAGACGGTAGCGAAGTAGCCAAGCGCCACCGCCAGCACCCAGTACAACGAGATCCATCGACCGAGCCCCCAGTTCAAGGGACCTTGCGCGAACGGATTCCCAAGCGGCCCCCCAGACGCCGAAATTGTGCAGGTCACTTCTCCATTCGCGCACGGGGTCAGATCTTTGGCCCAGAAGAGCGGCGTCGCCGCCAGGGTGAGGAGCCCGAACATCACCAAGGGAAACCAGCATCCGTGGCGAACCGCTCGAGTACAGGCGCGCCATGTCTTCGTTTCTCGAAGAGCGTCTCCCGCTGCGAGCTCTTCGACCGACTCCATGCCAACTAGTTTGTACTACAAACTAGTTGGCGTCAAGAGACGACTTGCAAACCCGCGCTGCCGAGAGGGTGGACACTGGAAGGCGTGGTAACCGATGAGAGGCGGAGGGAGTACACGGAGATCTGCGACTCCGTGGTGGAGTGGGCAAGCAGGCGATCCGACATAGCGGGAGTCGCCGTAGTGGGTTCGTGGGCCAGATCAGAGCCAAGGATGGACTCTGACATCGATCTGGTGATTCTGACGACAGAAACGGCCACCTATACGCTCAACGAAGACTGGGCTTCGGTCGCCGTCTCGCAGCCGGCGGAACTCGTCAGAACGCAGGAGTGGGGGCCATTGACCGAGCGTCGGATCAGGGTGGCATCTGGCTTGGAGGTCGAGTTCGGATTCGCCCCGCCAACCTGGGCCGAGACTGATCCGGTGGACCCAGGGACGGCGGGCGTCGTGTCCGACGGATGTACGCCAATCTTGGACCGCGGCGAGCTCCTGGAGAAGCTCGTCCAAGCCGTGGACCGAGAGCGACCCGATGCGGGCTGCCACCGCCCCGTGTCGCCGTGACAGTGGCGTTCACCGACGTCAGGCGGAATCCCACTTGCCGACCACGCCCGGTCGGTGCACCAGTGATTCCCGAGGCAGACTCGAGGGACCATGACCGACCGGACCAATCATCCTGAGTCTCACCGTGACCATCTTGGACGTGCCCATCAACCGAGCGTCGAACGAGTCGGTCGAGACGACGCCGAATGGGACAAGCGGTACGCAGAAGTCGAACAGGTATGGAGCGGTGAACCCAATGGTGCCCTCGTCGCCGAAGTGAGCAACCTCGAACCAGGTACCGCTCTCGACGTGGGGTGCGGCGAGGGGGCCGACGCCATCTGGCTGGCAGGCCGAGGCTGGCGCGTCACGGCGATCGACGTATCCGACATCGCGCTGCAGCGTGCAGCTACAGCCGCCAAGAAGTGCCACGTCGATGTGGAATGGATTCACGCCGGCCTGCTCGACGCGATTCTTCCGAGTTCCGGGTTCGATCTTGTCTCCGCCCAGTACCCGGCGCTGCTGCACACTCCAGACCGCGATGCGGAACGTCGGCTCATCAACGCTGTCGCCCCGCTTGGACATCTCCTCGTTGTCCATCATGGCGATATCGATATCGAAGAGGCGAAGGCACACGGATTCGACCCAGCTGACTACGTCGCACCTGGCGATGCGGCAGTGCTGCTGGACGAGAGCTGGCAGGTCACAATCGATGAACGGAGGCCGCGCCAAGTGCACGCCGGCGCCGGCGCCGGCCACGCTCACGATGTCGTTCTCCACGCCCATCGCCTGTCGTAGACATCGTTCCACCCGGCGCACTTGGCGGACGAGGGATCAACGGCCCCAGACCGCCGGGATGGGGATTCCGGAGCCGATGTAGATCGCCGGCATCATCCGGAGATCCGGGCGTCCGGGTCGCACGTGCGCCCTCTTCGCGTCGATCCCTCCCACGACAAGCGATCACACAGGAGCGGAGTTTCCGGCGAGCGTCCAACCGACGAGGGCATTGGCATGACCGTGTCCCATTTTGTGCTCCGACTTGAGGTGTCCGACGATCGCCATGTGCTTGTCCCGGCCACACGCAGCGATGATCTGCTGCCACGCGGCGATTGATCGGCCGTAATTCTTCTCTATCGAAGCGAAATACGATTCAGGTCCTTGCGCGGACCATGGAGCAGCTTGATCAGTCATGCCGTGGTCCTCCACTGATCGAGGGGCGATGGCAGTGCTGGGGTGTGTCGGATCCGGTTGCGTTCAGCTCGCCGCGATGTTTACTTGCCACCCGATACCGAAGCGGTCGATGAGGGCGCCGAAGATGTCGCCCCAGAACATCTTCTCCAGGGGTGCCTTGACGCTCCCTCCGTCGCTCAGCGCGTCGAACATCTTTCGCAGCTGTTCCTCCTCACTCCCGTTGATGGTCAGCTCGATCCGGGTCTGAACGTCGCCCGTTGCGTCGGCGCGGTCGCCCGCGCGCAGCGTGAACCCCGCGCTGTCAAGCGCTGCATTGATGACCAGGTCCTTTTCACTCTCGGTCGCGCTCGGGTCGACATCACCACGACGGGTCACCTCGAGGTCCCCGCCGAAAATGTGCTGGTAGAAGTTCATTGCTTCAGCGGTATTGCCCGGGAAAAAGAGGTAAGCCTCCAGCTTCATGGTTGATCTCCTCGGTCGTCGGTGGAAACGGAACTAGACCGTATAGTACCGTACAGGAACTAGCCTGTCTAGTACTCTTTTTGACTGGTGCCGGCCATGACGGATCCCGAACGACGAGAGCGAGGATCGGATCGACGTCACCGCGAGATCCGCGAGGCGGCCATCGGGATCTTCTTGGACAGCGGGTATGACGGGGCCACGATGGAGGACATCGCCGTGCGTGCCGGGGTCTCCAAGCAGACCGTCTACAAGCACTTCACCGACAAGCAGAACCTCTTTGCCGACATTGTCTTATCGACCACCGATGACATGGATGCCCTCGTCGGTCTCATCAGCGACAAACTGAGCCAGACCGCCGATCCCACCGGCGACCTGGAGCAGCTCGCCGAGACGTTCCTGGGCGCACTCATGGCGCCGCGCGTCCTGCGCCTCCGTCGCCTCGTCATCTCTTCTGCCGATCGCTTTCCCGAGATCGCCACCGCGTGGTACGAGAACGGGTTCGAGCGAGCTCTCGGAGCTCTCGCGGCGTGCTTCCGAGTCCTGGCGGACCGGCAGCTGCTCTCCGTCGACGACCCCACAATTGCGGCCGAGCACTTCGTCGGCATGTTGTTCTGGATCCCGGTCAACAAGGCCATGTTCACCGGTGACGACGACTATGCGGCCACTCATGATCTCGTCCCGGTTGCTCGATCCGCGGCACGGGCGTTCATGAACGCTTACGGGGTGCGTCGAAGGAAACCGGGCGGGAAGCAATCCCAATCTGCCGGCTCGAAGACGGCCTGAATCTTCGATCTGCTGGGTCGAGTC
This sequence comes from uncultured Acidimicrobiaceae bacterium, assembly GCA_963721585.1. GTDB lineage: Bacteria > Actinomycetota > Acidimicrobiia > Acidimicrobiales > RAAP-2 > Bog-473. The sequence goes on along the minus strand of CAVRJN010000001.1, from coordinate 351,216 downwards.
CGGCTGTCCCTCAGCGGCCCGACGAGGGCATCGCGGCACACACGCGACCCTCCGAGTGGCCCTGGCGAATCGAGAAACTTGCGCACGGATGTTCACGACGTGACTGTTTCGTAGACGTCCATGTGGCGCGGATCTGAGCAAGATCTGCCCGAAGAGTCCTTCGGGCGCCGCCGACGTCGGAAAAGAGTTCAACCCGCCTTCATCGTTGTCCAGAGGCGAACTCGAATCACTCCGACGGCGGCAGCGCCCATCGCCAAGACCATGAGCACGACGGTCGCAACGAGCAAGATGTCCCACGACGACCCCGGGAGCCCCGCCGGACTGGCGTTCAAGAATGCGGGTGCGTTTTTGGCCATTGCGCCCCACCAGACTGCAGTGGAAACGACCATGATCGCCATGGCGACTGTAACGGCGGCGGCCAGTATCGCCTCCGCGGTGAGCACCGCCTTGCAGAGCTCGATCCGCCGACCTGCTGCAACAGCCACCACGGTCCACAGCGTCAATGTGATGACGATGAGGGTTGTCCAGATCAAGAACAGGACACCGTTCCAGTGGATGCCACTGCTGGGTTGATGCGACGGGAGACGGTCGGCCCACACCAGAAGGGGCACTGTCACGGCGATGGTCACGACCGTAAGGGTGAGGGCTCGCAAGACGTGCCCACGCACGGAGCCCCAACCGCCAGCTCGTAGAAATCGCACGGAGGCGGGAACGGCGAGAAGAACTCCGGCGACAACCAAGATGCTGGCCGCTCCAGCCATCGCTTGGAGCACGGTGAAGGCAAGGTCGGGCACGCGATGCACTCCAGGGCTGTGAGGCAACGCCTCATCGAAGTGTTCGGAGAACTTTGCGAAGCTGGCGCCGGCAACCACGAAGGCGGTCCAAGCGGCGAGGACCACCAGCGCGCCGGTCCGGACGCCGTCGGCCGCCGGCACAGCGTCACCGGTCAATCCCGATTGCCTGGCCCGCTCTCGGAGACCACCGCTCACAATGCTGAGACGAATCCGGGCTGGCGCTCTCCTGCCGTACTCGTCGTCGAGCAGGGCGGCGAGCTCGTCCCCGTAGCGGGTTCGCCACGACCTCGGGTACCAGCGGAGACGGGGATCGCTCGGTCTGCTCGTCACCTCGTGACCGTGCTTCGCACCCAGACCCTCGGCTGGCATCACGCAAGCCTCGGCCGTGGGGGCGGGACACTCTTCAGTCGCGCTTCTCCCACCCGAGCGAGTTGACGCATATGGTCCACAGAATCAGCAAGAGACTGCGTACCCGCAGCCGTGATCTGGTAAGGGCGGCGGCGGTCGTCTGAGGCGAGTGGTTCGATGAGCCCGCGCTCTTCCAGCCGGCTGATCGCTCCATAAAGTGCGCCGGGGCCGAGCTTCACGCCGGCGAATCCCTCGATGTCCTTGAGGAGAGCGTGCCCGTGCTTGGCCCCACTGGCGAGGCTCATCAGGATCAAGGTTGGTGGGTCGTTCGATCGGCGCCGAGATGACGACGCCCCGTGGTCGACCGAGTGGCGCCCAGCGTCCATGACCACAGATTACTACGTCGAACGTAGCTACGCAATACGTACATCGACTTTGCGCGAAGGACGCGAGGCACAGGGCAGCCGACGCCAGGCCGACCACGATCGACACTGCAGCGGCAACCATGAGGGGTAGCGCACCCTCCAGTGCCACGACACCGCGAGGCAGCAGCTTGACGGGGACACCGGTGAGCCGGAGCAGACTGAACGGACGCTTCGGCTCGCCCAGACCGGCGGCGCCGTTCACAGCGAGACCGGCAAATACGTCTAGGCAAGGCGAGGGCACCGGATTCGGCCAATGACCCTCCCTCCAGCCGCTCTGCTCGTCAGACCCGTCCCATAACCCGAGGAGGCTCTGCGGGCGCCAGCGAACTTGGAGGAGCCGGCTTCGGTTGGTAGACAGCTGCTCCCGCCGTGACGACACCGAGGGATAAGAGGAGTGACCCGACGCAGTCGAGCGGGGTATGCCAAAGGGCGCCCACGACCGCCGCTGCCATCAGACCGGTCCAGGCGAGTCCCAACACGAACGTGATGATGCGGGCCCACTTCCCCAGTACCGGGTAGAGCGCGATCCACAGAGCCAAGGCCGTCGCACACACGGCCGTGACGTTCCCTGAAGGGAAGCTCAGCTGACCGAAAAACCTCTCACCGACCATGGGCTTGATGAGATACTCGCTGATCAGGAACGCGGCTGCCGCAATGCCGGCGAAGATGCCGACCCGCAAGAGGATCCCGCTGAGCGCGCCGAAGACCACGCTGGCAACTACAACGAAGGCGATGACAGGGGCGGCGAGCAGGTCGGCGACATGCTTCCAGAGGTCGACGTCGGGAGGGCGGCCGAGCAGGAGAAAGGCATCCCGATCCAACTCGAACCCGCTGGAGCCACGGGACACGGCGAGACTCAGGAGCGTGGTCGCCAGGAGGCTGACCACTGCGATGGCCGAAAGCGTGGAGCGCGTCACAGGCACCAACGCTACGCAGCCCGTTGGATGTCTTGTCCCCGCCCCGGGCCACGGCCCGTACCGATCAACAGCGACACAGCAACTCGGCGGGCTCCGGGATGGATGACCGAGCCCTCGGCCGCAACCCGTTCGCCGACGGACACAGTCAGTCGTAGCGGATCGCTACGGCGGTCTCGATAGAGGCGACCGTTTTGGCCAAGCCAGCGAGGTCCTTCGTTCTTCCCCGAACGGTCAGCACCTTGGAGTCTGTTCCCTCACGCGCGTCGACGGCGGCGCCGACCGAACAGGTCACGTAGGCGCTCTTGACCTCGGACAGATCAGTGACAGTCGCCAGACCCTCGATCGAGGCGACGCGGTGGGCGGACGGCGGCGGTTGGAACATCAGCCAGAAACCCACGCCGTCGCACTCCACGAGCCCGTGGAAGCAGACGGGACGACCCGCGGCGACGGCACAGGCCACTTGGAAGAGGTTGACGGACGACACCTCTTGCAGCACAAACGGGGGCCGGCCACCCAAGCGGCCGTTGACCTCGATCAATTTCGGGCCGTCGGGCGTCAGTTTGATCTCGGTGTGCACGACTGAGTCGACAATGCCGAGCGCCTTGATGGCTTGCCCGGCCATGGCGGTCACGGCGGCGAGCGTCGGAGCATCTTCGGCGGCCGGAATGAAGTTGCCTGTCTCGCGGAAGGCCGAAGCGAGTGGAAACCTACCCGTCACCGCCACATGGCTCGTCCTGGCGTGGGAGACAACGCTTTCCACCGAGACATAGCTGGCAAACGTCGGGTTCCGACTCGGGTCATCGAGGAGGAACTCCTCGATGACCCCCACGAAGGAGTCACCTACGCTCTCCTGAAAGGTGAGCAGGGAGAGCAACTCCTCAGAGGAACCGGCGAGCTCGATGCCACGGCTTCCGCTTCCCCTCGCAGGTTTTAGGACGACCGGAAACCCGACTTCGGCCGCCAGGCGTCCGATCGCCTCCGTCGACACGCCCGGGGGGACGACGCGGAAGTCTGGGCCGGGGACGCCGGCGTCTGCCGCCAGCGTCCGTTGGACGCGCTTGTCCACGACGGCGCGCGCCACTTCCGGCGTGTGGTACCGCAGTCCGAGGCGATCGGCGAGGGCCGCCGCGTCCTCGATGTACTCGTCGACGAAGGAGACGATCCCGTCAGGTCGGTGTGCCTCCAGCGCCTCGGCCGCCTGGTCCCTTCCCATTCCGGCAATGTCGACGACCGTGCCCAGGCGTCGCAGGAGCCGAGGGTCGGTCGCTTCGTCCCGTTCGCAACTCGAGAGCACCCAGAGCAGATCGGCAGTGCCGCGGACCTGCTGGAAGAGGTCCAGGGGGAAGAAGGACCGGGGATGGTGCATGACGGCGATCCGGGGCGCCATCAGAGCTCTTTGCGAACGAGCAGCGACTGGGCGTTGCCCTGCAGGGAACGGTCATTGTTGACCATCAGAGGCGCGGCAAGCACGTCGCGAATGTTGCGGCCCAGGGACCGCTCCGAGTCGTTCCGATAGCCCTTCAACCCACAGATTGCCAGGGCTTGGAGAACGACGGATTGGGCGAGGGTCGAGGTCGCTACCTTGAGGTTGTCCATCCGCGCCGTGAACTTCAGCGTCCGGGCCTCGGATGTGTCCTTTACACGCTCGTACTCGGCGGCTCCACCCTCAATCACCTCGCGCAGCTGCTGCAGCACGACACTCAGCTCTGCGAGTCGCAGCGCGCTCAGAGGCGGCCCGCCATGAGGATCTGCACCGCGGCTGCGACGGGCGTCGGCTCGCACCGAGGCGTGGGCAGACGCTGCGGCCGCCTCGGCAATCCCCACCCACGTGGAACCGAGCAGCACGTTTCCCACCGGCAGGGACGTGAGCGCGAGGATCTCGGCGAAATCGCCGAGCACGAATTCGGGTAGGACGTCCGAGCGGAGCAGCCCGGCACGGCTGCACGTTCCGCGCAGGCCCAGGGTGTCCCAGGTTCCAGTCGGAGTGAGTTCCATGCTGGGTTGGACGCAGACGACGAGCACTTGTTCGTTCGGGGGGCTGTCGGATGTTCGGCGCGCGGTGGCCAGTATGGCGCCGGAATATTCCCCGTAGGAGACCGTCGAAGCTTGCTTCTCCAGCCGGTAGCCGCCGTCGATCGATTCGAGGGCACAGATGCTGGTGCGCCTGGCGCCGTCGAGACCCACCTCGCTGTTCGCACTGCCGAGCAGGAGTTCGCCGTCGAGCAAGCGCGGAAAGAGGATGCGCTTTGCTGCGTCCGATCCATGCCGGTCCAAGTAGGCGACTTGGATGAGGTGCATTGCAAAGATCAGCCCGCTCGACGCGCAGTGTCGGGAGATGGCCGAAACAGCTTGCGACGCTTCGGGCAGCGTGGCTCCGGGCCCGCCCCATTCGGCAGGGACAAAAGCGCCGAGGAGACCGGATGCGCCGAGAGCGTCCATCGTCTCGCTCGGGAACCGCGCGTCGCGGTCGACCGCGTCGGCCGAGGGGCCAGCGATGTCTTCACCGATCCGCCCCGCCTCACTCACCACATTCACAGCTTCTCCATCGGCAGATGTCATTTGCATCCTTAGTTACCTACTGGGGACCCGACCTGCGACTCCATCGAACCCGGAGGCCAGGTTGACAGGCAGGAGATCGCTTATCCCCATGGCCATTGCACCTCTTCTACGCGCCTCCGATCAGTGGAAGATGGTTGTCATGGGAGAGGAAATTACTCGGATCTGGACTGCCTGAATTACTCGGATCTGGACGGCCTGATTTGTATGGGCACGCATGCGCAGGGAGTGGCGAATGCGTGAACCGTTGTGGATCACACCGGAGGACATGAAGACTCGGAGGGCCTCACTGCGATGGAACGCCTCGGAGCTTCACCAGCAGAACAGAGGGTGCAGCGACCGGGGAGCGTTGGCTGCAAGAGCCTAAAGCTGAGGTGAAGCTTCATGGAAGGCGCACATGGACGGTGGGGGGAGGTACGCCTCTGAGGGGATACGCCTCTCAGAATGATCGCAAACCCTCAGAACGACTGCTCCGTTGTGACTCCGTTGTTGCTACTGTCATCGCCGACGTGCCGACGACGTCGGTCCTACTTGGAGGTTCATGAGTGGCGAGCCCAGAACGAGTCTGCGACATCAAGCCGCTTCAGCGGCGCTGGATCCGGTTACGAAGCGAGACGGATCGCCATAGCAGTTTTCTGCGCCGTGTGGTCAAGGGGGGACTCGCTTCAGCTGTGGCCGTCGTGGGACTGGTGGCATTCGCCACCCCGGCTTTCGCCCACGACAACATCGTCAGCGCAACGGCAAGCTGCGCGAGCCCGGTTGGGAGCGGGTACACCATCGACTGGACCGTGCAGAATGACTACAACGCGACTGAATCCGGCTCTGTCACCTCCGTGACCGGTGGTCTCTCCACCCTCAGCAGCACGACCTTCAGCATCGCCGCCTCGCCGGGGCAGCCCTACTCGTCGACCACGGTGACCCAGTCGTTGCCACCATCCGCTTCGGGCCTGATCACAATCGACATTTCGAGTACGTGGTCGGACTCATACTCCACAACCGACGTCGGGACCTACGACCTGTCCCAATTGCACTGCGCAGCCCCCAACCAGACCATCGCGGGGCACATCTATCTGTGCAACAACGCCAACCCGACCACCACCGAGCAAACGGGCGGGACCGTGGCGGCGACCGGAGCGACTCCCGTGTCGGCGACGCCCAACCCGCTGGCACCGACGGAGGTGGGCGCCGGCACCTACACCATGACGGCGACCCCACCGCCGGGCTACCAGCTCGTCACTTGCGGTGGCTCCTCGACGCCGAGTGCGTCGGGAAGCACGGCCACGGAGTCGGTCACCGTGCCGAGCGGCGGTGCCGGCGTGGGCATCTTCTACGTGACTCCGGTGGCACCGGTGACCCAGACCATCGCGGGGCACATCTATCTGTGCAACAACGCCAACCCGACCACCACCGAGCAAACGGGCGGGACCGTGGCGGCGACCGGAGCGACTCCCGTGTCGGCGACGCCCAACCCGCTGGCACCGACGGAGGTGGGCGCCGGCACCTACACCATGACGGCGACCCCACCGCCGGGCTACCAGCTCGTCACTTGCGGTGGCTCCTCGACGCCGAGTGCGTCGGGAAGCACGGCCACGGAGTCGGTCACCGTGCCGAGCGGCGGTGCCGGCGTGGGCATCTTCTACGTGACTCCGGTGGCACCGGTGACCCAGACCATCGCGGGGCACATCTATCTGTGCAACAACGCCAACCCGACCACCACCGAGCAAACGGGCGGGACCGTGGCGGCGACCGGAGCGACTCCCGTGTCGGCGACGCCCAACCCGCTGGCACCGACGGAGGTGGGCGCCGGCACCTACACCATGACGGCGACCCCACCGCCGGGCTACCAGCTCGTCACTTGCGGTGGCTCCTCGACGCCGAGTGCGTCGGGAAGCACGGCCACGGAGTCGGTCACCGTGCCGAGCGGCGGTGCCGGCGTGGGCATCTTCTACGTCGTCGCTACCAACCCGGTTACGAGTCCCGCTGCGACTTCGACAGGGTCGGGCGGTCTGGGCAGCTCAGGTGGCTCCTCATCGACCACGCCAACCGGCACCATCTCGACGACGCCCCCAGCCGCGACGACATCTTCGCCAACCGCCGCGACTTCGGCGCTCGCGTTCAGCGGAGCGCCCTTATCGTCGGAGTGGCTACTCGGCCTCGGCCTCGTGCTGCTGGGTTCAGTGCTCTTAGCCCTCGGGCATTGGCGACGCGAGGTCAGCGGCCGAGGGTGGCTCGGACTCGTCGGGTTGCCGCGAGCACGTTCCGGTTTCGCGAACGCGATGCCGGACTGCCAAACGGAAGCGGTACTACCCCCTGCTCCTGCGCGCAGTACGGTTCGACCGAATCAAGGACCAGACAGGTTGAGACGGCCTCGCTGTTGAGCGTCATCCGGTGGCACCGCTGCGGAATCTTCGGCACCGCAGGCAGAACACACGAGGCCGCTACCCGCAAACAGGGTCGAGACGACGACGGCTCGGATGCGCCCCTGCCCATAAGAGCCGAAGTTGCTTCGGACATTGATCGCCTCGAGTCTCCCGTCGAGCCTTGGGACGAATTCGCTGTGAGCCAGAGCCGACCCCGCTCAGCGCCAGCCTGGCTGATCAGTTGGTATCGTCACGTACTGCCTCACCGGGCTCGCCCACGGGTCACCGTCGTCTGGGACGGGACCATGTTGGCCGGCGTGATTCCCCGGTTCGTCCAGCGCGATCCACTGGGCGACGGAATCAGCAAGGGCCTCACCGCCCGTTACCGTGATTCGGAACGGAGGACGGCGGTCGTCGGACTCGAGAACCGATGAGACCACGCTCCTCCGACCTGGTCATCGCTCCGTAGAGTGCGCCGGGACCGGGCTTTGCTCGGCAAGATCCCCGATGTCCTTGAGGAGGGCGTGGCCGTCCTCCGTTCGATCCAGGTATCAATATGCCCCTTGGGCTTTGGGCTCGCGGACTGGTCGCGCGCTCGATATGCCGTAGCGAGGAGAGGGCATGATTGAGAATCCGATTCTGAAGCCGCCGGTCAAGACACATCGCCACATTGGTCAAGCGATAAGTATTCGCGGAGTCCTGGAGGAGGTGAAGAGAGCCGACGGATTCAACGCCAAGATTGCTGTCTTCCTCACCAACATCGTCGGCTCGATGTGGTGCGCGTACGTGTTCGCAATCATCGCGCTAATTGGATTGCGCCCAGCGCTAAGGCCGGGAGGCGAGGGCCTCATCGCCTGGATTGCACAAACGTTCCTTCAGCTGGTGTTGCTGTCCGTCATTATGGTCGGACAGAACGTGCAGAGCGTGGCGAGCGATGTTCGTTCGCAACACACCTATGACGACACCGTGAAGATTCTTGACCGCCTCGATATTCACACCGACGGCGGGATCAAGGATCTGGCTGATCGAATCGACGGACTCGAAGCACGGATCGGTGGCAAAGACCGCTCTGAAGACTGACGCGACGCCGACAGATTCTTTGTGCCCTCCATCTCCTGCCGTGGGACATAGGGACAGGCCTGCCGAGCCCCATGAGACTGACCTGATCGGCTACGCCGCGCCAGCGCCGAGGAAAGAGCAATCATCACCGAGAACGCCAATCTTCAACGGTCGGCGAGAGATCTCGGAATCTGCCACGTGGCCCGACTCAAGGCCCTGTGCAGTGGGGACGCCCTCGAGGCGTCGATCGCCTCAGGGCGGTCTTCGCAGCCAGCAACCTCAACGGCGAGTGGAGAGAAGCGCGTCCGCCCAGTGCTCCGGGCTGTAGGCGCTGGCGAGGTCGCTGCTCTTGCGGCCCCACTCCCTCCGCTGCTCCGTCCCCGCTTCCGACACCGCGGTCAGTGCCTTGGCAAGACTGGCCGGATCGCCAGCGGCCACGGTGAAGCCGTTGGCCGGGGTGGCCAGGTCGGCTGCCGCGCCGCACCCGTCGGAGATCACAACGGGCAATCCGGCGCTGCATGCCTCCAACGCCACCACCCCCCACGAGTCCAGGCGGCTGGGAAGAAGCAGCGCCCCTGCCGCGGCGAAGATCTCGGGCAGGGCATCGGGTTGGACGAAGTCACTCATGGTCACCCCCGGCAACCCGCCCAAGCCACCGTCGAAAGGACCGTGTCCCACTACCTGCAGCGGCCACGGATCTGCGACGGTGTCCCGGTAGATCCGGTAGGCCTCGGCCAGGACGTCGGGAGCCTTGTCCGGGACCAGGCGACCGCAAAAAAGAAACCTCGGATCACCCCACCGGACGCAGCTCCCGTCGGCCACCGAGGCAAAGGGTGCCTCGTCGACCGTCAAAGAGCCACGAACCACGGCCTCAGGTGGGAAAGCCATCCGCTGGGCATACTCCGTGGTCCGCGCTCCCGGCACGAAGGCGCGGTCAAAGGCGTAGGGGCGAACGAACTTGAAGAGCAATTGGACGGCGTGCTGACGCGGGGTTCCGAGCCAGAGGTTGTCGACGAACATCACAGTGACGGTGCCGTGGCGCCGGCGGGTCCGATGCAGGACTCGCCACAGCGCGGGCGTGTGCCCGATGCTGCACGTGATGTCCGGTCGGGTTCGCTCAATCAACTCGTCGAGCAACGAGTGTGGCCACCGCCACGCAGCGACCTGCAGCTCAGCGCCGTTCAGCTCCAGTGAGGAGTAATCGTACGGAGCGAGTGGGTCAGGTGGGCGAACCAGGATGGTCACGTCGGCCCGCTCGGCCAGTGCCCTGACCGCCGCCGCCCAGTACCCCGTGAGGCTGTGCCACAACATCACCACCCGCGGCCGCGACGAGGCCGTCACGCCAGCGATCCCGTGCCGACGTCGCGCAACCGGTATCCCAAAGCTCGCGGCATCACAACGTCAGGCTGGAAGGCAAGAACTGCGGAACTGCTCACGACTCTCGGTCTGCACGGGGTCACGGTACTGCGAAGCACGTGTCGGTCTGTGCTCTCCGCGCGCCCGAGTGACGCCTTCCTCCGTTCTCGACCTGACATGCTCGGGGGTGCTCCATGTGCGCCAAGCGCACATGCGGGCGGTGCCACACTGAACGCAGTTGACACCTGACGACGGAAGGCGAAGGGGGCACGACGATGACGAGCGGATCGAAGAGAGACAAGACTCCTTCTCAGCTGATCGACGACAGAATCAAAGAGCTCGGCGACTGGCGGGGGACGATGCTCGGCAAGCTCCGCTCCCTGGTCAAGGAAGCCGATCCCCACGTCGTGGAGGAATGGAAATGGCGCGGCGTTCCGACCTGGTACCACGACGGAATGATCTGCACGGGCGAAACCTACAAGAGCGTCGTGAAGTTCACCTTCGCCAAGGGTGCGGCCCTGAAAGACCCTTCGGGCCTCTTCAACTCGAGCCTCGAGGGAAACGTACGACGCGCCATCGACTTCCACGAGGGCGTCAAGATCAACGAGAGGGCCTTCAAGGCCCTGATTCGCGCGGCCGTGACCTTGAACACGTCCAAGGTGAAGAGATAGCCGTCGCGACGACGCTGCGGCGCAATCGTCGACACACCGCTCGCGGCGAGCACGTACGAGGGACCGAGGAGCGCGCCTGCTCACGACCCGGCAATCCGCTGGTAGCAGGCCGTCACCGAATGGCCGAAACCAGCAGGGAGCGCGGGATGGCGCACCCGGCCCCACGCCCCGGCCGCCTTGCTCACCAGCCGGTCCGTGGAATGGAAGGCTCGGGAGGCGCGGACCGGACGCTCGTCGGTCCGACGGAGTCCGAGGGCGTCGAGGAACTTCTGGTGCAAGTAGTTGGCCCGATGGTACGGAGCTATTTCGTCATGATCCAGGGAGACCAACTTGAGATCGAACTCCGACGCAACCGCGGCCATGCACCGATCCGACCACTGCGTGATGTGGTGCGGTGGCAGGTCGAGGATGCTGTTGACCTCGGCGCCCATGAAGCCGTCGTGCGACGGAACCGACACGATGAGTCTCCCTTCGGGCCGTAGGCACCGCAGGCACTCCTGTATGAAATCGCCCACGGCGGGGACGTGCTCCATGACTTGGAAGGTCACAACCGCGTCGTACTGACCAGGATCCGAAACAAGGTGCTCGGCCACCGATTGTCGACGTACGTCGAGGCCGGAACCCACCGCGTGTTCGACAGCCGACGAATTGAGTTCCAACCCCACGTAGGTGTCGCGGCCCGAGATCATCCGCCCGAATGCGCCTGCTCCGGCACCAATCTCGAGAACCCGTTCCGCGCCACGGAGATGGCGGACCGCGACGTCGAACTCGGGCTTGTGCTCCAAGTAGTACCAGGGGAGCTGCTCCAGCTCCCGGTACATCTCCTCCGGCCCCGCCAACCCGTCATCGAAGTACCGCAAGTCGCACACAACGCACCGCTGGTAGTCGATCGTCGGCGTGGCAATCCAGGCAACCGGGTCGATCCCGAGCTGCCGGATCCAGAGGGTCCTCAGGTCGCTCCGAGCCAGCCGGCCGATCACGGTGACGGACTCCGAACGACACAGAGGGCACGCTTGCGACATCACACTTTCCTCTTCGGCACAGATCGGACAATTCTTTCGCAAAGTCCGAACGGTACCCTTGATCTTCGTGACCCTCCGAGCGAGTGTCGCGGGCCAATGCGCCGGACTCTCGACCCCGGCCGTCGGCGCTAACCGACCTCGGGCGCCCACGCGGAACCCTACGAGATCAGGGCCAGAGTCGTTCCCGAGCCGCCGCCGGCCACTCCGCCGGGCTCATCCCATGGGCGCGCAGCAGGGCCAGGGTGATGCGGTCGAGGCCGAACCCGAAGCAGCACGAGTGGGCCACCTCACCGCTGGCGGTGACGATCCCGAACGGGTCCCCGAAGTGGTCGAGATGGCAGTTCGCCGAGGCGATCGCGGTGGGGTGCTCCTCGGAATTGACCGGTGTCACGATCTCGTACTTGAGCGTCTCCGACCTCTGGTTCTCGGCCAGGATACGGCCGACCCTCCCGAAGAAGGGGTCGTTCGCCACCACCGTTTCAACCACCAAGCCAAGTGAGTCGAGGATCTCCGCACCGAGCTGCAGCCAGCGGTCCCGATGTTGCCTGGCTCGTTCCGCGTCGCCGACATAGACCAGGTCATGCTGCCTGAAGGACTGCATCCGGGCCGGGTCGAGACTCGGCTCACGCCGGAAGCACCAGCCCGATACGTCGTAGCGGCGGCCACCTTCGGGCAGGATGCCGCGCAGCGTCGGGTAAAGAGGGTGACACACTGCCGGGCACAGGCTCACGTCGGCAGCTTCGAGGAACGACGTCCATTCACCACCCGATTGCGCGACTTCCATCAGCCGCTTGTGGGCGGCGTTGTCGCCCCGAAAAATGGACACCGATCCGATCATGTCAGGGAATGAGGACAAGTAGCCCGACTGTTCCAAGACACTTCGCGGCATCACGGGAGGGAACTGGTAGCTCGCCGATCCCTCGGACGCCGCCGTCGCGTTCACGAGGCCCTCGATCCCGGTGACGATCGCTTCGTACACCGACGAGCGACCGTAGATCCCGTCGCTCGCAGTCGGCACCAGAACACCGGCTGCCAAGAGCTCGTCCCGGAAGGTTGGTCCGTCACTCACCGTTGCCCACGATCATGCCTCCACGTTAGGAGCAATGGCGCGCCGAGTCGCTCTCTCATTCGATCGCTGCCAATGACCTCAGGGTCAGCTGGCCCTGGCCTCGATCAGGTCGCCGAGCGCCTTCCGGATGGCGGTGACGGACTCGAAGGTGCTCCGGCGGAGCATCGACTCGGGGAATTCGACCTCGAATTCGTCCTCCAACGCGAGCATGACGTTCACACTGGCATGCGAGGTCATACCTACTTGGTAGAGATCGTCCTCATCGCGGATCTTGTCCATTTCGACAGGGAGGTGGCCGTATTCGGCCAGGATCGTGCGAATCGTCTCTTCCATCAGTCATCCCGTCCAAGTTCTTCCGGAGCCAACGACGGTCCGGATTGCCCAATCGACGCAGCGTCGGAGTGACACAGCGCGACGACCACGGCCGCGGCCAGGTCTCCTTCGTGAGTGAGGCTGACGGCCAGGTCGGTGATGCCCGCCTGATCAGCCAACACAGCAGCCCGACCACTGAGGGCCATCGTGCACCAGCCGCCCGGATCACGGCGGACCTCGACCGACCGCCAATCCGGTTGATGATCGACTGGACGCAGGACCTTGATGGTCGCCTCCTTGGCGGCGAATCGTGCCGCCAGGCTGGCGGCCTCTACCAGCGGTTCCCCGACACAGGAGTTGATCTCGTGTTCGGTGTAGATGCGCTCCAGGTAGCGCACGCCGAAGTGCTCGACGCTCTCCGCCACCTGGTGCACCGCCGTCACGTCAGTTCCGACGCGGATTGCCGTTCCTGTTCTCATGGAATTCGCCCTCCTCCGCGTCGGGATTCCTGTTCAACCGCCATCGCCACCTCGTCGCTGACCGGGACGTCGCACCCTGTCGCCCATCAGGGCGAACGACCCAGGACACGACGCCGACTTCAGGCTCGGCCAACGACTCTTCAAGAAGGAACTCCCCTTTCTGTGAACGGGGACCCTCTATCTAAACACCGGATTGCCTGCACAACGTATCGGCCACGCACACAGGTGGCTTTAATCGAATGGCTCCTGGTCTTCGGTGCATTGCCCACCGCCGCTTCCGAGCCAGCCCGGGAGGGCGGGGGCGGCCACCGCCCGAAACCTGCGATCACCCCCGACTATCGGTCGCCCGGGGGTGACGGGCGCGTTGGCGACGTGCCACCTGTTTCGCCTCGTACATCGCCTCGTCCGCCTGCCGCCTGAGCCGGTCGATGTCACCGTTCTTGCCGCAGCAGGCGTACCCGACACTGACCGACGTCCGAACGCCCTCCACCCTGACGCGGTGCACCGCCTCGGCCATGCGATCGGCCACGAGACGGGCGACCGACTCGTCGGCATCCGCCACGACAGCGAGGAATTCGTCGCCGCCCGTTCGGGCCAAGAGATCGCCTCCGCGCAGGACGCCGGAGGCAGCGCGAGCCACGGCGATGAGAATCCTGTCCCCGACTTCGTGTCCATGGGCGTCGTTGATCGCCTTGAGGTGATCGATATCCAGGACGAGGATGCACATGGCGTTCAGGCGCCGCTCCCCATCCAGGTAGAGCGAGAGACCACGCCGGTTCGAGAGGCCGGTCAACGGGTCCGTGTTGGCCTGTATTTCGAGTTCCTGATGGGCGATCGCGTTGGCGAGCGCGAGCTCGACCACGTTGGCCAAGGCACGACAGCGGACGAGCAGATCCTCGGAGACGGCGGTGCCCTGACTGTCGATCTGGAATATGCCGTGCAGCTGATCGTTCACCGTGACGGGGATCAGCGCGGCGTCGGTGATCTCCATCTCGTCGGTGACCGAGCGGAACGACGCACCCATAGAGGTCCGCTCCACACGGGTGATCAGGGCCTCGCCGCTGTCGACCACAGTCTGCACATACGGGTCGTCCTTGAGCAGGTAGCTGGTCGGGATGGACCCCCGGTCGTCGGCCAACGCCTCCTGGGTCACGACCCCATCGGAGACTCGCAGGTACGACGCGCCACGGAACCCGCTCCCAGCCAGGTCGAGCATGGCCTCTGTCCCCTCGGTGATCACATCCTTGGGGTCGCGCAACGAGGTCAGGGACTGGGTGGCGTGATGCATGAGACGGCCCAAGCGGGCGAGCTCTGCCGAGTCCCGTACCTTCCCCTCGAGGCTGATGCGAAGGTGATGGACCGTCACCGCGACCACCACAGCCACTGCCGTCCACCCGAAAAGGCGGCGGAGGTCCGTCGCCGCGCTGCTCTGCACAGCCACATCGACTGTGGTCAAGCTGACCATGGAGGCAACGACAACGATCGCCGTGTAGGAGCTGGGGTAGTAGAGCGCCATAGCGAGGACGGGCAGGAGAATGAGGGCCGAGAGCCCGCCGGACGTACTCTGCAGGCTCGCGTTCGTGCCGCCAGAGATCAGGAGCAGGGTGACCGAGACGAGATACCCGATCGTCGGAATGAGAACGGACCAACGGGGAAACCGCGGCCAGGGCAAGAAGACCGTGAGCGCACATGCCACAAAGACACCCAGGCTGGCCCAGTAGAGCGCTGGATCATCCGGTCCGGGCGGGAGGGCAGCGCTCGCCTGGGCGATGGCGGCAAGCCCGATGAAAACGGAGGCCCTCGCGAAGAACCGGCGTCGGAGCTGGCGCGCCTGCGCCTGACCGTCGTCCTCTCCCATGGCGTCTCCCGATGGCGTTCGTTCCTCGTACCTTCTCCTAGAACGTCGGTCGATCACCAGGTCCTCAGTTATAGAGCGAAAGAACTATTTCCCCTAACGACGACGGCACCGCCGACTTGCGATCGGCCGGCGACCGTCACACGGCAATGAGATGTTCGGTCAGTCCGGAGCCGGCGTGGTGGATCCTCGGTCAGAAGGGGGCGCAATGGCTCCCAGCAGCGCATCCATGAACGGAATCTGCCCCCTCACCAGCTTGCGCCGGGCCAGATCGACCGAGACCCACTCCACCCGGTCGACCTCTGGGAACTCCCGCATCATCCCCGAACCCCGAGGCCATTCGATCGCGAAGGTGTTGCTGGACGAGTGGCTGACGTCGAGATCCCCCTCGAGCGCCCAGAGGCTGACCCGCTTCCCGCCCGGCTGGCGCCGCTCCCCGAGGAACATGGCCACGCCGTCCGGAGCCTCGAGGCCGACTTCCTCTTCGAATTCCCGATAGGCCGCGTCGAGTGGATCCTCACCGGCGAGGTACTCACCCTTGGGGACGGACCAGGCAGCGTCGTCTTTGCGCGCCCAGAACGGGCCGCCCGGGTGCGCGATCAGGACTTCGACCGCACCCCCGGGGGAAATCCGGTACAGCAACAGGCCTGCACTGGTCGCGCCCATGGGTCCGAATCATCCTTCCACCAGGTCCCGAGGGGGGCGCCGGCGCTTCGTCGTGGCTCCCGAGTACAACCCAGGTTGCCAACATCCGGTGGATCCGTTCGTCCACGCACGACCCATGACTGCCGGACTGGTGCAACCCTCGCTAGGCTGACGTGTCGTTCCGACCGCCCAGGTCGGAGCCACCTCGGGGGCACGGGCGTCGACCGGAGCGACCGGTCGCACGCCTCCAATCTGAACACTGCACGATGAGTCCTCCCAAGCCCGAGAACGATCCCGTCCAGAAGGGCCTTCACCAGCTCGGTCATCAGATCGGCGGGGAGGCGGTGGAGCCGGGCGCAACGGCGGACCCGACCGAGAACCCCGTCGAGAAGGGCCTCCACGAGCTCGGACGCCAGATCGACGAGGCGGCCCGCACCGGCAGACGCGGACGTCGCAAGGGCAACAGCGCCGAAGAGGGCGGCGCTCGACAGGGCCCGGCGCACGCTGCCAAGAAAGGTCGCTCACGCAAGCGCACGGCGGCCTGGGTGGGGGGCACCCTGGCACTGGTCATCGTGCTGATCGCCGGGGTTGCCGCCGGGTACGCCTGGTACCTCAACCATGAGATCCACCGCATCGACCTGAAGAATCTGACCTCCGCTCCTGTGAAGGGTGACGACGTCGGCACGGAGAACATCCTGATGATCGGTTCGACGGATCGGTGCGCGCTCAAGGTCCAGAACCCCGCCTACGGCTTGTGCTCTCAGGGTGTGAACGGCGTGAACAGCGACGTGGTGATGATCCTCCACCTCAATCCCGTCAACCACTCGGTGTCGATCCTCTCCCTTCCGCGCGACCTCTTCGTCCCCAACGCCCGCTCCGACGGTGCCAACAAGATCGACGCCGCGTTGTACCAGGGTCCGGACCAGCTGATCGCCGCGATCGAAGAGGATTTCGGGATCCCGATCCAGCACTTCGTCGAGCTGAACTTCGACAGCTTCATCAACGTGGTCCAAGCCCTGGGGGGCATCAAGATGTACTTCCCGGAACCGGTCTACGACGCGTATTCGGGCCTGAACGTCCAGACGACCGGCTGCATCCCGCTCAATGGGACCCAGGCCCTCCAGGTCGTCCGGGCGCGCCATGTCCAGTACAAGGCCCCGGGGGTGACGACGGACGACCCCGCCGACTGGCCCCAGGAGGCGCAGAGCGACATTGCACGTATCCGCCGGGACCACGAGTTCCTGCGCGTCCTGGCGACAGCCGTCAAGGCGAAGGGCCTGAGCAACCCGATCACCGACCAACAGCTGGTCGCCGGCGTCGCCGGCCAGCTCACCGTCGACTCGGGCTTCTCGGCCGGCGCCATGATCAACCTGGTGCTCACCTACCACGACGTGGACGTGAACAGTGCCCCGCAGCTCACCGTGCCGGTGGCCGTGGACCAATTCGGCAGCTATGTGTACCAGGGCGGAAGCTACGGGGACGTCGAGTTCCCTGCCCAGCCACAGGACCGCAACACCATCGACCAGTTCCTCGGCCTCAAGTCGGGCAACGAGGACACCTTCTCGGGCGGGACGCTCCCCTCACCGTCGACAGTGACCGTGTCGGTCCTCAACGGGTCCGGCGCCTACAACCAGGCGACCGATACGGCCCAGAGCCTGCAGGCGCTGGGGTTCCACATCGGGACGATCGGCGACAGCCCACCGGTGGGCCAGGAGGCCGAGACGGTCGTGTACTACGCCTCGAAGACGCCGGCCGAGCTGGCCGCGGCACAGGCCGTGGCGAACTCCATGTCCGGTTCTGTGATCATGGCCCTGGATCCGACACAGGTGAAGCCCGGCTCGCAGGTCACCGTCGTCACGGGCACCGATTTCACGGTCAACGCGCCGCCCGCGACCACCACCACCGCCCCGGCGGGCGCCGCGCCCAGCACGACGGCGACGACCGCAGGCACGACGGGAACCTCCGGGAACACGGGCAGCTCCGGTGCGTTCCAGGCACCGACGCCCGCCGTCGAGCCGTTGGCACCATGGGACCCCCGCGCGTGCACCGCAAGCGGAGGCGAAGGCACCTGAACCCTCCCCGGACCTGACCGCCACCGGCGGTGGTCAGGCGAAGATTTCGCCCCCGTTGGTGTCGAGGGCCTGTCCGGTCATGGCAGACGAGAGATCCGAGGCGAGGTAGACGATCGACCCGGCGACGTCCCCGTCGCTCGGAATCCGGCCGAGCGGCACTCGGGCGTTCAACTCGTCGACGACGACCTGGGCCGGCACGCCGCGGCCGGTCGACGTCATCTCGATGTAGATGTCGACCGACGGTCCTGCCATCCAGCCCGGCACGACGGCGTTGACCCGAACCTTGGACGGACCCAGCTCGTAGGCGAGAACCCGGGTGGCCGTGAGCAACGCCCCCTTGGAGATGGCGTAACCACCCTGCACCGGCTGGGGCTGCCGGGCCACCATGGAGGCCACCATCACGACCGAGCCACCGCCGCGCGCCCGCATGGCCGGCAGCGCGGCCCGGGTCATCTGCAGTGAGCCGAAAAGGTTCGTGTCCATGATCTTGCGCCAGATGGCAAGGTCGACCTCCTCGAAACTCTGGAAGGCGTCGAAGCGAAAGGCGTTGTTCACCAAGACGTCGATGCCTCCGAACGCCTCAACCCCGGCGGCCATCAGGCGGGCACAGGCTTCGGGATCGGTGATGTCGGTCGGCACCGCGACGGCACGAGCCCCCAGCGAGCACACCTCGGCGAGGACGTCGTCCAGGGTCGACTGCCGCCGGGCAGCCAGCACCAGGTCGGCCCCGTGTGCGGCGAGAGCTTTCGCCGCCTGGCGGCCCAGCCCCGGGCCGACGCCCGACACCACGCACACTTTCCCCGACAACAACCCGGACCGGGCCGTAGCTTCTTCGCTCTTCGCAGTCGTCATGGGCGAAGCGTAGGACAGGGCGAGCGCACGGGACTCCGCCCATATCCGCGCCGGTGTCACACGGGCCTGAGATGATCGTCGCCAGGGCTGAACAAAGGAGGGTCATGGCCATTTGTTCGCAGTGTGGTGGCGAGATGACAGAGGGGATCAGCTGCCTGACCGACCCCGTCGTCATCGACGGGAAGGCCTACGCCCCGATCCCCTGGGGACAGGAACTCCGACCCAGGCACCGCTACGAGCCCGAGGAGTGCCGTGACTGCGGGACGCCGCTCGGCGGTGTGCACCATCCCGGCTGCTGCATGGAGCGCTGTCCGGCCTGCCACGGGCAGGCGATCGGGTGCGACTGCGTCACCGAGCCCGAATGTGACTTCGAGGGCGGGAGGACCGCTCGCTGCCGCTCGCATGTGCTGCGGCGTGTGGGATGGCGCTAGCTGTTGGAGCGCAGCCAGGCTGCGCTTGACCTGCTCCTCGCCGGTGGCAATGGTGAGCAGATGACCCCCGCTGCGACATCCCAAGAAGCGCACTGACCATGGGTCCGCTCGATGGCGTTCGCGTCCTGGAGGCAGGGCTTCTCGTCCAGGGCCCCCAAGCGGCGTTGACGATGCAGGAATGGGGTGCCGATGTCGTCAAGATCGAACTCCCCGGATTCGGCGACCAGAGCAGATGGCTCCCCATCGCACGCGGCGACCGGCGGTCAGCCTTCTTCGCTGCGTACAACCGGGGGAAACGGAGCATGTCGATCGACCTGCGGGTGCCGAAGGGGCGCGACCTGTTCCTTCACCTGGTGGAGGACGCCGATGTCGTGATCACCAACTTCAAGCCGGGGACGATGGAAGGGTGGGGCCTCGGGTACGCCGACGCGGCCGCCCGCAACGAGCGGATCATCTACGCCATGGGATCCTCTTTCGGGACGAAAGGTCCGGACGCGGCACGTGAAGGAGCGGACCTCAGCGCCCAGGCCGCGGGCGGGTTGATCAGCACGACGGGCGGCAAGGGAGCGGACCCGAGTGCCATCGGCGCCACCATCGCCGACCACATCGCAGGCCAGAACCTGCTGTCCGGCATCTTGGCCGCGCTGTACGCGCGCGAGCACTCCGGACGCGGGCAATTGGTCGAGACGTCGCTCCTCGGCGGCCAACTGTGGGCCCAGGCCGGGGAGTACACCCGCTATCTCCTCTCGGAAGAGGTCTCGGGTCCCAGCGGGCGGAGCCACCCGATGATCCCGGGCATCTACGGCATGTTCGCGACGACCGACGGGTGGATCGCCATAGTGGGCGTCGCGGGCCCGACCCGCGATCACTTCTACCGGACCATCGGCCGGCCCGACCTGATGGAGCGCTTCGACACGCTGCTGTACTTCGAGGACGACAAGGCCGAGCTGTGGCCGATCCTCGACGAGGTCTTCGCCACGAAGTCGACGGTGGAATGGTGCGAACTGTTGGGCGCTGCCGGCCTGCGCTTCGCACCGGTCCGGAACCATGCCGAGGTCGCCGGAGACGTCGGAGTCAGAGCCAACGGCTACATCGCCGGCGTCGAGGACCCCGACACTCCCGGGACCGTGACCGAAGTGGTCCGGGCACCCGTGCGCTTCTCGGAACCCCTGCCGGTGGTGCGCCCGAACCCTCCCGAACTGGGTCAGCACACCGAGGAGATCCTGAGGTGAGCCCCCGGTAATGGTCCAGCTGCTGTGCGGGTCCGATGCTCCAAACTGGAGCGAAGGAGGACCCACCAATGGCCACACGTCGGAGACACACTCCCGACCAGATCATCCGCAAGCTGGCCGAGGGCAACAAGCTCTTGGCCGGCGGCGCAGAACTCGATGAGGTCTGCCGGCATCTCGGGATCGCCGAGTCGACCTGGCACCGCTGGCTGGCCCAATACGGGGGCATGAAGGCGAACGACGCCAAACGATTGAAGGAGCTCGAAGCCGAGAACGTGCGGCTGAAGAAACTCCTGGCCGAAGCCGAGCTCGACAAGGCGATGCTCAAGGAGCTGGCTGAGGGAAACTTCTGACCCCGAACCGTCGTCGGGCTGCAGTGCACACACTGCGCCAGCGGTTCGGGGTCTCCGAACGAAAAGCGTGTGCGGTGGTCGGCCAGCACCGTTCCACTCAGCGTCTGGCCATTCCTGCGCCACCCGATGACGAGGAAGCGCTGCGAGCCTTCCTGCGCGCTTTCTCCAAGGAACGGCCCCGCTGGGGCTGGAGGAGGGCGGCCAAGGCGCTGCGCCGCGAGGGCCGCCACGTCAACAACAAGCGCATCCAGCGTCTTTGGCGCGAAGAAGGCCTACGCGTGCCCTATCGCAAGCGCAAGAAGCCCCTCCGAGGCATCGGGGCTCGCGTGGGCGCCATGAGCCTCATCGCCCCCAACGCCCTGTGGGCGCTCGATTTCCAGTTCGACACCACCGAGGACAACCGCACCATCAAACTGCTCAATGTCATCGACGAGTTCACCCGAGAGTGCCCGGCAATCGTGGTCGAGCGCTCCATCGACGCCGACCGCGTCGTGGCCACCTTGGATCGCCTGGTCGTCGAACGCGGTGCCCCGAGCTTCGTGCGCTTCGACAACGGTCCCGAGTTCATTGCCCACGCGGTGGCCGACTGGTGCCGCTTCAACGGTGTCGGCGCCGTCTTCATCGACCCGGGCTCACCCTGGCAGAACGCCTGGATCGAGTCGTTCAACGGGCGGCTGCGCGACGAGTTGCTCAACGCTTGGCGCTTCGACAGCCTGCTCGAGGCCAAGGTGCTCATAGAGGACTGGCGGATCGACTACAACTTGAACCGGCCACACTCGGCCCACGGTGATCTCACGCCCAGCGAGTTCGCCCAGGCCTGGATCGACAGACACCAACCAGTGCCCGCATAAGCACTGGACCATTCATCGGGGCCCGCTCAATCCTGCTCGAGTCGGGATATTCCTGGGACGACATCGCAGCCCTGTCTGCCGAGGGTGCCATTTAGAACCACGCCGATGGCGACGACCGGGCAACAGTCGAACAGGACACCCGTTCGCATCTCCGGCAACTTCATGAGCGCCGAGATGAAGGACCATTGTCCTCTGCCGGCGCCGGTTCACCGGTGTCACACTGAACACGTGATGAGGACTTCGGACAGGAGGAATCATGGGCTCATTTGTCCCGGATGATGATCCACCTACAGCATTGATGCGGGGAGACGATGGAAAACCCCTTCAAGGGTGGTATCCCGACCCGACGCAACGCCATGAGGAGCGATACTTTTCCCAAGGCGCGCCGACCAAGCTCTACCGGGACGGGGCCACGGTGGCAAGAACCGTCGAAGGTTTTGACGACATTTCGGCTTACCTGACCTCACTGATGGACGCGGACACCGGCGAATCTCTTGAGGGTGGCGCGTCCGAACAAACAGACGGTTCGCCTTCAAGGATGCACCATGCCGAAGCCAGCCTCGGTGTCCCACGCGTGGAGGCATGGCATGGGACCGGCGAACCCTCACTCTTGTCCGAATCCCGGAAGGGAGCACTGATCGACCCCGAGAGGGTGACGCCGCGCGAGCACCTTCCCTCTCGCAATGTGGTCTGCGGCCACTGTGGCGCATCGCTTCTCGCCCAAGAGAAAAGCCAGAGCGCTGATGGGCTCCACTGGAGAGTCGTCGACCAGCCCGCCGGATCGGTGGCTTTGGAAATGGAGATTCGAGACGATATGCGAGATCCCGCTGGATCCCTCGAAGACAGACTTGTCGCGTCGCTTGCCGAGGTCGCTGGAATATCTGCCATCGGGTCCAAGGTCGGTCCCGTCGCCACCGAGCATCTCGGGGTCTCGTTCCTCGCTCCAGGCTGGGTCGGGCCCATAAGAGCGACAGCCAGCGCTCAACGCGTCGGCAAGGAGGACGGAATCGCTGACGTCCGGGTCATCGACAGGGGCAAGGATGACCAGCTCATGGCCGTTGCAACTGTGACCGCGCTGATCCTCGACAGGAGTTGACGACACAAAAAGTGGCGCTGAGCAGCGAGAACGTCGTACTACGGGCAAAACAATAAGGGCATAACCACCGGTGGAGGTGAAGGGACTCGAACCCTCGACCTACGGCTTGCAAAGCCGCCGCTCTTCCAGCTGAGCTACACCCCCGGGGCAATCGAGAGCGCCGGACTCCTCTGTTTCTCCTTGCCGGCACCATCGTAGGCCGAGGGGAGGACCTAGCCGGTGCAGGCCGAGCGCCGTCATGCCCTGGTGCGGCGTTCAGGACTACCAGCGCCGGTAGGGTGCGGCCCCGTGGACGCACGGACCTTCCTCGGGATGGAACCCGAAGAGGACGACCTGCATTGGCGCATGCGCGTGACGCCGCAGCTCACGACGCCGGGCAATTTCCTGTTCGGTGGTTGTGCCCTCGGGGCGGCCCTCGTGGCTCTCGAGTCCGCATCGGGGCGCCCGACTGTCTGGGCCACCGGGCACTACCTGTCGTATGCCCTCACTGACGCCGAGCTGCTCTGGGACGTCACCCTGGCCGCCGTGGGCGGACACGTCACGCAGGGGCGGGCCGTGGGCAGCGTCGACGGTCGGGAGATCCTCACGGTCAATGCCGCACTCGGGCAGGACGAGCTGGCCGTCGGCGGTGTCTGGGTGGTGCCACCCGATGTCCCTCCGCCTGACCAGTGTCCTCCGCGCTACCTGCCCGAGATGTTCCGTAACACGATCATGGACAGCGTCGAAGTCCGCTCGGCCAAGGGTCGGACCTTCGAGGAGATGGACGGTTCTCCCGGGAGCCCGGACTCCGCGTTGTGGGCGCGGGTGCCCGGGCACCTCACTCCTTCCGCCGCCACGCTCGCCATCTTCGGCGACTACGTCTCCGGAGCCGTGTCCCAACCCCTCGGCCGCCGCGCCATGGGACGGAGCCTCGACAACACGCTCCGCATGGTCCAACTGAAGCCGACGGAGTGGGTGCTCTGCGATATCCGCATGCACGCCCTCGTGGGCGGGTACGGCCAGGGCATCGCTTTCCTGTGGTCGGAAGACGGGGATCTCCTCGCGACGGCGAGCCAGTCGATCGGTGTACGCCTGTGGCCCGAAGACGCTCTCCCCCCCGTTGAACGAGGAATGGTCCGACTTTTGATCGCGGATTCGAGCGGCGAAACTGTGCCCCATGGCGCGCCATGCGAACAGCTCGAGGTGGTGGCGACCGTCCGGCAAGGTCATGGCTGTTGCGGTCATCGTCGTCGCGGGCGCGGCGATCGTCACGACCTTCGTCCTGCTGGAGGTCCCCGCGACCTCTCCTTCGGCGCATCACCTCTCGGTGGCGAGCCGGCCCAAGGCCCCCACGACGTCCACCGCTCCGACGACCACCACAACGACGACCCGTCCAGCCGGGCCGGGATTCAACGTCGGCCAAGTGACAGCTGTGGGCGATTCCGTGATGCTCGACTACCAGGCCCCGCTCCAGACGGCGATCGCCGGCATCAACGTGAACGCCTCGGTCAGCCGGCAGTGGTCCGATGGTGAATCGATCCTGCAGACGCTGAAGGCGGATGGCCAGCTCGGCGCGGACGTGATCGTTGCGCTCGGTACCAACGGACCCATCACCGACACGGACTTCGACAACATGATGGCGATCCTCGGCGGCGCATCACGGGTGGTTTTCGTGAACGTGCACGTGGACCGCCCGTGGCAGGACCCCAACAACGCCGTTCTCGCCAACGGCGCGGCCCGGTATCCCAACGTCGTCATCGCCGACTGGGCCACGCTGGCCGCCCAGAACCCCCAGTGGTTCGGGGCCGACGGCACCCACCTGGCGATCGACGGCCCCGGGGCAGACGCGCTCGCGTCGTTGATCGCCTCGACGCTGACCAACGGATGAGCCAGCAGCGACAGCGTGGCGGGTGGACAAGGGCGGTGGTGTAGCCTCAAACGTCCTCCAGCCAGGACGTCGGGGGCTATAGCTCAGTCGGTTAGAGCGCAGCACTGATAATGCTGAGGTCGCTGGTTCGATTCCAGCTAGCCCCACCCCGCAAGCCGCCAGCAAGCCGCTCGCAAGCGCACGCTACGGGCACCCTTCCCCTTCGGTCACAGTGGACCGGTATTGAGCGCCATCTACCCGCTTGTGCCGCTCTGCGGGCACAGACGGGGCGCCGCGCCCGGACCTCGGCCGCCGCACGGCCCTTACGCGCGTTGTGGACTCGACACGGTCCCGGCGAGCTCTGCCCTGGCGCGGACATTCGACCTGGCCCTGATTGAGCCACGTGCCTGGGAGAAATGTTTGCAGACACGAAAGAACCCCCGGCAGAAGCTGCAGGGGGTTCTTCCGCGATCAGCCCGTGCGGGGTCAGGGGGGGTCACACGAGCTGCCGTTTGTGAGTTCGGCACTCTTCGTCAAACCCTTGAGTGGAATTCGAACACGAACCGCCCATGCACGCCCCCCCCAACGGTCATACGGAAGTGGGGTGCACGACATCCCTTCTCGGGGGCACGGACACGCCGCAATCACCCGATTGGGTCATTCGTTGCCCGAAACACGGCCCGAAAAGTACGAGACCCAGGTAGCGCGCAGCGGCCGTTTACATCTCGAGCGGGCGCGGTATGGCCCAGGCATGACCTCAACTGCCCCGTCGGACGCACCGCAAGAGCCCCAGCCGAACGAATCACCCGAGCCCGACTCGCCAGAGGACTTTCCCGGAGCAATTCCTGAGCCGTCGCCCGCTGATGGCGGCCCCGGCGGTCGCTGGAGCTCGCGCCACCGGGCCAACTCCCCGACGCCCGTAGGGGTCTCGAGGTGGTGCAGCTCAGCCAGCGTGCGCTCCCTGCCGCGTCAAAGCGGCGGGAGGAGAGGGAGGGGAAGGGGAATCGTGATGATGGTCGTCGATACCGTGGTGGTCGTCGTCGTAGCGGTCGGTGCCGTGGTTGTCGTCGTTTGAGGCGGCGGTGCGGTGGTCGTCGTCGTGCTGGTCGGTGGCGCCTGCCTCGCGGTGGTGGTTGTGGTCGGTGGCGCCTGCCTCGCGGTGGTGCTTGTCGTGGGCGGCTTGCTCGTGGTCGTGGTGGTGGCGGTCACGGTCGGCGTCGTGATGACACGAGAAACCGCTGTGGTGGTCGTGGTCGCCACCGCCGGTTGAGGGCTGAGCAGGGTTGCCGCTGATGGCGGGCCCGACAGCACCGACTTGGTCGGCGCCCTGAGATTCGCCAATAACTTGCCGGCGAATGTTGAGTTCTCCTTCGCCGCACTCGACTTCCCGGGCGTGGGCGCAGTCGTCGATTTCGCTGGAGGTGTTGTAGCCGCTGTAGTCGGGGTGGTAGCTGAGGCGGTTCTCGGCGCGGCAATACTCGGCGTGGGTGAACTGGACCCCCTCTCCAACGGTGGTGTGATCCTCTGGACGAACCCGACGTACATGAGCCCGAGAAAGGTACCTGCGGTCACGACGATCAGCGAAACGGAGAACACGCGATGCCTCAGCGCGCGACGCCGTCGCAATTGATGATGGTCCCAGCGAGACCTTATCTAGGTCGCTCCGCCATCGGTGCCGCGGCTCTTGAGTTGCTCAGAGACGATGATCCCACGCTATCTGATGGTCAATCTGTCGAGTGGTCTCTTTGCCCGACCCCACGTGCTACCCGGCAGGGCAGATGCGCAGCGACGTCGATTTGTTTTCATCGGTGGTGCAGCAGAAGGCGCCGTTCGTCCCAGGGTCGTCGTCCCAGGGTCGCATATGACGTCTTCGCCAACCCTCGTGATGTACTTCTGACATCGCCGCTCTTTAGGCGTCTCACCGAGAGGGCGGCGCACCTGCATGCTCACGAGGACCCAGGGTGGTGCGTTTCGACGCAGAAACACAATCATCGCCAAGGTGCCTGCCCGCCGACGCGGGTCGCCAAACTCATGTCGCCAGAGTGCGCTCGGCGATGACCTGATGGAGCAGTGTCGTTTCGACGCACGGCAACCCCCCTACCCACGTGACCTCGCCGTTCGGAACCTCGGACCACCGACACGGCAGCCGACAATCACCCGATCGGGTCCTTTCGTTGCCCGGCGGAGCGGTCGTCCACCGGGCCGTCTTCGTCGCGGTGAGGGCCGCGCGCGAACCACCGCTCTCTGGTCGGAGACCATCGGGGACCCCAGCCAGCAGTCCCACTTGAAATCCCTTTCGAACCGACTGGGCTGACCCGCAAGAGACGGTGCGGATCGCACCGGCAGGTCGGCGCGCTCGCGCAGGCGAGCCCCGCGGCCGTAGCGTTGCGGTCATGGACGGCACCGGCAGCCCGGAGCGTAAAGGTCCCGCCCACGCTCGGAGACGTGCGCTGCCCCGGGAAAACGAGCAACGGCTCGCAGAAATCGGCCGGCAGCTCCCGCCCCCGAGCGAGGAGGAGCTCGAGATCGTCGCCGGGCTGCGCGCGCAGCGGCGGCGGCGGCGTGTTGTGGGATGGGGTATCACGTTCATCGTCGCCGTCCTCTGCGCCGGTGCCGTCGCACAGTGGGTGCGACCGCTCCCCGGCGCCACCATCGAGACCCCGGCGGTCCGTCTTCCCGGGGCGGCCCCCTCCTTCGCGTGGCCGAGCACGGGAGCGGCAGCTGCGTCGGTCGTCGGCGTGGGAGCCGTGGGCCAGCTACGCGGGACCCAGCCTGTTCCTGTCGCCGGTCTGGCCGAGCTGCTGGCGGCCTACGTGGTCCTCTCGGATCACCACCTGGCACCGGGTGCCGACGGACCGTCGATCCCCGTCACCGCCGACGCGCTCACCGCGTACCAGGCCGGGGTCGGAACCCAGGAGTCCGAAGTCCCCATCACAGCCGGTGAGTCGCTGACGGAGCTCCAAGCGCTCGAAGGGCTTCTGGTCGACTCGGGAGCCGACATGGCGACGGTGCTGGCCGACTGGGATGCGGGAAGCGTCAGCGCATTCGTGGCGAAGATGAACGCGACGGCGGGCGCACTCGGTCTCACTTCGACGCACATCACCGACCCGACCGGCGTCGACCCCGCGACGACCAGCACGGCAGAGGACCTCGTCCGCCTCGGCGAGGCGTCCCTGTCCGTCCCGGTGCTCGGGCAGATCGTCGCACTCGGTCAGGCGAGCGTCCCCTTGACCACCGTCGTCTTCAACCCGAACTTCGACCTGGGGCAAGACGGCATCATCGGCATCAAGACGGGCTCCGATTCGAATGCGGCCGGCTGCTTTCTCTTCGCAGCTCAGCAGAACATCGGCGGGAAGAACGTCACCGTCGTCGGGGCGGTGCTCGGTCAGCCTGGTGGGCCACTCGGGCCCAACACCGCCGCGGTCGATGCCGGCGACGCGTTGGTGAAGAGCATCTTCGGCGCTCTGCACAGCTTCACCCTTTTCACTCCCGGCCAGCAGGTGGGCCGGATCACTGCGCTCT
This sequence comes from uncultured Acidimicrobiaceae bacterium, assembly GCA_963721585.1. Taxonomy (GTDB): domain Bacteria; phylum Actinomycetota; class Acidimicrobiia; order Acidimicrobiales; family RAAP-2; genus Bog-473. The sequence goes on along the minus strand of CAVRJN010000001.1, from coordinate 323,096 downwards.
GGGGGTCGACGGCACTGCTGACGGTGACCCAACCCGTGAGCCTGGTCGGATGGCCCGGCCTCGCGGCCACTTTCGCCGTTCGACACGGCCGATTAGACGGTGCTCTTGCCCGCGGCGCCACGGTGGGGACGATGCAGGCGGGCGTGGGCAGCAGTTCGGCGGACGTCGCGGTGCGCACGGCCAGCGCACTCTCGGGCCCGGGCGTGTGGTGGCGACTGACGCGATGAGCCGGTCCGTCGGGTACCGCCCTACATTCTCTTCGGGTGCAGTTCAGCAAGGAACTCCGGGACGACGTCGCCGCCGGCGACATCACGGTGACATTCCGGCTGTGGCGCCGGCCCCAGGTCAAGGTCGGCGGCATCTATCGCGTCGGCCGGGCCGAGATTGCGGTCGACAGCATGGAGCAGGTCCCGTTCGCTCGCATCACGGACGCCGACGTGCGCAGGGCGGGTGAGCACGACCGCGAGTCCCTGCGTGCACGGGCCGCCCACACGGGTCCGATCACCGACGACACACTGCTCTACCGGATTGCGTTCCACGTGGTCGGGTAGTAGACGGGAGTCGGCCGCGGTGACCCCGAGCGGAGCGCCCGCCACACCAAACGAGGAGGAGCAGATGCAGCAACGGCCTATCGGCAACCGCACCGTCAGCGCCATCGGCCTGGGCGAAATGCCGCTCTCCATTGAGGGACGACCCGACCGCCGCCAGGCGATCGCCACCATCCACGCCTCACTCGACGCCGGTATCACCCTTATCGACACCGCGGACGCGTATTCCCTCGGGGTCCAGGAGCACGGCCACGGGGAACGGCTCGTGGCCGAGGCCCTGGCTGCTTACGGCGGTCCGACCGACCAGGTGCTGGTCGCCACCAAGGGCGGGCACCGTCGTCCGGGTGACGGCAGCTGGACCGTGCACGGAGATCCGGCCTATGTCAAGGAGGCCTGCGAGGCCTCGCTCAAGGCCCTGGGTGTCGACGCCATCGGCCTCTACCAGTACCACCGTCCCGACCCATCGGTCCCGTGGGCCGAGTCCGTTGGCGCGCTGGCCGATCTGCTCGACGAGGGCAAGATCCTGATGGCCGGCGTCTCCAATGCCACCGTGGCCCAGATCGACGAGGCCCAGGAGGTGCTGAGCGGTCGCCTGGTCAGCGTCCAGAACGAGTTCTCGCCCCGCTTCCGCTCCTCGGAGAGCGAGCTCGAGCACTGCGAGAAGCTCGGCATCGTGTTCATCCCGTGGAGCCCCATGGGCGGCATCGGGCGCTCCGACCACATTGAGGGGAGCTTCCCGGCCTTCGCCGACGTGGCGGCCGAGGTCGGCGCGAGCCCGCAACAAGTGACCTTGGCCTGGATGCTGGCCAAGGGTTCGCGGGTGATCCCGATCCCCGGCAGCAGCCGTCCCGAGACGGCCATCGCTTCGGCCGCTGCCGCCGACATCACGTTGACGCCGGACCAGGTCGCTCGCCTCGACGCGTCCTGAACCGACGAGCCGGGTCCACAACGCATGGCATCCATCTCCGGCAGCGAGGTCACCGGCGCCGACACCTGGAGCACGGTGGACATCGGAGACCAGACCGGTCGCATAGCGCTGGTCACCGGGGCGAACAGCGGTATCGGGTACGAGACGGCCCGGGCACTGGCCGACCACGGGGCGCACGTGATCCTGGCTTGCCGCGACGACGAGAAAGCGCGCCGGGCCCGCGACAAAATGGAGAGCGAGCTCGCGCGCTCGTCCCTGCAGGTGCTCCATCTCGACCTGGCCGATCTCGTGTCCGTACGCCGGGCCGCCGACGAGGTGCTCTCCGGGCACGCCCGGCTCGACATGCTCATCAACAACGCAGGGGTGATGGGCACCCCGTACCGCCAGACGGCCGACGGCTTCGAGCTGCAGATGGCGACGAACCATCTGGGCCACTTCGCACTGACGGGACTGCTCCTCGACCGCATCGTGACGACGGAGCGCTCCCGCATCGTGACGGTCAGCTCGCACCTGCACCGGATGGGCCGACTGCGGCCGGACGATGTCGCCGGCGCGGCGTTCCACAACACGTGGGCCACCTACGGGACGTCCAAGCTCGCCAACCTGCTCTTCACGGCCGAGCTCAGCCGGCGCCTGCAGGCTGCCGGACTGCGGACGCAGGCCTTGGCGGCGCACCCCGGCTGGACGCGGAGCAACCTGGCGGGGAGCGGAGCGGCCCTCGGGAACAGCCGCCTGCGCCGCAAGCTGGGGCGGATGGCCGGGTCCATGCTCGGGCAATCGGCGGCAGGGGGCGCCCTCCCGGTCCTCTGCGCAGCCACCTCGTCCTCGGTGGGATCGGGCCAGTACATCGGCCCGTCGCACCTCGGCGGCCTCTACGGTCCACCCCGGGTGGCGCGAGCATCCCGGCGGGCGCGGGACCGCGCGGACGCCACCGCACTCTGGGAGGCGTCCGAGGAGCTGACCGGTGTGCACTTCTCCGTGGGCGCCGCTGTCTGAGGACCGGACTCAGGCCGCGTACCGGCGCAGGAATTCGGCATGGAGCGCGATCCGGCCGGGCCGCAGGACGCGCCCGAGAGGGGCGATGAGCGTGCAGCGGGCTCCGGCCCGCGCCAGCGCCGCGCCCGCGCTCTGGGAGCGTGCTCCGCTCACGTAGGTGTCGTCGAGGAGGAGCACCCGCGCACCGGTGAGCGCCGCTCGTCCCGGCGCGGGCACACTGAAGGCCGCCGCATCGGGTCGCATATGGGCGACGGGCGGCGACCCGCCCGGAGCGTCGCCGCGCTGCAGCAGATCCGCGGCCCAACGCGCCGCCGGGAGTGCGGCGGCGACGTCGTGGCCGAGCCCGTCGACCAGCCCGAGCGGCGCGATGCCGGGACGGCGGGTTGACGGCACGAGGGCCACAAGGTCGAACCGGCCCCCGATCGTCGCTTCGAGCCGGCCGGCGTGACCGAGCAGGAACGAGCGGAAAAGTGCGCGCACCATGGAGCCGAAGCGCAGGCGGGCCTCGGCCACCGGCGACTCCTTGTACCCGAGCAGGACCGTGTAGAGCGGGCTCGGCAGCGGACAGAGGCGGACCGGTGCGACGGGCGCCAGCGGCAGGCCGAGGCGGCGGGCCACCACGCGGCAGGCGAAGCAGACGCGCTGGTCGCCGGGACCGGGGCCCCGGCAGACGCGGCACACCCCGGGCCCCGGTTCGGGCACCCGGTACGGGTCAGGCGGCGGGAGCGGGGAGCGGGCCGGGTTCGGGGTCAGGTCGATGCAGAAGAAAGGTCCCCGTGGCCCGGCTGATCAACACCCCGTCGGCGTCGCGCACGCTCGCTTCGCCGTAGGCGACCTGCTTGGCCATGCGCGCCACCTCGCCACGCAGCAGGTAGATGTCGCCCTTCATGGCCGGCCGCATGCACTCGGTCTTCATCTCGAGCGTGCCCCGGGTGCGGGCCCGGCCCGGAAGGGCTGCGTTGATCGCGAAGTTCATGCACGCATCGAGAAGCAGGGAGTGGATGCCGGCCTGGGCGATCCCGTGGGGGTTGCAGGCGAGGTCGGTGGGCGTGAAGGTGCCGCCGACCCAGCCCAGGTCCTCGCCGTCGACGCCGTAGGCCGTGAAGACCCCGCCCACGAGATCGATGATCGGCATGCCCCCGTCGCCCAGCCAGCGGTCCATGTCCTTGCCGGTGCGGCTCATCGGGGCAGACCCTACCGGGCGGTCCGAGGGTCGCCCGGAAGGAGGAGGCCAGCTCGCCCGCCTGGCGGTGCCAGGTACAATGACCCCGATCTGAACCGGTGTGGCGCCGATCGTCGCGGCCGGGTTTGGGAGGAGACACCATGACCACCGCAGTGATCGTCGACGCCGTCCGGACCCCGGGTGGGAAGCGCAACGGGAAGCTCCGCAATTGGCACGCCGTGGACCTGGCCTCCGAGGCCCTCGGGGCGATCGCCGAGCGCAACAAGCTGGACCCCGCCCTGATCGATGACGTGATCATGGGCTGTGTCATGCAGGTCTCCGAGCAGTCCCTCAACATCGGTCGCAACGCCGTGCTGGCGGCGGGGTGGCCCGAGTCGGTCCCCGCCACCACCATCGACCGCCAGTGCGGGTCTTCCCAGCAGGCCATCCACTTCGCCGCCCAGGGCGTCATCGCAGGGGCCTATGACATCGCCGTCGCCGCCGGCGTCGAGTCCATGACCCACACCCCCATGGGCTCCTCGGTCGTACGCGACTTCGGCTTCCCCTTCGGGCCACGCATGATGGCCCGCTACACCGACGCCGAGGGACACAGCCAGTTGAAAGGCCAGGGAATCGGCGCCGAGATGATCGCCGACCAGTGGGGCATCTCGCGCGAGGAGCTCGACGCCTTCGCGGTGCAGAGCCACCAGCGGGCCGCCCGGGCCACCGCCGAGGGCCGCTTCGAGAACGAGCTGGTGCCTGTGGCCGTCCACGACGACGAGGGCAAGGACACCGAAGAGGTCTTCTCCACCGACGAGGGCATCCGCCCCGACTCCAGCGTCGAGTCGCTGGCCAACCTGAAGCCCGCCTTCAAGGAGGACGGCAAGGTCACGGCGGGGAACTCCTCGCAGATCACCGACGGTGCGTCCGCCGTCCTGATCATGAGCGAGGAGAAGGCGAACGCCCTGGGCCTGCGCCCCCGTGCCCGCTTCCACGCCTTCGCCCTGGCGGGCGTCGATCCGGTGACGATGCTGACCGGCCCCATCCCGGCCACCACGACCGTCCTGGAGCGGGCCAAGCTCACGCTGGACGACATCGACGCGGTGGAGATCAACGAGGCCTTCGCCTCTGTCGTCTTGGCGTGGGAGAAGGAGCACCACCCCAACATGGAACTGGTGAACCCCAACGGCGGCGCCATCGCTCTCGGCCACCCGCTGGGCGCCTCCGGCGGCAAGCTGATGGCGACGCTCCTCAACGAGCTCGAGCGCACCAACGGCCGCTACGGGCTCCTCACCATGTGCGAGGGCGGCGGGCTGGCCAACGCCACCATCATCGAGCGGCTGGGCTGACCCCGCCGGCGGGCGCCGCGGTCAGCGGTATCTGGTGGCCAGCAGGAAACCGGCGAAGATCATCACCAGACCGGCGACGAGGCCCCACGGCGAGCCGTGGGCAGCAAACGGCAGGTGGGCCAGGTAGTTCACGGTGATGACCGCGACACCCCCGATCAGCAGGACGAGGATGAGTGCCCCGAACCAGGGCGGGCTGTGGCGCACGCTCTTGGGGATCGGCGCGGTGTAGCGACCGCTCTCCTCCGCCGTCTTGTACCGGCCGACCTTCGAGGCGCGACCGGTGGCGGACTTGCCCTTCTTGGAGGCGCCGCCTGGTCCTTTGGTGCTGGTTGCCACGGGAACAGAGGTTAGCCACGGCAGGCGGGGCGCTCAGGGCGCGGGCCGGTACGATTGCCGAAGCATGGGACCCCGGGTGCTCGTCGTCGACAACTACGACTCCTTCGTCTACAACCTGGTCCAGGAGCTGGGCGAGCTCGGCGCCGAGCCGGTGGTCTACCGCAACGACGCCATCGACGTGGCCGGTATCAGGGCCGAGCGGCCCGATGCCGTGCTCATCTCACCGGGACCGGGACGGCCCGAGGACGGCGGGGTGAGCCTCCAAGCCGTCCGGGAGCTGGCCGGGGAGATCCCGCTGCTGGGCGTCTGCCTGGGCCACCAGTGCATCGGCCAGTCCTATGGCGGCCGCGTCGTGCCCGCGCCGCATCTGATGCACGGCAAGACCTCGGAGATCCACCACGACGGCCAGGGGATCTTCGCCGGCCTCCCCAACCCCTTCGTCGCCACGCGTTACCACTCGCTCGTGGTGAGCTCGGAATCCGTACCCGACGAGTTGGAGGTCACGGCCACCTCCACCGACGGCGTCGTCATGGGGCTGCGCCACCGCACGCTGCGCGTCGAGGGAGTACAGTTCCACCCCGAGTCGGTCCTGACCGTGTCGGGCCCGGCGCTGCTGGCCAATTTCCTCGGCCAGCTCGGCGCCGCCGTCGACTGACCAGGCGACCCGAGGGGGACAGTCGCGCCGCCGAACCGGACGCGTGGTGTTTAAGGCGCCGGTGCGGTCGACGTCGTGGTGGACGACGGCGTCGTGGTGGACGTGGTGGTGGTCGTGGTGGCCGACTGGCACACGGAGATGTTGACAGTGCTCCCACTGTTCACCTGCGCGTTCGCCGCCGGTGTCTGGCTGTCGACGTTTCCCGGCTGGGCGCCGTTGGGGCACGACGTGTCGAAGGTGGTGTTCGCGACGAGGCCGGCGCCCGTGATCGCCGAGGTTGCGGCGCTCTGCGACTGCCCGACGACACCGGGGACCGAGGCACAGCTCCCGCTCGACACGACGAGGTTGACGGAGGTGTTGGGCTGCACGTTGGTGCCGGGGGCCGGGGTCTGGGCGGACACCAGCCCGCTGGGCTGGCTCGAGCAGGCCGTGCTCTGGCTGCCCACGTTCAGCCCGGCGTGAGTCAGGGCGGAGCCGGCGCTGGCGGGCGACTGCCCGATCACACTCGGCACAGGCACCACGCTCTGCGTGGCCGAGACCGTCAGGAGCACCTTGCGCGTCTGGAGGATCTTCGTGCCCGCCGCGGGATCCTGGGTCAGCACGGTGCCGACCGACTGATTGCTGGTCACGTTGTGGACGGTGTAACCGAGATTGGCGCTTTGGAGCAGTGCGATGGCCTGGGTCAGCTGCTTCCCCTGCACCGACGGGACGGCGACGGTGGGGATGTTCGGGCCGCCGCTGACGACCAGATCCACCGCGGAGTTCTTCCCTACCGATGCCCCCGCCTTGGGGCTCGTCGACAGGACGTCGCCCTTGGTGGTGTTGCTCGTCTTGACCGTGCTGGTGCCCACGGTGAGATGGTCGTCGTGGAGGGTTTGCGTGGCCTGGCCGGCCGTGAGCCCGACGACGTCGGGCACGGTCACGTTGCTGCCGAAGACCCCGAGGGAGCGCAGGAGGAAGTAGGCGATGACGGCGAGGGCCACGAGAAGCACGATCAGCAGAATGATCAGGTTGCGTGTGCGCTTCTTGCGCTCGAGGTCCTCCTGGCTGGTGGGCGGCCCTGGGGAAGGAACGGCCATGGTGCGGCCGGTCGTCGTCGGGACGGCCTGCGTCGCCCCGACCGCGGTCATCACCGAGGTCAGACCGGGGTCCCCCGCCTCGACGGGCCGCCCGTCGGCGAAGCGGAGGAGGTCGGCGCGCAGCTCCTCGGCCGATCCATAACGATCGTCGGGGTTCTTCGCCATGGCCTTCATGATCACGGCCTCGAGCGCAGGTGGCACCGCCGGGTTCGCCTCGCGCGGCAACACGGGCAGGTCGCGGACGTGCTTGGAGGCGACGGCCACCGGTGAGTCGCCGGTGAAGGGGGGACGCCCCACGGCCATTTCGTAGAGGACCACGCCGAGCGAGTAGATGTCGCTGCGCGCGTCCACCCCCTTGCCCTCGGCCTGTTCCGGTGAGAAATAGGCGGCCGTGCCCATGACGGCGCCGGTCTGGGTCAGGCTCTCCTCGGTGTTCATGGCCCGGGCGATGCCGAAGTCGGTGACCTTGACGTCCCCGTCGGGCGTGATGAGGATGTTGCCCGGCTTGACGTCGCGGTGGACGACCCCGTGGCGGTGCGCGAAGGCCAGTGCCGCGGCCACGCCGGCACCGATGGTGGCGATCTGGCGGGGCGACGGGCGTTGGGGACCGCGCAGCACGGCGGAGAGGGGCCGGCCCTCGACGTACTCCATGACGATGAAGTACGACCCATCGTCCTCTCCCCAGTCGAACACCGGGACGATGTTGGGGTGGGACAGATTGGCGGCGGCCTGGGCCTCCCGCCGGAACCGTTCGACGAACGTGCGGTCGACAGAGAGTTCGGGGAACAGCACCTTGAGCGCGACCGCTCGCTCGAGTTGGCGGTCCATCGCCCGGTAGACCTGGGCCATGCCGCCGCGGGCGATGAGATGGGTCAGCTCGTAGCGACCCGAATAGATGCGCGGTGTCTCGACCGGTTCCATGGCGACCTGAGCCTACGCTGGGTGCCTTCGGCGACGCGGTACCGACACGTCGGTCATGGGGCCGTCGTCGTCGTCACGGGGATGGTCGTTGTGGTCGTGGGAGGCGGCACCGACGGGGTGGTGACCCGGTGCGGCGGAAACGTCGTCGTCGGGACCGTCGTCGTGGTGGTGGTCGTCGTCGTGGTGATGCTGCTCACATAGACCTCGGCCGAGTGCAGCGACGACGTCTGGACACCCGCCTTCACGGGTCCCACGGCGCTGGGGTCGATCTGCCCCGTTGTGAGGCCGGTGTGGTCCACCACTTTGGGGTGGAACCACAGGACCCCACCGCTCTGACCCTGGAGCACCACGACCTGTTCGCCTTGCGCCGTCACGATCCAGTTGTCGTAGGCGTACCACTTGAGGACGTAGTACGCAGCCACCGGCACCGCCGCCACCAACACGACGAATCCGATCACCCGCGGAGTGATGCGGCGCGGGATACCCAGGCGGCGCCGGCGCGCCCCGCGGCTCTCCTTCCCCTCCGGCTTGTCGGTCACCCGCTTGCCGGGCGGGGGGGGGACGCGGGTCGTGGAGCGGGCCACCGGCACCGACGCCGCGGTGCCCATGAAGAACTCGTCACTGCGCGGACCGGTCTCCGCCAGCGTGGCCGGTTCGTCGCCGAAGACGAGGCGGGATCCCGGAGCCAGCGTCTCGTCCCGCCCGACCTCGGGCACGAGCGCCGTGGCGTCCGACAACCCTGACTGGACGTCCCGCTGAGGGTCGGGGTCGGACCCTGGACCAGGGCCAGATGCCACATCGGATTGACACGGTTCCCGCGCCGCCTCCGACCCCACCACCGGGACCGCGGCCGTCGCCGCCGCCACGGGTACGACGAGCCCGAGAGGTGTCGCCCTCGCCGACGTTCCGTCGCCTTCCCCCCCCACCTGTACGTCGACGACGACGACCGTGATGTTGTCGGCACCTCCGTGGACGTTCGCCGCGTCGACCAGTCGCTGTGCCGCCTCTCCGGGGTCATCGACCTCACCGAGGATGGCGGCCATCTCCTCGGTTCCGACCTCGTTGGTCAGGCCGTCAGAGCAGAGGAGCACCCTGTCACCTGTGCGTACCTCCAGCTCCCACATGTCGATCTCCACCTCGGCCGCGACGCCGAGAGCCCGGGTGAGAATGTGCCGCTGAGGGTGGACGGCCGCCTCCTCCTCGGTCATCTCGCCATGGCGCATCCGCTCCTCCGCCAGGCTGTGGTCGTCGGTGACCTGGGTCATTTCGCCTCCGGAGAAGACGTAGGCGCGGGAATCCCCGACGTTGGCCAGCGCCAGCACGTCGCTGCCCTCCGGGCCCCCCACCAGTGCCACGGCCGTCAGCGTCGTGCCCATGCCACGGAGGTCGCGGTTCGACTGGCTCTCGTGCCAGACCGCCGCGTTGGCCTCCGAGAAGGCCTCGCGCAGCCCGTCGACCGTCGGCTGCCGTTCGAAGACCTGGTCGAGTGTCTCGACGGCCACCCGTGCCGCCACCTCCCCTCCGACATGGCCACCCATGCCGTCGGCCACCGCATAGAGAGCCGGGCGCACGAGCGGCAGATCCTGATTGACGGTGCGGACCCGCCCCACGTCGGAGGCGGATCCTGACCGCAGCACCGTCAACGCGAGACCTCGAAGACGGTGGAACCGATCTGGAGCAGGTCCCCCTTTCCGAGCCGCACGGCCTGCGTGATCTGCTCGGAGTTGACGAACGTCCCGTTGGTCGAGCCGAGATCCTCGACCCAGAGCTGGTCGTTGCGCCGGAACAGGCGGGCGTGCAGCGTCGACGTATAGATGTCCTCGGGCGTGGAGACGCCGCACCCGGGTGAGCGCCCGATGGTCAACTCGTCGTCCAGGTCGTAGGTGCGCCCGGCTTGCTCAGGCGGCTGGACGACCTTCAGGTGGAGCTGGCGGCGGCGCTTCGGCCTGGGTTGGCTCGGGACGACGGCCGCAGCGCGCTCCTCGCGCCGTTCCTGACGTCGCATGGAGCGGGGTTTTCGAACGGTGGCCGGGCTCATCTCCACCCACACGGCCCGGAGGACTCGGAGGAAGAAGAGAAAGATCAGCACGATGACACCCCATTGCATGATGCGAAGGACCGCATTCAGGTTCTGGGTGGCAACGAGGATCCCGACCGGATCAGGTGCCGTCACGACATTTCGAACACGAGCTTCGTCGAGCCCACGCTGATCTCGTCTCCGCTGGCGAGGAGCTGTTCCCGGACCGGGGTTCCGTTGACCCTGGTGCCGTTGGTGGACCCGAGATCAGTGACGAACACGCCGTCACCCTTCCGCCGTAGCTCGGCATGGCGCCGGCTCACGTTGGAGTCCGGCAGAACCACTTCGCACTCGGGTAGCCGCCCGATGACCAGGGCTTCCGATCCGACGGTGACCCTCCGGCCGTCCGGCAGCACGAGCTCGGCCAGGAAGCCGCCGTCCTCGCTCTCGTGCACCTCAGCAGTCACCGTGAACCGCCCGGCTTTCAGGCTGGAGCCTTCGAAGATCTCCACCTCGACCGGGCCGACGAACGAGTAGCCCTCAATGCGTGCGTGCTCCCGCGCAGCATCGGCGAGCTCGCGGGAGAGCGCTTCGACGAAATTGGAGAAGCGGCTCACGTCGGCCGCCGAGAGCGTCACCGCGAAGGCGTTGGGCGCGATCAGGCCTCGCACCCCCACCCGTCGGTGGAGGTCCATCTCGCGTGTCAGCCTCCGGCCTATTTCGACCGGCTGGAGGTTGCTTCGAAACGGCTTGGCCAACGTGCCCTCCACCAGACGCTCGAGTCGCTCCTCAAACTGCTGGAGTCCCATGGTCACCAAGAGATTACCGGTCCGCTGCGCCCAAGAGGGATTCAGCAGCCGTCTGACCTGGTCACCTCTCCCACCTACGGGGCCGCAGGCAGGAATCTGGCGGCCAGTCCAGCGACTACTGTTGTCCGGTCACCCGGGCGAGTGGCGGAATTGGCAGACGCGCAGGATTCAGGTTCCTGTGTCCGAAAGGATGTGGGGGTTCAAGTCCCCCCTCGCCCACCATTGTGATCCGGGCCGTACGCGCGGACGGGCGAATCCCCCGGAGGTCCGTTCGACCTGGTGCCTCAGGTCGTACGGCCACTCCACTACCGTCTCCCCCAAGAACCTCACCGCACGAGACCGCCGCGGTGTCCTAGGAAGCGTTCGCCGCCCTGCCCCGTTCCCCGAAGCCCAAAGTGCACTACCCGGTCCGAGTCGTCTACTACGTCGAGGGCTATTCCTTCGGCGGCGTCGAGCGCCACCTGCTGCACCTTCTGGACGACCTCGACCGGAAGCGGTTCGAACCCATCGTCATCGGCGTCATGGCCGACGAGCTCGAGCTGGAGCTCGACAACCGCCGCGTCCCTGTCGTCCGTCTCGACCGCATACGCGGCAACCTCGATGTCCCGGGGTTCATCCGGGCCTTCCGGGCACTGCGCGAAGCCCGTCCCGTGATCTTCCACGCGATGCTCTCGCACTCCCATGCCGCCCAGTACGCCATCATGGCCGCCATCGCCCTCCGCACGCCCGCGGTGGTGACCACCGCACACCTCCCGACTCAAACGGAAAGTCAGATGCGACGGCACCTCGGCCGGTTCATTCTCCGTGGGGTCGACATGCAGGTCCTCCCTTCCGAGTGGACCAAGGCCGAGCTCGTCCGGTTGGACCTCCTGCACGGCTCGTACGAAATCGTGGCGAACGGCATCGCCCTCCCGACACTCTTCTCACGCGAGGAGTCCCGCGAGCAGCTGGGGATCGCCCCCGGCGCGACCGTGATCGGCGGCTCAATGCGGCTGGTCGACTGGAAGCGTCCCGAGCTGATCGTCGACGCCGCCCGCCAGCTCCCCGGAACTGTCGCCGTCATCCTCGGCGAGGGACCCGAAGAGGGTCGACTGCGCTCGCTGGCCAAGGGGGTGGACCTCCAACTCCCCGGGTTCCGCCTTGACGCCGTCAGCCTCCTCCCCGCGTTCGACGTCTTCATCCATCCCTGCCCGACGGACAACCAACCGCTGGCCATCTTCGAAGCCATGGCCGCAGGAATTCCGGTGATCGTCGCCGACCAAGGGGGCGCCGCCCTGATGGTCGACGACGGGCGGACAGGGTTGCGCGCGCCGGCCACCGAGGCGGGGATGTCCGGCGCCGTGTCCCGCCTGGTCGACGACCCTGCGTTGGCCAAGCGCCTGGCCGCCGCCGGTCGGGCCGAGGTCCTCTCGCGCTTCACCACGGAGGCGATGACCCGGCAACTGGAGGACCTCTACGAACGGCTCCTCGCCGACCCACCGAAGCCGGGCCGCCGCCAGGCGGGGAGGCCCTAGAGCCGGTACAGCTTCGCGGCGTTCTCCCCGAGGATCTTGCGCTGCACCTCGGGCGTGAGCGTCGACATCTTCTCGGCCACCGTCTCGAGCGGCTTGGGATAGAGGCAGGTCGGATGCGGGAAGTCGGTCTCGAAGAGGACGCTGTCCTCTCCGACGGACGCGATCAGTGCCGGCACGTTGTTCTTCTCGAACCAGAACGTGGCGAACAGGTTCCGCTTGAAGTACTCGGACGGGAGCATCGACATGTGGGCCAGTTGCCTGGGCGCGTTCTCGGACATTTCGTAGTCGAGTGCCTCCAGAATGAACGGGATCCAACCCACGCCGCTTTCCACCGACACCATCTGCAGCGTGGGGTGCCGGTCCAGCAGGCCGCTCAGAATGATGTTCGTGACGACCCGGGCGTTGCCGATGAAGAGGAGCGCGCCGCCGATCGCCAGCTTGGTGTCGTCGTCCTGGGACTCCCACGGGTACGTCCCGAAGTACGTCATGGTGGTCAGGCTGGCGCCGATGTGAAAGTGCACGGGCAGGTGCAGGTCGGCGCACACCTCCCACAGGGGATCCCAGGCCCGGTTGGCCAGATCGGGCCCGCCCACGTCCTGGGGGTCCGACGTCATGTTGACACCCCGGAGGTCGAGCGAGGCCACCCGCTTGGCCTCGGCGACGCAGTCGTCCACGCTCCAGGCGGGGAGCACGGGCATCGGCAGCAGCCGCTGCGCCGAGTCGGCCTGTATCTCGGCCATGGCGTCGTTGTAGATCTGCACGCACAAGAGCCGCAACACGGGGTCATTGACGATGTCCGAGATCCCCTGCCCGCCCAGCCCGATGGAGTTGGGAAAGCAGACCTGCGCCCAGATGCCCGAGTCGTCCATGACCTCTATGCGCGCCGTGGGGTCGAAGGCGCCGAGGTGGATCTCGTCGAGCGTCCACTCGTAGAGCGCCTCGAGCGCGCGCCCCTTGCCGCCCTGGCGGTCGATGACACCGCCACCTCCGGCGAAGCCCATCTCCGCACCGTCGACGATCCACATCGGGCGGCCGTCGATCATCTTCACGCTCGGCACCCGGTCCGCGTACCTGGCCGGGGCCCGCTTGGTCCAAAGATCGTGGGCTTCGGTCAGGTGCGTATCCGCATCAATGACACGCAGACCTTCAAGTGCAAGACCCATCCGTTGTCCCTCCCCACTCAGCCCCGACGTTCAACCCTACGGGGTGGGATACGGAGCCGCCCACGACGGGGATGGGAGACGCTCGGGATCAGACCGCCCCGACCGGTTCGCGGGCCAGCTCGGCCAGCTCCTCGGTGACGATCCGATCGTGTTCAGCGTCGTCACGACGGGCCGCCCGGGGGCTCCAGCGGCCCCGCATGAAGAAGACGAGGACGGCGAAGACGAACTGGCCGGCGAGACACACCTCCCACCAGCGCTTCCACTCACCCGGCGACGTCTTCTGCGCCGGGACCAGCTTCTGCTCGGCCACCAAGAGGCTTCCCAGGTTCTGGGACTTGACCGCCACCGAGTGAATCTGCGCTTGGCTGACCGATTTGCCCTGCTGAATCGCGGTGGCCAGGGGGTTGTAGGCGATCAAGCCCTGCACCTGCGGGTTCGAGAGCCCGCCGGCCGCGGTCAGGGCGTCGGTCAGGCTGTGGGTCGCATTGCATGCCTCGAGGACTGTCGCCAGCGTCTTCGGGCCGATCTCGCCGGTGGCCCGCAGCGCGGCGATGGCCGACGCCGGCGCCGGCCTCGGCGCGCACGCCGCCGGCGAGATCGATGGCGCATAGGGCTTGGCCGCCTCGATCGCCTGCAACGCACCCGCCGCCGTCTGGTTGTCCACCAGGGTCGTGGAGGTCGTGATCACGTAGGGCAGCACCAGGAACGACAACGCCACCGTGATGCGCAAGATCCAGCCCCACACCGCCAGGCCCGACGCCGTCAGGGCGGGATTGTGGGACTCGACCTGCTCGGTGTAGTTCGCCATCCACGGCGCATACGCCAGCGCTATCGAGACCGCGAGCAGAACGATCACGAGGACGTTGGCGTAGTAGCCGGTCTGAGGGTGGCCGGTCTGATTGATGAGGAAGCCCATCATGACCATGGCGCAGATCGCCCCGACGAGCATGAAGGGCTTGCGAACCCGCGCCCAGTCGGAGAGGAAGCCCGCCACGACGAGTCCGCCGGAGAGGAACGCGGCCAGCCAGACGTTGATCCCGTTGGCCTGTGGGGTCGTCCGGTTGAACGTCACCACCCAGTAGATGGTCAGGACGCTCACCGAGGCGTAATAGAAGAGGAGGAACACCGAGATGGCGACGGAGGAGGCGATCAGGTCGAGCCGCATCATGGAACGGATGGGGTGCGCAATGGCGCGCTCGACATCGATCCCCTTGGCGCGTGCCTCAATGAGCGCCCGCTCGCGTTCGCTCACCATGAGCTGGTCGCGCAGCTGCGGCGAGAGCTCGCGCAGAAAGAAGAACGCGATGATCACCACACCGAGGCATACCAGGCCCGAAATGATGAACTGGTCCTGCCAGGGCTTCAGGTGGTCCAGGGTGTGGGTGGCCACCAGGCTCGCCAACAGTGCGCCCATGGTGGGCCCGAGCGCCCAGAACCCCATGGCCACGCCGCGGCCCATCTGCGGCGAGAAGTCGCGCATCAGTGCGGGGGTCGAGACCAGGATCACGCCCTCGACGAACCCGATCACGCAATAGGACGCTGCGAATCCCCACTCGCCGTGGATGTGAGGGATGGCGAGGAGCTGGACGAGCGCGACGACGAGCGTCCCGTAGATGGTGAGGTTGGCCCGCCCGATCTTGTCCGAGAGACCGCCGATGAAGGCGCTGAAGGCTCCGATGGCGTTGGAAACGACCAGTAGGTACAGGAAGAACTTGAACGACATGTGGTAGTAGGGCAGCAGCAGCGGCGTAACCGCCCCCTCCACGTAGTAGAGGTAGTACAGCATGATCGTCGTCAACACGACGATGGCCAGGTACCCGATCCGCGGCCAGGTGTTGGGATACTTGTAGAGCTGACGCATCCCCAGGGCGTTCGCTAACCCTCGCTTGGGGACCGACCGGCTGGGCGCTGTCGTCGTCATGTTCAATCCCCTTTTCTGCGCGTCATCTCGGTCCGGCGAAGCCGGACCCGGGACCCGGAGGCGCCCGGCGCAGGCCCGATGCTAGGACCAGGACCGGTACCCGTGACGAGTCCGACGCAACTGCTGCGGATAAGACGGTGTCCTCAGGACGGCGCGGGATCGCCGGCCCGTCCCGACAGGGCGTCGGCATGCTGCGCCACATAGGCGCCGAACAGCTCCGCCACACGGTCGTGGCTGGTCCGCTCGAGGAGCGAGTGGTCCAGGTGGGCGACGGTCTCGACACGGACCTCCCCTTTGGCAATCAGGGCATTGAGCCGATGCTGCTCGCCGCGGTAGACCCGGCGCGCCTCGTTGGTCCCGCAGACGAAGAGGACATCGACGCCGCTCTGCGCCAGGTGTTCGAGGGTCCTGACGGGGCTTCCGTTCATCAACCACCGTTTCGCCATCCACCAGAACGGAGTCGGCATGTGCCGACGAATCACGTGCTTGTAGGGCGCGACCAGCGCCATCGCACGCGTCAGCATGGGCCGGGGCGTACCCCACGCCTGGCGGTCGTCGGGCGCCGGGGCGCCTTCCTCGACCGGGTTGGCATCCTTGCCGTCTCCCCATCGTGCGTAGGAAAAGGCCGGATTGATGACGCAGAGTGCTGCGACCGGTGACGCCAACGCCATTTCGATGCTGTGATCGGCCCCGGAGCAGACGCCGACGAGGATGAGCTCGGCCCCGTCCTCGGTGACGGCCCGCCGGATGTCGTCCATGTCCTCGGGGGCGTCGTGCGGGAAGCCGCGCAGCTCGGTCCGGCCCGGCCGCGCCGGGCTGTCGCCGATCCCGCTCAGGTCCACCCGCAGGCACCGCACGTTGCCGTCGGCCGCGCATGCCCGGGCCAGATCCACCCAGAGCCGGCCCGGACCCTGGTGACCGATCAGCCCCACGTTGAGGAAGATGACGGTCGGAGCCGATGGATCGATGCCGTCCTCGGGCTCGCTGTAGATGCCGAAGAGGCGCCCCGGACCGAACTCCACCGCCCGCTCTCGAACACCGGGCCGGCCCGGCGCCCGGTGCACCGCCGTCGCCTGGCCTTCGGGCATCGTGAGCCGCACCACCGGCCCGCCGGGCTCCGAGAACCAGGAGACGATCCGGTCCAGCGTCGGCACCGGGGTCGCTGGCTTCTCCGCGAAGAGCGCTTCCTGCCCGAGGATCTGGGCGGACTCGACGCCGGGCATCGTCAGACGCTTCGCCACGGCCCGCTCGATCCTCCGCTCCTCTCGTGTCAGCACGAGCTCCCGGGAGGCGGGGCTCTGATCGCTCCAGGCGACCGCGAGCGGATCGAGGTCGGCCGCAGTGGACGCGGAGAACACGATGCCCGGCGCATCGACCAAGCCGTCCTCGCTCTCCTCGCCCGAGCCCGGGACCTCTCCCTCCTGCAAGGTCCCCCACTCGACGGCCATCTCGCGCCGGAAGGCGGCCATGGCGCGCTGCTCCCGGAGGAACGCCTTGCCCGTCGCACACGGGTCCCACAGCACCAGGTCGTCCACGGGACCGCCGCGGGCGAGCTCGGTGGCCGCCAGCGTGGCGCCGAGCCTCAGCCCCACCACGCCGACCCGCTCGGCGCCGAGGGAGCGCGCACAGTCGATGGCGAGCCGGATGTTCCCGAGCCACTCGGTGACGAGGTCGGGGTCGGACCAGGTCCCCGCCGAGTCTCCCGTCGCCGCGTAGTCGAGGCGAAGGGCGGCCCAGCCGGAACCGGCCAGCCGATGTGCCAGCTGGCGCAACGCCCGCGTCGAGTACGCCGCTTCCAGGCCCATGCTGGGACAGATCACGGCGGCGCCGGCGACGAGGTGGTCGTCGGGCACGTCGAGCCAGGCGAACACCGGTCTGTCCGGCGATCCGATCCACAGCGGGACGGACTCCACCCCCGTGACGGGACGAGCCGCCGTCGTCAAATTCCGCGGTCCGCGAGCCACGTCACGCCGCAGAACTCTAGTGCAGCCTGGCCAGGACTCGGCCCGCCCCGCCACGCACGCGACCGAGGGCCACCTGTCGCTCGTCGCCGGGAAGAGACACGAGGAGGAGCGCATAGAAGACGAGCATGAGCGCGACGCCCGCCACCACGACGCCGACGACCCCGACGATCCGGATATGCCCGTCCACGAAGGCGAACAAGGGGCCGCCGCGACGGCCGACCAGGTAGGCGAGGACACCCGTGATCACGAAGGGCAAGCCCAAGACCCGGGCAGTGCGCAACGCCCGCCGCGGCAACGAGTCCCCGAGTTGCCGGTACACCAGCGGGAGCATGAGGAACCCCTCCAGGAGGACCGCTCCGATGAGCGCCGCTTCGGCCATTCCGAGGGCGCCGTGCCGGCTCGAGAGCACAATGCCGAGGCCGACGTGGACCACGGCCTCGCCGCCGTAGAGAATCGATGCCAGCCTCGGGCGACCGGCACCGCTGATCGCCAGGGAGATCGCCTGCCCCCACGCCTGCACCACGGCGGCGATACACAGCAGTCCGATGCACGCCGCCGCTTCGCTGTAGAGGGGTCCGACCCAGACCTCCACGGCGGGACCGGCCAGGAACCCCAGCACAATGGCGGCGGGCACGCTCAGGTACCGGACGAACCCCACCACCTGGTCGGTGCTCTCGCGCAGGCCGGACCGGTTATCGCGAGCCGCCAGCTGTCCCGCCTTCGCGAACAAGAGAAACGACCGCGGTTGGACGACCCGCTGCGGAAGGAGAGCCAGCCGCTGCGCGACGGCGTAGATGGCGGCCGCCCGCACGCCCGCGACAGCACCGACGATCAGGACGTCGGAGAGGTTGATCACCGCTTGGGACACCTGGGCCAGTGAGTACCAACCCGTGGCGAGGGAGAAGGTCCTGAGGATGGCGCGGTCGAAGCGCCGGAGGGAGAGACGGAACCACGGCAAGAGGCGGTGTGCCATGACCAGGCGGGACATCTGGCCGACCAGGCTGATCGCCACGGTGACGATGCCGAGCGCGACGAGTCCGCCGTGCAACCACATGACGATGACCCACGCGATGGCCTGCGCCAGCGTCACGGCGATGAGGCTGTAGTTCAAGAGGTCGAACCGCTGCAGCGCGTTCAGCGCGCCGCCGAACGTGTCCATGGGTATGGAGAGCGCCATGTCGAACGCAAGGAGGAGGAGGAGGAATTGCCCCTGGCCGACCAATCCCTTGGGGATGGTGGGGATGATCTCCGGCAGGAAGTACGCGAAGACCACGACGCCGGCGAACGCGATGATCCCGAGCACCGAGAGGCACAGAAAGGACGTGTTGAGCGTTGACGCCACCATCTCGTCGTCTTCCAACTCGAGGTGCCGGCTGACGAACGCAACGGTGGCGTTGGCGAAGCCCAGCTCGAGGATCTCGAGGAACGGGATGAGCGAGCCGATGAGTGCCCAGACCCCGTAGCGGAGGATGCCGAGCCCATGGGTGAGGACGGGCGTGGTGAGGAAGCCGACCGCCGCCAGAGTGACGGCGCACAGGTAACTCGTGATCACATTGCGGCGCTGGCTGGCCTTCTTCGGCTTCTTGTTCCCCGACGCCCCTGTCGGCTTGTCCCGCGGCGCGGCTGTCGGTTCGACGCCGGCCTCGCGTAACACGCGACCTCGGTCTATCGACCTTTTGGGAGGCTTTTCTCCGGGGGGCTGTCCGCCCTCAGCGACTGGGGCGTCCCGTCGTAGCCGTAGACCGGACCCATTTTGCGCCACCGCACGCGGTTCAGCACGATGCCGACGACGTTCGCCCCCGATGCCCGCAGGTGTGCCAACCCCTGCTCCAGCGTCTCGAAGGTGAACTTTCGAGCGTCGACCACCAGGATCACCGCGTCCACCTTCGTCACGAGAATGGTGGTCTCGGCCACGCCCATGACCGGCGGGCAATCGAGCACGACCGTCCGATCCGACTCACCCAACGCGCGCAACAACCGCGGAACGTCGGCCACGGCGATGTCCGCCGGATGCCGGGTCGGGATGCCGGCCGGAATGACCTCCAGATAGCGGTTCCCCGTCGGTGCCATGAGCTCGGTCGGACCGGTTGCGACGGGGATGTCGCTGACGCCGGGCGACAGCTCGACCCCGAAGATCTCGTGCAATCTCGGCTGCCGCAGATCAGCGTCGACGGCCACCACGAATTGGCCCGACGTGGCCAGGGCCCACGCCGTGTGGGCGGCGACGGTGGACTTGCCCTCGCGGGGATCGCAGGATGTGAACGCGATCACCGGGTGCGTCTCGTGGAACATGACGTGGAGGCGGCTGCGCAGCTGCTGGAATGCCTCGAGCCCGCGCTCGTCTCCGCCTGATTGGAACATGTCGGCGGGATCCGCGCCGGCACGAGCCAGACCGGGCACCTCTCCCAGCACCGGGATGCCGAGCCGGTCCGAGATCTCGTCGGCGGCGACCAACCGCCGCAGCGTTCCAGCCGCCAGGGCGGCGAACACGGCCGCGATGAGACCGAACGCGAGAGACGCCAGGGCTACCGTGGAACGCGGATTCGTCGGAGTGGTCGGGAGTTCGGCCCCGCCGAGCTCGGAAAGGACCAGGAGGGATCCTCCACCGCGGTTGGCCACCTTGAGGACGCGCGCCGCCGTGGCATTGGCATAGGCCTGGGCGGCGGCGGGGTCGGTGCTCGAAGCACTGATCGAGACCGTGTTCGACGAGGGATCCGCGACCGCCTTGATGGTCACCGGCACCGACCGGAAGCGCGCGGGCACCTGCGCCCGCGCCTCGGCGTCGATCGTCACGTTCCCGGCTTCCACCGCGATCTGGGGAATCTCGATCTGAATGGCACCGACGTCCTGTCCCGGCTGGCTGGCACTTGTCGGCGGCTGCGCCAGGAGCACCACGGTGGCCTGGTACTTCTTCGCCGGCAACACTGCATACGCGCCGCCGATGAGGACGCACACGAGGAACGTGACGACAGCCACGACCCAGTGGGCACGAACGGTGCGTATGATTTGTCTCAGATTCATTCCGGCCCCTCTGCTCGAAATCCCACGGCGGCCGCTGTCAGCAGCCGCCTGGCACGACGGTCGGGTGAGAAGTGGTCCTGCACGCGAGCCCGGCATCGACCGGACGATCTCCGCACCCGCTCGTGCCAGCCTACGAGGCGGCCCAGGTCACAGGCGGTCATCTGGGACCTCCGGTGGCGAACCTCGACGCGGTGACCTCCACGGGCCCTCTCGGCAGTCGGGGCCGTTCGTTCGTGGACGTGACGCAGGCACGCAGCAATCCGAGGCACACGCCGAACAGGGTGGCGAACCGGTATTCGTCGAGGAGGGGCTCGAGGAGTCCCGTGGCGAGGAGCCCGGCCAACAGCCCCAAGATGGCCAGCGCAAGGGATGCCGTCACCCGGTCATGATCTCGCCGCCACACGAGCAGACCCCCCTTGATGGAGTCCCCGAACGCCAGAACGAAGAGCACCAGTCCGATGAGACCCAACCGGAGCCAGAGGTCGAGCACGATGTTGTGCGCGTACGGGATGGTTATCACCGTGCGCGTTCCCGTTTCGAAGTATTGGAACTCGATTCCGTATCCCCATCCGATGAGCAGGTGCTGGGGGATCAGCTTCTCCGCCGCCGAGGCCAAGTCGAGGCGGTCCTGGGCTGATTCCGCCTTCGCCTCGTTGTGGAACAGGCTCTGGGCACTCGATGCGAGCGGAAGTTTGGCCGGCTGCCGGTCGACAGCCGCCGGCACGACCACGAGGACGAGCCCGATCGCGACGACGACGAGCGCGGTCAGGACCAGCTGACCGCCCGTGACGTAGAAACCGCGGGCGATCCCTCGCCGCGGCCCCACGACGATCCCCACGATCACGACCAACACGACCAAGCCCAGATTCACGAGGACTGCGCGCTGATCGGCGAGGAGCACATTGGCGACGACGGGGACGAGGGCGAGGACGTGGATGAGCCGGACCGGTCCGGAGGCCATCCTGACCATGAAGCACATGGCCACGACGGCGAGGTACAGGGCCGCAGTCTCCGCGCCGACCGTTCCGAACGCTGACAGGGGGAGCAGCGGCAGGTTTGTGGTCACCTTGACCCCGGCGAGCGTCATCAGGTCGATCACGGACGCAGACACGATGCACAGCGTTCCGAGTTTGAGCAGCGCTCCGGTATCGATGTACTTGCGGATCGGCACGCCCGAAGCCAGCGCGTACGCGCCGACGATGTAGAAGATGTCCTTCGCCTCGTAGAGGTCCTGGGACAACCCGTTGTGGTACAACGCGCCCTCCACGGCGCCGACCACCATCCACGCGCCGAAGGCCAACCAGAGGCCGGCCGGCAGGCCGATCCGGACCGGCCTGCCCCGCGCGATGAGCCGGGCGATCAGGGCGAGCGTGATGTAGATCTCGGGCAGCCGCACCTGCGTCGCCCCCGAACCGGGATGGAACAGTCCACGGGGCACCGCGTTCGGGTTGTTGTAGATCGTCGCCTCGATCACCAGCATGCCGAGGAGGACCAGCGGGACCAGGTGCTCCTTGCCTTCGCGTTCCCAACGGACGAACAACTTGACGACCGCGGTCAAGACTCCGAGCACGACGATCCCGGCCAGCGGGATCAGCACAATCAGCACGAACGGACCACCTCGAGCAACGGCGCCAAGGCGGAGTCCCATGTGTGATCAGCAACGACAGCCTCGTGCCCGGCCCGGCCCAGCGCAGCGGCACGGGAAGGGTCTAGGAGGAGGTCGGCGATCGCGCCGGCCAGTGCGGAGGCGGTGTCGGCCACGACCACGCCCCGGCCCACGAGGTCGTCCATACCCTCACAGCCCACCGACGTGGCCACAACGGGACGCCCGACGTCGAGCGCCTCCATGATCTTCAGCCGGGTGCCACCGCCGGCGCGCAAGGGCGCCACGACGACTCTGGCTCGGGTCAGGAACGGATTAACGTCGGCGACCGTCCCCGTCACCTCGATCCGCTCGTCGGCCAAGGCGCGCACCGCCGGGGTCGGGTCCCTGCCGATGAGGAGCAGCCGGGCCTCGGGAACTCGGGCCAGGACCTGCGGCCAGATCTCGCCCCCCAGCCACAGGGCGGCATCGACGTTGGGGGCCCATCCCATGGTGGCCACGAATGCCACGGTGGGATCGGGCGCTTCCGGCAGTATCGCAGACGGTTCCCGGCCGTTCGGGCAAACCAGGACGGAGCGGGCACCCGCGGGCAGTCTCGCCCTTTCCTTGTCGCTCACCACGAGGACATGGTCGAAAGCACCGATCGTCCGCCGCTCCATGCGCCGGAGGGCAACGGCCTCCGAGCGGAGCAGCAGGGCGGGGAGGCCGCTCCGGGCCCGGGCGTAGCTGTCCACCAGGGCGGACTCGATGTTGTGGAGGTCGAGGATCGACTTCTTGGCCGGGACATTCTGCACGAGTGGCACCATCTGCTGGTATTCGACCTGCAACAGGTCGATAGCACTTTCGTCGGCAGCACCGCGAACGGCCTTGACCATCGCGGAACTCCAGAACCGCCCCGCCGAAACACTACGTGCCGCCACGGCCCCCCGGGCCGCGCCCGCCGGTGTCAGCCGCCGGGGGACGGCGCGGACGTCAATTCCCAGTTCACGGAGACCAGCCCGGTCCGCGCTGCCGTCGTCATAGCCACACAACACGAGATCGCCCAATTCCGCCAGCCGGCGGGCAATGGCCAGGGAGCGCTGTTTCCCCCCGTTGTTGTCCGGCAACGGCAGGAACTTCGTGACCATGAGGATCCTCACGACGCGCCCCCGGCAGCTGCCGGCCCGGTGGCGGAGTCGTTCCGCCCCGGATGTCCGCTGCGACCATCCTCCGCCAACGCTGCCCAGCCCGAGAGAGCGCGGTCACCGAACCCGGGGTCCTGGCCGGGGTCCCGCCTGGTCGCCGTGCCATTCATCGCTCCACAGTCGACCACATGGTCGACCGGTCACCGCGCACGTAGCGCACCATCCCGCCGAGCGCGACCCCCTGCAGGAAGATCACCTGCCCGGCACCTGCCGACGCGGCGGCCACCAGTCCGCGAGGCCTGACCTCCTCCGATGCGCCCTCCGGCAGACCGCCGGCCCGACTACTCACGACCAGGCCTGCGCTCGCAGCCAGATTCGCCAGCAGGAAGGCCCGGGCCAATGTGCTCGAGCGCACCTTCGTCACCGCCATCACCAGGAGGGCCAGGTGAGCGAGAGGACCCACCGTGTAACGGCTCAAGCGGTGCCCCCACAGCTCGGCGGCCACGAGGCCGGCCGAGGGGCGCAATTGGCGACGGCGCCGGACCATGATGTGCAGCGCGCCCGACACGCTGCGGGTCCGCCGCTCCCATGAGGCCGCGAGCGACCCCGCGGGGGGGTCGAGCGCGCGGGCCCTCGGCTCGTAGGCGATTCGATAGCCCTGTTCAATGATGTCGAGAGCGGTCCAGAAATCGTCGGTGGCGACGTCTCGGGGGATCGGGCGCCAGGCCTCGGCCCGGATGGCGGAGAGCTCACCGACGAGGCCGATCGTCGTACCGAGCTGGTCCTCGCGGGTCTTGAGCCACGACTCGAACCTCCAGTACAGGCTCTCGCCCCCTCCGCCGTCGTCTTCCAGCTTCTCGCCGGCGACTGCACCGACCGCGGGGTCGGCGAAATGTTCCACCAACGCGCCCAGCGCGCCGTGCTCCAGGCGGTTGTTGGCATCGCTGATCACGACGATCGGCGTCGTGGCCTCTGCGAAGCCCCGGTTGAGCGCCTGCGACTTGCCGAGACGCTCCGGGCCGGTCAGAGCCCGGGCGCCGGCCCGCTCCGCCACCTCTGCGGTCTCGGGATCCCCGTCGGCCACCACCAGGACCTCGAGTGATCCGGGGTACCCGTTTGCCCTGAGGTCGTCGACCTTGGCGGCGATCACCCCCGCCTCGCGGTAGGCCGGCACCACGACGGTCAGGTCGGGCGAACACCCGGGTCCCGCGACACCGGGTGCAACGGCCGCCCTGCCGCGCCCGCCCCGGGTGCGCCAGGCCAACCACGCCGGATAGACCACGTGGCCCGCCGACGCCACGGCCAACAAGCCACCCACCACCATGCTGGACCTCAGGCGCGGCCGGCTCATCGCCGCACCGCCAACGGGTCCGCGCCCCAGGCTGCCGCCGGGTCGACGGGATGCACCGCGCGCTCGGCGGCCGGTCGTTCGTCCATGTGCCACCCGAAGGGTATGCGCTCGAACGGGTAGTGGGTGAGCATGCCGCGACAGGGCTGAGCCGGCTCCGCGAGGCCAGCGAGGCGCCACCCCCGTGACGTCATCGCCGCCGTCCTCCTCAAGAGTTCGCTCCGCCGGTGGGCCCGACGACGTCAGCGACAGTGTTCGCCGTCGTTGTCCGGGTGTTGTGCGGTGCTCCCCACCTGCGTGGTGGGACCGCAAAGTGACCGGAGCTTACTCCCGGACCTGCTTGATGACAGCCCCTGCGGTCCTGGCCAGGATCACCAGATCACCCGCAACCGACCAGTTCTCGATGTAGTGGTTGTCGAACCACGCCCTGTCCTCGATGGACGTGTCACCGCGCAGCCCATTCACCTGGGCCAGCCCGGTCAGCCCCACCGGGACCCGGTGCCGGTCGCCGTAGCGGGGCACTTCCTGTTCGAACTGCTCGACGAAGAACGGCCGCTCGGGACGGGGGCCCACAAGCGACATGTCCCCTCGCAGCACGTTCCAGAGCTGAGGCAACTCGTCCAGCGACGTCTTGCGCATGATGCCGCCGACCTTCGTGACACGGGCGTCGGCGTCGACGCTCCACTGCGTGTCCGACTCGGCGTTCACCCGCATCGAGCGGAACTTCAGGATCTCCACCTCGCGTCCGTTCTTCCCGATGCGGCGCTGGCGGAAGTAGATCGGACCGGGGCTGGTGACCCTCACGGCCAATGCGAGCAACCCGTAGAGCGGTGACACGAGCAGCAGCATCATGGCGGCGATGCCCGAGTCGAAGGCCCGCTTGGCCAAGCGGCCCGAGGACCGCATGGTGGAGCGCCGCAACCGCACCAGAGGGAAACCCCACACCATGTCGACGTCGCGCGGCGCCGCGCGAAGACCTAGTTCGAAGAAGCGGGGGATGGTGTAGATGTCCACGGACGCGTTCTCACACGAGCGGACGACCCGCACGAGGTCGGGGTCTCTGTTCACGCCAAAGGCGATCACCACGCGATCGATGCGGTGCTCCTTCAGGACGCGGTTGAGCTCGTCGATCCCGCCGAGTACCGGCCGGGAGAGCTTGTCGTCGGCACAGTCGTCCAACAGCCCGATCGGATGAAGTCCGTAGCTCGGGTTCAGCTCGAGGGCATCGGCGAAGCGCTCGGCCACCGGACCGGCACCGACGATCAATACCCGGTGCCCCAGCGCCCCCCTTGTCCGGGCGTGCCGGATGCCGACGTAGGCGAAGGCCCGGCCGACGAGGAGAAGACACAAGGCGGAAAGGCCCACCAACACGAACGGGCGGACCTCCCGGCCAAAGCCGTCGAAAGCGCCGATCACCGTCAGTGGCACTGCGACCGCCGCCGCCAGCGTCCCGACGTCCTTGCTCACGTTCAACGTGATGCGCGAGGCGTACTGACCGCGCAGCGCGCAGACCACCAGCACGCCCAGGACGAAGACCGCGACCGGCCATTGCAGCACCGCCGGTGCAAAGGCGGCGACGACTATCGCCAGGACCACAAGGTCGGTCCCCGCCACGACCTCGCCGCTCGTGCGGACGGCCAACCGCCGACGCACTCCCGCGACGGGTCCTGACTCAGACCCCGGGTCCCCCCACCGCCAACTCTGTACATCTCTGCCGATCGTAACCGACGACATTCCTTTTGCTCCTCGCCGCGAGCGTGTAAGGGTGGATCAGGCGGTCTGGCGCCGGCCTCGGACGAGAACGGCCCCCACGCCGATCGCCACGACACCAATAATCGCCATCTCTTCGATGTCAGCACCCGTGAAGGCCAGTCCGCTGGACGTGGTCGGCGCTGTTGCGGCCGCCGCCGTCGACGCCGACGGTCCGTCGGCCGGCGCGATGGCCGGCGTGTTGGTGATGCCCGTATTCGGCGACGAGCAACCCGTGTAGCCCGTGGTGCAAGTCGAGTCCGCCCCGGCCGCTCCCGCAAGAAGCCCGCCCACGGGCACGGCGAGCATCAGGCCCAGAACGGACCCGCAAGCCGCAGCACGCACCCGCTGTGCCTTCGTCCTCTTCATCTTGATCTCCTCCACTGGTTCCGCTCGACGAGCGGATCGATCCAAGAGCTACTTGCTACCTCGACCGTTTCCCACGAAACCTTCAGCCCGAGGGCGCCAAGCCGCCGCAATCATCATTCCAGGGAATTCGGTCGAGAGGACAGAGCCAAAGGTCACAATGCCCGGGAACGGTGACACAACGGCCACACAATTCCTCTCTGACACGCTCCTTTTGCACTCCCTTGGAGGGAGAACGCCCGACAGCCACGCCGTGACGCCAACGTGCGGAGTCCACGAGACGGAGGTCGAGCTGCCCCAACCTTACAGGGCCCCCGCAGTACGCTCCGAGCGGTGAGGAGCGGCGAGCCCGAGGGAGCGCGTTCGGACCTCGCCGCCGGGTCCGAACCGACCGACGGGGCAAGGCGCCGGCGCCGCACCAGACGATGGAGGATCACGGCCGTCGTGATCGTCCTCCTGGTGGTCTGGGCGGTGGCCGCCGTCATCGACGTGGTGGTGGCGGCCGACCACATCCACCACGGGGAGGCGGCGATCCAATCAGCCCGAGAGGGCCTGTCCGCGGACGCGATCCTCTCGGGTGCACCGGCCGGATCCCTCCGCTCGGCCCAGTCGAGCTTCAGCACCGCGCACGGCCTCCTGTCCTCGCCGCTCCTCTGGCCTGTCGACGTCCTTCCCGTGGCGGGTCGCCAGCTCCGCTCGGTGCAGGACCTGTCCGCCGCCGCCGAGCATGTCGCACACACCGGCGTGGGCGCGGTCGGCCAATCCCAGTCACTCCTCCGGCTCCCCCACTCGGCGGGACCCGAGCGGGTGGCGGTGCTGCGCCAGCTCGCCTCACTCGCGACATCCACCCACCGCTCCCTGGCGGGGGTCGATCTGGGGCCTGTCCAGGGCCTCATCGGCCCGCTGCAGCACGAACGGAACACCTTCGCCGCCGACCTCACCCAGATTCAGACGACCCTGGCGCGCACGTCGGATGCCGCTTCCTCCGCCGCCACCATTTTGCAGGGACCCGCGACCTACCTACTCCTGGCGGGCAACAACGCCGAGATGCGCTCCGGCTCGGGCGCGTTCCTCGAAGCCGGGATCGTCACCACAAGTGACGGCGAGCTCCACTTGTCCGGCATGGTCCCTACCACCTCCCTCCTCCTCCCCCCCGGCGCCGTGCACGTGACCGGGGATCTCACCGACCGGTGGGGATGGCTGCTCCCCGGAGTCGATTGGCGAAACCTGGGACTCACGCCGCAATTCGACGTGAACGGCCCTCTGGCCGCCAGCATGTGGAAGGCCAGCACGGGGCAGACCGTTGACGGGGTCCTCGCCGTCGACGTCCAGGGTCTCCAGGAGCTCCTCGAGGTGACCGGCCCCGTCACGACCTCCACGGGCCAGGTCGTCAGCGCGAGCACGGTCGACCAGCTCCTGTTGCACGACCAGTACGTCGGAGAGACCTACACCTCCGACTCGGCGAACCGCGTCGACGAGCTGTCGACGCTCGCCACCGCCACGCTGCACGCGCTCGAAGACCAGCCCCTGAAGCTGCACGTCATGGCCGACGCACTCTCCGCCGCCGCCGAGGGGCGCCACGTGATCCTGTGGTCCTCCGACCCGCGGACACAGGCCGCCTGGAGTGGCGCCGGCGTGGCGGGCCGGCTGGAGCCCTCCTCCCTGATGGCCGACATCATCAACCGGGGCGGGAACAAGCTGGACCAGTACCTCTCCGAAACAGTCTCCCTACGGCTCACCCCCCATGGGAATCAGACCGAGGGCAGCATCACCATGACGTTCTCCAACCACACGCCACCGGGACAATCCCCATTCATCGCCGGACCCTTCCCGGGCCTCGGCACCGTCTACGGCGAGTACGTCGGGGTCGCCACCGTCAACCTCCCGGGCTACACACGTGACATCTCGTCACCGTCCGCACACTCCGTCGTGGCCAGCGGACCCGAGGGGCCGACGGACCTCGAAGCGGCCACCATCGACATCCTCCAAGGAGCGACGCAGCACATCACGTTCAACTTCGTGCTGCCCGAGGCCCACGGCTCCATGACCGTGGTGCCCAGCGCACGGATTCCCGCTGCGACCTGGCACGTCGTCGACGCAACGGGGAGCACCACGTTCGACGATGCGGTCGGGCACACCATCTCGTGGTAGTCCCAAGGACGCCGGGCGGCGAGGAGTGCGCCCGTCGCCCATTCAGGAGCCGGCGAACGCAACGAACCCGTGGCTGATGTCCCGCCTGACAGGAGGTCGCCTTCTGGCTTCACACGTTTGACCGGAGCACCGGCGGCCCGGTGAGGGGGTCTCCGACGATCTGCTCAAGCGAATATCCCCGCGAGTTGTGCGTGTTCTCCCTCGCGGCCTGGCACCATCACCCCAGATCCGCCGAGAACGCAGCCAGGCTGTCCGGGAACGATCCGCCGGTGATCTGGGAGTTGACGCCGCCGCTGTCGTAGTCGAAGTAGCTCTCATAGATCACGTCGTTGGAAGGCTCGTGCATCCACGACACCATCTGGTTGATGTAATTCGGGTCGTCGCCCAGCCCGTGGCCGTCGTCCCGGATGGTCACGCCCCATTCCGGGAAGGCGAGCGGCTTCCCCTGTGAGGCCGCGAACTGCTGAGCCGCCGAGAGGGCCGGCAAGAGAGTCTCGGACCATGCATTGGCCGGGGTCTGCGGCGTCGCCCAGGACTGGTCATAGGCGTCGAGGCCGATGACGTCAACGTAGGCATTGCCCG
The DNA here is from genome assembly GCA_963721585.1 of uncultured Acidimicrobiaceae bacterium. Lineage (GTDB taxonomy): Bacteria > Actinomycetota > Acidimicrobiia > Acidimicrobiales > RAAP-2 > Bog-473. The sequence continues at coordinate 293,790 of CAVRJN010000001.1, read as the reverse complement.
GATAGGCCGCCTCCACCGAGTAGGGGTAGTCGTTGAAAGCCGTCGCGTCCGGATTCCACACGAACCGGAAGGCAGCCCCCGGCACGGACCGCATGGCCGTGACGATCTGCTGGAAGTACGAGGCGTAGCTGGCCTCGGCACCCGCTGTCTTGGCGGACCACGCGTTCCACCCGCCGTCGAACTCGAATCCGAGACGCAGGTACGCGTTGGCCTGGCCGCCACCGACCAGGGCCTGGGCCAGGGTGACGAAGTAGGAGTTGTAGGCACCCGTTGCCCCCTGTGCCAACGTGGCCACAGCCGTTCCACTCGAATCGGTCGGGATGATCGGCACGCCCAGAGAGAGCGTGTACCCGGTTCCCTTCCAGGGGTCGAGGAGCCAATCCAGGCCTCCGCCGGCGCCGTCCATGCCCGACCAGCCGCTGCTCGAGGGCAGGTAGTCGCTGGCGATGGTGGGTGAGGTCCGTGTCTGGCTGGCGAAGGACGCGACCCCGGACGGGTTCGCCGCACCCTCATAGACCCCTTGCCGGAGGCCATCTGCCGACAGTGCGTACGGATTCTGCCCGGGCCCGAAGAAGGACGACGAGCCGTTGGCGGTCACGAGGCCATAGCCCGGATCAGCCGGGTTGACGATGATGCCGTAGACGTACACGCCCCTGCCCCCCGCCGAGCCGTAGAAGGAGGCATCGCCGAAGGTGAAGATGCCGCCGTCGTACGCGACGAGCCAGTAGCCGCGGCCGTCGGGCGTCGGGGCCATGCCGACGATCGGCAGGTTCAGGCGGATGGCACCCGTCGAACCGTAGAAGGTGGCGTCGCCGTAGCTGAAGATGCCGCCGTCGGAAGCCACGAGCCAGTACCCGTTGCCGTCAGTGGTGACCGCCATGCCGACAACGGGCTTGTTGAGCACGATCGACCCTGTGGAACCGTAGAACACGGCGTCGCCGTAGCTGAAGATGCCGCCGTCGGAAGCCACGAGCCAGTACCCGTTGCCGTCGTTCGTCGCAGCCATGCCGACGATGGGCTTGTTCAGATGGATGCCCCCCGTCGAGCCGTAGAACGTGGCGTCGCCGTAGCTGAAGATGCCGCCGTCGGAAGCCACCAGCCAGTACCCGTTGCCGTCAGGAGTAGCCGTCATGCCGACGATGGGCTGGGCGAGCCGCAGGTTCGACAGCGCGGGCGACCCCAGTGCCGGAGCGGCGCCATAGGTCGTCACCGCACCCGCCGGCGTGACGGTCCAATAGCCACCATCCGGATCGGCGGCCATCATGATCCCTCCGCTGTAGGCGTTCGAGGGGTGCGCGCTCGACGCGCCGGCCGAGCCGGTGCCCGACGAGAACGCTGTGGCCAGTCCAAGAGCGACGGCGGGAACCAACACCAGGGACGCAATCGCTCGTGCCCACATGAGTGGGAAACCCCGACTCCGCCCGGATTGCCGCATCGTCATTTCCCCCTTCGACCCGCAGACGACGGATCGCGAAGGCGACGAGCGGCGCGCTCATTGCTGGTTCGGCGGCCCGGCGAACTCGAACGAGTCCCGTAGCTTTGCGTCCCTCCCTCGCGGGAGGTTTGCCTTTGTCGTTCTCGACAAACGATGAGCAATAGATCGGCGTCGAAACAACGGGCCTTGAGAAATTTGCGCCGGCGTTGTGATTCGAAAGTGGTGCGATCGGTGTGCGCGGGGACCCTTGCCGGCGCGCCGGCGCGTCAGTCCGTGGGGGCGGCTCCCGCCTCGACGGTTTCGAGAGGCACATGCCAGGTCAGTCGCGTCCCGCCCTCGCGGGACGTCCCGAGTTCGACGTCGCCTCCCTGGCGCTCGGCCCGCTGCCGCAGGTTCTTGAGCCCGAGGCCGGCCGCCTTGGCGTCCCCGATGCCCACCCCGTCGTCGGCGACCACGAGACGCAGCTCCTCACCGGCGGCGATCGTGATCACCACCTTGGAGGCGCGGGCGTGCTTGCCGACGTTGGTCAACGCCTCCCGGAGGACGGCAAGGACCTCCTCGGCGAGTGGATCGCTGACGACGGTGTCCACCGGGCCGCTGAACGAGACCTGGGGAAGAAGGCCGAGCACCGGACGCAGCTCGTGGACGAGGTCGAGGACCTTGGGGTGCAGGCCCTCCCTGCTGATCGTGAGCTCTATGTCGAAGATCGCCTTGCGCAGCTGCCGGATCGTCTCGTCGAGCTTGTCGATCGCTTCCCCGATCCGCATCACGGCCTCGGGCCGCTCGACGAGTCGGGCCGTCCCCTGGAGTGACAGCCCGATGGCGAAGAGGCGCTGAATGACCGAGTCGTGGAGGTCGCGGGCGATCCGATCCCTGTCCTCGGTGAGGGCGCGGTCGCGCACAATGCCGTGGAGCCGGGCGTTCTCGATGGCGATCCCCGCTGCCATGGCGAGCGCCAGGACCAGCTCCTCGTCGTCCTCGGAGAACTCCGGAGCCGTCGTCTTGTTGGTCAGGTAGAGGATCCCGTAGACCTCGCCGTGCACCCGGACGGGCACGCCGAGGAAGGACGTCATGGCGGGATGGCCCGGGGGGAATCCGAAGCTCTCCGGACTCCGGGCCAGGTCGGCCAGGCGGAGTGGCTTGTCCTCCGCGATGAGGGTGCCGAGCACGCCCCGCCCGGTCGGGCGGGGACCAATGGCCCGTTCCTCCTCGTGGCTGAGGCCGACGGTCAGAAACTGGTCCAGGGCCCGTCCGTCCTCGGTCAGGACCCCGAGCGCCCCGTACCGTGCGTCGACGAGGTCGCGGGCCTCGTGACTGATCCGGCGGAGCACCACCGGAAGGTTCAGCTCGGCGTCGAGGATGAGGATCGCCTGCACCAATCGGCGCAGCTTGGCGGGATCGTCGATCCTGTCGAAGGGCTGCACGGGAGGTCAGGATAGAGGGGACCAATCGCCTGTGCCGCGAGGCCGGGTGCAAGTCGGTTGCGCACCACCCGAGGACCGCCGAAGCGGGCCGGAGGCGTGGCACTATTGAGCAGATGACGATTCGGGTGTTCCTCCTCGACGATCACGAGCTCGTGCGCACAGGCCTGCGCACGCTGCTCGAGTCCGAGGACGACATGGATGTCGTCGGCGAGTCGGGAACCGCCGGAGATGGCCTCCGCCTGATCCGCGAGACCATGCCCGACGTCGCGATCCTCGACGTCCGTCTCCCCGACGGCAACGGCATCGAAGTGTGCCGCGAGGTCCAGTCGCTGACGCCTCAGGTCAGGTGTCTCATGCTCACGTCGTACTCCGATGACGACGCCCTCTTCTCGTCGATCATGGCCGGCGCCTCGGGGTACGTCCTCAAGGAAGTCGGCGGGGGTGACCTACTGGGTGACATCCGCCGGGTCAGTCAGGGCATGTCGCTCCTCGATCCGGTGCTGACCCAGGAGCTCTTCGACCGGTTGCGCAAGGACCAGGAGGCCGAATCGCGCCTCACTGTCCTGACCCCCCAGGAGCGCAAGGTCCTGGAGCTCATCGCGCAAGGCCAGTCGAACCGCCAGATCGCGGAGCAACTCTTCCTGGCCGAGGCCACCGTCAAGAACTACGTCTCGAGCCTGTTGTCGAAACTCGGGATGCGCCGGCGTACCGAGGCCGCCGTCTACGCCGCCGTCCTGGCCGAGCGCAAAGCCTTCAATCCCAGGTCCTGACCAGCGGGAACCCGTTTCTCCGTTCCTAGGCGACCCTGGCCCGACGGTTGTCGTCGAGGGTCCGAAAATCCACCCCGAGCTCTCTGAGCCTGGCCTCCAGCCGCTCCCGTTCGACCAGCGGGTTCGCGAACCGGCCGGGCTCGGACTCAATGCCCATGGCGCTGCAGAGGCGGAGCAGCATGCGGTCGTGATCGAGCTCGAGCGCCAGGTCCTCGGCCATGATGTGCTCGCCTTCGTCCCCGTTCCCGGCCATGCGGCGGCGGCACTGCAGAAGGATCACCACCAGCTCGTCCCGTGAAACGGGCAACGGCAAGGGGTCCACGTCGGCACACAGCCCGGCGAGCAACTCGCTGTAAATAGACATCGCTCATAATTTTGCCGGAATTGGGTTCGGCCAATAGGGCCGATACTCCTCTTTCAGATAGGGCCGTAACTCCCTATCGGACCCATGAACGCTCCGATAGCACCCCCACCCGGGCTAGCGCCGAACGACCCGGGTGGACCGGTCCGCCCGGGCCAGAACGTCCTCGGCAGACTCGGAGTCCTCGGCCACGGCGACCCCCAGGGACGCGGTGAGACGGATCCCCTGGCCGCCGACGGCCACCGGCTCGTCGAGTGTGCGCTGTAGCCGGCGGAGAAGGGGCCCCACCACCTGCTCGTCGGTCACAGCCAGGACCACGACGAGCTCGCTCCCGCCCACCCGGCCGATCGTGTCCTCGGCCCGCAGCACCGACGTGAGCCGGCGGGCCGTCTCGCTCAGCACCGTGTTTCCGATCGCATAACCGAGGTCGAGGTTGATCTCGGCCAGATTGTCCAGCTCGATGTGACACACGACGACCTCACCCCCGTGTCGCCGCCGCCGGACCAGTGCCTGGGTCAGGCGATCGAGCAGCAGGAGCTTGTTGGCCAGGCCGGTGTGCGGGTCGGCCATGGAGAGCTGCCACAGCTGGTCGTACTTCCCCCGCGGCAGCCCCCCGGTCACCGGCGCCTCGGCCCCGACCGAGCTGAACTCCCGCAGCATCGACTCGACGCTCTCGGCCGTACCGGCGCGCGCACCGGCGGAGCCCTCCTGGCCGGTGGGCTCGGACGGAGCCTCGGAAACCTCCGCGCCCTCACCGGAGCTGACCTCGCCAAGCTGCTTCTTGGCCTTTTTCACGCTGTCCCCCTCCGATACGGACCTCTCACTCTTATCGGAACGTCGAGGGCCCGAACAGAGCCGTAAGTCATCAGGTGGGCTCCAGGCGTTGCGGTGCCGGCTCGACAACGCTGGCGATGGGGCCCGCGGTTTCACCCGGGCCCTTCGTCCGCAGAGCGTTTCCCCAGGCTTGCAGGCGGCGTCGACACCCTCCCTGACCAGGGAGAAAGGAGCGGAATCGGAACCCGTGGGCGCACTATCTGCGCTATCGTGAGGTGCGGAACGCGCGGTCCGCACGGATGACCGGCGTATCCCATTCCGCCGCTGGGCCACCCGGCCCGGTGCCACCGAAACGCAACGAGGCCGACCCACGGAGCCACCCTCCCCAGCCGTGAAGACGAGCGCACCCGACCTCGGGTCCGGCGCGGGCGGGATCTGGTGACCGGACCGCCGACCATTGTGGTCGAGACCGCAGGGCTCGAGGCGCTGGTCGCCGAGGTGGCGGCCCAGGACTCGTACGCCTTCGACACCGAGTTTCACACCGAGCGCACCTACGTGCCCGACCTGGCGCTGATCCAGATCGCCTGGGCCGGCAACGTGGCGCTCGTGGACCCGCTCGCGGTCGACCCCGCGCCGCTGGCCACCGTCTTCGGCGGCCCTGGTGTCGCGGTGGCCCATGCAGCGTCCCAAGACCTCGACGTGCTGATGGCGGCGTGCGGCACCGTGCCCACGACAGTTTTCGACACCCAGATCGTCGCCGGGTTTCTGGGTCTCTCCACGCCCTCACTGTCCCGCCTGGTGGACCAGATGCTCGGCGTCTCACTGCCGAAGGCGGACCGGCTCTCGGACTGGCTCGTCCGGCCGATCTCGGACCGCCAGATCACCTACGCCCTCAACGACGTCGCCCACCTGCTCGAGCTGCGGGACGTGCTCACAGAGCGGCTGCGGGCGCTGGGTCGGTTGGAATGGGCCCTCAGCGAATGCGACCAGGTGCTGGGGGACCGTGCACCGGCCCGCGTCCCCGAGGAGGCCTGGTGGAAGCTCGGCGACATACGGGGCATGTCCCGACGTTCGCGAGCGGTGGCGCAGGAAGTGGCAGCGTGGCGCGAACGCACGGCCGCCGAGACCAACCGACCCCGCCGCATGGTGCTGTCGGACCTCGGGCTGCTCGCCCTGTCACAGCGGCCGCCGCGCAACACCGACGAGCTGCGCGGCACGCGGGGCGTCGACGGACGACACCTGGCTCAAGGTCGGGCAGCCGAGATCATGCGGGCCGTTGCGCGCGGCCTCGACCTCCCGCCGGACCAGATCCACATGCCGTCGGAAGGACGCGACGCGCCGGCTCCCCCGGCCGCGGTGGCCGTGTGTTCGGGCGTGGTGCGCCAGATCGCCGACGACCTCGATTTCGACCAGGGCCTCCTCGCCACGCGAGCCGACATCGCCCAACTCCTCTGCCGCGAGCCGAGCCGGCTCGATACGGGCTGGCGCCGAACCATTGTGGGGGACCCGCTGCGCCGTCTGATCGCCGGAGAGGTCGCGGCCGCCTTCGATCAGCGCGGTCACCTCGTCATGGAGGAGCGCTCCGGGAAGCCGCTCCCACCGCCTACGTCGGCGGGCTAGTTGACGAACGTCTCCCGGCCCTCCCAGTAGGGCTGGCGGAGTTTGTACTTCTGTAGTTTCCCCGTCGCCGTCCGGTCGAGGGCGTCGCGCAGCTCCACGCTGGTGGGCGCCTTGAAGTGCGCCAGCCGCTCACGACAGTGGGCGACGAGCTCCTCCTCGGTGACCGAAGATCCATCACGCACGACGACCAGCGCCTTGACCGTCTCGCCCCATCGTTCGTCGGGCACGCCGATCACTGCCACCTCGGCCACCGCGTCGTGCTGGTACAGGCAATCCTCGACCTCTATGGAGGACACGTTCTCACCCCCGGTGATGATCACGTCCTTCTTGCGGTCCGAGATCACCACGTGCGCGCCGTCGAGGTGGCCGCCGTCGCCGGTGTGGAACCACCCACCCCGGAGCGCCGCATCGGTCTCGACCGGCTGCTCCCAGTAGCCGGCGAAGACGTGATTGGAGCGGGCCAGGACCTCACCGTCCTCGTCGAGGGCGATCTGGACGCCCAGTGCCGGGGCGCCGGCACGGCTGAGCAGCTGCGACCGCGTCGCGGCGTCCAGCCCGTCCCATTCAGCCGGCGCACGGTTGATGGTCAGCAGCGGCGCTGTCTCGGTCAGGCCGTAGATCTGAATGAACTCCCATCCGAGGTCGGACTCCACCCGCTCGATGGTCCTGGACGGCGGCGGCGCTCCGGCCACGACGATGCGCACCGTGCCACGCCCGGGCACGGACCGGCCCTCGGCGGCCCGGGTCTCCGCGGCGCTCAGGATCGCAGCCACCACCGCCGGCGCGCCGCACAACAACGTCACACCGTGTCGCTCGATGCGCGACAGGATCTCCTCGCCGTCGACCTTCCGCAGCACGATGTGCGTGCCGCCCATGCCGGTCACGGCGTAGGGCATGCCCCAGCCGTTGCAATGGAACATCGGCAGCGTGTGGAGCAGCACGTCGCGATCGCTGACGCCGGTATGCCATCCGAAGATGGCCGCATTCAGCCAGCAGTTGCGTTGGGTCAGCTGCACCCCCTTCGGCCGCGCCGTCGTGCCCGACGTGTAGTTCACGGAGCAGGCGGCGTCCTCCTCGGGCTCCCAGGCCCGCGGTGCCGCTCCATCTGGCGCGGGTGCGAACAGGACTGCATCGTCGATGCCGTCAAGGCAGAAGCGGTGCGCAACCTTGATGGAGCCGACCTCCTCGACCAGATCAGGGTCGTACAGGAGGACTGACGCTCCGGAATGTTGCACGACATACGCGATCTCCCCGGAGGTCAACCGGAAGTTGATCGGGACCAGGGTGCGGCCGTACCCGCTGACACCGAAGTAGGAAGTCAGGAACCGCCCTGAGTTCGGACTGACGATCGCGACGCGCTCCCCGTGGTCCACCCCGAGATCGTCCAGCGCCAGGGCCATGCCGCGCGCCCGGGCTTCGAGTTCGCGGTAGGTGAGCGTCCCGTAGGAGCCCGGCACCGAAGCCTCGTCGACGACCGCCGTGCGGTTCCCGTAGACCAGCGCGGCCCGGTTCAGGAAGTCGGCCACCGTGAGTGCGACCCGCATGCCACCCCCGATCTGTGTTCCTTGGCTCAACCCGGCGCCGCGACCCTACCTGAAGGCTTGCGCGTCGTCCTCCTAGAAGTGCCCGAGAACGGGGTGGGGCACGTAGGGCTTCTCGAGCGCGGCGATCTCGTCGTCGGACAATTCCAGTGCCTCGGCGGCCAGCGCGTCCTTCAGATGCTTCTTCTTGGTGGCGCCCACGATCGGCGCCGACACACCCGGCTTGGCGAGCAACCAGGCCAGAGCGACCTGTGCCGGCGGGACATCGCGCGCGGCAGCGACCTCGACGACGGCGTCGACGACATCAAAGTCTGTGGGCTGGTCGTAGAGGTAGTCGGTGAAGGCGTCCGTGCTCGAGCGGGTCGTGTGACGCCCACCGTCACGTGTCCGGTTTCCCGCCAGCACCCCGCGCGCCAGGGGGCTCCACGGGATGCACCCCACGCCCTGGTCGAGGCAGAGCGGAATCATCTCGCGCTCCTCCTCCCGGTAAATGAGGTTGTAGTGGTTCTGCATGGAGACGAACTTGGTCCAGCCGTGCGCCTCCGCCGTGTACTGCGCCTTGGCGAACTGCCACGAGAACATGCTGCTGGCCCCGATGTAGCGCGCCTTGCCGGCTCGCACGACGTCGTGCAATGCCTCCATCGTCTCCTCGATGGGCGTGCGGGGATCCCAGCGGTGGATCTGATACAGGTCCACGTAATCCATCTTCAGGTGCGTGAGGGAGGCATCGATGCCGGCGAGAACGTGCTTTCGACCCAGGCCGCCACCATTCTCACCCGCGCCGACCGGCATGAACACCTTGGTGGCGATCACGGCTTCGTCCCGCGTCAGGTACTTGGGCACCAGCCGGCCGGTCGCAACCTCACTGGCGCCCCCGGAGTAGGCATCCGCTGTGTCGAAGAAAGTGACGCCCCCCTCGACGGCGGCCCGTACGATCGGTTCCGCCGCATCCTCGTCAATGACCCAGGGCCGGTCGCTGCCGTTCCCGAAGCCCATCATGCCGAGGCAGACCCTCGAGACCCGCAGGCCGGACGTTCCAAGATTCGTGTAGTTCATGGCTGACCTCGCTCGTCCCTGGACGCAACAGCGTCGTCAGCCGCATGCTTACCAGCCGGCGCACCGGGTTCGTTCGCCCCCAACCAGCTCTGTTGTCGGCGGTGCCGGTGGCTCAGTGGCAACACTTCGAGGTGGGCGGGTGCGCCCAGCCGGCGCTGTTCCCATCCCAGTTCGAGTTGCCGGCGCCGCGTTGGTCACTCCCGGTGTTGCCGGTGTTGCCGGTCTCGTCGCCCGCTTGGCCAGTGCCGTGCCCGGTACCAGTACCGTCCGCGCTCCCGCCGCCGGTGCAGGTTCCGCCACCGTTCCCGCCCCCTGAGCCGGTGCCGGTGCCGGTGCCGCCACCCGTGCTGGACCCTCCACTCCCGGAGCTGCTGCTGCTTCCACTTCCGTCGCCCGTGCCGGTACCGGTGCCGGTGCCCGTGCCGCTCGAACTACTGCCGCCGCCAACCGGAGCGGCGCCACCGGTCGCCGATGAAACCGGAATGCTCGTCGTGGTGGTCGTCGGAGTCGTCGGGGTCGTCGTCGTGGTGGTCGTCGGAGTTGTCGGGGTCGTCGTCGTTGTGGTCCCGGTCGACGTGCCAGTTCCTCCCGCACCCGGAAGAGTGCCCGTCCCGACTACGGTCAGGGTGGCGGCCGGCGTGGAGCCTCCGCCCGGTGTCGGACTCGCGGCGACGAGGGAGGCGGACGCCGCGGGCGACGGTAGGTTCCCGCCGGAGACCTGCGACGCACTGGTGGACTGATTGCCGGTTCCGGCCGCACTCGCGCTGGCGGACCCTGCGGGTGTACCACCAGCACCACGAGGAACACCGGTCAGCGGCGTGGTGCCGAGGTCAGGGGCGGCCGGTCTCCCCGCCTGCGCGGAGAGCAGGGATTGCCCGACCGGGCCCGCACCGATACTCAACCCCGCCACGATCGACAGCGCGGCAGCCGCGGCGGCGCCGGATGCGATGAAGGGGTTGCGACCGAAAAAGAGCCTGGACGCGGTGGCCGCCTCTGGCAGAACGGGGCGCGGCCGGGTCTCCGGAATTGGCTGCCCGAATGAACGGGATCTGAAAACCTCTTCCAAGGTCGCATGATCGTTCACCTCAGCCCGTTCGGACTCCGACCCCCCCAAGATGATCCTCCACAACGTTCGTCTGTTAGGCAGAGCCCGAACCACTCGGAGTGTGTCTTCCGAGGTTGAGATGCCCCCTCTCGTTAAACCATATAAGAGCAGTCTCGGCGTGGATACCAGGAACCTGGAATCTGTTGGGAATTAGTTTTGAACCGTTGTTTTCACCTGAAAACCTACGTTCTTCTGCACGCGCTGCGCATCAATCACGCGGCGTTTCGCGCGGTTGTCGGACCGTTGTCCGACACGCGAATTGCTCGCGTGATGCACTGTCGCGCGCCGCCTTGGACACCGGCCGCGCTGCGCCATGCATCAGCAATCGGCTTGCAACCAAACGGCGATTCGCGGTTGTCATTCAGCCGACGCGCCGGCCACCTGGTCGAGCGTGGTGACGACGGTGCTCACGACACCGGTTGTCGATGGGACAGCCGGCGCGGAGGTCCCGATCTGGCTCGCAGCTGTCGTGACCGTCGACCCCACGGCACTCACTGTGCCGGGGGCGGCCGCGACCGGGGCGACAGGATTGGTGTTTCCAGAAGCCGGCAGGGAACCCGTGGCCCCGCTGCCCCCTGGAGAGTTGCCGGACGCCCCAGACGAGACCGGAGTCGCGATGAAGGTCGCAGGCCCGACGAGGGTCACGCGTCCTCCCGGCGCGCTGCTCGAACCGAGCCCGCTCTCCCTACCGGAGCCGGATGACGAACCTACGGTGCCGCCCACGGCCGCGAGAGATCCACCCGTCGCTGTCGAGCCCGTGGCCGCCGCCGCGGGTGTGTGGAGCGCGCTGTCCGGACGCGCCGTGCCGTGCATTCCTCCTGCCGAGACACTCGCCCGGGGATGCTGTCCCGCCCCTGATGTGATCCCCGCGGCGACGACCACGGCGAGCGCGCTGACCCAGGCGATCGTCCAGTACCGAGTGCCGCGTCGTTTCGGTGCTGTCGTCGACGTCGCCTCGGCGTGCTCCCCGCTGCCCCCGGCCGGCGCCAGCGGGGGCTCCGTTTCGTCATCGACGTCCTGCGAACGGACCGCGGCAGGGGTCCGACCGAACTCCCTGGCGGGGATCACGTCCTCACCGCCAGCGGGACCGGAAACCTTTTCTCCCTCCAGGGCGGAGGTCGCCCGCCCGAATTCGTGCGATCGAAGGATTTCTTCCAGGCTTCCAACGTCACCGGCATCCCGATTGCTGGCCATGTGCCCCTCCCTTCACCTGATGCCTCCCCCGCTCCGAACACGGTCCACGCAGTGCGCATTCAGAAGATCGCTCCTAGTCGGCGAGAACCCTGCGACCGAGAACCCTGCGACCGAGAACCCTGCGGCCCGAACGGCGACGCGCCGATCGGCTCACGGCCAGGCCCACGGCCAGCGAACCCAGGCCGATGAGCACCTCGAGCAGCAGCGGGGCGCCCGTCGAGGCCAGGGCCGAGGTGCTCGAGGCCGCTGTCGCCACCGTCGGGGTGCTGAGCGGCGAGCCGTCGGAAAGCAACGACGCCGGAATCGGCGCACCAGCGGACGAGGGCGACCCTGGCGTCCCGGAAGCCGAGGTAGGGGTCACCGTCGAAGCCGCTGTGGTCGGTTGCGCGCACGAGGCATCCGCGCTGCCGCTGAGCACCCCCTGAATGCCGCACACCGTCAGGGGAGCAGTTGCCCCTGTCCCTGGGCTCCCCGCAGTGCCCATCGGGGTGGAGGTCGAGCCCGCACCCTCGCACGTGCCACCGGAATTCCCGTCGAGGGCGGCCGTGACCGCACAGATCGTCACGGGAGCGAAGACCGGCGCCGTGCCCGCTGTGGTGGCCCCGACGTGGGAGGGCTCACATGAGTTGTTCGCTGTGCCGTCCACCGCCACGACGACGCTGCACGCGTTCACCGGGACGACCGCGTCGGCCGGAGCGCTCTGGCTGGCGTCGCTCGTCGGCAGGTCGTTGACCAGCGGGAACCCGGCGTCGGGCATGCACATCCCGTTGGCCGAGCCGTCGACCTCGACGATCGCACCGCAGGCTGTGACCGGGACGAATACGTCGGCCGCCTGTCCCTGCTGGGTCGCGGGATCGGACTGTTGCGGGCAGTCGGAGGAGCTGTCGCCGTCGATCTCCGCAATCACGTCACACACGGTGACCGGGACTTCTGCATCGACGATCCCCGTCTGCGTGCTGGAGCCGCTCGTCCCCGTCGTGTCGCAGCCACTCGAGGTGTTCCCGACGAGACCGACGTTGACCGAGCAGATGCTCACCGGCGCGTCCGCGTTCACAGCCCCGTCCTGCGACGTTGACCCCGAGGACTGGCTGCTGGCGAGCCCGAGCGCAGTCGCCGCTTCGTTCAGAAGGCCGACTGCATTGTCCTGCGCCGTGATCGGGACGTTGGCATCCGCCAGGCCACCAGGCTCGTTCAGCCCGACCGACGTCGTGGAGCAGCTGCTGCTCGCATCGGCCGCAGCGCCTACGGAGAGCGAGCAGGCATTGACCGGCGCATCGGCATTCGCCACGGGAGACGACTGCTCTGTGGAGTTCGTCCCCGTGGCCGCATCCTGACTCGGCAGCGGAGTGTTGCCGAGCTCGTCCGAGAGGACGGTGATGGGGGCAGCAACTGAGGCCGGAACCGGCGGCGGACTCGACGCAGGAACCGGTGTGGTCGGTGTGGTCGGTGTGGTCGCTGTGGTCGTCCCCGCCTGCGCGACCTCACCGGCGGCATCTTGCACCGCTTGCACCGTGGTCTGCAGGACCGTCGACGACGACGCGGCACTCGCTGGCGTCACGTCAACGACGCCGACCACGGCGCTCGCGGCCAGCACGATCCCGCACGTGAGTACTCCGATGAAAGTCAGTCCGTTCCGCCTCATGGTCTTGCTCCTCTTCCTGCGGGGGATGGACACCCTGCAGCCGCGGCTTGCGACATACCCGGCGAAACGAGAGCCTCCCGGGATCCATGCGGAGGTGCGTAAGAATTGTGATTGCACAGGGACTGCGGGTGCAACGGTTGAGGATGCGTAGTGCGGAGGCCGTCGGCTTCGGGCCCGTGTCGCGAGCGTTTGCTGCATCCGTCACCGCGCCGTTGAGTCAGCGCGAGGTACGTGGTGCTAGTCGCGTGAACGGCGGAAGTACCGGCTCAGCGTCTCTTCTTGTTGTTGATAGGACGAGCCGATACCCGACCCGTACAGCGAGGTCGGCTCCTCGAGCATGCGTTCGAAGGTGAGCTTGCAAACCGCCTGACCGTTTTCGACCATGAAGGGCACATCGTGGGCGCGCACCTCGAGCGCTGCACGCGACCCGCGGAAGCCTCCGGTCGGATCGAATCCGAAGCCCGGATCGAAGAATCCGGCGTAGTGCGTGCGGAGCTCGCCGCTGGTCGGGTCATACGCTGTCATTTCAGCGGCCAGATTCGGCGGGATGCTGACCGCCTCGTTCGACATCAACAGGTAGAAGCGCTTCGGAGACAGGACGAGACGGTCACCGTCCTCCCGGAAGACGGGATCCCAGAACGGCGTGGGATCAACCTCTCCGCCCGAAGTCAGATCAAGCAGTGGCGCGCTGTCCCGGGTGCTGTGCCCGACCTGACCCCGCTCGTCACCCCGCAGATCGAGCCCGAGGAAGAGGCCGTTCGAAAGAACGAGGTCGTCAACCGGGACCGGCGTGCCCGACTTGTAGAGGATCGGCTCCTCGAGGTGGGTCTGTCGGACCTCGTCGTCGCTGAGCCACGGCCGGCCGATCGACAGGCGGAGCTGGTTGAGCGTCAGGTCCTCACGGACCCGGACGGCGAACGAGAGGGGAACGACCTCCAGGTAGAGGGGGCCCTGGTAGCCGGGCGCCACCTCGTCGAACCGGTCGCTGTTGTCCGTGATGACCCGCGTGAAGACGTCGATGCGGCCGGTCGAACTCTTGGGATTGGCCTTGCCACGCAACCCGGCCGGGAGATCGAGTCGCTCCTTGAGCTCAATGAGATACGGGCACCGTGCTTCGAGCATGGCGCCATCACCCCGGAGGTCGATCTCGTCGAGGATGTAGTCCTTCAGCTTTCGCTCGACCGAATCGGTTCCTGGCAGGAAGCTGCAGCGGATGCGCAGGGCTCGCTCCCCGAGCCGGAGGTCCAGGCTGGCCGGCTGCACGTTCGCGTCCGGAATATTGAAGCGCCCCGCATCGATGTAGCCGGCGCGGATGGCCCGCTCCAGGAGCTGGCCCGGGAGGACCCCTTCGGACGTCGCTTGGAGGTTCAGCACCACGACACTCCTCGAGGGTCGAATCGTCCGCTGCCTCGCACAGAGAGAGCAAAGCACGTGGCGTCCTGCCGCGAAAGACCAACGGTGGGGACAGGACCGGGCACAGCCTGTGGATGAGTTGGGGAATACTGGAAATGGTTGGGGATACACGGGGGTTACGCAGGAAGGAACCGTCGTCCACAAGCTGCACGGACCCAAATGGCCCTTGGGCTGGTCTCGCGTCCAGCAGGAGCCGGGTCCTCTCGCGACATTGCCGTCCACCAGTCATCTCGGTTCTCGTGGTAGAGATCAAGCGGATCAAGGGTCGGCTCGAGGAGCCCGCGTGGCGGAGAGGGGAGTGTGACCCGGTGCCTGCATCAGACGCGCACGCCGAGAGCGAGGGTTCGGCGGAGCTCTCGCTGCGGAACCGCCCGATCGACCTGATCGACATCGCCCGGGCCCTCGGAGAGTCGTCCAACATCGAACGCCTGGGTGGTGCCGCCATCAGGGCATGGAGGGACGATCTCACACTGATTCGGGACTCGCTGACCTATGCCCTGACCATCCTCGCCGCCGACGTGGCGATCCTCTCGCACTCCAGCTCGGAAGGGGCGTCCGCGGGGCAGAACGTCGTGGACGAGCTCCCCGACAGGCTTTCGTCGAGCCCGAGCGAGGACCAATGGTCTGCCGGGGATCTCGAAGATCTCGGGGATCTCGAGGTGGCCTTCGATGAAGGTCTCTTCGTCCGGTCCGACCAACTCCTGGCGGCGCACAGGGAGATGGCCCGGGTGGACCTGTCGTCAGCCGCCGCCACTGCCGGCGCCCTGGCGCTGGTCGAGGCGCAGCTGGCGATCCTGACCGAGCGTCACGCAGCCGTCGACGCGCGGCTCCAGCAGATCAGGGCGGTGATCATCCGCCGCTACCGGCAGGCGGCGGCCCCGGCCCACGACCGGCCCGCCTGACAACCAGGCCGGGCAACCCGCTCCCGATGCCCCCGTGCTCCCGTGCTCCCGGCGGTAAGCTGACGGGTCGTCAGATTTCGGCGCACCCGGCAAGAGCCGCTCGTGCCCGCTCCCGGAGGTTCCATGCTCGACTACGTCATCCGAAGCGGCACGGTCATCGACGGGACCGGGGAGCCCGGCCGCCTAGCCGACATCGGGATCCGCGACGGCCGGATCGTCGCCATCGGGCAGATCGACGAGGAGGGGACCACCGAGTTCGACGCCGGCGGGCTCACGGTGATCCCGGGTGTCGTCGACCCGCACACGCACTACGACGCGCAGCTCTTCTGGGACCCCCTGGCCTCCCCCTCCAACGTGCACGGCGTGACGACCGTCATCGGGGGCAACTGCGGGTTCACCCTGGCCCCTCTCAACGCCGAGGACGCCGACTACATCCGCCAGATGATGGCCAAGGTCGAGGGGATGCCCCTCGCCGCCCTGGAGAATGGCGTGCCGTGGAACTGGTCGACCTTCGGCGAGTACCTCGACGCGCTGGAAGGCCGGCTGGGCGTGAACGCCGGGTTCTTGGTGGGGCACTGCGCCCTTCGGCGCAAGGTCATGGGCGCCGAGCGCGGCGAAGAGGTGGCGACCGACGACGAGATCGCCGCCATGCGTGCCCTGCTCGCCGATTCCCTCGCCGCAGGGGGGCTGGGATTCTCCTCTTCCCAGTCCCGCACCCACTCCGACGGCGACGGTCGCCCCATCAGCTCCCGGTACGCCGACCGCCGCGAGATGCTCGCCTTCTGCGAAGAGGTGGGGGCCCACGAGGGGACGACGCTGGAGTACATCACCAACGGGTGCCTGGACTCCTTCACGCCCGAAGAGGTCGACCTCATGACCACCATGAGCGTCACCGCGCGTCGTCCGCTGAACTGGAACGTCCTTACCGTCGACGCGCGCTCCGCCGATCGCATAGAGCACCAGCTCTCCGCCTCATCGACCGCCGCCGCCGCCGGCGGACAGATCGTCGCTCTGACCATGCCGACGCTCGTCCCCATGAACATGAGCTTCCGCACCCACTGCGCACTCTTCCTGATTCCCGGGTGGGGCGACGTGATGGGGCTCCCCCAGGCCGAGCGGATGCGCCAGCTGGCCGACCCCGCCGTCCGCACTCTGTTGGACGAGCGGGCGCACAGCAAGGAGGCCGGGGTGTTCCGCGGGCTCGCCCGTTGGGGCAGCTACGTGATCGGGGACACCTACGCACCGGTCAACGAGGGGTGTGCATTCCGCAGTGTCGCCGACATCGCGGCCGAACGTGGGACCGCTCCCTTCGACACGCTGCTCGACATCGTCCTGGCCGACGACCTGCGCACCGTCTTGTGGCCCAACACCGACGACGGCGAAGAGGCCACGTGGGGACTCCGGGCAGAAATTTGGAGCGACCCGCGCGCCATGGTCGGGGGCTCCGACGCCGGCGCGCACCTCGATCGCATGTGCGGCTCGAGCTATCCGACCGCCTTTCTCGGCGACTGCCTGCGCGGACGCAAGTTGGTCCCGGTGGAGAAGGCGGTGCACATGCTGACGGCGCAGCCGGCGGAGCTGTTCGGTCTGCGGGACCGCGGCCTGATCCGCGAGGGCTATGTGGCCGACCTTTTCGTCTTCGACCCCGAGACCGTCGGGTCCGAACCGGCACGGCTCGTGCACGATCTGCCCGGTGACACCGCCCGGCTCTACGCCGGCTCGCACGGGGTCGTGCGGGTCCTCGTCAACGGCATCGAGACCATCCGCGACGGCGCTCCGACGGGCGCGCTGCCCGGCACGCTCCTGCGCTCAGGACGCGACACGGCTTCGGTAATCCCAGCCCGGGCCTGAGCCCCGGACGCCCGCGTCGCCGTCTAGCCTGCCTCCGGTGACGCCCGACCCGAACGATCCGCTGCTCGCGGTCGAGGAGCCGCCTTCGGTGGAACCTCGGGGCGTCGAGAGCACGCCCGGGCCGCCTCCCGCCGACCCCCATCCCGCGCGATGGATCAAAGAGGCGCTGGTCGTCGTCGTGATCGCCGTCCTCGTGGCGGTTCTCCTCCGGGCATTCGTCGTCCAGACGTTCTTCATCCCGTCCGGTTCGATGGAGCCGACCCTGCAGATCGGCGACCGCATCCTCGTCAACAAGCTCAGCTACCACGTGCACGGGATCGACCGGGGCGACATCGTGGTCTTCTCGCGTCCTCCGACCGAGAACTGCGGTGGGCCTGAAGTGAACGACTTGGTCAAGCGGGTCATCGGGCTCCCCGGCAACACCATCTCAGTCTCGGGCGGGTACGTGTACATCAACGGGCAACGCCTCGACGAGGCCTGGCTGCCCGCCTCCGAACAAGGGGTGACCGTCGCGGGACCTGCCGGCAACAGCTGGGACCTGGTCCGGCCGTACCGGATACCGGCCAACGACTATTTCGTGATGGGCGACAACCGCACCGACTCGTGCGACAGCCGCTATTGGGGGCCGATCAGCAAATCACTGATCGTCGGCAAGGTCGAGTTCCGCGTCTGGCCGCTCTCGTCGCTGCACATCTTCTGATCGGCTGCCGCCCGCCGGGCGCTCA
Organism: uncultured Acidimicrobiaceae bacterium; assembly: GCA_963721585.1. Classification (GTDB taxonomy): domain Bacteria; phylum Actinomycetota; class Acidimicrobiia; order Acidimicrobiales; family RAAP-2; genus Bog-473. The sequence continues at coordinate 275,977 of CAVRJN010000001.1, read as the reverse complement.
GCCCTCTTCGGTCTCGGCGTTGACCCGCGCCACGGCGGCCACGCTCTGGCCTTCGTCCAGATTCATGACGCGGACGCCCGTGGCATCCCGACCCTGCGAAGCGATCTCCCGGGCCTGCGTGCGGATGACCACACCTCCTGAAGAGACCAACAGGATCTCCTCGTCGAGCGCAACCATGAACGCTGCCACCACGCTGCCCCGCTTGCCGGTCAGCCGGATGCCGCGCACCCCCTGGCCGCCCCGGGCCTGGCGGTTGAAACGCTCGAGCTTGGTCCGCTTGCCGTAACCCGCATCGGTGACGATCAAAATGTCGGTGTCGTCAGCCGCCACGTCCAGGGACACGACAGCGTCCCCGGCGCGTAGGCGGATGCCCCGCACTCCGGCGGCATCACGGCCCATGGCGCGCACGTCCGCCTCGTTGAAACGGATGGTCATGCCGTTGCGCGTCACCTCGAAGAGATCGTCGTCGCCCGACGTCGCCACTACCCGCACCAGCTCGTCGCCGTCGCGCAGATTGATGGCGATGAAACCCTCCCGGCGCGACTTGTCGTACTCGCTGAGTGCCGTCTTCTTCACCTGACCCAGCGCAGTGGCGAACACGAGGAACTGGTCGGGTGAGAATTCCCGGGTCGCGATGATGGCCGCGATCGACTCGTTCGGCGCCAGCGGCACCAGGTTGATCGCCGCGGTCCCACGCGCGGTCCGGTCCTTCACCGGTATCTCGTGCCCGCGCAGGCGGTAGACCTTTCCCTGGTTCGAGAAGAGCAGCAGGAAGGCGTGGGCCGAGGTGTGTACCACCTGGCTGACCAGGTCTTCCTCCTTCAACCGCGCCCCTTGCACCCCCCGCCCGCCTCGGCCCTGGGTCCGGAAGGCGGCTGCCGCCACGGATTTGATGTAGCCGGCCCGGGTCATCGTGACCACGATCTCCTCGTCGGAGATGAGGTCCTCCACACCCATCTCGCCCGGGTCGTGGGTGATGATGCTCCGGCGGGGGTTGTCGAACTTGTCGCGGATGGCGGTCATCTCGGTCTCGATGACCCCGCGCAGCTTGGCGTCGTCGGACAGGATGGCCTCGAGCTCGGCGATGGTCGCCCGCAGCTCCTCCATTTCCGCTTCCAGCTCGGAGCGGCCGAGCCGGGTCAAGCGGCCCAGTGTCATGTCGAGGATGTGTGTGGCCTGCACCTCGGTGAACGAGAACGGATCGGCCATCAGGGAGGTACGGGCCTCGGGCCGGTCGGCCGACGCCCGGATGGTCGCGATCACGGCGTCGAGCATGTCGATGGCGCGCAGGAGGCCCTCGACGATGTGCGCCCGGTTACGCGCCTTCTCCAGTCGGTACGCCGACCGGCGCTGAATGACTTCGATCTGGTGGTCGATGTAGTGCGACAGCGCCTGGGCGAGATTCAGCGTTCGGGGCACGCCGTCCACGAGGGCCAGCATGTTGACGCCGAAGCTCGTCTGCAGCGGGGTCTGCTTGTACAGGTTGTTCAACACGACGTTGGCGTTGGCGTCGCGCTTCAGGTCGATGATCAACGACGGCTTCTGGTTGGCCGACGCGTTGCGCATGCCGCTGATCCCATCGAGGTCGCCGGCCCGCACCAGCTCCGTGATCTTTTGTTCAATCACCTCGACGGACGTCTGGTACGGGAGCTCGGAGACGACGATGCGATCTCCGCTGCGTCCCTCCTCGATCTCGGCGACGGCGCGCATCTTGATGGAGCCGCGGCCGGTCCGGTAGGCGTCGAGGATGCCCTGGCGCCCCAGAATCTGCGCGCCCGTCGGGAAATCGGGGCCCTTCACGAATTCCATCAGCTCGTCGGGTGTGGCCTCAGGGTGGTGCAACACGTGAATCGCCGCGTCAATGACCTCGCCCATGTTGTGCGGCGGGACATTGGTCGCCATGCCGACGGCGATGCCCTGCGATCCGTTGACGAGAAGATTGGGGAAGCGACCGGGCAGCACCACCGGCTCCTGAGCCGAGCCGTCGTAGTTGGCCACCATGTCGACGGTTTCTTCGTCGATGTCCGCCATCAGCTCCAGGGCCAGGGGGGCCAGCCGGCATTCGGTGTAGCGCATGGCCGCGGCACCGTCGTCGGGGCCGCGGCCACCGAAACTGCCGTGTCCGTCGATCAGCGGGTAGCGGAGCGAGAACTCCTGGACCATGCGGGCGAGCGCCTCGTAGATCGCGGAGTCGCCATGCGGGTGGTAGGTCCCCATGACCTCGCCCACGACCTTGGCGCACTTGCTGTGCGGTCGGTCGGGGCGCTGCCCGTTGTCGAACATGGAGTAGAGGATCCGGCGATGCACCGGCTTGAGCCCGTCGCGGACGTCGGGGAGCGCGCGCGCCACGATGACGGACATGGAGTACTCGAGGAACGAGCGCTCCATCTCCTCCTGGATCTCAATAGGCTCGATCGAACCGCTGACCGGCTCCTCGGACCCGGGGGTCTCGTCGCCCCCGCCTGAGCCCGCTCCCCCGCGGCCCGAACCCCGCTTCGTCTGTGGCATGTGCTCCCTACTCCCGGTCCGCTCGCTCAGATGTCCAGGAAACGGACGTCTTTGGCATTTGTCTGAATGAAGTGGCGCCGGAGCTCCACGTCGTCACCCATGAGGATGGAGCAGACCTCGTCCGCCGTGGCCGCCTGCTCGACGTTGATCTGCAGAAGGGACCGCTTGCCCGGGTCCATCGTCGTATCGCGCAACTCGGCGTAGTCCATCTCGCCGAGGCCCTTCAGCCGGTTGAAGTCATGCTTGTGGTCCGGGTGCTCGGCCAGGAACGCATCCCGGGCGGCGTCGTCCTTGAGGTAGATCTTCTCTTTCCCGACCAGCGTCGAGTAGAGGGGTGGCTGAGCCACATAGACGAAGCCGCCTTCCACCAGCGGTTTCATCTGGCGGTAGAAGAACGTCAGCAGCAGCGTGCGGATGTGGCTGCCGTCGACGTCGGCGTCGGCCAAGAGGATCACCTTGTGGTAGCGGATCTTCTCGACGTCGAACTCCTCCGCCAGCCCCGCGCCGATGGCGGAGATGAGCGCCTGGATCTCGGCGTTCTTGAGCATCTTGTCGATCCGGGCCCGCTCGACGTTGAGGATCTTGCCCCGGATGGGCAGGATGGCCTGGGTGTGCGGGTTGCGCGCGTCCTTGGCCGAACCACCGGCGGAGTTCCCTTCCACAATGAAGATCTCCGACTCTCGCGGGTCGCGGGACGAGCAGTCGGCCAGCTTGCCCGGCAGTCCGGCGCCGTCGAGCGCCGACTTGCGCCGGGTCAGGTCGCGCGCGCCCTGCGCGGCGAGGCGGGCCCGCGCCGCCTGCAGCGACTTGTTCACGATCTGACTCGCCTCACGCGGATTCTCCTCGAGCCACTCGGTCAGCTTCTGGTTCGTCGTGCGCTCGGTCAGCGAGCGGATGGAGGTGTTTCCGAGCTTGGACTTGGTCTGCCCCTCGAACTGCGGGTCGCGCAGGCGGACCGACACAATGGCGGTCAGCCCCTCGCGGATGTCCTCACCCTTCAGGTTCTCCTCTTTCTCCTTGAGGATGTTGCGGGCGCGGGCGTAGCGGTTCACGACGTTGGTCAACGACTTGGAAAATCCCTCCACATGCATCCCGCCCTCAATGGTGGAGATGCCGTTGGCGAACGAGTGGATCGACTCGTGGTAGCCGGCGTTCCACTGCAGCGCGATCTCGACCTCCTGCCCCTCCTCAGCCTGCTCGAACGAGGCGACCTTGCGGAAGAGAGACTCCTTCGAGGCGTTGAGGTGCTTGACGAAGTCGACGATCCCGCCGTTGTACTTGTAGGTCGTCTTGGCGACCGGATCGGTCCGCTCGTCCACGAAACGGATTTCGAGGCCCTTGTTCAAGAAGGCCATGATCTGCATCCGCTCGACGATTGTCTGCGCTCGGAACTCCGTCTCCTCGAAGACGGAGTTATCCGGCCAGAACGTGACCGTTGTGCCCGTCCGCGGCTCACCGGTGGCCCGGTCGTTCGGGGCTGGCCCGGTCGCCCTGATCTTCTTGGTGACCTTGCCGCCCTTTTCGAACTCGGCCTCCCAGTGCTGGCCGTCCCGGTCCACCTCGAGCCAGAGCCGGGTGGAGAGGGCGTTGACGACCGAGATCCCGACGCCGTGGAGGCCGCCCGAGACCTGATATCCCTTGCCGCCGAATTTCCCGCCCGCGTGCAGGGTCGTCAGCACGATCTCCGCGGTCGAGACCTCGGGGTTCTTCGGGTGGGGACCGACCGGGATGCCGGCCCCGTCGTCGGACACGCGGCAGCCCCCGTCGGCCAGCAGGGTGACGTCGATCCGGGTGGCCCGCCCCGCCATCGCCTCGTCCACCGAGTTGTCCACGACCTCCCACACCAGGTGGTGCAACCCGCTCGGTCCGGTCGACCCGATGTACATACCGGGGCGCTTCCGTACGGCTTCGAGCCCCTCGAGGATTGTGATGTCGTCTTCGGTGTACGACGCACCGGCTCCACCAGGTATCTCATCCACCTTTACTGCCACAGGCGCGCCCTTTCAGAACTGAGGTTTTGTAGTGCGTATCGAATCCCCGAACGGTGACTTCCGGCCTTTCAATGCGAACGCACCATTCTACCCGACAGCCGCTCCGATTCAGCGCCTCTGAACGGTCTGGGGAACCGCCTCCCATGTGTCACTCAGGCGCGCTCCACCACGACCTCCAGGCGGTCGATGGAGGTCGCCCCCAACTCCCTGAGCCTGGCCAGGATCTGACCCGTTTCCATGCGGGCCCGGGTCGCCCACACTGGATGTTCCACGGCCACAACCAGCACGCGTCCATCGACGCGTTGTGGCCGCAAATGCCCGCCCAGCTCGGGGCCGACCAGCTCGACCCAGCGGGTGAACACGACTTCCATCACCGCTGGTGTCGGCGCCGACCCCAGCCGGTCCAGCACACGGGGCATGGATTCTCCCACCCGTCGCGGGCCGCTGTCGCGCCGCCATTTCGTCATGAGGATTCCAGGCTTCGCACCGGGAGCAGCCGGGCGACCTCGATCCCTTCGGGCAAGGGCGCCGCGGTGGTGAGAATCGACTGGCCTGCCGGCAGCTCGGCCACCAGGGCACGGCTGCGGGACGGGTCCAGTTCGGAGAAGACATCGTCGAGGAGCAGGGTCGGGATGAGCGGCGTCCGGGAACGAACGAGTTCGTGTACACCCAGGCGCAGGGCGAGGGCGAGGCAGCGTTGCTCGCCCTGTGACGCGTGGGTCCTGGCCTCTCTCCCGTCGACCTCCAGGACAAGGTCGTCGCGGTGCGGCCCCATTGTGTTGATGCCCCGGCGCAGGTCGTCTTTCCGTGAGGCGGCCAGGGCATCGAGCAGGTCCCCGTCCCAGCTGCGCTGGTAACGCTGGGTCACGAGAACACGGTCCCCTGCCCCCGCCAGGTGCCCGTAGGCGGATCCCACGACCGGGGCGAGCTCGGCCACGAGCCGTTCGTGGGCGGCCACGAGCACCTTCCCCGCGTCGGCCAGCCGTTCGTCCCAGACATCGAGGGTCGCCGTCACTTCCGCCCCGCCCCGCCCACCCGATTGCCGCAGGAGCGCCGCACGTTGACGCAGGACCCGGTCGGTCTCGTCCGCGGCCCGGGCTCCCTCCGCGTCCAGCACCGCCAACGTGTCGTCGAGGACGTCGCGCCGGCCTTTCGGGCCGCCACTGACGATAGCGAGGTCGTCGGGCGAGAAGATCGTGCACGGGGCGGCGGCGCCCAACTCCCGCCTCCCACTCACAGACTTGCGGTTCACCCTGGTCCGGCTGCGTCCGGCCAGCGAGATCTCGGCCTCCACCAGGGTTGGACTGTCGCGCCCGTCGATCTCGGCGCGCACGATCGCGCTCTGCGCCCCGCCCCGCACCATCGCCTCGGGCGGCGCGCCCCGGAACGACCGGCGGGTGCCCAAATAGGCCAGAGCCTCGAGAACGCTGGTCTTCCCGGTGCCATTGGACCCGGTGATGACCGTGGTTCCCTCGGCCTCCAGGTCGAGGCTCACCGCTCGGAATATACGAAAGTCGGCCAGCTCCAGGTGCCGGACGCTCACCGCAACCGTGGGCCGTTCAGGAGACCCGGACCGGCATCAGGAGATACCGAAACTCATGGTCTTCCGCGCCGCGCACCGTGGCGGCGCGCGAGGCATCCGCCGTTTCGACGATCACCTCGTCACCTGCGACCGCCTCGACACCGTCGATCAGGTACGACGGGTTGAACGCGATCACCAGATCCTCGCCGTTGTAATCCCCGTCCACCGCCTCCGACGCGTCCCCGACATCCTGGCTCTGGACACTGAGGTCGACACCACCCTGACGCATGGAGAGCCGTACCGGAGTCGTGTTGTCACGGACCAACAGCTGGACCCGCCGCAGGGCGGAGAGAAAACTCTCCTTTCCGAGATGCAGGCGGTTCGGGTAGTGATCCGGGATGAGCTGCTTGTAATCCGGATACCGCCCCTCGAGCAGCCGCGTGCTGATCTGGACGTTGCCCTGCCAAAACGTGATCTCGCTGCTGCTGGCAGCCACGCCCACATGATTCGTCTCGGATCCCTCCGAGATGGTCCCGGTCGGCAACCGCTGGAGCTCTGACAACGCGCGGGCCGGCACCAGGAGGTCCTCTTCGCCCGGAAGCGTCTCCGAGTCCGGCAGATCACGCATTGCCATGCGGTACGAATCCGTCGCCACCATGCGAATCGACCCGTCGACCCTCGACACCAGGACGCCGGTCAAGAGCGGCCGGCCATCGTCGTGCGAGGCCGCACGCACGACCTGTCGCACCGCTTCACCCAGTGCTCTTTCCGAGAGCTGTGTCGTGGGCTCGTCGGTCTTGCCAACGGGCGGAAACTCCACGACAGGGTAGGTGTGCAGCTTGAAGGTCGACCGCGCCGCGCTGATGGTGATGTGATCCCCCTGATCAGCGAATGTGACCGCCCCGGGCTCGAGCCGGCGCACAATGTCTGTCGACAGCCGGGCAGGAATGACACAACTTCCGTCGTCGATGCCGATGACTTCGCCGGTCACCTGAATCGTGAGGTCCAGGTCGGTTCCCGTCACGGTCAACGAATTCCCGTCACAGACCAGCAGCAGGCCCAGCAACACCGGGGAGGAGCCACCCCGGCCTCCTACGGCTCGGCTCGCGGTGGCCAGCATGTCGACCAGTGCATCGCGCTCGGATCTGAACTTCACCGCCGCTTGTCCTTTCGGGAGTTTTCCCAATCCTTCATTTTCGAGGGAGAGGTATATGAGGTTGGTAGTGGTAGTAAGGGGTGTGGATTGTGGATGAGGCGGTTCCGCACCTGCTGGGGGCATTGGTTGCTGTCCCCATGGCGTTGTGGGCCGGGCGCGGGTCTGATGCTACGCGTTGGACCGCGCGGCTCAGGCTGGGGACCGGCTGCATGCTCGTCCCCAGGGACAGGGGCGTTCGTCCACAACCTTTGCCGTCGGCAAACCACAACGGGGTGGACGGCGGACGGGTGAGTCGGATGGTCAGGCCGAGCCGGCACGGATCTTCTGGATCAGTTCGGTGACCTGCTCGTAAATCTGGCGCCGTTCCTGCATCTGGCCGGTGATCTTGTCGACGGCGTGGATCACCGTCGTGTGATCGCGGTTGCCGAAGACCCGCCCGATGGCGGGATAGCTGTAGTCCGTGAGCTCTCTGGTCAGGTACATGGCGACTTGGCGGGCTGTGACGAGGGGGCGGGTTCGGCTCGGGCCGCAGATGGCGTCGATCGAGAATCCGTAACTGGCCGAGGTGGCCTCGAGGATCGTCTGTGGGGTGATGCGCCGGGGCTCGCCGGCCAGGACGAGGTCGGAGAGAACCTTCTCCGCCTGTGCGAGGGAGATGGGCTCCTTGTTCAGGTTGGCGAAGGCACAGATGCGGGTCAGGGCGCCCTCGAGCTCCCGGATGTTGTCCTTTACGTGGGACGCGATGAACTCGAGGACGTCATCAGGCACCTCTTGGTGCTCGCTGAGTGACTTCGAACGGAGGATGGCCAGGCGCGTCTCGAGGTCGGGAGGGTCGATCTCGGTGATGAGGCCGGAGAGGAAGCGGCTGCGGAGGCGGTCCTCGAGGGTTTCGATGGACTTGGGCGGACGGTCCGAGGTCAGGACTATCTGCTTCGAGGCGCCCTTGAGGTCGTTGTAGGTGTGGAAGAACTCCTCCTGGAGGCCCTCTTTACGCTCCATGAACTGGACGTCGTCGATGAGAAGGACGTCGCAGTCCCTGTAGCGGCGTTTGAAGGTCAGGGTGGTCGAAGTCCGCAAAGAGTCGACGAAGTCGTTCATGAAGGTCTCGGTGGTGACGTAGAGGACCTTGCGGCGAGGGTAATTCTCGGTCACGTAGTTCCCGATGGCGTGGAGCAGGTGGGTCTTGCCCAGGCCGGAATCGCCGTAAATGAAGAGGGGGTTGTAGGAACGGCCGGGCGTTTCCGCCACAGCCTGCGCGGCGGCGTGCGCCAGACGGTTCGATGATGCGGCGACGAAGTTCTCGAAGGTGAATTTCGTGTCGAGCTGGACTGCCGGCGATTCCCGACCAGACCCGGCCGACTGTGCCGGGCTTCGCTGGGGCTCGGGGGGCACGCTGAAGACCTCCTCGGTGGTCGGCTCGACGGGAACGTCGAGGGGTTCCGGCTCTTGCACCTCGAGGCGGCCACGGACAGGCCCGCCGACCTCGTTGGCCAGGGTGTCCTCAATCATCGGGAGGTAGCGGGACTCCACCCGCTCGCGGATGAGCCCGTTGGGGACCGACAGGACGAACTCACCGTCCGAAAAGGTCACCGGCTCAATCCCCGAGAGCCACAGTTGCCACGTGCTCTCGGACACCTGGTCGCGCAGGGACCCGGTGCACCTTGTCCAAAGATCTCCTGCCTGGGTCACTACGAGTTCCGAACGCCCCTTCTCCCGCCTCGGTGTCCAGCCAGCATGTTCGGAACGATCCTCGGTATGGGTAATTGGATGAACGTACACCGTGCCAGGCGGTGCGACTAGAGGCCATCGGCAAATCGCGCCTAACATGGGCGGACTCGCCGCCGGCGGCCGGAATCGACTCGAAGGCCGAGGCATGGAACCTGCGACGAATCGGCTCCGGATTGCCGTACGGCCGTTGCGAAAGGCTGAATTGACGTGAAGCGCACTTATCAACCGAACACTCGGAAACGAGCTCGCACCCACGGGTTCCGCAAGCGCATGTCTACGCGGGCCGGGCGCGCCATCTTGAAGTCGCGGCGGCTCAAGGGGCGCCACCGTCTCACCGTCTGAAGGCCTCTCGTGCCCCCTCGGACGGTCGGACGCATCACCCGCCGCGCGGCCTTTGCCGAGCTGCAACGCTCACGAGCGCGTGGGGCCAGCGGCCCGGTGCGCGTGACGTTCCTCGCGGTCGCGGCCGGGGAGGAGGGAGTGTTTCCCCAGGTGGCATACGCAATTGGTCGCAACTGCGGCAGCGCGGTCGTGCGCAATGCACTCCGCCGGCGCGCCCGCGAAGTGGTTCGCTCGACGGCTGCAGACCTCGCCCGAGGGTCTTACCTGGTGCGACTGGAGCCCGGTGCGGCCGCCCTGGGGCCTTCGGTGTTCCGCGACGACGTCGAAACGGCACTCCTGAAGGCCGGCCGGGACAGGGTGCCGGCGTGACCGGGCTCCAAAGCAGCAGCAGCCTGCCCGTGCGGGTGGCCGTGTCCCTGGTGACCGCCTACCAGGGTGCGGCCTCGGGCCGGATTTCGCCCTGCCGCTTCTATCCGAGTTGCTCGTCCTACGCGGTGGAGGCGTTCACCGTGCACGGTTTCTGGCGCGGACTGGCCCTGAGCGCCCGGCGCCTGGTGCGTTGCCGCCCCTTTGGCCCCCATGGCGTGGACCTGGTCCCCGTCCGGGTGCATGCCCATGAAGGGAGCCGCTCGTGCTGAGCCACCCCATCCTCGCCGAGAATTCCCTGTTCAAGCTGGTGGGAGAGATCTTCCACCCCCTCTTCGAGCTCTTCGGTCTCATCTTGGCGGGTCTCTACGCCGTCTGGCCGAACTACGGCTTCGCCATCACCGGCCTGACGATCATCATCATGCTCGCCCTGACGCCGATCACGGTGAAGAGCACCAAGTCGATGTTGGCCATGCAGCGACTGCAGCCCGAAATGAAGAAGCTCCAGGCCAAGTACAAGGGTGCGGAGAATCGGGAGCTCCTCAACCAGGAGATGATGAAGCTCTACAAGGAGAACGGGACGAGCCCCTTCGGGGCGTGCCTCCCCAGTCTCCTGCAGATGCCATTCCTCATCGTGCTGTACTCGCTCATCCGCGGGCTCTCGTATCTGGTGCCGAAGGGTCAGTCATATACCAACGCCGCCGGACAGACAGTGAAGTGCGTTGCAAAGGCCGGATGCGCCTCGCCTCGTTACATCCCAACGAATTCGCAAATGCACGATGCATTGGTTGCGAGTAATGGCCAAATGCATTGGTGGTTTGGGATGGATTTGTCGTCCCTCCCCTTTTCGCATCATGCCACCCCAGGAAGTGCGAGCCAGGCCGTATTAGTCCTGCCTTACCTGGTACTCATTGGTGCTGCAATGTTCCTGCAGTACTACCAAATGAAGCAGATGAACAGTCGGAATCCGCAGGCTGCTGCGGCCAATCCGCAGATGCAACAGATGCAGAAGTTTTTCCCTATTATTTTCGGTGTCATTTACCTAAGAGTGCCCGCCGGAGCAACCATTTACATGGTCGTCTCATCGGCGATGCGTATCGGGACACAGGAATTCATGTTCCGGAGCGGCATGGTGACACCGGTCGTACACGAGCGCGAGATCGGTGCGACAAAGGAGACCAAGGAGAAGGAGAAGCCACCGCCGAAGGCGGTCAAGAAGACCTCGACCGCGACGGACGGGACGGCGGCTGCCAAGGCGACCTTGCCGCCGGCGAAGAACGCGGCCAAGGCCAATGGCGCCAAAACGAACGGCCGGGCGCCTACAAACGGGAGAAAGCCCGCCCAGAAGCGAGCGACGAACGGCAAAGCGGCGAGCGGCGGCGACAGCGCCGAGGATGCTCCGGCACCGAAGTCCCATCCGCGGTCGCGCGCAAAGCGAACAAGAAAGGCTCGATAGCGGGTGGAGTGGGTTGAGGTGGCGGGTAAGACCGTCGAAGAAGCGACCGAACAAGCACTGGACCAGCTGGGGGTGGCCGCCGGCGATGCCGAGGTGATCGTGGTCGACGAGCCGAAGACGGGGCTCTTCGGGCGTGTCCGGGTCGAGGCCAGGGTGCGGGCGCGGGTCCGTCCGGTCGGGGCCCGGCCTCGCCGGGAGCGGTCCCGGCGCAGCGGTGGGGGCCGATCTGGCCAAGGCGGCCAAAGGGGTCAAGGGGGCCAAGGCAACCGCCAGGGCGGCCAACGATCGTCGGCGGGCGATGGTGGCCGGGAAACCGGCAGCACCAACGATGCAGACTCGGGCCGTTCCGGGGCAGGCGGCACGAACGGGTCAGGCACAACGACGGCAGGCACGGGAAGCGGCACCAGCCGCTCGGCCCGGCGCCGGCGCAATCGCAGCAAGGCCACGACCACCGGTGTGGCGTCGGCCGCAGGCTCGAGGAACGGTTCGGGGGGGCCGTCACCCGAGAAAGCTCCGCGACGGAGCACCGAAGCAAAGGAGACAGAGGATATGGCCGAGGGAATGACGCTCGAAGAGCAGGGCGAGGTCGGGCGAGCGTTCGTGGCCGACCTCCTGAGTGAATTCGGCATGGAGGGTTCGGTCGAGACCCGCCTGCTCGACGAGGACACGGTCGAGATCGCCGCTCTCGGTGAAGATCTCGGCATCCTGGTCGGCCCGCGCGGGTCGACCCTCGCCGCCCTGCAGGACCTCACCCGGGCGGTGGTGCAGCGCCAATGCCCGTCTCGCACCGATCGGATCCTGGTCGACGTGGCGGGGTATCGGGAGCGGCGCTCGGCCGCCCTCAAGCGGTTCAGCGTGCAGATAGCGGAAGAAGTCCTGGCCTCGGGTCAGGAAAAGGCGCTCGAGCCCATGAGCCCGGCCGACCGCAAGGCCGTGCACGACGCCATCAACGAGATGCCCGGGGTCGAGACTCGCTCAGAGGGCGAAGACCCCAACCGTCATATCGTCATCGCGCCAGCGGGCTGACCCGGCGCCGGTGCCCGGCGCCGACGATGGGGGTCACTCCCCCACTCCCTTGCACGAGCTCCTGACTGAAGCTCGCTCCATGGGCTTCCTGGGACCCGGTCCCCTCGATCCGCAGATCCGGCACGCCCAGGGATTCGCCGCTATCGCCCGCCGTCTGTCTGAAAATGGTGCGGGACGCCTCGTGGATCTCGGTTCGGGGGGCGGCCTTCCGGGGCTCGTCGTGGCGACGGAGTGGCCCGAGATCACCGTGGCGCTCCTGGAGGCCAATGGCCGCCGGGCTGCGTTCCTCCGCCGGGCTGTGGAGCGCCTGGAGCTCGGGGGCCGCGTCTTCGTCCTGGAGGAGCGGGCCGAAGTGTGCGGACGAGAGCCGGGCTCGAGGGCTGCTTTCGACGGGGTCCTGGCTCGCTCCTTCGGTCGGCCGGCCGTGCTGGCCGAGTGCGCCGCCCCACTCCTCAAGGTCGGCGGCTGGCTGCTCGTCTCGGAGCCCCCGCGCGTGGAGGGCGAGGACCGTCGGGGCACGCGTTGGCCGCCGGAGCCATTGCGCCAATTGGGGCTGGAGCCGGCCGAGGTGATCCATGAGGGTTTCGAGTACCGCACCTTGCGCCAACGACAGACGTGCCCCGAACGCTTCCCCCGGCGCAACGGAGTCCCGGCCAAGAAGCCGTTGTTCTGACCACTCCCCTTCCCAGCCCCCGCCCCGGAGAAGACGAATCTGTGATCGTCGCCCATCCGGTACGGTAAACAGTGCCCAGCGCCAGAGATGGGAGCCTCTGCGGAGCGGCAGCTCCTCGGGCTCAACTGCCGTCCCTGGCCCCTGCCGTCCCTGACCCCTTCCCGTCACCGGATAGGGCTCGAGAAAACCTCCCGGCCCAGTCTCGAGGTGCAGGAGTGAGGCGGGTGCGACGCCAGCGACCGTGACCGGAAGATGTTCCACGTGAAACGGCGGAATGGAATTAACCGAGTTGTGCGGGTGTTGTTTCACGTGGAACAACCTCAACTCTTGACCTTGGGCCTCCGGCAGGCCAGGATAGGCGCCGTGCGCTGGCGTTTCGGGAGTCCTATCTGATGCGCATTCGACGTAGGGACAAAGACTCCGCTGAGCCAGGAGGTCCAGGGGAGTCCCGGGTCGCCCCCTACGATTACGATGAGGACGGCTCCCCTGCTGCGGATCCGGTTACGAACCCGATCATCGAGCCCGTCCAGGACGAACGGACGCCACCTGCTCCCCAGGCCCACAATGCGGGCGATGCGACACCTTCTCCCCAGAGCTCCCCGCCGCCACCGGAGACCGCTCCTCCGGGCGGCGAGCCTGCACATCTGGCCGGGGATGGGTCCCCCGGCGTGCAGGAGCCCGTACCGACTCCCCCGCCCATTGAGTCGGTAGCGCCCCCGGCTGAAACCCCCGAGGTGCGTGCGCCTGCCGGACCGCAGACCGCGGCACCCGAAAGTGCACTCGAGACAGCCGGACCCGAGACCACCGCACCGGTTGCCGCACCGCCGGTTGCGGTTCCCGAGGTTGCCTCGCCCGAGGTTCCTGAGCGAAAGGTCGCCGAACCAGTTTCCTCTGTGCCCAAACACGCAATGCGGGCGCCCTCCATCGGCAACGACGCCACGGACTTGCTCAACGGGTCCAAACCGGAGCAGCGGGAGCTGCCGCGGATCATCGCCATCGCCAACCAGAAGGGTGGCGTGGGCAAGACAACGACCACCGTCAACCTTGGGGCTGCACTGGCCGAGCTCGACTACAGGGTGCTGGTGATCGATCTCGACCCTCAGGGCAACGCCACCACCGGGCTGGGCGTGGAGGCGCGGAACTTCGAGCTGTCCATGTATGACGTGATCATGCGGGACCAGCCGCTCGAGGACTGCATTGAGCCCACGAGCGTCAAGAACCTCTTTGTCGCGCCGGCCACCATCGACCTGGCGGGCGTCGAGATCGAGCTCGTGCCGGCCTTCAGCCGTGAGCTGAAGCTGAAGCGAGCCATCGACACCGTCGTCGACGACTTCGACTTCGTGCTGATCGACTGCCCGCCGTCGCTGGGCCTCATCACCGTCAATGGCCTCGCCGCGGCCGATGAGGTGCTCGTCCCCATTCAGTGCGAGTACTACGCACTCGAGGGTCTGAGCCAGCTGTTGCGCAACGTGAACCTGGTCTCGACCAACTTGAACCAAACCCTGGAGGTCAGCACAATTGTGTTGACAATGTTCGACGCCCGGACCCGGCTCTCGGTGGACGTGGCCAACGAGGTGCGCGAGCACTTCTCCGGACGAGTCTGCCGCGCGGTCATCCCGCGCACGGTCCGCCTCTCCGAGGCGCCCTCTTTCGGGCAACCCATCACGGTGTTCGATCCTGCCTCGCGGGGCGCCGTGGCCTACCGCGAGCTGGCCAAGGAGGTGAGCAATGGCGCGCCGCAGCGGTCTCGGTAAGGGCCTCAGTGCCCTGATACCGGGTGAGGCGACGGGGGAGTCCGACTCCCTTCTCCGGGTGGTGCCGATTTCGCACATCCGCCCCAACGCCTACCAGCCCCGGAGCCACTTCGACGAGGAGTCGATGGGGTCACTGGCGGCCTCCATCCGGGAGGTCGGTCTGCTCCAGCCTGTCCTCGTGCGTCAGCTCGAGGGTGAAGAGGACAGCTACGAGCTCATCGCGGGGGAACGGCGCTGGCGAGCGGCGCGCCGGGCCGGCCTGCAGACCATCCCTGTGCTGGTGCAGGTGGCCGACGATGTCGCCAGCCTGGAGCAGGCGCTGGTCGAGAACCTCCACCGGGTCGACCTCAATGCCCTGGAGGAGGCCGCGGCCTTCCAGCAGCTCATCGACGAGTTCGGCTTGACCCACGAGCAGGTGGCGACCCGAATGGGCAAGGGCAGGGCCACGGTGACCAACACCCTGCGTCTGCTCCAGCTCCCGGCCGGGGCCCAGCGTGCCCTGGCGGAGCGGACGATCTCGGCCGGTCATGCCCGGGCGCTGCTCGGGACGCCCGACCGGGCCCTGCAGGAAAGGATGGTCGATCAAATCATCGAGCAGGGGTTGACGGTTCGAGCGGTGGAAGACCTGGTGCGCCAGGGAGGATCCGAGCTCCGTGTCGTCCCCGACACGCCGGAAGTGACCGAGGCCGCATCCTCCACGGATGGTATGACCTCAGGTGTTACCCCTTCGGTTGGGCGGCGGCCGACCGTACGGAAGCTGCCGGAGCCCGGTGTGCTGGAGCTCGAGGACCTGCTGTCGACGTACCTCAACACCCGGGTCAAGGTGGATATCCAGAACCGGCGGGGTCGGTTGGTGGTCGAGTTCGCCACCCTCGAGGACCTCGAGCGGATCTACCGGGCCATGGTCGGTGACGGAGTCGTCACATAGTTCACGCAACCGTGAAGGGGCGGTACAGCTTCATCCACAACCTGTGCATGACGTTGTGGATTGTCACTTGGTTCATCTACCGGAAGCATTGATCGCGTAACGGTCGCCAGGTCCGCGGCGCTGTCAGATCGGCACGCGGGTGACTTTTTCGGGCGTAGTGATTACCTGTAATCAATCCCAGGAGGCGTCGGCCCAGCGGCCGAGGGCGGAGGCCAGGGCGGCGGTGAGTGCCGGCGTACCCTCGACCACCCGGCTGGCCGGCCCCACCTCGATCAGCACTGCAGGCATGCGCGTCTCGCGCAGCAGGGGCACGGACATCCCGTGCACGCCGGCATCAGTGACGCCCAGCGCCTCGGGAATCGCGGCTTGAACCAGCTCGGCCAGCCGGCGCCCTCCCAGTGACTCGTCATGGCGTCCGGACCAGTACGCGGTCCGACACCCTGAGGTCGAGGGATTGAGCCGGAGGCCCACGAAGACGTCGACCCCGAGCTCGTTGGCCTCCTTGGCCTGGACGGCGTCGTCGGGGTGGTGGAGCTCGGTCACACGGATACCGCCCCAGTTCAGCCGGCGCCGGAACGCTCTGGTGACACTACCCAGCCCGCCGCTCTCGCCCACGGCGATGTGGCGGCCGCGCAAGGTGGGGGGGGCGTTGCGCAAGGCCGCCCGGGCCCGCACGGCAGAGACGAGAGCGGGCTCGTGGTGGCGGCTCTCCAAGCGCAGCAGCTCCAGCAGCGTGGCGCCACCGACGATGCCGTCGACGGGGAGGCCGGCGTTGCGCTGGAACTCGTCCAGAGCCTGGACGGTGGCGTCGCCAAAGATCCCGTCGACCCGGCCGGTATCGAAGCCCAGCGTGCAGAGGCGCTGCTGCAGCTCCGCCACGTCGTCACCCCGCAACATGGGGGTCCGGCGGTAGAGGAAGCGGTCACCCATCCGGAAACCGGCTTCCACCAGGGTATTCCAGGTCTGGGCGCCGCAGACGCCGTCGACGCGGAGGCCGCGGAGGCGCTGGAAGGCCTCCAGCGCGGCCCGGGTGCCCGGTCCGAAGATGCCGTCGGCTTCGACGGGCGTGCCCGGCAGAACGGCGGCCAAGCGGTGCTGCACGTCGGAGACCGCGTCACCACGGTCCCCGACGGCGAGGGGCAGGCCTACAGGTAGGCCGAGATCTCTTCGAGCAGCTGGCCCTTGGGCTTCGCCCCGATCAGGCGTACCGCGGGCTCCCCGTCCTTGAACAGGATCAGCGTTGGAATGCTCATCACGTCGAACCGACGGGTCACGTCCAGGTTGTCGTCGATGTTGAGCTTGCCGATCCGGATCTTCCCGGCCTGCTCCTCCGCGATCTCCTCCAACACCGGGGAGATCATCTTGCACGGGCCGCACCATTCCGCCCAGAAGTCCACCAGTACGGGGACGTCCGAAGCTTTGACATGCTCGTCAAAGGTAGCGTCGGTGAGGGTCTCGATCTTCTCGCTCATGGCAATCTCCTTGTCAGACGGTGCAACGTCCACCCACCCGTTTCTGTTCCCGGCTCATTCCCCGCGCTCTTCGAGCCAGCGCTCGGCATCGATGGAGGCCATGCAGCCGGACCCGGCCGAGGTGATGGCCTGGCGGTAGTAGTGGTCCTGCACGTCCCCGGCGGCGAAGACCCCGTCCACGCTGGTCCGGGTCGTGCCGTCGAAGGTCCGGACGTACCCGTTGGCTTCCAGCTCGAGCTGACCCTTGAACAGGGAACTGTTGGGTTCGTGCCCGATGGCCACGAAGAGCCCGCTCACACCGAGCTCGGATTCCTCGCCGGTCACGGTGTCGCGCAGTTCGACCCCGCTGACCTTGGTGTCGCCGAGCACCCCGGTAATGACCGAATTCCACCGGAATTCGATCTTTGGGTTGGCGAAGGCGCGTTCTTGCATGATCTTGGAGGCGCGCAGCTCGTCACGCCGGTGGATCACGGTGACCTTGGAGGCGAAGCGGGTCAGGAAGATCGCTTCCTCCAGCGCGGAGTCGCCGCCACCGGCCACTGCGATGTGCTGCTCGCGAAAGAAGAAACCATCGCACGTGGCGCAGGTCGAGACGCCGTAGCCGAGGAGGCGTTCCTCGTTGGGGCAGCCGAGCATGAGGGAGCGCGCACCGGTGGCCACGATGAGCGTGTCGGCCAGGACCGTGGGCTCGTCCGGCCCGGGGTCGCCGATCCAGACCTCGAAGGGCCACGGCGCGAGATCGACGCGGCTGACCTTCGCGGTACGCAGCTCGGCCTCGAAGCGCAGGGCCTGGGCCCGCATCATCCCCATGAGGTCGGGGCCCATGACGCCGTCGACGAAGCCGGGGTAGTTCTCCACGTCGGTGGTCAGCATCAGCTGGCCGCCGGGCTGGTCGCTCGTGGACGAGGGCTCACCCTCGATGACCAGGGGTTCGAGCTGGGCCCGCGCCGAATAGAGGGCGGCGGTGAGGCCCGCCGGCCCGCTCCCGATGACGACGACCTTGCGGCGCTCAGGCATCGGGCGGCACGCCACGGCGCGAGTAGAGAACGGCGCCGACCGCGCAGAAGATGAGCCCGAGCACCAGGTAGGAGGCCCAGATCCGGTGCCCCGCGATGGTGGTCAGGCGGATGAAGCCGACGCAGAAGAGCACGACGACGGCAATGCCGATGACGGCGATGACGACGCCGAAGACGACGCCCCGGGCCGCCACGATTGCCGGGCGGATGGCCTTGTCGTTGACGGTGGCGACCACCGTGTCGACGGCCTCGAGGGCCCGGTCCGACAGCCCGTCGGCAAGATCGTTCTCAGCCACGGCGTGGAGACTACTCGGCGGTCCCGGCTGTCCTGGCAGGGACGATGTAGCACACGCCCACCGTGTTGGGCCCGGCGTGGGTCCCGACCACCGGGCCGAGGTCGACCGAGACCAGCGGGTGCTCGGTGGCGATGTCGCTCAGGCGGTCCAGCACGTCGGCGAAGTCGTCGCAGGCGCCGTCGGCCACGGCCAGCCGTTCGAGGGGCGCGTCGGCCCTGACCTTGTCGTTCAGGTACGCCAGCGCCTTGCTGCGGGTGCGCTGCTTGGACTCCTCAGCGACCGCGCCGTCCTTGAGCTGGATCACCGGCTTGATGTTCAACAGCGAACCGAGCAGCGCCCGGGCGCCGCCGACGCGGCCGCCGCGCTGGAGGTGCTCGAGGCCGCCCAGCACGCCATAGATGCGGGTGCGGGGGATGCGGTCCTCGGTGGCGGCCACCAGCTCGTCCATGCCGGCTCCGGCCGCGGCCTCCTCGGCGGCGGCAATGACCAGCAGCCCCTGGCCCATGGTGAGCGAGTACGTATCGACGACGCGGACCGGCACCGTGGTGAACGTGTCCGCCGCGGTGACGGCCGAGCCGTAGGTCCCCGAGACCTTGGAGGAGATGGTCAGGCAGAGCACGGCGTCGGCGCCCTCGTCGGCGGCCTGCTGGAAGGCGGCCTGGAACGCGCCGGGGGAGGGGGCGGCCGTGGAGGGCAGGTCACCCTTGCCGTGGCAACGCTGCCAGAACTCGGCCGGGGTCAGCTGGCGGCGGTCCTCGAGCTCCTCGTTCCCGAAGCGGATCGACAGCGGCACGACGATGACGTTGTGCTCCTTGACGAGCTGGTCGGTCAGGTCGCAGGCGCTGTCGGTGACGATATGGACGCCGGGCATGCACGAGTCTGCCACGGAGGGGCGGCGCGACCCGGGGAGGGCCGCTAGGCGAGCCGCGGCAGCGTTGCGGAGGACCCCGGCGCCGGCGGATCGAGTCCTGCCTGCCGTGACGATGCGACGCGCCGGGTCGAACCGACCGGGCCGACCGGGCCGACCGGGCGGACGGGACCGGAGGGTCCGCTGCGGCCGACCGGACGGGACGGTGGCCGCCGGTGCGCGTCGTGGCGCCGGCCCAGCCAGATCACGACGGCGCCGAAGGTCAGGCCGCCGGCGAGGACGGAGCCGACGACCCGGGCCAGCAGTCCGGTGACGCTGGTCGACGCGGAGAGGTTGGACACGACGAGGACGACGATCCCCATCGGCACGGAGGCGATGACGACGCGGACCAGCGGCGCCCAGGTCCCGCGCTCGGCCAGGCGGCCGAACCATCGATGGAAGACGGAGAGGGCGAGGAGCGCCGCCACGGAGTAGGCGATGGAGAGTGACAGGGCGAGCCCGCGCACACCGAGCGGACCGACCAACAGGATGGCCAGGACGATGTTCAGGCCGTTCTCCACGAGGTAGAGGTAGAAGGCGACCCTGGTCCGCTGCATGGACTGCAGCACCCGCACGAAGTACAGGTAGGCGCAGAACCCGGGCAGGCCCAGGGCGAACAAGGCCAGCGCAGCGCCCGTGGTTGCCGTCTCGGCCGGTGTGCTGTGTCCGACACCGAGCAGGAGCGCGACGCCCGGGCGAGCCAGGAGGAGCATCCCGACGGCGGAGGGGATGATGAGCGCGAGGACGGCGCGCAGGCCGCCGGTCATGCGGCGCAGGAACGCCGGGCGTTGCCCGGTCGACCAGCGCTCGGCCAGGTCGGGTGTCACCACCGACATCACTGTCACCGCGACGATGCCGTAGGGCAGTTGGAAGAAGGCATAGGCGTATGTGTACGAGGACACCGGGTCGGGGCCCGCGACGCTCCCGGCGAGCACGGTGACGACGAAGAGGGCGATCTGGTTGGCCAGCACGAAGCCGAACGTCCAGCCACCGAGTCTGGTCACGGCCCGCAGCGCATCGTCGCGGAGGTTCCAGTGCCAACGCACGAGCCCGAGGTCGGCCCGGCGCAGACTGGGCAGGAGCGCCACGCCCTGCAGCACCACGCCCAGCGAGGTACCGAGGCCGAGCAGGACGAGCTGGCCCCTGTGCTGCTCCACGCCGGCCAGCGAGGCGCCGTGCCCGGCCCACAAACCGAACCAGACGAGGACACCGATGCAGACGACGTTGTTCACGATGGGCGCCCAGGCGACGGCGACGAAACGGCGGCGCGTGTTGAGCAGCGCCGCCGCGAGAGCGAAGAGGCCGTAGGCGGCGATCTGGATCACGAACCAGCGCAGGAACCCGGTGGCGACCTGGCGCTCGAGCAGGACACGGTGGATCTGGTCGTGGCCCGAATGCGTATCGAGCACGGTGAGGGCGTCGATGAGGAACGGTGCGGCCACCAGCGCAGCCAGGGTCGTGGCAAGGAGCACCGTCACCGACACGGTGAGCACGGCAGAGATGGAGTCGAAGGCCTCGCGCTCGGACTTGTTGGACAGGCGGTCGACGAAGACGGGGATGAAGGTGGCCGAGAGGACGCCCCCCAACACGATGTCGTAGAGCATGTTGGGTGTGGTGTTGGCCAGGTTGTAGGAATCGGCCAGCGGGGTCTGTCCCAGTGCCCAGGCGAGGGCGACGAAGCGGAGCAGCCCGGTGACCCGTGACACGCCCGTGCCGACGGCCACGTAGGCAGCCGACGTCCGCAGCGCCAGGGTCCGGGCCCGGCGGGGAGAGGCCACCGTCAGTGGGCCCGCGGGCGCGCGCGCCGCGCGCGCCGCCAGGTGCGCACCCACCAGACCAGCAGCACGGCGGCGGCGAGGGCGGTGAGCGCGACGCCCACGAAGGAGATCTCCGTCGAATGGACCGTGAGCACCGTGTGGGCGATGACGACCTCGCCGTCCGGCGTGTGCAGCGTCACCTCTATCGGCAGGTGGTCGCCCGAGGTGCGGGCCTGGGCCGCGAACCGCCACGAGGTCGTCGGACGATCGAGCAGCAACTGGTGGCTGTTGCCGTCGGGGAAGGTGAACTTGTCGCTGCTGAGCGTCACGACGACGGTCACCGGGTAGGGGGCGGACGACAGCACGGTGACGGGGATGTCCGCCCGCTGCGACGTGAAGGTCACGGTGCGCTCGGTGGCCAGGGTGACCTGGCCCGTCGTGCCGGCGAAGGTCCTGGCGTAGGCGTTCAACGCGCTGCTCCGCGCTGCCGCGCTGAGCCCGCGCTGCTCGGTGGTCAAGAGGGAGTCGCCGAGGAGCGTCAGGCTGGCGGGATGGCCGCCGACGGCCAGGCTGAACGACGACAGCTGCTGGCGATCGAGGGCGATGCGGTCGGCCGCGCCGCGCGTAATGCCGTGATCGGCCGCCCCGGCCTGCAGCTGGCGCACCGCAGGCTCACGGTTCGCGCCTGCGGGCACCTGGGCGAAGAGCTGGCCGAGGGTCACCGGACTGAGGATCTGGTTGCCCGAGAGCCCGCCGAGCAGGGCGTCCATGAAAGCGGCCGAAGGCCGCCACCCCGGCGGCGGCGTGACGACGACCCCGCGGGGCGCGCTGGGGAAGGGGATCTCGAAGTGTACGAACGAGAGCTCGGCGAGCAACTGCTCGGCCCCGAGGACCGGGTTGGCCTGGTGAGCGGTGAAGCGCGTGCCCAGGGCGGTGTCGGCCGCCGCGGCCGCCACCGAGGAGCCGTGCCCGAGGTCGAGCGTGAAGGTCTGGGCGAAGGTCTGGTTGCTCTCCCCACCCGAGGAGAGGTCGGCGTCACTGATGACGGCCTGGGACGCCCCGGCCACCTCCAGGCCCGACGCCAGGCTGCCGGCGTCGCCCTGCGAGAACGTCGACGCGGTGTCCACCCAGGGTCCGCCGGCGGGCTTGAGCCCCGCGCCGTGCAGGACCTGATCGCCCCTGCCCATCTGCGCGCCGATTTCGTTGCCGATGCCGGCCTCGGAGAGAGCGACCACGTTGATGGGCACGTAGGGCTGGTCGAGCATCTGGTCGCCGCTGAGCGCGGCCAGCTGGTCGAGCGCGCGCTCGGCGCTGTGTGAGCGCGCCGCCGCGAGCGCGCTCACCGCCAGCGGGCTCACGGCGAGCGTGGTCGCCACGTCGTGATGCTCGGTCAGCGCGCCGGCCATGGTGGTCGCGCCGCCCGTCGTGACGGGGACGACGAGGCCGACGCGCAGAGGGCCGCCGGTGGCGGACATGGCGTTCGGTTGCTGGTAGGTGAGAAAGGTGGTGAAGCGGGAAAGCGGGGACGACGAGCCCGAACGCTCGAGCGCGACCGAGACGGCGTAGACGCCTTCGCATTCGTCGGTGGACGGGGTGCAGCCCAACGTCAACGCGCCCCCGGGTTCACCGGCCGCGCAGATCCCGGGCCCGCTGGCCGGGGGACTCGTGCCCGAGTCGGGCAGGACGGTCACGCAGGCCGTGGCCGTGAGGACCCCGGCCACGTCGGTGACGGGGACGACGTCGTTCCGGAGCAGGGGCGTGCCCGGGGGGGTGCCCGACAGCGCCTGCTGCAAGTCGGAACCGTTGTCGAAGCGCCCGTAGAAGGTCAGGCTGACCTGAAGGCTGCTCGCAGCGCCCTCGGTGGGGGACACGCCGAGGGCGAGGTTGAACCAGGGCTGGGCGGCGCTCACCCACGGTGTCTGGGAAACCAGCACGAGCGGCGCCCCACCGGCGCGCGCCTGCTCCGCTCCTCCTGCGGCGGGGGAGCCCAGGGTGCTGACCAGGGCTGCGACGGCCACCGCGAGCGTGCAGAGGGCGGTCCTGGCCCGGCGCGTCGACACAGGGAGAGGCTAGAGGGCGCACTACCGTGGGCGGGTGCAGTCCACGTCCGTCCCCGAACGGTTCCGCCCCTACGTCGAGGCCACCGAAGAGGTGGCGCGCCGCTTCGCCGCGGCCGGTCACAGCCTCTCCTTGGTGGGCGGATCCGTGCGCGACGCCCTGTTCCCCGGGCCCACCGGCACGGCCGCGCCGCACGACCTCGACCTCACCACCGATGCCCTTCCGGCTGAGACCGAGCGCCTGGTGCGGGGTTGGGCCGACGCCATCTGGACGCAGGGCGAGCGCTTCGGGACCATCGGCTGCCGCAAGGGCGCGCAGGACTACGAGATCACGACGTACCGGGCCGAGGTCTACGTGCCCGACTCGCGCAAGCCCGAGGTCACCTTCGGGGAGGACCTGGCGGTGGACCTGTCGCGCCGCGACTTCACCATGAACGCGCTCGCGCTCCGGCTGCCCGACATGGAGTTGATCGACCCCTTCGACGGGCTGGGGGACCTGGCGGCCGGCCGTCTGCGCACGCCGCTCGACCCGGAGATCTCGTTCGGCGACGACCCCCTCCGCATGCTGCGCGCCGCCCGCTTCGCGGCGCGCTTCTCGCTGGAGCCCGACCCCGCCTTGACGGCGGCGGTGGAACGCATGCACGGCCGGCTCTCCATCGTCTCCGCCGAGCGCATCCGCGACGAGCTCGACAAGATCGTCATGGTCGACGTGCCGTCAGTGGCGCTGTGGTTCATTGTGCGCACCGGCCTGGCCGGCGAGTTCCTGCCCGAGCTGCCGGGTCTCGCGCTCGAGCAGGATCCGATCCACCGGCACAAGGACGTCCTGGCGCACACCCTCGCAGTCGTGGACAAGACGTCGCCGGACCGGCTGCTGCGCCTGGCCGCGCTGTTCCACGACGTCGGCAAGCCGCGCACGCGCGCCATCACCGACGGCGGCGTGAGCTTCCACCACCACGAGGTCGTCGGCGCGCGCATGACGCGCACGCGCATGGATGCCCTGCGCTACTCGGCGGCCGACACGGACACGGTGGTCCGGCTGGTCGAGTTGCATCTGCGCTTCCACACCTACCGGCTGGGCTGGACCGACAAGGCCGTGCGCCGCTACGTGCGCGACGCCGGCCCGCACCTCGACCGGCTGAACGAGCTCACCCGCTGCGACTGCACGACGCGCAACGCCGCCAAGGCCAGGGCGCTGGCCCGGCGCATGGACGAGCTCGAGGCGCGCATCACCGAGCTGGGCGAGCAGGAGGAGTTGCGCTCGCTCCGCCCCGACCTCGACGGGAACCAGATCATGGAGCTGCTGGGCATCGGGCCCGGCCGCGCCGTCGGCCAGGCCCTGAACTTCCTGATGGAGCTCCGTCTCGACGAGGGGCCCCTGGGCGAGGAGGAGGCGGCCGCCCGCCTCCGAGCCTGGTGGGCCGAGCAGCAGTAGGGGCGCGGCAAGAGCTGGGCGACAGAAGGCAGGGCAGCCGGAGCCGGCCAGCGGTAGCGTCGCGGGGCATGACGAGGATTGCGGCACCGGAGAGCGGTATGGGCGAGCACATCGACTGGGCGCTCTTGCGTGCCGACATGGCGGCGGGCATGGGCAAGCTGTCGGCCGCGGTCTACGGCAACTCCCAGCTGCCTGTGCGCGAGCGCGAGGCGGCGCGTTGGACCATCGCACTGATCAACGACTGTGCCGTGTGCCGCGACACACGTGCCCGCGACGGCGAGGCCGCCGGCGCCGGCGAGCCCTTCTACGCCGAGGTGACCGACTGGCGCGCCGCCACCGGGCTGAGCATGCGCGAGCGCCTGGCGGCGGAGTTCGCCGAGCGCTTCGCCATCGACCACCTGGCCATGGACGACGAGCTCTGGGCCCGCCTGCACGAGGCCTTCTCCGAGGCCGAGCTGGCGGATCTCACCATCTGTTGCGGCATGTTCCTCGGCATGGGACGCACGCTGGCCGTGGTCGGCGTGCGGGCCCCCGAAGAGCGCATCCTGGTGTGAGCCATCCGACTCCGTCGGGCCGCTGGCCGGATTCTCTCGGACGAGGCGGGACCTGACCGCGCCGGCGGGCTCCGTCGACGAGCTCGGCGAAGCACGTCGGAGATACGCGCGGATAGCAGGACCCGAGGGGTATCCAGGGATGGAGGCGCCGGTCAGCGAGACCGCGAATGCCGATTCGTCAAGCCGGTCGAGCGCCCGGTGATGCCTGGCGAGCAGGTCGTGGGAAAGGAGAAACGCAAGAGACCGCCGACGCTCGACGCACGGAGGAGCCGGCGTCAGTCGGCCGGCCAGGTCTCCTGGGTCCCGCCGCCGGCGAACTCCTCGACGAGGGTGTGCGCCACGTCGTCGTGGTACTGCACCGGCGGCGACTTCATGAAGTAGGCCGAGGGGCCGAGGAGCGGGCCGCCGATGCCGCGGTCGAGCGCCAGCTTGGCGCAGCGCACGGCGTCGATGATGACGCCGGCCGAGTTGGGGGAGTCCCACACCTCGAGCTTGAGCTCCAGGTTGAGGGGCACGTCGCCGAAGTTGCGCCCCTCCATGCGGATGTAGGCCCACTTGCGGTCCTTGAGCCACGGCACGTGGTCGGAGGGCCCGACGTGGACGTCGTCGGCGTCGAGGATGTTGTCCTCCAGCTGGCTGGTGACGGCCTGGGTCTTCGAGATCTTCTTGGACTCCAGCCGCTGGCGCTCGAGCATGTTCTTGAAGTCCATGTTCCCGCCGAAGTTCAACTGGTAGGTGTGGTCGAGGGCGAGGCCGCGGTCCTCGAAGAGACGGGTGAGGATGCGGTGGACGATGGTCGAGCCGACCTGGCTCTTGATGTCGTCGCCCACGATCGGGACGCCGGCGTCCCGGAACTTGCGGGCCCACTCGGGATCCGAGGCGATGAAGACGGGGATGGCGTTGACGAAGGCCACCCCCGCGTCGAGGCAGGCCTGGGCGTAGTGGCGCTGGGCCTGTTCGGAGCCCACGGGCAGGTAGGAGACGAGCACGTCCGCCTCGGCCCGGCGAAGCGCCTCGGCCACGTCGACCGGCTCGAACGGTGACTCCTCGATCAGCTCGCGGTAGTAGAGGCCGAGCCCGTCGAAGGTCGGCCCCCGCTGGACCGTCACGCCGAGTTCGCTCACGTCGGCGAAGCGCACGGTGTTGTTCAGCCCGGCGTGGATGGCCTTGCCGAGATCGGTCCCGACCTTGGTCTGGTCCACGTCGAAGGCGGCGACGGGGAGGAGGTCGCGCACGTGGTAGCCACCCAGCTCCACGTGCATGAGGCCCGGGACCACGTCTTCGGGGTCCGCATCGCGGTAGTAGGTGATCCCCTGCACGAGTGAACTGGCGCAGTTGCCGACGCCGGCGATGGCGAGGCGAATGGGGCTGGGCATGGAGATGTCTCCTTCGGGGTCGGTGAGGCGGGGTTTCGTCAGGCCACCGGCTCGGTGGCGAGGTCGGAGCCGGCGGTGCCGGTCGTGCCGGTGCTGGTGGCGAGGGCGGCGCGTTCGGACGCGATGAGGCTGTCGAGCCAGCCGATGTCGCGGGCCACGCCGTCGGCGGTGTGCTGGACGACCGAGCGGGCATAGACGTCGAGATCGGCGCGGGCGGCCTCGGCGTCACCGAGGCGCTGGACGAGGAGGGCGCGCCGCCGTTCCAGCAGGGCGAGCCGGGCCTGGGGTGCCAGGTGCCGGGCGAAGGCCAGGCGGAGCCCGAAGCTGCGGGCGTCGTCGGTCGCCCCGCTGCCCTCGAGCAGTTCGACGAAGAGGGCGCGGCCGCTGTCGGTGATCCGGTACACCTTGCGGCCCCGCCGGGCCCGGGTGGGGGAGTGACGCCGGGCCCGCAGGACGGCCCGCTCGCCGCTCAAGGAGCCCGTGGGGGGAGCCGCCGCGGCGGGCGTCGCCGTGGCCCCGGCGCTCGCGGCCTCCGTGGCCACCACCGCGCCCGACTTCTCCAGGCGGGTGAGGGCGGGGTAGATGGAGCCGAACGAGACATTGGCCAGAAGTCCCAGGTGCTCCCGCAATTGGCGCCGTATCTCGTACCCGTGCAGGTCGCGCTCTTCGAGGAGGCCGAGGATGGCCATGTCCAACATGACGGATGAGTATATCGGACCGATATAGCGACGCAAGCATTCGCGTCACCCAACCGTCACGGGCGTGCCTGATCCGCCTCACAATTGGTGCCCGGTTTCCGGGTCTGGGGGGTAGCCTGGCCGCCGTGAGCGTCACCTCGGACCCGAGGTCATCATCCCGTGCGGTCAGCCCCGACGTCACGGCCCAGGTCGAATACCGGATCGTGCGCAACGGCGTGGTCCGGGAGGTCGACCGGGGCAAGCTCCTCAAGACCGACGTCTGCGACGCCCATCCCGAGTTGCTAAGGGCGGCCCGCAACGTCGGACGGGCGACCAAGGAGGTCTGCCCCATCTGTGACGACGGGCGCCTCGTCACGGTGACCTTCGTGTTCGGGGCCAAGCTCCCGCCCGGAGGCCGCTGCCCCGGCACCGCCGCCGAGCTCAAGGCCCTCTGCCGCCGGCCCGAGCCCGTGCTCTGCTACGAGGTCGAGGTCTGCCCGGCCTGCGCCTGGCACCACCTCATGCGCAAGTACCCCGCCGGCGGCCGCACGCCGCGCCAGAAGAAGGGGACGCCGGCCCGGTGAGCGACCGGCCGGTCACCGTCCCTTCGCTGCGGTCACGCAAACGGCGCAACGGCGACACGCCCATCGTCATGGTCACTGCCTACGACGAGCCGGGAGCCCGCATTGTGTCCGACGCGGGCGCCGACATCATCCTGGTCGGCGACTCGGTGGCCAACAACGTGCTCGGGTATGCCGACACCCTGCACGTCGACATCGATGTCATGGCCCACCACACGGCCGCCGTGGCCCGCGCCGCACCTCGCAGCCTGATCCTCGGCGACATGCCCTGGATGAGCTACCACCTCTCGCCCGACGACGCGGTGCGCAACGCCGCCACGCTGATCCGCGCCGGGGCACAGGCCGTCAAGCTCGAGGGGGGCCGCGCACGCCTCCCGGTGGTCGAAGCCATCATCCGCGCGGAAATCCCTGTCATGGGCCACCTCGGCCTCACGCCCCAGTCCGTCCTCGCCATGGGCTACCGGGTCCAGGGCAAGAGCGCCGACGCCGCCAGCGCCCTGCTCGATGCCGCCAAGGCCCTGGCCGCGGCCGGCTGCTTCGGCTTCGTGCTCGAAGGGGTGCCCGACGTGCTGGGTGCCGCCGTGACCGACCAGCTCGATGTGCCGACGATCGGCATCGGGGCCGGGCCCGATTGCGACGGTCAGGTCCTGGTCTTCCACGACATCTTGGGGCTGGGCAAGGGCACCCCGCCCAAATTCGTCCGGCAGTACGCCGACGTGGGCCGTATCGCCACCGAGGCCATCGCCGCCTTCGCCGACGACGTGCGCAGCGGGAACTTCCCGGGCGACGCCGAGACGTATCACGCACCGGCAGGCCTGGGCGACGCCCTGAACTGACGACCGGAGCCGGGGGCGGCTAGCATGGCTGCCCGCAACAGACCCTGCTCCTGACCGTCAGGAGCCCGGGCTCGTCCCGGTCCAGAGGGAGGTACGCCGCACATGCGGCCTTACGAAGTCATGGCCATCTTCGAGGCCACCACCGAGCCCACGGTCATTCAGGGCGTGCTCGACCAGGCCCTCGAGGTGATCCGCTCCACGGGCGGCACCCCCGGCGCCATCGACCGCTGGGGCAAGCGCACCCTGGCCTACGAGGTGAACCACAAGCGCGAGGGGTACTACGTCGTGGTGGAATTCACTGCCGAACCCGGGACCGTCGCCGCCCTGGACCGCATGCTCGGCCTGGCCGACGAGATCGTCCGTCACAAGGTCGTGCGCCTCCCGGACCACAAGGCCCCGGCCGCAACGGCCCAGCCCGCGGCCAGCTGACCGCGCGGCGAGAGGAGCAGAGATGCCGTCAGACAACAGCGTGACGCTGGTCGGGAACGTGACCCGTGACCCCGAGCTGCGTTTCACCAACACCGGACAGGCCAACGTGACGTTCGGCCTGGCGGTCAACCGCCGCTGGCAGAACCGCCAGACCCAGGAGTGGGAGGAGGCCACCTCGTTCTTCGACGTGGTGTGCTGGCGCGAGATGGCCGAGAACGTGAGCGAGACCATCACCCGGGGCGCCCGGGTCATGGTGGCCGGCCGGCTCGAGCAGCGGAGCTGGGAGACCCAGGAGGGCGACCGGCGCTCCAAGGTGGAGGTGGTGGCGGACGAGATCGGTCCGTCGCTGCGTTGGGCCACCGCGCAGATCACCAAGAACGAGCGCCGCGGCCCCGGGGAGTACAACCGGGGCGGCGGAGGCGGTGGGGGCGGCCGTCCGGCCGCCGCTCCGCCGGCACAACCCCAGACCGCGCCGGATGCCGGCCCGGGTTACGGATTCGATGAGGAGCCCTTCTAATGGCACGGAACAACCAGCGCGGTGGGACGACGTCCCGGCGCGCCCCCAAGGATCTCGGACGCCGGGTCAAGAAGAAGCCCTGCGCGCTCTGCCGGGACAAGGTCGAGTGGGTGGACTACAAGGACGTCCCCATGCTGCGTAAGTACATGAGCGACCGGGGCAAGATCCGTTCGCGCCGGGTCACCGGCAACTGCGCCCAGCACCAGCGGGCCCTGGCCATGGCTATCAAGACGGCCCGCGAGCTCGTGCTGCTGCCCTACACGCAGCGCACGGTGACCGAGCGTCCGGGCGGGCGCGGCGGGCGCGACCGGGGCGAGCGGACGCTCGATTCGGTGCCGACCGAGGCACCGCGGCACCGCCCCTCCCCTGACGCTCCGGCCGAAGCCGTGGCGGATGCCGAAGCCGTGGCGATCGTCGACCAGGCCGTGGCGGACGCCGAGGCCGGCGCTGTGGTCGAGGTCGTTGTGGAGCCGGCGGAGACGGGAGCGGACGCATGAAGGTCGTGCTGCGAGACGACGTCGCCGGCGTGGGACGCCGCGGGGACATCGTCAAGGTGGCGGGCGGCTTCGCCCGCAACTTCCTCCTGCCCGAGGGTCGCGCGATTTTGGCCACCGACGGAGTGGAGGGCCAGGCCCAGCAGATGCGGCGTGGGCGCGACCTGCGCGAGGCGCAGGACCGCGGCGCCGCGGAGTCCCAGGCCACGATCCTGGCCGGCGCCGTGATCCCGATCACCGCCCGGGCGTCAGGTGGCGGCCGGCTCTTCGGCTCCATCGGCCCGGCCGATGTGGTGGAGGCGATCAAGGCCGCCAAGGGGATCGACGTGGACCGCAGGCACATCCTGCTGCCCGAGCACATCAAGGAGACGGGGTCGTTCGAGGTGACCGTCGAGCTCTTCCGCGACGTCGCCACCATCGTGACCCTGGAGGTTTCGGGGGCCTCCTGACCAGGGCGTTTCCGTCCGCCGGTCAGAGCAGCATCCACCCCATTGTCACAGCCCCTGCCCATCATGGGGGCGTGTCGATTTGCCTTTTCCATGGTCCACAGTGCGTGACCACTCGTGCACGGCTTATCCACACGCACGCGGCGCTTACCCACACCTATTGGGGCCTTACGTTCCCCAGACCCCGACCGGCAGAGTGAGTGAGCCGTGGTCCAAGCTTTTGACGACACCCGCCCCCGTCCCCTGCGGACGGCCCCCACCCCGATGCCGAGCGGCACGCGGGTGCCGCCCCACGACATGGAGGCGGAGGAGTCGCTACTCGGCGCCATGCTCCTCTCGAACGATGCGGCGTCGGTCGGGATAGAGAAGTGCTCGTCGGCCGACTTCTACAAGCCGGCGCACGGGTACATCTTCGGTGCCATCCAGGCGCTCATGGAGCGGGGCGAAGCCATCGACGCGGTGACGGTGACCGACGAGCTGAAGCGCTCGGGGGTGCTCGAGGCGGTCGGTGACCGGTCCATCTTCATTTCGCTGCTGGCCAACACGCCGTCGATCGCCAACGCGCGGCACTACGCCGAGATCGTCGAGGAGCACGCGCTGCTGCGCAAGCTCATCGGCGTCGCCGGTGACATCGCCGACATCGGCTACTCCGTGCCCGAGGACGTCAAGGCGGCGGTCGACGAGGCGGAGCAGATGGTGTTCAACGTCGGCGAGCGCCGCACGGTCGACACGATGCGCCCCCTCCACGAACTGCTCGGCGCCGGGCTGGACCGCATAGAGGAGCTCGGGCAGCGCGGCTCGAGCATCACCGGCGTGGCGACGGGCTACCACGAGCTGGACAAGATCCTGCTGGGTTTCCAGCCCTCCTCGCTGAACATCGTGGGTGCCCGTCCCGGCATGGGAAAGACGAGCTTCGCCCTCGGCGTCCTGGCCAACGTCGGGCTGCAGGTGCAGCGTCCCGCCCTCCTCTTCTCCTTGGAGATGGGCCACCTCGAACTCACCCAGCGCCTGCTGGCGTCGGAGGCCGAGGTGAACGGGCAGAGCCTGCAGACGGGCAGGATCCGCACCCAGGACTGGAGCAAAATCGGCATGGCCGTCACCAGGCTCTCGGGTGCGCCGATCTTCATCGACGACAACCCGAACGTCACGGTCATGGACATCCGGGCCCGCGCACGACGGCTCAAGAAGTCCGAGGGCGACCTGGGCATCGTCGTCGTGGACTACCTCCAACTGATGACGGGCCGGTCCCGGGCGGAGAACCGCCAGACCGAGGTGGCCGAGATCAGCCGTGGCCTCAAGATCCTCGCCCGCGAGCTCGAGGTGCCCGTGGTGGCCCTGTCGCAGCTCTCCCGGAACCTCGAGTCACGCCAGGACAAGACGCCGCAGCTGTCCGACCTCCGGGAGTCGGGTTCACTCGAGCAGGACGCTGACGTCGTCCTCTTCATCTACCGCGAGTCCGAGTACAACGACGAGGTGCCGATCGACCGGGCGGACGACGCGCTGGTCGAAGTGGCCAAGCACCGTAACGGCCCGACCGGCAAGGCGAACCTGCTGTTCTTGAAGCAGTACGCCCGCTTCGAGAACCACCGCGGCGTCTAAGCGGACGCAGCCGGCAGCACGAAGTGCTCGACGGCGTACGCGAAACCCTCCTCCTCGTTGCTCCGCGAGATCTCCTTGGCTGCTTCCTTCGCCTCCGGGTCGGCGTTGCCCATGGCGATGCTGAGGCCTGAGTGGTCGAACATCAGAATGTCGTTGGGCTGGTCGCCGATGGTGGCGATCTCCTCCGGCGCGAGCTTGTAGCGCTCGGCCAGGAAGAGGGCGACCGCTCCCTTGTTGGCCTGCGGGTGGGTGACGTCGAGGTAGTAGGGCTGGGAGGCCGCCGCCGTCACGTGGTCGCCGAACTTGTCGACGGCTGCCTTGGCGGCCTTGTCGACGGCGTCGTGGTCGTCGCTGACCCCCACGAGCTTGACGACACCTTCGGTCAGCCCGTCGAGGCCCCTCTTCATCACCTTGGGATCGAACTTGACCGTCCAGGCCTCCCTGTCGACGTGCGGTCCCTCGGGGTCGGGCACGTACCAGTCCGCGCCCCGGTACAGCCACACGGCGAGGTCGAAGGACTTCATGAGGTCGGCCACGGGAACCTCGAGCTTTTCGGGGATCACGCGTTCCTCGAGCACCTGCATGTCCTTGTCCACGAGCAGGCCGCCGTTGAACGCCGCGATGGGCGTGTCGAGCTGGAGGGGCTCTATCAGCATCTCCATGCCGCGGGGCGGGCGGCCGCTGGTGATGGCGAAGAGGACGCCTGCCTGGCGCAGGCTGTGCACGGCGGCGACGGCGTCGTCGGTCAGGACCTTGTCCTGGGTGACGAGCGTCCCGTCCACGTCGGCGAGGAGGAGCCGGATGGGTGTGCGGTCAGAGTCGATGGGTCGATGGTACGCGCCGTCGCGGGACAGCGCATCAGAGGAGCGGCGACGGGGTATAACTCGTGCATGGCCCACACCACGATCCCCGACAGCCACCGCGATCTCCTGGAAGGCGACGTGCTCACGCTCGCCACGGCCGGTGAGGACGGCTACCCGCAGCTGTCCGAGGTCTGGTTCGTGATGGAGGACGACCAGATCGCCATGTCGCTGAACACGCGGCGTCAGAAGGTGAAGAACGTCGAGACCGAGCCGGCGTGCACGGCGTTCCTCCTCGACCTGCAGAACCCGTATCGTTACCTGGAGATCCGGGGCACCGCCGTCGTTGCGCCCGACGAGGACCGCGCCTTTGCCGAGAAGGTCGGCGCCAAGTACCACGCCGATCTGCGCGAGCACGACGCGCCCGGCGACCGCCGTGTCATCGTGCGGATCGTGCCGTTCCGCGTCAACGCCGTGGACATGAGCGGCTGATTCAAGACCGCGGCCGCGGCCGGCGTGCGCCGTCGCAAGCGCCCGGCGGCCACGGTTGCCCCGAGCAGGACCAGTGCCAGGACGACCCAGGGCGAGAGGACCGCGGCGAAGGCGACCGCGACCGCCATCTCGCAGCCCACCACGGCACCGAGCACGACAGGCCCGGCCCGGGTGAAGCGACGGTGGAACTCGGCGAGGGTGGCGGGGCTGACGATCCCGCGGCCGAGCAGGACGGCCAGCCCGCGCACCAGCCCGAACAGCGCGCCGACGGCCAGCGCGGTGGCGGGGCTGGCGGTCAGGGCGGCCAGAGCGATCATGAGGTAGAGCGCGGCCGTCTTGATGTAGGTGACGAGGCCGGCACCGATCTGCCAGCCGAACCCAGCTCCGTAGACCCAGGGGCGGAACTGGTCGAGCCAGCGCTCGTTGACCTGCCGGGAGTGGAAGGGCAGGTGGAAGCCGACCGAGCCGGGCGTCGCTGGCCGCGGCGAGGACGGCGACGGAGCAGGCGACGGCGGCGAGCGCCACCGCCGACGGGTCGGCGGCGCGCACGCCCAGCGCCAGCGCGGCCATGACCAGGCCGAGCGTCGCCCCTCCCGCGGTCCCTCCGGCGATGAACCAGGCCGCCGTGGAGCGGTAGCGGTGGCCGCGGGCGCGCTCGGCCAGCGGCGTGACCGTGGCCAGCATGGAGACGCCGCAGGGCGACCAGGTCGAGCGGGCCGCCGCGGCCACGGCGACCACCACGGCGGCCACGGTCAAGAGCGCGTGCATGGGTTCTCCCTTTCCGTCATGCCGGTGATCCGAGGAAGGGCGCGCCGCCGAAGGCGAAGATCCCGCCGTCCCTGGCCACCAGCCAGTAGCCGGCGTCGTTGCCGCAGGGCGCAATGCCGACCACCGGTTGGTTGAGGTGGATGGAACCGGTCGACCCGTCGAACACGGCGTCGCCGTAGGCGAAGATCCCCCCGTCGGCGGCGACCAGCCAGTAGCCCTGGCCCGTCGGGGTGGCCGCGATGCCCACGACCGGTTCGTTGAGGTGCTGTCCGCCCATGGAGCCGAGGAACACCGCATCCCCGTAGGCGAAGATGCCCCCGTCGGCGGCGGCCAGCCAGTAGCCCTGCCCGGTCGGGGTGGCGGCCATGCCCGACGATCGGTGCATTGAGCGGCCGCCCGCCCATGGAGCCGTAGAACAGGGCGTCCCCGTAGTCGAAGATGCCGCCGTCGGCCGCGACGAGCCAGTAGCCCTGACCGGTGGGGGAGGCGGCGATCCCGACCACGGGTGCATCGAGGCGCTGCCCGCCCATGGAGCCGAGGAATGGCGCCCCGCCGTAGTCGAAGATGCCCCCGTCGGCCGCGGCCAGGAAGTAGCCCCCTGTCCTGCAGGTCGCGACCCCGACGATCGGGGCGTCCAGCGCGAGCACCGAGGCATCGCCGTCGTCGGGGAAGTCCCCGTACCCGAACAGCCGGCCGAACGCGGTCAGCACCGCGTAGCCGCCGCCGTCGGCACTCGGGACCATGCCGGCCACCTGGCAGTTCGTGGCGGGTGAGGTGCACAGCGGGGCGGGCGGGGCGGTGGTCCAGCACGGCTCGTTCTGCTCGGCCGTGCTGTTGTCGACGGCGACGGCGGTGGTGCAGGAGGGGTCGACCGTCCAGGGCGGCACGCAGGCGACGACCCGGCAGACGATGCGCCCCATGCAGGCCACGTCCTGGTTGCACTGCCCGTAGCGGAACTGCAGGCACCCCGTCAGGTAGGAGTCGCAGCCGAGGGGGCCGCAGCCGCAGCCGGTCCCGTCGCAGCCGGTCTCGCAGAAGGGGAAGCCGCTGCTGCAGCCGTTGTCACACGAGCAGGTCGCGTTGCAGTCCATGTAGTAGCGCGGACCACCGCAGTACGACGAGTTGTCCGCCACCCACCAGCCGCCCATGATGGTGTTCTCGGGGCAGAAGTTGGCCCCGCTGACCGCGCAGCAGAACTCCGAGAATCCCGAGCAGCAGGTGCTGCCACAGCCACAGCCGGCGTTGCCGCACTCGCAGATCTGCCCGTAGGCGGTGCCCGGCTTGAGGGCGAGGTCCAGGCCGGACCCGACGGCGACGGCGCTGCCCACGAAGGCTGACCGGTTGATCAGGCTGCGTCGGGACAAGCGAGCCTCGAGAGCCCGGGCCGTGCGCGCCACCAGCGCGGTGGAGACGCTCACGACGACCGCACGGGCAGGGGGCGGGCCTGGCGGCGCGCGGCGGTCAGCGCGGCCAGGGCGGAGAGGGCCAGCGCGGTGAGCCAGAGCCCCACCGCGCTGACGAAGAGCAGCGGGAAGCCGGCCCAGGGCTGGTGGTCCAGCTGCGTCACCAGCGTGCCCCGGGACGGGGCGCCGACCGCCACGGCCACTGCCGCGACGGCGAGCACGAGGTCGATGACCAGGTGCAGCGCGGTGGGCGGCGTGTCGGGGCGGCCGAAGCAGCCACAGGTGGCGAGGGGCCCGCCGCGCCGACGGGCGCAGGCCACGACGCCGAAGAAGCCGAAATAGGAGGCGGCGACGAGGGCAGCGGTGGCCGGGCGCGGGAAGGCGAGGGCGACGGCGCCCAGCGCGGCCTCCGCCAGCGCGCCGACCCGGACGACGTCGCGCAGCAGGCGAAGCGGCGGCGGCGACGGCAGCAGGGCGCCCATGGCACGGGCCGTGTCGTCGGGCCGCGCCGCCTTGGCGATCCCGGCCACGACCAGCAGGCCGGCGGCGATCAGGTAGAGGCCGATCAGTTCCATCGGGGCCTCGCTCCGGGATGGTCGGCGACGGCGGCCGGACTCAGCGTCAACGACGACAACAGGGTGTTGACGCGTGGGACGAGGGCCGGGCGCAGGGCATGGCTGCCGAGCACGGCGTAGAACGAGAACGGCCGCCCGGACTCGGTGAAGAACCACTGGGTGCCGGACTGACCGGGGATCCCGCGCCGCAGGGTCATGGGGGAGAAGTCCGTCTCGGAGAAACCGGTGGGCCGGCCCTGCCGGGCGAACAACGCGGCGCCGAGGCTCTCCGGGCCGTACTCGAACAGGGTGGCGAACACGTCGGAGGGCCCCATCAAGGTGACGGCCCCGCTGCCGAAGTCACCGATGTCGTCGGGAATGGGGAACGTGGCGAACTGGCCCACCGGGTAGGTCACGCCCACGGAGGCCGGGCGCACGAAGATGCGGCCCTCGAAGCCGTCGGGGAGGCGAGCCGTGATGCCGTGGGCGCCGATGGTGGCCACTACTCGGCCGGCACGGCTCGGCCGTACGGGAAGACGTCGTCGAGCGTGCGCGGGTAGAGGCTGGGGTCGCCCGGATAGATCCCGGCCGCGGCCAGCACCTCGTCGGCCGCCGCCTCGCGGGCCGGACCACCGGGGGATCCCTCGCCGCGCCCGCGACCTCCTCCTGCGGAACTCCGGTCGTGCTCGGCCCGCCGGACCAGCTCCGCCAGCTGCCCCACCTGGCTGGCCACCCCCTGCCCGACCTTGCGCCCGGTCGCGCCGTCGACCAGCACGAAGAACGGCGACCCGGGGACCTGGTAGTCGACCCAGGCTTCGGTGGACATGACCACCGGGACCCGACCGGTTGCGCGCAGCCGCACTTCGGAGGGGACCTCGCGGTCGGGGCCCTTGGTCACGATCACGACGCGCGTGCGGTCGGGCAGCTGCAGGCGCCCGGGATCCTGCAGCGCGTCCCAGAAGGCGGCGCAGCCCGTGCAGCCCGAGGAGAGGAACCCGAGCAGTGTGAGATCGTCGCTGTTGTCGACGGCGATCGCCCGCGCATCCCCGGTTGGAGTGACACCCGCGACGGCGGGAGCCGCGCCGAGCGCGGGACTCGACGCCGGGGTGGTCAGGGTCACGGGGGCGGCGGCGGCAGGGGCAGCGGGAGCGGCCGACGGATCCCCCACGCCCACGCCGAGCTCGTGGAGGGAGCGGAGGATGTCGGCATGGCTGCGTAACAAGCCCGCCACCAGGATGCCGAGCATCAGAACCACGAACGTCGAGACAATGACCAGTGCGACCACGCCGCCTCCTTTTACGCGTCGGACCCAGTATCCATCCGGGGCCCGTCCGCGTCGCGGCACTGCGGCCGCGGCGCGCAGCAGATTCCTCGGGCATACTCCGGTCGTGCCGGCCGACGATCTCTTCCTGCCCGAGCCCGAGCCCCGCGAGGTGCGCTACACCGTGATTTCGGTGGACGACCATGTCGTGGAGCCCGCCCACACCTTCGAGAACCGGCTGCCGGGCCCGCTGGCGGGTGGTGCCCCCCGCATCGTCGAGACACCGGAGGGTCATCAGGTGTGGGAGTTCGAGGGTCGGCGCTACACGCAGGTGGGTATGAACGCCGTGGCCGGTCGCCGCCCTGAGACCTACGGCCTGGAGCCGTTCCGCTTCGACCAAATGCGACCCGGGTGTTACGACGTGGATGCCCGCGTGCGCGACATGGACATCAACGGCGTCTGGGCCTCGGTGAATTTCCCGTCCATGATCACCGGGTTCTGTGGCCGCGTCTTCTTCGACGCGAAGGACCGCGACCTCGGCCTGGCCTGTGTCAGGGCCTGGAACGACTGGCTCTTCGAGGAGTGGTACTCCGCCCACCCCGATCGCATCGTTCCGCTGGGGATCACCTACCTCGCCGACCCCGAGCTCGCCGTCGCCGAGATACGGCGCAACGCCGAGCGGGGCTTCACGTCGGTGACCCTTCCAGAGCGGCCTCACGAGATCGGGCTGCCCTCGCTGTGGGACCGGTCGCACTGGGACCCGATCATGGAGGCCGTCGTCGACACCGACACGGTGGTCTCCCTCCATGTGGGGAGTTCGGGCCTGACCCCGGCGCCACCCGGGGCCGGCATGGACGCCCTGCAACTCGGCGCCACGCTCTTCGGCCAGCTGTCGCTGATCGCCTGCGCGGAGTGGCTGTGGTCCGGCTACGCGGCCCGCCTTCCCACCCTCAAGATCGCCATGAGCGAGGGGGGCATCGGGTGGGTGGCCATGCTGCGCGACCGGCTCGACAACATCGTCGACCGCTCCCGCTACGGGCTCGGCTGGGACGTGCGCCCCGCGGATGTGCTGCAGCGCAACTTCTGGTTCTGCACCATTGACGACCCGTCCACCATCGACACGCGCCACGCCATCGGGGTCGACCACATCATGGTGGAGGTCGATTACCCGCACGGCGACAGCACCTGGCCCGACACGCAGGCCGTCATCGAGAAGTACTGGGGGCACATCCCGGCCGACGAGCTGCGCGCCATGTGCAGCGAGAACGCCGCCGCGCTCTACCGCCACCCGCTCCCGGATCGCGTCCTGCCCCGCTGAGAGGAGCCCACGCATGTTCACCCCGACCGCCGAGAAGCTCGTTCCCGACCTCACACCGCGCGAGGAACTGGTGGTGCTCGCCCGCGCCCTGTGGCGCGAGGGCTACAACGACCACCTGGCCGGGCACATCACGGTGAACCTGGGCGACGGCACGCTGCTGTGCAACCCGTGGCTGCTGACGTGGGCCGAGTTGCGCCCGTCCCAGGTGTTGCGCATCGACCTCGACGGGCGCGTGGTCGAGGGGGACTGGCCCGTCCCCCTCGGGATCCCCCTGCACCTCGAACTGCACAAGTTGCGCGAGGACGTCGGCTGGGCGGTGCACAACCACCCGCTTTTCGGCACGGTGTGGGCGGACCTCGGAGAGCTTCCACCGATCCTCGACCAGAGCTCCGCCCTCGGCGGAGGCACGCTGGTCGTGGTCGACGAGTACGAAGGACCTGTCAACGACGCCACGAGCGCGCAGTCGGCGGTGCAGAAGATGGGCGATGCATCAATGGCGCTCCTGGCCGGGCACGGTGTGTTCGTGCTCGGCGGCTCGGCCCGGGCGGTGCACCAGCGGGCGGTGGCGCTGGAGCAACGGTGCCAGCACGCCTGGTACGCCCGCGTGGCCGGCGGCGCCGGCGTCTCCCGGGTCCCGCAGTCGTTCATCGACCTGGTGGCCCAGAGCGACGGCGAGGGCTTCATCGGCTTCTGGGAAGCGGCCGTGCGCGCCGAGCTGGCGGCCGACCCTGATCTGCTGCGCTGAGGATCGGGGCCCCGGGGACCTTCGTCCCTGGACACCCGGTCATCGGGGTGCATAACTGGAGGCAATGAGTCCGTCGGCCTTCATGCGCCCCAACGACGCCTTCACGTGGTACATGGAGAGCGATCCCGAGTTGCGCTCGACGGTGGTGGCGGTCGCCTGGCTGGAGTCGGTGCCGGCCTGGGAGGATCTGGCGGGGCGGATGGAACGGGCCACCCGTCAGGTCCCCTCGTTCCGCCAGCGCCCGGTTGACGTGCCCGGCCGCCTGTCCACGCCCCGGTGGACCACCGATCCGCACTTCGACGTGGCCTGGCACCTGCGCCGGGTGAACGCCCCGCCCCGCACGGCCGCACCGAGGTACTCGGTCTGGCCGCACTCGCCGCCATGAGCGGCTTCGACCGCACCCGTCCGCTTTGGGAGTTCACCCTCGTCGAAGGATTGGAGGCCGGCGGGGCTGCCGTCATCATGAAGATGCACCACTCGTTGACCGACGGTATCGGGGGCGTGCAGCTCGCCCTGGCGCTCTTCGACGCCGACGCCGACCACAGGTCGAGCGGGCCGCCGCTGGCGGCGCCACCCGGTGAGCACGTTCGGGGCCACCAGCTCGTGATCGAAGCGCTGGCCGATCGTGTCATCCGGTGGCGCGACGAAGCCTGGCGGGCTGTCCAACGCACGCCGGGCGCGCTCGTCCGAGTGGCTCGCCATCCGTTCGCCACCGGTGTCGACGTGCTCGAGACGGCGCGTTCCATCGAACGCACCGTACGGCCGCTTCCCGCCGCGCTGTCGCCGGTCATGACCCAGCGCGGGCCGGGTCGGGTCCTGCACACCATCACGGTCGGCCTGGACGAGTTGAAGGACGCGGGTGCGCGCAGCGGCGGGACGCTCAACGACAGCTTCATGGCCGCGGTCACCGGCGGCCTACGCCGTTACCACGAGCAGCACGGAGCGAGGGCCGACGCGCTGACCGTGACCGTCCCGATCAGCCTCCGCAAGTCCGGCGACCCGCCGGGCGGGAACCGGATCACCCTGCAGCGGTTACAGGTGCCGTTGAGCATGGTCGACCCGATCGATCGCATGCGCGCCATCGGGGCCCGCTGCCGGGCAGCCCGCGCCGAGCGGTCGCTGGCGTTCACCGACGCCATCGCCGCGGCCATGAACCTCGTGCCCACGGGGTACGTGGGCTCCGTGCTCAAGCACGTGGACTTCCTGGCGAGTGACGTGACCGGATTCGCGGGCCAGATGTTCCTCTGCGGGGCGCGGGTCACCGACTACTCCGCCTTCGGCCCCACCATTGGCGCCGCCATGAACGCCACCCTCTTCTCGTACAACGGCTCCTGTTGTATCGGCCTCACGGTGGACACGACCGCGGTGCCCGACCACGAACTGCTCGTCGAGTGCCTGAAGGAGGGCTTCGGCGAGGTCATCGCAGCCACGCGCCCTCCCCGGCGTCCCCAGCGTACCGCCGCCCGCAGCTCGTCCCGCGGCGTTCACACCGTGCCGAAGACCCGCTCCAGCTCGTAAGGCACCGGCGTGTCCAGTTGGTCGTAGGTGCACGACGCCGGGGTGCGGTCGGGGCGCCAGCGCACGAACGACGTCGCGTGGCGGAAGCGGTCTTCCTGCAGGTGGTCGTAGGACACCTCGCACACCCGCTCGGCGCGTACCGGCTCCCATGTCATGTCCTTGCCGGCGTTCCAGCGGTTCGTCCCGCCCGGCGCCCGTCCGGTGGACTGGGCGTCGGCCCAGCCGCCCCAGGGATGGTCTTCCCGCGCCCCGGCGCGCAACGGCTCCAGCTCGTCCACCAGCTCGCGGCGGCGGGCCACGCTGAATCCGGACACCACGCCGACATGGTGCAGGATCCCCTTGCCGTCGAATAGCCCGAGCAGCATGGAGCCCACGCCCGCCCCGTCCTTGTGGGTGCGAAAGCCGGCCACCACGCAATCCGCGGTGCGCTGGTGCTTCACCTTGACCATGGCCCGCTTGTCGGGCAGGTAGTGCAGGTCTCCGGCCTTGACCACCACACCGTCGAGCCCCGCTCCCTCGAAGCGCGAGAACCAGTCATTCGCCACGCCCGGGTCGTCGGTGACCGGAGTGAGGTGGACTGGCGGACGGGACTTCCTGAGGGCCTTTTCCAACGCGGCACGGCGCTGCGCGTAGGGCGCCTCGAGCAGCGATCGGTCGCCCAGGGCCAGGAGATCGAAGGCCACGAAGGAGGCGGGCGTCGACCCGGCGAGCAGGCGGATGCGCTTCTCGGCCGGATGGATCCGCTGGGACAACGCGTCGAAGTCCAGGCCGTGCGGACCGGCGATGACGATCTCGCCGTCGAGCACGCAGCGCTCGGGCAGCTCGCGTCGGAGCGCCTCGACCAGCTCGGGGAAATAGCGCGTCAGGGGCTTCTCGTTGCGGCTGCCCAGCTCCACGTCGTCACCGTCGCGAAAGACGATGCAGCGAAAGCCGTCCCACTTCGGCTCGTAGAAGAGTCCCGGCCCCCGGGGGAGCTCCCGCGCCAGCTTCGCCAGCATGGGCGCGACCGGGGGGCGCACGGGGAGCGTCACCGCAGGTCAGCCTTCATGGGCGCCCGCCCAGGCCAGGAGGTCGTTCACCGAGCCGCGGTTGACGATGCGGTCGGATGGCACGTCGGCCTCCACCGCCTTGGCACAGCCCCGGCCGAGCCAGCCGAGCTGGCCAGGCGCATGGGCGTCGGTGTCGATCGCGAAGGAGCAGCCGAGCGAGACCGCATGGCGCAGCAGATCCTGAGGCGGGTCCTGGCGCTCGGGTCGCGAATTGATCTCCACGGCGGTGCCGGTGCGGGCACAGGCACCGAACACCGCTTCGGCGTCGAAGGTCGATTGCGCCCGCCCGCGCCCGGTGATGAGGCGCCCGGTGCAGTGGCCCAGGATGTCCGTGTGCGGGCTCTCGACGGCCGCGAGCATCCGCTCGGTCATGGCCGGCGATTCCATGCGCAGTTTCGAGTGCACGCTGGCCACGACGACATCCAACTCGGACAGCAGCTCCAGATCCTGGTCCAGGGAGCCGTCCTCGAGGATGTCGACCTCAATGCCGGTCAGGAGACGGAACGGAGCCAGCTCCT
This sequence comes from uncultured Acidimicrobiaceae bacterium, assembly GCA_963721585.1. Classification (GTDB taxonomy): domain Bacteria; phylum Actinomycetota; class Acidimicrobiia; order Acidimicrobiales; family RAAP-2; genus Bog-473. The sequence continues at coordinate 233,655 of CAVRJN010000001.1, read as the reverse complement.
CGTTCAGGTCCGCCACCACGTCGAGCTGGGCGCGCAGGCGTTCCGCGTTGAGCCCGTGCGCCACGGTCAGCCGTGCACTGTGGTCGGTGAGCACCAGGTACTCGTGTCCCAGCTCCCGGGCCGCCTCGGCCATCTCGCGGATGGGGCTCCCCCCGTCGGACCAGTCGGAGTGGGAGTGGCAGTCCCCTCGGAGTGAGCCGAGCAGTTCTTCGGCCGGGGCGTCGAGCACCACATCGTCGGGCGCCTCTTCCAATTGCGCCAGGCGCCCGGGTACCTCGCCGTCGAGGGCTTCGGTGATCACCCCGGCCGTGGACTTTCCGATCCCTTCGATGGTCTGCAGGCGCCCGGAGCGCGCCAGCGTGCTGAGCGTGCCGGCGTCGACCCCCGCCACGGCACGCGCCGCGTTGCGAAAGGCCCTGACCTTGTAGGTGTCGGCGCCGCTGCGCTCCAGAAGGAAGGCGATGCGGTTGAGGGCGTCGAGCGGTTCCACCGCTCAGTCCTTCTTGGCCCGGCTGGGGGCCACCCGGGGTGGCTCGTCGGGCATCTTCGGGTACTGGGGCGGCCACGGCGCGTCGTGCAGGCCGGCCTCCTTGTCGCGCTCGGCCAGCCCCAGCAGCGGATCGATCGACTGCGGTCGGGCGGCGATGTCGGCCCAGGGATCACCCCGCCGGCGCACCAGCTCGGGCACGGTGCGGATGGTGAGGTCGTTGGGATTGACCGTCTCGACCTCCTCCCAGGTGAGCGGCGTCGAGACCTGGCCGCCCGTGCGGGGCCGGGCGAACCAGGCGCCGAAGACGGTCTTGTGGGGCGCGTTCTGGTTGAAGTCCACGAAGACGCGGCTGCCGCGCTCCTCCTTCCACCAGTTGGCCGTGATCAGTTCCGGGAAGCGCCGCTCCAGTTCGCGTGCCAGTGCCACCGCGGCAGCGCGCACCCTCACCGAGTCCCAACGCGGCTCGAGCCGGAGGTACACGTGCAGGCCGTTGTTGCCCGTCGTCTTCGGATAGCCGCGCAAGCCGAGCTCCTCGAGCACATCGCGGCAGAGCAGGGCGACGGCGCGCACCTCGTCGAAGCCGATGCCGGTGGTCGGGTCGAGGTCGATACGCAGCTCGTCGGCGTGCGCGGGATCAGCGGCGAGATACGGCCACAGGTGCAACCCGAGGCAGCCGATGTTCACGGCCCACACGACATGGGCGATATCGGCGACCACGAGCGCGTTGGACGTCGTCCCGTTCGGGGTGGAGACGGTGGTCGACTGCAGCCATTCAGGCGCGCCCGCCGGGATGCGCTTTTGGTAGAAGGACTTGCCGGTTGCGCCGTCAGGAAAACGCTGCAGCATGGCGGGCCGCCCGCCGGCGGTGTTCAGCAGATGGTCCGCCACGTCGAGGTAGTACGAGACGAGGTCGAACTTCGTGGCGCCGAGGGCGGGAAAGTAGATCTTGTCCGGTCGCGAGACACGCACCTCTCGCCCGCCGGCCTCCACCATCCGCTCGTCGTCCCCTGGCACCGCAGTCGACTCTACTGAGGGGTCGCCGGGCGGCGGCCCCGTTTCACCACCACGGCGCGACCCCGGGCAGGCCGGAACAATCCGGGCCGGGGCGCACCGCCGGTCGGTGCCGGCAGGGGGCAACCGGTGCGGCGAATCAGGCGTCCTGGAGCCGGGGTGGGGGAAGCAAGATGCCGCGGCGCAAGAGCTCGCGCTCCAGCCGGGCCCGCTCGCGCCGCGGGCTCTCGAACCACTCGGGAGTGGCGCGGACCTCGAGCGACTCGCAGAGCCTGATCAATGCGCCGTCGTAGGAAAGCTCCCGGGCCAGCGCCTCGGCCACAGGAGCCGTCGCACCCGTCACGTGGAGCCTGACCCGGGAGTCGACGAGGTCCGCCAGCAGCACGTCGTCCGACCTGTGCCCTTCTTCACCTTTGCCAAGGGCCTGGGTCAGGAGGTCGCTGTACATCACCACCCGAAACATGCTGCACCGTCGTTGCGAGCACCGATAGAGCTGAACGTCCCGGTTTCCGCGGGTTTCGGGGTGCCCCTTCCTCAGATCCGCAGGGAATCGAGGACCTGCCCGAGCCCGTCCGTCCAATCGGCCACCCCCGCCGGCGAGGTGACCTTCAGCGGGGAGGGTGCGGTCAGCACCGGCAGTGCGGTCAGGCGCGTCGTGCGCTCCCGGACCTGGGGCGAGAACAGCCGGCCCAGCCGGCGGTTCCGCGTCGACCCCAGGACGATGGCGTCGGCCGATCGCCCGAGCGCGGTCGACACGATGCGTTCCGGGACGTTCCGGTACGAGGACACGCACACCGACCCCCCGGCGCGTACCCCGGCGTCGGCGAGCTGTCCCACGGCAGCCGTGACCAGGTCCGTGGACTCCCGGGCCGAGCGCAGCGTCACCCCGTTTCCGCCGACGAGCCGCTCGTTCACGTGGAGCACGTGGACGGTCGCGCCGGTCCGACGGGCCAGTGCGGCTGCGAAGAGCGTCGCGACCTCGCCGGCGGGCGAGTCGTCGAGGGCGAGAAGGAGTCGATCGAACATGGGCGTTCCTGGTGTGTGGCCTCGAAAACGGGCTTGTTTCAGCCATGTTAACGCAACCGTTGTGCTTCGCCGGTATCCGCCGGGCCCTGTCGTTCGCAGCGTCGGAAAGCCGATCTTGAAGGGAGGGTCGGACATGGCTGGCCGCTCTCTCGCCCGCGCATCCATGTCCGCGTCGCCATGGCCAACTGCCTCATTGTGCAGCACGTCGGGGGCGGGCGCGGCCTCCGCGTGGGGGGTGGATCTCGGCACGGTTTCGCCGATATTTCTGACTCGTAAACTTTGGCAAAGTATCTTGCCTCTGAGGCAACCCGGGTCCACAATCGGCGGATGGAACTCGAAGAGGCGCTTTCCTCGCTCGCCGAGGGCCTGCGCGAGGAGCGCACCCGGGCCGGGCTGACGCTGGATCAGCTGGCACAGCGCGCCGACCTCTCCACCGCCCACCTCTCCCGTCTCGAATCGGGTGACCGCCAGCCCTCCGTGGCGGCATTGATCTCGTTGTCGAGGGCGCTCGGGGTCTCCATGAGCACATTGCTCGGAGAGCGCCGGGGCGCGCCGGCCATCGCGACCTACCCACCCGAGCGGGCGACCCACGAGGCCAACGGCCTCACCATCGCACCGTGCAGCGGGTTCCCGGGCTCCTCGACGCTCGAGGCGCTGCAGATCCGCATCAGAGCGGACCGCGCAGCTTCGGAACCGGCCCGCCACCGCGGCGAGGAATGGATCTACGTCGTGAGCGGGCAGCTGCGGCTCGAGTTCGACGGGCAGGTGCACCTTCTCCACGCCGGCAGCACCGTGCACTTCGACGCCAACCGCCCACACCGCCTCGGTGCAGCGCAGGGCACCGTCGAGGTCATCGTCGTGGCGGCCGACGCACCCAACGACTTCCGCAACCACCCCCTTTTCAGCGCATCCATCAGCGACCACTGAGGAGACCCACCATGACGATGCTGAGAGAATTCGAAGGCACCGGGGAGAAGTTCTCCGTCGACTCCCTGCTGGACGTCCGGGCGCGCACCCGCAGAGCGGTGCACCTGATCGCCGAGGAGGTGCAGCCGGGCGTGTCGGAGGACGAGGCGAAGGGCATCGCCCGCGACATTCTCAAGAAGATGGAGATGCGGCGCGGGTGGCACCACATCATCGTCCGGTGTGGACCCAACACGACGAAGGACTTCATGGAGAAGTCGGAGCCCGGTGTGGTCTTGGGCGAGAACGACATCTTCTTCGTCGACATCGGGCCGATCTACGGCGACACCGAGGGCGATGCGGGCGATACGTTCGTCTTCGGGTCGGATCCAGACCACCTTCGGGCCAAGAAGGAAGTTCGGCAGATCTGGGACCACGTGCGCGAGGAGTGGTCCACCAACGGCAGCACCGGCAGGGCGCTCTACGACTACGCCACCTCGGTGGCGGCCGGCTACGGGTGGAAGTTGAACATGGACCTCTCGGGGCACCGCTTGTCCGACTTTCCCCACTCCGCCCACTACGACGGCCCCCTGGCGGAGGTCGAGTTCCGGCCGAGTCCCGGCCTGTGGGTGCTCGAGATCGCCATCGCCCACCCCGAGCGGAAGTTCGGCGCCTTCTACGAGGACCTGCTGCTCGAGGACCAGTCGTTCCCCGACTGAGCACAGACGTGGTCGACAGCAAGCAATCCGTTCGGGACCTACACAAGGAGAGACGATGACAATGAGTGCCGGCACGAGGGATGTCTCGGCCATGCAGAAGGTGCATGGGCTGCGAGCAAACGTCCTCGGCTTCCCCGCCCTGTTCGCGCAGTCGGTCGCGTTGATATCGCCGACGATGACAGCGGTGCTGATCATCCCGTTGGCTTTTGCCAGCGCGGGACAGGGGACATGGTTGGCCTACGCGTTCGGCACCATCATGCTGCTCTTCGTGGTCTTCTGCCTGAACCAGTTCGCGAAGAGATCTTCCTTTGCCGGCTCCATGTACGCCTACACCGCCAAGGGACTCGGACCCAGCGCGGGTGTGTTCTCCGGCTGGACCTTGATCTGGGCCTATTACTTCATCGCCGTGGCGGGCCTGTGCGGCTTCGCCGTGTTCTGCGCGCAGTTGCTCTCGGCGCTCGGGTACCACGGCTCCGTCCATCCGATCATCTTCTTCGCCATCAGCGCGGCGGCCTGCTGGCTGGTCGCCTACAAGGACATCCGTGTGTCTTCCATCCTGACCCTGGTCTTCGAGGGCGCCTCCGTGGCCTGCATCACAGCCCTGGCCTTCGTGATCCTGTTCAAGCACGGCTTCACGGTGGACACGAAGCAGCTCAAGCTGAGCGGCGTCGACGTGCGGGGTATGGGCCTGGCGGTTGTGGCCTGCATCTTCTCGCTCGTCGGATTCGAGAGCGCCACGACCCTCGGGGGCGAGGCGAAGAACCCACGCCGCAACGTCCCGCGGGCCGTCATCGCCAGCCTGATCATCACGGGTCTGTTCATGGTCTTCATGGCCTACGTCGAGGTCGGGGGAACCAACAACTACGGCGGCTCCTGGACGAGCGGCCCGCTCATCTATCTGGCAGAGCTCTACGGCGTGTCCTTCTTCAAGATCCCGATCTGCATCGGGGCCATGGTGAGCTTCTTCTCGCTGTCGCTCTCGTGCCTCAACGGCGGATCACGGATCATGTACCCCATGGCCCGCCACGGCATCTTCTCGGGGCACCTGGGGCGGGCGCATGCCACCAACCGCACCCCGCACGTCGCGGTGACGGTGTACATCGGCATGATCTTCGCCCTTCCGGCGTTCCTGATGATCTTCACCAACCCGCTCACGGCCTTCGGCGACGCGGGCACGCTGGCGGCCTTCGGTTTCCTGGTGGCGTACTACCTCATCACGGTGGCGGCGCCGGTGTACCTCAAGAAGCTGGGCGAGCTGCGCCCCCGGAACGTGGTCCTGGCCTCTATTGCCGTGCTGTGCCTGCTCGTGCCCACGATCGGCAGCTTCTACCCCATGCCGGCATGGCCGGTGAACCTGTTCCCCTACATCTACCTGGCGTACATGGTGGTGGGTGGCAGCTGGCTGTTCATCGTCAACCGTCGCCGGCCGGGGATCCTGGCCGACATAGAGGCTGACCTGGAGCGGGCGCCGGAACTCATCGCCGAGGAAGGCGTGGAGATCGAGGAGAGTGCGCCACAACCGGCCATGGCCTGAAGCGATCGACCGGCGGAAGCGGGGTCGCGCGAGGTTTCAGCCGTGTGAACTCGGGCCGACCCCCTTGTTCTGGCGGCGGCGGCGAGCCACGATCGGCCGGGTCAGGTCCGCGGGTCCTCCGGGCTCCCGGCGTTCTGACGACGGACAGTATCTCCAGCAAGGTCCGCAGCCGGCCCGCCCGACTCCCCCCGGGCGGGCCGTTGCGCGCCCGGATCAGGTGAAGTCGGACAGCCCTTCCCACCCGGTGGGCGGCGGGGCCAGGTGCCAGAACTGCTCGGGGACGCGGCCCTCCATGCGGGCGCTGAGCGCGTGGTCCTGCTCGAGCGGGGCGATCTGTGACGTGTAGCACCAGATGGCGCGCCGCTTGCGCTCCTCATCGGGCACGTGCGGGACGATGGCGGGCGTGGGCCACGGATGGGAGCGCAAGAGCTTCGCCACCCGCCAGGCGAGCAATCCGGGCAGGTGTTTGTAGCCGTGGTCCTCGTAGCAGAACCACTCGCGTTCGGGTTGCTCCTGACGCACCGCAAGGCAGGCGTCGTGCACCAGCACGTGATCGGGATTGCCCAGACCCATCGGAAAGAACACGGCGGTGGGATTCAGGTCGGTAATGGTGGCGGCGAGCACGGGGGCCACCTCGGCCGGCTTCGGGCGATCCGGCGGTGCCAGGTACTGGTGGTCGGAGAACTCCAGCCACCGATAGGCGGATTCGAGGACGGACATGGCGGCAGCGTCCTCCTCGCGTCGTGCGGCGACGATGTCGTCGCCGGCCACGAACCCGCCGAGTGAGTCCCACTCCGACGGCACCTCAGGGTAGGCGGGCGGCCGGCCGCCGAGCACGGTGACGACCGTGGTGTCCCCGTAGCTCGCGATCAGGTGGCCCGCGCCCATGGCGGCGTCGTCGAAGTGAGGGGAGACGACGAGGAGGCGGCGCAGCGCGGCGGGGTCGACCTGACCCCAGGTCGGTTCGGCGAACGTGGTACCCATGCCCGGATCATACGGGCACGTCGTCGATCTCACCGGCGGTGTGGCGCCGGAAGACAGGCAGGAACGCGCCGATGACGGCGGCACCGACGATGCAGGCGAGGCCACCCGAGACGATGGAGAACTCGATGCTCGTGAGCGAGGCGACGGCGCCGGACTCCATGTCACCGAGGCGGGGGCCGCCCTGCACCACGGCCATCTGAATCGAGGACATGCGGCTGCGGAATTTCTCGGGGATGGAGCTCTGCAGCATGGTGTTGCGCAGGACGGCGGAGATGACGTCGGCCCATCCCGCCAACGCCAACAGGACGAGGGCGATCCAGAGCGTGTCGGTGAACCCGAAGACAGCGATGGCAGCACCCCAGACGGAGACCGCAACGATCACCGCCCAGCCCTGGCGGCGGAGGGTGGCCACCCACCCCGTGGTGACCGCCCCGATCAGCGCGCCCACGCCCGGAGCGGCGTAGAGGAAACCGAGGGTGATGGTGCCGCCCCCGAACACGGCGCCCGCCATGGCCGGGAACAGGGCCCGGGGCATGCCGAAGACCATGGCGTTGATGTCGATCAGGTAGACACCCTGGAGGGCCTGGCGGGAGCGCAGGTAGCGCAGGCCCTCCTTGGTCGACTGCCAAGGGGAGAGGCCGGCGCCATCATGGGCCGGCGGGATGGGGCCGAGCATGGCCGAGGTGACGGCCGCGACGACGAACGAGGCGGCATCGAGCCCGAAGACGAGTGGGAGCCCGACGCCGAGCAGCAGGCCGGAAAGCGCGGGCCCCACGATGACGCCCACCTGGAAGACGATCTGTGTCATGGCGGCGGCGGCAGCGAGGTGCCGCCGCTCCACCATGCCCGGCACGGCCGCCGAGCGGGCGGTGCTCGAGAATCCGAAGAGCCCGGCCGCCAGCGCGCTGACGACGTAGAGCACGGCGAGCGAGGGGTGGGCCACGGCGGCGTTGAGGGCGAGGGCACCGCTGGTCAGCATCATGGCGAGTGCCGTCCAGACCATGATCCGTCGCTTGTCGACCGAGTCGCCGATGGGCCCCGCGGAGAGGGCGCCGGCGAGGAAGGGGAAGAGCTGGGCCAGGCTGATCGCGCCGACCTGCAGCGTCGAGTGCGTCATGGAGTACACCTGGTAGGGGATGGCCACGACGGTCAGCTGGGTCCCGATGACGGAGATCAGCTGACCGATGAAGAGGAGTCGAAAGTCGCGACTCTCCCGCAGCGGGGTGGTGTCCACCAGGATCCGACCCGGCATGGCGGTCAGCCTAGGGTCGGGTCCGGCGTGATAGCGGCGTGATCAGGAGAGCTGTTGGCCGAAGTCGGTGATGGAGATGTCCCAGGCCGCCGGCCAGTCGTTCGTGCGCAGGAGCGCGTCGCTGCCGCCGTCGCAGAACACCACCGATCCGCAGAAGAAGGCGCCGTCGGGACTGAGGAGCAGGTCGACAACGGCGGCGATCTCCTCCGCCCGGCCGGGCCGGCCCGCAGGAATGGGCAACATGTCGAGCATCGGACCGGCCTTGGCGTCGGAGCGCATGCCCGCCACCATCGGCGTGTCGATCATGCCCGGGGCGATGGCGTTGAGGCGGAGCCCCGACCCGGCCCAGTCCGGTCCCGTGGCGTTCCGGCGCACCCAATGGGCCACGGCCAGCTTCGTGGCCGGATAGGCCGCGAGAGAGCCGCGGGCGTCGGCGATCTCGCGCGCTCAGCTCCTCGTCATGGCGCAGGCAGGCCTCGACGAGGTCGGCGGGGACCGCCGGCTGCACCGTGGTCGAGTTCGAGCTGATCGCCACGGCGGCACCCCCCGGGCCCAGCAGGGGGCGCAGGCCTTCGAGCAGGTCCACCGTGCCGAAGTAGTTCACCGAGGCCAGGAGCGAGCCGGCCCGGCCCGGCAGGCCGGCCAGCCCGGCACAGGTCACGATGCCCGCCAGCTCGCCCCCGCTCTGTTCCGTCGCGCCCCCCACGGCGCGGCGTCGCCCCGCGGGCGTGGACAGATCGGCCACGACGTCCGACGCGTCCTTGTCGACGCCGATGACGTTCCAGCCGCCGGCGCCGAGCCGCGCCGCGGTGGCAGCGCCGATGCCCGACGCGGCGCCCGTGATGACGACCGTGCGATCAGGCAGCGGGTCGCGCCTTCAAGAGGGCGAGCGCCTTGTCGGCGTGCGAGCCCATTGAGACCTCGGAGTGAATGACGTCGAGGATGGTCCGGTCGGTGTCGATGACGAAGGTGGACCGCTTGACCTTGAGGAAGCTGACGCTGCGCTTGACGCCGAGCTGGGCGGCCACCTCGCGGTCGGGGTCCGACAGGAGGGGAAAGCCGAGTGACTCCTTCTCGTCGAATTGCTTCTGCTTGTCCACGGTGTCGGCACTGATACCGACAGGCTGGGCGCCGACGGCGGCGAACTCGCCGGCCATGTCCCGGAAATGACAGCTCTCCTTGGTGCAGCCGTAGGTCATGGCGGCCGGATAGAAGAACAGCACCACGGGCCCGTCGGCGAGGAAATCACTGAGCTTGCGCGGTGCTCCCGTCTGGTCGGGGAGCGTGAAGTCCGGAACAACGTCACCTTTTTGCATGCGCTCAATGTAGGGCGATGCGCCGAGTCGTGCCCGATTACCCCTCGAAGCGGAAGCCGACGCCCCGGACGGTGACCAGGTGGCGGGGGTTCGCCGGGTCGGGTTCCACCTTCCGTCGCAGTCGTTTGATGTGGGTGTCGAGCGTGCGGGTGTCGGTCAGCTCCTGGTCCCACCAGAGCCGGTCGATGCACCAGTCACGGGTGACGACCTGGCCGCTGTGCGACATCAAGAGCGCCAGGAGGTCGAATTCCTTTCGGGAGAGCTCGACGGGGACCTCGTCGACCGTCACCTCGCGGCGACCGGCGTCCAGGCGCACCGGTCCCACGGCGAGGACCTCTTCGTGGTGTTCGGCCACGGCCACCCCGCGGCGCAGCACGGCCCGCATGCGGGCGACGAGCTCGCGCAGGCGGAAGGGCTTGGCCACGTAGTCGCTGGCGCCCAGCTCCAACCCGAGCACGATGTCGACCTCGGAGTCGCGCGCCGTCACCATGATGATCGGGACGGGTTTGAGGCTGCGCATCTGCTGGCAGATCTCGATCCCGGACTGGTCGGGGAGCATGACGTCGAGCAGGACGAGGTCCGGGTGCACGCGGTGGAAGAGCCGCAACCCTTCGTGTCCGTCGCCCGCGGACTCGACGGCGAACCCCTCGCGGGCCAGTCCCGAGGCCAGTGCCTGACGGTAGGACTCCTCATCGTCGACCACCAGCACCAACGGCCGGTTGTCCCGGGCCGGGCCGGGAAGGGGGGGCCGGCCGCTCACCGCCGGTGCGTTTACGATTGCCACGCCGTGTTCAGTTTCAGGCAGCGTCGTGGGGGGCCCGGGGTGACCTGAACGGGAGAGGAGCAGGCGACGTCGGTGGACGGGGGGTAGATCGCACCGGCGCCGCCTGAGGATGCGGGGAGGCGAATACCCGCATCCGGGTGACCAATGATCGGAGGAGCCCGCCGCCCCGCGGGGGCAGTGGGCGGAGAGCGACGATCTCGGCCGGGGAATCCTGGCCGCACTGACGCCCGGTAGCACGAGCGGGACGGAGGCCCCGGCCCGAATGATCCATCTGCCTCTGAACGATCGCCATCGGGTCTCACGCTAGGAAGCCGAGGTGAACGTGCCGTGAAACCGTTGCAACCAACAAGTGTGCTGGAGGTGAACTCTTCACAGCCTGCGGTGCTGCTCAGGGGATTACGCTCCGGGACACACGAGTGGGAGGTACCGAATGACCGAGGCCATGGGCCACGGCGTGAACCAGCGCAAGGCGATACAGATGACTCCCGAGGAGGTTGATGCGTTCCTCGCGGAACGGCGGAACATGACGATGTGCTCCCTCTCTCCTGACGGGTCCATCCACGCGGTTGCCATGTGGTACGGGTTCTTGGACGGTTGCGTCACGGTGGAGACGAAGGCCAAGTCGCAGAAGGTGCAGAACCTCCGCCGGGATCCGCGCCTCACACTCCTCTTCGAGGACGGCGACTACTACGAGGAGTTGCGCGGGGTGGAGCTGGTCGGCACGGCGGAGATCGTCGACGACCCCGACCAGCTCTGGAAACTCGGGATCAGCGTCTACGAGCGCTACAACGGTCCGTACACGGACGAACTCAAGCCGATCCTGGAGATCATGCTGCACAAGCGGGTGGCGGTGAAGCTGAACGTCGAGCGCACCGTCAGCTGGGACCATCGCAAGTTGGGACTGCCGCCGACGCGTCCGGCCACGTGAAATTCGCCGTCCGCCAGGCGGTCGCGGTGCCGGCGGCCCGGGCGATGGCGGCGTACGGCTCCCCGGCGTTCTACGAGGGCCGCGAGGCGCGGGACGACATCGCGGTGCGCGAGGTCGTCCGCCACGACGCGACAGGCGACCGCATCCTCCTGGAGGTGCGGTTCGCGTTCACCGGTTCGGTGTCGCCCGCAGTGCGTGCGGTGGTGGATCCCGGGAGGATGTCGTGGATCACCCGGACCGAGATCCTGCTCGACCGAGGGTCGTTCCAGCTGGGTCGTGCTGCCCGACCACTACCCCGACCGGCTCAGCGCCAGGGGGCTCTACCGGTTCGAGGAGGGCGACGACGGTCCCGGCACGTGCGACGTCGAGGTCGAGGGCGACCTGAGGGTCCGCGTGCCCATAGTGGGGCGTTCCGTCGAGAAGGTCATCGCCGGCGACCTGCGTGCGTACATCGTCGACGAGGTCATCGGCATCGCCGACTGGGAAGGATGACCGTCAGCGGCCCGGCTGGTCGCAGATCTTCAGCATCTGGGTCATGCCGTCCTCGATTCCTCCGGCGAGGACGTCGATGTCGGGGGTCGAGTCGTAGTCCGCGGTGATCCCGAAGTTGACCTCGCCGTCATAGGAGAAGATCGCAATGCCCACACGCATCTGCCCGCCGAGCGGGACGTAGGGAAAGGCCCGGATCATGCGCCGGCCGGCCGCGTAGAGCGGGATTTGGGGTCCGGGCACGTTCGTGGTGATGGTGTTCACGTTGCGCTGGCCCGCCCTGGTGGCGAGACGCATGCCGAGGGCCAGCAGCATGGGAGGTGCGAAGCCTGACATGGAGGTCAGTGCCTCGCCGGCCACCGCCTGGCTCGAGTCCTTGAGGTCCTTCATCTGATCGGTGATGACATGTAGTCGGAGGGCCGGGTCGTCGATGTCGACCGGGAGCTCGGCGAACATGGCGGAGACCTTGTTCTGGTAGGTCCCGTCGCCGACGGCCTTGCCCGACGGGTCGCGCGGCCGGACCGAGACGGGGACGAGTGTGCGGACAACCCGGTCCACGTCCTCGTCGCGCGAAAGCAGCAGCTCGCGGAATCCGTTGGTGATGCTGGCCAGCACCACATCGTTGAAGGTGCCGCCGAGTGCCCTGCGCACTCGTTTGATGTCGTCGACCGATGTCGTGGCCCAGGCGTAGCGCCGATGGGGGCCGAGCGGGCCGTTGAGGCTGGAGGGGGGGGTGGGACGCACCAAGCCGGCGAGGGAGAACAGGCCACTGGCCACCTCGAGCACGTGTCCTGCCATGCGGCGGAGCGCCCGCGTCTGTGCCCGCGCCGCGCGGACCTGCTCGTAGGGCGACTGCACGACGTTCTCCAGTGCCTCGACCATGAGCTGGAGGCCGGAAGGCTCGGGCCGCGGCGTCCAGTGCGACTGCTCCGGCCGCCCGGCGTCGGCGCTCAGGTCCATGATCACCGCCAGCAGGTCCGTTCCGGAAACCCCGTCGACCAACGCGTGGTGTGTCTTGGCCAACACCGCCCACCGGCCGTCCTCGAGGCCCTCGACCACCCAGATCTCCCACAGTGGCCTGGAGCGATCGAGCTGCTGCGCCATCACGCGGCCGACCAGCTTGCGCAGCTCGCTCTCGCCGCCGGGAGCGGGCAGCGCCGTGTGGCGCAGGTGGTACTCGATGTTGAAGTGCGGATCGTCGACCCAGACCGGACGCCCCAGCTCGAGCGGGACGAAGCGGACCTTCTGGCGGTAGCGCGGAACGAGGTCAAGCTTGGCGTCCACCATGGCGACGATGTCGCCGAAAGGCGGCGGGGGCCCCTCGAAGATGGCGACCGAGGCGATGTGCATGTGGGACACGTGGTCTTCGATATGGAGGAAGGACGCGTCCAGCGGGCTCAGGCGGTCAGGACCCATCGCGACCCTCCCTTCGGCGATATCCCCCAGATGCAAGAGACTACCCCTGAGCCGTCTCGCTTTCCCGGGTTAGCCGACGGACGCGGCGCCGAGCCGGCCGCCCAGCGCGGCGAGGGCCGGCGTGGAGACAATCAGCTCGCGCGTCTCCTCGTAGGCGGCCTCGATGACTTGTGGGCTCCGGTCCTCGGCCATGGCGCGCAGCCCCATGGCGCGCCGGGAGCCGGCGCCGGGCTCCAGCCTGATCACGACGACGCCGGCACCTCGGAGCCGGGCGATCTCGCGCTCCATGCGCCGGTGCACCGTCCGCCGGAGCCAGCCGTCGGCTCCGTTGGCGTTGCCCCGGGCGGCCGACATGGAAGAGATGACGACGACCACGTCGAGATCCTCGGACCGCAGCACGTCGGCGTTCGTGGCCGAGTGCACTCCTCCGTCGACGTATTCGGTGCCACCGATGTCGACCGGCTGGAAGTAGCCGGGGATGGCGCACGAGGCGAGGACGGCGGCAGCCAGGCGTGCCGGAGGTGCACCCGGCCGACCGAAGACGACCCGCGCCCCGTCCGAGCGCCTCACCGTGCAGATCCGCAACCCATCCGGCCAGCGACTGCCCATGTGCTCGTCGAGGCCGCGGGCCCGCTCGGAGATGTCGATCCGTCCCTTGGGGAGCAGCGTGATGGCCGCGACGTCGGGCCGGAAGGCCAGTGGCCGGCGGGCGACCCGCGTGAGGAGCGCAGGGGACGGAAGGTTCCACGGTCGCAGCAGCGAGCGGACAGACGGTGTCGGGAGGGGCTCCACCTCGGCCGGGAGGATGCGGCGCAGGATGGCCCCGCCCCGGCGTGACGTGGGCACCCCGTAGAGCGATGCCGCCAGGTCGGTCGCGGGCACCCCGACGCGGAGCGCTGCACCGGTGACCGAGCCGGCGGAGGTGCCGACGATGACCGCGGCCTGGCGCGGGTCCCAGCCGGTCTCCCGCTGCAGGGCCGAGAGAACGCCGGCCTGGTACGCCTGGCCGACGACGCCCCCGGCGCCGAGCACCAGGCCGATCGAAGACGCCTTCGGGCTCTCGAAGCCCCCGCGGATCACATCCATCGTCTCCCTGTCTACCCGCCGATGCGCCGCATGTACCCCGGGCAGTGCCGGTTGCAGCCGGACACGGCGGTTGCAGCCGACTGGGCCGCCGTGTCCGTCAGGATTCGAGGAAGCGGAGCACGGCCAGCACGCGGCGGTGGTCCTTGTCGGACACCGGCAGGTCGAGCTTGGCGAAGATGTTGGCGACGTGTTTCTCCACCGCGCCCTCGCTGACGACGAGCGCGTTGGCGATGGCCGCATTGGAGCGCCCCTCCGCCATCAGGCCCAGGACCTCGCGCTCGCGCGCGGTCAAGACGGAGAGCGAGTCGGTGCGGCGCGTCGCACCGAGAAGCTGCGTGACGACCTCGGGGTCCAAAGCGGTACCTCCTACGGCGACTCGCTCCAGCGCTTCGACAAAGTCGCTGACATCGGCCACCCGGTCCTTCAGCAGGTACCCGATGCCAGCGGCGTCGTCCGCCAACAGGTCCGCGGCGTAGCGGGTCTCGATGTATTGGGAGAACAGCAGGATGCCCAGGCCCTCGTGGCGGGCGCGCAGCTCCAGCGCCAGGCGCAGCCCCTCGTCGGTGAAGGTCGGTGGCATGCGGATGTCGATCACGGCCACGTCGGGGGGGTTCTGGGCCACCGAGCTGCGGAGCGCTCCGGGGTCCCCGACCGCGCCGGTGATGGTGAAGCCGCGATCGACGAGGAGCTGGACGAGGCCGTCGCGCAGGATGGCGGAGTCCTCGGCGATGGCGATGCGGAGCGCGCCGACCATCAGGTGGCGAGTGGGAGGTCGACGGTGACGACGGTGGGCCCGCCGGGCGGGCTGACGAGGTACAGCTGCCCGTCGACCGCGTGGACCCGGTCCGCCAGCCCGGCCAGGCCGCTCGACGAGGACCCGACCGTGGTCAGCTGCGCCCCACCGGTGCCGTCGTCGCGCACGACGAGACGCAGCCAGGATCCCTGTTGCGTGCAGAAGATCGACGCCCGCGAGGCATGTGCGTGCTGCGCCACGTTGGCCAGAAGCTCGGCCACGCAGAAGTAGGCGATGGCCTCGATGGCGGGCGTCGGCCGCGCCTGCATGGTGACGGAGAGCTCGGTGGGCACCGCGCTGCGGGCGGCCAGCGTGGCCAGCGCCCCCTCCAGGCCGATGTCGAGCGCCGGGGGATGGATGCCGCGGGCGATGTCGCGCAGCTCGGCGATGGCTTCCTTGGCGCCCCGGTGCGCCGCGTCCACCAGTTCGCGCACCCGCTCGAGGTCGACGTGTTCGGGGTCGACCTCGAGTTTCTCCTTGGCCATGCCCAGGCGCATGGCGAGCGCCACCAGTTGGGCCTGGGTGCCGTCGTGCAGGTCGCGCTCAATGCGTCGCAGCGTGGCGGCTGAGGCGTCGACCGTCTGGGTCCTGGCCTGTTCGAGGGAGCGCACCCGCGTCGCCATGGGGTCCGGCCCGAGCAGGCTGCGGATCATCTGCCGGTCGACGTTGACGAAACCCCGCATGACCCAGGGCGCCGCAAAGAAGAAGATGGCGCCCAGGACGAAGCCGGCGAGGTCCCGCGTGAACCCCCCGCCGTTGAAGCCGTTGAAGTCGTGCGCGGGGAAGAAGTTCGACACGAGTCCCCACACCGGCGACCCGCCACCGTGTCCAAAGAGGGGGAGCGTGAGAAGGACGAACGCATCCCACCACAGGCTGAAGGCAACGAACACCCCCAGGATGGACCAGGGCACCTTGAGCGCCAGGTAGGCCACGCTGCGCCACGCCACGCGGTCGCGCAGATGGGACCCCAGCCAGCCGAAGAACCCTGGGCGCCCGAGGAAGGGTTCGGGGTCCTGCACCTCCTCGCCGAGCATGTTCCTCGCCAGGCTCCGCTGAAGCCCGCCGATGCCGCGCGCGCTCCGCAGTGAGAGGGCGAGAATGGCCAGACCCAGGACGGTGACGGCCAGGACGACACCGGCACCCATGGTGAAGGCGACGAAGGCCAGCCCGACCCCGGCCAGGCCGGAGCCCAGCAGGAAGAAAGCCAACTCGTTCCACGGACGGGCGGTGAATGGTTCGTGCAGCACCGTGTGGGCGAGCGCTTTCAGGCGGAGCGTCTGTTCCTCGGTCAAGGCCATCGAGAGCTCCCGCCCGCCGATTCGCACCCTGACGCCGCTGTCATCGCTCGAGTCCGGCGTCATGCGTCTCGACGGTTGAGGAGCACAGCGCCCAGTCCCAGCGCAACAGCGCAGTAGGCGAGCATGAGCACGACCCCAAGTGTGACCGACAGCGAGTTCGAGTGCGGAACGACCGCCGCCACCGAGTTGGCGAAGATGAGCTCGGGGGCGAAACGGGCGATGCCTTCCGAGATGGAAGTGAGAAGGATGGGCGCCAGCAAGGTGCAGCCGGCGAAGACCGCGATGGCACCAGCGGTATGACGGATCACGGTGCCGATACCCAGACCCAGGAGGGCGAAGAGCGCCAGGAATGCGCCAGAAAGGGCCACCGTCCGGAAGACGCCGGGTTGGCCGAGCGACGCGGTGGGCGCGCCACCGGAGAGGACGGCCTGGCCCTCGAAGAACACGGTGAAGCTGAGCGCCTCACCGATGACCAGGGTGCCCAGCCCGACCAGGACGACCTTGGCCGTCAGC
Organism: uncultured Acidimicrobiaceae bacterium; assembly: GCA_963721585.1. Taxonomy (GTDB): domain Bacteria; phylum Actinomycetota; class Acidimicrobiia; order Acidimicrobiales; family RAAP-2; genus Bog-473. The sequence goes on along the minus strand of CAVRJN010000001.1, from coordinate 217,113 downwards.
AGCACGCCGCGGCGTGGCATGGCGGCCAGCGACGAACGGATCGTCCCCGTGCCGTACTCGCCACTCATGGCCAGCACCCCCAGGATGCCGAGGGTGAGAGAGCCGATCGCCAGGCCGGCCAGGGATTGGTTGGTGGGATCGAACCCGTTGTACCACCCGCGGGAATGATGCAGGGCACCGTGGGTCGACAGGAAGCTCACGAGGAGCGCCCCGACGACCGTGATGAGCAGGGTCCATTGTGTCGAGCGCAACGAGACGAGCTTCGTCCATTCTGCACGCAGGGTCTGGCGCAGGCCGGCGCGCCACGGTCCGGGCCTGGCTCTCGCACCGCCGGTGGTGAGCCGGCCGGTGGTGGTGGTGAGGGGAAGTGTGGTCACAAGGGGTCCTTTCAGCGAACCGGCAGGGCGTCGTGCGCCGCGGCATCGTCGACGGTGTGCGAGCGGTACTCGACCGAACTGCTCGTGAGCTCCATGAAGACGTCTTCGAGCGACGCGCGCAGCGGCGTGAGCTCGTGCACGGTGAGCGCCTGACCCGCCGCCAGATCGCCGATGTCCGCGGAGGAGAGGCCGGAGGCGACAATGGCGCCGTCGTCCTCGACGGAGGGTCGGGCGCCGGCCCGGGAGAGCGCCGCGACGAACCGTTGCGGCGTGGGCGTGACGATACGAACCGCATCGCTGCGGTGGTTCGCGGTGAAGTCGTCGACACTGGTCTCGGCGATCAGGGTGCCGCGGCCGATGACCACGAGGCGCTCGGCGGTGAGCGCCATCTCGTTGATCAGGTGGCTCGAGACGAGCACCGTCCGGCCCTCCGACGCCAGGTCCCGCAACAGGTGGCGTACCCAGCGGATGCCCTCGGGGTCGAGACCGTTGACCGGCTCGTCGAACAGGAGCACACCAGGGTCGCCGAGGAGGGCCCCGGCGATGCCGAGCCGCTGTCCCATCCCGAGCGAGAATTTCCCGGCCCGCCGCTCGGCCACCGCTGTGAGCCCGACGATGTCGAGCACGGCCTCCACGCGGTTCTGGGGGATGTCATTGGTCTGGGCCAGCCAGCGCAGGTGGTTGCGGGCGCTTCGACCCGGATGGAACGCCTTGGCGTCGAGGAGGGCGCCGACCTCACGCAGCGGCCACGACAGGTCGGCGTAGGCGGAGCCGTTGACGTATGCCGACCCGGCGTCGGGCACGTCGAGGCCGAGGATCATCCGCATGGTGGTGGACTTGCCCGAGCCGTTGGGTCCCAAGAAGCCCGTGACCACGCCGGGAGAGACGGTGAAGCTCAGGTCGTCGACCGCGACGGCCTTCCCGTAGCGTTTCGTCAGCCCGCGGGTGACGATCATGGGTCTCCTTCCGCACACCGGGGCCCGGACTCTCCGCGCCGCCTTCCCCAGCATGAGCTCCCGCCGCCGGGCGGGGAATGCCGCTACCGGGCGTCCCCGGCCTGGGGGTAGCACCAGTCGCCGCGCCCCGCGTCGCCGGAGGCCGAATGACCACCGGGACACATGAAGCAGTGGTCGGTACGGTCAGGTTCAGCCCGCGGCCGACGCCGCGGGCGAGCCCGGCCAGGCCGGGTAGGAGGGTGCGCGGCCGGGCGGTGTGGCGTAGCTGGTGACCGAGCCCGCAGTCGTGAACATCGGCACCGGACCCGGCGGGACGGTCCCCGCCTTGTAGCGCACCCCGCCGTGCACGTAGCGCATCAACCCGCTGCCGTCGACACCCTCCTCGTCGGGCCCCTTGGCGGTGGCGTCGTACCAGAGGAAGGTGTAGTCGGCCGGCGACGAGTAGCTCGGGTGGGGGGCCGCACCCTGGTAGCCGTACGCATCGAGCGGCGACGTCGGCCCACCGCCGGCCGGCGGTGCGCGGAAGAGCCCGGTGGCGAACGTGTAGGGCGTGAGCTTGGGCCCGGACAGTTGCACTCCGGTGAAGAGCTGCTCGATCGGCGGGATGATCGCCGGCGCGGCGAGCGAGGCCGGCGTGGCGTCGGGCCCGTACCACCAGTGGTAGAGATGGTCGGCATCGGCGGCGCTGACGGGAACCGGCACGCCGAGGCTGGTCACGCCGAAGGCGTGGGACCACTCGCTCTGGTCGTAGTAGCGCCCGAGGGCCGAGGTGTCGGTGAGCACGATCCCGGTGATGATCCACTCGGGGAAGTACCCGATGCCGGCGGCCGCCTTCGTCAGGTAGATCGGCATGATGGGGTCGCCGGCGAACACCACGCTGGTGGCGCCGGAGGCCTTGAGCTTCTCGGCCAGCGTCGCGGCCTGGGTGGGCAGCGTGGTGAGGTCGAGCGTGTAGGTGAGGTCGGTGGGCGACGCCATGGCGACGTGGCCGGCGCGCAGCTTCTCGGTGAGCGCCGCCGTCAGCTGGGCGTACCCCGGCGCCGGCGGCTCGGATGTCTCGCTCACCACGATGAACCTGCGCTTCTGGGAGTGCAGGGTGGCATCACCGGCCCACACGGCGTCCTTCCCGCTCAACTTGGCGATGACGTAGTCGATCGTCTCGTTGAGCGACGTGTCGGCGGTGGGCAGGTTGGCCCACTGGAAGGGGGCGTTCTGCTGAATCTGGCCGTTGGTGGACGAGTCGCCGCACGCCATGCACAGCACGTGCAGGCGGGCCAGCTCGTCCTCGTAGGCGGTGGTCTCACCGGGGCCGTTGATGGACGCGAAGGCGTGGAGTTGCTGGGCGACCGTCACGGCGTCGGCGTGGGCGGCCACCGGATCGCTGTCGGCCCCCGAGGCGGTGAAGGGGATCAGGTTCACGTGGCGCCCGTAGAGTGCGTAGACCTGATTGAACATGGCGACGTAGGCCTGCGCGGTGGCGAGCGTCTGGGCGTTGGTGCCTGCCGCGCCCGAGATCGTCGCCGCCAGCCCACCCGGCTGGGCCTGGTAGTAGACGACGTTGATGGTCTTGTCCGTCACCCCGCTCGATGTGGCGCCGCCGTTGGGCCCGGTGAAGACGGGCACGCAGGGTGGGGAGTACACGCTCGGCATCTTGAGGCGGCCCGTGGCGTGGTCGCATTCGGAGCCCCAGTCGTAGGCCGACGTCTTGCCCACCTTGGCGGCGGCGGCGAAGGTGAGTGGCACCGTCGAGTCGGCAATCTGCCGGCCGCTCCCGGTGCTCGGGGCGCGGCCGAGGTGGTCCCCTTGTTCTCGTGCGCGGTGGCCGACACGCCTGCCGCGATGAGGGCGGCGACGATCAGGACGACCGGTCCGGCCCGGCGCAGCAGGCTCACCGCCGGCCATGGTCGTTCGGCGCGGGGCGTCGCCGCGCCCGGATCCGGCTCGGTGTCGCTCATGGCGGGTCCACCTCCTTGGTCGGTGTCGTCATGGTGGCGCCCGAGCGCGAGAGGGCGAGGGGGTCCGAGCCGAGGAAGGCCTCGCCGACGAGCGGCGACTCGAGGACGTCGCGCGGCGGCCCGCTCGTGAGGACGGCGCCCTGGTCCATGGCCACGAGACGGTCGGCCAGCTCGGCGATGAACGCGATGTCGTGCTCGACGACGAGCATGGTGGCATTGAGCCGGTCGCGCACGTTGCGCAGCAGACCGACCATGGCCTCCACCTCGCGTTGGGCCACGCCCGAGGAGGGCTCGTCGAGGAGGACGACGGAAGGCTGGTGGGCCACTACCGCGGCCAGGTCGACGAGGCGTCGGGAGCCGGTGGAGAGCTCGCTCACGAGCTTGTCGGCGTAGCGGTCCAGGCCGAACAGGTCGAGCAGTTCGCCCACCCGCTCCATCACGGCTGCCTCGGTCCGCACCTGGAGGGGCAGGCGCAGCATGGCATTGAAGGGATCGCTGACGTCGGTGAAGCGCTCGAGCGAGACGGCCACGGCGTCGCGCACGGTGAGGCCGGAGAACAGACGCGAGTCCTGGAAGGAGCGGCCGAGCCCCAGCCGGGCGCGGGCCGAGGCCGTGCGTTCAGTGACGTCGACGCCGGCCAGCTCGACCCGCCCGGTGTCGGGACGGAGGAACCCGGACACGACGTCGAACAGGGTGGTCTTGCCGGCGCCGTTGGGCCCGATGATGCCCACGATCTCGCCGTGGTCGGCGCGGAGGGACACGTCGTTGAGGGCGTTGTTGCCGCCGAAGCTGAGCGAGAGCCCACGCACTTCGATCTCGGCCCGGCCGTTCCCGCCCTCGCCTCCGCCCCCGTTCGGCGCGGCGAGGGCGGGCGCCGGCGACCCCATCGCATCTGCAGCCTTTTCGAGGTAGACGGACCACAGGAGCTCGGGGTGGGCTGCCAACTCCTCGGCGGTCCCGGAGAACCGCACGACACCGGTCTCCATGACATACACGCGGTCGGCCACGGCCACCGCGACGTTCATCGACTGCTCGACGAGGAGGATGGCGGTACCGGCCTGGCGCAGCGACTCGATGGCACCGAGCAGCTGCCCCACCACCATGGGTGAGAGGCCGAGCGAGAGCTCGTCGATGAGGAACAGCTTGGGCCGGGTGATTGTCGCCATGGCGAGGGCGAGCATCTGCTGCTGCCCGCCCGAGAGGTTGGCCGCCCGCTCGTCGCGTCGCGTGGCGAGCGTGGGGAAGGCGGAGATGGCCTCGTCGATCATGTCGGCGTCGTGCTCGCCGCGTCGCCGGCCCTGCCAGGCCGCCACGCGCAGGTTGTCCTCCACGCGCAGGTTGGGGAAGATCCCCTCGCCGCCGGGCACTTGGGCCACGCCCAGGCGGGCGATCTCGTCGGGCGGCAGGTGGGTGATGTCGCGCCCGTCGAAGACGATGGCGCCGTGGTCGGCCTCGACCACTCCGCCGATGGCCCGCAGAAGGGTCGACTTGCCGGCGCCGTTGGTGCCGACGAGGGCCACGATCTCTCCCTCGCTGATTTCGATCGCCACGTCGGCTAGGACGACGACGCCGTCGTAGCCGACGTGGAGCTCGCGCACGGCGAGCAGCGGCAACCGGCCGGCCTGCCGGTCGACCAGCATCTGGGTCCGGGTGCGCATGGAGTTCCACACGTCCTGCACGTCGCGCCCGATGAGGCCGCCTGCGCTGGCCACGATGAGCCCGCCGATGGCGAAGATGGGGACCAGGATGAGCAGGCCGTAGCGGAAGCCGACCGCGTCGCCCAGCGCGCCGACACTGGGGAGGACGAGGAAGCCCGGCAGCACGAAGAGCGCCCCGATGGAGAAGCCGACCGAGCGCACGCGGGACGGGATCGCTAACGAGAGCGCCGCCAGCACGCCGGGTCCCACGATGGCGAGCGAGGCATCGATGCCGGCGTTGCCGACGAAGGCCAGCGGGACGTTCGGAGCCAGCGCAAACAGAACGGCGAACCCGGCGGCCACGAGCGAGGCCACTGCCAGCATGCGGAAGACGAGGCCGATGTCGCGCCGGGCCAGACGGGTGGCGATGACGGCGCCGACGGCGAGGCCCAGGAGGTCGAAGAGCTGAATGGGCGCAATGAGATAGGCGCGCTCCACCGCGTCGAGGTGGAACGTCTCCTGGTACTGCAGCGAGGCCAGGGACGTGAAGCCGGCGATGGCGGCGGCCAGGAAGGGGAGGGCGATGAAGATGCGACGCAAGACGCCGATCTTCCACACGGTCCGCCAGGCCTCGCCGAGCGAGGGCGGAGCCTCGACCGGGATCTCGAGCGCAACAAGGCTGTCGGAGGCGTCGTCGAGGGCGGGGGCGTCGTCCAAAGGTGCAGGCTCGCCGCGTTCGGACGCCAGCATCTGCTCGCTCAGTTCGAGCTGCTCGTGTCGGCCCCGCGGGGGCTCGCGCAGCCGCAGGCCGACGATGACCACGAGAATGATGGGCACGGCGAAGAAGAAGAAGGGGGCACGCCAGCTGAAGGCGGCGGCCAGGCCGGCGCCGAGCAGGACGCCGACGATGGCGCCGACGCTGATGCCCGAGCGGTGGGCCGAGTAGATGCGCGGCCGGGCCGGTACGGGGTAGTAATCGGCCAGCAGCGAGTTGTGCGTGGGGAAGATCACGGCCTGCCCCATGGAGACGCCGACCAGCATGACGGTGGCCACCACGACGCCCTGGGCGACCCCGAGGCCGATGGAGAACGCCGCTCCGACGAGCGCGCCGACGAGCGCGATGCGCACGCGGTTGGTGCGGTCGGCCAGAACCGCGATCGGGAGGGTGCAGGCCAGCGCGGCCGCGCCGGCGATGGCGACGATCAGGAGGATGCCGGCGTTGGTGAGATGGAACGCGTCGCGGATGTTCGGCGTGAGCACGTTGAAGGCGCTCTGGGTGGCCTGGTCGAGCAGCTCGATCCCGAAGAGCACGCCGAGAGGGAAGAGCGAGGCCCCCGCGCCGAACTTGGCCAGACGGCTCACCGGGCCAGCGCCCCTTCGATCGGGCCCGGGTCACTCGGCGGAGCAGCCCGGTGGTGCCAGGCCAGCCGGTCGAGCCCCCAGTCGCGCAGGTCGTAACAGAGGCCGGCCAGCCCGCGGGGGAAGAGGATGAGGACGAGCAGCACGCCGATCGCGGACGGAAAGAGTTGCCAGCTCGGCGGCAGGTAGGTGGCGCTGCCCTCGACGATGGCGGCACCGAGGATGGCGCCGAAGGCGGATCCCAGCCCACCGACGGCCGTCGAGGTGAACACGACCAGGCTGACCGGCACCAGGAACGATGTCTCCTGGTACGACTGGTTGACCACCAGCAGGAGGCAGCCGGCCAGGCCGGCGATGAAGCCGGAGAGGGCGAAGGCGGTGAGCTTGGCTCGCAGGACGCGCACGCCGTAGCCCGACGCCGCCCGCGGATTGGCCGGCAGTGCGCGCAGGACGCGCCCCGTGCGGCTGTGGCGCAGGCCGTGCAGCCCGAGCAGCACGAGCGCGAGGACGCCCAGGCAGAGCTCGAACACCGCAGTCTGCGAGGTGAGCGCGAGCCCGAAAAGGTACGGGACGCCGAGCTGGGACTGCGGGATCCAGGAGAACTCCTCGCGCACGAGCAGGTAGCCCGACGCTGCCAGGCTGAAGGCCAACGTGGTGACGGCGGCGAACATCCCGTCGAGGCGTAGCGTCGGGATGCCCACCACGACGGCCACGGCACTCGCGGCGGCGCCTGCCAGGAGGAGGGCCAGGCTCAGGTCCCAGTGCCAATCGACGAGGGCGACGGCGCCGATGGTGGCTCCCACCGCGGCGAAGGACATCTGGCCCAGGCTGACCTGTCCGGACCAGCCGGTGAGCACGACGACCGAGCAGCCGACGATGGCCAGCACCACCAGCGCGGAGCCCCGGATGACCTCACCGGGACCCAACCACAGCGGCAGCGTGGCGGCGGCGGCGAACGCGACCAGCGCGCCCAGCGGGGCCCCGACGCGCACCTCGGTGAGGTCGCGTCGCGACGCCGGCAGTTCGCGCACGCTGCCGGCGAGGGCCAGCGACGACTCGACCTCACGGTCGGTGCGGTTGGCCAGGAGCTGGCGCACCACGACGGCGGCGAACACCACGCCGGCGAGGACGGCCAGCCCGAGCGCGGGGTTGGCCGGGTCGTCCCACGCGACCCCCTGTTCGAGGATGCCCAGCGCCACGGCGGAGGCGGCGATGACCGGCAGCTCGCTGAAGTCGCCCAGGGCCAGCGCGGCCAGGGCGGTCACCAGCGCTGTCAGGCCGTAGGTGGGGTCGAGCGGCAGGCCGAGGATGGTCGCCTGGAAGAAGATGCTGACGAAGGACAGGACGCCGGCCACTACCCAGGTCACCGACTGCAGGCGCCCGACGGGGATGCCGAGCATGGACGCCCGGTCGCGGCGGTCGCCGACGGCCTGCACGGCTAGACCGACGTCGCTGCGGGTGAACCAGAGTGACACGGCGGCCAGGCAGGCCAGCGAGACGACGACCGCCACAAGGTCGTCGGCGTCGAAGACCACGGGCCCGATGTGCCAGGCGACGTGCCAGGGGAACGTCGCCACGGCGGTGGCGATGGGCGCCTGACCCCAGATGCGCGGGATAAGGAGGCTCAGCACGACCAGGAGCTGGGAGAGCCCGATGGTGGCCACTGTGAGGACGAGGCGGGGCGAGCGCCGGAAGCGCCGCACCACCAGGATCTCCACGGTGGCCGTCAGGAGGAGCGACGCCACCAGGCCGGTGGCCAGACCCAGGAAGTAGTTGACGCCGGAGAAGCCGATCAGTCCGACGGCCAGGACGGCGGGGGCGGTGCCGAGATCACCCTGGGCGAAGTTGATGACCTTGTTCAGGCGGTAGGTGAGCCCGAGACCGACGGCCATGAGGGAGCCGAGGAGGCCGAGCACGGCGCCCTGGAGCCAGACGCCGAACGGAATGGGAAAGAGGATGAGCTGGACGCCGAGCACCGCGCCGACGGAGACGACCACCGCCACCGCGGTCGAGGTGCGCCCCGGCAACCGCAGGTGGGTGTTCAGCGACTCAGGCCCTTCTCATGGCGTCATAGCGCATTGGCGAACGTGCCCCCCCGGGTAGCTCACATGCCTCACCTGCTTGTGGGCGCTCAGGGTAGTTTGTCCGGCGCGGCCCGTGCCGGAGAGGTCCAGCGTCGCCGCGGCCGGTATCGGTCAGGCCACCGAGGGTGGCGCGGTTACCGTATGTCGCGGCCGCCCGCTTGAAGAGATGGGCGCCGACCCCAAATCCTCCGCGCACGCCTAACGACGAATCGAGGCATGGTGACGCACACCGACACAGTTCCGGCGGCGCAGCTCCCTGCCTCGCCGGAAGGGCGAGAGTCCGGCGCCGCCATCAGGGGCATCCCGGACTTCCTCGTCGTGCGTTCGGGGTTGGACCAGGGTCATCCCGGATTCAGTGTCGGGCTCGGCGCCGTCACACTCGCAGCATGGAGTCCGTCGTCCATCTGACATCGAAGAAACGAGGCATGGTGACGATCACCGACCCAGCACCGGCAGCACAACGTCCGGCTTCGCCCGCGGCGTACGCCGTGGGGCTGACCAAGACCTACGGGACGGGAGAGGCGACAGTGCATGCCCTCGCCGGAGTCAACGTGACCTTCGAGCGCGGTCGCTTCACCGCGGTGATGGGCCCGTCCGGATCGGGCAAGTCGACGCTGATGCACTGCATGGCCGGGCTCGACAGGCCGACGTCGGGTCAGTCCTTCGTCGGCGACCTCGACATTGGTGCCCTCGACGACGGCGGACTGACCCAGATGCGGCGCGACCACATCGGCTTCGTCTTTCAATCCTTCAATCTGGTCCCCACCCTGACCGCGGGCGAGAACATCACGCTGCCCGTGGACCTGGCCGGGCGGAAGGTCGACAAGGAGTGGTTTGACTACCTGGTCCACCAGCTGGGCATCGTCGACCGGCTCTCCCATCGGCCCGGAGAGCTGTCGGGCGGCCAGCAGCAGCGGTGCGCGTGTGCCCGGGCCTTGATCAACCGGCCCGATCTCGTCTTCGCCGACGAGCCGACCGGGAACCTCGACTCGGTTTCGACGAACGAGATGTTGACCTTCCTGCGCCGTTCGGTGACGGAGTTCGGTCAGTCCATCGTCATGGTCACCCACGACCCACACGGGGCGTCGTACGCCGACCGTGTGGTCTTCCTGGCCGACGGCAACGTCGTCGACGATCTCTCCGGACCGACACCCGACTCCGTGCTGGAGCGGATCCGGACCTTGGGGACCTGACATGTGGCGGGTGACCATCAAGGGCCTGCTCGCGCACAAGCTCCGCTTGGCGCTCACGGCGCTCTCCATCGTCCTCGGCGTGACGTTCATTGCCGGGACCTTTGTTCTCACCGACACCCTGAACAAGACGTTCGACACGCTGTTCTCGAACGTGTACCAGAACATCGACTTCCAGGTGCGCGGGGTGGCCCAGTTCGGCAGCGGCGGCACCGCGACGCGCAACAACGTCCCAGAGTCGCTCGTCGCCACGGTGCAGGGCGTGCCGGGCGTGGCGGCCGCCAGCGGTTCGGTGACGGGCTACGCGCAGTACATCGGGCCCGACGGCAAGGCCATTGCGAGCGGCGGTGCCCCCACCATCGGGCTCTCCTTCGACCCCGACCAACGGATCTCCGCCCTCCGCCTCGTCCAGGGCACGCGGCCGACGACGCCGGACGACGTCGTCATGGACCTCGGGACGGCGCAGAAGTACGGCTTCAAGGTGGGTCAGCGCGTCAGGATCCTGCTCCAGGGACCCACCCGGACGTTCACCATCACGGGCATCGCGCGCTTCGGGACGGCCAACAGCCTGGCGGGGGCGACGCTCGCCGCCTTCGACACCCCGACTGCGCAGAACCTCTTCGGTGACGTGGGCCAGTTCAACGACATCGATGTCGTCACGCAACCTGGTGCGGACAAGGCAACGGTGCAACACGACATTGGGCGCGTACTGCCACGCGGCGTCGAAGTGGTGACCGCCCAGACCGTCGTGAACGAGGCGACCGGTGCCATCGGCAGCGCGTTGGGATTCTTCAACACGGCGCTCCTGATATTCGCCTTCATCGCCCTGTTCGTGGGCGGGTTCACCATCCTCAATACGTTCTCCATCATTGTCGGGCAGCGCACGCGTGAGCTGGCGCTCCTCCGCATCGTCGGGGCGAGCCGGCGCCAGGTGTTCCAATCCGTCCTGGGCGAAGCCACGATCGTGGGTCTGGTCTCGTCGATCATCGGCCTCGGCCTCGGCGTGCTGGCCGCCATCGGGCTCGAGAAGCTGTTGAGCGGGTTCGGCGTGACACTGCCGTCGGGCCCCCTCGTCTTCGAGGCACGCACGGTCATTGTGTGCGTCGTCGTCGGCGTCGGCGTGACGCTGGTCTCGGCCATCGGCCCGGCCCGCCGCGCCGTGCGCATCGCCCCGGTGGCGGCAGTCTCCGAACAGCAGGCCGAGGACGACATCCCCCTGCGCCGCCGCTTCATCCGGGGCGGTGTCATCACCGTGGTCGGAGTAGCCCTGCTGGCGCTCGGCCTGACGGCGCCGGCCATCGCGCTGGTGGGCCTGGGCGCTGTCTTGATCTTCGTCGGGGTGGCCATGCTGGCGCCCGCGGTGGCGCGGCCCATGGCGAGCGTCATCGGGCGGCCCGGCGCGCGCCTGCTCGGCATGTCAGGCCGGCTGGGCCGGGAGAACTCGATGCGCAGTCCCCGGCGCACGGCGCAGACCTCGTCGGCGCTGATGGTGGGGCTCGCCCTGGTCTCGGCCATCGCCGTGTTCGGCGCGTCGTTGTCGCGCTCGGCCACGAGCAGCGTCGACAACGCCATCAGCGCGGACCTGATCGTCACGAACACCAGCTCGGGCGGCGGATCGGGAGGCTTCAGCACGACGGTCCCGCTGCAGGCGGCTCGCGTCCCCGGTGTCACCGCCACCTCGACCGTCTACGGCGGCCAGTTCGAATTCCGGAGCTCGCTCCAGCAACTCCTCGGTCTCGGGACACGGAACCTTTCGAAGACGGTGATCCTCAACATGACGGCGGGGAGCTCCTCGGCATTGGCGACCGGCGACCTGCTCGTCGACACGTCGACCGCCAATTCGGATCATCTGACCGTGGGCGCGAAGGTGCCCGTGAAGTTCGCGCTGACAGGTCGGACCACCATGCGCATCGGAGGGATCTACCAGCCCAATGCGTTGGCCGGGAAGTACATCGTCAGCGATTCGTTCTTCCTCGCGCACTTCCAGAACCCTCTCCCCGGCGCTGTCCTGCTGAACACCGACGGGAGCGCGGGGGTCCAGCAAGCGGTGGCCCGCGTGCTGAAGGCCTACCCGAACGTGCAAGTCCAGTCGCGGGCCCAGTTCGAGGCATCGCAGGCGAAGCAGGTGAACCAGCTGCTCGGGCTCGTCTACGCGCTCCTGGCGCTGGCGGTGCTCATCGCCCTGATCGGCATCGTCAACACCCTCATGCTTTCGGTGTTCGAGCGCACACACGAAATCGGGCTCTTACGGGCAGTCGGCATGCGGCGGCGTCAGATCCGGGCCATGATCCGCTCGGAATCGGTGATCCTGGCTGTCTTCGGTGCCGTCATCGGCATCATCGTGGGGACCGGCCTGGGCATCGCCCTCGTCTCCGCGTTGCATTCGCAGGGCATCACGAGCACCGTGGTGCCGTTGTCGAGCCTGGTGGTCTTCTTGATCCTGGCTGCGCTGCTCGGCCTGCTCGCCGCCAGTTGGCCGGCACGGCGTGCCGCCAGGCTCGACGTCCTCGCCGCCATCGCGGCCGACTGACGTCCGTTCAGCTACTGAGACGCCACTTGATGGTGACGCGCTCGTAGGGCTGGTCGGCGACGACGGCCACGGCCCTGCGCAGCTCGGGGTTGAGATCGCCGAGCGTCTCGTCGTGCGAGTGCGCGTACACGTCGACGAACAAGACGTCGCCCCATCCGTGCGTGGCGACGGTGTGGGTCACGTGCAGCCGTTGATCGGGACCCGTCGCCTCCTGCACGGCTCGCCGCACCGCAGTCTGCGTCGCGCTGTCGGTTCTCATGGAGCGAGGTTGCGTGCGGTCACGAAATCCACGCAGGTGTCATCGCGTCAGTATAAGAAATCCCGGGCAGGGTTCGCTGGTCGTGCGAAACGGCGGTTGGGTACAGTACGGATATGACGACGACAGCGAGTTCCATGCAGCCCGGCACATTCCGCCTTCCGGGCTACACCATCGCCGTCGGGCCGTTCACGCACGTGGCGGCGGAGCGGGATCGCCTGGCGACACTGCAGTGGCGTCACTTCGATGCACGCCAGCTCGGCGCAACCGTGGGAGCGGAGATCACAGGGGTCGACCTTGCGGCGGCCCTCCCCGGCGAGGTCGTGGCCGAGCTGCGCCAGGCATTGCACGACTACAAGGTCATCTTCTTCCGGGACCAGCCGCTCACTCCCCGCCAACATGTCGCGTTCGCACGCCGCTTCGGGGACCTGGAGGTCCACCCGTTCCTGCCGTCCAACACCGGTGAGCCCGAGCTCGTGCGCTTCGAAAAGTCGGCCGACGTCAGCGGCTACGAGAATTCGTGGCACCACGACGTGACCTGGCGCGAGCGCCCGTCCATGGGTGCGATCCTGCACGCCGTGTCGGTGCCGGACAACGGGGGCGACACCCTCTTCTCCGACATGTACGCCGCCTATGACGGGCTGGATCAGGCCACGAAGGACGAGATCGACCAGTTGCAGGCGGTGCACGACTTCACGCAGACCTTTGGATTCTCCATGTCCGACGAGGAGCGCCGGGGTGCCCAGGAGCAGTACCCGCCGGTGCGCCATCCCGTGGTGTGTTCCCATCCCGCCACCGGCAAGCTGCATCTCTACGTCAACCGTCCCTTCGTGAGTCACATTGAGGGGCTGGACCGGGAGTCCAGCCTGGCCCTACTCGATCGCCTGTGCCGGCAGGCCGACGCCCCTGAGCACCAGTGCCGCTTCACCTGGACAAAGGACGCCGTGGCGTTCTGGGACAACCGGGCCGTGCAGCACTACGCCTCGAGTGACTACTGGCCTCAGCGCCGCTCCATGGAGCGTGCGTCGGTGATCGGGACGGTGCCCACCCGCTCCTGACGGCAGAGCCGTCCCGCGGAACCCCCATTTCCGGTCGGGCCCGTCGTACACTCGGCAATGCCCAGAGCGCTGCGAACCTGGTCGATCGGTCTGCTGGTCCTCCCAGCTTGCACGCTGGCTCTCGGCGCCTGTTCGAGCAGCACCTCCCCCTCGAACTCCTCGACGACCGCCACGTCCTCGCCTGCGACGACCACGAGCTCGTCCTCTGGCACGACGTCGAGCACGTCCCAGACCCCGGGCACGCTGGTCCCGCAGACGGCAACGGGCACCGAGTTCTACTCCCCGTCGAAGAACATCAGTTGTGAGATCGACGACAACCTCGGGACGAGTGCCATCACAAGTGCACTCTGCCTGACCATCTCACCGCCGAAATCGGTGACATTGAAGACCGACGGCAGTCTCGCCGAGTGCACCGGGGTCAGCTGCCTATCCAATGCGGGCACGAACACCCCGACGTTGGCCTACGGCCAATCGATCACCCTCGGGCCCTTCACCTGCGCGTCATCGACAGCGGGCATGAAGTGCACCCTCGCGAACGGGGACGGCTTCCTCATCTCGAGCTCAGCGACCACCGCACTGGGGAATGCAAGAGTCGCAACCAGCTCGAGCTGAGCTCGAAGTCAGCTGTGTTGTGGCTCCCGGGAGGCGACATCGAAGGTGTCACCGTTGCCGCCGATCCTCGGGTCCACCCGCACGCTGGGGGCCGCCGGATCCGGCGTCAGCTGGCCGAGTCCGGTCGAGGTGACCACCTGATCGCGTCCTGCGGCCTTGGCGCTGAGCAGAGCGGCATCGGCCAGTGCGACAACCCGGTCGAAGTCGACAGCCTGGTCCGACGACGCGAGGCCGAAGCTGATGGTGAACGGCGGGAGGTCGGCGACGACGATCCGCTCGGCCAGACGCTCGCGGACTCGTTCGAGCACCTGTCGTGCTTCCTCGACGGGGCACTCGGGGAGGACGATGACGAATTCCTCGCCGCCGTAGCGGCCCGGGATGTCGAGGGGCCGGAGCGAGTCGCGGAGCACTTGGGACAAGGTCCTCAGAGCGCGGTCCCCCGCAGCATGCCCGAACGTGTCGTTCAGGTCCTTGAAGTGGTCGAGGTCGCCGTACGCCACGCTGTACGGCGTGCCGGTGGCGTAGAGCTCCCGGACGGCGGTCTCCAGGCTCCGCCGGGTCATGAGACCCGTGAGAGAGTCACTGTTGGCCTGGGTCTGGGAGACCTGGAAGGCACGCAGCATGGCCAAGCGCTCCGACGCCCTTCGGGCCACCACCTCCACGTCCATCTCCACCGTGTTCGATGGAGGTGCTCCGTCTTCGGCGGTCACATGGAAGACCCCAATGGAGTTGCCGCCGATGCTCATGGGAACGCACAGCGCAGAACAGTGGCGGCCCCGGAGGTTGGGACACGCATCGATGGCCGTGCTGTCGGGGAACACCATGTTCCGCGAGCTCGATGCCGCAGGGCAATCGTCGGGAGAGATGACCCCGCACCCGACGGTGTCGGTCTGTCCCGAGCTGACGAGCACCTGGCGAAAGTGGGCCTTGCTGGAATCGGCCAGTAGGAGCTCGGAGCGCGCGTCAGGGGCAGCCTGGCTCAGTGCCTCGGCCACGATGTCGAAGGCGGAGGTCTCCGCCCTCGACATCTCCAGGGCGTTCTGCAGGCTGGCCCCGAAGGCGATTCTCCGTGCGACGTCGGACTGAATGGCATCACTTCTGGCCTGCTCACGCTCGACCCGGAGGGCGTGCCGTGTGATGAAAGCGACTGCGGTAGCTGCGATGGCGAAACCGATGACGATGGACCACAAGAGTTCGTTCCGGGCACGACTGGCCGCCGCATGCGCCTGGTTGGCCGTTACGACGAGATGAGCGCTGATGGTGTCTTGCAAGGAGGCGAGCGTTGCGTCGAGCGTCTCCTGGGCTTCCTCCTCGATCTTTGCCAGGTGTGCGGTCTGTGGCGTCTCCTGCCCGCCGGCCAGAAACGTGCCCAGGCTGTCCTGTGCGGCGACGAAGGAAGCCATTCGGCTCGCCAGGTGCGGCGCGAGGCCGGTGTCGCCCGATGTCGTGAGCAGGTGTTCGAGGCTAGTGAAGGACTTGTTCGCGGCCTGGGAGTCGCTTTCGGCCGAGTCCACCAATGTGGCTGGCGACGCGCTCTTGCTGAAAGCCTCCGACGCGAGGACCTGGAACGTCGCCGCCGATCCGCGGAGATCCCGGACGGGACTCTGGAGAACGAGATACCGCTGCGACATTTCCGCGGTCAGCGATTCGGCCTGGGAGGCGTTGGCAACGCCGAGGAAGGCCCCTGCCAGCGCGACAACGGAGACGATGACGCCCACGAGAACGATCGCCCGGTGGGGCGCATACCAGTTCCAGCGCTCCTCCGTGGCCGTGTGCAGGTCCCGGGTGATGGCGGCGGGCCCAGTGCTCACGGCACTACATATCGGCGCGTTCGCGCCATTTCATGAGGCGTCGGTGGATTGCACCGTGGCCGCTTCAGCAGACGTCACACGGCTATTGCGCCGCCCAGCCCCCTGCCGGCACGTTTGCACGATGCGCCGTAGCCGACACGGACGCGCACAAGGTGCACTGCGAGCGTCTCGACGACGGGTCCGACGGGCGCTTCGAGGTCATGTCCCGGGTCCCGATCGCAACCAGACCAGGTCACCCGGACCGGCACGGCCCGAGGACGCTCCCCTGCAGCACGGAGATGCCGGGCGTATCCTCCCGACATGGCTGGCATCGGCCGCTTCTCCCGCCGCCTGCGCGACGGGCCTGACGACCCGTTGCCCCTCCATGCCGGACCCGTGTCCAACGGCGAGTTCGTCCCAGCGGCCGCCGACGGGAGGGACCGCAGCATCAACGCCCTGATCCGGGAGTCCGTCGAGGAGTCGGCGCGCCGGACCGGGGTGGACCGGCGTCGCTTCCTGCAAGGCGCCGGGGCCGTGGCGGCGACACTCGCCGTGTTCGAGTTCGCCGGCTGCGCCAACCCGTCTTCGCCGCACCCGCAGGCCGCTTCCCCCCGAGGCAAGGGTGGCCGGTTCAACGTGCCGCCACCAGAGGACACGGCCGCCTGTGAGCAGGCGCTGACCGGTTCGGAGTTCATCTTCGACGTCCACACCCATCACGTGATCCCGACCGGACCCTGGGTCGACGACGCTCCGGGCACGACGTCGCTCGTGCTCTCCATGCTCCCCGCCGGCTGCACCGACTCCGACCAGCTCGACTGCGTGGACAGAGCCAGCTACCTGCATGACATCTTCCTGGCCAGCGACACGACGGTGGCCATGTTGACGGACGTCCCGAACTCGGGACCGTCCAACGCTCCGATCCCGTTCCCAGAGGCGCTGCGCACCCAGCAGATCACGGCGGGGCTGACCGACGGGGGCGCCGGCCGGCTGCTGGTCGAGAACATCATCGCCCCCAACGTCGGTCCCCTCAGCACCACCTTGGAGGAGATGTCGAATGCGGTGGCCACGGGGCCTCCGGCGGCCTTCAAGGTCTACACGGCGTGGAGCCCGACCGGCCAGGGCTACTCGTTGGAGGACCCCACCATCGGCCTTCCCACCGTGCAGCACGCGCACGACCTCGGGATCAAGGTGTTCGTGGCCCACAAGGGGTTGCCGCTGGTGAACTTCGACCCGGCGTTCAACCACCCCGACGACGTCGTGGCCGTCTCGCGCCAGTTCCCCGACATGCAGTTCGTCGTGTACCACGCCGCATGGGATCCCAGCCATGTCGAGGGTCCCTACGACCCCGGCGCCACCATCGGCATCGACACGCTGCTGGCCGCCCTCGACCGTCATGCCGTGCCGGCCAACGACAACGTCTGGGTCGACATCGCCACCCTGTGGCGCCAGCTCCTGACGACGCCCGACCAGGCAGCCCACGCCATGGGCAAGTTGGTCGGCCGCGTCGGCGCGCAGCGGGTCCTGTGGGGGACCGATGCCATCTGGTACGGAAGCCCCGAGCCGCAGATCATGGCCATGCGCATTTTTGAGATCACGCCACAGTTTCAGGAGACCTACGGTTACCCGGCGCTGACGACCGAAGTGAAGGCCGGTGTGTTCGGCCTCAACGCTGCGACCCTTTTCGGCCTTGACCCGACGGCCATGCGGTGCGGCCTGACCCAAGATCCGCTCACGGCCAACATCTCCGAGGCGGCCGATCTGCGCCACGAGGGCGCACTTCCCTCGGCTTGGCGTCCCCACGGACCGACGACGCGCCGCCAGGTGCTCGACTGGCTCGGCTCGTCAGCCACGAATTGGCTGCCGTTCTGACGCGAGCTTTGAGCGTCTACCGCGAAGTCGACAGAGCGATGGTCGCCGCTCCGGCGCCGGCTGTGGGTGTGAGGGAAGTGTGACCCGTTGGCCCTGATCGGCTGCCGGTGGCTCCAGCGAGGTCGTCTCCGACAGCGGGTGTCCGCCTCTCTCCTCAGGCCCCGGCCGGCCGGCGCTACGCAGATACGCGGCCGCTCTCAATCCGCCCGCAGCACCCAGATGCACGCTGTGCACGCCGCGGTGAGCGGCCATTCCAGGCCCCGTTCCATCAGCTCGGCGCCACTCCATCTCCCGGCGGGGCCCTCGGGACCGGGGTCGGCGAGGTCGACCGCCCTGACCTCGTAGGTTTGTGCGGCGCGCAGCCCGCCCAGAGGCAACAACCCATCCCCCGGGCGCGCCGCTCCCGCGTCGCCGTCGGCCGTGCCGTCGGACAGCTGGAAGCCGAATGCCACGGCGGCGTGCCCGTCGGGCGCCACGAAGGACAGGGCACAGCGCTCCTCCGGGGGGAGCAGCCGCCACAGATCGCCGAGTTGCACAAGCGGGCGCACCTCGCGGTACAGCGCGACGGCCCGGCGGCACACACCGAGCTCGTCGCCGGTGAGCGCCTCAAAGTCCACGTCGAATCCGAACCGGGCGCTCATGGCCGCCGCACAGCCGAAGGCGATGGGCCGGTCCCCCAGCCGGGTCACGTGGGCGGCCACGACGTTGGCGGGCAGGAAGTGCGAGGCGGCCCACTGCATCCGCACCCTGTCCACGGGATCGGTGTTGTCCGACAGCCAGACCTCGTGGAACCGGCCGAGCGTCCCGAGATCGAGCCGGCCGCCGCCCGAGGCGCAGAGCATGAGTGTCTGCTCGGGGTGGCGCTCGGCCACAGTCGCCATGAGCTCCCAGGTGGCCCTCACGTGGTCGACCCAGTAGTTGGCCTGACGGTCGCGGTCAAGGGCGGGTGACCCCGGGTCGGTGAGGGGGCGGTTGGCGTCCCATTTGAGGTAGCTGATGCCGGGGTTCTCGGCCAGGGTGCGATCCACCACGTCGAGCACGAATTCGGCCACCTCCGGTTGGAGGACGTCGAGGACGAGCTGCTGGCGCCACTCCCGCCGCGGCCGTGCCGGCTGGGCGACGACCCAGTCGGGATGATCGGCGTACAACGTCGAGTCAGGGTTCACCATCTCGGGTTCGAGCCACAGTCCGAAGCGGACCCCACGCTCCTCCGCCCGCTCGATGAGAGGACGGAGCCCCCCCGGCAGTTTCGCCTCGTTCACCTGCCAGTCGCCGAGGCCGGCCGTGTCGGCGTTGCGGGGGTGCGACGTGCCGAACCAGCCGTCGTCGAGCAGGAAGAGGTCCGCGCCGAGGTCCGCGGTCCGGTCGATGAGGCCGAGGAGCCGTCCGGTGTCGAAGGAGAAGAAGGTGGCCTCCCAGTTGTTCACGACGATCGGGCGCAGCTCGTCGCCGTCGCGCACCGCGTGGCCGCGCACCCAGCGGTGCAGGCGACGGCTCAGGGAACCGACGCCGTCCCGCGACCAGGCCCAGATCTGCTCGGGGGTGGTGAACGTCGCACCGGGGTCGAGCACATACTCGGCCGACATCGGATTGTGCCCGCACCAGACCCGCACAGCCGGGGCCGCGGTGCGTTCGAAGGCGAAGCGCGTATTGCCACCCCAGGCGAGTGCCCCGGCGAGGACGGTCCCGCTCGTCTCGTGCGGGGCGCCGTCCCGGGCCAGCAGGAAGAAGGGACAGGACCGCAGGTGGGGCTGAACGCCACCGCGGGAATCGACGACCTTGGTCCCGGGCGTCAGGAGTTCGGTCGTCGTGGTCCACTCGGCAGCCCAGTCACCCCCGCCGAAATGGGTCAGGTGCGGAGCCCGGGCGGCCAGCAACGGCGCAGCAGCTGCGACCTCGAACAACGTGACCGCGCCGGCCTGCCGGTTGGTGACCGTCGCCCACTGGCGCAGCACACCCTGGTCATCGGCGCGGAAGCAGAGCCGTACCTCCAGCGGCCGAGCGGGGTCGACCAGGACGATGTCGGTGGCCGGGCCTTCCACCTCGATGTCCCGCACCAGCAGCCGGGTCGTCGTGCCGCCGTCGGCGTGGGTGACCCGCAACGCGGGCGCCCGGACGGGCTCCTCGTCGTAAGCCGGGTAGGCCAAGGGGTACATGCCCGCCGGCACCGCGGCCGACAACCGCTCCATGTGTGCCGCGATCTCAGGCCCGAACCCGGCCTGGCGGAGCTGCCCCTCCTCGTCGACGAGGAAGCCATAGCCGGCACCGGCGGACGACGCCACCAAGCTGCGCATGGGCCCACCATTGCAGAAGCGACGACGCCGTACGTAGCCCGTCCCGGCCGGGGTGCGAAGATGCCCCCATGGCAGACAAGAAGAAGGTAGTCGTCTGGGGCACGGGGTTCGTGGGCAAGATGATCATCCCCGAGGTCCTGCGCCATCCGAACTTCGAGCTGGTCGGCGTGGGGGTCAACGACAAGGACAAGGTGGGACGCGACGCCGGGGAGATCTGCGGCATCGACCCGATCGGCATCACGGCGACGGACGATCTGCAGGCGCTGATCGACCTCCGGCCCGACGCGCTGGCGCACTACGGGCCCACCGCCGGCCGGGCCGACGCCAACATCAGGGACATGGGGGCCTTCCTGCGCGCCGGCATCGACGTGAGCTCGACGGCCATGACCCCCTGGGTCTGGCCGTACATGACCCTCAACCCCCCGTCATGGATCGACCCGATCACCGAGGCGTGCGACGAGGGGGGCGCGACCTGCTTCACCACCGGTATCGACCCGGGCTTCGCCAACGACCTGTTCCCCATGACGCTGATGGGGCTCTGCGCCGAGGTGCGCAAGGTGAAGGCTCTCGAGCTCGTGGACTACATCAACTACACGGGGGCGTACGAGGACGAGATGGGGATCGGGCGCCCACCGGAGTTCACGCCGCTCCTCGAACACACCGACATCCTGGTCATGTCGTGGGGCGCCACCGTTCCGATGATGGCCCACGCGGCCGGCGTTGAGCTCGATGCGATCACCAGCACCTGGGACAAATGGATCACCGACACCCCGATCGCCACCGCCAAGGGTGTCATCAACCCGGGTGAGGTGGCGGCCATCCACTTCACCATCAACGGCATCTACAAGGGAGAGCCCCGCATCTGCCTGGAGCACGTCAACCGGGTCGGCACCGACGCCGCGCCGGATTGGCCCCGGGGAACCCAGGACGACGTCTACCGGGTGGAGATCGAGGGGACGCCGTCCATCACCCAGGAGACCGCCTTCCGCTTCACCGACGGCAGCGGCCGCGACGCCGCCGCGGCCGGCTGCCTCGCCACAGGGTTGCGCGCCCTCAACGCAGTGCCGGCGGTCAACGACCTCCCGCCCGGGTGGGCCACCGCGCTCGATCTTCCCCTCATCCCCGGAGCGGGGACGATCCGCTGAGTCGGCAGTCTCAGGACCGCCGCCCCAAGACCAGCGAGTCGTGACCACGACCGACAGCCCGACGCGCCGTCCGTTCGAGCCAGCGTCGGTCTCCATCCGGCTGTATCCGCACAACGAGCTTCCCGCCGACCTCATCGTCAGCGAAATCTGCGCGCAAGCCCGCCTCGCCCTCGACAGCGGTTTCGACGGGGTGATGACGAGCGAGCACCACGGTGGCTTTGCGGGCTACATGGCACAGCCGCTGCAGATGGCCTCCTTCATATTGGAGGAGCACGCAAGCGGTTGGGCCGGCGCGGCACCGCTCCTGCTCCCCCTGAGGCCGACAGCGCTGGTCGCGGAGGAGGTCGCGTGGCTGCACGCTCGTCATCGGGGTCGCGTCGGCCTCGGGGTGGCCGCGGGGGCCCTGCCCCTGGACTTCGAAGTCGCTGGCGTAAGTCAGACAGACGCCGTCGGTACGTTCAAGACGGAGTTGCCGCGGCTCGTGGCCATGCTTCGAGGCGAAGAATTGGGTGATCTCGACGGGGACCCCGCTCTGCTTGCCTGCCGGCGAGCGCCGGTACCCGTACTGAGTGCGGCGGTGTCGGTGGCTGCCGCCGTTCGGGCGGCCCGTTGCGGTGCCGGGATTCTCATGGAGGGGATGTCGACGCCGGACAGACTGGCGCGCCTGACCCGATCCTTCGACGAGGCAGGGGGCACCGGCTCCAAAGTGCTGATTCGTCGGGTATGGCTGGGTCGTGTGCACTCCGGGCTCGTCGAGAGCCAGCGGGCGGTGTATGAGAGTTACGCCGGCCGGCCGAACGCGTTCGGCTCCGACGAGACGATCGCGGCCGACGAGCCGGACGAGCTGGTGGAGCGGTTGGCGACGACAGCGCGCGTGGTGGGCGCCGACGCGCTCAACCTCCGGGTGCAGCTCCCGGGGATGGTGCCCGAGCAGGTCCGGGAGCAGATTGAGCGGATCGGGTCCACCGTCGTCCTGCCGTTGAAGAGAAATCTGTCCTTGCAGGGTGAGGCAACCCCGGAGTCACCGGATCGGCGTCCACCCGCTTGAGAGATGGTTGCCGCCGTCGACGTCCAGAGTGATCCCGGTGATCTGCCGCGCATCGTCGGACAAGAGGAAGCACGCCGCCGCCGCGATGTCCTCGGCTTCGGTCAGGCGTCCGAGCGGAAGAGCTGTTCCCGCTGCCGCGCCGGCATCGGATCTCCAGATGGAACGAGTCGCCGTGGTGCGCACCAATCCCGGGCTCACCGCGTTGACCCGCACCCCGCGGCCGGCCAGATCGGCTGCAACCGTCCGCGTCATGGCGTTCAGCGCCGCTTTGGCGGCCGCGTAAGAGACCATTGACGAGGTGGTCTTGCGCGGTGAACCACTCGAAATGGCCACCACCGACCCGGCATCATTGTCGAGTCCGCGGGTGAGAGCCGCACGGATCAGCGCAAGGGTCGGCCACGTGTTGAGCCGGAAGGTCTCGAGAAGCTGCTCTTCGCTGATGGTGTCGAAGGGCAGCGGGTGGGGGGCACCGCCCACCGTGCTGACGAGAAGGTCGATGCGACCGAACGCCTCAATGGCCCGGTCGGTGAGGAGCGTGACGGCAGGTTCGGTGTCCATGGACCCGGCGACGCCCACGACGTCGAGGCCCTCGGAGCGCAAGGCCGCCTCTGTCGACGCAACCCGACCCTCGTCACGGCCGTTGATCACGACCGAGGCGCCCTCACGCGCCAGGCGGAGAGCGCACGAACGGCCGATGCTCGGATCAGCGGTGGATCCGGTCACGATGGCGACCCGACCGGAGAAGCGGTGGGTCCCACGGGTGGCCGCGGGATCACCCCGGTCTGCAAGTTTGCGGTCTGCTGGCCCCACTATCGCATCTTCTCCCACGCTGTCACCGGCGTGCCAAGTGACCTCCGGTAGCGGACCCGATTCGCAGAGCGCCCCGCCGCCGGCTCGTCTCTAGAGCGGGTCGGGGTCCTCCACCAGCGACGTGCCGCGCTGGAGGGCGGCGAGAGAGAAGCCGGCCGTCGTACGGTACCGCTCGGTGACTTCGGCGATCTCCTCGGGCGTGATGACATCGGCGACTTCGACGAAACCGTCGGGCGCGCGCTCCTCGACGAGCTGCATGGGGAGCTCGGGTCCGAAACCGCGGTTCGCCCGCACTATGGCCGCGGTGGCCGGGCGACGGATCTCCTCGTAGCGCCGCAGGGCCTCATCGACATTGTCGCCGTGCCGGCGGAGGCAGCCAGCCAGCACGCGGGCATCGAGGATTGCCTGAGAAGCGCCGTTGGAGCCGATGGGGTACATCGGGTGCGCGGCATCGCCCAGGAGCGTGGACCGGCCGAAGGTCCATTGCGGAATCGGCTCCCGGTCCACCATGGGGAACAGGAAAGTCTCGGGTGCCGCCTCGACAATGGCGGGCACGTGCAGCCAGCCGAAGTCCCACCCTTTGAACTGGGGCAGGAAGTCGTCCAGGGAACCCGCGCGATTCCAATCCTCTGTCCGGGCAAGGTCGGAGTCGGGACGCCGCAGCTCGGCGACGAAGTTGAACCTCTGCCTGCCTCCGGGCAGGTCGGCGATCGGGTAGCCGACGAACTTCTGCTCCGGATGTCCGGCCCAGACCATGGTGCGACCGTCGAGCACCGGCTCCACCTCGGCGATGCCTCGCCAGAGCAACGAGCCGTTCCACAGGAAGCGTCCCTCGTCGGGGTAGCGCTGCGCCCGCGCCGCGCTGTGGATGCCATCGGCGGCGACGACGAGGTCAGCGGCGAGCTCCCCGTGGTCGAACTCCGCCACGGGAGCCCCCTCGCCTCCACCGATCCGTACGAGGCGACGTCCGAGGTGGATCGTGTCCGCCCCCAAGCGCTCGATCACGGCGCGTCGAAGCACCTCCTGCAATATGCCGCGGTGGATGGAGAGCTGCGGCCAGGGGTAGCCGGCCGCGATCCCGCGCGGTTCCCGCCAGATCTCCTGTCCCCTCTTCGTGCAGTAGACCAGGGAGGAGGGAGCGATGGCGTGTGCGCACAGCTCGTCGAAGAGGCCCAGTGCGTCGAGCTCGCGGACCGCGTGGGGGAGCAAGTTGATGCCGACGCCGAGGGAACGCAGTTCGCGTATCGAATCGAACACGTCCACCTGCACGCCGATCTCGTCAAGGCTGAGGGCTGTCGCCAGGCCTCCGATGCCGGCGCCGATGACGACACCACGCAGGCAGGACCCGGCCGGGCTCACAGGACCTCGTGCATGTGGATGCGGACGGTGTTGCGTTCGCGGTCGCCGGTCGAGACGGCGATGAGATCGTTCAGCCGGCTCAGGCGAGGCGCCGCGGTTGCCAGCCGGACCAGCGTCCGGAAGTAGTACTCGTCGGGCCCGACCTGATCACCGTGCATTAATCGCGCCGTGACCGGCTCGGACGCCTTGCGGACGCCTTGAGAGACGACCTCGATTGCTTCGTTCGCTTCGGTCTGCAGTGTGTAGTGGGCATCGATCTCGAGCACCCCGTCGGCGCGGACGGTCTGCCAATCGACCCCACCCTCGAGGACGGTGCCGGCCAAGCCGTCCCTGCCCTCGAACATCCCCCCGTCGAAGGCAACGTAGCGGCGTCCTCCGCCGAGGTCGACGATGGGACGAACCTGAATCGTGATCAGCATGAGCTGACGGAGTTCGACCGATCTCATGGCACTCGTCTGTTCCTCACTCTCTGGGCCCGGACGGTGAATCAGCGGTCCGTCCGGCTGGCCCGGCGATGGTAACAGCGGCCTCGAGGACTCCTCGA
The DNA here is from genome assembly GCA_963721585.1 of uncultured Acidimicrobiaceae bacterium. Taxonomy (GTDB): domain Bacteria; phylum Actinomycetota; class Acidimicrobiia; order Acidimicrobiales; family RAAP-2; genus Bog-473. The sequence goes on along the minus strand of CAVRJN010000001.1, from coordinate 192,240 downwards.
TATGTTGGCAGTATCGGTACCGACGCTCCGCCACCACTCCGTACACGTGTCTCCGAGCTTCTCGGTATCGACTACCCGTTGCTGCAGGCTCCCATGGGATTTATGGCTCGGGCGCAGTTGGCCTCCGCCGTTTCGAACGCGGGAGGCCTCGGGATCGTCGAAACGTCTTCCGGCCGCCTCGACGAGGTCCGGGGCGAAATGGCGGCGATGCGCGACCGGACGGCCAAACCATGGGGTGTCAACATCGCCCAGATGCTGGTCGCCGACTCCGGCATCGTCGACTTCGTCGCCGAGCAGGGCGTCAGGTTCGTGACCACCTCCGCCGGGGACCCGGCTCGGTACACCCGGGAGCTTCATGACGCCGGCATCACCGTGTTCCACGTGGTTCCGTCCTTGCGTGCCGCACAGAAGGCTGTCGACGCAGGGGTCGACGGGCTGGTGGTCGAAGGGGGAGAAGGCGGGGGCTTCGAGAACACGAGACCCGTATCGACGATGGTCTTGCTGCCGCAGATCTGCGGAGCGTTCGAAGTCCCCGTCGTCGCCGCAGGGGGCATTGTTGACGGCATCTCCATGGCGGCGGCCTTCGCTCTCGGAGCCGAGGGAGTCCAGATGGGAACGCGCATGGTGAGTGCGACCGAGTCGCCGGTGCATGACAACTACAAGAGCCTCGTCACAGGGGCCGACGCCACTGACACCGTCGTGCTCAGTGCCCACTCGAGTCCGGCCTATCGGGTCATGCGCACCCGTTTCAGCGAGAGCCTCGAGAACGAGCCGTCGGTCATCATGGGTCGGACTGTTGGTATGGAGGGCGTCCTCAAGCTCCAATTCGAGGGCGATCTCGATGCCGGCTTTGCCTTCGGAGGCCAAGTGGCCGGGCGCGTGGCGGAGGTCGTGCCGGTCGAACGGATCGTGCACGAAAGCATGCGCAGCTTCTACGAAGTGCTGAAGTCTCTGGGCCGATTCCTTCCAGAGTGATGCGGAGCCAGTGGTGCGCTCATGCGAGGTTCTCACTGACGAATCGGAAATGGAAGCCGACGAGGTCGGTCCTTGTCGCTCCAAAGCCGGCGGCTGCCAGCCGCTCGTGCATTCCATCCGGATCAACCGGCGTAAAGACGTCGTCCGCATGCGCTGCACGCATCGAGTCGAGGTCCAAGGAGTCCTGCCCCACGAAGATGCCGCCGGGGCGCAGGACCCGGTGCAATTGGCGAAACAGTCGGTCCTGATCTTCGGGGGACGGCATGTGGTGCAGGACCGAGAAGCACGCTGCCGCTGAATAGTGATCGTCCGGCAGACCTGCATCAGTTGCATCGGCGACGATGACGTCGACATTCGTTCCGGCCAGACGGTCTCGCAGGGGTTCACCCAATGAGGGATCGATCTCCACGGCTGTGACCCTCTGCACGCGCTGACGGAGGAGGTCGGTGGTGAGGCCCGGTCCCGGACCGATCTCGAGGACGTCATCGCCCAGATCGCCTGCGGCCTCTATCCAGGGCAGCAATTCTGCTTCGAGCATCTGGGCCCACTCGGGGCTGGCAAGGAACTGCAGGTGGGATTCGTTCATGCCTCACTTGTACGATGAGCGACGCATGGCCGTCTCTGCACAATCGGACAAGGTTTTGTCCTCTTCGGCCAAATCCGAACTGGTGGATATGCGCTCGGGATCCGCGCAATCGGCCGGCAGCTACCTCTACGAGGGCGATGAAGTGATCACGACCTGGCATGCCCACGACCTGCATCAGCTCGAGTACGCCTTCCACGGCACGGTAGAGGTCGAAACCGCGACTGCCCATTTCCTTTTGCCGCCGCAGCAGGCTGCCTGGGTTCCCTCGGGCATGGACCACCGGACGACGATCGGGACGACGGTTCGGACGATCTCCGTGTTCTTCGAGTCCGGCCTAGTGCCCGATCCGGGTGGGCGCGTCCGCATCCTGGCCGTACCGCCCGTGTTGAGAGAGATGATGATCTACGCCGGACGCTGGCCCATCGGGCGATCACGTTCTGATCCCGTCGCGGACGCATACTTCATCGCGTTGGGCCGGTTGGTCTCTGAAGCTCTGGACAGTGAGGCACCGCTGTTCCTGCCCACGTCCAGCGACCCTGTGCTTGCGGTTGCGCTGAGCTGGACCCGAGAGAATCTCGACGCCGCCACCATTGGGGAGGCCGCAAGTCACGTCGGCCTCTCCGAGCGCTCACTTCGCCGCCGCTTCGAGGCCGGACTGGGCATGTCGTGGCGGAACTACCTGATCCAAGCGCGTCTGCTGCGGGCGATGGCCCTTCTGGCGGAGCCCGGACCGTCGATCCTCCACGTGGCCAACGCGGTGGGGTTCGAGAGTCTGAGCTCGTTCAATCGGGCCTTTCGTGTGAGGACCGGGGTGACCCCCTCGGCGTATCGCAGACAGAGAGCCCGGCATCGTTGAAATGGTGCCGGTGCGGTGGTGCAGAGCATGGATCCCCCGCCGTACTGCCTGGTCTGCTCAGTGTCCGGTGTGTTGGTTTGAACCGCATGGCCCCGGGCTGAGAAGTGCAAGGCTTTCGGCCCGCTCCGCCCCCTTCCTACGCGAAATACGCTTGGACAGTGCCAACGCCGAGGGCAGCCAAGCGAGGAGCCGGTCCCTGGTTGCGAAATCGCATCACCCAGGCGACGAAGCGCGCCGCCGAGAAGATGGATTCGGATCCCGAGTCGGCTCTTGAGTCCGCGCAAGCCACTCTCGACTGGTCGATCCGTCATCGTGGGGCCGAATCCACAATGACATTGAAGGCCAGAGTCGAGGTCGCGCAGCGATTGGAGCGCCTGGGTCGTTATGAGGAAGCAGTGCAACTCAGGACGGAGTGTGTGACTCACATTCGGCTTCTTCTCGGGCCAGACGACCCCAGCACGCTGACGGCGGAGGGGTTTCAGGCGTTCAACCTTGATCGCCTCGGTCGGCATCAAGAGGCGCTTCCCCTCCTTGAGCACGTTCTTACGGGTCGAGCACATGCGCTGGGGCCGGATCATCAGCAGACCCTGTTGGCCATGGAGTGGCTCGGATGCACCTCGAGACGTCTCGGAAACCTCCCTGAGTCACATCGGCTGCTCAAAGAGGCTGTCGATCGATACGAGCGGCAAGGTGCAGGCGAGAGCGAGGACTGTATGAAAGCCAGTTCGCACCTGGCCACCACGCTGCTCCAGATGGGGCAGGTCCCCGAATCGTGCGAGCTACGCAGGCGCATCCTCGACGTCAGAAGTCGAACGTTGGGTCCCGACGACCCGGCGACACTGAGCTCGTTCGAGAACCTCGCCAACACCCTCCGGTGGTTCGAAGTCGAAGACTAGTATGGTTGACGATGTATCGGTTGCCGATATAGTGTCGTCTCATGAGCGAACTCACTCGACGCGACACCGTGTGGTTGCCAGACGAGGGTGCCACTCAGGCGGGACGGAGCGGGCGGTGGGTCTTGTGGTTGGCGGTCCTCGTTGTGTTGGTCGGAGGGGGGGTCTTGGTTGCCGCCCTCCACCTTGCGCCTTCCGTCGGAGCTGCGGGCGGGTGCGGTGGGGGGTGACCGCCCAGATCCGGCGCTGAGCGAAACCGGCGTGAAATGAAGGGCGCCGCAATACCGCCCAGGACACCGGCCGCACTGTGGCTCTGGACGTCGATCGTTCTCACATGTGGAGCGCTCGCCGCGTGTGTCGTTCTCGCTGCCGAAGTCGGGAGGTTCTCCAGACGTCGGTCTGGCGTGGCTGCTCTTCTTGGGTTCGTCCGTTCACGTTGCGTCAACGGGCTGGCTCTTCACGAACTCGAATGTTCGCAGCTACGCCTGGGGGCAGCGTTGTCGATATGTCTGGGCACCCTTCGGGCTCGTGGTGACAGGGATAGTCCTCTCTGTGGCAGCGAGCCCGCGACAGGTGTCGTGGGCGGCGCTGGCGGTCCTGGCGTGGCAACTCCACCATTTCCAGAAGCAGAACCTCGGTCAGGTAGCTCTGACCGGAGCGTCGCTCGGCCTCGCACCGCTCCGGCGTGGCGAGCGCGCCGCGATCTGTACGACGGGTACCGCGGGGATCGCGGAAGTCTGCGCACATCCCGGACTTCTCCAACTCGATGTTCGGCCGCCGTTCGCTGGGTACGTTGCACCTTCGGCGACAGCGTTCTTGGTCCTCGGTGTCGCTGGTGGAACGCTGGCGTTGACCAGGCGTCCGAGGACCGACCGGTCACCGAGGTTCTTCGTCATATACGGGTTGGCGCTCCTCTTTCCGCTTCCAATCTTCGTGTTCACCTCGCCGTACGCAGCCGTCGCCGGCATGACGATGGCGCACGGTCTCCAGTACCTGCTTCTGATGGGACTGGTCGCTGCCGGAGACAAGGGCCGGAATCGGATCGGCGGGGTGGCCGCGCTGTGCGCGCTCGCAGTCCTGGGCGGCGTGGTCCTGAATCTGCTGTCTCACCTGCACGGTGATGGTCGGTCGCTGCGGTTGTTCTTCGGGGTCTATCTGGGTCTTCTCGCCACTCATTTCGTGGTCGATGCCGGCATCTGGCGCCTTCGCGATCCGTTCGTGCGCGCCTTCCTCACCCAGCGGCTCGGTTACCTGGTCTACTCAGCGCCCTCGTCTTGTGACGTGGTATCGGTTGCCGATAGATCGGTAACCGGTATAGAGTCGGTTTGTGGCCCGGGTTTCACGGCAGGAAGCGACCCCGACTGAATTCAGCGGGTTCGGGCGTTATGCGGGCCCAGCCACGCTGATTCTCTCCAGCCTGGCCGACGGCCCGAAACATGGGTACGTGCTCACGAAGGACATCGAGGCCTTTTCCGGCACGCGGCTCGCCCCGGGCACGCTCTATGAGGCGCTCAGCCGCCTGGAAGGACAGGGGCTCATAGAGGCGATCGAAAGCGACGATCGCCGGCGCCCGTATCAGCTGACAGCGCTCGGGGCGACAGCGTTGCGATCGCACCTCGTCGCGCAGAGGCGAATTGCTGAACTCGGGCTCCGGCGGCTGGCCGGCGCGTGGGGAGCCGCATGACCGAGATGCGGGGCACGCTGGCTCGCAGGGCTGAACGGCTGCTGCGGTGGTATCCGAGCGAGTGGCGTGCTCGCTACGGCGACGAGTTCGCCGAGTTGCTCATCTCCGACATGTCGGAGCAACCCCGATCGCTGAAGAGACCTGTCGACGTGGCGCTGAGTGGGGTCGTCGCACGCCTTGCCTACGCCGGACTGAATCAGAGCAACCTCGAGCACTCCGAGCGCAATCGAAGGACAGTGCTTGCCTTCGGTTGTGCCGCAGCCGTCTTCGTGACATTCGGGCTCGGCATGTGGGCACAGCTCACGATCGGTTGGCAATGGTCCGCGCCCGACACGGTTGCGACCTCCGCTGCCATGATCGTGATGTCCTGTTCGGTCCTCGTACTCCTTTTGATCGGTGCTTTCGCGGTCGTTCCCCTCGCATGGGTCGCGGCCAGGAGCGCCTTTCGCCGAGGCCGAGTCCTTCGGCCCTTTGCCCTCATGGCGGCTGGCTCCGGGATCTTCATCCTCGGAAGCCGCCACTTCGCAAACGGTTGGCCCGGAACCGGTGGTCATCCTTGGGCGCTGCAGGGCCTCGTGCCAGGCGGAGTGGCCGCCTTCGCATGGGCCGCGACGCTCTTCGTCACCGCGTACTGGGCACATCCGGCGAGCCTGCTCTCGTTTCCCGCCCCCGAGCTTGCATGGATGGTGGTCAGCCCGATAGCCCTGATGTGCTTTGGCATCGGGGCGGTCCGGCTGGGGCGGGAGATCGAGCTCTCGCCCAAGTTGCTGCGATTCGAAGCGCGCCTCGCCCAGCTTGGAGGCGTTGTCATGGTCATGTTTCTCATCGGGGCGAGTCTTTGGGTTGTCGATGGAGGGCCGGGACCGCGCAATCTTTTCCATGTCGGTGCAATCGACATCGGCAGCATCTGTGTGATGGTGGCCTCGCTCGCCACTGCTGGACGAGCTCTGCAGCTGATCGGTCGCAGCCCTGGTTCTGTGGCGACGAGATAGCGCCCCCGATGAAGTCCATGGAGGAGCGGGGCCATGAGTCCCGACCCGCCCGAGGCCGTTCGGGGAGCAGTCTGCCGTTGTTCGCAGGATCTGGCGGTCGACCATGGAGCCGGCGGAAGGTTCTGGCCCTTGGAGCGGGCGGTCTCGTCGCCGTCGCCGCCGCCGGGGCCGTTGGCGTCGAGCTCATCGCCCACGGCGTCCTCCCCGGACAGCAGGAGTTGGATCGGCTCGATGGCGCGTGCTCTGTGGCGAGCCCTCCGCTGAGGTTCTCGACGCTCGGCGCGTCGATCTCCGATCGGTTCTACTCGAGGAGCCGGCGACGCACTGTCGGTTACGCGGTTGCGTGGCCGCCAGGCCGGGGGTTGGACGACCCGCTCCCACTGGTGGTGATGCTGCACGGAGAAGGCGGCAACCACGCCGACGCTCTGGTTGGGATGTCGCCGGGTCAGGCGGTGGCACTCCGAGTTGGGGGCCGTCCACTTCCACCGATGGCCTTGGTGACAGTGGACGGCGGACATGGCTATTGGAATCCGCATCCGGGGGATGATCCCCTGACGATGATCGTTGATGAGCTCATCCCGCTCTGCCAGTCAATGAATCTGGGCCGACCGCCCAGCCGGATCGGCATGATGGGCATTTCGATGGGCGGGTACGGAGCGCTCCTCGTGGCTGAGAAGCAACCCCAGCTCGTCGCCGCGGTGGCGGCAATCAGTCCCGCTGTCTGGACCAGCTACTCCCAAGCCTCGGCGGCGAACCCTGGCGCATACGCCTCTGCAGCCGACTTTGCCGCTGACGACGTCGTGACCCACACAGCAGCGCTGGCCGGGAAGCCCGTGCGCATCGCCTCTGGACTCGATGATCCGTTTCACCCGGGTGTCGTCGCGCTCGGTCATGCCCTCCCCGCCGGAGCGATCGTGGACATATCGGAGGGTTGCCACACGGGGGACTTCTTCGTTGCCCAAGAGCCGCCAGCGCTCCAGTTCCTGGCGCAGCACCTCGAAAGCCGGCGCGAGACGTGAATCCCCGCTGCCGGATAGCTGGTCGACGGCTACTGATCGGTACGGCCGCTTCCAGCTCGATGGCGGTGCGGCGGAGGTCCAGGGCTGGGGCTACCGCCTGCGATGTCAGTAGCCGTAGCCGTAGCCGTAGCCGTAGCCGTAGCCTAGTAGCCGTGGCGGTGGCCGTGGCGCTGGCGGACCGCATGAAGTCTCGGAGGGTTCGGCTGGCCGGGTGGCTGCGTCGTTGATGGGCACGCGTCGTCCACTTGGCCGGCATTGACGCCGTAGGTGTTGCCACACTCTGTCACGCCCACGTCGCCATTGGCATAAGGTTCCGGCTGCTCGACGCCGGCGGCCCCGCTGAAGTTGTTATCGGCGATCGTCCCACCGAGGATCGTGTTGATGTCCATGAGGTACTCCGCCGGCGTACCGCACTCCGACGCAGGATAGGGCGTGGTCCCATTTGGGCCGTTGTCGACGCCGATGCACAACGGGAAATCATTGTCGGTGAAGGTGAGGTCCCTGATGTTGTACAGCTGCGCCGCCACGGTGTATCCGCCGTGATAGGCGTAGCCATAGAAGCCGCTCTGGAAGCTGTTGTCGGTGATCGTCCAGTCCGCATTCGTGTACGGCGCCGTCGTCAGGTACGGGTTCGTGCCGACGACCTCGAAGAGCGGTCCCGTGGTCAGCAGCGTATTGTGCGTGAGCGTCAGGCGCTGCTCCTGGACGCCGGGTGTCTGGCCTTGGAGACTGGCGAACCAGTCGTTGCCCCAGTTGGCCCAGGTGTCGTCCTCGATCGTCACGTCGTCCTGCGCGGCCCAGAATGGCGTGCCGTTGGTGTTGAAGGGCGTCGAGTAGTCGTCGTACTCGAAGTCCATCGCATCGGTGCCGATTCCGCTAAAGGTGTCTTTGGAGACTGTGAGGCCGTTGCACGGAGTGAGCGTGGGGCACCCGACTGATTCAACCGTCAGCCCGTGGTAGCCGGCATTCGTGAAGGTCGAGTTGGTGATGGTGATTCCCGTCGAGAGCGCGTCACTGGTTGTGACGTCGTAGGGGGGCGACAAGTAGAGGAAGTCGCCCTGGATGTTGTTCACGGTGTCGTTGGTGAGCGTGACGCCAGAGTCGGCTTCGAACTGAATGCCGTAGTCACCTTCCGAGCCCTCGCCGCTGTTCGATCCGGTGTAGGCCCCGTCGATGTTCAGGTTCTCGATCGTGAGGTTCGCGTCATTCCATAACTCGACGAGCGGTGCGGGATTCGTCGGGCTGACCGTCTGTTTCAGCGTGGAACCGTTGCCTTCGATGGTGAGTCCGGTCGTACCTTGGAGCAACAGTGTCTCATTGATGATGAAGCATCCGTTCTCGGGGAACGTCACCGTCGAGTTGGCTGGAACCGTTGCGAAGAACGCCGACAGTGCAACCGTGCTGTCGGCGGTTCCGCAGTTTGAAGGGATGCTCGCAGGCAACGGTACGCTCTGATCGGCTGCTGCGGGCGAAGACAGAGCAAGCGCACTCATTGCTCCGATCACGGCGACGCTCAGGCTTCCGATGAGCACGCAGTTTGTCCGACTCGGGAAGCGCCCTCTCAGAGCGAGCCGCTTGGCATTCAAGTTGCCACCTCGTTCCCCATTCTGATCCTCTTCCCCAGGAGCAAAATTGAGTAACACGTCGATCAGCGATCCGAGAGAAGTTCGCGCATTTGTCACTGTTCGAACAGAGCTCTTGCGATACGAGGGAGGGAGTTCACATATCCGTCACGATCGGACCACTGGTGATGACGGTCTCCATTCGTGATCACCCCGCACCACGGACGCCACGAGCGCCGGACCGAGGACCGACATTTCACTCGGCCACAGGGCAGTTGTGGCCTCGAACTGCGGACCGGCAGCACTACCCGAAGCTACGATGCCAAGAACAGCACAGTTCGCCACCCATCAAGCGCCAGAGTCCCGACCGCTGGCAGCGTGTCGCAGCAGGTGCTGTCACGGCGCCATGGCCGATGAGGTGCGCAGTCCCGAGTCAAGGCCTTCGGACTCCGCTCGTGACTTCGAGGAGGCGTACGCCTCAATGACGCCATCGTGGGATATTGGCCGTCCCCAATCCGCATTCGTCAGGCTCGCTGGGTCCGGCGGCCTGGCGGGCCGAGTCCTCGACGTGGGCTGCGGGACGGGTGAACATGCTCTCCTGGCGTCGACTTTGGGACACGAAGCCGTTGGGATTGATTTCGCCTCCACAGCCATCGAATTGGCGAAAGCCAAAGCAACCGATCGAGGTGTTCAGGTTCGCTTCTTGGTCGCTGATGCCCTCCGCCTCGTTGAACTGGGGGAGCGGTTCGACACAGTCGTCGACTGCGGGCTGTTCCATGGACTCGACGACGATGATCGGGCCCTGTTCGTGCAGAGTCTGAGCTTCGCCGTGCCAGCGGGCGGGCTCTATTACATGCTGTGTTTCAGCGAGCGACAGCCCGGAGATTGGGGACCTCGGCGAGTAACGAGGGACGAGATCCGTGTCAGCTTCGCCGAGGGGTGGCAGATCGAGTCGATTGTGCCCGCGCGGATCGAGCTCACGTGGGATCAGGCTGGCGCACGAGCGTGGCAGGTCGCCGCCATCCGGATCTGATCACCGGTGGCCGTCCTCACACCGGGTGTGCGAGGCAGTTCGCCACGGGGTCGTGGCCTTCTTGGCTCTGTTGTTTCGGTAAATCGCGCTACACCGGGACCGATCAGCTGCGATTCGCCTGATGTGCACGGCATGGCCAAACAACAAGAGCAGCAAAATGACGGCTCTTCGGCGCGGGCGTCCGGGGTGCTCCGAGAACCCCGCCCGAGGTCAGTCAGTTCGCCACCGTGACCTTGACGCCCGGACTCGTACCAGAGACCCCTCCCGCGTAGGAGGCCACACTCTGGAGCGTATAGGTGCCGTCTGGGACGCTCTGCGAGTTCCACTGAGCCAGCCAGCCGTAAGCGGTGGGAGTTGAAGTCGCGATGACTGAGTTCGTCAATGCTCCTCCGGTGAGCTCGTACTGAACCTGGTTCACGCCCGAAGATGCACTGGCATCGAGCGCAACCGCATTCCCCTTCACGCTGGCGCCGCCTGATGGCACCAAGACGGCTGTGCTCGGCGGCGCATTGTTCACCGTGATGGTGACCCCACTGCTGTAGGCGCTAAGTCCGGCCGCGTCGTAGGCCTCGCTCTGCAACACGTACGACCCGTTCGGTACGGTGGTCGTATTCCACCCGGCGAACCAGCCGTAAATGGTGGGCGATGCGGTGGCGATGAGGGTTTTGTTCAAGGATCCGCCGGTAAGGTGAAATTCGACTTTCGTCAGGGTGCCGTAGTCGGAAGCAAGGGCGTCCAGAGAGCTGGATCCTGCGACGGACGCACCGTTCGAGGGGAGAATCACGGTCGTCGTGGGCGGATTGTTCACGAAGAGAGATGCCGAAGCGGTGTTGCTGAGCGGGATTCCGTCGAGAGGCGCCGTCAGTGTGACGTGGACCGTCACCGGACCCGTCACCGTGGACGGAACGGAGAAGCTCCCAGAGAGAGCGGGCGGAGTAAAGACCCCGTTGTTATACGACGCCGGCACAGCTTGCGCGTTGGACGCGGCAGGCACCGATCGTCCCTTCGAGTCGACGACTTTGACTGTTACTCCCGCTGAACCAGCACTCCCCCCAAGTGCGCCTTGCAGGACGTTCAGGGTCGCGAGCCACCAGTAGGTGGTGGCTCCGACTGCGTCGCTGATCGACACGGACTGTCCTGGAGTAGCCGTCGTCGCAGATAGCGCGACCGTCGGATTCGGGGGGAACAGCGGGAAACCCGAATACTCGAAGAGAGCGCTTCCCGCGCCCACCGGTGTGAAGCTGCTGAGGTCGATCATCGCCAAGGCGCATCCGAGCAGACCCGAGTTGAATTCCTCCTGCGTTGGAGGACAGGAGGCATTCGGGTCGAGTGCCTGGAAGGTCGGCACCGTCCATGTCGTATTCAGGACCCCAGAGATGCTCGATGTGGCGGTAGCGGCTGAAGCGAGATCGATTTCCTTGAGAGCTGCCAGGAGCGAAAAGAGTCCAGCCAGGGAGGTCACCTGACCAGAGAACAGAGGGGCGGCTGCCGGATCGAGGGGCAACACGAGACTTGTACCCACCAACAAGTACGGATGCAGCGCCGGCAGTCCAGTGCAATTTACGGCTATCTTGCTTCCCTTTGACACTCCGGTCAGCAGCGGAGTGGAACTTCCGTTGAAGGTGCACTGCGGACCCGTGCTTGCTGCGGCCGTCGCCACACCCTCCGAAGGTGCGGTGAGCATCAGTGCTGCCCCTCCGATTCCCACTGTCAATATCGACGCGGTCAGCAGCACTCTGACGAAGCGGTTGTGAAACATCGATACCCCCAATCCCCCCTGAGTACTCCAACGCATGCAGACCCAGGTCGCCACTCTTGCAGTCACTACGTACCCCCGGTTTCTGAAGAACAAACCAGCCCGTCCCGAATTTGCCGAAATCCGACTTGCGGTGACCCTCTGTGTCCTGTGTCACCGTCCCATGATCATCTTCCGATTCTTTGCCGCGGTATCCGGGCGGCGAGAATCGAACCAGGGTTCCCAGCTCGGGAAGCCCAACGTGGATGTCGTGCGAACCTGCCGAAGATCGGAATAGTCCATGCAACCCATTTCACCTTGGCCGTCGCGATTCGTTCGTGGCCTCTGTTGCAACGACCCCTTGAGGGCATAGGCCAACTGGGGCAGTCTCGTCATGGAGGGGTGATCAACCAGTATCAGCCCTGATACCACCGCAGGATCTGGTGGGTCGAGTAAGCGATTGGCGTCGTATCACAATCCCTTGACGGCTGTCGCGACGTATCCGGGTCGACTGCGCGCTGTCAGCGAGGCCGCGACTTGGTGGGGTCGGACACCCCACACAGTGCGAGCTACTCGGGGTCGTGCCGGGTAGACAGCTGGAACCTCAGATCACTTCACTACGGAGTCCTAGCCGACCTTCGGTACGGAGTCATCCCACAGCGCTTCTGCCGCATCACCTTCCCGGTAGTGAGCGATAGGGGAGATCCCGCTTGGGTGACCGAGTTCATCCCCCACGCCCGAAACTCCCTGTGGCAGGGTCGTTAGCCTTATGCGATTCAATCCCTACACCGGCCCTGCCGCTCAGTACTACCGAGACGTCCGAGCGCTCTCAAGCCATCTCCGTGGTGGTCCCCTCGATGCGAGTTTGAGTGACCTCGTTGAGATCCGGGTCTCACAAATCACAGGTTGCGCTTTCTGCCTGAACCTGCACGCAGGCATTGCTCGTACGAGGGGCATTGCTCAGACCAAACTCGACACGTTGGCCGCTTGGAGAGAGTCGACGGAATTTACGATCAGGGAGCGCTCCGCACTTGAACTAGCTGAAGCGATGACCCGGATTGGTGACGGTGCACGTGTCGATGACCGGGTGTGGTCAGAAGCGAGCGGAGCCTTCACCGACGAGGAGCTCAGCGCCCTGTTGTACCTGATCGGCCTGATCAACGTGTGGAACCGAATCAACGTCGCCGTTCAGCTCCCCGTCGACTATGTCCTTCCTCGGGACGAGGGAAGCGACTCAAGCGAGGCCGTCTCTGACGAGGTCCCGGCGACCGGTGGTCGCGGTGCGGAGTACGGGGCAGGCTCGGCTCATCCGGGATGTGACCGTATTGGTCGGCTCTGAACGGCCAGAGTTCATTCTTGGCATCCCGGTCGTAGGTCATTCGCATCGGGCGAGGTTGCCCGCTGATTGGCCGCCCGCCATGTCCCCGAGCGCAGTTCGGGGCGAGGGATCGGGCGAGGTGGCAGGCTGCAGTGGTGGGAGGATCCGGCGCCCTGACGACGTACCTGGGCACTGCTCCAGGGGTCGGAAAGACCTACGCCATGATGCGGGCGGGCCGGCTTCGTTCCGATGCGGGACAGCGGGTCGTCGTGGGCTGGGTCGAACGCCATGGCCGGGCCGAGACCCGGGCGCAGATAGGAGACCTGGAAGTAGTGCCACCTCGCATGGTCGCCTACGGGAACGGGACCTTCGCCGAACTCGATGTCGAGGCGGTAGTGGCCAGCGGGGCCGACATCGCCCTTGTCGACGAGCTGGCCCACACCGTGGTCGGCACGACCACACGTAGGTGGCAGGAAGTGGCGGACATCCTGGTGGCCGGGATTGACGTCATGACGACCGCCAACCTGGCCAACTTGGTGTCGGCCCGGGACTACGTGGCGCAACTCACCGGAGCGGGGACGGTGGAGTCGGTTCCGGACGAGTTCGTGCGCTCGGGGCAAACCGTGCTGGTCGATCTGCCCGCCGATACGCTCCGTCGGCGCATTGCAGACGGAAAAGTGTACTCGGCCGACCAGGTCGGAGGCGCGCTGGCAGATTACTTCCGGGTGTCCAACCTCCAGGCGCTCAGTGCCCTCGGGCGGGCCTGGGTGGACGGAACCCTTGAGGCGGTGGCCGAGGAGATGCTCGAGGCGCGCGGGCTTGTCGCTCCGTCTCGCCTGACAGTGGTGGCCGGGGTCTCGGATACCGACTGGGGCCAGCGCGTCATTCGTCGCGCCAGCGAACGGGCGCTCGAGGACGACGCCGACCTGCTGGTAGTGCACGTCACCCTCGACGACGGGATGACCCACCGGCGATCGCGTGCCCACTCCGAACACCGGGACTTGGCGACAGAGGTCGGAGGCTTCTACATCGAGATGACCGCGGAGTCGGTGCCCGAGGGCCTGGCCCGAGCGGTGCGGGACCACGGCGCTTCCCGACTCGTTGTCGGACGGCACCACTCCCGGCTGGGAGACATCGTGCACGGCTCGGTCGTCTCTCGAGTGCGGCGGCTGCTCCCGGAGGTGCGGATCGAGACGGTACGCGAGGAGTCCTAGTCAATATCGGCCCGCTACCGGCGACGACCGTGCGGATGCCCGAAGACTTGGCCAACACCGTCGAGGTCGTTGCCAGGGGCCGCGGCATCTTGGTCATCTTCAACATCGGTTACTGCCACTGGCTAAATCGCAATACGCCATGAGTTCCGCCGTATGTGACTAAGCGTCCAGCGGTGCGGCTGTCCCCATAACGGTGAACCCATTCGACCGTCTCGGTGATAGAGGGCAGGGGGCCAAGCGCCACATCGGGTAAGCGTCGTCAATCGGAAAAACTGAACGGGTGAGCCTTGAAGAACTGCCAGATCACGGCGTCGCCGGAGAGCGATCTTGTCTGGGATTTTGAAGCAATTTTGGTTCGCCCGAGGCTCCCCGGCCACGTGTGACCACCGCCTGCAATCCGGTAGAGCTCGACGTTGGCATGGTCACGGCATTGCCAGCTCAGGAGGGTCACTGTGCTCGAGATCTTGGTGGTCGTGATCGCGTCCATACAACCGTTGCGTTCGGCCCAGGCAGCCGCTTCCTGCGGAATGCTAGGTCCCCGTTGGAAGACTCCCTTCGCACCGAACTGCTTCTCTTCTTGGGTATCGATCCTGCGGTCGGAGCCGTCGGGTGCAGGAAGATCAGCGGCGAGCTTCGATGCTTTGCCATCGTAAGGAACGAGTGGATCTGCAGTACCGTGAAAGGTGACGACCGGCACTGGCCGGGTTGTCCTGCACGGCCTCATGGTCTGGATGCCAGAAACGGGCGCAACTGCAGCGATCAGCGCCGAGTACTGGCACGCAATAGCTGACGCCATGAAAGCGCCGTTTGATGCGCCGGTTACGAACACCCGGTTCTCGTCAACACAGGTCGTCGCCTCGATATGGCTCAGAAGCTGTCCGAACCAAGTGAGGTCCCTGCTCCCGACCGTTGACAACCACATAGGCACCGGTTCACCGTTCACCCATGGCGTGATTGTGATGAAGCCGTGGGCCTGGCCATACGTGCCCAGACCGGTGGCTTCGGCCTGGGCAGGACCTGACTCGTTGTAACCGTGAAACTCGAATACAAGGGGCAGCGGTCGGCCCGCGGTGGCGCTCGTCGGCACTTGTGCGATGTAGGAACCATCGTCCTCAGGCGCAGAGAAGTTCAAGGTTCGTTGACCGGTGAAAATTGCCGGAGTAGTGCAGCCCAGCGAGGGTCGGACTGCGATCTTCGCCACTGCCCCGGTGCTGTCCCTGAGCTCGCTGGCCGAGGCCGTGGTCGCTGCAGGTACCGCTCCCAGCACTACCAGCAGCAGGGCTATCACGACAGCGCGTACGTGCTGATGAGCCCGATCCAAGTATCCCCCAAAGAATTCGGCAACTACGAAAAGAAGATGAATGGGACGATGCACCAGTCGAACCTCAGGGTGACGTCCCACCACTCATCTCACTCCGGAGACAGGTAACCCTGAAGTCAAGCGTGACTGCTCGATGGGGTCCTCAGGTGGTCTGTTGTCAGATGCCCACGGGCTTAGTCAGGAAGCCGACATCAACCACCAGAAGCACTGTAACGACGATGCTCAGGGATACCCCTAGAGCGAACAGGACGTACGCCCAGTCGATCCAAAACGCCTTCCGAGCCGTACGGCTTGCAAGGCCTGCATAGAGGGCTCCGTACTCATCAAACGCGGTTCTGTCGACGGTCCCCACGTCGGGCACAGTGCCTTCTGTAAGTGCGTTGTCGCCGAAAACCGGTCTCGGTCGGGGGAGGAGCACGCCGAACACAGTCACGAAGATGGTGGCGCTCAAGAGCAAGACTGAGCAAATAAGCCCTACCGCACCCCATTCTCTCCAAGCCCCTTGGAATCCTGTGCGAGTTCCGCTCGTATCAAAGAGGTTCTTGGAGTAAAAGCCCAAAATGGTTGTAACAACCGATGTAGCTGAGATCAGTGCAATGGCGCGGGTGTTCAAGTTGTTGAACCGTGTCTCCTCATTTTTCCAGACGTCCCCCATGATCTTCACGGCTTCAGACGCGACTTCATCTGGAAACTGTTGCGTCAGGGGCCGGGCGACGCTATCAAGTTGCGGCCTCTTGAAGAGCCTCTCCAGAAGGTTCGGCGCCTCTTGACCCCGTGGCCATTCTGTGCGCTGTTCCGGGCTTGGCGGTAGCGCCGGCCGAAGGATGAATGGATTGGTCGGCATGTGCAAACGGTACAGGTCGAGATGACAAGTCGCTCGGTGCTCGGATGAACAAATTAGACCTCAGACGAATTGCGAGCACCACCACGTCCGTGGACAAATACTTGTAACTGATCAAGCTTCGTGCCCATTTCGGGTTCGTAGGAACGAGAAACAGGGCGAACAAGGGAGGCAGCGCGAGCAGGCAGGCGCGGTTGTCGGCGGGTTGAACAGGGCATTCCGCCGTGTTTCCTGATCAGGCCGTTGAGCCCATGAGGTGAAGAACCGACCTGAAATGTGGTTGTTTACGCTGCGCTGTACCCTCAGTACGTGTCCTCACCGTCGTGGGGACGGGCCTCGAAGTATGAACAGGACCAGGTCGTAGCCATCCTGAACCATCCTCTTCTCGGGCCCTGTCATGTTGCGAGGCTTATCGCTTAGAACCTCGGGGCGCCGTTTCTAAAGTTGGCCCCGGAATTCAGCGGGGTGCCGTAAGGGTCCGGGCCGCCAGCTCGCACGCGTCAAGCGGTTCGAGGCCGAACTCGGCCAAGAGCGGCAAGAGCTCGTTGCGGTTGGTGAGGGCCAGGCGACCGCCCGAAAGGCGAGGGTCGGCGGTAACTTCTGCGATCACGTTGGGCGGGACCTGGAAGTGCTTCTCATCCTCAGCATTCTCAAACTCGATCTCGGCCATCAACAGACCGGCCAGGTTGCCCGAGAACACATCGACCCCGAATGGAGGCACGCTGTAGCGAGTTTTGGTCAACCCCGATCCCGGGAGCCCAGCAAGTACTGAATGCTCTGCTTCGTCCAAGTAAATGGTGGTGATGAGGCCAGGTCCGCCGCCAGGAGCAGGGATCTTTTGTGTGAACTTACGTGAGATCATCGACCCACTGGCCGTGGTCTCGATAGCCCGCCGCAGGCGGACCCTCGTGCCAGTGATGTACAGATCGGTGATTGCAGCACGTCGTACACACGGACCGTCGGGCGCTCGGCCCAAGAGGAACCGCCGCTCCAGCTCGGCTCGGGCATACTTGAGGGTCTTACCCGGCGGGGCGTCGCGGTGCTTCATCAAGCCATGTTGCCATCGTGCAACTGATCACACCTCGCTGGATCCGAAGACGCCAATGGTTGGGTGATAGTGAACGGGTTGAGCCGGGATCTTTGAGTGTGTTCACGTCCGTCCTCAGACTGACTAGCTGAGAACGAGAACCATTCGGGGCACGCTGGGGCACGCTGGGGCACGTCGGGGGCACGACGGTCGTTCCGTGCGAGCGAACGCCGGAACGCTGCAATGCCGAAACCGGCGTCGACCTGCGGAGTTGGAAGAGAGCGGGCGAGAGAGCGGGCGACCGGAATCGAACCCGCGTTCTCAGCTTGGGAAGCCCATCGCGTGGCCCCCGCATCCTGCATAATTGCAGAAAGGTCCAGCTAGAGGCCTTGTGCAGTCAACCGCTGGCTTGCTATTGGCCCCTGTTTGTTATGGTTTGTTGCACGAAATAGGTTCGTATCGGTGTGTTGCACGCTATTGCGCGGTGCCCGGATCAGCGCACGCCGGACACCAGGCGGTAGCCTCTCGCCGTGGGCGAAGAGCGAACCTGGGATTTCGGGGCCCAGGTGGTACCTCGGGTGCTTGCGGCCCTGGTGATTGTCACGGTTGCTCTGATGAGCGTCCATTCCGTGGCAGGCGCGACGGATACGCATTCCGGCCCGAAACTGACAACGATCGTCTTGAACGCACCGAGCCCTTACAAGCCGAAGGCGCCTCCCGGCGGGGGTACAGATGACTATCACTGCACGCTGCTGAACCCCCACCTCACCCATAACGCATTCATCACTTCCATAGATTTCCAACCCAACAGTCCCGAGGTACATCACGAGATCACCTACGCGGTGCCTCCGGATTTGGCGGCTGCTGCCGAGGCACAGAACGACGACGGTAAGGGGTGGACTTGCTTCGGGGAGTCCGGTCTCTCGGCAGGCGGCGCCGGGAAGTCGTTGAACGGAGGTACCCCTTGGCTCACGGCCTGGGGGCCGGGGCACGACCTCTCGAAGGAACCGGTCGGGACTGGCGCGCCCATGCCTGCCGGCACCCTCGTCATCATGCAGGAGCACTACAACATGCTGGTCGGGGACAAACCGGTCCGCTCCAAGTTGACGCTCACCACGGTGCCGGCCAGCACGCCACTGCGGCCTCTGCGCCTCGACCTCGTCGCCGCGCCGCCCGACATCCCATGTGCCCCTGGAGTTACGGGATCCATGTGCAATCGGGCGGCCGAATTAGCGAGCGTCGGTCAACGCTTCGGAATGGATCAAGAGGCGATGGTCGACGGGCTAGAGGCACTTTGCGGTCGAAACCCGGCGGATCCGCCGGTGGGTGACACCACAACGTGCACATGGCCGATGCACAGCTCGGGCAATATCGTCGAACTTGCTCCACACATGCACCTGTTGGGCGTGGGCATGAAGTTCGTCCTGAACCCCGGAATGCCTTCCCAAAAGACGCTTCTCAACGTGACGAACTACGACTTCCACTACCAGCACGGCTACGTCTTGCCAAAGCCCGTCGCGATCACTCCGGGCGACAAGATCGGGATCACCTGTACCTACAACCCGCAACTTCAACAGGAGCTACCGATTCTGCGAGCAGTGCCGTCTCACTTCGTGACGTGGGGGGACGGCTCAACCGACGAGATGTGCCTCGGTCTTGTCTTGACGACGCCGCCGAATTCTGAACCCGAGTCGGCGGCGCTGGCGCACGCGTTCTCTCCCTCCGTCTGAGCCGCGCGCTGGATCAGTCGCCGTCCCAACATCCCAGGATGAGGTCAGCCAACGTGTACGCCACGTCGGTCGCGCTGGTCGGTGGGACACCGAATTGGGACGGCAAGCCCGAGATGTCCACCACCAGAACCTTCCAGTCCTTGCGTACCACGACATCCCCGCCGGACGTGCGGAAGGCACCCTGCCCCAGGTTGCCCAGCGTCTGGGAGTCGCCCATTTGCGCTCCCAGTCCATGAAAATACGCCAGAGTCTGGGGCCAGCTCGAGAGCTCCTTCACCGACAACTCAAACGACCCGTTCGGGTAGCTGTAGCGGCACGAGTACTTGTGGCTGACCCAGGTCCGGTCACTCACCAAGGCCGTTACCCCGAGTACCTTGCTGATTTCGCTTTGGGCCTTGGGCCGACAGACCATCAGCGCGATCGGAGAAGGCCGCGGGCCGGCCGGTAGCGGTCGTTCGGTCGCCCTGGTGGTGGCCATCGAGGTGCCCGATCCGCCTACGAAGACGATGGGGATGAGCAGGCCGAGAGCGACGCTCAACATCAGCCGACGCACGCAGCCGAAGCTAGCAGCTGATCCTCACGGTCAGGGGTCGGGCCGGGAACCACCGGCTATCTTGTGCGCTCGAGAGGGGGAGACGTTGAGAAGACTTGCATCGGCCAAGAGGAGAGGGTGGCCGGCATTTCTGGCTCTGCCAGCGGTTGCCCTTTTGGCCGCGGTCTGTAGCTCCGGGTACTGCAGTGCAGCCTCCGCCGCCACCTCCAGCCGCAGCGCGGCCAGAACCCTTGCCGGCACCACGACCGGCTCGGGTGGCCAGCGGGACGCTGCGATTCCGTCCCCGTACTACGAGGTGAAGACCGGCGCTGTGCCTGGACTCGGCACAGTCCTGGTCAACGGGCAAGGTCTGACCCTCTACATGTTCGTGCCCGACCACCAACGGGGAGAATCCACCTGCTACAAAAAATGCGCCTCGGCATGGCCACCACTCCGGCTGCCACCCGGAGTGACCATACCGGTCGCCGCCGGCCGGGCCGAAGCCTCACTCCTCGGGACCACGATCCGTAAGGATGGAGGCCTGCAGGTCACCTACAACGGCTGGCCGCTCTACCTTTGGGAGGTCGACACCGGGCCCGGCCAAGCGACGGGTCAAGGTATCGACAGCCTGGGCGGTGTCTGGTATGTGCTCTCCCCCAAGGGAAAGGTCATCAAATCGAGGGTGAAATAACAAATTGATAGGCAAGCCTGCTCCCGTTGGTCCCGGGTCGGGCAATCATCGCCTCGACGAAGGTGACCGAGGCAATCGGGCCTGGCGTGCGGTAGGAACTATATGGAGCCAGATGCGCAAGTCTTCGCGGAACACCTTCTCTGCAGGCCAGAAGGGTCAACGCCGAAGGATCCAGCTCAGTGGCACCACCGGCACCTTGATAGTGACGGACCCGGCCCACTTGAATCGCAAGGTCACAAGCACGCTCTGGCCGACCTTGAACCTCACCGTCGGTTGTTCAAGCATGACGTGGTCGTGGCCCGGGACCAACGACGCTTGGCCGTGGGCGGGGATCCGGAGCTCGCTCAGCATCCCCATCGAACCGGAGGACCCGTGCGCATTCTCCGTCATGAGCATGACGTCGGGTGCTGCTGGCGAGGTCGCTGCGACGAGCGCGTCGGATTTGGACCCCGTGTTCTCCACCGTGAGATAGATGGCCGCGACGCTGGGGCTCGCGGGATCAGGGAGAAAGGGATTGACAACCTTGAGGGTTCCGACACGTCCCGCCACCATGGATGAAGTCACCAGTTGACGGGCACCTGCAGATTGGTCAGGCGGGGTGGCGGAAAGACGTAAAGACAAGGTGCCTAGGGCCAGGAGAAATGTGGCAATGATCCATGCTCTCACGGTCAGACCACGTTCATAGAGGCCGGGCTCACGTGTCGACTGCGACCGAAACGGGGTACGCGGACGTGGCGAAGACGGTCGTGCCGAAGAGCACCAGCGTGAGCACATGCACGGAGGTGCACCACAGGCAGATGGCGTCGATAGCAAAGAGCTCTGCGTACAAGAGGTACAGAACTGTGCCGAGACCGACCACCGCCCAGGCCAGTCGACTCAGCCTGACTGCAGGCTCGGGCCGCCGCCACATGGCTGGCAGCTGGAGCACCACCATGACGGCGAAGAACACGAGGCCGAGGACGGCCACCGGAACGCCGGCCACCGCCGAGTACGAGCTGGTGGTGACCTTCAGGCAGTTGACGACCCCGTTGTCCGAACAGGCCAGAGTGCTCGATGACGTGAAGTGCTCGTACGTGAGATAGCCCGCCACGCCAAGCCCGAGCAGGCTGAGGACCGTCCCGACCAAGCCGGGCCACCGGGGCATGTCCTCATCCACCGTGCACCGCCGAGCACACGGCGGCGGGCTGCTGGTCCGAAAGCGAGCCGCAGATCGTCGTGATCAATTGCGCCGCGCTGGCGTCGATGACCGCCCCAATGGCGCTCGAGTTGTTTCCCACCTGGGCTGCCACAGTGGAGAATTCCAGGCTCTGCAGCGGAGTAAACAGGTACTGGGCCGAGGGGAGCACCTTCTTCCCCCCGAAATCGACGAACGGAAAGCTGCCGCCATTGGTGCCCTCCCACAGGGTGAGCTGGGCCTGCGTCGGCGTCTGCAGTGGGGCGTAGCCGTTGCCCTGCGGTTTGTTTGTATCGACCTCTACCGGGGTGAACGCGAAGTAGGGACTGGTGTACGTCGTGCCGTAGAAGGTCAGCGTGGGAACGTCGCCATCTTCGTTGGCCGAGTGGATGCGCCCCGGCTGGGGGCTGAACGTGCCGAACTTGGACAGGGCGATGTACAGCGGCCACCGCTCGGCCGCGCAATGCGGGCAGAACTCGGCACCGATGAACAGCATCTCGGGCTTGCCGTCCGACTCGAGGGACGAGCCGTTGACTGATTGCGGCGTTGTGATGACGCCGTTGGTCGGCGCAGCCGCGAGAGTCGAGATCGGAATCGACTGGAGCTTGGTCAACGTGGCCGCTGAAATCGGGGTCCCCGCGGGAGGCGATGCCTGATCGGCGGTGCCCGATCCCGATCCTGATCCCGAACCACCTCCGGCGACCTTGACGATCACCAACACGGCCACGATGACCACCACCAGCGCGATGGCAAGGATCCCGTAGGTCCGGGTGCGAGCCCGGCGCGCCTCCTGGGCAGCCCGCTGCTTTGCCGCCTGGCGCTCTGCGAATCGCTGACTCGACGATGACTTCTTCCTTTTGGGTGGTTGCCCAGGAGATTGCGGACGGTTGTTAGGCATGAGAGCTCTTTTCTCTGTGAACGAAAGGGAAAGCACCGCGGTGGGCGATGACGACGCGGTGTTGACGACGGTGTCGCGTGCGCTCCAGCACGCCAGTTAGCAGGAAGGTCGGCGGGTTGGCGGCGAGGGTCAGGCAGAGATGAGGTGCTGTGGAGGCCTGAGCAGCGGTGACGACGACCCGGTGGGTAGGACGGCCGCACGACGCCGTGCCCGCCGCACGGCGCGCAGGGCGAGGACGACTATGAGCCCGGCGGCGATGGTGCCGGCCAGCGTGAGGTTGGGGACCGGCACCGGGGACGACGGCGACCCACGGTTGCATGACACAGCGGCGCACTCGCTGCCCAATGGAAGAGGTACCGCCGCTGCCGTGGTGATGGTGTCGATGCCCGGCGCCGCTGTGGTTTGGGTCAGCATTGACCCCGGCACGAGGCAACTCACGGCCACGGCCGCAACGGTCACCAGGAGCCGACGCCACCTCGATGCCACCACGTAAGGCTAAACCTCCCGATGCCGCGGCAGGAAGCGGATCGGGCTCGGGGACCCCGTGTTCGTTCGGCGACCGAGCCCGTCCTGGGGCAGGTGCGGCGAAGATCGACCTGTCACGCTCATGCCGCCCTCATGCGTTTCGTTGCCGCCTCGTGGGCAGGGCCATAACCTGAGGGCAACAAGCGACCTTCTCGGCCTGGCACGAGCCGTTGTGTCTTCGGATCGACCGTTGTGCCAGCTCCGGGACACCGACTTCGGCTCTGAGAGTGATCATGACTACTACGATTTGTAGTACATATAGCGCGTGGCCCGCCATAAGAACCAGCCGGAAGCCAAGGAATCAGTCGTGCCGGCAGACCCTCTGGGTGCTCATTGACTCCCACTGAGCTGGCCGCCCCCACCTCGGAGCACGAGGTATCGCTCTCCATCGGGGGGATGACCTGCGGCGCCTGTGTCGCTCGGATCGAGCGGAGGCTCAACTCGCTCGACGGCGTCGAAGCGCAGGTCAACCTGGCGTCCGAGCGGGCCAGGATTCGAATGCCGCCTGGGACTTCCCCCGCTGTGCTCATCGAACGCATCGAGTCGGCGGGTTTCACCGCCGAGGTCGTCGATGACCTCGCCTCGGCACCCGACACCACCGCCGAAGCCGAGGCGGACCGCAGGGTCCGTTATCTCGGACGGCGGCTCGTAGTGGCGGGTCTCCTGTTCATGCCTCTCGGCGATGCCTCCATCGCCTTTTGGATCGTTCCGTCACTGCGTTTCCCAGGTTGGCAGTGGATCCTCCTGGCCCTCGCGGCTCCGATTCTGACCTGGGCCGCATGGCCCTTCTACAAGGCGGCGGTCCGAAACGCGCGACATGGGATCGCCACTATGGACACTTTGGTCTCGCTGGGCATCGTGGCTGCCGCGGCGTGGTCGATCTATGCCATGTTTTTTCGGGATACGAGCCACGTCGCTCGGTCGTTTCGCTACGTGCTGGCTCACCAGTCGAGCGGAGCGATCTACCTCGATGTGGCAGCCGGGGTGACTACCTTCCTCCTCGCGGGCAGGTATTTCGAAGCCCTCAGCAAGCGCCGCAGCGGCAACGCGCTACGCGCTCTCTCCGCGGTCGGCGCCAAGGAGGTCGCTGTGCTCGACGACACGGGTGCTGAACGGCGCCGCCCCATCGCGACACTTTGCAGGGGGGACCGGTTCGTCGTGCGTCCCGGAGAGACTGTCGCCACCGACGGAGAGGTCATCTTCGGGCAGTCAGCTATCGATCGCAGCACCATGACCGGCGAGTCGATGCCTGCCGACGTGACTGTCGGTGACACGGTTCTGGGTGGCACTGTGTGTGTGGGAGGGCGGCTCGTCGTCAGGGCCACGAGGCTGGGGGCCGACACGCATCTGGCTCAGATGCTGCGGCTGGTCGAGGACGCACAGAATCAGAAGGCCAATGTCCAGCGTTTAGCGGACCGAATCGCCGGCGTTTTCGTACCGGCCGTGATTGGCGTCGCACTCATCACACTGGCTGGCTGGCTACTCGCTGGAGGAACGAACGAACAGGCCTTCAGCGCGGCGCTTTCCGTACTGATCATTGCGTGTCCGTGCGCACTGGGACTGGCCACCCCCACCGCCTTGATGGTGGCCTCCGGTGAGGGGGCACGCTTGGGCATTTTCTTCAAGGGCTACCAGGCGCTCGAAGAGTCTCAAGAGATCGACACGGTGCTCCTCGACAAGACGGGGACCGTGACGGAGGGCGCGACGATCGTCGAGGACCTCAGCGGTGCCGAAGGGATCTCGGCCGAGGACCTACTGCGATGGGCAGGATCCCTCGAGCTGGCTTCCGAACACCTTGTGGCCAAGGCGATCGTTCAGCGAGCAAAACGTGACGGAATCGAATTGGAGATGGTGACGGGTTTCGAAGCACTTGCCGGCCTGGGTGCTCGGGCGTCTCTCGGTGACCACGAACTGCAGGTGGGTCGACGCGAGCTCTTCTCGGATGCGGCACTTTGGTCCATGCCGGACTCGTTGACATTGCGCTGCGCGAAGTGGGAGAGCCAAGGACGGACCGTTGTACTGGTGAGCCGAGACGGGTTGGTGGTCGGTGCACTTGCGGTCAGTGACAAGGTGCGGTCGACATCGCTTGCTGCCGTACGAGGTCTCAAGGCCCTTGGTTTGCATTGTGTCCTTGTGACCGGAGACCACGAGGCGGCGGCGCGGACGGTTGCCACATCCATCGGCGTCGATGACGTGATCTCCGCCGCGCTGCCGGCCGACAAGGTCGCGGCGATCCGGCAGCTGCAACATGAGGGTCATCGCGTTGCCATGGTGGGAGATGGCGTCAACGATGGCCCTGCCCTGGCGTGCGCCGACCTTGGCCTCGCTGTGGGCTCAGGCACCGATGTCGCCATGGAATCGGCCGACCTGATCATCATGCGCGACAACCTCACGGCAGTTCCGACTGCAATCACTTTGGCTCGACGCACCTATCTCACCATTCGGACCAATCTGCTGTGGGCGTTTGGCTACAACGTGATCGCCATTCCCCTTGCCGCATTCGGGTTTCTCAATCCGCTGATTGCGGGAGCTGCAATGGCGCTCTCGTCCGGTTGTGTGGTGTGGAACAGCTCGCGATTGCGTCACTTTTCGGCGGATGTCAAGCGGAAGGCTGACCAAGGAGCCGGGCCCGGCGCCGTGTTGCCCGCAGCCCCCTATCTGTCCACGACCGAGGTGTTGGCACCGGCCAGAACGGTGAACACGGACAGCGTGTCTTGATTTGACGACTTGATCTACCGAACTGAATACTACCTGCCGTAGTAGTACGGGCAAATCGAGCACAGAGGACGGCCGGTGCGGTTTGGTTTGGTGGTTATCGGAGTGCTGCTTGTGCTCGCCACCACGGTTGCCACCGCGAGCGGGACGAGTCGCGCTAGCTCTGCGACGATCGTCAGAGTCGTGCGGACCTCAGCGGGACCGGTCCTTGGCACCGCCTCGGGCCGAACGCTCTACGTCTTCGTCGACGACCTGTTGACGAAGGCGCCCAGCGCCTGCACAGGTGACTGCGCCCACGACTGGGTACCGATGCCCGCGGGACGGAGGATCACCGTACGGACCGGCGTGAGCGGGCGAGTGGGAACCATCGAGCGGAGCGACGGTGAGCGCCAGCTGACCATGGACGGACGTCCTCTGTACCTGTTCTCTGGGGACAGAGCTCCCGGTGACATCAGGGGCAACGGTGTCGGGAACCTCTGGTGGGCCATGACGCCGAGCGGTCTCACCGCGACCTCGTATCCGCTTACGTTTTCGACGTACGGGGCCGCTCAGCCAACAACGTTGACGGTGGTGCAGACGCGCTTCGGACCGGTCGTCGCCAATGATCGGGGTCAGGTGCTCTACACCTACGCTGACGACACCGCGACAACGAGTGCGTGTACGGCCGACTGGTGCCTCGTGGACTGGCCACCGCTCCAATCACCGGGCGCACCGACGAAGTCCCCGTCGATCGGCGCGCCGGTCGGAGTGATCAGCGGCGCAGGAAGGACGACCCAGGTGACACTGGACGGTCACCCCCTGTACACATTCGCCGGCGACCTGCATCCTGGGGACGTGCGTGGCCAGGGAATTGGGGGAGATTGGTTCCTCATTTCGCCGAACGGACTCTCGGTCACATCCGGCGATCGTGTCACGTCTCCGACTTCGGCCGTCACTCAGTCCACAACGTGATGAGCAATTTGTCCCTGAGTGGCCGTCGAATCTCTCGCCTGGCGGTAACCGCCGGCGTGGTTGCGGCCGCCCTCGGACTATCGGCCTGCTCGAGTTCCGGTAGCTCCAACGCGACCGTCTCCCAGGTCGGCGGCCCAGCGGAGACCAACACGAATTACCCGGGTGCGCTCGTCTTTCCCAAGGCATACGAAAAGCCGGATGTGACTCTCACCGACACCGACAACCAGCCCTTCAACATCGCATCAGATACCGGCGGCAAAGTCACTTTGGTCTATTTCGGGTACACCCATTGTCCCGATCTCTGCCCTCTCAACATGTATACCGCCGCATCGGCAATCAGGGAGATGCCCGCCTCGGACCGGAGTCAGGTGAAGATGGTTTTCGTGACGACCGACCCGGCCCGGGACACACCCAACGTCATTCAGACCTGGCTGAGTCATTTCAGTCCCTCCTTCACCGGGCTCACGGGCACCATCGCGCAGATCCAAGACGCCGAAACCGCGATCGGCATGCCACTCTCGTTCGCCGAGAAATCAGCTTCCCCGGGATCGAGCTACGAGATCGTGCATGCGGGTTACGTTCTCGTCTACACGCAGAGCAGAGCTCATTTGGAGTTTCCCGCTGAGATCACCGTCTCTGAGGAGACCCATGACCTTGTTTCGCTTGTGCGCGATGGATGGCAGTCGTGACAGTTTGGATCGTGCTCGGCCGGCATCGGGCGTGGTGAGGTTCGTGCGCGGACCCAGGAGTCCACGAGCGATGAGCAAAGAAGACACCGGAGTGATCCTCATGTCCAGAGTGCCGGAGGGTGCATCGTGAACTTTGTTGAAGAGGAAGAGGGCGAAGAGAGTCCTCCCATCGATCCGACTCGGCGCTCCTTCTCGCTTGTGAGGACACAACGAATCCTGCAGATCATTTTGGGTTTCTTCTGGCTTCTCGACGCCGGATTGCAATTCCAGCCGTTCATGTTCCGCAGCAGCTTCACCACCACCTACCTGCTGAACAATGCCCAGAACCAGCCCGACGTGATCCGGTGGATCATCACCAATGTGGGCCACTTCGTGGGACCCCACGTCGCCGTGTGGAACACGTTCTTCGCCCTCATTCAGGTGGCCATCGGCGTCGGCTTGCTTTTCCGGCGCACCGTGCGCCCCGCTCTTGCGGTGTCGTTCTTCTGGGCCTTCGGCGTCTGGTTCTTCGGGGAGGGCCTCGGTTTGATCTTCACCGGATCGGCGTCTGCACTCACGGGGGCGCCTGGGTCGGTGTTCATCTACGGGCTGATCGGGATGATGGCGTGGCCCCGCTCGCGGACACGTCAAGTCACACAGCAACCGGTCGGAATGGCTTCTTCGGCGGCGGGCCAGGGCATCGGCGGAGCAACCACTCCGCTGCTCGTATGGAGCGGATATTGGTCGCTTGCCGCGGTCCTCTTCCTGCTTCCGAACAATCGGACGCCGACCTCGGTCTCCAGCGCCATCACCGGAATGTCGTCGGGTGAGCCCAGCGCCTACTCCCACTTCCTCAATAGCTTCGGCAACCAGTTCGGCAGTGGCGGCGTCTGGTCGGCGTGGCTGCTCGCAATCGGCTCCCTGATCGTCGGATTCGGTCCCCTCCTGTTCCGCCGACCGACGCCGTTCCTCGCCTTGGGTGGACTCCTTGCCGCCTTCTTCTGGGTCAGCGGCCAGGGACTCGGCGGCATCTTCACCGGTTCTGGCACGGACCCCAACACCGGTCCCCTCATCATCCTCCTGGCTCTGGCCATGGTGCCCGTCGCGTTGTCGGACCCATCGACATGGCGCTCCCCCCTCGCGCTGGCGTTGTCTCGGTACCCCGTCTTGGTCGTCGGAGGCGCGGGTGGTCTCGTGGTCTCCTTGCTTCTCGCTGCCGTCTATCCGGTGGCCGCGCAGGAGTCGTCGAGCACGGCAATGTCAGGCATGGCGGGCATGTCAGGGGCCTCCATGGCGGGCACGAGCGGACAGACAGCGGCGACAGCCACTTGTACGAAGGGCAACAACGGTGCTCCGAGGACAGGATTGGACGTCAACAACACCCCGAACATGGTCATGGCGGGGCCGGGCACGGGCATGAACATGAACGGCGCAGACGCCAGCGCGGCGGCCGGCCTCAACACCACCAAGGCCAACTGGCACTACACCGGCCCCGCTCTGACGACGACCGAGGCGCAGGAGCTCTTGGCGCGGGGAGAGAATGGTCCTACCGACATTCACATGCTCATCAGTGGCTGCACCACTGGGCCGACATTCTCGGAACAGATCAATGCGGCACAGTACGTCCAGAGCACTAGTCAAGCGGTGGCGCGCTACTCGTCCCCGAGCGCCGCTGTCGCCGCTGGGTATGCTCCGGTCTCACCGACGACCTACCCCGTCGTCTACTACGTCAATCCAACCATCGTGGCGGCGAACGCGGCGGCAGGAAGGACCCTCGACCCGCAGCACGTCGACGGCCTCGTCTTCGCAGAGACTCCTTCGGGCAAACAGGTGCTGGCGGCCGCGATGTACCTGCTGCCGTCAACCGTGACCCCGTTCATGCCCTACGGCGCCTTGGTCCAGTGGCATCAACGGACGGATGTCTGTGGCCCGAGCAGCGAGTCCGCCTCGAACCCTCTGCAGATCACGGGCGTCCCACCCTGCCCGGCGGGCAGCGTTCAGCAGTCCACACCGTTCATGACCATGGTCTGGCAGGTACCGGTGGCCGGAGGCCCACTGGCCATTCAACCGCCGGACATCCAGATCGTTGAGGCGGCGGTCATGTCGGCGGGAACGTGATGGAGATCGCACGGATCTCGGTACACCGGGTGGGCGGTGCCTTGAAACCCAGGGACCGCGGAAATGAACCGACCCGACCTTTTGGCCGAGGGCGAGAGCGGTACCTAGACGCGGTGCTCGAGATGCCGAAGGCATTCGCGACATCGGACCTGGGGTCGGGCAGCGGCCGCAGGGTATGACAGGGTGATCCGCTGGAGGTCACCCTGGGGCGCTCGGGCTCGAGCCCTTGGCGCTGTGCTGACTCCGGCATTGGTTGTCGCATTGTGCTTGGCGGTGCCGTCCGGCGAGGCGGCTTCCGAGACACCCCTTCCGGCGGGTCGGACGCCCTCGACCATCGCCACGATGATCTGCAAGCCGAAGGCAAGACAAGAGATTGCGTCGGTGCTCGGTGAGTTCGCGACGGTCACTCACCCAACCTGGGCAAACCACCTCTACTCCTGTCAGTACAAGTATCCGACCGGTTCGATGGTGCTCTCGGTGAAGGAGCTCTCGAGCTGGGCGCAGACGAAGAGCTATTTCCGGACGCTCGGGAACCAGATGGGCGATTCCCAAACCATCAATGGGCTCGGACAGGCGGCGATCAAGACACGTGACGGATCGATCATCGTGCGCAAGGACTGGAAGGTACTCCTTGTCAATTCGGCAGGTCTCCCCGCTCAGTTTGGTCAGCCACCCACGAGCTCGGAAGCCGCCGCGCAGGCGGTCGCAGATGTCATTCTCGGCTGTTGGGACGGTGACTGAGCCAGGTCAACCGATCGTCCCACTATGGATGTGTACCTACGGCAGGGTTCGGCTGAAGTCGAAGGACACCGGAGTGCCTCCGAACCTCGCCATCACATGGAACGTGGACCGACCCGATGGCAACAGTACGAAGTCGGTGTAGTGGCCAGCCGCAACACGTAATTGCCTGAGGTTCTGGAGCGCTCCGCCGCCGACACTGGCGACGACCAGAGGTTTCACAGTGGCCAGATCCGCTTCCGATCCACTGAAGATGATGTGGAACTGATTCACTCCAACAGTCCCGGGGTCGAGATACATCTCCACCGAACCGCCATGCGGCAGTGCAACGGTCGTGATCGAAGGCAGCTCGGGAAGGAGAGTCTGACCTCGGGCAGGAGAGACGACCTCGCTGATCACCGTGAGGCTGGCAAACAGGACGACCGGGAGCAGCACCGACACGACGACACCGCGTCGACCCTGCATGAAACGGGGAGGTTGGATGCTCGACAGCCCCGATCGGCCCAGCCGTGACAATCGCAGGCTGTTCAGGACCACGAGCAGGCTGGAGAGCCCCATGGCGATCGCAGCGACCAGCGGGTCGAGAAGTCCGAACGCAGCGAGGGGCAGCGCAGAAACGTTGTAGCCCATGGCCCACCCAAAGTTCTGCAGGATCACCGAGTAGGTGGATCCCGCCACCCCGACAGCCGCCGGCACTCCCTGGAGGTCGTTGCCGAGCAGGGCGATGTCGCTGTTGGCTAGCGCCGCCTCCGACCCGCTGCCGATGGCGCAGCCCACGTCAGCCGCGGCGAGGGCTGGGGCGTCGTTGATGCCGTCACCCACCATGAGGAGCTGTCGGTGACCCTCCCGCATGGAGATGAGAGCATCGACCTTGTCTGCAGGGCTCAGGTTGCTTCGGGCCGAAATACCGAGTTCCGCGGCCACCGTTTGCACAGCGGGGTCGCTGTCTCCGCTCAAGATGGATGAGGGAAGTCCAAGTGCACGGAGGTGAGCGATGGCCGGAAGTGCCTCAGGACGCAACGGGGTCGTCACGGCGATGGCCCCGACGACGTTCCCGTCGTACTCGACCACCACCACGGTCTCGCCGCGCTCATAGCGCTCGGTCACTGCGTCGGCAATCGATTCCGGCAGTCGCGACAACACCACCCTGCTCACCTGGATCTCGTGGCCGTCGAGGAATCCAATCACGCCGACCCCGGGAAGCGAGCGAACATCGGTGGCTCGGATCGCTGAACCCGTTGCAGCCATGATGGCGAGAGCGATCGGGTGTTGGCTCTCGGCTTCGACCGCCGCCGCAAGCGACAGTACCTCCTCGTTCGAATGCGACCCCGCAATGACGGTGGTCACTTCAGCGTGCCGTTCGGTGAGGGTGCCGGTCTTGTCGAACACCACCCCATCGACCTTGGCCAGCCGTTCGAGGACGTCTCCATTGCGGATGAAGATCCCCAGGGCGGCCGCCCGCCCACACCCGACCATCATGGCGACCGGAGCGGCAAGGCCCATGGCGCACGGACAGGCGACGAGCAGAACAGCCAGGCTGCTCAGTACCGCTCGACCAGCGTCGCCGACAACCAGCCACCACGTGAAGAAGGTCACGACGGCAGCAATGAGGACTGCGGGAACGAAGACGCTGCTGATCCGGTCCGCTATCCGCTGCAACGGTGCCTTGTCCCTCTGCGCATTCTCCACCAGACGTTGCAGGTGCGCCAGCACTGATTCGTCGGCGACGGACGCGACCGTGACGACCAATATGCCGTTCCCGTTCCGGGTTCCCCCGGTCACCGAGCTCCCCGGCCCGCGATCGACCGGCAAGGGCTCTCCGGTGAGCATCGACTCGTCGACAGGCGACCACCCCGAAAGAACGGTGCCGTCGAGCGGGATGGCCTCGCCCGGCCGGATCCGGATGAGGGCTCCCACGGGAAGACTCTCCGGCGGGACCAATAGCCCCTCTTCGTCTTCAACGTTCACGACCACTCTGGCCGTGGGCGGTCGGAGCGAGAGCAGGGAGTGCATCGCCTCCGCTGCCCGCGTTCGGGCCCTCATTTCGATGGCACGTCCCGTGGCCAGGATGGACACGATCAGCGGGGCCATCACTCCGTGCAATCGTGCCGCGAATGCCCCCCCACCGCCGAGATGTACGTGCCGACCGCCAAGCGCAATGGCCTCAACTGCACTGACTGCCAACGCGGCCAATGTTCCGAGAGCGATCAGCGTGTCCATGCTGGTCGCCCCGTGGCGAAGCAACCGGGCGCTGTCCCTCAGGAATGGCCAGCCCCCGACGATCTCGACGGCGATGGCGAGAACCAGGACGGTCCATCCGGCCGTCGCCGACTCGGGACCGGCCAACGCGACCAGCAGGGCCAGTATGGACAGAGGCCACGAGATGAGCGCCCGGAGATCCCAATGATCCCGGTCCCGATTCGATTCAGTGGAATGGCCGTGGACCACGGGAGTGGCGGTGTAGCCCGTCTCGCTGACGGCGTGGCACAGGGCTTCGGGATCGAGCCGGGCGGGATCGTAGGCGACATAGGCCCGGGTGGTGGCCAGATTGACCGAGGCGCTTGCGACGGCGGGCAAGCGCCCGAGCGCTCGTTGGATGCGCGTCGCGCAAGCGCTGCAGTGCATGCCGCCCAATTCGAGCTCGGCGGTTGCGACCGAAGGGCCATCCTGCTCGAGGAGAGACGTCGCCTCCGAGGCCCCCGTCAGCATCGGCCTGCTAGCTCACGGGGGTGGCGGAATACCCGACTTCGGCGATGGCGGCACGTATCTCCTCCACGTCGAGCGTGGACGGGTCGTACTCGATCACCGCTCGTGCTGAGACAAGGTCGACCAAGGCTGCCGTCACGCCCTCACGCTCGTTGAGTGTCTCCTCGATGAGCGCCACGCACGAACCACAGTGCATGCCCTCCACGGTGAGCTGGGCGACGGTAACCGGAGCACCGGGCGTGCTTGGGGTTCCTGACGAGGTCACTCCGCCATGATAAGGCGCTTGCCCCGTCCCGAGGCAGGCGGGCCGGGATCGGCACACTCGCCGGGAGATATGCCCCCCATAGGGGATTTCCCAAGGCGCCCTAGGACCCGCGCTGGGCCGCTCACGGAGGCCCCGGTGACGTCAGTTGCGCGAGTACTACGAGTGGTAGTAATACCTACCGATCGTAGAACTAACCGACCCAAGGTGGTGAACGATGAGCGTGACGCAGGTGAGGACCGGCGATGCGCCAGCCGCGGTGATCGACTCCATGGGGTTCACGGGCCGCTCGGTTGAGCAACCGAGGAACCTTCAGCGGACCTTCCAGCTCGTCCTCGCAACGGTCTGGCTTCTCGATGCCGTGCTGCAACTCCAGCCGTTCATGTTCACTCGGGGTTCGAACGGGTTCAGCGGAATGCTCAACAACCTCGCCGCGGGCAACCCCGGCTGGGTGGCGCACTCGATCACCTGGAACGCATCGAACGTGTACCACAACCCGGTACTCACCAACAGCATCTTCGCACTCGTGCAGTTCCTCATCGGCTTCGGGATCGCATGGAAGCGATCTCTCAAACCCGCGCTGGCGCTCTCCATCGTCTGGTCCCTGAGCGTCTGGTGGTTCGGGGAAGGCGCCGGGAACATCTTTCACGGTGCGGCGACTCCCTTCGGCGGTGGGCCTGGCGCCGTGCTCATCTATGCCCTGCTGGCGGTGCTGCTCTGGCCGAGCGCAGGCTCAGACCGACCGTTCGTCGCTGCTCGGACCGTCGGGGTCGCCGCGGCAAAGGTGATCTGGGCGGTGGTTTGGAGCTTGCTGGCCGTTCTGGCGGTCGTCGGTTCGGGTCGGTCGCCCCAGGCGCTGCACGACCTGGTGGCCGCCTACACGGGTCAGCCCGGATGGCTGGCCCACATAGATCGGGCCACCGCATCGACGTTCCTCCATCACGGCACGACGGCTGCGATCCTCCTCGCCGTGGTCTGTGTCGTCGTAGCAATCGGGGTCTACCTTCCGTCGCAATTCACCAAGGCCACGCTCGTTGTCGGGATCGTGACCTTCGTCTTCATCTGGGTAGCGACGGAGAACTTCGGCGGGATCCTGGCCGGCGGCGCCACCGACCCCAATTCCGGGCCGCTGGTCATCATCCTGGCGTTGCTCTACTGGCCCTTGACGTCGGCTCGAAAGGCCGTGACCGGCCGGCCCTCGCGTTCTACGACCGGGTCGAAGGAGGCTCTCTTCCCATGACGCCCAACCCGGCATGGCTCTACTACCTCTTCGCGGTGGCGATGCTGACAGTGGCCACCTACGGGCTCGTGCTGCTGGCCGTGTCCGTCGCAATCCGCAGGAGCGCGGGCTGGGACGTCGACATCGCCCACCTCTTCATGGGAGTGTCCATGGCCGGGATGTTCGTGACCGGCTGGGCCTTCGGCCCGAGCGCAATCTGGGAGCTCATCTTCACGGTGCTGCTCGTCTGGTTCCTGGTGCAGAGCATTCAATCGGTGATCGCATTCGGCATCCACCTCACCCACTATCTGATTCATGCCGCCATGAGCTTCGCCATGCTCTTGATGTATGTGTTTCCCGCCGGAGCCCGATCCGGAGCGATGTCAATGTCGATGGCGTCGTCATCGAGCGCGAGGATCGATCCGGGCCTCGGCTTACTCCTGGCGGTCGTGTTTTTCGCGTCCGCCATTTTCACGTTGGCTTCACCGGTCAAGGGTGCCTCCCATCACGGGAGGCATTCCCGGGCTTACGCCATGAGCGGGTCGGCCGGCGGAGCAGCGGAAGTTGAGCGCGGGCCAGCTCCGGCGGCCGCCGCTGGAGGCGCCGTGGGACTGATCGCCGCTCCATGGCTGGAGGACGCCAGTCATGTCGTCATGTGCGTCGGCATGGGTTTCATGTTGATTCTGATGATCTAACAATCAGAGCCGGAGCGCAGAAGGACTTCGCTGAACAGACGGCGCACCAGCGAACCCGTTCCTCATTCGCTCGAGGCCGAACCCGAGACTCAGCTGGCGGAGGTGCGCTGAGCCAGGGCGTCGAGGAGGACGGCCACCTCCGAGGACGACAGCGTGTCTGCGAAGCAGGCAAGGGCCGCGCTCGAGTTGCCGTCGGCTGTCAATGCCTGATGCATGACGACGGCCGTGTAGGCCCCGCGAACTCCAATGGGCGAGAACCGGATGGTACGACCGTCCAGGCGGCGGCTCAGGACTCCCTTGTTGACGAGGCGATCCAAAACCGTCGCGACAGTTGTATAGGCGTGCGCCGGAAGCGCACCAGCCACCTCGCGCCCCGTCGGCTCCGGATCGGGCAGGTCCCACACGATGCCCAGCACCCGACGTTCGAGATCGCCGAGAGTCACGACCCCGCAGGCACACGCAGCACATGTGCATGGATCGCACGAGCACATCGGATTGTTGCATTTTGTTGCCGCGCTCATCACCATTCTCCCGATCCCGCTGCCAGAAGCCCGATCGTACCGGGAATCGTCATCCCCGGGACCGTGATTCGGTCTGACGCTCCGCAGAGAGACCTGGCCCAGCGACCATTGTCGGATCACGGATGGGCCTGGCGGGGGATCCACACGGATCAGCGCAGGCATGTCGGTTTCGAGATCCCGTGACCGGGCAATGTGATCGCCGGCGAGTCACCAAGGGGAGCGACATCGTCCAGACATGCGTTTACCGCCGGGAGACCCTGAAAAGCGTGGGGTCACCGGATCGACG
The DNA here is from genome assembly GCA_963721585.1 of uncultured Acidimicrobiaceae bacterium. Lineage (GTDB taxonomy): Bacteria > Actinomycetota > Acidimicrobiia > Acidimicrobiales > RAAP-2 > Bog-473. The sequence continues at coordinate 156,755 of CAVRJN010000001.1, read as the reverse complement.
CCGGTCCCGACCACCGGAAAATCCCCAATCTCGGTGCGTTTCGACGAATCCGCCATCAGTCGGTTGTGTAGTGCACGACCGTAGCGTTGCTTGCGACCACGAAGGTTGCGACTACTCCGTGACGTTTCAAGTTCTCGGACCAAGTGCAGCGGGCCGGTTCACCTCTGAGCCGTTGCCATGGCATGCGGCCAGAAAGAAGGGTGGTGGATCGACAAGACGGCGACGTCTGCTCTTGACACGTCTGAGTCCTCCTTTCTGCCTCGACCCGTCACCCTGGTTCCTGACGACTGATCATCGGCTGATCCCGGAGCGCAGCAGAGGCCGGTTAAGGGCATCGCAGCGGGTCCTGAGGGGAGGTGTGACGGGCTGGAGTATCACCGGCGCGCATATCACCGGTGCGCATATCACCGGTGCGCACGAACAGTCCTGCCCGCAGCCAGCCGGTCTTGATCAGACCTTGAGGCGGGTCGAGGAGTGGCGTGCCGGATCGCGCGGTCGCTCAGGGACAGGATCGACCAAATCCGTGAAACAAAGCTGTCCGAGAAGACATACATAGTCTGAGGGCAAGCTGGGAGGTGGCACGGGGGTGGCAGCCGAAAGGCGCGTAGAGCGTTTTACTGAACTCTATGAGGTGTCGCGCTCCCGTCTACTTGCCTATGCACTCAGGAGGACTGCTTCGTTCGAAGACGCCGCTGATGCGGTGGCTGAGACGTTTGGCATCGCTTGGAGGCGGTTCGACGAAATCCCACAGGGGGAATCGAGCGTTCTTTGGTTATACGCGACCGCCCGTCGAGTGATAGCCAACCAAACGCGTCGCATCCAACATCGCTCACAAGTCCTTCAGCAGATCGCGAACGCTCTCAGTACTGAATTGAGTGTCCAAATGGACGCGAGCGAGCAAGACGGTTTGGAAGCGGCCGTCGCGCTTGCCCGCATGACGGATGAAGATCGTGAACTGCTGATGCTGGCTGCATGGGAGGGCCTCACTTCTACGCAGCTTGCCTGCGTCCTGGGTTGCTCTTCGACTGCGGCACGAATCCGACTCCATCGGGCCCGGTCGCGCCTTAACGCAGAAATGAAGGGACTAGGAGCATGGATCGAAGGTAGCGGTACCTCCCGACAATCCGTGAGCCGAAGATCGGCTCCTGTATCGATATCCGAGGAGACATGAAATGACCAGCTCCCAAGCTCTGACGAGAGCCGATCCAATCGGCTCTATGGAAATTGAAGCTCTTTCGGCGGATCCTCTCTTCGACCAACTTCTGAACGAGATCGTCGCGGAGAATCCCGATAAGCCGAGAGCGACCCCTGCGGCGGCAGTTAGGGACAATGACCTGGGCAACGTGATGCTCGGACGACTACCCGAACGGCTTCGCCTCCAGCGACGGCTCGCACTCGCAGCGGCGGTCGTCGTTGTGATCGGTGGGACCGCTCTCTCCATGGGGCTCTCGAGAAGTGACTCAGGGATAATGACAACGCCATGGAACGCAGCAAGAGTGTTGCCAGGAAACGGCGAAAGCATCGCAGGAACGCGAGCGGTGGGTTCTTGGGAGCTCGTGGGCGACGTTGTAAGCACTGGTTGGCAGCAGAACACGGTCGGACCACCGCCGGCCAACATCACTTGTCCAAGCATCACGGCGTGTTATGCGCTCGCCGGCGACTACGCCACGCCATATGTGAATGCCCCTTTGTTGTCAGAATCGCTCTATGTCACCGGCGACTTGGGTGACACATGGTCTCTCTTGCCCATGCCGAGTGGCTTCAATCCAACCAGCGGCCTCACGTGCGCGGACTCTTCGAACTGCTCAGCTGGTGGAACTCTCAGCGGAAGCTCGGTGTTCATCACTACCACTGACTCAGGGCATCAATGGACCATCATTCCGTTGACTGTTACACCGGGCTACCAGCTGTTTGAGCTCAGCTGTTCATCGGAAAGTGCCTGCCAAGGCGTTGCAGGGCCATCTTGGGCTGCTCAATACATGTCGAAAGGCGTCGGCCTCTTGACCCCGCGTCCTCCTCAGGAGCTCTTCGTAACGACTTCGAACGCGGGTAGAACGTGGGCGTCAACGCCGTTTCCACCCTCATACTGGGTAAGCACTCTTGCCTGTTCAGAGGCGTCCGATTGTGTTGTCATGGGGATTTCCAAGGTGGCGTACGAGCCGGTTTCTGAGCAACAACTTGAGGAATATCCACCAGCAATGAGAAACAAGATTCCCAAGCGTTACCCAGATGCTGTTGGTTACTTCGTCCAGTCGACAAAAGACGACGGCGCGACCTGGCAGAATGGAACCTTGCCCCAAGCGGCGGGATTCCCGAGCAAACTCTCCTGCGCGACCTCGTTCGACTGCGCGGCACTCGATTTGACGACGATTCCGAACCCCTCAGCGTGTCGGAGCAATGGAAGCGTCCCCGCAGGGGAGAACTCTTGTTTTGGCGGTACGACCGTTGCGGTGTCAGACGTCGTCACCACGAGCGATGGTGGAGTTACGTGGCAAGCTCGCACATTTCCGGCGACCGTCCCGTTACCGACCATGTCTGCTCTGTACTGCCCATCGAGCAATGAGTGCTGGGTCACTGGATCCGAAGCGGTTCCGCAGGTCATCGGAAGACTTTATGACGGCGGTTCCTCCGTAATCCTCCATACGACCGATGGAGGACTTACGTGGTCCAGGACTACTTTCGCGGTGCCCGCTGGGGCCCCAAATCCGTATGGACAATCATTCACGAACATAGATTCCATCAGTTGCCCGACTCCGAACACCTGTATAGCTCTCGGTGAATCCGCACAAAGCGGCAAGACCACGCCGGTTTATAGCTACGTCGGCCAACGGTAGGCGAGCCCGTCTTGTCAAGCTCGGCGACGCAGATCCGGTACGAGGACGCGATCAAGTTGCTTTACCGCCTTCCGCGAAAATTCGTGTTGGGTAGCCACACAATCACCGTACTGAGAGTAAAGCAAAATGTCTGGCCCCCAAGAACTGGTCCATTTCCTCTCTGAGTCCCAAGGAAAATATCAGGACCAGTAAAAGGGGTAGCCAGTTACTACGAAGAAGCACTCGATCGAGCAGATCATCGCCAACCTGCGAGAGATGGAGAGCCCACGGGGCAGGGGATGACGATCCCCCACGCGGCCAAGAAGCAGCTCGGGATCTCGGACCAGACCTTCTATCGCTGGCCCGCTGCGGGTCGCTCAAAGAGGACGAGGCCAAGCGCCTCCAGATCCTCGAGCAGAATGCACGGCTAAAGCGCGTCATCGCCGGGGAACGTAGGGGGCACGACAGCCGTTGCGGGCAATGCGCTGGCGGAGGCTGCGTTGCAAGAGATGGGATCTGACCCGGAAGCTTGTGGGAGAGCGGGCGACGGGAATCGAACCCGCGTTCTCAGCTTGGGAAGCCCATCGAGGATTTTCCGCGACCTGCGGATAAGCGGAAAGCTCAATCCCATTCACACAGACCCGCTGGGTATTCGCTGTTGCACCCTGTTTGTCGCTGCGTGTTGCACGAAATAGGTCCGAAGCAGCCTGTTGCACGCTGCTGCACGGCTGGAGCGAAGGTTCTCAGCCATGTAAGTGAGAAGACGGCGAGCAGCACACAACCGAGCGGTGGATCAGCCAGCAGCCGCGGTAATCCAGCAGAACTCGGACGTAATCCGGACGCCGACATCCCGATCGCACAATGGCGCGATGACCTCTCGCAACGCCTCACAGAATGCTTCGTAGCCGACCGCTTCGATCGCCGGTACAGACGGGCCGGCCGCCGCGAGCGCTCGGACGGCGGTCGACGTATCGGGCCATTCGTTGACCACGTTCACGATCCCGCGTTCGAGGGCCCCAAATCCCGCGGCGCTCAGCATGTCCTCCATCACATTCTGCGTATCGCCGAGTTCGGTAGTCGCCGTGCCATGGCTGGGCGGAGACAACTCGATGACCTTAAGGAAGTAGGGCATCAGTCCTAGCCGCTCGAATCGCCCCCAAAAGGTGAGGCCCAAACGGCCCTCGGGGACCAGGACGCGCCTCATCTCTTCGAGGGCACCCCCACAGCCCTTCCAGATCCCGTTGAAACTGATGGCGAGATCGAAGCTGTCATCCGGGTAGGGCAAAGCGAACATGTTTCCGAGCCGAAAGCTCCCATCAGGCGTCCGCGCCGCGGCGATCGCGGTGAGTGGTCCTGACGCATCGATCCCTGAGACCTCGGCGCCCCGGCGCGCCGCCACCGAGGCGGCAAAGCCCGAACCGCACGCGATGTCCAAGAGGCGGACTCCGGCCTCGACGCCAAGTCGATCGAAGAGCACCTCATTGGCCGGAAGCGCATACGGCTCCCACAGGTAGGCCCATTCCGTGGCTCGCGCCCCCCAACCCCGCCCCGCCTCTTGCCAGTCCACCTTGCTCGTCGACATAGGACTCCTTGAACGTACGATCGTATAACCACTCTAAACGATCGTGCGTCTAAGATGCAAGGGCGCTGGTCGAGTGAGGAGTTCCCGATGGCCGAGGAGGAGACCCCGAAGAAGCAAACCCGAGCCCCGGGGGAGCGTTCACGCGCCCGCGTCGTGGAACAGGCAGCGCAGCTGGCAACGATCGAGGGAATCGAAGGGATCTCGATCGGACGATTGGCCCACGTCACCGGCATCGCCAAGAGCAGCGTCTACGCACTCTTCGGCTCCAAGGAAGAACTCCAGCTGGCGACCATCAACGCGGCACGCGACAGCTTCATCGTTGAGGTCGTCGCCCCGGCGTTGGATGCAACTGAGCCCGGGCGCCACCGCTTGCTCGCCCTTTGTGAGGGCTACCTCTCCTACGTCGAGCGGCGCGTCTTCCCCGGGGGTTGCTTCTTCGTCTCCGCCTCCGCCGAGGTTGGCGGTCGCTCTGGACGCGTCCATGACGAGGTCGCTCGCATCCAACAGCAGTGGCGTGATGTGCTCGGTCGCGAAGCCAGCGCGGCTGTTGATCGAGGCGAGCTGCCCGTTGGCACAGATCCCCAACAGCTCGCCTTCGAGCTCGGTGTGATCCTGGCTGGAACGAACATTGTCAGCGTTCTTCACGACGATTTGGCTGTGATCGGTCGTGCCCGATCAGCCGTCACGAGTCGGCTGTCCTGCGAGGACCAAACTTGATTCTTCGTACCGTCGAGCCAGGAAAGGGGCGGAAATGACAACACCCAGGTCCCAACTGAGCATCCAGGAGGCCCTGTTTCCCGACCTCACCTGCTTCGGGTGTGGACATGCCAATCCCGACGGATTCCATCTCCGTAGTTATCGGGACGGCGACCGTACGGTGGCGACATTCACGCCGCGCCCCGAGCACGACAACGGTTTCGGCTTTCTCAACGGCGGAATCATCACGACGGTCCTGGACTGTCACACAGCCGCCGTGGTCATGTGGGAGGCCGATCAGCGCGGCTGGCAAGCAGAGCCGGGGGCACCTGTCCCGTTCATCACGGCCGGTCTCGAGGTGAAGTTCCTTCGACCGACACCATTGGGCCCTGTCCTAGCCTTATATGCCGAACCCGAGAAGGTTTCGGAGTCCGAGATCGTCGTCAATGCGGAACTTGTGTTCGACGAGAAACAGCGGGCGACGCTGCGTGCAGAGTGGTCGCGATTTCGCCCTCGCTGAGTCGAGCGGCCTTTGTCTTGGGACGACTCAAAGTGGGAATATTGCCTCGCGTTTGCTAAGTGAGGATGAATAGCTTTCACCGGGATTCTTGAATGATTGACGTCCGTCCTCCAGGCTGGCTGGCTGAGAACGAAAACCCAATTGGCGCACCCAGGGGGCACGACGCGCGTTCCGTTCGAGCGAACGCTGGAACAGCACGATGCAGATACCGGGTTCGACCTGCGGAGTCGTGAGAGAGCGGGCGACGGGAATCGAACCCGCGTTCTCAGCTTGGGAAGCTCTCCGAACCGAACACCCCCGAACCCTTATGAACAATCGTGCAGCACAGCGCTCTGCACGGATGAGGACGAACGGGGCTGATCGGCGGCGTCCGCGGGATATTCGCGGGATGAAAGCGGCAGGGCGTAGATGTACCTTCGGGCAGTGTGCTCCTTAACGGCAAAGAGGCGGATGGCCCGAGTTCGCCTCTATGCGTACGTCTCCTTTGGCGGTTCGGGGCTAATTGTCTCACGGCCACACTGACTTCAGCACGCTGAACTAGATGATGGCAATTGGTCTGGGATTGCTGCCTTCAGGGTCGGGCTACGGGACTTGAACCGGGACCTTTGCGTCCCGAACGCAGAATGAACCCCGACTTATGACCTAGCTGCACACTGAGTATCTCGAATGCACTGGTCGACTCCTGGATTCGAGAGGAACCATCGATCCGTAGTTGCTGCCACGAACCGCAAGTCGCAGTTCCTTCGGGCCAAAATCGCGCCAAGACTGAGGTCGTTGTAATCGAGGCATTGAGTTAGGAGACGCGTCAAGGGGCGCCGGAGGCGAGCGAGGACACGGAGCGGAGCGGAGTCCCGCAGCGTCCCCTTGAGGCGTCGGATGGGTAGGAGGTTCACAATGGGTGAGGCCGGCCGCCAGAGCCGGCCTGGATGCCCTCCTAACCTTCCACAACAGCAAGCTCACCCAGAGTCCCGGCATTTGTACCGTTGCACAAGCGAGGTCGTTCGGGCCTTCCGGCTTGAGCCACGCCTTTTGAGTCACATCGTCGGTCGCCGATCGCTACGATGCGCAGAAATACTCACGAGGGACTGAATGCGCTTATGAGAGGGTTGAGATCGGTCGCGATTGCGGTCCTCACCTCTATTGCATTCGCCGCAATGCCAATGAACCTGCGGGGTGCTCCGGCGGCCGAGGCCTCTGTACAAGCTGCAGCTATGGATCCTGGCTCCCAAGGGTCTTATCCCGGAGTTATGCTCAGCCCGTCGGCGCATGTGCGCTGGAGGACCCAGTTGACCGGGATCCAGCACTACGCCAAGGTCAACGTTGACGTCTCCTCGCCTGTTCTGTCGGGCACTAGTGCCTATGTCACGTCGATAGTCAATGCAAACGACCAGACCGACGGCGAAGCCACGCTCTATGACGTCAACACGGACACTGGGAAGTTGCTTTGGAAGGTGCCGCTCTCGATTCGTAACGCCGCTCAACCTATGACTGACGGGTCACGCGTATACCTCGGAGGTGCGAGTGGAGTGGTGGCCATTGATGCAAGATCCGGTGCGCTCGAATGGCAGTTCGCAGGTCCCAGTGGAAGTGAGTTCGGGCCTTTGACCGAGAGTGGCGGCACCCTTCTGGGCTCCAACGCCGGAACCGTCTATGCATTCGACCCGTTGACCGGTGCACTGCGCTGGAGTCACCAACTGAGCGAGACCCACAACGGGATTATGGCATGGGTCTCCGCAATCGGACAGAGCGTCTATGCGGCCGACGACGCCGGCTATCTTTACTCGCTCGCGCTGGCAACCGGGGATCAGCAGTGGGTGCAGAACCCACCAAACAATGCCGAGTGGTTTGGTGTCAGCGGAAAGAACGGACTTCTGTTGGCTCAAGCTCAGGCCGACACTCCAGTAAACGGGAACGCAACGACCGACCTCAGCGGAGGGGAGTTAGATCGGATCGACCCCGCAACAGGTACACCAATGTGGAATGCCCCCGTACCCCTCGATCGCTCCTACAAGGTCGCAGTTTCGAACAGCGTCGCCGTGGCCATCGGGGACAACGAGGGGCTCTTTGGAATCAAACTCAGCGACGGATCGATCGCATGGCAGCACAAGGGGCTCGTGTCCCCCAGCCAGGCGACGACCCAAGACGGAGTTGCGTACACGATCAACGAGTTCAACGCTTCAACAACCAGCCTTGCCGTGCTTAAAGTGAATACAGGTGCGGAGATGTTTGCGCTGCCGTTGCCGGGCTTTGACGTTGGGCCGTATGGTGGTTTCTATCCTTCTATACCAACACCCGGGAACCGGGCGGTGTACATCACCAATCCGAGTGGTCAGCTCATCAAGGTTTCATAATCTTCGATGAAGTCACGGCTAAGGGGCCGTGTCCTCCAGGGGCGAAGGGGAGGATTCGATGCGTGTTTGCAAGACACAAAGTAGGCATTCGCTCGGAATTGGTGGCGTGCGCCGGACTGCCGCCTGGACCCTCTCGTGCTTGGCACCGGCGAGTTGCGTTGCGGTCGACGCACAGCACAACGTGCTGTACTACCCCGTCGTCGTAGTGTTTCGAACCTGGCGACAGCGGCTGCGTGTTATTTGGTGGGGGACCTCGACGCTTTGCCAATGGGCCGGGTTCTCACAACGCTCGTCCCAATATCTGCGGGCGCGTCGTGAAGCCATCGATTGCTGCGAAGAACGGTCAGGGCCACCGACCATATTGAAAGGCGTCTTTGCCAGCAACGGCCATACAAGTAAGAGCCTCAGGACACGAGGTAAAGACCCGCTGATTCTTGACGAGGACCACGGGAGACGACCATTTCCTGTTGACTAAACGCACGGCTAATGCCGATTTGCGGCCGTTTCCTCCCGTGGCTGCGCAAAACGATGAGGTTGGGCACGAAACCGACATAAGACCGCCGTCACCACTCGATACATCGACGTCGGACAGGACCGTGTATCCCTGAGACCAAGCCCCGCTTGAGTAGAAGAAGGCGTTGCCGGCTAGGTCCGTTGCGACGCAAAATGAATTGCTTGAGCAGGATACTGCAAGCAAGGAGTCTTCTCCTCCACTGTCGATGCGCGCAGGTTGAAGCCAGCCACCATTCTGATATGTGACGCTGTCGCTACCTCCCGCTGCCATGCAGAAGAAAGTGGTCGGACAAGAAATCGACGACAACGACCCGCCAGGGTCTATCTCCTGTGGACCTACCCAAGAGCCGTCTTGATAGGTGTAAATGTCGGAACCGTAATCTACCGCTACGCAGAACGACACTGATGCGCACGAAACCGAGCCATCGATGAGATCTCGCGAAATAAATTGGGGTGTGGACCACAATCCGTTGTTGTCCGTAAGAACGTGTCCTGTATTGTCGATCGCAAGGCAGAACGAAGTGCTAGGGCACGAAATGGAAATTATGTAGTGTTCGCCGCCTTCTCCACCGATTCTCTTTCGAGCTTCCCAGTGGCCATTTGCATAGGTGACGACATCGCCTCCGTTGTCAGGGCTGACACAGAATGTCGTGGTCGGACAGGAGATGCCGAGAAGTGCCAGATAGGGTCCGCTGCTATCAGGATCTATGACCTTTGCTGCAGACCAGGACTGTGCGGACGAATTGGGCGAGTTTTGGGCTGGCGACGCGCTCGAAATTGGGCTTGCTGTAACCGCGGCCGCTAGTAGGGCCAAAGCCAACGTTGCGCTGGTTGCTGAAATACCCCGCATTGGTTCTCCTCGTTCCTGTGTCTGTGACTACAAATCGGAGCTTCTGATGTCGTAGGCGGGCAGCCTCAACCCGCCCAGAACAGGTTGCAACCTTGCTTGTCCATGAGGGGACGTCCGCGTAGGTCTACGGGTCTTCGGCCTGTCTCTCTGCGAGCATTAACGCCGCCAGGTCCTTCGAGTATTTGCCGACGGTCGCCTCGATCCTGGCCACAGTTACGTCGTCGCCGGCCTGGAGTGCATAGTCGATCGACCCGGCTGCATTCAGGCCTTGCACTTCGGGGTTGGTGAGCCCCCCGGCGTTGGTAAGCGCCTGGAGAAGGTTCCCGGTGCGATCGCACGTGGCGATGATTCCCGCCAGGAGGTGGAGGCCGCGGAGCTGAGACCTGTCTAAAGCGGCGATGACACCTGAAGGCGCGATCTTAGAACCACATTCGAGCGTCGAGTCCTGCGGCTCGTAGGGCTTCGCCGCGTGGAGCGCCTTGAGCGCGGCTGCCGCAATCGGCGGAGAGAGCTGGCTCGAGCCTTGTGGATCCCCTTTAACGGCCGCGGCCGCCGGCGTTCCGATCACGCCTAAGACGCAGGAGGCAGCGACGATCGAACCCAATAGGAATTTGTTGCACCCCGCAGCCTTACGCGGCGCTCTCTTCGGGCACCTAGCTGGCAGGAGAGTGCGGGCGTCGACGCTGGGAAATGTGAACTTGTTCGTGAGCATCTCGAGTCTGAACCGCCTTTGCTTACCCGACGCCACCGCCTGCTGTCGGTGAGTATCGGCCTTGTCTTCCAGCGTGTCAACAGCGCGAGCCCGGGGGAGGCGCCACTGCCCGGAGGAGTGCCAACACACCCAGAGAGCGCGACATCACCCGGCAACGGAGCCACCGCCTGAACGCCCCACTCCGACGCTTAGTGGCCTTGTTGAACGATGGTCAACAGCTCAAGGCCATATCTGATCGGTCGCCTCGGGGAGCATGCGCGATCGCACCCATCGTGCCCGTCTCTGCGACACAGCGTGGTTATGGTGGCGGTCGACGAACGCTGCGGGGAGGTGATCTCGTGGGCATAATGCGGCGGCTGGCGACGGTCACGGCGACGCTGGCAATGGTGGCGGGTACAAGCTCGATCTCGCTCGAGGTTCCGGCTGATGCGAGCGCGCCGGTGGCGCATGCCGTCACATGGTTGGCGGCCGGCGACTCCTACGCGTCGGGCCAGGGACTCCCACACCCAGAAGGCAAGTGCGCCCGCGGAACCGGTCAGGGTGATGCCGGGTCGACATGGGCAATCAGCGCCGCGGCCGAGCTTGAGCGCGACGGCCTGACGATCGCCGAGGGCGCCCCCGACCTCGTCGCATGCACCGGTGCAATCACAGATGGGTTCTTCAATGCGGACGGTTCGACCGTCGGACCCCAGTGGACGCCCAAGATGGGTCGCTACGACCTCGTCACGTTTTCCTTCGGAGGCGACGACATCGGCTTTAAGGGCACCATCGAGCAGTGCACCGAGCAGATCCACTTCTGCGCGCCGGCCAACACGGTGCGGGACAAAATCGCAGCGTTGGGAGGGGATGGCGTCACCCTCAATGGGGTGCACTACCCGGGTTACCCGACGTTCATAAATCACGTGGCGACGGCGGCGGTAGTCAAGGGCGGAAATGTCGTGGTGATGGGCTATCCCGACGTGTTCGAGCTCCCGACGGAGTGGGACCCAGGCCGCCTTGACTGCTCGGGCTTTGCGCCCTTCATCGTGAACCGGATGCGGGGCTGGGCTGCTGACCTCAATGCCACCATCGGCCAGGCCGTGGCCCACGCCAACGCAGAGCCGGCGGCGGAGCGCAACAGCGTCCATTTCACCTTCATCAATCCGGTCGACGGAGGTGGGGTCGTTCCTCCCAGCGACGCGTACCTCCTCGAGCCGAGCCCGGGCACCCGCCACGAGCTGTGTTCGCAAGGGGACCAACCCTGGCTCAACGGGTTCTCGCGTCACATCGCGCACTCGTACCACCCCGACCAACAAGGCGAGAATGCCATGGGACACCTGGCTGACGAGGTGATCGGCCAGCTCACCTGGCCGTGGGCGCCCTGGGACACCGCACCGGTAAGCGTGCCGGGGGGACTGGCCTCGCTCGTCCCTTGGGGCCAGAGCGGGGTGAGCGCGCCATGGGCGGGATGCACCCTCTATCTCCCGACGTTGGCGGGGACGGGTCTGCAGGGGGCGCCGACCTACTACGCCGAGACGACCGCGGGCTTCATGCCTCAAGTGAGCCCGACCCCCCCTGCCGGTTCAAGCGGCATCTTCTACAGCATCGACTTTGACGATGCGATCGGCGAGGTTGTGGTTCCGCCGGGGCAGCAGCCTCCCTATACGCCGCTTCCGGACCTTCCAGCGGACATCGTTACTTACTCGGATGGCTCCACGGTGCAAAGGTTCGGCGGAGACTCAGTCATCGACCTGATCACCATCTCGGGCCAGCCCTGCAAGTACGAACTTATGACCGTAACGGCCTATCCACCAGCGCTTTCGACGTATCTCGCGATTGTGAATTCACTGCGCCCTATCAAGGGCGGGATGTGGAGCGGCTGATGCGACGACTGGCCACACGTGGGTTCGATGCTCACTGTGGTCGAAGAGGAGCCATGGACTGGGCGATTTGCTCGGGATCCGCGCCGCCGAGACGGCGGCGAAGCCGCCGGTCGAGGCGAAAGCGGCTTGATGATGTATGGAAGATCTCCGACAACTGGCCTCTGAGCTGGTCTGTTGCCGATTTTCGTAGCACATGGTGTCGATCGTCCAACCGACTTCGTCGCAGATCGTCGTCATTCGTTCGTGATCACTGAGTCCTCACCTCGCACTTGGGACGCTCTCCGAGCATGCGGTCGTCCTTTGATTGGCTAATCGTCAACAGAACCGTGTCGTTTGGGCCCGATTTTTGAGCGATTTTCGACGCTTCTGAGCTGGCTGTTGTCCAAGTTGGGGCCGAGATCTGCCCAATTATGTGTAGGGAAGGAGATGCTTTCCCATCACGGAGGATTCGACATGAACACTTCTTCGCCCAAGGCCGAGGTCAGTGGTGGCGGCGGCGGTCCGGGACTGTTGCTCGTGACTCCCGAGCAGGCAGCGATCAGATTGGCCATCTGCCGTACCAAGGTCTACGAGCTCCTGCGCAAAGGCGAGCTTGAGTCGGTGCGGATCGGCTCCAGCCGACGGATACCCGCGGCAGCGTTGGCTGACTACGTCCAGCGTCTTCGGGCCTAGTGAGGATCGACCGTTCTCCCTCAAAGGTGCAGGCTGTTGACACAAACCAGGAGAAATTCAAGGAGGCGAGATCGGGGGGTCCTCAAGCTCGCTGAAAGGAGCGAAGAGAGAAATGATCGAGCGGCGCATGACGCGGAAAGGCCCACGATACGAGGTTCGACTCCGAAGCCCCGACGGGACGGAGCGATCCCGGACTTTTCGGACCCTCAGGGACGCGGAGCGCTACGAGCGAGACCAGCGCGCCATGTTCGACCGTGGCAACTGGATCGACCCGCGAGGGGCATCACTCCCGTTCGATCAGTTTGCGTTGCGATGGATGAGCGAACGGCTGGAATTGCGGCCCCGAACGGTCGAACTCTACGAGTCCTTGCTCCGGCGACACATCCTTCCCACCTTCGGGCAGCTGCCCCTTCGAAAGATCACGCCGAGCCTCGTCCGCTCCTGGAACGCCCAGCTGGCCCGGAAGTACCCCGTCACAGCAGCCAAGTCCTATCGCCTTTTGAACGGCATCCTCAATACTGCGGTGGCTGACGAGCTCATTGGCCGCAACCCGTGCGTGGTGAAGGGTGCCGCCCAGGAGCGATCGCCGGAACGCCCGATGGTCTCGATCGCCGAGGTCGACGCCCTAGCCGCCGCCATGCCGGAGCGATGGCGGATTGCTGTCGAGCTAGCGGCGTGGTGCCACCTCCGTCTAGGGGAGTTGCTCGGCCTCGAGCGCCGCGACATCGACCTGCTGCATCGCAGGATCCTGGTCGAGCGCACGGCGCATCACGTCGGGGGCCGGCTCGAGCTCGGTCCGCCCAAGACCGAGGCCGGCCTGCGTACCGTGAGCATCCCTCCCCACGTCCTTCCGGGCCTTGAGCGTCATTTGAACGCCTGCGTCGGGCCCGAGCCGTCGTCCCCGCTCCTCACCGGGGTCAAGGGGGGCAGGCTCCGCCGACATGCTCTGAACACCGCCTGGCAGGCGGCCCGTCAGCAGCTGGGTCGCCCCGAAATCCACTTCCACGATCTGAGGGGCGCCGGCCTCACATGGGCGGCCACACAGGGCGCCACGACTCGGGAACTCATGGCGCGTGCCGGACACGCCAGCCCGGCAGCCGCCCTCCGCTACCAGCACGTGGCGGAAGACCGTGATGCGGCGATCGCAGAGGCCCTGTCAGGATTGGCCGACGCGGCCCGCAAACTTCCCAACTGGGACCAGGCCGCGGGATATTCGCGGGATGACGGTGAAGACTCACCGACCGGCTCGTCAACGACAACCAGCGTGAACTGGACGTCAGACGAGAGCGGGCGACGGGAATCGAACCCGCGTTCTCAGCTTGGGAAGCTGATGTTCTGCCTCTGAACTACGCCCGCGAGAACTCCGCAAATCTACACGCTGGGCAAACGCCGACTGCCGGCGGACGAACGACCCCGGGGGCATCCGGGATCGCCTCCGGCGGGGTTGCCTCCCTACGGTTTCGAGGAACGCTGCCTCGGCGTCAAAACGGGCGTCGACGGCGACCGCAGACCGAAGGATCTCAGCCCCAAGTACCCCTGATGTGGTGGCCCCACTATCCTCTGGGCCGGATCGAAATCCCAGGTGGCGCTCGCACTCCGTCACCGCTTCCGTTCGACGATCTGAGATACGCGAGGAGCGTTCGTGCCCGTCAGAATCATCATTGGTCTCGTTGTCACGGTCATCGGCTTCGGTATCGCCGGCCGCCGGTTCCATTGGCTGTCCAGGCTGATCCGGTCCGGGAAGAAGGACCCCAACCGCGCCCGTGGGCCGATCAGGCGCAAGGTGGAGGCCGAGACCGTCGAGGTGGCCGGCCAGCGCAAACTCCTGCAGTGGACCGTCCCCGGCCTGGCCCACTTCTTCACAATGTGGGGCTTCACCATTCTGCTGCTCACGATCATCGAGGCCTACGGGGACCTCTTCGACAAGTACTTCCACATTCCCGGGATCGGGACATGGAATTGGGTGGGCTTCATTGAGGACTTCTTCACGGTGGCGGTCCTGCTCGCCCTCATCACCTTTTCCATCATCCGCCTGAAGAACGCTCCGAGCCGGCTCGAGCGCAAGTCACGCTTCTTCGGTTCCCACCTCGATGCCGCCTGGATCACCCTCCTCATGATCGCCGGGGTCATGATCACCCTCCTGCTCTACCGCGGGGCCCAGGTCAACACCGACCCGACCCAGTTCCCCTACGGCTGGGGCGCCTTCGCCTCGCACACCGTGGCCAAGATCCTCGCCCCCCTGGGCGCCGGCACGAACTCGGTGCTGGTGACCGTGTTTCTGCTCCTCAACATCGCCATCATCTCGGGCTTCATCGTCTTCGTGTCGTATTCCAAGCACCTGCACATCTTCTTCGCCCCGATCAACATCGCTTTCTCGCGCCGCCCGCGTGCCCTGGGCGGTCTCTACAGCACGCCCGACATGGACATGGAGAACGTCGACGAGGACACCGTGTTCGGCGTGGGCGAGATCGGCCACTTCACGTGGAAGCAGATGCTCGATTTCTCCACGTGTACCGAGTGTGGACGATGCCAGTCGGCCTGCCCCGCCTGGACGACGGACAAGCCGCTCTCGCCGAAGCTGCTCATCATGGGCCTGCGCGACAACATGTTCGCCTCGGCCACTCCGCTTCTCACCGGCGAAGGCGAGCAGGCGGCCCTCGTGCCCAACGTGATCGACCCAGAGGTCCTGTGGGCGTGCACCACCTGCGGCGCCTGCGTCAACGAGTGCCCGGTGGACATCGAGCACATCGACGCCATCGTCGACATGCGCCGCTACCAGGTGCTCATGGAGTCCGAGTTCCCATCCGAGGCCGGGCTCATGCTGCGCAACGTCGAGAACCAGGGCGACCCGTGGGGTCTCGGTCAGAACAAACGCACCGAGTGGATCGAGAGCCTCGACTTCGAGGTCCCGGTCATCACCGGAACCATCCCCGACGACATCGAGTACCTCTACTGGGTCGGTTGCGCTGGCGCTCTCGACGAGCGGGCCCGCAAGGGTGTGCAGGCCACGGCACGCATGCTGCACCGGGCCGGCGTCACCTTCGGGATCCTCGGTCCCAAGGAGTCCTGCACCGGCGATCCGGTGCGGCGCCTCGGGAACGAGTACCTGTACCAGGAGCAGACGAAGATGAACATCGCCACTCTCGATGAAGCGGGCGCCAAGAAGATCGTCGCCAGCTGTCCGCACTGCTTCAACACCATAAAGAACGAGTACCCGGCGCTCGGAGGCAACTACGAGGTCATCCACCACGCCGAGCTGCTCGAGCACCTGGTGCGCTCCGGCAAGCTGACGCCCGGATCCGGCTACTCGGGCAAGGTCACCTACCACGACCCCTGTTACCTGGGCCGGCACAACCGGATCATCGAGGAGCCGCGGACGGTACTGAGCGCCATCCCCGGCGTCGAGCAGGTGGAGATGCGCCGCTGCAAGGAGCGCGGCTTCTGCTGCGGTGCCGGCGGCGCCCGAATGTGGCTCGAGGAGAACACCGGCAAGCGGATCAACATGGAGCGCACCGACGAGGCGCTCGGCACCGGTGCTGACGTCGTGTCCACTGCCTGCCCCTATTGCATGATCATGCTCGACGACGCCGTACGCGCCAACGACAAGCAGGACGACGTGCGCGTGCTCGATCTCTCCCAACTGGTGGAGGAGTCCCTCGGCCAGGCTGCAGCAGCCGGCCAGCCGGCCGCGTCCAGTTGACGGGGGATACGACCGTCACCGAGGTGCAGCGTGCCCGGGCGCCGGCGCGCCGGCGCGTCGCCGGCCTGTGCGGCGCCCTCGTGCTGGGTGCGATCGGCCTGCCGGCCCTCCTCGGAGGCCCGGTCGGGGCCGCCACCACCTCATCGCTGGCACCGTTCCTCCTCAGGTCCCATGAGGAGCCCGGCTTCACGGTCAGCGGCCACCCGACCACCATCACCAACCCGTCGGGGTTGATCGCGAGCGGGTCGCTCACCAAGAGCGAGAGCAAGAGCTTCGTCAGCACGCTGCAGAAGGCCGGATTCGTGAAGGCCGTCGAGGAGAACACCACGGGCTCGGGCAGCAACGAGGGCTTGTCCCTGGTCATTCAGTTCACCAACCCGGCCGGCGCCCAGGCGGGCGCCGCCCTGTTCTTGCAGGTGGCCAAGTCAGGCCAGACCGGGGCGAAGCTGTTCAGCGTGACCGGTGTCCCGGGGGCGAAGGGTGTCACCGTGACGGGCGGGGCAGGCGGATCGGCCAATGCGTACTGGTCCGCAGGCGACTGCGCCTTTGGCTCCGGCGCCTATGAGGCCCTCGTGACTTCCGCGAAGGCCGCGGCTTCGCCCGTGCAGGCCGGCATCAGGGCCCAGGCCAAGCGCGTCGGCACGACCTGCCCGTAGCCGGCGCGATCCCGCTCGCGGCCAACGGCTGAATTCGTGCCGAGAATCCCGTAGGCGCGCTCGGGCCGCAGCGTGAGGGCCAGCCGCTTGTCGGCGACCATCGCCGCCCGGTACTCGTCCCAGTCCGGGTGGGCGCCCGACGCCGCCTCGTAGTAGCGGATCAGCGCCTCGACAGTGGGGTCGGACGGGTCGGTCGCCACCGGAGAAAGCTCGGCCGCCGCCTCGATCACCACGTACTGGTAAAAATTGTCACCCAGGACGTAGAGCGAGGCCCGCGGGTCGCGCCGGAGGTTCGCCGTCTTGGCCCTGTCGTCGGTAATCGAGATCAAGAAGGTGTCGCCTTCATCGTGGACGTACGCGATGTTGGACAACTGCGGCCGCCCGTTGGAGCGGATGGTTGCCAGGACTCCCTGCTTGCGATTTCGGGCGAATGCGAGTGCCTCGGTCAGTTCCATGGACCGACCGTAGCGGGGCGTATGGAGACGGGTCTACGCCGAGGCTGGCTCCGTTCTGAGGGGCTCCACCACGATTTCGTCCTTGGAACGGTCGGCGACCACGAGATGGACCAAGGCCGCCACGATCGCTCCCACCAGGGGGGCAATCAGGAAGAGCCAGACCTGGCTGAGCGCCGTGCCGCCCACGACGAGGGCCGGCCCGAGGCTCCTGGCCGGATTCACCGACGTGCCCGTCAGGGGGATACCGATGAGGTGGACGATCACCAGGCCGAAGCCGATGGCCACGCCGGCCGCTCCTTGAATGGCGGCCTTGTGCGTGGCGAACAGCACGATCATCACGAAGACCGCCGTCAGCACGACCTCAACGAGGAAGGCGCCACCCTGGCTCACGAACAGGTGCGACTCCTTGCCGTACCCGTCGGTCCCCAGACCCTGGACCGACTTCTTGTAGAGCGGGGACGTGGTGAACATCCAGTAGAGGAGGTAGGCGCCGGCGATGCCGCCGAGAACCTGGGCCACGATGTAGGCCACGCCCTCGGCCAGCTTCATGCGTCCCGTAGCGATGAACCCGAGCGTGACCGCCGGGTTGACGTGACACCCCGAGATCGGCCCGATGGCATAGACGAGTGCGACGAGCACGAGGCCGAAGGCCAGCGCCGTGGCGGCCACTCCGGCGGCATAGCTGAGGCCGAACAGCTTGAAACCGAATGTCTCGGTGGCAACGCCGACAGCGATGAGGACAAGGATCAGCGTCCCGAGGAACTCAGCGGCGAGCTTTCTGGGCTCCAGATTCATGGCTATGACCTCCTGTGTCCAGGCGAGGGAATTGGACACGGGAAGTTTCGCAGCGCCTGTTGGCCGAGGCGCGGATACCCCGAGCGAATTCCCAGCTCACAGGGTTGAGACAGGAGATGCGGGTGCCAAGTGCCCGTTCGTTGCTAAATGGCCGCCATCGCCTTCTCGTCGGCTTCACGCAGCCGCGTGGCCATGGCGGCCAGCATCTTGCGCGAGAGTGCGGGCACCGCGTCGAGCACGCCGTTGAACTGGCGCTGGCCGAGAACGAGCAAGGTCATGTCGGTCTCCGACGTCACCGTGGCCGAGCGCGGCCGGCGGTCCAGCAGGGCCATCTCGCCGAAGTACTGGCCAGGCCCGAGCGTGGCCACCTTGCGGTTGTTGCGGCGCACCGCCGCCTCCCCCGCGACGATGAGAAAGAATTCACGCCCGATGGTGCCCTGCTCGCACAACATCCGACCCGGTGGCACCGTCACCTCTTCAAGCGCGCGCTTGATCGTGCGCAGATCCTTGGCCGAGGAGGTGGAGAAGAGCCAGATCTTGGACAGGTCGAATTTATCGCCGCTCATGGCGCAGACAGTACCCCCGACCCCTCCCACGTGCTCGTTTGTCAACCCGGAGGCAGGCTCAGACGGCGTCGGCCCCGCGTTCGCCGGTACGGACCCGCACCACGGTCTCGGCGGGGACGACCCAGACCTTGCCGTCGCCGATCTTGCCGGTGACGGCGGAGGACACGATGGCATCGACCACGGCCTCGGCGCGGTCGTCCTCCACGAGGACCTCGACCCGGAGCTTGGGCACGAAGTCGACCCGGTACTCGGCGCCCCTGGTAATTCTCCGTGTGCCCCCGCTGGCGCCCGAAGCCCTGGGCTTCGGTCAGGGTCATGCCGGCGACGCCCATGTTCTTGAGCACGTTCTTGACGTCGTCGATCTTGAACGGCTTCACGACCGCTACCACGAGCTTCATCTGCTGTACCTCACGATCAGCCGCGGCGTCTGCGCCCACACCCGAGCACGTTAGTGACCTGGGCGAGCCGGCGGCCCCGCGTCTCCCGGGACCCCGTTTGGCGGCCTCACGCTGGGCCACCGGGACCTGGTTCGACGCCGTCGAGAGCGGGCGTCCCGAAGGGAGCAACTCCCGGGGAGCGATAGCCTTCCCCGATGCCTTCGAGTCCAACCCCCGACGACCCCGGGGCAGGCGACGCACCTGGCATGACGCGCTGGGAGCGCCTGAAGTACTCGATGGTGCGCCCCGACGACGACCCGAAGGACGTAAAAGAGCAGGAGATTCGGCCCGTCGCCGAGATCGAGGCGGAGATCAGACGGTCCAACGACAAGGAGCGGGTGATCGGGCTGATTGCCGCCCCTGTCGCGGCGATCGTCGGGCTGATCATCAGCTCGGCCTCTGTCAATTACGCCAGGTCCCACAACCAGGGTGTCTCGGTGTACGAGAAGCTCACCTACGTCCTTCTGGGCCTGGCAATCCTGATCCTGCTCACATCGTGGCTCCGCAAGCGCCTGTTCCAGGGCATCACCTTGGCGCTCTTCGGCCTGGCCATCTTCCAGCTCCATTACACCTATGTGGGGTTCGCCGCCCCCTTCATCCTGTTCGGCGCCTGGTACCTGATGCGGGCGTACCGCCTGCAGCAGGAGCTCAAGCGGGCAGAGGCTGCTGGCCCCGCCGCGCCGCGGCCCAAGCCGGGTCCGAGCGCTGCCGCACCGCGACCCCGCCGCAACAAGCGCTACACGCCGCCGTCCTGATCCGCAGCTGAGGGCCTCCGCTCCGACCGCGGCGGGACCGCCCCCCGCTCCACGTGGTCAGCGGGCCCCCGCTGCCGTGACAGTCCCGGTGGCCTGGCGCCGGCGCCGGCGCCGGAGCAGCAGCAACGCCACGAGCAAGAGCAGCACGGCCGCCAGGACCCCCGGCAGCACGAACGCACCTGCCGACGAGTGTTCGGTGGCGACGATGGACGCCGGTGAGACCAGGGCAGGATCGCCCGGCACGGCAATGGCCGCCACGGTGGAACCGGGCCGGTGGAACGAGTCGCCGGGGAGCTGCACGCCGGAGTAATGGTTCCCGTCGAGGGTGTAGGTGCCCCGACAGGAGTACCCCGCCGCGTTGCTGCCGCTGCCGCCGAGAAGGCCGAGGCATCCCGTCACCGTGAACGTGACCGGCACGCCATCGTGGTGGAGGCGGTCGTCCTGCTGGTTGGTGTGGATCCCGACGACCGTGAAGACGATCGCCAGGACGGCGAGCGTGACGAGCACGATCCCGATCGCCACCTGGCCGACGCGCCGGGCGTCCACGGCGACGCCGGCGCCACGGAGCTGCCCGACGCGCTCGTCGCGAGGGGTGCTGCTGCCTGTACGCCTGTCTGCATCGCCGTTGCCGGCCGCGGGAGGGTCGGTGGAGGTCATGTCGATCGGGAGAGCGTAGTGGGGCCCGTCGCCCGGCCGGCTGCGAGGCGCCTCGGCATGGTTGCGCCCCGCCTAAACCCGTTGGATTGCGGTTTCCGGTGGATTAACACGCTCGAAACACACGCGTGACCATGTGGAAACTCCTGAACTGCATTGTGTCTGCGGCGGGGTGAACCGTCCGAAATGCCTTAGCCGTACCCGGTGTTTAGTCACGCTCTGGCCGCAGAGTGGGACGCCGGGTCGGATCACAGTTAGGAGAGCTTGAGTGATCCATCTGATAGGAGCGACTTCGTACGTTCCGTATCCCAGTTGGCTCAATCCGGCAGACAATACGTGGCAGATAACCGCTGCCACCTTCGTCGGCCTGATGAGCCTCCCTGCCCTGGCAGTGCTCTACGCGTCCCTCGTTCCCAAGAAGTGGGCCGTGAACGTACTCGCCATGATGTTCGCCGGATTCTCACTGGTGCTGGTCGCCTGGTTCCTGTGGGGATACAAGCTCGGCTTCGGCGATACCTCGATCGGCGGCGGCGTCCACCTCGTCGGTGGTGTGGTCACGCAGACGCAGAACGCGGGAACGACCGGAACCCTGCAGCACTTCTTCGAGAACTTCATAGGGAAACCGGGTCCGATCACCAGTGCGTACGGTGAGCAGGCGCAAGCGAGCTCGGCGGCGAACACGATCATCCCGTTCCACTTCCCGACATCTGCGCTCGCCTACTTCCAGTTCGTGTTCGCAGCGATCACACCGCTGCTGTTCCTCGGAAGCGTGCTCGGGCGCATCAAGTTCAGCGCCTGGTGCATCCTGGTCCCGTTCTGGTCGGCCATCGTCTACGGCGTCGACGCCTTCATGCTCTGGGGCGGTGGCTACTTCGCCCAGGAGGGTGCGCTCGACTTCTCCGGCGGGTACGTCATCCACATGTCGGCCGGAGTGTCCGGCTTCGTCGCGGCCTGGTGTCTCGGACCGAGACTCCTACGAGATCGACAGCATGCCTTGCCCAACAACCTGGTGATGGCGGCAGTCGGTGCCGGCATCCTGTGGCTCGGCTGGAACGGGTTCAACGGTGGTGACCCCTACTACGCCGGGGCCAGTGCGGCGGCTGCGGTGGTCAACACCAACCTGGCCACGGCCACCGGCGTCCTGGTCTGGATCGCCCTCGACGCCTGGCTCTCCAAGGAGAAGAAGCCGACCTTCCTCGGCGGCGTGAACGGCATGATCTGCGGCCTGGTCGGGATCACTCCGTGCGCCGGCTGGGTCAACGGCCTGGGCGCCATTTACGTCGGGGCCATCGCCACGGTCGTCGTCTGGCTCGCCTGGAACTACCTGTCCAAGGTGCCGCCCTTCTCGAAGGTCGACGACGCACTGGGCGTCGTCTACACCCACGGCATCGCCGGCTTCCTCGGCGGCCTGCTGCTGGGCATCTTCGGTGACCCCAACATGATTGAGTACGGCTGCGGCCACCTCGATGCGGCCGGGCAGGTCGTCGCCACGACGCAGGCGCAGTACCTCACGGCGAAGGGGACCTGCGTGCCCTTCGGTGTCAACGGACTGATGTACACAGGGTCGGCGCACCAGCTGTGGGAACAGTTCCGAGCGGCCATCTGGGTCATCTTCTGGTCGGCTCTCGTCACCTTCATTCTGATGAAGCTCATCGGCTTGATCCTGCGTGGTGCCCGCTACAAGGACGAGATCCTCGAAGTCGGCGACCTTGCCATCCACGGCGAGGAGGCCTTCCCGGAGGAGACGCTCGCCAGTCGCTCCGACGGTGCCTTCGCCATGGCCGGTCTCGACAAGGGAGGTTCGGGCAGTTCCTTCGAACCGGATCCGTCAGCGCCCCCACCCGGCGGCGGTGGTTCCTAGGCCCGGTCAAGACAAGGACGAAAGGAGCTCAAAATGAAGCTGATCGTGGCAGTCCTCAAGCCGTTCAAGCTCGATGACGTCAAGGAGACCCTGAAGAACCTCGGGGTGCAGGGGATGACCCTGACCGAGGCGCAGGGTTTCGGGCGCCAGCGGGGTCACACCGAGGTGTACCGCGGTGCGGAGTACGAGGTGGACTTCGTCCCCAAGCTCCGCATCGAGGTACTGGTGGACGACGGGCAGGTCGACGAGGTCGTCGACGCCATCGTCTCCTCGGCCTCCACGGGCAAGATCGGTGACGGCAAGGTGTGGGTGATCCCTGTCGAAGCCGTGGTGCGGGTACGCACCGGAGAACGCGGGCCTGACGCGTTGTAAGACGCAACAGTCCTGTAGACAGTCGGTCAGGCCGGGGCGCGGCGAGGTGCCCCGGCCTGCCGCTGTCCGGGGGCACGCTGCAACGTTCGGTCCGGTGTGTGGCGGGCGGACCAGCGCGCGGTGCAGCCTGCCCCTCGACAGCGGTTCAGTCCGGGGTCGCCCCCGGCGGCCGGCCCCGCCTGGGAAGCGGGGCCGCCTGCTTCGGCATGCGCCCGGCGTCGCTGAGCGCGCGGCGCAGGAGCATCTCGATCTGGGCATTGGCGCTGCGCAGCTCGTCATTGGCCCACCGCATCAGCGCGTCGTGCACGGCCGGATCGATGCGGAGCAGGACTTGCCTGCGGTCACTCACGTAGTGGGCTCGTTCACGTATAGAGCGAACCCGTGTTCACGACGGGCGACGGTGGCTGGTCGCCACACAGGACCACCATCAGGTTGCTCACCATGCTCGCCGTCCGCTCCTCGTCGAGGGAGACGACGCCTCCCTCGTTGAGGCGGCTGAGCGCCATCTCGACCATGCCGACCGCTCCTTCGACGATGCGCGAACGAGCGGCCACGACGGCGTTGGCCTGCTGGCGTCGCAGCATCGCCTGCGCGATCTCCTGGGCGTAGGCCAGGTGGGAGATCCGTACCTCGACGATCTCGAGGCCCGCGATGGAGACCCGTTCGGCCACCTCGCGTGCCAGCTCGCCGGCGACGACGTCGGTGGAGCCGCGCAGCGAGGTCCCGGCCCCGGTGGTGTCGTCGTAGGGGTGACTCACCGCCACGTGGCGCAGCGCTGACTCGGCCTGTACCGAAATGAAGTCGACGAAGTTGTCCACGGCATAGGTGGACTTCGCCGTGTCGGCGACCTGCCAGACGACGATGGCGGCTATCTCGACGGGGTTGCCGTCCGCATCGTTGACCTTGAGGTGGCCGGTCTCGAAGTTGCGGACACGGATACTGACCCGGCGGCGCACGGTCAGCGGCGCCACCCACCAGAATCCCGAGCGGCGGGCCGTGCCGATGTAGCGGCCGAAGAACTGCACGACGGACGTCTGGCCCGGAGGCACGATGACCAGCGAGGTGGCGATGAGGACGAAGGCCAGAATCGGCAGCCAGAGCCACTTGTGGGAGTCGTCGGCGGCCAGGATCATCCCGCCGACGCACACGGCGAGGGCCACGACCCCGAACCAGCCGTTGATCGCCGGGACGGGGCGTTCGGTGATGTCGACCCTGGCTCCCTGCTGCCCGAGGGGTGTGGCGTTGCTCGGTGACTCTGCAGTGCTCATGGTGACTCCTCCGACATTAAGTGATATCTAATAGATATCACTTTCTCTCCCCGATGCCTACCCCCCCGTGACGAAGAAGGGAGCAGAGTCGGCGGTCAGCCCGTCGGTTGGTCGGCCTGGCGGGCGACGGCGGCGGCTGCCGCTTCGGCGGCCTCGGGGTCGCCCAGGTACTCGCCCGAGTGCACGGTGAGGTCGTCATTGAGCAGCATGCGGAAGGGGATGCCGGTCGGCACCTCCAGCTCGGTGATGGCGTCGTCGGCGATCTCTTCGAGGTGCTTGCGCAGGGCCCGGATCGAGTTCCCGTGGGCGGCGACCAGCACGGCACCGCCGCGGGCGGCAGCGGCCCGGAGGTCGGGCACGACGGCCGACTCCCAGTAGGGCACGGTGCGGGCCACCACGTCCTTCAGGCACTCGGTGCGCGGGATGTCGTCCGGGTCGAGGTCCCGGTAGCGGGGGTCGCCGGCCACGTCGAAGGGGTTGTCGGGGGAGAGCGGCGGGGGCGGGGTGTCATAGCTCCGGCGCCAGAGCTGCAGCTGATCGGCACCGAATTCCAGCTTGATGGCGGCCTTGTTCTTGCCCTGCAGGTCCCCGTAATGGCGCTCGTTGAGGCGCCAGTCGCGGCGGACCGGGAGCCAGCTGCGTCCAGCGGCGGCCAGGGCCAGCTCGGCGGTCCTGATGGCCCTGGTCAGGACCGACGTGTGGAGGAGGCGCAGGTCGAGGTCGTCGACGGCGGCCAGGAGCTCGCCACCGGCGCGGGCCTCGGCCTCTCCGGCGGGGGTCAGATCGACGTCGACCCACCCCGTAAAGAGGTTCTCGGCGTTCCACGTGGACTGTCCGTGGCGGATCAGGACGAGATCGAGCACGTCACCAGCGTAGGTGGACCCGGCGGCAACATGGAAACCACCTGGTCAAGGTGGTGGAATCCGCGTGGTGGCCTCGCCTCAAGAATCTTGACAAAAGTGGACTCAACTTTGCTACAATGGTGAACAGCAAGAAACGACTGAACTGCACCTGACGTGCACACACATGGCACTGGGGCGCCGGACGGAACCGGCAGATGAACGACGAGCGGAAGGAACTGGAGATATGGCCAAGGCCGTAGGAATCGACCTGGGAACCACCAACTCGGTGGTCAGCGTGTTGGAGGCGGGGGAGCCCGTCGTGATCCCGAACGCGGAGGGTGGCAGGACCACCCCGTCTGTCGTCGGCTTCTCCAAGACGGGCGAGGTGCTCGTCGGTGAGGTGGCCAAGCGCCAGGCCATCACCAACCCCGACCGGACCATCCGTTCGGTCAAGCGCCACATGGGCACGAGCTGGACCGTCGACATCGACGGCAAGCCGTACACCGCCCAGGAGATCTCGGCCCGCATTCTGGGCAAGCTGAAGAGGGACGCCGAGTCGTATCTCGGGGACACCGTGACCCAGGCCGTCATCACCGTGCCCGCGTACTTCGACGACGCGCAGCGGACGGCGACCAAGGAGGCCGGGTCGATCGCCGGGCTCGAGGTGCTCCGCATCATCAACGAGCCGACGGCCGCCGCACTGGCCTACGGCCTCGACAAGGAGGGTGCCGACCAGACCGTCCTCGTCTTCGACCTCGGCGGCGGGACGTTCGACGTCTCGGTTCTCGACATCGGCGAAGGCGTCTTCGAGGTCAAGTCCACCTCGGGCAACACCAAGCTCGGTGGGGACGACTGGGACGACAAGGTCATCGAGTGGCTGGTGACCGAGTTCAAGAACACCGAGGGTGTCGACCTGTCGCAGGACAAGATGGCCATGCAGCGCCTCAAGGAGGCCGCCGAGAAGGCCAAGATCGAGCTGTCGACCGTGCAGGACACCCAGATCAACCTGCCCTTCATCACGGCCACGTCCGAGGGACCCAAGCACCTCGACCTCAAGCTCGACGCGGGCGAAGTTCAACGAGCTCACCGCCGACCTGGTCGACGACCTGCGCGGGCCGTTCGACGCCGCCATCAAGGACGCCAACCTGAAGACCTCCGACATCGACCACGTGGTCATGGTCGGCGGTTCGACCCGCATCCCGGCGGTCCAGGATCTCGTGCAGAACCTGACGGGCAAGGAGCCCCACAAGGGCGTCAACCCCGACGAGGTCGTGGCCATCGGCGCCGCCGTCCAGGCCGGCGTGCTCAAGGGCGAGGTCAAGGACGTCCTGCTGCTCGACGTCACGCCCCTGTCGCTGGGCATCGAGACCAAGGGGCAGGTCATGCACCGCCTCATTGAGCGGAACACCACCATCCCGACCAAGCGGTCGGAGATCTTCACGACGGCCGAGGACAACCAGCCGTCGGTCGAGATCCACGTGCTCCAAGGTGAGCGCGAGATGGCGATGTACAACAAGACGCTCGGCAAGTTCCAGCTGGTGGACCTGCCACCGGCCCCACGGGGGATCCCGCAGATCGAGGTCACGTTCGACATCGACGCCAACGGGATCGTCCACGTGTCGGCCCAGGACAAGGCCACCGGCAAGGCGCAGTCGATGACGATCACGGGCCAGTCCTCACTGGCCAAGGACGACATCGACCGGATGGTGCGCGACGCCGAGGCACACGCCGAGGACGACAAGAACCGGCGTGAAGAGGCCGAGGTGCGCAACTCTGCGGACACCTTGGTGTACCAGACCGAGAAGCTGCTCAAGGACCAGGGCGAGAAGTTCGAGGGCTCCGAGAAGGAGGACGTCGAGAACGCCTTGCAGAGCGTGAAGGACGCGCTGGCCGGTACCAACGTGGAGGCCATCAAGGACTCCACGGAGAAGCTGGTCGGCGTGTCCCAGAGCTTCAGCCAGCGCCTCTACGAGCAGGCGTCCGCCTCGGCTGCGGCCGGTGGTGACGCCGGGTTCGGTGGCGACGGTGCGCCCGGTGGCGACGGCTCCGGCGAGAGTGCCTCGGACGACGACGTCGTCGACGCCGAGATCGTCGATGAGCAATGAGCTTCGGCGACCAGGCCGTGCCCGAGGAGGAGCCCGTCTCCTCCGAGGGCGAGGCCGCACCGGCAGAGGCCAACGGCTCGGCGGCACCTGCGGCCGAGCACGCGGGCTTGGCCGAAGAGGCTGACCCGCGGGAGGTGCTGGCACGCGAGCGGGACGAGTACCTGCTCGCGCTCCAGCGCACCCAGGCCGACTTCGAGAACTACCGCAAGCGGATCACCCGCCAGCAAGAGGAGCAGGCGGCGCGCGCCTCGCAGCACCTGGTGGACAAGCTGCTCCCGGTGCTCGACGCGCTCGACCTGGCCGAGAACCACCTGAAGGACTCCCTCGACGTGGGCGAAGGCGCCAAGGCGCTGCACGCCTCGCGGGCGATGCTGATGGACATCCTCTCGAGGGAAGGCCTCGAGCGGGTCGACCAGCCCGAGGTCCCCTTCGATCCTTCGGTGCACGACGCGGTCGCGCACGCCGACGGCGAGGGCGGCCCCGGTGGCGAGACCATGGTGGAGGAGGTGCTGCGCTCCGGCTACCGCTGGAAGGGGCAGGTGCTGCGCCCCGCCATGGTCCGCGTGCGGGGGTGAGCTGACCCATGGCCGCACAGCGTGAATGGTTCGAGAAGGACTACTACAAGGTGCTCGGTGTCGTCCCGACGGCATCGGACAGGGAGATCACGCGCGCGTACCGGAAGCTGGCGAAGGAGAACCACCCTGACACCAACCCCGGTACGGAGGAGCGCTTCAAGGAGATCAGTGCCGCCTACGACGTCGTCGGCGACGCCGAAAAGCGCAAGGAGTACGACGAGGTCCGCGCCCGCGGGCCGGTCGGAGGCTTCGGTGGCGTCCCCGGGGGTGGTGGGGGCACGTTCCGCATGGAGGACATGGGCGACCTTGGCGACCTCTTCGGTGGTCTCTTCGGTGGTGGCGGCGGTCGGACGCGCACGACCCAGCGTGGCCCGCAACGCGGGGCGGACATGGAGGCACAGCTCCACCTGTCGTTCCAGGACGCGGTGCACGGGGTCACGACGTCGGTCAACGTGCCCCAGGAGGTGCGGTGCCATAACTGCCGCGGCAGCGGTGCCGCCCCGGGTACGTCGACGCACACCTGCCCGCGCTGCGGGGGGACGGGGAGCCTCAACGACAACCAGGGGCTGTTCTCCCTCAGCACGGTCTGCCCGGACTGCATGGGCCGCGGGACGCTGTTCGACACGCCCTGCCCCGTGTGCCACGGGACGGGGCAGGAGCACAAGGTGCGCGCCGTCAAGGTCCGCATCCCGGCCGGGGTCGAAGGCGGCCAGCGCATCAGGGTCAAGGGCCGGGGCGCGCCCGGACAGGGCATGGCGCCGGCAGGGGACCTCTACGTCGTCGTCCACGTGGCCCACCACGACGTCTTCGGCCGCAGCGGACGCAACCTGACCATCACGGTGCCGATCACCTTCCCGGAGGCGGCGCTGGGGACGACCATGACGGTGCCGACGCTCGACGGCAAGGTCACGCTCAAGGTGCCGCCCGGCACGTCGTCGGGCAAGGTCCTGCGTGTGCGCGGCCGCGGGGTGCCGTCCGGGTCGGGTCGCAACGCCAAGAAGGCAGGCGACCTCCTGGTCAAGGTCGAAGTGGTGGTGCCGACGGAGCTGACCGACGAGCAGAAGGCCGCGGTGGAGTCGCTGGCTGCGGTGACGGAGCCGGCACCGCGCATTGCGGTGGAGGGGTGAACCGAGTGGGTCCCGAGAGTGTTGGAAGTGGGGTGATGAATTGATGGCAGACCGCGACAACAACCAGGCGGTCTACGTGATCTCGGTGGCGGCCGAGCTGACCGGGATGCATCCGCAGACGCTGCGCATCTACGAGCGCAAGGGCCTGCTCGATCCGTCGCGGACCAGTGGCGGCAGCCGGCGATTCTCGGACCGCGACCTCGAGCGCCTGCGTCACATTCAGGAACTGACGTCGACGGGGCTGAACCTCGAGGGCGTGCGCCGGGTCTTGCAGCTCGAGTCCGAGCTGTCCCGGTTGCGCGAGGAGCTGGTCCAGGTGCGGGCGCAGGCGCTCGATGCCGTGGCGGCCACGCACCGGCACTACCGGCGCGACCTGGTGCCCCTGCGCCAGACCCCTGTGCAGTACCGGCGAACCGGCACGTCCGGGGCGTAGAGACCTGTTGGACACGACGGACGAGAAGACGGACACGACGACGAATGTACACACCACGAGGCGCGACATGAGAAGGGCGAGCCGGTGCCGATAGACCCCGAACGCTGGACGAACAACACGAAGGCCGCTTTCAGCGCGGCGACAGGGCACGCCGCCTCGTCGAATCATCCCGAGCTGACACCCGGGCACCTCCTCGACGCCCTGCTCCAGCAGCAGGAGACGATGACGCGCCCGTTGCTGGCCCAGGTCGGCGTGGACCCCGACGCGCTGGCCGGCAAGGTGCACGAGCAGCTGGCGCGCCTGCCGCGGGCCGAGGGCGGTTCGGAGCCCGGGCTGTCGCGGGAAGCACGGGAGATCCTGGAGGCGGCGGACCAGAACCGCCGCGACCTGGGCGACGACTACGTGTCGGTGGAGCACCTCGTCCTCGCGCTGGCCGACCAGATCGGTGTCACCCGCGACGCCCTGCTCGGGGCGCTGCGCACCGTGCGGGGGAACCACCGCGTCTCGACGCCGGACCCCGAGCAGACCTACCAGGCCCTGGCCAAGTACGGGCGCGACCTGACCGAGGCGGCCCGCGAGGGCAAACTCGACCCGGTCATCGGACGCGACGAGGAGATCCGCCGCGTCATTCAGGTGCTGTCGCGCCGAACCAAGAACAACCCCGTTCTCATCGGCGAGCCCGGTGTGGGCAAGACGGCCATCGTCGAGGGGCTCGCCAACCGCATCATTGAGGGGGACGTGCCCGAGGGCCTCAAGGGCAAGCGGGTCATTTCGCTCGATCTCGGCTCCATGGTGGCCGGTGCCAAGTACCGCGGCGAGTTCGAGGAGCGCCTGAAGGCGGTGCTCAAGGAGATCACCGACGCCGAAGGTGAGGTCGTCACCTTCATTGACGAGCTGCACACCATTGTCGGGGCGGGCGCGGCCGAGGGCGCCATGGACGCCGGCCAGATGATCAAGCCGATGCTGGCCCGGGGCGAGCTGCGGCTCATCGGTGCCACGACGCTCGACGAGTACCGCACCTCCATTGAGAAGGACGCCGCGCTGGAGCGGCGTTTCCAGCCCGTGTTCGTCGGCGAGCCCTCGGTGGAGGACACCATCGCCATTCTGCGCGGCCTGTCGGAGCGCTACATGGCGCACCACAAGGTGCGCATTCAGGACGCCGCGCTGGTGGCGGCTGCCGTGCTGTCGGACCGCTACGTCACCGGGCGCTTCCTGCCCGACAAGGCCATCGACCTCATTGACGAGGCGGCATCGAAGCTGCGCATCGAGATCGACTCCATGCCGACCGAGCTCGACCAGATTTCGCGGCGCATCCGCCAGCTCGAGATCGAGAAGCTGGCATTGGAGAAGGAGACTGACGACCGGTCGAAGGAGCGGCTCGAGCGCCTGGAGCGCGAGCTGGCCGAGTTGAGCGAGCAGCGCGACTCCATGGCGGCGCACTGGCAGCAGGAGAAGAGCTATCTCGACGCTGTCAGCCAGCTGCAGGAGGAGAAGACGTTCAAGGAGGAGGAGGCCGCCCGGCTGGAGCGCGACGCCGACCTGGCCGGCGCCGCCGCCATCCGCTACGGCGAGCTCCCCGACCTGGAGCGACGCATCGCCGAGGCCAACGACGACCTGGCCAAGCTCCAGGCCGACTCGCGCTTCTTGAAGGAAGAGGTCGACTCCGAGGACATCGCCGAGGTGGTGAGCCGCTGGACCGGCGTGCCGGTCTCGCGCCTGATGGAGGGCGAGGTGCAGAAGCTGGTGCGGCTCGAGTCCACCCTCCACGAGCGGGTGGTGGGGCAGGACGAGGCGGTGTCCGCCGTGGCCAACGCCATCCGGCGCAGCCGGGCCGGGCTGAGTGACCCCAACCGGCCGATCGGATCCTTCCTCTTCCTGGGGCCGACCGGCGTGGGCAAGACAGAACTGGCCCGAGCGCTGGCCGAGTTCCTCTTCGACGACGAGCGGGCGATGATCCGCATCGACATGAGCGAGTACATGGAGAAGCACAACGTCTCACGCCTCGTGGGTGCGCCCCCCGGGTACGTCGGTTACGACGAGGCCGGCCAGCTGACCGAGGCGGTGCGGCGCCGGCCGTACTCCGTGGTACTCCTCGACGAGCTCGAGAAGGCCCACCCAGACGTGTTCAACGTCCTGCTGCAGGTGCTCGAGGACGGGCGCCTGACCGATGGTCAGGGCCGCACGGTCGACTTCACCAACACCGTGCTCATCATGACGTCGAACCTCAAGGGCGAGCCGTCGGACTATTTCAAGCCCGAGTTCGTCAACCGCATCGACGAGATCGTGCGCTTCAAGCCGCTGAGCGAGGACGACCTGGGGATCATCGTCGGGATCCAGCTCGACCGGCTGCGCTCGCGCCTGGCCGAGCGGCGCCTCTCGCTGGTGGTGACGCCCGACGCGGAGCAGTGGCTGGCCCACGCCGGCTACGACCCCGACTACGGCGCCCGCCCGTTGCGCCGAGTGCTGCAGCGGACCATTGAGGATCCGCTGGCGCTCCAGTTGCTGGAGGGGCACTATCCCGACGGCGCTACCGTCACCGTCGAGGTGGACAACGACGGGATCGTGTTGCGCTGAGCGGGCCGGGCCGGGCTGAGCCGGGCCGGGCCGGGCTGAGCCGGAGACCCGGTTCGGGTCATGTCCTCGACACGGCAATTGCGTCTGACAATGGACGCGCAAGGACGTCGTCCTGACCACGGTGTCGTGAGGCCCGCCCAGTAGGATCCTTGCGAATCCACGCGGGTCGTGAACCGAGAGGGCGGACGAGATGCCAGGGTCTTTTCGCATAGGGCGGTGGTTGACCGCACTCGCGCTCGTCGCCGTCGGTCTCGTCATGGGCGGCTCGGTCGCGGGGGCACAGGACGTGCGGACGCAATGGCCCGAGTCGAGCCACGTGTCGCCTGGGTCCCCGGCGCAGTTTCACACCAGCCCCGGTCATTTCGTGACACCGCTCGAGCCCCACGTCGCAGGGAGCTCCTACGCGGCGCAGTCCACCAACTGGTCGGGCCAGATCTCGACCGGGACGACCTACAGCCGCGTCCAGGCCGATTGGGTGGTGCCCACCGTCCAGCCGACGCAGTACAGCGGGATCTCGGCCACCTGGATTGGCATCGACGGAGGTCCCGGATCGCCCGACTCAATCATTCAGACCGGTACTTCGCAGGACACCGAGGGCGGGTCAACGCTCTACTACGCCTGGTACGAGTTGTACCCCGCACCACCGGTCACGATCGGTGGTGTCGCCCCCGGCGACTCCATGACGGCCTCCATCTCACAGGACAGCCCCGGGAGCAGTTCCTGGCACGTTGCGATCGCCGACATCAACTCGGGGGGCTCCGTCTCGATTCCGGTCACCTACTACGGTCCCGGAGACTCTGCCGAGTGGATCGAGGAACTGCCGACCGCGGTCGGCACCGCGCAGCCCACCCTCGCCAACTTCGGATCGGCAACGTTCAGCGACATGACCTACGAGTCGGCCAATCCTGGTGCCGCCTCGTTCTCTCCGATCGACATGATCGACGAGAGCGGCAGCATCATCGCCACGGCGGGACCGACGACGTCGAACGGGTTTTCCTCGTCGTTCACCGACAGCTACGTGCCGAGCGCGCGCGGTTACTGGCTCGTCGGATCCGACGGCGGGATCTTCTCGTTCGGCCAGGCCCAGTTCTACGGGTCGACGGGAAGCCTGCATCTGCAGCGACCGGTGGTCGGCATCGTGCCCACGGCCGACCACGGCGGGTACTGGCTCGACGCCTCCGACGGCGGGGTCTTCTCGTTCGGCGACACGCAGTTCTACGGCTCCATACCCGGCCTCGGGTTCCATCCCGCCGGATCGGGCCTCCCGCACAGCCTCAACGCGCCCATCGTGGGCATGGTCCCCTCCATCGACGACAACGGCTACTTCATGGTGGCCTCCGACGGCGGGGTCTTCGCCTTCGGCGACGCCCAGTTCGCCGGCTCGTGCCCGGGCATCGGAGGCTGTGCGGGCTCCGCGGTGGCCGTCATGCCCGACGCCAGCGGGAACGGGTACTGGCTCGTGACCTCGGCGGGGAATGTCTACACGTTCGGCGACGCCGCGTACCTCGGCGCTCCGGGCCAGGGCACCGTGACCTCGGCCGTCGCCACGCCCGACGGCCTGGGATACTGGATCCTTCTCGCCGACGGGCAGGTCTATTCCTACGGCGACGCCGCCAGCGCCGGCTCGCCGCCCATCGGGGACTTCGGCGGACTGAACGCGGCGACCGCGGTCTTCAGCACATCGGACGGCGCGGGCTATTGGGTGTCATCGGCCCTCGGGTCCGTCTACAACTTCGGTGACGCGCCCAACGACGGGGGGATGGCGGGGACCCACCTCAACGGGGCGATCATCGCCGCCACCGGGTTCTGACGCCTCGACCCGGGTGATGGCGTTCAGACCAGTACGCCCGTCGAAGCGAAGGCCGCCGTCATTTCGCGGCAGAAGGCACCGAGGTCGTCGGGCCTGCGGCTGGTCACCAACGTATTGATGCCCAGCCGGCACACGACGACGTCGCGGTCGACCCAGTACGCGCCGGCGTTGCGCAGGTCGGTCTGCAGGCTGGGCCACGAGGTCAAGGTACGGCCCGCCACGAGATCCCCCTCTATGAGGGTCCACGGCCCGTGGCAGATGGCCGCCACCGGCTTGCCCGCTTCGAACATCGCCATGAGGAAGTCCACAGCCGCGCCGTCCGTCCGGAGTTGGTCGGGGTTGGCCACGCCGCCCGGCAGGACGACGGCGTCGTAGTCGGCCGCACCGGCCCGCTCGGTGATCTGATCGACCGGGAAGCGGTCGGCGCGGTCGAGGTGCCGCATGGTCTCGACCATTCCGGGCTCGGGTGCCACGAGCTCCGCCGTCCCTCCGGCGTCGACCACGGCCCGCCAGGGCCGCAGCAGCTCGATCTCCTCGATGCCTTCGTTCGCCACCACGAAGGCGACTCGCACGTCCTGCAATTCGTTCGTCACTGTCACTGCCTCCCTCACGCCCCCCGGGACGCCCGGTCGATCCGGTGTCCGCCCGCCCCTGCGCGATACCCCGTGGTGAGGGGCCGAAACGCCGGCATTTTGCGACCCCGATTTCGCAGAGAGCTACACTGGTGCGTAATCCGAAGCGACAGAGCGAACGGAGAGGCGCGTGCCCGCAACCGTTGTGGTCGGGACCCAGTGGGGCGACGAGGGGAAGGGCAGGTTCACCGATCTCCTTGCCCGTGAGATGGATCTTGTGGTCCGTTACCAGGGCGGCCACAACGCCGGCCACCGCATCGTCGTGAACGGCGAGGCTTTCGCACTCCAGCTGGTGCCGAGCGGCATTCTCTACGACCACATCACGCCGATCATCGGCAACGGTGTCGTCGTCGACCCGGCGGTCCTGCTCGAGGAGCTCGACACCCTGGCAGCCCGGGGCATCGACACCAGCCGCCTGGTGGTCAGCGGGAACGCCCACCTGATCATGCCCTACCATCAGGAGCTGGACCGGGTGACCGAACGCTTTTTGGGAAAGAACGCCCTGGGCACGACCAAGCGCGGCATCGGACCCGCCTACGCCGACAAGGCCACCCGCGTCGGCCTGCGGGTCCAGGACCTCTTCGATCCAAAGATCTTCCGCGAGAAGCTCGACGTCGTGCTCAAGGAGAAGAATGCCGTCCTGGCCAAGGTCTACAACCGCCTGCCCATGGATGCCGGGGAGATCGCGGACCACTACCTGGGTGAGTACGCCCCCCGCATTGAGCCCATGGTGGGCGACACGGTCGGCATGGTCCACGACGCCATGGACGCCGGGCGCCAGGTCCTGCTCGAGGGGGCCCAGGCGACCTTCCTCGACCTCGACCACGGGACCTATCCCTTCGTCACCTCCTCCAACCCGGTCGCCGGCGGAGCCTGCACGGGCTCGGGTCTCGGCCCGCGCGACATCGACCGGGTTGTCGGCATCGCCAAGGCCTACGTGACGCGGGTCGGTGCCGGCCCCTTCCCGACCGAGCAGGAGAACGACATCGGCGAGCTGCTCGTGGAGCGGGGCCACGAGTTCGGGACCAACACGGGCCGCCGGCGCCGCTGCGGCTGGTTCGACGCCGTCATGCTGCGCCAGGCGGTGCGCCTCAACTCCATGACCGAGGTGGCACTGACCAAGCTCGATGTCCTCGACACCTTCGAATCGGTCAAGGTGTGCGTGGCCTACGAGGCGGACGGCATCCGCTACACGCACCTGCCCTACCACCAGTCGACCTTCCACAAGGCGAAGCCGGTCTACGAGGAGCTGCCGGGCTGGCGCACCGACCTGAGCGCGGTGACCGCGCCGGGCGACATGCCGGCGGCCGCCCGCGACTACGTGGCCTTCTTGTCCGAGCAGATCGGCGTGCCCGTCCGCCTGGTCGGCGTCGGGCCGGGCCGCGAGCAGACCGTCTCCTTCGCCACAGCGTGAGGGTCTGCATCGTCGGCAGCGGCGCCCGCGAGCACGCTCTCGCGCACGCGCTGGCGCGGACGGCGGACGTCGTGGTGACACCGGGCAACCCCGGCATGGCCGCGCCCATCACGGTGACCGACGACGAGCCGGTCGAGGATATTGCCGCCGATCTCTACGTGATCGGCCCCGAGGCCCCGCTCGTCGCCGGTCTGGCGGACAGCCTGCGGGCCCAGGGCAGGGCGGTCATGGGCCCGGGAGCCGACGGGGCACTGCTGGAGGGATCCAAGGCCTTCATGAAGGAGGTGCTCAGCGCGGCGGGTGTACCCACGGCCAGTTTCGCCAGCTTCGACGCCCTCGAGTCCGCCGCCGCCATGGACTACCTGGAGACGCTGCCGGGCCCCTGGGTGATCAAGACGGACGGGCTCGCCGCCGGCAAGGGCGTACTGGTGGCGCAGACGCTGGACCAGGCCCGCCGGGACGTGGCTGCAAAGCTGTCCGGCGCCTCGTTCGGCGACGCCGGACGCAGCATCGTCATTGAGGAGGGGTTGGTGGGCGAGGAATGCTCGCTGCTCGTCCTCTGCGACGGTACGCACGCCGTGCCGCTGCTGCCGGCGCAGGACTTCAAGCGCATCGGCGACGGTGACACCGGCCCGAACACCGGCGGCATGGGTGCCTACGCGCCGATGCCGCACGTGGGCAGGAAGACGGTGGACACCATCATGGACACCGCCGTCGGCCCGATGGTCGACGAGTTGCGCCGCCGGGGGATCGATTACCGCGGAGTCCTCTACGCCGGCCTCATGCTGACCGCGGACGGCCCCAAGGTCATTGAGTACAACGTGCGCTTCGGCGATCCTGAGGCCGAGGTCGTGCTGCCGCTGCTCCGGGACGACGCTGCCGAGCTCTTCCTCGCCGTGGCGAACGGAGAGCTCGAAGGGGTGGCACCGGACTTCTCCGACGATGCGGCCGTGTGTGTCGTGCTGGCCTCGCAGGGCTATCCCGAGAAGCCGCGCACCGGCGACACCATTGAGGGGTTGAACAGCGCCGGCCAGTCGGTCGCCGCCGTCGACGGCGTGACGGTCTTCCACGCGGGCACCCGGCGCCACAGCCCCGACGGGCCGTTCCGCACGGCCGGCGGCCGCGTGCTCGCGGTCACCGCGGTGGCGCCGACCCTCGAGCAGGCGCGCGAGCGCGCCTACGCCGCCACGGCGCCGATTGACTGGGAGGGCATGCAGATGCGCCGTGACATCGCCGCCCTGGCGGCGGCCTCGCCGGTCGGAGCGGGCGAGGGGACCCGATGATCCCGCGCTACGCGCCGGCGGACATGGCGGCGCTGTTCAGTGACACGGCGCGCCTCTCCCTCTGGCTCGAGGTCGAGCTGCTCGCCACCGAGGCCCAGGCCGCACTCGGTGTGGTGCCGGCGGAGGACGCCGCCACCTGCCGGGCCAAGGCACCCACGGTCGACGAGGTCTTCGTCGCCGACGTGCTCGAGCGCGAGAAGATCACGGACCACGATGTGGCCGCTTTCGTCGACGTGGTGCAGGAGCGCATCGGCGCGCCGGCCGGCTCGCACATCCACTACGGGCTGACCTCGTCCGACGTGGTGGACACCGCGCTGTGCGCCACCCTCACCCGGGCCGCCGACCTGCTGCTCGCCGATCTCGATGCGTTCGTGGGCGCGCTCAAGGCACGCGCCCTGGAGCTGCTGCACGTGCCGGTGACGGGCCGCACGCACGGCATGCACGCCGAGCCCACGACCTTCGGGGCCAAGTTCGCACTGTGGGCGCTGCAGGCCGACCGCGACCGCCGCCGGATGCAGGCCGCGCGCGACGGCATCGCCGTGGGCAAGCTCTCCGGTGCGGTCGGCACTTACTCGAACATCGATCCCGCGGTGGAGGCCGGTGTCTGCGCCGCCCTCGGCCTGACCCCGGTGCCTGCCACCCAGGTGATCGCCCGTGACCGGCACGCCGAGTACTTCTATGCCTGTGCGGCCATCGGCTCGACCATCGAATTGATGTGCACCGAGATCCGCCACCTGGCCCGGAGCGAGCTCGGTGAGGCGGAGGAGCCGTTCGGCGCCGGGCAGAAGGGCAGCTCGGCCATGCCGCACAAGCGCAACCCCATCCTCTCGGAGCGGCTTTGCGGGCTGGCGCGGCTGCAGCGCGGCTACCTCGGCGCCGGGCTCGAGGACGTGGCGCTGTGGCACGAGCGCGACATCTCGCACAGTTCGGTTGAGCGCGTAGCCCTGCCTGACGCCTCCATGCTGGCCTGCTACATGCTGCGCAAGGCGACGGGGTTGGCCGCCGGGCTGGTGGTGCACCCGGAGCGAGCGCTGAAGAATCTCACCGAAGGCACCCTCGGTCTCGTGTTCTCGCAGTCCGTGCTCCTCGCGCTGGTATCGGGCGGGCTGACGCGGGACGAGGCCTACCGGATTGTGCAACGCGACGCACGCCTGGCCTGGGAGGAGCAGCGTCCCCTGCGCGCCATCCTCGAGGCCGACGCCGAGGTCACTCTCGACACCGCCCAGCTGAATGCCGCGTTCGACCTCACCCGCACGTTGCGCCACGTCGATCGCTTCGCCGACGCCCTGGCCGCGCTGTGACGACCGTACCGGCGAAGACGACCCGTGAGGAGCGACTCGTGAGGAGCGACCCGTGACGATCGAACTGCCCCGGGTCCACTCGGGCAAGGTGCGCGAGCTCTACGACGCCGGCGACGGGCGCCTGCTGATGGTGGCTTCGGACCGTGTCAGCGCCTTCGACGTGATCATGGCGGAGCCCATCGCGAACAAGGGCCGGGTGCTGACGGCCATGACCACCTTCTGGTGCGAGGAGATGGCCGACGTCGTGCCGGGCAGCCAGATCACGGCCGACCCGGTCGCCATCGCCGACGCGCTGGGCGGCGCCGAGTTGCCCTCCGACTGGGCCGGCCGGGCCGTCCTGGTGCGGGCAGCCGAGATGCTTCACCTCGAGTGCATTGTGCGGGGCTACCTGGCCGGCCAGGGCTACCAGGAATACGAACGGTCCGGCACCGTGCACGGTACGACCATGCCAGCCGGCCTCGCGCTGGCCAGCCGGCTCGACGAGCCCATCTTTTGTCCCTCGACCAAAGCGGCCGAAGGACACGACCTCAACATCGATTTCGCCGCCGCCATCGACCTGGTCGGCGCCGAAGCGGCGCTGGCGGCCCGCCAGATCTGCCTCGAGCTCTACCGGCGTGCCGCGGCCCGCTGCGCCGAGGCCGGCTTCGTGCTGGCCGACACCAAGTTCGAGCTGGGCTACGTGGACGGCGTGATCTGCCTGTGCGACGAGGTGTGCACGCCTGACTCCTCGCGGCTGTGGCCGGCCGACCAGGTGGTACCCGGCCAGACTCCCCCCGCCTTCGACAAGCAGCCGCTGCGCGACTGGCTGGCCGCGCAGCCCTGGGACCGCCGGCCGCCGCCGCCCCCGCTGCCCGACGAGGTCACGTCCGCCATGTCGGCGCGCTACGTCGCCGCGTACGAGCGCGTCACCGGGCGCTCGCTGGACGACTGGTACGGTGCGACGCCATGAGGTTCGAGGCGCGCGTCGAGGTGCAATTGCGGCCAGGCATCGCCGATCCGGAAGGGGCGACGATCGAACGGGCGCTACCCGCGCTCGGCTTCGCCGGCGTGGCCCACGTCCGGGCCGGACGCTCCTTCAGCTTCGAGGTCGACGCCGCCGACGAGGGTGCGGCTCGCACAACGGCGACCGAGCTGGCCGACCGCCTGCTGGCCAATCCGGTGATTGAGCACAGCACCCTTGAGCTGCGGGCGCTCTGAGTGGCCCCGCGCATCGGCGTCGTCGTCTTCCCCGGCAGCAACTGCGAGCACGACGTCGTGCAGGGTGTCGAGACCGCCGGCGGCACCG
The DNA here is from genome assembly GCA_963721585.1 of uncultured Acidimicrobiaceae bacterium. Lineage (GTDB taxonomy): Bacteria > Actinomycetota > Acidimicrobiia > Acidimicrobiales > RAAP-2 > Bog-473. The sequence continues at coordinate 117,284 of CAVRJN010000001.1, read as the reverse complement.
GCGTCCTGCTCTGGCACGGGGACGCGTCGCTCGGTGCGGTCGATGCCGTGGTCCTGCCCGGCGGCTTCGCCCACGGCGACTACCTGCGCCCCGGTGCGCTGGCCCGCTTCTCGCCCGTCATGGACGCGGTGCAGGCCTTCGCCCGCTCCGGCGGGCCCGTGATCGGCATCTGCAACGGCTTCCAGGTCCTGACCGAGGCCGGTCTGCTGCCGGGCGCCCTGCAGAAGAACGGCCGGTTGCGCTTCCTCTGCCAGCCGGCGCGCCTGGTGGTCACCTCCACGTCGTCGGTGCTGACGGCGGACGCGACACTCGGCGAGGAGCTCGTGATCCCGATCAACCACTTCTCGGGGAACTACACATGCGACGAGGAGACACTGCGGCGACTGCACGCGGAGGACCGCATCGTCCTGCGCTACCTCGACAACCCCAACGGATCGGTCGACGCCATCGCCGGCATCGCCAACGAGGCCGGCAACGTCGTCGGGCTCATGCCCCACCCCGAGCGCGCCAGCGCCGCGCTGTTGGGCTCCACCGACGGGCTCGTGCTGTTGCGTTCGCTCGTCCGGGCCGCCTCGGCCCGCGCCGCGGCCTGAACACCGCGGCCTGAACACCGCGGCCTGAACACGGTGTTGGAGTGTATATACCCACTAGGTATGTAGTGGGTATATACACTCGAAAGGCGCCGCCCTGGCGTCCGTCAGGCAGTCACACCCGGGCTCGTGAGATCTCGGCCTTCTGCAGGACGGCGGCGCTGACGCCGGCCGCCCGCCAGGTGCCGTAAGTGATGCCCTTGCGCTCGCCGTAGGCCTTGGCCACCTTGATGAACTGCTTCTCCAGAGCGGAGAGGTCCTTGACGCCGTCCACCCGGGAGCGCTCGTCGAGCAGGTCCTTCTGCTCCTGCAGCAGGTGCAGCCGCGTCAGCGCGTCGGCCGCGGCGAGTTGGGACTCTATGGCGGCCAGCCGGCGGTCGATGGAGGCGGGGGTGCGCTTGCGGCCCCGCTTGGGCTTGGAGGTCTCGAGCGCCTCCAGATAGTGGCGGACGGTTGCACTCTCGGCGCGCCCACGAGCCAGCGCCGCTTTGTGGCCGCTGCTCATGGGCTTGCGAGGAGCCGGAGTTTTTCCCTTTGGAGGCATCCGCCCATTGTGCCGTACGGCGGGCGGGTATCTGCCCCAAATTCACGGAGTTTTCCTTTCTTTGTTCGGCTGACCCTCATTTCACACGGAACGCGCTCTCGAACTCTCAATTCCACACGAGGATTCACCGAATCCCGGACGTCGACGGGTCCACATTGCGCCGCCCGGGACGGGCCCTTTCACGGCCTTGACCGGCAAGTCACCCGGCGGAGGTGACGACCACGGGTTCGACGACCTGTGGCGCGGGGTCCGGGACGTGGGTGTCAATGGCGTGACGGAGCTGGCGACCAACGCGGGTGGCGCTCGGCCTCCCGCCGACGTGGCCCGTGGGATCTGGGGCCGGCGCCGCACTCTGCGCTTTCATGATGACTGACCGGCCTCCGTGGAGGCGACCATGATCCAATCTCAGCCATGACACAGTTTCATTTTGATCGCGCCACGTACGCGGCGCCGATGCGCGCGGAGGTGCCCGCCTACGGCCGTCTCCAGCAGGCGGTCGGCCTGGCCACCGCCGGACGCGCGGCATCGGAGCTGCTCGACCTCGGGACGGGGACGAGGACGGGGACGGGGGAGACGCTGGCCCGGCTGAGCCGACCGACCGGATCAAAAGAGCTGCGGCCCGATCCCGACGCCGGGTGCGGGCCTCTATCGTGGAGGTCATCATGACTCCCCCGGCCGAGGAGCCACAGCCTGCCCGGTCCCCCGTCGAAGAGCCGCTGCACCGGGCGCTCGGCCTGACCGACGACGAGTTCGAGGCCGTGGGCAAGATCCTGGGCCGCCCCCCCAACCATCTCGAGCTCGCCCTGTACGCCGTGATGTGGAGCGAGCACTGCTCGTACAAGTCGTCCCGGCTCCACCTGCGCCGCCTCCCCACCGAGGGGCCGCGGGTCCTCGTGGGTCCCGGCGAGAACGCGGGCGTGATCGACGCCGGCGACGGCATCGCCGTCGCCATCCGCATCGAGAGCCACAACCACCCCTCGGCCATTGAGCCCTACCAGGGGGCCGCCACCGGGGTAGGCGGCATTCTGCGCGACATCTTCACCATGGGCGCGCGCCCGCTCGCCGTGATGGACCCGCTCTTCTTCGGCGCGCCCGACGATGCCCGCCAGCGCTGGCTCGTCGAAGGCGTGGTGAGCGGCATCTCGGGCTACGGCAACTCCGTCGGGGTGCCGACCGTGGGCGGGGAGCTCACGTTCGACCCCTGCTACACGCAGAACCCACTGGTCAACGTGCTGTGTATGGGCGCGCTGCCGGTCGAGCGCCTCGTGCTCGGCATCGCGTCGGGACCCGGCAACCTGGCCGTGTTGTTGGGGTCGAGCACCGGGCGCGACGGCATCGGCGGCGTCAGTGTCCTGGCGTCGGCCGGCTTCAGCGGCGACGATGCCCGAGGCGCCGACGACACCAAGCGCCCCAGCGTGCAGGTGGGCGACCCCTTCGAGGAGAAGCGGTTGATTGAGGCCTGCCTGGAGCTTCTCGACACGAAGCTCGTCGTCGGCATTCAGGATCTCGGGGGCGCCGGACTGGCGTGTGCCACCAGCGAGACGGCCGGACGCGGTGGCGTCGGCATGGACGTCGACGTGTCCGCGGTGCCCCGGCGAGAGGAGGGCATGGAGCCCTGGGAGGTGATGACCAGCGAGAGCCAGGAGCGCATGCTGGCCATCGTCACGCCCGAGTCGTGGCCCGCGGTGGCCGCCATCTGCGCCAAGTGGGAGGTACGGGCCACCGTCGTCGGCACGGTGACCGAGCCCGAGCCCGGCGGGGGCGGCCGCCTGCGCATCCGCGACGGCATGGACGGGCCCGTGCTGGCCGATGTGCCGGCGGCGTCGCTGTCCGACGACGCGCCGCTCTACGACCGCCCGCGCCGGGCGCCCGTACGCGGCGCCACCGAACCGCCGGCGCCGCCCACCGACTGCGCCGCCGACCTCCTCGCCCTGGTGCGCTCGCCGGGCTGGGTCTACCGCCAATACGACCACCAGCTCTTCCTCAACACCGTCGCCGGGCCCGGCGCCGACGCCGCATTGCTCCGTCTGGCCGGCCCCGGGTTGCCCCCGTCGGACCGCGGCGTGGGACTGACGACGGACTCGAATCCCCGGGCCTGCGCGCTCGACCCGCGGGGCGGCCCCGCGCTCGTCCTGGCCGAGGGCGTGGCCAACCTGGCCTGTGTCGGTGCGACGCCGGTGGCCGTCGTGAACTGCCTGAACTTCGGGAACCCCGAGCACCCCGAGGTCATGTGGCAGCTCTCGGAATGCATTGACGGTATGGCCGAGTCCTGCCGTGCGCTCGCCCTCCCCATCATCGGCGGGAACGTCAGCTTCTACAACGAGAGCGGCGGGGCCGACATCGACCCGACACCGGTGCTCGGGGTGCTCGGTCTCGTCGACGCCGTCCACGCGCCGCCACCCGGGCTGGCGTGGTCCGCCGGCGACAGCGTCGTCCTGGTCGGCACCCGCGCGGCAGCGGACGGATCCTTCCCTCTGGAGGGGACGCGTTGGGCGACCGAACGCCGGGACCACCGCACGGGGCGGATCCCGTCCGTCGACTTCGCGGCGCATGGCGCGGTCTGTGCCTTCGTCGCCGGTCTGGTCGCGGCGCAGGTGGCCGGCGGCGACGCCGATCCGCTGGTGCACGCCGTCCACGACGTGTCGGGCGGAGGACTGGCCGTCGCGCTTGCCGAGATGGCCGCCGCGGCGGGGACCGGGTGCACGCTGGACGTCGAGCACACGGCCGAGCTCTTCACCGAGCTGCCTTCGCGTTTCGTCGTGGCAACGGGGGATCCCGACGAGCTCTGCCGCCGTGCCGCGGCGGACGGGATCCCGGCCGCCGTGCTGGGTCCGGCGGGCGGCGCCCGGTGCACCCTGGGCGGCCTGATCGACCTTCCCGTCGACGCCCTGAGCCGGGCGCACGAGGGGAACCTCGCCCTGGCCCTGGGAGAACCGTGATGCCACAGGCCTGTGCGACAATGGATGACGCGTGAAAGAAGCCTGTGGAGTCTTCGGGGTCTACGCGCCCGGAATGAGGGTGGCCAACCTCACGTTCGACGGTCTCTTCGCCCTGCAGCACCGCGGCCAGGAGTCGGCGGGCATGGCGGTGGCCGACGGTGACACGGTCACGGTCGTCAAGGACATGGGTCTGGTCGCCACCGTCTTCGACGAGCGCACCCTCTCGGGCCTCGAGGGGCATCTGGCCATTGGCCACACCCGTTACTCGACGCACGGCTCTTCCGACTGGGCGGGCGCGCAGCCGGTCTACCGACCGGTCGGCCGCGCCGGCTTCGCGCTGGGGCACAACGGCAACCTGACCAACACCACGGCGCTGGCCGAGAAGGCCGGCATGCTGCCGGGCTCCATCGCCACCGACAGCGACGTCGTGGCCGAGCTGCTGATGCAGTCCTTTCCCGAGACCGAGGACCTGTCGACTGCGCTCCAAGCGGTGCTCCCCATTCTGGAGGGTGCGTTCTCGTTCGTGCTCATGAGCTCGGAGCGGCTCTTCGGCGTGCGCGATCCCTACGGCTTCCGGCCCCTCTGCCTGGGACGGCTCGGGCCGGCCGAGGCGCCCGAGGGTTGGGTGCTGGCGTCCGAGACACCCGCGCTGAGTGTCATCGGCGCCACCTTTGTGCGCGAGGTCGCGCCCGGCGAAATGGTCGTGATCGACGCCGACGGCCCCACGAGCCTGGAGATCCCCTGGCTGCGCGACGTGGAGCCGCGGCTGTGCATCTTCGAGTTCGCCTACATTGCGCGGCCGGACAGCCGCCTCTACGGGCGGGAGGTCCACGAGGTCCGGTGCCGGATGGGCGAGCTGCTGGCGATCCAGGCGCCGGCGGAGGCCGACATGGTGATGGGGGTACCGGAGTCGGGCGTCCCCGCGGCGGAGGGTTTCGCGCGCGCCAGCGGCATCCCCTACGGGCAGGGGCTGGTCAAGAACCGCTACATCGGCCGCTCCTTCATTGCGCCGGGACAGAAGGAGCGGGCCGACGCGGTGCGGCGCAAGCTGAACCCCCTCACCGAGAACATCGCGGGCAAGCGGCTCGTGGTGGTGGATGACTCCATCGTCCGCGGCACCACGCAGCGCTCGGTCATCCGCATGCTGCGCGAGGCCGGTGCGGCCGAGGTCCACCTGCGCATTTCGTCGCCACCGTGGCGCTGGCCCTGCTTCTACGGGATCGACACCCCTTCCCACGATGAGCTGCTGGCGACCGACCATACCGTCGAGGACATGGCGCGCATACTCGGTGCCGATTCCCTGGCCTACATCACGATCGAGAACCTCAAAGAGGCCATCGGCGCCGACGGCGGCTTCTGCGACGCCTGCTTCACGGGCGACTACCCGACGCCCGTCCCTGCTTCGGTCACGTTCCGGCGTCCCGAGCCGGTTGGGCTCACCGCCCACCAGGGCGCGCTGCCCGGGGTCTGACCATCGTGGGAGAGGGCGCCACCTACGCCGGCGCCGGTGTGGACATCGCGGCCGGCGATGCCGCCGTCGAGCGGTTGCGCGACATGGTGCCGGGCATCGGGGGATTCGGCGGCCAGTTCCCGCTCGACCTCGGGCGCTTCCCGCACCCGGTCCTGGTGGCCTCCACCGACGGGGTGGGCACCAAGATGGTCATCGCCAAAGTCACGGGTCGCTACGGCACGGTCGGCATCGACCTGGTCGCCATGTGCGTCGACGACCTCGTGTGCGTGGGCGCCGAGCCGCTGTTCATGCTCGACTACATCGCCACGGGCAAGGTCGACCCCGACCAGGTGGCGACCGTCGTGGCCGGGGTGCACGAGGGCTGCCGCCAAGCAGGGTGCGTGTTGATCGGCGGGGAGACGGCCGAGCACGCCGGCGTCATGCCGCGGGACGAGCTCGATCTCGCCGGCTTCGCCGTCGGCGTCGTCGAGCAGGGGACCCAGCTCGGTCCCGAGCGCGTGCGCGCCGGTGACGCCATCGTCGGGCTGCCGTCGCCCGGACTGCGATCGAACGGCTACACCCTGGCCCGGCATGTGCTCTTGGAGAGCGCCGGCCTCGGGCTGGGTGACCCGGCGTGGACGGGGGCGGACCACAGCGTGGCGGACGAGCTGCTGCGCCCCTCGGTCATCTACACCCCGGCCGTGCTGGCGCTGCGGTCCGCCCTGGGCGACGCGTTCCACGCCTGTGCCCACATCACCGGCGGCGGCATCGTCGGCAACCTGCCGCGGGCGCTGCCCGCGGAACTCGGCGCGGTGCTGGAGCGATCGACGTGGGAGGAGCCGCAGGTGTTCAAGGAGATACAGCGGCTCGGCTGGGTGGCCGAGGACGAGATGGACCGGGTGTTCAACCGCGGCGTGGGCATGGCGCTGGTGCTCGACGCGGGCTCCGCCGGCGAGGCCCTGCGGGTCCTGGAGCAGGCGGGGCAGCGCGCCTCGGTCATCGGCGCGGTCGTGGCGGGCGCGGGGGTCGCGTTCGGGTGAGGGAAGCGGACGCCTTCGCCGAGCTGCGGGACCATCTGCTGGAGCACTCGGTCAAGACGGGTGACTTCACGCTCAAGTCGGGGCGCAAGAGCAGCTGGTTCATCGACTCCAAGCAGACCGTGTGCCGGCCCGAGGCGATGCTGCTCGTGGCCGACGCCGTGCTCTCGTTCGTCCCCGACGACGCCACGGCGATCGGCGGGCTGACCATGGGCGCCGACCCCGTCGCCTTCGTGACCGCCGGCGTGGCGGCGACGCGGGGTCGCCTACTGAAGGCCTTCAGCGTGCGCAAGGAGGCGAAGGACCACGGCGGGGGCGGGCGCATCGCCGGCGCGCTCGACCCCGGCGACAAGGTGGTCGTCACCGAGGACACCGTGACGCGCGGCACGTCACTCCTCGAGGCCGCCCACGCGGTGCACGAGGCCGGAGCCGAGGTGGTGCTGTTGGTCGCGGTGGTGGACCGGGGAGGCACGGTCGGGGCCATGGCGGCGGCCGAAGGCATCCCCTTCCGCGCCATCCTCTCCGCGCCCGATCTCGGGTTCCCCTTCGAGGGGGCCTAGGCTCCCGCTTCCAGGTCTCTGATCAGAGGGCCCGGATCCCTCTCCACCTGGGATTTTGGTGGATCCCGGGAGAGCGGCGCCGGCGAGGGCGGTAAAACGCTGCTTTGGGCCGCGGCCTGAACTATAACACAAACACGGTTCAGTTATAGTAACTGGCCGTGGACCCAACGAGATTTGTCGCGCCGGACATCGGCCTGGCCCTCAAAGGCCCAGGGAAGTGGGGCTTGTACCGTTTCGTGCCCCAGCCGATCCCCAGAACCCTGACGCTCGATCCCGACACCATCCTCGCCCTTTCAGCGGCAGATACGGCGCTCGGACGCTTGGCCGGTGCCGGCAGACTCCTGCCGAATCCCCATCTGCTTGTCAGCCCATACGTGATCCGCGAGGCGGTGGCGAGCTCGAGGATCGAAGGAACCCAGGCGTCGCTGAGCGAGGTGCTCGAGGCGACCGCGACGGGTCTCAGTGCTCCCGGCAGCGACGTGCGGGAGGTGCAGAACTACATCGCCGCGTTCAATTCGGGATTGGAGCTCCTGAGGTCCATGCCCCTCTGCTTGCGCTTGATCCGCGATGTCCACGCCGTCCTGATGGAGGGTGTGCGGGGTCAAGAGCGGAGCCCAGGTGAATTCCGGACGACGCCGAACTGGATGGGCTCCCCGACCGACACCCCGGACAACGCCGCATTCGTCCCGCCTCTCCCCGAGGAGATGAGCCCGCTGCTCAATGACCTCGAGAGCTTTCTCAACGAGGACGTGCGACTGCCGGCGCTCGTGCGCTGCGCTCTCGCCCACTACCAATTTGAGACGATCCATCCTTTTCTCGACGGGAACGGCCGTCTCGGGCGCCTCCTTGCCGTCTTCTACCTGGTCCAGCAGGACCTTCTTCCCGAGCCTCTCCTGTACCTGAGCGCGTATTTCGAGACGCACCGAGCCGAGTACTACGACCGGTTGCAGGCGGTCAGGGAAAAGGGCCAGCTGCAAGCGTGGCTGCAGTTCTTCTTGACGGCCGTGGCGCGCCAAGCGGCGGATGCCGTGGAACGCGCCGGACGTCTCGCTGATCTTCGCGAGAATTACCGCCGGGATCTGGCTTCGACCAAGAGCAGGGCGTCCGAGGTCGTGGAGCTCCTGATGGCGAATCCCTTTGTCACGGTTCGAAACGTGCAGAACGATCTTGACATCACCCAGCCGGGCGCACTGAACCTTCTGCGCGCCATCGAGCGACGAGGCTGGTTGCGCGAGATCGGATCGATCGGTCGCCGGATGGTGTGGGTGGCTCCGGAGATACTTTCGGTGATAGCGGATCTGCCGGACACTTCGACACTTCCATCATGAAGGCACCGCGAGGGACCTGCCGTGCGGCGCAGATCAGAACAGGGCGATCGGGTTGACCGGCGACGCCGTGCCGCGGCGGAGCACCAGCGGTGCCACCGTGAAGAGGAACTCCCAACGCGCCTCCTCGGTGCAGGCGACGGCCAGGGCATCGAGATCCAGGTTGTCCAGGAGGTGGACCCCCAAGGCGACAATGGCCACGGTGTGGATGGGCATGCCGACACCGTCGACCCGCGACGGCAGCACGTCGGAAACCCCGTCGCTGCCGAGCGCGGCCACGTCGCGCATCTTGAACCAGGGGAGGCAGGAGGCGTCGAGGCCGGCCGCCAGGCTGCCGGCGTCCCAAGGGCCGTGCGCCCGGCGCCAGGGCCAGCGCCCGGTCCGGACGAGGAGCGCGTCACCCGCCCGGACCTCCACGCCCGCCTCCTGCTCGGCCGCTTCGAGGTCTTCGGGGAAGACGGGCTCGCCCGGCGCGAGCGCATCGACGCCGCGCAGCGCGGGGATGTCGAGGAGCACGCCCCGGGTGACGATGCCGGCGCGCAGCTGGTGGATGCCGAGCTTGGTGGCACCGTGCGCCGTCACCGTCTCGGCCGGGTAGCCGTTGTAGAGCTTCCCTTCGTGGAAGATGTGGCACAGCGCGTCGATGTGGCTCGTGGCGAAGCCGTGCGGCGCCAGGGCGACGTAGTCCGCGCCCATGCCCTCGGTGAAGGTCCCCGTCATGTGGTGCGCCACCGGGGCCGGGTTGTCGGCCGAGGAGACGGTGTCGAGGGGCCGGGCGCAGGACACGGTCCGGCCTCGTCGCACGGTCGCGGCCGCGGCCGCGGTCACCTCCGGCGTGATCAGGTTCAGTGCGCCGAGCTGGTCGTCCTCCCCCCAGCGCCCCCAGTTGGAGAGCGTCTGGTGGAAGGCGAGGACGTCGGCGGCGGCCATGGCGTCGCGGGGCACGGTCGGACAGTACCCACCACGCCCTACGATCGGCCCCATGACGACACTCCAAGGTGACTACGAACCCAGCCCCTCCGATTGGGTGCGCGACCAGGTGGCCGAGTACGAGGCCTCGGGCGGCCGGAAGGCCAACACGCTGCTCGACACGGGCTGGCCCATCATTGTCGTGACGACCCGGGGCGCCAAGAGCGGCAAGGTGCGCAAGACCCCCGTCATGCGGGTGGAGCACGACGGGCACTACGCACTCGTCGCCTCCAAGGGTGGCGCGCCCGAGCACCCCGAGTGGTTCCACAACCTCGAGGCCCACCCCGACGAGGTGCTGGTGCAGGACGGGCCGGCGCCGGTCGCCGTCACGGTGCGCGAGGTGAGCGGCGACGAGAAGGCCACCTGGTGGGAGCGCGCCGTGGCCGCCTACCCGCCCTACGCCGAGTACCAGGAGAAGACGGACCGGCAGATCCCCGTCTTCGTCACCACGCCCAAGGGCCCCTGAGGCCCGGTCGCTCGGCGCGCGCCGTCGCTCAGTCGGCGCCGGTGAAGGCCTGCACCATGGCGGCGCGCCACGGGACGAGCCTTGGTTCGCGCTCGTGCGGCGTCTTGCCCAGGCGGACGACGATGAGGTCGAGGGCGGGGCACAGGGTGATGGACTGGCCCTCGTAGCCCGAGCAGCGGAAGCTGCCGAGTGGGTCGAGCGTGTCGAGCGTGTCGCCCTTCATGCCCCACCAGTGGGCGCCGTAGGGGCTGGGATTATTGGGGTCGCGGTCGAGGGACACCATGGTGCGGCCGTAGTCGACCCAGCCGGCCGGGAGCACCCGCACACCGTCCCACGTGCCGTCGCGCAGGTAGAGCAACCCGAAGCGGGCGTAGTCGCGCGCGCAGGCCCGGAGGAAGGAGGAGGCCACCCAGGTGCCGGCCTCGTCGAACTCGGGGTCGGCGCTCGTCATGCCGAGCGGGCCGAAGAGCCGGCTGTGCAAGAAGCGGGCGTAGCTCTCGCCGGGCCCCACCGTGCGGGCGACGACGCCCGAAATGATGTTCGACGTGCCCGACGAGTAGTTGAAGCGCGCCCCCGGCGGCGCCGCCGGCGGGCGCTTCGCCGCAAAGTGCGCCATGTCGGACTGCCCGTCCCCGAACAGCATCTGGATCACGTCCGAGACGCGGTCGTCGGCGTAGTCCTCCACGAAGTCGAGCCCGTCGCGCATGGCCAGCATGTGGCGCAGTGTGATTGCGTGGCGCGGGTCGTCGTCCTCGGCCCACTCGGGCACGGCGGCAGGGGCGTCGAGGTCGAGGCGACCCTGGCCGACGAGCAGGCCGACCACCGCGTGTAGCACCGATTTGGCCATCGACCAACTGAGCAGCGGCGTGTCGGCGGCCACCCGCGTGGGTGGGCGGTCGAAATGCTCGAGTGCGCCCTGGTAGCGCTCGACGATCATGCGCCCGCGGTGCACGACGATGACGGCGAACGTCTCGGCGAGAGGCCCGTCGTTGTCGAAGACCTCGTCGAGCAGCGGGGCCAGGTCGACGCCGGGCGGGAGATCGCCCTCGGGCCACTCCTCGGTCGGCCAGTCCACGCCGGCGGGCTGGGGCGGCAGCGCGACCAGGCCGCTCACACCGACGAGAGGAACGACAGCAGGGCGGCGTTGGTCTCGGCCGGCTTCTCCTGCTGGACCCAGTGGGCGGCACCCTCGACAACGGTGGTGCCGCGGTAGTCGGGCAATGCGGCCGCCATCTCCTCGGCCGCGTCGGGCATCATCAAGGCGACGGGGTCGAGCACGCCGGTCAGGAAGCCGGTGGGCATCGTGTAGACGGAGGCCGGGATGTGGTGGGAACGCTCCCAGTTGGCGTCCATGTTGCGGTAGAAGCTGACGGGACCGAAGAACCCGCCCTTCTCGAAGGCGGCGGCGTAGACGTCGACATCGGCCTCGGTGAGCCACGCCGGCAACACGTCGGGGGCCGGCGTGAGGATGTCCTGGAAGCGCGTTCCTTCCCGTGGAGCGTCCGAGACCAACGGCCCGGCATGGGCCATGCCTTCGGCACCGGCCGAGTACAGCATGGTGCGCAGGAAGCGGCGGGGGTCCGCCTCGAACTCGGCCTCGGCCGGCCCGACGGGCTGGAAGTAGAGCATGTAGAAGAACTTGTCGGCGAAGAGCACCTCGAAGATCTGGACGGGCGGCGCCGGCGCGTTCGAGTAGGGGACGCTCATGTTGTAGAGGGACGAGACCCGCGCGGGGTGCAGACGCCCCAGCTCCCACACGACCATGGCCCCCCAGTCGTGGCCCACGAAGGCCGCGCTGTCGTAGCCGTAGTGATCGAGCAGGCCGCAGAGGTCGCCGGTGAGCTTGTCCGATCCGTAGTCGGTGACCTCGGTCGGATGCGAGCTCCCGCCGTAGCCGCGCAGGTCGGGGGCGTAGGCGCGGTAGCCGGCGTCAGCCAGCGCTTCCAGCTGATGGCGCCACGAGTACCACAGCTCCGGGAAGCCGTGGCAGAGCACCACCGGCGGCCCGTCGGCCGGCCCGGCCGCCGCCACGTGCAGCTCGATCCCGTTCGTCGGCACCTGCTCGTGGGTCACCTCAACCATTCGGTGTCACCGCCTCCTCCGTCTTGTCCGTCTTGTTCGCCTTCTCCGCCTTCTCCGCATGGTGCTTCTGAATGGCTGACATGACGGCGTTGCCGGCCGCGCCGATGAACTCGGGACGGTTCTCCGCGGCCCAGTCCCGGCTCGAGGTCAGCGAGGCCGAGGAGTCCTGGAAGTGGGGCGCCACGTAACGCGCGAACAGCTCGTAGGAATGGCGCGTGGCGGCGGTGTCGGCCCATTCGTGGCCCATGAGGAGGAACGTCCCGAAACCCTTGGACTGGCTCTGGAGGCGGGCGACCTGCGCGATGGCGTCGTCCACCGTGCCGATCACGGCGAAGCCCGACGCGTTGAGCGCGTCGACCAGCGACTCGAAATTCTCGGTGTTGGGCGCCAGCGGCAGGGCAGCCACCCGCGCGAAGTAGTCGACCCACTCCTCGAGACCGAAGGCGACGTCGGCGATGGCCTGCTCCTTGGTGTCGGCGATGTGCATCGGCCCGACCAGGCGCCATTTGTTGCGGTCGACGGTGGTCGAGAATTCCGCCGCCCGCTCCTCCATCACGTCCCAGTGGACGCCCAGCACGTCGAACCCGCCGGCCGACGTGGCCCCGATGGACAGGAGGCTGGTGCCGAACCGCCCGGCGGCCCGCGGGCCGGCCGGCGAGACCTGCGCCGCCACGGCCACCTCGGGGAACGGGCGCTGGTAGGGCCGCAGCTGCAGGCGCGCCTTGTGCAGCGTGAACCACTCCGTCTCCATGGTGACCGTCTCGCCGGCGAGGAGCGCGAGGATGGCCTCGAGCGACTCCTCCATCATGTCGCGCTGCTTGGCGGGATCGATGCCCATCATGAAGGCGTCGGAGGGCAACGCGCCCGGGCCGACGCCGAACATGACGCGGCCGCGCGTCAGGTGGTCGAGCAGCACCATGCGGTCCGCCAGCATGAACGGGTGGTGGTAGGGCAGCGACGAGACGCCCGTGCCGAGGCGGATGTGCTTCGTGCGCTGCGCCGCGGCGGCGATGAAGACCTCGGGTGAGGCGATGATCTCGTAGCCGGCGGAGTGGTGCTCGCCGAACCAGGCCTCGTCGAAGCCGAGGGCGTCGAGGTGCTCGACCAGCTGCAGGTCGCGCTCGAGCGCCAGGGTGGGGTTCTGGCCCACGGGGTGGAACGGGGCCAGGAAGATCCCGAACGTGAGGCGGCCGTCGGCGTCAATGGTCGTCATTGCTCTCCAGGGGTGCTCGGTGTTCGGTGGTCGGGCGGTGGCGGCATGTCAGGGCGTGACCAGGATCTTGCCGTGCGCGCCCGGCGTGCGCAGCGTCTCGAAGGCGCCCGGGGCACCGGCCAGGTCGACGGTGGAGGTGACCAGGAGGTCGGCGCCCGGCACGCCGCCGGCCAGCCGCTGCAGCGTGGCGGCGAACTCGTCGGGGGTGTAGCCGAAGGAGAATCGCAGCTCCATCTCCTTGGTCACCGCCATGAAGGGCTCGATGGTGTCGGTGTGCATGCAGACGCCCACCACCACGATCCGGCTGTGTGGCGGCCCGTCGGCGATCAGCGACTGGAGCATGCCAGGGACGCCCACGGCCTCGAAGATGACCGGGTCCGGCACGCTCGCCCCCAGCATGGCGGACCCGATGCGCTCCATGACGGTGCGCGCGATGCCGAAGTCGGACCAGCGATCGTGCGGTGAGCCTTCGGCGGGGTCGATGACCTCGTCGGCCCCGAAGGCCCCGGCCAGAGCGCGCCGGGTGGGCGAGAAGTCCGCGGCCAGGACGGGACCGTGGCCCCGGCCCTTGAGCGCGGCGATGACCGCGAGCCCGACCGGTCCGCAGCCGACGACGAGACAGGGCTGCCCCGGGGTGAGGCCGGCCAGCCCCACGGCGTGCTCGCCCACCGCCAGGGGCTCGGTCAGCGCGGCCAGGTCGGTGTCCAGCGCGTCGGGCACCGGCAGCAGCAGCAGCTCCTGCAGGACCATGTGCTCGGCCAGCGCGCCCGGGTAGAGGTTGGAGTAACCGATCTGCTCCACGCCGGTCGGGCCCACGATGATGGGGACGGAACAGACGCGCGTCCCGACCGGGAGGGCGGCGGAGGTGTCGGGCCCGTGCTCCACGATTTCCGCGCAGAACTCGTGCCCGAAGACGCAGTCGGCCTTCGAGTCCAGCGCCGGTACGCCGACGGACTCCATCAGCCCGGTGAAATGGCCGAAGTCGCCCAGCGCGTGCAGGTCTGACCCGCAGATACCGGCGGAGAGCGACCGCACCACGACGTGGCCCGAGGAGGGCACCGGGTCGGCCACGTCGCCCAGCACCAGCCGTCCACCCCTCGTCACCGCCGCACGCATGGCTGAGCCACCCCCGTGGACGGCGCAGCCGCCCGCATTCGTCGCTACGTTTGCCCGGTGAGTTTCACACACGATCCTGCAGCCCGCCCGTTCGAGGGGCACGTCGCGCTCGGTGACCGGGGCGGCCCGCCCCCGCGGCATCGGCCGGGCCACCGCCGTCGCCCTGGCCAGGGGCGGGGCGGACGTGGCCTGCCTCGACATCGCGGGCCCCTACGCCGACGCGCCCCACCACGGCACCGCCAGCGGCGACGACCTCGATGCGCTTGCGGCCGAACTGGCCGAGCACGACGTGCGGGCGACGACGTTCCAGGCCGACGTGTCCGACGAGGCCGCGGTGGAGGCCGCCGTGGCCCGGGCCAGCGCTGAGCTCGGGACCGTCACGCTGGTGGCGAACGTGGCCGGGGGCAGCGGCCTGGGCTTCGGCGCCGGCCCGCTGCTCGGCGTGCCGGCCGAGGAGTTCCGCCGCGTGCTCGACGTGAACCTGGTCGGCACCTGGCTGGTCTCCAAGGCCTGCGCCGCCCGCATGGTTGCCGCCGGCGTCGGCGGCCGCATCTGCAACGTGTCGAGCCAGGCGGGCAAGCGGGCCTTCACCTTCCTCGGCCCCTACTGCGCCGCCAAGGCGGGGGTGATCCTGCTCACACAGACCATGGCGCTCGAGCTCGGCCCGTCGGGCATCGCCGTCAACGCGGTGTGTCCCGGCACGGTCGACACCGACCTCCTCAACAAGGACCACATGTTCGAGAACATGATGGGAGGCCCCGAGGGGCTGGCCGCCTATGTCTCCCGCGAAATCCCGCTCGGCCGCCTGCAGGACGCCGAGGAGATCGCGGCCGCCATCTGCTGGCTGCTCTCCGACGCCGCCCGCGGCGTCACGGGCGAGGCGTTGAACGTGAGCGCCGGACAGACAATGGTGTAGCCATGCCGATCCTCGAAGCCCGTCACGACCTGGCGCACCCGGTGGAGGGCGACACCGCCTGGAGCGAGTCCTATTACTTCAACGCCTACGACCCGGGGACGGACTCGGGCTTCTTCACCCGCATCGGCATCCGGCCCAACGAGGGGACGATGGACGTCGGGATGTCGCTGTGGCTGCCCGACGGGGAGCTCGGCGAGTACCGCTCGGTGAAGGAGCAGCGCGAGATGGTCGACTCCGTGCTCCAGGTCGGCGACGTCCGCTACGAGATGCTCGAGGCGCTGCAGTCGTGGCGCCTGACCATGGACGGCGAGGTGCAGGCGCGCCCGTGCGTGCGGGGCGACACGACGACGCACGCCGTCCCGGTGGCGCTCGACGTGCGCTTCGACGCGGTCACGCCCGCCATCGGCACCGACGGGCAGCCGAGCGGCGGCCCCAAGTCGGCCGAGGCGGCCGCGGCGGCAGGCACGGTGGGCAAGGGGCACCTGGAGCAGGCGGGCCGCTGGTCCGGCGCGCTCACCGTCGACGGCACGCGCCACGAGTGGCACGGCGCGCACGGCAACCGGGACCGCTCCTGGGGCCCGCGTCGCTGGGGCGGGCCGAAGATGTGGCGCTGGTTCTCCATCAACATCGGCGAGGACATGCACTTCGGCGGCATCCGCCTCGGCACCGACGCCGGCGACCTGCACCGCGGCTGGGTGTGGGACGGGACGCGGGCCACCTCGGTCGCCGAGTGGCGCGTCAGGACCGAGGTGGCCGACGACGGCGTCGCGCATCGCGTCGTCCACCTCGATGTCGTCGACAAGTCGGGCCGCATCTACCCCCTGCGCGGCGACGTACTGCGGGTGGCCGACATCGGTCGGGCCGGCGGCACCATGGTCAACGAGGGCCTGGCCCGCTGGACCTACGAGGACCCTGCCGGGGGGACGCAGACCGGGTACGGCATCGGGGAGTACCTGCACCAGCTCGACGACGGCGGGAGGCCTGTCGTCCCCGTCGAGTAGGGATGGCGCCGCGGCTCAGCAGTGAGGAACTGACGGCCGCGCTCGGGCGCCGGCTGGGCGGGAGCGTGCACGACCTGCGCCGGCTCTCCGGCGGCGCCTCCCGCGTGACCAGCGCGTTCGAGCTGGACACCGACGACGGCGCGCGCCGGCCCCTCATTGTGCAGATGGACCGCACCGACACCGCGCCGAGCGGGCGCGTGCGGATGGAAGCGGCTTTGCTGCGTGCTGCGGCGGGCGCCGGCGTGCCGGTGCCCGGCGTGATCGCCGGGGGTGAGGGCGACGAGCTGGGGGCGGGCTGGCTGGTGGTGGAGCGCCTGGAGGGGGAGACGATCCCGCGCAAAGTCCTGCGTGACGACGAATGGGCCGCCGCCCGCCGCGCCCTGACCGGCCAGGCCGGGCGTGCGCTGGCCGCCGTCCACACCATCGACCCGGCGACGATCGAGGGCCTCGCGCCGGCCGACCCGCTGGGCGACCCCCTGCCCTTCCTCGATGCGCTCGGAGAGGTCAGGCCCGCGCTCGAGCTCGGCGTGCGCTGGCTGGCCGCCCACCGCCCGCAGGGCGGCCCACGGGTCACCGTGCACGGCGACTACCGCCTCGGCAATTTCCTGGTCGGGCCGGACGGGCTGCGCGGCGTCCTCGACTGGGAGCTCGCCCACACCGGCGACCCGGCGGAGGACATCGGCTGGCTCTGCGCACCGGCCTGGCGCTTCGGCGGCCGCGCCGAGGTCGGCGGCTTCGGCACGCTCCCCGAGCTCCTGGCCGCCTACGCGGCGGCGGGCGGTGAGGCGGTGGCGCCGGCGCGCGTGCACTGGTGGCAGGTCTACGCGACGGTCAAGTGGGCCACCGTCTGCGCGCTGCAGGCGTCGGCCCACCTGAGCGGCGTCTCGCGCTCGGTCGAGTTGGCCGCCATCGGCCGCCGCGTCTGCGAGAGCGAGTGGGACCTCTTCGGCCTTCTGGGCACGCCGCCGCCGCTCGACGCCGGACCCGTCGCGGCGGACGGACCGACGGCGCCCTTCGGGCGACCCACCGCGGCCGAGCTGGTCGAGGCGGTGGGGGAGTACCTCGACGATGTGATGGAGGGCAGCGGGGACGGCGCACGCTTCCGGGCGCGCGTGGCGCGCAACGCGCTGGGGATCGCCGAGCGCGAGCTTCGCCTCGGTCCCGCCCTCGCCGACGCGCACGCGGCGCGCCTGGCCGGGCTCGGCTTCAGCGACGATGCCGAGTTGGCCACATCGCTGCGGTCCGGCGCGCTCGACGCCGAGTGGGAAGCGATTGCGCCGGTGCTCGCTGCGTCGGCCCGTGACCAGCTGCTGGTGGCCAATCCCTCCTACTTGCCGGCGGCGATCGGGTAGCGCGCGTCGGGCGCGGGCGGGCGCGGGCGCGGGCGCGGGCGCGGGCGCGGGCGCGGCTGGGTGTTGGTGCGGCTCGGCCTCGGGCGAGGCATCGGCCACCTCGGTGACCCGGGAACCGACTCCTTGCAGAAGCGCACCGGCCGCCAGGCTGCAGGCCATCATGAAGATCCAGGCGTGGTGGAACGCCGTGACCGCCGAGACTCCGGTGGCGGTTCCGAGGATGGCCACCAGGCCGGCGACGCCGAGCGCGATGCCGATCTGGCGGCTCATGACATAGAGCGCTGATCCGGTGGCGAAGCGTTCCGGCGGCAAGGGCGCCGTGGCTGCGCCGCCGAGTGAGGGGAGCATGAACCCCACGCCGATCCCGCTGAGCAAGCTCCCCGGCAGGTAGTCGCCCGACCAGTCCGGCACCGCGTTCACGTGGGTGATCCACCACAAGCCTCCGGCCGCAAAGAGCAGCGTGCCCGCGGTGCCGACGGCGCGGTGCCCGAAGCGGGCTCCGAGGAGCCCGCCGGGGAACGCGGTGAGTCCGGCCAGCAACGGTCCCGGGGCGATCATGAATCCGGCGCGTAGGACGGATTCGTGCCAGAGGCCGGTGAGGAGCAGGACGCCACCGAGCACGAGCGCCCCGAAGCCGCCGAAGAAGGCCAGTGAACTGAGATCGGCCAGCGCCACGGCGCGGTGGCGGATCACGGCCGGCTCAATGATGGGGTAGGGGTGGCGCAGGGAGCGCACGACGAGGCCGGCGCCGGCGGCGACGGCCAAGGCGAAGGCGCCGATGATCCGGGCGCTGGTCCAGCCCCAGGACGAGCCCTCCACAATGGCGGCCACCACGCCGGCCACGGCGATGGTCAGAAGGGCCGCGCCGAGGAGGTCGGACTTGTGGGCATCGGAGTCACGGATCTCATGGAGCATGCGCACGCCGAGGACGAGGGCCACCACGGCGAACGGCAGGTTGACCAGGAAGACCCAGCGCCAGCTGGCCTGGACCAGCAGTCCGCCGATCGGGGGGCCCAGGGCGGCCGCGGCCCCGCCGACGGCCGACCACAGGCCGATCGCCGCTCCCTTGCGCTCGGGACCGAACGCGGCGAGCAGCAGACCGAGGGAGGTGGGCAGCATGAAGGCGCCGCCGACCGCCTGCAGCACGCGGGCTCCGATCAGGAACTCGAGGGATGGGGAGAGGGCGCAGAGCGCCGAGGCGGTGGTGAAGATGGCCAGCCCGAGCAGGAACGCCCGCTTGCGGCCGGCCCGGTCGGCCCACCGCCCGGCCGGCACCAGGACCGAGGCGAAGACGATGGTGTAGGCACTCAGCACCCACGACAGCGAGCTCAGGCTCTCGTGGTGGTACGTGGACGAGATGCTGGGAAAGGCGATGTTGACGATGAACAGGTCGAGCGACGACAGGAACACCCCGGTGAGGACGATCAGGGCGGTCAGGACCGGGCGGGCACGCGTGGCCCCTGCGGCTTTGCTCTCGAGGAGTTCTGTCATGCAACGAACTCTAGGAGGGAAAGTTTCATAAAACAACCCACTAACCCGAATTGACAGTTATGCTGGTGTGATGCTGAAGAGGGACTACCCCACCCAGTACTGCCCGGTGGCCTCGACGCTGGAGGTGATCGGGGAGCGCTGGACGCTGCTCATCGTCCGGGACGTGTTCCTGGGCATCCGGCGCTTCGAGGACCTTCAGCGGGACCTGGGGGTGGCGCGCAACATCTTGCAGGTGCGCCTGGAGCGTCTGGTCGAGGGAGGGATCCTGGTCAAGCGCCCCTACCAGGAGCGGCCGCTCCGCTCGGAGTACCGCCTGACCGAGAAGGGCGCCGACCTGTGGCCGGTGCTGGTGGCCATGCTCCAGTGGGGCGACCGGCACGCCCTCGACGGGGGCGAGCGACCGATGATCCTTCAGCACCGTGACTGCGGTGGCGAGCTCGACGATCGCCGCCGCTGCCTGACCTGTGGCGCGGACGTCACCGTGACCGAGGCCATCGCCATCCGTACGGGGGTGCGGCGCCCGACCGGGGACACCGCGACCGCTGGAGTTCGCGACCACGGCGACGTCCACCGGGAGGTCCCCCATCGCCTGAGCGGCCCGGTCGCACCGCCGCCTGCAGCACTGGCGCCTGCAGCGGTGACGCCTGCCTCAGTACCGTGCAGTCCATGAGTGACGACATGACATGGCTGGATGCGACGGGACAGGCGGCGCTGGTCCGCGCCGAGGAGGTCTCGCCGTCCGAACTCGTCGCGGCGGCGATCGCCCGCATAGAGAAGCTCAACCCGGAGATCAACGCGGTGATCCACGAGCTCTTCGAGCGGGCGCGGAGCGAGGCCGCCGGTGCGCTGCCCGACGGTCCGTTCCGCGGGGTGCCCTTCCTGTTGAAGGATCTCGGAGCGGAGCTCGCCGGTACTCCGTTCAGCGAGGGGCTGGTCTTCTCCGGCGAGTACCACTCGACCACCACGCAGGCGCTGACGAAGCGGTACATCGATGCAGGCTTCGTCATCTGTGGCAAGACGAACACGCCGGAGCTCGGGATCCTCCCGACGACGGAGCCGCAGCGCTTCGGGCCGTCGCGCAACCCGTGGAACACCGGCCACTCGACCGGGGGCTCTTCGGGCGGCTCCGCGGCCGCCGTCGCGTCCGGGATGGTGCCGGCCGCCCACGCCAACGACGGGGGCGGCTCCATCCGCATCCCGGCTTCGTGTTGCGGCCTCGTGGGGTTGAAGCCGACGCGGGCCCGCAACTCGGTGGCGCCCGCCTACGGCGACTTGATGGGCGGCCTGGTCGCCGAGCACGTCGTGACGCGCTCGGTGCGCGACTCGGCGGCCATCCTGGACCTCACGGCGGGAGCGGTTCCCGGCGATCCCTACTGGGCGCCCCCCTTGCGCGGCACCTCCTTCTCCGCAGCCGCGGCAGGCGCCGCCGCCGCGGCTGCGCGTGGCGGTCATGACCGCGTCGCCCACCGGCAGCGAGGTCCATCCGGAGTGTGTGGCCGCTGTTCGGGAGGCGGCGTCGTTGTGCGAGTCGCTGGGCCACCAGGTCGTGGAGGCCGCACTGTCCGTCGACGGTGACGCCTTCGTCGCCCATTTCGTCAACCAGTGGGCCTGCAGCAACGCCTGGGCCCTCGCGGACTGGGAGAAGCGGCTGGGGCGTGTTGCCCGAGAGGAGGACCTGGAGCCCTTGAGCTGGGCCCTCATCGAACTCGGCCGCTCGGTCAACGGGGGCCAGTATCTCGTCTCGGTGCAGGAGCTGCAGCGGATCAGCCGCCAGATCGCCGAGTACTTCGAGGGGATCGATGTCCTGCTGACACCCACGCTCGCCGAGCCCCCGGCACCACTGGGTACGTTCGACTCGCCGCCGGGAGAGCCGCTGACCGGTCTCTTCCGCGCCGCGACCTACACGCCCTTCACGCCGCCGTTCAACGTGACGGGCCAGCCCGGGATCTCGCTGCCGTTGCACTGGAGCGGGGACGGGCTACCCATCGGCGTGCAGTTCGTGGGCCCGTTCGGTGACGAGGAGACCTTGCTGTCGCTCGCCGGCCAACTCGAGCAGGCGGCCCCGTGGGCCGCGCGCCGGCCGCCTGTCGCGGCGTAGCCGGGCGGGGAGGGGCACGACGGGTCGGAACAAGACGCGAGCCGAGGCAGGAGGGTACGGGAAGCGGTCAGCCCGACTCACGCGGGCTGCGGCAGCTCCGAGTCCCGGACCATGCTGACTTCTCGCCCTGACCCCTCTGGCGCCGCGACGAATGGAATCTGCGCGGGTCGACCCCGGACGACGCGCACGATGCCTCTCCAGAGTCCGAGACCGTACGACCAGTGACAGATTTCCTGCACGAGTGCGGCGCGGACCGGATCACTCGATTCGCGGCGGCTCACCCATTCGCCGACCACCCCACACCCCAGGGCGTGCAGGACCGGAACAGCGGCCCGCTGCCTCCATGTGCGCCCCGCGAGGAGGCCGATGACCGTGACGGCAACCAGTGCGGCCGGGGCCACCGGTCGCCAGGAAGGCAGCGCTCTGTGCGTCTCCAGGGACGACGCCTTGGCCAGCCCGTAACGGTTGTACTGACGCCACAGGGCCGCCGGCGTCTGGCGCGGCGTGTAGTCCGAACGGACAGCGGGGTCGCAGATCACGCGTCCTCCCCTCCGCCGGATGCGATAGCTCAATTCGTAGTCCTCGCCGACAAAGGGGAAGTGCTGGGCGTCGAAGCCACCCAACTCCTGGAGCGTGGACCGTCTCCACATGCCCAGGTACACGTGGTCGGTGTCGATCCGGGTTCGTGCATAGTGGAATCGTCCGGGCATGCCGACGGCCGACGAGGTCACGGCCGCCACCGCGCGCCCGAACTTGCTCGTGCCGACGGGATGCATCGGTCCTCCGACGACGTCAGCCTCCTCCTCGAGGAGCACGCGGAGACTCTCCGCGACGTAGCAGGGATCGAACACGGTATGGGCGTCCATACGGCAGATGATCGACCCCTTGCTTTCGGCGATGCCGACATTCAGGGCCGAAGCCGGGCCACGGCCCGGATTGTCGACCAACCGAACCGGTGCACCGTACGAGGACACCCGCTCCCGTGTCCCGTCCGTCGATCCACCATCGAGGACCAGTACCTCGAGCGGCGGGGAGCTCTGCGTCAGGGCCGAGGCCAGGCACGCGTCGATGTGCGCGATCTCGTTGAAGGTCGGGATGAGGATCGATACCGTCAGCCGATCGTCCATTCGCCTGCCATCCCCCGTGCCAGAAGTCGGGGTGTTTCGTGTGTCCGCCCGCCTTCGGAGCCCCCACGGCTCGCCATTGTGGAGGTTATATCGGTACGCCGGTCGCCGCCATTGAGCACGCATTCAGGGCCCGGCCGGCGTGAGCCTTTCCAGGTCCCGAGCCACCACCGTCCTTGGAGGCTCATCATCACCCCACCGATGGATCGCCTCCCTTCAGGCCACGGCCACGGCTTCCTAAGAGGAACCTGGGCGGTCAGCCACCAGGACGCAACGCGTGCCCGAGTAGATCGTAGGCATGCACTTGTTGCAGTGGATGCACAGCGACGTGGTCGATGTGCCCGCTTGCATGCGGTTCGGCAGGTCGGGCTCGCGCAACAGGGCGCGGGCCATGGCGACGAAGGTGAACCCCTCGGCGAGGGCGTTCTCCATGGTCGCCAGCTCCGTGATGCCGCCGAGAAGGATCAGCGGGGTGGACAGCGCGCGCCGGAACTGCCGCGCATAGGGGAGGAAGAATGCTTCCTCGTAGGGGTACGAACGCAGGAAGCGGTGGCCGATGAAGCGGAAGCCCAGCCGCACGGGCGCGGGCAGGGTGGCGCCGAACTCGTGGAGCGGCGCGTCGCCCCGGAAGAGGTACATCGGGTTGGCCAGCGAACTGCCCCCGGTGAGCTCCAACGCATCGACCGCGCCGTCGGCTTCGAAGAGCCGGGCGACCTCGACGCTCTCGTCGAGCCACAGGCCGCCGTCGACGCCGTCGGCCATATTGAGCTTCGCCGTGACCGCCACATCGGGGCCGGCGGCGTCGCGCACCGAGTGCAGGACCGTGCGGGCGAAGCGGGCGCGGTTCTCCACCGATCCGCCGAACTGGTCGTTGCGGCGGTTGAGCTTGGGGCTCAGGAAGGCACTCAGCAGGTAGTTGTGCCCGACGTGCACCTCGATGCTGTCGAAGCCGGCTTCCACCGCCAGCGCGGCGGCGCGCCGGTAGTCCTCGGTGATGCGCTCAATGCCGGCGAGGTCGACGGCGCGCAAGCGTGAGCCCATGGGCGTGAAGCCGCCGGAGGGCGAGAGGGCGGGTGCGCCGTTGGAGCGCGCGTTGGCCACCGGCCCCGCGTGGCCGATCTGGGCCGCCGCGGCCGCACCCTCGTCGTGCACCGCGTCCGTCAAGCGCCGCAGGCCCGGCACCGTCTCCTTGCTGAGCAGCAGACAGTGGCGGTCGGTGCGCCCCTCGGGCGACACGGCCAGGTACGCCACCGTGGAGAGGGCAGCCCCGCCGGCCGCCACGCGGCGGTGGAACTCGATGAGCTCATCGCTCACCTTGCCGCCGGGTGTGACCCCCTCGAAGGTGGCGGCCTTGATGATGCGGTTCCGCAGGGTCAGGGGACCGAGGGGTGCCGGGGCAAAGACCGGCGGGACGGCAGCATCGGGAGCGGCGCGCGGCATCGACCTACCTTTGCGCACCCACGCGCTGCACGCACATCCGTGTCAGGACCGTCGTTCGACCGCGGCCGCCAGCGAAGGGTTGACCGGTGGACCACTGACACCGCAGTGCCATGTGGGCTCTTGCGCGGCGGCGGCGCGGATGGCGTCCGGCGTGCGGGCTGGATTGCGGATGGTCAATGCGGCCAGCAGGCCGCCCGCTGCACTGACCAGCCCCGAGATCAGCATGGCAGTGCGGAAACCGGCGGCGAGCGTGGCACTGTGCAGGGCGGCGGCGCCGGTGAGGCCGGCCAGGAGCGGCAGCACGGCCACGGCCAGGAGGCTGGCGGCCCGGGCGACGACGTTGTTGATGGCCGACGCGACGCCGGAGTGCTCCGACGGTGCCGCGCCCATCGCGGTGGCCGTCAGCGGCGCCACGGTGATGGCCAACCCGAGGGCGAAGAGCACGACGGCCGGGAAGACCTGGGTCCAGTAGCCGCCGGGGTCGGTCGCCCTGGTCAGGAGGGCGAGTCCGGCGCCCACGACGAGAGGCCCCACCGTCATTTGGAGGCGTGGGCCGACACGGGCCGAGAACGCCCCGGAGCGGGCCGAGAGCGTCAGCATCACCAGCGTGATGGGGAAGAGGGCGACGCCGGACTCGAGCGGGCTGTAGCCCTTGACGATCTGCAATTCGACGGGAAGGAGGAAGAGGGCACCACCGAGCGCGGCGTAGACGGCGAAGGTGACCCCGTTGGCCCCGCTGAACTGGCGGGAGCGGAACAGCTCGAGTGGGAGCATCGGACGGGTCCGGTGGTGCTCGGCGACGAGGAAGGCGGGCGCGGCCAGGACGGCCACGACGAGGCAGGCCACGACCGCCGGGCTGGACCACCCGCGCGTCGGGGCTTCGATGAGCCCGTAGGTCAGGCCGGCGAGGAACACGACGGCGAGCGCGGCGCCGACCATGTCGACCCGGCCGTTCGTCGTGGGGTCCCGTGACTCGGGCACGTGGCGCGCCGTGATGATGAGGACGGCGATGGACAGTGGGAGGTTGAGGTAGAAGACCCAGCGCCACGAGCCCACGGCGATGAGGTAGCCACCGACCAGTGGACCGGCGGCGGACGCCACGCCGCTGAGCCCCGACCAGGCGCCGATGGCGCGGGCTCGATCGTCGGGCCGGAAGGAGGCCTGCAGGATGGCCAGGCTGGCGGGTGCCAACAGCGCGCCGCCGATGCCCTGGAGGACGCGGGCGGCGATGAGCAGGCCCGCGGTCGGCGCGATGCCGCAGAGGGCCGAGGAGGCGGCGAACCAGACGACCCCGATGGAGAAGATCCGCCTGCGCCCGTAGCGGTCGCCGAGCGAACCGCCCAGGAGCAGGAACGCGGCCAGCGTGAGCGCGTAGCCGGTGACCACCCACTGCAGCGTGTCGACCCCTCCGTGGAAGGTGCGGCTGATGGAGGGGAGCGCGATGCTGACGACGGTCGAATCGAGCAGGGCGATCCCCGAACCGAGAACCATGGCCGTCACCACCCAACGCCCCCGCCCGCTCGAGAGGGCGAGGGATGCGCCCACCGCGCGTCGGGCCCGGCGGTGTCGAGCGGCCGGACGTGTCCCCGTCGCTCACCGGGGGCAGCGAGGCGTGGCGAGGGAGATGGTGGCGCCGCGGCGGAGCACGGCTCCATCTTTGTTCGTCGGGCGTCTCGGCGCGGTTTGGCGACGCTCCGCGCCCGTCACTTCAAGATGTTGACGGCGCGGGCGACGACCAGGATCGCCACCACCAGGGAGATGGCCTCCTCGGCCATCATCATGAGCTTCATCCAGGGCTTCACGGCGGATACGTCGGTCGGGCTGAAGGCAGTTGCCGTGGCGAAGGCGAAGTGGAAGTAGTCGACGAAGGTCGGGTACCAGCCCTCCTCGACGTGTTGGGTGTGCAGCATTTCGGGGAAGATCAAGGCGGGAAGGGTCTCCGTGCCGGCGGCGCGTGCGGCAGGGCCACCCCGGTCGAGGTTCCAGTACCAGAGGGCGAAGGCGATGATGTTGGAGAGCCAGATACACGCGCCGCTGGCCAGCAGCACCTTGGCGTTCTGGGTGAAGCTCGACACGTTGATGATCCCGACGACCAGGCGGATGGCGGCGTCCGCATTGGCTATGGAGATGAGCCCGATCAACACGCTGGTCAGGTTGTGCAGCCAAGGCCGGTCCCGGTCGATACGTCCCGGGTCTCCGATGATCAGGACGGCCAGCAGCCCGACCACGAGGATCAGGAACAACCAGGCGGCATCACCATTGCGCAACTCGTGCGGGAGCGCCGCCCGCAGCAGGCCGGCGGCCACCACGGCGATCGCCATGGGCCAACGAGGCTCGCCGAGGCGCCCCTTCTGTCGCTCCTCGGCTGGTCCCGTTTCGGAGGACATGGCGCCATCTTCCTCCACCGGGGATCCCGAAGCAGGTACCTGCACCATGATCAGGGAGGGCCGAAGCGCCGCTGTCGGTAGAACCCGCCGTCCGCGCTAGGGGACATACGCCCCCTGGAACGCCAGCACGGCGTAGAGCGCCATGGCAGCGCCGCACAGCACGTAGGTGACCGTCGCGATCCGCGGCGACCGGAGCAGCGTCGCTCCCGCCATCACGAGGGGGAACGCGCTGAGCGCGTAGCGCTCGAACGAGTCGAGGTTCGAGCCCGACAAGGCGACGACGACGACGCACAAGGCGAACGCTCCATAGGACACGGGTAAGCGCCAGAAGGCCACGACGATCAGGATGGCGGCGACCCCGATCCACGGGACATGCAGGGCATCGCCGACGTGGTGCCCGTGCGCCAAGTTGGCGAGCGTGTGGTAGATGGTCGAGACGGGATCGGCGAGGGCTCCGTGGTGAGCCTGTTGCTGCTGGATCTTGAGCGGTTCGAGGAACCCTTCTGCGTACGTGGCGCTCACCCAACCGAGGTAGGTGACCGCCCCGGCGACGGAGGCCGCGATCGCCACGAGCTTTCCTGGCCATTTCGCCCAGCGGTCAGTGCGCCATGACCGGATCACCTCGATGAGAGCGGGAACGGCCAGGAGGCAGCCGATCGGGCGGGCGGTCCCCGCCAGGTACCCGAAGAGGCCGGCCCACCACCAACTCCCCCGTCGTATGTCGACGAAGAAGGCGACGGCCAGGAGGACGAGGAGCGCCTCCGAGTAGCCCATCACGAAGACGAACGAGGGAGGGGCGAGCATGATGAGCCATACCGCCCGCCGGGCGACGATCGTGTCCCGGAGCTCGGAGCGGACCAGCGCGTAGATGCCGACCGCCAGCAGGAGGGAGGCTGCGTTCGTGACCACGAGCGACGCGATGCCGACGGTGAGCGAGGTGATGTCGTTCAGCCCGCGGTCCAGGAGCGGGAGCAGCGGGAAGAAGCGGATGGCGGACCGCGGGAGGCCGCCGTAACCGTGCGCGGCAATGGTCTGGTACCAGCCTGCGTCGGACCCAAGCAGCCCGTCATGCGATTCGAGCACCGCTTTGGGATTTGTGATGTGGAAGTGCGAGACCTCGTACTTGGCCAAACCGAGCGCGAAGAGTGTGATGACCCGTGCCGTGAGCCAAGGCAGCCAAGCCTCGCCGAGTGCTTCGAGGACAAGGCCCCGACGGCCGCGCCAGCGCTCGACGAGACCAGGTGCGGGTCCGACCTCAGTCGGCCGTCGAATATCCGGGCCCAGCGTCATCGTGGAAGCGGTATCCGGTACTCCCCACGGCATGGGTGGATGTTTGCACGTGCACGGCCTCGCCGCGAGCCTTCAGCGGCGAACACCGGGCAACGTGCGATAGAGCTGCGCGAGCTGCTGTCCGGCTCGTTGCCACGAGAACAACCGGACCCGTTCCGCTCCCAGAGCAATCAGCCGTTCCCGGGTTGTCGCGTCCTCTGCCACCATCAGCAGTGCCTCGGCGAGAGCCGGGACATCGCGGGGTGCGACGAGCGCGGCGGCGTCGCCGACCACTTCGGGAATGGCGCCGGCAGTGGTCGCGACCACCGGGACGCCCAGGGACATCGCTTCGAGCGGTGGCAACCCGAACCCCTCGTACAGCGACGGGTAGGCAAGCAGGCGGGCGCCTGCAATGAGAGAGCTCCTGTCATCGCTCCACCCGATGCGCCGAATCCGCTCCCGGTGCCGAGCGGATCGGAAGGCGGCGGCCAGCGCCTCCTCGCCCCAGCCGGGAGGCCCGGCGATCTTGAGATGGATGTCGGGGAGGGAGTCGGCGATGCGATCGAAGGCCGCCACGAGATCAGTGAGGCCCTTGCGCGGTTCCACGGTCCCGATGGCGAGCATGTACGGGGGTTCCGCATCCTCACGCCGGAGAGGTGGTGGCAGCGGTGCGAGCCCGTTGTGGATGACGTACACCCGATCGCGTTCGATGTGAAAGTGGTCGATGACGTCCTCCGCCACGGAGTGCGAGACCGTATGGATGGAGGCACCTCCCCGGATGGCTCGACGAATCAGGTCGGGATAGCGCAGTGACGTCGGGCTGCACAGTTCGGGGAAGCGCACGGGAGTCAGGTCGTGCACGGTCACGAGCCGCGCCGCCTTGCGGGAGGGCGGCACGACGAAGTTGGTGCCGTGCACCACGTCGACCGGGCCGGACCACAGCTCGACCGCGGGATGGTCGAAGCGCACCCACGTCCGGAGCAACGCGCCGGCGGGGATCGGAATCCGGCGTCCCGCCCGGACCGATGCGGGCAACTGTTCCCCGAGCGCGTCACCTGCAGTTGCGCTGAGGGCGTACCCGACAACGTCGAGGTCGGGATCCGTTGCAACCGCAGCCATGAAGCCCGCAACCGATTCGCCCACACCAGTCCTCACCCCGAGCAGGGGCGTGGCGTCCATCGCCACCACGACGGAGCGGGCCGGACCGGTCATGCACCGAACCTTAGAGAGTGGGCGTCGTGTGCTCGGGCACCGACCTACTGGCAGTTACGGCAACGACCGAAGATCGAGAAGTGATGGGGATCGATGGCGAAACCGAACTCCTTCTTGGCGCGGTCGGCCAGGTTCACGAACAGTTCGTCCGGTGCCTTGACGGCCTTGCCGCAGTGCTCGCACACGAAGTGGCAATGGGCACTCGCGGCAAGATGGTACGTGGCGGGTCCGTGTCCGAGATGGGAGTGGACGACAACCCCGAGCCGTTCCAACTCCTCCAGATTGCGATAGATCGTCGACAGGTGGACGTCCGGCGCTCTCGCCTGGACGATGGCAGCGAGATCCTCGGCACTGTGGTGACCCGGCTCGTCGAAGACGGCCTCGAGGATCACGCGTCGCGAGTGCGTGACCCGCCCACCGCTTTCACGCACCAGGGCGAGCACGTCGTCGACGGAGCTGACATTGTGCCGAGGTACATCTACGCCGAGGGGAACGCCCATGACCTCCTCAGTGTATGACCCGCACCTTGTTGCAAATCCCTCGCAATTGCCTTACCCTGGCGATAGCGACATGGCTGCTTCCGGCACACTCAGGGGGTCAGACGCCGTGGGAGGTCCGACCAGTCGAATCAGCAAGATTCGCGACGGCCTGACACCGCGGGAATGGGCCAAGGTCGGGCTGATGGCGGCGACCGTCCTCGGCTTGAACATTGCGGGCTGGGGCATGCTCGCTCTGGCGCTCCGAGGTCACTACCACGTCAACAAGACCGAATTCTTCGGCTTCGGGACCGGGGTCCTCGCCTATACGCTCGGGATGCGACACGCCTTCGACGCCGATCACATCGCGGCCATCGACAACACGACACGGAAGCTGATTCAGGACGGACAGCGGCCCCTGAGCGTCGGGTACTTCTTCTCACTGGGTCATTCGACCATCGTCTTCGTCCTCGCCGTCCTCCTGAACTTCGGGATACGGGCGTTGAACGGAGCGGTGAAGAACAACACGTCGGCGCTGCATCACTGGACCGGCATCATCGGTACATCGATCTCCGGGACCTTCCTGTACCTGATCGGCCTTCTCAATCTCGTCGTCCTGTTCTCCATCATCAAGGTGAGCCGGCAGATGCGACGAGGCAGGTACGACGACGCCGAACTCGAACGCCAACTCGATTCCCGAGGGCTCATGAACCGGGTCCTCGGTGGCTACGCCAAGCGCGTCGACTCTCCATGGAAGATGTACCCGGTCGGTGTGCTCTTCGGACTCGGGTTCGATACAGCCACCGAGGTCGCGCTCCTGGTGTTGGCGGGTTCGGCCGTCGTCGGTGGGCTCCCCTTCTACGCGGTCATATCGCTCCCGATCCTCTTCGCCGCCGGCATGTGCCTCTTCGACACGATCGACGGTTGCTTCATGAATTTCGCCTACGGCTGGGCCTTTTCGAGGCCCATTCGCAAGATCTATTACAACCTGACCATCACGAGCCTGTCGGTCTTCATCGCCCTGTTCATCGGCACGGTCGAGATCCTTGGCCTGATCGCCCAAGAGACGAACCGGAGCGGCGGGTTCTGGGACGTGCTTGCAAAGTTCAACATCAACAGGGCTGGCTTCATCATCGTCGGTGTGTTCGTCGCAACCTGGATCGTGGCGCTCGCCATCTGGCATTTCGGCGACATTGAACACAAGTGGGAGACACAGGCGGCCCAGGCCTACACAGATGTCGGGGCGAGCCCCCACGACTGAGCGCGGCCGTCGATAGGGTGTCGGCATGGCTCACGAGACAAGTACCGGATCGTCCCCGATCATCAGAGGCCTGATGAACGGCCTGCGCGAAGTTCTTCCGAAGGACGGCCAGGAGAAATTGGGGGCCTACACCGAGCAGGCAGAAGCCTCGACCCCCCGAGGAGACTTCCACCGGGCGTGGCACTGCCTGCACTGGGCCATCGAGGTCTCGGAGCAACCAAAGCACTCGCATCTCTCCGACGTGGGGATCCGCCTGAAGGAGACCTACAAAGCCTGGCAGGATATCGTCCTCGGCACCGAGTTCGGCTCCGACGTGAAGATGGGCACGGGCAATCCGTCACAGGAGATCAAGGGCGATCAAAAGATCGGCCCAGGAGAAGACATTGAGCTCCTGTGGGTCGGCGAGGCCGTTTCCGTCGCGAAGAGCGCGGCCGAGAAGTCCGGTTGGGACAGCGTCCCGTGGCAGCACCTGATCCAAGAGGTTCTTCGGATCGGCTAAACGTGATCCGGCCCCTCCTCGAGTGCCGGTTTCTTCCGACTTCTGGGTCGAGGGCGCGGGGCCCAGCAGGGTCAAGCCTGGCCGCCGGTGGGGAGCGCTCGCCTTCCCGCCGTCGCCGTCGCCGTCGCCGTCGAGCGCGACAGCGATCCTCCATTGAGTTGCCTGCATTGGCGCCGGCCACGAAGAGCAGGTCACAGATCAGAAATCCCAGAAGAGAAATTCTTCTGCCGAATCAGCATCCAGGGCGAGCATCCGTTCCGTAGGAATCACGGAGGAGCCGAACGGAGGGTCGACCATGAGTCCTGATCCGAGCGACGTGTCTGAACCGGGAACCGAAGGTTGGCGGGGAAGTCTGAGCCGACGCAACTTCCTGCGCCGGGGCACGTTCACCGCGGCGGCCGTCGCCGTCGCTAGCAGTGTTCCAGGACTGTCAGCGCTGGTGACCGGATCCGCGGCGAACGCTCCGGCTGTCGGTGCAGGCGCCGACGATATCGGAGACGACGCCGGCGCCCTTTCGGAACCGCTCATCGCCCAGGTGAAGGACGTGACGACCGGCGAGATGAGCCTCTTCCAAGGGGAACGCGAAGTCGTCGTCCGCATCCCCGAACTTGCTCGGAGCCTGCTGTCTGCTGCACGCCAATAGTCCCGTCCCGATCACCGTCAACAAGGAGGAAGGCCATGTCATCACATCGCGAAGCACCGGAGATCTCCAAGGATCCCGTCGCCGACAGCACGGATGTGTACGCCTTCATGAGCCCGGACAAGCCGGGGATGGTCACGCTCATCGCCAACTACATCCCATTGGAGGCTCCTGACGGCGGCCCGAACTTCTACGAGTTCGCCGACGACGTGCTCTACGAGATCCACGTCGACAACACTGGCGACGGCAACCCCGACATCAGTTACCAGTTCACCTTCACGACGGTGAACAACATTCCGTCGTCCTTCCTCTACAACGATGGCCCCATCACGTCGCTGACACCACCGTCGCCCTCGTCGAACTGGAACCGCCAGCAGACCTACACGCTCACCCGCGTCGACAACACTCCACACAATCGCTGGGGAACGTCCTCCGTCGTGTTGGGTTCCGGGCTTCTGTGCCCGCCGTGCAACATCGGGCCGCTGTCGACCCCGAACTATGCCGCACTGGCCGCGACCGCCGTTCACTCCGTGGGAGCAGGGCCATTCTCGGCTCAAGTGTTCGTCGGTCAGCGGGCGGAGGGGTTCTACGTCGACCTGGGCGCGGTCTTCGACCTCGGGGATCTGCGAGGCTTTGCCGGCGACCACGCCGGTGGTCCCGCGGCAGGTCTCCTGAACGGCATGCCCGGTGTGAACTCGACCGCCGACGTCAACGTCCACACGCTCGCGCTGCAGATTCCGGCCGCGGAGCTCACGCGGGCCGCGCCAACGGGTCCGGGCGACCCGGTTGCAGTCATCGGCGTCTGGACAACAGCGAGCCGACAACGAGTCCGGGTGTGGGGCAACTGGTTCAACGGGGGAGACCTCAGGAGCGGTCCGTGGACGCAGGTGTCACGCCTCGGCAACCCGCTGGCCAACGAGCTCCTCATCGGCATCGGCGCCAAGGACGTGTGGAACACCCAACCGCCCACGGCGGACGGCACTGAATTCCTGAACTACTTCGCCAGGCCGTTGCTGCCCCAACTGCTGCCGAGTCTCTACCCGGGAGTCTTTCCGAACCTGGCGAGCTACAACAGCGGCGTCTCCAATGCGCGACCAGACATCGAAGCCATCTTCCTCACTGGGATCCCAGCAGGCGTGATCACCCAAGCCCCGACCTTTACCAACTACAACGGCACGGGTATCAAGGCAGACATGCTGCGGCTCAACACTGCGATCCCGCCGTCGTCGGCCCCGAACAGTCTGGGCCTCCTGGGCCTCGACGTGGCCGGATTCCCGAACGGCCGGAGGGTGTTCGACGATGTGGCGACCATTGCGCTGCGCGCGGTGGCAGGAGCAACCCTCGGCTATGTCGTTCCGTCCTTCACGGCTGACGCCGCGGCCGGCCTGGTCGACTTCGGGCTCACGAACGGCGGCACCGACCTTTCGGCCAAGGGTGCCGAGGAGTATCTCCCTGCCTTCCCCTATCTGGGGACGCCTTACAGCGGCTACAAGAACCCCGCAGCGACGCCGGTCTCGGTGGCACCGTAGTCGTGGACCATCTCACCGGGACGAGCGAGGTGGGGTCCGTCGTGCTCGACATCGGCGGCGACCTCGGTGCTGCGATCGTGCACACACCAGCGACCCTGGTTGGGTCGGAAATAGAGATACGGCGTGGAGGCACCGCCTGGGACGGGACCCACGTCGCCGTCCGAGCCCGGTGCAACCCCGGAGGACAGGTGTACGCCGCCCTGTTTCCCGGCTTGCCGCGCGGAAGCTACGAGGTGCGCGTGCGCGGCGACGACAACGGTTTCGTCGCCGCGGTCGACGTGGAGGGGGCGATGGTGAGCGAGACCCGTCTGGAGCCCTAAGGCCAAGTGTCCGCACCTCCCAAGACCTAGGAAGGGCCGGATTGAGCTACCGGGGACCCTCGCGGTCGAGGTACCAGTGGTTCACGACGGCCGGAGACCACTCATGTTGATGGTCCGTTCCGGGGTGCTGGGCGATGGAGAAGCGGCTGATCGTCCGCTGGCCGCCCTCCTGGTCGCCATAGAGCAGATCGATCAAAAGGATGTCATGGCCGGCCAGCGCGGCTTCGACCCGCGCCCGGTCGGTGTCGTCGCGGGTCCGTATGGCCGCCTGCCAGAAGCTCAGATCACGCGGCGGCGAGTAGAGATCGCGGGTCTGGGCACGGAAACTCGCCGGATCGGGACGGATCATCTGCGGCTGGGCCAGCATCTCTTCGGTGGTCGCGTTCGGGTTGATGAGCTGACCGGCATCAACCCTCCAACCGAGTATCACGGCCGTGCCGGTCCCGACGTTCTGCAGCGACATTGCCATGTAGATGACGCCGCCTTCCTCCTCGAGGATGGCTCGACCAGGCGGCAGGGCAGCCCAATGCCCATCCCCCCACCGGACCTTCTGCACCGTCTCGTGCGGCCTCGACGCGAACAGCACGGGACGCTGCCCGGCCTGGAGCGCACGTTCGGCGTTCCGTCCGGCGCGGTTGCCGGATCGGACCGCGGCGAACGTGGCTGCTGCGAGAGCCAAGGTACCGACCGCCGTGCCCCACGAAGCCCAATCGGTACCGAC
Organism: uncultured Acidimicrobiaceae bacterium; assembly: GCA_963721585.1. Lineage (GTDB taxonomy): Bacteria > Actinomycetota > Acidimicrobiia > Acidimicrobiales > RAAP-2 > Bog-473. The sequence goes on along the minus strand of CAVRJN010000001.1, from coordinate 83,257 downwards.
CATCACGCGGGCACTCCGGTCATCACCGTTCGATCATCCGCATCTGTTGCTCGTTGTGGTGTTCACCCGCGGCCGGAGGGAGTGCGTCGAGCCTGTCGATCTGCACAGGGCTCAGCTCGATCCCGTCCGCGGCCACGTTCTCCTCGACCCGGGGCACGTGCTTCGTGCCGGGGATGGGCGCGATGTCGTCGCCCTTGGTGAGGAGCCAGGCCAGAGCAACCTGACCCGGCGTCACGCCGAGCTCGGCGGCGATGGCCTCGACTTCGTCGACGAGGCGCTGATTGCGTTCGAAGTTCTCGCCCACGAAGCGCGGATTGGTCTTGCGGAAGTCGCTGTCGTCCAGCTGGTCCAATGAGCGCAGCGTCCCTGTCAGCATGCCCCTTCCGAGCGGCGAGTAGGCGACGAACCCGATGCCCAGCTCCCGCAGGAGCGGCAGCACCTCGTCTTCTTGGTCACGGGTGAACAACGAGTACTCCGACTGGAGAGCGGTGACGGGATGCACGGCGTGGGCGCGGCGAATGGTGCCGACCCAGGCCTCGGAAAGCCCGATGTGGCGGATCTTGCCTTCGCTGACCAGCTCGGCCATGGCGCCAACCGTCTCCTCTATGGGGGTGTTGGGATCCACCCGGTGCTGGTAGTAGAGGTCGACGTGATCCGTGCGGAGTCGGCGCAGTGAGCCCTCCAGGGCAATACGGATGTTTGCCGGGCTGCTGTCGAGGTGGCCCGGTCCTTCGCCGACGTGCGAGATCATGCCGAACTTCGTCGCCAGCACCACCTGGTCGCGGCGGTCCTCGATCGCCTCTCCGACGAGCTCCTCGTTTCTGAAGGGTCCATAGACCTCGGCCGTGTCGATCAGTGTCACGCCGAGATCGAGGGCCCGGTGGATCGTCCGAATGGATTCGGCATCATCCTTCCCCGCGCCGGTGAAGGCGGTGGACATGCCCATGGCGCCGAGCCCGATACGGCCGACATCCAGAGTTCCCAGATCGATGTGTTGCATCGTTGCTGTTCCCTTCTTCGTGTTCGGAGGAACTCCAGGCCGGACGAGGACCTGACGGTGCAGCCGTCAGACCTGTCGAGACCGAGGACCTGGACGGCGGCTGCACGCGCCCTACGACGTTCCACGATCATGTCAGAAGACCTCAGGGTGATGGCGACCCGCTGCGCGCCGGCGTGAGGTCGGACGCCGACCCGGCTCCGATCCTTCAGGGCTCTTTGCCGACCGCACGCACCAGGATCTGTTGCGCGTCAGGGCTGCCGTCGATCACGCGGTTCGCCCTGTGAGTCACGCGCCAGCCATTCTGGGTGCGAGCGAACTCCCACTGGTTGGCCGAGACGCGCCATACATGGTGGCCCTGGTCGGAGTGGAGGTAGACCTGCGAATACGTCACCGCTTCCGCCCGGTCGCCGTCCACGGTCACGATCGGCGCACTCTGGACGTGGGCGCACCCCTGCCTGATCAGCGACTGCTGACCGTCGCCCTCGACCATGGCGGCGATAGCGCTGGGGCCGACGAGGTGCGACACGCCGGACTCGAGCACCCCCGCCTCGTCCCACAGCGCGGCGGCGGCTTCGCTGCTCCCCGTGTCGACAGCAGGACCCCAGCTGTTGACGAGCCGCAGGACCGCCACCTCGTCCTCGAGCAGCAGTACGCGCCGCTCAAGGGCGGCGAGCCGATCCTGTGCCTCTGCCTCTGCCTCTGCGTCCGGGTCCTGCGCCGCGCTGCCCATTCGACCAGAGCGGGCGGACTCGGCAGGACCGGTCATGCGCCAAGTATGGCAGCCCCTTTCGTCCTTTCGCCGGGGAGATGCAGTCGCGGGGATTCGTCCGGGAGCGGGTGATCTCGAAGAATCCCTCGTGCGCCGACAACACCTGAATGGCGTCCCAGAGCCGGACCGCGTCCGGTCCCGTGGGGGCGGCCGCCATCACGGGACCCTGAACCCGTGCGGAGGATCGGCGCGGACGACGATCGTCGGGGTCTGGGCCTTCGGCCCTCCGAAGGCGTAGGCAACCTCCATGGCATCACGGATCGGAACGTCCCACTTCTCGTCGTCGGCCTCCGCTCTGAGCCCGGGATCCAGGCCGGCGCCCGAGACGCAGTCGGTCAAGAGAGCCTCGGCGGAGGGGCGCGTGCCGGCGAAGTTCCGCGCACCCCACTCCGTGTACAGACGGTCCACGACCTCCTCACCCGCTTCGGCGCGTGCTGCCTCGAAAAATGCGCAGCATGCGGTGACTGACGGCATGACCGTCCAGCGCCTGCTGTCGGTACTCCTCGGGTACGGACGGCGCCACGCCGTAGTCATCCCGAATCTCCAGGCAGTACGAGCGCCAGAAGATGACCAGGTCCCGCTGCGTCGCCACGTCCCGCAGCCAACGGGATGTCACCCAGGCCCACGGACAGCTGGGATCGATGAAGACCTCGACATCGGTCATGTGGGCAGAGTAACCGGAGCAGTCGTGGAGTTCAGCCACGACAGCGACCTGTACGCTCCATCCGCTATGACGCAGGGACGAGGCCGACAGATCCGGAGTACGCAGTGACGGGGCTGGAGCACCCCCGTGCGCGGTTCCGTCGGTGGGCGGCGACCATGCTTGCTCACCGGACCGCCGATCACGGCATTCATTACGACGCGGCGCGGGCGCGGACCTTGTACCAGACGTCCACCATGGCTGCACTCGTCGACGGCATCTACGACGGATCGACGACCATTGCCGAGCTGCTGGAGCACGGCGACTTCGGTGTCGGTACCTTCAATCACCTCGATGGCGAGATGATCGTCAACGAGGGGCGAGTGCTTCCATCTGTTCTCGAGCGGGGAAGCCCGAGTCGCGAGCCTCGATGACCTGACCCCGTTCGCTGCGGTCACCACCTTCGAAGCCGACACCACATTCGGCGTGCAGACACCCATTTCCAAAATCGATCTGCTCGCGCGGATCGATCAGCACCTCTCGAGTGAGAACCTCTTCTATGGGATCAGGGTCACCGGGCACTTTGCAAGGGTTGACAGCCGAACCGCGACGCGGCAGGAAGCCCCTTACCCGTCGCTGCCGGAAGCAACCGCAACCGAAGCGGAGCGGACATTTACGGGCACGGATGGTGTGCTCGTCGGCTTCCGGACGCCCGACTACGAGCAGGGCATCTCCGTCGCCGGGTACCACCTGCATTTCCTGAACGACGAGCACACCGGCGGCGGACACGCCTTCGACTACCTGCTCGACGAAGGCGTCGTCGAGATCTCCACCGTGTCCGAACTCCGGCTCAGCCTCCCGACGTCCGGACCGTTCCTCACCGCTGATCTGAACAGCAAAGATATGGACGCCGAGATCCAGCAAGAGCGAGGGCTGAAGACCACTCCTCCTTCCTTCGGCGGGAGCAGTGAGACGAACCGTTCACCGCACTCCCCGACCGTCGTTGTCGCTATGGCAGAGTCGCGGGTTTCCAGCTCACGCCAGCATCATGCGTCTCGAACCAGTGGACCTCGAGACCGTTGGTCACGAGCGCGTAGCCGAGGGATCCGCTGACGTATATCGGGTAGATCGCGTCCGTCGAACCGGCTGGCACGTGTAGTACCGGCTGCCACTCGGGCTGTGCGGTAGTTGTACGCCACAACGTCTGCCCACCCGTCACGTAGAAGATCGCATCGGCGCCGTTCGTCGTAAGCGGCCCGATGAAGAAGTTGGACGGAGGTCCGTCCACGAGGGTGTGCCACGTGGTCCCGCGGGTGTCGGAGACCGCAACACTGCTGGTCGAGGCATCACCTCCGCCCCCACCACCGCACACGCCCGCCAGGTCCCCACCACGAAGGGGACCAACCGACTCGCAGCCGGTGGGGAGCATGCTCCTCCTTCCCAGGCCGACGGATCGTTGATAGTTGAAGGGACCGAGGGCGACCACGACGCCGTGATCAGCGGCCGGGTAGAGCGCACCGATGCCTCCGGCCATGGCTCCCCCCACGTGGCGCCAGCTCAGAATCCGCGCTGAGTAAGCGTGGTACAGGGATCCCTTGGCCATGCTCTGTGGGCATGACACGACGCCGATCGGGCACTTGTCGACGAGGGCCCATACATCGTCACCAGAGGACGTGAGCGCCACGACGGATCCCGCGACCGGCACGCGCACCTTGGTCCAGCTCCTCCCACCGTTGTTGGTTTGCCATCCGATGCCAGCCTGAAAGAACCATCCGCGCACCGGGTTGGCAAAATGGATCCCGACGAGCGCTCCGAACGAGCGCTGTGTGTCATAACCGATGCTCTGTGCCTCCAGATCGGGGACCGGCGTCCGCTCCCAAGTCAGACCACCGTCGGTGGTGCGCACAATGGTGGGGTTGTACCGGTGCAATCCCACGCTGCCGCCGCTGGCGATCCAACCGTGATCGGGATCGGTGAAGTCGACCGCCGTCGGTCCGCGTCCGATCGTTCCGGTCCCGGCGGGGGCCGTCTCTGCTAGTTGAACGAGGCGTGCGGAACTGGGCGGAGGTGACGATCCCGGGCCGCGCCCCGATCCTCCCTGCCCCGCGCCACTGATGGCCACGAGCATCCCTGCCGAGGCGACGAGCAGTGCCGCCATGATTGCCCCGCCGACCCAACGGCGCCGGCGGCGTTGGCGTGCCTCGCGAAAGAGGGCCTCGATCGCAGCGGCCACGTCTGGCTGCAGGTCGCGGCCGTGCAATCGCACCTCCTTCTACTGGACGCATAATAGTACTACTATGAATAGGACTATGATCTCTGTCAACATCGACCGTGGCGAAGCCGTGGCGCTGCACGACCAAGTGGCAGCAGAGATACGTCGGGCCATCGCCGACGGAGAGGCAGGACCCGGCGAACGCCTGCCGCTGGCCAAAGACATCGCGGCCGTGCTCGGGGTGAACAAGAACACGGTGCTGCGAGCCATGCACATCCTCCGCGAGGAGGGCCTGGTGGAGTTCACCCGGGGTCGAGGGATCACGGTGACCGGCACGCCGGCGAAGAGTGCCGTGCTCCGCCAAGTGCGTGAGCTGGTCGAGTTCGCCCGTCACCAGGGCTACCGGCGAGAAGACGTGATCGAGATGATTGCGAGGTTGCCTTGAGGGCGTCAGTGCTCACGCCGACTGATGAACGTCGCCGATGCGTTGGCGAAGAGGACACGACGACCATTGATGCCGTGGCGTTGTTCAAGGAGGCCAGGCGTCGGCGTCGTTGGGCTCTTGGCGGTGTCGCTCTGGTCCTGGCCGGCATTTCTGTGGCAGGCCTCTTTGCCATCACCACAGCGAGGCGACCAGGTGCCTCGCACACATCGGTCCCGCGAGGGTTCGTACTGGGGCCGGAGAAGAGCTGCACAGCGGAGGGGCGATCCCGATGGCTGTTGCCGGCCTCGGATTCCGATCCCCCAACAGCCCGTCGCTTTGTTAGAACCCCGTCGCCCCGATGATCGTCCCATTGAGGTGCGTGCCGGACATGCCTCCGTCGTAGGGAGCGTCGCCGAAGGCGTAGACAGCGCCTAAAGCCGAAGACACCCAATAGCCCTCCCCGTCCGCGGTGGCGATGATGGCCGTGGCAGGATCGGACTCGTTGGCGCTGACACTGCCCAGGGGTGCTGCATCCCCGTAGCTGAAGACCTGGCCATTGGCACTGAGAATCCAGTAGCCGCCGCCATCGGGGGTGCGGACCATGGACGTGATGGCCGAGCTCTGCGGGCCCGGTGCCCCGAAGTAGGGGGCGTCGCCGAAGGTGTAGATGCGCCCGGTGGAGGTCACGAGCCAGTAGCCGCTGCCACTGGCATCGGGGGCGACGGCCACGGCCGAACCCGAGCAGCCACCGATGCCCGGACACGATCCTTCGAACCGGGCGTCCCCGAAAGCGAACACCCCTCCGTCGGAACCCACCATGAAATAGCCCTTGTCGTCGACGGAGGGCACCACGCCGGCCATCGGGGCATTGAGGTGGCGGCCCGCCGCCGCCCCGGCTGGAGCGAGACCGAGACCGGGTGTTGAGCCATAGAACCCGGCATCGCCGAATGCGAAGACCCCCCCGTCCGAACCCACCAGCCAGTAGCCCCCCTCGTCGCTCGTCGGTGTGATGCCGACGACCGGCCGGTCCAGATTCAGGCTTCCCGTACTCCCGTGAAAGGCGGCGGAGCCGAAGGTGAAGATCCCCCCGTCGGAGCCCACCAGCCAGTAGCCGTGCGGCGCCGCAACGGTGTAGGTGATCGAGGTGGTACCGCTTTGCCCATCTGCGCTCGTGGCGGTGACCGCGTAGGTGTACGTTCCCGGCGTCGAGGTGTCGAGCGCGCCGGGGTCGGTCGAGCCGTTGGAGTCCCGGCAGGCCGCGAGGGCCGGGTCGTCGCTCCCTCCCGCGCAGGCGAAGCTCGTCGGTACCGATTGGCCCAGGGCATAGGTCTGATCGTTGGCCGGGGAGCTGATGGTCGCTGTCGGCGTGCTCGAGGTGAACCCGAAGTTGGTCACTGCCACCGACACCGGCAGCCCGTTCGTCGGAGCTGCACCCTGAAACAGCCAGAGGCTCATGTGCACCTGTTCGGTCGAGTTCGTCGGCACAGAGGACGAGCTGTTCGTCCATGGTCCCAGCGCATCCGTCGAGAAGGTCACACGACCGGGTAGCCACGTCATGGTGACGGTGTGGACGTTCGAGTTCGAGAGGGTGATCCGCTCCAGGTTCCCAGGCGTCCCGTAGGGCTGCACCACGTACTGGGCGTTCGTCGTTTCTCCCGCGTCGGCGAACCGGGAGGCTTCGAAATCGAGCTCACCATCCGACGGAGGTGTATCCGTCCCGTCGTAGGTGAACAGGGCGAAGACTACATTGGGGTCGAGGGTCGACAGCGGGTCCTCCACGGTCCAGCGGTAGGTGCCGTAACCGAGGGTCGGATTGAGGATGACCTCAGAAGATTCCCACTCCGTCCCATTCTTCACTATCTGCAAATGAAGAGCCCCCGCCGAATCGACGAATGGCCCGGCGGCGTCAAAGACGTTCGGACCCGGCGCGATGGGGGTCGTCGAGCTCTTCACGGTCCACGGATACCCGGCGAAGGTCAGCGTGGATGAGTTTGCAGACGGAACGAAGTGCGCGCCAGGAGTGGCAGCTGCACCGAGAGGCCGGGCGCCAGCAGCTCCCGCGGACGCGGATCCGCTCATAGCGCACCACAACACCACCGCCATCAGCCCCACTGCCAGCACAGTGGCAACACGGGACGGCCTGGTCATGATCATCCGGAAGGCCACTTTCGCTGCGAGCCGCATACGGCCGATAACGGACACTGAGCCAGGAGCGGCGGAGAGTACAGAGTGTGGTCCCTATTTCTTTGGGGGGGCACCCTCTGGTGCTGGACTGACAAAGGTTGCATGAAGAATTACGGGCCGCCGGAATCCCAAAGACTCGATTTCACACGGGAGTGCACTATGTGTTTCCTGGTCCAGAACGCGTGGGACCGAACGCAGATGTCAGCTTTGAACGCGAACGTGCGGGAACCCGCCGCTTATTGTGCATCCCGATGCGGAGACGACCGTCCCATTCTGCGGCAGCCCTTTACCGGTGGAATGGCCCTCGAATCCGGCGAGGACGGCGCACCCAGCCCGGCCGCTCCTGGGAAGCTATCCGACTGTATCCCGTGTGTCCTCGTGCCCTCAATGCACGGGGCCCACATTGGGGCCCTCGGCTCGGCCGGCCTTGACCCCCCTGGCCGCACTGCGGGAACCCTTTGGTTTTTGTCCACAGCAACGTTCACAAGGAGTTGACAACCTCCGTCGACCAGGCAGGTCGGCAGCGCGCATCCCGTCATGTGTGGACGTTGACGTCGACATCCGTATGGCGTTTGTGGGCACATCATCCGCCGATGCAGATGATGTTCGCTCTCCGTTGTCTCCACCTCTTCCGCCGAGGCTGGCCTGACAATCGAGCACCATCCCGCCAAGTATCCCCGAACGGGCCGACTGGCGGGCGCAGCCCAGAAGTTCCGTTCGGAGCCGGGCAACCTGTTCTGGCCCGGTGGCGACGATCGCCTCGTGGAAGTGCGGGGATGGTCAGCCTCGAGTTCGCGAGTGCCCTCTGCGTGCCTGGATTGACAACGGTTCGACAATAAAATGATGGCGCAGGTCAACCCCAGAGGTTAAACTCCTTAACGGGAGTTCAGGGGACATTCTGACGGTTTTTCAGGGGAAGCGTCACTTTGTGCCACCTTGGGATCCACTTCCTCGACAGGAAGGAGCGGGGAGTGCCGTCCAGTGAAGACCCCATCACTGTGGTCCTGGCTACGGACAGCTTCCTCGTCGGTGATGGCCTTGCCGCCATTCTTGCGGATGTTCCCGACGTAAGGGTCGTCGGGAGGGTGCGTGACATTGAGCACCTCATCGCGGAGATCGGAGACATTCAGCCCCAGGCTGTCCTCATCTGCGTCCGCACGCAGGTCGCGACGACGACAGCCGTCGTCGCGGCTGCCCGTCACCTGCGAGTCGAGTACCCCACCATGGGCATTGTGGTGATCTCCGACCGTGTCGATGATTTCGCTGTAGATCTCCTCCGGGCAGGACCGACGGGAATTGCCTTCCTTCTCGATGAGCAACTGCCCGGTATCGGCGCGGTGGTCACGGCACTCCGGGGATCGCAAATGGGTGCAACCAGCTTGGACCCCAGCATCGTCCAATCCCTCATTCGCCGAGGAGACGCCTCGGGGATAGGAGACTTGACGCGGAGAGAGGTTGACATCTTGGAGCAGATGGCGCATGGCAGGTCAAACAGAGCGATCGCCGAGGAGTTGCATATCTCGGTCAAGTCGATCGAAAAGGGTGTGACGGCCATCTTCCTCAAGTTGGGCCCCTTCGACCAGGATGTCGCAGATCGTCGGGTATCCTCGGCGCTGGTGTACTTGCGCGCCCAGATGGACCCATTCGGGCCCATCCACGACTCCCAGGGCTCGGAGGTACCGCTCATTCTCCTGGTGCCCCAGGAAGATCAGCGCTCAAGCGAGCAGTAGCGGCGTCCCCCAGGTAAAGCTCTGGCCCTATTGAAAGGGAGTGTCCCGCGGTGTGGCTCGGAGACCAGCCCGTCGCTCGCGAGCCGGCCCAGACCCATTAGTTGAATGCCGCGATTCCCACGGGCCGCCTCTCGACCGGAGCCGGGGAAGCCGGGAATTCGGCAATCGAGGCGTCGTGGTCATCGACGGTGTTGAAGCCCTTGCGGTTCATCTTTCCCCATGACTTCTTGCCCCGGAGATAGCTGAGGGTTCCGCGGAGACGCCAGACAACGGTGAGCTGGCGATAACCGAAATTCTCCAGAACGGCCCACACCACGAGGAGCGCACGGTCGCGAGCCCGCCCATACCTGCGGAACGAGAGCTCTTCGAGCATCAGCGCCAACATCGAGAGCAGGATACCCAGTCCGCAGGCCAACGAGAAGAACAAGATGGCGAACCACGCCGAGACCTGACCCAGGATGAGCCCGGCGACGACGAGCAGGATTCCCACGGTCTCGATGATCGGCGCCATCCATTCGAAGAGCACGAACGCCGGGAACACCACCCAGCCGAGGACGCCGAAGCGGGGATTTAGCATCAGAGATCGATGCCGCCACAGGACGTCGGTGAACCCCCGCTGCCAGCGCTCTCGCTGACGGCCGAGCTCCCTGAAGCCCGTGGGGGTCTCAGTCCACGCCACCGGGTCGGGGACGAATTCGACCCGGGCCGGCTGCCCGGTTTCATAGCCATGGCGGCGCAGGCGCACGATCAGCTCCATGTCCTCTCCGACCGACCTGACGTATCCATTGGTCTCGAGCAGAGCCTCGCGCCGAAACATGCCGAATGCCCCTGAGATCAACAGGTTGCCCCCCAGCCGATTCCAGCCCGGACGGCCGAAGAGGAAGGCGCGCAGGTACTCGATGGCTTGAATTCCGGCCAAGGCCTTGTGTGGGCAGCGCTCCGATGCCATCCGTCCCTGCGTGACCGTGCAGCCATTGGCGACTCTTATCGTTGCGCCGGCGGCAACGACGTCGTGGGAGCGAATAAAGGGGCGCACGAGACGACGAAGACCGTCCGGGTCGAGAATCGTGTCGGCATCGATGGCACAGACGAGATCACTGCTCGCCACATTGAGCCCGATGTTCAGCGAGTCGGCCTTCCCGCCATTGTCCTTCGAGACGACGATCAGCTTCGGGTACTGCTTGGAGCGGTAGATGGCTCGCACTTCTTTCGTCGGAATCCGCCGATTGTAAAGCGGATGGATCGGCACGAGAGCGAACGTCGAAGTCAATACCGATAGCGTGGCGTCGGTCGATCCGTCATCGACTACCACGATCTCCAGGTTTGGGTAGGTCAGCGTCAGCAGGGCCCGAACACTCTCCTTGATGCTCGCCTCCTCGTTGTGGGCCGGGACAAGCATTGAGATCGACGGCGCGATCTCCGACGACAAGATCTCGCTGTACTTTTCGGCCCGCGCTCGCCGCAGGTATTGCCGCATGTCAAAAGCAGCCGAGACGTACAGCACGAGGTAGAACAACCCAAGCGCGATGAAGTAGATCACGACGACATAGGTGATCGGCCTCAGGAACTCCTGATAGAAGTAAGTCATGCGGCTTCCTCCTGTGTCGTGAGGGAATGCAGCTCAAGAGAATGAAGTGCCATCTCAGCCGCTGGGCCAACGCCCGGTGCGTTCGCCTGAAGCAGAATGGTTCCGGGGGCACCCAATGCGAGCAATGTCGTTGCCGCTTGCTTGCGTATCTCCCACGAGTTGTGGCTGAGCAAGGGCTCCACGGCGGCCGCCCCGGACCAGAATGCAAGCTTGGCGAGCCCGGCGGTGGCAGCGAGCACGAGCTCATCCGACAAGTCGTCGAGCAGGGCGACCAGCGTGGGGCCGGCGTTCCGGTCTCCGCAACTCGCTAGCACGCCGGCGGCCAATGCCCGATTCACGTTGAAAGGATCCGCGAGAAGTGCGTAGGCCTTGCTGTAATAGCGAGGGTCTGCCGTGACCGAGGCAATTCTTAGGATGGAACCAATCGCTTCATCTTCTGCGTCGTCGATTGCCGTGATGAGCGCTTCTGTGGCCGGCAGGCCGATCCGGATCAGAGCATCCTGCGCGGCAAAGCGGCACTGACCGTCCGGGTCCGCGAGAAGTCGAATCAGACGTTCGATTCCCCCGGGACTCTGCACGGTTACGCACCAGGCCGCAGCCTGTGCCCGGACCTCGGGGGCACGGTCGGTCAGGTGGGCGTACATAGCCGGTGTGGATTCCACACCGAAGGCAGTGAGGACACGTGCCGAGTACAGGCGGGTCGACCACCGCCGGCTGCGGACGCCGGTTCGAGCGCGGTCGACGGCTCCGATCCGCCCACCGAAGGCTGCAAGGACAGACCGTGACGAACCCGATACCGATGGCGCCAACTCGAGCATCACGCTGACGATGTAGCGTTCGGAGAACCGACTGAGGGTGGCGAGCGCGTCGTTCGATACGATCAGCTCACCCGAGAGGGCTGCAACGATCACTTGCCGAGCTTCGTCGAGCGTGGGTTCCATTCGGACGCGGTGCGCTTTCACCAGGCTGCTGATCCAGACGGTGAGCAGCACCGCAACGATCGCTGAACCAATGGTGACCAGCAGAACGACGACCAGATCCAGGGTACTCATGCGACGTCTCCGATCTGGGCCTGGTCCAATCGGGCCAGCAGAACCGGGATGCTGAAGGGCTTCGTGATGTGGTCAGTTGCGCCGAGACCGATGGCGCGCAGGGTCTCTTCCTCGCTCGATCGTGCGGTCAGCATGATGACCCGGGTGTCGTTCAAGACGCCCTGTCCGTTGAGCACTTGGAGAACTCCGAATCCATCCAGGCTGGGAAGCCCGACGTCGAGAAGAACGACCTTCGCTCGTACGTGACCCTGACCCAGCGCGGTCGCCGCATCCGCGCCATCACTGAATCGCATGAACCGGTACTGGCGAAGTCCGAGCGCGTACTCGATGACGTCGGCCATCGCATCGTCGTCCTCCACCAGGACGACATCGATGACGTCGGAAGCAGGTCGAGCGGATCGCCCTTCGGACGTCACGACGCTGTTCCCAACCTCCCCCGCCCTTCTGAGCGCGGTCTCACATATTCTCTTGAGCGAAGCCAGACTCGAACCATCAGCGGGGGTGGACGCCACCCCCGCACTGAAGGTGTAGTGAGCCCGGTCGCCCCAGGTGGTGGTTGTTCCCTCCGCCACAAGACCCTTGAGCACGCCGGCGATCCGTTCGGAGGCCTCTGGGCCGGACGCGCCGTGGAGGCCGATGGCGAACCCATCCTCGGTCCATCGTCCGGCAATGTCGTCACCCCGGCATGCTCCAACGAGATGAGCACCGAGACGACGCAGGACCGAGTTGCCCACGACCGTCCCCTCAGTTGCTCGAATGTGGTCGAAATGGTCGATCGTGACCAGCGCCAGGGTGAAGGGCTCGTGTTTGTCCGAGGCGAGGCGAAAGACGAGGTCGAGCGCGCGCTCCGTAGCTGATCGGTTGCCGGTGCTGGTCACGGGGTCCGTATCGCTCCTGGCCTCTGACTGCCTCGAGGTGGTCAACAGATGGTGGAGTCGGACTCCCAGGTCGTGAGACGACATTCCGACATTCAGATAGTCGTCGGCTCCGGCCGCAAAGGACTCGTCGAGCTGGCTCCGGCTCCGCCCACCCATGACGACGACAGGCAACCGATGCCAGCGCGGATGAGCGCGGATCATCCGACACAGTTCGGGCCCGCTCAGATCGGAGCCCGTGAATCCGACTACGACCAGATCCGCCCCCTGTTCCTCGAGGGCGTCCCACATCTCCATGCCACTGCTCCGAGTGTCGAGATGGCAGTCCGAATCCTCCAGGGCTCGGTGCAGGGCATCCTCGAGCCCGGCGCTGGCGTTCAGCGAGAGGACGACGGATGGTACCGAATGCACGCGTGCCACGGCTTCAGCGAGAGACGACACAATCAGGCTCGGACGTTCGGAGCGGCGCATGACACTTACGACCCGGGCCTTGGCGAACTCCGCCCGATCCTCGAAGGCGTCCCGGTCGGTCAGCACGACGACCGTGGCACTGTCGGCTATCGCTTCCATTGCTGTGACCGACACCAGCCCGTCCCATCCGATGAGGGAGTTTGCCGACCCCTCGTCGATGACGACCGCCGCATAGCCCCAATCTGGGGCGTCTAGATCAGGCGCTATGGCGCTCGAGACGACGGAAAAGCCGATCGCTGCCGCCTCTACAGTCAGACCGGAGATCAGGTCTGCATCGAGCGATAGGACAAGGAAGGCCGCATCGGTGCTCGACATTGCGGCCGGTTTCGATTCCTGGTCGAGCACGACGACCGAGTTCGTGATCTGGTCCCGCACGGAGGCACGCAGTGCCACCACGGCCTCGGCGAGCCGTCGACCATCGATCTCCGGCTGCCGAAGCAGGTGTTCTGCCTCGAGCGCAGCTCGGCTGCCGTCGTCGAACCCGAAGATCCCAAGTGAACCGGCGAGTTTGTGTGCTGCGCTGGCGGCCTCGGAAATGGAATCACCATCGGAGAGGGATCGCAGCACGTTCGCTGTCGTGGCCTCAATGAGGGAGATGCGATCCAAGCTGATCTGGCGATGCCGTTGCCACAGCAGTGCAAGTTCGGAGCCGACGGCCACATCATTCATTTCGGTCGCCATAGCGGGAACCTCGGCAGGTTCGACTGGTCGCTCGTCTAGCGCGGTGCCGGTGCTCTGCGGAAAGAGAAGTGTCATCGTCTGACTCCAATCATCGAAAGGCCCCATTGACCGTCGGTGCCGTAATCATTCGTTCGCGTTCGACTCATCCGAAACACCAAGAATCAATCTGGATTTCGCCGCTTCCGTTGCTGCTGCTTTTGTTGTAGTTCTGTATCGCTCTAACGTGCTTGGCACATTGTCGGCGATATGGACAACGGGATTGATTCATGTTCAACCTAAAAACTTTGGGGGTATGCCCCCCAAACGTGGCTGGCGATGAACTGAAGATCCGAAAGATGGACTCAACGCTCCATGAGAAGTTGTCTCTTGGGCCAGCGACCCGAAGGTGTCGATCCCCAGAGATCGGTTGTGGGAGAAAGAAGCGCACACCCTCGATCAAATCGGGTGCACCCTATTCCTATTCCTACAAGAGTGTGGTCAGGTTGAGAACGACATATGAGCGGTCAGGCATTCGGTTGCGTCTGCCCCATCCCACATTTTGCAGTTCCCATCCGCATGGCGCGTGGAGAGGTCGTGACGAGCACCGTCTCGGTTCAAGAGAACGAGTTCCAGATGACGAGAACCAGACGCAGTCGAAGCATCTCGCGAAGCGACCAATTCCCTGTGGCAAAGAGGTCATTCTCATGGGGATAAGTACCACGGGTCCGGATTCCCCCGTCCGACCCGATCAACGCCGCGAAGTCCCAAGGAGACCACGGATCGAGGAAACGGTTCGCGAGCTTGTCGACTCGGCTCAAGAGGCGATGGTGGTTGTCGACGGGACATCGCAAATTGTACTGGTCAACCGTCGCGCCGAGCGACTGTTCGGCTATGCCCAATGGGAGCTAATAGGGCTATCGGTTGATGTCCTCATTCCCGAGAGGTTCAGGCAGGGTCATCAAGTCCATTGCAGAGACTACGTCGCACATCCCCGCTTGCGAGAGATGGGAAGGAGGGCCAGCATTCCCGGACGTCGCAAGGACGGAACCGAGTTCTCGGCGGACATCTCTCTCTCTCCGTTGCAGACAAGCGAGGGGACTCTCTTCGCCTCCTCCATCCGTGATATCACAGCCCAAGAGCGGGCTGACCGGCAGGCGTCACATTTCGTTGCGGTCGTCCAGTCCTCCCACGATGCGATCATCGGCAGGGGGCTGAATGGGCTCGTCGCCAGTTGGAACCCCGGAGCGGAGCTGCTCTTCGGCTATGCCGAAAGCGAGATGGTAGGTCAGCCGATCTCCTTACTCGATCCACCGAACCGAGACAATGAGCCTCCCGAGGATCTGTTCGAAACGGTGGAACAAGAGTGCGTCCGCATGCGTAAAGACGGCACGTTCGTGAATGTATCGATTTCAAATTCTCCGATCCATGATTATGGGGTTTTGAGCGGCTACTCGACGATCGCCAGGGACATTTCGCACCGTCGAAGGGCGGACGAGCTCAAGGATCAGTTTCTCGCTCTGGTGTCGCATGAACTGCGTACCCCACTCAGCGTCATTGTGGCGCATGTCGAATTGCTTCTCGAAACGGCGGTCTCTGAGGAACACCGCGCTCGCTTTGTGGAGGTCGTTCATCGCAATTCGATCCGATTGGAACGGCTGGTCGGTGATCTCCTCTACGTTGCCCAGCTCGAGTCGTCCAATCTCACCGTGAGAATGACCGACGTCGACATTCTCACTGTTGCGCAACAGGCCGTTGAAGCAGCGATACCAGGCGCCCTGCAATCCGGAGTCGACCTCCGTCTCGCACCATGCGTGAACACGGTCTCGCTGAGCGGCGATAGCGGTCGGCTCGGCCAGGCTCTCGATAATCTCATCACCAATGCGATCAAGTTCTCGCCTGAAGGTGGAGTCGTCAGCGTCCAGGTCCAGTTCGGAGCCACCGAGTGCGCCATCGACGTCCAGGACGAGGGTGTGGGTATCGCACTCGAGGAGCAGGAACACCTCTTCGATCGTTTCTTTCGCGCCTCGACAGCAGTCGATCGCCATATCCAAGGAGTGGGGCTCGGGCTCATGATCGTCAAGAGCATCGTCGATGCGCACGGTGGCAGGGTGGAGGTCGTCAGCGAACCGGGATCCGGGGCGACGTTCTCCATCGTCCTCCCGCTCAAACGAACTGACGGGCCTCCAGCTCGCGTCCCGGTCCTGAGCCCAACGTGATCGAAGACCGTGTGCATAGACCGGTGGCGCTGATCGTGGACGACGAACCGGACATCCGTAGCGTGGTCTCATTCATCCTCGACAGGGCTGGATTCGAGGTCCGTGAGGAATCCGATGGCGAGGCAGGTCTGGCGACCGCCAAGGACATACACCCGACTGTGGTGCTCCTGGATTGGATGATGCCGCGCATGGACGGCATCGAAGTCTGTCGCGCGCTCCGCCAGAGCCCCGATCAAGACTCCGCCATCGTGATCCTGCTCACCGCCAAAGCCCAGGAGTCGGACATCGATCTTGGGTTTGCCGCCGGAGCGCAGGATTACATAATGAAGCCGTTCCGGCCGGTGCAGCTGGTCAGCAGGGTCCAAGGACTGGTCGCTCAGGCGCAATATTGTCCCGAGTCGCTCCCGTTGCGTCATCTCACGACCGAAACGATTCCGGGGTGAGTGTGATGCGCCGACCGGTTGGACCGATTCGAGTAACCGCTACCGGTGCAGCACCACGGGATCCTTCAGGGGATTGACGACGATGATTGGGGCCATTGGTCCTCGGGAGTTGCTTTCGGAACCAAACGGATCCGTCTGGGTGCGCAGAAAGGCCAAAGAAGAGGACACCCGCCGATCGGACAGTCCCTGGTCGATCGGGACCAGTTTGAGATAGATCGCGGTGACGCCCTTCTCTATGGACTTGATCGAGATATGCAATTCATCGGCGATACCCCGGTTGGACATGCCGTGTGCCATCTGCTCCAAGATGTCGAGCTCCCTCGGTGTGAGATCGTCCATGCCGGCGATGTCGTTTCGTTCCATGAAGGAGTCGACGTCGCAAGGTTCCGGGCCGACCAAGGCCAATCGCGATCCTCGGAGTGCGGTGAGGACGGTCTCGATACCAGGGAGTCGTTCGTCGAGGAGGAAGGCGATCCCGGTTAGGCCTCCCCGGGGGAATTCGAGTGCGAACTCGCGGACGCGATCGGAGACCACGACGATGCCGAGCCCAGGGCACGTCATCCGCAAATCGCGGACGGCAGCCACGATCGCCGTCGTTGTGACGACCTGCGAACGGAGGCAGATGAGCACCGCCTGGGGGTCTAGCTGGGCAACTATCGGAGCGAGGTGCCCGGCGTCTCGCACTCTTCCGACCACCGTCACATCGGGAACTTCGGCCAAAATGGCTTCAAGGCCGTCACCAATCAGGAAGCTGTCAGTTGCAAGGACAACCGTCACGGACTGACCGTTTCTCGACAGCATCTGCTGACTCCTTCCTATCGAGGAAGCAGATCTCAGCGATGGTCCCAGACCACGCGGAACGTGTTCCCTGGGCAACCGCGGGAATGCTGAGCTTCGACCCCACCCTATGACCACGGAGGGGTCTCTGCCGCAGGAATCTCTGCGGGGTTGCGTCGATACAGGCAGAGCGACGCATCAGCCCCCCAGATGATTAGGGAGTGCCCACTACCGGATGAGGCGGACGGCTTCGGGACGAGCGGCGTCGAGCGTTTCGGCGGGGCGATTTGCTGCCCCTCTGCGCAGTCCGTGCAGACCGGTCAGGGTGGCGGCGATTGCGGTGGTCGAGACCGGCATCGATCCGGACAACTTCACTCACCATCCGTCACTTTCGAGGGCAGACCTACCTTTCTTAGGGTCGCACACCCTATTGGGCGAACCCTGTTCTGACGACATATGAAAGTGCTAGAAACCGCGAGCGCAGACGAGATGATGTCGACGTCAGGTAGCAGGTCTTACTCAGCAGATGTTTCACTCTTTGGCCGAGAAGGCAACACGCAGACACTCTTGCGTGTCTACCTCGTGTGAGAGGCGGCAACTTAACGGCTCGCATGGCGCTCGATTGGACTGGGAAAGCCAAGGAGCCAGATGGTTGAAAAGGATTTTGCCTGGATCAGCGACCTGGTTGAGCAGCAGGAAAACCCCTCACACTGGACCGAATCCGGGGAGCTACTGGCCGAAGTCTCCTCGGGAAGCGCCAAGTCGGTCAATGGGCTCGATGATGCCGTGCTGCTTCCGGGATCCCAAAGCGATGCGATTGTCGATTCTTCGCATGCCGCCATTTTCAGTAAGGACCTCAACGGGATGATCACAAGTTGGAACCGCGCGGCGGAAGTTCTCTACGGCTACACGGTGAGTGAGGTCCTGGGAAAACCGATTTCGGTCCTCGTGTCGGATGGTCAGGAGGACGAGACGCCTGAACTAGCAAGCGGGGTCCGGCTGGGCGAATTTGTCGACATCGAAACCATCCGAAAGCGGAAGAACGGCTCCCACGTCGAGGTCTCGCTCACAACGTCGCCCATAATCGGGTCCGGTGGTGAAGTCGTTGGCATGTCCGTTATTGCTAGAGATAACTCCCGTCGGCGCAAATCAGAACAGCTCAAGGATGAGTTCATTGCTCTGGTGTCACACGAACTGCGGACGCCACTAAGTTCAATCATTGCGCATGTTGAGCTGCTTTTGGATGACAGGCCACTCGACGCCGAACATAGTCGGCGATTCCTCAAGGTGATCGACCGCAACTCTTTGCGGCTTGAGCGATTGGTGGGTGATCTGCTTTTCGTTGCTCAGATCGAGTCAACCAATCTTTCGCTCAAGATAACAGATGTCGACATCGTTACGGTAGCGCGGGATGCCATCGAATCAATGTCGGTGCGCGCCCTTCAATCGGACATCAGTGTGACGCTGTTCTCACGGAGTGAATCGCTGATCCTCAGGGGTGATCCTGGACGCCTCGGTCAGGCTGTCGACAACCTCATCTCCAATGCCATCAAGTACTCAACTCCCGGCACTGCCGTTGCTATCCGCATCCTTCCGTTCAAAGATCAGTGCGCGATTGAGGTGGAGGACCACGGGATCGGTATTGCCGCCAATGAAATGGGTAGGTTATTCGACAGATTCTTCCGGGGTTCCAGTGCAAAGAGCCTCAATGTCCAAGGAGTTGGCCTCGGCCTGCTGATCGTGAAGAAGATAATCGAAGGCCACGGCGGCACGGTGGACGTGCAAAGCGAACTCGGTGTTGGTACGACATTCCGGATCGTGTTTCCGCTCGCTGATAACGGAAGACTCCCCGTGCTTCCGCCTGTCATCGTTGGGCACCGCTAACGCGGCACCGATTAGGTCTCGGCGAGGACGGTCTGAATTGGTTGGATCTGAAGGTGGAGTCGGTGCATTCGACGTCCGCAAGTTGAGAAGGATGTCCCAGTTCGATTTTCGCTGCCGGAAAGGAGCGGCACATGAGGGCAGTCCTCGTCCACTGACCAATTGAACAATCACCTGCGGAAATTCGTAGCTTTCGAGGGCAGACATGCGATTCTTTAGGCCGTACCCCTCTTGGGCGGACGTCGTTCTGGCGCGGCGTGCCCCGTTCCAGAGGGGTGATGGGCCGGTCTGTTCAGACCAGATCGACCCCACCGTGACTCCTTCTCGGGACGGCCGCGCCATCCCTCAACCGAGTCAAGGAAAGGAACGGATGCCCTGCCCATCGTAGAAGCCACGCGTTCTGTCACCGGCGGCATCGACACCTATGGGGAGATCCACGTGGCCGCTGTCTTGGGCGAGGTCGGTGGGCTTCTCGGCACTCAGTCGTTTCGAGCTGATCCGAAGGGATATTCGGATCTTCTGACCTGCAGCGCTGTCTTCGTTGACCCACCGCGTCGGCGATCTCGAAGCCGAGATCGCCGAGTTCGACGCCATGATGGGCCCACTGGTTCAAGACGCCGCGCCCGAGTTGCTCGCCGTCTATGGCGTGGGCATCGACGCCGGCGGCCGCGCTGCTCGTCGCCGCTGGCGACAACCCAGAACGCCTGCGTTCAGAGGCCGCCGGGCCCATCTGTGCGGGTCTCACCGCTCGAGGTCCTTCTCGGGCAAGATAACGCGCCACCGTCTAGCTATAGATAAGCGCTAGATCGCGGAGGCGACCGCCAAGCCGACGCTCTGGCACACCGTGATCTCCACGCTCGCTTCCGATCCAAGGACCCAGGCCTACATGGAGCGCCGCGTCAAAGACGATCGCTCCGCGCGTGAAGCCATCCGTATGCACAAGCGCTACCTCGCCCGCGAGGTCTACCGCTATCTGACTCGCTCCTTGTTCCCGGCACCATGGATCTGGCTCTCCTATCGCGTCGCGTCGATGAGACTGGGTGTTCCCGATATGCCGGTCCATGGCCCGGGTCATCAGCTGTCGAAGACGCGTGACCTAGTAAGAGCTTGCCCTCACCATGAGCGGCCCGTCATCGCTTTGTCCGTTCACCTCGCCCGCTCGAATCGCCAAGTGAGAGCGCTAGGAGATACTCGTCGGCGCTGCACCATGACACTGCGCTTGAGTGCTGCCAGTAACCCCATACCTACAGTTCACGGCTTGTTCTGTCGATGTGACAAGGGTGGCCTGAGTCGCGCCCGACTAGAGCCGTCGGCAAAGGCAGGCCATTCGAAGGGAACTCGTGTCCGAAGCATTGACAATAACCTTCGACGATCTACTTGACCGGCACTATCTCCAGCCCGTCTATCAACCAATCGTCGATCTGGCAAACGGGGAGGAGGTTGCCGCTGAAGCTCTCGCCCGGTGGCCGGATTTGGGCATCTTGCCCGAAGCGGCATTCCTGTGGGCAACCCGAGACGGACGCCTCGCCGAACTTGACGAAGCATGTCGGAATGCCGCCATTGACGACGCAATCGCTCACGGACTGCCTCGCCAGTTCGACCTCTTCGTCAATCTCGAACCTTCCGTACTTGGACCGGATACTGCCACCCGACTCCTGGCTCGAGCTGCTGGTCAGACCGGGGTGGTGGTGGAGATCACCGAACGCTCGTTACTGCAGCGCCCTGCCGAGCTCCTGCGGGCGGTCAACCAACTGAGGGAATCCGGCTGTGCGATCGCTCTCGACGACGTTGGTGCAGTGCCGGACTCCCTCGTGCTGCTTCCCTTTGTTGCACCAGATGTCATCAAGCTGGATGTTTCACTCGTGCAGCAGTGGCCGAACGTGGAACAGGCGTCCATCTACACGACAGTCGCAGCGTACGTCGAACGCACAGGAGCCACGGTCCTCGCCGAGGGCATCGAGAGCAAGACTCATCTCCAGCAGGCGCTGGCCTTGGGCGCCACTGTCGGCCAAGGCTGGTACTTCTCGCAGCCTGGGCCACTTGCTGACCTCTCTCCACCGGGCCACGCCCTCGGGCTTCGCCAGCCACTGAGGCCGATAGCCGCTAGCCCGTTCAGTCTCGTTCGTCCGTCCGCAGTCCGGGTGTCACCAAAAGGCCTGCTGTCGGGGATCTCCCAGCATCTCGAGCACCAGGGGCTGGCCCTCGAGACGGCGCCGATTGTGCTGGCATGCTTTCAAGAAGCCCGGTACTTCACCGGCGGTACCGCACATCGCTATACCCGACTGGCCGATCGCTGCCCACTGGTGGCCGCCCTCGGGGTGGATCTTGCACTCACACCAACGCAAGGAGTCCGCGGGGTGTCGCTTGCGCCCAACGATGTTCTCCGGGGTGAATGGGTAGTGGCCGTAGTCGGTAACCACTATGCGGGAGCGCTCATTGCCCGAGATCTTGGTGACTCTGGCCCAGATCGAGATCGACGTTTTGCATTCACGCTCACTCACGATCACGAGACGGTGCTGGCAGCAGCTCGGAGTCTCCTTGAGCGCGTGACCTACGCCAGCGGCTTCCCAAGCCCGGCCGAGGCCATCAATCTCCAGCCAAGCAGGGCGAACTCGGTTGAATCCGCCAGAATGGTACGTCAGGTCTAGCCCGATCTGAAGTTCCCCACACGCGACGACTTAGCAGAGCACGACGCATCAGTTGGCGTTGTATCTGAGTCTTCAGGCGCATTGCCAGCGCCCAGAACCAAGCTCAGCATGCGAAATGAGACCGTGAGAGGCACGATGTGCTTGCCGGTTTGGGAGGCGAAAGGCTCAGGTTTGCTCGCGCGGGTGCCGATATAGGAGTAGAGGTGCGACATCATTCCGGTGGCTCGCCTAAACCAAGGATGACATGTGTTCGATGTCCCGGTAGTCGCAGTCAGTGATCTCCTGGGGAGAAGACATCCTGAACTCGCGCCCCGAGTAATCATCGACCAGCACGATGGCGAGGAGCTGGTGGAGGGTGCGTCCGCTTTCCTACCCGACCGAGATGTCGGACATCACGAGCAGTTTCGGACGTCCAACAAGCAGGAACGACCGCCCGGCGTCGAATGGACCAGCCGCGCTGCTGACGCTGTCATGAACCCGGTCTGCTGTCGATTCGTCGGTCTCGCTCCGGACATTGCAATCACTCACCTCCGAGTAGATATGCACACGAGTTCCCACGTCGGCTCGTCGACGATGCATCTGTCTGCCGTGCAGATCGAGGGCCGGACGTGAGGTGCCTGAAATCGACCCCGTTCTTCAAGCCGATCGGATCCTGCCGGCCGAAGTGTCGGTTCGGCTCATCGAGCGGCCCGATTCGGATCCGCGACGGTCGTGCTCCGCCCGTAATCCGCACCTGGAAAGCAGCGAAGCGGCCCTTTACCGTTAAACGCGGGCCTCCGACCGTGATCGTCGACCACGCTCTACTGAATCGACGACACGCCGAATTACCCCAATTCGGTGTGGCCGAGCCGAGCAGACCAGCCCCGATGTCTCGGCTGTCCCGGATCAGCACATCCCTTGCATTAGCGATGGCCGTCATCGTTGCGGGCCTCTCGACGTTCGGAATCGTAGGAATCGGTACGACGCCTTCTGGCGCGGCATCCGTCGCGAGAGCCGTCACCGCAGGCAGTGTTGGCTTAGCCCAGTCAGGCCTTCTGGCACCAACCACAACCACAACCACAACCACAACCACCTCGCCCGTTGGCACCGGCAACGGTGCTCCATCCTCGTCGACTGCGGTGGCGATCGACGAACCTCGTCCCGATGACACCGTCGTAGGTACACAGCTTCAGATCAGCGGCACTGCTCCCCCCGGTGTGGTCGTGTCGGTGAACATCGTCGATGCCGACACAGCGCGGCACAACATCGTGCACCAACCGAATGGCCGCATCGATGGTTCGGTGACGAGTGGCAGCGACGGGGGCTGGGTCTTCGTGCCAGAGGTGCAGATCGTCCCTGGTCAATTCGACGCCCAAGCCTCTTACGCCTCCGGACAGCACCAGACGATCACCAGTGCCAAGGTGCCTTTCGTCGTCGTCGACGCATCCGGACAGAGCCAGATCTCCATCCTCAGCTGGCAGTGGAAGATCGGGTTCCCACTTGTCGTGCTGGCACTCCTCGGCGGTGGTGTCTGGCTTTGGCGTCGCGCCCGTCGCAGGTCGACGGGACAGATGTCGCAGTCCCACCCAATGCATGTGGTCCACCACACAGACACAGGGGTTTTGTCCTTGTGGCGGACTCGGCGCGAGTCGGAGCGACCAGAGCTTCCTACAGGACCCCCCGATTCGACGGATGCTTTTGGGCGTAGGGAGCGGCGCACCCGGCGAGAGTGGGCACGCCCGGAGGCCGCCTCACTCCCGTCCGACATGGCATCCGACTCCGAGCTACGACACCGATCGGTTCAACGCACCCAGACCGAGCCTGAATCACGCTGGGACGGAGGGTCCCTGTTGGAGGAAGAAGAGGCCTCGTCGGATGCGGACTCCGAGTCCTTGTTCATGAACACCGTGGCCGGAAAGCGCTTCCGGCGCGAACAAGCTCAGAAGCTGTCCGAGCAGGCCAGGCGGCTCTCCAACATGGAGGACGGGATGAGGGGCGCCCAGGTTGCGCTGGCCGCATCGGCTGAAATGCTCGAACGCTCCAATGACACGATCAATTCATTGCGCCACGAGATCTCGAGAGGCCTCGCAACCAAGGCGTCTGATCCGGAGCACACTCCGGACGACACGGAGTAGCCGTGACGGCGAATCACCATGCCCTCCATGCGCGCCCTTCCCGCCCTCGAGGACGGTCGCAGTTCGCTGAACGCTTCCGGCGCGTGTCACGTCAGCTTCGCCGACCGCGATCGTTGCTCGTTCTCCTGATCGTGGTGGGCGTCGCCGGTGTGACGGCTGTCCTGACGGTCCACCACGGTCCCGCCACCGATAGCGGTGCTGTGCGCCATCCCGTCGCAGTGCATCCCAGCGTGCAGCGAAAGGACTTCAACTTTGCCCGAGCGAGTGCCGCGGTCCCGCTCCGCCAGCTCGTTGGCAAGGCGGTGCCGTTGCGCACGTCGGCGCAGAATCTGTCGGCGACCCTGGATGAGGGCGTCGGCGTGGTGTTCAACCGTTCGGCCGGAGCGGCCAAGCCGGTGGTGTCGCTCGACTTGGTGCCGACGGGCTCCAAGGTGGCAGTCACCGTGTTGGACAGCCATCCGACCATCCCCACTGTCGACGGCGGGACGGTCACCTACGCCCAGATCATTGACGGGGTGACATTGCGATACGTGGCACACCCGAGTTCGGTCAACGAGACGATCACCCTGGCCAAGGCCGTCAGCGACCTCGGTTTTGGACTGAGCACAGCGCCTGGGACCCGGCTCACCGCCGATGCCCAGGGGGGCCTGGTGGCACAGGCGGCAGGTGGGCGGGACATCTTCTACCTCCAACCCATGACGGCCACGGACGCGGACGGGCACCCCGTGGCCTACCGCTACGGCGTCACCAAGACGGTGAGCGGCTTCAGCGTCTCCGTCATGCCTTCGGATCCGGCCCAGGCCGCTGGAGCCCACTACCCGGTGACCATCGACCCCACCATCTCGTGGAACTTCACCCCGGCAACGTCCTACACCCTGTCCAACGCGGCCGAGATCCAGATTGTCGGTGGCGTCGTCTCGCTCAAAGACAATGCGGGCACCTACGCCACTGACAACCCGTATGTCACCAACACCACTGGAGTGCCCTTCACCACCCTGTCGGGCTTCGCGCAGACCCTCGACGCCACGAACCAGGGAACCGTCCAGTACCAACTCTCAACGAACGGCACCGCCTGGTACTGGTGGAGTGGGACAGCATGGGTGACTGCCACCGGCTACGCCCAGTCTGATTCCGCCGCAACCGTCAATACCAACGCCGGCACCTTCGGGGCCCAGGTCGGGACCGGCAGCCTGTACTTCAGGGCCTTCCTCCATGCCGCCACTGCCACGACTCCCGTGGCGCTCGACAATGTGACCTTCACCTACACCGGCCCGCCCCCGACCCTGACCGCAGTGGCTCCGGCCTCGGGCCCGACAGCGGGGGGGGCGGCGGTCACGCTGAGCGGGACCGGGTTCTACTCCAACCCTGCACCGGCCGCCTTCACCTACACCGGTGCCAACCAGACCTGGACGGTGCCGGCCGGGGTGACCTCTGTGACCGTCAAGGAATGGGGCGGGGGCGGCAGTGGCGGTGGCGGTGGCTATTCGTATCCGTCGCCGGGCGGCGGGGCCGGCTACACCACCGGTGTCCTGGCGGTCACCCCCGGCGAGGTCCTCACCGTTATGGTCGGGGCGGGGGGCGCCGCCTCGGGCCCGACTGTCGCCGCGGACTACGGCGGGGGCGGGCCCAGCAAGGGCGACTACACCGGTCAGGGTGGTGGCCGCTCGGCCGTCCGCGTTGGGGGCATCGACCTGCTCACCGCCGGGGGCGGCGGGGGCGGTGGCGCGATGGTAGTCGCCGGCAACGACGCGACCGGTGGTGCCGGTGGTGGGTCCGCCGGTGTGGCCGGCAGCGACACGGCGGCGGCGGCGTCCGGCGGCGGGGGCGGCACCCAGAGCGCGGGGGGAGCGGGCGGCACCGGGACGGTCTATGTCGGATCCGCGGGCGTGCAGTATCTCGGCGGCAGTCAGGTCAGCTATGGCTACGGCGGCTCGGGCGGCGGTGGGTGGTATGGGGGCGGGGGCGGCACCGCCAGCACCAGCAACACCAAAGACCTGGGCGGCGGCGGGGGTGGCTCGGGCTATGTCGCCGGGGCCGGGGTCAGCGCGGCCACGACGACCGCCGGTGCCGGGGCCGTGCAGGCCAACGCGAGTGACCCGGTCGACGGCGGGGCCGGGGCGGGGGGGGCGGCGCAAGCCGCCGGAGCCGCCGGCACGGTCAGCATCACCCTCGGCGGCAGTACCGTCTACAGCGGCCCTCCGGTGACCTTCGGTGGGGTGGCAGCCACCAACGTCACCGTCGTCAACTCGACCACGATCACCGCCACCACCCCGGCCGATCTGGCCGGAGGAGCGGTGGCGGTCATCGAGACCAACCCCGACGGCCAGAGCGCCACTCTTTCGAGTGGCTACACCTACATGGCGCCGCCGAGCGTCACCTCGGTGACCCCCAACAGCGCATTGAACACCGGGGGCAGCTCGGTGGTCATCACCGGGACCGCCTTCCAGGCCACCCCCACCGTGTCGTTCGGCGCCGTGGCCGCCACCTCGGTCACCTGGGTCAGCGCCACCTCCCTCAGCGTGGTGGTGCCCGCCCACACCGTCGGCCCGGTCGGGGTGACGGTGACCAACCCCGACACCCAGACCTTCACCCTGGCCAATGGCTTCACCTACGTCTATCCCGCCCCGACGATCACCGGCGTGTCCCCGACCTCGGGACCCACGGCGGGGGGCACCGCGGTCACAGTGAGCGGGACGGGGTTCTACACCGGCGTTGTGCCGGTCACCTTCGCCTACACCGGCGCCGACCAGACCTACACGGTGCCGTCCGGAGTGACCTCGGTGACCGTCAAGGAATGGGGCGGCGGCGGCAGCGGAGGGGGTGGCTGCTGCTCCTGGCCATACCCGTCGCCGGGGGGTGGGGGCGGCTACAGCACCGCCACGCTCGCCGTGACCCCGGGCCAGGTGCTCACCGTCATGGTGGGAGCGGGGGGCGCCGCCTCGGGGCCCACTGTGCCCGCCGACTACGGCGGCGGCGGACCCAACCTGAGCGGCTACACCGGTCAAGGCGGGGGCCGCTCGGCTATCCGCGTCAGTGGCGTCGACGTGCTCACCGCGGGCGGCGGCGGGGGCGGAGGCGCGATGTATGCCGCTCCTGGCAACGCGGCCGGCGGTGCCGGCGGTGGGTCCAGCGGCGTGGCTGGCTCCAACTCGTTGGCCCCGGTGTCGGTGGGCGGGGGCGGCACCCAGGGCGCGGGAGGTGCCGGGGGCACCGGCTCCTTTACTGGATCGGCGGGCACCCAGTACCTGGGCGGCACTCAGGCCATCTACGGCTATGGCGGCTCGGGCGGCGGTGGCTGGTATGGGGGCGGCGGTGGCGCCTATGGAAACGGCACCAACGACATGGGCGGGGGCGGGGGCGGCTCGGGCTATGTGGGCGGGACCGGGGTCAGCGCGGCCAGCACCACCGCCGGGGCCGGCACGGTCCAGGCCAACTCAACTGACCCGGCCGACGGGGGGGCCGGAGCCGGCGGCGGGGTGCTGGCCGCCGGGGTCCCCGGCACGGTCATCGTCACGAGCAGCGTGGCACCGACGCTGACCTTCGGCGGGGTGGCGGTCACCAACATGACCATCGTCAACTCGACCACCATCACGGCCACGGTCCCGGCCCACGCGGCCGGGGGTGCGGTGGCGGTCACCGAGACCAACCCCGACACCCAGAGCGCCACCTTGGCCAATGGCTACACCTATGTGGCGCCGCCGAGCGTCACCTCGGTGACCCCCAACACCGCGGTGATCACCGGGGGCAGCTCGGTGGTGATCACAGGGACCGGCTTCCAGGCCACGCCCACCGTGTCGATCGGCGGTGTGGCGGCCACCTCGGTCACCTGGGTCAACGCCACCACCCTCGATGTGGTGGTGCCTGCCCACAGCGTCGGCCCGGTCGGGGTGACGGTGACCAACCCCGACACCCAGACCTTCTCGCTGGCGGGTGCCTTCACCTACACCGGCCCGCCCCCGACCCTGACCGCAGTGGCTCCGGCCTCGGGCCCGACAGCGGGGGGGGCGGCGGTCACGCTGAGCGGGACCGGGTTCTACTCCAACCCTGCACCGGCCGCCTTCACCTACACCGGTGCCAACCAGACCTGGACGGTGCCGGCCGGGGTGACCTCTGTGACCGTCAAGGAATGGGGCGGGGGCGGCAGTGGCGGTGGCGGTGGCTATTCGTATCCGTCGCCGGGCGGCGGGGCCGGCTACACCACCGGTGTCCTGGCGGTCACCCCCGGCGAGGTCCTCACCGTTATGGTCGGGGCGGGGGGCGCCGCCTCGGGCCCGACTGTCGCCGCGGACTACGGCGGGGGCGGGCCCAGCAAGGGCGACTACACCGGTCAGGGTGGTGGCCGCTCGGCCGTCCGCGTTGGGGGCATCGACCTGCTCACCGCCGGGGGCGGCGGGGGCGGTGGCGCGATGGTAGTCGCCGGCAACGACGCGACCGGTGGTGCCGGTGGTGGGTCCGCCGGTGTGGCCGGCAGCGACACGGCGGCGGCGGCGTCCGGCGGCGGGGGCGGCACCCAGAGCGCGGGGGGAGCGGGCGGCACCGGGACGGTCTATGTCGGATCCGCGGGCGTGCAGTATCTCGGCGGCAGTCAGGTCAGCTATGGCTACGGCGGCTCGGGCGGCGGTGGGTGGTATGGGGGCGGGGGCGGCACCGCCAGCACCAGCAACACCAAAGACCTGGGCGGCGGCGGGGGTGGCTCGGGCTATGTCGCCGGGGCCGGGGTCAGCGCGGCCACGACGACCGCCGGTGCCGGGGCCGTGCAGGCCAACGCGAGTGACCCGGTCGACGGCGGGGCCGGGGCGGGGGGGGCGGCGCAAGCCGCCGGAGCCGCCGGCACGGTCAGCATCACCCTCGGCGGCAGTACCGTCTACAGCGGCCCTCCGGTGACCTTCGGTGGGGTGGCAGCCACCAACGTCACCGTCGTCAACTCGACCACGATCACCGCCACCACCCCGGCCGATCTGGCCGGAGGAGCGGTGGCGGTCATCGAGACCAACCCCGACGGCCAGAGCGCCACTCTTTCGAGTGGCTACACCTACATGGCGCCGCCGAGCGTCACCTCGGTGACCCCCAACAGCGCATTGAACACCGGGGGCAGCTCGGTGGTCATCACCGGGACCGCCTTCCAGGCCACCCCCACCGTGTCGTTCGGCGCCGTGGCCGCCACCTCGGTCACCTGGGTCAGCGCCACCTCCCTCAGCGTGGTGGTGCCCGCCCACACCGTCGGCCCGGTCGGGGTGACGGTGACCAACCCCGACACCCAGACCTTCACCCTGGCCAATGGCTTCACCTACGTCTATCCCGCCCCGACGATCACCGGCGTGTCCCCGACCTCGGGACCCACGGCGGGGGGCACCGCGGTCACAGTGAGCGGGACGGGGTTCTACACCGGCGTTGTGCCGGTCACCTTCGCCTACACCGGCGCCGACCAGACCTACACGGTGCCGTCCGGAGTGACCTCGGTGACCGTCAAGGAATGGGGCGGCGGCGGCAGCGGAGGGGGTCCCGGCTATCTCTACCCGTCATCGGGAGGCGGGGGCGGCTACAGCACCGCCACGCTCGCCGTGACCCCGGGCCAGGTGCTCACCGTCATGGTGGGAGCGGGGGGCGCCGCCTCGGGGCCCACTGTGCCCGCCGACTACGGCGGCGGCGGACCCAACCTGAGCGGCTACACCGGTCAAGGCGGGGGCCGCTCGGCTATCCGCGTCAGTGGCGTCGACGTGCTCACCGCGGGCGGCGGCGGGGGCGGGGGCACGATGTATCACACAGGCAACAACGCGGCCGGCGGAGCCGGCGGCGGGGCCGGGGGCGTGGCCGGGACCGACTCGCTGGCGGCGGCGGCGGGCGGCGGGGGCGGCACCCAGGGCGCGGGGGGAGCAGGCGGCACCGGGGCCTATGTCGGATCCGCAGGCACGCAGTATCTGGGCGGCACTCAGGCCAGTGGCTGGGGCGGCTCGGGCGGCGGGGGCTGGTATGGGGGCGGGGGCGGGGGCGACAGCACCAGCCAAACCTACGACTTTGGCGGTGGCGGAGGCGGCTCGGGCTATGTGGGCGGGGCCGGGGTCAGCGCGGCCACGACCACGGCCGGGACTGGGGCCGTCCAGGCCAACGCGGCGGACCCGGCCGACGGCGGGGCCGGAGCCGGCGGTGCGGTGCTGGCCGCCGGGGCCCCCGGCACGGTCATCGTCACGAGCAGCGTGGCGCCGACGCTGACCTTCGGCGGGGTGGCGGTCACCAACATGACCATCGTCAACTCGAGCACCATCACGGCCAAGGCCCCGGCCGATCCGGCAGGGGGTGCGGTGGCGGTCACCGAGACCAACCCCGACGGCCAGTCCGCCACCTTGGCCAACGGCTATGCATACGTCCCCAGCAAGTACGTGATCACCACACCGTCGCTCAACCAGCGTGAAACCCAACCGGGGGCGATGACAGTCGTCGCCGAATCCAACTCGGGGACTCCGGTCGCTCTTCCGACCGACACCGTCCTGTCCTTGTCGTCGACCTCAACGTACGGCTTCTTCGCGGAAGCCTGCTCGAGAGCCCGCTGACGGAGTGGGACTACAACACCGTCATCATGCCGGCGGGCCAGAACTCGGTGACCTTCTACTACAAGGACTCGCTGAAGGGCACTCCTACGATCACGGTAACCCCCCCGTCGGCCTTCGGCAGCACTGCAGCCACCCAGAGTGCGCTCATCATCACCCAGTACCAGTTGCTCGTGACCGGCATCACCAACCCGGTGATCTCGGGTGTCCCCAGTTCGGTCACGATCCAGGCGACCGACTATTCGGGCCAGCCGCTCAACAACTACACCGGAACGGTCCATTTCACGTCGACCGACGGGGCCGCGGTCGTGCCGACCGACACGGCGATCACCACGTCGATGCTCGGTGGCAACACGTTTGTCAACGGGGTCACCATGGTCACCCAGGGGACGTGGTGCGTGACGGCCACCGACACGAGCGATCCCAACATCACCGGATCGCAGTGTGGCATCTCCGTCGGTCCGCCCAACGGCGGCACGATCAGCCAGCTGAACTACATCACGCCGCCCTACGTGTTCGCCGCCGACAGCGAATCCCCCGTCATGACCGTACAGTCCCAGGACGCGAACGGCACACCGGTCCCGGTGACCAAGGCGACGCCGATCTACCTGTACTCCAATTCCCTAACTGCACAGTTCGCCCCTGACGGCACGACCTGGTCCGGGTCGGGGTACGCGGTGACGATCCCTGCCGGCACGACGACGGTCAACTTCTACGTCCGAGACACCACACTGGGCCAGCACACCATCACCGCCCAGGACTATGTCGGCACCGGACCAGATGTCGGCTGGACCAATGCCGTCCAGACCTCGACGGTCGGGACGGGCAGCATCTACCAGCTAGCGATCACCCCGCCGACCTCTCCTCTCACCGCAGGAGCTCCGGCGGTCTTCCACGTCTCGCTGCAAGACTCGCTCGGCAACGACGTCCCAACGCTCAGCGCTCAGGTGGTCTATCTCACCTCGAGCGCCGGTTACGCGCTCTTCAGCGCCAGCGGGAACTTCGCGGCATGACTCAGCACTGCAAATCGCGCTCACGATTCCAGCGGGTGCGACCGGTGCCGACTTCTCCTATATGGACACCTACGCCAGCACACGCACGATCACGGTGAGCGACAGTTCGCCACCCAATGGGGCCGTCGGCATCATCGACGACACGATCTCGGTAACCGTCGGAGCGGCAGCACCGTCGGCGTTGGTGATTTCATCTCCGCCGTTCTCGGTCGTGGCCGGGGCGTTGTCTCCGGTCGTCACCGTCCAGTTACAGGACCCGTCGGGCAATCCGGTGCCGGCTACGACCGGCGTCACCGTCTACCTCAGCGCCCTGGGAACTGGCGCCACCTTCGATCGCGCTGACGCGAGCGGTCCGATCACGAGCGTGACCATCCCCGCCGGGCTGACCTCGGCCACCTTCACCCTGGTCCAGAACGTCCTCCTCAGCTCCCAGACCATCATGGGCAGCGACAACCCACTCGGTCCCGACCCTGGGACGGGACTGTCAGACGCGTCGCAATCCGAAACAATCCAATCGGGATCAGCCGCCAAGATTGTCATCACGTCGGCCGCGGTGAACGGCGTGATCGTCGGAACACCGACTTCGGTGACCGCCGCCGTCCAGAACCAGTACGGGGTCACGATTCCGGTCCTCAATTCGTTGGTCCTGTATCTCAGGACCACTTCGGCCGCGGGGTCGTTCTCGCTGACTGCCACTCCGTGGGCTCTGACAACGACTGCGACGATCGCTGCCGGCGCCAGCCAGATGAGCTTCTTCTACGAGGACACGACGCCGGGAGCGCCACTGATCACCGTGGCCGACGAGGTGGGCGGGCCAGATGTCGGGCTCACCGACGCGACCCAGTTGCTCAGCTTCGTCGCCGGTCCGGCCGCCCAATTGCAGATCGTGTCGAGTGCCCAGACAACCGTGGCCGGCCAGGTCAGCGCTGCGTTGACGGCGGGGCTTGAGGACGCGTTTGGGAACCCGGTGACAGCGGTCCAGGCCACGGCCGTCGCGGTCGCGAGCGGTTCACCCACCATGCGGTTCGATACGGCCAGAACCGGCACTTTCCCGACAACGCCGCCGGTGCTCAGTATCCCGACGGGCCAACAGGCAATCACGTGGTACTACATCGACACGACGGCGGGCTCACCGACCATCACGGCGAGCGCTACCGGTCTCGCCAGCGGCACCCAGACCGAGCTGGTGACATGGGGCGCGGTCACCCAGCTGACCCTCACCGGGACTCCTTCGGTGATCGCGGGTGCCCCGAGCGGCGCGCTCCAAGTCACGCCCTTGAATGCCTACGGCATCACCGTGCCCGTGGCCACGAACCTGACCGTGTCGCTCACCAGCTCGAGCTCATCGGGACGTTTCGACACTTCGGCGACCGGACCTTTCGACGGAAGCGTGACCTCGATCATCGTTCCCGCCGGTCAGACCGTCGCATCCGTGTACTACGAGGACACCACGGCGGGGACCCCGACCCTCCATGCCGCTGCCTCGGGGGTGTCAACCACGTTGGCCATGACCGTCATTGCCGGCGCGCCCAGCACTTTGAAATTCGTGTCGGCCCCTCAGAACCTCGAGGCAGGCCAACCCAGCGCCCCGATCAGCCTCGTCTTGGAGGACGCGAACGACAACCCGACCCCGGCAACCGGGACCACCGTCGTCGGATTGACCAGCACCTCCGCTGCCGGGCAGTTCACCAGCCACGGCCAGGCCGCGACCACGGTGTCGCTGGCCACCGGTGCCACCACCGCCACCTTCGTCTACATCGACACGACGGCGGGCTCACCGACCATCACGGCGAGCGCTACCGGTCTCGCCAGCGGCACCCAGACCGAGCTGGTGACATGGGGCGCGGTCACCCAGCTGACCCTCACCGGGACTCCTTCGGTGATCGCGGGTGCCCCGAGCGGCGCGCTCCAAGTCACGCCCTTGAATGCCTACGGCATCACCGTGCCCGTGGCCACGAACCTGACCGTGTCGCTCACCAGCTCGAGCTCATCGGGACGTTTCGACACTTCGGCGACCGGACCTTTCGACGGAAGCGTGACCTCGATCATCGTTCCCGCCGGTCAGACCGTCGCATCCGTGTACTACGAGGACACCACGGCGGGGACCCCGACCCTCCATGCCGCTGCCTCGGGGGTGTCAACCACGTTGGCCATGACCGTCATTGCCGGCGCGCCCAGCACTT
Organism: uncultured Acidimicrobiaceae bacterium; assembly: GCA_963721585.1. Classification (GTDB taxonomy): domain Bacteria; phylum Actinomycetota; class Acidimicrobiia; order Acidimicrobiales; family RAAP-2; genus Bog-473. Next base: position 49,832 of record CAVRJN010000001.1, on the reverse strand, counting down.
TGAAATTCGTGTCGGCCCCTCAGAACCTCGAGGCAGGCCAACCCAGCGCCCCGATCAGCCTCGTCTTGGAGGACGCGAACGACAACCCGACCCCGGCAACCGGGACCACCGTCGTCGGATTGACCAGCACCTCCGCTGCCGGGCAGTTCACCAGCCACGGCCAGGCCGCGACCACGGTGTCGCTGGCCACCGGTGCCACCACCGCCACCTTCGTCTACATCGACACGACGGCGGGCTCACCGACCATCACGGCGAGCGCTACCGGTCTCGCCAGCGGCACCCAGACCGAGGTGATCAGCGCCGGGCCACCGGCCGGATTCACTCTGTCGGCGACGAACAACACCCTCACTGCCGGACAGCCCAGCGCCATGACCGTGACGACCGTGAACGCCTACGGAGAAGTTGTGCCGGCCACGGCGAGCATGGTCGTGTCGCTCCAGACGACGAGTGCGACCGGCGGGTTCGACACCTCAGTCGGGGGCTCCTTCGCCGTCGCAAACGTCACCATCGCCTCGGGGGCAACGTCGGTCGGCTTCTACTACCGCGACACCGCAACAGCAAGCGTCACGGTCACCGCGTCGCTCGGCGGACTGACGTCGGGGACATACGTCCTGAACATCAATGCAGCTGCTCCCTACCAGCTCAAGTTCCTGTCCGTGCCGCTCGACGCCACCGTTGGGTCGGCCTCCGCACCGGTCACCGTCGGAGTCGAGGACGAGTTCGGCAACCCAGCCACTGTCGGCGACACGGCTTCGGTCTCGTTCGCCAGCTCCGCAACGACCACCGAATTCTCCCTCGTTCCGGGCGGGCCTTGGACCGCGGCGCTCAATGCTCCGGTCGCCATAGGAGGCCAGACGGCGACGGTCTACCTGCTCGACACCATTGCCGGATCCGAGACCCTCACCGCTACCAGCGCCGGCCTGCTGCCCGCCACCCAAACCGCCACCATCGGTGCGGGGGCCCTCGCCCGGCTCCAATTCACCTCGGCTCCCCAGACCGTCGCGGTGCACACGCCGGCGGCCATCACCATTACCGGCTACGACGCATTCAACAACCCGCGCAGCATCGCCCATCTCGTCAACGGCAACGCGGTCCCACTCGTGGTGCAACTGGGCACGGGCAGCACCAGCGGGACCTTCAGCGCGGCCGCCACACCGTGGACGCCGATCAGCCAGCTCGACATCCCCTACGGGGCCAACACCGCGACGTTCCAGTACCAGGATGCAACCCCGTTGACCACGGTCCTCACGGTCCAGGACGTGGGCGGTCTCTACCCGCCGATCAGTCAGAGCATCACCGTCACCGCCGGCCCCCCAACACAGATGTCGTTCTCTTCGGCCGCCCAAACCGTCGTCGTGGACACGCCCTCCCAACCACTGCAGCTCGAGCTGCTCGATCAGTACGGGAACCTGGCGTCGGTCGGCGGAAACGTCACCGTCCAACTGTTGAGCTCCAGCCCCACTGCGGAGTTCTCGGCCGACGGCGTCAGTGGTTGGGCAGCGGGGATCAACGCGACCTACGCCGCACCATCGACGTCACAGACCGTCTACTACCGTGACGCCACGACCGGTGTCGCGACGATCACCGCCAGCGCCACCGGCTTGAGCAGTGCCAGCCAGCTCATCTCGGTCATCCCCGGAACGATCAGCCAGGTCGTAATGACGGCCTCGCCGGGGGCCGACGCCGGTCAGTCAACCGCGGTGCAGGTCGAGACCGAGACCGCCGATGGCCTCTCCGCCGGGGTGTCGACCGCGACGGCAGTCCAGCTCACCGGGGCGGCTGGCGGCCAGTACTCGCTCAGTGCCACGGCATGGGCCCCGGTCTCAACTGTCACCATCCCGGCGCGCCAGTCCCAGCTGCAGGTCTTCTACAAGGAGGACCAGTCCGGCACCGACGTGCTCGGGGCCCAGGCGCCAATCTCGGACGGTTGGACTGCGGGCACGGCAACGGTAGTCATCGGGGCCGGCAGCATCACGACCTACGCCTTCGTCACGCCGCCCCTCGTGATCGCCGCCGGCACGCCGTCGGCGGGCGTCGTGGTGGAGGCCCAGGACCAGTACGGCAACCCGGCCGTGTCCGGCTTCGACCAGACGATCTATCTCTACGGCGCGGCGAGCTCGCAGTTCTCGCTCGGCCCCAGTGGGCCCTGGTCGGCGACGAGCGTGACGCTGGGCGCGGGAACCAGCGACGCGACCTTCTATTACAACGACGCCATTCCGGGCACCAAGACCATCACCGCCGCCGATCACACGCCGCTCGACTCGCCCGATAGCGGTATCGCCAGCGCCACAGCCACCGTCGTGGTGACCAGCCTTCCTGCGACCCAACTCGAGATCACGTCAGCACCTCAGAGCATGGTGGCCGGCGCGCTGTCCGGACCGGTGGTGATCGTCGCCCGCCAGGCTGACGGCCAGGCTGCGGTGCCGGGGAGCCCCCTGGTGGTCAACTTGTCCAGCACGAGCCCGGCCGGAACCTTCCGACTCACCGGCGATGGCGGCGCGCCGCCGGCCACGCAGGTTTCGATACCGATCGGCGCCAGTCAGGTCACGGTCTGGTACTCCTCGGCTGCCAGCGGGACCTTCGACCTCACGGCGGCCGGCTCGGGTCTCTCCAGCGCCACGCAATCGATCCAGATCAGCTCTGGGCCGGCCACCCAGCTGGCATTCCTCACCAATCCGCAGACCGCCAATGCCGGCATCCAGTCGACGCAGATGCGGGTCGAGCTCCGTGATGCGCTGGGCAACCCCGCCACCGAGAGTACGGACACCGTGGTGAATCTCGCCAGCACGTCCTCGGTCGGAACCTTCTCGGCGGTCAACGGCGCCGGGTGGACCCCGCTGTCCAGCATCACGCTGTCGGCCGGCTCGAGCGACGTCTACCTCTACTACCTCGACACTGCGAGCGGTGTCGACACCCTGACTGCCAGCGCCCCCGGTGAGAACAGCATCACCAGTGCGACCCAGGCCTTCACCGTGGACGCCGCCACCGCCAGCGGCCTTGAGGTGACCTCGGCCTCCCAGAGCATCATCGCAGGCCAGACCAGCGGGGCGGTGCTGATCTCCCTGGTCGACGCCTTCGGCAACGCGGTCCCGAACCCCACTTCCATGACCGTCTACCTGTGGAGCACCTCGGCCGGCGGGGCCTTTGCCGCCGCCAGCACCTTTGCCACTCCCGTCACCCAGGTGACGATGATCGCCGGCAGCGGGGTTGCCACCGCGTACTACCGCGACTCGGACCCCGGAACGGCGACGATGACCTTCGCCGATCTTCCCCCCCCGGATTCGCCGGATCTCGGGCTGGTTAACGCCCAGCAACAGATCGATGTCGGTCCGGGGGTTGCCACCCAACTTGGGGTGACCGGGCAGGGAACGACCGTCAGCGGCCAAGGTGCCGCCCTGGTCGTGCACGTGGAGAACGCCTATGGCGTCGACGTCGCCGCGGTCAGCAACGTGACCGTGTATCTGAGCTCGACCAGCTCGAGCGCCAAATTCTCCGCCGACTCATCGTTCGCCCCGGTCAGCACTCAACTCGTCGTGCCAGCAGGCAGCGCCGACCTCGACTTCTTCTATCGCGACACGACCGCAGGCACGGCCACGATCGTCGCGGCTGATCAGGCCAGCGGTCCCGACGTCGGCCTCACTCATGCCTCGTTCTCCGAGACCGTGCTCAGCGCCGACCTCAATCGCATCAGCTTCGTGACGTCTGCGCCCAGTCTCGAGGCCGGCCAGGCCAGTGACGCGCTGGTGGTGCAGACCCAGGACCAGTACGGAAATGCCGTCGCCGTCGCCGGCGCCACGACGCTGTACCTCAGTACTCCTTCGGCAACCGGAACGTTCAGTGCCACCGGTGACTTCGCGGCGGCCATCACCACCGTGACCATCCCCGCCAACGGCGATTCAGCGACCTTCTACTACGAAGACACCACGGTCGGGTCGCCCCTTCTCACCGTCAGTGATCAGCCGCCTCCCGACTCACCGCCGGTCGGGTTGGCCAATGCCACCGAGACGGCGACGATCGTGGCCGGCAATATCACACAGCTCGCCTGGGTCGGAGCGGCGCCTACCCTCGAGGCGGGGCAGAGCGCCACACTCGACGTGCAGACGCAGAATGCCTACGGCGTCGCCGTACCGGTGTCGGCCGATACAACCGTGTGGCTGTCACACTCGGCCAGCGCCAGCGGGTTCTCGACAACTTCTGGAGGCCCGTGGACATTGAGTCAGCTCGTCATTCCGGCAGGACAGGACGACGCCCAGTTCTTCTACCTGAGTCTGACAGCTGCTTCGGACCAACTGGTCGCAGCCGATGAGCCCCCTCCAGGTCCCGACACCGGTTGGACCGATGCCGTGCTCGAAGTGACAGTGACGCCGGGCGCGCCTGTCGCTCTGGCACTGACCAACGACCCCTACAGCGTCATCGCCCGGCACGCATCGCCGGCGATGACGGTGGAGACGATCAACGCGTTCGGGGCACCCTCGCCGGTGACCACCGACACGCCGCTCTACCTAAGGAGCACGTCGCCCGACGCCGATTTCGCCGCCGCCACTGGAGGACCGTGGGGCCTCAACCTGGTGACCCTTCCCGCCGGCTCGTCGAGCGCGACCTTCTACTACCAAGATGATGACCTCGGTACACCGACGGTGACGGTCAGCGACAACCTGCCCATCATCCCCGACACCGGCCTCATCAACGCAACCCAAACCGAGACCGTCACGCCCCAGACCGTCGACCATCTTCTCGTCACCAATATCTCGACGCCGCAGGTACAGGGGTCGCCGAGCTCGGTCGTGGTCGAGGCACTCGATAGCGGCGACTACATTGTGAGCGGCTACACCGGCACCATCTCCTTCAGCTCCAGCGACAGCGACGCCGTCCTGCCTGCGACCTACACCTTCACCTCGGCGGACCAGGGGATCCACACCTTCGGTAACGGCGTCGCATTCCTGCACACCGGGATCAAGTCGGTCACCGCGACCGACACCGTCGGCATCACCGGGACCCAATCCGACATCGTGGTCGGCACCAACCTGTCCGGACCCATCGATCACCTGCAGTTCAGCGGCGTCAGCGTGCCGCTGAACGTGAACGCCAACACCCCGAGCGATCCCATCGCCGTGCAGAGTGTCGACAGCAACGGCCAACCCTCCAACGCACCGGCGGGCGGTCTGGCCGTCCATCTCACCGCCAGCGGCCCGACCGGGCAGTTCGCCACAAGCACTGGCGGGCCCTGGTCGAGCGTCCTGGTCACCGCCATCCCGGCCGGCCTCAGCTCGGTCAACGTCTACTACCAGGATTCGGCCGTCGGCTCGGTGACGATCACCGGGGCCGACTGGGCCGGAGGCGCCGTCAATCCAGCTATCGGCAACGCCACCCTGGTAGTCGACGTGCGTTCGCTACTGGTGTCGGTCGTCACCACCCTTCAGGTCACCAACAACAGCCACTACTTCGAGCCGAATCCCATCATTTTTGCCCAGGACTCGGACGGCACCTACAACGCGGAAAGCGACTTCGCCGTCACGGTCGCCGACCAGACCTCGGGCGCGCCCATCCCGGCCAACCTGGTGCTCACCTGGACGAACGGAAGCGGAACGGTCGTGGCCACCCAAACCGCCGACAACGTGAGCGCCTACACCTACCACGTCGAACCGATCACCGGAACGGTCGGGACCGGCAATTACACGCTGAGCGTGAGCGCCACCGACCCGATCTCGGGTATCACGGGCTCGACCTCGGTGGTGGTGCCGGTCTCGGGCTGGACCGTCCACATGGACTACGACGAGACGAACAAGGTGCTCGGAGTCCCACTCCCCTACACGCTCGAGGTCTACTTCGACGGCGTCCTGACCGACGCCCCCGCATTCACCGTCAACTTCCGCAACCAGAACGGCAACGATGTCGATGGTACGTCGGTGACCCAACATTTGGCGGACCTCACCCGGACTGGAGTTGGTCAATACACGGGGAGCATTCCCACCACCGGGCTCCTGGCCACCGACGCGGAGTTCCACAACGCCTACTACCTCTATGTGCGCTTGACCCCGATCACCGCCGACAGCACCTTGGCCGAGGACAACCACTTCGACATCTATTTCCAGAACGAGCCTGCCCTGGCGCCGGCGGACTTCACCATCGACAAGATCCAGACCAGCACGCCGCCTGCCCCCGAGACCTACAACCTGCAGCTGAACTGGACCGGCAACGCAGGGGCTGCCACTTACACGGTGTACCGCAGCCTCGACAAGTTCGCCACGCTTTACTCCGACCCCTGCACGGCCTTTCAGGTCAAGGAAGGGAATCGCTACTCTGATCCGAATTCCCGAGAACCCTTCTGCGAAACCACCATCGACCAGGACGTCGGGACCGACGACACCACGCAGTGGGTACAGATGGCCCAGCTCGACGCACCCACCACCAGCTACACGATCCCTTGGAGTCAGCTGGCTACCGACCCACCCAACAGCACCTTCTACTACCTGGTCCGGGCCCAGAACTCCACCAGCGACAGTGGCTACTCGACCATGGCGGTGGTGCTCAACCGACACTTCACCACCAATACGGGGACCTCGACCAGCATCAACTGGCTGGCGATGCCCTATGTGTCGGGTGGCTACACCAGTGCTATCGGCACGAACGTGCCGATCACGGACGCATCCGACATCGTCAAGGACATCGAAGGTGGCCTCGGCAACGGGACGGACGTCAAGATAAACAGAGTCTCGTTGTGGTCCCCGAGCGGGCAGGACACCTCAGAGGCCTATTCCTATGACACCGTCCATGGAAAGTGGACGGGCACCAACTTCATCATCGCCCCCGGTGACAGCGTGTCCCTGACCGCCACCCAACCGGGCGGCTTCGACTGGACCGTGGTGGGCAGCGACACGTCCGAGACATTCACCCCCTCGGTGAACTTAGTGGCCACCAACTATCAATGGATCGCGATTCCTTACACGTCGATGTACCAGACGGCCTCCGACGTGGTCAACGACATTGAGGGCACCCTCGTCGGCAAGGACAACTACATCAATCGGGTTGCCCTGTGGGGTCCCGACAGCCAGGCCGCCAGCAGTACATACTCCTACGACACCGTCCATGGAAAGTGGACGGGCACCGACTTCGCCATCAATCCGGGCGATGGCGTCTTCATCTCTCTCTCCGGCGTGGGCCAGTACACGCTGCAGTGGACCCCTCCTCTCATCATCGACCCCTACAACCCATAGTCATGTCCTCACGAGCCGGCCACGTCAATCGAAGCACCGTCTTCGCCCTCCTTATGATCGTCCTGATCCAAGTCGTAGCCCAGGGGCTGTTCTCCGGGGAGGCGTTCGCGGGTAACGCCTTCTACGTGGGAGGCGACATCTACTACAGCAACAACGGGGTCGAAAGTGCCGGGTACCCGATCATTCCCGAAGTCACAGGCGATCCCGTGGGCACGGTGAATGCTTACGCCACTACCTGGGCCTGGCGCTCGAATGTCCAAAATCAGACCAGTCAGACCGACGTGCCGTTCGATCAGACCTACCCCCCGGACCCGCGCTGTGCTTGTCCAGGACCGGCCGCCGCTTACAGCGGCTGGGACGTGGGCAGCTCTGCCTGGCCGACAACGCCAGCGATTGGCGACCAGACGATGACGCTGGCCATCGCCGAGAACGGACTGAACGGCTGGACCGGCTCAACGTGGGTGGGTGCGGCCGAGTACACGCTGGTCGCAAACGATATTCACGAGGGTGACTTCTACCATCGCGACATCGTCATGGAACCCGTCCCCACTCCGGTGCTCACTGCCTCGACCACTTCCAGCATTACCGTGGGTTGGCAGGGCCTGTGGGACAACAGCACCGGAGCAGCGGGCGGTTCGGGGCCGGCATCCGTCGTTGGCTACTCGCTCTATCGGAGCGTCAACGGCGGGGCGCTCACGTTGCTGGCCGGGGTGGCGCAGGACGCCGGCGGTGCCATCTCCTACGTTGACAGCGCCGTCGCCCAGGGCAGCACGTACACGTACGCGCTCGGCGTCCGGTTCCTGTGGGCGGCCCAAACTCCCGCCTACTACGAGGCTACCAAGCCGGCGGGGCTGGGACCGATCTCTGCGGTGCTCGCACCGGGCCCCACTCAGCCGGTACAGCTCAACTTCCTCTCGGGCGCACCATCCATGACGGCCGGCACCACCTCGCCCGTTCTGACACTCGAGAGTGAAGACGGGGAAGGCAATACGACGGCCGTCACCGCCAACACGACGGTCAATCTCACCGACACCTCAACAGGACTCAACGCAAAGTTCTATGCGGTCAGCGGCAACGCGTGCACGACGACGCAGATCACCAGTATCACCATGCTGAGCGGCACCAGCACGGCCCAGCTGTGCTACTACGACGAGAAGGCGGGGAGTTGGTCATTGACGGCGGCGGCGACCGGGTTGACGAGTGCATCGCTGGGCGTGACGGTGACGGCGAATCCGACCCTGTCGATCCTTGTTCTGAAGCTCGCCTCCGCCCCGCTCGACCGCACCGCGCTCACCGGGACGAACTCCCTGACCGCCGAGGACACCTATGGCAATACGATCCCCGGATTTTCGGCGGCCACCACTCCCGTCACCTTCACCACTGCCCCGTCCGGCGTCGCGCTGAGCGGACTCGACGGCACCGGCAACGCTCAGCTCGTGGCACCGAGTGACTTCGCGAACGGGGTCGCCAACCTCTCTGGCAAGTTGATCCTCTCCGGCACCGCCGGCACCTACACGGTGACAGCGGCGACCGCAGGCGGCGTCTCGACCTCCGCGCTCGTGACGCTGAGCCCCGGCGCACTCAACCACTTCTCCTTCGCCCTCGCTAGCCCCCAGGCGGTCGCCACGGCGTTCACCGGCACCGACACCCTGACGGCGCTGGACGCTGACAACAATGTCATCACCGGCTTCAACGCCGCCACCAACAACGTCACGGTGACCGAGTCGGCAGCTAGCGGCACCGTGAGCGGTCTGGGCTCGGGAAACGTCCTCAACGGCGCTGGTACGTTCGTCAACGGCGTCGCCAATGTGTCCTCCATGGTCTATACGGGAGCGGCGGTCGCACATACGTTCACCGCGACCAGTGGCTCCTCGACTGGCATCTCCAACAGCGTCAGCTTCACCCGGGGACCGTTTGCCAAGTTCGCCGTGACGCTCAACACCCCTCAGGTCAACGGCGTGGCCTTCGCCAACGCGGCGATCACCGCCCAAGACGTGGCCGGCAACACCGTGACCAACTTTGACGCCTCGGCCAACAACGTGACGGTCACCGGGTCCGGTGGAGGTGTCGTTGTGGGCGGCTCACTCGTGACGGCGGGATCGTTCGTCAACGGCGTCGCCACTTTGAGCGGCGCTCTCACCTACACCGGTGTGGTCGGGAGCCACCTGTTCACCGTCACCAGCGCAGACGGCAAGACGGGCACGGCGACAGCGGTCATCACGGCGGGCGCCGTCACTTCGGTCCAGATCGTCAACGGCACTACTTCTGCCGCCGCTCCGGTGGGCGCCAGCGCACTGACGGCGGACCAGAACCTGCCGCTGTGGGCGGCCGGGTACGACGCCAGCGGGAACTGGGCCGGGCTGGTCACCGGCACATGGTCGAGTAGTGGCACCCTGGCCCCGACGGTGAGCGCCAGCGCGGTCAACACCTTCGTCTTCAATCCAACGACCGCCCCCGCGTCAGGGACGATCACGGTGACCAGCGGTGCCCTGACCAACAGCACCGGGACCGTCACAGTGAGCAATGGGGCCTTCAACGGGTTCATCGTCACCGCGCCGACGCCGGCTGTGGCCACCGCGGGAACTGCGATCGAGCTCCCGCAGATCGAGGCCGTCGACAGCCATGGAAACCAGGTCCTTTCCTACAGTGGGGCCAAGACCCTCGTGTTCAGCGGTCCGTCGAACGCCCCGAACGCGGCGCCACCCACGTACCCCTCCTCGGTCACCTTCACCAACGGAGTGGCCACCAATGTCCCGGTAACGCTGGTCAAGGCGCAAACGGTCGATCTCACCGCCACCCAGGGTGGCCACAATGGTCAGTCCATCCCCATCGTGGTGACCGCCGCCCCCGCGACCGCCTTCACCGTCGGCGCTCCTGCGACGGCCACTGCGGGCACCGCGTTCGACGCGCCCCTTGCCGCCGACGACTCCTTTGGCAATCTCGATCTCACCTACACGGGCAGCCACGCCATCGTGTTCAGCGGGGCGGCCAGCAGTCCTGGCCCGGCCGTGACGACTCCGAGTTACCCGTCGTCGGTCACATTCACTGATGGGGCAGGCACAGCTAGCATTGCTCTGTACGATCGCCAGACAGCCACGCTCACAGCAACCGAGGGTGCCCTTGTCGGCGCCAGCGGCCCCATTGTCATCGGTGCGGGCCCGGCCGTATCGATCGCTCCGCTGAGCGCCCTCACTCAGTCGGGCGCCGTCTCCCAGGAAGTGCCGACACAGCCCGAGGTGCTGGTCAAGGACGCCTACGGGAACAGCAAGAACGGCTTCAGCGTGTCGTTCGGCGTGACCGCGGGTGGCGGCACGGCCGGCGCCCCCACGGTCAGCACGGCCAGCAATGGGACGGCCACGGTGACCTGGGTGCTCGGACCGACGTCTGGGACCGACAACAACACCCTCGCAAGCACCGGGGTCGGTCTTGCCGGGTCACCGGTCACCTTCACGGCATCCGCACAGGCCAATCACTTTGAGATCACGGTGCCGGGGGGGATCGTGGCCGGAGTCGCCTTCCAACCCACCATCAGCATGCTGGACGTCAACGACCAGGTCATCCCCGCATACGCCGGCTCCAAGCCCGTGAGCTTCAGCGGACCTGGCGTCGCCGCGGACGGCACCCGACCGACGTTCCCGTCGAACGTCACTTTCGTGGGCGGTGTTGCGAACCCTCTGCCCACCATGATCCTGACGCTGGCAGAGACGACGACCCTGACGATGACGGACGGAACGGTCACGGGGACGTCCGGCACGTTCGATGTGGCCCCTGGCCCGGCCTTCCAAGTGGCGTTCGCATCGCAACCCCAGACGATCACGGTCAACGATGTCAGCGCACCCATTGACCTGTGCGTGGAGGACCAATACGGGGACGCCTTCGTCGGAGCCGCCGACCGCCAGCTGCTCATCTCCACGACCAGTCGCGGAGGACAGTTCTCCGCCGCATCCGACCCTTCGGGCACGTGGGGGATCAGCGCTGTCACGCTGACCGCCGGGCTCAGCTGCGTGAATGTCTACTACCGAGATGCCGATTCGTACCCCGGCACCAGCACCCTCCAAGCGGGGTCCTCCCTCCTGACGGCGTCGACCCAGCCCATCGTCATGTCCGGCACGGGAACCTCGACCACCACCACGACATCCGTTCCGAGCTCGACCACCAGCACGACCACCCCGTCGAGCACGACCACCACGACGAGTCCGGGCGGCCCTCCACCGCTGACGGCCGCCATGCTCGTATACCTCTCGGGTGCTCCTACGCTCGTCGCCGGCACCACCTCGGCGGTGCTCACCGTGCAGAGTGCCGACATCTCGGGTGACACCGCGGCAGTGAGCGTCGACACCACAGTCACCCTCACGACGAACTCGTCCGGGTCCAACGCCGAGTTCTTCGCCGTCGCCAGCGGTGCGTGCACGTCCACGGTGATCACGACGCTGACCATGGCTGCGGGATCCGACATCGCACAGTTCTGTTACTCCGACCAAGTGGCGGGAACTTGGACGCTCACCGCCCAAGCGTCGGGGTTGGCCGCCGCCAGCCAGGACGCCACGGTGACTTCGAGCACGCTGCTCGGGAGCATGGTGCTGACCCTGGCCCACGCCCAGAGCGACCGGGATCCGTTCGTCGGGACGAACACCCTGACCGCCAAGGACCTCTACGGCAACACCATCACGGGATTTTCGGCGGTCGATGACCCGCTCACCTTCAGCGTCAGCCCGGCGGGTGCCACCGTGGGAGGGCTCGGAGGCACGGCGAATGCGCAGCTCGTCGCGGCGGGGGACTTCGTCAACGGCGTGGCCGATCTCTCCGGCCAGTTGGAGCTCAGTGGAACGGCGGGAAGCTACAGCGTTGCGGTCGCCGACGGTGGGGGCATCGTGGCCACGGCACCGGTCACGCTGGGGGACGGCGCACTTGACCACTTCGCCCTCGCCCTCAGTAGCCCCCAGGCGGTCGGCACGCCATTCAGCGGCATGGACACCTTGACCGCTCAAGATGCCGACGGCAACGTCGTGACCGGGTTCAACGCCGCGACCAACAATGTCACGGTGACCGAGTCGGCGGCCGACGGCACCGTGAGCGGCCTGGGCTCGGGCAACGTGATCAGCGGCGCCGGCGCGTTCGTCAACGGCATCGCTGATGTGTCGTCCATGGTCTATTCGGGGACGGCGGCCGCACATACGTTCACCGCGACCAGTGGCTCCTCGATGGGTACATCCAACAGCGTCACCTTTGTGGGAGGTCCCGCCGCGGGCTTCACAGTCTCGCTCAACACGCCGCAGCCCAACGCGACTCCTTTCGCCAGTGCAGTCATCACGGCGGTGGATGCCTCGGGAAACACCGCGACCGGCTTCGATGCCAGCAGTGACAATGTCACGATCTCGGTGACCGGTCGGGGTGTGATCACTCCGGCGACGCTTACGGCCGGTAATTCCTTTGCCAACGGCGTCGCCACTCTGAACAACCTGACCTACACGGGACCGGCCGGCAGCCAGGTCTTCACGGTCAGCAGTGCCAACGGTTCCACAGGCACCGCGACAGCGGTGATCACCGCAGGAGCCGTTACATCGGTCATGATCGTCAACGCGGGCACATCGAACGCCACCCACGTGACCGCCAGCGCACTGACGGCGGACCAGGACCTAACGTTGTGGTCGGCAGGCTACGACACCAGCGGGAACTGGGCCGGGCTGATCGCCGGTACGTGGTCGAGCGGCGGAACGCTGGCACCGGCGGTGAACGCCAGCGCTGTGAACACCTTCGTGTTCAGCCCCACCACTGCACCGGCGAGCGGCTCGATCACCTTTACGAGCGGCGGCCTCACGGACAGTACGGGCTCCATCACCGTGACCCCCGGCGTCGAGAACGGGTTCGTAGTCACGGCGCCCACGGCAGCCATGGCGGGTGTGCAGGCGACGCTTCCCCAGATCGAGGCGGTGGACGGCCACGGCAACCTTGTGCCCACGTACACCGGAGCGCAGACCCTGGTCTTCAGTGGGCCAACCGACTCCCCCATCGGCACGCCGCCGTCATATCCCGTCTCGGTCACCTTCGCGACGGGTGTCGCGACGAACATCCCCGTGACGCTCTACAAGGCCGAAATGACCACGATCACGGTTTCACAGGCGAGCCATACCGGGAGCTCCGGCGACTTCACAGTGCTCGGCGGATCAGCCTCCACCTTCTCGCTCGACGCGCCGGCCACGGCGATCGCCGGTACGGCCTTCACGGTGTCGGTGGTGGCCGACGACCCATGGGGGAACGCCTCGAGTGGCTATGTCGGCGATCATGCTCTGCTCTTCTCCGGACCTGGGTCGAGTCCAAACAGCAACGCGCCGAGCTACCAGTCGTCGGTCACCTTCTCCGGTGGGGTAGGATCGGCGGCGGTCACCCTCTACAAGCGTGAAACAACCACGCTCAGAGCCACCGAGGGTCCGGTCACCGGTACCAGCGGTCTGATCGGGGTCGGAGCCGGAGCTGCGGAGTCAATGGCCATCGGGCCGAGCGCAAGCGCCACGCAAAATGGCGCCGTCTCACAAGTGGTTCCGACGGAACCCGTGGTGGACGTCGCCGACGGCTTCGGCAACGCGAAAGACGGATTCACCGTCGACTTTGCCGTTGCGACCGGAGGTGGAACGGTCGACGCCGCCACGGCGGTCACTGCCAGCGACGGATCCGCAACGGTGAACTGGACGCTCGGTTCAACCCCGGCTACGAGCCCAGGAGATCAGAACAATGAGCTCGACGTGACGGCCCCCGATGTCGCCGGTTCGCCAGTCGTGTTCACGGCTAGTGCCGGTGGCGACCACTTCGTGATCACCGTGCCGAGTGGCGTAACGCCCACGGCAGGGGTTCCGTTCCATCTTGAAGTCAGTGCTCTCGACTTCACTGGCGCCGCCATTGTCAGCTATGACGGAACCAAGACCCCGATCTTCACCGGCCCGATCTCCGCGACCGACGGCTCCCTCCCGCAGTATCCAGGCAGCATCGATTTCTCCAGCGGAGTCACCACGAGTCCGCTCCCCGAGATCACGCTCGTCTCGCCGAGCCTCACGACTCTCACCTTGACCGACGGCTACGTGGTGGGCACCGTTGTCTTTACCGTTGCGACCGGTGCGGCCGCCAAGCTGGCGATCGTGTCGGCCCCGCAGTCGATCGCGCCCGACGTCGCCAGCAGCGCCGTCGTCGTGTGCATTCAGGACCAGTACGGAAACAGCGTCATCCCGGATGGCAACTATTCCCTGCAAGCTTCCTCGACGAGCAGCGGAGGCCAATTCAGCATCCAGCCCTCGGGCCCGTGGAGCACTGGTGCCATCAATCTGCGGAGTCCTCCGAGTTGCATGAACATCTACTACGAGGACCTCGATACTTATCCCGGCGTTCGTGTGATCACCTTGGGATCACCTGGTCTCCAATCCATCTCGCAGGACATCTCGATTTCCGGGACCGTCCCGCCACCCACAACGACAACGACAACCGAGACCACGACAGCGCCCACCACCAGCACCACCCGACCCACCTCGACCACGGGCCCACCCACCACGAGCAAGCCCTCCGCTTCGACCACGGTTCCGACCTCGCCCGTCGTACCGTCTCGTGGTCCGACGGGTGGTTCAAGTCCGAGCTCCGTCAGCGTTCCGGTCTACCCCGCCGTGCCAACCCAGCCCACGGACGAACCAGTCCCATCACCGACGATCGACATACCCATACCCGTGACCAGCTTCCCCGTGATCACGTCACCCGAACAAGGGGCACTCATCACACCCATCGGAGGCGGCGTGATTGTGACCGGGACGGGGCCAGCCAGCTCCGCTTTGACCATCGTTACCGACAGCGGTTCGATACTCGCAGGCACGACTAGCAGTAGTCAGGGCGTGTGGCAAATAGTCGTGGCCTCCGGCCGGTTCGATGGCGCGACCCCGACCATCCATGCAACCTTGCTCGACGGATCCCAGAGTGCGTCGGTGTCGTTCTCGTTCAAGCAGGAAAGCCTCCTTGACAAGATCCTTGGGTTCCTCAGTGTCACTGACGCCACCCATCTACCCAATGCAGCATTGATTCCCGAAAGGAACGCATCATGACTCAACAACCAACCCCCAGACACTCGGCCGACAATACTGAACCATCGACACGGGGCATCATCGGATGGATCTTCAGCCACCGGTGGATCAGCCTCGGGATGGCAGGCGTCGTAGCGCTGGTCATCGTCGTGGGCAGTCTCTCGTTGTTCTCCAGCACACCGACTCCCAAGGCCGCCACGAAACTGTCGACCAACCCCATGGTGGCCAACTACCAGAGGCAACTACCGACACTGGCCGCGGCAGTCGCCAAGAGTCCCACGAGTGTGAATGCGCTGCGCAACTATGGCGTCGCGCTCTATGCCAGCGGGGACGTCAGTCAGGCGTTGACGCAGTACGTAGCCGAGCTAAAGGTTGACAAGTCCGACCCGGTTCTCCTGAACAATCTAGGAAACGTGTACCGCGATCTGGGCTCATACGCCAAGGCGCTCCAGTCCTACCAGAACTCAATCACGCTCGCTCCGCGGTCGGCGACTGCGTATGTCAACCTGGCCAATTTGTACATCTACACCCTGAACCAGAGCAGCCTGGGCATCACCACTATTCAGGCGGGCCAGAAGAACTTGCCCGCCGACAGCGACCTGGGCGTGCTGCTTGGAATCGCTTACGAACACACCCACGACACCACAGATGCCCTAGCTGCATACCAGGCTGTGCTAAAGACCGACCCCACGAATGTCGCAGCAAAGGCTGGCGTCGCACGTTTGGCGGGTTAGTTCGGTTCAAGGGCTCCTCCCAGTGGCGCAGTAGCCGAGCTGGACGGCCAACCAGGCGGCTGCTTCCTGGTCGGTGCCGAGCTCCTTGCGGAGTTGGCACACAGCCTGATGGCCTGCTCCTTCTCCGCCGGGTTGTAGCGACGCGTCGAGGGACTCTTCGACTCTTCAAATCCGACCGCCGGTCGGAACAGCCCCTGAGCGAGGACCTTCCAGTGGTCGGGACCGGCGTCGATCCGGTGACCTCACGCTTTTCAGGCGCGCGCTCTACCAACTGAGCTACCCGACCGGGTAACCGAACTCCCACCGCCCGAAGGCGGGCCGGAGCTCGGTGGCGGACCTGACGGGATTTGAACCCGCGACCTCCGCCTTGACAGGGCGGCGTGCACTCCGAGCTGCACCACAGGTCCGTGGTAAAGCACGCTCCTCGGTCCGGTCAAGCCGGCCGCTGAGCAGCCCCTCACTGTAGCCGGTCCCAGGTTCGGCCCCACCCCGGGAAATGTCTCCCAGCAGGCCTATGGGGCGGCGGCGCGCAGCACGGCGACCCCGGCTTCGAAGTCCGAATAGCTCGATTCGCCCAGTGCATCGGCGAGGGCCGATGCACTGGGCCGGTCGGTGATCGCCTCGGCCTCGACGTGTCGCCCTCTGATGGCGGCAGAGTCGGCGAACGGTTCGGACCACCCGAAGAACTTCGCCTGGCCCGGACCCTCATTGGTGAGGATGGCCTCCAAGGGGGAGAGCCCGACAGCGGTCGTAGCCACCAGGTGGTTCCCCCCGCGCCATTCGCGGAGGATCTGCATCAGTTGTGCCGCCCGTCCCGGAAGCGAATCGGACCGGGCGGCGTCCCGCCACCCGACGAAGAGGGGAAGCGCGGAGCCCTCCAGCCCGTCAACCAATGCCTCCGTGACGTCGACGATCCCTTCGAGACCTTCGACGTCGCCGTAATGCTTCTCGCCCCATTTCCCGTGTGCCTCGGCCATGCGGGCGGCCGCGCCCGTGGCACCGGCAACGCTGACGCCCTCGGCCTACATGGCGTGCACAGCGCTCGGAGCGAACCAGCCGAGGGCGGACGTGACGACGTCCGCCCCGACGTCTCCTAGCATTCCTCCCCGGCCGGCGAAGTAGAAGGCGAAGGGGTTGGACCAACCCCATTCAGCAGCCCACGCGGCGATATCGGGACTGAGGTACGCCGTAGTGCCGATGTCGTGGATGGGGGCGGAAGTCGATTTCACCACCGCGAGTGCGGCGTCATGCTCGTTGGGACCCACGTGCCCTCCTTGGTTCAGTCCGGTTCGTACGGAACCGACGACATCGTCCGGAGAACGCGACGCATGCCCGGAATCGTCCCGACCGCGGCCTCCATCAATCCCGCCAGATCACTCACGACGGTGTCGAGGTGGGTGAAGCGATCGTCGAGAAGACCGACGACGCTCGCGAGCTCCGGCGATACCTCCTGAAGCGACCGCGTGGCCCTGGGGAGTTCGTTGACCAATTCGAACGCGACACCGCTGAGCCGCTCGGTCAGGCCGCGCAGCGCAGAGGCGGATTCAGCGAGCGAGGGGAGCGACGCGTCCAGTATTCCGACCGCCTGCTCGAGTCCCGAGACCGCACCTGAGATACCCAGGGCGGCGAAGTCGAACCCCGAGCCGGCCTTGGTGACACCTCGATCGAGTTGATCGAGCAAGGTCATCAGGCGATCCATCCGTTCGGTCACCTCGTTGATGGCCTCGAGCGTGGCCAAGGCGGAGGAGGGAAGTCGGAGCACCGCGCCCGGGAAGCCGATGATCGTTTCGAGCAGCGACGGGGACTCATTCACACGTTGATCATGGGTCGGATGAGACCGAGTGTCCAGTTTCTTCATAGGCCGGAGCAGGGGACCCGACCAGCTCGGCTTCGATGGCGAGCCGCAGCTCGTCGAGAACCGGTTTGCGCACGCGCAGCTTTGTGGTGGCATGCGCCAAGCGATCGATCGAGGCCAGGTCCTGGGCGATGCGGTCAGCTCGGGAATCGAGCTCGCCCGGTGGGACGACGGGATCGAGCAGCCCGGCTTCACGGGCCGTCCCAGGGTCGAACATCTCGCCCGTCACCGCCGCGTGGTCGAAGTGAGCGGCGGTCAGACGGTGCCGGGCGAGCACCACGGCGAACCACGGCAGTGTCAGCCCGATCCGGACCTCGTTGAGTCCCAGGCGGAATGGTCCGTCGGCACCGAGACGCACGTCGGCCGCCATCAGGAGGAATGCACCGGCGGGGAAGGCGTGACCGGTGCAGGCGATCGCAACCGGTGCGTGGAAGGACAGGATGCGCTCGGCCAGCGATGCCCCGAACCGCAGGAGGGTGACGACATCGTGGTGGGGACCGCTGAGGGTCCGCAGGTCGAAACCCGCCGTGAAGCATCCCGGCCTCCCTTTCAAGAGGACCACCGTCCCATCTCGTTCCGCCTGGTCGAGCGCTTCGTGGAGCGCATGCAGCATCGGGATGGAGAAGACGTTGACCTTGCCGTCGTCCATGACGACGGTGCTGACCTGGTCAGTCCGGGTGTAGGTGACGGTGGCTGTCATGGCTGCTCCGGGAGGCGGAGTCGCTATAGTGGATCAATGTTTCGGAACCATGTTCCACTACAGGTGGGCAGGCGTCAAGGAGCCGGTTCCCCAACGACCTCCTGATGCCTCGTGCGAAACAGCGCACCCCTGAGCTGCGCGACCGGGTACTCGTTGCCGCCGTGGAACTTCTCGCCGAGGAGGGTGCGGCCGGGCTGACGGCCCGGTCCTTGGCTGCTCGCGCCGGGACCTCGGCCCCGGCGCTCTACGAACTGTTCGGAGACAAGTCGGGGGTCGTGCGCGAGCTCTACTTCGAGGGCTTCCGGCAACTCTCCGGTGTATTGGCCACGCTGGGAGAGACCGCGGATCCGGTCGCTGATCTCTGGGCCCTTGCCACCGCCTACCGCAGATTCATCCGGGCCAACCGGGACCTGGCCGAAGTCATGTTCTCCCGACCCTTTACGGATTTCTCGCCAGGTCCGGACGAGCTGATGGCGACGAGCTCCGTCCGTGTCTTTATCGTCGGCCGGGTCCGACGGTGCATCGAAGCGGGCAGGCTGCGCGGTGACGAGACGGATGTCGCACACGTCCTGGTTGCCTTGATTCAGGGGATGGCGTTCGCCGAAGCTTCCGGCCGCCTCGGGACCTCGACGGAATCGGTCGAGCGACGCTGGCGGTTGGCCATCGGCACAGCGCTCAACGGCTTCGGCGGCCGCACGTAGCCCGGTCGCGTCAGGAAGGCGTACGACGCCGAGAGGCGACACCCCGCGTGAGGATCGATTGGTAGATGCAGGCCGGTAGCCGCGAAACGACATCGACCACCTTGGCGTCAGGGCCGATCAACGCGCGCCGGCGGTCGCGCCGGACGGCGGTGAGGATCTGCTCTGCCGCTCTTTCCGGGCTGGTGATGAACGCGCGTTCGAGTTCCTTGACGGCCTTCTCGGGATCTGCCCCGACCTCGCGGATGCTCGGGTCCAGACGCGCGTTGCACGCGATGTTCGTCTTGATCCCGCCCGGGTGGACGGTCGTCACCGAGATGTTGGTGTCCTCGATCTCGAGTTCCATGCGCAACGCGTCGGTGAAGCCACGCACGGCGAACTTGGCCGCGTTGTAGGCGGACTGGGAGGGCACGCTTATCAAGCCGAAGACGCTGGAGAGATTCACGACGTGACCCTCACCGGACTGCTTCAAGTACGGCAAGAAGGCCTTGGTCCCGTAGACAACGCCCCAGAAGTTGATGCGCATCAGCCATTCGAAATCCTCGTAGGGCATCGACTCGACGGTGGCGGCGAGCGCCACCCCGGCGTTGTTGACGATCAGGTTCACCCGGCCATGGTCGGCGACGACGCGGTCGGCCCAGGCGTAGACGGCATCCCGATCAGCGACATCCAGGTGATCCGACGTGACCTTGACTCCGAAGCCCTCACATTGCGCCACGGTCTCGGCGAGACCCGCGTCGTCAATGTCGCTCAATGCGACGTGTGCACCCCGCCGAGCGAGCGCGTTGGCGAGCGCCCGGCCAATGCCCGAACCTGCTCCGGTGATTGCGGACACGCGGTCATTGAAATCCTTCATCGCTGCTCCTTGCTGCCTCGGGGAGTAGCGGGCTCGAGAACCCTCACCCGCGTGCGCCGACCTGAGAACTCCATGATGGAGTCGTCGATATCGCTCATCTTCAATGCTCGGTAATCGCGCCAGTAACTCTGGTGCACTTTCCACGGGTGCCTTGTCCCTTGCTTCGGCAGGAGATGGGCCGATCGCTGGATGTACCCGGAAGTCAGACCGAGAATGGGACCGGACGTCGCGGTGGCGCCGTCCCTGTCGCGCGGCACGCATTCGGTGAGCTCGCGGTCGTGCATGTAGTTGAGCAGACGGCACACGTAGTTCCATGTGAGGTCGCACTTCAACGTCCAGGATGCGTTCGTGTAGCCGATCGCCAATGCCATGTTCGGGACGCTCTCGAGCATCATGCCCTTGTAGGTGAGTCTGGTCGAAGGATCGACGCGCACACCGTCCACGCTGAGCGCGATGCCGCCGAGGAAGAGCAGCTCAAGACCGGTGGCGGTGACGATGATGTCCGCCTCGAGTTCCTCGCCCGACGAGAGAAGGAGTCCGCTCTCGGTGAAGCGTTCGATCCGGTCGGTGACCACGGATGCGGCGCCGGTGGAGATCGCCTTGAAGAGGTCGCCGTTCGGCACGGCGCAGAAGCGCTGGTCCCAAGGGTTGTAGCGGGGGGTGAAGTGGGTGTCGATGTCGTAGCCGGCAGGAAGCTGGCGCTCTAGGCCCTTTGACAGCATCCGCCGGACCAGCTTCGGGTATTTCCGGCTGATTCCGTAGAAAGCCTGGGTGAGCAGAGCGTGGAACCACCTTGCCGCTGTGCCCGCCTGTTGCGCCGGCAGGACCCTGCGCAACATTGCGGCGACGGGGCTCTTCTCGGGCAGCGAGGCGATGTAGGTGGGCGATCGCTGCAGCATGGTGACGTGGGAAGCGGATCGGGCGAGTGCGGGGACGAGAGTGACGGCTGTCGCCCCGCTTCCGATCACGACGACTCTTTTGCCCGTGACGTCGAGGCCTTCCGGCCAGTCCTGGGGGTGCACGACGGCGCCGGGGAAGTCGGCCATGCCGGCGAAGTCCGGCAGGTAGCCGTGGTCGTAGCGGTAGTACCCGCCGCAGGAGAAGAGGAAGGAGGCGGTGAACTCGAAGATCTCGTCGGTGTCCGTGCGTCGGGCGGTGATCCGCCACAGCGAGTCGGGTGTCGACCAGTTCGCAGCGGTGATCAGGTGGCTGAAACGGATGTGGGTATCCACCCCCGACTCGCGGGCGGTGTCCTTGATGTACTGCAGGATCGAGTCGCCGTCGGCGATCGATTTCTCGCCATCCCAGGGCCGGAACGAGTACCCCAAGGTGTGCATGTCCGAGTCGGAGCGGATGCCCGGGTAGCGGAACAGGTCCCAGGTCCCTCCCATGGCGTCGCGTGCCTCGAAGATCGCGTAGTCGGCCCAGGGGCACTCGGTCTGGAGGTAATGGCCGGCACCGATGCCCGACAGTCCGGCGCCCACGATGACCACGTCGAAGTGGGCTGGAGGTTCGGTAGATGTCGGCCCCATCAGGCGGTTGCTCCGATCAGCGTGTCGTTCAAGGTGGCGTCCTCCCCGAAGAGCTTCAATCTCCAGGTTTCCATCAACTCGGTTGCGTCGCCGTCCAACGAGTGCGTGACGGCCGGGCTTCGGCCCAGGCCTGGACACGAATCGGCCGCGATGATCTATGACCCTGACGTTAACGTTAAACTTCTGCCAGTGAGCACAGCGACCCTGACCAACGGCAACGGCGCGGCCCCGGCCGCGGCGACCCCGGAACGGTCGAACTACCGCTGGATTGCGCTGGCGACGGTGACGCTCGGCACGTTGATGGTGTTCATCAACCAGTCCATCGTCCTGATCTCCCTGCCTGACATCTTCCGCGGCATTCAGCTCAACCCCCTCACCCCCGGCAACACCGGCTACCTGCTCTGGATGCTGATGGGCTTCAGTGTCGTGCTGGCCGTGCTGGTGGTGACCCTGGGCCGTGTCGGTGACGTCTTCGGCCGGGTCAGGATCTTCAACCTCGGCTTCATCGTCTTTACGGCGTTTTCCCTGCTTCTGGCCGTGACCTGGCTGACCGGCACCCCCGCTGCCATTTGGCTGATTGCGATGCGTGTCGGACAGGGAGTCGGCGGCGCCATGCTCTTCGCCAACTCATCGGCAATCATCACCGACGCGTTCCCCGCCGATCAGCGAGGCCTGGGACTGGGCATCAACAACACCGCGGCCATCGCCGGCTCGTTTGTCGGCCTCGTCCTGGGAGGCGTGCTGGCCCCTGTGCAATGGCATCTCGTATTCCTGATCTCGGTGCCGTTCGGCATTCTCGGCACCGTCTTCGCTTACGTGAAGCTCAAGGAAAGGGGGGTGCGCACGCCGGCCAAGATCGACTGGCTGGGGAACGTGACATTCGCCGTCGGCCTCATCCTGGTGTTGATCGGGATCACCTATGGTCTCCTGCCCTACGGCGGGCATTCCATGGGCTGGACCAACCCGAAGGTACTGGTCGAGATCTTCGGCGGCATCCTCATCCTGATCGTCTTCGGGGTCGTGGAGACCAGGGTGAAGCAGCCGATGTTCCGCCTCTCCCTCTTCCGCATCCGTGCCTTTTCGGCGGGAAACGCGGCCAGCTTCCTCGCCTCGCTGAGCCGCGGCGGTCTGATGTTCATGCTGATCATCTGGCTGCAGGGGATCTGGCTCCCGTTACACGGGTACAGCTTCTCCGAGACGCCGTTGTGGGCGGGCATCTACATGATCCCGTTGACGATCGGCCTGTTGGCGGCGGCGCCTCTCAGCGGCGTGCTGGCTGACCGTTACGGCGCCCGACCGTTCGCGACGGGTGGGTTGGTGCTGGCGGCACTCACGTTCATTCTGCTGACCATGCTTCCCGTCAACTTCACATACCTCGGGTTCGCCGCCCTCATCTTCTTGAACTCGGTCGGCATGGGCATGTTCATCGCGCCCAACCAGACCGGCATCATGAACAGCCTGCCGGCGAACCAGCGAGGCGCCGGCGCCGGCATGGCCGGCACCTTCAATTCCTCCGCCCAGGTCCTCTCCATCGGGATCTTCTTCAGCTTGATGATCCTGGGGCTGGCCGCGACCCTGCCGTCCTCGCTCTATCACGGCCTCATCGCCCAGGGGGTCAGCCCCGCGGTGGCGATGCGCGCCTCGCATCTGCCCCCAGTGGGCAGTCTCTTCGCCGCCTTCCTCGGGTACAACCCGATGCAGGTACTGCTGGGTCATGCCGAGCTGGCCAAGTTGCCGCACTCGACCGCGCAGTATCTGACCAGTCGCCAGTTCTTCCCGCACCTCATCTCGCCCGCGTTCTCCAAGGGATTGACCGAGGCCTTCTCCTTCGCCGCCGGTGCATGCCTGCTCGGAGCTGTGGCGTCGCTCCTTCGGGGCGGCAAGTATCACCACGTGGAGGAGGGGAGCGGCCAGCCGGATGCCGACCGGGTGCCCGCCCAGGAGGCCGTGGCCGAGACCGAATCGTTGTTGGTGGACTGAGGTGGCCGTGTCGATGCAACGCAAGGAAGCGGTGCCCACGGAAGGGGAAGGCACCGACGCCGGCATCCGCATCAGCGAGGCCGCGACACAGGTCGGGGTCTCGGCTCGCACCCTGCGGTACTATGAGGAGCTCGGCTTGCTGACGCCGTCCCTCTACACGTCGGGCGGCGAGCGGCGCTACACGCCCGAGGACCTGGCGCACCTGCGGAGGATCCTGGAGCTGCGTGAGGTGCTCGGCATGAACCTGGACGAGATCCGTGAGTTCCTGGCCTTCGAGACGAGGCTCGACGAGCTTCGGGCGTCGTACCGCGCCAGGAAGGGCGCGACGAGCAAGAAGGCCTTGGCCGAGCAGAAGATGACCCTCCAAGAGGCCCTGGTGCTGAACGAATCCCTGGCGCAGCAGATCAGCGCCAAGCTGGCGCGCATGGACGGCTTTCGAGCCAAGTTGCGCAACGATGCGCAACGCTGCCGGGAGCTCCTCGCCGAGTTGGAATAACCCGACCCTTCGCTTGCGCCGCATGACGGAATCGGCTGCTGGTTCGGGGCGCACCTCGGGAGGCGGGGAGCAAGAACGGTGCGTACGCTTGTTCCGTGCCCTACGACAACGACCTCGCGCAGCGCATCAGGGAGTTGGTCGCCACCCAACGAGGATTGAACGAGACGAAGATGTTCGGTGGCCTGGCCTTCCTCATCGGGGGGAACGTGGCCGTCGCCGCGAGCGGTCAAGGCGGC
The DNA here is from genome assembly GCA_963721585.1 of uncultured Acidimicrobiaceae bacterium. Taxonomy (GTDB): domain Bacteria; phylum Actinomycetota; class Acidimicrobiia; order Acidimicrobiales; family RAAP-2; genus Bog-473. Next base: position 25,477 of record CAVRJN010000001.1, on the reverse strand, counting down.
ATCCTCGTGCGTGTCGGCTCCGGTCGGTCGGACGAATTGGTGGCCACGACGCCGGCATCGGTTGCCGTGATTGGGGGCCGGCCGAGGCCGGGGTGGTTGCGGGTCGGTGCCGAAGACCTCGGGACGAAGCGCCAGCTGGCCAAGTGGGTGGACCTCGGAGTCGCCGTCGCACGATCGCTGCCGGCGAAAGGATGATCGGCACTCCGCCATGACGCTTGCCAGCTCGTGACGCACCCGACCGACTCCCAGGCCCCTGCTCCGGCACGCCCGGGTGTTGTCGAGTGGTACCACTCGAAGGACCCCGATCTCCTGGTCCTCAAGCGTTCGGTCAGGTCCGCCGTGATCATGCCGCTGGTGTTCGCCATCGCCCACGTGTCCTTCTCGAACGCGCAGGTCGCTCTGTTCGGAGCCTTCGGGTCGTTCGCGCTGCTCCTCCTGGTGGAATTCACGGGGCGGCCCCGCTCCCGCCTCGTCTCCTACGGCGGTCTCTACCTGGTCGGTGCCTGCTTCATCGCGCTCGGTACCTTCGTTTCGACGAACAAGGTGGCGGCCGTCGTCACGATGGGATTGGTCGGCTTCGCGGTGCTCTTCACAGGGATCGTCGTGCCGCAGATCGCGACCGGGACGACGGCAGCGTTGCTCACCTTCGTCCTCCCCGTGGCGGTGGCCCAGCCGGTGTCGGCCATTGGTCCCCGCCTGCTGGGATGGACACTGGCCGGTGCCTTCTGCATCACGGCCTGCATGCTGGTATGGCCGCCTCCATGGCATGACAACCTACGGCGCCGGCTGGCCGCGGCGATCTCGGCCGTGGCCCGCCTGGCCGACGCGCGCTCCCGCGGCGACGAAGACACCCAGGAGTACACGGACGTTGCCACCGAGCTGACCCGTCTGCGCGAGCAGTTCTCCGGCACGCCCTATCCCCCGACGGGCGCCGAGTCGGGCGCAGTGGCGCTCTCCAAACTGGTGGGCCGGGTCGAATGGGTCGCCGACAACACTGCGATGATCGGGGACGAGCATTGGTCGACCGAACCCCGAACGGCGATGGAGGTCACCGAGAAGGTCGCGGAGACACTCCACCAGACGGCTGCGCTGATCTGCGACGGCGAAGGTCACCCGGTGCAGGATCCGGCGCGTATCGAGGCGGTCCGGGAGTCCACCACGAGGCTCGACCAGCTGATCAACGCGGAGATCGAGGCGGACGAGAACGCACTGACCCAGGCGGAGATGGCGCCCGCGCCCGGCTCTGAGCCTCCGCCTGAGCTCGTCGATGACAACAACCTCGCCGGTTCGCTTGATCCCGGCTTCCACGCGCGCGCGCTCGGCGTCGCCACGGAACTGGTGGCCGATGCGGCTCTGGAGGCGGCGGGCGCCGAGGCGGTGATCGACCGCCGCATGGGGATGGCGGACGAATCCACCTCCCACGTCCTCGGGCATCGGCTCTTGTCCCACTTGTCCCTTCGCTCCGTCTGGTTCCGCAACGCGGTGCGCGGCGCAGTGGGCCTGGCCCTCGCGGTGACGGTGATCGAGATCACCAACGTCTCGCATGGATTCTGGGTCGTGCTCGGGACCCTGTCCGTGCTGCGTTCCAGCGCACTCGGGACGGGCGAGACCGCCCTGCGCGCCGTTGGGGGTACCGCGGTCGGCGTCGTGGCAGGGTCGGCCCTCATGATCGGCATCGGCGACCATTCGGTCCTGCTGTGGGTGCTGCTCCCCGTAGTGGTGCTGCTTTCCGGCATGGCACCCGCCATGGTTTCCTTCGCCGCAGGCCAAGCCGGCTTCACCCTGGTGGTGATCATCCTCTTCAACATCATTCAGCCCACCGGATGGAAGGTCGGCCTGACGCGCATTGAAGATGTGGCCATCGGATGCGGGGTCAGCATCGTCGTGGGATTCCTCTTCTGGCCCCGGGGCGCGACCGCGGCCCTCGGGCGCGCGCTCTCCAGCGCCTTCGCGGCCAGCTCGGGCTACCTGTCCGACGCCGTCGAGCGGCTGACCTCGACGCGGCGGCAGGTCGACACCGGGGCCGGTCAGCAGGCCTCACACCGCGCCTATCTGCTCCTCGACGACGCGTTCCGGCAGTTCTTCGCTGAACGGGGGGCCAAGGTCGTGTCGGTGGAGACCATCTCGAGGCTCTTCACGGGATCGAACCGGCTCCGGCTCGCGGCCTTCACCCTCGCCACCCTCCCCGTGCGACCTCCGACTGCGGGGCAGCCCGAGGTCGAGTCCGTGGCCGTCGCCGAGGCCGTCCTGCGGGACAGCTATGCCTCGAGTCACCGCTGGTACGAACAGTTCGCCGAACTTCTGGCCGCCCGGCGCACGGTGCTCGACGCACCGCCGGCTCATGGTGAAGTCCTCCATGACGCATTGCGGAAGGCCTTTGCCGACGTGCGGGACCAGCAGCGGTCCGACCGGGTGCAGACGACGCTGCAGATGTTGTGGGCCGACGAACTGCTCGAGAACCAGAACCAGATGCAGATCGACCTTCAGGCATCGGCCGATCTCTTCGTACGCAGGCGCCGGAGGCTTCTGATTTAGGAATAGCTCAGCCGAATCCCAGGCCGTACCGAATCGGACGCGTCCCGCACAATTCGGAGCCCGGCGTTTCGTGGTCCCCCGCGACGGGTGGTTACAGTCGGCGGCTCGGCGGGAGTGGGCGCGGACGCAGAGAGGGTGCCGATGGGTCTCAGGTTCAGTTGTCCAAAACGGGTTGTCTTCACCGGGGCGGCGCTCGTCGCGTGCGGGCCCCTGCTCGGTGCGATCGGCGCTGGAGCCGCCACGACCACGACGACGGTCGCCCCGAAGCCGTCGACCACCACGACGGTCCCCAACGCACTGACGACCACGACCACGACTGCTCCGAAGTCGTCGACAACCTCGACGACCGCCAATGCGGCGACCACCACGAGCACTTCGACTGCCCCCACGCCGGTCCCCCCGTCGACGACCACCACCACGGCCGTCGGGCCCCAACACGTCGTCAACCAGCCCAATCTGAACGCCCTGTCGCCACACATCGTGCCCCTGCATGGCGCCGGCGTGCAGTACCAGGCCAGCAACGGGGTTTCGGGCGAGGGGATCGGTCCGGATGTCCCGAGCTTCTTGAGCTCGCCCGGCGGGCCGTACCTCTACGACAGCAAGGGACGCATCGTCCTCATGCACGGGGTCAATGTCGTCTACAAGCACGCACCGTACATCGCCTACCCCGATCCGGGTGAGCCGTGGAATTTCAGCTCGGCCGACGCGGCGAAGATGCAGCGCCTCGGCTTCAACGTCGTGCGTCTCGGCATTGAGTGGCAGGCACTCGAGCCGGGATCAGGCGGACCGAACCAGCCCCAGGTCTGCACGCCCGGGGCGCCGGGCAACGCCCACGAGTGGAACAAGGCCGTGGCCGAGAGCTATCTGAACCACGTGGCGGCCACGGTCAAACTGCTGAGCCGCTACGGGATCTACACGCTGCTCGACATGCACCAGGACGTCTACAACCAGAACTTCCGGGGCGAGGGTGCTCCGGACTGGGCCGTGTGCACGGACGACGTCCCGATCGTGCCCAGGGGAGGGCGATGGTCGAACAATTACTCGAACCCGACACTCCAGACGGCCGTGGCGCACTTCTGGGCCAACGACGTGGTGGGGAATCTCCAGGGCAACTTCGACCTGGTCTGGAAGACCGTGGCGCAGAGGTTCGAGAACGACCCCTGGGTGATCGGCTACGACCCCTACAACGAGCCCTTCTCAACGGAGACCCAGACGGCCTCGGAGTCCATCTTCACCGGGCAGCTGGAATGCTTCTACATCGGCAAGGCCCACGCGGCGGCGGCAGACCTGGCCAACGGCGCCGGCGCGCTGACCTGTCCCGCCGGGGACCCCGACAGCGGCGTGATCCCGACGATCCAGTCCGTCGACAGCCATCACCTGACCTTCGTCGAACCGGACATCTATTGGGTCACTGGCGGGGACATCCCCTCCCAGCTGGGCCCGCTGCCCTTCAAGCGCCTCGTGTTCAATTTCCACGTCTACTGCGGCGACCGCAGCCCCGTCACCGGCAATCCGACCGATCTCCTCAAGTGCCTGCAGTCGGAGGAGACCGCCGCATCCGAACAGGACATTGTTCGTCTCTCCATGAGCTCGGCCTTTCAATCGGCCGGGCCGGCGGGCTTGATGAGCGAATTCGGAGCGACGACGAGTGTCGCGCTTGCCGGCTTCGACGTGGAATGGGCCGGCTTGGACCAGCTGAGTTGGATCTACTGGGCCTGGAAGTACTACGACGATCCCACGGGATCGTCGGCCGAGGGTCTGGTGGAGCCTGACGGCTCGTACTCACCGGTCGTGAGCGTGCTCTCCCGCACATACCCGCAGGCGGTGGCGGGGGTCCCGAACTCCGTCATCTTCAATCCCTTCACGGGCGCCTTCACCATGGTCTACTCGCCGACGGTGACAGCGCGAGGGGTGACGACCATTGCGCTTGCAGCATCACAGCACTATCCGAACGGGTGGTGCTCAGCGGTCAAGGGCGGGCGCATCACCTCGAAGCCCGGCGCAACACATCTCGCCGTGCAGACAATCGGGCGTCCGTCGCAGGTCTACATCACCGTCACGGCGGGGGCGTGCCCCTCGTCGTGACCGTCGCCTATGTCTGGGCCCGGATCTCCTGCTCGATTCGATCTTCCTGGGCGGCCATGAGAGCGACGGCGCGGGGCGGGATGGCGGAGATCCTGGCGCGGGCAGGGGGCAGCGACCCGGCGGGCAGTTCATCGCAGATCGTGTGGAACATGGCTTGATCAGCCGGGCTCAATGAGCCGGGTGGCAGGGCGGCGGGGCTCGAGAAGGGATTCATCGGCGCGGTGAGAGCCGGAGGCTCTGCGAACGGCGGCCGCGTGGCCTCGAAGTCGAAGAAATCGACCATGTCGCGCGCGTTGGCATCGCGGAAGGTGAGCGCCGGGAGATTCCACTTGGTCTCGACGAGCTTCAGGATCGACGTGTGGTCGAACGTCTGGTGCGAGACGTAGTCCCTCTTGGACCAGGCCGACACCACGCAGCAGGGCACCCGGAAACCGGTGTAGTCGTACGAGCCCGGGATATCGCCCGGTTTCAGCATCGGCTCGACGTTGTCCGGTTTCACGGCTGGTTGCGGCGGAACGTGGTCGTACCAACCTCCGTGCTCGTCGTAGACCCAGATCAGCGCCGTCTTGTCCCATGCCGGGCCCTGCATGACCGCGTTGATGACGAGCGAGGCGTAGCCCTCCCCGACCGAGATGTCGCCGTCCTCCTCGGAGAAATTGGAATAGGGATCCACGAGGCTGAAGGCAGGGAGGTTGCCAGACGCCGCATCGGTGAAGAACTGGCTGACGTGGACGGCCTTGGTCGGATTGTTCAAGAAGACCGGTTCGAAGAGCGCACACGTCGGAAGGTCCGTGTAGTAGTCCTTCCACGAGACCCCGTGCTCGTTGAGGCGGTCGAAGATCGTGCCGTTGGGGGCATCGACTTTGGAGATGCCCGTGACGTCCGTGCTGATGTTCCCGAGGGCGGTGCCCGCGATGAGGAACCGCCGATTCGGATAGGTCTGTGCCATGACGGAACAGAAGTAGCGGTCCCCGATGGGAAACTGGCGCGCCATCGAGTGGTAGAAGGGCAGATCGTCGGCTTCCCAGTAGCCCATCGCCGCGCCGCTGCATCCCTTGACGAAGCCCATGTTGGTGCCGTTGTCGAAGCAGATGTGTGAAGCGTTCCACGACTGCGTGATGCCCGAGTCGCTCTCACCGCAGGTGTTCGGGTTGTGAAACGAGCGAACGTATCCCCCGGAAGGATCCGGGTTGTAGTTGAGGGGCTTCCCGGTGGCATCGAGCGTCAGGCCGTCGCCACGGCCCAACGTTCCCAGGTGATCATCGAACGAGTGGTTCTCCATCATCAAGACGACGACGTGCTGGATCTTCGGCATGGTGTCGATACCCGCAGGGAGGTGCGGAAACGGTCGGGAACCCGGTTGCAGCAGTGAGCCGTTCGGTCCGAGACCCTTGGCTCTCGTGGTCGCGGCGTAGGCCTGGCTGCCGACCGCTGCGCCGAGACCGGCTGCGGCCAGCCCCGAGGCGACCGTCCCGGCCAGCAGCGACCGGCGCGAGAGTCGCGACGTCCACGGTTGGGGAGAATCGTGATCTTCGGTCACCGTCGGTACGTTAACCGGGGGCGGTCACGCAACCCGTGGCTACGAGCGCTCCATGCTCTGCACATCGAAGTAGATCGGCAAGAGGTACTTGACGTAGAAGGCGTGAATCGTCAAGCCCGGATAGGCAAGGTCCTCGTAGCGCTTGATCGACACCCGGTCGTCCTTCTCGGCGTAGCGTTCGCACGCGTCGAGCAGGTCATCGACCTCCTGGCGCGTGTCCTGCAGCAGCCCGAGGTGGTCGTAGCCAGGCGAGCTGATGGGGCGTTCGCTCTCCGCCAGGAGGATGAACTGGTCCGGGTCGGGCAGCAACAGGTGGCAGGAATGTCCCACGACATCCGTATCGAGCGCTGTCCATCCGAAGATCGATCCGTAGAAGCCGTCGATCTCTTCTCGCAGCGCCGCCGTCAGGCTGCCCACCGGAAACGTCAACTCCATGTGGTTGAACCGCATCGGTCCCTGCCCGTCTGTTTGTTGTCAGCCATAAGTCTGGCCGAAAGACGCATGGGCCGTTCGGGCCCCGCCGAACTCGGAGGGCCCTTTCCCCACCAGTCAACGTGCGGGTCACCGGGCGGTTCTGGCTCTCAGTCGCATCAATAAACGTGTGCAAATTCTGAAAATAGTGCAATTAATCGACGCGGACGCTCCTGATCTGATCAAGAATTCTCGGTTCATGCCGATAGGCCTCTATAGCCATCATTTCGTTGGTGTTGGGCGAGCAGTGAGACTCGAGGTGCACCTCATGGTGCAGATGCGGAATAAGCGGATGTTGTCCATCCTTGTGGGAGCGGGGATCGCATTGGCGATCGGCGGTGGTGCCTATGCGTTTACGGCGTCGAACACTGTTCCAGCCACCACTGTTGGTGCGGGAGCCGGCGCGGTTTCGGGGTACACGGTGACCAATCTTCATTACACACTTGACGCAACAACGCCTGCGAATATCGATTCGTTGACGTTCACGATAAGCCCAGCCGTTCCGAGTACCGGCTCAGGGAAGGTCATCATCGCAGCGGCCTTGAGCACCGGCGGCCCGACGAATTACACGTGCACGACCGACACCGGCGGTTCGAACGTCACGTGCGCGACCATTCTCCCGACACAACTCACGGCCGCACTGTTGACAGGCGTGACGGTCGTCGCAGCTCAGTAGCAGCGGCGAAGTGTTGCCCCCCGAGGAACTGGGGACACGGGTGTGGCGGAGCGGACGATGTCCGTGTCTCCCCGCCCGGGTTCTCGTGGTTCAGCTGAGGAGGCCCGCGAGGGCTCATGAGATCGTACCGAGCGAAGATTGTTGGCATCATCTTTGCCGCCGCAGTCCTCCTGGGCGTGTGGATCTTCTTCGCTCCGACGAAGCTCGGCGGGACGTCGACCTATTCGATAACCGACGGCATCAGCATGAACCCGTTGCTGTACAAGGGCGACTTTGCGGTCATCCGTGCGCAGTCGAGCTATCACGTGGGAGACGTGGTCCTCTATCAGAGCCAGGTCCTCCACAAGCCGGTGTTGCACCGCATCATCCTGATTCAGAACGGCAACTACTTCTTCAAGGGGGACAACAATGATTTCGTTGATCCTGGATACGCGACGCGAAGCGAACTCATCGGGAAGCTCTGGTTTCATGTCCCCCATGCCGGAGCAGTTCTCGGTTGGTTTGGCGTGCCGGCCCACGCAGCCCTGCTCGCCGGAATCGCGGCCATGGCCGTCGTCCTCACTGGTACCAAGGCATCCAAGGGTGGGCGACGCCGACGCGGCAGGTCACCGCCTCGTCTGGGTGGGCTGTCGCTTACCATGACCCGTGAATCGACGCCGAGCCACGGGAACGAGTCGCCGGCGACGGGCGAGCGTCGCTCCGCTAACAGATCCGGATCGGAAAAGGCGAGACCCGATCAGGAACGGAGATCCGGGATAGCCATGACTCCTCGGCAGGTAGCGGCGCGTCGCGCCCCTGCCTATTTCGAGGGTCCGAAGTCAACCCTGGTACCCCTTTGCATTCTTGCGTTGCTGGCCGTGGTCTTTCTCGGCGTTGGTTACAGCCGACCGCTCCTCCGGACCGCTCCGCTGAATGACGCGTATCGACAGACCGGCACCTTTTCCTACTCGGCCGCCGTGAACGCACCGACGGCCGTCTATCCGTCGGGTGCCGTAAAGACGGGCGATCCCATCTACCCGAGCCTCGTCAGTTCGCTTGGGCTGAGCTTCAAGTATCACTTTGCCTCGCCGCTTCCGCACCATGTCACAGGCACCATCCAGCTTCGTACGCTCGTGTTGTCGAGTACCAATACCTGGAAGAGCCTTTCCACCGGAACGGCTGCCACCCCCTTCAGTGGGGACACAGCGTCTGTTTCCACAACCTTGGCCTTGAACGATCTCTATGCCCTGATCAACACCGTGTCGGCTCAATCGGGTGTGGCCGGAGCCAACTACGCAGTCGACGTCCAGCCCATCGTCCGCATCACGGGCGCTGTGGGCGGCAATCCGATCAGGACAACGTTCTCGCCGGTGCTCCCCTTCCAAGTGGCCCCGACATCGCTCACCCTCGATGTCCCCGTTGCCCCCGCTCCGCCGGGGGCCACCTACGTCGCCCCGACCGCCGCCTCTGCACTGGCGGCGGGACTCAACCCGACGCAGTCAGGAAGCGTTCCCCACATCTACCCCAATATGGTCTCGGTGGCGAAGTACGAGATCCGAGTCTCGCTGCTCCGCATGTCCGGGCTCATATTTGCCGTGCTCGCAGTCCTGGTTGCAGGTTTGCACGACATCCTGCGCCGCCGCAAGACGATGCGTAGCGACGAAGAACTGATCGCCAAACAGGTCGGCTCACTGATCGTGCCGGTCGACAGGCTGGCCGACAATGACGGGTCAGCGCGACTGGTCGTCCTCGACTTCGCTCATCTTGCCGGTCTTGCCCACTATCTGGAGCGGCCCATTCTCTACGAGATGAGGGATGGACAACGACGCTACGAGGTCGACGACGAGACTCGTCGGTACGTCTATCAGCCGGCGTCCGAGATGAGCCCTCTCTCCGACGCCGCGGATGCGACGGGGCGCTCCGAGGGAGACTCGGACCTTTGGTCCGAGAGCGACCGTGCGGAGCATCGCGCCAGGGAGGTCGAAGCAGGTGCCGCGACGCTCTAGGCGTCTCCGCAGACCCCAGCACGTGATCGCGGCCCAAGCTGGTGCCGCCATCGTCGTCCTCTTGGTCACCATCACCCTCGTGACCAGCTTCACCGCCAGCACCAACGTCCCTGTCAGCCGTGTCGGCACCAGTGCCCAGGCCCGGCTGATCATGCAGCTGGCCCCGGCAGGTTGCAGTTCACTCAGTCTCACCGTACTGGTGCAGGGATCGGGAGCGTTCTCGAACAGTCAATCGAACGCGCTCGTGCTGGGCTCTGCGGGCTCGAACACGATTACAGATACCGGCACCGGAAATTGCATCGTGGGAGGGGGTGGGACGGACACCACGACCGGGACGGCCACTGACATTTGCATCACCGGACCGACCCTCAACATCGCCAATCCGTGCCCTGTTGCTGCGCCGGCCCTCACGTTTGCGATATCTGGGACTCAGCCGACCACGGCGACCGCCGGCACCGCCTTCAACGTCACCGTCCACGCCCTGAGCAACGGCGCCCTCGACACGACCTACACCGGCGCGCACCCGCTCACGTGGGGCGGCGCCAACGCCAGCCCTTCCGGAGCGGTCGCGACTCTCCCAAGCCCCACATGGGCCAGTGGCAGCGTCACCATTTCGATCACCTTGGTCGCCGCTGGCACCGAGACGCTGACCATGACCGACGGGACAGCCCGCAATCTCACGTTTGTACCGATCACGATCAAAGACGGCACCGCGGCTCGGCTGGCCTTTACCGGTATCAGCCCGGCCCCCGTCACCCTTCCCTGCTATTTCACCTGCCCGCTCACCGGGTTCGGCCGTGGCACCACCGCCACGTTCACTGTGTCCGTCACCGATGCCGAAGGCAACGTCGAGTCGGCCATCGGCTCTGGTCACACGGTGACGTTCACGTTCACCAATGCTGGTCCCGGAGCGTCCGGCACGCCCACCACGGCCCAGGCATTCCCGGCCACGGGACTTGCGGTGTCCCCGCGATTCACATTTACGTCCTCTACGAGCTCCTCGTGGACCACCGCCACGTTGACCCTCGCAGCGAACGGCACCTACACCGCAGCGACCGCCGCCATCAGCCAATGAGTCGGAAACCCGTGGATTGCCGGCGATTGCACGGATCCCCAATCGGGGAAGTTGCACCTCACGGCCGCCTGCTTCGGGCCCAGACGAGAATCTTTGCCTTGGCCTGAGCCCCAGGACCACAGCCATGACGATTGGCCCGAATTCGAGGATTGGCACCCAAGCCGTTTCGTCAGGCCGCATTGCCAGAATCGCGGTCCACTGAACGGGGTCAATGGCAAACAGCACCCCCAACCGGATTCGAACCGGTGCTGCCGCCGTGAAAGGGCGGTGTCCTAGGCCGCTAGACGATGGGGGCCGGGACCGTGCCGAAGAGCACGGAACGACACAGCCTAATGGGCACCGATCGGGACGCTCGGCTCCGGCGTGCCGACGACGACGGGGGCCGGCAGCACCTCGGGCGCGTGGTAGGTGCAGGCGAGGAACGTCTGCGTGGCCCCGATCACCAACGCGGTCGCACCCAGGATGTGGACCTCGACGAGGAGCGCCGGCAGGTGGGTGAAGTACTGGGTGTACCCGACGCCGGCCTGGGCCACCATCACGACCATCAGCACGCGCGGCGGCGCGGCGCACCCGCTCGGGCACGTCGCCCATGTGGAGTCCCACCACCAGGCCGATGGTGACGCCGATCAGAAGGAGGGCGAGGCTCGAGTGGAGCTCGGCCATGTCGCGCAGTGCGATGGGGATCCGCTTCGCCACCTGCTGGCCCGAGGCGTCGCCCGCGTGCGGCCCGGCACCGGTGGTGGCGGTACCGGCCGCGATCACGAGCGCCAGGAGCGCCAGGGCGCCGTAGAAGAGGCGGATCAGCGGCCGGGGCACGAGGAGGTGGCCGGCACCGGGCGTGTAGTCGCGGGTGGAGCGGTGGACCAGGACGACGGCGTCGACCAGCAGGAGCATGGTGGCGAAGAAGTGCACCATGACGACGTAGGGGTTGAGCTTGGTGTAGACGACGATGCCGCCGAGGACGGCCTGGGCCAGCACGCCGCCCACCAGCCCTCCGCTCAGCCACATCAGGTCGCGCCGGCGCGGGGAGCGGAAGACCGAGCCGAGGAAGGCCGCGGCCACCCCCACGGTCAGGACGACGGTGACCAGGCGGTTCCCGAACTCCACCAGGCCGTGGAACTGCAGCGCGGGGGTCAGGTGCCCGACCGAGCACTCGGGCCAGTCGGCGCACCCCAGGCCCGAGCCGGTCAGGCGGACCCCGGCCCCGGTCAGCACGATGAGGGCGGTCAGGACCAGGGCCACGACGTCGAGCCGGTGGCTCAGCGAGGGCGAGACGGTGGGGGTACGGCGCCGCGACACTCTGGCGCAAGCGTACCGGCGCCCGTCGCCTGGTCCCGGGCGTGCCCCCGCCGTAGGCTGCACGGACATGTCCATCGAGGCGCCCGCCCTTCCGGGCCGGCGAGCCAAGTGGTCGCGGTCGACCGTCGGGGCCTACATCGCCCTGACCAAGCCACGGATCATTGAGCTCCTGCTGGTCACGACGCTTCCCACCATGGTGGTGGCGCAGCGCGGCGTGCCGCCGATCTGGCTCATGGTCGCCACCCTGGCCGGCGGCGCGCTGGCGGCCGGCGGGGCCAACGCCATCAACATGGTGGTGGACCGGGACATCGACCGCCTGATGAACCGGACCAAGAACCGTCCGCTGGTGACCGGGCGCCATGACGCCCACCGCCGCCCTCGTCTTCGCGCTGGCGCTCGAGGTGGCGGCCTTCGTGGAGCTGTGGCTCGCCGTCAATCTGCTCTCGGCCGTGCTGGCCATCTCGGCGACGCTCTTCTACGTCTTCGTCTACACGCTGTGGCTGAAGCGCCGCTCGACGCAGAACATCGTCATCGGCGGCGCGGCGGGCGCGGTGCCGGTCCTGGTCGGGTGGGCGGCCGTGACCAACAGCCTGAGCTGGGCACCGGTGGTGCTCTTCGCCATCATCTTCATCTGGACGCCGCCCCACTTCTGGTCGCTGGCGGTCCGCTACAAGGAGGACTACCGGGCGGCGGACGTGCCCATGCTCCCGGTCGTCGCATCCATGAGGCGCACCACGACCGAGATCGTCTACTACACGGTGGCGCTGGTGGCGGTGTCGTTCCTGTTCGGACCCGTGGCCCACCTGGGCTGGATCTACATGGTCAGCGCCGCCGTGCTCGGTGCCGGGTTCCTCTACCTCGTGACCCGTCTCTGGGGACTGGCCCAGAACGACAAGGCGACCGGGCGCGAGGCGATGCGTGTCTTCGGGTACTCCATCACCTACCTCACCGTGCTGTTCGTGGCGATGGCGGGCGACGTACTCATCCGCAACCACATTCACTAACGTCCCCGCGGCATGACCGACGTCACACCCCCGGACCCGGCGTCCTCACCTGCGCCGGAGGCGGAGACCGCGCCGGTGGCCCGCCCGCCCCGGAAGCGGTTCATTCTCATCGGCCTGGGCATCGGCCTCCTGATCATTCTGCTCATCGGGCTGTTGACCAGCATCGGCACGAGTTCGACCACCACGAGCGCGCCCCGAGAGGGTGGACCGGTGCCCTCCTTCAGCGGTGACAACCTCGGCCCGACCGGGTCGTCCCGGGTGTCCGTCCCGGCCGACGGTGGCGGGAACGGCACTCCAGCCGTCCTGTTGTTCTTCGGAGCCTGGTGCGCGAGTTGCCACCAGGAGCTCCCCCCGCTGGCGGCCACGGTCCGCAAGCAGGACCAGGCACACGGGGCACTCTCGCGGATCCGCGTCATCGGCGTCGACAGCTTCGACAAGACATCGACCGCCGAGTCCTTCATCGACGCGACGGGCGTCTCGTTCCCCGTGGCATCGGACCCCGGGGCCGGGATCACCAGCGGTCTCTTCTACTTCGACGGCGACCCCTACGCGGTGTTCGTCAACGGAGACGGCACGATCGCCAGAATCGTGCGGGGCGCCGTGCTCACACCCTCGTCCTTCACCGCCGACGAGCGTGCCCTCATTCCCAGCGGAACGTGAGCGCCGCCGCCAGCGGGGCGGCGACCGCCCAGACGGCCAGCACGACCCAGGATTCGGCGGGCACAGCGGCCCCGGTCCCGAGGGCGGCGTGCAGCGCGGACGAGAGCGCCGCCGCCGGGAGCGCTTTGGCGAAGCCGGCCAGCCCGCTCGGCAGCTTCGCCAGCGGGACGATCATGCCGCCCAGCAGCAGGAGGACGAGGTAGAGGCCGTTGGCCGCGGCCAGGTTGACCTCGGCGCGCAGTGTGCCGGCCATGAAGAGGCCGATGCCGGCGAAGGCGGCCGAGCCGAGCAGCACGGCACCGATCGCGCCGGCCACCACCGCCGGGCCGCCGCCTCCCGGGTTCCAGCCCAGGGCGAGCCCGACCGGCAGCAGCACCGCGGCCTGCACCAGCTCGACCGCAACGATCGTGAGGATCTTGGCGCCGAGCAGGCGCGGGCGGCCGAGCGGGGTGGCGCCGAGGCGCTTGAGCACGCCGTAGCCGCGCTCGAAGCCGGTGGCGATGCCGAGGGAGACCATCGCCGTCGACATGACGGCGAGGGACAAGATTCCGGGCACGAAGAAGTTGGCCGGGGTCGCCGTCGGGGTCGACACCACCGAGGCCTTCGAGAAGAAGAGCAGGAAGACGACGGGAATTCCGAGGGTCAGCAGCAGCGTCTCGCCGCGGCGCAGCGTCATGAAGACCTCGGCGCCGGTCTGCGCCCGCAGCGGCCGGAGCGCTCCGGCGTTCGTGCTCACCGGGCCCGCCTCCGGCCCCGGCCCCGGCCCCGGCCCCGGCCCGCCGCGCCGGGTGGCGTCTCCTCGGGGACGGCCTCGCCGGCCCGGCCCACCGTCTCGAAGTAGACGTCCTCCAGGGTCTTGCCCGTCGCCAGGTCGGTGAGGGTGGCGCCGCGGCCCGCCAGGAAGTTCGCCACCGCGGCGGTGACGGCGGGGGTCTCGACCTCCGAGGCCTCGACCCGGTAGCGGCCCGCCGCGGTCTCGGTGGCCGTGGTCCCGGGCCCGACCGCGGCGGCGAGCGCCGCGACGTCGAGCGCCGGCGGAGCTCCGAACGTGACGACACGGGGGCCTCGGGCCCCGGGCGCGGCCGCGGCGGTGAGGACCTGCGGTGTCCCCTCCAGGACGACCCGGCCCGCCGAGAGGATCACGATGCGGTCCGCCATCTTCTCGGCTTCGCCCAGTTCGTGGGTGGTCAGGACGACGCACACGCCCCGACTCTTCAGCCCGGCCACCACGGCGCGCACGGCGATGCGGCCCTCGGGGTCGACGCCGGCGGTCGGCTCGTCGAGGAAGGCCACGTCGGGCCGCCCCACCAGGGCCAGTGCGAGGGAGAGCCGCTGCTGCTCGCCGCCCGAGAGATGGCGCCAGGGCGTGCCGGCGACCGAGCGCAACCCCACGAGGTCGAGGAGCTCGTCCGCCGGCACCGGCTCGGCGTAGTAGCCGGCGAAGAGGTCGAGGACCCGGCGCGGGCCGAGCATGGGATAGACGCCGCCGCGCTGGAGCATGACCCCGATGCGGCCGCTCAGAGCGGCATGGTCAGCGATGGGACGGAGCCCGAGGACGCGCACCTCGCCGGCGGCCGGGCGGCGGTAGCCCTCGAGCGTCTCGACCGTCGACGTCTTGCCGGCGCCGTTGGGCCCCAGCACGACGAGCACTTCGCCCGCGTCGGCGGCCAGGTCGACGCCGTCGACTGCGGGCGGCGTGCCGGCCGGTCCGTAGCGCACGGTGAGGCCGGTGACCTCGACGGCTGGCACGGCGTCGCAGACTACTTTGAGCAGGAGTGATCGATATCCGTGCGCTCCGAGCCGATCCCGATGCGGTCAAGGCGGCGTTGGCCCGGCGCGGCGTCGAGGCGGCCGAGGTCGACGCCGTCGTGGATGCCGACGCCGCGTGGAGCGCGCGGGTGGCGAGCGCCGAGGCGTTGCGGGCCGAGGTCAAGGATCTCTCGCGCCAGGTGGGACAGGCCAGGAAGGCGGGCGACGACGCGCTGGCGGCGGAGCTCGGCGAGCGCAGCAAGGGGCTGGGCGAGGAGGAGCGGGTCGCGGCCGCTGAAGCGGCCGAACTGCTGGAGCGGCGCCAGACCGGGCTGCTCTACCTGCCCAACATCCCGGCGGACGACGCGCCGGACGGCATGGGTGAGGACGACAACGTGGAAGTCCGCCGGTGGTGGGCGGGCCGGGATGCCGGTCGGCCGCCTCCCGAAAGGGCTGCACACCAGGAGATCCCGCACTGGGAGATCGGCGAGTCGTTGCAGATCCTCGACATGGAGCGCGGGGCCCGGCTGGCCGGGTCCATGTTCCCCCTCTACCGGGGCGCGGGGGCACGGCTGTTGCGGGCGCTGACCGCCTTCGCCATCGACCGCCACTCGCCGGCCTACGAGGAGATCCGGCCGCCGACGGTGGTGCTCACCGAGACCATGACCTCCACGGGCCACCTGCCCAAGTTCGCCGACGACGCCTACCACGTCGAGCGTGACGACCTGTGGCTGATCCCGACGGCCGAGGTGCCGCTCACCTCCCTGCGCCGGGGCGAGATAGTGGACGAGTCCCAGCTCCCGTTGCGCTTCACTGCGGCGACCGCCTGCTACCGCCGTGAGGCGGGCTCGGCGGGCCGGGACACCCGGGGCCTGTTGCGGGTGCACGAGTTCGACAAGGTGGAACTGTTCGCCTACACCACGCCCGAGGGCGCGCTAGAGGCCCAGGCCGACATTCTGCAGCGGGCCGAGTCGATGCTCCAGGAGCTCGAGCTGCCCTACCGCGTGCTCGACCTGTGCTGCGGGGACCTGGGCGGCCCGTCGGCCCGCACCTTCGACCTGGAGGTCTACGCGCCCGGGGTCGACCGCTGGCTCGAGGTCAGCTCGGTCAGCTGGTACCGGGACTACCAGGCCCGGCGGGCCAACGTGCGCTTCCGGCCGGCCGGGGGCGGGCCGCTGCAGCTGGTGCACACGGTCAACGGATCGGCGCTGGCCTGGCCGCGGATCTGGGCCGCCCTGGTGGAGCACGGGCGCCAGCCGGACGGGACCGTGGTGCTGCCGGAGTGCCTGGCCCCCTACGTCGGCGGGGAACTGCTGATCAAGGCGCCATGACGTGACGGTCGTCGATCTGGACGGGAGCGGGCCGCCGGAGCATTTCGGCTTCGGCGACAGGCTCGAGATCATCGCGGCGGAGAGCCGCCGCATGAGCGAGGTCGTCGAGGGGCTGGACCTCGAGGCGAGGGTGCCGTCCACGCCCGAGTGGTCGGTGCGGGACCTGGCCCACCACATCGGCGAGGTGCAGTGGTACTGGGGCGAGAACGTGCGGGCCCAGAACGCCGCCGAGCGTTCGGGGGCCGAGCTCACCGCTCTTCCCGAGGACAACGACCTGCTGGCCTGGCTGGGCTGGTGCACGTACTCCCTGCTCGGCGCCCTGCGCGCCGCCGGCCCCGACGCGCCGTGCTGGGCCTGGTGGCCCGAGCCCCACACGGCGGGCGCCGTGGGCCGCCACCAGGCCCAGGAGGTGTCCGTGCACCGCTGGGACGCCGAGGGTGTGACCGGATCGCCGGCCCCGCTGCACCCCGGGCTGGCCGACGACGGCGTGCCCGAGTTCATCGAGATCATGGTGGGGGCCGATCTGGCCTCCCTGCCCGGCGCCGTCACGCTGACCGCCACCGACACCGGGGCGAGCTGGCGGGTGGCCGGGACCGGGGCCCGGACCGGGGCCGGGGACGCCGAGCGATCCGCCCGGGTCTCGGAGCTCCGGGCCACCGCCTCTGACCTGGTGCTGATGCTCTACCGGCGCCTGGCGGTCCCCGACGCGGCGGTGCAGGGGGACCCGATCCTGGTGGCGGCGCTTGCTCTCCCTGGCCGACACCAGGTGACGGAGTGACCGGGTGACGGAGTGACCGAGCTGGCCTTCCTTGGGACGGGCAACTTCCTCGCCCCCCCGGGCCGGTACTGGAACAGCTTCGTCGTGGACGAGTCGGTCCTGGTGGAGCCGTCGCCGACCGCGTTGCCGCACCTGCGGCGCTGCGGGATCCCGCTCGAGGCGGTGGAGGTGGTGGTCGTCTCGCATTTCCACGCGGACCACTGCTTCGGGTGGCCCTTCCTCCTGCAGGCGCTGTCCGAGGGGGGCGGGGGCCGGACCCTCTCCGTGGTGGGACCGCCCGGCATAGAGGACCACCTGGCCCGCATGAACGAGGCGGGGGCCGTCGCCTCGGTCACCGAGCTGGGCCGGGCCAACCTGGATCTGCGCTTCGTCGAGGTCGACGGGGGCTGGCAGCAGGCCGGGCCCCTGCGCTTCCGGGCCGTCGAGGTCGTGCACGTGCCCTACCTGCGCTGCTTCGGGTACCTGTTCGACCGTGGCGGTCGGGTCATCGGCTACTCGGGGGACACCACGCCCTGTGACGGCCTCAACGAGCTGGCCCGGGAGTCCGAGGTCCTGGTGGTGGAGTGCAACGGGCGCCACACCCCGCCCGGTGTCCAGGGGTCGCACATGGACGAGGAGTCGGTCCGCGCCCTCCAGGCCGCCCACCCCGACGTGCACCTGATCCTGACGCATCTGGGCGAGCAGGTGGACACGGCGTCCATGACGGGGACAACGATCCCCGACGACTTCGAGCGGCTGGTGGTCTGATCAGTCTGATGGTCTGATCAGGCGGGGTTGTAGGCGGCGCCACCGACGACGGGCGCCACCAGAGGCTGGCCCCCCATGGAGCCGAAGAAGCCCGCATCGCCGTAGTTGAAGACCCCGCCGTCGGACGCGGTCAGCCAGTACCCGCCGCCGTCAGGGGTGGCGGCGATGCCCACGACGGGCGCGTTGAGCGGCAGGCCGCCCGTGGAGCCCTGGAAGCTGGCGTTGCCGTAGGTGAAGACCCCTCCGTCAGAAGCCACCAGCCAGTACCCGCCCCCGTTGCCCGTCGCCGCCATCCCGACCACCGGTCGGACGAGGGGGAGGTTGCCGGCCGAGCCGTAGAAGCCGGCGTCCCCGAAGCTGAAGATCCCGCCTTCGGATGACACGAGCCAGTACCCGTGGCCGGTGGCGTCCGCCGCCATGCCCACGATGGAACCGTCGACGGCCTGGCCACCCCGGGAGCCGTAGAAGTGGGCGTCGCCGAAGCTGAAGACCCCCCCGTCCGACGCCACCTCCCAGTAGCCGCCGCCGTCCGGCGTCGCCGCCATGCCCACGATCGGGGCGTCGAGGGGTTTGCCGCCCATGGAGCCGAAGTAGCCGGCGCCGCCGTAGTTGAAGATGCCACCGTCCGCCGCCACCATCCAGTAGCCGGCGCCGGTCTTGGACGGTGTCATGCCCACCACGGGCTCGTTCAGGCGCCGCCCGCCCGTCGAGCCCGCGAACGGGGCGTCGCCGTAGCTGAAGACGCCCCCGTCGGAGCCCACGAGGTGGTAGCCGTGGCTCGCCACCCCCCGCAGCAGCACGTCCTGCGTGCCGTTGGGCCCGGTCACCTCCACCGTCGCCGTGTAGACGCCGACGGACGGGGGTGTGAAGTGCACCGGGACGTCGCAGGACTGCCCGGGCGCCAGGTTGCAGTTCGTCGTGCTCAGCGAGAACACTCCCTGGCCACCGGTCTGGGTCGCCGTCGTGTTCATGTTCTCGCCGGAGGCCCACAGCTCCATCGACCAGGTCTGTGACGTCCCGGGCAGGACCGACGCGCCCGCGCCGTAGGGGTAGACGCCCACGGGCAGCAGCGGCGCCTCCTGGGCCCAGGTGAAGTACGGGGTGTCCTCCGTGTCACCCCCGACGAAGATCTGGGTCGTCGAGGGGCCGAACCCCACTCCCATCAGGGAGGGAGAGGCGTACGAGCCGAGAATGATGTCCCGGTGGCCCCAGCAGCCGCCCCCACCGGAGGCGGGGCAGTCCACGTTGGTCCCGCCCGGTCCGTCGTCGTACATCCACATCGCCAGTGCGGTCCCCATGGATGGCGTCGAGGCGGAGGTGGAGCCCGCCGTGGATCCGTAATTCGGGAACGGCGGGTCGGTGTGGGCGTTGGCACCGGCCTGGGCATAGGCGTTCAGATTCGCGGCGAGCCCCGAAATGGGGGGGAGTCCGCGGTCGGTCCGCTCCTCGTCGGTCAGGACGAACAGCTGCTCGGGTGGCGTCAGTGAGTTCCAGTTGCTGGGCAGGCTCATCGGGGCGAGGCCTTCGGCCTGGCGGTCGCCGTAGAGCAGCGTGAGCCCGCTCGGGCAGTAGGGGTTCGGGTCCGAAAGGCTCCCGCAGGGGCCCGTGTACCCCGGGGCCGGCGTGATGTTGCCGCCAGGGTTCTGCGGCGGGACGATCGCTGCGCCGGCGGGTGCAGGGGCGAGCAGGAACGTCGGGAGGAGCAGCGCCAACGCTGCCGTGAGCGTCACGAACGCCGCGGCCCTCCTGACAAACGACAAGATCGACCCATCCACATCCGCCACGACCCGTCCGAGTGTTCCAGTTGCCTGGTCCCTGAGCAACCTCGCCCCGCTCCAGGTCAGCGCGTTGCGGCGCGCGTCGACCCAGCCCAGGGGACGCGTCAACGCATTCACAACGGACGAACAACAAGTGGTCAGGCGGCGGCGAATCGGTAGCCCACGCCCCGCACCGTCGTGATCAACAGGGGGGTCGAAGGATCGGCCTCTATGCGGGAACGCAGGCGCTTGATATGGACGTCGAGCGTCTTGGTGTCGCCGATGTAGTCGGTGCCCCAGACGCGGTCGATGAGCACGTCGCGGGTGAGCACGCGGCCGGAGTTCTCGACGAGCAGCCGCAGCAGCTCGAACTCCTTGCGCCGCAGGTGGACCTCCTCGCCGCGCACGAAGACGCGCCGCTGGTCGAAGTCGACCTTGATCCCGTTGGACTCCCAGATGCCGTCGCTCCCGAACTCGACGGAACCGCCCAGGTCGCCGGACTCGGAGCCCCCTGGTGCGCGCCGGAGCACCGCCCGCATGCGGGCCACCAGCTCACGGAGCCGGTAGGGCTTGGTCACGTAGTCGTCGGCCCCGACTTCGAGCGCCACCACGGTGTCGATCTCGGTGCCCTTGGCCGTGACCATGATGATGGGCACCGTCGAACGGGTGCGGATGGCCCGGCAGACGTCGATGCCCGACAGCTTGGGCAGCATGAGGTCCAGCAGGAGGATGTCGGGGACGGTCTCGTCGAAGAGCTGCAGCGCCTCGTTGCCGTCGCGGGCCACGGTCACCCGGAAACCCTCGTTGGTCAGGCCGATGACCAGGGCCTCTATGAAGGACTCCTCGTCCTCGGCCAGCAGGACCTTGACGGGCCCCTCGCCCGGCGTGCTCCGACCGGCCTTCTTGGTGGACCTGCCGGCGCCGACGTCGGCGCCCGTGCTCGAGGAGGTCTTGCTCACGCCAGCCGCTCCGCCTGGATGGGCAGGACGAGGGTGAACGTGGAACCCTCGCCCTCGCGCGACTCGACGTCGACCCACCCCTGGTGGTTGTTGGCCACGTGGCGGACGATGGACAGGCCGAGCCCGGTGCCGCCGGTGTCCCGGCTGCGGCCGTGGTCGACGCGGTAGAAGCGCTCGAAGATGCGATCGAGGTCCCGGGCCGGGATGCCGACGCCGTGGTCCTGCACCGACAGTCGGACGTTGTCCCGCTCCTCGATGCGCCAATTGGGTGAGGCCGCCGGGCCGGAGTCCGCCGGACCGGTTCCGGCGGACTCACCCTCGGCGCTGACGGTCGGAGGCCCGGGCATGGTCGGCGCGGTGGTCCCCGTGGCGGCCGAGGCGCCGGGGGCGGACTGACCCAGCGGTGAGTACTGGTCGAGGATCTCGGGGACGAAGACCGGCTCCACCGCCGACGCGACGTCGCCGACGGGGGCTGCATCGGCGGTCACGGCCGGGTACTCGCCCGTGACGGGATCGTCCGGCCCACCGCCGCCGGCGTCCTCGCCGACCACGGAGGGGTGGCTCAGGTTCGGGTTGAAGCGCTGTGCGACACCGGTCACCACGATCTTGGAGTTGTCGTAGGAGTAGGTGATGGCGTTCTCCAGCAGGGCGTGCATGGCCGAGACCAGCTGGCGCCGGTCGCCCAGGACGGCGACAGGGGGCGAGGGCTCGTGCAGGACGATTTCGAGGCCGCGCTGGTCGGCCGTGGCGCGCACACGCTCAATGGCATCGGCCATGACGAGATTGACCAGCACCGGCTCGCGCGGCGGGGCCTCCTCGGACTCGATCCGCGAGAGGTCGAGCAGGTCGTCGATGATGCGGCTCACCCGGAAGGCCTCGTTGTGGATGCGCCCGGCCAGTCGCTGCGCCACATCGGGGTCGGGCTCCGAGACCAGCGTCTCGGCCAGCAGGCCCAGCGCGCCCATGGGCGTCTTGAGCTCGTGGCTGACGTTGGCCACGAAATCGCGCCGGATCTCCTCGAGCCGGCGCCGCTCCGAGACGTCCTCAATGAGCGCGATGACCCCGAGCGGGCGCCGCCCGTCGTCGATCTGCCGGGCGCGCACCTGCAGCGTGCGCCGGGGCGGGCCGTAGAGATCGAGGGTGCGCTCGGCCGATCCCTCGTGCCAGGCGTCCTCCAGGACGTCGGTGACCGCCTGTGCGGCGAGGGCGTCGCCGTGGCGGCTCACCATCAAGGCATTGGCGCGCCCGTTGCGGTAGATCACGGTGCCGTTCTCGTCGCAGAGCACGACGCCCTGGGTGAGGGTGTCGAGCGACCTGCGGAGCCTGATGGCGTCGGAGCTCGACTCGGTGACGGCCTGGGCGGCCCCGCCGGTGACCTGCTCCAGGTAGGCGAGGGACGTTTCCACGTTGTACTCGTCCTCGGGCGGATCGAGCCCGAGACGGGTGCCGAGAGAGGCCAGACGCTGCGAGATGGCCCGGCGACCCGAGCGCCGCCCGAGCATGGCGGCGATGAAGCCGACCAGCACGCAGACGCCGACGGCGACCGCAATGAAGATGAGCTCCTGGGACATACTCAAATTGACTTCCCCAGGCCCACTTAGCGGCACGCCCCCAATATGACAGGGCTGGAGCGTCCGCGGTGAACAGTTGCCGTGGAGATGCCGGCGTGACGTGCCGTTCCTCCGGTCTGTGGCCGGTCCGTGGCCGGTCCGTGGCAGGTCCGTGGCTGCGGGGGCCCGCGTCCTGAGCTGCCCTTCTGCAACCCCCGACGGCACTCCGCCCGGCACCGCCCTGCAGAAGAGCCCGGCGGCGCCCTGCAGAAGAGCCCGGCGCCGCCCTCCAGAAGAAAGGGCAAACGGGATGTCGCGCAAACCGTTCTCCGCCGAACGGCGTCCGGCACCGGCACGCATGACGAACACGGAGGGCACCCATGCTGTGGCATTTGGCCGATGTCTCGTTGAACCCGAGCATGAACGCGCTGCCGGGAGGCGGGACCCTGCAGGAGCTCACGAACGGACTGGGTGCCTGGGCCCTCATCGCCGCGCTGGCCGGGCTGCTCATCGGGGCTGCCGCCTGGGCCCTGGGCGTCCATGCCCAGAACTTCCAGCAGTCGATGGTCGGGCGCCGGGCCGTGCTGGTCTCGGGCCTGGCGGCGCTCCTGATCGGTGCCGCCCCGCCGATCATCAATTTCTTCTTCCACGCCGGGACCAACCTGCACTGAATCGGCATCGGCATCATGCTGGCCGCCGGCTGCACCGGTCTCGACGCGCTCAACCCGATCTGCCAAGCAGGCAGCATCGGGGGCTCCGTCGTGTCCTCGGGCTTCGAGTCGATCCTGAACGGGATCAGCCAGTGGGTGGCCAGCGGGGCCGAGTGGCTGCTGAACCAGATCGGCGACGTGCTCAGTGCCACCACGACCGTGGACGTGGGGGCGAGCTGGTTCCGGACCCACTACGGGCAGATGACCGCTCTCGCCGGCGTGGTCATCCTCCCGATGCTGCTGGCCTCGACCCTGCAGGCGGTGGTGCGGCAGAACCCGGGCCAGCTCATCCGGACCTTCCTGGTGCAACTCCCGCTGGCGCTGTTGCTGGCCGTGGTGGCGATCCAGATCGTCGTCCTGAGCCTGTCCGCCACCGACGCCATGAGCGACGCCGTGGCCGGCGGGACCAATGCCGATGTGAGCTCCCTGCTCACGACCGTGACCTCCGGGTTGGTGTCCTCGGCGGCCGACCCGAGTATCGCCAGCTTCGTGCTGCTGCTGATCGCTCTGCTGATCGCCGTGGCGGCGTTCGTATTGTGGCTGGAGCTGCTCATCCGGGCCGCCGCCGTCTACGTGGCGGTGCTCTTCCTGCCCTTGGCTCTCGCGACTCTGGTGTGGCCTGCGGTCTCGCATTGGTGCCGGCGACTGGTCGAGACGCTGGCCGCGCTGATCCTCTCCAAATTCGTGATCGTGGCCACCCTGAGCCTGGCGGCGGGCGCCGTCGCCTCGGGCACCGCCGGCACGGGCAACCACGGATCGGGCTTCTCCTCCGTCCTGGCCGGTGGCGCTCTCCTCCTCATGGCCACCTTCGTGCCCTTTGCCATCCTGCGCATGATCCCGGCCGTCGAAGCGGGTGCGGTGGCGCATCTCGACGGGCTGCGTGAGCGGGGCACCGCCGCCATGACCCGGACTGCCCGGACGGCGGCGGCCCATGCCCTGCACGAGGGGCTTGGGGCGGTGGGGGACGCGCGGCTGATGGCCGGGACGGCGGCGGCCGGTGGACTCGGCGGGGGCGGACGCGGGGACCGTGGCGGGGGCGGGGGCGGGGACGGGGACGGGGCGATGCGGGCGAGGGCGGGACCGGCTCGGGTTCGGGCTCCGGCATTCCCCTGGGGGAGGGTGATCCGTCGGCCCAGCGGATCTACGACGAGGGCGTGGCTGCGGGCATCGGTCCGCGTCCGAAGGGGCCCAAGCCCCTTCTACCGGCGCCGACATCGCGGGCGGAGGGCGCGAGCGGGCGCGACGGCGGATGCGGCGGGTGCAACCGGCTTCGAGCCGGACCCGGCGGATCGGGTGGGGGCCAGGAACGCGAAGGGGAGACGCCTCGGCCCGAAAACGGCGGAGGACGCCTGGATGTGGCAGGGCGTCCCACCGGGCCACAGCCTGATCGACGCGTTATGAGCCGGGAGAGAGGCGGTACTACATGGGTGACAACGAGGGACCCTCCCTCAAGAAGCTGCCGCCGGCATGGCCGCCGGGCCAGGGCCCCGACGCGTGAGCGACGAAGGCGGGTCGCGCTACCGGTTCGGGCCCCGCGAGCGAGGGGGCGCGCTGGCGGGCTGGCGCGCGGGTCAGATCATGACCGTGGCCGTGGGACTCGTCTTCGGCGTGATCGTGCTGCGCTCGGAGCCCAACGCGGTCGGCGTGGCCGCAGCCGTCGGCATCCTCGTCCTGTACGGCGCGCTGGCGACGGTGCCCGTGGCCGGCCGGACCGGCGACGAGTGGCTTCCGGTCGTCGTGTGCTGGGGGTCGCGCCGGACGCGCATTCGGGGTGCGCGGCGCATGGGGACTCTCCGCGGGATGCGCCTCCTGCGTGCCGATTGGCGGGACATGGGCGTCGTGCACGACCGCGCCGGGCGCACGCTCACCGGCGGCGCTCTCGTTGCGCGGCGGGAGCTTCGCTCTGTTGGGCGCCGACGAGCAGGACCGCCGGGTGGGCGCATGGGCCTCGCTGCTCGCCTCCCTGGCCCGCGAGGGCTCGCCGGTGCACCGGGTCCAATGGGTGGCGGCTGCGTTCCCCGACGACGGGGAGGGAATGCGCTCGTATCTCGCTGCGGAGGGGGTTTCCGACGCGGCCTCGGCCTGTAGAGCCTCCTACGACGCGTTGCTCGACGATCTGGACTCGTACGCCTGCGCCCACGACGTCGTCCTGGCCCTGCAGGTGCGCCTCACCCGTTCGGTCGAGGTGGGGTGCGCCACGCTCGCGCGCGAGATGGGATCGCTCATCCGCCAGCTGGCCGACGCCGACGTGCAGGTCGAGGCCGTCCTGTCGGCCGACGATCTGGCCCGACAGCTCCTCCGCACCTACGAGCCACGCCCCACCGCCGAACCCGTGCAGGACCACTGGCCGATGGCCATGGAGGAGAGCTGGTCGGAGGTACGGGTGGACGGCATGGTGCACGCCACCTTCTGGGTCGCCGAATGGCCCCGCATAGAGGTGCGCAGCGACTTCCTGGCGCCGATCCTCCTCGGTTCGGCCCGCTCCACGCTCGCGGTCGTGATGGAACCGCTCGGACTCGACAGCGCGGTGCGCAAGGTGGAGGCGTCGCGGACGGCCGACCTGGCC